>CAWKDG010000012.1:0-2250778 GCA_963848355.1 uncultured Acidimicrobiaceae bacterium
TCAGGCCGCCGGGTCGGCCGGGGCCACCGGCGTGGTCGGGAGCGGCAACTCTCAGTCGCCACGGCTCCGGAGCCGTCGCCCTGACGGCGGCCGAGCGCTATCTCGGGGTGCCCTACGAGTACGGCGGGGCCAGCATGAGCGGCCTGGACTGCTCGGGACTGACCATGCTGGCCTGGCAGGCGGCCGGTGTCTCTCTGGTCCATTCGGCCGCCGCTCCAGCGCAGCGAATCCACCCCGGTGCCGCTCAGCCAGGTCCAGCCGGGCGATCTGCTCTTCTACGACCTGGGGGGCGATGGCATCGACCACGTTGTGATGTACGTGGGATCGGGCCCCTACGGAGCCGACACCATCATCCAGGCGGCCCACACCGGCACGGTGGTCGAGTTCGACCCGATCTGGTACTTCGGGCTGGTCGGCGCCGGCCGGCCCTGAGACGACGTCGGCGCCGCCACCTCGGCCGGCCCGCGGGCGTCGGCGGGGGCCCCACGTCGCCGAGGAGGCCGCCGGGTACCATGACCGTAATGGCCACCGGAGGGAGACAGCCCAGCGCGAGCAGCGCGCCGCTCTCGTCCCCCTGCCCCGACCCGACGACGAGACGATCGTCGGCCACCGTCTCTCGGATGTCGACGAGTGGGGCCGCTCCGAGCACATCCGGAGCTTGGCCCGGAAGCTCTACGCGCCCCTCTACAAGCACTGGTTCCGGGTCGAATGGGAAGGCCTCGAGAAGATCCCGAAGACCGGCGGGGCGCTCCTGGTGGCCAACCATGCCGGTGCCATCCCGTCCGACGCCCCGGTGATCATGCACGGCATCGAAGAGGAGCTCGGGCGCCCCGTCTACGGCCTGGCCGACTACTTCTTCCGCGAGGCACCGTGGGTCGGGACCATGTGGGCCCGCGCCGGTGGTGTACCCGCCCATCCCGACAACGCCCGTCCGGATCCTGCGTGACCAGGGACAGCTCGTCCTCGTCTTCCCCGAAGGGACGAAGGGGCCGTCCAAGACCTACACCGACCGCTACCGCCTGCGGCGCTTCGGTCGGGGCGGCTTCATCGAGATCGCCATGCGGGCCGGCGTGCCCGTGATCCCCATCGCCGTGGTCGGCGCCGAGGAGTCCATGCCCATCCTCTTCCGGGTCCCCCGGCTGGCCAAGGTGCTCGGCGTTCCCTACTTTCCCGTCACGGCCAACATGATGGCGTTCGGGCCCCTCGGACTCGGGCTCTACTTCCCGGCCAAGTTCAAGCTCCGGGTCCTCGACCCCGTCACCTTCAATGTCCCGCCCGCTCAGGAGCGCTACTCCAAGAGCCGGGTCATGGAGGAGGCGGAGACCATCCGCATGCACCTCCAGGAGACCCTCTACGAGATGTTGCGCGAACGACGCAGCGTCTGGTTCGGCTGACACCATGGGGCGGCGCGTCCTCATCACCGGGCTCGACAGCTTCTGGGGAGGGCGCATGGCGCAAGCCCTCGAGTCGGACCCCGAGGTCGAGATGATTCTCGGCATGGGCACCCGCGAACCGTCGGTCGCCCTGGAGCGCACCGAGTTCGTCCGGGCCGACCAGACCTACTCGATCCTTTCCCGCATCGTCCGGGCCACCCAGGTCGACACCATCGTCCACACCTTCCTGGTGGTCGATTCGACCCGAGCCTCGGGACGGGCTCTGCACGAGATCAACGTCATCGGCACCATGAACCTCCTGGCCGCCGCCGGGCAGACCGGGTCGCCGGTCCGCCAGGTGGTCGTGAAGTCCTCCACCTTGGTCTACGGATCGGCCTCGACCGACCCGGTGTGGTTCCGCGAAGAGATGTCACGCACCTCCCCGGCCCGGACCCGGGTCGAGAGGTCGCTGCTCGAAGTCGAGGGCCTCGTCCGCGACTTCGCCGAGGACAACCCGGCCACCGTGGTCACCGTTCTTCGATTCGCCAACGTCCTCGGCACCGACATCGTGACCCCCATCAGCGCCAACCTGTCACGGTCGCTGTGCCCGTCGGTGGCCGGGCTACGACCCGCTCCTGCAGTTCGTCGAGGAGGACGACGTCGTGCGCTGCCTCGAGCACGTCACCCGTCACCGGGTGCCCGGCCTCTACAACGTGGCCGGCGCCGGCAAGCTTCCCTGGAGCGAGGTGGCGGAGATGTGCGGCACCCGTCTGCTCCCCCTCCCTCCGGTGGGCACCCAGAGCGCGGCGGCACCGATGGTGCGCCTCGGGCTCATCGACTTCCCTCCGGAGCTCGGCGGTCTCCTGCGCTACGGCCGGGGAGTCGACACGTCGCGGCTGACCAAGACCGGCTTCACCTGCCGCTACACCTCGGCCGGCACGGTCGAGAACTTCATCCGTGCCCTGCGTCTGCGCCGCAGCGTGGGCAAGCCACCGGCCTCGTACACCTACGAGCAGGACATCGAGCAGTTCTTCCGCCACTCCTCGGCCGTGGTCCACGTCTCGGGCGACGCGTAGTCCTCGCTCGCACGGCTAGGCCGTCAGAGCGCTCAAGTCCGACTGATCCACGTCTCGATCAACTCGTCGCTCCGCTGCGACCCATTCCTCGGAGGTGATGGCGTAGCGGACGTGGTCCTCCCACCGGCCGTCGATCTCGAGATAGCGCAGGGCGACACCTTCCTCCCGGAGCTCGAGCTTCTCGACCACCCGTCGGCTGGCGCGGTTGCGGGGGACGATGGCCACCTCGATCCGGTGCAACGGCCAACTCCTCGAAGGCGAAGCGCAGGACGGCCACCGTGGCTTCGGGAGCGAGACCCTGGCCGGCCATCGGCCTTGTCGACCCAGTAGCCGACGAAGGCGTTCTGGAACGGACCCCGCTGGATCGACGACAAGGTGATCTCGCCGGCCAGTCGGCCCTCCACGAAGATGCCGAACCCGTAGCCGGTCCCCATCTGGCGTTCCCGCTCACGGGCCGCACAGCGGGCCACGAAACTGGCCCGGTCCTCGGGGGTGGTGGGCGAGCCGTCGGGACGGGGTTCCCACGGGACGAGCCAGTCCCGGCACCGGGCCCGCACCTCGAACCACTCGCCGTAGTCGTCCTCGGTCAGGGTCCGCAACCGGACGCGCCAACCACTGAGCTCGAGCGGACTCACCCTGGCTCCGCGTGCACTCACCGTCCCAGCACCTCGCCGCAGGGCGGCCAGCAGCAGGGTCACGTTGCGGCGCCGCGCCGTGTGGCCCATGCACCCGATCCGCCAGACCTTCCCGGCCTGGGGCCCGACCCCGGCCCCGATCTCGATGCCGAAGTCGGCCAGCAGACGAGCGCCGCACGCCGGCCTCGTCGGCTCCCGGTGGGAGGTCGTCGGGAACCCAGACGGTCGTCAACTGGGGCAGACGGTGCCCGGCCGGTGCCACCAACCGCAGGCCCATCGACTCGAGCCCGTCCTGCAGGAGCCGGCCGCACGTCTCGTGACGCGCCCACGACGCCTCGAGGCCCTCGTCGAGAAGGGCTCCGAGGCCGGCATGCAGGGCGTACACCATGGCCACCGGCGCCGTGTGGTGGTACACACGACCGCCGTCGGCCTCGACGTACCGCGACAGCAGGTTCAGATCGAAATACCACGACGACGGTTGCTCGACGATGCGTCCGCGGGCCCGGTCGGCCACGGTCAGCGGGGCCAGCCCGGCGGGACGCCCAGGCACTTCTGCGTCCCGCTGTAGGCCACGTCGATATCCCAGCCGTCGACGTCCGACCTCGATGCCTCCGAGCGACGTGACCATGTCGACAACGAGAAGGGCGTCGCCCTTGCCCTCGGCCGATCGGCGCGATGTCGTTGCGCACACCCGTCGACGTCTCGGCATGGACGACGGCGATCACCTGGGCGAGTCGATGGGCGGCCAGGACGGCGGCGGGATCGAGGGGCTCCCCCCATGGTGCCTCGACGGGCACCACGACCGCGCCCAGGCGCCGCGCCACCTCGCACATCCGGGTCCCGAACAAGCCGTTCACACCCACGACGACCACGTCGCCCGGACGCACGAAGTTCACGAACGCCGCCTCCATCCCGCCCGAACCCGTCGCGCTCACGGGGAAGGTCAGGGCGTTCTGCGTCCGGAAGACGAGGCGCAGGCGCTCACACGTCTCGTCCAACAGGGCCAGGAACTCGGGATCGAGGTGGCCGAGCAGCGGCCGGCCAAGAGCGGCGGACACCTCGGGATAGGGATTGGACGGTCCCGGGCCCATGAGGACGCGGTCGGTGATCGGCACCCCCGGATGGTAGGCATGAATGATCGTCCCATGGCCAACCGCTGGGGACGGTGAGCGAAATTTGATGGTCCCGAGCGGCGATGTCCCTCGTGACGACGGTCCTTCTTCCCCGGGCTTTCAGGGAAAACGTTCGACACGGCGCTTGCCGTCCAGGTCGCTCAACCCCTGGAATGCGGCTGCCGCACCCCGGAAAGCGCGTTTGATCCGGCGACCATTGAGCTTGGTCATGATCATTCGAGGGACGGCCGCCCGGTGGCCGGAGGTACTCACCGGCGGCATGGGGACCAGCACGAAGGTTCGGATCCGCCTCCTTAACGCCGTCCTTCTCAGCGATAGTGCCGGTGCTATCCTCCTCACGTGCCCAAGGGCTGCACCTGGTAAGTCGCGTGGCGCACACATCACCAAGTGTGATTCACACCGGTGACGCTTCCACCATCAGAGTCAGCGGAAGCGAGGAGCACCTGACCCACCACGAGCTCTTCGATCTCGCGCCAAGGGGCACGAGCTCGGCGCTTGCGGGTGTCGTAACCTTTGTCGCCGCTGCGCCGGTGTGAGTCAGCGATAGCGACCGGAGCGACGCCCGTGTCGAGAGCGATCGCCTGGCCGAGCGCTACAACACGCTGGCGAGCGAAAACCAGGATCTAATCGCGAGTACTCCCGCGTAGCAGATCAACTCCAGTCAGTCGCTCGAGTATCGACGAGACCCAGAGTCAGCAAAAGCCGAACGCCACTTGCCCATACAGGTCTCAGCCAAGGTGGTCGAGAATGACAGGCTTCTTCCGTCCTCGGGGAACGGGACGCCGAGATCGAGGCCATCCGCCGCACCAAGACCTTCCGCTACACAGCGCTGTTGCGTCGAATCTACGGAAGCTACTCGACGGCCAGTTCGAGGTCCCAAGATCAAGCGAGTCTTCCGGAACCGGAGGAGCGGACCTACGCCCGGTGGGTCGAGCAGTTCGACACCATCGACGATGCGGCCCGCGCTGCCATTCGTCGTCGCCTCGATCGGTTGCCCGAACAACCGCTGGTGTCGATCATCTTCCCCGTCTACAACACCCCGGCTCGTTACCTGAGAGCGGCGATCGAATCGGTGCTTGGCCAGATCTACACCAATTGGGAACTGTGCATCGCCGACGACTGCTCGACCGAGCCCCACGTCGCCGAGATCCTCGGCCGCTACGCCGATCGGGACCCACGCATCAAGGTCACCACCCGATCCGAAAACGGCCACATCTCGGCCGCCTCCAATACGGCTCTCGAGATGGCGTCCGGTACGTGGGTACGCCTCTCGATCACGACGACCTGCTGGCCGAGCACGCGCTTGCCCTGGCCATGCTGGCGGCGGACGAGAACCCGGAGGCCGGCGTCATCTACAGCGATGAGGACAAGATCGACGACCGGGGCAGCAGGCAGCTCCCCTACTTCAAGCCCGATTTCGATCCCCTTCTTCTGCTGGGCCAGAACTACCTCACCCATCTCCTGTTCCTCCGCCGCGATCTGGTCGTCGCCGCCGGGGGGTACCGCCTCGGCTACGAGGGGAGCCAGGACTGGGACCTGATCCTCCGGGTGACCGAGCGCCTCGAACCCCGGCAGATCGTCCACGTTCCCCACGTCCTGTACCACTGGCGGGTCCACGACGAGTCGACAGCGTCTCTCGGTCTCGGCCAAGCCCTACGCTCTGGATGCCGGTCAACGGGCCGTGGTCGATCATCTCGCGAGACGGGGGCTCCGCGGCGACGTGACCCGGATCCCGTCGCTGGGCCACAACCGGGTGACCTGGCAGCTCCCGGCGTCGCCGCCCCTGGTGAGCATCATCATCCCCACGAAGGACGGCGCCCTGCTGAGGCGCTGCATCGACAGCCTCCTGGCGTTCACGTCCTACCCCAACTTCGAGATCGTCGTCATCGACAACGGGAGCCGGGAATTCGCCACCCTCGAGTACCTCCGGGAGAACGAACAGCATCTGACCGTCATCCGCGACGAGCGGCCCTTCAACTATTCGGCGCTCAACAACGCAGCCGTACAGGCAACTTCGGGAGCTGTTCTGTGTCTGTTGAACGACGACACCGAGGTCATCGCCGCGGACTGGCTCGACGAGATGGTCGGTCAGCTCCTGGTGCCGGGTGTCGGTGCCGTCGGGGCCATGCTCTACTACCCCGACGGCCGCATCCAGCACGCTGGCGTCATCGTCGGTCTCGGCGGCGTGGCCGGCCACTCCCATCGCATGAGCGACCGTCTGTCCCCGGGGTACTGCGGGCGACTGCTCGTGGCTCAGAACCTTTCTGCCGTCACCGGGGCGTGCATGGTTGTCCGGCGCGAGGCGTGGGACGAGGTCGGTGGACTCGAAGAGGAGAATCTGGCCATCGCCTTCAACGACGTCGACTTCGGTCTGCGCCTGCGCCAGGCCGGCTGGCGCGTCGTGTGGACCCCGTACGCCACGCTCTACCACCACGAGTCGGTCACCCGGGGACCCGACGACGTCGGCCACCCGCGTCACGCGGCTTCGCCAAGGAGATCCAGTTCGTGAAGGACCGTTGGGGCGAGAGCCTGCTGCAGCGATCCCGCGTACAACCCGAACCTGACGCTCGAAACAGAGGACTTCGCCCTGTCCTGGCCGCCCCGGGCCTCCTACCGCTGAGGCTCGATCCTCCTGGCCCCTCAGCGGAGGCTGGCCACCAGCCCGTCGAGGATGTCGTCCTCGGAGACCAGGCACTCGCCGTACCCGAAGCCCGTCATCACGGCGGCCAGCACGACGACACCGCCGACGATCACGTCGGCACGGCCTTCGACCATGCCCGGGCGTGCCCGGCGCGCCCGGCTGTCTTCGGTGGCCAACCGCTCCAGCCAACCGTCCACCGCGTCCTCGTCTAGGACGGCGTGGTGGATGCGCGCCCGTTCGTAGTGGGGAAGCCCGAGATCGAGCGCGGCCAGCGTGGACACCGTCCCCGCCAATCCGATCAGGATCCCCCCGGTCGCTATCGGGGGCAGTTCGGTACGAGCCCGCTCCACCTCGGCATCGACAACCTCTTGGGCGTCGGCCAGCTCGCTCGGTAGCGGTGGATCGTGGTGGAAGAAGCGCTCCGTCAGCCGGACGCACCCGATGTCGAGCGACACGGCACGCCACCTCGGGTGACGTGGCCGCTCCGGCGCCCGACGGCAGTCCGGCAGCCAGTTCGGTCGAGCCGCCACCGATGTCGACCACGAGCACGCCGACGGCTCCCCGACGTCGGCCGGCAGCGAGGCCGTGGCTCCGGTGAACGAGAGTCGACCTTCCTCGAGAGCCGCTCAGAAGTTCCGGTCGCACGCCGGTGGCCGCTTCGGCGGCTGCGAAGAACTCGTCGACGTTCACGGCGTCGCGGGCGGCAGAGGTGGCGACGAGACGGGCGCGGACCACGCCGTAGGTGTCCATCGCCCGTCGGTAGTCCTCGAGCACGGCGATGGTCCGGGTGATGGCGTCGGCCGACAGCTTGTGGGTGGCGTCCACCGCCTCGCCGAGCCTGGTGATCCGCATCTGCCGTTCGAGGACCGCCCCGTGGGCGTCGACGATCAGCAGTCGTGTCGAGTTCGTCCCGCAATCGAGGGCGGCCACGGCACCGATGTCATCGGCCATACCCCCGCTCTACCACATACACCGTGGTGTCGATGCCCAGTTGCTCCACGTACCCAGCGACCCACGGGGTCGTCACCGCCGGCGAGGGACCAGGCCAGATGGGCGTGGAGGCACTTCACCCCCACCCGTGTCCCGCCCACCCCGCCCGACGGTCGGGGACCGCGTGTGACCGGGAGGGAGAGTCGCCTCCCTCTCCGCCGCGTACCGCCGATGCGCCTGCGCCAGGGACTCGGGATCCACCGCCGCTTCCGCCTGTCGGACGCCACCGCCGGCCTCCAGCCGGCTGACGGCGTCGCGCAGGGCGGGGTCGACCAACCAGAATCGAGTCGGCATCGGAGTGCCGTCGTCGAGCAGGGGGGCATTGGCGATCACCACCGGGGCGCCGTCGCCTCTGCCGCAGCAGCGATCGAGAAGGCGCCCGAGGGGACCCGGCCCGAGGAGGCGGGCCACGACCTCCCGGTCCGCCTCGCTGACCGGGACGGGGCGTCGGGTCGGTCAGCTCCAGAACTCCAGCGTGTGCACCACCCGCGACCAGAAACCGCCGGTCGGTCGACGGGGCAGTCCCCGCCGGCGTGTGCGATGCGGCGCGGACGGTGTCGGCCGTGGACCGGGCCGCCGCAGCCGAGGACGACACAGGAATGGTCGCCCCCACGTCGGCTCCCGAGCAACTCCTGCGATCGGCGTGAGCCGGGCACGACGGGCGGTTCATCGAGGGGGACGTGTCCGGAGTCGCTGGCGGCCGGTGCGGACGTGCCCGACGGCGGCAGAATGTCGTACGCCTTCTGTCCGGGCTCCACCAGGCCGTAGTCCTGGCGGGCCAGTCCGGCCTGCGTGGCCTTGTTGGCCAGTTCCCGTGCCTGGACGGACAGCGCCCGGTTCTGGGCCTGGAGCTCATTGACCTGGGCCGAGGCCGACGTCAACTGCGCGTGCTGGTCGGCCAGGGTCGACCACGGCAGAGCCACCAGCAGAACGAGGGCGGCGAACAGGGCGGCGGCGGCGAGCAGGGCCCGGGCCCGGCGACGCTCGACCGACCGGTCCCGTACCCGCCGTGGCGATGGCGGAAGGTCGTGACAACGAGGGTCGTGGAATCGACAACCGCCGTGTCGTGGGGAGCGGAAGCGAATGACGGCGACGATGGGCGCCCGGGCGCGGGAGCAGCTTCACCGTCCCCCCTCGTCGACCACTCGTGCCGTGGCCAGAGCCGACTCGCCGAGGTAGGCCGCCGACTCACCGAGATCCTCCTCGATCCGCAGAAGCTGGTTGTACTTGGCCACACGGTCGGATCGGGCCGGAGCCCCGGCCTTGATCAGGCCGCAATTGGTGGCCACGGCCAGATCGGCGATGGTCGTGTCCTCGGTCTCCCCCGACCGGTGCGACATCACGCAGCGGTAACCGGACCGTCCGGCGCAGTCCATCGTGTCCAGCGTCTCGGTGAGGGTTCCGATCTGATTGACCTTGATCAGCACGGCGTTGGCCACCCCGAGCGCGATCCCCTTCTCGAGCCGGGCCCGGTTGGTGACGAACACGTCGTCGCCGACGAGCTGCACCCGGTCGCCGATGGCGGCGGTGAGCGCCGCCCAACCGTCCCAGTCGTCCTCGGCCATGCCGTCCTCGATGGACACGATCGGGAAACGCCCGCACAGATCGACCCAGTACTCGACCATCTGGCCCGACGAGAGCTGCCGCCCTTCGCCGCTCAGGTGGTAGGCCCCGTCCTTCCACAGTTCGCTCGCTGCCGGGTCGAGAGCGATGGCGACCTCCTCGCCCGGTACGCGCCCGGCCGCCTCGATGGCCTCCACCAGAATCTCGACGGCCTACTCGTTGGACGGCAGGTCGGGGGCGAACCCACCCTCGTCGCCCACCGCCGTCGACAACCGGCGCGACCGCAGCACGCCGGCCAGCGTGTGATACGTCTCGACACCCCACCGCAGCGCCTCGGAGTACGAGGCGGCCCCGACGGGGGCGATCATGAACTCCTGGAGGTCGATCGAGTTGTCGGCGTGGACGCCGCCATTGACCACGTTCATGAGCGGGACGGGCAGGACATGGGCGTTCGCACCCCCGATGTACCGGTACAGGGGCAGTCCGACATCGTCGGCGGCGGCACGGGCCACGGCCAGCGACACACCGAGCACGGCGTTGGCCCCCAGCCGCCCTTTCGTCGGCGTCCCGTCGAGGTCGATCAGGGCCAGGTCCACGCCCCGCTGATCGGCGGAGTCGAAGCCCGACAGGACCTCCCCGATCTCACCGTTCACGTGCTCGACGGCCCCCAGAACGCCCTTCCCGCCGTAGCGCTCCCCCCCGTCGCGCCACTCGGTGGCTTCGTAGGTCCCCGTCGACGCTCCCGAAGGGACGATGGCCCGCCCGCCCGCGCCCGACTCGAGGATGACCTCGACCTCGACGGTGGGATTGCCTCGGGAGTCGAGAACCTCCCGTGCCCGGACCTGCTCGATCGTGCTCATGCGCCGTGATGCCCCTGTGGTTGGTGTTGTAGAAGTTACTCGCTCGTCCGCACCGTGATGCGGAGCGCCAGCGTAGAGGGTTGATCCGACCGCTGTCCGGGCGAAAGACCTCCTGCAGCCACGGAAGCCGCCAAGAGGCCGACGTTGGGTGTGGGCTGGGCGCCCGGCGAACGCCGAACCAGGCACCGGCACCACCGACAGCCACCCCATTCGGCGTCACCCATCCCGACCGACGGTCGTCGGAGTGTCATCCGCCGGCACTTTCGCGAATTCTGGTATGTTGCAACTGCATCCGGCTCTGTATATGCCAACTCGCAAGTCGTCCTCGGAGTGAACGGTCAACACCTGACGGCTCCCATCGTCGGTATCGCGTCCTATGACGGCACAAACAACTACGATCCTTACTGGCTGGTGGCCCGCGATGGCGGTGTGTTCGCTTTTCAGGCGACGTATCCCTTTCAAAACGCTCCGTTCTACGGGTCGATGGGCGGCAAACATTTGGACGCACCAATCGTGGGAATCACGGCAACGCCTGACGGCCTGGGCTACTGGCTAGTGGCGGCCGATGGCGGAGTATTTGCCTTTGGGGACGCGCATTTCTTCGGATCGATGAGCGGTACGCATTTGAACGCACCGATCGTGGGAATGGCAGAGACAGCTGACGGGAACGGCTACTGGCTAGTTGCAGCTGATGGCGGAGTATTTGCCTTTGGGGACAGCGCATTTCTTCGGATCGATGGGCGGCAAGAAACTCGACGCTCCCGTGGTTGCGATGGCGGCAACAGGTGATGGAAACGGCTACTACCTGGCCGGCGCTGACGGCGGGGTGTTCGCCTTTGGGGACGCGGAGTTCGCCGCTTCCGCCAGGGGTTTGGTGAGTTCTCCTGTCGTGGGGATAGTCGCCCTCTATATTCAATTCGGCTTCCCCGATTTGCCAGTTTGGGCGGCCGAAGTCGTGACAGCATCAGGAGAACTCCTGTCCCTGTATTAGTGAACCCATAACCTTTAGCTTGGAGGGGCCTGGGCCTCGCTCGCCTCGACCTGGTGCCGGAACCGCCCGGCCCGGTGCCGGAGGGCCGTCTCGGGATCCACGCCCACGCGTCGCGCCATGTCGGCCAGGCTGAAGAGAAGGTCGCCCACGGCGTCGTCCAGGATCTCCGCCGTCTCCGACGCCACGAGGTGGTCGACGCCGTCGACCACCTCTCGGCGACGTGCACCCAGATCGGCGAGCACGAGGCCCACCGACTCGGCCTTCCGCTGCAGCGCGGTCGCCAGGGCCAGGGCGGGCAGGGCGCCCGGGATGCCCTCGGTGACGCTCGCACGTCCCTTCTCCTTCTTCTTCAGGACCTCCCAGTTGGCGGCCACGTCCTCCGGGGTGTCGGCCACGACGTCACCGAAGACGTGGGGGTGCCGGGCCACCAGCTTGTCGTGCACCCGCTGGGCCACGTCGGCCAGCGTGAAGCGCCCCTCCTCACCGCCCAGCACGGCATGGAAGAAAACCTGGAAGAGCAGGTCCCCCAGCTCCTCGGCCAGGTGATCGACCGCCTCGGGGGCCACGTCGGGCTCGGTCGTGTCCACCACCGCGATGGCGTCGAGCGTCTCATAGGTCTCCTCGAGCAGGTGACGGGCCAGGGACCCGTGGGTCTGGCTCCGGTCCCAGGGGCACCGCACCCGCAGCGTGTGCACGAGCTCGTCCAGGCGGGCCAGCTCGACCGCCACCGGTGGCACCATCGCCGCCACCCACACGGCGGTGAGGTGGTCGGGCTCGAGGCTCCGATCGAGCTCGGCCCACTCCACCTCCAGCACCCGCTCGTCGGCCAGGCCCAGATGGTGCAGGAGCACCGCCGTCCTCGACGGGTCGTCCCCGGACAGCGTCGTCGCCGGCCAACTTCATGTCCGAGAGGACCTGGCGACTGTGGCACTGCGCCACCAGGAGCGGACCCCGCTCGCCGGCCGCCTCGACGGCGAAGGCGGCCCCGTCGACCAGGCGCACCCCGGCGGCGACCGGGTCGATCCCGAGGCGGTCCCACGCCAGGTCGACGAAGGAGGGGGCGGGGATGACCTCGACCGTCACCCGCTCGTCGTCACGGAGCAGGACCACGGTCCGCTCGGCCACGTAGGGCGAGCCGGGGACGGCGTAGGCGACGAAGGCTTCGGGGTCCCCGACACCGTCCGCCTCACGAACAGCAATGGCGGCGGAGACGAGCTCCTCGACGATGGCGGCGTAGACCTCGTCGACGGTGGCGGCCCCGTCGTAGAGCCGGTCGAAGGACTCGAGCCCGCCCGGTGGCACGGCGGCGATGTCGTCGACGGCCGGATGACGTGTGGTCCGGACGAAGGCGCGGCGCGGCGGTGGCCAGGACGCGGGAGGCGGCGTCGGGGACGAACTCGGCCCCGGCCGGGCCCAGCCCCACCACCACCACCCGGGGACGCCCGGCCGTGGAGGTCGGGCCCACTGCCTCCGTCAACGGGGCTCCCTCAATCGGGGTCCGTCAACTGGGAATCGTGAGATGGAGACCGGTCGTCGGCGTCGTGGCCACGTTGGCCTTGGCGTTCAGGACGAAGGCCGGCGCCGGTGGCGTCGGGACGGTGACGCCGTGCGTGGCGCTCCACGCCCCGTAGCGGGGGTCGACGGTGACGTGGGCCTGCTTCACCAGGCGGTTGAGCGCCGTTCCCACGACGGCGACGTGTGCCGTCAGGATCGCCTGCCGGATCGAGCTGCGCAGCGTGGCGAAAGGCACGAGCTCGTGCTGGCGCATCTGGACCACGACGTAGTACGTCGTCGTGGCCCCCGTCGAGCTCTGCTCGGGCAACGGCTGGGGCTCCAGCAGCTGGCCCGAGCTCAGGGCGTCGATGGTGGCACCCAGGGTCGTCCCGAACTGCTGCGTTCCCACCGAGGGGTACTCGCACTGGAGCTCGCCCCCGGGCGGGCCCACCTGCTGGTCGGCGCCGGCCGAGGTCGAGGCGGTGCTGAAGCTCGTCCCGGCGGCGATCTGGTTGTGCAGGGTCTGCGCCGCGGCCTGGGTGTCGGCCACGACCACGTTCAGGCATTCCTGTGTCACCTGGGCCAGGTGCGCCGTGTAGTACGACTGCAGGGCGCCCTCGCTCAGGTTCACGTGACCGACCGCCACCTCGAACATCTCCTGGTCGGCCAGCGACGTCCCCTGGCGCTGGAGAAACGACGACGGCAGCTGGCTCGACAGCGACTTGGTGGCTGACAGCGTGCAGCCCGAGGGCGCTTCGCTCTCCGACTGCGCCTGCTCCAGCTGGCCCTGCAGCTGGCTCTGGTAGTCGGTGGCGGCGGCCGTCAGGTCGGCGTGGGTGACGGCCACACCGCGGCGGGCCAGCGCCTGCGTCTCGAGCTGCTGGAGGACGAGGGTCTCGAGGGCATTGTCGGCGAAGCTCGGCGTCACGGCGTTGGCCGCGAGTCCGTCTCCCTCGGTGCCCACCCCGATGGGCGACGTCGACGATCCCGCTTCGAGCAGCGCCGCGCACTGGGCGCCGGGATTGGCGATCTCGCTCGACAGCTCGGCGTTCAGCGTCGACTGCGAGATCGACGCCCCGTTCACGGTGGCGGCCGGGGGCGACACGTCGCAGCCCGTCGCCCCCACCACGAGCGCGGCGAGAACGACGACGAGAAGGAGGCGTTTCACGGCAGTCGGCATGCTACCGGCGCGCCACCGTCGGGGACGAGTCGCGGCCCCCGCGATCGGACGTGGCGTCGGGCGCAGCCGGGGCTCCCTGCGCCGTCCCCTCGGGGGGGACGAGCAGCAGGAGCAGTGCGGTCAGGGCCTCCACCGGTGCCTCGTCGGGACCCAGGGGCACCAGGAGCTGGCCCGATTCCTCCTTGTACACCGCCTCCGGCCGCACCCGTCGGAGCCGGACCCGGGCGCTGGCGGGCAGGGCCAACGGGGCCAGGCGCGCCGCCAGCCGGCGTCGGCCTCCCAGTCGCCGACGCCTGCCCGGGCCGCGCCGCGGTGGCCGAGACCTCTCGGACCCCGGTCCGCAGGCACTCGACCCGTAACCGGGCCACGGCCAGCAGGCCGTCGGCCGGGGCCGGCAGGGGCCCGAAACGGTCCAGCCACTCGGCCCGGATGTCGTCCACCTCGCTCTCCCCCGTCACCGACGCCAGGCGCCGGTAGGCCTCGAGCCGGAGGTCCTCGCGCCCGACGTAGTCGGCCGGCAGGTGGGCGTCGGAGGGGACGTCGATCTTGACCTCGACGGCGGGCCGGATCGGTTCGCCCTTCATCTCGGCCACCGCCTCGGCCACCATCTGCACGTAGAGGTCGTAGCCCACGGCGGCGATGTGACCCGACTGGTCCCGCCCCAGCAGGTTCCCGGCCCCGCGGATCTCGAGGTCGCGCATGGCGATCTTGAAGCCGCTGCCCGAGCTCCGTCTGCTCCCCGATGGTCCGCAGCCGTCTCGTAGGCGGCCTCGCTCAGGACCTGGTCGGCCGGGTGCAGCAGATACGCATAGGCCCGGTTGCCCGGCCCGGCCCACCCGTCCCCGCAGCTGGTGCAGCTGACCCAGACCGAGGCGATCGGCCCGGTCGACCACGAGGGTGTTCACCGTGGGCATGTCGATCCCCGACTCGATGATCGTCGTGCACACGAGCACGTCGTAGCGCTTCTCCCAGAAGTCGAGCACGGCCTGCTCGAGGCGTCCCCTCGTCCATCTGCCCGTGGGCGATCACCACCCGCGCCTCGGGCACGAGGGCCCGCATGCGGGTGGCCACCGCTTCGATGTTCTGGACCCAGTTGTGCACGAAGAACACCTGGCCCTCGCGCAGCAGCTCACGCCGGATGGCCTCCACCACGGCCGCTTCCTCGTACTCCCCCACGTAGGTGAGGATCGGTTGGCGGGCCGCCGGCGGGGTGTTGATGAGCGACAGGTCGCGGATCCCGGTGAGGGCCATCTCGAGGGTCCGGGGGATGGGGCTGGCCGTCAGGGTGAGCACGTCGACGCCCGTCGGTCATGGCCTTGATCGTCTCCTTGTGGCTGACCCCGAAGCGTTGCTCCTCGTCCACCACCAACAGGCCCAGGTCCTTGAAGGTGATGTCGCCGGCCAGCAGCCGGTGCGTCCCCACCACCACGTCCACCGTCCCCGTCTCCAACCCGGCCACCACCTTCTCGCGCCTCGGCCGCGGTGAGGAAACGCGACAGCATCTCGACCCGGACCGGGAACCCGGCGTAGCGGTCGGCGAAGGTCTGGGCGTGCTGGGCGGCCAGCAGGGTCGTCGGCACCAGCACGGCCACCTGCTTCCCGTCCTGCACGGCCTTGAAGGCGGCCCGCACCGCCACCTCGGTCTTCCCGAACCCGACGTCCCCGCACACCAGGCGGTCCATCGGTCGGTCCGCCTCCATGTCGGCCGTGACCTCTTCGATGGCCCGGGCCTGATCGGGTGTCTCGGTGTACCCGAAGGAGTCCTCGAGCTCCCGCTGCCACGGGGTGTCGGCGGCGAAGGCGTGGCCGTGGACCTGGAGGCGCTTGCGGTAGAGCTCGACCAGTTCGACCGCCACCTCGTGCACGGCGGCCCGGGCCTTGGCCCGCGTCTTCTCCATTCGGATCCGCCCAACCGGTTGAGCGAGGGTGCCTCGCCCCCGCTGTAGGGGGTGAGGGCCTCGATCTGATCGGACGGCAGGTACAGCTTGTCGTCGCCCCGGTACTCGAGCAGGAGGTAGTCGCGTGCGGCGCCGTTGACCGTCCGCGTCACCATCCCCGTGTACCGGGCCACGCCGTGCTGGCGGTGCACCACGTAGTCCCCCGGGGCCAGGTCGTCGAAGAACCCGTCCACCGGGCGGGCCCGGGCCCGGGCCGGCCGGTGGGCCCGCCGGCGCCCGGTGACGTCGGCCTCGGCCAGCACCGCCACCTTGGCCGACGGCACCACGAACCCCCGGTCGAGGGGGGCCACCACCACCCGGATCCCGGGCCGGCCGAGATCGTCGGTCCCGTCGCCGGACGGCCCCGCCGCCACGACGGGTACCGACAGCCCCTCCTCGGCCAGCACGGCGGCCAACCGGTCGGCCGACCCCGTCCCTTCGGCGCAGACCGTGACCGAGTACCCGTCCTCGGCCAGCGCCCCCAGCCGGGCCGCCAGTCGGGAGCGGTCGCCGTGGACGGGCTCCCACCCCTGTGCCGTCACCACCGGCGTCGCCGTCGACGACGCCACCGAGACGAGGCTCAGCACCGGAGCCGGGCACCGCTCCAGCAACCGCTCGTAGGCCACGTTCAGCCGGGGGAAGACCCCGTCGCCCCGGCGGCGCCATCGCCCGCCGTCGTCACGCCGTCATGGCCACCGTCGTGAGCACCCTCGACGACGCCCCACGTGACGGCGAGGGCACCGGCCAGGGCCGCCTCCTCGTCGATCAGCTCGGCGGCCCGGTCACGCATCCGCCGGGGGTCGACGAGGACCACCCGGGCACTGCTCTCCAGGAGATCGGGCAGCACCCGGTCGTCGTCGCACAGCCACGGCAGCCACGACTCCATCCCGTCGAAGAGCTGACCCTCGGCCAGCCGCTCCCACTGGGCCCGGCCCCACGGCGCGTCGCCGACGAGGGCACGGGCGCGGGCCCGCACATCCTCGGTGGGAAGCACCTCCCGGCACCCGAAGAGCTCGACCTCGTCGAGCTCCGTCACCGACCGCTGGTCACCGGGATCGAACTCGGTGAGCCGGTCGACCTCGTCCCCCCACAGGTCGATGCGCACGGGCAGGTCCGACGTCGACGGGAACACGTCGACGATCCCGCCCCGCACCGAGACCTCACCGCGGTGCTCGACCTGGTACTCGCGTCGGTAGCCGCGGGCCACGAGCTGGCCGACCAGGTCCTCGAGATCGAGCCGGGCCCGGCGCGCCACGATCACCGGCGAGGCGGCGACGTCGACCGGTCCCAACCGCTGGAGCAGGGCCCGCACGGGGGCGACGACCACGGCCGGTGCCTCCGGGGCCCTGTCCCGCGTCCCGACCCCGTGACGCCGAGGGCCCACAGCAGCTTCAGCCGCTGGCCCATGGTGGCCACCTCGGGACTCACCCGCTCGAAGGGCAGGGTGTCCCAGGCCGGGAACAGCTCGACGGTCCCGGGCCCGAGGAAGGTGGTCAGGTCGTGCGCCGTCCGTTCGGCGTCGCGCACGGTGGGCGTGACCACCAGCATCGGACGCCGTTCGCTCAGCCGCGCCACCCCGGCGATGACGAAGGCCGTCGCCGCCTCGGGCACGGCCAGGGCCGTCGACCCCACCGAGAGGGCGTCGACCATGGCCGGCTCGTGACGAAGCAGAGGGGGGAGGGACCGCAGGCTCACGACCGTCAGGCTACCGACGGCGAGCCCCGCGTCCCGCTGGGCCCGACCCTCCTGGTCAGCTCGGCCAACTCAGGTGTCGAGGGCCCCGACACCGCCCTCGGTGTTGAACCGGAGCATGGCGGCGTCGGGTCCTTCGGCGGCGATCACCTCTACGGCGTCGGCCGCCACCTCCACGGCGACGTCGAGGACCTCCCTCTCCACCTTTCCGGGCCGGTGCAGGACGTAGTCGGCTCCCGGTTGGCGCCCGGGGGGCTTCCCGATCCCGATCCGCACCCGCACGTATCCGGGATCGTGCAGATGGGCGTGAATGGATTTGAGCCCGTTGTTCCCGGCCGTCCCACCCCCGACCTTGACCTTCACCCTGCCGCTCGGCAGGTCGAGTTCGTCGTGCACGATCACCAACCGCGTGAGATCGGTCACGCCATACCGGCGCACCAGGGCGGTCACGGCCATCCCTGACTCGTTCATGTACGTCTGGGGCACGGCCACCGCCACCAACCCGGCCGGGACCCGCAGTTGCGCCACGTCGGACCGCGTCCCCTTCTCGGGTCGGAGGCGTTCGCCGTGACGGGCGGCCACCAGCACGGCCGTCTCCGCCCCCAGGTTGTGCCGGGTCCGGTCGAATTCGGCGCCGGGATTCCCGAGCCCGACCACCAACAGGTCGGCGCTCGTCCCCGTCCGGGGTGCGCCGAAGATCCGGCGCAGACTCAGCCTTCCTCGGCGCCCGAGTCGCTCGGTGCCTCGCCGCCGGCCGCGGCGGTCTCGGTCGCCGCTTCGGCGCCCTCGGCGGCCTCTTCGCCCTCGGCCACCTCGGCGGCTTCCGCCACCCGTGGGGCCTGGCCGGCCGCCACCACCGATTCGGGATCGAGGTCGGTGACCACGCCGGGCGGGAGCGCGATGTCCGAGACCCGCACGGCGGACCCGATGACGAGCTCACTGATGTCCACCTCGAGGTGGGGCGGGATGTCCGAGGGCCGGGACCGGATGGGCAGCGCGAACAGCTGCTGGTCGAGAATGCCGTCGGCCCGGTGCAGCTCGATGGCTTCACCGGTCAGGGTGATCGGGACCTCCGAGGTGATCTCCCGGTTGGGGTCGACCACCTGGAAGTCGACGTGGATGACCGTGTTCCGCACCGGGTGACGCTGCAGTTCGCGGGCCATCGTCATGAGCTTGGTCTTCCCCACCTCGAGCGACAGCACGGCGTTCACCCCGGCGTCGGTGTTGAGGGCGGCACGCAGGTCACGGGCGGCCACGGTGACCGAGATCGGCTCGACACCGTTGCCATAGACAACGGCCGGGATCCGGCCCTCGTCGCGTAGGCGACGGGCCGGTCGCGACCCGATGGACCGACCTTCTTCGGCGACCAGGGTGAACTCGGCCATGAATTTCGCTCCTCGAGGTGGGACAGCGGCAGCGTCACAGCATAGATGGCCCGGTCGGGGCCCCGGAAAGCGGCCGGGGACCGGCCCCGATGGTCCATTTATTCGCAATTTCCTTCTAGTAATGAACTACCCTCATTCCTCGATGGCCGAGTGGGGGTTCCTCACCAACCATGCGCGGGCCCTGCTCTTCATCGCCCACGACCCCGACGCCCGTCTGCGGGACCTGGCCGCGTCGCTCGACGTCACCGAACGCACCGCTTACGGCATCGTGGCCGACCTGACCGACGCCGGGTACGTGGTGAAGGAGAAGGACGGCCGGCGCAACCGTTACCACATCCAGACGCACCTCCCGCTCGGTGACTCCATCAGCCGGGAACGAACCATCGGCGAGGTTCTCGACCTCTTCGTCGACCGACGAGGCGACGGGCCCGCCGGCGCCTGACCGGACCCCTCGGCCTCCGACAACGAGCCGAACCCCGGAGAGGCCAGCCGAATTCCCGCCCGGCACGGAAATTCGTTCAGGTTTCGAGCGTCGGATGCCGAAATGGGCAACGGACGTCTCCAGATCTGGAACGGATGTCTCTCGTCACCACAGACATTCACGAGTTCCTTCTGGAGGTCTCCATGCCGGATTCAGCCGTGGCCGCCGCCGACGCGCTCGATCCCACCGTCCTGCTGAGCGTTCTCGCCCAGATCAAGAGAGGCGACTACGCCGCCCGCATGCCCCTCGATTGGACGGGCGTGGCCGGCAAGGTGGCCGACGGCCTCAACGACGTCATCATCGCCAACCAGGCCCTGGAACGCGAACTGTCCCGGGTCAGTCAGGTGGTCGGGGCGCAAGGGAGGCTCTCGCAGCGAGCCGTCCTCGGAGGATCGGCCCAGAGCTGGTCCGGGAGCGTCGAATCGGTCAACAACCTCATCGAGGCCCTGGTCCGCCCCACCAGCGAGATGCAGCGCGTCATCGGTGCCGTGGCGGACGGGGACCTGAGCAAGAAGGTGACGGTTGATGTCAACGGCGAGCTGTTGGAACTGAAGAACACGATCAATGACATGGTGGACCAGCTCAACGGCTTCATCTCCGAAGTCACCCGGGTGGCTCGCGAGGTCGGAACCGAAGGCAAGCTCGGTCAGGCGGCAGCCGTCACCATCGAGGTCGGCGGCGTCTGGAAGGACCTCACCGACAACGTCAATCTCATGGCCGGCAACCTGACAGGACAGGTCCGCAACATCGCCGAGGTGACGACGGCCGTGGCCAACGGTGACCTGAGCAAGAAGATCTCCATCGACGTCAAGGGAGAGTTCCTCGAACTGAAGAACACGGTCAACGCCATGGTCGACCAGTTGAACGCCTTCGCCGGAGAAGTCACGAGAGTGGCCCGCGAGGTCGGGGTCGAGGGCAAGCTCGGTGGCCAGGCTCAGTCGACCGAGGTCAGTGGGGTCTGGAAGGACCTCACCGACAATGTGAACCAGCTGGCCGCCAACCTCACCAACCAGGTGCGGGCCATCGCCGACGTCGCCACCGCCGTCACCGACGGCGACCTGACCCGGCAGGTCCGGGTGGAGGCCCGCGGCGAGGTGGCCGCCCTGAAGGACACGCTCAACGAGATGATCCGGAATCTCGGCGAGACGACGAGGCAGAACGTCGAGCAGGACTGGTTGAAGACCAATCGCGAGCGCTTCACCCGCATGCTCCAGGGTCAAGACAACCTGGCCGACGTGGCCACCATGATCCTGTCCGAGCTCGCCACCCTGGTCTCGGCCCAACACGGGGTCTTCTATTCGATCACCAACCCGACCGACGGCAGCGATCCGGTCCTCGAGCTCCAGGCCGGCTACGGCAACGAGGAGCGCCGGAGGCTCTCGACCAGCATCCGTCTGGGCGAAGGTCTGGTCGGGCAGTGCGCCAAGGAGAAGAAGCGGATTCTGCTCACCGAGGTTCCTCCCGACTACGTGCGGATCAACTCGGGTCTCGGCGCCTCCCCCCCTCTGAGCATCATCGTCCTGCCGGTTCTCTTCGAAGGGTCTCTGCGCGCCGTCCTCGAACTGGCCTCGTTCTCCTCCTTCTCCGTCACCCATCAGACCTTTCTCGATTCGATCACGGCGTCCATCGGGATCGTCCTCAGCACGATCCAGGCCTCCGCCCTCACCGAGTCCCTCCTGGCCCAGTCGCAGTCGCTGGCCGAAGAGCTCCGTTCGCAACAGGCCGAGCTCCGTCAGTCCAATGAGGATCTCGAGCGTCAAGCCAGCCTTCTGGCCGAGCGCAACCGGGAGGCATCCAACCGGAACCAGGACATCGAACAGTCCAAGCGCCTCCTGGAACAGAAGGCGGCTCAGTTGGCGATCTCCTCGAGGTACAAGTCCGAGTTCATCGCCAACATGTCGCACGAGCTCCGCACCCCGCTGAACAGCCTGCTCATCCTGGCGGAACAGCTCGAGCACAACCCCGACCGCAACCTGACCGACACCCAGGTCCAGTATGCGAGCGTCATCAACTCGTCGGGCCGAGAGCTGATGAGTCTCCTCAACAGCGTCCTCGATCTGGCCAAAGTCGAGTCGGGAACCGTCTCCGCCGAGTGGGCCGTCTTCTCCATCGGAGACCTCCGGACGAGACTCCTGCGCGAATTCGAGCCCGTCGCCGAAGACAGAGGAATCTCTTTCTCCATCGATGTCACTCCCGGCACCCCCGAGACGATCGTCACCGATCCGCAGCGCCTGCGCCAGATCTTGAAGAACCTGCTCGTCAACGCCTTCAAGTTCACTGAGCACGGATCCGTCGACATCCAGGTGGGCCTGACCGACGGTGGGTGGAGCGACGAGACGATCTCGCTCGGTTCCGCCTCCTCGGTCGTCTCGCTCCGCGTGAGCGACACCGGCATCGGCATCGACGACGAACAGCAACAGCGGATCTTCGAAGCGTTCGCTCAGGGCGACGGCTCCACCGCCCGCGTCTACGGGGGAACCGGCCTCGGCCTCTCGATCAGTCGGGAGCTGGCGTATCTTCTCGGCGGCGAGATCACCGTCTCCAGCACTCCCGGTCAGGGCAGCTCGTTCACCGTCTTTCTTCCCACCAACGGTCCGGCCACGACGCCGGCCGTCCTGAAGGCCGTCTCGCCGGAAAGAAACCCGAACCCGCTCGTGCGCCCGCCCGCCCCACCGGCCCCCATCGTCGAGGCCGAGGCCCACCACGTCGGACCCGACGACGTCGTCGCCACGGCGGTCGCCGGAATGAAGATCCTGGTCGTCGACGACGACTTCCGCAACGTCTTCGCTCTCTCGGCTCTTCTCGAGCAAGGCCAGGCCGAGGTCACGGTGGCCGAGAGCGGTGCCGAGGCCCTCGCCGCGTTGAGGTGGGCACCGGACTTCGATGTCGTCCTCATGGACATCATGATGCCGATCATGGACGGCTACGAGACGATCCGCGCCATCCGGACGATGGACAACCTCGAGGCTCTCCCCATCATCGCCGTCACCGGGAAGGTCATCGACGGAGAGCGGCAGCGTTGCCTCGATGCCGGGGCGGACGACTACGTCCCCAAGCCGATCTCCACCGCCGATCTCCTCAGGGCCCTCCAACCGTGGATGCCGGCCCGCAACCGGACGAACTCGCCGGCGGCGTCTCTGGCCGCTGCCCGGAGGGAATCGGCGACGGGTCGCCCGAGCCTGGCCGTGGCCTCGGCCGGACTGCCCAACAACGCCATCGAAGGCGTGCGGGTCCTGGTGGTGGACGACGACATCCGCAACATCTTCGCCCTGTCGGCGCTTCTCGAGTGGAACCACGCCGATGTCGTCGTGGCGGAAAGCGGTTCCGAAGCCATCGACACCCTGAAGCGAATGCCGAGTTTCGACGTCGTTCTCATGGACATCATGATGCCCGTCATGGACGGATACGACACGATCCGTGCCATTAGGGCTCTCGACCATTTCAGTGCCCTCCCCATCATCGCCGTCACCGGCAAGGTGATGGACGGTGAGCGGCAGCGCTGCATCGATGCCGGGGCGAGCGACTACGTCCCCAAGCCGGTCGATACGGCCGAGCTCTTGGCGGCCCTGCGGCCATGGATGTCCAACGCCGTGCAAGCGACGATGGCATGAGCGCCGTGGCCGCCGCTCCGGTGCCCGTCCTGATCGTCGACGACAATGCGGGCAAGCGGTTGGCTCTCCGAGCCGTCCTGCAACCGCTGGGCTATTCGATCGTCGAAGCGGACTCCGGGCTGGCGGCGCTGCGGTGTGTCATGGCCCAGGACTTCGCCGTCATCCTCCTCGACGTCCGCATGCCGATCCTCGACGGCCCCGAGACGGCCGCCATCGTCCGGCAACGTCAGCAATCGAAGATGACCCCGATCATCTTCATCACCGCATCGGACAACGACGAGATCGACACTACCGACCAGTACGCTCAGGGCGCCGTCGACTTCATCTTCGCGCCGGTCCGGCCCGACGAGTTGCGCGCCAAGGTCTCCGTCTTCGCCAACATGTTCATAGAGGCCGAGAACCTGGCGTCGCGTGCTCGGGAGGTGCAGACGTCCTCTGACCAGTGGAGGCTCCTCACCGATGCCGCACCCATCGGGATCTTCCAGACCGATGCCGACAACAGATACGTCTACACCAACCCTCGGTGGTCCGAGATCACCGGTATCCCGGCCGACGGAGCGACGGGGATGGCCTGGGACGCCATCGTCGGAGCGTTGGGGCGTACCACTCTGGTCGCCACTCTGGCCGACGCCGCTGCCCTGCAACCGGAGTTCTGGCTTCGCTTCGAGATACGGCTTCCCGATTTCGCCCCTCGCATCGTCCAGCTGACGTCGAAGGTCATCCCCGACGGCACAGGTGGGATTGCCGGCTGGGTGGGCACGCTCGCCGACGTGACCGCCGAGGCGGGAGCCGAGGCCGCCCTGTCGGAAGCCCACGACCAGGCCACCGAAGCATCGCGACTCAAGTCCGACTTCCTCGCCAACACGAGCCACGAGATCCGCACGCCCATGAACGGTGTCATCGGCATGACCGAACTTCTGCTCGAGACGGACCTCGACGCCCAGCAGCGGGACTACGCAGAGACCGTCCGCGATTCGGGGCAGGCGCTCCTGATGATCATCAACGACATTCTCGACTTCTCGCGCATCGAAGCGGGGATGCTCGACGTCGAGGACGTGCCCTTCTCGGTCGCGACCATCGTCGACGACGTCGTGCATCTGCTGGCCGAACCGGCGCAGGCCAAGGGTCTCGATCTGCGCGTCGTCATCGAGGACCCGGTACCGGCGACCGTCGGCGGGGACCCGGGGCGGGTGCGACAGGTTCTGACCAATCTCGTCGGCAACGCCCTCAAATTCACCCAGAGCGGCGAGGTCGTCGTCCGGGTCGGCGGTCCCCGGGACACGGCGACGCCCACGCCCGACGATCCACCCGGGGGCGGGGGCGCCCTGGTCGTCCGCTTCGAGGTCTCCGACACCGGCGACGGGATCGGGCCCGACAAGGTCGGCACGATCTTCCAGCCTTTCGTCCAAGGCGACACGTCCACGTCGAGGAAGTACGGCGGAACGGGCCTCGGACTGGCCATCTGCAGCCAGCTGGTTGCCCTCATGGGGGGCGAATGCGGAGTGACCAGCACCCTCGGCAGCGGCAGCACCTTCTGGTTCACGATCCGCGTCCACACAGAGACCGGGCAACCATCGGAGGCACCGTCCCCGGTCACCGACCTCACGCCTCCGTCACCGGCAGAGCCCGAGAAGGGCAGGCTCCTTCTGGCCGAGGACAACCTGATCAATCAGAAGGTGGCCGTCGAGATGCTGTCGAAGGCGGGCTACGAGGTGGACACCGTTCCCGACGGGGCCGCGGCGGTCCGCGCTGTTGCCGCCCGGCCCTACGACGCCATCCTGATGGACTGCCAGATGCCGGAGATGAACGGCTACGAGGCGACGGCCGCCATCCGGGCACTGGAGAGTTCCGGCCGACTGACCCCGATCATCGCCATGACGGCCGGGGCACGCTCGGAAGACCGGGACCGCTGCCTGGAGGAGGGGATGGACGCCTATCTCTCCAAGCCGATCCGCAAAGACAGCCTTCTGGCCCTGGTGGCCGAGTCGACGCGCCACGAGTCCTCCGCAACGGGACCCACCGGGTCGGTCGCTCACGACCCGGTGGACTGCCTCGATCTCACCGTCTTCGAGGAGCTCCGTCTCCTCGACGAAGCGACTGACGAGGACTTCCTCGTCGAACTCGTCGAGCAATTCGTCCGCCATACCGAGGCCCTCCTGACGGAACTCCGCGTCGCCTGGAATGCGGGGGACAGCAATGCCGTCTACCGCATCGCCCACAGCGTCAAGGGGGGAAGCACGCAACTCGGGGGCCGTTGCCTGACCCTCTCGTGCAGCCACCTGGAAGAGAGGGCCAGGACGACCTCACTGCCCGACGGTCTCGCTGATCTCGACGCCGTCGAGTCGGACTACCGGGATCTCCGTCAGGCTCTCGTCCACCAGCTGACATCCATCGACCACCTACGCGAACCGGTACGCCATGCATGATGCACCGTTGCAACCCCAGCACGATCCGTCCCCGGCCCACACCGCCGTCACCCGCCCGGAAGCGGCCGCCCTCGTTCCGTCCGACCGCATCCTGCTGGCCGAGGACAGCCCGGTGAACCAAAAGGTGGCGACGGCCATGCTCGAACACCTCGGTTTCTGTGTCGACGTCGTCGACAACGGAGTGGAAGCGGTCATCGCCGCCACGATGGTGCCGTACCGGGCCATTCTCATGGACTGCCAGATCCCGGCCCTGAACGGGTACGAGGCGACGATCGAGATCAGGAACATGTGGGGCGCGTCCCGCAGCTCCCCCATCATCGCCGTCACCTCGTCGGTCACCGAGACGGACCGCAAACGCGGCCGGGCGGCCGGTATGGACGGGTTCCTGGTCAAGCCTCTGAGCATCGAGTCCCTCTCCGCCGGGATGGCCCGTTGGGCTCCGGACCCCTCTGAGCCCGGTCTCCCAGAAGACCCGGCCGAGGCGTTGGCCTCGGACGACGACATCGCTCCCGACGCCATCGACCCCGATCGACCGGCTCTGGACGCAGAGGTGGTCGGCCGCCTGGAGCGTCTGGGTGCGGACGCGGGAGAGGACCTCATGGGGCAGCTGACCACGCTGTTCCTGACCGACGCCGACTCTCAGATCGCCGCCCTGCGCGATGCGTTCGTCCGTGACGACGGCCCCGCCATCATGAGTCTGGCCCACACCATGTGCGGAGCCAGCGCCAACCTCGGCGCCGCCGAACTGGCACGTCTGTGCGCCCGGCTCGCCACCGACGGCGCCGTCGGAGGGGTCGATGCCGTCGACGCGCTCCTTCGGTCGGTCGAGGCCGAGCTGGAACGGGTCCGTAGCGCCCTGACGTCGCCGGCCGCTTCACCGCGGTGACCTTCGTTCGGTGAACGTCCTGGTGGCCGACGACGACGCCACGTCCCGGCGCATCGTCGAGCTGGCACTCGAAACCCTGGGTCACGAGTGCCGCACGGTGAACGACGGCGACGAGGCGTGGGAGGAATTCCGCTCCTGGCGCCCCGACACCGTCATCAGCGATTGGATGATGCCCGGTCTGACGGGCCTCCAGCTGTGCCGCGCCATCAGGGCCCACCCGATCGGCAGCTACACCTACTTCATCATGGTCACCACCCAAGGCACCAACGACGAGGTCATCGAGGGCATGAATGCCGGCGTCGACGACTTCATGGTCAAACCTCTCGACGTCGACGACCTGCGGGCCCGACTGCTCGCCGCCACCAGGGTCACGTCACTGCACCGCCAACTGACGCACCAACAGAACGAGCTGGAACGCCTCAACGACGAGCTCACGGCCATCGCCCGGAGAGACCCGCTCACCGGGCTGGGTAACCGGCGGGCCCTCGACGAGGGCCTGGACACGCTCGAAGCACGAGCCAGTCGTTACGGACACCGTTACTGCATGGCCCTGATGGACGTCGACCATTTCAAGTCCTACAACGACACCTACGGTCACCAGGCGGCCGACCGGATCCTGGAGGCCGTCACCACGGAGCTCTCGGACCACATACGCAAAGGGGACGCTCTCTACCGCTACGGCGGCGACGAGTTCCTGTGCATCTTCCCCGAGCAGACCCTGCCGTCGGGATGGTTGGCCGTCGAGCGCATGCGCCAGGGCGTGCAAAGGCTCGCCATCCCACACACCGGCATCTCCCCCGGTGTCCTCACCGTCAGCGCCGGCCTGGCCGTGCTCGACCCCGAACACCCGAAACCGGCCAGCGACGTCTTGAAGGAAGCCGACGACGCCCTCTACCGGGCCAAGCAACTCGGTCGCAACCGAGTCGAGCAGGCGGTCCCTCAGCCGGCGTGAAACTTCAGGCCAGGTTCTCGCCGCCGAAGATCTCCGACACCGACGTGTCCTCGAACACGGCGTCGATGGCGTCGGCGATCAGCTTCGACACCGACAGCACGGCCAGCTTCTCGATCCGCCGCTCGGGGGCGATAGGCAGCGTGTCGGTAACCACGACCCGCGACAGGGGGGACTTCTCCAACCTCTCGAGCGCCGGGTCCGAGAGCACCGGGTGGGTGGCCATGGCCCAGATGTTCGACGCCCCGCGCTCGGCCAGCAGCTCGGCGCCGGCACAGATGGTCCCGGCCGTGTCGATCATGTCGTCGATGAGGACGCAGTGACGCCCGTCCACCTCGCCCACCACGTCCAGGGCCTCGACCTGATTGGCCGTCCCCCTCGGTCGACGCTTGTGCACGAAGGCCAGGTCGCAGTTGAGGTGCTGGCTGAAGCGCTCCGCCACCTTCACCCGACCGGCATCGGGCGCGACGACGACCATGTCCTTGCTGGCGTGCCGGCGCAGTTCCTCCACCAGCACCGGCATGGCCGTGAGGTGGTCGAAGGGGATGTCGAAGAACCCCTGGATCTGACCCGAGTGCAGGTCCAGGCTCACGACCCGGTCGGCGCCGGCCACCTGGAGCACATCGGCCACCAGTTTGGCCGTGATGGGCTCGCGACCGATGGCCTTGCGGTCCTGCCGGGAGTACCCGTAGTACGGGCAGACGGCGGTGATGCGCTTGGCCGAGGCCCTTTTGGCGGCGTCGATCATGATGAGCTGTTCCATCAACGTGTCGTTCACCGGTCCGCAGTGGGTCTGGACGATGAAGACGTCGCAGCCGCGCAAGGAGATGTCGTAGCGACAGTGGATCTCGCCGTTGGCGAACTCGCGCAGGTTGGCCTTGCTCAGCTCCACGCCGAGATGTGTGGCGATCTCCTGGGCCAGCTCCGGGTGCGACCTCCCGGACACGAGCTCGAGGCGTCGGCGCGGCACCAGCTCCATGTCGCGACGCTACCGCGCCCCCGCCATGCCGGCCGACGGCCGCGTCCGAGCGGTGACGGTGGGTCAGCTGGTGGCGTCGTGCACGTCGCCACCCGGGGCACCGACCCGGGTGAAGGGTTCGACCCGCGCCCCGGGGGCCACCTCCGCCCCCGGACCGAGCGAGACGAAGGGCCCCACCCGGGCGTGATCGCCCACGTCGGCCCGCACGGCCGTGGTCTTCGTCACCGTGGCCCCCTCGCCCACCACCGTGTCCACCAGGTGGCAGTCGGGCCCGATCTCGGCCCCCGCACCCACCCGGCAGTCGCCCTGCATGACAACACCGGGCAGGAGCACGACGTCGGGTTCGAGCTGGACGCTGGCGTCCACGTACGTGCGCTCGGGGTCCCACATCGTCACGCCACGGCGCATCCAGCGCTCGTTGATCCGATCCCGCAACTCGGCCTCGGCCACGGCCAGCTGGGCCCTGTCGTTCACGCGGGCCGCCTCCATCGGATCGTCGGTGACGAGGGACTCGACCCGGTAGCCGGCATCGTGGAGCACGGCATAGATACCGGTCAGCGAATGCTCACCGGTGATCCCCACGGGCCGCAGTCGTCGCAGGGCGGGCGCCATCACGGTGTGCCGGAAGCAGTGGATGGTGGTGGCGACCTCGTCGACATCATCCTCGTAGCTGACCTCGGCACCCTCGACGACGCGGACGACGGCCTCGTCCTTGCCCCGCACGACACGGTCGTAGCCGGTGGGATCGGGAAGCAGGGCCGTGAGGAGCGTGGCCGCCGCGCCGGTGTCCCGGTGATGCCGCACCAGCGATGCGAGGGTCGGAGCACGCACCAGGGGGGTGTCACCGGGCAGGACCACGACGTCCCCGTCGGCGTCGACCAGGCTCTCCGGTAGTCCGGTGATCCCGACGGCCACGGCGTCTCCCGTCCCGAGTTGCTCCGGTTGCTCGACGAAGGAGATGGACAGCGACGGCGGCGCGTGATCGACGAGGGTCTTCGTGACCCATTCGCCCCGGTGACCCACCACCACCACGACCCTCTGAGCCGACAGCTCGGCCAGCGCGTCGAGGACGTGGAGGATCATCGGGCGCCCACACAGGCGGTGCAGGGGCTTCGGACGCGACGAGCGCATCCGTGTCCCCTCGCCGGCGGCGAGCACCACAGCAGACAGCGGACGGTCGGGCATGCGGTTTAGTCTGTCACCCGATGACGGGGGCGACCTCACACTCCATGACGACCTGGAACATCGACCGCCGCCTTCCGACCGATCGGGCGGTCCCGTCGCCATGCCCGTCCTGAGCTCCAGCGTCGATCCCGCCTCCGACGTCTACCGGCAGAACCGGCAGGCCATGGAAACGGCCCTGGCCGAGGTGGGTGCCGAGCTGGAGACGGCCCGACAAGGCGGCGGTGAGCGCTACGTCGAGCGGCACCGGGAGAGGGGAAAGTTCCTGGCCCGGGAGCGCATCGAGCTGCTCCTCGACGCCGACGCCCCGTTTCTGGAACTCGCCCCTCTCGCGGCGTGGGGAACCGACTACACAGTGGGGGCCAGCCTCGTCGCCGGCATCGGGGTGGTGAACGGGGTGGAGTGCATGGTGTCGGCCAACGACCCCACCGTACGCGGCGGTTCGACGAACCCCTACACGATGCGCAAGTCGAGCCGGCTGGCCGACATCGCCCTGGAGAACCGGCTGCCCTCCATCAGCCTGGTCGAATCGGGTGGCGCCGATCTGCCCACCCAGTCCGAGATCTTCATCCCCGGCGGTCGGGGATTTCGCGATCTGACCCAACGCTCGGCCGCCGGGCTCCCGACCATCTCCCTGGTCTTCGGCAACTCCACGGCCGGCGGCGCCTACGTCCCCGGCATGAGCGACTACATCGTGATGATCGAGGGCCGCTCGAAGGTCTTCCTCGGAGGTCCTCCTCTGGTCAAGATGGCGACCGGCGAAGAGTCCGACGACGAGTCGCTCGGTGGGGCCGAGATGCACGCCCGGGTGAGCGGACTGGCCGACTACCTGGCCACCGACGAACTCGACGCCATCCGGCTGGGACGCGCCATCGTGGGCCGCCTCAATTGGCGGAAAGCCGGTCGCGGGCCGTCGATGCCGGCCGACGAACCCCTCTTCGACGCCGATGAGCTGCTCGGTGTGGCGTCGGCCGACCTGCGGGTCCCGTTCGATCCCCGCGAGGTCCTGGCCCGCATCGTCGACGGATCCTGCTTCGACGAGTTCAAACCCCTGTACGGACCCAGCCTCGTCACCGGATGGGCCTCGATCCACGGCTACCCGATCGGCGTGCTGGCCAACCATCGTGGCGTGCTCTTCAGCGAGGAGTCCAACAAGGCCACGCAATTCATCCAGCTGGCCAACCAGATCGACGTCCCCCTGCTCTTCCTGCAGAACACGACCGGCTACATGGTGGGCAAAGAATACGAACAGCGCGGCATCATCAAGGACGGGGCCAAGATGATCAATGCCGTCTCCAACTCGCGCGTCCCCCATCTGACGGTCAACATCGGCGCGTCGTACGGTGCCGGCAACTACGGGATGTGCGGTCGGGCCTACAACCCCCGGTTCCTCTTCAGCTGGCCCAACGCCCGGTCGGCGGTGATGGGTCCGGCGCAACTGGCCGGCGTCCTCTCGATCGTGGCCCGCCAGAGCGCCGAGGCGCGGGGCCAGCCTTTCGACGAGGACGCCGACGCCGCCATGCGCGCCGCGGTCGAAGCCCAGATCGAGGCCGAATCCCTCCCCCTGTTCCTCACGGCCAGGCTCTACGACGACGGGATCATCGATCCCCGCGACACGCGCACGGTGCTCGGGCTGTGCCTGTCCGTCATCGACAACACACCGATCCACGGGACACGCGGCTACGGCGTGTTCCGGATGTGACGGGGACCCGTCGGATGCCCGGGATACGCCGGTGATCACGAAGCTCCTGGTGGCCAACCGGGGCGAGATCGCCCGTCGCATCATGCGCAGCGCCCATGACCTGGGCATCGACTGTGTGGCCGTGTGCTCCGACCCCGACGCCGGTGCGCCCCACGTGGCCGAGGCCGACGAAGTCGTCCGTCTGCCCGGGTCCACCCCGGCCGAGACCTACCTGCGCGGCGACGCCCTGGTGGCGGCGGCCCGTGTCGGCCGGCGCCGACGCCGTCCACCCCGGCTACGGCTTCCTGTCCGAGGACGCCGGCTTCGCCCGGGCCTGCGAGGCGGCCGGACTCGTCTTCGTGGGGCCACCCCCCGACGTCATCGAGGCCATGGGATCGAAACTGGCGGCCAAGGCGACCATGGCCGGTGCCGGCGTCCCCGTTCTCCCCACGGTCCGCCGGTCCCGGCCGGCGAGGACGCCGTCGACCGCAACGAGGGAGCCTCGAGGCGGCCCCATCGAACGCCGCCTGGTGGAGAAGAGCCTGGTCGACGCGGCCGCCGAACTGGGTTGGCCGGTCCTGGTCAAGGCGTCGGCCGGGGGTGGTGGCCGGGGCATGAGCGTGGTGGAGGGCCCGAGCGACCTGGCCGACGCCGTCGCCTCGGCCGCCCGGGAGGCGGCGGCCGCCTTCGGCGACGGCACCGTGTTCCTGGAGCCCTACATCGCCCGTCCCCGCCACGTCGAGGTCCAGATCCTGGGGGACACCCACGGAACCGTGGTCCATCTGTTCGAGCGCGAGTGCTCCATCCAGCGACGGCACCAGAAGATCGTCGAGGAGTGCCCCTCGCCCGCCGTGACACCGAGCGCTGCGCACGGAGATCTGTGCCACCGCCGTCACCGCCGCCCGGGCCATCGGGTACGTCGGTGCCGGTACCGTCGAGTTCCTCCTCCTGCCCGACGGCACCTTCGCCTTTCTCGAGGTGAACACCCGCCTGCAGGTCGAGCATCCGGTCACCGAGATGGTCACGGGCCTCGACCTCGTCCGCCTGCAACTGCTGGTGGCCGAGGGCCGACCCCTGCCTCCCGAGGCGCTCGACCCGCCGCGCCACGGGCATGCCATCGAGGTCCGGCTCTACGCCGAGGACCCCACCCGTTCCTGGCAACCGTCGGCCGGCCACCTCCACCGCTTCTCGGTCCCGGCCGGAGCCGGGCGTGCGCGTCGACAGCGGCGTCGAGGACGGGTCCGAGGTGAGCCCCTACTACGACCCCATGCTGGCCAAGGTCATCGCCCACGGCCCCACCCGCGACGAGGCGGCCAGGACACTGGCCGGCGTGCCCTCGACAGGGCCCAGATCCACGGCGTGACGACCAATCGGGACCTCCTCGTCCGCATCCTGCGCCACCCCGAATTCCTCAGTGCGGCGACATCGACACAGGCTTTCTCATCCGCCACGACCCGGCCGTGCTCGGCGCGCCGAAGGCCACCGCCGAGATCGAACGGGTCCATGCCGTGGCGGCCGCCGTGGCCGCCCAGGCCGAACGGCGCCGCCAGGCACCGGTGCTCGGGGGCCTGCCCTCGGGGTGGCGCAACAACCCGTCACAGCTGCAGACGTGCACCTTCGCCGGACGCGCCGGACGACGATCGACGTCGGTTACCGCTTCGACCGCCGCGGCCGGTGTGCCGAGGTCGCCATCAACGGGACGCCGCACGGACCGACATCGAGGTGGTGGCGTGCGCCGCCGACACAGCGTCGTCCTGTCGCGTCGACGGCGTCATCCGGCGCTACCGGAGTCCAGCGGGTGGGCCCGGCCGCCTGGGTCGACGGACCCGACGGGTCCTCCGCCCTCCTGAGATGCCACGCTTCGCCTCCCCGGATCGCAACTGGCGGCCGGCGCCCTGGTGGCCCCGCTGCCGGGGACAGTGGTGAAGGTGGCCGTGACCGTCGGTGACCCGGTGCCGGCCGGCGACACGCTGATCGCCATCGAAGCCATGAAGATGGAGCACGAGGTGAAGGCCACGCGCCGGCGGCACCGTGGCCGAGGTCCACGTGGTCGCCGGTGAGCAGGTGGAGTCGGGGCGGCTGCTGGTGGTCATCGCACCGGACGAGACGAGCCGAGTGAGCGACCCCGCCGGCGGAGGCACGGACGTGCTGCGCATCGCCAACTGCTCGGGCTTCTACGGAGACCGCATGGCCGCCGCCCGCGAGCTGGTCGAGGGTGGACCCATCGACGTGCTCACCGGCGACTACCTGGCCGAGCTGACCATGCTCATCCTCTTCAAGTCGCGCCAACGCGACCCGTCGCTCGGCTACGCCGCCACCTTCTACCGCCAGATGGAGGAGGTCCTCGGCACCTGCCTGGACCGCGGCATCAAGGTGGTGGCCAACGCCGGCGGCCTCAACCCCGCCGGTCTGGCCGAACGTCTGCCGGCACGCTCGCCCGGCGAGCTCGGCATCGACGCCGCCATCGCCCACGTCGAAGGCGACGACATCCTCGGGCAGCTGCCGCGGCCTGCGGGCCGCCGGCCGGCCCCTGGCCCACCTCGACACCGGCACACCCCTCGACCCCGACGTCCGATCCGGTGAGCGCCAACGCCTACCTCGGAGGATTCGGCATCGCCGAGGCGCTGGCCGGCGGAGCCGACGTGGTGGTCACCGGCCGGGTCACCGACGCCTCTCTCGTGGTCGGTCCCGCCGCCTGGCACTTCGGGTGGCAGCGCCACGACTGGGACCGGCTGGCCGGGGCCGTGGCCGTGGGCCACGTCCTCGAGTGCGGAGCCCAGGCGACCGGGGGCAACTACTCCTTCTTCGACGAGGTGCCCGGACTCGAGCACCCCGGATTTCCCATCGCCGAGATGGAGGCCGACGGTTCGGCCGTCATCACCAAGCACCCGGGACGGGGGGACTCGTCTCCGTGGGCACCGTCACGGCCCAGCTCCTCTACGAGATCGGCGGCCCCCTGTACGCCAACGCCGACGTCGTGGCCGACTTCTCCACCATCCACCTCGAACAGCAGGGCCCCGACCGCGTCCGGCTGTCGGGGGTCCGGGGACACCCCGCCCCCGAGGAGCTGAAGGTCTCGATCAACCTCTTGGGTGGATGGCGCAACACCATGACCTTCGTCCTCACCGGCCTCGACATCGAAGGCCAAGGCCGACCTGGTCAACGCACCCTGTGGGAGAGCCTCGGAGGAGCCGAGAGCTTCGCCGACCACGACGTGCGCCTCATCCGCACCGACCGGCCCGACGCCCCGACCAACGAACAGGCGAGCGCCCAGCTCCGCATCACCGTCAAGAGCTCCGACCCCGACGCGGTCGGTCGGCGGTTCTCCAACATGGCCACCGAGATGGCTCTGGCCAGCTACCCCGGCTTCTACCTGACGTCCCCGCCCGGGTGACGCCACCGCCTACGGCGTCTTCTGGCCGACCCTGGTGGACCGTGACACCGTCGACGAGGTGGTCGTCCACCACGACGGTCGCCGGGTCTGCATCGCTCCACCGACGACCGAGTCCTCCCCGATGGCGGCGCTCGATCGCCGGGCCCGACGCCGGAGCTCCGTCCACGGGGCGGGCGATGGCGCGGCACGGCGGGTAACAGGCGGCACCAGGCGGCGGCTCCCGCTGGGCACGATCATCGGTGCCCGTTCGGGGGACAAGGGCGGCAACGCCAACGTCGGCCTGTGGGCCCGCGACGACGCCGGCTATTGCCTGGTTGCGCACCGAGCTCACCGTCGAGCGCCTCCGCGCGCCTGCTCCCCGAGGCGGCGACGCTGGCCGTCGACCGCTACGAGCTGCCGAACCTGCGGGCCCTGAACTTCGTCATCCGCGGACTGCTGGGCGAGGGTGTGGCCTCCTCCACCCGTCCCGACGCCCAGGCCAAGAGCCTCGGTGAGTACCTCCGCTCGCGGCTGGTCGACATTCCCGAGGACGTGCTCGACGGCGACCGCTCGATCGCGGGCCGGACACTGAGGAAGGAAGCGGATCATGGACTTTCGCGAGACCGAGGAACAACAGATGCTCCGAGAAGCCGTCGACGGCATCGCCTCGAAATACGGCCACAGCTACTTCACCGAGCGGGCCCGGACAGGCGGGAAGACCGACGAGCTGTGGGACGAGCTGGCGGCGGGCGGCTACCTCGGGGTCAATGTGCCCGAGGAGTACGGCGGAGGCGGAATGGGGATCAGCGAACTGGCCATCGTGCTCGAGCAATTGGGCACCAACGGCTGTCCCCTTCTTCTCCTCGTCGTCTCCCCCGCCATCTGCGCCACGATCATCGCCCGCTTCGGGTCCGATGAGCAGAAGCAGCGTTGGCTGCCCGGCTTCGCCGACGCCACGCTCAAGATGGCGTTCGCCATCACCGAGCCCGACGCCGGATCGAACTCCCACAACATCGCCACCACGGCCACGCGCGACGGGGACGTCTATCGCCTGAGCGGCACCAAGTACTTCATCTCGTTCGCCGACGAGTCCCAGTCCGTCCTGGTGGTGACCCGCAGCGGGGTCGACGAGACCACGGGGCGGGGGCGGTTGTCGCTCTTCGTCGTCGACCTCGACAGCCCGGGGCTGGAGAAGACGCTCATCCCCGTCGAGATCGTGGCCCCCGAGAACCAGTTCACCCTGTTCTTCGACAACGTCGAGGTACCGGCCGACCGCCTCCTCGGTACCGAGGGCGACGGGTTGCGGCAGGTGTTCGTCGGGCTCAATCCCGAACGCATCATGACGGCGGCGATGGCCAACGGCATCGGTCGCTACGCCCTGGACAAAGCCAGCGCCTACGCCCGGGACCGCTCGGTCTGGGGCACGCCCATCGGCCGGCACCAGGGCATCGCCCATCCGCTGGCCGTGGCCAAGATCGAAGTCGAGTTGGCCCGCCTCATGTGCCAGAAGGCGGCGTGGACGTACGACGTCGGCCTCGATGCGGGAGAGGCCGCCAACTTCGCCAAGTACGCGGCGGCCGAAGCGGCCCTCGGCGCGCTCGACCAGGCCATCCAGACCCACGGGGGCAACGGCATGTCCTCGGAGTTCGGCCTGGCCGACATGTGGGGACTGGCCCGTCTGATGCGCACCGCCCCCGTGAGCCGCGAGATGATCCTCAACTTCGTGGGCCAGCACTCCCTGCAACTGCCCAAGTCGTACTGAGTTCGAACGACACTGAGTTCGAACGACACTGAGCTCGAACGACACTGAGCTCGAACGACACTGAGCTCGAACGACACTGGGCTCGAACGAGACTGAGCTCGAACTACGCAGGCACGGAGAACCGCCGGGCGTCCTCGGCGGCGTACTTGGCCACGACGGTGTCGACGGCCGCCGTACGTTCGACGGCGTCGACCACGGAGGCGAGCCGGCCTCCGGGGATGGCCACCGTCATCTCGTCGGGTTGCATCCCCGTCCGGGCCCGGCTGAGAGCACAACCGACGCTGGCCGCCACCTCGCCAAACTCCTTGGCAATGGCCACGATGTGGCACTGGGGCTTGCCCTCGATCCGCAATCCGGGCATGGCATCGGAGAGCACCATCATCTGACGGCCGTTCACCCGGAGGAGGACGACGTCGGGCACGGCTTTGGCCTCGGCCAGGGGCCCGTAGGAGATGGCCGACGATCGCGTCGGCACCACCGGCACCCCGGCGATGGCCTCGGCATCCACCCACCCGACTTCGAGGAGGGTGGCCACGTCGGCGTGAGCGGCCGCCTCCTCCAGGGTGGCCAGCCCGTGGGTGTAGCGACCGACGGAGCAGTTGCCGTGGTCGGCGGGCACGGTGGTGAAGCTGCGCTCGGCGGCCCTGATCCAAAAAACACACCCGGCCGGTACCCGGCCGGAACGCCCGTCGGCCGTCGGCTGTGACATCGGTTCGTCGAAGGCGGGGACCGAGGTCGGCACCTCGTCGCTGAAGCTGATCGTGATGGGCGGCACGGCGAGGTGCAGCGTCCGGGCCAGCCTGTCGGCCAGTCCCGCCCAATCGCCTGTGGTGGTCGCAGCGTCGGTCATGGACGTCATCCTCGACCCACCGAACCCTTCAGCACAAAACGCGTCGGCCATGACCGCACCCGTGGACCGCCCGCAGCCCCGTTTGAGGAGATGTTGATGCTCCATAGGGGTCCGCATGAGTTCGGACCGTCACGATGCCACCAACGCCATCAGGGGAATTGGAGAGATCATGACTGACCAGCAACCGACGTCGGGCAGCCGCCGGGCCTCACGACGCATTGTGGGTGGAGCCATGTCCGCAGGCCTCGCCGCCGTCGTGCTCATGGCCTTCGGCGCCTCCGCCGCCTCGGCCCGACCCAGTCCTCAGAACCCTCCGGCACCGACCGGCACCATCACGGTCAGCGCCGGCGGAGCGGTGACGATCACGGCCCAAGGGTCCTGGAGTTGGCCGGTTGGCAAAGGTGCTGGCGACATCCACGCCACGGCCGCCCCCGGTAAGCAATGCGGCACCGATTACGGCGTCGGCTGGGGCATGGTGTGGAACGACCCCGACGACCCCGGTTACACGCTCAAGGACGGCAGCGCCTCGGTGGGGGTGGGCTCGACCACCACCGCCAACGGCAACCTTCAGGACGAGGCGGTCGACTACGCCAGTCCCCCGGCGCAGTGCGGCTCCTTCAGCCCGGCCGCCGTCACCGGAACGTGGTCCGCGCAACACACGTACGCCAACGCGACATCGGTGCCGTCGAGCATCTGCGTCGTGAGCTACGTCCTGAAGCGCTCCCCGACCGGCAAGGGACATGTCAGGGCGTACAAGGTGGACAAGAACAAGCGCAACTCGTTCGACGCCGCCGTCAAGGCGGGGCAGGGTGCGGCCTGGGCCACGAGCTCGGCCTGCTTCGATCCGTCCATCCTTCGGTCCACGTCGACCATCGTCACTACGGCGACGAACGCCCAGGTCGGCTCGCCTATCACCGACACGGCCGTTCTGACCGGCACCACGCACACCGTGACACCGGTCGCCCCTCAGGCAGCGGTGGCGGGCAAGGCCGGCGGGACCATCACCTTCAACCTCTACGGTCCGGGCAACACGACCTGCACGTCGCCGGCGATCTACACCTCACCGGCGATCACGGTGAACGGGAACGGGACCTACGGCCCGACATCGTTCACGCCGACGCAGGGTCCGGGCACTTACCGGTGGATCGCCACCTACAGCGGTGACGCCACCAACAACGGGGCCACCGAGCTGTGCGGAGCGGCGGGCGAGACGTCCACGGTCAGTGCGGCACCGGTGACAGCGGCCACGAACGCGCCCACGAGCACCTCGGCCAGCACCCCGGTCGTCACCTCCGCCACCACGGCGACACCGGCGAGCACATCGTCGACCACGGCGTCGTCGACCCCGTCGGCCATCTCCGGGGCCACCACGGTGCACACCGGCGAGCCCTGGGCCGGCTCGAAGCCCTACGTGGTCGCCGTCGTCGCCTTCGGCCTCTCGCTCATGGGTCTCAGCTTCTTCGAACGGCGTCGGACGGCCGTCCGCCGCCACGCCACCGAGAGCACGTCGACCTCTTGACCTGCTCCACCTGATCTCTTCATCTGATCTGTCTCGGGGGGGACACCGCACAGCGCCCCGGGGCGGCGAGCAGCTTCGCCGCTTCGGGGCGCTGTGTCGCGTCACGGCGGCGGTGTCGACGCGATGGCCGGCGAAGCTGAGTCGCACCTGCCGATGGGGATTGTCGCTATTGGTGTCGACCAGAACCACGCTCTGCCACGTACCCAACGCCACCCGCCCGGCGAACACGGGAATCACGAGCGAGGGTGAGACGAACACCGGGAGCAGGTGATCGGCTCCATGACCCGGGGACCCGTGACGGTGCCCGTAGCGATCGTCGCGGGGCAGGAACCGGGCGAGTGCGGCGCTCAGGTCGGCCTCCGACCCCGATCCCAGCTCCATCACGGCGACGCCGGCCGTGGCGTGGGGCACGAAGACCGAACACAGTCCGTCGCCTCGCCCGGTGCAGAAGTCGCCGACGGCGCCGGTCAGGTCCACCACCTGGCGGCGCGACGTATCGATCTCGAGGACGGTCGTCTCCACCGACGTCACCCTCGATGACGGGCGGGTGGTCGGTCGATCCGCCGATCAGCCGGGCAGGACGGCTTCGACGGCGGACACCAGACCGGCATCCTCGGGCTCGACGCCGGGGCGGAAGCGTCCGACGATCTCCCCGTCGGGGGCGATCAGGAACTTCTCGAAGTTCCACTGGATGTCCCCGGCCTCGCCCTCGGCATCGGCGGTGGCCGTCAGATCGTCGTATATGGCGTGACGACCGGGGCCGTTCACCTCGATCTTCTCGAACAGCGGGAACGTCACCCCGTAGTTGACGGAGCAGAACTCGGCGATCTCGTCCGCCGTCCCCGGCTCCTGCTCGAGGAATTGGTTGCACGGAAAGCCGAGCACGCTGAAACCACGACCGGCGTAGGTGTCCTGCAGTTTCTGCAGACCGGCATACTGCGGCGTGAGACCGCAGCGCGAGGCGACGTTCACCACGAGCAGAGCCTTTCCTTTGTGTGCCCCCAGTGAGGACGGCTGGCCCTGCAACGTGTTCACGGGGATGTCGTAGATGTCGGACACGGTCTCCTCCTGCCGGCCCCGGCGGGGCGTCTCGTCGGACGCCACCGGTGGCGGGGCGTCCTCGGTCACGGGCCAGTGTCGCGCGGGACGAGGACCCGGCGCGCCGTTGCTCCCGGCACCACCCGGGCGACGGGCGTTACGACGGTGCCCGCTAGCGTGTCGAGCCGTGGCGGAGGTGACCGTGATCGAGCAGACAGCGGGGATCTACGCCGTGACCATCAGCGACGGCGCCCGCACCTCGACCCATACCGTGCGCGTCCCCGACGAGCTCCCCGAGGCCCTCGGCTGTGCCCAGCTCCCGGTGGTCGACCTCGTGCGGAGCTCGATTGCCTTCCTCCTCGAACGCGAGCCACCGACCTCCATCCTGCGCACCTTCAGCCTCGAACAGATCGGCGACTACTTCCCCGAGTACCACGCCACCATGCGGCGCACGCTGGCCCGGGACAGCGGCGATCGGTCCCCCGGACCTTCTTAGCGATCCCCGTCGGTGCCGACGCTGCGCGGCGCCGGAGTGCGACGGCGGCCAGCGGCGAGCCGGGCCCAGAGGTCGTCGTCGACCTCCTCCAGGGTTCCGAGGACCACGTCGGCCACATCGAAGCCATCGGGCACGGCACCGGCCGTCGTGGCCCGATCCTCGGGGACGGCCACGCAGACCATGCCGGCGGCGTTGGCAGCCCGGACGCCGGCGACCGAGTCCTCGAACACCACGCACCGGCCCGGATCCACGCCGAGCAGGCGCGCCGTGGTGAGGAAGACAGCGGGGTCGGGCTTCCCGGCCGGCTCCTCGGACGCCGAGTGGAGAACGGAGAACCAAGGTGCCCATGCCAACCGATCGACAACGGCGTCGATCAGTCGCCGGGGAGACGAGGAGGCGACGGCCAGCGCGAGGCCCCGCCGCCGACACGTCGTCACGGCGTGCAGAGCGCCCGGTTTGGCGACGACGCCCGTGAGGAGCGCGGCCATGGCATCGATGATCTCGGCCGCCACGGCGTCGGGAGTGGGACCCTCCCACGGGTAGAGGCGGTACCAGTGGTGCGCGACCTCGCTCGCCACCATCCCTCTCGTCTCACCACAGCGCTGTGCGGTCAGCGGCACTCCGAGGCCACCGAGGATCCGCATCTCGGCCTCGCACCACAACGGCTCGGAGTCGACGAGCAACCCATCCATGTCGAACACGGCGGCACCGGGCCACGAATGGTTCCCCGTCATGCGTGCACGGTAGCCAGGACGGGGCGGACATCTCGTGAACGCCGGGCCCTCGCCGCCCGTATCCTCAGGTCAAGAAGGCGAAAACCGCGGTGCGGCAGCCCCTCAGGGAGGTACGACCGATGATCAGCGAGGCCAAGGCCCACACACAGGCACGACCGGCGTTCCGGCGCCGAGCAGCGCGGTCCCTGACGGCTCTCGCCGGCGTCGCCGTGGTGGGTCTCATCGCCGCCGCCTGCGGGTCGTCGACACCGAGCGCCTCGCGGACGTCGAGCACCTCGACGACGGCGGCGTCGCCGGCCAGCGCCACCGGGACCGGCGGTGGCAGCCAGGTGGTGGCCAACGTCGTCGCCAATGCCAAGATCGGCGGCTCCATCCTGGTCGACTCGTCGGGGATGACCCTCTACATGTTCAGCGCCGACACCGCCGCCATGAGCGCCTGCACCGGAGGCTGCGCCTCGGCGTGGCCGCCGCTCACCGTCTCCTCCGGCACCACGCCCAAGGGGGGGTCGGGGGCCACGGGGACGTTCGCCACCATCACCCGCTCCGACGGCTCGCTCCAGGTCGCCTGGAACGGTCATCCCCTCTACACCTTCTCAGGGGACAGCGCCGCCGGCGACACCAACGGGCAGAACCTCACGAGCGACGGCGGGACCTGGACGGTCGCCACCGTCAGCGCCTCCACGGCGCCCATGACGACCACGGCGCCCAAGACCACCACGGCGCCCACGACCAAGGCGCCGTCGACGACGGCACCGAGCGGAGGCTACGGGTATTGACCGGAACGACGACCGGAGAGCGTGGCGGCACCGACACCATGAACGAGACGGGTTCTCCCGGCGCCAGCGCCACGGGCGGGACGTCCCCGCCGCGAGCCCTTCGCGCCCGCAAGCCTCCCCCGATCACCGAGTCGGCCGACGAGGAGGGACTGCGGGCCGCCTTCGTGGCCCACAGCGGTGAGCTCTACGGCTACGCCCGACGCTCACTGAGCGACGCCGGGGCCGCCGAGGAGGTCGTCCAGGAGACGTTCATCCGGGCGTGGCGGGCCCGGGAGCGGTTCGATCCCGAACTCGGCTCTCTGCGCACGTGGCTCTTCGCCATCGAACGCCGGATCGTCATCGACCACGCCCGCTCGCGCGCCCTGCGCCAGACGAGCCCCCTGCCCGCCGATCTCGTCCAGGTCGGTGACGATATCGAGAAGGCCCTGGTGGGGTGGCAGGTCGAGGAGGCGCTGCGGCGCCTGCGGCCCGAGCACCGTCAGGTCCTGATCGAGACCTACTACCGGGGGCGCGCCGGCCGCGACGTGGCCGTCGAGCTGGGCATCCCCGAGGGAACCGTCCGCAGCCGCCTCTTCTACGCGCTCCAGTCCCTGCGCCTGACGCTCGATGAGATGGGATGGGACGAATGACGGCCGATCGGTGCGACCATTGGCACGGCCTGCTGGCCCTCGAGGTCGTGGGCCAGCTCGGCGAGGCCGACCGCCTGGCCTTGAGCGCCCATCTCGACGGATGCCGGGCCTGCCGCGACGAACGCAGTGGCCTTCTCGGTCTGGCGGGGATCCTCCCGGCGGCCGACCCCGATGCCATCGAAGGACACGACGTGCCCTTCGAGCTCCAGACGGCGGTCTTCGATCGCCTCCGGGCCGACGCGCGTCGTGATCACCGTCGGCGCGGTGCTCTCTTTGTCCTCGGCGGTGTGGCCGCCGTCGCCGTCGCCCTGGCTCTCGTGGTCGGCCTCTCCGGATCCTCCGGCACACCGCGCACGGGATACACAGTGGCACTGACCGGATCCGCCGGCGTCAAGGCCTCGGCCCGTCTCACGTCCGAACCGTGGGGCACCGCCGTCCGTCTCCAGGAGACGGGGCAGGCCGGCGGCCAGGTCCTGTCGGTGGCCATGCGCAGTACGAGCGGTTCGTGGTGGGCGGCTGGGACGTACCGGACGGTGACGGGACACGCCGTCGAGGTCGAACTGGCGTGCGGGGTCCCCTCGTCGAAGATCGCCAGCATCTGGGTGCACAACAAGGCGGGGCACACGGTGCTGCACGCGTACGTCACCTGACCACCGGCTCCGTCCGGGGAGGCGGTGACATCATGAGGCGGTGACGACGCCGCCATCCGACGCCCCCGAGACGGTGGCCGACCTCCTGCGGGCCCGGGCCGAGGACGACGCTCCCGGCGTTCTCTTCGAGGACCGCTCGTGGACGTGGCGCCAGGTGGTGGCCGAGAGCGACCGCCGCGCCTCGCTGGCCGCTCGTCTGCGCCGTCCCGGTCCGTTCCACATCGGCGTGCTCCTCGACAACCGACCCGACTACCTCTTCTGGCTGGGTGGCGCGGCGTTGAGCGGCGCCACCGTCGTCGGGATCAACCCCACCCGGCGCGGCGAAGAACTGGCCCGCGACATCCGCTTCGCCGACTGCCAGGTCGTCGTCACCGATGGCGCGGGCGCCGACCTGCTCACCGGTCTCGATCTCGGGCTCGATCCCGACCGGGTCCTCCATATCGAGGACGACGACCCCAGGGAGGTCGGTCGGGGGACTCCGGAACCCCGGTCGGCGCCGACGTCTCGCCGTCCGATCTGTTCCTTCTGCTCTTCACCTCGGGGACCACCGGCTCGCCCAAGGCGGTCCGATGCACCCAGGGCCGTCTCGCCGCCATCGCCTGGCGCGCCGCTCTCGGCTACGGGTTTCTCCGAGACGACGTCTGCTACTGCCCCATGCCGCTCTTCCACGGCAACGCCATCATGGCCCTCTGGGCTCCGGCCATGTACGTCGGGGCCACCGTTGCCCTCACCCGGCGCTTCAGCGCATCGGGCTTCCTCTCCGACGTCCGCCGGCACCGCGCCACGCGGTTCACCTACGTCGGGAAGGCGCTGGCCTACGTCCTGGCCAGCCCCGAGCGTTCCGACGACGACGACAATCCGTTGCGCCAGGGCTTCGGGACCGAAGCGTCGAGCCCCGACCGGGCCGCCTTCGAACAACGCTTCGGCTGCCGGCTGGTGGAGGGATACGGGTCGAGCGAGGGCGGCGCCGTCATCAACGTCACGCCCGAGACCCCGCCCGGCTCCCTGGGACTGCCGGTGCCCGGTGACGACATCGTCGTCTGCTCGGCTCTGACCAACCGCGAATGCCCACCGGCGCGCTTCGACGGTGCCGGTCGACTCCTCAACGCCGACGAGGCCATCGGCGAGATCGTCAACCGCGGGGCCGTCCCCAACTTCGAGGGGTATTACAAGAACACCGAGGGGGACGCCGAGCGGGTGCACGGCGGGTGGTACTGGACGGGCGACCTGGCCTACCGCGACGGCGACGGCTTCTTCTACTTCGCCGGCCGCGGCGACGACTGGCTGCGCGTCGATTCGGAGAACTTCGCCGCCGCCCCTGTCGAGCGCATCGTCGAACGCCACCCCGATCTGGCCGCCGTCGCCGTCTACGCCGTTCCCGACCCGCGCTCGGGTGACGCCGTCATGGCCGCCGTCGAGCTGCGCCCGGGCACCGCCTTCGACCCCGACGGCTTCGCCTCCTTCCTGTCGGACCAACCCGATCTGGGGACCAAGTGGTCGCCGCGCTTCGTCCGGGTGATGGACTCGCTTCCTCTGACGGCCACCGGCAAGATCACCAAGGACGCGCTGCGGCGCGTTGCCTGGCAGTGTGACGACCCCGTCTTCTGGGCCCCCGACCGGGCCCCGTGGCGATACCGCCGCCTCACCGGGGAGGACCGCACCCGCCTGGGCGACGAGTTCGCCCACTTCGGACGCTCCGCCCTGCTCCCTCTGTGACGTCTCTGACCTCTCCCCCTCTCTGTCGGGTCCCCCTCACCGTGGGGTCCCCCTCACCGTCGGGTCCCCCTCACCGTCGGGTCCCGAGACGCCCGGTCACCGGCCAGGCACCTGAGGGAGGGCGCTCTCGACGTATGGGTCACGGCGTGCTCTGATCTAGAGCCGGACATCAGAAAGGGCACAGGCACTATGAGCGTGATGAAGCGGCTCTCGGGGATCGTTCAGGCCAAGGCGAACAAGGCGCTCGACAAGGCCGAGAACCCCGCCGACATGCTCGATCTCTCCTACGAGAAGCAGCAGGAGAATCTCCAGAAGGTCCGCCGCGCCCTGGCCGACGTGGCCACGGCCAAGAAGCGGCTCGAGCTCCAGGCCACCGAGCTCCAGGGCCAGGCCACAAAGCTCCAGGACCAGGCCAAACAGGCCCTGGCCCAGGGTCAGGAGGACCTGGCCCGCCAGGCTCTCACCCGTCGGGCGGCGCTGGCCGACCAGCTGACCGACCTCGGCACCCAGCACAACCAGGTCGAAGCCCAGCAGCAACAACTCGAGACCACGGCGACGAGGCTCTCGACCCAGATCGAGGCCTTCCGGACCAAGAAGGAGACCCTGAAGGCCAGCTACACCGCCTCCAAGGCCCAGGCCTCCATCGGTGAAGCCGTCTCGGGGATCTCGGAATCGATGACCGACGCCGGGATGACCCTCGACCGCGCCCAGGACAAGATCAGCCAGATGCAGGCCCGGGCGGGTGCCATCGACGAGCTCATCGACACCGGTGCCCTCCCCGATGCCCTCGGCGGCGGCAAGGACGACATCCAGGCCCAGCTGGACGCCACCTCCCAGGCCGGCCAGGTCGACTCCGAACTGGCGGCGCTCAAAGCACAGCTCGGCGCCGCACCGGCCGGGGGCGCCCTGCCCACGGCCTCCGAAGCGGCCCCGGACACCGCCACCCCCGATCCCTCCGGTCCGGCCGGGGGTGCCCCCTCATGATCGTCCGCATCCTCGGCGAGGGTCGCTTCGAGGTGCCCGAGGCCGACATGCCGGCCATCGAGCAACTCGACGCCCAACTGACCGACGCCCTCGACCGCAACGACGAGACGGAGTTCGACTCCACCCTGGCCGATCTCGTCGGCCAGGTCCGTCACAGCGGTGCGCTGCTCCCAGCCGACGACCTCCAGACGTCAGGTCTCGTCGTGCCCCATGCCGGTTCGACCTTGTCCGAGGTGAAGGGACTGCTCTCCGAGGAGTCCTGAGCCACCCTCAACCGGCGGCCGCGGACGCCGCCAGGATCAGCTCCACCAGGCGCGTGCGCTCGGCCTCATCGAGGACGGCGAACGCACGCCCGACGACCCGGTTGGTCGCCTGCTCGGCCCCCGCCCATGCGCCGGCGTTCGGCGCCGGATCGGGATGCGGCTCGGGCCATCCGAACAACGCCGCCATCCCCGGGGTCTTCACCATCACCGCGTCCAGCGGCTCCAACCCCGAGGCGACCACGGCGGCACCGTGGACCGCCCCGCGCCACTCGCGCAGCACGTTCATCCGGTGCAGGGCCAGGGCCTTGGCCCCCTTCGGCTCGGGGACAGCGGCCCAGGCGGCGAACAGCGGCGCGCCGGCCGGGGAGGCGGCGGCGATCACTTTTCCTTCGAGCTCGGCCAGGCCCGCGTAGTCGATCCCGTCGGCCAGATGGGCGTCGGCCCAGGCGTCGAGGCAGCTGGCGAAGGCCTGGGCCGCCTCCGCCGGTGGCATCACGGCGCGGCCGCGGTCCCACCGTTCCACGATCGTCGGCGGGTGGAAGAACACGAAGGCGGCGGCGACCACGATGCCGTCGACGTCGCCCAGGGCACCGCCCCGGCCGGCGACGTAGAAGTCGATCCCGTCGAAACCGAGCTCGCCCCCCCGCACGTAGGTGGCACCGTCGAGCATGAATCCGGCCGGGAGCGAGACGATGACGGGGGCGCTCCGACGAGCGGCCTCTTCGGGGTCCATGGTCATCACGGGCGACGTTACCAGCGGTGCCTTCCCGCTACCCTGGCCCCGTGGACGGTGCTCCGACGGCGCCATCGCGACCGTGAAGGTCCGTATCGGGATCGGCGCGCGCCCGTCGGGCCCCTCGGGCCACGAACTCCGCTCGCTCGTGCACGACCTCGAAGAGCTCCGCTTCGACTCCCTCTGGCTGGCCGACATCCTGAGCGTCCCGTCCGACGACCCCCTGACGGGACTGGCCTTCACCGCCGGTGCCGTCCCCAAGCTGAAGATCGGCACCACCATGGTGCTGCCCGGCCGCAATCCCGTCCGCCTGGCCAAGCAGATCGCCACCTTGGACCAGGTCTCGGGGGGACGGCTCCTGCTGACCTTCGTCTTCGGCATCCGTCTCCCGACCGAGCTCATGGCCATGGGCGTCGACCCGAACGACCGCGGCGCCCTCGTGGACGAGGCCCTCCCCCTCCTGCGCCGCCTGTGGACCGAGGACGACGTCGACCACGCCGGGGTCGCCTACCGGCTCGAGGGCGTCACCGTCGAGCCGAAACCGCTCCAGCAACCCCTCGACGTCTGGTTGGGGGGAACGTCCCCAGCTCGCTGCGGCGCACCGGCAGGCTGGCCGACGGCTGGTTGCCGAGCATGTGCACCCCGGCCGAGGTGGCCGCCGGACGCCGCGTCATCGAGCAGGCGGCGGCCGACGCCGGGCGCTCCATCGATCCCGAGCACTACGGGGTGAGCATCGGCTACGTCCGCGGCGACGTCTCGCCGCGGCTCGGGCGGCTGGCCACGACGCCGCACCGACGCCGAGCTCGTCGAGCTCGTCCCCAACGGAACGGCGGCCCTGCGGACCCTCATCGAGCGCTACATCGAGGTCGGCTTCTCCAAGTTCGTCGTCCGGCCCGTGGTGGCACCGTCGTCCTGGCGCGACGAGCTCGAGGATCTCGCCGGCGGTCTCCTCGATCTCCAGGCCTGAGACCCTCGCCCGGAGGCGGACACTCATGGCATGCTGCTGCCTTCGTCGGACGATGGAGGGGCAGTGGGAAAAGGGCACGCAGAGATCGAGATCGAAAAGCCGGCTGACGCCGTCTGGGCGGTGACCGGGGACTTCGGCGGCATCGGCGGCTGGATGCCCGGCATCGAATCCTGTGTCGTCGAGGGGGACGACCGCATCCTCAAGATGATGGGGATGGAGATCACCGAGCGGCTCATCCGCCGCGACGACGGCGGCCGTGAGATCGTCTACGGCATCGTCGGCGGGGTCCCCGTGGCCAGCCACACGGCCACCATCACCGTCGTCCCCCAGGGGAACGCGTCCCTCGTCACGTGGGACGTCGAGGTCGAACCGGACGACATGACGGAGATGATGCAGGGGGTCTACCAGCAGAGCCTGCAGGCTCTGAAGGACCATCTCGGCGGTTGATCCCGTGACCGTCGGGCACCGCCACGCGCCCGAGCAGGCGTCGGGCCCCGGCCGCTGGTCGTTCTCGTCCACCGTCCGCTCGGCCGCGCCCGTCGAGGTGGTCTGGCCCCTGATCGGCGAGGCCGCCCGGTGGAAGGAGTGGTCGTGGATGACGCGCACCTTCCTCCTCCGACCCGGTGCTCCGGCGCCCGACGGTGTCGGGGCGCTCCGGCGGTTCGGCCTCGGACCGGGGGGGAGCACCGAGGAGGTGGTGGTCTGGGACCCCCCCCACCACCTCGGCTACATCGCCGTGCGCGGCCTGCCCGTGCGCCGGTACCGGGCCGACGTCGACCTCCGCCCCGACGCCGGCGGGACGGCGGTGACATGGCGGGGAAGCTTCGATGCACTCGTCCCCGGGACCGGAGCACTGCTGCGCGTGGTCCTGGCCAGGATGACCGAAGGGTTCGCCGTCCGCGTCAGCCGCTACGCCGAGCGCCTCAGCTGACCGTCACACCCTCCAACGGCGGCGGTTCCGGGTAGCGCGGGTCCATCGCCCCCAGAACATCGACCAGTGTCGTGCTCACGGCCCAGTTGCGGAACCACCTGTGGTCAGCGGGAATCACGTACCACGGCGCCATCTCGGTCGACGTCTTCCGGAGCACGTCGGTATAGGCCGCCTGATACTCGTCCCAGTGCCGGCGCTCGGTGAAATCGGACCGAGTGAGCTTCCACCGCTTCTCGGGACGGTCGAGGCGATCCTGGAGGCGTCGGCACTGTTCCTCGTAGGAGATGTGGAGGAGGAACTTGACCACCGTCGTGCCGCCGTGGGCCAACAGGCGCTCGAAGGCGTTGATGTGGTCGTAGCGGGCCCGCCACACCTCGGCCGGCGCCAGTTTGTCGACGCGCACGACGAGGACGTCCTCGTAGTGGGACCGGTTGAAGATCCCGATCTCCCCCGCCCGCGGCACCTGACGGTGCACCCGCCACAGGAAGTCGTGGGCCAGCTCCTCGCCCGTCGGCTGCTTGAAGGCGGCCACCCGGGCCCCCTGCGGATTGATCCCTCCGAAGACGTGCTCGATGGTCCCGTCCTTGCCGGCGGCATCGAGGCCCTGGAGTACGACCAGCACCGAGCGGCGTCCCTCGGCCCACAACCGGCCCTGCAGGTCCCGGAGCCGGTTCTGGAGAAGGGGAAGGTCGGCCTCGGTGGCGGCCCGGTCTCCGGGGGCACCGGACGTCGAGCCCGGATCGCGGTCGTCGAGGACGACCTTCGCTCCTGCGGGGACGCGCCACCGGTCGGTCACCCGATGTTCCACCCCGACGGCGGACTATGACGGCCGGCTGTGGCGGCGCCACACGAGGACCGGGCAGTGGGCGGTCGAGACGAGGTGCTGGGTCACCGATCCGAGCAGCATCCCGGCGAACTCGCCGTGCCCCCGACTGCCGAGCACCAACAACTCGGCGCCACGCGACGCCTCTACGAGGGTGGGGGCGGGGTGGCCCTCGACGACGGTGGTCTGGGCTTCCACGTCGGGGTAGGAGCTCAACGCCGCATTGACCTCCTCGTCGGCGGCCTGCTGGGCGTCTCCGGCCGGGTTGAAGTCCGACGGGTAGGGGGGCACCCACCCGAACGTCGTCGGCAGCTCCCAGGTGATCACCACCTCCAGGTTCGCCCCCGTGAGCTGGGCCTGGCGGGCCGCCCAGCGAAGGGCATGGCGCGACGACTCCGAGCCGTCCACCCCCACCACGATCCTCGGTTTCTTGCCGTCGTTGGCCATCATCGCCTCCGTCCCCGCTCCTGTTCACCCATCATGCCGGACTTCCGACTCAGGTCACGAGGTCGTGCGCCGCTTCTCCGGCGTCACTGTCCAGCCGGCGGTAGAAATCAGGGTCGACCTGCAACAGGGCGAACATCTCCTCGGCTTCGTCCCTCGTCCGTTCGATGTACCGAATCCTCTGCCTCCGGTACCAGTGCCGACGTCTTCCGCGGATCGTCGCCTGCAGCGCCCGGGCCAGAAGGAGCACGTGGCGGGGTCGCAGGTGGACCAGTCGCGACGTGTCGCTTCGGACCGCCACCCGCAGATCTCCGATGGTCGGCCCTCGCTTCCTCCCGCCGAACGCCTTGCCGAACTGCGGATTGAGCAGATTGTCGGTGCGGCTGAACATCTTCCTGAACCCGGCGCCATGGTGGTAGACGAGGTGCCCGTACACGGCGAACCACAGTGGATGAGGATTGCTGGTGTTCGTCCGCACGAGCGGCAACCATTCCTGGTGGCGCTCTTGCAATTGATGGAGAAGGTTGCCTCCCGGATCCGTGACCTCCTTGCCGACGGAGTTGGTCCACGTCCCCCCTCTCCGCCAATCGCCGTCGATCTCCCGCCAGAAGCCGACCGTGGTCACACAGAAACACGGATGGGGCTGACGATCGCCGAAGTTCTCGTCGCGCCGCACCGCCGCCAGAGGATAGGTCCGGAGCGTTTCGTCCATCCACGCATCGAGGCTCCGAACGGGGAAGGCGTCGCCGTCGATGAACATCAAGATGTCAGCCGGATCCGACTGCTCCATGACCACCTGGGCCAAGGCGTTCAACTTCTCCTCATGGCTTCCTTCCAGATCCTCGCTGTAATAGAAGCGGTCTCGCACCTCGGGATCGTCGATCCCGTTGAGCGAGGCGAAGACGCGGAAGTCCCCCGTCACGTTGCGTTCCAGGTAGCTCAACTGCACGTCGATCCACTTCGGCGTCTGCCAATGGACCGTCACGACGTTGATCACGACGATCCTCAGACGACGGGCCGACGATTCCCCAGGTTTCGCCTGGGGGACTGGATGTCCATCATCCGAACTCTATCGTCCGGGTTCCGACTCACATCCCAGCTGCGCGCGAAGGTCGTCGACGTCGCGGCGCAGGGCAACCACTTCGGCGCGCAGATCGGCCACCTCGCCGGCCAGGGCGACATCGGTTCCCACGGAGAACGGTGCCGGCGAAGCAGACACCGACGAAGAAGACGGTACCGGCGGGGATGGCGGTGCCCACAAGGGAGCCGATGCCGACGAGGAAGCCTGACCGACGCCGAGGAGGTGGGCGTAGCGTTCCTCTTTCTGGCCGGGCTGACGACCGAGGCACGTGACCAGTGCCGGCTCGAACCGAGCCAACCGGTCGAGCTCGGACTCGACCTCCCTGGTGTCGCCGAAATCAGCCATCCGTTGTGTCCGGCTGCGGAGCTCGGCCAGGGTCTGCGGGCCCCGCAGCATGAGGACCGTGACGAGGGCCAGTTGGCGGACGTCGAGGCCGAGGGCTTCGTCGAGCGAGTGGCCGTAGCGCAGGGCCGACCGGCCGTGCGACGGATGGACGAATCGGGCCAGGCCTTTGGTCTTGGCCCGGGTGACAGCGGCCTCGACGGTCTCTTCGTCCCACGTCACCACGGGCTCACGGCTCGTCGTCTGGTTGCAGGCCAGGGTCAGGGCGTTGAGGGTGAGGGGATACTGCGCCGGCGTCGTCAGCTGCTTCTCGGCCAAACATCCGAGGACCCGCAACTCCTCGGGCGCCAGTTCCATGGTCCGGGAGCATACGGTGGGAATCGACAGGTGGAATAGTCGTCGGCCCAGCCGGGTTGGCCACCAGGACAGGGCGGTTTCGCGCCCCCGAGGAGGAGACAGGCCATGGAAGTGCAGGAGCTCGGACACCTCGTCCTGTACGTGCGCAACGTGGAGCGGTCGGCGACCTTCTACCGCGACGTCCTGGGCTGGCGCCAGATCCTGCCGACCGAGAACGATCGCACGCCCCGTCGGCTTCCCCGCCGCCGCCTTCTCGGCGCCCTCGGGACGGACCCATCACGAGCTGCTCCTCATCGAGGTGGGTGACGACGCCGCCGCCGTCCCGCAAGGGTCGAGGATCGGTCTCTACCACTTCGGGCTCAAGATCGGTGACTCCGACGACGACCTGCGCGACGCCTTACGACAGCTGGAAGCAGCCGGTGCCACCGTGGTCGGAACGAGCGACCATACGGTGACCCACAGCCTCTACATCGAGGATCCCGACGGCAACGAGATCGAGCTCTACATCGACGTCCCCGGCGTGGACTGGAGAGCCGACCCCGGGCTCGTCGCCAGCCCCATCAAACCTCTCCGGCTCTGACACCGGACGGCGCCCACGAGCGACGACGCCTCTCCTAGCGAGAGGTGATCCTTGACACCGCCTGTGAGAACTGGTCTAGTCCAGGACACAGGAACAACTTGGTGACACCGCAGTCGTGCTGATCCATACGATCGCCGGGGCGTGACGCGTCGGCGCGGGCCACGGGGGTGGACATGTCGACCGATCCAGGTGGAAGTCCGGGCGCAGCAGCACTCGACGCCGACACGCGAAAGCTCCACGAGCTCGGCTATGCCCAGGAACTCCGCCGGCGCATGGGCGGGTTCTCCAACTTCGCCGTGTCCTTCACCATCATCTCCATCCTGTCGGGCTGCCTGACCCTGTACGGCTACGGGATGAACACCGGTGGTCCCGTCGACATGGTGTGGGGCTGGATCATCGTCGGCGTCATGACCGCCATCGTGGGTCTGGGCATGGCCGAGGTGGCCTCGGCCTACCCCACCGCCGGCGGCCTCTACTACTGGTCGGCCCGACTGGCCAAGAACAAGGGGCCCGCCTGGAGCTGGTTCACCGGGTGGTTCAACCTGCTCGGCCAGGTCGCTGTCACGGCCGGCATCGACTTCGGCTTCGCCCTCTTTTTCACCGCCTTCCTCAACCTCACGACAGGGTTCGGTGCCACGCGGGGTCACGCTCTCCTCGTCTATGCCGGGATCCTCATCGTCCACGCCCTGTTGAACAGTTTCGGCGTCCGCGTGGTCGCTTTCCTCTCCGACGTCAGCGTCTGGTGGCACATCATCGGCGTCCTGGTAATCGTCATCTCGTTGATGGTGGTCCCGACCCACCACGCGTCGGCCGCCTTCGTGTTCACCAAGCTCGTCAACAACACCGGTTTCCACAACACGTTCTACGTCTTCATGATCGGCCTGCTCATGGCCCAGTACACCTTCACCGGGTACGACGCCTCGGCCCACATGTCCGAGGAGACGCACAACGCGGCGGTGGCGGCGCCCAAGGGGATCATCAACTCCATCCTCGTCTCTCTGGTCGCCGGCTGGATCCTCATCCTCGGCATCACCTACGCCATCACCAACGACTACAACAAGGCCCTCACCTCGGCCACCGGTGTGCCGCCGGTGCAGATCTGGATCGACGCTCTCGGCCGCCACGGCGGTGAGCTGCTGCTGGTGGTGGCCATGGTGGCCCAGGCCTACTGCGGGATGGCGTCGGTGACGGCCAACTCCCGGATGATCTACGCCTTCTCGAGAGACGGTGCCATCCCCGGATCCAAGTTCTGGCACCACATCAATCCCCGCACCCGGACGCCAACCCGATCCATCTGGTTCGCCGTGGTGTTCGCCTTCGTCCTCGGAGTGCCCTACAAATGGAGCCCGACGGCCTACGCCGCCGTGACCTCGATCGCCACCATCGGCCTCTACATCGCCTACATCATCCCGACGCTGCTGCGACGCCTGGCCGGTGGCGACTTCGCACCCGGGCCCTGGCACCTCGGACGCTGGAGCGCCCTGGTCGGATGGATCGGCGTGGCCTGGGTCGTCGTGATCACGATCCTCTTCATGCTGCCCGAGGTGTCGCCGATCACGCGTGACACCTTCAACTACGCACCGATCGCCGTCGGCGTGGTGCTCCTGTTCGCCGGGGGCTATTGGTTCCTCGGTGCCAACAAGTGGTTCAAGGGTCCGCGGTCCCAGGGCACCGAGGCCGAGCTCGAAGCCATCGAACGAAACCTGTCGACGGCCGAGCAACTCGAATCGACCTTCTGACCACCCCCTTCCCACCCACTCCCTGCCGGTCGCACGGTCCCCGGGCCCCGGCTCGGGGATCGTACGCGTGGGTGCGATGATGGGTGGCGATGAGCGTCGGTCACACGAGCACGGCGGACGAGGCGGCCGGACCCGTGGTCACCGTGTTCCGGTCCACACTGCGCCCTGAGGCCGTCGAGGAGTACGAGGTCGTCTCGGCGCGGATGGTGGACCTGGCCCGGGCCATGCCCGGTTTCGTCGACTACAAGACCTTCGCGTCCGACGACGGTGAGCGGGTGACCCTCGTCACCTTCGCCTCTCACGACGACCACCGGGCCTGGCGCGATCACCCCGAGCACCGCCGGGCCCAGCGCCTCGGGCGCGAGCGCTTCTACGACAGCTATGTCATCCAGGTCTGCACGGGCGTCCGTGAGTCCCGCTTCGAGCGCTGAAGGACAGGGGTCATTTCCCACCGTTCGCGGCGGGAGCGAAGGCGTGGTCGGCCCCGGAAGGCGGACAGGGCCAGGATCACGACGACCAGGACGGGCAGGGCCCCGACCACGACGGCGCGCGTCGCGCCGCTGTGGACGAGGAGGGCGGCGGCGCCCACCGCCACGACGGAACCGACCAGCAACTCCGGTGTCTCTCCCACCAGGAAGTCCCACCAGAACCGGCCGAAGGCCACCGCCGCCCGGCGCCAGGTCGGCGGCGCCTGCTCGTCAGGCGGCATGGACCCCGCCCGTGCGCTCCCCGCCGGTGCGCTCGGCGCCGAGCACGCGTCCGAGCACCCACGCCACCGCGCCATAGGCGGCCACCAGAACGAGGATGGTGGCGTCGGACCCCGGCCAGTGCACCCCGATCCCCTCCCCCGTCCAGAAGGTGCCGTAGCTCACGAGCATGACGCCGACGACGGCCTTCAGGGCGTTCTCCGGTACCCCCGACAGCTGGCGGGCCACGATGGCGCCGACCACACCCACCACGACCACGGCGGCCAGGGCGGCCACCGAGGCCAGGCCGAGCCGATGCTCGGTGGTACCCAGGGTGAGCACGATGACGACCACTTCGAGGCCCTCGAGGAACACACCCTTGAAGGCGACGGTGAAGGCGGTCGTGTCGCGCCCCGCTCCCCGACCCTGCGACGACAGCTCGGCCACATGGGCTTCGAAGATGGTGTCCTCGTCGTGCTTGGCCTTCAACCCCGCCGACCGCAGGACGGCCTTGCGCAACCACTGCAGGCCGAACACCAGCAGCAGACCGCCGACGACGACCCGCAACGTGCCGAGCGGGACGTAGTGCACCAGGGCCGGACCCACGGCGGCCACCAGTCCGGCCAGCACCAGCACGGCCACGGCGGTGCCCTCGACGGCCGACCGCCACCCCCGTGTCACCCCGACGGCGACGACGACGGTCAGGGCCTCCACCATCTCGACGGCGCTGGCCAGGAACACGGCCACCACCAGGACGGCACTACTGCTGTGCACGGCACCTCCCACTAGGGTCCACCGTCAGCCTTGCACGCCACCATCAAGGAGACTGTGGCGATGCCTCGACTGGTCCTGTGGGACATCGACGGTACCCTGGTGCGCGCCGGCGAGGTCGGTGCCCTCATCTTCGACCACGCCATCGAGAAGACGATGGGACGGCGGCCGTCGCGGCGGATCCTCATGAGCGGCATGACCGATCCCCAGATCGTCCTCGAGTACCTCACCGAGTTCGATCTCGCTGATCCCCACACCCACCTCCCCGCCATCCTGGAGGGGATCGAGGTCGAGTTGGCCGACCGAGCCTCCGAGATCAGCAGCCGGGGGGTGGTCCTGCCCGGAGTGGCCGACCTCCTGGCCCGACTGGCGGCCGACGACGACGTCGACCAGACGGTCCTGACGGGCAACATCGCCGCCAACGCCAGGGTGAAGGTGGCGGCCTTCGGCCTCGACCGCTGGCTGAACCTGGAGATGGGTGCGTTCGGCAGCGACGACGCCGATCGCAACGCACTCGTTCCCGTCGCCATCGCCAAGGTCGCGGCGGCCCGGGGACGACGCTTCGCGCCCGACCAGATCTGGGTGGTCGGCGACGCCCCCAACGATCTCGCCTGCGCCCGCGCCGCCGGCGTGCGCTGCCTGCTCGTGGCCACGGGCCGGCCCACGTACGACGAGCTGTCGGCCCTGCACCCCGATGCTCTTCGTCACGATCTGAGCGACGTCGACGACATCGTCGAGCTCCTGCGCACGTAGCGACTACCGGGCCCCGTTCCCGGGCGCCGATCCCGAGCACACCGGCCCGGCACCGAGTAGGACATAGGGACATGGGAACCTTCGCCTCCGCCGTCGAGATCGCCGCCGCCGTGCGCAGCCGCGCCATCAGCCCGGTCGAAGTGCTCGACGAATGCCTGGTCCAGGTGGACAAGCTCAACCCGGCCCTCAACGCCGTCATCTGGCGCAACGACGAGGAGGTGCGGGCCGAGGCCCAGGCGCTCGCCGATGCCATCGCCAGCGGCGTGGTGGAGCCCGGTCCCTTCGCCGGTGTCCCCATCCCCATCAAAGACCTCACCCCGGTCGAGGGCTGGCCCGTCACCTACGGATCCTTCGGTGCACCGCAGGGCACGAGCGCCGAGGGCGAGCTGGTGACGGAGCTGCTGCGGGCGGCGGGATTCCTCCTGTGCGGGAGGACGAACACCCCGGAGTTCGGCCCGCTCACGGTGGCCGAGAACAGCCGCTACGGCATCACCCGCAATCCCTGGGACCTCCAGCGCTCCCCCGGAGGTTCGAGCGGGGGGGCGTCGGCCGTGGTGGCCGCCGGCATGTTCCCCGTGGCCCACGCCAACGACGGCGGCGGATCGATCCGTATCCCGGCGTCGTGTTGTGGCCTCGTGGGGTTGAAGCCGAGCCGGGCCCGGGTCCCGGCCCGGGCCCCGGGCTGGTTCGGCCTGGCCGTCGAAGGCGCGGTATGCCGGACCGTGGCCGACGCCGCCGCGGTCCTCGACTGCATCAGCGGTCCCGACCTTCTGTCGTGGGAGAACGCCCCCGCCCCCGCGCGCCCGTTCTCCGCCGAAGTGGGGGCGCCACCGGGCCGGCTCCGTTTCGCCCTGTGCGTGACCTCGGCCCTCGGCGTCCCCGTCGAAGCCGCCCCCCGCGCCGCCGTCGAGAACGTCGGCCGGCTCCTCGAGGGGCTCGGCCACCACGTCGAGATGCTCGACGAGGACGTCTTCGACCCCGCCGCCCTCGGCCCTTTCCTGAACGTCATCAACACCGGCTACGGCGACTACCGGGGCGTCGACTGGGCCAACGTCGAACCCCACAATGCCGTCGGCCACGCGGCGGGCCAAGCCGTCGACGGGCTGACCGTGGTCGAGGCGCTCCATGACCTCCAGCGCGTCAGCCGGGCGGTGGTCGCCCGCTGGGGTCGGGACTTCGACGTCCTCGTCACGCCCACCATGACCATCGAGCCGCCGGTGGCGGGGACGGTTCTGGCCGAAGCGCACGCCCATCCCGAGGGCCCGCCGGCCGCGGCGCTGGCCATGGCCGCCTTCACCGCCGCCTTCAACATCACCGGCCAGCCGGCTGTGAGCCTGCCCCTGCACTGGACCGACGCCGGGCTCCCCGTCGGCGTCCAGTTCGTGGGCGGACCGTGGCAGGAGGCGTTGCTCGTGCGGGTGGCGTCGCAGCTGGAAAAGGCGTCACCGTGGTCGGAGCGTCGACCGCCCCTGTCGTCGCCCTGACGGCGCCGGCGAGCGGCGGAGAGCGGTGGATCGAGAGCGGGGGTTATCCGACCCCGAGCTGCCGGTAGATCGTCCCCGCGTCGAAGTAGACCCTCTCGCACACGATCCCCTCACCCTCGAAGATGAAGATCGCCACCATCGGACAGCGAAAGGCCCGCCCCGTCGGTTCCTCCCCCGCCAGCGACCCGGTGTGCGTGCCGAGCAGATCGAACTCCACCACCACGGCCCCCTCCGCGTGGTGAAGGGCCCGAACCTCGTTGCGCTGGTCGGGAAACACCGCACGTGAGGCGGCGTAGTAGGCCTTCACTTCTTCCACCCCGTCGTAGACCTGACCGGTGCCGATGAGCTCGTAGCGGGGATGGGTGAACGTGGCCAGGGTGTCGTCGAAGCGCATCTCGTTCTCCGACACCATGTGCTCGCGCACGACGGCCTCCTGCCGCTGCCTCAGATCCGCCCCTGCCGCGTCCATGGCCCCTCCCGCGCTCACGCTGCAACTTAACCGTGAACGGCCCCGAACGGGAGTGAGCGACAATGGGCCCCATGAGCATTCGTGTCGGGTTCCTCGGTGCCGGTTTCATCGCCAACGTCCATGCCTCGCTGCTCCGCTCCTGCGGCGACACGATGAGCTGGGCCGGCGTCCACGACACGGACCGGTCGCGGGCCGAGGCCTTCGCCGCCCGGACGGGGGCGACGGTGTGCGACGACGAGGACGAGGTGCTCGACGGGTGCGATGCCGTCTTCGTCTGCACGTGGACCTCCGAGCATCCCCGCCTGGTCGAGATGGCGGCGTCACGCGGCCTGGCCATCTTCTGCGAGAAGCCGCTGGCCACCGACCTGGCGGGAGCAACGGCCATGGCCGAGACCGTCGGCCGCGTCGGCGTGGTGAACCAGGTGGGGCTCGTCCTGCGCTTCTCCCCCGCCTTCTGCTGGTTGCGGCATCTCGTCTCCGAGCCCTCGAGCGGGAGGGTGATGAGCATCATGTTCCGAGACGACCAGTACATCCCTTTGCAGGGAATGTACAAGTCCACCTGGCGCGGTGACGTGGCCCGGGCCGGCGCCGGGGCCCTGCTCGAGCACAGCATCCACGACCTCGACATCATCGAGTCCCTCGTCGGACCCGTCACCACCGTGTCGGGCCTCTCGGCCGAATTCCACGGGATCACCGGGATCGAAGACGCCGTCTCGCTGTCGATGGCCTTCGCCAACGGCGCCGTCGGATCCCTGCAGTCCGTCTGGCACGACATCCTCGAGCGCGAGAGCTCGCGCTACGTCGAGGTCATCTGCGAGAACCTGTGGTGCGCCATCGACACCGACGACTGGTGGGGACCGGTCCGTTGGACACGCACGGGTGCGGATGCCGGCACCCTCGAGGGACGCCAGCTGGGCGAGGCGGTGTGGAGTGCCGGACTGGCGGCGGTCAACCCCGACGAGGGTTTCCTCGACGCCGTCGCTTCGAACCAGACCCGCGGGCCTGACTTCGCCACCGCCCTGCGCGCTCACGTCGTGGTCGATGCCGCCTACCGGTCGGCCGCCCACGGGGGCATGCCCGTCGCCGTCCCCCCGCCGCCGACCGGTTCACCCGCCGCCTACCGGTAGGCGGCCACCTGTTGGGAAACGATCTGGACCAGGTTCCCGAGGGCGAGGTTCACGTCGTCGAGATGGAGTCCCCACAGGGGACCGAGTGACTCGGTGACGCGGGGCCGCTTGTCGGTGGCCGTGCCGATGTCGTTGATCTGGAGCCACGTCGCTCCGCCCGAGCTCTCGCACTGCGCCGTGTAGAGGTCGGGGTACTCGACCCAGGGTGTCGTCACCGATACGCCGGTTGACGTGGAGCCCGACGCCACGAAGAAGGGGTCGAGCGGACCCACCCCGCCGGCCAGATCGGCCGGGTTCGTGCACAGCACCTGGACTCCCGTCGTTGCCGTCTGGTTCGACTGGAGACTCACGCCCTCTCCGGGCCGACCGAAGAGACTGCCCTTCGGCGGCTGCCCGGGGAACGACGAGTAGGCGATGACACAGCCCGTCTGGTTCGCCGCCGCGCAGGCGGGAATGTTCTGGAAGCTGCCGCCGACGTCCTTGCCCGTGGGCACCTGGACGTTTCCGCCCAGGATGATGGCCGACACGAGGAGCTTGCGTAGCGCCGGATCGGGGTCGACCTGGCTACCGAGGAGGCGGATCAGCATGGCCGCGCCCTGGGAGTGGCCGATGAAGACGATGGGCCGGCCGTCGTTGAAGTGGGCGAGGTAGTCCTTCCATCCGGCCAGGATGCTGGCGTAGGCGGTGGCGTCGGCCGTGGGATCGTTTCCGAGGCCCTTGGCCAGAGAGCCCGCCGTCCGCTGCCGGTACATCGGTGCCCACACGTTGCACACCTGCGAGAAGCGCGAAGCCTGGGCCACGGCGGCGTCGATCTCGGCCGGCTGCACCGTCAGGTTGGCGTTGTCCCTCGGCTCGGTACTCACCGTGGGGTAGACGTAGAAGCAGTCGACGGCCGGATGCGCCGCCGGTGCCGCCGGTACGCTCCTCGTCGACCCGTCGGCCAGGACGGCGGTGGTGTCGAGGTCCCCCGCGCACGGATCATCGACCAACCCGGGACGGCACAACCACACCGTCCCCGCCGCGTCGGTCCGGGACACGGATCCCGGCACCGACGTTCCCGGCGCCGGCGCTGACGTCGATGTCGTCGTCGTCGAGACCCCGGCACTCGTGGACGGGCCCGAGGAGCATCCGGCCGCCACCACTGCCGCCAGGACGGTGCCTACGACCGCCGCCGCCCGCGCCGCCCGTGGCGTCATGTCGGATCCTCCTCCCCGCCCGCCGCCCGCCAACGGCCGGACAACTCGGCCAAACTAGTTACCTGTGGTAAGCAAGTGCCGGTACACTCACCCTTCATGCGCACGGGCTCAGGGACACACGGGGCTCAGGGACACACGGGGCTCAGGGACACGGAGCGGATGTTATGACCCTGCACACGGCGGACGAGAGCACCACCGGGGAGATCGACGGGGCCCTGCTCTCGGTGGCCCGGGTCATGAACCAGGTCCGCGTCCACGCCAAGCTCCGGGCCGAGGCCGGCGTCGACATCGACCGGGCCGGAGCGGCGGTGCTGTACAAGCTCCTGGTCGAGGAGGAGAGCCTCCGCCTCTGCGACCTGGCCGAACGTCTCGGCATCGACTCCCCCGCCGTCACCCGCAAGGTGCAGCAGCTCGAACACCTCGGCCTCGTCGTCCGCTCTCCCGATCCCGAGGACGGCCGCGCCTCACGCCTGCTTCTCACGGGCGAGGGCCGGCGGTCCATCGAACGGCTCCTCGGGGCCCGACGGGTGTGGCTGGAGGAGCTGCTGTCGGAGTGGCCGACGGCGGACCGCCGGGAGTTCGCCCGGCTGCTGCAGCTCTTCGCCACCACGATCGAAGAGGACGTCGAGGTGCGCCATGGTCACTGAGCTCGAGGAATCGCCTCCCACCGGCGTGGTCGAGGACGACGACGAAATCTCGCCGGCCGAGCACCGCCGGATCCTCGTGATCCTCGGGGCTCTCATGATGGGGATGTTCCTGGCCACTCTCGACCAGACCATCGTCTCCACCGCCCTCCCCACCATCGCCGGCGATCTGCACGGGCTCAACCACCTCACGTGGGTGGTGACGTCCTACCTGCTCACCTCGACCATCTCGACGCCCCTGTGGGGCAAGCTCGGCGACCTCTTCGGGCGTAAGAAGCTCTTCCAGCTCTCCATCGTCATCTTCCTGGTGGGCTCGGCGCTGTCCGGACTGTCGCACTCCATGCTGGAGCTCATCCTCTTCCGGGCCCTCCAGGGGATCGGCGCCGGCGGGCTCATCGTGGGATCGCAGGCCATCATGGGCGACGTCATCAGCCCCCGGCAGCGGGGCCGCTACATGGGCTACTTCGGTGCCGTCTTCGCCTCGACCAGCGTCATCGGGCCTCTGCTCGGGGGGGTCTTCACCCAGGACCTGAGCTGGCGGTGGGTCTTCTACATCAACATCCCCGTCGGCATCGTCGCCCTGTTCGTCATCGCCAGCGTCCTCCACATCCCGGCCAAGCGCACCGAGCACGCCATCGACTACATGGGGACGACGTTCCTCGGAACCGCCGTAACCGTCATCGTCCTTCTGACGACGTGGGGCGGGACGACATACCGGTGGGTCTCTTTCCCCATCATCGCCATGGCTGTCGGCGCCGTCGCACTCATCGTCGCCTTCTGCCTGGTCGAGCGCCGGGCCGCCGAACCGCTCATTCCCCTCGGGTTGTTCCGTATCGGCGTCTTCAACGTGTCCAGCGCCGTCGGCTTCATCGTCGGCTTCATCATGTTCGGTGCCATCATCTTCATCCCCCTCTATCTGCAGACGGTCCACGGAGCCACCCCGACGAGCGCCGGACTGCAGCTCCTGCCCATGGTGGGCGGCATGCTCATCACCTTCATCCTGAGCGGCCGGCTCATCTCCCGGTGGGGCCGATACAAGGTCTTCCCCATCTTCGGCACGGGCGTGACAGCCATCGGTCTCTACCTTCTGTCCCTGCTCACCCCGACGACTTCGTTGGCCGTGTCGTCGGTCTACATGTTCGTCGTGGGCTTCGGTCTCGGCGCCGTCATGCAGGTCCTGGTCGTCGCCGTCCAGAACGCCGTCCCCTACAGCCAATTGGGGACGGCGACCTCGTCGGCCACGTTCTTCCGATCGATCGGCGGCGTGATCGGCATCGCCCTCTTCGGAGCCATCTTCGACAGCCGCCTGCTCGCCGAACTGCCCAAATACCTACCAGCGTCGGCCCTGAAGCATCTGTCGGGCGGCAGCATCTCCATCAACCCGGCCCAGATCAGGGCTCTGCCACCGGCCATCCGACAGGGCTATGTCGAGGCCTTCAGCCACGCCATCCACTCCGTCTTCCTCATCGGTGCACCCTTCGCCGCCCTCGCCTTCGCTCTGACCTGGCTTCTCCACGAGGTCCCGCTGCGCAACCAAGCCTTCGTGTCGACGGAGACGGAGTCCGTGTCGCTCTAAGAAATCGGTACCCTTCTGATCAGCGGAAGTGGACGGCCACCTCGTTCCAGAAGAGCTCGAGTGTGTCGGTCGTCCGGGCGGCGGATCCCATCATCCAGTCGGGAACGACGAGTTCATCGACCCCGGCGGTGTCGTAGGCGGCCACCTGCTCGACCATCTCGGCCGGCGTCCCGAGAAGGCGGGACCGGCCCGACGACTCGGCGCGGTGCGGCGCCAACCACCTCTCGTCGGTGCTCAGGTAGACGAGCGCCTGGGTGGAACGGGCGATCGACTCCGGGTCCCGGCCCACCGCCGCGCAATGCCCGGCCAGCACGTCGGTGCGGCGGCGGAAGTCGTCGGCCGTGCCCCAGGCGTTCCACTCGTCGGCATACCGGGCGGCGATCCTCATCGTCCGCTTCTCTCCGCTTCCGCCCACCAGCAACGGAAGGCGGGACTGCATCGGCTTCGGATCGCAGGGGGCATCGGTCATCCGGTAGGCGGTTCCGGCGAACGTCGTCCGCTCCCGGCGGAGCAGTGACGTGATGACGGCACAGGCCTCCTCCAGGTGGTCCAGCCGGGGCCCGACGTCGAGGAGGTCGATCCCGTAGGCGGCGTGCTCGTTGCTCTGCCACCCGGCGCCGAGGCCGACCACGAACCGACCACCGCTGATGTGGTCGATGGTGGCGGCGGCGTTGGCCACGACGGCCGGATGCCGGTACAGATTGCCCGAGACGAGCGAACCGAGCCGGAGGTGGTCCGTCTCGGCCGCCAGCGCCGCCAACACGGACCAACACTCGAGCACGGCCCCGTCCTTGGGCACGCCTCCGGGATCGTCGGGCATGAAGTGGTCGGCGAAGTAGACGCCGTCCCATCCGGAGCGGTCGCAGTGCAGCACGATGTCACGGACGTCGCGCCACGGGCGCTGCGGGCTGGGCCAGACGCTGAATCGCATGGCGTCGATCCTAGGGTCACCGATCCGGGGGCGGTCACGGACAAGAATCTGCCCATGAACGGGTACCTGATGAGCGTCGACGGAACGGTGACCGCCGCCACGTCCGACGCCATCAAAGAGGGCATCGCCTCCGGCGCGTTCTTCTGGCTCGACCTCATCGACCTCGATGCCGAAGGCAGCGACCTACTCCTGAACTCCTTCCATTTCCACCCGCTGGCAGTGGAGGACGCCGAGCACTTCGGCCAACGCCCCAAGCTCGAGGACTACGACGACTTCTACTACCTCGTCGTCCACGGAGCTCAGGGCGACGACGGGGGCACCATCGAGGTCCACTGCTTCTACTCGGACACGTTCCTCGTCACCATCGAACGGGGCCAGTGCTCGCAGTTCGACGACGTCCGCACCCGGGCCTCGCTGCGACGGCGCCAGGGCGGTGGGAGCACCATCATGCTGCTCTACCGGATCATCGACTCCCTCATCGACAGCTTCTTCCCCGTCCTCTCCCGGTTCGACGAGCAGATCGACTCGCTCGAGGACGCCATCCTGGCCCAGCCCACCGAGGAGCAGCTGGGGACCCTCTTCACCATGAAGCGCTCCCTGGTGGCCCTGCGCAAAGTGATCACGCCCCAGCGCGACATGTTCGCCACCCTGACCAGCGCCGACTCCGGGCTCCCGGGCATGACACCCGACGCCGAGAGGTACTTCCGCGACCTCTACGACCACCTCATCCGCATCTCCGACCTCGTCGACAGCTACCGGGACCTGTTGAGCGGGGCCATGGACACGCACCTGTCCACCGTCTCCAACCGGCTGAACGTGGTCATGAAGCAACTCACCATCATCGCCACCATCTTCCTCCCCCTGAGCTTCATCACCGGCTTCTTCGGCCAGAACTTCGGATGGATGATCGGCCACATCACCGGCCTCGGGGCCTTCATCGTCCTCGGTATCGGTGCGCAGATCGTCGTGGCCATCGGCCTCCTCGTGATGTTCCGCCGGAGGAGCTGGCTGTGACAGGCCCGTCTTCATCCGTCCGGTGACGATCTTCGGTTTCCTCCACACCGCCGACGCCCACGTCGACCTGTTCACCACCCTCCTGTCCGAGTTGTCGCCGGAGGACCGGGCCGTCCACGTCGTCGATGCCGACCTCCTCACCGACACCGGGCGGCGTGGCGGAGTCGACGACGACCTGCGCACACGGATCGGCACACGTCTCGGGGCGCTGACGGCGCAGGGGGCCGTCCGCGTCGTCTGTACCTGCTCGACCATCGGTGGGCCGTCCGAGGAGATCGGTCGGGCCGTGGGAATCGACGTGCTCCGGGTCGACCGACCCATGGCCACGATCGCCGTGCGCGGCGGAGACCGCATCGCCGTCGTGGCCGCCCTCGAGAGCACCATCGGTCCCACGAGGGACCTGCTGGCGCAGACGGCCGACCTCCTCGGGCGACACGTCACGATCATCGATGCTCCCTGCCTCGAAGCATGGTCCCACTGGGAGCGGGGCGCAGTCGACCGGTACTACGCCACCATCGCCTCGCACCTCCAGGCGCTCGACGGCACCGTCGACGTCATCGTCCTGGCCCAGGCGTCGATGGCGCCCGTCGAAGGCCTCGTCCAGCTCACGTCGCTCGTCGTCAGCAGTCCCCGGACCGCCGTCTCGGCTCTCGTGGGCCGGACCGCCTGAGCGACGACCGGTGCAGGTCCTAGGCTGCCCCCTCATCGACCCGGGGAAGATCCATACCTGTCGGCGCGTCGGCGTCGTCCTGGCCTTGTGCACCGTCGCCGCGTTGTCCGCCTGCGGTGGCGGTGGCGCGTCCCCGCAAGCCTCGCCGGCGGCCGGTGCCGTGCACGAACCACCACCGCCGGCGGTCCCCCGGCCCTTCGGCACGCTCACCTGTGTTCCCGCGCCACGACATCCGCTTCTGCCCCGGCGGTCTGACCTCGGGCCGCGACCTCCGCGTCCCCAGCTTCGACGGAGTCCCCCTCGACGCCGACGTGGCTCTGCCGCCGACGGGCAGGGGTCCCTTCCCCCTCATCGTCATGCTCCATGGTCTCGGTGGCGGCAAGACCGACTGGGAGGTCTCGACCGATGACGGCGCCATCGACGACGTCACCATGGCCACCAAGGGGTACGCCGTCCTCATGTACACGGCCCGGGGCTTCGGCGATTCCTGCGGGACGGCCACGTCACGGGCCGACACGCCGGCGTGCGCCAAGGGGTGGATCCACCTCGCCGACCAGAGATACGAGATCCGCGACACCCAGTACCTGGCGGGCGAGCTCGTCGACGAAGGCCTGGTCCGGCCCCAGATCGCCGTCACCGGTGTCTCCTACGGCGCCGGACAGTCGCTCGAGCTGGCCATGCTCAAGAACCGGGTGCGGCTGACGAACGGCCGCTTCGCCCCCTGGACGAGCCCCGTGCACCACGTTCCCATGTCGATCGCCGCCGCCTACGCCGAGTGGCCGTGGGACGATCTCGTGACCGCCCTCAACCCCAACGGCGCCCTCCTGCCGTCGCGCTCCACTCCGGCCTCGGCCGATCTCTCGCCCATCGGCGTCGACAAACAGAGTTGGAACACCCTTCTCTACGGCGTCACCACCGGCTTCTTCCTGGCACCGCCCGGGGCGGATCCGAGCGCCGACCTGACCACCTGGTACAGAGCCATCAGCGCCGGGGAACCTTTCTCGGCCACCGACTCCTCCGCCCTGCGGGAACTCCAGACCTACCACTCCGCCATCGGCATCCCGCCGCCCTCCGGCGGCGTGCCGGCCGTGGCTGTCCAGAGCGGATGGACCGACACCCTGTTCCCCGTCTCCGAGGCACTCCATTTCGCCGAGGGCCTCGCCCACACCAAGGTCCACCATCCGCTGCTCCTGATCTTCGACGACAACGGCCACGGGTGGGCCCAGGCCAAGCCGGCCGACATCCGACGCCAGGACGCGGCAGCGCTGTCGTTCCTGGACACGGTGATGCTGGATCACGGCACGCCCCGCACACAGGTGCTGGCCGTCGGCCAGACCTGCCCGGCCAGTGCACCCTCGTCCCCCGTTCTCACGGCTCCGTCGTGGGCGGCGCTCACCACCGGGTCGCTCCAGCTGTCCTCGTCCGCCCCCCAGGTCGTCACCTCGGGCGGCGGCAGTCCGGCGGTGTCGGCGGCGCTGAACCCCGCCTACGCCAGCAAGCTCTGCCACCCCCTTCCCGCCGGGCGCGAGCCGGGGACGGCCGTCGCCGCCGAGAGGATCACCCGGGCCACCACCGTCATCGGCTCCCTCCAGGTGACGGCGCAGCTCCATGTGGTCGGGGACTTCCCCGAACTGGTCGGTCGGCTCTGGGACGTGAGCGCATCCGGCGCCACCCGCCAGTTCGTCGCCGCCGGCGTCGTCCGACCGAACGTGAACCAGTCGGCCCGTGCCGGCCCCGGCACGGCGGGGAACACCACCGTCACCTTCGACCTGAATCCGAACGAGTACGCGGTGCCGGCGGGCGACACGCTCGAGCTCGAGCTGGTCGGGAGCACGGCGCCGTGGTTCCGCGCCTCCAACGGGACCTTCACCATCACCGTGACCGACCTCCACGCCACCATCGGCACGCACTGACCGACGTCCCGTGTCCCCGCAGTCGGTGCCCGCACAGGTCGACAAAGCCACGCGTTTCCTCTCGCTCCACGTCCGCGGCACCCCCCTGTTGCTGCCGAATCCGTGGGACGTCGGTTCGACCAGACTCCTGGCCTCGCTCGGCTTCCAGGCTCTCGCCACCACGAGCAGCGGCTTCGCCGCGACCCTCGGTCGTCTCGACGGAACGGTCACCCGTGACGAAGCACTCGCCCATGCCCGGACCGTCGTCGACGCCACCGATCTGCCCGTGTCGGCCGACCTGGAGAACGGCTTCGCCGACGACCCGTCCTCGGTGGCCGAGACCGTCCGACGCGCCGTGCGGTGCGGACTGGCGGGCTGCTCGATCGAGGACTCCACCGGCGGCGCCGACCCGCCCGTCTACGACATGACCACGGCCGCCGCGCGCGTGGCCGCCGCGGCCCGGGCTGCACACGACGGGGATGTCCACCTCGTGCTCACGGCGCGCGCCGAGAACCACCTGCACGGCATCGGTGATCTGGCCGACACCATCGCCCGGCTCCGGTTGTTCGAGGAGGCCGGGGCCGACGTCCTCTACGCCCCGGGCGTGACCCGCCTGGAGGACATCCGTCGCATCGTCGACAGCGTCGACCGGCCCGTGAACGTCCTCGCCCTGCCCGGCGCTCCGCCCGTGGCCGAGCTGGCCGCCGCCGGGGTCGGTCGGATCTCGGTGGGCGGGGCCTTCGCCTTCGCCGCCCTCGGCGCCGTGGTGGACGCCGCACGCGAGCTCCTCGACGAAGGCACCTACCGGTTCTGGGACCATGCCGGGCCCGGGGCCGCCGCCGCCCGCGCCGCCTTCGGCCGCTGACTGGCTGACTGTCCCGCAAGGTCGAGGGTCTGTACCCCTCGTCTCGACGGCCGTCGCGAGAGGCACGGGGTAGCCTGAACGTGGACCGACACCCGGTCGGGGAGATGTGATGCCTGCCACTTCTGCGTTCGATCTCGAGCTGCCCGAGCTCGAGATCGCGGGCCTGGAGCGTTCCGACGTCCTGGCCCTCATCCGCCAGGCCCGGACCGAGCACTGGTTGGCCCGCACCCCCGTCGGCTTCCTGCTCTCGGACTACCGCGACGCGGTCACCGTCCTGCGGGACCGCCGTTTCCATTCGGCGCTGTCGCTGATCCCCCAGATGGCCGGGCTCGAGCCCGGTTCGTACATGCAGAACCGCCGTCGGTCGATCCTGGCCATGGAGGGCGACGAGCACGCACGTCTTCGTCGCCTGGTGGCACCGGCCTTCACACCGGCGTCGACGGACCGGCTCCGTCCCTTCATGCGTGAGGTCGTCTCCGGGCTGGTCGACGCCGTCGCCGGCCAGGGTCGGTGCGAATTCGTCTCCGACATCTGCGAGCCGTACCCCATCCCCATCATCTGCGAGCTCCTCGGCGCGCCCAAGGAGGACTGGAAGCTGTTCTCGGCCTGGGCCACCGACATCTTCCGGATCTTCAACCAGGACCTGGCCACCGATCTCCCCGCCATCGAGCGCGCCTCGGGCGAACTCGAGTCGTACGTCCTCGCCATGATCGAGGAGCGCCGCCGCCACCCTACCGACGATCTTCTCAGCACCCTCATCGCCATCGAGGAGGAGGGCGACCGCCTGTCGAGCGACGAGCTGGTCATGCTGACCGAGGCGGTCCTGATGGCGGGAACCGACACCACCCGCAACCAACTGGGCTGCAGTGTGGCCCTGCTCAGCGAATACCCCGACCAGTGGGCACTGCTCGCCGACCGGCCCGAGCTCGCTCCCCGGGCCGTCGAGGAGACCATGCGCTACCTGGGCGCGGTGCGGGGGACTATCCGGGTGGCCTCCGAGGACATCGAGTACCGCGACGTCCTCTTCCCCGCCGGCACCATCGTCTCGATCACCCTGGCCGGCGCCAACATGGACCCGGATGTCTTCGCCGCGCCGGACACCTTCGACATCACCTGCGAACGCGACGCCCTGCAGATGACCTTCGGCTCGGGCATCCACTTCTGCATGGGGGCGGCCCTGGCCCGGGCCGAACTGCAGGAAGCACTGCCGCTCCTGGCCCGTCGCCTGCCCGACCTCGGCCGCGACGGGCCCGTGCAGTGGAAGCCGTCCACCTTCGGCATCTGGGGCCCGGCCCGCCTGCCGTTGCGTTTCCGTCCTACGACCTGACCGCCTCCCACGCCGTCCGCAGCCGCTCGACCGCCTGACGCAGGACATCCGGGGGGGCGGCGAACGACACCCGGATCCGGTCGGCGTGCCCGCCGGAGACCGACAGGGCGGTGGCCGAGGCGACGGCCACGCCGTGGCGCAGGGCGACCCGGGCGAAGCGCTCGGCGTCGACGCCACCCAGGCTCACCCAGATCGACAGGCCCCCGGCCGGCTCGGTCCAGTGCCACTCGGCCAAACGGTCGGCGAGGAGAGCGGCGAGCACGTCGTACCGGCGACGGACCTCGACGGACCGTGTCCGCCACACGTCGGGCGAGCCTGACAGCAGGCGCTCGGCCAGCAGCTGGCTGACAGCCGACGTGCCGAGATCGTTGGTGGCCTTCACCCGGGCGAAACGCAGGGCCAGCGGCTCCGGGGCCCGCACGAACCCGAGCCGGAGCCCACCCCACAGGACCTTGCTCAACGAGCCGACGACGGCCACCGACGCGTCGGGGCACAGGGCCGACACCGGCGCGGGAGACGGTGACCAGCTCAGGTCGGCCAACGCCAGATCCTCCAGGAGCGGGACGCGGTAGCGGCGGACGAGCTCGGCCACGCCTCGGCGACGGACGAGGGGCAGCACCGACCCGGTCGGGCTCTGCACGGTCGGTTGCAGGAACACGAGGGCGGGCCGGGCGGCCACGGCCTCGCTCAGCGCGTCGAGGCGCACGCCGTCGGCGTCCACGGGGACGCCGACGAGGCGGGCTCCGGCCTGGGCGAAAGCGGCGATGGCACCCGGATAGCAGGGGTCCTCGACCACCACGGTGTCACCGGGCCGGAGCCAGCACGCGGCGGCGGCGCTGATTCCCTGTTGGGCGCCGGACGTGATCACGATCTGGCCGGGCACGGTGGGCAGACCCCACGCGGTGACATGGTCGGCGATCAGGGTCCGCAGGCCCGGCGAGCCCCAGGGGCTGTAGCCGGTCTCGGGCACCATGGCCCGGAGGTCGCGTGACGACAGCGTGACGGCGGGCAGGCCTCCGGCGTCGTGGAGGACCGAGATCGACAGGTCGATGACCGTCGAGCGGACGCTGCTGCGCTCCACCAGACGGTGCACGAGGGCCGACCCTTCGCGCCCGTCGGGGAGTCCGAGAGCCGCCGGCCCGGCCACGAACGTCCCGCTCCCGTGGCGCCGTTCGACCAGTCCGTCGGCCACCAACTGGTCATAGGCGGCCACGGTGGTCCCTCGGCTCACGAACAGCGCCGACGACAGTCCCCGCTCGGAGGGGAGACGCAGACCCTCGGCCAGGGCCCCGCCCTCGATGGCCCCGGCCACCGCCCGCGCCAGCTGCCGGAAGAGCGGGCCCGGCCCGACGGCCCAGTCCCCGAGCGTGTCCACCAGGCGTCGCAGCTCCCCCGACCGGGCCACTTTGGCCGAAGTGGATCTGTTCGTCATGGTCCACTTATGTCACATTTGCTGACGATGGACCAGACCGTCACCGACCCGGGGCCGGCTCCACCGGGCCCGTTCCCCGTGGCTGCGTCGCGGGCGGTGGGCCGCATCACCTCCTCGGCCATCCGCGAGCTCCTGGCGCTCGGGGAGCGACCGGGTGTCATCTCCCTCGCCGGCGGCCTCCCCTCGGCGCCGCACTTCCCCGTCGAGGAGACGTTGACGGCCGTCGGCGACCTCCTGCGCCGGGGCCCGGAGGCGCTGCAGTACTCGTCGACCGAAGGCATTCCCGCCCTCCGGGAATGGGTGGCCGCTCGCCACGGTGTGGGGACCGAGCAGGTGATCGTCACCCACGGGTCCCAGCAGGCACTCGACCTCGTCGCCCGCGCCACGCTCGACGAGGGCGATCCCGTCGCTCTGGCCGACCCCGGATACGTGGGCGCCATCCAGGCCATGCGCCTGGGCGGAGGGGTTCTCGTCGCCCTCCCCACCGACGCCGACGGCCTGTGCGTGGAGGCCCTCGACGAACGTCTCGGCGCCGGGTTGCGTCCCCGGCTCGTCTACGTCGTCCCCAACTTCCACAACCCCACCGGTGCCACCCTCTCGGCCCGGCGCGCCCGCCGTCTCGCTCATCTGGCCGACCACTTCGGGTTTCTCATCGTCGAAGACGATCCGTACGCGGACATCCGCTTCTCCGGGCACGCGCCACCACCGTTGGCCACCCTCACCGACCGGGTGGTGTCGATCAGGACCATCTCCAAAGTGCTCTTTCCCGGTCTCCGGGTGGGCTGGGTGGTGGCGCCGGCGTCGTTGGCCCCGTCGTTGGCGTTGGTCAAGCAGGCCGTGGATCTGCACACGTCGACCCTGGCCCAGAGCCTGGCGCTCGACCTGCTCACGCGACCGGGCTTCCTCACCCGCCACGTCGGGCTCCTGCGTGCCCACTACGGAGACCAGGCCCGCGTCCTCGTGGGCACCCTGACGGCCGCCTTCGGCGCCGATCTCGAGATCACGCCGGCCGAGGGCGGCCTGTTCCTGTGGGGCCGCTTCCGTCGGCCCGGCATCGATACCGCCGCTCTCCTCCCCACGGCGATCGACCACGGGGTGGCCTACGTTCCCGGCTCGGCCTTCTCGGTCGTGGCGCCGCACCGCGCCAGCTTCCGACTCTCCTACGCCACCGTCGCGCCCGGGGACCTGGTCGAAGGCGCCCGCCGCCTGGCCGGCATCGTCCCCGGCCGGCACCGGAGCATCGGCCCCCGTCCCGACCGGCCCTCCCCCGGGGTCGACCGCTACAATTGAGGGACGGCCACGCATCCTCCGAGGCGCCGTCGTGGAGAGGAACGACCCCTGTGACCGATGTCATCAGCGGAGACTCGACCGAAGCGGCGACCGCCGATCCGGCGCTAGACGAGCCCTTCACCGACGAGGAGCTCACGGCCCTGGCCCTCGCCGCCGACCCCGACCGTCCGCTCGCTGCCGACGCCGTCCCCCTGTCCGTCTATCTCGCCCAGGTCCCGGGCCTGCTTCCCAATTGGTACATGCCGCCGGCGATGGCCTCGTCCGGGAGCCGGTGGAGGACGGGCGTCATCCTGGCCGTCATCCTGGCCTTCGTCCTGATCGAGGCATGGGGACTCTGCAGTACCTACGGTCAGGTCGTGCTTGCCTGAACCGGACGGGTCGGCTGCGTCCGTCGCCACCTCGACGGGACCGTGAACGACCCGCTGAGGGCCCAGCAGATCGTCCGACGCCAGGTCCGGCGCCGGCGCCGGTGGAGACGACTCCGCGTCGCCGTTCTGGTGGTGATCGCCTCGGCCGCCGTCCTGGCCGCGGCCTTCGGCATCGACCGCCTGGCCGTCGCCGTCCACAAGTTCTACGCCGAGCACCATCACGCCCCCCGGCCGACCACCACCCTCACCACCAAGACCACCACGACGACGACTCCGCCGGGATCACCCCGATGCGACAGCCCCCAGCTGAGTGCATCGGTCTCGGACTGGCTCGAGACAGCCGGGAACGTCGAGGAGATGGTGACCCTCACCAACATCTCCGAGACAGCCTGCAGCCTGACCGGCTACCCCAGCATCGGCGCGGTGGCGCAGGACGGAACCCCGTTACCGGCGCCGAACGCCGAACTCGCCTCGCTGGGCACGTCCGACGGCGTCGGGACGGCCACGCCGTCGTCGGCTGTCACGCTCGCCCACGGCGCCCGGGCCTCGTTCGAACTCGTCTTCGCCAACACCTGTGACCACGTGCTCGAACCCGGCGAGCCGGCCACCGGCGCGCCGAACGAGTGTTACGACGCCATCTGGCTCGATGTCACACCGCCTCAGGGGTCGACACCGCTCCTCGTGACACAGCCGGTGCGACTGACCTACACCACCACGGGCTTCCAGGTGGGGCCGTTCCTGGTGGGCGACGGACCGCCCCTTCAGGGGCGGCCGCCGCTCACCAGTCCAACGACGTCGTCCACCACTCCGTAGGGAGGGCGGACTCTCAGCGCCTGCGGGCCGTCGCCTTCTTGGCGGTCCGACGGGCGGGTGCCTTGCGGGCGGCGGTCTTCTTGGCCGCCGGACGACGGGTCGCCGTCTTGCGGGCCGGAGCTCTCCGCGCCGCGGTCTTCTTGGCGGGGGCCTTGCGGGCCTTCGCCACTGCCTTCACCACGGGGGCAGCGGTCTTCCCGGCCGTGCGGACGGCTTCATCGCTCGTCGGCCACACGCCCCGGTTCAGCTTCGGTGCCCCTCCGGGGGACATGACGGCATCCTTGAACGCCTTCACCGGAGTGATACGAGCCTTCTTCGAGGCCTTGATCCGGATCGTCTCACCCGTGGCGGGGTTACGGCCCATCCGGGCGGGACGGTCGACCTTGACGAACTTCGCGAACCCGGTGATGGCCACCGGCTCCCCTTTGGACACCACCGCGGTGACGACATCGGTGAAGCCCTCGAGGACATTGGACACCGTCTTGAGGTCCACATCCGCCTGAACAGCTACTGCTTTTGCCAGCTCTCGTTTATTCATGGGCCCCATTGTGTCCTACCGGGCCGCCGCGGGGGTGCTTCCCCCCGCGCCGGGGCCGACGTGGGGTACCGAGACGGCCCTCCGGCGGAGTCCCCGGGGTGGCCGGAGCCGACGGACCGGGGGGAACGGGGCCGTCCGACCGGCCCTGACGCGGTCGGTCGGCCGCCGCCTCCGGTCGGCCGCGGACACTGCGGAGCGGGCCGATGGCGGCGCTCGGAGCCCGGACGACGGCAAAACGGGGCCGACGGGTGACCGGCCCCACGGTCGAGCGCCCGGGTGCGGCGAGCCCTGTCCGGGGCGTCGCGCCGAGGACGCCGACGGCCTGCGTCTCGAGGTGCGTGTCGTGCGACCCGTCGCGGTGCGCATCGGGCTGCGCAAAGCGCGGCGCGTCGGGCTGCGGAAAGTCACCGGCCGACTACGTTGAAGGACGTGCCCGTCTGTCCCACCTGCAAGGCCGCCAATCCCGACGGACATCGGTTCTGTGGTCAGTGCGGCACGACGTTGGCGTCGGCCGATTGTCCGTCGTGCGGGACCACCAACCCGCAAGGGCAGCCCTTCTGCGGGCAGTGCGGATCGGCTCTGGACGCGTCGGCTCGGCGCGTCGACCAAGGTCAGCGCCCCCGCCGTCGAGGAGCGCAAGCTGGCCACCGTCCTGTTCGCCGACGTCGTGGGCTTCACCTCGTTCGCAGAGCGCACCGACCCCGAGGTCGTCGCCCGCATCGTCGATGCCGCCTTCCGGGAATTGGCCGAGGTCGTCAACGAGCACGGCGGCACCGTGGACAAGTACATGGGTGACTCGATGATGGCCGTGTTCGGAGTACCCGTGGCCCATGACGACGACGCCGAGCGAGCCGTCGCCGCCGGACTGGCGGTACGGGCGCTCGGAGGCGACCTGGCTTTCTCGATCGGCATCAACTCGGGCGAGGTGATGGCGACGGCGGTCGGCCGCGCCGGCGACGTCACCGTGATCGGTGACACGGTCAACGTGGCCGCCCGTCTCGAGAAGGTGGCCGCCCCCGGCGAAGTGCTCTGCGGTCGGTTGACGGCCGAGCTGGCCGGTCGTGGCGTCTGGTTCCGGGAGCGTCGACCGGTCCTGCTCAAGGGCAAGCAGGAACCCGTCGGCGTCTGGGAGGCCGTCGCCCTCCGGCGCCCCGACGCCGAGCCGGTCGCCGACGGTCCCCCCCTGGTGGGGCGCGACGACGAGCTCGCCTTCCTGGCCGCCCAGTGGCGACGGGTCAGACGTGACCGCCAACCCCATGTCGTGCTCCTGTGCGGTGAGGCCGGTTCCGGGAAGACGCGCCTGCTGAACGAGCTGGTGCGGGTGGGAGCGGGGGCGGGCACGGTTGTCCGGGCCACGTACCCGGCCTACGGCACCATGGGCGGTTCGCGGCGTGGCGGCCGAAGTCATCGGTCAACTCGGGCCGTCGCACGACAGCGAGGTCAGCGCGCGACTGCGGTCGATCGCCGGTGAGCTGGACCCTTCGTTGCAGGCCATCGATCCGGCCGGGATCCCGAAGGAGCAATTGTGGGCCTTCGTCCGACTCATCCAGGAGAAGGGAGCCGACGGGCCCCTCCTGCTGATCATCGACGACATGCACCACAGCGGCGACCGCACGCTCGAGCTCCTGGGAGAGCTGGCCGGTCGCCTGAACAACGTGGCGCTGCTCACCGTCCTGGCCGGGCGCACCGAGCCGGGCGACTGGCTCACCCGATTTCCGGCGGCGACGACGGTCCGCCTGGAACCGCTGAGCCGGGCCGACGCCGCCACTCTCGCCGGTGCCTTCGTCTGCGACAAGCCTCTGACCGCCGAAGCCGAGGCATTCCTGGTCGACCGGGCCAGCGGCAACCCGTTGTACCTGCGCGAGATGGTGACGATGGCCCGGGCGCGGGGATCACTCGTCGACGACGGCAACCGGTACCGACTCACGGCGCAAGCCGACATTCCCGCCACCTTGCAGGCCTTGCTGGCGGCCCGGCTCGACGCCCTCGAACCCAGCCAGAAGCTCGGACTCCAGCACGTGGCGGTGATCGGCGAAGCGGCCTCCGTCGAACAGGTGGCCCATCTCGGGTCGACGGAGGCCGGGGCCACGCTGCGATCCCTCGTCGACGTCGGGCTCCTCCGGCACGGACCCGACGGACGTTACGACACGGTGGACTCGCTCCTACGCGAGGTCGCCTACGAGACCCTGCCCCACAACCTGCGCGGGGAGCTCCACCGTCAGGCCGCAACCATGGTGACGACGCCGGAGGAGAAGGCACGCCACCTCGACCGCGCCGCCACCTATCTGGCCGACGACGAGGCGGTGGTGGCCGAGGCGGTCGAGGCGTTGGTGGCGGCGGGAAAGGCGTTCATCGAGTCGTCCCGGCATCTCGACGCCCTCCGCCTCCTCGAACGCGCCGTGGCCCTCGGCTGTCTCGATTCATCCGTCCTGTTCGATCTGGCCAAACTGCAGGCGTTGTCGAGTCGCGACGAGGACGCTCTGCGCACGCTGGCCCTGATCGACGACGACCCCGACGACCCCGCCGTGGCCGTCGAACGTGACCACACGGCGGCGACGTCGGTCATGTTCTCCGATCCCCTCTCGGCCCTCCCGGGACTGCACGACGCCGCACGTCGGTGGCACGAACTCGGGAACGTCTCGAAGGAGGCGTGGGCGCGCGCCAACGCCGGCGTGGCCTATTTCAACTTGAGCCGCATGGAGGAGGCGGTCGTCGAGCTCGAACAGGCGCTGCGGTGCTTCGAACAGTGCGGGGACCGCGCCGGCACGATCGCCGTCTCATCGTTCATGTGCCTGGTCAAGCCGGCCGACCCCCGCGTGTCGGCCTGGCTGGCCGACGCCCTCGAATTCGCCGACGCCGCCGGTGACCGTTCGAAGCAGCTGAACACGCTGACCACGCTGGCCTGGAACCACTTCCTCCGTTCGTTCTGCGGCCGCGCCGAGGACATGGCCGAAGCCGAAGGATTCGCCCGCCGGCTGGCGGACCTGGCCGAGGACCTCGGGGCCCGCGACCAGGAGGTGCAGGGCTTGAGCCTCCTGGCCATCATGGCCCGCCTGAGCGGGCGCATCGGGGAAGCCGCCGACCACGTCGTCGCCCTCCAGCGTGCCATCGGGTCCGTGCTCCGACGCGAGCCGTGGCTCGGGTTCGCGGCGAGCTTCACCGTCACCGTCGCCGGCGGAGTGGCCGACGCCGCTCCGCCGTTCCCACCGCTGGAATCCCCCGACCCCGTCGTCCGCATGGCCAGGCTCGTCATCGAAGCCGAGCTGACGATGTCGGGTCGTGTCGACGAAGCGCTCGGTCGTGTCGGGACCGGCCCGGCGTCCGACCTCGGACCCATCGCCGACCTGACCCAGGTCTTCCAGGCCCTGGCGTTCGTCCTGGCCGGACGGTCCGACGAGGCGCGCCCCTGGATCGAGCGGGCCATCGCGGCAGCCCGGGTGCTGAACGCCCCGACGATGGGGGCGGCGGCGACCGCTCTGTGGGCCGAGATCGTCGGGGACACCACGCGTCTGCCCCCACCACCACAGACGGCCCGTGGCGTGACCGACGTCCTCGTCCTGCGCGCCTACGCGGCGCAGGGCGACGCCGTGGCCATGGAGGCGCTACGCACCGCCACCGAGGCACTGGCCATGCCCGGCCTCATGATCGGCCTGTAACCGGTCCGGTCTCCGTCCAGGCACCGCCGGCCGAGGCCGACCGACGGACGGCGTCGAGCACGGTCATCATGGCTACGCCGTCGACGAACGTCGCCGGCGGAGGATCCGTCGCCGGCCGGCCCAAGATGAGGTCACGGAAGGCGGCGGCCAGCCGCGTGTACGGGCCGTACTCGACACCGAAGGTGATCATGCGCTCGTAGGCCGTCGTGACCGATCCCACCGGGAGGTCAGGCGCGGGTACGGCGGGCATGCCGGCGATGGTGGGGAGGGTGCGTACCCCGGCGGCCGTCGCCACCTTGACGGTGGCTCCGACACCTTCGATCCATGCCGTCCCCGTCGACCCCGTGACCCGGGTCTCGACCATGATCCCGTGGTCCGACGCCGTGCTCTGCAGTGTCCCGACGCAGCCGCTTTCCATCCGAAAATGGACCACGAAGCCGTCGTCGGCACTCATGGGTCGGTCGACCACATGCACCAGTGACGCACTGACGCCCCGGAACTCCCCCAGGGTGGCGCGGATCTGGTCGATGAGCTGCGAGCCGTGCGCCGCCAGCCAGCCGCCGCTGACCGTCGCGTCGGCCCACCAACCGGGGACCTCGGCGTCACCGTCGGCCAGAACGGGGACATGCATGATCCACGTGGCCAGGCGCGGATCACCAACCATGCCCTCCGCCACCGCCCGGGCCAGGAGCGCCTGCCCGGCGTCGTAGCGGAACTCGGTACCCATCACGTGGACGACGCCGGCGCGCTCGGCCGCGGCCAGAACCGCTACGGCCTCGGCGGTGTCGGCGGCGAACGGCTTCTCGCACAGGACGTGCTTGCCGGCGGCGATGGCCTCGAGCGCGAGACCGGCGTGGGTGAACGGTGGGGTGGCGATCGTCACGGCGGCGACGCCGGGGACAGCGAGAGCCTCGGTCAGCGATCCACACGCCTTCGGAACCTCGAACAGCCGAGCCCGCTGCGCCGTCTTGGCCGCGTCGCGCCCCACCAGGGCCACGATGTCGAAACCGGCGGCCCGCAGGGCCCGGACATGGGTGAAGCACCCGAACCCCGTCCCCACGACGACGGCGCCCAGTGCCGGCCGCGCCGGGACCTGCTCGGGACCGGTCACGACACCACCCCCCTGTCGACGGCGTCGAGGAGATGCCGTGTGGCGTCGGCTGCCAGCCGGGCGGCGGCGGCGGGCCCGAGCGCATGGATCTCGTCGGAGAAGACCTCGACCCCGATCGGTGCCCGTGAGCCGCCGTCGTTCAAGGCCCGGAGGTAGCCGACGAGATCGAAGTCGCCCTCGCCCGGGAGGCGCCGGTGGTGGAGCGTGGCGTCGACGAGATCGTCCTCGGCCGCGGCCGGGCCGTCGTCGAGCTGGACGGCCAGGACGCGGTCACCGGGAAGAGCGCGCAGTTGTGCCGCGGTGGTGCCGGTGCGCGGCACAGTGCCACGTGTCGATGTTCAGACCCCCGTTGGGCCTGTCGGCCACGTCGACGATCTCCAGGGCGGTCTCGAGATCGGGGACCTTCGACCACGCCAGCCACTCCAGGTGGACGAGGAGACCGTGCTCGGCCGCCCGATCGCACAGATCGGCGAAACCCACCGCCGCTTCGCCGATGCTCCAGCGGCCGCCGAGAACGTCGGCGGCATTGATCGACCGCGCTCCGAGAAGCTCGGCGATCCGCATGAGTTCATCCTCGTCGTAGCGGAAGATGTCGACGGGGTCGGCGGCGGGCGGGATATGGACGTCGCGCGGCCCCGGTGTCCACCACCAGGCCGGATCCAGTTCGGCCACGGCCAGGCCGGAGTCGTCGACCATGGAGCGGAGATCGGCATCGCTGTGCCCCTGCCGGCGCGCGGCGCCGTAGTCGCGACCCCAGAGGGAAATGCCGCGGAAGCCGGCCTCCGACGCCACCCGTAGACGATCGGTGAAAGGGGTGTCCCTGGGCAGGGTGCCGGAACAGAGCACGAGATCGGCAGGACCCAGGGAGGTCGACATCACGTGGCGTCGACCACTCTCGTCCCCATCGTCGGAAACCCTATCGGGACGCGCCGGCGGTGACACCGGTGGGTCTGAGGCGAGACGACCGATCGTCGTCCATGATGGTGGCCATGCGACTGCGTGTTTTCGTGGAACCACAGCAAGGTGCCAGTTACGACGACCAGCTGCGCATGGCCCGCTGCGCCGAGGAGGAGGGTTTCGACGCCTTCTTCCGCTCCGACCACTTCCTGAAGATGGGGAACGTCGACGGACTTCCCGGGCCGACCGATGCATGGACCACCCTGGCCGGGCTGGCACGGGAGACGACGTCGATCCGATTGGGGACACTCGTCACGTCGGCCACCTTCCGCCGACCGGGGCCGCTCGCCATCACCGTCGCCCAGGTCGACGCCATGAGCGGTGGCCGTGTCGAGCTCGGCCTGGGCGCCGGGTGGTACGAGGACGAACACCGCGCCTACGGCATCCCCTTTCCGCCACTCAAGGAACGGTTCGATCGGCTCGAGGAGCAGCTCACGGTGATCACCGGGCTGTGGGAGACACCCCTCGGCAGGCGTTTCGACTTCGCCGGCCGCTTCTTCACGGTGACGAACAGCCCGACGCTGCCGAAACCCGTCCAACAGCCACGGCCGCCCATCATCGTCGGTGGCGGCGGCCCCAAGAGGACTCCCATGCTGGCGGCGCAATTCGCCGACGAGTTCAACGCACCCTTTCTCGCCCCTGCCGACGCGTCCGGGCAGTACACCCGGGTGGACGAGTCCTGCGAACAGATCGGGCGTGATCCTGCCTCCATCCGCCACACCGCAGCTCTGATCGTCTGCTGCGGCGAGGATGACTCCGCCCTCACCCGCCGGGCGCAGGCCATCGGTTGGGCGCTCGACGACCTCAGGCGCTTCGGAGCATGCGGCTCGCCGGCGGAGGTAGCCGAACGGATCCTCGAGTGGGGATCTGCCGGTGCCAGTACGGCCTACCTGCAGATCCTGGACATGAGCGACCTCGATCACGTCCGGCTCATCGGCCGGGAGGTCGCTCCCCTCGTGACAGAGAACGGCTCCCCGTGACCCGACGCGCTAACGCCCGAGGGCGGCCCCCTCGGGACTGCGCGGATCGGAGGCTCCCGTGAGCACCAGATGGTCGTCGGTGCCGGCGACGGCGATGATCTGAGCGCAGCCGACGTCAACCGGGTTGAACGCACCGACCACCCGCACCCTGTGACCACGGGACTCGAGTCCCCCGTGCCAGCTCGGGGGGACGTTGAACTCCATGAGCAGTGACTGGCTCGGTGCCTGCCAGAGCCGGAACGGCGGAGCTCCCGGTGCTTCGGGCACGACCCGACCCGTGGCGATGGCGGTGGCCGGATCCTCTCCGCAGTGCAGAAGGCGGGTCACCAGCTGCAGGAGGATCTGCGGTTGGACGTCGCCCCCCATCGTCCCGATGACCTGGGCCAGCGAACCGTCCGGGCGCGTCACGATGGCCGGGGAGAGCGTGTGGGAGGGACGCCGGCGCGGGCCGTAGGCGCCCGGATGACCGGGATCGAGGCTGAAGCCGACGCCCCGATTGTGGAGGAATATCCCCGTCTCGCCGGCGATGAGGTGGGAGCCGAAGTCGAGGGCGTTCGACTGGGTGAGCGAGATCCCGAGGCCCTCTCCGTCGACCACGCAGAGATGGGTGGTGTCGCCGTCCGACGACAGCGACGCGCCGGACCAGGGAGCCGCCCGTTCCCCTCCCCATACCGACGCGTGCTCCGGGTCGATGGACGCCGCTCGCGGTCCGAGGCGCTCGGTCGACAGGAGCTCGGCGCCGTCGGCTCCGTCGAAGAGGACGGCCGGACGGTCGAAGCCGGCGGCGCGACCGGCCTCGGCCATCAGGTGCGGCCAGTGCGGATCGGCACCATCGACCGGGACGCCGATCTGTTCGGCGATCCAGGCACCGGCCAGGGTGACGTAGCCCTGGGAAGGGGGAGGGACGGTCCAGAGATCGTGGCCGAAGGCCCGAAGGACGAGAGGGTCCACCCACTGCGCCAGGGGCCGGGTCAGATCGTCCGACGTGTACTCCCCGTCCCCCAGTCGGAGAAGGGCGCGGCCGAACTCCCCGCCGTAGAAGCCGTCTCTCCCGTCGGACGCGAGGGCCCGAAGGGTGCGGGCTATGCCGGGCAGCCGCACCCGCTGACCCGGGCGCAGCGGTCCCCCCGGACACAGCTCGACGGCCCCGGGAAGGGCGGCGACGAGGTGACTGGCGAAGGCGAGGATCGTGGACGCGGCGAAGCCCTCTTCGGCCAGGGCGACGGCCGGTTCCAAGACGGCGGCCCACGAGAGGCGGCCATAGCGCCCGTGCAGCGCCAGCCACCCGTCGACGGCACCGGGAACCGGGACGCTGCCGACGTCACCGCGCAGGGGCATGTCATCGTGGCCATCGGCTCGCAGGCGTTGCGGATCGGCTCCCGACCCGGCCCGGCCCACGGCCAGGAGACCGACGGGCGGCGCCCCCGGCGCCTTGACCATGGCCAGCGCGTCACCGCCGAGACCGCACAGATGGGGCCCGACCACAGCCATGGCGGCGGCGGCCGCCACCATGGCGTCGGCGGCGTTTCCTCCCCGATCGAGAATGGACACGCCCGCCGAGCACGCCAGTTGATCAGCGGCCGTGACCATCCCACGCGCGGCCACGCGCGGATGGAACGGGATCGACTGCGTCACGCGCCCTTTTCCACCGTCCGGGCCAGGATCCCGAGGGTCGCCCGAAGGGCTCCTTCGGAGATAACGGGGAAGATCCCGGCCTTGCGCCAGACCTCGTCGATGGATGACCAGTCGTAGTACGAGGTGACCAGGGTGCCACCGTCGACCGGCTCGAGCGTGTAGCCGTACACGTGGCCGATCTGCGGTTTGATCTGGCCCAGGATCGTCCAGGCGATCTCGCGCTCGGGATCCAGGGTCACGATGGTCACCGTCACGTCATACCGACCCAGCGGGTAGTCGTTGAGCGCCTCACGGTCCATGTGGACGACGAAGGTGTCGCCGACCTTGGTCACGGGCTGGCCCGTGGCCGCCTGGAGCATCCCCGAGCTGTCGATCGCCACATGGCCCCGGGGGTCGCACAGGAGCCGGAAGATCGTGGCCGGATCGGCGGCGATCGTCCGCTCCACGCTCAACCTGTCACTCGTCATCTCTTTATCCTGTCACGGGGTGGCAGCGGCGGATAGGCTGGGAGAGGCGGAGGGGGTCCGTCATCGCGAGAGCGAGGGGAAGGGAGAGATATGCGACGAGTCGCCGTGGTGACGACGGGAACAATGATGGCGCTGCTCCTGAGCGCCACCGGTCTGGCCAGCCCGGCCGGGGCGACCACCGGATCGAGTGGCGCGCTGTCGACCGGGGGCCTCGTCGCGGCCAAGAAGGCACCGCCCAACGTCAACATCGCTACCCCGGGTCCCGTCTACAGCCCGACCTCGGTCACCGGTAAAAAGGTCTCCAAGAAGTGCACGAAGAAGACGGGTTACTCGTTCACGGTGGCGAACACGACCACGAAGACCCAACAGATCGTGCTCACCGCCGCTGCCGGAGGCGGGAACTTCGGCCCGCCCATCCCGACCGGCTACGAGTTGGGGGTCTGCGTCTCCAAGAAGGGCAAATTCGGCGCTGTCTTCACCCTGGCCAGCAACGCGAATGCGACCCTCAGCATCACCATCAAGTAGCTGACGCGAGCTGGGCGCAGATGGCGCGCGGGTCGCCCTCCTCGTCCACCATCACGTCCCGACTCTCGAAACCGAGCTCGTCGAGGAGGTGTCCCGTCGCTCCGGCCTGGTCGCCGCCCAATTCGAGCAGTAACCAGCCACCGGGACCGAGCCACCGTGTGCTCCTCAGCACGACCTCGTTGAGAAGGTCCATGCCGTCGACCCCACCATCGAGGGCCAGCCGTGGCTCGAAGACACGGACGTCGCGGGGCAACAAGCGGAGCGCGTGGGTGGGCACGTAGGGAACGACGGCCGTCAGCACGTCGACCCGGTGCTCCAGCTCGGGCGGCAACGGATCATCGAGGAAGCCTTCGAACACGTCGATCCCGTTACGTCGGGCACACCGCACCGCGTTGCTGTCGATTTCGGTGGCCACGACACGCGCCGTCGGCACGGCTCCGGCCAGAACGGCGGCGATGGCACCGGCGCCGGTGCAGAGGTCGGCGCCCACTCCCCCCGACGGGAGGAGGCCCGCGGCCCGTCGCGCCATGGGCTCCGTCTGCCAGCGAGGCACGTAGACACCCGGCGTCACGAACAGGGTCACGCCGCAAAACGTGACCGTCCCCGTCAGCCACGCAATCGGCTCGCCGTCGGTGCGACGAGACACCAGACCTTCGAGAGCCTTCTCGTCGCCACCGGCAGCCTCGATGAGCTCGTCGGCTTCTTCGGAGGCGGCGATACTCCCCGCCTCGGAAAGCCTCCGGGTGAGCGACACACGATCCAATGCCACGGGCTCAGTCTGTCTGCTCGACGGTCGGGCCTGCCGACATCCCTGACGGAGAGGGCGGCATATACGATTGACGCGAACAGGAGGAAGCATGGACAACGTTTTCCAGCCGGTTGGTGATCCCCTGCAGTCCACGGGGACGGCGGGGAGCACAAGGAACCGGAGACGACAGACCGGAAGTTGGGCGGTACGGACGAACTTCTCGCGGATGGAGCGGGAATTCGGGACGGGCGCCCTCGGCGGCGGGGCGGCGGCGACCGCCGTCATGACCCGCCCGGGCGGGGGTCCGCTGCCGCCCGTGTCCGATGTCAAGCCGCTCGTCGAAAGCGACGTCCTGGGCAAGGTCGGGATCCTGACGTTGATCGCCATCGGGGTCGGCGGGCTGTCCTTCGTCCTCCCCATCCCGATCGGTTTCGCCCTCGTCTGTGTCCTCGTCGCCCTCGGTCTGGGGATCGGGGCCACGTTCCGACCCCGTGCGGCCAGAGTGCTCGCTCCCGCCTACGCCGCCACCGAGGGTCTGGCTCTCGGCGTCATCTCCAGGTTCTATGACACACAGAGCCACGGCATCGTGCCCCTGGCCGTCGTGTTGACCATGGCCGTGTTCGTGGCCGTTCTCATCGCCTACCGCACCAGGCTGGTGCGGGTCACCAACCGATTCATCTCCATGACCATCGTGGCCGGCTTCGCCCTGCTGGCCGTCATGCTGGCCGTCATCCTGGGATTCAGCCTCCCCGGCATCGGCAGCTCGGCCACCGGTCTGATCGTCTTCGGGGTCGTCTATCTGATCGTGGCGATCCTGGACCTCTTCGTCGACTTCGAGATGGTCAACCGCGCCGCCCTGGCCGGCGTTCCGGCCGAGGCCGAATGGTACGCCGCCTTCTCGATCTTCCTCGCCATCGTCATGCTGTACCTGGGCTTGCTGCGCCTCCTGGCCGGAGCCCGCCGTTGACGCAAGGGACAGGTGTCCGCCGGTCGAGGCTCCGGTGGAAGCCCCCCGGTTACGAAGGTGTCGGCTTCAGCGTGCCGGGCTCCTGCGTGGGCTGCGACTGGGGCTCCGGTACTGGGTAGGGCGACGTTGCCGGGTTGAGCTCGAGCAGCTGCTCCGAAGTGCACTCGCCCTTGATGGGCGCCTTCTTGATGTTGTCCGACGTCTTGGCCAGCTTCGGTTTCTTGGAGACCGGGGTGGCCAGGTTGGGCAACGTCGCCGTGAGATCGCCGACCGTCCCCTGCCGCCACGACGAGACGTTCGGCACCGTGACACCGAACCGCTCGGCCAGGAACTGCAGCTGCGAGGTGTGGTCGAAGGTGTCCGAGCACACCCACCCTCCGGCACTGAACGGCGAGACGACCAGCATGGGGACCCTCACGCCGAGGCCGATGGGCCCCGTGTAGCTCGAGTACCCGGACGCCGTCACGAACTCGCCGGGCGTCAAGGGATCCGGCGTCGGAGGGGGGACGTGGTCGAACCACCCGTCGTTCTCGTCGTACATGATGAAAAGGACGGTCTTACTCCACACGTCCTCGTTCGACAACAGGGTCGTCAGGATCTGGTCCGTGTACCACTCACCGAGCGACGCCGGTGCCGGGGGGTGCTCGTCGTACCCGTCGGGCGGGATGATCCATGACACCGCCGGAAGGGTGTTGTGCTTGACGTCCTTGGCGAAGTTGTCGGGACCGACACCACCGGTCAGACCCAGGTCCTTCGGGGACACGTTGGGGCCGTAGTACCCGAAGGCGTCCTGATAGAGGGTCGGGTTCACCGACTTCTGGTACTGCTGGAAGTACATCAACACGTTCTTGCACACCAACATCGAGTTGGCATCGCCCGGCGTGTAATTGGACCCGTAGGGGTTGTAGACCTTCCACGACACGCCCGCATCGGCGAGCACCTCGGGCATGGTCGTCCACGAGCAGGTGAACTCCAGGCTCTCGTTCGAGTTGGTGACGAGGACGGGTCCTCCGGCCGTTCCCGCCGGGTCCAGTGTGCCCGTCATCTGCATCAGCCGGTTCGGATGTGTCGGTCCGAGCACCGAGCAGAAGTAGTTGTCGCAGATGGTGAAGGCCTTGGCCAAGTCGTAGTAGAAGGGGATGTCCGTGCTCTCGTAGTACCCCATCGTCATGGTGCCGGCATCCGGACCTTCGTACATCGCCGACGTGTGGGTGGAGACGAAACTGTCCATCGCCCCGCCGTTCCACGAGGCGTGCTCGGCCGCCCACGAATGATTCAGGTCGAAGGTGCATTCGGCCATGCCCGCCTTGGTATCGAGGTGGAAGGGCAACAGGTCGGCGTCCAGGCCTCCCGGCCACGTTTGCGCGAACGCCGGCGAGGCGGTGTCGAAGCCATTCACTCCCCCGAGCATGCCGAAGTAGTGGTCGAACGACCGGTTCTCGTGCATCAGGAAGACGACGTGTTCGACGGCACCCAGGTCCGAACCGGCGGGTGCCACGGCGGCGGCGCGCCTCACGGTGTCGCTCCCCCGAGCACGCAGCAACTCCGACTTGGACACGCCGAGGGCCATGGCCGCTCCCAGTCCCCCAGCCAGTACCTGCCTACGGTTGTAACGAGAATCGGTCATAGGCGAATGGTGCCACGAACGACTTCTCGTCGCTCGGATTCCTGACCGAGTTGGACGATCGACGAGATCACCGATTGGCGTTTCATCAAAAGTGAGGAGGACGTGTCGGCTTGGCTCCCCGGTTGATCCGCTGTTGTGACCCTCGAGTCCTCCCCCGCGGGGAGAAGCCCGTTGCCTTCACATCCCAGGGTCGACGATCGCCGCGAAATCTCACGGGGCGGCTTCAGGATGGCAACAGTCCTGCCGACAATGTGAGGCGGAGCAGGCAGTTCCGTGCTCGGATCGAAGAACCGGGGGATCGTCCGTGGTCGCTCTCGACGTCATGGTGGGTCGTCAGCCGATCTTCGACCGCGGCCGGTCGGTGTTCGGGTATGAGCTTCTGTTCCGGACCCTCAGTGGCCCGACGGCGGCCCAAGCGGCGGCGACCCTGGGCGACCAGATGACGGCCGACGTCATCTTCAATTCCGTCAGCATCGGCATCGACCGCATCGTCGGGGACAAGACGCTGTTCTGCAATGCCAGCCGGGGGGTCCTCACCGGTGTGGTACCCGTTCTCCTCCCTCCCGATCAGACCGTCGTGGAAGTCTTCGAGTCGCTCGTACCGCCCCAAGAAGTCCTGCCCGGTTGTCGACGACTGCGTGACGAGGGATTCACCTTGGCGCTGGACAACGTCAGCGACTTCGCCAAGGTGGAGCGATTCATCGAGCTGGCCTCGTTCGTGAAGATCGACCTTCGAGCGGTCGAACCGCAGGACCTTCCGCAGTTGGTCGAGCAGTGCCGCCGATTCGACGTCTCGCTCGTAGCCGAGAAGGTCGAGTCCGAGGACGATTTCAGCAAGTGCGCGGAGTTGGGCTTCGACTACTTCCAGGGCTACCTACTGGCACAGCCCAGTCGGATTCCCGGACGAGCCTTGGATCCGGGCCGCATCGCCCAGCTGCGCATCGCCGCGCACCTCCTCGACAGCGAGTGTCCCATCTCCGAGCTCGAGGACATTGTCCGGAGGGATCCGGTCATGACGCTGCAACTCCTCCAGCTGGCCAGCATCGGGGCCGCCGGGGGTATGCGTCGCACCGTCCGGACGGTGCGGGAGGCGTTGGTGATCGTGGGTTGGCGGCGCCTGCAGAGCTGGGCGTCACTGCTGCTTCTCTGCGGCAAGGGCCAGGCCTCCGAGGAGGAACTGACCACGGCGCTCACACGCGCCCGCATGTGCGAGCTGGCCGCCGGAGCCGTCAACCCCGCGCTCTCGGAGACGGCCTTCACGGCCGGGATGCTCTCCAGCTTCGACGTCCTTCTCCAGGTTCCCCTCGAGGACGTCCTGCGCCACCTCCCGCTGGACGAGGATCTCCGCCGTGCGCTCCTCGAGATGGACGGCCCGCTCGGACGACTGGTCGCCGACGTCGCTGCCTTCCAGTTGGGTCGGCCCGAGGAGGCGACGCGCAGCGGGATGGCCGACGCCGTCCTGTCCTCGACGGCGGTCGATGCCCTCCTGTGGTCCGTGGAGTTGACCTCGAGCGTCTCCGCGCCGGCCGTCGCCTGAGGAGCCGGCGCATCTCGTAGTATGCCGTCGTGTCGTGTCGATTCGACCTCGTCATCTTCGATTGTGACGGCGTGCTCGTCGACAGCGAACGGCTCGCCGTCCGTGCCGAGGCGCGCATCGTCTCGAACCTCGGATGGCCGCTGACCGAAGCCGACATCGTGGACCGCTTCGTCGGTCGTTCCGCTGGGTACATGAAGGGGGAGGTCGAACGCCATGTCGGTCGCGCCGTGGACTGGGAAGTCGAGTTCGAGCGACGGTATCGGAAGGTCTTCGAACGTGAGCTCGCCCCCGTCGAGGGGGTGGTCGAGGCCCTGGACGCCATCACCATGGCCACCTGTGTGGCTTCGAGCGGTAGTCACGAGAGGATGGACTTCACGCTGGGTCTGACAGGACTTCACGACCGATTCAGGGGACGGATCTTCAGCGTGGACGACGTCGCCCAAGGAAAGCCGGCTCCCGACGTCTTTCTCCATGCCGCCCAGAAGATGGGAACGGAACCGGCGCGCTGCGCCGTCGTCGAGGACAGCGTCTCCGGCGTCACCGCGGGGCTGGCAGCCGGGATGTCGGTTTTTGCGTTCGCCGGCGGTGTCACCCCCGCATCGCAATTGTCCCGTAACGAGGTCGTCGTCTTCGACGACATGCGCCTGCTCCCGGAGCTTCTGCGCGAACCGCGACCGACCTGAGCGCCTCACACGTCCCAGGCGCGGCTGCGACCACTGGACTCGAAGGCACGGCGCAAGTCCAACTCGTCCTCCGCCGTGAAGCGACGATAGATGTCCTCCCCTCGCCCGCGCACGTAGATCGGGTCTCCGCCGACGAGGTCGGATCGGAACCTCTCGTGGATCAGTGTGCGGGTGAGGACCTTGTTCGTCGGTGTGGTGGGAAGAGTCTCGCAGTGCCGCACGAAACGCGGCCTCCACTTGGGGCTGAGGTCGGCCTGTCCGTCCAGCCAGGCGGCGAAGGATCTCCCGTCGAAGCCGGCCCCTTGACGCAGCACCAGAGCCACCATGACCTGATCGCCCGCCTCGGCGTCGGGTACGCCGTAGACCGATGCCAGCATGACGTCGGGGTGCCGGCCCACGATCGCCTCGATGGGGGCGGCGGGAAAGTTCTCCCCGTCGACGCGGAGCCAGTCGGAGGCGCGACCGGCGAAGTACACCCAACCGTCATCGTCCACATAGGCCAAATCGCCGCTCCAGTACCAGCCGTCACGCGTGGTGCGGCGCATGGCTTCCTCGTTGTGGTAGTACCCCTCGAAGGGACCCACCCCGAGCGTATTGACGATCTCGCCCACACACTCCTCGGCGTTGACGAGACGCCCTTCGCCGTCGAAACACGCTCTCGGGGCCTCGGTTCCCTCGGCGTCGACGACCATAATCCCCTCGCGCAGCCGTCCCACGGAGCCGCGTGGCGGGCCACCGGAGCGGTCCAGGGCGATGGCACCCTCGGTCGAACCGAAGACATCGACGATGTCGATGCCGAAGCGCTTGGCCGCTGCTTCCACGACATGCGGCGACCCTTCGTTCCCGAAGGCGATCCTCACGCTGTTGTCGGCATCGTCGTCCCGCTCGGGCGTGGCCAACAAGTAGGCCAGCAACTTACCGGTGTAGTTGAACCACGTGACCCCGTAGTGCCGCACATCGGGGAGGAACCGGGATGCACTGAAGCGGCGGGCCAGGGAGAGCGACGCTCCAGCCACCAGCGCCGGGGCCAGGCCCGACATCAAGGAATTGGCGTGGAACAAGGGCATGGCCGCGTACCCGACGTCGTCGGGACCGATGCCGAGCATCATGGTCATGCGCTGTCCCGTCGTGAGCAGCCTGCGTTGCGTACAACGCACCGCCTTCGGCGCGGCGGAGGTACCCGACGTGAACAGCAGTGCCCACAGCGCCTCCGGCTCACACTCGTCCCCGCGTGCGGGACCCCCGTCCGCCGGCTCGTCTTCCCAAGCGGAGTCGAGCGCATCTTCCAACGACTCGCCCATGGACACGGGCGGATCGTCGGAGTCGGCAAAGCGCTCGGACACGACGATCCCGCCCGGGAGGTCCAGCCCGTCGGCGACGGGTCGGAGCAGGGCGAGGTGCCGAGGTTCCGTGATCACGAGTTGTCCATCGGTGTGCGAGATATCGCGAGCCAGGTGCTCATCGCGTCGCGTGTGGTTCAGCCCGACGAGCGCCACCCCCGCCAGCCCCGCCCCGCATAGGGCGAACACATAATCGGGGGTGTTGTCCAGGAGCACGGCCACGTGGGGAGGGCGAGCAGGGTCGAGCCGGGAGCGGTAGAGGGCGGCAAATCGCTCGGCTTCCCCCAGGATCTCCCCGTGTGTCCACACCCGGTCACCGAAGCGCAGCGCTGGGCGGCCGGCGGAGACCGTGTCCCGGCCGTTGCGCCGCAGGAGGGCGGCGACGTTCCGAGCGGGGAGGGCAACCTCATCGAGGGGCGGGGCGTAGACGCCGCGCTCGGTCACGTCGGAGAACTCCCTCTCGTGCGTTCGCCCGATCAGATCCGCTCGAGGATCGTCCCCGTGGCGAGACCGCCACCGCAGCACATAGAAATGAGCGCCAGGTTTCCGTCTCTGCGCTCGAGCTCGTGCAGGGCGGTGGTGATCAGCCGGCTCCCGGTGGCTCCGACCGGATGACCGAGGGCGATGGCACCCCCGTTGACGTTGACCTTGTCCCAGTCGACGCCATGCGTCTTCTGCCACGAACACACGACCGACGCGAACGCCTCGTTCACTTCGAAGATATCGATGTCGCCGATGGTCATACCGGCCTGGGCGAGAACCTTGGCCGTGGCGGCGATGGGGCCGTCGAGCTGATAGTAGGGGTCGGAACCCACCAGGACCTGGGCGACGACCCTGGCGCGCGGCCGCAGACCCTCGGCCTCCGCCCTCGAAGCCGACATCCACAGGACGGCGGCAGCCCCGTCGGAGATCTGTGAGGACGAGCCGGCGGTATGGATGCCGCCGGGAAGCACCGGCTTGAGAGCGGCGAGGCCCGTCTCCGTCGTCTCGCGCAGGCCATGATCCCGGTCCACGACCTGGAGCTCTCCGGTGGCGCCGTCGGGTCCGATGACGGGCGCTTCGATGGCGAACACCTCGCGTTCGAAGCGACCTTCGGCCCACGCCCGGGCCGCCTTCTGTTGCGAAGCCAGACCTAGGGCGTCGGCGTCGGAACGGCTGACCGAATACTTCTCGGCGATCCGCTCGGCGGCGCCGAACTGGTCCGGTGTGTCCACGGGGAAGTCCGGCGGGAACGGTCGGCCGGGACCGTTGACGACGTTCTGTCCCAGACCGACCCGGCTCATTGCCTCCACGCCGCAGGCGATGGCGATCTCGGCGACACCACTGGATATGAGGTTCGCCACCAGGTGATTGGCCTGCTGGGACGATCCGCACTGGCAGTCGATGGTGGTGGCGGCGACCTCGTAGGGAAGGCCTTGGCCGAGCCATGCCGTGCGGGTGATGTTGAACGACTGCTCACCGGCCTGGGTGACGCATCCCCCGAAGATCTGCTCGACTCCCGAGGGATCGATGCCGGTTCGTTTGATCAACTCGACCTGCGCGGCGCCGAGCAACTCGGCTGCATGCACGCCCGAAAGCGCTCCGTTGCGCCTACCGATCGGGGTCCGTACGGCGTCGACGATCACGGGCTGTGTCATGGTCATTCCTTTGGCGTGTCCTTCGCCGCTCTCGACCGGTGTCGAGCCTCCGTGAGTATAGATTCTCGAATTCGGGCACGCTGGAGGGCGGCCGAGGTCAACCGATGCCCGGCACGACATAGCATGGCGAGAGGAAATCCCCTGACAACCCATGTCCGCTGACTGTCCATGATCGACATCGATCTCGAGAGCGTTCTCATCGGCGAAGACGCGGTCGTCGCCCGCGCCCGTTATACGAGTCCACAGTTCGGGGCGCTCGAGTTCGAGCGCCTGTGGTCGCGGGTATGGCAGGTGGCGTGCCGCGAGGAAGAGATCACCGACGTCGGCGACTTCTGCGAATACTTGATCGGCGACCAGTCGATCCTCGTGGTGCGATCCGCACCCGATGTCATCGGTGCCTTCCACAACACGTGCCTTCACCGTGGTACACGCCTCGCCGAGGGCAGCGGTCACTTCGACGACGAGTGCATGCGTTGCCGGTATCACGCCTGGCGCTATGACCTCGACGGCAAGCTGATCGAAGTCGTCGACCCCGACGAGTTCGCCCCGATGCCGGAGGACGTTCGCCTCGGTCCGGTGCGCGTCGACCGATGGGGCGGCTTCGTGTGGGTGTGCCTCGACGCGGCGGCACCGCCGCTGCTCGAGTTCCTCGACCCGCTACCGACCCTGCTGGCCCCCTACCATCTCGACCGGATGCGGATCAGGGCCTATCTCTCGACCGTCCTCCCGGCCAACTGGAAGGTGGTCGTCGACGCCTTCAACGAGGGCTACCACGTCCAGGGCACCCATCCTCAGATCCTTCCGTGGACCGACGACGTCAGCCTCGAGTACGAGTCGTTGGGCATCCACTCGCACTACGGCCGTCTGCCCACCGCACGACGGACACTACGTCCGAGCCCCCGCCTCGGGCTCGCTGAAGGCGAGTATGACGAGGGGGAGATCCTGGCGTCCTTCGTGGCCGGGCTGGGCGGTCTGTTCTACGACGACGAGCGCGCCCTCATCGAACGGGTCCGCTCGGCACCACCCGACGACGAATCCTTGTTGAGCCGCTACCAGAAGGGTCGCCGTCAGCTCTTGATGACGCGGGGGGTCGCCGTCGAGGAATTCGCCGACGACCAACTCACGAGTGCGGATGACGTGTTCTTCTTTCCCAATTTGGTCGGGCCCATCTATCCGGGCACCGCCATCATCTTCCGAGTGCGTCCCAACGGGCTCGATCCCGACAGCGCCATCAAGGACACCTGGTTCCTCGAATGGCCCAGCCGAGACGAGGGCCGCAAACGCGCCCGTCGGCGCTTCTACCCCGACTGGACCGAGCGCGACTGGGGTGTCATCACGAACCAGGACTATGCCAACATGGAACACGTGCAGATCGGGATGAAGTCTCGGGGAGGCCCGGGCCTACGCCTCAACCGCCGTCAGGAAGCCAACGTGCTCCACATGCACCGCATGATCGACCGTTACCTGACCGATTCGTGAGCGGGACGATCTCAGAAGACCGACCGAGAACAGGACCGCTCGCCGGACTCCGTGTCATCGAGCTCGCCGGTCTGGGTCCAGGGCCGTTCTGCGCCATGGTGCTGGCCGATCTCGGCGCCGAGATCATCCGCCTGGAACGAGTCAACATGCCTGCCGCCCGCGCCGGCACCCCCGATCGGCGGGTCGTACTCACCCGGGGACGCCAGGCCATCGGCGTCGACCTCAAGCACTTGCAGGGAGTCGAACTGGTGCTCCGGATGGTCGAACACGCCGACGTCCTGTTGGAGGGTTTCCGCCCCGGTGTCGTGGAGCGGATCGGGCTCGGTCCCACCACCTGCCTCGAGCGCAATCCCCGCCTCGTCTACGGACGGATAACCGGGTACGGACGGGAGGGTCCCCTGGCCGCCGAAGCTGGACACGACATCAACTACATCGCCATCGCCGGTGCTCTCGCCCCCATCGGCCGGCGCGGCGGAGCTCCAGTCCCCCCGCTCAATCTGGTCGCCGACTTCGGCGGCGGGGGGATGCTGCTCGCCCTGGGGATCCTCGCCGCCATCTACGAGCGGACCCATTCGGGCCAGGGCCAGGTGGTCGACGCGGCAATGGTGGACGGCGCGGCACTGCTCACCACGATGGTCCACGAGATCCGGAGCCTGTCTCTCTGGCACGACGAGCGCGGCACCAATTCCATGGACACCGGCTCCCACTACTACAACGTGTACGAGACATCGGACGGTGAGTTCGTGTCCGTCGGGGCCATGGAGCCTCGCTTCTACGCGTCGTTCATGAAGGGGCTGGGCTTTCCCGAGGAGAGCATTCCTCCGCAGGATGATCAATCGCAGTGGGAGCCGCTCAAGCACCAGGTAGCGGAGATCGTGCGGGGCAGGACACGGGCCCAGTGGTTGGAGGTGTTTCACGGCACCGACGCCTGCGTGACACCGGTGCTGTCGCTCGGCGAGGCTCCCACCCATCCCCACAATCGCGCCCGAGCCACCTTCGTCGACGTCGGAGGGGTGGTGGAGCCTGCCCCCGCGCCGAGGTTCAGCCGGACCCCTCCCCCACCTCCCTCCCCCTCACCGGGCCCCGGTGTGCACGCCACCGAGGCACTCTTGGGATGGGGGCTGACGCAGCCCGAGATCGATGGCCTGATCGAGGACGGGGTCATCGATTGACGTGAGTTCGTGCCCATGGTGTGGCTCGTACTCGGTACGCCCTTGTGATAAACACGTTTCGTTGCTCTAGACCCCGGCAGCTTGGGCGAGCGCGCGGCGGAGGTCCGAAAAATGCCATTCGAGCGACAGCCGACTACGACATCCGGATCATGATCAGCGGATCACTGGTGGCGACGGCGGTGGATCTGAACAGCCCCGGCCGGTACCTGCACTGGTCGATCTTCATCGTCTCCGAGGCCAACCTGGTCCTCATCGCCGTGATGGTGGTGATCTTTGGCGCCGCGCTCGTCGTTCCCTTCCCCGGGCACGATCGAGGACGGAAGTCGCCGGCGCCCGAAGACCTCTCCGACGACGCCGGACCTTCGCATGGAGCCGGATCCTCGACCGCTGATCTCGGCAGCGACGTCGACGCCACCATGTGGACGGCGCGCCTGCGACGCCATGCTCTTCGTCTCCTCCCCCCGGGCAAGCTCCTCCCTGACCGTCAACCGGCTTATGTCGCCTCCTGGATCTACGTCTTCGGCGTCGCCACCCTCGCCGCCCTGGCTGTCGTGATCGTGTCAGGCTTCGCCATCGCCCTGGGCGGCACCGACTGGTGGCACACCGACCCGGTCGGCCATTTCTTCAACAGCCTCCACCTCTGGAGCGTCGAGGCGTTCATGGCCTTCATGGTCATCCATCTGTGGGGGAAGTTCTGGATGGCCGCCTGGCGCGGGCGGCGCCGCCTTACCTGGATGACCGGGGTCGTGGCCTTCGTGGCGTCGATCGTCGAATGTTTCACGGGCTATCTCTCACAGCAGAACTTCGATTCCCAGTGGATCTCCACCAGCGGGAAGGACGCGTTCAACGCGGTCGGCGTGGGCGCATTCTTCAACCTGATGAACGTCGGCCAGATGCTGCTGTGGCACGTGGTGCTCATCCCCGTGGTCCTCGTAGCTTTGGTCGGGGCCCATATCCTGGCGGTCCGTGTTAGGGGTGTCGCCCATCCCCTTCCCGTTCACCGCAGCCGCGGGCGAGCGGAGAGGCTGGCTGCCGCTGGTGCCGATACCGCGCCATGGAGGGGGCCGACACGGCGTTACGACATCCTGAAGGAAGCCACCGTGGCCACGGTCGTCGCCGTCATCCTGGTCGTCGCCCTCGCCGGTCTTCTGTCCTCCCCCGATGTCCCGCCTGTCACGGTCGCCTCCTGGGCCCGGATCGCGCCGGCTGACTTCGTGGCCACCGCCGCCAGCGAGTTGGCCGGCACCAGCGAGACCGCCACCTACGGACCGCCGTACAACAACACCTCTGGGAGCGCCCAAAGCCTCCTTTTCGCCCCGTCCAAGATCGCCGGTGTCCGCCAACCCATCAACACGGCGGAGACCTTCGTGCTGGCGCCGCTGTCCAGGGTCGCCTCGACCGATCCGACGCTCGCCGCCGCCCTCGGTCGATACCAAAACGCGTCGGCGTCGGTCCGGACCGCATGGGACGCCGCCTACCTGAAGGCCGTCACCCACGTGACCTTCCGACACGGTGTTCCCGTCGTCCCCGCCGCCGCCGACGGACCCGTCCCCAGCATGCTGGCCACTGAGACCAGTCTGGCCCGCAGTGGCGCCATCGATGCCGACCTGCTGGCCAACCACGACTTCTACGGCACCAACTTCACCAAACCCCTTCTGTTCCTGGAGGACGGTCAGTATTTCAGCAACGTCGCCGCCGCCCAGAATCTCACAGGCGCCCAGTGGGGGGTCATGAACGAGACGGGGAGTTATCCCGGCCAGCCGTGGTTGTGGCTCTACACCCTCTGGTACCAGGTCCCCGGGTTCGACAATTCCGCCAACGTCGACCTCATCGCCATCTATCTGACCGGAGCCGCCACCATCCTGCTCCTGGCCATACCCTTCCTCCCGGGACTCCGTGACATCCCCCGGCTCGTCCCTGTCCACCGGCTCATTTGGCGTGATTGGTACCGACGTGACAACCCCTCGACGAGTGGTCCTCCAACGGATTCCGACCGACATGAAGCAGTGGGCCCTTCTTCGGACGAATGAGCCAACCGCCCCGGTGGTCTCCTTTCGGAGATCCCGCCCGGGGCCGTGATGACCAGACCAGCGCCTCACCGAATCCCGGCATACAGCCGGAAGGCGTACAGCCGGACTCAGTCACTCGGCTCGCAGGGCGGCCTCGAGAAGCTGGCGATGTCGAACCAACCATGCAGCCGAGCGCACCCGCCAGGTGAGTGCCCACAAGGGGTCCGACTCAGGTCCACCGGGGGGCTGCGTAGGTGCATCGACCATGTCGATCCGCCCGGCACCGGTGATCTCGTTGGCGGCATCGCGTATGGCGTGCTCCACCATCAGCGTGATCAGTTGTGCCCGCTCGGCGGCATCCAGACCGTAGGCGTCGACGAACAGCCCGAGCTGGCGGGCCCGGGCCTCCGGGGAGGGAAGGTCATTGCGCGCGGCGACGTCGTCGTCATGCAGCTGCGCGTTGAGCCAGGCCACCTGGGCCACCTCGTCGAGGCGGTCCACCGGCCCGGCGAACTCCCAGTCGATGATCCCGACGGGCAGGCCCTCCCGGGCCACGATATTCCAAGGTCCGAGATCGCCGTGACCGACGATGGCGTCGGATCGGTCGGATCGAGTGAACCACGTCTGCCAGACCGCGCCGTCCGGGGCGACGAAGGTGGCGGAGGCCGCGTGGAGACGACGCAACAACCCACCGAGTGCGGCGATGCCGTCATCGGTCCAGGCACGAGGGTGGACGAAGTCACCATCGATGTACGACAGAGTCTCGTGGCCGTCGGCATCGAACCCGTTGCCGACCACACGGGGCGACCCGGCGAAACCGACCGCTTCAAGGTGGCGCAGCAGGGCGTGGACCGACGCGGACCACGGTCCTGCGGAACGCACCACGATGTCACCGTGGCGGTAGATCTCGGTCCGACGGGAGGGGAGCCGGACGCGAGGGGGCCCGGCCGGTGTCGGCACACCATGAACTTCGGTCGGCCGGGCAACGAAGACGAGCTCGAGTCCCGGCCGATCGGAAGCGTCCCGGACCTCCTCTACTACGAATCCCGCCGCCCGGAGGGAGTCGGCGACCTCGTCGCGGTCTCGGAACCGGAGCGTCGAGTCAGAGGTGAGAACGGCACCGTCGGCCTCGAAGACGAAAGACTGACGGAACGACACCAGGGAGCCGCTGACCCTGGTGAGATCCACCCAGGTCTCGACGGTGCCGGCGCCGGGGATCTCGAGGTGCCTCCACGACTGGGCCCGGTTCCAACCACGCCACGCCTCTCGGGTCCGGTCGCGGACCTCGAACACCAGGTGGCCACCGGGCCGAAGGGCTGATCGAGCCGCCCGGAGGGTCGAGGCCCAGTCCTCGGTGCCGAGAAACACTTGGGCGACGTTGCCGGTCATGGTCACCAGATCCACCTGCATCGGCGGGAGGGCCGTGGCATCTCCTTCCAGCCAACGCACCCGGTCGGCGCCTCTCTTCCGGCGAGCCACATCCAGAGAGGCCACGGCGGGATCGATCCCTGTGACGCTGCATCCCCGCTGAGCGAGGAGGCAGGCGAATGTTCCCGTACCGCATCCGATGTCGAGCACAGAACGGGCGCCGAATTCGACGACCATGGCGACATACGCATCCAGGTCACGTCGGTCCGAGTCCAGCGCATCGTAGATCCGAGCGAGCCGGGGTTCGGCAAAGGACGCGTCAGCCACGGGACCGACCCGGCCCGGGGACATCGTCGCCGGTCAGGAGCGCGTCCAGGCGATGCTTTGCGGCCGTCACCGCGTCGGGAATCGTCTTCGCGTAGTAGGGGATGAAATGCACGGCCTGTTGCAACGCCCAACCCCGGCCACGGGCCCACGTGGCATCGTCCATCCCGAGTTCGGCGCGGTAGACGGCGCGGGCGTCAGGAGGCATGGCCCACGCCAGCATCGCTTCGCATGCCGGGTCACCCACTCCGGATGCGCTCCAGTCGATGATGCCCGTCAGCCTGCCGACTCGGGTGAGCACGTTGCCCGGGAGAAGGTCTCCATGGACCCATACCGGCGCTCCCGGCCATGCATCGGCGCACAGGGCTTCGTCCCAGACCGACGTCGCTCGCCCCACATCGATGAGACCATCGAGAACGCTGATACATCGCCGGGTCGTCTCGTCCTGAGGAACGAGCGACCCGGCGCGATGGCCGGCGGACGGGGCGCCTGCCACATCCAGCCTTTCGAGCACCGAGACGACACGGGCCACGTCACGGGCCAACCGGATCCAGTCTTCGACCGTTCCGGTCAGCGCGTCCTCGCCCTCCAGCCACCGGTAGACGAGCCAGGGGAAGGGATACCCTGAGCCGGGCTCGCCCTGGGCCACAGGCTCGGGCAGGGCGACGGGCAGGTGAGGTGCGAGCCGAGGCAACCATTGGATCTCCTTGGCGACTTGGCCGACCGCCCAATGAATACGGGGCACGCGGACCCCGAGGTCGTGACCCAAGCGAAAGATGGCGTTGTCCGTGCCGGTGGACGGCATCCGAAGCAGAGAGAGGTCCGCCCACCGCGGGAACTGGTCCCTGATGAGGCCTCGGACGAGGTCATCGTCCACGCGCACCTCGTCGGCGTGCATCTTTCGGTGAGATCGGTGCTGGTGGGGTCCGGGCATGTCGCTACCGGTCCCGGAGCTCGAACGGGCCGGAGCCCGCGTTCGGTCCCACGAACGACAAGGCAAGGGAACTGAGAATTCTACGATCGCACGCGGAGATCCCCGGGTGCGGGAAGACGCTGACCACGATGGTCCTTTCGGCGGTGTCGGCAGGAGACGGGCGCGCGCGAAGCGCGCCAAAGGTAAGGTGCATGGGATACATGAGGACCGACACCGGGGCGGGCGTTTGAGCCCGCCGTCTGGACTACGTCGTCAAAATGACGGTGCCTGTCCCCGATCGACCATTGCAAGCATCGTGTGCATGATCTCCTCCTCGGCCGTCGTCACCGAAGTCAACATATTAGCGCGGCCCGTTTCACGGTGTGACCTGCAAGACAACCTGCCCGGACAGAGGCAAGAGCGGCAAAGACGAACATACTTGGGCGACATGGTTTTGGCCGCCCATAGATGGCTGACTAGAGTGGGGTCATGGCGCAGACAGTCATTGTTCAACTTACGGATGACATCGACGGCGGCACAGCTGACGAGACCGTTAGCTTTGCCCTGAACGGGAATACCTACGAGATCGACTTGAGCGCGAAAAACGCTGAGAGACTTCGTGCCGCCTTCGCCCCGTTCATAGACAAGGGTAGGAAAACTGGTCGAGGAGAATCTGCGTCCAAGTCCCGTGCAAGCAATTCAGCGACAGGAACATCTTCCAAGACCCTCTTCTCGAGTCTCGATGCCGACGAAAAGATTCGATTCCGAACCTGGGCAAAGATGCCAACCGCCCGCCGTGTCGGCGATGCCAAGGTGCAAGAGTGGATTGATGCTGGGCGTCCATGAACTTGACTCAGTCGACCAGTTGGTAGGGTTGTAGCGAGATGGCGATACGAATCACGCGAATCGACGACATCGATGGCAGTGAGGGAGCAGAGGCAATAGCCTTTGAACTCGACCACAAAGGCTACGAGATCGACCTCTGCGTCAGGAATAGAATTCGCTTCTCCAGAGCGATCGAGCCGTTCATAGAACGCGCCCGTCTCCTGAAAGAAAGTGAAGGGGTACCGACGATCACAACCATCGTGAGACGTGACTCTCGCACCGATGCCCCTGAGCCCTCTTCACGCGGCGTTTCGGCCACGAAGCCGGAGCCGGAGCCGGAGCCGGGAGGTCTCGACCTGATCGAGATGGCACGTCAAGTGGAGGGTTGAGCACTTCAGGAGCGGCGTGGCGGCGATAAGCGTACGCAACCTCGAGAAGACCTACGGCGCCAAGCAAGCGGTGAAAGGCGTCAGCTTCGAAGTCAAACAGGGAGAGGTCTTTGCCCTCCTCGGCCCCAACGGGGCAGGAAAGACCACCATCATCGAGATTCTCGAGGGCTTCCGGGACCGCAGCGCCGGACAAGTGGAGACCCTGGGAGTCGACCCAGCCAACCGGCCGACGCAGCGCTGGCTCCGGACCCGTATCGGCGTCGTTCTTCAAGAGTTGGCGGTCGAGCCCTACTACTCGGTGCGCCAGGTCCTGACCCGCAACGCCGGTTTCTTCCCCTCGCCCCGTTCGGTCGACGACGTCATCGCCCTGGTCGGCCTCAGAGAAAAGGCTGATGCGCGGGTGAAGACCCTTTCGGGCGGCCAGCAGCGCCGCCTCGATGTGGGCCTCGGCATTGTGGGGAACCCCGAGCTGCTCTTCCTCGACGAGCCCACCACGGGGCTCGACCCGTCAGGTCGTCGAGACACCTGGGAGCTGATCCGCACACTTGCATCGGAGGGCACGACGGTGCTGCTGACCACCCATTACATGGACGAGGTGGACGCGCTCGCCGATCACGTGGCGGTGCTCAACAACGCTCAGATCGTTGCCACCGGGACCCCGGCCTCTCTGGGTGGACGGGACTCAGGTGCCGTGACCATCCGCTTCGCCCTACCCGATGGTGATCTCTGCGAGTGACCTTCCTGTCGAGGTCCACGCAGAGTCGGACGGTCTCGTCGAGATCCAGACCGAAGATGAGCTCCATGTGCTTCACACACTCATCGGCTGGGCGCTCGACAGCAACCTGCGTCTACCGGGACTCTCGGTTACCCGGGTGACTTTGGAAGACATTTATCTCCAGCTGACGAGAGACGAGAAGTGAGCGCCACTCCGGTTATCGGTTCCTTCGAAGGCTTTAGCGACGTCAAGTTGGTGGGCCGACAGCTCCGCTACGAACAGCTGTCCTTCTGGCTCAACCCGGTCGGGGCAGCCTTTACCGTCGGATTCTCGGTGGTCTTCATGGTCCTGCTGGGAGCCTCAGCGGGGAATCAGCGCATCCCGTTCTACGGCCACATCCGGCTTGGTTCAGTACTACGTACCCGGGTTTGCCGCGTACGGCGTGATGGCGGCCTGCTTCAACATTCTGGCTATAGCCCTGGTCAACCGACGCGAAATGGGCCTTCTCAAGCGGCTTAGACTCAGTCCCCTTCCCACGTGGGCGCTGCTCACCGCCATAGTCCTCAGCTCCATGGTCATTTCCACAGTCGAGGTGGTCATGCTCCTCGCCGTCGGAAGACTTGGGTTCAGCGTCCACTTTCCGGACAACGTGGGCGCCTTCGTCGTTGCCATCGTCGTGGGCATGCTCAGCTTCTCTTCGCTCGGAGTGGCCATGAGCACGCTCGTCCCCAATCAGGATGCGGCCGGGCCGATAATCAGCATCATCTTCTTCGTGCTGCTTTTTCTCTCGGGTTTGTGGTTCCCGTCCAAACCCGGTTCGGGCCTGGCCCAGTTCTCGGCGTACTTCCCTGTGCGCCACTTCATTCTCGCCGTCTTCGCTCCATTCGACACTCAAAAGGGTGCGTCCCCATGGGCCTGGCACGACCTGCTCGTCGTTGCCATCTGGGGTGTTGTCGGCTTCATCGTGGCCGTTCGTCGATGGAAATGGTCGCCTCGCCGGGGTTGATCTCGGGCGGCGAGGACACGGCGCAACGCTGGCCGGCAACCGACCGGACGGTGAGGTCAGGCGGCAACGTCGGCAGCCCGCAATCGCCGGGCCATAGCGCAGAGCATCCGACGTGCGACGTCGGGTGCGACTTGGAGGTCATCTGCAAATTCGGCTCTGTCGAGTACCCAGAGATCCATATCCGTGGTGGCGATGACGGTTGCGGGGCGGGGGCTGTCGCACAGTGCTGCCACCTCACCAAAGAAGTCTCCGGTTCCGAAGGTGGCGACCTGCCGAGTGCCCATGGAGCACGACGCGTTCCCAGATAGGACGAGCAGAATCTCGATGGCATAGTCGCCGGCGGTGATCAGTCTGCGACCGGCGCTAACGTGAATGCGTGTTCCAATGGCTTCGAGCCTCTGCAATTCACGCGATCGACAACCCGAGAAGAGGGGAATCTCTTCGATCATCGATGACGACCCACGACGTCGTGGAATGATCATGGAGGACCCTCCGAGGCACAACGTACCAAGCACTGCATTCCTAGACTAAGCCGCTCCGGTTACGGCAATGTGAACTCATGGCAAACTAGTGAACAACCTCGGCGCGATGACGGGATCGGCGTAAAGATTTGTTTGGACCTTGACCTGCCGACGGAACCGCCACGCAGTGGCGAACCGGCTTATATTGCAGGATGGCAAACTACTGGTATGTCATCGGTCCACCTCAAGGGGCTACAAAGCGATGTCGACGTGGTGGAACAGCTCAGGCTGACTCACCAAGCCGACGTACGCCGCATTGACGGCGGCGGCGAGCGCGCCATTGCCGCCGGCGTCCGGATGGGCCCGGCCCATACGACGTCGCCACGCACTCTGAATCTCAAAGTGCGTGTAGCAGAGGCGTGGATCGAGGTCCAGCGCGATCAGATACAAGGAACGCTCGATCGGCGTCAATCGCGGCGTCTTCCGCGCCTTCTGCCTTAGTGGGTGTATCGGCGTGAATTTGGGATGTGCCAGGGTGGTTGTCATCTCATCTCTCCAGTTCATTGCGCTTCCTTTGGTGCGTGGCCTTACCAGTGCGCCTGCAGTTCGTGCAGAGATGCCAAGTAGGCGCACTCGCCATCGGTGAGGTGTGTGAACTCCGTCCCCACCATGAGTCGGCCGCCGACCGTTTGTCGGCGATGCTTGACCTGGCTCCGCAGGTGAATGGCGAGGAGAAGGGAAGCTCCTTCCACTACCTCCGCTGAGGTATTCGCCAGCTCCAGTCCGGCACCCGCCGAAGATATGTCCACCACCCGGCAGTCTCGCCACGGCTCCTCCGTGGGGCCGTCGAGCTTGACAACTCCCTGCCAGTCGACGATGAGACGAGGAAGCAAGCGTCTGAATTCATGTTCCATATCCGCCCCTCTCGGAGCTACGCCGTGTCCTCAGAGTCCCGCTCGACTGTCGTTTTCTAGACTCGACTGTCGTTTTCTAGAAAGGTTTGTCGGCACACATCGGCCCCCGAATGAGACGAGATTGTACGTGGGCTCATTAGGTGCAAATACCTAGGTCTGTGTTTCATTTCAGGTCATTGTGACGCCGTTGGTTTGCCATGCGTAGTTTCGCTCAGGTGGAATCCCTCTCCAGGGCCCACGACGTTTGGACGATATTCTTCAGGCCCCCGCTGGTGAGAGAGCGACTCGGCGGCGGCGGTGCTGTTGGTAGCAAGGGAATGCAAGGTCGAGTGTCAACCAACCTTGCCGCCGCCGAGTCGCCTCCACTGTCAAGTCCTCCCATCAGGTCCGGTCGATGCTCTCACCCCTACCTGCAATTGAACGTAGGGCGAACCTCGACGTGGTGGAGATGCATGAGCGGCACCAGGAGTGAGTCTCGACGACGTATACAGTGGCGACCCGTCGTGCCTGGTTCTCTCACATGCTGACGTCCATCCCGTAGCGTCGTACCTCTGCCGACCGATGCGCGGGGGCACAACCTCGATACCACGGCTCTAAATCGTTAGCGGCTGGCGAGCGTGTGGAAGGCTATGGCGGCCGCCGTGGCGACGTTCAGCGAGTCGACCCTGTCCACGATCGGGATGGGGACCACAACGTCGGACGCCTCCAGGGCCCTCTCCGTCAGCCCTGGCCCTTCTGCACCGAGGAGCAGCGCCACACCAGCCGGGTGAATTGAGCTGGATAACGTGGCCTTCAGCTTGGCGAGACTGACAACAGGGACTCCACAGTCGCCAGCGGGACGCGGTGTCAACGCGGCGATAACAAAGCCAGCGGCCCGCACCAGCTGCAGGTCGATCGGCCACGGCGCCACCCGGGCGAACGGTATGTGGAGGACGTGCCCAACGGACACCCGGATCGACCGGCGGTAGAGCGGGTCGGCACACGTCGGATCCAGGAGGACGCCTGCCACCCCGAACGCAGCGGCGTTGCGGAACAGCGACCCGATGTTCTCATGATCGTTGAGGCCCTCGAGGACGGCGACGATCGGAGGTGCTCCCTCTGGAGCGGATTTTCCAGCGGCGTCGGCCAGTATCTGTTGTGCATCGGCCGGCGACGGCCGGTTCGCCACCGCCACCACTCCCCGGTGCAAAGCGAAGCCGACCGTGCTGGCCACAAGAGCACGGGATCCGACGAACACCGAGGCGCCCCGGGCCCGTGTGGTCGCCACCAGATCACCGGCCGCCGTCACCTGGTGGTCGTCGACGAGCAGCGAACGCACCGTGTACACGGAGCTGAGGAGCCGCTCGACAGGGAGTCTCCCCTCGACGACGAAGACCGAATCGTCGCCGACCGCCCGGATCCGGGCAGCCGGGCTCTTGAGGTCCCGGTAAACGTCTAGTCGCGGGTCGTCGCCGGCGCCCAGCCAGATTAGCGGGCCCGGGGTGGTGCCGGGAGAGTCTTCGGGCACGTCCGACATCCCGCCAGCATCGCGTAATCTGAACGAGAGCGACACGCTCGTTACAGAGGAAGTCAGACGGGCTGGCGCCTCGAGTTGCACAGAGCATCACAACGCTCGACGATTTTGTGATCTATCGCTGAAACACCTGGATTTCCATCACATTCATTCTCATGCCGACATTATCGGCTGGAGGTGCGCTGTACTGAGAAGCGATCGCTCCGTCCAGAATGATGAACCAGGGTCCCGTGCTGCCGGCGTTGGTATCGGTGCCGACGAGCTTGTTGTCGAGGTACATGTTCAGGGTGTTGGTCTTCTCGTTTATCTCCATGCCATAGATGTGGTAACCGGCTGACAGGTCATGCGAAGAGGCGTAATCGGCGACTTGGGTGTCGTCTTCGCCTGGATACCAGTCGTGCGAGAAAATCACATTGGGGGAATCACCGGTCAGCCCCGTCTCCTGGAGGTCGATTTCCTGGGTCGCCGGGTTCGTCGCGCCGAGGAACCACAGGGCGTTCCAGGCGCCATTGTCGTGGCCTTGGTAGCCCATCATCTGGGCCTTGATCTGGATGTAGGCGTCCGTGTAACCCTTCCTCGGGTCGGGAAAGTCAACCTTGTTGAACGTGTTGACCATCCCCGACGTCCAGGAGTATGTCTGGTCGCCCTCGTTTGTGGTGACATACGTCTTCGGACCCGTGTACTGAGCTGTGAAAGTCAAACCCCAGCCATGTCGTTTGAACATCTGAGGCTTGTAGGTCGAGAGCAATGAGCGTTTGGCGCCTGTTGATGTCTGTGAGACGTTGCCGGGTAGGTCGTAGTCATCGGACGAGGCACAAGGACACAAGTTGCTGCCCCAATAGGGTGAGGAACCCGTCTCGCCCTCCGGTATATATTTCCCAGGGGTTGAGAGACCCAGCTCGGTCAAGCCATAGTTCCAGGCCTTAAGATTTTGGAAATGGGTGGTAAATGTGTTGTTGGCAGCTGTCCACGTGGACCCCGGGAACGACGGACGTCCCATGGGTATGTAGCCAGCAGCGATGCAACGGTCTGTGCACGTTCTGCCATTCGCGTTATTGACGGGGAGCATGACGGTCCCCATCAGCACGATGACGACGAATGCTATTGATCTCCGTGCCAACATTGGAGTGACTCTCCCCATTCACGCTGATTCGAACATGGCGGGACCAGGTTGCCTGACACGGCTGCCCGTCCTGTGCACTTCACCCGCTACCCGTCGGCCGATACGGCTAGGAGCGGCTGGTGGTGCCGGTCTTAGAGCCTGCAGCACAGGTGTCCTGATGTGAGCCGAAGCCATCCCACTGGCCCGCATCCGTCCGTGCGAATCCGAGCAATTCGCGCCATCCATTGTTTGATTCTAGTGATTCTAGTAGAGACATCACGATATGACCTCAGGCTACCAAAAGACAGCGGGGGACGAGAAAGGATCGGGACAGGAGCGACCAAACCCTGACCAAAAGGCCGAAGACGGGAGACGGCCACAAGAAGCTGAGCAGAGCCGCCGGAGTCCAGGCCATTATGTCTGCTCATAGGAGATTGCAGTGTGGTGCGTTATCCCCCGTCAACGCCTGGTCGTCCCGAATGGATGAGCAGGCGGATGAACAAGAATCCCTCGTGCGGGACATAGATCGGCCTATAGCCCGGCCAGAGCGCGTCTGAAACAATGTTCCGGTGACTTGGAGATCCCCCGCGCCCGACTCCGCGGACGGGCCCATGACCGGCAATGACCGTGGCATCCTCGAGGGTTATCTCGCGTGGCAGCGAACAACGCTGCTCAATGTGTGCGCCGGTCTCACCGCAGAGCAACTTGTGGCGCGGGCGTTACCGCCGTCAACGCTGTCGCTCCTCGGGCTGGTGCGTCATTTGGCCAAGGTCGAGCGAATCTGGCTTCGTCAACGGGCCGCCGGCCAGGAAGTGCCGTCGTTGTACGGCGGCCCCGGCAATGACTCCGACTTTCAGGAGATCGACGCGGCACGTGCGGAGGACGAGGTGGAGCAGCTCCGCCAGGAGTGGAAGCTGGCCGATGAAGCAGTTGCGACGATCCCATTCACGCACGAGATCGACGTACGAGGCGACGCGATGTCATTGCGGATGATCTACGTGCACCTGATCGGGGAATATGCCCGCCACAACGGCCATGCCGACTTCCTCCGAGAGTCCCTCGACGGCGTCACCGGCCGTTGATCCCCGACGGCGGCACAATCGCGGATTCGGTCAGAAATCGGTTGGCAGTCCCAGCGGGATTCGAACGAGGAAATGCGCCTCGTCCAGCTCGTCCACCCCGTGGGTCCAGTATCGGCGAAAAGATGGACAGTCGGACGGACAACGGCTTCGTCTCCCGTCATCAAGGTGACGACCATGCGGAGCAGGCTCGCTCAGTTCACCGAAACCAGGGTGCCAACAAGAGAGCTCGACTAGACGAGCACCCGCTTCAGTTCGTCAAGAGAGGTATCGCCTTCCAACACTTTGGCGAATGCATCCTGGCGCAATGTTTGCATCCCGCCGGCGATGGCAGCCCGGGCGATGGCCTCCGCGGGGGCGCGCTGCAGCACAAGCATACGAAGTTCGTCATCCATCACCATGACTTCGTGTATGGCCAGTCGTCCCAGATAGCCAGTCTGTCCACACTGCTCACAGCCGTTTGCTCGATGAAGAGGCAGGTTGGTAGTGCCGTCTTCGACCAAGAACAACTCCTGGAGTTCCAGAAGCTCCTGAGGGCTGACCTCATCGGAGGACTTACACCGTCCGCAGAGCCTTCTGACCAATCGTTGGGCAACCACGCACTCCAAAGCGGAAGTCACAAGGTAGGGTCCAAGGCCCATGTCCAACAGTCTCGTAGTACTCGACGCTGCATCGTTGGCATGGAGCGTCGAGAGGACCAGGTGACCGGTGAGGGCTGCCTCGGTCGCGATCCGAGCGGTCTCCAGATCACGGATCTCTCCGATGAGAATGATGTCAGGATCTGCTCGTAGGGCGGCGCGCAAACCGGAGGCAAATGTGTAACCAGCCTTCGTACTCACCTGGGTCTGTTTGATACCGGCGATTCGGTATTCGATGGGATCCTCGACTGTGACCGTATTGCGGCTTGGCACATTCAGCTCATTGATCGTCGCGTACAACGTGGTCGACTTTCCCGATCCGGTCGGCCCTGTCACGAGGACCATGCCCCAGGCCTTCTGAAAGGACCTCTGGAACCGACCAAGTGATTCGGGAAGGAACCCGAGCGCACCGATCTCAAGTAGTCCATGGTCACGACGGAGCAACCGCAATACCAACGCTTCCCCGTAGTTCGTAGGAAGACTAGCCATCCTGATGTCCACGGCAAGCCCTCGGATCGTCATCGACATTCGTCCATCTTGAGGTCGGCGATGCTCAGAGATGTCCATGTCGGCCATGATCTTGATACGACTTACCACTCCAAGCCGAAAGGATGCGGGGGCGCTCATGACATCGTGGAGCATCCCGTCCACCCGGAACCGGATTCGGAGACCGTCTTCGGTGGGCTCGACATGGATATCAGATGCCCGCTCGTCAACGGCCCGCCGAAGGAGCTGGTTGACGAAGGCAACGACCGGCTTCTGGTTCAGCCCGATCATCGACTCGCCGGAAATGCTCTCGTCGGATGCAACCGTCGTTGGCATCGGTTCGGACACCTGGTCGGTGGAGACTTCCCCTTCCTTGATCAAGCGGCTGTAATGGCCTGACTCGAGTGCCTGACGCAATGGACCCGGTGCAGCCACCACCGGACGGAGGGGACCGGCTACCAGTGTTCGGAGATCGTCGAGGGTCTGGACATCTCTGGGGTCGGTTATGGCGACGACGAGCGCACCCTTCGTACGTCGCACAGGCAAGACGTTACGACGGCGGCAGAATGCCTCGGGAAGAGAATCGAAGACGGTCAGATCGGGCGGGTCGAGATTCAGGTCCTGGTATGGCATCCCGCTGATTTCGGCCAATGTTCGGGCCAGATCCTCTTCGAACAGGACATCTTGCCCTACGAGGATCTCGCCGAGCCGTTGACCGGTTCGTCGTTGCTCGACCAGCGCGATGTTCACCTGATCTTCCGTCACAAGCCCAGCGGCGATCAGTTGGGTTCCGAGCGTCGCCCGTCTCCTGTCCGGCTGGGTTAGAGCAGCCTGGTCGTCGGGCGCGTTGGGGATCAGATCTGTCATCGATCAGGACGTCAGTTCGACGGTTGACGCCATGTCACACTCGCCAACCGCCCGTATCGGAGCTGCCGCTGCCCGGAGTGGCCGATGGCAGCCTCATCGACCCCGGTGTCCCGCCAGCCTCGCCCTCCTTCGACCAGATGTCCGGACAACCATTCCGAGACCATAGGAATTTGATCGGGACACCGCCGGCAACGCTTGAGGGGCCAAAGGTCCCAAAATGGCGTTTTCGCTCGGCAAAGACGATTAGCCGGTTCAGTCTGAACGTTGTCCAGATCGGAACGATTACTCCGTTCCTCGTGATCGAATCCGTGCGGCGAAGACAAGGCAGAACCCGATCCCCAGCAAGATCAAGGCGAGGCCCACGAGCTTCAGCGTTCCCGCCATACCGGTAAATGCCAGGATTCCGGTCCCCTGTTCGGAGCGGCTGAGCGTGGGCGGGAGCGTCCTGGTGGACGGGGGAAGGGACGAGGTGGTGGGCGGGGGTTCGGTGGTCGTCGTGGTTGCAGGCTCGGTCGTCGACGAAGACGGGGGAAAGGTCGTGGTGCTTGGTGGCTTGGTCGTCGACGAAGGCGGGGGGGAGGACGTTGTGGTGGACGGGGGCTCGGTGGTCGTCGTGGTTGGAGGTTTGGTCGTCGGCGAAGGCGGGGGGGAGGACGTTGTGGTGGACGGGGGCTCGGTGGTCGTCGTGGTTGGAGGCTTGGTCGTCGACGAAGGCGGGGGGGAGGACGTTGTGGTGGACGGGGGCTCGGTGGTCGTCGTGGTTGGAGGCTTGGTCGTCGACGCAGGCGGAGGTTTCGATGTTGTCGTCGTCGTCGGAGAGCACAGTGGTATGAGCACCGTCGAGCCACTCCCAGTGAGGGCGCAGGCCTGGCCTGAAGAAGCGTCAAGGAGACCCAGGTCGAAGAGTGCAAAACCCAGGACGGTCAGCCCGAGGCCAATGCGGAAGATTCTCTTTGTCCCCGTCGCCATGACATCGCTCCTCGATCGTTCTCTTCTTTCCTCGGCCTCCTGAAGGCTGAGAAGCAGGGTCGAAGGTCACATCTCGGGGCTCGTTCCGTCATGGACTTGCGTTGAAGATTGGCCGGATCGCACGGTGTCCAGGGAGCCTGTGGCGAGGCCACCACAACCGGTGGAGCGCCGAGATTGGGACGTTTGGCACTAGGTGAAGGGTGGGTCATTCCGTACGATCACATCAAGAGGCCATTCCGCTGGGGTGCGGAGAAGAAGCCGAGAGTGCACCGACGTCCGGTCGCATTCCGACCTCACGCGGGCTCTTTGGACGGGAGGGGATTCCGATGACCGATCTTGTTCTACCCGTGAGCGGCCAGAGCGACGGCGGGATCCTCAACACCCTGTGGAAGCGGCAACTCCACCGGTACCCCACGGGAGTGCGACGCGCGGTGTACCTCGGGATCGTGGTGCTGATCACGATCATGCTTTATTACCTCTACTACGTGGAGGGGGCCGTCACTCCGCTGATGCTGCCCTACTACCACATGTCCTTCCAGTACTTCCTCTACCTGTTGGTGGTGTCGAACGCCATCGGCGCCTTCACGGCCTTCATCGGAGGGCTTTCGGACAAGATCGGGCGAGCCAATCTGACCATTTACGGCACCCTCGTGGTCGGGCTGGTCCAGCTGCTGGGTGTCCCTCACATCCACTCCAAGTTCGGTTTTGCTCTGGCCTACTGCGTCATCGGGTTCGTCGAGGGCATCATTCTGGTGTCGACTCCGGCGCTCATGCGTGACTTCTCACCACAAATGGGGCGGGGCGCCGCCATGGGTTTCTGGGCCCTCGGCCCCACCATGGGAAGCCTGGCCGCCAGTCTCGTTGCGACCCACACCCTGACGCACCTCCACCCGTGGCAGGACCAATTCGTCATCTCGGGCGTGGTGTGCCTGGTCGTAGTGGCCATCTCTTTCTTCTGCCTCCGCGAGCTCTCCCCGCAATTGCGTGATCAGATCATGGTTTCTGAGCGCGAGCGCGCCCTGCTCGAGGCCCGCGCCAGGGGAATCGACGTGGAGAAGGCGACTGAGCACCCGCTTCGCTCCATGATGCGGCTCGACCTGATCTCGTCGTCGGTGGCGGTCTCCCTTCTCTTGCTCTTCTACTTCGCCTCCGTCAGCGTGCTCACCCTTTACTGGGTCGTCGTCTTCGGCCGCTCTACGGCCGATGCCAACGGCATCAATGTCTGGTACGCCGCCTTCCTTTCGGGAACCTTGGTACTCTTCGGAGTGCTCTCGGACCGGGTGCACGTTCGCAAGCCGTTCATGTTGGTGGGAGCGGCCGCCACGATCGTCATGACCGTGTTCCTGATCATCCAGGTCGACCACCCGCACACCGGCTACTACTCGAACGTCCTCATCGTGGTGCTCCTGGCTACCGCCATCGGATGTGCCTACGCCCCGTGGATGGCCAATTACACTGAACAGCTTGAAGCCCACAATCCGGCGCTGTCGGCGACCGGACTGGCGGTCTGGGGCTGGATCTTGCGCCTAGTGGTCGCCGCGTCCTTCCTCATTCTCCCCCGGGTGATCACGACTTCGACGACTCTGGTCGACAATCAAGGAGCGGCCAGCACCTTGCAGACCATCCAGGCGGCCGTCCCGTACGCGCCTTCGACCACCGCATGTGCTGCCAAGAACGCCCCGTTGAGCGTGATCGCCGGGTTGCAGGCGACACACGAGCCGGGTCCCCAGACCCTGGCACACGTCATTGTTGCCTGTGACACGTCTCATAACCTGTTGCAGGCGGTGAACGCCGCGGGCGGCCTCGCCAACCCGCAGGTCCAGGGTCTTCTTGCCTACAACGCACTGGCCATCGCGATCGACAGAGGCCAATCGGTGAGTGACAGCGAAATCTCGGCCAAAGTCGGAACCCACTCTCAGAACCTGGCCAACCTTCTTGTCGCCGAAAAGAAACTGGTCCCCGCCCAGAAGGCGTCGCCTAACGAGTGGAAGCGCTGGTGGTGGGTCTGCCTTGCTGGCCAGGTGATCTTCGGGATCCTGGTGTTCACCATGCGAGGACGGTGGAGCCCGAGAGCGGCCCGACGGGACCTGGAGGACCACGAGCGCAAAGTAGCGGCCGAACTGGCACGAGTTCTCCGCGATGAGGCAGAGGCAGTCGGAGTGCGCAGTCGGACGCCTGTGACGCAACGGATGTAGTCCGATGCCGGGCCCGCCACGCTGCGGCTTGCGCCGACCGCTACCCGCTTCATCGGGTGGCTGGACGACATCGTGTCGAGAGCAGCTTCGGACTTTCGGGTCATTCGGCACTATCCAGGTTGGGTCGACGGACCCACACTCGGGATAGAGGGAGGGACTCGCCTCATGACCAGCACACCCAGGCGGAACAACGGCACTATGAGCGGCACCGATACGTTGCTGTGGACCATCGGCCGGGATCCGCTTCTCCGGACCACCATCATCGCCGTGTTGGTGCTCGACCAGGCTCCAGGATGGGAAGAGGTCCAGAAGCGCGTTTGCGCCCTGACCCACGTACAGCCGCGGTTTCGCTCGCGGGCGCAACCGGCATCGTCACTTGGATGGGGCCGTCCCACGTGGGTGGAGGACAGCGGTTTCGACCTCGATATTCATCTTCGTCGCATGGTGGCGCCATCTCCGGCGACGTTACGCACCGTTCTCGACTTAGCGCAGGCCATGGGGACCACGGCGTTCGATCCTGAGCTGCCTCTATGGGAGGGCGTCGTCGTCGAGGGATTAGAAGGCGGCCAGGCGGCGCTGGTCGTCAAACTGCACCATGCCGTGGTCGATGGAGTGGGCGGAATCGCCGTGATCCTGCACCTCCTCGACCGATTCCGTAGTCCTCGTCCCGAGTACGGAACCGTCGACGGCGGATCTCCGGGCGATGGACACTCGGCCAATGATGGGGAGCCAGAGATCCGAGGGCTAGCCTCGACGTTGTTGGCCAGGATGGACCGAGTGCTCCCCACATCGCGGCGGGCCGTCGATGCCGCCCTGGGCGTCGTTGTGAATCCAGCCGCACAGCTCGAGCGAACGCGAGCCACCGTTCGGTCAGTCGCCCGGTTGTTGGCACCGGCCCGGCGCCCCTTGTCGCCGCTGATGACGGGGAGAACGCTCCGGCGAAGATTCGAGATCCTTGAACTGTCATTCGCTCTACTGCATGACACGGCCATCGCAACTGGTTCCACCCTGAACGACGTCTTCGTAGCGGGAGTCCTCGGCGGACTCCAGCGCTATCACCACGAGAACGGGGTCAATGTCGAATATCTACGCGTTCTCATGCCCCTCAATGTACGCACCTCGTCCGACGCCGTTGGCGGCAACCACTTCGTTCCTGCTCGTTTCACTCTTCCGTCCGTGCCTGACCCGGCTGAACGGCTGCGCTTGGTCCACGACATCGCCGGATCGTGGAAGCACGCGCCGGGACTAGGGCTCAGCAACGTCCTAGCCGACGTTCTCGATCTTCTACCCGCGTCTCTGACTACGGCACTGTGGGGATCCATGCTCAAGGGCGACGACTTTGTCGTCACCAACGTACCGGGGCCCCCCTTCGAGACATACCTCGGTGGAGCACACGTCGAGAGCATGTTTGCCTTTGCACCAACGTCCGGCGCCGCCCTCAACGTGTCCCTACTCACGCCGGCCGGTCGGGCGTGTGTGGGCATCAATGTCGACACGGCTGCGGTGCCTGACGGGTCGATCCTGACCCAGTGCCTACAAGAGGGCTTTGACGAGATATGCAGTCTGGCCCATCACCAGGACCGACTGGTCGAAGCATGAGCGCCTTCTTTGAACCACTCTCACCGCTCGATGCGATGTTCTTGTACCTCGAATCGCCCCGCACGCCGATGCAGGCCGGATCGGTAGCGATCTTCGAGCGCAACGCGTTCAAAGACCGGGACGGTGTGGTTCGCATCCAAGCCATACGCGACGAGATCGGACGACGTCTTGACCTCGTCCCCAAGCTTCGCCGGCGGGTGCGGTTTCCGCGTATCGGCCAAGGGGGTCCTGTCTGGGTCGATGATCCTGCATTCGACATTGCGCACCACGTGCGCCACATAGCGGTGCCGGCGCCGGGGACAGAGACCGAGTTGCTCGAGCTCAGCGGCGACCTCCTCGCTGTACCCTTGGACCGCGCCCACCCTCTCTGGGAGCTATGGGTCGTCGAAGGACTGGAGGGCGGTCGTATGGCGCTGGTCGAAAAGATCCACCATGCCCTGGCCGACGGTCTGGCGAGCGTCGAACTGGCTACGGTCCTGCTCGATTTCGAGAGCCACCCGGCGCCCTCGAAGGTCCCTGTCTCTCCTCCGTGGACCTCGCGTCCAGAACCGAGGGAGGCGACAGTCGTGGCTCGAGACCTCATACGCCGAGGCACCGCACCGATGCGGTCCGGCTTATCGCTCCTCGGTGCCCTCGGGCACCCTGTGCGCAGCATCCGGCGCGCAAGCCAGCTGGCCGGAGCGGTCAGCACGCTGGTCACTCCGCGGACGATAGCTCCGCGCTCCTCGATCAATGTCGCCGTGGGTCAGGGCCGAAGGGTGGCGCTTGTACGTCAGGCTCTCGAACCGTTGAAGGAAATCGAGACAAGGTTTGGCGTCACCATGAACGACGTGTTGCTTGCAGCTGTTTCCGGCGGTTTGCGCGCGCAACTGATAGGACGAGGCGAGTCGATTGCCGGAGTGACCCTGCAAGCGCTGGTGCCAGTGGGGATGGATCCCCACGGCGACCATCGACTCGGGAACAAGATCTCGGCCATGATCGTCCGCCTTCCCCTCGACAAAGCGGATCCCGTGACCCGGCTACAAGCAGTATCGCAGGCCTTAGGGCGCTGCAAGGAGCGTCAACAAGCGCTTGTGGGGGGCTACATCACGCGTACGCTCGATCCTTGGCCTCGATCGGCACTGGCGGGAAGTGCCCACCTCATCCATCGCCAGCGGTTGGTGAACCTCGTCATCACCAACGTTCCCGGCCCGCCCTTCCCGCTATACTCGATGGGAGCCCGAATGCTGGAGGCGTTCCCGATCGTTCCCCTGGCCGGCAACCTGAGTCTGGCCGTAGCGGCCCTCTCCTACGATGGACAATTGTCGATCGGCATCCTCGCTGATCGGGATGGCTGTCCAGACATCGATGCCCTGGCGCAAGGCATTGGCACGTCATTTACAGAGCTCTTGGCGGCGGTTGGTGAGGGCACCGGAGGGAGCCATACGCGTGCAGCCATAACGCCGGGGCCATCCCCCACTCACAACGTATCGCCGGGGCGACGCCAACGGAGCCGAACGGTCGACCACGGGATCATCCTGAGCCACGCTGTCCCCCAGGGCAGAACTCCCGCCAGGACTGACAACAGGGCCGGTCTCCGAACACGAGTCCAACGTCCTCCCCCGCCGAGTCCTCTGACCCAGGCACATCAGTCGAGCGGACCGAAGGGGGTGTGCCCGCAATGAAGGAACTCGTCTACCCGCGTCTCTTGCTCCCCCGAGCGGAACGATTCGCCGACAAGATCGGCTTCGTCGACGTGACTCGATCCGGCGTTCGCTATGAAGGGACATTTGGTAGTCATGTGGAACGAGTGCAACGACTCAGCCACTCGCTGGACAAGCAACTGGCACTCTCACGCCACGACAGGTTCGCCGTCCTCGCCATGAATGGCCACGAGTTTATCGAGCTGTACCACGCCGCTCTGTTCGGGGCGGGCATCATCAACCCCCTGAACATTCGCTTCAGCCCAGCCGAACTCGCCTATGTCCTGCACGACTCGGGGACAACGGTCGTCTTCACCGATCCGGTATTTGCATCCCTCCTCGAACGGGCGCGTGATGAAGCGGGGGCCAAGATCGACAAATTGGTGGTGATCGGCGAGACACTCGGCGACAGCCCAATGAATGCTGACGGCGCCACGTACGCCTACGAGGACCTGATCGCGATGGGCGAGCCAGTCATGCCGCCCGAGCCCGATGAACACGACCCTGTCATCCTGATGTACACAGGAGGAACCACGGGTCTCCCGAAAGGCGTCCTTCTCGAACAGCGCGCCGAGATCCTGAACGTCTATCACGTCGGCCTCACGATCGGGCTTTCCGAGAACCGACGCTTTCTATTCCAGTCTCCGATGTTCCACGCCGCTGTCGTAGCCGGGGTCCTCGGGATCCCAGCCAGCGGAGCGACGTCGGTATCGATCCCGCTATTCGATCCCGAATTGGTCCTCGAAACGATCGAAACCCAGCGCATCGACACCACCATGATGGTGCCAGTCATGATGTCCATGCTTGAACGGCACGGCTCCTTTGCGCCCCCACGCCTCGACTGTCTCCGCCAGATTGTCTACGGGGCGGCTCCCATCTCGACCTCGATGCTGCGGCGGTGGCTACAGATGTTCCCTGACATCGAGTTTTACCAAGGGTACGGAATGACCGAAGCGGCATCTGTCCTGACCTTCCTCGGCCCCCGAGAGCACCGTGGCGATGAGAGGATGCTGGCAGCAGCCGGCGCTCCGGTCCTCGGTGTCGAGCTTCGCATCACCGACTCGTTGGGTCATGAGATGACCCGGGGGAAGGCGGGCGAAGTCTGCGCACGAGGCGGCAACCTCATGCGTCGCTATTGGGATAAGACCGAAGACACGGCGGAAGTCTTGCGAGACGGATGGTACCACACGGGCGACGTGGGGTACCTCGACAAGCGGGGCTTCCTGTACCTGACTGACCGGATGAAGGACATGATCGTCACAGGTGGAGAGAATGTGTACTCCATCGAGGTGGAAGATGCCATAGCCACTCATCCGTCCGTCCAAGAGGTCGCTGTCATCGGCATCCCCAGTGACGCGTGGGGGGAGGCCGTTCATGCCATCGTCGTACTCAAAGAGGATATGAAGGCAACGGGCGAACAGCTGATCGAACACGCTCGGCAGCAACTCACGGCCTTCAAGGTCCCGAAATCAGTCGAATTCCACGACGGACCCCTCCCGCTATCGGGCGCCTTCAAACCCCTGAAACGAGAGCTGCGGCGGCGTTACTGGGAAGGCCACGACAGACAGGTTGGCTGACGATCATCGTTACCGTCACGATTGTGAGCGGGTCGGTCAACGTCTATCGTCCCATCAGACTCCACGAATCAGCGGTGCCTCCCTGCACCTCTTGAATACTGCCTGACTTCTTCTGAGGCACCCGCCTCTGACGGACACCGTGAACCGGTTACGGGCTGCGTCGGACGAGGCCCAAGACTTCTAGAATCGCTTCGTAGGCCGCCGGAGAGGAACTGCCGTGCCATTCAGTGATTATCTCGTCCGCGAAATCGATGTGCCCGTCCGGGACCTGTCGAGGTTCGAGACACTCGTGGGGAAGGAACGCTACGACGCTCTCCAGGTGGCGGCGTCGACAGTTCGTCAAGACCTTCAGAATAGGACGGTCTGGAACGTGAGCTCCACGGCTGCAGGTGGAGGTGTAGCTGAGATGCTGCAGGTGCTCATCGGCTACTCACTCGGTGCCAACATCGACATGCGCTGGCTGGTCATAACGGGCGATCCTGACTTCTACTCCATCACAAAACGGATCCACAATCGACTTCACGGGAGGGCCGGTGATGGCGGTGATCTCGGGCCGCTTGAATTCGCCCACTACTCCCGTATCACTTCTGCAAACGCCGCCAGCGCGGCCGATTTCATACGAGGGGGGGACGTGGTCCTCCTTCACGATCCTCAGACAGCGGGCCTGGCTCTACCGCTCACTCAGGCGGGGAGCAGCGTAATCTGGCGGTGCCATATCGGGAGCCGGACAAGTAATGACTGGACCGACCAAGCATGGGCGTTTCTGCACGGTCCGCTGGCCGCTTGTGCGGCATACGTCTTCTCGACGTCCGAGTACATTCCTGCGTGGGTGGACAAATCGAAGTCTTGGGTCATTGCACCGTCCATCGACCCGTTCTCGCCCAAGAATCAAGAGATCAGTCATACGGACGTCATCGGCAGACTTCAGCACATCGGCTTGCTGGAGGGGACACCAGACGCCTCCAGCGTTTTTACCAGGCGAGATGGGCTAGAAGCGCTCGTCGAACGGCGAGCAACGATAGTGTCTGTCGACGACCAGCCCCCAGAGGCCGATGTCCCATGGGTCCTCCAGGTGTCCCGATGGGACAGATTGAAGGACATGGCCGGTGTCATGACAGGGTTTGCGTCACGAGTTGTCGACATTGTCGATGCACAGCTGGTTCTCGTTGGTCCTTCGACCAGTGATGTCACAGACGACCCCGAAGAGGCCGAAGTCTTCGCTGAATGCACGGCGACATGGAAATCACTGCCCGCTGGTGCTCGACGAAGAGTTTTCCTCGTCACCTTACCTATGGATGATATCGACGAAAATGCAGCAATGGTGAACGCCGTGCAGCGGTACGCCACTGTCGTGGTGCAAAAAAGCTTGGCGGAAGGCTTTGGGCTGACCGTCGCCGAAGCCATGTGGAAGGCCAAGGCAGTAGTGGCATCGAACATCGGTGGGATCACGATGCAGATCACACCCGGCACTGGACTGCTGCTCGAAGACCCGACAGACCTCGTCGTGTTCGGAGATACTGTCGCCCTTCTCTTAGACCAGCCCGACGAGATTGCCCAGCTTGGACGACGGGCGCGACGCCACATTCTCGACAACTTCGTCGACGACATACACCTCGTTCGCTACGCTCAGCTCATCAGCTGGCTCATTGCGCAGTGAAAACATTTCCATCACCTGTCCGTTAATCGGCTGGTGCCTGCGCGGGCACGCTTTGCTACGAATCCTGGTCACAGGATCGCTGCGAAGGCCGCGACGGCAGACACACCGCTACAAGAACGGCACCAGCGAGAGCGACGATTGCGCCAACGGCCAGCGATACCTCCATACCACTCATGAATGCGGAGCGCGCGGCAAGTCCCAGATCGATGCCGGTGACACCCCCGGCACTGTGCGCTACATCGAGGGCACCGCCGAGTGAGCCGAGAATGGCGTGTGTCGCGGCGACGGGCACAGTCCGGCCGGCGAGCGCCTTGGCCATGTGGTCCTGGTAACGCGTGGCCAACACGCTTCCGATGACAGCGACGCCGATGGCACCGCCGACCTGGAGGGCCACAGCGTTGGCGGCCGATCCGACCCCGGAGTCGCCCCGGGGAAGCGACCCGACGAGAGAATTCGTTGCCGTCGGCAACAAGAGACCGGCGCCCACGCCGATCAAGAGCAGGCCGGGCACGATGTCGACATACGACGTGCCACGGGTGGAGGCGGCGGAGATCAGCCACAAACCGCCGGCGGCGGCGGCCAGACCTGCGGTAGCGGAGAGCTTCACCCCGATGAAGCGGGAAACAACAGGTGCTAGAGCGGCGCACACAACCAGCACGGCGGCCATGGGCAGGATACGCAGCCCCGCTTGGAGCGGCGAGTAGCCGAGGTCGAATTGCAGGAACTGCGTCTGCACGAAGAGCGCCCCCATCAAACCGAACACACCCAGGCACTCACCAGCAGCGGCCACGGAGAAATGACGATCTCGGAAAAACTCGAGCTTCAGCATCGGATGGCTGGTGCGGGCCTCCCATGCGATGAAGGCGCCCACGGCGGCAACGCTCGCTAGTCCGGCTCCGAGCACCCTGTGTGACGTCCATCCGTTCGATGGGCCCTCGATGATGGCCCACAGCAGGAGACCCAGACCGACGACCGAGAGCACCGCCCCACCAGGATCCGGCCGCTCTGCGGACGCATTCTTCGAGTCGGGCACAACGAGAAGAGCCCCGATCAGAGCCGCGGCCACAATGGGGACGTTGACGAAAAACACCGAGCCCCACCAGAACCGAGCGAGCAGAATGCCACCAGCAATGGGACCAATGGCGATGCCCAGTCCGATGGTCCCAGCCCAGACGCCAATGGCCCGGGCTCGCTCTCTCGGCTCCCGAAAGACGTCGTTGATGATCGAAAGTGATGAAGGAACGGTCAGTGCTGCGCCAGCCCCCATTACGGCCCGAAATGCGATCAGCGTATTGACCGATCCTGAGAACGCGGCGCCGATCGATCCTGCGGCGAAGACCGCCAAACCGATGACGAAGAGTCGCTTGCGCCCGAATCGATCGGCCAGACTCCCGCCGACGAGCAACAGACCCGCGAACACCATCGCGTAGGAGTCGACGATCCATTGGAGTGCGCTGGAACTGGCGTGAAGTTTCCTTACCAGAGTCGGCAACGCAACATTCAGGATCGTGTTGTCCAGGTTGACAAAGAGCGCGCAAGCACAGACTACGACCAAGACCACCCATCGGTGCAGATGATGTTCTCCGACAGCTGCCTCCGCCGGACCAGTCAAGAGCTTCACCACTCCACAAGAACACAGAAGCGAGTCACAGCACCAGAGTCGAAGGTACCTAGGTTTCGGGCAAATGACATTTGGACCATTGGCTCCGGCAGGAGACAGCTCACCGATTTCAATTATTCATGCTGGCGGTCCCGATTTCGTGCTTGAATCAAAGTATTCACGTCTTCGTTCGTCGGCCCGTCCGATCTCGGCGAGCTCAATGACTTCCGACGGTGACAACGTCCTCGGGGCGTGGCCGCTCGTGCCACTCATAGCACTGCCCAGATCGAATGCCGTGAATCGACCTGCCGTTTGTCCCTTGCTCAAGACTGAACGGCGTATCGTGCGAGCGCGCCGAGTTGTTCGGCGGTCCCCACACTGATAAGGACGTCCCCTGCTTCAATGACATCCTCAGGAAGAGGATTGGTAACGAATTCGCCATCGGGACGACGGATGGCGAGAACCAATGCACCCGTGCGGTCGCGCAGCTGAGCTGATCGCAGCGTTCTGCCTGCCAGGGACGAAGCGGTCGGTACGGCGAACTCCTCCAACCTGAACTCGAGCCTACCGTCATGCATAACGATATCGACGAAGTCCACCACATGTGGCTGGGTCACGAAGGATGCCATCCGATCGCCACCGAGCTGCTGGGGATTCACCACCCGGTCGGCACCAGCACGTAAGAGCTTTGGTACCGATGACTCGTTGCGGGCTCTGGCGATGATCTGGAGGTCGGGGCGCATCGACCTTGCTGCCACGGTCAGGTAAAGGTTGTCAGCATCCGTATCAAGGGCGGCCACCAAGGCAGCCGCACGTCCAATGCCTGCTTGTTGAAGGATCTCATCGTCGGTCACATCACCGTGCACCCACGCATACGAGACCTCGCGCAGTCGGTCGGGGTCGCGGTCGATCACGACGACAGGGCGATGAGCGTTCGTCAAAAATTGGGCCACCTCACGACCAACCCGTCCCCACCCACAGACGATCACGTGTCCCGACATTCGCGTGATGTCCCGTTCCATCTTCCGCCTCCTCACGAGATCTCGCATGTGGCCCTCGATGAGCAGCTCGAGAACGGCGGAGAAAGTGAAAAGCGCCGTACCCACACCCACCAGGATCAGAACGATCGTAAACACTTTTCCAGCGGCATCGATCTGATGCGGAGAGTTGAAACCAACGGTTGTGACGGTCGTGACCGTCTGATAGATGGCGTCAATCAAACCGAAGCCCAGCAGCAGATAGCCACAGGTACCCGCCACCAAGACCAGCCCGAATGTGGCCAGGCCGATTCTGACTCGTCGGAAAGGCTCCCGCATGAGGTTCATCATGCCCGACCCGGACAACCGACGGCATGTCCTCGGCGTTCTCCAGCCGAATTCCGGCACCTAACGCGTCTACTTGTGACCAAAGGCCCTACGCGCCGTCGAGATTGAAGCCGATAGACCTAATATCTACGTGAGGACGGTGAACGTGTCTGTCACACTTATCCTGGGCGCCGATTGCAGACATTGGAACATCCCCTCTACACCGCGCAGCGCTTCGGAACAACCACAGATTCTCCTACGTCACAGGAGTTGCTGTGGCCGTCACATCAGCGCGGGTCGCCTGATGGCCGCCAATGACTGGGAGACGAGACAATGAGTGATCAACCTGATCCTGGATTCGAGGCGGTTCTGAACGCTTACGATGTCTATCACGACGAACGTGAAGACGAGGTGCGGCGGGCTGAGGATCTGGGCACCATGTATGACCTGAGGTTCAGAGAGGTCATCGCCACAGTCATCCGTCCGTACTTCGAAGAAGTTGCCCTGCAACTCAAAGCACACGGACATGCAGCCCTCGTCGAGGAAGCCTCGATTTCGTCGCCCGACCCACGACTGGCAGGGGCTTCCAAAATTACTCTCGCGTTTCTGCCAAGGGACAGAAGTCAACAGAGCCTGCATCATCAGCTCGAAATGAACGATGCCCCTCATTTCATGTTGATATGCGACAAACTCAAGACTGTCATCGAGCTCTTCGAGGATCCAGATCCTGGCTTCCGAGGAGTGGGGACGGCCTTCAAGCCGACCTGGCAAATCGAGGAGATATCACGTGAACACCTACGAGAGAGATTGCTTCTGCTGATCCAAGAAGTGCTCACTCCTCCCAATGCTCAGGAGCACACCTCCGTCGGCGATCGACTCTAGGTTGCGATAACATCATGTCACCGAAGGTTTGGGTTCAGGCCCCTCGACCTCTTGCCTTGGCCAGGCACGCTGTTCCGACCAGTCACGCGATTGCCACCAAGAGGACGGCCACTGGGCTCCGTTCGAGAATCTCCTTAGCCACGACACCTCGGCGCGGATCCTCTGACCGCGGCCAGCCCACGGCAACCAGTTCAGCCTGTGCTGCCTCGATGGCGGCCAGAATTTCCACTGCGGGGATCCCGAAACGCAGTTCCAATCGCGTCTGCGGTGCATCGATCAAGTGTCGGGCGAAGAACTCCTTGGCATAGGCCTCGGTCTCGTGCTGCACCTGGTCCGAGAAGCTGGGTACTGAGTCCTCATCGTCAACATGGACCACGACTATCTCAAGCCCGGCCTGGGTGGAGATCTCAATGCTGCGCTGGAGAGCACGAGCCTTGCCTGGTGTTCCCTCCATTGCCACGATGGCCGTGCCCAGGTGCTCAGGTGGGTGGGAACCCGGAGGCACGACCACCACCGGCTTGTCCGTCAGGCCAGCCAAGATCATGGCCAAATGTCCGGCTGGACGATGCCTCCCGGAATGGGCGCCACCGCCTATCACGAGGGCCACCACGTCCTCCTCGGCTGCCACCAATGGGAGCAACGCGACCGGATCGCCAGACAGCTGACGCACGGGGGACCCTGCAATGAGGTTTAACGGGTGCGCCGATTCTTCATCGCCCTCTATGACGTGGACGACCTCGATCGACGCGTCCATGGCCTCGGCAAGAGCCCGAGCCATCGTGACCACAGCCTCCGAAGTTGCAGAATGGTCAATGGCAGCGATGACTTTGCTCATGACAGGCTCTCCCACTGATCGCCACTGCGACGAAACTCCAGCTGGCCGGGACCGACCGGGAACGGCATCCCACCGACCACGACGACGGTGCTCTTGTCGGCGTGGATGGCGAGTAGGGAGTGGTCGACGCGGATCCGGATTCTGCTGCCGCGGAATCGCACCCGCAACTCGAGCGCCGACCAAGCGGCTGGGATGACCGGATCCACGAGCAACTGCGCGGCTCGGGGGCGCAGTCCGGCGAACCCGAAGGCGAGGGCTTGCCAGAGGCCACCCATGGTTGCCAGATGCAGGCCAGCGGCGGTTGAACCGGTCAGGTCGTCGAGATCCATACGGGCGGCGAGATGGAGCGCGTCCACTGCCTTATCGCATTCCCGCGCCCGAGCCAGCAGGGAGGCATGCGTGGCCGGGGACAGCGAGCTGCCGTGGGCGGTGCGCGGCTCGTAGAATCGGAGATTGGGCTCGAGGCTTCCGGATACCACCTCGTCGGGCACGAGGTGGTGGAGCATGAGGACGTCGGCCTGTTTGATGACCTGTGCCCCGGCCACTCGTTCGGCTCCGAGCAATAGATCGGCGGCGATCGGGCGCCGCGGTGCCACCTCTTCAATGATCAACGGCTCGAGCTTGGCGAAGCCGGCGAACTGTTCGTAGATGCCCGTGTCGGGGTCATAGCCGTCGACCAGGGCATCGGCCAGTTCGAGCCATCGTCGTCGTTCTGGGTCATCCAAACCTTTGATCTCGGATGCGCGTCGTAGGTTCCAACGGGCCATGACATTCGTGTATGCGTTGTCGTCGACCGACTCGTGATACTCGTCAGGTCCGATGACCCCGAAAATATGGGCGCTGCCGTCTGTCAACTGCCGGATCCGCGACGCCCAGTAACGGGCCGTCTCGAGCAGGATCCGACGGCCGTCGCCGCTGCCGAACTCCTCGTCGCCTGACCAGTCGAGGTAACAGCACGTAGCCCAGGCCACGTCGGCCACGATGTGCGCTTCGAGCTGGCCGGTACGGATGGGAATGATCCGCCCAGCCCGGTCCCGGGCGCTCGTCGGCGTCACGTCGCGACCGGTACGGGCCGACTCCCAGGGGAAACGGGCACCGGCTCGAGCTTCGGCGCAGGGCCGCCTCCATGGCGGCCGGGAGCCGCCGCATGCGGTACTCGAGCATGGCCCTGGCCGCCGCCGGATGGGTGGCGGCCAGAAAGGGAAGGACGAAGGTATCGGCGTCCCAGAAGACGTGGCCCCGGTAGCCGGTACCCGTCAATCCCCGGGCGCCGACAGCCGCTTCTCCGGTGTCGGAGACCGAGGCCATCAGGTGGAACAGCGCGAGGCGGATGGCCAACTGCAACTCGTCGTCGCCCTCGACCACCACATCGACCTCCTCCCAGCGCCGAGCCCATGCCCGACGATGTCGTTGGAGGAGGTGATCGAAGCCGGCGGAGCCGGCGGTGCCGAGGGCGTCGACCGCTGGGCCGGGGTCGGGGAGGTGATCGGGGTCAGACCGGTAGACGGCGAGCCGGTCGAGCGTGCCACCTCGTGGTGCGGGTCTGCGAGGCGGCGGCCACGATCCCGCCATGGGAGGCGGCGACCTGGATCCAGGTGGCCGCACCAGAGCGACCCTTGTCGTGGACGGAGTCGCCTGTCGGTGGCATCAGCGGGAGGTCCCGACCGTTGCCCCTTTGGACACCGAACCCGCAGGACCGACGTGCTCGGCTCGGCCAGCGATGCGAATCGCACGCTGTCGAAGGAGGCACCGTCGGAAACGGTCCGTTCGTAGAGCACTCCTGTACGGAGGTCGAGGACGCGCCGCAGTGGTGCGCCGTTGGCTATTCCGGCCAGCTCGAACACCCTCGGTCCCGTAAGCAGATGGCTGTCGGCGCCGTCGCCGTCGTAGACACCGGCTGCCACCACCCAGGGGTGCTGGCTCGGATGTGGCACGAGGGACGCGCCGCTGGTGCCGAGATGGCCGTCGGCCAGGGTCATGAGCGCCTCATGGACGCGCTCGTGCGTGCCGTCGAAGCCATCGACGACGAGGGACCACTCCGGATCTGGTCGTCGCCTGCGGAAGGGATCGCTCGCGCCGGAATCGCTGTTGATGCGCCAGGACTCGGCGCAGGTCTGGCCAAGCAGCAGTGCGAGAAGCACGCATCGAGGGGAGGCGTCACGCCACCATCGACGAAACAGACCGTCACGTCGCCCAGGTCGGGCACGAGTAAGGGAGTTGCCTGGTGACCGACTTCCGACATTCCGTCGATCAGAACGAGAACGTCCCCGCTGTGAACCCCACGTCGCCACAGCTCGTTCAGGGTCTGGATCAGCGCACCTCCCTCCCGATCCGGAACGGGGTCCAGGGCGAATGACGTGGCTGGCGGTGGTCGATCGCCGGTCTCGTCGATGACAGCCATGCCCGGAGCCACCGCTGTCGATCACGACGAGGTCGGCGACACCGATCGTGGGCCACTCGAGCAGTCCGACCATTTCGTCCACGGCGAGCGGTGCAATCACCCCGACGAGCATGCCGGCCCGGGCCAGCGCCTTCAGGGGCGCCACCGCATGCGCCACGGCGTCCGGAGCGGCGCTCCACAGGACGACCGCCTCGAAGCGCCGGTCGAGCTCCGGAGGTTGGTCCAGACGTTGGCTTCCGACGGGTCGCTTCGTGTCCGACCGCCTCGGCGATCGGTGGACGCGTGTGTTCCGGTCACACGGGAGCGATGTCAGACGCGCTCGCCTCGGCGCCGGATACTCCGGTGACCAGGTGGAACCGGCGTCCGGTGACCACGTCGGGACGGATGGACAGCACCATATGACCAGGTTCGGGCACCCAGGGCTCAGGGCATGGCTTCACCATGCAGAGCGTTGGCATCGGCCTTCGATGCCAGACCCCGAACCAGCACACTCCAGGCCATTCCACGGTCGGTCTCGACCCGGTCGACCTCGAAGGCGACCAGTGAACCCGGCACCAGTTCCGACAGCCGCCCTGGTCCAATGCGCACAAACACTCCGCCGTCGTGGAAGATGAAGTTGAGGGGCACCACGAGCGGAGACTGGCCGTCGGTCACGGCCAACCGGCCGACGTGATCCTCTTTGGCCGCCACCGCCAGCAACCGGAGACACTCGGGAGTCTCCAGGATCTCCGATCCGCGTTGATCAATCCACATGGCTCAACTATGGCGGTCCGAGGGAGCGCCGCCAAGAGTCGTTGGTCCCAACGCACCTGTATGGCGTCAAGGAGAGGCGCTATCCAACAGCTCGGCCAGGTCAGACACCACCACGTCGGCTCCAGATCGAAGAAGCTCTTCCGCCGTGGCACCCCGGCTCACGCCGACGACCAGGCCGAAGTGCCCGGCCCGTCCCGACGCCACCCCGGCCGGCGCGTCCTCCACCACGGCCGCTCGGCCCGGGTCGATACCCAAGTTCCCGGGCCGCGTACAGATAGGTGTCGGGAGCGGGTTTGCCGGCCAGCCCCTGCTCGGAGGTGACGTGACCGTCGACCCGCACGTCGAAGAGGTCAGCGATCCCGGCCGCGTCGAGGACGGCTGCACAGTTCTCGCTGGCCGAGACGACCGCCAATCGGCGACCACTGTCTCGCAGCGCCCGGACCAGCGCGACAGACCCGGGGAAGGCGGTCACACCGCCCTCCGCCAGCATCCGCAGCACGAGGTCGTTCTTCCGGCGCCCCACGCCGATCACGGTTTCGCAGTCGGGCCCGTCCTCGGGTCCGCCCTCGGGAAGATGAATGCCACGCGACGAAAGGAACGAGCGGACTCCATCGAGGCGAGGCTCGCCGTCGACGAATTGCTCATAGTCGGCTACTGGATCAAAGGGGGTGAACGGCACCCCCTCACCAGCCCGGCGAGAAAGGAACTCGTCGAAGGTGATCTTCCAGGCGGCGTCATGGACAGAGGCGGTGTCAGTAAGGACCCCGTCAAGGTCGAAAAGCCAGGCCTCGAGGGTCGCCATTCGGCTCAGCACCGTGCCCTTCTCCCGCATCATGAGGTCATTGGATGGTGACCAGACCCACACTCTCGGTGGCCGGTTCCCAGCAGCCGCAGCGACGCGGGGCGATCTGGCTATCACCGCGACGGGAGCTTGGGATCAAGGATCTCCTTCGCGATCGGAGACACGACTGCTCCGAGTTCGAGGATGAGGGCCACCAGCAGGTCGTCCACCGTGATAATCCCCCCAAGATCGCCGTCTTCGAGGACCGGCAGACGCCGGACGCCGGCGTCTTTCAGTAGTCGATAGGCATCGAAGATGTCGGCAGACCCTTGGATCGTCACCGGGTGTTCGCTCATCACCGCCTTGACGTGGGTCGTCGACCCTCGCCCTTCTCCCAACACCACGCACCGCTATATCACGGTCCGTCACGATCCCCACGACGTCGTCGCCACTCACCACGACGAGTGATCCGACCCCATGGGTGCCCATCAGCTGGGCCGCTTCCTCGAGGGTGCACTCCGGGGGAACGGTAACGGGAGCCTGGTGCAGACATTCGCTCACTCGCATGGCCGGTCGGCCTCCTCCCACAAGTTGGCCGGATGGCGTCGTCCTTGTCGACCGGGACGCATCGGCATTCGTCCTGGCCTGATCGTTCGCACATCAGGTTATTCATCGCTCGCTTCTGCCGTGCTGGTCGGTGGCGTCTTCTCACCGTCGGACCTAACTCGTATCGGCTCCAAGAGGTCATCGTAGAGAATGGATATCGGGACCGAGCCAGACGCCGGACTCGCCCGTACCTCGGATCGCCGGCTGGCATCTCCGTTTCCCGAGGACATGGCTCGGCCCGGGGATTGAGCTGATCGAGCGTCGCTCAGAGAGGCGCTCAGGGTGCCGAGCGCGTTGAGCGCACCATGGATGGCACGCGTCGCCTCGATGAGTTCCATCGAAGGATTGGAGCAGTCGTACAACCAGTCGATCGTGGCGGCAACATCGGTCAATTCGGCGGCCGCCTTTCCCAAGAGCTCTGTCCGACTTTCAAGATCCATCGAGCCAGCCACCGTGGACCTCCTCCCTGGTGCTCTTCCGGGATCCAACAACCCCACTATGCACGGTACGCGACCTCTTCCCGCTCCTCTAGGGTCGAAAGTCCTCACCAGGCCGAGGTCACGAGAACGACGGTACCGTCCAGCCACTGATCCGGCGCTGTCGTTGGGGCTCATTCCGACGGTCGGAGGACCAGCACCGGACAGTGCGCGTTGGTGGCGCAGTGCTCGCTGACAGACCCAATCAACATGCCGGCGAACTCACCGTGGCCACGACTGCCGACGACGAGCAGGTCCGCGCCTTTGGAGGCCGCTACCAGAACGGGGGCCGGATGACCCTCGACGACGGTCGTCTGAACCGGCACATCGGCGTGTGCCACCAGGAGGGGAGCCAGCGCGTCACTGAGCATCTTCTGGGCGTCCACCTTCGGGTCATACTCAGGAGGAAAGGGATAGGCCCACCCGTAGTTCGTCGGCCACTCCCATGTCGTGATGACCTCAAGGCTCGATCCCGTCAGCTCTGCCTGGCGTAGCGCCCACTCCAACGCTGCCACCGACGATTCCGATCCGTCGACTCCCACAACGATCCGATGGATCGGCTCTGATTGTCTGCTGGTCACTGTTCACTCCTCTGAAAGCTTCATGGTCGCTGACTCTCACCATAGGCGCCATCGTCATTTCTCCTCTCGAGAATAATGAGCCCCGGTACCGAATTCACACCCAATGTGACTTTGGACCCTGTTGCTCTCCGACTCTCTCATGGAACGGTGGATCCAGTTCCTGATCCGGGAAGGAGCGACCATGAGAGCCGTCGTCGTCTATGAGTCGATGTTCGGAAGCACCCGTCAGATTGCCGAAGCGATCGCCGACGGTCTCGGTCATTCCGCCGCTGTTCGGACGGTGCGAGTCCTCGATGCCGATCCCAACGTGTGCGAAGGAGTCGACCTCGTCGTCGTCGGCGGTCCGACACAGGCATGGAGCATGTCCAGGCCATCCACGCGCCGCGGCGCCCCGCTGCACCTCAGTGATCCCACCAATGACCTCGTGCTCGAGCCTGGCGCCGACTGGGGTCCTGGTGTACGGGAGTGGATCGCCTCTCTCGACCGGGTTGTGGCCATGGGCGCCGCCTTCGACACCCGAATCTCATCGCCGGTCCTAATCACAGGGCGAGCGTCCAGGAGCATCCGTCGCCACCTCGCCCGTCACGGACTGACCATGATCGCCCCGCCCGAGAGCTTTCTCGTCGACAAGAAGAGTCACCTCGTGCCTGGTGAGGTCGATCGAGCGCGGGCCTGGGGAGCGCGTTTGGCGACGGAGGTCGACCGTCTGGGCCCCCTGAACGCCTGAACAATCCACGACCAAGAGTCGTTCGGGACCTTTGGCACTACTCGGGCACCGTCAGATCGGAGATCGTGGCAGAAGAGCAGAATCCGAAAAGGAGAGAGACGATGTTTGAGCACATCTTGATGGCGGTGGATGGATCTGAGTATGACCGGAAGGCACTCGGAGCCACCAAGGAGTTGGCCACATTGGCCGAAGCTCCGGTCCGCGTCGTCCACGTCCGACAAAGCGATGTTCTCGAGGAGCGGGAGGAGGCATCCCGCCTTCTCGACGGGGTCGTGGCTGACCTCGTGAGCGCAGGAGTGAAGGCAACCGGCATCGTTCGCTCCTCCTTGACGGCCTTCGTGGCACTCGAGATCCTCAAGGAGGCCGAGGAGTGTGGGGCCTCGGTGATCGTCATGGGGTGCCGAGGGGTCAGCGACCTCGCCGGTCTCATCGTGGGCAGCACGGCCCACAAGGTTCTCCACCTGGGCGAACTCCCCGTCTTGCTCGTCCGCTAGATGGTGGTCGGCGCATTGCTCCCCTGGCACCCGTCGTGCCTCGAGATCCAGTGGTGGGCCCAGCGGTTCCGCTAGGCGGCGTTTATAGGGGTCCCGGGACCCAAATGGCGGCGCTCACCGCCCTGATGACCGGTCCGTGTCTCCGGGGCCCGCCCGCGTTTCTTCGTACACGGGATCTGGCAATATAGGGATCGTGACAATACGTGTTTTCCTCCTCGATGATCACGAATTGGTTCGGAGAGGCGTACGGGACCTGTTGCGAGCCCACGACGATATGACCGTCGTCGGGGAAGCGGGAACGGCCGAAGACGCGCTTCGGCAGATTCCCCAGCTGGAGCCTGACGTGGCCGTTCTCGACGTCCGGCTGAGCGACGAGCAGTCGGCCATGACGGGGATCGAGGTGTGTCGGGAGATCCGGTCGGCCCATCCGGCGGTGGCCTGCATCATGCTCACGAGTTATGCCGACGACGAAGCCCTTCTCACCGCCATCATGGCCGGCGCGGCCGGTTACGTGCTCAAACAGATACACGGCACGGACCTGGTGAACGCCGTGCGCCGCGTGGCGGCCGGGGAGAGCCTGCTCGATCCGGCGACCACGGCGCGGGTGCTGGAGAGGCTCCGGGCGCCCTCGAAGACAGAGGATCCACTCGGCCGTCCTTACCCCTCAGGAGCGTCGTATTCTCGACCTCATCGCCGATGGACTGACCAACCGGCAGATCGGTGAAGTCATGTTTCTGGCGGAGAAGACAGTCAAGAACTATGTCTCAAACCTGTTGGCCAAGCTGGGGATGGAACGTCGAACCCAGGCCGCCGCCTTTGCCGCCCGCCTGGCGGAGAGACGGGAGGGCGGTCAGTCCTGAGCTGTCGAAGGCGACCTGACCACTGATCCGTCCGACCTCGGAATTTCCCGGAATTTGGGACTTTCGGCCATGGTGGCCCAGGCCCTCATTTCGGGACACTGGAGGGATGCCCATCTCCGGGAAGATCCAATTCGAGGAGATCCCTCCTGACGACTGCCTGATGCTCCTGGAGCTGGCGTACGTCGGTCGGATCGGCGTATCGGTCCACGCGCTCCCGGTCATCTTGCCCGTGAACTACGTCATCCACGAGGGCGATGTCGTCTTCAGGGTCGGCGTCTGGGACAAAGCTGGCCGCCGCCACGGCCGGCGCAGTCGTTGCGTTCGAAGTCGATCACTCCGACCCCCAAGGCACCAGTGGCTGGAGCGTCCTTCTTCAAGGGACGAGTGGAGGAGATCGTTGACCCCGCGCAGATAGCCCAGGCACGTACACTCCCCCTTCAGTCATGGGCACTCGATGGCGCAGCCGACCATTACGTTCGCCTCCACCCGACGATGGTCAGCGGTCGTCGATTTCAGCCAGCCGGACATGCAGAGCTCCCAGACGAGACGATCAACGTCGTGCGGACTCTCCGACCCGTGATTGTGCGAGGGACGATCGTGAGCCACCGATCCGCGGGGGGAGGGGCCCACGAATGGGCGCTCAGGGACCGGAGCGCTTCGGAACGTTCGTCAATGGCCGTCGAGATGTCTTCTCCGATACCTTGGATCAGCACACTCCAACCCACCCCCTGCTCCCAGTCGACGTGGTCGACTTCGAAGCTGACCGAAGTAAGCGGCGCATGGAGGGTCTTGGCTCCTTGGTTGGTCTGGAGGACGATGGTTTCACCATCCAAGACGAACCCCATCGGAAGTACGAGGGGAGCGCCGTCCACCACGACACCGAGGCGTCCCAGGCGTTGGGTCGACACGAGTGCTAGGCACTCGTCATGTCCGAGCTCCTCGAAGACACCACCCTTGCGTTCCATGTCGTTTCCTCCCTGCCCCACTGCGCCCAGAGTACTCTTCCCGACCTTCTGCGGTCCGTCGTCTCACGATGAGACCACAGATCAAAAGCCCCTTCGTACCGGAGCAACGGGTTCGCCGCATGCCTCCTGAGAGTGCTCTCGGCCTCAATGTTCATGAAATAGGACGCCCTCCCCTGCCCTTTGGCCACGGACTGCGCCATCCTGGACCCGGTGGACTTCCCGTCTGACGAAACGGAGCAGGATGTCGACGTCTTGCTCAAAGATGGTTCGACGGCCCGCATCCGGACCATCGGCCCGAATGACGCTCCGCTAGTCATCTCCTTCCACGAACAGTTATCAGCCAATAGCATTCGACTGCGTTTCTTCAATGTTCATCCCCATCTATCTGAGAAGGAGGTCGATCGACTCACTCATCTGACTGGCGGGGACGATCTGGCTTTGGTGGCCATCCGTGGTGACAACATCGTCGCCATTGCCCAGTACGACCGTTCGCCGGAGAGCGAGGAGGCGGAGGTGGGCTTCGTGGTGGCTGACGATTACCAAGGGCGCGGACTCTCCACCATCCTCTTGGAGCGTCTGGCGGCCGAGGCCCGCCATCGTGGCGTCAAGCGGTTCGTAGCTCATACCTTGTGGGAAAACCAGGCCATGCGTGATGTCCTCCACGACGCCGGCTTCGCGCCTCATTTCAGCCATGATGCCGACCAGGTAACCGTCGTCCTCGACATCGCTCCCACGCCCGCGGCCGTCGCCGCCGCCGACGAACGCGACCGGATAGCTGTCGTCCGCTCCATGGCTCGCCTCCTCCAGCCCCGATCGATCGCCGTCATCGGAGCCTCGCGAACTCCGAAGACGATCGGCCACGAGCTGGTCACCAATTTGGTCGAGGGAGGATTCGAAGGTCCTGTCTATCCGGTAAACCCCTCGGCCATCGCGGTGGCCAGCCTTCCCTGTTGGCCCACGGTCGAGGAGATACCGGGCGACGTCGACCTCGCCGTCGTAGCGGTGCCGGCGCCGGCCGTCCTCGACGTCGTCGCCGCTTGTGGCCGCAAGAATGTGGGCGGGCTGATCGTCATCTCGGCCGGATTCGCCGAGGTCGGCGCCGAGGGCATCACTGCCCAGAGTGAGATGACCAGGATGGCTCACGCCAACGGGATGCGGCTCGTCGGACCCAATTGTTTCGGTGTCATCAACACGGATCGCACCGTCTCCATGAACGCCACCTTCGCCGCTGACAAACCGTTGCCAGGGGGGATCGGATTCGCCTCCCAATCCGGAGGTCTCGGCATCGCCATCCTGGCCGAAGCCCGCTCCCGAGGTCTCGGCCTCTCCGGTTTCGTCTCGATGGGCAACAAGGCCGACGTGAGCGGAAACGACCTCCTCGCCTGGTGGGAACAGGACACCGCCACCCGGGTCATCCTGCTCTATCTCGAATCCTTCGGAAACCCGCGGAAGTTCAGCCGGATCGCACGCCGAGTGGGGCGGACCAAGCCGATCGTCGCGGTGAAGAGCGGTCGATCACGAGCCGGGACCCGGGCCGCTTCCTCACACACAGCCGCGCTGGCAAGCTCCGAGCAGGCCGTCGAGGCCTTGTTTCGCCAGACGGGGGTGGTCCGGGTCGACACCATCGAGGAACTCTTCGACGTCGCTGCTGTTCTCGTCGACCAGCCATTGCCCACGGGCCGGCGCGTGGCGATCATGGGGAACGCGGGGGGTCCCGGAGTGCTGGCAGCCGACGCATGCAGCGCCTACGGGCTGGATGTTCCCGCGCTATCCTCCGCCATCCAGGAGCAACTGCGGGCGCAACTTCCGGCCTGGGCCGGACTCAGCAACCCCATCGACCTGATCGCCTCGGCATCGTCCGATGTCTATCGACATTGCCTCGAGGTTCTTTTGGCCAGCGACGAAGTGGATGCAGTCGTCGTCATCTTCACTCCGCCGCTCGGGACCGAGGCCGACGATGTGGCTTCTGCCATCGTTCAGGCTGCGGGGGATGCCACTATGGCCGGGCGCAGAGTACCGATCGTGACGGCCTTTCTGGGAGCGCCGTCGGCTGCCCGTGTTCTGCGCTCGGGACACCGCCCGGTCCCGAGTTTCGCCTATCCGGAGACGGCGGTGCGAGCGTTAGCCCACGCTGTCGAATACGCCCAGTGGCGCGCCAGGCCGCCCGGGATCATCCCCGATCTTGGCGGCGTGGATGCGAACCAGGCACGGCGAAAAGTGCTCGCGGCCGTTCCGAACGGCGAGGAGTGGATTACGGGAACGAACGCCATGGAGGTGCTCACCGCTTACGGAATCAAGTGCGTCACCACCACTTCCGTCGTCAACGCCGATGAGGCGGTCGCAGCATCGAGCGTGGGGTTGCCGGTGGTCCTGAAGGCACTCGGGCCCGGCTTGGTCCACAAGACGGAGGTGGGTGGCGTGAGGATGGACCTCCGAACCGAGGGCGAGGTGCGCGACGCCTTCGAGGCCATGCAACGATCGATCGGACCGGCCATGACCGGCGCCATCGTTCAGCCCATGATTCACGGGGCCGTGGAAACCATCGCCGGCTTCGCCGTAGATCCTGCATTCGGACCCCAGATCCTGTTCGGACTGGGGGGAACGGCGGTAGAGCTGCTCGGTGACCACATCTCGCGCCTCACGCCCCTGACCGAAGCCGACGCCCGGGACATGGTCCTCGGACTCCGGGCCACTCCCCTACTCACGGGGTTTCGAGGAAGCGCCCCCGTCGACGTTGATGCGCTCGTCGACTTGATCCTCCGCATGGCAAGACTGGCTGAAGACCTGCCCGAAGTGATCGAAGCCGACTGCAACCCGGTCATGGCCACACCGGAGGGGGCCATGGTCATCGACGCGCGACTGCGCATATCGACAGGACCGCTGCCGTCGGAGGACGATGATCGACACCTCAGGTAACGATGAGCCTCGAACAGTCCGATGAGCAGGACTCATCCGGCCGGCCCCGTCGGTGGTTGAACGTGTGGTGCCTATCGGTGCGCCGTTTGAGGCGGAACCACGACAACGGGGCACACGGCTTGGTGGACAAGCTGTTGGCTGGTGCTACCAATGAGGAGGCCCGGGGAGCCGCCGGCTCCCCTTCTTCCTACCGCAATGAGATCCGCCGCCTGCTCCTTTGCCGCTGCCATCAAGGCGTGGACGGGCTCACCGTCAACCACGAGGGCGCGGTGAGGAACTCGAGTAGAGGCGAGCGGACGACACCACTCGTGCTCCAACAGCTCCGTCACCTCTCCCCGGTGCCCTTCCGATGGGACAATCGTCGTTCCGCCCAGGAGAGTGAGCAGTCCTAGGACATGGACGGCGATGATCTCCCCATCGGCACCTTCCACAGGACGATCTTCCATGAGCGCGACCGCCCAGTCGAGCGCTCGTCTGGCGTCGTCGGATCCGTCGACACCGACAACGATGCGACGCGGGGCAACCATGTGCCAACCTCACCCCTGCTTGCCGCGTCGGTCGGAGCGGGGCCACGGACACCTTGCCCTCCATTGTCGGACCTTTCGCACGATCTCCGCGGGTTCCCAGCCCAACGGAGCGTCCGGGCTCCATTTCGACTCGGTGGGAACCATGACTCCCATCTCTCTACGCGTGCCCATCTGGTCTGGGCGCGGCACCCACTTTGGCCGCCAGCTCCGCCAGTCGATTGGCGTAGCCCCACTCATTGTCGTACCAGCCGAGCACCTTGACCAGCCGTCCTTGCACCATGGTGAGCGGGGCGTCAAAGACGCACGAGGCCGGCGATCCCACGATATCGCTCGACACCAGCGGCTCGTCGCCGTATTCGAGTACCCCTTCGAGCGGACCGGCCCCGGCAGACTCCCGGTACGCATCTTGCACGTGGGCGACCGTGACTTTCGAGGTGACGTGGGCCACCAGGTCGGTGATCGAACCGTCAGGCACGGGCACCCGCAGGGCCAACCCATCGAGTCGGTCCTGTACGGCCGGGAGAACGAGGCCCGTCGCCCGGGCCGCGCCGGTGGTGGTGGGAACGATGTTGACCGCCGCCGCCCGGGCTCGCCTGGGGTCCTCGTGGAGACCATCCACCAGCTGCTGATCGCCGGTATAGGCGTGGACCGTGGTCATGAAACCTTCCTCGATACCGAAGGCATCGTCCAGCACCTTGGCCAACACGGCCAGACAGTTGGTGGTGCACGACGCATTGGAGACCACAATGTGCCGGGTCGGGTCGAATGTGTCGTCGTTCACACCCATGACAAAAGTGGCATCGGCGCCTTTGGATGGCGCCGAGACGATCACTCGAGGGGCACCGGCATCGAGATGGCCGGCGGCGGCGTCCCGGGTGGTGAACCGTCCCGTTGATTCCACCACCACATCGACGCCGATTTTGGCCCACGGGAGGGCCTTCACCTCGTGTTCGGCCGGCAACAGGATGCGATGACCACCGACCACCATGACGTTGCCGTCGATGGCGACGGTACGGTCGAGCCGCCCATAGACCGAGTCGCGGGCCAGGAGTCGGGCCAGGGCCTCGGGGGGGCCGACGTCGTTGATGGCCACCACCTCGAGTCCGAGGTCGTGCCGTTGCGCAGCGCGCAACAGCGCCCGCCCCGTACGCCCGAACCCGTTGATTGCCAGTCGAATCGCCATTGGGTGCTTCCTCTTCCCTGACCCCGATGGGGCGTCAATTCTCTCCTGTCGTCATTTGAGCCCCATTCGGTGCCTGGCGCTAGGGCCCAAGGTCACGTTCCGCAAACCCCACGACCAGAACGGCAGCCCCAGGAGGCCCCGCCTGCCTGTATGGGACCTCCGTCCGTGCACCAGGGGCCTTTCGGCCCTACTGCCCACCTGGCCCTATAGCGGACGATGGGTGAGGAAGACGTGACAAGCCCGTACGGGGCTCGAGAGAGAAGGTGAGTCGACATGGCGATCGCCCAGACAGATCACACACCGAGTCCGACGACGCCACCGGAGTCACCGGCGACCGACCGGGCTCGGGCTTTGGGCCTTCCCTCGGCCACCGCCCTCGTCATCGGCAGCATCATCGGGACCGGGGTTTTCACCATGCCCGCCGTTCTGGCCGGGGCGGGCACCAGTTCCCTTCTCGTCCTGGGCGCCATCGCCATCGGCGCCGTCACCCTGGGGACGATGTTCGGCCAGTTGACCCGGCGGGTGCCCAACTCCGACGGCGGTCTCTACGCCTACTCCCGCCACGAGTTCGGTGACTTCGCCGGCTACCTGACGGCGTGGTGCTACTGGATCACCGCCTGGGCCGGAAATGCCGCCATCGTGTCGTCGTGGGTCCTCTACGTGGAGTCGTTCTTCAACATCGCCCACCCGTCGGCATGGACCAATGTCGGCATCGCCATGACCGGGTTGTGGATCCCGGCCGTCATCAACATCGTCGGTATCCGCCAGATGGCGTGGTTCCAGAACGCCACCGTCGTTCTCAAGTTCCTGCCCCTGGCCGTTGTCGGAGTGGTGGGCTGGTTCTTCGTGAAGTCGGCCCATTTCGGCCCCTTCAACGCCACCGGGGGAAGCCTCTACAGCGGGATCGGCATCGCCGCCGGTGTGGCCCTGTTCTCCTTCATCGGAGTGGAGTGCGCCTCGATCGCCGCCGGCCGGGTGAAGAACCCTCGCAAGAACGTCGGTCGGGCCTCGATCCTCGGAACCGGGCTGAGTGCCATTCTCTACCTGTTGGTGACGGCCGCCGTGATGGGGCTCGTCTCCCACCACAACCTCGTCGGCAACGGAACCCCCTTCGTGGCCGCCTTCCAGACCATGTTCGGACACGCCGCTTGGGTGGGCAAGCTGGTTGCCGCCACCGCCGTCGTCTCGGGGATCGGCGCCCTGAACGGCTGGACGCTGGTCACGGCCGAGATGCCATGGGCGGCGGCCAAGGACGGGCTCTTCCCGCAGCAGTTCGCCAAGCTCAACCGTGACGGCACGCCGTGGATGGGCATCCTGATCTCCACCGTGGTGGCCTCGCTCCTCATGGGATTCGCCTACAGCTCAAAGACCGGCCTCACGGTCTTCGAGTACCTGGTCGACCTGTCGGTGGTCACCGTCGCCATCCCCTACTTCTTCAGCGCCTGCGCTCAGCTCGCCTACCTGGTGTCCCGCCGGCGCCGGGTGGTCGGGGCGATGCTCGTGCGAGACCTTCTGATCGCCAGCTGCAGTGTGCTCTTCTCTCTGTGGGTGACGTTCGCCGCTGGCTACCAGGCTGTCTACCAGGCTCTGTTGCTGCTGCTGGTGGGCATCCCCATCTACGCCTTCCTGAAGGCCCGCAAGGAGCGTCTGGGCCAGGTGCCCGAGCCCGACGAGACGTCTCATCGATGAAGTCGGCACTGACGGCGCCGTCGTGCCCATCGCTCGCTGAGCTGTTCGACACCACGAAGCCACAAACAACCCTTCCAGAGAGAACAAGGAGCAGTCATGGGATCGAAGAAAGCCTTGGTCCGCCAGCCGAGCCCCCGCCTGGCTGACGGCATCGTCACCAACATCGAACGCCAACCGCTCGATGTGCACCTCGCCGCCAAGCAGTGGACCGGCTACGTGGAGGCCATGGAGGATGCCAACTGGGAGATCGTCGAAGTTCCCCCGGCCGACGGATGTCCTGACGGGGTCTTCATCGAAGACGCCGTGGTCGTGTTCCGCAACGTGGCCGTCATCACCAACCCCGGTGCCGATTCCCGCAAGCCCGAGGTGGCTCGGGGCCGAAGCGGCGGTGGAAGAGCTCGGTTGCTCCATCAACCGGATCCGGACCCCCGGGAACGCTCGACGGCGGTGACGTCCTGAAGATCGGCGACACCATCTACGTCGGCAGCGGGGGCCGGACGAACGCCGACGGCCTCCGCCAGCTGCGCAGCATCCTCGGACCGCTGGGGGCCACGATCATCGCCGTTCCCGTGCCCGTCCACAAAGCGCTGCATCTCAAGTCAGCGGTGACCGCCCTCCCCGACGGCACCATCATCGGTTATTCACCGCTCGTCGACGACCCCGAGTTCTTCCCCCGTTTCGTGCCCGTTCCCGAAGAGTCGGGAGCCCACGTCGTCGACCTCGGCGGCAACAAGATCCTGATGGCCGCCGACTGTCCCCGCAGCGCCGAGCTCTTCGCCGGCCTCGGTTATGACCCGGTGACAGTCGACATCAGCGAGTTCCAGAAGCTCGAGGGCTGCGTGACGTGCCTCTCCGTGCGACTGCGCGAACTGTCAGGAATCGAATCATGACTCTCGGCGTCCACTCCGAAGTCGGGCAGCTCCGCCAGGCGATTCTGCACCGTCCGGGGAACGAGCTCTCGAGGCTCACCCCCGACAACGTCGAAGAGCTCCTCTTCGATGACGTCATGTGGGCCAAGAAAGCCCGTGAGGAACACGATGCCTTCGCCCAGGAGCTCCGCGACAAGGGCGTCCAGATTCTCTACTACGCCGAGCTGTTGGCGGAGACGCTGGAGATGTCGAAGGGCCGCTCGTTCGTGCTCGATCGGCTGTGCACCCCGGAGATGGTCGGGCCTGCTCTCGTCGACCCACTGCGGAGGCTGTTCGAGGACACCGACGGGACGACTCTGGCGGGCTACCTGATCGGCGGCGTTTTGAAGGCCGACCTCCACCCGGGGCGGGTCCACAGCCTGAAATGGTCGACGCTGCGGGCGGACGACTTCGTCCTCCCCCCCTGCCCAACCATCTGTTCCAGCGGGACAACTCCTGTTGGATCTACGGCGGCGTTACCGTCAATCCCATGGCCAAACCGGCCCGCCAGCGCGAATCGCTGCACACCCGGGCCGTCTACCGGTTCCACCCCCATTTCGCCTCCGAGGACTTCGCCGTCTACTACGGCGACGACGACGAGAACCACTTGCCGGCCACGGTCGAGGGTGGGGATGTCCATGTCCTCGGTCATCGAGCCGTCCTCATCGGGATGGGCGAGCGGACGACGCCGATGGCCGTCGAAATCGTGGCCCAGGCGATGTTCGCCAGTGGCCAAGCAGATCGTGTCATCGCCGTGGCTCTGCCCAAGTCGCACGCCATGATGCACCTGGACACCGTCATGACGATGCTCGACCGGGATACCTTCGTGCTCTATCCCTATATGGAGAAAGCCTTTCACTCGTGGACGCTCACTCCCGCGGACGAGCCCGGACGGCTGGACGTCGTCCGCAACCACAACCTGTGGGAGACCCTGGCCGAGGTGCTCGAGGTGGATGCGATGCGCGTGCTCACCACCGACGAAGACATCCGAGCGGCCGAGCGTGAGCAGTGGGACGACGGCACGAATTTCCTGGCCGTGGCACCCGGTGTCGTCCTTGGCTACGACCGCAATGTGGCCACCAATACCATGTTGCGTAGGAATGGCATCGAGGTCGTGAGCGTGGTCGGGAGCGAGCTCGGACGCGGCCGCGGTGGTCCCCGTTGCATGACCTGCCCGATCGAAAGGGATCCGACGTGACCTCCGCCCTGCCCCCCCTGTACGTCGGAGGGGACCGACGTGCCACGAATCTCCACGGTCGCAACTTCCTGAAGGAGCTCGATTTCACCGCCGACGAGTTCCTGTCACTCATCGACCTCGGTGCCTTCCTCAAAGCGGACAAGCGTGCCGGATGCGAGGTGCCCCGACTCACCGGGAAGAACATCGCCCTGATCTTCGAGAAGACCTCGACACGAACGCGGGCCGCCTTCGAGGTGGCGGCGCACGATCAAGGGGCGCACGTCACCTACCTGGGTCCGGGAGAGACCCAGCTCGGGCGCAAGGAGTCCATGGTCGACACCGCCCGGGTGCTCGGCCGGATGTTCGACGGGATCGAGTACCGCGGGTTCGGCCAGGACCGGGTGGTCGCTCTCGGGGAGTATGCCGGTGTCCCGGTGTGGAACGGGCTCACCGACCAATGGCACCCGACCCAGATGGTGGCCGACATCCTGACCATGCGGGAGCACTGCGCCAAGCCCCTGACGGAGATCACGTACTGCTACATGGGCGATGCCCGTAACAACACCGCCCATTCGCTTTTGGTCACCGGCGCCCTTCTCGGCATGGACGTGCGGATCGCCTCGCCGACAGGTCTCCAACCGGACCCCACCGTGCTGTCCGCCGCTGAAGAACTGGCTTCCGCATCGAAGGCCCGGATCACGGTGACCGAGGACATAGCCGGGGCGGTGGTCGGAGCCGACTTCATCTATACCGACGTCTGGTTGTCCATGGGAGAACCCGTCGAGGCGTGGGGCGAGAGGATCCGGCTGTTGCTCCCCTATCAAGTGACCAGCGCCGTCCTCGAGGCGACCGGCAATCCTGACGTCAAATTCATGCACTGCCTGCCTGCCCTCCATGACGGCCACACCGAGGTGGGAGGTCAGTTGGCCGCCCAGTACGGACTGGACGCACTGGAGGTCACCGACGACGTGTTCGAGTCACCCCGGTCGATCGTCTTCGATCAGGCGGAGAACCGGCTCCACACCATCAAGGCCATCATGGTCGCCACCCTCGGAGAACCGGAATGAAAATTGTCGTTGCGCTGGGCGGCAACGCCTTGCTCCAGAGGGGCGAACCACCGGATTCAGAGATCCAGGCCCACCACGTCGAGGCGGCGGTCCGGGCCCTCGCCCCCCTGGCCCGGGATCACGCACTGGTCATCACCCACGGAAACGGCCCCCAGATCGGGCTGCTGGCCTTGGAGAGTGCGAGCGACACGTCCTTGGCCCACCCCTACCCGCTCGATGTACTGGGGGCCCAGACCCAGGGCATGGTGGGGTACTGGCTCCTGCAGGCGCTCCAGAACGCGCTGCCAGGCCGACAGGTGGCGTGCGTGGTGACCCAGACCCTGGTGGCGGCCGATGACCCGGCCTGGGACACTCCGACCAAGTTCATCGGCGCCGTGTACGACAAGGACGAAGCCGAGCGACTGGCCGACGAACGCGGGTGGCAGGTCCGGCCCGATGGGCCCGCCTGGCGACGGGTGGTGGCCTCGCCCGAGCCGCTGGCCATCGTAGAGGAGTCCCTGGTGGAGCTGCTGCTGTGGCAGGGGGTCATCGTGGTGTGCGCCGGAGGTGGCGGTGTACCGGTCGTACGCGACGCCAACGGCTGCCTGCGAGGCACGGAGGCCGTGGTCGACAAGGACCGCACCTCGGCGATCCTGGCCGCATCGGTGAAAGCCGATGCCCTGCTTCTCCTCACCGACGTGGCCGGGGTCGAGGACGGCTACGGCACCCCTGGAGCCCGTCTGATGGGCCGCAGCACCATCGAAGAGCTCCGCCTGCTCGATCTGCCCGCCGGCTCGATGGGCCCAAAGGTCGATGCCGTCTGCGCATTCGCCGAGAGGACAGGGCACTTCGCCGCCATTGGTGCCCTGACCGACGCCGAGGCGATCCTGGAGGGAGAAGCGGGGACGTTCGTGGCCCCGTCTGGGTACCTCGCCGCGTCTGAGCACGACATGACCGTGGGACCGACTGAAATCGTGAGATCAGCGTCGCTCACATCCCTCGAACTCACACCTGGAGAAACCAGGACGGACCGGTCGTGAATGGAGTCAATGTGTCCGAACTCATACTGACAATGATCGACGGATCTGAGTATGACAAAGAAGGCTTGGACCGGACCACCGATTCTCTGTTCGAATAAAGGTCTACGGTCATGACGACGTGAGCATGTCAGGGAACATTGCGGAGAAATTCGAAGCGAAAGGGAGTGCGATGCAGGCACGTGTCGGAGACCGACTGGTCATCAAGGGTCATCACGAAGGCGAGCACGATCGCGATGCGGAGATCCTCGAGGTCCACGGTCACGACGGCGCTCCGCCCTACCTCGTGCAATGGTCCGACGATGGTCACGTTGGGCTCGTGTTCCCCGGGCCCGACGCGGTGGTAGAACGACTTGCTCACGCCTAGAGCAGGCGGTTGGCCCTAGACCTGACCGGTCACGACGCCTCGACGTGGGCACCGATCACTCGCAGTGCCGCTGTCATCACACGCGCCGGATCGTGTGTGGTGTCGACGATGGTCGCCGAGGCCCACGGCGACTCGATCTGGGCCATGGCTCGCGCCACCGTGACCGTTGCTTCGGACGGATCAGAGCCCTCTTGAAGGCGCGTCGTAATCCGTTGCTCCCTGACCGTGGACGGAGCTGTGCAGTGAAGTTCTATCAATTCGGCGCCGCACTCTTCGGCGAGACGACGCGCTTCGTCCCGATGCGACGAGTCGATCCACGACGCGTCGAGGATTGCCATCCTCCCAAGGCCCAACTCGACTCGAGCAGCATCGATCATGGCACCATAAACCCCCCGAGTTGTCTCCCGCGAATAGCGTCCACTGCCAAATTTCCTGTCGCCGGCATGGCTCTCTTCCAGATGATGCAGGTGCTGGCGGATCTCGTCGCTACGCAGGACGGTCGCGCCCAAGGCGCCGCCCAGCGCCGACGCCAGAGTGGATTTTCCCGATCCGGGGAGGCCCCCGACGAGCACCAGGCGGACCCGGGACCGCACGAGATGGCTCTGCGCCAGAGCCAGAAGCCCAGCCGCCTCCTGAGCGGCGGCGGTGTCGCCCTGATCATGACGAAGACACGCCACTTTGACCCGCACATACGCCCGCAGGGCGACGTAAAGGTCCAAAAGAGAAACGGGTAGCCGCAACCCGGCACTCTGTTCGTAATAGCAGGTGAATTGCTCGGCTGCGGACGGGGCACCACGTCGTTCCAGATCCATGACCAGAAAGGCCACATCGGCAGCGATATCACCGCAACGGAGCTGGTCGTCGAACTCGAGACAGTCGAGAATACGAGGCCCGTCGTCGAGGCAGTAGATATCGCTGGCCTGCAGATCGCCATGGCCGTCACAGATATGCCCAGCGGCAATGCGGGCAGACAACAATGGCCCTCGACCGTCCAGATAACGCCTGATCCCGCGCACTACGTCGTTGTGAGGACCAGGCTCGAGGACGGTTCCTACGAATGGCGCGATGGCGAGCACGTTGGCTTCGAATTGAGTCATTATGGCTTCGACCGAGGCCGCCTTCGAAATCAAATCAGATCGATCAGCCCCGGCATGAAAACGGGTCAGGGCGTCAGCTACCGTTCTTAATGCACTCTGCCAGACGGAGGCGGGCTCCGAGTCAACGAGGTGAGCCAGAGACCGTTCAGCGGGCAGTCGACGCATCACGACACAATGTTCGAGGGTCTCCCCTTCCATTGTGATCTCGGCGACCCCCAGATAGACGTCGGGAGCCAACCGACGATTCAACTCGACTTCGCGTCGGCAGTCCTCGGCTCGGACTGATGCCGTGGTGAAGTCGGCGAAATCGAAGCGTACCGGCTTGCGTATCTTGAGAACTCGGTCTCCCAGGAACAGCAGGATGGAAACGTGAGTCTCTTGCACGCCACAGGCGTCGGTCGGACGCACAAGCCGGCTGCTAAACGGGCCGCTGGAGCAGTACTTTGAGCGCCCCGGTGTCCCCGGCGTGGGCGAAGGTGTCATATGCGTCCATGGCCTCGTTGAGAGAAAAGCGGTGGGTCGTGAACCGCAGAGGATCGATCCGCCCAGCGCTGATCAGTCGGAGAAGGGTGGGAATACTGAACGTGTCGACCAATCCGGTGGTGATCGTGATGTCTCGAATCCAAAGGGACTCCAGGTGCAACGTGGCCGATGTGCCGTGGACTCCGACATTGGCCACGTGGCCGACGGGACGTACCAGTTCGGTGCACAACTCAAAGGTCTCGGGCACCCCGACGGCCTCGATGGCCACGTCGGCTCCCAGGCCGTCGGTGAGCTCTTTCACCGTATCCATTGCTTGTTCAGGAGCAACGGCCCGATCAGCTCCGAACTTGAGGGCCAGCTCTCGCCGGCTGGCGACCGGGTCGATGGCCACCACGGCGGCGGGCGAATAGAGCGAGGAGGCCACGAGGGCGGACAGGCCGATCGGACCGCACCCCACAATCGCGACCACATCGCCGGGAGCCACACGTCCCGACAGCACGCCGACCTCGTACGCCGTCGGCAGGATGTCGGCCAAGTAGATCACCTGCTCGTCGCTCACCCCGTCAGGGACGACATAGGTGGACGTGTCGGCGAACGGCACGCGGGCGTACTCGGCTTGGACCCCGTCGATGAGGTGTCCGAAAATCCACCCTCCGCCACCGAGGCATTGGCCGAAGCGCCCCTCCCGGCAGAAACGGCAATGTCCACAGGCCGAGACGCACGAGAGCAGGATCCGGTCGCCCTCCCTGCGGTCGTGCACACCCGTGCCCCGCTCGACGACCGTACCCACGGCTTCATGGCCGAGAACCCGTCCCGGGGTCACCTCGGGGACATCGCCTTTGAGGATGTGGAGGTCGGTTCCGCAGATCGTCGCCGAGTCGATCCGTACGATGACGTCCGTGTCGGACTCGATCTTCGGATCGGGAACCTCGTCCCAACTCTTTTCACCAGGTCCGTGGTAGACGACAGCTCGCATGGCGCACTCCTCGATCTCATCGGTGTCTCGATGGCACTCTCAATGGCCATTGTGCGACAGCCTGGCGATAGGTCATAGAGGCGAAAGTCCCAGGCCCCTTAGGGACGAGGACCCCAGTGCGAAGCTAGGCAGAGGATCTCATCTTGTCGACCAGTCTCCTTCCAGCCCAAGCTCAGACGTTCGCCAAGCTTGAGAAGTTGCCGTTGAGAACCTCGATGAGATCGTCGGAGGTGACAAGACCCACAATGTTGTCTTCTACCTTGACACAGACGTGTCGCTTGCCCTTCTCCGACATCTCCCGAACAGCGTCAGAGATGGTAGAGGATGGACACAGTGCATCAGGGAGGGTCGACGCCAACTCTGCCCTTCGGGCCACGTCGGGGTCGGCACCGTCAGACAGAGCGCGAATGAGGTCGTGTTCCGTCACAATGGTCATCGGTTTGTGGCAGTCACAAACGACGACTGCTCCCGCCTTGGCAATGACCATGGTCTGAGCGGTCATCCGCAGGGTGTACTCAGGGTCCACGACGGGCGCGCCTCGCATCACGTGTTCGATGGGGCACGAGAGGCCGCAAACGTGAACCCGGTCAGTCCCATCCATGAACTCATCGACCATGATGCCACGATGCCTCGTCGAACCCCTTGGTTGCTAGGGTCATTGGTCCCAAGGTGGTGGGCCACAATCGACCTTCGTCGAATCGACGGGCGTCCCTTAGGTAATGGGAACCTGCCAGATAAGAGACGTCCCGCCGGTAGCCGGACTCTCGGTGATGAAATTCCCGTGCAGCTTCTCCGCCCGCCGGCGCAGGTTGACGAGACCGAATCCTCCCTCGCCCGGTGCCGTCGGCGCGATCCCGGTGCCGTCGTCCGTAATCTGAAGGCGGCACGCGCCGTCTGCTACGGAAAGCGACAGGCTCGCATGGCTGGCGTGGGCATGACGCCCGATGTTGGTCAGCGCCTCTCGCACAACAGCCAGCAGATGCTCAGCGATCTCTTCAGAGATCGCGGAGTCGACCGGACCATCGAATGCAACCTGTACCGCAAATCCGACCACGGAATTCAGGCCGCGTACAAGGGAGAGGACGGTGGCCCTCAGGCCCTGATCAGTGGCAACAGATCCCAATTCATAGATCGTGGATCGAACCTGCCTGATGGTGTCGTCGAGATCTGAGATGGCAGCATCGAGACGTTCCGTCATTCCTGACGATGCCGCCGCCACGGACATGCTCTGAAGCGACAGCCCCACGGCGAACAGCCGCTGGATCACCGTGTCGTGAAGATCACGGGCTAGACGATCCCGATCCTCGTAAACCGCCACCTGCTGCACCCTTTGATGGAGCCGGGCATTTTCAATGGCGATGCCGGCAGCCAGAGCCAGGGCCTCGACCAGGGACTCGTCATCACTGGTGAATTCCGACCAGCCCACCTTGTCGGTCAGATAGAGATTGCCGTACACCTCGTCACGGACCTTGATCGGTACTCCGAGGAATGAAGTCATGGGGGGATGGTTCGGTGGGAAGCCGTAGCTCTCGGGTTGGGCGCCAAGATTGGCCAACCGCAGCGGCCGGGGGTCGGTGATAAGCAGCCCCAGCACACCCTTGCCGGTCGGGCGGGCCCCAATCTTTTCCTCCTCCTCCGCTTCCAGACCGACCGTGATGAACTCAGCGAGGCCGGTGTGCTCGTCATTCAGAACGCCAATAGCGCCGTAACGAGCACCCGTCATGGAGCGGGCTTCGTCGATAAGGTGACGAAGCAACGTCGGGAGCTCGAGGTCAGCTTCGAGCAACAACGTGGCCTCGAGAAGCCGACGAAGCTTGGCTGGGTCCTCAATCCCCCGAAAAGGCATTGCCTAAATAATACCGGCTACCGCCTTCCCCGACAGAGATGAACTAGCTGATCAGAGGGCGTCCGCCTCCGTCGAGCTCTTCGGCGCCTCGATCTCATCCACTGGGATCCCCCGATCCGGAGAGGACTTCCTCCAGCCGAGCTCGCGCCTTCTCGGGCAGGTCAAATTCCTCGGGGCCACAGTCGACACCCAGGAGCCGCGCCAGCTTGATGAGCGCAGCATCGTAGGTCAGATGATCGACGAGCGTGCCATACCTCGCTTGTGCTCCATCCTTGGCGCCCTCGCTCTCACCAAGTCGCACTCGGGATCGCAGGACATCGATCAATGCCGCGCTGGTCGTGGGCTCCTCATCCGAGGGCTGGTCGATATCGAGAGCAGAGGCAAGGAGCTGGCTGTACATGGACATATCAACGTCTCGTCGACCGAGGATCGGTATCGCACTCTCCGGTTGGCCATTGCGCCGTATGGTCTTGTTACTCTGCGTGACCCCGATGGAACGCTGCCTCTGCCGCCTGAAACGCTTGCTGGAGGTCACGAATGAGCTTCTCGGTCCCACGACACACTGTCTTGACGTCTGCGTGAGCATCGCGGCGAGCATCGGCCAGTTGTGAGCGAGCGGCCAGATAGACGTTTTCAGTGACGTCGATGTGTTTGCGAACCCGATCGCGAACCTCGTGCTCGGCCAGGTCGAATTGCACCAATAGTTCATCAATCCGGGCGCGCCACCCGTCGAGGGTACTGCTCAACGTCTCGAAGGTGTCACCTGGTCTTCCGATCGCCGGCCTCTTGTTCGGACATGTCTGATCCCCTTTCGTCTCTCGTCCGTCCCACTGTGGCTGGTGCCAGCCTCTTGGGATAGGGCCGATCGTCACATTGCCGTATTTGAGGGTTCTCGGCCCGACTGGTGTGGGACGTCCAGTGACCTTTGGCCCTAGCCGGAATAGACCCTCCTATGATCGGCTAACTGCGTGAGCATCACGAGACGAGCTTCCGTTCCGGTGACCCGGAACGGGGGCTTCAGCCGACGGTGGGCCGTTCTGGCCGTCTTGTGCGTGTCGCTGCTGCTCATAGCCCTCGACAACACCATCCTCAACATTGCCTTACCCGCACTGATCAGGGAGCTACACGCCACCGAATCCCAACTCCAGTGGATCGTCGACATCTACGCCTGTGTTTTCGCTGGGCTCTTGCTCGTCGCCGGCAGCCTCGGCGACCGAATCGGGCGAAAGAAGGTCTTCTGCGCTGGGCTGGCGATCTTCGCCGTGGGCTCGGCCGGATCGGCGTTCTCCGCATCGGTGACATCGTTGATCGTGGCTCGATCGGTGATGGGCGTGGGGGCGGCGTGCATCATGCCGGCCACGCTTTCGATCATCACCAACGTCTTCCGTGACCCCGGCGACCAGGCTCGGGCCATCGGCATCTGGTCGGCCACCACCGGTTTGGGCATCGCCATCGGTCCCATCGCCGGGGGTTGGTTGCTCGCTCATTACTGGTGGGGATCGGTCTTCCTGGTCAACGTGCCTATCGCCACCCTGGGACTGCTGGCCGCCATATGGCTCGTCCCGGATTCGTCCGACCCCGTGCGCCGCCCCATCGACATTCTCGGGGCGACATTGTCCACAGCTGGATTGGCCATGCTGCTGTGGTCGGTCATCGAGGCGCCGGTCAAGGGATGGCAATCGCCGCTGGTCATCGGCTCGGGTGTCGGCGCCCTCGTGATCCTGGCTGGATTCGTGCTGTGGGAGCGCACGACAGCCCACCCCATGCTCCTCCTGGAGCCCTTCTCCGACCGTCGCTTCTCCGTCGCCATGGCGGCTGTGGCCATGGCTGTGTTCGGCCTGATGGGTGCCCTGTTCGTGCTGACCCAGTACCTGCAGTTTTCCCTCGGCTTCTCGGCCATGGCCGCTGGCGTCCGCATCCTGCCCATTGCCGCCGTCCTGGGAGTCGCCGCCCTTTCGTCGACGATCATCGACCGTCTCGTCGGCACCAAGGTCGTCGTCGCCGCCGGTCTGCTCATCGTGGCCACCGGGTTCTGGCAACTGACCACGACAACAACGTCGCAGGGGTTCGGCCATGCCTTGCTCGGCATGGTCCTTCTGGGGTTGGGAGCCGGCCTTATCATCGCACCGGCGACGGCCTCGGTGATGGGTACCCTCTCTCGCGCCCGGGCCGGCATCGGTTCGGCGACCAACAGCACCGCTCTCCAGGTCGGCGGCGCTCTCGGCGTGGCCGTCATCGGTTCCGTGCTCACGTCCCGGTATCAGGGAACGATGGCCCACACACTGTCGGGGCATACCGTCCCTCCGGCGGCGGCGCACGCCATCTTGGGGTCGGTGGGGGGAGCGCTGGCTGTGGCCCGGATCGCCGGGGGGTCCACTGGAGTCGCTCTCACGATCGCCGCACGCCGAGCCTTCGTCGATGGCATGGACCTGGCATTGCTGGTAGGGACCTTCGTCGTCGTCGCCAGCGCGATTCTGGTGGTGGTCGCGCTCCCAGCGCGCCGGCGAACCTCTGGAGTTTGCCCAACCGCAGGTGCCTCATCGGCCGCCTCGTCCACCGATCCTTCACAACCGAAGCAACGGGCGAAGGACAGGATATGATGCCGTTGACATTTTGCCTGATTCCGAATTGCCCGGTTCCCCGTCGCAGGCCCGAGGAGGATGAGGGGAACCTGACTCATGGTGGACTGACATTCGGTCACCGGCAGCGCTAAAGACGAGCAAAAGGCAGATGTCCTCTGTTCGATTGGTCTGGCCAATCTTTGGGCCAAGAAGGCCCGTTTCATCGTCATCGCCTTCGTCGTCGGCATCGGCGTCATGACATTCCGCTCTTTCTCGGGATGACTCGGCCATCGTGAAACCAGTCGTCAGGACCAGCCCGCTCGGTTCCGAGGCCACGTTGGACATGGTGATGGCGGCCCGGACGCCTCCGCTCGACGTCCTGGGACGGCTCGACAGTGCCGAGGAGGGTTTGGCGGGCCCCGCCGTCACCGAGCGCCTGGCGCGCCTCGGTCCCAACATCGTCGGATCCCACCGAGTTCGGGCCCTCACCGTTCTCGGTGGTCAGGTGCGGAACCCCCTCATCCTGCTGCTACTCCTGTGCGCCGGGGTCTCCGGATTGACGGGTGACCCCACGGACGCCGTGATCATCGCCGTCATCATCGGCCTCAGTGTGGCGCTCGGTTTCTTCAACGAGTACCGGGCTGAGGTAGCGGTGGCGGCACTCCACGACAGGATCCGACGTCGGGCACTTGTGTGGAGAGACGGTCAGCCGACCGAGATCGACGTGACCGAACTCGTGCCCGGCGATGTGGTGGCACTGCGGGTGGGAGACCTCGTCCCGGCCGACGTGCGCCTCCTCGAAGTCCACGGCCTCGAATGTGACGAGGCCATTCTCACCGGTGAGTCGATGCCGGCGTCGAAGTGCGTCGAGGCCGCCGCAGGGTCCACGGGCATGGATCTCCCCTGCTGCGCCTTCATGGGTACCATCGTGCACCAGGGTTCGGGGCGCGGCGCCGTGGTGGCGACGGGGTCGGGCACGGAATTCGGCCGCATCGCCGCCGGTCTCTCGGAAAGGCCGGCCGAGACGGCCTTTCAGGCCGGTCTGCGTGGCTTTTCTCGCTTTCTGGTCGTCGTCGCTGGTGTCTTGACGGTGTCGATTTTCGCCATCAACGTCGGGTTCCATCGACCGCTGATCGAGGCGTTGCTTTTCTCGTTGGCCATCGCCGTCGGAATCACCCCCGAGATGATGCCTGCCATCGTCACCGTCAGCCTGTCCGCTGGTGCTCGTGAGCTGGCCAAGCGCCGCGTGGTGGTGAAGCGCTTGGTGTCCATCGAAGACCTCGGAAACATCCAACTCCTCTTCACCGACAAGACGGGCACCCTGACCGAGGGAGCCATCAGCTTCAGCCACTCGCTCGGGCCAGACGGCCATGACGATCTCAAGACTCTCGCGCTGGGCCTCGTCTGCAATGAAGCAGCGGCCACCACGGACGGGCCCCCTGTGGGTGGCAACGCCCTGGACCAGGCCCTATGGATCGCACCCGAAGCCCGGTCCCTGGACGGTACGCCGGACGGCCCCGCCGCCTACCGCCGAGTGGGCGTGCTGCCGTTCGACCACGACCGCCAGCTCGTCACGGTGAGCGCTGTCGGTCCCGAGGGCCGCTCGCTCCTGATCACCAAAGGTGCGCCCGAGGCCGTTCTGGCCCGTTGCCCGGCGCCGCCGCCCGGCGCGCAGACCGCCCTCGAGAGACTCTTCGAAGAAGGCGCCCGGGTCGTGGCCGTGGCCACCCGCGAGGCGCCGGCGATCGAGGCACCCACATCCGCCGACGAGCACGACCTGGTCTTGGTCGGGTTCCTCACCTTCGTCGACCGGCCCAAACCAGATGCCGGAACGTCGATCGCCCGGCTGCACGAGCTGGGGGTGGAGGTGAAGATCATCACCGGAGACAACGGCATTGTGGCCGCCAAGGTCTGTTCCGACATCGGGCTCGAGCATTCCGGCACGCTCAACGGATCTGAACTCGATGGGCTCGACGATGATGCCCTGGCCGCCGCCATCCCGGGCACCACCGTGTTCGCCCGGGTGAGCCCGGAGCAGAAGTCACGCATCATCAAGGTGGCTCGGCGAACGGGTGTCGACGTCGCCTATCTGGGCGACGGTGTGAACGATGCCGTCGCTCTTCACCACGCCGACGTCGGCATCTCGGTCGAATCGGGCACGGATGTGGCCAAGGATGCCGCCGATATCGTGTTGCTCGACAAAGACTTAGGCGTACTGGCAGATGGTGTCATGGAGGGACGGAGGATCTTCGCCAACACGATGAAATTCGTGTTCATGGCGACATCGTCGAATTTCGGCAACATGTTCAGCGCCGCCGGGGCTTCGCTGTTTCTCACCTTCCTGCCGATGCTCCCCTCCCAGATCCTGCTCAACAATCTGCTCTACAACGCCGGCCAGTTGGCCATTCCGACGGACCGAGTGGATCCCGAGGTCCTGGCCCGCCCCGCCGCCTGGGACATCAGCTTCATTCGCCGCTTCATGGCCGTCTTCGGTCCCGTCAGCTCGATCTTCGACTTTCTCACCTTCGGGGTGATGCTGTGGCTCCTCCACGCTGGTCATGCCGAGTTCCGCACCGGATGGTTCGTCGAGTCGATCGCCACGCAGACCCTGGTCATTTACGTGATCCGCACGCGGCGGGTCCCCTTCCTACGCAGCCTCCCGAGCAAGACGATGCTCACCTTGCCCATCATCTGTGCCCTCATCGGTGCCGCTCTTCCGTTCACCCCTCTCCACCACATCCTCGGGTTCACGGCGTTGCCACTCGCTTTCTTTCTGATCCTGGTCGGGATGATCATGGCCTATCTCGTACTGGTCGAGCTGGCCAAGACCCGTTTCTACGCCGTGCGTCCGACCCTGGTGGAGAGACCCACGAGCCGGCGGCAGCGCTTCGAGCGGCGGGTCGTGCGGCGGGCGGCGCCCTTCACCCGCCACATCGTGTCCGAACCGGGCCGCCTTCTGGGGCGCCTGCCCGGATTCGGTCACCGGGCCTGAGGAATCGTTCATGCCGCTAGGTGCTAGTGCGGAGATGAAATCAAGAGTGAGAGATCGATGATGGCGAACACAGTGGTGGCCAGCATGATGGATCGGACAAACCATCCGTTGATTCGTCGGGTGTTCCTGGCCCCGACGACCGGTCGGGGCATGCTCGTGACCTGTATCCGCTGGGCATAAGAACCAGAGTGAGGTCCTGGCCCGCTCATGAACGTTCACTCCATGAGGGTGGCGGCTTCCCGTCCGTCGTGTGGACGCCGCCGGTCCGGAGCCGAGCGCCAGACGCCAATCCCCACAGCCTCAAGAGTTCACGACCGAGGACCAGCAGGACGAGGGCGAATACCATGATCCAGGCGACGGGCTCGATATGCCGACCGCGCAGGAGTTGAATCGATGTCACAACCAGGACCACGAGCACGGGTGCGTAGGGAGCCACCAGCGAGATGGTCGATTCCTCGTTTTGTTCGATCGACGGTGATGACGACACAATGGTCCACAGAGCTCCAAGGCCGATCAACAGGTAGCCCGCCACCCAGCCGGTGTCGAGGAAATTCCCCTGGCCGTAGCTGTTCACCTCGGTCAGGTACGAAAAGGAGCTGTCGGCCACGGCGAAGGCGACGAGACCCATCATCACCAAACCCAGGCTCATCCATCTCCGACGCCCGGCGCGGGCGATCAAGATGATCACCAATGACACCATCACGACGTCGCTCATGGGATAGGCGAGCGAGATGACCTGCTTGAGGACGCCACCCTGGTGAGACCGGTAGAGCGGGCCGAGAATGGTCGCCCAGCTGGCGAAGAGAAGCGACATGGCGATGATGCACCCATCCAGGAGACCCTGGAGGCGATGGACGGTGCGTTGATGGGAGCTCGGGAAGAGCAGAAGGCCGACGCACGCCAAGGGAACAGCGGTGAGAAACCCGACATCGGCCAGTGAAGGAAAGGGATCCTGTATCCCCTTGATCAGGTCGTAGTAACTCCACAGGGCCTCCCCTATCGCCCACGCGAAGCTGGACGCCGCCAACAGCGCCCAGCTCGTTCGTCCGACGGACACTTGTCTCGCTGCCACGCCACAAACCCCGGCGGCGACCAATGCCGCGAGTAGCTCGCCGATATCGTCCACACCGTCCGTCACCCGAGCCCCATCAAGGCCAAGCACAATCCACAGTAGGAAGATCACCGTCATCAGGGCGGCCAACACCGACCCGACGAAAAATGACCTTCTCCCACTCGTCACGAAAGTCCCACTGTCTTCCAGGATCGTCACTCTGTCGTTTCGACTGGTTGACCTGCCGGCAACAGGGCCGAAGGTCCCAACCTGCTTTCCGCCCTTTCCGATGGGACCTTCGCTTCCCCAACCAACCCGACGACCACCGGCGACTGCGATAGAGAGGGAAAGGGCCCAAGGGCCCTGGCGCTCGCGACATGACCGGCACACCATAAAGGTGAGTGAAGGGAGCGGATCGTGAACAGCAGCGTGGGTGACTTGGGGCGACGCGTATCGGAACGTCGGCATGAGCTGGGACTGAGCGTCGAGGATGTCGCCCGCCGGGCAGGAATGGATCCGACCTATTTGCGCACCTTGGAGACGAGTCGGTCGTCTGGGCTCACTCGGGTGGCGCTCTGGAAACTGGCGGCTGCCCTCGACACCACGATGGATCTCGTCTCGGGAGCCGGAACTCAAGGTCCGCCAGGACAGGCCGATCCGTCACGTCCGCCGGTTCTCACCGCTCTCGACTCCAAGAGTTGTCAGGAACTGATCCGCCCCGGTGGTGTGGGCAGGATTGTTTTCTGCCAATCCCGGGGCCCGGTGGCGCTGCCCGTCAATTTTCGTATCCTCGACGACGACGTCGTTTTCCGAACGGCACCACTCCCGGAACTCACTGCGAGCCTCCCATCGGAGCAAGTCTCATTTGAGATCGACCATATCGACGAGCCACTGGCCGAGGGATGGAGCGTGCTGATCTCCGGCCACGGTTATGTGATCGTCGACCCCTCGGAACTGCAAAGAGCTCAGAGCGTGGGCGTGACCCCGTGGGCCGGCGGAGATAGGGATGTCTATGTTCGCATCGTGCCCAGGGAAGTGACAGGTCGTCGCATTCGAGGCAATTAGCGACGGCCCGATCGTCTCAGGTCTCGCTGCGCTTCGGCTCTCGGGTGGCGCTGATCATGGCTCTCAAGATATCCAGGGCGGAGGCCACGCCCAGCTGTGCATCCTCGTCGACCACGGCCACGATCTCGAGATCATAGTCGGCCATCTCCTCGCCGATAGCCGCCGGGTGTTGCTCGCAGCCCACCATTCTGGCGGCCGGACGCATCATGTCTCCTGCCCACACGACATCGGGATCGGCGCCCGCGGCCAAGGCCTCGATGACGTCATTCGTCGTTACCAGCCCGACGGGACCAGCGGGGCTCTCAACGAGCACCGCATGCACTCCCGACTCCACCATGGCCCGCGCCACGACGCGCATGGTCGCGAGACCATCCACCTGGGCCGGCACCCGAGAAGGGATCCGTCGGATCCGCTCGCCTTCGTGTCCGGCACCTTCCACCATGAGCTTCACCCGTTGTCTTGAAGCGCGTCCCACATGAGACGACGACCGGAAATCAATGTCGGCGGCACCCTGACCAGGAACGGATGCGGTCCTGGTGCCCACGCCTGCAGATGCGAATTCGCCCATTCGATATCGGCGGGTTCGGTGACGAGCTGCGCTCGCCCCGTCACCAGCACGCTCCATCCCGTGCGGTACATGAGGTCGATCTCGTCAGCCTCAACGCTGACAACCTGACCCTCGACCGCCGCGGTGAGCTTGGAACCGCTGTCCGTGGAGAAAATCGCATCTTCGCCGAGTACGGCGATGTTGACCGGCAACGCAACAGGCATGCAATTGATGCTCAACACCACCCGAGCAATGGGTGCGCGGCCGAGCAACTTTAAGCACTGAGTCCTTTCCAATTCGACGGCACAGAAGCTCGTATCGTGCTCTGGCGCGGTGATCATGTACCCATTGTGCTCGCCCATCCCCGACCCCGAGTAGGGCCAAATGACACTTTTGATCGAGCACGGCGCCCGAGCGACCGTGGTCTTCGCTCCACACGAGGATCTCACCCTCAGCTACCGGGCTCTGTCCTCGTTTTCAGTCGTGTCGACGAGGACAGCGGCTCCGGTGACGCGATCGTGGGCCAGGTCTGACAGCGCCTGGTCGGCTTGATCAAAGGGGTAGGACACAGTCGAGACCTGCACCGGAATTCGAGCCGCTCGCTCGAGGAACTCTTCACCGTCACGCCTGGTGTTGGCCGTCACGCTGCAGAGGTTCCGTTCCTCGAAGAGGTGGTCTTGGTAGTTGAGGATGGGGATATCGGAGAGATGGATGCCAGCGATAGCGAGCGTCCCCCCACGGTCGAGGGCAGCCAGGGCCGGGAGGACCAGATCGCCCACCGGTGCGAAGAGAATGGCCGAGTCGAGGGGCTCAGGGGGTGAGGCGTCGGCATCACCGGCGCTGGATGCCCCCAGCCGCAGAGCGAGCTCGCGCGCTTCGGGTGCCCTCGTCAGCACGTGCACCCGCGCCCCCTCGGCGAGGGCGATCTGCGCTGTGAGATGGGCGGAGCCACCGAATCCGTAGATGCCGAGCCGGCCCCCCGAGGGCAACCGGGACCGCCGCAGGGCCCGATAGCCGATGATTCCGGCGCACAGAAGAGGTGCCGCCTCTTCGTCGCTAAAGGTAGCCGGCACCTCGTAGGCGTAGGCCTCGTCGGCGACGACGTACGGGGCGTAGCCGCCATCGAGATCCCAGCCTGTGAATAGCGGATCGGTACAGAGATTCTCCTTCTCTGCCAGGCAGAACCGGCAGATCCCGCAGGTGCGAGCGAGCCACGGCACGCCCACCCGGTCGCCAACGACAAAGCGCTTGCAGCCTTCCCCCAGTTCGTCGACGATGCCGACCACCTCATGACCGGGGACAACCAGGCGGTGCTTGGGCACGAGGTCGCCCTCGGCCAAATGGAGATCGGTGCGACAGACCCCACAGACCCGGACGCGAATGCGCATCTGCCCGTGTCCGGGGACAGGGACCTCACGCTCAATGCGCCGGAGGGGCTTCGAATCGATCGGCCCGGGAACATCGACAACCCAGGCCGGCATTGTTCCGGACATCACAGGCACCTCCAGGTCATCTGGATGTTCAGTCGGAGTCGCTAACGGCCCCACGAGAACCCACATCGCCTTCACGAACCCTTGGTTGGTCGAGATCGTGTGACGGTCAGTTCGAAGCCATCGTGGACCAATACCGGGCATCAGCGTAGGCGGGAGGACCGAGGCTGTGCGTCCGTCGAGGGAAGATCTCCGGCCCTGGTTCGGCAGTGTCCGGCTCCCGGGGGTGACCAACAAAGAGCTGGGATCCCCAGGGGGTCTCACGATCCGCCCTGATCGGGGCCACGCCACCCCTGTGGTACCCGACGGTCCCGCACAGCGAGCAGAATGGGAGCATGACAGCCGAAGCGTCACTGATGTTGTGGGAGACAAGGAGGCCAACGTGACTGACGATATGGGACAGGCTCAGTGGAATGTCGCCGAATGGCACGGGAAGATGCTTGTGGATCGCAACGGCGAGAAGATCGGCAAGCTACAAGATGTCTACGTCGACGTCGAGACCGATGAACCGCAGTTCGCCACCGTCAAAGAAGGCTTCATAGATCGACATCTGACCTTCGTACCCCTGGGGGGGATTCAAGTTGGTCCCGACGACCTACAGGTCACGGCGACCAAAGACCAAGTGCGATCCGCCCCTGAGATCGAACTGCACGGCGAGGAACTCTCTCAGGCGGACGAGTCCACCCTGTATCACCACTTCGAGATGAACTACACACCGATCAACACCGAGAGTGGGCGTCGTCTGGCTCGTCGTTGAGATCCTCGAGATCCTCCAGGATCTCAATTGCCAAGACCTTCAAAGAGCGATGTGAGATTGAGCGAAGGGACATGTCTTTTGGTGGCCAGTGCCACCCAAGTGCGAGCGAGCGCGTCTTTCCCGGCTCCGAGAACTGTCCCGATCAGACCGGCCGCTTCAAGTAGTTCATCCCCTGGAAGGGAAGCGATGACTTGTTGCCAGATCGTTTCCTCCACCACGTTGAATGCGGTTTGAACTTCAGCGATCCCGAACCCGGCCCCAAAGCGCTCCTCGGCGACATTGGTGGCATATTCAGTGATCGGTTCGAGGGTTCGCTTCGCCAAGCATTCGACAACCAAGTCGAGGAGCTCGCCGAGGCGCCGACGCGAAGTCTTCGGGTCCGACGCCTCGTAATGCGTGAGATGAGCGCGCGCGAGGGAGTCCAGCGCCTTGTCGAGGACGTCATCGTGGGCGGCACTGAGGCTGTCGACCAAGGTCATGGCGTCACCTCACGCCTGTCGCTACGAGACGCCCACGTTGCCGAGCTCGTGCGCAATCGCTTCGAGGGCGACTCGACGATCCCGTAGCCGCTGGCGGAATCGAGGGTTGTCGGTATCGGCGATCTCGTGACTCAACTCGCCCAACGCGCTATCGAGGAGCAGCCGGAGCTCCGAAGCTTGATCGCCAGTCAATTCCAACTTCATTGTCAACACGTCCCTCTTTACTTGGGACCAAGGACCTGCGGTCGTCGCAGCCCCGTGAGCCTTTTCTACCTGCGGTGGCCAGGTCGGCACTAGGGCCGAAAGTCACGATCGAGCTGAAGCGGTAATCGGGCGCTGCCGTGCCGATGGCTACCCGACTACCGGCATCGGTGACATTCGGCCCTACCGCCCACCCGGTGCCTGGGACAGGCTGGGATGGTGTTCGAAGTGCGCATCCACGGACGTGGTGGCCAGGGAGTCGTCACCGCCGCCGAACTCCTGGCCGTCGCCGCTTTCGAGGAGGACCGCTTCGCCCAGGCCTTCCCGAGTTTCGGCTCCGAACGCACAGGGGCACCGGTGGTCTCCTACTGCCGTCTCGACGAGCGTGAGATCCGCACCCGGGAGCCGGTAGTGGCCCCTGACGCCTTGATCGTCCTCGATCCCACGCTCGTGCACCAGGTCGACCTGTTCTCAGGATTGTCGCCGGGCGGGTTTGTCCTGGTCAACACCACTCGGAGCTTCGACGAGCTGGGTCTCGGCGTTCTGCTCGAGCAGTTTCGGCACGACCACCTCCTGACTGTGCCCGCCACCGAGATGGCGCACAGGCATACCGGTCGTCCCGTGCCCAACGCTGTCCTGCTCGGCGGGTTCGCCGCTTTGACGTCCGAGGTGTCGATCGAGGCCGTGACAAAGGCCATCCGGGACCGGTTCGGCGCCGACCCCTCGGTGGCGGAGCGCAATGTGGCCGCCGCCGCCGAGGCGTACGCCTACGTCTGCCGGGAGATGACCGACGGTGTGGAAAAGGTGATGCTCAGTGCTCCGGCAGATTGAGGGCTCACGGGCCGTGGCCCACACGGTGGCGCTGTGCCGTCCCGAGGTGGTCTGCGCCTACCCCATCTCGCCTCAGACACACATCATCGAAGCGCTCGGCGCCCTGGTCAAGACGGGACAACTGTCACCGTGCGAGTTCATCAACGTCGAGTCCGAGTTCGCCGCCATGTCGGTGGCCATCGGCGCCTCGGCCGCTGGTGCCCGGGCTTTCACGGCCACCTCGAGCCAGGGGTTGCTGTTCATGATGGAGGCCGTCTACAACGCCGGTGGTCTCGGGCTCCCGATCGTGATGACACTGGCCAATCGGGCCATCGGGGCACCGATCAACATCTGGAACGACCACAGCGATGCCATGGCGGTCCGCGACTCTGGCTGGGTCCAGCTCTTCGCTGAGACCAACCAGGAGGCGGCCGATCTGCACATCCTGGCGTTCCGCCTGGCCGAGGAGCTCTCGCTGCCGGTGATGGTCTGCATGGACGGATTCATCCTCACCCATGCGAGCGAACGTGTCGACCTCCCCACGCCGGAGCAGGTCGACGCCTACTTGCCGCCCTTCGCACCGCGCCAGCTGCTCGATCCCGACGATCCGGTGTCCATCGGGGCCATGGTCGGACCCGAGGCGTTCGAGGAGGTGCGGTTCATCGCCCACATGCGGCAACTGCAGGCCCTCGTCCGCATCGAGGAGCTGACCGAAGAATTCGCCGAGACCTTTGGTCGCGACTCGGGTGGACTGATCCATCGCTACCGCACCGTCGATGCCGACACCGTGGTGGTGGCCCTCGGGTCCGTGCTCGGCACCATCAAGGACGTGGTCGATACCCTGCGAGAGGAGGGTATGCGCATTGGGGTGCTCGGCATCACGTCGTTCCGCCCCTTCCCGAGGGACGACGTGCGCGCTGCCTTGGAGAACACCCGCCGGGTGGTCGTGGTCGAGAAGGCGTTCAGTGTCGGTTTCGGCGGCGTGCTCTCGACCGATGTGGCCATGTCTCTCACAGGATCGGCGGTCCCCGTCGCCACCGTGGTCGCCGGTCTCGGCGGTCGCCCCATCACCAAGGCGTCATTGCAGCACCGTGTTCGAGAGCGCTGACCACGGTGAGCTCGGGCAGCTCACCTTCCTGGACCTCAACCACGACCTCGTGGCCCGGGAGCTCCAACGGATGGCGCAGTACCACTAAGTCAGGACCGAGCGCCGAGAACATCTTGAGAGATCTCGGCGCTCCGGCCGGAATCGGGTAACCATGACCGTCCGCTTCTACCAGGTGGGGAGTTTCGCCGTCGGCAACCGGCTGGTGGACGGCACCGACCGCACTGTGCAGTCGGACCCGGGCCGGTCCAACTCGCTCACCTCCGGACATCGGGCCTGCCAGGGCTGCGGCGAGGCACTGGGGGCCCGCTACGCCCTCGATGCCGCCATGCGGGCCACCGCCGGTCGGATGGTGGCGGTCAACGCCACGGGCTGCCTGGAGGTGTTCTCCACCCCATATCCCGAGACCTCGTGGCAGATCGCCTGGCTCCATTCGCTCTTCGGCAACGCTCCGGCGGTGGCCACCGGCGTGGCGGCGGCTCTGCGGGTCAAGGGTCACGGGGACGTCCGGGTGGTCGGTCAGGCGGGCGACGGGGGCACCGTGGACATCGGGTTCGGCTGCCTCTCGGGGATGTTCGAGCGCAACGACGACGTCCTGTTCGTCTGCTACGACAACCAGGCCTATATGAACACCGGTGTCCAACGTTCGGGGGCGACCCCGCCGGCGGCGCGCACCGCCACCACCGAGGCGGTGGGGCCCGAGCCCGGGAACCCGTTCGGCCAGGGCAAGAACATGCCGGCCCTGGCTATGGCCCACGAGATCCCCTACGTGGCCACCGCCACCGTGGCCGATCTCCACGACCTGGAAGCCAAGGTCGAGCGGGCCATGACCTTCCACGGGGCCCGGTACCTCCACATCCTCGTGCCCTGCCCCCTCGGGTGGGGAGCCGCCGCCTGCGACACCGTGCGGATCGCCCGCCTCGCCACCCAGACGGGTCTGTTCCCGGTGTTCGAGGCGGAGCACGGCGAGGTGGTCGCGGTGACGAAGATCCGTCGCCCGGCCCCGGTCACGGAGTACCTCCGGCTTCAGGGACGGTTCGCCCACTTGTTCGACGGGAACGGCCAACCCGTCCGTCCCGACATCGTGGCCGCCCTCCAAGACCTGGCCGACCGGACGATCCGCCGCTACGGCCTGATCGACGACGCCGAGGGAGGCTCCTGATGGACAAGCCCTTCGCCATCACGCTCGACGTCGGCTCGAGCCTGGCCAACAAGACGGGATCATGGCGGGTGGAGCGTCCCGTCTACGTGGACCGCCTTCCCCCCTGCAGCGACGCCTGCCCGGCCGGGGAGAACATCCAGCAGTGGCTCTACCACACCGAGGACGGCTCCTACGAGGCGGCCTGGCGCCAGATCATGCTCGACAACCCCTTTCCGGCGGTCATGGGACGCGCCTGCTTCCACCCCTGCCAGACGGCATGCAACCGGGCCACCGTGGACGAGACGGTCGGGATCAACTCGGTTGAGCGCTTCCTCGGTGACCGGGCGCTGAGCGAAGGATGGCGTCCGGATCCACCGGGGCCATCCACCGGGCGTCGGGTCCTCGTCGTCGGGTCCGGACCCGGTGGCCTCGCCGCCGCCTACCACCTGCGCCGACTCGGACACGACGTGGTCCTCTACGAGGCGGCACCACTCCCGGGCGGCATGATGCGCTACGGGATCCCCGCCTACCGGCTCCCGCGCGACGTCGTCCAGGCGGAGATCGACCGCATCCTCGACATGGGCGTCGAGATCCAGTGCGGTCGCCGCGTCGACGATCTTCACGCCACCATGGACGCCGAGGGATTCGACGCCGCCTTTCTGGCCGTGGGCGCCCAGATGGCCCATAACGCCGGCATCCCGGCGGGAGACACGACCCACGTCCTCGACGCCGTCTCGCTGCTGCGGGGCGTGGAGGACCACGGTGCTCCGTCCCTCGGGCGGCGGGTGGCCGTCTACGGAGGCGGCGACACCGCCATGGACGTGGCCCGGACGGCCAAGCGCCTCGGTGCCGAGGACACCGTCGTCGTCTACCGCCGCACCCGGGACCGCATGCCGGCCCACGACGAGGAGGTGGAGGACGCCGTCGGCGAGGGGGTGCGCATCCAGTGGCTCTCCACCGTGAAGGCCGCCACGGGGACGTCCTTCGTGATCGAGAAGATGGTTCTCGACGAATCAGGGTTCCCCCGCCCCACCGGGGAAGTGGAAGAGCTCCAGGCCGACTCCCTGGTGCTGGCCCTCGGCCAGGAGGCGGATCTGTCCCTGCTGCGGACGCCTGCCGGCGGTGGCCATCGCCGACGGCGTCGTCCAGGTGGGTCCGGACATGGGGACCGGACACCCGGGCGTCTTCGCCGGGGGCGACATGGTGAGCGGCCCGCGCACCCTCACCGATGCCGTCGGACAGGCCAAGCACGCGGCGCGCGCCATCGACGCCTATCTCGAGCGGTGTCGATACCCGACCGGCCGCCCCGCCATCCGTTGGCCACGGCCGATCGCCTCAACACCTGGTACTACGCCGACGCGCCGAAGACCGTCCGCCCCCGCCTCGAGGCGCGCCCGGCGGGCCTCGACCTTCGACGAGGTCGTGGGTGGGCTCGACGAGACGACCGCCCTGTTCGAAGCGCGCCGCTGCCTCTCGTGCGGCAACTGTTTCGGATGCGACAATTGCTTCGGCGTCTGCCCGGACAACGCCGTCCTGAAGGTGGCGGAAGGCCACGGCTACCGCTTCGACTACGACTACTGCAAGGGCTGTGGGCTGTGCGTCGAGGAATGCCCGTGCGGGGCGATCGACATGGTCCCGGAGGAGATCTGACACCCTTCTGAGGCCTGGGACCGTCCCTGACGACCTGGGACCGATGGACCCTTCGGATCAGCGGCATCTTCCCCGGTGATGTGTGGATCGAACGCGGCGCCAACCCTACGTCCGCCTCCTTGCGGCCCGGGACCGTCGCTTCGAGAAGCAAACGCCATTCGGCATCGGCCACAGACTTCCGGACGGCGTCCACGGCGTCGGGGTTCACCGACACCGAGGTGATCCCGAGGCGCACGAGATGTTCGGCGAACTCCGGTCGGTTCGACGGGGCCTGGCCGCACAGCGACGAAGTCATCCCCGACGACTTGCACCCCTCGACGATCCTCCCGATGGCATCGAGGACGGCGGGGTCGGACTCGTCAAAGAGCTCGGAGCAGATCTCCGAATCACGGTCGACACCGAGCATGAGCTGGGTGAGGTCGTTGCTCCCGATCGAGACGCCGGCAATACCCATGTTGGCGTACTCGGGGATCCAGTAGGCGACGGAGGGGACCTCGGCCATCACCCACACCGGCACCCCCGCGTCGGCCACCGGGCTCGAGTCGATCACCTGCAGACACGCTTCGAGCTCCCAGGCCGTTCGCACGAAGGGGATCATGAGGGCGAGGTTCGACGACTCTTCCCTCACCCTCGCCAGCATGGCCAGCTCCAGGCGGAACAGGTCCGGTTCGCGTACGTACCGGTAGCAGCCCCGGTAGCCGATCATCGGATTCTCCTCCGGAGGTTCGTACCGGTCGCCCACCTTCAAGGTTGCGGAACTCGTTGGTCCGGAAGTCGATGCTGCGGTAGACGACGGGGCGGGGCGCGAACGCCTTTGTGATCCGCTAGTAGCGAGGCCGCCATGTTCTCGACGAACGTCTTCTCCTCTCCCCGCTCGAGCAACAGTCGAGGATGCACGCCACCGAGGGCATCGGTCACCATGAATTCGGCCCGGAGAAGCCCGACGCCGTCGACGGGCAGCGCCGCCACCTCGTTGGCGTGCTCGGCGAAGGCCAGGTTGACGTAGATCTTGGTGGCCATGGCCGGCCGAACAGGCGGGGCCAACGGCACCGTGACGCCCACCGGGGCCACCACCTCGGGAGCCCGTGCCGCACCCTCGACGACCGTGCCGGCGGCACCGTCGACGGTGACGATCTCACCGTCGCGCAGCACGCTCGTGGCGTTGCGGGCTCCCACGACACAAGGGACACCGAGCTCGCGGGCCACGATGGCGGCGTGACAGGTCATCCCCCCACCGTCGGTGACGAGAGCGGCCGCCCGCCGGATGGTGGGCACCCAGTCAGGACTGGTCATGGGAGCCACCAGGATCTCGCCCGCCACCAGGCGTTCGCCCTCCTCGGGCGAGACGAGGACGCGCACCGCTCCCGAGGCACGGCCCGCCGAGGCCGCCAACCCCTGAACCAGAACCTGGCCCGTGCCGGCACCCGACTCCTGGCCGCCGCTACCCACGGCGGTGATGGGTCGCGACTGGACGAGCACCGTACGGTCTCCGGCCATGGCCCACTCGGTGTCCTGAGGAGCGCCATAGTGGTCCTCGACGGCCTGTCCCATCCGCGCCAGGGCCAGGATCTCGTCGTCGGTCAGAACCCGGCGGCTGCCCTCCCCGGGATCGAACTCGATACGCTCATCGGCGCCGTCGGGCCCACGCACGATCTCGAAGGCCTGAGAACCGACACGGACCTCCAACACCCGCGGCCCCTGCTTGTCGACGACATAAGTGTCGGGTTCGACCTGGCCGCTCACCACCACCTCTCCCTGCCCGAAAGCGGCTTCGATGACGATGTGTCCGGTGTCCCCGGTGGAGGGATCGACGGTGAACATCACACCCGACCGCTCCGAAGGGATCATCTCCTGCACAACGACAGCGATGGCCGGCTCGTCGACGAGGTTCTTGCTGGAGCGGTACGAGATCGAACGCGCACCGTAGAGTGAAGCCCAGCAGTCCACGATGCGCCCCAGGAGCTCGTCGTCACCGGCGACGTTGGTGAAGGTGGCGTTCATCCCGGCGAACGAGGTGCCCTCGGCATCCTCGCCGATCCCCGAGGAGCGCACCGCCACCCGTCCCTGACCCAGGCGGTGGTAGGCGTCGAGCACGGCGGCGGCCAGATCGTCGGGCACCGCGGATACCCCGCACCAGCTCTTGGGCCTCGTCCGCCAAGCGCCCGAGGTCGGCCGGGCCGGCTTGCCGTGCATCGGTCAGGATCTCGGCCAGGCGATCCCGCACCCCGGCCCGACTGAGGGCGTCGAGATAGGCCTGGCCGGTCACGACGAAACCGGGCGGAACAGGCAGCCCCCCAGAGGTCAACTCTCCCAGGTTCGCACCTTTGCCGCCCACCGAACCGGCGTCACCAAGCCTGACGTCCTCAAACCACCGAATGGGTTCCACGGCCAGCCCCTCTCTGCGGACGCTGACGCGCCGCCTCGTCGATCGTCGCCGACAGTCGCCCTCGGCGGTAGGGTCCAAGGTCACCCGGTGGGCTCCAGATCTCATGATGTCGGGACCTTTGGCACTAACCGAGTACGCCCAATTCGAAGGATGATGCTGGGAGAGCAGAACTTTGGAAGGGGTCACGATGTTCGAGAGCATCCTGATAGCGGTAGACGGGTCCGAACATGACAGGAATGCACTGGAGGCGGCGAAGGAGCTGGCCAAGCTGGCCGAATCGACCGTCCGCGTCGTCCATGTACGTGAGGGCGACTTCATCGGACGGGCGGGATTCGTCGCCCGTGAGGAGCAGGACGAGGCATCGAAGCTCGTCGATGCGGCCGTCGCCGAGCTTGTCGCAGGCGGCGTCAAGGCGACGGGGACGCTTCGATCCTCTCTTCCGAATCTCGTCGCCCTCGAGATCCTGGAAGAGGCCGAAGAGGCTGGTGCCTCTCTGATCGTCATGGGAACCCGAGGCGTGAGCGACCTCAAGGGACTCTTGGTCGGCAGCACCACCCACAAGGTCCTCCACCTGGGCAAACTGCCGGTGCTGGCCATCCGATAAGACGGCGGCAGACCACCACGTCCATCGCACCCAGGACATCGCCCGTGTCGGACTGCCGGGCTCCCGGGGCAATGCGGTGGGCGTCAGTCCCTCAATCCGAATAGAAGCGCATTTGCTCCTTCGACCTCGATGAGACGATTGTCCTTTGCTACCCGCTCGCCACGGGCGGGGCACCGTTCTTGAGCTGCCCTTAGCCTGACCCGACCGCCAGGTCGGCGATGAACGTGTCCTCGGTCTCGCCTGAACGGTGCGACACCATCTGATTCCACCCGGCGTCCCGGCAGACGGTCATCGCCGCAAGCGTCTCTGTCACGGTGCCGATCTGGTTGGCTGAGACGTCACCGGCCAGATCCCCGATGACCCGTGGCCGAACCCTGGAGTGCATCACGACTCGTTCGGAGGGCGGCGAGACCGGGAAGATCTCCCTTCTCGAGCAACTCAAGGGTGGCGCCGCCGCCGCTCGAGATGTGATCGATGCGGTCCTCGAGCCCGAATTGATGCACGGCAGCGGCCGTCTCTCCCCCGCCGACAACGCTGAATCCGGGGCAGGAAGCGACCGCCCCGGCGATGGCCCGGGTGCCTTCGGCGAAGCGTGGATCCTCGAATATGCCCATCGGCCCGTTCCACAAGACGGTGCCCGCCTGGGCAATGGCCTCGGCGAAGCTCGCCCGGGTGGCCGGTCCGATGTCGACCCCCTGCCAGCCGTCAGGTATGTCGGTGCCGAATTCACGCATCTCCCCGGTCCCTCGTTCGCCGATACCAATCCGACCGTCCGGAGCCAGAGCCATGAGGTCGCGTGGCATCTCAATACCAGAGTGGTGACCGACGAGGTCTTTGGCGTCGCCGATCAGCTCAGGCTCGACGTGCGACGCACCGACGGGGTGTGCGAGGGCGTGCAGAAATGTGAAGCACATAGCGCCGCCAAGTAGGAGTCTGTCGGTTCGATCGGCGAGAGCCTTCAAAACCCCGAGCTTGTCGGCAACCTTCGCACCTCCGACGACGGCTACGAACGGTCGATCAGGGTCGACAAGGACCCGGGTCAGCGCTTCCACCTCTCCAATGAGAAGCCGACCGGCAGCACTGGGCAAGATGGCCGGCGGTCCGACGATCGACGCGTGGCTGCGATGGCACGAGCCGAATGCGTCGTTCACGTAGAAGTCGAACCCGTCGACCAGACGGCGGACGAATGCCGGATCGTTCGCTTCCTCACCGGGATCGAATCGCAGATTCTCCAACACTGAGACACCGGGTGCGATCACAGCCATCGCCTCACGGACCGGAGCCATCGCATAGCGAGGGTCGATCTTTCCCTTGGGGCGGCCTAAATGGCTGCAGACCGTCACCTCGGCCCCACGTGTCAGCAACCATTCGAGGGTCGGGAGTGACGCCCGCAGGCGGAAATCGTCAGCCACCTCGAAACGACCGTTCCCGGTCGGCTGGAGCGGGACGTTGAGGTCGGCGCGGACGAGGACGCGACGACCGGTGACCATTGGGAGGTCTTCGAGGACCGGGAGCCCGGCAGCGCCGGCGTGACCCCCGTCCGGATCTGAGGCGGCCGAAGCGCTCACTTCGGGAAGTTCCCGCGAGAGCAGAACGGCCGTCGCCGCCAGGATGCCGGTCCTTCGTTCATGACTGATACTCCTTCTCAGTGGCGCCCGGCATGCCTCGGAGGAACCCCTGTGCGCCTCGCCCACGCGCCAGAGACGCAGTCAGGGGAATTACCTTTGAGGTCCTCGTCCTGAGCTTCTCAGCTTTGAGCAGCTCCACACAGGGTCAAAGGTCCCAATCGCAAGCTCGAACTGGTTGATCGATCGGTCTCGCGAAGGCTCTCTCCCAGGACTATCGGCCCTACCGGGTCGCAGCCCGGTCGATCACACTGGGCCTATGAGACCAGTGGATCGTGAGGCAGCCAGTCACGTGTTCATTGGCGATCTTGTGGGTGACCGATGGTGAGCGATCTCACCCTCAGCCGTCCGGACACCCACGTGGAGGGGCCGAACCCGGCGGCCGTCACCGTTCACCGACTGACCAAGCGCTACGGCGCCATGACGGCCGTCAAGGACGTTGACTTCTCCGTGGGTCAGGGCGAAGTCTTTGCCTTCCTCGGTCCGAATGGCGCAGGGAAGTCGACGACGATCAAGATGCTCTGCACTCTGGCTCATCCGACCGCGGGGCAAGCCACCGTGGCCGGATTCGATGTCGTCTCCAGGGCCAAAGCCGTCCGCCGGCACATCGGACTCGTCTTTCAGGAGCAGACCCTCGACGATCAGTTGACGGCCGAAGAGAACCTACGATTCCACGCCGTCCTCTACGGCGTTCCCCACGCCCAGGTCGATTCCCGCATTGCCAGGGTATTGGACCTCGTGGCCCTGTCCGACCGACGAAAGGACCTCGTGTCGACGTATTCGGGGGGTATGGCCCGGCGGCTCGAGATCGCTCGCGGCATGCTCCACACCCCGAAGGTCCTCTTCCTCGACGAGCCCACTGTCGGTCTCGATCCCCAGACCCGGACCCTCATGTGGGAGGACGTCATGCGTCTGCGCGACGAGGAGGGCGTCACCATCTTCTTGACCACCCACTACATGGACGAGGCGGAATACGCCGATCGTATCGCCATCATCGACTACGGCTCGATCATCGCCCTCGACACCCCCGATGCCTTGAAGGCCTCAGTCGGGGCCGACACCGTGGAGATCGAGACGGTCGACGACGAGGCGGCATTGGCCGCGTTGAAACGAGGGGGGTACACGGTCACGCGCTCGCAAACCGGCCTCACCGTGTTCGTGGCCGACGAGGAGGCCTCCGTGGGTCCCATCGTCACCGCTGTCGGAGTACCGGTCCGGACCGTGCGTGCCCACCGTCCGACACTCGACGACGTGTTCCTCCACTTCACCGGACGTGAGATCCGGGAGCAGCACGGCCAGGCCCTCCCCATGTTCGCCCGCGCCCACGGCGCCCGGAGGAGTTGAGGAACCATGGCCCCTGTTGCCTCCGCCATACCGACCCGGAAGCAGACGATCACCGATACCCGGATCTCTGACGAGATCCGCGTGGTCGGCATGGTGTGGGAGCGAGAGCTCATCCGTTACGTCCGGACCCGGACGCGGATCGTGAGTGGTCTCGTCCAGCCTGTCCTGTTCCTCTTCGTGCTCGGCTACGGCATGAGCGGCCTGGTGGGCACGACCCGGGGATTCAACTTCCGAGAGTTCATCTACCCGGGTGTAGTCGCCATGAGTGTGGTCATGACGGCCATGTTCTCCGCCATGTCGATCGTGTGGGACCGGGAGTTCGGCTTCCTGCGGGAGATGCTTGTCGCCCCCGTGAGCCGCACATCCCTGGTCCTGGGCAAGACGGCCGGCGGAGCCACGGTGGCGGCGGCCCAGGGCACGATCATGCTGGTACTGGCCCCGTTGGTCGGCATCCATCTGACCCCCCTCCTGGTGGCCGAAGTCATCGGTCTCGAGCTGTTGATGGCGGTGGCGATGACGACCTTCGGGGTCTTCGTGGCTAGTCGCATCCAGAAGATGGAGTCCTTTCAGGTCGTGATGCAGATGCTTCTCATGCCCATGCTGTTCCTGTCCGGCGCTCTTTTCCCACTCAACGCCCTTCCCGTCTGGCTGACCGTGATCACCCGCCTCAATCCCCTCACCTATGCCGTCGCTCCCCTTCGCCAGACCGTCCTCTCGGCTCAGAACATGTCGAAGGCGGCCCGGGCGCGCTTTCCGACCAACGTCACTCTCTTCGGCCACACCCTCCCTATCGAGGTCGAGTTGGCCCTCGTCGTCGTCTTTGCCCTGACCTTCTTCGTTCTGGCCTTCCGGGGCCTTTCCCGCACCGAGTAGGCATATTCGATGACCGACCGGAACAGCACGTGTCCAACGGTGACCACGACGGCCTCAGCAGCCCGTCCGGGCCTCATTAGGCCCTATCTCCGCAGCGAGGCGGACGATGGCGAGGCGGCGCTACGTTTCGACGACGTCGTACGCCGCTACGGGGAACATGTCGCTCTCGACCACCTGAGCTTCCACGTCGCCCGGGGCGAGACGGTTGCCCTCCTCGGGCCCAATGGGGCAGGAAAATCCACCACCATCTCGCTCTTCCTCGGCCTCCTTCGTCCTGATGCCGGTACCGTGCGGGTGCTCGGAACGACCCCTCGCCAAGCGGTGGCCGACGGGCGGGTGGGGGCGATGCTGCAGACGGGCTCGGGCAGCGGACTGCCGCCCGGTGTCCGTGTGGCGACCGCCCTGCACATGGTGCGGCAGCTCTACCGCCGGCCGGCGTCTTTCGACCTCACCGTGGAGCGAGCCGGGATCGGCGCCCTCCTCAGCCGCCCCACCCACCGTCTGTCGGGTGGTCAGGCACAGCGGGTGCGCTTCGCCCTGGCCATCGCCGGGGATCCCGAGCTTGTGTTCCTCGATGAGCCGACGGCGGCCATGGACGTCGAGAGTCGACGTTCGTTCTGGCGCATGATGCGCCAATTCGGCCAAGAGGGCCGCACCATCGTCTTCGCCACCCATCACATGCAGGAAGCGGACGAGATCGCCGACCGGGTGGTCGTCATCAACCACGGACAGGTGGTGGCCAATGGCCCGGGAGCAACGCTCAAGGCGGCCGTCGCCGTCCGGCAGCTGCGCTTCGTGACCGGTCTCCCCGACGGGGACCTCCTCGACAGCCTCGAGGGCGTCACCGATGTCGTCGTTCGGGGCACCGGTGTCGCCCTCAACTCACTCGACGCCGACGCCACCATCAGAGCCCTCGTACACAGCGGCGTCGCCTTCCGCGACCTGGAGGTGACAGGGGCAGGCCTCGAGGATGCGTTCGTGGCCCTCACCGGATGCGACGACGCCCCCGATGGCGGGTGGACACCGTGAGGGGGCTCTGGGCCTTCGGTCGCTTCGAGGTGTCCCGATTGCTCGGCAGTTGGAAGTTCCTGGCCATCACCGTCGGATTCCCGGTGATCTTCTACATGCTCTTTCTCCGCAACGAGAAGGCCGGAACGATCGTCGACGGCGCCGTCCCTTGGCGCATCTACCTCATGGTGTCCATGTGTTCGTTCGGAGCCCTGGTCTCCGCTCTCAACGCCGGAGGCAGCCGACTCTCCACCGAGCGGGCCACGGGTTGGGCTCGCCAGCTGAGGGTCACCCCTATTCCGGCTTGGTCGTACGTCACGACCAAGGTGGCCGCCAGCATGCTGGTGGTCCTTCCCGTGGTGGTCCTGGTCGAGCTGGTGGGCATGGCCTTCGGCGGGGTCCACCTCGGCCCCCTGAGTTGGTTCGAGCTCACCGGATTGCTCTGGGTGACGGCGCTGCCATTTGCCATCCTCGGAATATTCGTCGGCTTCATGGTCAACGCCGACACGGCGTACCCGGTCGTCACCGCCCTCATGTTCGTTCTCGGCTACTTCGGGGGACTCTTCAACCCCGTGAGCCATATGCCCCACGTGCTGCAGACGACGGCCCGCTTTCTTCCGAGCTTCCACCAGACGTCGATCGGGCTGGCTCTCCTCGACGGCCGAGGCTTCGGGATAGGGGACACCCTGGTCCTGGTGACCTACACCGTCGTCCTCGGTGGCGCCATCGTGTGGAAGCACCGGGTCGAGGAGGCCCGGGGTCTCGCCTGAGGGTGGACTCGCAGGAGAAATGAACCTTGTTGTCGACGAATCACGATAGACGCCCGGTTCGGTACCGGATGTGATCCGCCAACCCGGAGCGAGCCTCCCCGGAGGCTGTGGTTCTTCTGTCCGCCAGTCCTCACATTCGAGTCCTTCGGCTCTAGTGCTCGAGAGCCTGTCCCTGGATGCTGGAGGAGACACCACGTGGAGCGTGGGGGAAGCGAACCAGGCGAGGACAAGACCATGAACGAGAACATCCGACTGGGAAGGATCGCGGGCGTCCCGATCGGCATCAATTGGAGCATCGTTGTCATCTTTTGGCTCCTGACCTGGGAGTTAGCTGTCCTCGTCCTGCCCGGCGACCATCCGCACCAACCAACGGCGATCTATTGGATCGCTGGGATCGCCACGACGATCCTCTTCTTCGTCTCCCTGCTCGCTCATGAGGTATCTCATGCCGTCGTGGCCAAGCACAACGGGATCGGGGTCCGGCGGATCACCCTCTGGCTGTTCGGAGGGGTGTCCGAGCTCGAGAGCGAGGCCCTTACGCCAGGGGCTGACTTCCGCATCGCCGTGGTCGGACCGATCACCAGCTTCGTGCTCGCCGCCGTCTACGGCGGCGCCGGTCTTCTCCTCCACCGGTCCGGCGGGGAGGCCGGGGTGGTCCTCGGAGCCCTCGGGTGGCTGGCGTGGATCAACCTTCTTCTCGGCGGGTTCAACCTGATCCCCGCCGCACCCCTCGACGGTGGTCGAGTGCTGCGAGCCGCGTTGTGGCAGCGCAGTGGCGACCGGGTTCGTGCCGCCACCACGGCAGCGCGTTCGGGCCAGGTGTTCGGATACGTCCTGATCGCTCTGGGAGTCTTCGAGTTCCTGGCGGTGGGCCTCATCGGTCTTTGGTTCGTCTTCCTGGGGTGGTTCCTCTTGGCCGCAGCCGGCGGTGAGGAGAGCGCCGCCGTCATGCAGGCCTCCCTGGCCAACGTCCACATCCGCGACGTCATGACCCCGAACCCAATCACCTTCGCCTCGTCGATGACGGTGGCCGATCTTCTCGACAACGAGCTTCACCGCTACCGGTTCAGCTCCTATCCGCTCGTCAGCCCGACCGGAGGACTTCAGGGTCTGACCACCTTGAACCGGATCCGCCACGTCCCGGTCGGCGCCCGCCAGACAACTCGGTTGATCGATATCGCTTGCCCACTGGATCACGTATCCCAGGGAACACCCGGAGAGTCGATCCCCGGCCTCCTCCAGCGCATGCACTCGTCACCCGACGGCCGCGCCTTCGTGCTGGACGACACCGGGCGACTGGTGGGCATCGTCTCGCCAAGCGACATCGCCCGTTTCGTGCAGCTCTCCATGCTGAGGGCCCAAGGGCGCACCTCCCAGAGGCACTAGCGCGACTGGGGGCACGGTCGGCTGTCAACGGGTCGACTCCCGTCGCGGCCCGAACCGACGATCCGAGACTCCCACGGTGAGGAGCGCTCCCCAGGGTCTCGGTGTTAGCATGCCTTTGTCTACGCCCTCCTTCTCAAGCCCTGGGCCACGATCGCCATGGCCGGCGCAGGTGACCAACGGCCCTGGTGGCATCGAGACAATCCGTGAAAGATGGACCTCATGGAAGGATCGACAAGGGGCGGCTACCCCTCGGCCAGGTCGAAGCCGGGTAGCGAGCCCCATCTTCGCGGACCTACCTCTTGCTCGGTGCGGCCATCGGTTTTGTGTGGGTCCGATGGTCAGGCTGAGAGCAGACACCGCGATGACGGCATGGGTGCCGAGGCGAACGCGTGAGTTTCCTCTTTCTCATCACCCGCAACGTCTGGTCCAAGAAGGCCCGTTCGATCGGCCTGACGTTCGCCGTCGCCTTCGCTGTCATGACCGTCGTCACATTGGGCGTGACGAGCAGCGGCCTCGAGCAGTCGGCCGCCGCCATCATCTCCGTCGGAAAAGCCGACTTCACCGTGGTCCAAAAAGGCGTCTCGGACACCTTGGGGAGCACGATCGACACCCAGGAACTGGCCCGCCTCCAACACACGCCGGGTGTGGCCAGTGCCATCGGCGTGCTCGTCGAGATCCAGCACATCAATGCCAGCAATCCCGTCTTCATCGAAATAGGGATCAACCCCAGCGACTTCGCCGGCTTCGGTGTCAAGGTGGTGGCTGGGAGCGCGTACTCCCCCACGGGGACTCACCAGGTCATGCTCGGTTGGCGAGCCGCGGCCAACCTGGGATTGCACGTCGGCAGCCGGTTCCAGGCCAACGGCACGTGGAACACGGTGACGGGCATCTATTCGACCGGGAACGCCTTTGGCGATGCCGGAGCGATGTTTCCTCTTCCGGCCATCCAGGGATACAACAGGGTCCCGGGAATCGTCACCCTGGCCTTCGTCAAGGTGAATCCGGGAGCGTCAGTCGCCGCCGTCATCCGACGCGTCGGCCTCGCCCAGCCCGAGCTGACCACCATCCGCACCGCTTCCCAATTCGGGAGGGCGGACCGGGATCTTGTCTATCTCCAAGCCGCGGTGAACGGCAGCACGGTTCTCGCCATCCTGATCGGCGCCGTCATCGTCGGCAACACCATGCTCCTGTCTCTCTTCGAACGGACCCATGAGTTCGGGCTCATGCGGGCCGTCGGGTGGACACGTCGTCGGATGGTGGCTCTTCTGTTGGGTGAGAGCCTGCTGCTGGCCTTGATCGGTGCCGTGCTCGGTGTGGCACTTTCGTTCGCCGTGGCCGCGGCACTCGCCCATCTCCCCGCCCTCAAAGGAGTGCTGCATCCCAATTTCACCAGTTCCGTCTTCTGGAGAGCTCTGTACACGGCACTCGGCATGACTCTCATCGGCGCTCTGTACCCGACGGTACGAGCCGCCGTTCTCTCACCGCTCAAGGCCCTCAGCTATGAGTGACAGCGCCGACAACCCAGCTCGCCATCGATGTGACGGGATTGACCCGGATCTTCCCTGGTCATGTCACAGCCCTGGCTGGGCTCGACCTCGACGTGCGCTACGGAGAGATGGTCGCCATCACCGGCCCGTCGGGTTGCGGAAAATCGACACTGCTCAACATTCTGTCCGCCATCGACTCCCCCACCTCGGGATCGGTCGTCGTGGCCGGCCATGATCTGGCTCACCTCCACGACCTGAGCGACTACCGCCGCCACGAGGTGGGCCTCGTCTTTCAGCTCCACAACCTCCTGCCCCAGCTCTCGGCCCTCGCCAACGTCGAGCTGCCGATGTTCGGCAGCCACTGGTCCGCTCACCAGCGGAAAGCCAGGGCCCACGAGCTCCTGGCCGAGGTCGATCTGAGCGGCTGCGAACATCGACTTCCGACCGAGCTGTCGGGCGGCGAACGACAGAGGGTGGCGATCGCCCGGGCCCTGGCCAACGACCCCAAGATCCTTCTGGCCGACGAGCCCACCGGCAGCCTCGATTCGGCCTCAACGACGCGATTTCTCGATCTCCTCGGACGGCTCGAGAGTGGAGGCATGACCATTGTCTTGGTGACGCACGCTCCCGACGTCGCCGCCCACGCCCACCGCATCGTCGAGATGCGCGATGGAAAGGTTGTCAAAGAGAGCGTGTCGCCATGACGAGTGGAACATCCGATTCCGCTTTGATGGAAAGCACCCGAACACCTGCGTTACCACCACGCCGACAGCGTCGTATCGGAACCTCACGATACGACGGCACTGGTGCTTTCGAGTATGAGCACCCTAGGGTTCGAGGACACGAGAGGAGGGTGGCATGACGGAAACGACAACCTTCACCATCGGAGCCGAGGTGAGTTGCACGGACGGCATCTGTGGCGATGTGATTCGTGTCGTCGTTGACCCCATTGCTCGGACAGTGACTCATCTCGTGGTTGAACCGAAGCACCGCATCGCGCTCGGTCGACTTGTCCCTCTCACGTTGATCGACTCGGCGACGGGCGAGCTCCGCCTCCGTTGCACGCTTGCGCAATTCGAGAAGCTCGATTGGGCCGAGGAGACGCAGTTCTTGTTGGGGAATGGCGGCTACCCGGGTTATAGCCCCGGTCAGGTACTCACATGGCCGTACTACAGCCTGGGCGGAGGTGGAGGCCTCGCCATGGGGAACATACCGCAGCCCGTCATCATCGCCAAGGTCCCCCTGGGAGAGGTAGCCGTCCGTCGCGGCGAACGGGTCCATGCCACGGATGGACCGATTGGGCGAGTCCAAGGGTTGGTCGTCGACCCTGACGATCACCACGTCACCCACGTGTTGCTCGAAGAGGGGCATCTCTGGGGACGCAAGGAGGTGGCGATTCCCATCAACGCCGTGACCGAGGTGGACAACGGCATTCGGCTCAATATCTCCAAGCAGGAGGTGGAGGACCTCCCGTCCGTCGACGTCGGCCACCCGAACGATTAGAAAGATGTTCGGCGGCACTACGCACGTGACAGTCAGACGCAAGCCGGTGTCCGACCCCGGACCCGCCTGGAACCCGCACACGTTGGGCACGGGCCACAGAAATGCGTTTCGCTGATCGAGGACTCGAATCTTGGGGTCTTTCGGCCCTATAGCTCTGAAACGGCCAAGCCGATGGGGTAGGAGGAGAGGAGGGCTCGATCTTGCAGGTCGGGGTCCGCGCATGGCCATGACAACCTCGATGTCCGACCCGCACAGTTCTTGGCTCCATGGGAGAAGGGACTGGGCCCTTCCCCTGCTCTATGTCATCGCCGGCGGTGTTGTCCTGATGGGCTATTACCTCGTTCCGGACGGACGAGGGGGCCCCGCAGCAGTCTGGAAAGTGGTCCTGTACTGCCTGGTGAGTGCCTCGGCCGCCGGTGCCGTTTTTCTCGGGATCCGGCGTAACCGGCCCACGCGGCCGTTCGCCTGGTATCTCGTTCTGGCGAGTCAGGCCATCTATGCCTCGGGGGACGTGACCTTTTACATTCGCAACGATCTTCTGAAGCTCACGCAGTATCCCTCTGTCTCCGACGTCTTCTATCTCCTTCATTACCCAGTCCTCATCGTCGCCCTCGTGATCTTCATCCGTCACCGATCTCCGGGAGGTGACCGCGCCGCCCTCATCGACGCTGGCGTCCTGGCCGTCACAGCGGCCATGCTGTCGTGGATCTTTGTCATCGCCCCGTCCATCAACTCGCCTGGCCAAGACACCGTGGCACGCGCTACATCGGCTGCCTACCCGATCATGGACGTGATCATGCTGGCCATGGCCCTGTGGTTGCTCATCGGGACGGGAAGGAGGACACGGTCCTTCTGGCTGCTGGGCGCGGCCCTGGTCCTGCTCTTCGCCACTGATACCACGTATGCGCTCCAGCAGATCGCCGGGACATACCATCCCGGCGGCTTCCTCGACGGGATGTGGGTCGGCTACTACCTTCTCATCGGCGCCAGTGCTCTCGATCCGTCCATGGTGCACCTAGGTGATCCGGTGCCGGCGAAGAGCCGGGTTCCGACCGCGACGCGATTCATCGGGTTGGGCTTCGCCGCAGTCGCCGTCCCTGGTGTGCTCCTCGTCGAGCAGGGGCGTAACACCCTCTACGTGTTCCCCGTGATCGCCGCAGGCACGGCTCTTCTCTTCGTCCTGGTCATTCTTCGACTCATGGGGATGGTCACTGAGCAACGTCGCATCGCCGTTGTCGACCTGCTCACAGGCCTCCGAAACCGACGGTACTTCGAGACCCACTACGACATTGACTGCGCCCGGGCCGAGCGCTCGGGGCAGCCCCTCAGCATGGTGCTCTTCGACATCGACTTCTTCAAGTCGGTGAACGACGGATACGGGCACCCGGCGGGGGATCTGGTGCTCCGGGAGATCGCTGACCGCCTGCGCGTCGGCATGCGCGCCGGAGATGTGCTTGCTCGCTATGGGGGTGAGGAGTTCGCCGTCCTCCTCGCCGGTGCGGGGGTGGACGAAGCTCAACACACGGCGTCACGTTTGAGCAGTGCCATCAACTCGGAGCCCTTCGAAGTCTCGGAGGGCCTCACCATTCCCATCACGGTGTCGGCCGGAATCGTGACCTATCCCGACCACGTGGGCACCCCCACCGATCTCGCCGCCGCCGCTGACCGTGCCCTGTATGCGGCCAAGAGCGCCGGCCGGAACCGGCTCGTCGTCGGGAGTTTCGATCCACTGCCTAACTTTCTTCGGCGTGGGCCGGTCGACCCGGTGGTCAGCTACCTCGAGATCCTCGCCGATCGGGCCGACGCTTACCAGGCTCCGGTGGAGCACGGGAGCGCCATCGCCCGTTGGGCTGTCGCCATGGCGAACGAACTCGGGCTGGACGAGTTTGCCCAGCGGCGCTGCGACATGGCGGCCCGCCTGCACGACGTCGGCAAGATTGCAGTGCCGATGCATATTCTGACAGAGACTGAGCGTCTCACTCCCGAGGAATGGCGGTGCATCCGTGACCATCCTGCCCAGGGGGAGCTTCTCGTGTCGGCTGCTCCGGGGATGCGGGAGATCGGTGAGATCGTCGGTCAGCATCACGAGCGAGTCGACGGCACCGGCTACCCCAAGGGGCTTCGAGAACACGAGATCCGTATCGAGGCGAAGATTCTCAGCGTCTGCGATGCCTTCGCCTCGATGCGTGGGGATCGACCCTACCGTCCCGGACTCAGTCAAGAAGAGGCCCGCTCGCGTCTCTTGGCCGGGAGAGGGACGCAATTTGCGGCCCCTTTGGTCGATCTATTCGTTCGCCTCCTCGACCACGACATCGTGGGGCACCTCGGCCTGCTCAGCGACAAGGCCGTCTCGTCCTCGACGATGCCCGCCCCGGCTCGATCGCCTGAGGGCTCTCCACGACCCAGCCGGGATCCGCTGTCACCGGTCGAGCTGAACTGAGGCCAGCCCAACATGCCCGGGCACCCGACGGCACGGATGCATTGCTCTATTGCCCGGCGACGGCGGACTCCAGGCGGGCGCCCATCGGCAAGGCCGGGCTCAGTGTGTTGGCAGTCCCAACGGGATTCGAACCCGTGTCGCCACCTTGAGAGGGTGGTGTCCTTGGCCTCTAGACGATGGGACCGAGCTGCACGAAGAGCCCCTCCATGGTACCCGAACGGAACTGAGACTCAGCCGGGCCTTGCCACCACTGGACGCCGACGCCCATCCCTCTCCCCCTCAGGGCGCTGCTGAACCGTGGGGCTGGACTCACCGGGATTCTGGAACGAACTTCAGACCGGGAAGCCGGACGATCGGGGCCCACCACGCCGTCGGGATGCGGAGCCCGGAAGCTGGACCGGTCAGGATCACGGTCCACGGCTTGTCGCTCCCGTGCTTGATGTCGGCGATCGCATCGGAGATCGGTCGGCGTTTGATGAGGACGAAACGCCAGTTCAGGGCCACCTCGTCCTCCTTTCCTTGCAGGCTCGCAATGAAGCGGCTGCAGTCATAAGCGGCAATCTGGTAGAGCCCCCGTGACTCGTCCGTCGACAAACAGAGCACGCGCCGCCCAGAGTCGATCTCTCGTTCCACGGTGTCGTACCATGCCGGTTTTATGGCGGCAGGGACGGGCCAGTGGCTCGCCATCGCTTCATAGATCGGTCCCTCTTGGACGCTGCTGGCCGCGATGACGGCGATGACGGTGTAGACGGTGAGCCTCAGGAGCCGCCTCCCCACATCGAGCTTGGAGACGAACTCGATGACGGCGAGCGAGACCCACGCGAAGGAGAGCACGAACTCCAACTTCGTGGGCCCATAGGCTGGCGCGGCCTTCGTCACCCACGCTCCGGCCAACAGAACAGCCACGAAGTAGGCGAGAAGCCAGTTCAAGATTGTGGCGTAGCCGCTCTCGGTCACCGCGCGACGAGGCCGGACCTCGGACGGCGAAAGCCACGTGAACGACAGGAGAAGAAAGACGATCAACGCCTCTGTCTCGGCTGTCACGACGGGAGTTCCTCCTGTAGCGCTCAGGAGACCGTCGCCTCCCCCGATCGAGGCGGCGGCAGTGCGGTACTGCTGCACCAATTCGAACTCCAGGAGGCTTGCCGCAGCCAAGAGGACCACGACCATCGGGACCGATCGTCGACCGCCCCTGATGGCAAAGCCGAGAACGGGGATGCAGTAGGCGGCGATAGCGGCCCCCGCCAGTGGCAACAGAGGAACCCACGCGGAACCGGCTCCGAAGAGCAGAAAGGCGCCGGCGAGCCAGATGACGAGCGATGTCCGGTCGTCCAGACGGGACCTGACCGCCAGGAGGTAGGCCGTCGGCAGAACGAGGAGCAGGGCCAGCTCAGCGGAGAGGAAGGCGTTGTTCATCAGGAGCATGCATCCGCTGGCGAGGACGACGGTGACACAGGCCCACACCAACAGGGCCACGGTCAGACGACGGAGGCCGTCCAGGATACGCACCACGAGAGCGGCGATAACCGGTACACAGATGATCAATACGCCGTAAGCGGAGAGCACCACTTCCGAACTCGACGACAACGGCAGATTCCGAGGGAGCACCCCGCTGACGGCAGACCGTACGCCCGCCAGATAGGTGGCGACGACCGGCCCGAAGATGCCTACCGACGAACCGGATCCGAAGATCGTCGTCACACCGTGGACGGTGTGCTGGTTGGACACGATGTCGATCCACGCACCGTTGTCCTCGGACACCAGAAGGAAACGCAGGGCACCTTGAGTGCCGGCCGGAGACACATGGGCCCCGAACATCGCCGCCAGCAGGAGAGAGACGACAGCCGCTCCGAGCTCGACTGCGGCGCCGTGACTCGAAGAAAGTGCCTGAGGTTTGATTCTCCGGCCGAGGACGAGGAGAAGGATCAACCCGAGGAGGGCACAGGGACCCAGCCACGACAGGCTCCAACCATCACCGGGAAACACGGCATGGAACGCCCTGAAGGCCACGGCGATGACGACAAGGACGACAATGCCGGACAAGACCAGATTGGCGACGCCCCGACCGAGCCACGACAACGCGGCGGCCAGTGCGACGGCGAGAACAGTGGCCGGAACCGACCAGTGCACCACGCTGGCCAGGGCCACCCCGAAGAGCGCCCCCGAGACCGCCCATGGCAGGGCGAGATATTTGTCGCTGTCGATCGGTCCGACCACCGGAGGCAGCCGCCGACGATCGCGTGGTGCTCGTCGAGCGACGTCATCCTCCACGTCAGGGTCGATACTCATGCATCGCTCATTCGTCGCTGGGACAGGACAGGGTGCTGACGGCGTGGTCGACGATTGTTGTCGGTGGTGAGCGAGATGAGCGTAACCGATGGGGCATTTGGAATCGGAGATGATTGATCCCGATCGGACCACCGGCCAACACACCGTGGGAGGACCGCCAATCAACTCACAGCGTCGTGAAAGGTGCCCCCTCCAGCGGTGAGTATTGGGCGCGCCACGCGTGGCGAGGAGCTCGACCGAGCCCGCACCAGGGGATTCGGACATCCACAATCCGGTCGGTGAACTCGAAACAAGGTGGGTCTAGTCTGATGCCCGTGGCGAACATGGACGGCGTGGAGATGAACGTCCCGTGGGTCGAGTCGCCGTTCTTCCGACGGGAGCTGGCTCGACGCCCGACCCTCACCGACCCGGAGCGGGAGTTGGCGACGCGGTACCACGAACAGGGATACATCGCCCTCGAGCAAGCCGTGCCCCACGAGCTGTGCGACCGGGTGCGGGCCGAGGTGGAGCCCCTCTTCGAGGACGCCACCGCCGTGAAGGAACGGAGGGTACAGGACGTCTGGCGCTCGGGGCACGAGACGGTCCGGGAGCTGGCCGTTCTGCCGAGCATCCAGAAATTGCTCGGTACTCTCTACGGCCGGCGACCGTTCCCCTTCCAGACGTTGGATTTCAAATGGGGGACGGAGCAGCGGGGACATTCCGATTCGGTGCACTTCAGTTGCATGCCTGCCCGCTACATGTGCGGGGTGTGGGTGGCCCTGGAGGACGTGGACGACGGTAACGGGCCGCTCTTCTACTATCCGGGCTCGCACAGATTGCCGGAACTGAACGGCTACGACCTCGGCGCCACGGTCGACGACTATTTCTACCCCGTGTACGAGGACCTGCAGCACGAACTGATGGACGAGCTCGGCCTGAAGCCGACGGAATTCCATGCCCGCAAGGGGGATGCTCTCATCTGGTCCTCCAATATCATCCATGGCGGCAGGCCCGTCCTGCGGACCGGAAGCACCCGCTGGTCGCAGGTCACCCACTTCTTCTTCGAGGACTGCATCTACTATCAGCCGCACTCCTCAGAGATTCCGACGGGAGAGCTTCGTATGCTCGACGTCGTGGACCTCAACACCCTCGAGCGGGTGGAGCCGTCCTACAACGGCAAGAAGGTCTGGGTCCAACCACTCGGCAACACCCGCTCGAGGCTCTCCATGAGTCCTCTTCCACCCGAACCGGCGGACGCACCCGACGATCCGATGCCCGCGCCGATCGGAGCGGCCGAACCCGATACGACGCAGGCCGCCTCTGACTCTCAGCCCGCCGCCACTGTGCCGATTCGGCCACCCGCGACCGACGCACGCCTCGTGCGACTCCGCCAGCACCCCGCCGGGCGCGCCCTGCTCCATGCGGCACACCGGGTCCGAGACCGCCTCTCCTGACGACTTTCGTCGGCGGTGCCTCAGCGTGGATGCCATCGCATGCAGCGGCCCCAGGCCGATGACCTGGGGCCGGAGTGCTGCGGGACCGAGCTCGGGGGGGAGGACTCGAACCCCCAATAACAGGGCCAGAACCTGCCGTGTTGCCGATTACACCACCCCCGAATGGGCGGCCCCCCAACCTAGCCGATCGACCACTGCGGCCGGGGTCTTCTCATGGCGACGAGCGGGATGCCACCGAGCCCGCCACCACGCAGGCCCAGCCTGTGCAGGCGCTGGAACCCGACGATCCGGCCGAGCGCCACGCCGAGGGTCTCCTTGGCGAAGTACGGCACCGCCGAGAACCCCGTGATCGGCGAATGTGTCGTCGGGACGGGCCACGCCTTCAACCCCACGTCGGTGGCGATGGCCAGGCTCCGGTCCTCGTGGAAGCCGTCGGTGACGATGAGGACGCGGTCGAGGCCGCGCCCGTGGAGCGCGGCGGCGGCATCGGACAGGTTGGCCCACGAATCATCACCCCCGACATCGATGATCGCACTCGCCGGCACCCCCCGGGCCACGAGCCAGCGCTTCGACGTCTCCGCCTCGGTGAACTCGTCACCGGGTTCCTTGTACCCGGTCGTCACGATCAGGGGTACGAGGTGGCGTCGCCACAGGTCGTCGACCTCTGCCAACCGCCCGGCCAGATCAGGCGACGGCACCCCGTCGTACTGGGCCGCGCCCATCACCACGATCGCCTGCTCGGGCCGTGCCTCGGTGTGGCGCGACGTCAGCCAGACCTGGACAGCCGTCACGGCGAGGTAGCCGGCGACGACGACGGCCACGAGCAGGACGATGCGGACGAGTTTCCACACCATCCGCCACAGGCGACCGGCCGCCACCACCGCCACCGCCGCCACGCTTCTGACGCGTCCCGACGTTCGGGGGAACGGTCAGCCGGCCCGGAGACGGTCGGCGACCGCTCTCACGCGCTCGATGACGGCGTCGCGGCCGAGGACCTCCATCGACTCGAACAAGGGCGGCCCCACCCGCCGGCCGGTGACCGCGACGCGGATGGGGGCCTGGGCCTTGCCCAGCTTCAGCCCCACGGTCTCCCCCACCGTCGTCGTGGCCTCCTTCAACGCCTCGGCCGACCACGGGCAGTCGCGGTAGGCGTCGAGCGCGCCGTGCAGGATGGCGGGGGCCGTCTCGTTGGTCTCCAACCACGTCCACGTCTCGTCGTCGATCGCCGGCCCGGCCAGGAAGAGGAAGTCCACCATCCCCGGGACCTCGGCGAGCACGGCCACCCGTTCCTGGACGAGCGGGGCCATGACGCGGAAGGCCGCCTCGTCGAACCGCTCCTCGGGCCACGGCGCCACCGGCGCGGATATCCACGGCCGGGCCGCCTCGATGAACGCGTCGATCGACAGCGCCCGGATGTACTCGCCGTTCAGCCACCGCAGTTTCTCGACGTCGAAGAAGGCCGGCGCGTGGTTCACGTCCTCGAGCCGGAAGTCGGCGATCAGCTCGGCGGCCGAGAGGATCTCGCGCCCGTCGGGGTGGCTCCAACCGAGCAGCGCCAGGTAATTGCGCATGGCGTCGGCCAGGTAGCCCTCGTCGCGGTAGGACTCGACGGCGACGGTGTCGCGACGTTTGGACAGCTTCTGCCTCTTGGCGTTCACCAACAGAGGGAGATGGGCGAACTTCGGGAGCTCGGCGCCGGGCCCTTCGAGCGCCTCCCACAGGAGCAGGCCCTTCGGCGTCGACGGCAGGAGATCCTCGCCCCGGATGACGTGGCTGATCCCCATGGCGATGTCGTCGACCACGTTGGCCAGCACGAAGAGCGGGGCCCCGGAGGACTTTACGACCACGAAGTCCTCGAGCGAGGCGCACGGGAAGACCACGTCGCCGCGGATCATGTCGTGGACAACGACCTCGCCCTCGTCGGGTGTCCGGAACCGCAGCGCGCCCGCCGTCCGCGGCAGATCCCGGTCCCGGCAGAACCCGTCGTATCCCGGTGTGGCGTTCTCCTCGGTCCGGGCGTCGACGACCTCGCGCGTGCAGTCGCAGGCGTAGACGGCGCCGGTGTTCCACAGGACGTCGACCGCCTTCGTCGTCTCCTCACCCCGCTCGGACTGGCGGTACGGTCCCTCGTCGGGCTCCATGGCCAGCCAGGCCAGCGACGTCACGATCCCGTCCACCCACTCCTCACGGTTCCGCTCGGCGTCGGTGTCCTCGATCCGGAGGATGAAGGTCCCGTCGTTCTGGCGGGCGAAGAGCCAATTGAACAGCGCCGCCCGCGCGCTCCCGACGTGGAGGAAGCCCGTGGGTGACGGTGCGAAGCGGACCCGGGGCCGGCCGCCCCCGGCCTGCTCGACCACCGTCGTTACTCGTCCTCGACGAGCGTGATGGCCCCGGTCGGGCAGTTGTTCGCCGCCATCCTGACCTTGTCCCACAGCTCGGCCGGTGGGTTCTCGTTCAGGACGTAGAGGAACCCGTCGTCACGGACCTCGAACACCTCGGGCACGATCCCCATGCATACCGCGTTCGATGCGCACGCGTCGTAATCCACGACCACCTTCATCGGTCGGACCTCCACTTTTCGCCGCCGGGGACCCCGGTGTCCCGGCGCAGTGTAGCGGTGCGACGATCAGGGCTTGTCGGCGCCCAGGACCCACATGGCGAAGAACTGCGACCCCCCGCCGTAGGCCTGGCCGAGCGCCCGGCGCACCGTCTCCACCTGGTGCTCACCGGCCTGGCCCCGGACCTGCATGGCCACTTCCAGGAATCGGAGCATCCCCGAGGCGCCGATCGGGTTGGTCGACAGGACACCACCGGAGCAGTTCCAGGGGATGTCTCCCCCGTCGAGGGCGGTGGCCCCGGCGTCGGTCAGCTTCCACCCGTCGCCCTCGGCGCAGAAGCCCAGGTTCTCCAGCCACATCGGCTCGTACCAGCTGAAGGGCACGTAGACCTCGGCCACGTCGATCTGCGCCCGGGGATCGGTGATCCCGGCCTGGCGGTAGACGTCGGCGGCGCACTCCTGACCGGCCTTCGGGTTCACCTGGTCGCGCCCGGCGAACATGGTCGGCTCCGACCGCATCGCCATCCCGTGGATCCACGCCGGCGGGCGGCCTGACGAGGAGCTCTCGGCCACCCTCTCGCTGGCCAGCACCATGGCGGCGGCCCCGTCGGACGACGGGCACGTCTCGAGATAGCGGACGGGGTCCCACAACATGATCGAGTCCTTCACCATCTCGAAGGAGATGTCTTCGATGTGGAGGTGGGCGTAGGGGTTCTTGAGCGCCTGCTTCCGGTCCTTCACCGCCACCACGATCCCGATGTGGTCGGGTGCCCCCGACCGGCGCATGTAGGCGCGGATGATCGGGGCGAAGTACCCCCCCGCCCCGGCCAGCAGCGGCGCGGAGAAAGGCTGGGGGATCGACAACGCCCACATGGCGTCGGAGTCCGACTGCTTCTCGAAGGCCACCGTCAGGACGCGTTCATGGGTGCCCGAGGCCACCAGGTGCGCGGCCACCAGCGCCGTGGACCCTCCCACCGACCCGGCCGTGTGCACCCGGATCATCGGCTTCCCCACCGCCCCGAGAGCGGGCGCCAGGTAGAGCTCGGGCATCACGACACCCTCGAACATGTCGGGCGCCTTCCCGATCACGACGGCGTCGATGTCGGACCAGTCCATCTCGGCGTCCTCGAGAGCGCGTCCGGCCGCCTCACGGACGAGCCCGGCGATGGAGACGTCCTCACGCTTGGCCCGGTGGTAGGTCTGCCCCACCCCGATCACGGCCGTCCTCTGCGCCATCTCACCGCCCCCCGTCGCCCGGCTGCGCCGCCAGGGCGCAGACGAGGTTCTGCTGCAGGCACGGACCCGAGGTGGCGTGGGCCAGGGCGGTGGCGGCCGTTCCGTCCATGATCCGGCTGGCCGCCTCGCCGATGCGGACGAGGCCGGCCACCATGACCCCGTTGGCGGCCAGCGCGCCCCCCGACGGGTTGATCCTCACGCCGTCGCCCAATCCGAGCGCGTCGCGCAGGATCAGCTCCTGGTGGGCGAAGGGGGCGTGCAGCTCGGCCACATCGACCGTCACCGACGCCCTCCCGCCCTCACCGCCGTCGTCGAGGAGCCCGGCCCCGCCGGCGGCCCAAAGGGTGGTCGGGGACGTCGTCAGGTCGCGGGCCCCCAGCGCGTGGGTCTCGATGCGGTGGTCCATCCCCGTGATCCACGCCGGCTTCTCGCACAGCGCATTGGCCCGGTCGCCGGCGGCCAGGATGATGGCGACCGCACCGTCGGTGATCGGCGGCAGCGCGTGGCGCCGCAGCGGGGTGACCACGTAGTCGTCGCCCAGCAGCTCCTCGGGCGTGGCATCCCCCCGCACCTGGGCGTGCGGGTTGTCCATGGCGTCGCGCCGGCTGCGGGCGGCCACGGCGGCGAAGTCGCTCTCGCCGTAGCGGCCGGTGTCGATCAGGGCCTGGGCCTGCAGGGCGGCCAGGGCCACGGGGTCGGGCCACAGCGGCGCCATGTAGTACGGATCGAGCTGGAGCGTCAGCACCCGGGCGAGCTCGCTCATCGACGACCGGCCGAAGGAGTAGACGAGAGCGGTGTCGATGTCGTCCTCCTGCAGCTGCGTCCACGCCTCGTAGAGGGCGAAGGCCCCGTCCATCTCGACGTGGCTCTCGCGCATCGGCGGCCACGCCCCCACGGCGTCGAGGGCCCCGACGAAGGAGAACGGCGCCCCGACGAGGTAGTCGCAGCTCCCCGAGCAGACGAAGTCCATGTCGTCCTTCGTGAGACCGACACCGGCGAACACGTCCTCGATCACGGGCTGCAGCATCTCCACGTCGTTACGGTGCTCCTCGCGGCGCAGGCTGTCGGACTGGGCGAAGGAGACGACCGCCACCGGACGGGCCGGACCCCGGCGCGTGGTTCGGCCCGCCATCAGAGGTACTCCGAGTACGTCTCGTAGGCGGCGTCGGGCTCTCCCGAGGGACGGAAGTACTTGACCGACGCCATCGTCGGCCCCAGGTCCTTCTTCTCCACCCACACGGCCTCCACCCGCATCCCCATCCGGATCTCGTCGGTCGGCACCTCCTGGATCAGACCCATGAAGGCGATGTTGGCCCCGTCGAGCAGGATCTGGGCGCAGATGTAGGGGATCTCGATCGACTGCCCCTGGAAGGGGACGTTCACCACGCAGTACGTCGTCACGATCCCGGTGTTCCCGAGCACGACCTCGTCGGTCGTCGGCACGCCGTCGGTCGGGCACGACCCGCGCGGCGGCACGTAGACCTTCCCGCACTTCGGGCAGCGCTGCCCGAGGAACCGGCCCTCGGCGATCCCCTTCAGATACCGGGACTGGGCCAGCCCGGCCGTGAACTCGTAGTCGATCCGGATCGGCGTCTCCAGCATCGTCACCGGCTCGCTCATCGCGCCCCCTCGGCCACGAAGCACTCGATGTCGCGCAGGTGCCCGATCCGCTCACCGGCCGGGCGCCAGCGCGCCGTCACCCGCATCCCGCTGGCCATCGCCTGCGGACCCGCGGCGTCGATCACGTGGAGCATCCCCGTGTCGGCCCCGTCGAGCTGGACGAGGGCCCAGGCGAACGGCCGGTCGAGCGGCTGGTCGGGCAACGGCGTGTCCGTCCATGCCCACGTCGTCACCACTCCCGACGGTCCCACCTCGACCAGCTCGCCGATGTCCTCGGAGGTGATCGGGTCGTACTCGGTCGGGGGCACCACCACCCGTCCGCTCGGGGTGGTCGCCCCCAGGATCTTCCCGTCGCGCAGGCCTGTGAGAAAGGCCCCGATGACCGGGCCCACCGACCGGGTGTAGGTGTACTCGATCCGGTGCGGCGCCCTCAGCACCTCGCTCTCGGCCATCGGCTGAAAGTAGAACACATTTCAGTTCGGTGCCAGCGAGCCAAGCGAGCCAGCGAGCAGCGAGGGGGCCCGGATCAGGGGAGGGTGACGCTACGGGTCCCCGGCGGCGGGGACCACGAGAAGGCGTGGACGCCGGCACCGGATCCGAGCACCCGGGCGTCGAGTCGCCTGGCCACGTACCGGACGGCGTCCGCCAGCCCGTTCCCGGTGAGGTTCTTCTGGTCGGCCGCCTCGTAGGGGCTGAAGACGAAGACGACGACGGCGCGGTCGACAGGAACCTTCTGGTGGTTCTCGAAGAAGGCGTCGAAGGAACTCCGCTCGGCGAAGCGGCCCATCACCGGCACCGTCACGACGACCTCGGCGCCCGCCGGGATCCGCGGTGCGATCCGAGCCAGCTCGGCGGCGGCCGGGGGCGACACCGACAGCCAGGCCCGGGGCAGCCCCGGCAGGGCCACCACGGCGAACATCACCAGGAAGGCCGCCCACAGGGCCATGATCACGGCCGCCACCCTCCGGGCCGTCTCCCCGCGTCGGAACAGACCGATCAGCACCATCACCGACCCGACGAGGACGAACGGCATCGCCGGCCACGACTGGAACGACGCGCCGTAGCGGACGAAGGAACCGGTCCCGTCGAGGATGTTCGGGACGAGGACGACGAAGGCCATGCCCATCCCCCACGGCGACAGCAGGCCGATCACCCCGAAGACGACGAGGAAGGAGAGGAGCACGGCCCAGTGGGTGGCGGCCACGTGGACGGCGGCGCCGGGGTGACCGAGGGCGCCGACGACGACGTCGACGAGGCCGATCCGTCCGTGGTGGCCGGGAGCCAGGTAGCCGTAGGACGCCCGGAACGTCTTCCCGCCGTCTCCGATCGCCCCCACGGCACTGCACACGGCGAACCAGGCGGCGCCGACGACGGCGATCAACGCTCCGGGCCGTCGTGTCCGGCGGCCGGCCAGGATCCCCGACAGGCCCACGCCCACGAGGTACACGGCGGCCAACCCCGTCGAGACCAGGGCCAACGGCACCCACCACCACATCCGTCGGGTCCGACCGCTCCACAGGTCGTACCCGACGAGCACGACGAAGAGGGCGGCGAGGGGCTCGAAATGAAAGTCGAAGGCGATCGTCTCGTACACCCACGGGTCGGCCACGAGCACCACGGCGGCACCGAGGGCCACCACGTTGCCGACGCCCTTCGGGATCCGCCCACCGGCGCGGGCGATCGCCTTGCCGATCCAGGCGAAGGCGACGACCTCGGTGAGCACGGCGGCGACGTCCTGTACCCAGAGGAGGACGATCGGATGGGGATCGACGCGGTCGAGCAACGCCAGCGGCCACATGGCGAACTCGGCGTTGTTCTTCCAGAAGGGCACGCCGAGACCGGTCAGGTAGGGATCGAGATTCCCGTGGGCGATCGCCCACCAGGCCTGGGAGTAGCTGGCGAAGTCCTCGGTCAGCGCGAAGCGGTGGTACTCGACGGTGCTGAAGACCAGCATCGCCACCAGTTGGAGCCCGAGGAGGCTCCAGCCGGTGCACCGGACCCACCGGGGCAGGTCTCCGGTACCGGCGTCGCCGGCATCGCCCGTGGCGCCCTGGTCCTCGAGATCACCGGCCGTGGTCAGAGGGACGGCCAGCGGGACTCCCACCGGGACGGCCGTCGGGACCGAGGGAACACGCAACGGACGATCGGAGACCGACGAGCTACCCCGCCCCGCGCCCGGTCGCCCCATCGTGGAGGTATCGGCGCCGGGCACGCCGCCCTATAGGCCCCCAACCCCTCCCCGGCGCTCCCCGCCGGTAAGGTCGCGCCGAGATGCCGACGATCCAGGCCCGGGGGCTGACGAAGCGCTTCGGCGGCGGCGTCCTGGCCGTCGACCACCTCGACTTCGACGCTCTTCCCGGCGGGGTCACGGGGTTCCTCGGGCCCAACGGGGCCGGGAAGACCACCACCCTGCGGATGCTCCTCGGGCTCGTCAGCCCGACCTCGGGCTCCGTACTCATCGACGGACACGACTACCGGCACCTGCCGAATCCCACCATGCGGGTCGGGGCCGTCCTCGAGGCGTCGGGCTTCCATCCCGCCCGTACGGCGCGGAACCACTTGAGGCTCGTCGCCACCGTGGCCGGGATCCCGTGCGCGCGGGTCGACGAGTGCCTCGACCTCGTCGGCCTCTCCGACGCCGGCGACCGCAAGGTCGGTGGTTTCTCGATGGGGATGCGCCAGCGCCTCGAGCTGGCCCGGGCGTTGCTCGGGCGTCCCGACATCCTCGTTCTCGACGAGCCGGCCAACGGCCTCGACCCGCAGGGGATCGCGTGGCTCCGCGACTTCCTCAAGTGGTACGCGACGGAGGGAGCCGACGCGGGAGCCGACGGCGGGGGCGGCGGGCGGGGGCGGGGGCGGGCGGATCGTGATCGTCTCGTCGCATCTGCTGTCGGAGGCGCAGCTGACGGTGGACGACGTGATCGTCCTCGCCGGGGGCCGCCTGGCCGCTCAGGGGAAGTTGCAGGACCTGCTCGCGGGCTCGAAACGGGCCGTCCGGGTTCGGACGCCGGACGCCGACCGTCTCGTCGCCGCCTTGCACGCCGCGCATCTCCCGGCCACGGTCGATCACGGTGAGGTCGTCAGCGAGGGGACCACGCCCGAGATCGTCGGGCCGATCATGGTCGAGAACCGGATCGAGGTACACGAGATGACGTCGACCACCGAGTCGCTCGAGTCGCTCTTCTTCGAGCTGACGGGGGGCGAGGGAATGCACCCGGGCCACGCCGCCGGGGTGATGGGCGACTACCGGCAATGACCGGGACCGGGACCGGGACCGTGGCCATGACCCGGTTGGTGAAAGCCGAGGTCGGCAAGCTCCGGACGGTGTGGTCGACCTACGTCCTCTTCGCCATCGTGGTGGTACTCGACCTCCTCTTCGGCTTCGGCCTGGCCCTGGCCCGGGGTGGGCGCCACGGCGGGACGGCCGGACTGGCCCCCCACGGCTCGTCGCAGTGGTTCGCCAACGTCTTCGGGGTTCTCGACAACTCGCGTCTGCTGGCCCTCGTCCTCGGTGTCCTGATCGTCACCGGCGAGTACCGCCACAAGACGGTGACCCCGACGTTCCTGGCCGAGCCGCGTCGCGGCCGGGTGGTGACGGCCAAGCTGGGAGTCGCCTTCGGCGGTGGCGTGGCGCTCGGGGTGGTGACGATGGTGACGGGCCTCGTCCTCGGCTTCATCCTCGTCGCCGTCAAGGTGCATTCCTGTCTCACCTCGTTCACGCGCGGCGGCATCCAGCAGGGGATGTCACAGGCGGTGTGCCGCGTCCAGCACGGCCTCTACTTCGTCGCCACCACCCACGAGCTCTGGCACGCCTGGTCGCGGATCGCCCCCGGGGTGATCCTCGGGACCGGGCTCTTCGCCGTCTACGGCCTCGGTCTCGGCGCGTTGCTCAAGAACCAGGTCGTCGCCATCGTCGTGGGGCTGGGCTTCACCCTGGTGGTGGAGACGATCATCACCGCCATCTGGCCGACGATCGGCGAGTACCTCCCCGGCCAGGCCGCCACCGCCCTGGAGGACGCCGGGCGGACGGCCTTCAACGGTGGCACCGCCCAACTGCTGCCGTGGTGGGGCGGGGCCGGCATGGTCCTCGTCTACGGGATCGTCCTGTCCGTCGTCGGGACGATCACGACCCTGCGCTCCGACGTCACCTGAGCCGGGCCGGCTCGAACCCGGCCCGGCCCGAGCGGGGCCGGCCCGAGGCGCGTCAGAAGGTGAGGATCTGGCGGATGGTCTCGCCCCGCTTCATGGCGTCGAAGGCGTCCTGGGCCTTGGAGATGTCCATCCGGGCCGTGATCATGCCCTCGAGGTCGAGGCGGCCGGCCTTCCACAGGCGGATGAGGCGGTCGAACTCGGTGCGGACGTCGGCCGAGCCCCAGTAGGAGCCGAGGAGCTTCTTCTCCTGGAAGAAGAGCTCGAAACAGTTGAACTCGACCATGGCGTCCATCTTCCCGGCGCCGACGATGACGGCGGTGCCGCCCCGGCGCACGGCGTCGTAGGCGGCGCGGACGGTGAGGGGGATGCCGATGCACTCGAAGGAGTAGTCGAAGCCCTCGCCACCGGTGATCTCCCCGGAGGCGTCGTCGAGCTGCTCGGGCTTCACGCCCCGGGTGGCCCCGAAGCGCTTGGCGTCCTCGAGCTTGGAGTCGATGGTGTCGACGGCGACGATCTCGGCCGCCCCGGCGATGCGCGCCCCCTGGATGGCGGCCACCCCGACACCGCCGGCGCCGAAGACGACGACGTTGGCGCCGGGCTGGACCTTGGCCGTGTTGAGGGCGGCCCCGACCCCGGTGGTGACACCGCAGCCGATGAGGGCGCCGATCTCGTAGGGGACGTCCTTGTCCATCTTGACGACGGCCTGGCGGGGGACGACGAGCTGCTCGGCGAAGGTCCCCGTGCCGACGAAGCCGAAGAGGGGGGTGCCGCCGCGCGAGAAGTGGGTGGAGCCGGCGATGTTGAACATGATGTTCACGCAGAGGTTGGCCTGACCGCGCAGGCAGGCCTTGCAGATCCCGCAGGGGGGCGTCCAGGCGATGATGACGTGGTCCCCGACGGCGACGTCGGTGACCCCCTCGCCGACGGCGATCACGTCGCCGGCGCCCTCGTGGCCGAGGATGGCCGGGGCCGGTTGCGGGAGCGTCCCGTTCATGGCCGAGAGGTCGGAGTGGCAGACACCGGCGGCGTGGATCTTGACCTTGACCTCGCCCGGCCCCGGGTCGTCGACCTCGACGTCGTCGTGGTACTCGATGACTTCCGACCCGGCTTCGTACCAGACGGCTGCACGCATGGGTGCTCCCCCTCCTCGTTCGGTCTTCGTGTTGCTTGGCTGGACTTTAGGTCGCGATCAGGCGCGGCGTGCCGCCGCCGGGAGGATCTCGGCCGGCAGGAGGAGGCGGACGGCGACCGCCAGCTCGTCGCGGACGCGGTTCATGTCGGACCAGCCGTTGACCCAGCCGACGAGGGCGGAGTACCAGACGTGACCGATGATCCGCGTCCGTTCGGCGTGGTCGGGGGGCTGCGGCTCGCCGATGGCCCGGGAGATGATCCCGTCCATGAGCGCCGCCATCTGCTGCTGGCACTCGATGGCGGCCCGGTCGGGCGAGGCCAGGGACATGAAGACGGCGGAGACCAGCTGCGGCTGGCGGGCCATGGCCCGCAAGGCGCGCTCGAGGACGTCGACGACGCGCTCGGGGGCATTGGCGCCCCGGGGGGGCATCTGGGCCAGCCGCTGGTCGAGCTGCTCGACCCAGTGGACGAGGGCGGCGGCGAGGAGGTGGTCCTTGGACGTGAAGTAGCGGTAGACGGTCCCCATGGCCACATGGGCCCGGGCGGCGACGTCGCGCATCTGGACCGCCTCGTAGCCGCCCTCGAGACCGAGCTCCATGGCGGCGTCGACGACCCGTTGCCTGCGCGCCTCCTGAGCGCGTGTCAGGGTGCGCGGAAGGGTGCTCTCGTGCACGGGCGTTCACCCTACTCGGGGCACTGCCAGGGGCGACATCCCGAAATCGGACCGCCGGTGCGATGTCGGACCTGACCGTCCGTCAGCTCCGGAAGTAGCCTCTGACGGAGATGCCCCGCGACTCCGGAACCCTCGCGACGACCGACGGACGGGTCCCCGGACGCCGGGGCCGCGCCACCCGCGAGCGCCTCCTCGGATGCACGGCCGACCTCCTCACCTCGACCCCGTGGCGCTCGATCAAGGTGATCGACATCGCCCGCCAGGCGGGGACGTCCCCGGCCACCTTCTACCAGTACTTCGAGAACGTCGAGCAGGCCATCCTCGTCCTGGCCGAGGAATTGATGGAGGGGGCCGCGCTGCTGGCCGAGCTGGTCGATGGCAACTGGGCCGAGGAGGTGAGTTGGGAGACGGCCCTCGCCGTGGTGACGGGCTTCATGGACTACTGGGAGACGAACCGGTCCGTCTTCCGGGTCGTCGAGCTGGCCACCGAGGAGGGGGATCTCCGGTTCCAGGGGCTGCGGGTCCGCGCCCTGAACGCCGTGACGGTCACGCTGGCCCGGGTGATCGGGTCCGGCGGGGCCGGGGCCAGCCCGGCGGGGAACGACCCGATGGCCGTGGCCGCCACCCTGATCTCGATGCTGGCCCACGTGGCCGCCCACCAGTACGGGTTCGAGTTCTGGGGGATCCGGACGACGGCGATGGTCGACTCCCAGGCGAGGGTGCTGCACTGGGCGGTGACCGGACGCGCCGCCCCGTGACCACGAGGGCGCCGTGATGACGATCCCGCCGCAGTACCCGGCCGAGCCGCTGCTCGAGAGCGAGATCGACCCCGATCCCCTGGCGCAGTTCGGGTCGTGGTTCGAGGCCGCCGCCGCCGTGGTCCGGCTCCCCGAGGCGGTGGCCCTGGCCACGGCCGACGCCGACGGGCGACCGTCGCTCCGGATGGTCCTGCTGCGGACCTGGGACGCCGACGGCTTCGTTTTCCACACCGACTACGGGAGCCGCAAGGCCCGGGAGCTCACAGCCAACCCGGTGGGGGCGCTGCTGCTGCATTGGGACGCGCTCGGCCGGCAGATCCGGATCGAGGGGCCGGTGGGGAAGGCGACGGCCGAGGAGTCGGACCGGTATTTCGCCTCGCGCCCGCGCGACCGGCAGATCGCCGCCCAGGCGTCGAGCCAGAGCCGGCCGATCGACTCCCGCGACGCCCTCGACCGCAGGGTCGGCGAGATCACGGCGGCCTTCGACGGGCGACCCGTCCCTCGGCCCGAATCCTGGGGCGGGTTCCGGCTCCGCCCCGAGAGCTTCGAGTTCTGGCAGGGCCACGACGACCGGCTCCACGACCGGCTCCGCTACACCCGGTCGGGTGGAGGCTGGAGGATCGAACGCCTGCAACCCTGAGAGCTCGGGTGGCGGCCCGGGCTTTCGCCGACGTTCGTCGATAGCATTCGCCCCGGCTGGTGCGACACCCGGGGGGGACAACTCCAAGGGGGGGTCATGGCGAGAGGGCGGGCTCGACGGGTGGTTGGGCGGCAGGCGGCCGTCCGGGGACTGGTGGGACTGGCCATCGTCGTCGGCACCACCATGGCCACCGTGCCCCTGGCCACGGTGGCCGGCGCCAGTCCGGGCTGGACGGCGCCGACGTCGGTGGACAACACCGCCCCCGAAGTCTTCTCGTCGGTCTCGTGCCCGACGGCCACCTTCTGCATGGCCGTCGACTTCGACGGCCGGGCCCTCACCTACAACGGCAGCCACTGGTCGGCCCCCGTCACCATCCTGAGCTCCGACCCCGTGTCCTCGGTCTCGTGTGCCTCGGCGACCCTCTGCGCCGCCATCGACTACGACGGCCAGGCCTTCATCTACAACGGCCACCACTGGTCGGCGCCCGACGTGATCGACTACGGCGCGGCGATGCCGTCGGTGTCCTGTGCCCCGGGCAGCACCTTCTGCATCGCCGTCTCGGGCGACCTCGGCCCCTACGGCTTCATCTACAACGGCTCGAGCTGGTCGTCGGCCGTCCTCATGGACAGTGCGTCGACCACCGGGATGGCCTCGGTGTCCTGTCCGACGGCGAGCTCCTGCACGGCCTTCGACGTGAGCGGCAACGTCGTCAGCACCAGCGACGGAGGGAGCACCTGGACCCCCTACAGCAACGTCGACGCCTCCGGGTCCCCCGAGTCGGTCTCGTGCGCATCGACCACCTTCTGTGCCATGGTCGACGACGACGGGAACGCCTTCACCTACAACGGGGTGTCGTGGAGCGGGGCGAACAACATCGACGGGTTCCGACTCAACTCGGTCTCCTGCGCCACGGCCAGCTTCTGTGTCGCCGTCGACGGCCACAGCAACGGCTTCGTCACCACCGACTCGGGCGCCAGCTGGACCGAGTCGGCCTATATCGGACCCGGAAACTACGCCGACAGCCTGAGCGCGGTGTCGTGCGTGACGACGACCTTCTGTCCCGTCGTCGACTCGATCGGACAGGTCTTCTACTGGGCCGGGGGCTGGACCGGGACCACCCTCATCGACGAAGGGCCGGCTCAGCTGACTTCGGTGTCGTGCGTCTCGTCGGTCTTCTGTGCCGCCGTCGACCACGGTGGGAACGCGCTCACCTACGACGGCACGAGTTGGTCGACCCCCGTCAATCTCGCCAACCGTGCGATGGTGTCGGTGTCCTGCGCCACGGCCAGCTTCTGCGTCGCCGTCGACCAAGGCGGCGACGCCTTCACCTATAACGGGGAGAGATGGTCTTCTGGCGGCGGCGTCAGTGAAGGCCCCCTGGATGCGGTGTCGTGCACGGCCACACCGACGACGTTCTGCGTCGCCGTCGACGGTGAAGGAAACGTGTACACCACCGACGACGGCACCACGTGGACCGGCAACCAGGTCGACTCGTTCAACCAGTTGACGTCGGTGTCGTGCGCCACGGCCAGTTTTTGCGTCGCCGTCGACGCCGACGGGAATGCACTGGTCTGGGACGGGAGCGCGTGGACCTCTGACGGCGACGTCAACTCCTCCAACGCCCTCATCTCGGTGTCGTGCACGACGACGCCGGAGTCGTTCTGCACGGCGGTCGGCAACGTCGGAGCGGCGCTCGCCTACAACGGGGGCAGCTGGTCCGCCCCCTACACCTTCGACAGCAACGCCCCCCAGGCCGTGTCCTGCCCGACGGAGACGTCGTGCACCGCCGTCGACAACGGCGGCGACGCGCTGACCTGGGACGGCGACGGGAACACGGGGGCGGACTGGTCGTCGACGAGCGTCGACTCGGGCAACGACATCTCCTCGGTCTCGTGCCCGTCGGCCAGCTTCTGCGTGGCCGTGGACGACGACGGGAACGCCATCGTCGACGACGGAGCGGCCCCGGCCGTCGTCGTGAGCGCCGTCAGCCCGAACACCGGCCCCACCTCGGGGGCGACCACGGTGACGATCACCGGTTCCGGGTTCACGCCGGGCAACACGGTGGACTTCGGTGGCGTGGAGGCGTCGGGGGTGTCGGTGAACGGGCCCGGCACCTCGATCACCGCCGACTCGCCGGCGGCGTCCACGGCGGGGACGGTCGACGTGATCGTGACCACCTCGTCGGGATCCTCGACACCGAACCCGGCCGACGAGTTCACCTATACCGTCACGCAGAGCCCCTCTCCGACCCCGTGCACCCCCTCCTGCACCCAGACCACCTCGACGCCGCTCGACGAGACGGTGGCGAAAGTGACCGGGTCCTCCGGGAACGTCGACGCCTCGGTGAGCGTGGTGGTGAACACGGGGACGTTGACCTGCCCGGGCGCCTACGACTACACCACCGCCGTCGCCCAGGAGTCGGCCTCGAACTTCTCCCCCGGCACCACGGTGAAGGTGACGGACACGGTGGGGAACGAACCGAGCACGAAAGGCGTGAAGGTCTGTTACGGCGCCACCGATGCGGTGACGGGGTCGTTCCTGAAGACCTGCGCGCACCACCCGGCCCCCTGCATCAAGTCGCTGGTGGAGCACGACGGAGGGGTGGTCGCCACCCTCTCGGTGCCGGCCGTCGATCCCCGGTTCTGGACCGGGACCGGGGCCCTCGACCTGACGAGCTTCTCCCCCACCCACGGTCCACCGCTGAAGAAGGTCACGATCAAGGGGAAGAACCTGACGGCCGTCACCGCCGTCGTGATCGGCGGCGCCCAGGCCCGGATCATCTCGGCGTCGAGCACCAAGGTGGTCGTCGAGGTACCCCAGGGTGCGGTCACCGGGGACATCACGGTGACGGCCGACTCCGGTCAGGTCGTCTCGGCCGTCCCCTTCACCGTCACCTGACCGACGGGCGGCTCTAGCTCTTCGGCGCCTTGAGCGTGACCGAGGCGTTCGTCGTGGTGTCCTCCGACGAGCTGCCCGAATCGGCCGCCACCTCGAAAAGGACTCCGGCGAGCCCGGGGACGAAGGAGGGGGCGTGCCGGCGTGAAGTCGCCGGCACGACGATTGTGAATTTCGCCCCACCCTTCATACACGTGACCGCACCCTCGAGATCACCGCCCGCCTGCGATCCGTCCACCGGCTCCGTCACCTGGATGTCGAACTCGGCAGGCACCGCCGAGGTGCGGTCGCAGGCGACCGTCCCCGAGATCGCCGCCGCATTGGCCTTCGCCGTCGGACCGGCGACGATGCTGCCCTTCGGGTTCACGTGGACTTCGAGGTTGAGCGGGGGAAGGGGCGGGACCGACGGGTTGAAGGCGAGCGGCGCCGCCGCCTCGATCGCACTGAAGGGATCGTTCAGGTCGACCGCCCCGATCACGCATCCCGGAGCCTGGGCGCAGTCGACCGTCCCGTCGAGCAGGGTGATGACGCGGGCCACATTGAAGGTGAGGGTGAAGGTCCCCGAATGGTTGGCCCTCACCTCGTCGGCGTTGCCGAGACCACCCTCGATCACGCAGTCGTAACCCTCGGTCGACCCCGCCGGGCACTCGCTGATCCCGACGGGATCGTGAGGTCGGAAGTTCTTGCCCGTCACGGTGACGTCTTGGCCGTCGTCGAGGTTGGTCGACGGCGACGCCGACAGTTTCGGGGGCTTGATGGTGACGTCGGCGAAGGTGATCGGGGTGCTGGCCGTCTGGGTGGCGTTGTCGATGTTGGCGGCCGTGAGGATGCATGTGTCGGGCTGGGCGCAGTCGATCGGCGACGCCTCAGGAGTGATCACCCGGGTGACCCGGTAACGGGTGGAGAGGGTTCCGGTGGGACCGGCTTGGACGACGGCGAAGGTGGAGAAGTCGCAGTTGGCCTCGTTCGGCGGCGCCTGGCACTCGGAGAGGACGACCTCGCCGCCGGGGCTGTAGTTCGTCCCGTGCACCGTGATCTTCTGCTCGTCGCGGAGGCCGGTGGCGGGCACGGCCGACAGCGTCGGGGGGACGATGGTGACGTCGGCGAAGGAGATGGGTGTGTCACCGACGATATTGGCGTCGTTCTCGTCGGCGGCGCCGAGCACACAGGCCTGGTGGGCGCAGTCCACGGTGGATTCCCCGACCGTGATCACCCGGAAGGCGGTGAAGGTGACGGTGAAGGACCCGGACCCGTTGCTCTCGACCGGCAGGAGGGTGTCGAGGTCACACGTCGACTGATCGGTGGCCCCCGCCTGGCACTCGACGATCCCGACGGGGACTCTGGCCCCGAAACCGGACCCGCTCACCGAGATGTGCTGCCCGTCGAGAAGCCCGGTCGAAGGGTTGGCGGTGAGCGTCGGTGTCCCGGCCGGTGCGCTCACCGAGGTCCGGCCCGCCCTGACCCCCGCCGCTCTGGCCCCTCGTGCCGTGGCCACCGTCGTAGGCACGACCAGGACGCACAGGCCCAGGACCGCGCCGATCACCACGAACTTCCGCATCGCTTCCGCCCCCCGCCTCGCTCCGCCTCCCGCTCCCCATCCTACCCCATGAGTTCGGTTCACCACCGAGAGAACTCATCACCGACCCTTCGCCCCTCACCGACGGGCCCCGGGACGTCCGGGGACCCCTCTGACTCCCCCCCATGCTCGCTCCGTGACCGGATGACTACTTCACGGCGACGGGATTGACGGGCGAGCCGAGCGCGTTGGTCAGGGGCAGCGGGGTGGCGTCGAGGAGGAACGTGTAGACGCCGTCGGCGGCGCAGTCGGCGGCCAGGTCGTCGAGGAGCCAATTCTGGCCCTGGGTCATCCCCATCTCGACGATGTGGAGCAGATGGACGGGGAGGTAGATGGCCTCGTCCTCGCAGGGGAGGACCTCGAGGGAGAGCGTGTCGGTGGCCACCGCGGCCACGTCACGGGCGTGGAACCACGGGGCCGTCACCATCGAGAGCCCGGGGGCGAAGCCCATGTAGCGCAGGACGTCGTTGAAGGTGAGCATGTTCGCGTGGGGGACGGTGGCGCCGCCGTCGGGGAAGCGGCTGGGCAGTTTCAGGTGCGCCATCTGCCCGGTCCGGACGAGGATGATGTCGCCCGGCTCGATCCGGACGCCGGCCAGCTCGCAGGCGGCGTCGAGATCGGCCGGTTGGATGGCGTAGCCGCCCTCGAGGACGTCGACGCCCTTGGCCCGGGCCACGTCGAGGAGCACACCGCGGCCGACGAGGGACTCCACCAGGTGGATCCCGCACTTGCTGGCCCCGGCCGAGGTCACCGACGACTGGGGGAACCCGTTGTAGAGCTTCCCCCCGTAGCTCACGTGGGCCAGCCCGTCCCAGTGGGTGGCGCACTGCAGCGGCATCACCACGACGTCCTCGTTCGAGCAGATCCACTCCGGGTCGTCGCTCAACGGAACGTTCACGTACGACATCGTCCGGATCGGGTTGAACCGCCCCGGGACGATCCCCTTCTGGACGCCCTCCGCCTCCGACATGGCCAGACCGAGAGGGAAGGTCTTTCCGGTGGTCACGCAGCACGCCGCGCGGCGGCGGACCTCGTCGGTGATCAGGTTCAAGGTCCCCAGCTGGTCGTCGGGGCCCCACCGGCCCCAGTTGTTCACCTGGGCCGCGATGGCGGCGAATTTCTCGGGAACTCCCATCGTCGCCGCAGGCTACTCAGGCCCCGTCCGGTCCGGTGGCCCCGTCCGCCCGATGGCCCGGTCGGGGATTCACCGCTCCGGCAGCGAGTTGTGACCGAATCGGCACTCTGAGTAGGATTGGGGACGGGATTCAGGGGGAACGGGGCCGATGCGGCTCATCCGCTCCGCCTGTCGGGTCTGGGGGGGCCGGGACATGCGCCGATGGGCGATGGGAGCGACCGTGTTGCTCCTCGTGATGACGATCGCCGCCACCGGCGCCGGGGCCTCGACCGCCGGGTCGGCGACCGCCGGGTCCTCGGCCGGGGCGACGGCGCCGACGGTGCGCACCGGGAGCGACTGGACCCTGAGGACGGGCGGGGTCTGTGAAGTGGTCTCCTTCGGCACCGGTCACGCCTTCTCGGCGCTGCGCAGCAGCAGCAGCGCCACCGGGGACGGGGACACGGGCACGTTCACGCGGGGCAAGAAACTGACGATGCGATGGACGTCGGGTCCATCGACCGGACGCACATTTCTCGGTCGCTACCGCAGGTCGGACAAGGCCTACATCGGCACCTCCACCGTGAGTGGCGTCCCGGCCGGCGCCAATCTCGATCCCGTCTCCGTCGTCGGCTGCGCCGTGGTGACGGCCGTCCTCGGAAGCCCGTCCATCTCCTTCGGGGGCTCCGACGGTCTCACGGTCACGGTGAGCGGGACCGGTGGTGTCACACCGACCGGATGGGTCGGTTTCTGGGTGTGTCCGGGGGACACGAACCCGTGCCTGTCCGACTCCCCCGGCGAGGAGGATCTCGGGACCGAGACGCTCGTCGGCTCGGGCGACAGCGTGACCGTGTCGAACGGCTTCACCCCGTCGGCCACCGGGACCTACTGCCTGGGGGATGCCTATATCGGCGACAACCATTACGCCTCCGCCGCCGACGACACCGGTCTCTGCTTCACCGTCGCCGCCGCCGGGACCACGGTCACGACGAGCCCGCTCAATCCCATCATTGCGCTCGGACAGAGTGACACCGACGTGGCCACGGTGACGTCGGCCGTCGGGCGGGTGGACCCGACGGGCACGGTCACCTTCTACGTCTGCGGACCCGAGGCGTCCCCGACGGCCTGCACCACCGCGGCCGGTACGCAGATCGGCTCCCCCGTCGTCGTCACCGCCGTCGCCGGGACCACTCCTCCGGCGGTGGTCACCGCCACCAGCCCCGCCTTCACTCCGACGTCCGCCGGTACCTACTGTTTCTTGGGCGTCTACTCGGGCGACGGCAACTACACCTCGTCCTCGGACGGGTCGGCCACCGACGAATGCTTCACAGCCAGAGGTCCCGGCCCCGAGATCACCACCGCCCCGACGACGTCGTCCATCGTCCTCGGGGCCACGGACACCGACACGGCCACGGTCACGGGCGACGGGGACGTGACCCCCACGGGCGACGTCCACTTCTACGCGTGCCCGGCCAGCGCCGGGTCGTGCAGCACAACGGCACTGGACACCGTGGACCTCGGGACGGCGCCGCTGTCGGGGTCGGGCAACGCCGCCACCGCCACCAGTGCCGCCTTCACTCCGGCGGAGCTCGGCCATTACTGCTTCGCCGCCGTCTACTCGGGCGACGGGAACTACCCCCCGGCGTCGGGAACCTCGAATGGTGAGTGCTTCACCGTCACCTCGGCCACTCCCGCGCTCGTGGGCCTCGGCAGCCCCGAGAACTCGTTCGGAACCGGCAATCTGCCGCTGGCGTCGAGCGGCGCCGCCGCCGCTCCGACCGGGATCTGGGCGGCCGCCAGCGGCTACTGCACCTCCAAGGAGAACGGCGACGAGTACCTGAGCGCCTTCGACGCCACCTACACCGGGTCCACGTGGCTCTGCTCGGCCACCCCCACGCCCCAGGATCCTGACGCCACCGACAACTTCGAGTACAACGGCAACAACGGCTCGGGCTACGCCTACGCGGGGGGCTACTCCTACGACATCGTCACCCCACCATCGGCCACGGGGGTGACGACCGACCCGATCACGGTGGAGGCCTTCGACCCCGCCTTCGAGATCTCGGCCTGCACCGGCAGCGGTGCTGTCGACAGCCCCGATTCGAACAACGGCGGACCCACGTCCAACGTCACCACCGCCTACGACCTCACCTACTCGCCGGTGCCGCTCAACCCCGGCCAGGACGTCGCCGTGCCCGGCCTCGTCGTGGGACCGACGTCGGCACCGCCGATCATCGCCGGGACGACGAACCAGTACGTGGCCGCCAGCGGCGACCAGACCACCTGCGGCCTGTGGGCGACGCTCTTCACCATCCCCGCCGGTTCCAACGACGGTGACTACCGGCTCGACGTCTCCACCCCGCAGACGTTCACACCCATGCAGAACAGCGACGGCTCCAACGTCTATGCCCTGCGGGTCTACGAAGGGCCGGGGACCATCCCACCGACCGAGCCGAACCTGGCCGGTCCGTGGACCCGGTGCTCGACCATCTCCACCGACGCCTGGTACTCCCCCACGTGCCCGGTCGTCCAGGGCGTCAACGCTCTGGGCGTCTACGTCAACCAGTCGGGGAATACCGGCTCGTTCTTCCTCGCCCAGATCCCGGCCACCGATGCTGGTCAGGTTCTCGTGGTCCATCTCTTCGACCCCGGGGAGGGCGACCACTACGTCGAGCTCATCGATCCGGACACGCCCGCCACGCCGGTGAGTTTCTTCTGGGAGACCACGGACGACTGCCCCCTTGCGTCGCCGAACTCCGACAGCACCGACTGCGCGGAGGACATCGGCCCCGGGGTCTTCACACACCTGAGCGGTGGGACCAACATGCTGGACGTGAGCCAGACACTCACCCCACCCCCCGGCGAGGCGAGCAACTCGCTCTTCAACGACCGGAACCTTGAGCTCGCCTTCGCGCTCCCAGCCGACTACGCGGCGTCCGACGGCGGTTGGTGGAAGATCCGGTACATCGCCACCAGCGGCAATGTCAGTGACCGCACGACGTGGGCGGCGTCAGTGATCGGATCGTCGGATGGCCCGATCGCGTCGTCGGCCAGAAGGTTGGCGACGTCGAATGAGGTGGCGACGTCGAGAAAATCGCGCTCGTCGCGGAAGGCACGCTGCGTCCCGACGGACGCGCCGGCAGGGCGACCGACGGCCGGTGACCTAACCGATCCCGGGGCGGACGACGTGGCCGGGGAGATTGGCGGTGAGGACCTCGCCGTCTTTCACGATGGGGACGCCGTTGACGATGGTCCAGTAGATCCCCCGCGGACGGGCCGAGTAGCGGGCCTCGCCGCCGGGGAAGTCGCGGACCTGCTTCTTGGAGTCGAGCTCGATGGTGTCGGGGTCGAAGATGAAGGCGTCGGCGAAGTAGCCCGGGAGGAGCATCCCCCGAGACTCGAAACCGAGGAGCGAGGCGGGGACCTGGGTGAGCTGACGGATCCCCTCCTCCAAGGACCAGAGCTTGCGGTCGCGGACCCAGAAGGCGAGAAAGGCCGTCGACCAGTCCGATCCGTCGTCGCGGTCGAGATGGGCTCCGCCGTCGGAGACGCCGATGATCATGGCCGGGTGCTTCTGACCGTCGGCCACCGACTCCTCCCAGGCCCGGGACTTGTTGACGTAGCGGAAGGTGGTCTGGAGACCTTCGTCGACGGCCAGGTCGAGGAAGGCGTCGGCCGGCTCGACGCCGAGCTCCTCGGCGATGTCGGCGATGGTCCGCCTGACGAACTTCTCGTTCTCGGGCTTCACCACCTCGTCGACCTCGACGACCTTCCAACGCGGTGGTGGGAGGGTGGAGCCCTTCGACCCGTCGGTGTTCGGGTGTTCGACGGCGTGGCGCATCTCGTCGCGGCGCAACGGCTCGGCCAGAAGGGCGAGCTTCTCCGGCACCGTCAGGCCGGGACCGAGGACGGGGTGGAAGGCGGGGACGCCTTCGTAGAGGTTCGTCCCCGTCGAGACCTTGAAGTCGCGGTCGAAGGGGTGGTTGCGCAGGAGCGAGAAGATCCCGATGCCCTCGTGACCGATCCGATCGATCCAGGCGGCGACGTCGTCCCATCCCGCCCCGGGGACGTCGACCTTGGAACGGCCACCGAGGCCCTGGAGGATGATCGGCAGGCGCGACGCCCGGCCCAGACGTTCGAGGAGGTCGCGGTCGTCCTGGTCGAGGCCCCCGATGGCGGAGCGGTGGAGATAGGAGATCGACCCGCCCCGGTGCTGACCGGCTTCCCCCACGAGGACCTCGAGCTCGGCCAGCGACGAGAAGCGAGAGGGGACGGGCTTGTCCTCACCGTCGAGCTGGGTCGGACCGTGCGACGACGAGAAGCCGGCGGCACCGGCCTCCATGGCCTCGGCCACGACACGGCGCATCTGCTCGATCTCGTCCTCGGTGGCCTCGCGCTCGGACCCGGCCTCGCCCATGACCGTGCGCCGGATGGCCGAGTGGCCGACGTAGCAGGCCATGTTCACGCCGATCGTCCCCGTCCGGCGGGCCAGGTACTCGGGGAAGGACTCGAAGTCCCATTTGACCGCCGACAGCGCCACCGGTGACATCCCCTCGACCTTGGCGAACATCCGGGCCAGGTAGTCGCGCTGGTCGGGACGGTTGGGCGCCACCGAGAAGCCGCAGTTCCCGGCCAGGACGGTGGTGACGCCGTGGTAGCACGACGAGGTGGCGTGGGGCTCGAAGGTGAGCTGGGGGTCGTAGTGGGTGTGGGCGTCGACGATCCCGGGGGCCACATGGAGGCCGTCGGCGTCGATGACCTCGTCGGCGTCGGCCGGGTCGACGAAGCCGATCTTCGCCACCCGTCCGTCCTTCACGGCGATGTCGCCCCGGCGCCGGGCCAGGCCGGTCCCGTCGACGACGATGCCGCCCATGATGGCCAGGTCGAAGGTGCTCACGTGTCTCCCCTGTTCTCGCGCGACGGGGCCGGTCGGGTCAACCGGTCCAGATGATCGACTGCATCTCCGAGTACGCCTCGAGGCCGTAGTCGCCGCCGTCGCGGCCGACACCCGACATCTTGAACCCGCCGAAGGCCGCCTCGTGGTTGCGTTGGGCCGAGTTGATCCCGACATGCCCGGCCCGCAGGAGCTTGGCCACCCGGAAGGCGCGGGCGGTGTCACCGGAGAAGACGTAGTCGTAGAGGCCGAAGTCGGAGTCGTTGGCGATCGAGATCCCCTCCTCCTCGTCGTCGAAGGGGATGACGACGACGACGGGACCGAAGATCTCCTCGCGGGCCACGACCATGTCGTTGGTCCCGGTGAAGAGGGTCGGCTCGACGTAGAAGCCGCGCTCGAGGTCGGCGGGGCGGCCGCCACCGGAGACGAGCTCGGCCCCTTCGGAGCGACCGGTGGCGATGTACCCCTCGACCCGGGCGCGGTGCGCAGCCGAGATCACGGGTCCGACGATCGTCTTCGGATCGGTGGGGTCGCCGACCTTCAAGGCCGACGCGTAGCGCGAGAGGCCTGCGACGACCTGATCGAAGACACCGCGTTGGACGACGGCGCGCGTCGGGGCCGTGCAGATCTGACCGGAGTGGAAGGACCAGGTGGACCCGATGCAGCCGATGGCGCCGGCCACGTCGGCGTCGTCGAAGACGACACAGGCGCCCTTGCCCCCCAACTCGAGCAGGAGGCGCTTCATGGTGGCGGCCCCCGACTCCACGATCCGGACGCCGACGTCGGTCGACCCGGTGAAGGAGATCATGTCGACGTCGGGTGACGTGACGAGCGCGGCGGCCGCGGCGGCGTCGTGGGCGGTGACCAGGTTCACGACGCCGGGCGGGAAGCCCACTTCGTCGAGGATCCGGACGAGCTCGATGACGGCCAGCGGATCCTGGGGGGCGGGCTTCACGACGACGGTATTGCCCATGGCCAGGGCCGGGGCCACCTTGCCCGCCATGTTCACCATGGGGAAGTTGTAGGAGGTGATGCAGGTGACGACGCCCACGGGGGCGCGGACGGCCAGCGCCGAGATGAGGCCGCCGGGGGCGAGGGGGGTCGTCTGGGCCACCTGGGGGGGCAGCGAACGCTGGGCCACGTGGCGGAGGTCGCGCGAGTACCGGTCGAAGCGGTCGGCCGCCACCGGGACCTGCATCCGCGAGCCGACGGCGGCGGTGGCGCCGGTCTCGGCGATGACGAGGGGGAGGAGATCGGCCGCCTTGGCCCGGATGGCGTCGGCCGCTCTGGCCATCAGGGCCAGTCGCTCCTCGGGGGCCGTCGCCGACCAGCCCGGCAACGCGTCGCGCGCGGCGGCGGCGGCGGCTTCGGCGTCGGCCACCGTGGCCTGGGGCGCCGTCCCGACGACCTCCTCGGTGGCCGGGTTGACGACGTCGTAGGCGTCGCCCGAGGCGTCGACCCACTTCCCGCCGATCAGGAGCTGGCGCTCCTTCTTCATTGCTTCGTTCCCGGGCTCATGGGCTCCGATCGTAACGGCAATCTGACGTTCCGTCAGGAGCGGGGGTGGGGCCGCTGCTACGGTGCCGGACGAAACGCAACCCGGGAACGAGGGTCGCGCCGAGGGGTCGACGCGGCCGGTACCCGGGGAGGAGGTGGGGGCCGATGAGCCCGGCAGTCGGATTCAGAGATGCGACGGCGATCGCCGGGATCGCCCAGACCGAATTCGCCAAGCACCTGGAGCCCTCCGAGGCGGAGCTCTCCTGCCAGGTCATCGTCGACGCCTGTGCCGACGCCGGGGTCGACGTCTCCGAAGTCGGCGCCCTGTGCTCGTACACGATGGAGGCGACCGAGGAAGTCGACATCGCCCGCAACATCGGGTGCGGGGACGTCACCTTCTTCTCCCAGGTCGGGTACGGAGGCGGGGCCGGCTGCGGGGTCGTCGGCCACGCCGCGCTGGCAGTGGCCTCCGGCCAGGCCGAGGTGGCTGTGGCGTGGCGGGCCCGCAAACGCGGTTCGGGTCCGCGGCCCTGGACGAACACCTCGACCCAGCTCCATGTCCCGGGCCAGTGGACACGGCCGGCCGGGCTGCTGCGACCGGTGGACGAGATCGCCATGCTGACGCGTCGGTACATGCACGACTACGGGGCCAAGCGCGAGCACCTGGCCAACGTGGCGACGGCGGTCCGCAAGCACGCCAACATGAACCCGAACGCCTTCATGCACGCGAAGCCGATGAGCCATGACGACTACATGGCGGCCCGGTGGGTGTCGGAGCCGTTGTGCCTCTTCGACAACTGCCTCGAGACCGACGGCGCCCTGGCCTGTGTCATCGTCTCGGCCGAGCGGGCCCGGGACCTCCGCCACCCGCCCGTCTACGTCCACGCCTTCGCCCAGGGCCTGCCCCCCCAGCACCAGACGATGGTCAACTTCTACAACGACGACCCCCTGACGGGACCGGCGTGGGCCTGTGCCCGGAGATTGTGGGCCAACGCCGACTTCGGCCCCGACGACGTCTCGGTGGCCCAGATCTACGACGCCTTCACCCCACTCATCCCGCTCTCGCTCGAGGGCTACGGCTTCTGCAAACGGGGGGAGGGGGGTCCGTTCACCGACAACGGGAACATCGAGTGGGGAAGGGGTTCGCTCCCGGTCAACACCTCGGGCGGAGGGTTGTCGGAGGCGTACGTCCACGGCTTCAATCTGATCAACGAAGGCGTCCGCCAGATGCGGGGGACGTCGACGGCCCAGGTCGAGAACGCCGAGACGTGTCTGGTGACCTCGGGCGAGGGTGTGCCCACCAGCGCGCTGCTGCTGCGCCGATAGCGGATCAGAAAGACAGGAGGAAGAGTCATGGCCAAAGCTGCGGCGTTCTCGGGGGCGTACGTCTCCAACCTGGGGCCGTCGGTCGAGGGATTCCTCCTCCCCGCCGGCGACGAGGACGGGGGATTCTTCTGGGAGGGGACGGCCCTCGGCGAGTTGCGGATCCAGAAGTGCAACTCCTGCGGTCATCTCCGGCACCCACCACGGCCGATGTGCCCCCGGTGCCGTTCCACCGATCGGGGCTTCGCCACGATGTCGGGAAAGGCCACGGTGTGGTCGTACGTCGTCCCCCACCCGCCGTTGTTGGCGCCGTACTCGGATCTGGCGCCCTACAACGTGATCGTGGTCGCCCTCGACGAGGACCCGAACCTCCGGTTCGTCGGCAACCTCGTCACCGGCCCCGAGGGGGCGATCAACGAGATCGACCCCGACAGCATCCGGATCGGCGAGGCCGTCGAGGTCGTCTTCAAGAAATTCGTCCGGGCCGACGGGTCCGAGCAGACCCTGCCGTTCTGGGTCCGTCCCGGGAGTTGAACCGGCCAGATTTCTGGTCACCGGTCGGCACCCGCGCCACCCCAATTGGTCTATCGGCAGGAGATCGGCGGACCTTTAGCGGTTTTCTCCCATTTTCCCGGTTTTTCCCTCTCAGGCACGAAACCGAGCACAAGGGGGGTCCTGTGACCTCGACCCGGACCGGCGGCCGAGGTCACAGGAACGAGCCTCGAGAAGCCCTCGCGGCGCCTCGACGATCAGAGGGACGCCATGGTTCCGGCCGCCAGGTGAAGATTGCCCTTGTAGGGATTGGCACTCTTCGCGCAGACGACCATCGAGACCGGGTCGCCCACGGTGGTGTACGTCGAGGTGCCACCGGTGACGGTGCCCGTATCGGTGTACCCGGTATATCCCGCCCCACAGACGCCGGCGGTGAGGGCGACACTCAACGAGACCACGGTTGTCTTTCCTCCATTCCACTTCCATGTGTCAGTGGTCGGGCCGCCGACCGTCGTCAAATTGGTTGCCCGTCCCGATAAGGTTTTTTCGGGATTTGCCGGCGTGCACTTCTGCAGTTTGAACTTATTGGCGCTCACCGCATAGCCCGTCAGTTTCTTGCAGCTCACGCCGGACGCCCACGCAGGGCTGGATACGGCCACTGTGACCACCATGGCTGGTACGGAAAGTGCAATCGCCACTGTTCCGGCCACGATTAGACGACGCATGATATTCCTCCTCCCGGCGGGTTCTTCCGCCGCCCCTAGTGACGCTAATCACGTGCAGGACTCCCTGCCCACGCGCTCATACGGTCGGCACAGGCGATTCATTCACGTCATTCACGCCTAAGCCCAGAATCGTTGAGGAATCTCGATGTGACTGATACACCCTCATGTCAATCTGTTCGATGTGAGGTTGGCGGTCTTCGAGAAGGCGTTGGGGGATTTCCGGGGGGAGCTCTCGGACTTCGAGCCCACCCTCATCACCAGTGGCGACGCCGCCCGGGCCTTCGCCGTCTTCACCGATCTGGAGAAGACCATCAGCGCGGCACGGACCCTGGTGGCGGCCCGGGCCACCGAGGCCGGGGACTGGAAGAGAGAAGGACACCGGAGCCCGGCCTCGTGGGTGGCCGAGAAGACGGGTTCGGGTCTCGGCGAGGCCAATTCGATACTCGAATCCTCCGAACGTCTCGTCTCGCTTCCCGAGACCACCCAAGCGTTACGTCGGGGGGAGCTCTCGGGGGCCCAGGTGAAAGAGATCACCGCTACGGCGGCCCGCAACCCTGCGGCGGAAGGCGATCTCCTCCAGGCAGCCAAGAGTCAGAGCCTCAAGGGTCTGAAAGACGAATGCCGACGGGTGAAGGCCCGGGCCATGTCCGAATCAGACGCCCGGGCCAGGTACGACGAGATGCGAAAGAACCGGGCCTTGCATCTGTGGACCGATAGCGACGGGGTGGGACGGATCGACGCCCGGTTGGCTCCCGACGACTTCGCCCGGGTCTGCTCGGCCGTCCGGACCGAAGCCGATGCCGTCTTCCGCGAAGCCCGGAAATCCGGACGCCGCGAGACAACAGCCGCCTACGCGGCCGACGCCCTCGTCGTACTGGTCACCGGAGCGAACGTGACGGCGACCACCGCTTCTTCTCCAACACGTCGACCAACGACGACGATGCACCTCCGCGTCGACGTGGCCGCACTTCGTCGGGGAGAGCTCGAAGAGGGCGAGACGTGTGAGATTCCCGGCGTCGGCCCCGTGCCGCTGGCCACAGCCACCAACGTTCTCGGCGAGTCCCTTCTCAAAGTGATCATCGATGACGGGGTCGACGTAACGAGCGTCTGCCATCTGGGACGGGCCGTCCCGGCCCACATCCGCAGCGCCCTCGAGGACCGGGACGCGACGTGCGTGGTGCCCGGCTGCGACGTGGCCAAGGGACTCGAGATCGACCACTACCAGATCGCCTTCGAGAACGACGGCCCGACCGAGTTATGGAATTTGTGCCGGCTCTGTCACTGGCACCACCACCTGAAGACCCACTGCGACTACGAGCTCTCCGGCGAACCGGGATCGTGGGAGTGGAGTGCGCCGGCGCCCGAGCGGAGCCCGCCCCTACTCACGTGAGAGATGCCGCGCTCGAAACGGCGGAGTTGTTCAGTGTCCGTTGCTCAGCGACGGGGTCCCGAAGAAGACGTCCAGAGCATCGGTATCGGCATCGCCCTCGGCGCTTTGCGACGGTGTGACGTCCATTTCCGGTATGAACGCAAGCTGGATCAGCTCGCTGATGGCCGCCGGGTACCCCGACGTGTCTCCGCCGTCGGTGCTCTCGCCCAGACGCAGATAAGAGGCCGTCTGTTGCCACATCTCCGACTGAAAGGCGGCAGCAACGTCACCGCTTGCCTCCCACTCCTTCTTGGCCAAGGCGTATCCGTCGAATCCAGGCATCCTCGGCCGTAGGGCCGGCTCGGTCGTCAACAACGAGTACCCGCCCCCATCGGGGGAGGGAACGAGCGCCGCCGTGGGGTGGGGAAACCCGAAACCGGCCTCTGATCCGAAGAAACCGGCGTCGCCGAAGGCGAAGACGCCGCCGTCGGCGGCCACCAGCCAGTAGCCCTTCCCCGTGGGGGTGGCGGCCATGCCGACGACCGGCTGGTCGAGGGGCTTCCCGCCTTCGCTGCCATGAAAGGCGGCGTCGCCGAAGCTGAAGACACCGCCGTCGGCGGCCACCAGCCAGTAACCCTTCCCCGACGCGGTGGCGGCCATGGCGACGACCGGCTGATCGGCGCTTTCGGGGAGACCGATCGCACCCTGGCATGCCACCGTGTCGCCGAAGCCCTGGGGCCAGGAGACGAAGTACGGCTCCGACGCCGGGATATCGGCCGACACCGTCCCCGGCGTGAGCGCTACGACCCCCATGATCAGGAGTCCACTGGTAACTCCCACGACCATCGCCGTCCGCCACCACTCACCTAGACGCCGCACACCGGTGGTGTTACTTCCGCAGAGGCGGGGGCATCAGCGCGTAGACCATCGAGACCTGCGCCGTCTCCTGCTGCGAACCCGCCTCCAGGGGCACCGAGGAAGTCGCCTTGTCCTGCTGGCTCAACCCGGCGGCGGCAAAGGGTTCGGGCGAGTAGACGTCGGTCTGCGTCTGGTCGGACAGCGAACAGACCGGCCCGAGCCGTTCGCCCGCCGCCAGGGCCATCGACTTGGCGTGGCTCACCGCCTGGTGGACGGCGTCGGTGCGGGCCTCGTCCTCGAGGCCGCGGGTGTCCTCGACGGAGAAGGCCAGCGACTGGATCTGAGTGGCGTTCCCCCCGGCGCCGGCGATGGCGTCGATGACCGAACCGGCCGTGGTGAAGTTCCGGATCACGGCGGTCAGGGAGTTCGTCACCTGGTACCCGGTGATCACGCCGTGCGAGTTGTACTGGGGATTGATCGAGAGGTCCGAGGTCTGGACGTCCTTGGCCGCCACCCCCGCCTGGGTGAGGACGGCGGTGACGGCCGTCGCCTTGGTGTTGTCGTCGGCCAGCGCTTGATTGGCGGTCGAGTCGGTCACGTTGATCCCGACGGACACCGTCAGGATGTTCGGCGTCCCCGTGGCCAGACCGGTTCCCTGGACGGACAGCTTGGGCGACGCGCCGCCGCAGGTCGGCTTGGCCTTGGCCGCCACCGGGACCGACGACGAGCAGGCGGCGACCACCACTCCAGCCGTCACGACCACGACGAGAAAGCCGACCGCCCTCGTCGCTCCCGCCCATCGCGCCGACGTCCCCGTCCTCTTGCTGTTCTTGGTTTCTCCCATGCCGGTACTGACGTGGCGACAGGGAAAGAAGTTCCCCTCAGGAACGGAGAAGCGGGCCCACCTGTTCGCCGAAGGCGGCCATCTGGTCGCACATCTCCTCCACCGACCGGCTCGGGAAGCGGAGCTGGAGGTGGGAGCACCCGAGGGCGATCACCTCGGCCAGATCCTCGGCGATCTTCTCCGGGGACCCCGTCACGGTCCCTCGCGGGAGCTCCCACGACGCCTCCCCGACATGGAAGGTCCCGGCCAGGGCGCCGATGGCGATCGGGGCTCCGCCCCGGAGCTCCTGGCGGAGCTGCAACAGCTCGGCCACCTGGGTCTTCAGCTCCGATCGCTTCGCCGTCTGCGGGAGCCACCCGTCACCGCGCGCCGCCGCCCGACGCAGCGCCGGACGCGACGAGCCGCCCACCCAGATCGGCGGACGCGGGCGCTGGACCGGGCGCGGGGCGATCCCGAGATCGGTCGCCGGCCACCGCGGTCCGGGCAGCTCGGGGAACTCGTCGACCAGCGCGGCGGCGATGGCGTCGATCGACTCGTCGAGGGCTTTCCCCCGTTCGGCGAACTCCGGTCCGAGGATGGCGAACTCCTCGAGGACGTGCCCGGCTCCGACCCCGATCACGAGCCGCCCGCCCGAGAGCAGGTCCAGCGTGGCGAACTCCTTGGCCGCCCGCAGCGGATGCCGGAGCGTCGCGATGTAGACGTGCGACATCAGCCGGACCCGGCTCGTGATCCCGGCCAGCCATCCCAGGGTGGCGATCGTGTCGTACCACGTCGTGCTCATCGCCTTCGCCAACCGTCTCGGGATGAAGGTGTGGTCGCAGACGGCCACATAGAAGAAACCGCTCTCGTCGGCCTGCCGGGCGATCCGCGCCAGCTCGGGCGGACCCGACGACGGTTCCCAGTTCTCGCAGTAGATCGTCGACTGCGACTGGATCGGCAACTGGATCCCGTAGACGACCGAGCCGTCGGGAATGATCGACACCGTTTCCACGAACCCTCCTCAGTAGAGCTCGGCGACGAGCTCGGCCCGGTCGCCGAGCGGTCCGATCTCCTGAGCCAGCACCCGCGCCCGCATCAGGTAGAGATGGGCCGGCACCTCCCAGGTGAACCCCATCCCCCCGTGGACCTGGATCGAGATCTTGCCGTTCTTGATCGCCGCCTCGGCCGCCAGCAGCCCCGCCCCCGCCGCCGCCCGGTCCGGGTCGCCCACGCCGGGCTGGTCGATCGTCACGGCGGCGGCATGCACGGCGGCGCGCGCCGTCTCGGCCGCCACCAGCATGTCGGCACACATGTGCTTCACCGCCTGGAACGACCCGATCGGCTTCCCGAACTGCTCGCGCTGCTTCGCATAGGCCACCGCCAGCTCCATCGTCCCCGCCGCCAGGCCCACCAGCAGCGCGCCGCCGAGCACGCACTGGCCCCGCCGCCACGCCCTGGCCTCCGCCACCCCGCCGATCGGTCGGCCGGCCGGCAACCGGTCGACGCGCCACAGCGGCGTCAGCGGGTCGAGCGCCCGCGCCAGCGCCACGGCCTCGAGCTCATCGGGGTCGACCGCACTCAGCCCGTCCTCCCCCACCACGACGAGGACCCCCAGCGAGGAGAGGTGACCGATCAGGATGGGGACGAGGGCCCCGGTTCCCGTCGGCGCCGGACGGCGGACGGCACCGACCACGACCTTCCCGTCGGCCGCGCCGTCGACGATCCCCGCCGCCAGATGCGTCGCCAGCACCGGCCCGGGGACGAGGGCGCGGCCGAGCTCTTCGAAGACGACGGCGCCCGCCGCCATGCCGAGGCCGACCCCGCCGGCGGCCTCGGGGACCTGCAGCGAGAACACCCCGGCCTCGGCCAGCTCGCCCCAGGCCTCGGTGTCGAGCAGCCCGGCGCCCCCCTCGGCGGCGCGCAGCCGGTCCAGCGGGAAGCGGCCGGCGCACAGGCTGCGGATCCCCGCGGCCAGGGCCGCCTCGTCCTCGGAGAGCTCGAAGTCCACTCGACCCCCCTAGCCCTTCGGGAGGCCGAGGATCCGCTCGGCGATGATGTTGCGCTGGATCTGCGACGTCCCCGCGGCGATCGTCCGGGAGAACCCGTGGACCCAGGTGTTCACCAGTTCGGCGTTCCCGATGCGGCCGCCCCCGTCGAGGCCGTCGAGCTCGTCCCACGACAGGCCGGCGTCCCCGATCAGGTCCATCCCGAACTCCCCGATCCTCTGGCGGAGCTCGGACAGCCCCAACTTGTAGACCGACCCCCCCACTCCCGGGACTCCGGTCCGCGCCGCCTGCGAGACGTTGCGCCGGGCCAGGGCCCACAGGGCGTCGAGCTCGGCGCCGAGGTGCCCCATCCGCCGCCGGACGTCGCCCTCGTCCCACGCCCCCGTCCGCTGCGCCAACGTCCGCAGCCCGCGCAGGAATTCCATCGACTGGAGCACCTCGGAGACGAAGGCCGTCCCGCGCTCGAAGCTCAGGGTGACCATGGTCACGCGCCACCCGTCGTTCTCCTCCCCGATCCGGTTTGCCACCGGGACGCGCACGCGCATCGAGGAAGAGCTCGCCGAACTCGGTCGACCCGGCGATCGTCTTCAACGGCCGGAAGTCGATCCCCGGCCGGTCCATCGGCATGGCCAACCACGTGATCCCCCGGTGGCGGCTCCCCTCGTCCCCCGTCCGCACGAGCAGCTCGCAGAAATCGGCCACCTCGGCGTGCGACGTCCAGATCTTCTGCCCCGTCACCACGTACTCGTCGCCGTCGCGCACAGCCTTCGTCCGCAGCGAGGCCAGATCGCTGCCGGCTCCCGGTTCGGAGAAGCCCTGGCACCACACCTCGTCGCCGCGCAGGATCGGCGGGAGGAACCGACCCCGCTGCTCGGGGGTCCCCTCGACCACGATCGTCGGGCCGGCGTGGAGCAGGCCCACGAAGTTCACCCCGACGTAGGGGGCGTGGGCCCGTTCGAGCTCCTCCAGGTAGATCAGGTGCTCGACGGGACTCGCCCCCCGCCCGCCCCCCTCGACGGGCCAGTCGATCCCGGCGTAGCCGGCGTCGAAGAGCATCCGCTGCCACGTCGTGTCGTAGGTCCGGCGGGCCGGCCAGTCGAGCGCCGACGGCTTCGGCGGGAGCTTCGGCAGGACGACCCCCAGCCATTCCCGCAGCTCGCCCCGGAACGCCTCCTCGGCCTCGGAGTAGCGAAGGTCCACGTCCGGGTCCCCGGCCGCCCGTCCGTGCCGCCGCCGGCCTAGGAGGCCAGGTGGTCGAGCCCGAACAACTTGATGGCGTTCCCGCGGACGATCTTGAACTTCGTCTCGTCGTCCAGGTGGGCCATCTGCCGTTCAGCGATCTCTTTGGTGTGGGGCCACGTCGAGTCCGAGTGCGGATAGTCGGACTCGTAGGTGATGTTGTCGGCCCCGATCTCGTCGACCGACCGCAGTCCGTGGGCGTCGTCGAAGAAGCATCCGTAGATCTGACGGTGGAAGTACATCGACGGCTTCTCGGGGACGATGTCGGCCACGCCCCCCCAGCCGCGGTTCTCCTCCCAGACGGTGTCGGCCCGCTCCAGGATGTACGGGATCCACCCGATCTGGCCCTCGGAGTAGGCCAGCTTCAGGGTCGGGAAACGGACCAGCACCCCGGAGAAGAGGAAGTCGACCATCGACAGCGTCGCGTTCGTATGCACCAGGGTCGACCCGACGGCCGGCGGGGCGTCCTCGGAGGTCGAAGGCATCTTCGACGAGGAGCCGATGTGCATGTTCACCACCGTCCCCGTCTCGGCGCAGGCACCGAAGAAGGGGTCCCAGTAGTGGCCGGGGTCGTGCACCGACGGCAGGCCGAGAAACGGCGGGATCTCGGAGAAGCAGACGGCACGGACACCGCGCTCGGCGTTCCGGCGGACCTCGACGGCCGCCATCTCGGCGTCCCACAACGGGATCAGCGTGAGCGGGATCAGGCGCCCCTCCGACTCGGCGCACCACTCCTCCACCATCCAGTCGTTGTACGCCTTCACGCACAGCAGGGCGAGCTCCTTGTCCTTCGCCTCGTAGAAGGTCTGCCCGCAGAACCGGGGGAACGTCGGGAAGCACAGGGAGGCCTCGAGGTGGTTCACGTCCATGTCCTCGAGCCGCGGCTTCACCTGGAAGGAACCGGGCCGCATGTCCTCGTAGGTGATCCCCTTCATCGTCACTTCCTCGCGGGGGACCCCGACGGCGGCGTCGACGCGCAGCAGGGGACGACGGAGCTCTTCGTAGTACCACCAGTCGGTCGGTGCGCCCTTGCTCCCCGGCTTCACCGTCAGCTTCCCGCCGATGTAGGTGATCTCCCCCATCGGCGCGCGGACGATCCGCGGCCCGATCTCCTTGTACTTCGCCGGAAGCCGGTCCTGCCAGACGTCAGCCGGTTCCACCACGTGGTCGTCGACCGAAACGATCCTGGGCAGTTCGGCCATGGGCCGAGCATAGCCACCGATCTGACGACCTGTCAGGTGGCGCTTCGCCCCTTCGGGCCCCGTCCGGTCAGACCGTCAGGCCGGCCCGGGCTCGGCCGCCACCGACCACTCGAGCCCGTCGATCTCCCCGGGTTCCGCCCACTGGAGCTCGTCGGCGGCCTCGTGCACTCCCGCCGCGCCCCACTGGAGCTCGTCGGCCACACCGTTGTCCACCGCCTCGCCCCACAGCAGTTCGGCGCCTCCCGTCGGTTCGCCCCACTGCAATTTCGTCCGCCGTCCCGGCGTCCTGCTCGGCGAACATCTCGTCGGCCCCGTTCGTCGCCAGGGACAGCGCGGCGGCCACCATGTCGGCCACCTCGATGTCGACCGACGTCGCGGCGTCGACCGGTGCGGTCGTCTCGACCGGCGCGGTCGTCTCGGCCGGCGCGGTGTCGGCCGGCGCGGTCGTCTCGGCCGGCGCGGTGTCGGCCGGCGCGGTCGTCTCGACCGGCGCGGTCGTCTCGACCGGCGCGGTCGTCTCGGCCGGCGCGGTGTCGGCCGGCGCGGTGTCGACCGGTGATTCCGGAGGCGTCTCCTCCGGCGCGGCGTGCCATCGACGCGCCGTTCGCCGACACACCGTTCGCCGACACACCGTTCGCCGAGACGCCGTCGGGTGCGGCACCGTTCGGTGAGAGCGCGTCCAGGAGCGCATCGTCCAGGGCGGCCCGGTCGAGCGACTCGATCTCCGGCAGGTCGACGTTCGGCGCCACGATGTCAGGATCGTCGTCGTCCACGGGTCCGACGTCCGACCACGCGGCATCGGCCCCGAAGGACAGGAGATCGGCGCCGTTGACCAGTCCGGCGTGGAACGCCGAGGGGGTCGGGACCGACGTCGGCGACGTCCCCTCCGAGGCCCACCTCTTCTCGGCCGTCGTCTGGAGATCGTCGAGGTGGGGGGCGAGGATCTTGCTGACGGCGGCGGCGAGGCGTCGATGGCCCTCGTCGCCGGGGTAGATCCCGTCCTCGAGGTGCTCGGGGTCGACGACCGAGAGCCCGTGGACGAGGAAGAGCCTCTCGTCGCCCGCGGCGATGGAGTCGAGAACGGCCTCTTCCATGGCCAGGCGCAATTCGGCCAGAGTGGCCCCGACCCGGTTGGGCGAGTCCTCGGCGTCCGGTCGTGCCGTCGGGCTGACCACCACGATCGGGATCTCGGGATGTCCGTGGCGGACCACGGACAGGAAGCACCGGACCTCCTCCGACATCAACCCGACCGTGTGGGGGACACGACTCCAGTTGTTCAGTCCGAAAGCGATCGAGATCACCTCGGCCGGCGTCTCGGCCAGCATCAGGGCCGAGGTCAGCTCACCCCGGGCCGTTCCGGCGTAGCCGAGGTTGCAGACATCGAGGCCGAGCTTCCGCCCGGCGACGGCCGGCCAGGCCATGGCCGGTGCCGACGCCAGCCATCCCTGGGTGACGGCGTCTCCGTAGGCCAGCCAGCGGGGCTGGAGCGGCGCCGGGACCATCGTCTCCTCGACCCCCGCCACCCCGGTGATGATCGGTTGCATCCCTTCGGGGAAGTACACGGTCACGGGGAGGTCCGGTCGACCGGAGATGGCCAGCTCGACCATCCCCTCGCCCATCACCGCATCGGCCATCGCCACCTTCTGACCGCCGCGGTAGGCCACGAAGCTGCATCCGGCCGACTCCCCCCGGTACCCGAGCGACACCCTCGTCGTCTTGTACCAGACGCGGATCGTCCCGGCGTCACCCAGCATCTCGAGGCGGACCCCGACCGGAAGCTGGGCGGCGTCCCAGACGTCCGCCGGGAGATAGTCGGCTTCGGCCGGGTCGGCCCGCGGATACGGCGCATCCGTCACCGCGGGAAAGACGCAGCCGCGGAGAAAAGGCTCGGGTTGTTCTGGCCGGATGCTCACACGGACCCCCCACATCGTGCTTGGCGACTATCCGGTCCGGGGACGGCCTGGCATGGCGACCGACGTCTCACCGCGGATGGTCCCCCCGTCCTCGATCGTTGCTTTTTGGTACCCGCCTCATCGGCGCGCTGTGGTCATCGCTTAAGCACTCAGAGTGAGATTTTCACGGGAAGTGGGCACGGCGAGGTCGGACGTCCCCCCACCCGCCCGCTCGGAGGGAGGGCCCCGGTACCCTGGCGCGCCGTGTGCCTCCTGGTCATGGCCTTCGGCCTGGATCCGACCGCACCCCTGGTGGTGGCGGCCAACCGGGACGAACGCCTGGACCGCTCGGCGACGGCCATGACCGTCCTCCGCGAGAACGGTCCCCGGATCCTCGGTGGCCGCGACGAGGAGGCGGGCGGGACCTGGCTGGCCGTCAATTCCCACGGCCTCGTGGCCGGCCTCACCAACCGGCCCGTCCCCGACGGCCGCGACCCGGCCAAGCGGACGCGGGGCGAGCTGCCCCTCCTCCTGGCCTCCCACCGCTCGGCCGTCGACGCCGTCGAGGCCTTCGTCAGGTCCGTCTCCCCGGCCGATTACAACCCGGCGTGGCTCCTCGTCGGCGATCGGACCTCGCTCTTCTTCCTCGACCTCACCGGCGGGCCGCGCCCGGTGGCCGAGCCCCTCGCCCCCGGCGTCCACGTCCTCGAGAACAGTCCCCTGGGCGCCCCCTCGTGGAAGGTCGACCACGTCCGCGCCCTCCTCGGCCCACCTTCCGCCCTGCGCGGGCCCGATCTCGAGGAGAAGCTCCGCCTCGTCCTGGCCGACCACCAGACGGCGGCCCCCGGGACGGGGTCCCCCGAGGCGGCGTCCCCCGAGGCGGCGTCCCCCGAGGCGGCGTCCCCCGAGGCGGCGTCCCCCGAGGCGGCGTCCCCCGAGGCGGCGTCCCCGAGGGACGACGGCCAGAGACATTGGCCGCCTGCGTCCATACCGACTCCTACGGCACGAGGTCGTCCACCCTCATCCGCGTCCCCGCCGGGCCTCACGCCCTCCCCGAGGTCCGCTCGGCCGACGGCCACCCCTGCACGTCACCCTTCGTCGACGCCGGGCCGCTCTGGACGTCGCCGCCGCCGCACTGACGCCGCCGGCGCCGGTGGCCGGTCGACGACCGATCGACCCCCGATCAGGGAAGGGTCAGCGATTGGTCCCGGGATTGCGGGTCAGGTCCGAGGCCTTCGTCATGCGCGGGCCGGGGGCGACACCCGAGGCGCGCGGGGTCACGTCGACATCGGCGGCGCCGGCCCGCAGGGCCCCCACCGTGCACTGCTCCTTCGGCCGGTGGGCGAAGGGGTCGAAGCGGAAGTGACCCATGGCGTTCCGGTGCGTCATCTGCACGATCTCGTCCTCGGGGACGCCGTCGAGCGAGGCCCAGAGGGTCTCCGGCGAGATCGGCCAGGTCGAGTCGGAGTGCGGGTAGTCGGCCTCCCAGCAGATCTTGTCCATCCCCACGCGGTGCCGCAGCTCGATCCCGGCGGGGTCGTCGATGAAACAGAGGACGACCCGCTCCTGGAAGACCTCGGAGGGGAGCATCGTCCCGAAGTCCTGGCCCGTCCACCCGTGGTGGCGCGTGTAGATCCAGTCCATCCGGTCGAGGAAGTACGGGACCCAGCCGATCCCCCCCTCGGACAACGAGACGCGCAGGGAAGGGAATTTCCGCAACACCGGTGACCACAGCAGGTCGGCGGCGGCCTGGAGGATGTTCACCGGTTGGAGCGAGATCAGGACGTCGATCGGTGCGTCGGGTGCCGTCACGACCAGCGAGGACGACGAACCGATGTGGAGGCAGACGATGGTGCCCTCGTCGGCACAGGCGGACCAGAACGGGTCCCAGTGGTCGGAGTGGAAGGACGGCAGCTTCAGCTTGGCCGGGTTCTCGGAGAACGAGACGGCGTGGCAGCCCTTGTCGGCCACCCGCCGGACCTCGTCGCCCATGGCCTCGGGGTCCCAGATCGGCGGCAGGGAGAGCGGGATGAAGCGACCCGGGTAGGTCCCGCACCATTCGTCGATGTGCCAGTCGTTGTAGGCCTTCAACACGGCCAGCCCGAGGGCGGGGTCGGAAGCCTTGGCGAAGAGCTGACCGCACAGCTGGGGGAACGACGGGAAGCACATCGAGGCGATCACCCCGTTGGCGTCCATGTCGCGGACGCGGTCGTGGATGTCGAAGCAGCCCTTGCGGATCTCGGCGAAGGAGGTCGGCTCGATCCCGTACTCCTCGACGGGGCGCCCGGCGACGGCGTTGAGCCCGATGTTCGTGGCCTCCTTCCCGTCGAACCGCCAGATCTCCGTTCCGTCGTCGCGCCGGTCGACGACCGGGACCGCGTCGGCGAATTTGGCCGGCATCCGCCCCGCGAACATGTCGGGGGGTTCGACGACGTGGTCGTCGACGCTGATCAGCACCAGGTCCTCGAGCTCCATCTTCCCCTCCGACCGTCCCTGACACGCGTGTCACCGTTCACACTACTGTCGCGCCCGTGACGACAGAGGGCCGGGGCCAGGAACCCGACCGCGCCGTTCCTTCCGTTCCCTCGGTTCCCTCCGTCGGCGCAATGGCCCTCACCGGGTTGCGGATCCTCGACTTCACCCGCCTCGGCTTCGGCGCCCAGGCCACCTTGATCTGCGGCTGTCTCGGCGCCGAGGTCATCCGGGTCGAGTCGACCCGTCACCCCGACGCCATCCGGGTGATGCCGCCCTACGTCCCCGAACCGGGCCAACGCGGCGAGGGCTTCGGCGCCGCCACCCTGGCCAACGCCACCGGGGCGGCCTCGGCCAACCGGGGCGGGATCTTCTACAAGTACAACACCGGGGGGAAGAAGTCGATCACCGTCGACGCCCGCCATCCGAAGGGTCTGGCCCTGCTCAAGGACCTCGTGGCGGTGTCCGACGTCGTCGCCGAGTCCTTCGCCGCCGGCACCTTCGCCCGCTGGGGCCTCGGCTACGACGTCCTCCAGGAGATCAACCCCGAGATCATCTACGTCTCGATGTGCGGGTTCGGCCATTCCGGTCCCGACGTCTCCCACGTCACCATGGGGCCGACGGCCCAGGCCCTCACCGGTCTCACCTTCATGGTCGGTCTCCCCGACCGCCCGCCGGCGGGCTGGTCCTTCTCCTACCTCGACCACGTCGGCGGTTACCTCGGGGCCGTCGCCATCCTGACCGGCGTCCTCGCCCGCCGCCGGACGGGCCTCGGCCAGCACTTCGACGTCTCCCAGCTCGAGCCGGCCACCGCCCTGTCCGGCGCCCTCCTCCTCGACGCCCTCTTGAACGGGCGGCCGTCGCGCCGGCCCGGCTTCCCCACCGGGAACCGACGGCTCCATCCGCCGACGGCTCCCGGAGGCGCCTACCGCGCCGCGGGCCCCGACCGGTGGGTCGCCATCTCCTGTCGGACCGAAGCCCAGTGGGATGCGCTGGTGGCGGCGATCGGCCGCCCCCCGTGGACGGACGACCCCCGCTTCGCCACCCTGGACGGACGTGTCGTCCACGCCGACGCCCTCGACGCCTGTCTCGAGACCTGGACGTCGGAGCGCGACCGCTACGAGGTCATGGACCTCCTCCAGGCGGCGGGGGTCCCGGCCGGTGTCGTCCAGGACTCGGCCGACCGCCTCGAGCGCGACCCCCAGCTCGCCGCGCGCGGCCACTTCACCCCCCTCGCCAACGCCGAGGTCGGTCCCCTCCCCCTCGAGGGGGTCCCCTTCCGGATGTCGGCCACCGCCCCGCGCACCGGCGGCTTCCTCGACCGGGGCCCGCCCTGCCTGGGCGAGGACACCGACGCCGTCCTCGAGGAACTTCTCGCTCTGACCCCGGACGACGTCCGGGCGCTGCGCGACGAAGGGGTCCTCTCGTGACCGGCCCTGTCGGGATGACGGCCGCGGGAGTAGCCGCGCTCGACGGCGTCCGCGTCCTCGAGCTCACCGACGAGTCGGCCGACTACTGCGGGCGCCTCCTGGCCGGCCTCGGCGCCGACGTCGTGAAGGCGGAGCCGCCGTCCGGATCCCCGGCGCGCGCCGTCGGTCCCTTCCTCGACGACCGCCCGGGCGACGACGGCGATCGCAGCCTCGCTTTCTGGGCCGACAACGTCGGGAAGCGCTCGGTGGTGGTCGAGAACGACACCGCTCTTCTCGAGCTCTGCGCGGCGGCCGACGTCGTCGTCCACTCCCTTCGTCCGGGCGAAGCGGCGGCGCGCGGACTGACCTTCGGGGCGCTCTCGGCGCGCCACGACCGGCTGATCGTCTGCGCCGTCACGCCGTTCGGCCAGACGGGACCCTGGGCCGACTACGTCGCCGACGATCTCGTCCTCATGGCCCTCGGTGGCTCCATGGCCGCCTGCGGGTACGGTCCTGGCGCCGACGGGATCTACGACACCCCGCCCCTCGCCGCCCTCGGGGACCAGGCCTGGCGGACGGCCTCGACCTACGCGGCGATCGCCGTCCTCGCCGCCCTGGCCTGGCGCGGCGATCCCGACGCGCCGGGCGACGGGCCGGGGAACGGGCGCGGACAGTTCATCGACGTCTCGGCCCACGAATGCTCGGCCTCGATGACCGAGTGGCACCTCATGACCTACCTCTGCTCGGGCGAGCCCTATCACCGGGCCCCCCATCCCACCCTCACGGCGGCCGACGGCCGGCTGGTGGCCGCGCTGACACCCGACTTCCTCGGTCCCCACGTCTTCACCAAGATGCTCGAGATGCTCGAGGCCGAAGGGGTGGCCGGCGCCCTCTCGGAGCCCGAGTTCGCCGACCCCGGGCACCGGGCCCGCCACTACGGCGAGGTCTGGCGGGCGCTCAAACGCCTGGCCGCCAAGCACGACGCCGAGACGCTCTACCGCCTCGGTCAGAGTGCGGGCCTCCCCTGGGGCGTCATCCGCGCCCCCGACGAGGTCCTCGACGACCGCCACCTGGCGGCACGCCACCACTTCGTCGACGTCGGTCATCCCGACCTCGACCGTTCCGTCACCTACCCCGGTGCCCCCTTCCTGGCCTCCGGATCGCCGTGGGTCATGCACCGCCCGCCCCGCGCCTGGGCGAGCACACGGCCGAGGTCGTCGCCGAGTGGACCGCACCGAGATGAACGCGGCCGACGCCGGTGCCGGGCGCCGCGCCTGCCTCGTCGGGATCGGCGAGACCCGGTACGCCAAATGGGGCGGGATCGCCGACACGAGCGAGTACCAGCTGGCGATCTCGGCCATCGGGCGCGCCGTGGCCGACGCCGGGCTGTCGATGGACGACGTCGACGGTCTGGCGTCGTTCGCCGAGGACCGCAACGACGCCACCTTCGTCGCCGCCGACCTGGGCCTGCCCGAGCTGCGCTACGCCTCGTTGTCGTGGCTCCCCGGCGGGGGCGGGGCCTGCGCGGCGGTGGCCAACGCCGCCATGGCCGTGGAGACGGGTGCCGCCGAGGTGGTCGTCGTCTACCGGTCGCTGTGCCAGGGACAGTTCCACCGCTTCGGCCAGGGCCCGGGGGGACGGCCGGCGGCGAAGGGTCCGGCCCGCGTCCCGGGACTGCGCCGGGCCCGGACCCTGTTGGAGGCCCACCTCGGCTTCACCATGCCCTTCGGGATGTTCTCCCCACCCATCGCCTACGCCATGGTCCTCCAGCGCCACATGCATCTGTTCGGAACCACGGCCGAGCAGATGGGCACGGTGGCGGTGACGACGCGGGCCCACGCGGCGCGCAACCCCCGGGCCGTGATGGGCGACCGGCCGATGACGATGGACGACTACCTGGCCTCGCGCTTCGTCTCGGAGCCGTTCCGCCTCTTCGACTGCTGCCTCGAGAACGACGGGGCCTGCGCCGTGGTCGTGACCACCCACGAGCGGGCACACGATCTGGCCCGACCGCCGGTCGAGGTCCTGGCCAGCGCCCAGGGGACACCCGCGGCTTCGGGCACGGCCAGTATTCGAACGTCGGGATGCCCGACGACGACTACACGAGTGCCGGGGCCCGGACCGTCGCCGACCGCCTCTGGTCCCGTGCCGCCGCCGCCGGGGTCGGGCGCGACGACATCGACGTGGCCGAGATCTACGACCACTTCACCGGTCTCGTCCTCCTCAGCCTGGAGGATTTCGGTTTCTGCGGGCGCGGCGAGGGCGGCCCCTTCGCGGCGTCGGGCGTGCTCGCCTGGCCCGACGGGGCGCTGCCCACCAACACCCACGGGGGCAGCCTCTCCGAGGCCTACATCCACGGGCTCAACCACGTCGTCGAGGGGGTCCGCCAGCTCCGCGGCGACTCCACCTGCCAGGTCGACGGGGCCGAGACGTGCCTGGTGACGAGCGCGGCCGGCGTCCCCACCAGCGCCCTGGTCCTCGGACGACGATGAGCGGGCGCTGGTTCCCCGACGAGATGCCCGTCCCGGCCGTGAACGCCGAGACGAACGGCTGGTGGGAGGCGGCCGCCCACCACCGGCTGGTCGTCCAGCGGTGCAGCGACTGCGGGGCGACGCGGCACCCACCGGGACCGGTGTGCCCGAGGTGTCGCTCGACGGCGTCGGAGTGGTTCGAGCTCCCGGGGACGGGCTCGGTCTTCACCTTCACGGTGGTGCGCCAAGCCTTCATCCCGTCGCTGGCCGACCGGATCCCCTATGTCGTGATCGCCGTCGAGCTCGACGGGGCCGGAGGGGCGAGGATGGTGTCCAACCTGATAGATATCGACCCGGCCGACGTGGCCATCGGCATGCGCGTCGGCGTCGTCTGGGAGGACATGGGACCGGCGCTCGCCATCCCGCGGTTCCGTCCGGTCGCCGAGGGGACGCCGACGTGAAGGGATTCCCATCATGAGCAACAAGAGCCGGCGCGCCGTGATCGTCGGCGTGGCGACGTCCGACTACCCGAAGCTCCCGGAGATGTCGGAGCACGCCGTGCACGGACAGGCGGCCGACCGCGCCCTGGCCGACGCCGGGCTCACCATGGCCGACGTCGACGGTTTCGCCAGCACGGGGTTCTTCCCGATGTACGCCACCGGGGTGGCCGAGTATCTCGGGCTCCATCCCACCTACTACGACGAGACCAACGCCGGGGGTGCCTCCTTCGAGGTCCTGGCGGAACACGCCGCCTACGCCATCGAGTCGGGCGCCGCCGAGGTCGTCCTCATCACCTACGGGAGCATCCAGCTGTCACAGATGGGCCGCCGCCTCGGGACGGGTGGCGGGGGCGGCGCCGGGTTCGCCCCCGGTCCGGCCATCTACGACGCGCTGTGGGGGAACACCCTGGTCGGGAGCTACGCCCTGGCCGCCCGGCGGCACATGCACCAGTTCGGGACGACGCCCGAGCAACTGGCGTCGGTCGCCGTCACCATGCGCGAGCACGCGGCGAGCAACCCCCAGGCCCAGGAGCGCGAGCCGATCACGGTGGACGACGTCGTCTCCTCCCGGCTGGTGGCCGATCCGCTGCACAAGCTCGACTGCTGCGTGATCTCCGACGGCGGCGGGGCCTGTGTGATGACCACGGCCGAACGCGCCGCCGACCTCGGGGGCACGCCGATCTACATCCTGGGTGCCGCGCACGCGACGACCCATCACATGAACATCTCGTCGATGCCCGACCTGACGGTGACGCCGGCGGCCCAGTGCGGACCGCTCGCCTTCGCCCGCGCCGGGATCGGTCCCGCCGACGTCGACGTCGCGCAGCTCTACGACTCGTTCACGATCACGGTGGTGCTGACGGTCGAGGACCTCGGCTTCTGCGCCAAGGGCGAGGGCGGGGCCTTCGTCGAGAACGGTGGACTCGGACTCGGCGGGCGGCTGCCGACCAACACCGACGGAGGCGGGCTGTCGGCCTGTCACCCGGGGATGCGGGGGATGTTCCTGATCGTCGAGGCCGTCCGGCAATTCCGCGGCCAGGGTGGCGCCACCCAGGTCCCCGACGCCGCGATCGCCGTGGCCCACGGCACCGGCGGGATGCTCTCGACAGGGGCCACTCTGATCCTGGGCAAGGAGGCACCGTGACCGACAGAGGGACGACACCGGCGACACCGACCGACGAACGGCCCCCCAAACCGAGGCCGGCGCCGGTCCCCGACCACGACTCGGCGCCGTACTGGCAGGCGCTGCACGACGGACGACTCCTCGTCCAGAGGTGCACCGACTGCGGGGAGGCGCAGCTCTATCCGCCGCGATCGCTGCCTGGCCTGCCGGGGCCCGGTGACCTTCGAAGAGGCGAGCGGGAGGGGCACGATCTACAGCTTCACGGTGATCCGCCAGAATTACCGCGACCTTTCCGCGACTGGATCCCGTACGTCGTGGCCCTGGTCGATCTGGAGGAAGGACCGCGGGTGATGACCAACCTGGTCGACTGCGATCCCGACGCCGTGCAGGTGGGGATGCCTGTCCGCGCCCGTTTCGAGGCCGTCTCGGACGACGCCGGCATCGCCCTCTTCACCCCGAACTGAGTGACCTTTCGACTTCAGTCCGTGAATTGTCCTGTGGTTGGGTCTTTCCTTCCGACGACCGCCGTATGTGAAGGAAAAGGGCCGAGTACTGTCGTCTCATCGAGACTCTCGCCACCCACCGTGGTCGGCTCCCGGTGCTGGCGCTCTCTGCCGATCACTTCGGGCACGACAATTCCGTTCTCCACATGCCGTCGCCGCGCGCCGCGTTGCGCCATGCGGCCCCGATCGTCTTCGAGGGTGTCGTCGGTCCGCTGGCCCTCTTCTACGCCACCCTGCTGATCTTCGGCTTCCGGGGCGCGCTGATCTCGGCCCTGTGCTGGTCCTACGGCGCCGTGATCCGCCGGGTCCGGCGCGGCGAACGGATCACGGCGCTGCTGATGCTCGGGACGTTGCTCCTCACGCTGCGGACGACGGTGGCCTTCGTCACCGGCAGCGCCTTCGTCTACTTCATCCAGCCCACGGCCGGGGCCGTCCTCGTCGCCGTCGTCCTGCTGATCTCGGCCGTCATGCGCAAGCCCTTCACCCAACGCTTCGCCCACGACTTCTGCCCACTCGACCCCGAGCTCCTGGCCCGGCCGCGGGTCCAGAAATTCTTCGTCCAGATCTCCGTCGTCTGGGCCGCCGTCCTCCTGCTGAACGCCGGCCTCGTCATGTGGATGCTCCTCTCGTCGTCCCTCAAGATGTTCATCCTCGAGCGGACGGCGGCGACATGGTCGCTCACGGCGGGAGCCATCGCCATCTCGATCTTCGGGTTCACCGCCGCCATGCGCGGCGACGACGTGACCGTCCACTGGGGATCGTCGGCGCGCGCCCGAACCTCGCCCGGCGTCTGAACATCGGCCCGCGCCGGGAACGTCAGGGCGCTTGAATGGGCGGATGAGCGCCCTTCTGACCGAGATCGTCATCGAGTCGACCGACCCCGCCGCGGCCGCCGCTTTCTGGAGCGAGGCGCTGGGCTGGGAGCTCCACGAATACATGCCGGGGAAGATCCCCTGGATGTCGGCGTCGGGGGAGAGCGCCGAGCACGACCTCAAGCTCGTCTTCGTCCCCGCCCGGCCGGGACGGCCTCCGGGTAATCGCCTCTACCTGAATCCCGTCGGCTGCGATCTCGCCGACGAGGTCCGCCGGTTGTCCTCGCTCGGCGCCACCACCGAGGCCGACGGGTCGACGATCCCGTGGGTGGCGTTGGTGGACCCGGGAGGAACGGGCCTCACCGTCCTCCCCGACAGGATCGACTGACAACGCGTTGCCGGCGGTCGCTGACGGCAGCGCTGGTGTCGAGGCATCCGCCCGGACGGCGCAGAGGCGCCGGTACTGTGGAACGGACCGCGAAGAGGAGCAAGAAGCATGGCTGTGCTCGACGTCTTGGTAGGACGCCAGCCGATCTTCGACCGGGACCTGGCGGTCATCGGCTACGAATTGCTCTTCCGGACCGTCGGCGCGGCGACGGCCGACCGGGGAGGAACGACCGACACCGGCGGGTCCGAGGGGGACCGGCTCACGGCCGAGGTCCTCTTCAGCTCGGTGAGCATCGGCGTCGACCATCTCGTCGGGAACAAGAAGCTCTTCTGCAACGCCAGCCGCGGTGTCCTCACCGGGGCCGTGCCCATCCTGCTCCCGCCGTCACGCACCGTCGTCGAGGTCCTCGAATCGGTCGTCCCCGACGACGAGGTCCTGGCCGGCTGCCGCCGGCTGCGCGACGAAGGCTTCACGCTGGCCCTCGACGACTTCACGTGGTTCGCCGGGGCCGAGGCTCTCCTCGAGCTGGCCGAGATCGTGAAGATCGACCTGAGGCTCACCGAGTGGGCCGAGATTCCCGACCTGCTCGATCGGTGCCGCCGCTTCGACGTCACCCTGCTGGCCGAGAAGGTCGAGACCATCGACGAGCTCCGCCGCTGCGAGGAGTTGGGTTTCGACTACTTCCAGGGATACCTCCTGTCGAGACCTCTCGTCGTCCCCGGCCGGGCTCTCGACTCCGGTCATCTCGGCCGCCTGCAGATGGCGGCGCGCCTGCTCGACAGCGAGTGCCCGGTGGCCGAGCTCGTCGAGATCGTCCGCAGCGACCCGGCCATGACGCATCAGATCCTGCAATTGGCCGGCATCGGTGCCGCCAGCGGGATGCAGCGCACCGTCCAGACGGTGCACGAGGCGCTCGTCCTCGTCGGCTGGCGGCGGCTCCAGAGCTGGGTGGCGCTGCTCCTCATGACGGGCCGGGGACGGACGTCGGAGGAGGGGGTGACGACGGCGCTGATCCGGGCCGAGATGTGCGAGCGGGTGGCCCTGGCCGTCGACGGCTCGCTGGCCGAGAGGGCGTTCACCGCCGGGATGCTCTCCTGCTTCGGGGTCCTTCTCGGCATGCCGCTCGAGACGGTCCTCGCATCCCTCCCGCTCGACGACGACCTGTGTGACGTCGTCCTCACCGGCAAAGGGGCACTCGGAAAGCTGGTGGCCGATGTGACCGACTACCTGATGGGCGAGCCCCAGGACGCCGTCCGCAGCGGGATCGACGAGGCCGTGCTGTCGACCGCCTCGCTCGAAGCGCTGACGTGGGCGGTGGAGACGACGGCCGGCTTCGACGAGGTCGTCTCGCCCTGACGCCGACTCACGGCGCGTCGTCGGCCTCGAGCATCTCCCGGAGCGCCCTCTTGTCGAGCTTGCCCATGGTGGTGCGGGGCAACGGCCCGGCACAGACGACGACCCGGCGCGGACGTTTGTAGTCGGCCACCCGGTCGGTCAGGAAGGTGCGGGCGGCGGCGACGTCGAGCGATCCCCCCTCGCGCAGGCGGACCACGGCGGCGACGTCCTGGCCGAGGACAGGGTGCGGTACGCCGAGGACAGCGGCCTCGAGAACATCGGTGTGCTCGTGCAGCGCCGACTCGACCTCGATGGAGGAGACGTTGTAGCCGCCGCGCACGATGACGTCCTTCTTCCGGTCGACGAGGTAGAGGAAGCCGTCGTCGTCGAAGTAGCCGAGGTCCCCCGACCGGACCCAGTCGCCGCGCCAGGTGACGGCCGTCGCCGCCGGATCGTTGTGGTAAAAGCGCTGGCCCGCCTCGACCTTGATGGCCACCTCGCCGATCGTCCCGGCGACGACGACGGCGCCGTCGTCGTCGACCACGCGCACGACGTCGTCCTCGACGGGGCGACCGACGGAACCGGGACGGCGCAGCGCCTCCCCCGGCGGCATGGTGACGACCGAGGTCCCCCCCTCGGTGAGGCCGTAGCCGTTCATCAAGGTGGCCCGGGGGAAGGCGGCGGCCAGTTGGGCGACGGCGTGCTGGGGCATCGGGGCGCTGCCGTAGATGAGCATCCGGACACAGGAGGTGTCGATCGACTCGAGCCGCCCCGATTCGATCAGGAGGAGGGCGTGGGCCGGGACCATCACGATCCAGGCCGGGCGCTCACTGTCGATGAGGCCGGCGAACCGAGCGGCATCGAACGAGGGCAGCAGGAGGTTGGTGACGGCCAGGCGCAGGCACAGCGTCTGGGTCCCGTGGGTCCCGAGGAAGGTGGCCAGGGGAATGGAATGGAGGAGCGCGATCGGTTTCTCGATCGGCATCAGCGGATGGGAGACGAGGGCGGAGCGGTGGGTGGCGGCCACCCCCTTCGGCAGTCCCGTCGTCCCCGAGGTGTAGAGGATGTCGGCGATCTCGTCGGGGCCGACCGCGGTCGGGAATGCGCCGGGGTCACCGTCGACGAGCTCCGCCCAGTCGAGCTCGCCCGGTTCCGACGCCCCGGGACCGATGATCAGCAGCGGTCCGCGTGGCGCGAGGGCCCGGACGCGGTCGAGCTCACCGGGACCGGCGACGACGGCGGTGGCCCCGCTGTCGGCGATCATGTGCTCGAGCTCGCGGCACGCCACGCGTGGGTTGATGGGGACAGCCACGGCCCCGGCCTTCAAGACGGCGAAGTAGGCGACCTGGTAGACGGGGGCGCAGTCGTTCCCGACGAAGAGGGCCACCCGCTCGCCCCGGCCCACCCCGGCGAGGCCGAGCCCCCGGGCGACAGCATTGGAGCGCCCGTCCCACTCGGCGTAGGTCATCTCGGTGAACGCCGTCGCTCCGGCCCCCTCCACGGACAGGGCCACCCGCAGGGCGACCCGGTCGGGGAAGCGGCGGGCCACGGTCCGGAGATGATCGGGGAGGATGGCCACGGCGCCCCCACCCTGGCACTGACGGTGGCGTCAGTAAACTCCGGCGGGCCCGACGCAGGAGGTCACAGACATGTCCATGACGCCAGGGTCGGCGCCACCGCCGGCGGCACCGATCCTCATCGGTGTCCTCTACGACTTCCCCCAGGCCGACGGCGGCGCGTCGGTGGAAGAGGCCATCCGCCTGGGCCTCGCCGAGGTGGCGGCGACGGGGCGGATCGACCGGCCCGTCGAACTCCTGGCCCGCCAGGCGCGCGGCCTGCCCGGCGGGACGGCCCATGACGTCGAGACGACCTACGCCGCGCTCGTCGACGCCGGGGTCCTGGCCGTCGTGGGGCCGTCGATCTCCGACAACGGCCTCATCGTCGGACCGCTGGCCGACGCCGCCGGCGTCCCCACCATCAACTACACCGGCGGGGAGCTCACCCGCGGCGAATTCATGTTCCACTACCAGGTCGGCTCGCTCCAGGAGGAGCCCGTCGTCCTCGTCGAGCATCTCGCCCACCGGGGGATCTCGACCGTCGCCGCCATCTACGACAACTCACCCGTCGGCCGCGGTTATGCCGAATCGCTGTCCGACGCCTGCGCCGTCGCCGGGATCGAGATCACCGGCTCCGCCGCCATCGCCCCACTGGCCGAGGACGTCTCCCCCACCGTCCGGCGCCTGCGGGCCGGCGGACCCGAGAGCCTCGTCTACCTCGGGCTCGGGGTCGCCGCCCGTGCCGTCGCCCTGGCCGTCGAGGCCGAGCGGTGGACCCTGCCGGTCGTGGCCAACTCCTCACTGATGTTCGGCTACACCCGGCGCGACTGGCGGGCCGGCTGGGAGGGCTGGGTCTACGTCGACGGCGTCTCCGACGAGAACGCGGCGCGCGCCCGTCTGGCCGGTTTCGCGCCGAAGACGGCCCGCGGCCCCGTCGGCGTCGCCGCCTACGACATCGGTCGCCTCCTCGGCGAGGCCGTCGCCCGCGCCGCCCACCTGACGCGGGCGGGCCTGAGGGACGGTCTCGAGCGCGTCAAGCGCCTCCCGGCGGCCACCGGGATGGACGGGACGACGATGGGCTTCGGCCACTGGGACCACGGGGCTCTGAAGGGGCGTTACCTCGTCCTGCGCCGGTGGCAGGACGGGAAGTCGGTCCAGGTCGAGGACCAGTGACCGAGCCCCCGTGACCGAGGCCCCGTGACCCAGGACCAGTGACCCAGGACCAGTGACCCAGGACCAGTGAGTCAGAGCGCGGGCGGGGTGCGGCCGAGGGTCTGGATGTAGATGGCGATGTGGGCGATGAGCCCGGCCTCGTCCAACTGGAAGACGAGGGCTTCGGGGGTGACGAGAGGGGCACCGTCGACTTCGACCGTCTCGCTCAGCTCGACCACGATCACGTCGTCGGCGACGATGACGCGGCTGATCTCCATGGCGTAGCCGGGGAGGCTCGGCATCAACGTCGACAACATCGCCACGTAGGGACCGCGCGGCGTGTAGGTATCGCCGAAGGGTCCGACCCGGACGACGTCCTCGGCCAGGCAGGCGGCCATGGCCTCGAAGTCGTGGGCCACCATCCGTTCGAGGTATCTCTCCGCGATCGTCGTCACGCGCCTCTCCCCTTCCGTCGAAGTCGTCGGGTCAGTCGGCGCCGTCGCGCAGCGACGTGAGCACGCGGGCCCGGTGGAAGCCGGCGTCGCCCCAGGCGGCGGCCAGGGCCCAGGCCTTCTTCATCCACAGATGGATGTCGTGCTCCCACGTGTACCCGATGGCCCCGTGGACCTGCAACGCCACCCGCGCGGCGCCGGTGGCGGCGTCGGCGGCCAAGGCCTTGGCCATCGAGGCGTGGACCGGGGCGTCGGGATCGGCGGTGTCGAGGGACCAGGCGGCGCGGTAGACGGCGGGCCGGGCGAACTCGAGACGGATCAGGGCGTTCGCCAGATGGTGCTTCACGGCCTGGAACGATCCGATGGCCACGCCGAACTGGACGCGGTCGACGGCGTAGGCCGCCGTCATCGTGATCAGGCGGTCGGCCACCCCGAGAAGCACGGCTCCGGTGCCCGTCGCCGCCCGGTCCCCGAGCGCGGCGAGAAGACGGTCGGCGTCGTCGCCGGTGGCGAGACGGGTCGCCGGGGTCGGCTCCCAGGTGACGGCGGCCGGCCGACGGGCCCCGTCGAGCGCGGCCCGCGCCACCCGGGTCGTCGACGCGCCGGGGACGGCGTGGAGCTCCCCGTGGCGTTCGAGGAGCAGCAGGTCGGCGGTCGCCGCACCGGGGATCGCGGGCATCGCCGCCGTCCCCACGGCCACGACGGCGTCACCGGCGGCGATCCTCGGCAACCACTCGGCCCGCACCTCGGCGGCGCGTCTCCCGGGGGCGGCGACGAGGGCGGGCACGGCCAGCGCCGTCGTCTCCAGCAGCGGCTCGGGCAGGCCGGCCCGCCCCGCCTCCTCGAGCAGGAGCACCAGGTCGACGAGCCCGAGCCCGAGCCCGCCGTCGCCCTCGGGGACGGTCAGGCCCACCACCCCCATTCCGGCCAGGCTCGCCCACCGATCCGGCGACCACCCCCGTTCCGACGCCCACGCCTGGCGGATGTCGGCCGGCGTACAGCTCTTGTCGGTGAGGGCACGCAACTGGGTACGGAACTCGAGTTGCTCGTCCCCGAAGGCGAAGTCCACCGGCCGCGTCCCGCTCACCCGCGGCAGCCCGAGCACACGCTCGGCCACCACGTTGCGCTGGATCTCGTTCGTCCCCGCGTAGATCGGTCCGGCCAGGGCGAAGAGGAAACCGTCGAGCCAGGGGCCGGGCGACCCGTCCTCCCCGAGCAGCTCCCCGTCCTCGCCCAGCAGGGCCATCGCCGCCTCGTGGATGGCCAGGTCCGTCTCCGACCAGAAGACCTTGTTCATCGACGCCTCGGGCCCGACGCTCCCGCCGGCCCGGACCCGGGTGGCGGTCCAGTAGGTGTGCAGCTTGTAGGCCTCGGCGTCGATCACAGCCCGGGCCACGGCGTCGGCCACCCTGGCGGCGGCGGCGGGGGCGGTGCGCGTCTTCTGGCGGTAGAGCGCGCGCAGGCGCCTGGCCGCCTCGGTGTACCGGGCCGGGCTCCGCAGCGACAGGCCGCGTTCGGAACCGGCCGTGGCCATGGCCACCGACCACCCCTGGTTCACCGTCCCGAGGACTTGGTCGCCGGGGACGACGACGTCCTCGAAGAAGACCTCGGCGAATCCCGTCTCCCCGTCGAGCTGGGCGATGGGCCGGACCGTCACCCCGGGGGCGTCCATCGGGACGAGGAAATAGGTGAGCCCCCGGTGCCGCTGGGCGTCGGGGTCGGTCCGGAAGAGGCCGAAGATCCAATCGGCGAAGGCCCCGCGGCTGCACCACGTCTTCTGGCCGTTCAGCACCCAGGTCGCCCCGCCATCACCGACTGCACTGCCATCGCTGCCGCCCCCCCGCTCCTCGGCCCGACTGCGGATGGCGGCGAGATCGGAGCCGGCGTCGGGCTCGGACCACCCCTGGCACCAGATCGTCTCGGCCGTCGCCATCGACGGGAGGAAGCGGACCTGTTGTGCCGGCGTCCCGAACTCGAAAAGGGTGGGGGCGAGGAGGAAGATCCCGTTCTGCGAGACCCGGGTGGGGGCGGTCGCCCGGTAGTACTCCTCCTCGAAGATCAGCCACTCCATCAGCCCCATGCCACGACCGCCGAACTCCTCGGGCCACGAGACGACCGACCAGCGGGCGTCGGCCATGCGCCGCTCCCAGTCCCGGTGGGCCTCGAAGCCGACGGCGGTGTCGAGCGACGGGAGCGGTCCCCGGCCGTTCGCCTCCGTCGGGACGTTCGCCTCCAGCCACGCCCGCGCCTCGCCACGGAACTCGTCCTGTCCCGCTGAGAACCGGAGGTCCATGGCCCGTCGAATCTGACACACCGCCAGATCCGCGGCAACAATGGTTGGCCGTTCTCCAGGAAGAGGTCCCATGCCCAGTGCCGTGATCGTCGACGCCGTCCGGACCCCGGTGGGACGCCGCAACGGACGCCTGGCCGGATGGCACCCGGTCGATCTGGCCGCCGCGCCCCTCCGGGCCCTCGTCGAGCGTTCCGACCTCGACCCCGCCCTGGTCGAGGACGTCGTCATGGGCTGCACGATGACGGTCGGCGAGCAGGCCATGAACATCGGCCGCAACGCCGTCCTGGCCGCCGGCTTCCCCGAGTCGGTCCCCGGGACCACGGTCGACCGCCAGTGCGGCTCGGCCCAGCAGGCCGTCCACTTCGCCGCCCAGGCCGTCATGGCGGGCGCCATGGACATCGCCATCGGGGCCGGGATCGAGTCGATGACCCGCGTCCCGATCGGCTCGACCACCGATCCCGGCCCCGGCGAGGCCTACGGACCGACCGTCCACGCCCGCTACTCCTTCATCCACCAGGGCCTCTCGGCCGAGCAGATCGCGGCACGCTGGAAGGTGACGCGTCCCCAGATGGACGCCTTCGCCCTCGAGTCGCACCGCCGTGCCGCTCTGGCCCAGGACGAGGGCCGCTTCACCGACGAGCTCATCCCCCTCAGCGCCGGGACCGAGACCGACCCGACGGCCGTCCTCGACTTCGACGAAGGGGTCCGACGGGGGTCGACGCTCGAGAAGCTGGCCGCCCTCGCCCCCGCCTTCGCCGAGGACGGCCTGATCACGGCGGCCACGTCGTCGCAGATCTCCGACGGGGCGGCCGCCGTCCTGATCATGTCGGAGGAGCGCGCCGCCTCCCTGGGGCTGCGACCCCGGGCCCGCTTCCACACTTTCGCCGTCGCCGCCAACGACCCCGTCATCATGCTCACGGCGGTCATCCCCGCCACCCGCCTCGTGCTCGAGAAGGCCAAGCTGAAGCTCTCCGACATGGACGCCATCGAGATCAACGAGGCCTTCGCCTCCGTCGTCCTGGCCTGGGAGTCCGAGTTCCACCCCGACATGACCAAGGTCAATCCGAACGGCGGGGCCATCGCCATCGGTCACCCGACGGGCTGCTCCGGGGCCCGCCTGATGGCCACCTTGCTGAACGAGCTCGAACGGACCGGCGGCCGCTACGGCCTGCAGACCATGTGCGAGGGTGGCGGCCAGGCCAACGCCACCATCATCGAGCGTCTCGGCTAGCCCGATTCCCTGAGCCTGTGGCCCGCGTCCTCGTCACCGGCGGAACGGGGACGCTCGGTTCGGTCCTCGTCCCCCTCCTGGTGGCGCGCGGCCACGACGTCCGTTCGCTCAGCCGGCACGGTTCGTCCGCGGCGGCGGGACCCGGTGGACCCACCACCGACGGAGCAACCCACGTCCGCGGCGACGTCTGCACCGGGGAGGACCTGGCCGAAGCCGTGGCCGGAATGGACACGGTCATCCACGCCGCCACCTCCCCCCGGCTGAAGCGGGCGGTGGAGGTCGGCGGCACGGCCAACGTGGTGACAGCAGCGGCTGAGGTCGGCGCCCATGTCATCTACGTCTCCATCGTCGGAGTCGACTCCATGCGGTTCTCCTACTACCGGGCCAAGCACGACGCCGAGACGGTGGTCGAGTCCGGCGGGGGACGCTGGACCATCCAGAGAGCCACTCAGTTCCACGACCTCCTGGACCGGTTCCTCGGCTGGCCCGTCTTTCCCGTCACCAAGAACCTTGCCTTCCAACCGGTGGACACCGGCGACCTCAGTGCACGCCTGGCCGATCTGGTCGCCGCCGGTCCGAGCCGACGGGCCGACGATTTCGGCGGCCCGGCCGTCGTCCCCCTGAGGGAGCTGGCCGCAGCACGACGCCGGATCGGCGGTTCCGGCACCCGATTGGTCCGCATCCCACCTCTCGGACCCTTGCGGGACTTCGACAGAGGCCGCCATCTCTGCCCCGACCACGCCGACGGGCGCATCACATGGGAGGAGTGGCTCCAGGCGCGTCCCGGTTAGAGCGCATCAGCCGTCGGCGGCGGGAGCGGCGACCTAATCGACAGGCCCCCAGGCGATGGAGTCGAGAGCGGTCTCCAACGCCTTCTGCGCATCGTCGGCTCCGGGAGCCTCCGCCTCATCGGCTCGTCTCAGGTCGTCGCCGTCGGCCGACTCGGACACGGCGGCTTCGACCAGGGGACCGGAGAAGGCACCGTCCGGTGGCGGGTCGTGCCCCTCCTGGTCGCCGTCGCGCACCAGGGCGGTCGGTCGACCGTCGGAGAACCAACGATCGGTGTGCACGGCGAACGGATCTCTGTACCAGCCCTCGGCTTCCACGACCCTCAGGCTAGCCACCGCAGTGCGGGCGTCAGCCTCCAGGCGAAAGGGCGGCGATCAGAGCCTTCATCCACGGACCGAGGTCGGCCGGTGTCCGGGCCGAGATGAGAGTGCCGTCGACCACGGCGGCTTCGTCCACCCAGTCGACGCCGGCGTTGACCATGTCGTCGCGGATGGCCCCGACGCTGGTGGCCCGTCGCCCTTTCACGATCCGGGCCGAGATCGGAACCCAGCCGGCGTGGCAGATGAAGGCGATCGGTTTCCCGGCCGCGTCGAAGGCGCGCACCAGATCGAGGACGGTCTCGGACCGCCGCAGCTTGTCGGGGGCGAACCCGCCGGGGATCACGAGGCCCTCGAAGTCGCCCTCCTTCACCTGATCGACGGTGGTGTCGACGCAGAGGGGGCCGTAGCCCTTCTTTCCGTGCACCGGTTGGTCGTCGAGACCGGCCACCGTCACCGTGGCCCCCTCTTCGGTGAGGCGGGCCACCGGATAGAGCAGCTCCATGTCCTCGAAGAGGTCGGCGGCGAGAACGAGGACACGCGTCCCGGAGAGGTCGGCCATGGTTCGAGACTAACGCCCGAGACCCGACGGCGACGTGGGCCGGCTCACGTCCCGGTGCGGTAGTGGAGGTGGACCACCCCGTTGCCGAAACGGCGTTCGTCCACCAGCTCGAGTCTCTGGTGGACGCCGGCGGAGAGCGACGGCCTGCCCCCTCCCACCAGGATCGGTGTGACGAAGAGGTGGCACTCGTCGACCAGGCCGGCCCTCATCGCCTGGGCGGCCAGGTCCGGGCCACCGACGGTGATGTCCCGTCGCGCTCTCTCCTTCATCTGCCGGACCGCCTCGGGGTCGAAGGCACGTTCGATCCTCGTCCGGGCACTGCCCACCGCCTGCAGCGTCGTCGAGTACACGACCTTGTCGGCCGCCTGCCAGATCCGGGCGAAGTCCCGGACGACGGGGGGTCCGCCGACGAAATTCTCCTCCGTCTCCCAGAAGACCATCGTCTCGTACATCCGGCGTCCATAGAGGTAGGTGCCCACCGGCCGCTCGAGGTCGTTGACGAAGGCGTACACCTCGTCGTCGGGCATCGCCCAGTCGAAGTTGCCGTCCCCGTCCTCCACGTAGCCGTCGAGCGACGTGATCGCCGAGTAGACGAGCCGGGCCATCTACCGACCCGTCTGCCCGTCGATCAGCTCGCGCACGATGTCGGCGTGACCGGCATGGCGGGCTGTCTCCTCGAGCAGGTGGGTGAGGACCCATCGGAGGTTCACGGGTGCCTCGTCACCGACTTCCCGGCACCGCTGGTCGAAACTGGGACTCGCCGCCACGATGGCGTCGGTCCGCCGCCAGATGGCTCGGTAAGCGTCGACGGCACGCGCGACCGTGTCCCTCGGATCGACCGTGTCATCCGGGATCTCCACCTCCTCGCCGGCGAATCGACGCAGGATCCACACCGTTTCCGCCCGCACCATGTGCTTCACCAGCCACAGCAGGGTCGTCCCACTTTCGACGTACGTCCGTCGGGCGGCATCTTCGTCGACCCCGATCGTCTTCCGGACCAGCGACGAACGTTGATACTGAATCAGCGCCGGCAGCGTCTCCCGTTCGCCCCCGTCGAGCCGCGGGGGCTTCTGGTCGACCATCACCGATGTGTGAGCGCCTCGAGGGTGGCGTTGGCCTCGGTGACGATCCGGCCGATGAGCTCGGCCACGGTGGGAAGCTCGTCGATGACACCGACCACCTGCCCGGTGGGGAGGATCCCGACCTCGGGATGACCGTCGACCAGCGCCGCCTTCGTCATCATCGGGGCGTTCGCCGCCATGACGACCTGGGACCACGTGAGCTCGTTGCCTTCCTTCATGGCCCGGCCCTCCTTGGCCAGGGCCCGCATCGACGTGTGGGTCTGGCGCCGGAAGGCGAGGGCGTTGCGCAAGGCGCGGGGCAGCGCCCCGATGCGGCCGGCACCCTCGAGGTGGTCGACGACGGCGGTGCGGATCACCCTTTGCGGGGCACCGTCCACCCGCGTCGTCACGACGGTGCCGGTGACCGGTGTCCCCAGATAGATCTCCTTCACGGCGTCGGGCACGGTGCTTTCCCGGGTGAGAAGAAAACGGGTGCCCATGGCGATGCCCGCCGCCCCGTAGGCGAGGGCGGCCACCAGTCCGCGACCGGACGAGAACCCCCCGGCGGCGATCACGGCCACCTTGTCCCCCACCGCCTCCACCACCTGCGGGAGCAGCAACGTGGTGGGGACCGGTCCGGTGTGGCCGCCGCCCTCGGCCCCCTGGGCGATGACGCCGTGGACCCCCCACTCGGCCACCTTCTCGGCGTGCCGGCGGGCACCGACGGTCGGGATCACGACGATCCCCTCCCCCGCCAGCCGGGTGACCAGGTCCGGACGCGGAGCCTGGGCGAAGCTGGCCACCTTCACCCCCGACGCCACGAGGAGAGCGACGCGCTGTTCGACGTCGGGCGCGTCGGTGCGCAGGTTCACGCCGAAGGGTTGCTGCGTCCGCCCTCGCACGTCGGCGACGGCCGCCAGGAGCTCGTCGAGGGTCATCGTGGCCGAGGCCAGGATGCCGAGCCCGCCGGCGTTGGCCGTGGCCGCCACCAGGCGGGGCCCGGCCACCCAGCCCATCCCCGTCTGGACGATCGGATAGCGCACCCCGACCAGCTCGCAGAGTCTCGTCCGCAGCGCCGGGTGGGGCTCCGGACCGTCTGTCACGACGGCAGTTCCTTCTCCCGCAACCCCGTCGGGTCGAGGACCTCGCGGATCAGCTCGAGCTCGTCGGCGTCGGGGAGGCGGCTGGTGGGGACGTCGTCGGGGATGACGAGGGGGAAGGCCGTCGCCTCGACGACCTCCTCCACGTCCACCCCGGGGTGGACCGACCGCAGGCGCATGGCGTGGTCGGGCGTCTCGAAGTCGAAGACCCCGAGGTTGGAGATGACGACGCGGATCTCGTGGAACCGCTGCGCCGCCGGACCCGCCGCCCCGGCCCGGTCGTACCCGACGCCCCCGACCATGTCGACGTTCTCGACGAAGCTGCGCCGGGAGTGCGACGGGACCCAGTAGCTCGTCGTGTGGTTGATGGTGTTCCCCGGCGCGCCCCGGACCCCGATGAGCTGTGTCTTCGGCCGGGCCCAGTCGCCGATGCACGAGATGTTCTGGTTCCCGTAGCGGTCGACCTGGGTGGCCATCATCATCACGTGACGCCGGCCCGACCACACCACGTCGAAGACCCGCCGGTAGGGCAGCCACGCTTCGAGGACGAACTCGGACCGGTCGGCCGAGAGCGAGGGTGTGTTCGCCATCAGCGCCGCCTCGCCGTCGGTGAGGACGAGATCGGGCTCGAACGTGAGCCGGGCCAACCGCGCCCCGAGGGCGGGGATGGTCCCGAACGGACTGGCCACGATCTCGCCGTCACCCCGCCAGGCCTCGGCACAGGCCACCGCCACCACCTCGGCCCGCGTCACCTCGGTCACGGGGTCACCTCGGTCACGGGGTCACCTCGGTCACGGGGTCACCTCGGTCACGGGGCCGCCTGGGCCGACTGCGACTTGGCGGCGGCGGCCGCCTGGCGCACGGCTTCCTGGTATCCCGCCTCGTCGACGTCGAGATAGCGGTCGGAGAACGCCTTCCAGGCCTCGGCATCGGCCCCCGAACCGGCGTAGTTCTTCTGGAAGCTCTCGTCGCGGTCGTAGTCGGGTGGACACGACGTGAAGTGGGCGCCGCCGGTGGTCTCGGCCACGGCGTCGGTGAGGAGCCGGGAGATCGTCACCGTCTGGATCGGTCCTTCCTCGAGGAGTGCTCCCGGGGCGACGACCTTCTCGGCCGTGACGAAGCGCCGGGTGGCGGCGCCGAGGAAGAGCTCGTCGAAGAAGGGGTCGGGGCCGAGGATCTGGCCGTTGCCGTTGGTGTCGGCCCGGTTCAGGTGCACGAAGGCGGCGTCGAGGACGAGGGCGGGCATGGCCACCAGCTCCTCGCCGTCGCCGTAGGGCGATCGCACCGTGCGCAGCTCGGGGTTCACCCGCAGGACGTCGGATCCGAGGCCGGCACGGGTGGGGAGGAAGGGGAGGCGCTGGGCCGCAGCCAGGAGACCCAGGTAGAACATGCCCTCGTCGACCTCCATGGCCTCGATGCTCCCCGATTGGCGGGCGGCGCGGAAGTGGGGGTCGAGGGCGATCGAGTCGAGGGTCACGAACCCGTAGACGACTTTCTTCACGAGTCCCGTTGCACAGAGGAGGCCGACGTCGGGACCCCCGTAGGAGACGACGGTGAGATCACCGATCCCGGCCCGGACGATGGCGCGGACCGCCGCCATCGGTTTGCGACGCGATCCCCAGCCGCCGAAGCCCACCGTCATCCCCGGTCGGAGCTCGGCCACCATCTCGTCGACCGATGCCCGCTTATCCCCCATGATCGTCCTTCGTGAAGAACATCACTTCGAGACGTTCGGGTCGCGCTTCTCGACGAAGGCCGCCCGCTGCTCGTCGGCCACACCGGAGACGTGGAGCTCGTAGGTGAACCCCTGTTCGAACCGGTAGCTGCGCTTCACGTCGACGGGGTCGATCCCGTTCAGCGACTCCTTGGCCCGGCGGATGATCGTCGGGCTCTTGGCCGCGATCACCGCCGCCACCTCGTAGGCGGCGTCGACCAACCCGTCGCCGGGGACGACCCGGAGCACCGAGCCGAACGCGTGGAGCTCGGCCGCCGTCGCCGTGGTGGCCGTGTAGACCATCTGTCTCATCTTGTGCTGGGGGACGAGGCGAGCCAGATGGGTGGCGGCCCCGAGCGCGCCGCGGTCGACTTCGGGCAGACCGAAGGTGGCGTCGTCGGAGGCGACGATGATGTCGGCGTTGCCGGCGATCCCGATCCCGCCGCCGAGGCAGAAGCCGTGGACGGCGGCGATGACGGGGACTTCGCAGTCGTAGACGGCGGCGAAGGCGGCCGCGCAGCCACGATTGACGCCGACGAGGGCGGCGTCGCCGACGGCCTGGATCTCCTTGATGTCGACCCCGGCGCAGAACCCCCGCCCGAGGGCGCGCAGGACCACGACCCGGACCTCCGGTCGACGGCCCGCCGCCAGCAGGGCGTCGGCCAGGGCGAACCAGCCGGCCACGTCGAGAGCGTTCACCGGGGGCATGTCGATCACGACCTCAGCCGTCCCCGGCATGCGCTCGTGCGTCTCGATGCTCACTGGTCCACCATCTCTGCGTCGGGGGCGTCTCTACGTCGGGGACTTCTCTACGTCGGGGATCGTCCGTGGATCGTCGGGGATCTGATGCAGCGTCAGGAAAGCGTCAGAAGGATAGGGCAGGGAGCCGGCCTTCGGTAGTTTGTGCGCCCTGGCCAAGGAGGCGGACGTGACCGAGACGGGGAACCCCCTCGACTGCACCGGGAAGGTCGTCGTGGTGACGGGGGGATCGCGCGGGGTCGGCCGCGGCATCACCGAAACCTTCCTGGCCGCCGGCGCCGACGTGGTCATCTGCGGGCGGACGGAACCGGCCGCGTCCGAGCTCCCCGCCCACGACGGCCGCCGCGCCGTCTTCGTCGGCGCCGACGTCCGCGACGCCGAGCAGGCCGGAGCCGTCGTGACCCGGACGATCGAGCGCTTCGGCCGCCTCGACGCCCTCGTCAACAACGCCGGGGGATCGCCGTCGGTGCCGGCGGCCGACGCCTCGGCCCGGTTCGTCTCCCAGGTCATCGCCCTCAACCTGGTGGCGCCCTTCTACTGCGCCCAGGCCGCCAACCGGGTCATGCAGGAGCAACCCGAGGGGGGTTCGATCGTGAACATCGGGAGCGTCTCGGGACTGCGGCCCTCCCCGGGGACCGCCGCCTACGGGGCGGCCAAGGCCGGGCTCGTCAACCTGACGCGGAGCCTGGCCCTCGAGTGGGCTCCGAAGGTCCGGGTGAACTGCGTCGTGGCCGGGATGATCGCCACCGAGGCGGCCGACGACCACTACGGCGGCCCCAAGGGCCTCAGGGCGGTGGCGGCCACGGTGCCCCTCGGCCGTCTGGGCACGCCGGCCGACATCGCGGGGGTCTGTCTGTTCCTGGTCTCGCCCCTGGCGTCGTACCTGTCGGGCGCCGCCGTCGAGGCCCACGGGGGCGGCGAGTGGCCTCCTTTCCTGGCCGCCGTCGACTCGGTCGGTCCGAACCGACCGAAGCGGTGAAAGGCACCAGCGGGACGATGAGTGGAGTCGACCGGCCCGGCGTGCTCTGATAGCGCCTCGTGAAACTCGCCGTTCCCACAGAGACCCGTCCCGGTGAACGGCGCGTGGCCATGATCCCCGACGTCGCCGGACGGTTGACGACGAGCGGCGTGGACATCGCCGTCCAGGCCGGGGCGGGGGCCGAGGCCCACTTCACCGATGCCGCCTACCGCGACAAGGGAGCGGCCGTCGTCGGCTCCGTGGGCGAGCTGATGAACGGGGCCCAGATCGTGGCCAAGGTCCAGGCCCCGACACCACAGGAAGTGGCGACGATGCCCGAGGGCGTCACCGTGGTGAGCTTTCTGGCCCCGGCGGCCCAGCTCGAGACCGTGACGGCCCTCGTCCAGAGAAGGGCGACGGCCTTCAGCCTCGACCTCCTCCCCCGGATCTCCCGGGCCCAGTCGATGGACGCGTTGTCCTCCCAGTCGACCGTCTCGGGCTATCTGGCCGCCCTGGCCGCGGCCGAGCGCCTGCCCAAGTTCTTCCCCATGTTCATGACGGCGGCCGGCACCGTTCCGCCGGCCAAGGTCCTCGTCCTCGGGGCGGGCGTGGCCGGGTTGCAGGCGATCGCCACCGCCCGTCGGCTGGGCGCCCAGGTCCGCGCCTATGACGTCCGGGCCGCGGCCAAGGAGGAGGTCGAGTCGCTCGGAGCGGCCTTCGTCGAGCTCGGCCTCGAGTCGCAGGAAGGTTCGGGCGGCTACGCCCGCGAGCAGTCGGAGGACTTCCTGGCCCGCCGAGCGCGAGCTGATCGGCAACGAGGTGGCCGCCTCCGACGTCGTGATCACCACGGCCGCCGTCCCCGGTCGCCAGGCCCCCATCCTCGTCACCACGGCCATGGTGGAGCGGATGGCCGAGGGATCGGTCATCGTCGACCTGGCCGCCGATTCGGGCGGGAACTGCGAACTCTCGGAGGCGGGCAGGGACATCGTCCATCACGGCGTCACGGTGGCCGGGCTCTCGAACCCGCCGTCGGCCATGCCCACCCACGCCAGCTTCCTCTACTCGCGCAACGTCGCCAACTTCCTCGGCCTCGTCATCGCCGACGGCGAGCTGCGACCCGACTTCGACGACGAGATCGTCGCCGGCTGTTGCGTGGTCCGGGCCGGCGAGATCGTCCACGCCCCCACCCGTGAGCTCGTGGACGGGACGGTGACACCGTGAGCAACGCCTACCACTCCCACCTGGTCATCACCTACACCGTCGCCGCCGGGCCAGGCCTGATGGGTTTCATCACCATCTTCGTCCTGGCCGCCTTCGTCGGGTACGAAGTCGTCTCCAAGGTCCCGAGCATCCTGCACACCCCGCTCATGTCGGGCTCGAACGCCATCCACGGGATCATCCTGGTGGGGACGATGCTCATCCTCGGCGGGGCCCACGGTGCCGCTCAGGAGACCCTGGGTTTCCTGGCCGTGGTCCTGGCCACCTTGAACGTGGTCGGCGGCTTCGTGGTCACCGACCGGATGCTCCACATGTTCAAGCCCCGGTCCGAGACGAAGTCCCCGAAGCCGGACACACCGCCCGACTCGAGCGGTCCCACTCCATGAGCCGGGTTCCAGCGGTGACCGGGGTCGCGTCATGAGTCGGGCGACGGCCACCGATCTCGTCTATCTGGTGGCCATCGTCGGCTTCATCTTCGCCCTCATCGGGCTGAGCTCACCCAAGCACGCCCGGATCGGGAACCTGGCCGGGGCCACGGGGATGCTCGTGGCCGTGGCGTGGACCTTCTCTCTCCCGTCGGTCTACGGGCACACCAAGAACCTCGTGCTCATCATCGTGGCCGTGATCATCGGAACGGTCATCGGGGTGCCGGCGGCCCGCAAAGTGAAGATGACGGCGATGCCGCAGATGGTGGCCATCTTCAACGGCGTCGGTGGCGGCGCCGCCGCGCTGGTGTCGGTCACCGAGTTCATCTCGCTCCCGGGCAAGACCCTGGCCATCTACAAGATCTGCGAGATCCTCTTCGGCGTCCTGGTGGGGTCGGTCTCCTTCGCCGGCAGCGGCGTGGCCTTCGCCAAGTTGCAGGAACTGATGACGGGACGGCCCATCACCTACAAGGGCCAGCAACCGATCAACGCCGTGGTCGGTCTGGCCATCCTGGCCATGCTCGTCGCCACCGTGGTCACGGCCAACACCGCGCTGCTCATCGTCGTCCTCGTCCTGTCGCTCGCCCTCGGGATCATCTTCGTCCTCCCCATCGGCGGCGCCGACGTCCCCGTCCTCATCTCGTTGCTCAACTCGTTCACGGGCCTGGCCGTGGCCGCCTCGGGCTTCACCTTGAACAGCAACCTCCTCATCGTGGCCGGCACCCTCGTCGGGGCGTCGGGAATCCTCCTGACCCGGATGATGAGCCACGCCATGGGTCGGTCGATCGGGAACATCCTCTTCAGCGCCTTCGGCTCGGTCATCACGGCCACCGGCGCCGACGGCGGACCCGACGGGCGGGCGGTGCGGACGGGGACACCCGAGGACATCGGCGTCCTGTTGGCCTACGCCCGCAAGGTGGCCATCATCCCCGGCTACGGCCTGGCCGTGGCCCAGGCCCAGCACGTGGCCCGGGAGCTGGCCGACACCCTGGCCGAACGCGGTGTCGAGGTCTACTACGCCATCCACCCCGTCGCCGGCCGCATGCCGGGACACATGAACGTCCTGTTGGCCGAGGCCAACGTCCCCTACGACCAATTGGTCGAGATGGACGACGCCAACGCCGAGATGTCGACCACCGACGTGGCTCTGGTGGTGGGGGCCAACGACACCGTGAACCCGGCGGCCAAGAACACGCCGGGCAGTCCGATCTACGGGATGCCCATCATCAACGCCGACCTCGCGGCGAACATCGTCTTCCTGAAGCGGTCGATGCGGCCGGGATTCGCGGGGATCGACAACGAGCTGCTCTACGACCCGAAGACGACGATGCTCTTCGGCGACGCCAAGGACACCCTGTCCGCTCTCGTCGCCGCCGTCCGCTCGGCGTAACCGCGCGCCGGGACGGCGGTGGCCGACGCGCTCAGACGCTGACGGTCTGGGCCTTCGGCACGGCCGAAGGCCCGCCCTCGACCAGGGCGGCGAAGACGAGAAAACCCTGGGTCGTCTGACGGGCGGAGGAGACGACGACCTCGACGTGGTCGCGTCCGACCAGATGGGCGGCGTCGTTGACGACGACCATGTCCCCCTCGGGGAGGTAACCGACGGCCTGGCGCGGCTGGCGGCCCGACTTCACGAGATCGATGACCAGTCGCTCCCCCGCCGGGTGGTCGGGGGCGAGCTCGGACATGAGGCGGCGCAGATCGACGGCGTCGATACCTTCGGACTCGGCCCGGTGGGCCAGGTCGGCCGAGCACGTCGCCAGGCGGACGTGCATCCGCTGGGCGACGACCAGAGCACGGTCGCCGGAGTCGTCGAGCTCGGGAACTTCGTCGTCGCTCATCCGCACGTTCACGCCACTCTCGCGCAGCGCATCGATCGCCTCGAGGCCGCGCCGCGCCCGACGGGATGAGACGGGATCGGGGCTCTCGGCCAAAGCGCGGACCTCGTCGACGACGAACCGAGGAACCACGATGCCGCCGGCCAACAGGCCGGACCGGCCGAGGACGAGGAGATGGCGGTCCATCACGGCGGAGCTGTCGATGAGAAGAGCCGAAGGCGGAGGGGGATCGTCGGGGCGCTCGACGAGATGGGAGAACCCGGCCGCCCTGATGATCTCGCGGCCCTTCATGACGCCGAGGCGGGTGCCCCCGACGCACAAGACCCACGCCAGCGCGGCCACGGCCGGGTAGTCGACGGTCGAATGCACGAGGGCCACCAGGGGCAGACCCGCCACCAGGCCGGCGAGGAGCCCGGTGGTGCCCACCACCGAGCCGGCGAAGACCTCGCTGGCCGGCATGGAGCGGAGCTCGTGGACGGCACCGGCCACACCACGATCGAGGAACCGGCCGACGATCCCCCCGGCCAGGTAGGTGACGAGCGCGCCCAGGGTGATCCCGATGAGGGGAGCCGTGTTGTCGTGGCCGGCGTGGCCCATGTGATTGCCGATGGCCAGCCCGCCGATGACCCCGGCGATCACGAGGAACAGGCGGAAGACCTCGACGAAGAGCACGTCGCCGACGCGTCGGGGCGGAACGTCCTGGCCGGGAGCGCCGTCGGCCCGGATCTTGCGGAACGCCTTGAAGACACGGCGGCGGGGCGGTCTGTCGACGGCGGGGCGGTCGGCAACGCCGTCGGGAGGGCCGTCGGCAACGCCGTCGAGAGGACCGTCGCGAGGACCGTCGGGAGGACCTGAGCCGGCGTCGCCTGGTGCGTGCTCGGGAGTCACCCGCAATTCATCGACAAACCGGGGCACGCGCTGAAGGTCCCAGTCGGATTTGCCGAGACCTTTTCCGGGTATGTGTGCCGGTACCTCACCGGGCGCTCTTGTCACCATCTGTCACAACCACCACACTGGGAGGTTTCACGAGCAGAACGAGGACCATGATCCGAAGCGGGGGGAGGACCACGGTGCCGGTATGCCTGCGTGACCTGGTCCTTCTCACGGCGACGGCCCAGGGGGAGGTCCACCTCCCCGGTCTCACTCTCAGCGCGACGAGGGACACCCTCGTCGTCTCCGGCCCGGGACGACAGGTCCTGCGGTCGTGGTCCTGGGCAGAGGTGACCGTGCTCAGCGCCGATCGATACGACGGGGCCGATCGATACGACGGGGCCGATCGAAACGACGGGGCCGATGGATACGACGGGGCCGATGGATACGACGGGGCCGATGGATACGACGGGGCCCATGAACTCGAAAGGGTCGATGGACACACCGGGGGGGTCGAGGGACGGAAGCCGGGAGGTGCCGACGAAGCGCGCCACCTCCTCGAGCTGCGCGCCGGCGACCGGTGCCACCGCTTTCTGGTCGGTGCCCGCGACCTCTCGACATTCCTCGGGGCCACCGCCGGCTGGCGGGGACACGCGGGTCCCTTGACCGACACCTCGGCGATCGGGCCCTCCCCGACCGAGACCCCCTCGAGCGCGCCGCCGAGAGGGTGGGCGACGAGATGGCACCAGCTCCGCTGCGGGCTGGTGCGGCGACCGCGCCACGCCCGCAGCCTGCGGGTGAGACCGGTCCCCGCCTGCATCGGGGCGGCGGTGCTCATCGCCGGCGGCGCCACCTTCGGAACGATCGGAAACGGCGGGGCCCAGGCGGCCAGCCCCGCCGGTGCCGGCGGCGGCGGGGTGTCGATCATGTCCCGGATGGACCGGGAGTACGCGGCGCGGGCGTCGGCGGTGGCCCTGCCGGCGGCGACGACGCCGCCCGCCCCCGCCCCGCCGTCGCTGGCGGGGGCCCCGGCCCTGAAGTCGCACGAGATCTTCGGCTTCGCCCCGTACTGGACCCTGCCGCAGTCCTCGGGCTTCGACGTGTCGGACCTGACGACGATCGCCTACTTCAGCGTCGACGTGAACGGGGACGGGTCGATCCAGAACACCGGACCCGGATGGACGGGATACGAAAGCCAGGACCTGGCCAACCTGATCACGCGCGCCCATGCGGCGGGGTCCCGGGTGGTGCTGACGGCGACGTGTTTCGGCCAGGGTGCGCTCAACGAGCTGACCTCCGACCCGTCGGCGCCGACGCGTCTGGCAACCAGCCTGATCCAGCTGATCTCGGCCAAGAACCTCGATGGGGTGAACCTCGACTTCGAGGGTGAGGGCCCCGGCGACCAGGCCGGTCTCGACTCACTGGTGTCCCAGGTTTCGACAGCGGTGAAGGCAGCGAACGCCCACTGGCAGGTGACGATGGACACCTACGCGTCCTCGGCCGGCGACCCCGGAGGGTTCTACGACATCGCCGGCCTGGCCCCGAGCGTCGACGCCTTCTTCGTGATGGCCTACGACATGAACGCGACGACACCGTCACCGACGGCGGCCCTCACCGGCTCCGGCTTCACCGACCTCGACGCCCTCCAGGAGTACACCGCCGTCGTCCCCGCCTCGAAGGTCATCCTCGGGGTCCCCTATTACGGCTACGACTGGCCCACGTCGGGACCCGGTCTCGGGGCCACGGCCACCGGTCCGCCCACGCCGCTCAGCTACGCCCAGATCGCCGCCGCCCAGCATCCGCTGTACTGGGATCCCGCCACCCAGACGGCGTGGACCTCCTACCAGGTGGGAACGCAGTGGCATCAGACGTGGTTCGACAACCCGACGTCGTTGGCCCTGAAGGCGCAACTGGCCAACTGGTTCCACATCGCCGGGGTGGGCGTCTGGGCCCTCGGCATGGACGGGAACGACCCGGCCATGCTCGCCGCCCTGCTCGGCAACGCCCCGGTGGTGAAGAACTTCGTCGCCGGTCCCACGGTGGTGCCGGGCACCTCGACCACGACCACCACCACCGGCGCGTCGGGGCCGTCGTACACCTTCACCGGCATCTGGAACGCGACGGCGGTCACCCTCAGTCCGGTCGACCCCGCCTCTCTGCCCGACGACGGTGAGGGTGAGGCGGTCGGTGTACTGAGCGACTTCACCACCGACGATCCGGCCGACACCTGCCTGACGACGGGAGGGGCGCTGGAGGTGAGCGAGCTCCTCGGGGAACCCGGGGTCTTCCTCGTCACCGCCCTCAAGCCGCAGGACTGCGCCGCCGGCGCCTGGACGTTCGCGGCGGACACAGGACCGGGCGGGGGTGCGGGAGGCGGCGGGTCGGGCTCGACCACGACGACGAGTACCACCACGACGAGCACGACGAGCACCACCACCACGAGCACGACGAGCACGACGTCGACCACGACGACCACCGAACCCTAGGGCCCCCGAGTCGCCACCGGGCGCGGGCGGGTGCGAGGATGGCCCCATCGCGAGCAGGGAGGCTGACCGTGACGACCCGCCAGACGCTGTCCGTGGACGACATCGACCTCTCCGATCTGGAATTCTGGGCGGCCCCGTGGGTCGACCGGGAGGCCGGGTTCAAGACGCTGCGGGCGAAGCGACCGATCGCCTTCTTCGAGGAGGCGGAGATGCCCGAATCGGCCATCCCGTTGCCCCGGGGGCCCGGCTACTACGCCATCACCCGCTACCACGACATCGTGGAGATGTCCCGGCACCCGGAGCTGTTCTGCTCGGGGCAGTCGGGTTCGACGATCGTCGACATGCCCCAGGAGTTCCTCGAGTTCTTCGGGTCGATGATCAACATGGACGACCCCCGCCACGCCCGCCTGCGTCGGATCGTCTCGGCCGCCTTCAACCCGCGGATGGTCTCGAGCGTGGAGGAGACCATCCAGCAGGTGGCGGACTCGATCATCGAGAAGGTGCGCCGCGAGGGCGAGTGCGACTTCGTCACCCAGGTGTCGTCGCGGCTGCCGCTCAAGGTGATCTGCGACATGATGGGGATCCCCGAGAGCGACTACGACACCGTCTTCCACGCCTCGAACGTGATCCTCTCGATGGGTGACACCGAGTACATCCCCGAAGGCGAGGATCCGCTGCTGGCCCTGCTGAACGCCGGGAACGAGCTCAACCAGCTCATGGAGGGGTTGGCCGCCTTCCGGGTGGACAACCCCACCGACGACCTGACCTCCGAGCTGCTCCACGCCAACGTCGACGGGGAGTCGCTCACCCATCAGGAGCTGGCCTCGTTCTTCATCCTGCTCCTGGTGGCCGGGAACGAGACGACCCGCAACGCCATCAGCCACGGCCTGTGGGCGCTGACCGAGCATCCCGACCAGCGCGCCGCCTGGATGGCCGACATCGAGGGCGTGACCCCCTCCGCCGTCGACGAGATCGTGCGGTGGGCCACGCCGGTGATCTACATGCGGAGGACCGTGACCGGACCCACCACCCTCTCCGACCACGAATTCAAGGAGGGTGACAAGGTCATCCTCTTCTACAACTCGGCCAACCGCGACGAGGACGTCTTCGAGAACCCCGACCGTTTCGACGTGAGACGGACACCCAACCCCCACATCGGGTTCGGCGCACCGGGACCGCACTTCTGTCTGGGCGCCCATCTGGCCCGGCGCGAGATCACGGTGATGTACAAGGAGCTCTTCAAGCACGTCCCCGACATCCGGGCCACGGGCGAACCCGACCGGCTCCTCTCCAACTTCATCAACGGGATCAAGCACCTGCCGTGCACCTTCTCCCCCGGCGGTGGCTGAGCGCCATGAGTGACACGAGCATGCCGATGGGTCACGGGGTCAAGCAGCGCGACATCATCAAGATGAACGAGGCCGAGGTCGACGCCTTCCTCCACGAACGCCGGCCGATGTCGCTGTGCACGATCAACCACGACGGGTCGATCCACGCCGTGGCCATGTGGTACGGGTTCCTCGAGGGTGCGATCGCCTTCGAGACGAAGGCGAAGGCCCAGAAGGTGCAGAACCTCCGGCGTGACCCACGCATCACCTGCCTGGTCGAGGACGGCGACTACTACGAGGAGTTGCGGGGGGTGGAGCTGGTGGGGTCGGCCGAGATCGTCACCGACCCCGAGCGGATGTGGGTCCTCGGCGTCGACCTCTTCGAGCGCTACTACGGGACTTACACCGACGAGCTGAAGCCCTTCGTGGAAACGATGCTCCACAAGCGCGTCGTCATCAAGGTGAACGTGACCCGGGTGGTGACCTGGGACCACCGGAAGCTCGGCCTGGGATCGACCCGCCCCGCCCCCTGACGACCGACGATGGCGGCACACGCGATGACCGACGCCGAGGCGTGGGCGTTCCTCGGGTCGACACCACCGCACACGGGGAAGCTGGCCACCGTCCGGGCCGACGGGAGACCGCACGTGGCTCCGATCTGGTTCGCCCTCGACGGCCGGGAGATCCTCTTCAACACCGGAGCGGGGACGGTGAAAGGGAAAGCGCTCTCCCGCGACCGGCGGGTGGCACTGTGCGTCGACGACGAGCGGCCACCCTTCTCGTTCGTCATCGTCGAGGGAACGGTCGAGCTCGTGAACGACCCCGGGGAGCTGCGCCGGTGGGCGGCGATCATCGGCGGCCGCTACATGGGCGCCGACCGGGCCGAGGCCTACGGTGAGCGCAACGGCGGCGCCGGCGAGCTCCTCGTCCGGCTCCGTCCCACCCGCATCACCGCCGCCGCCGACATCGCCGACTAGCTGAAACACGTTTCACTTTCACTGGTACTGTCTCCCCTGGCCGGAACGGACGAGACGGGGGAACGACAATGATCCTGGACCGCTTTCGCCTCACCGACCGCGCCGCCGTCGTGACCGGGGCCGGCCGGGGAATCGGTGCCGCCACCGCCGTCGCCCTGGCCGAGGCCGGCGCCGACGTGCTCATCTCGGCCCGGACCGACGAGCAGCTCCGTGAGGTGGCGGGCCGGATCGAGGCGGCCGGGCGACGGGCCGTCGTGGTCCCGGCCGACCTGAACGACCTCGACGCCGTCGCCGCCCTGGCACCGGCGGCCCAGGAGGCCTTCGGACGGCTCGACATCGTCGTCAACAACGTCGGCGGGACGATGCCGAGGGGATTCCTGGAGACGTCCCCGCGCTTTCTCGAGCAGGCCTTCCACTTCAACGTGAGCACGGCCCACGCGCTGACGCGGGCGGCGGTTCCTCTCATGCTGGGCGGCGAGGGCGGCGCCGTAGTCAACATCTCGTCGGCCATGGGCCGGATCCAGGACCGCGGCTTCGTCGCCTACGGGACGGCCAAGGCGGCCCTGGCCCACTACACGCGCCTGGCGGCCACCGATCTGGCCCCCCGGATCCGCGTCAACGCCATCGCCGTCGGCTCCGTCGCCACCTCCGCCCTCGAGGTCGTCCTCACCGACGAGACGCTGCGGACGACGATGGAATCGGCCACGCCCCTGCGCCGGATCGGGGAACCGGAGGACATCGCCGCCGCCATCGTCTACCTGTGCTCGCCCGCCGGCGGCTACGTGACGGGCAAGGTCGTCGAGGTCGACGGTGGCCTCGACCACCCCAACCTCGACATGGGTCTTCCCGACCTGTGACCGGATCGATGAAACCTCACCGGGTGGTCGTCTGGGGGACGGGGAACGTCGGCGGGCACGCCATCATCGGGGTCGACGCCCGGCCCGATCTCGACCTGGTCGGCGTCTGGGTGTCGAGCGAGGCCAAAGCGGGGCGCGACGCCGGCGACCTCGCCGGACTCGACCGGCACCTCGGGGTGGCCGCCACCCACGACGTCGACGCCATCGTGGCCCTGCGCCCCGACTGCGTCGTCCACACGGCCATGGCCGACAACCGGTTGATGGAGGCCATCGACGACCTCGGCCATCTGTTGGCGGCCGGGATCAACGTCGTCTCGAGCGGTCCAGTCTTCCTCCAGTATCCCGAGGGGACGGTCCCGCCGTCGATGATCGATCCCCTCCGCCACGCGGCGGAGACCGGTGGGGTGTCGTTGTGGGTGAACGGGATCGACCCCGGGTTCGCCAACGACTGGCTCCCCCTGATGCTCACGAGCGTCTGCGAACGGATCGACGAGGTCCGGTGCTACGAGATCCTCAACTACGCCACCTACGACCAGCCGATGGTGATCTTCGACATCATGGGCTTCGGCCGGCCCCTCGACGACATCCCCATGCTGCTCCAACCGACGGTCCTGACCATGGCCTGGGGCAGCGTCGTCCGGCAGTTGGCGGCCGGCCTCGACGTCGAGCTCGACGCCGTCGAGGAACGCTACGAACGGTTGCCCGCCCCCGAGACCTTCGCCATCGCCTCGGGGACCATCGAGAAGGGAACGGCGGCGGGGTTGCGCTTCGAGGTGCGCGGGATGCGGGCCGGCAGGGCCGTCGTCGTCCTCGAGCACGTCACCCGGCTGCGCGACGACATCGGACCGGACTGGCCCCAACCCGTCGGTCAGGGTGGCTACCGCGTGCGGGTCACGGGAGAGCCCAACTACACCCTCGACCTCCAGATGCTCGGGAGCGACGGCGATCACAACACCGCCGGGCTGAAGGCCACCGCCATGCGACTGGTCAACGCCGTGCCCGCCGTCGTGGCCGCCGAACCCGGCCTCCTCACCGCCCTCGACCTCCCCCTCGTCACCGGCCGGGGCCTGGCCGGCTGACCCAGAGGCGTCTCTTTTCGAAAAGGCGCCCGATCTTCGCCACCGCTCCATGGTGGAATTGGGATGTGGCACAGGACCGGGGACCGGGCTGGGGAGGACACCCAGCGACGTTCTGGACCTTCCGCTGGGTCCTGGTGACCGGGAGCGTGGCCATCGCCGCCGTCCTGCTCCTGCGGGGGGACGACATCCTCGGTCTGCTGATCGGGGGGCTCGCCGTCGTCCGGGTGGCCTTCCTCCTCTCCTCCGTCCGTCGCCGACGCGCCGTCGGCCCGGTCGCCGGCGCCGGCGCCGGCGCCGGGCGCGCCGTCCTGCGCCGGCTGGCGCGGTCCGAGTTCGCCGTGGCGGGCACCGTCCTCGGCTGGGGACCGGGCCAGGTCCGCGCCGCCTTCGATCAGGGCCGCTCGCTGGCCGAGATGGCGACGCAAGAGGGAGTGCCGCTGCAACGCGTCGTCGACGCCGTCGTGGCCGACGCCTCGGCCAGGATCGACAAGGGGATGGCGGACGGAACGATCACGCCCGAGCGCGGGCGCGACGCCACCAGTCGGCTCCCCGTGTGGGCCGGTCGACTGGTGCACGTCCACAAGGGCGATCTCCGACGGGCCCGCACCGGGAGCTGACCGGTCCGACCTCGTTGACCGGTCCGACCTCGTTGACCGGTCCGCGGGGTCATGACACGCTGGGCCGGTGGCCGAACCGAACGAGCGTTCCCCGTCTGCTGACAGGGCGTCTCCCGAAGACGTCGTCCGCCGCTTCTGCTCGGCGGTGAGCGCCCGGGACCTCGAGCTGTTGCGGCCGATGCTGGCCGACGACGTCGTCTACCACAACATCCCCATGGAACCCTCCCGGGGAATCGACGCCACCCTCGAGGCGCTCGCCACCCTGTTCGTGATGTTCGAGGGGATCCGCTTCGACATCTCCCACCTGGCGACGACCGGGACCACCGTCCTCACCGAACGGGTCGACCTCCTGCGCACGGCCCGGGTCGAGGCCCTTCTCCCCGTGATGGGCGCCTTCGAGGTGGAAGGCGGTCGGATCGTGGCCTGGCGCGACTACTTCGATGTGGCCCAGGCCGGGAGTCTGCTGAACGACGGGTAGGACCGGGCACCCGCCGGGCGGCGCTACGTTTTGGCGACCGGGAGCCCCGACACCTCGCCCCCCGGCACCGCTCGACCCCGATCCGTGCCCGCAAGGAGACCCCATGCCCGTGCCGCTCGACGAGTACCCCGTGCACCAGGTGCCGCTGTCCATGCGGCACATGGCGACGAGCGACCGCAACGCCTACGACCGCTGTTACCTGAACGCCCACGACCGGACCGGGGAGATCTTCCTCGTCTCCGGGCTCGGCGTCTATCCGAACCTCGGCGTCATCGACGCCTATGCCACCGTCCGGCTCGGCGACCGTCAACTGTCGGTCCGGATGTCGGACGCGCTGGGCGACGACCGCACCGTCCAGCAGGTGGGTCCCTACCGGATCGACGTCCTCGACCCGCTCGAACGACTCCACGTGGTCTGCGATCACGACCGGCTCGGCTTCGATCTCACCTGGACGGGCTCGTTCCCCGTCGTCGACGAACCACCCCACGTCATGCGGCAGGGCGGACGCGTCATCCTCGACGCCCAGCGCTTCGCCCAGGTGGGGACGTGGTCGGGGACCTTGCGGATCGACGGCGAGGACGTCGCCGTCTCCGACGACCGCTGGCTCGGGACCCGGGACCGGTCGTGGGGCATCCGCCCTGTCGGTGAGGCCGAACCGGCCGGGCGCAGCGCGGCGGAGCCGGCCGAGGACTTCGGGTTCTGGTGGGTCTACGCCCCTCTGCGCTTCGACGACTTCGCCCTCATCATCATCGCCCAGGAGACCGGCGACGGGACGCGGACGCTGAACGAAGCGACGCGGGTGTGGCCGGCGGCCACCGGACGACCGCCCGAACAGCTCGGCTGGCCGCGCTTCGCCATCCGTTACCGCTCCGGGACGCGCCACCCCGAGGCAGCCGTGATCCATCTGACCGAGCGCAGCGGCCGACCCGTGACCGTCGAGATCGAGACCCTCGGCTTCGTCGCTCTCAACTGCGGCGCCGGCTACGGCGGCGATCCCGACTGGGGCCACGGCCAGTGGCGCGGCCGCGGCTGGGTCGAGGCCCTCGACCTCGACATGAACGACCCGGGGGTGGCCGGCCGGGTGCCCTTCGGCGTCGTCGACCACGTGGCCCGGGCCCTCTGCGACGGCGCCGTCGGGTGGGGGATGTTCGAGCACGGGACCTTCGGCCGGCACGCGCCGTCGGGCTTCGCCGACTTCGGTTCGGTCGCCCCGTGACCTCCGGTCCGACCGACGCGGCGCCCGACGCACCGGGTCAGCGTCCGACGACGTCCACCCGTGATCGCGACGAGCTCCACGACCGACTGGTGACGTGGATGGCGGGCAAGGTCGAGAGCCCCCGGATCTCCGAGCTCGTCGTGCCCGAATCGAACGGGATGTCGAGCGAGACGCTCCTCTTCGACGCCACCTGGGACGACCACGGGACGACGCGCACCCAGGCCTGCGCGGCGCGCCTGCGCCCCGACCCGGCCAACGTCCCCGTCTTCCCCGTCTACGACCTCGAACGGCAGTTCCAGGTCATCGGCCTCGTGGCCGAGCACTCGGCCGTCCCCGTCCCCCGGACCCTGTGGTACGAACCGGACGCCACCCACATCGGTTCGCCGTTCTTCGTCATGGAACGCGTCGACGGGATCGTCCCGCCCGACATCATGCCGTACCCCTTCGGGTCGTGGCTCTCCGAGGCGGCGCCGGGCGACCAGCGGCGCCTCCAGGACTCGTCGGTCCGGGTGCTGGCCGAGTTGCACGACATGGACGTGACGCCCGAGGACCTCGCCTTCCTCGAGCTCGACCGCCCCGGCACCACGGCCCTGCGCCGGCACGTGGCCGATTCGGTCGCCTACTACGAATGGGTGGCCGCCGAGGGGGCCCGGTCACCCCTCATCGAACGGACCTTCGCCTGGCTCGACGACCACTGGCCCACCGACGAGGGGGCCGCCGTCATCAGCTGGGGCGATGCCCGGATCGGCAACATGATGTTCCGTGACTTCGAGCCCGTCGCCGTCCTCGACTGGGAGATGGCGGCGGTGGGACCGCGCGAGGTGGACCTGGCCTGGATGATCTACCTCCACCGTTTCCTCGACGATCTCGCCGTCCAGATCGAGCTGCCGGGGATGCCCGATTTCATGCGCCTGGAAGACGTGAGCGCCACCTACGAGTCGCTCACCGGCTACACCCCGAGGGACCTCGAGTTCTACACGCTCTACGCCGCCCTCCGGCACGCCATCGTCATGTCCCGGGTGGCGCGCCGTTCGATACTCTTCGGCGAGATGGAGATGCCCTCCGATCCCGACGATCTCATCATGCACCGGGCCACCGTCGAGCAGATGCTGGCGGGCACCTACTGGAGCGGCCGATGAACCCGATCGGGCCCCTCGTCGCCGGCGACGAGGGCTTCACCCATCAGATCGCCGACACCCTCGCCGTGGTGGGGACGAGCGACCCGTCGTGGACGGAGAAGGTCTGTGCCATGGCCGCGGCCAAGGACGGGAGCCTGCAGCTCGGCTTCGGACTGGGCAAGTACACCAATCGCAACGTCATGGACGCCTACGCCGGCATCTCGCGCGGGGTCGAGCAGATGACGGTCCGCGCCAGCCGGCGCCTGGCCGACGATGTCGAGACAGTCATCGGCCCCATCCGCTACGAGGTGGTCACCCCTCTGCGGACGGTCCTCTTCGCCCTGGAACCCAACGCCGCCCAGCCTCTGTCGTTCGAGTGGACCTTCGAATCCATCGTGCCGCCGTTCATGGAGGACCGGACCCACATGCGGCGCGGCAACCGGGTGGCCGCCGATCTCGTCCGCTACCACCAGATCGGGCTGGCCTCGGGATGGGTGGAGATCGGCGGCGAACGCACCGAGATCACCCCCGACAGCTGGGTCTCGACCCGTGACCATTCCTGGGGCGTCCGCTACGACGTCGGGCTCCCGCCCCAGGACCTCGAGCCCGGCGACCCCCTGGCCGGCCTGTCGTTCCGGATGATCTGGAGCCCGATCGCCATGGAGCGACCCGACGGGAGCCGCTACGGGCTCTTCCTCCACTACCAGATCTTCCAGGGCCCCGGCTTCGTCCACAAGCACGTCGTCATGGGCGGTCTCGAGTCACCCGACGGCACGCACCAGGCGTTCACCGACATCGAGCCCGAGCTCTCCTTCGACCCCGTCACCCGCCGGCTGCGGGGGGGCCGCCTCCATGCCACCACGGCCGACGGCTCGGTGCGCACCCTCGGCGTCGAGGTGGTCTCCGACACCGGCTTCCATCTGGGGGCGGGGCTCTACTTCGGGTTCGACGGCCACCACCACGGCGAATGGCGCGGCGATCTCGTCGTCGACGGCGAACGCATCAGCGACTGCACCGACCCGGCCACCGCCCGTCGGCTGCACCAGATCCGTGACACCGTCATCCATGTCACCGACCCGACCGGCGGGGGCGAGGGCTGGGGCAACTGTCAGCCGATCATCACCGGGGGCGACGAGGCGCTCGGCCTGTCGGCCGACGACAGCTTCATGTAGGTCACACGAAGACCCGGGTCCACCCCTCCCCCACCGGTGCCATGAACACGGTGGTCAGTCTCATCGACCGGTGGAGCCACTCCCCGTCGACGCGTGCGTACTCGTCATCCTCGTAGCCGCACATCCAGTAGGACGACCCGTCGGCCCGGCGGCACGGGCTCAGCAGGTCCCAGCGCCCCGTGGCCGTCTCGCCGTCCACGTCGAGGCGCGGGTTCATGAAGAAATGCCGGGAGAACACGAGGGTCGGGTCGCGTAGCCGGGCGGCGATGGCCGGTCGGCCCGTCGCCGTGCCCAGACCGGGACCGCCGTCCCACACCCCGTCCGTGGTGAAGAGACCGGCGATGGCCTCGGCCACCTCCGCCAGGGTGGCGGCACCGACAACGGCACCGGCCGAGAAACGCCGGTCCACCAGCTCGCCGTAGCGCGCCTTCAACGCCTGGAGGGTGAGGACACCCTCGCTCGACGCCACCCGTCGCCGCAGCGACGCCACCTCGGCCGCCAGCTCTTCGACCGTGGTCATCGCGACGCGGGGAGCTCGTCCTTCACGAACGCGCCGTCCTTCATCACGGCCACGATCCGGGCCGGATCGGCCAGCACCGAGATGTCCGCGATCGGGTCACCGTCGACGACGAGGAGATCGGCCACCTTGCCCGCTCCCACCGTGCCCAGGTCCTCGCCCCGGCCCATCAGAGCGGCTCCGTTCACCGTGGCCCATCGCACCACGTCGAGCGGCGCCATCCCGGCCACCTTCACGTAGAACTCGATCTCCTCGCCGTAGATCCCGTGGGGGAACCCGGCGGCGCCGTAGTCGTCGCCGAGCACCAGCTTGACCCCGGCCTCCTGGGCCACGGGGAGGACGGCCAGGGCGGCGTCGAGCTCCTCCTGCATCCCCTGGGCCACGGCCGGGTTCTGGTCCTTGAGCATCTCCGCATAGCGGAACAGGAAGAACATGCTCGGCACCACGAACGTCCCGGCGGCCACGATCCGCTCGATGCACTCCCGGTCCATCCCGTCACCGTGGTCGATGACGTCCATGCCCAGCTCGACGGCCATCAGGATGGCGTCGCGGTTGGCGATGTGGCCCCGCACCATCGCCCCGCGCAGGTGGGCCGCCTCGATGGCGGCCGCCATCTCCTCGGCGCGTCATCTCGACGCGTTCGGGCGACCGGGGGACGCCGTGGCCGCCGGTGACGAACATCTTGATGATCCGGGCCCCCTCCTTGATCTCCTGGCGCACGGCCCGGCGGAACTCGTCGGGCCCGTCGCACAGATGCAACGCGCCCGGCTCACCGACGCGCCAGTACCACGGCGCATAGTCGTTGGCATGGCCGGTCGTGCTCACGTCGCGACTTCCGGGACGAGCCGGGGCCCGACGATGGCGCCTTCGTCGATGGCCCGCCGCATCGAGGCGTCGATGGCGAACGGCGCCCCGGCGCTCACCGCCGAGGTGAACCCGCTCATCACCACCTTCTCGAGATTGTTCACGGCCCGCACGGCCTGCAGGGCGGGCGGCCTCGCTGAGCCCGAACGGTCCCGGCAGCAGCCCGAGCTCGTGGTAGGTGGCGTGGAAATGGCACGTCACCATCCCGGGCATCAGCGTCCGGCCCCCGAGATCGACGACGCGATCATCGGCGTCGACCACCACCGCGTCCCGTTCACTCACCGACGTGATCCGCCCGTTCTCGACCACCACCGTCATCCGGGGCTGCGGGAGATGTTCACCGTCGAGCACGGTGGCTCCCCTGAACACGATGCGTCCCACTCCCGCTCCTATCCCCCCACCGTCCGCACCGGATCGGATCCGTCCCAGTCGGCGGCGGCGCTGCGGATGGCGCCGAAGAACCCCCCGAACTCGACGGTCTCGATCAGCTCGGAGCAGGTCCCCCCGTGGGTCTCGGTGTCGAAATAGCAGAACCGTTGCTTCTCGGTCAGGCCCCGCCCCCCGAAGTACGGCTCCATCCCCCGCGCCGCGTAGGCGGCCACGGCGGCGTCGTAGTCCTCCACGAACCGGGCCACGTGGTGCAGGCCCGTCCCGTGGGTGGCCATGAAGTCGCGGTAGGGCGTCGGGTGATCGTCGAGGGGCTGGATCAGCTCGATCTGCAGGGATCCGGAGAAGCCGAGGGCCACGGCGATGCGGGCCTCGGTCGGTCGGCCCCGGTACGTCAGGCTCTGCAGCGGGGGTGCCGGCAGGAAGAAGAACGGCCCCACGCCGAGCCGGTCGACCCACTGGCCCATGGCCCCCTCGATGTCGTCGACCACGTAGCCGAGCTGGTCGATCGGTCCGAGCCACTTCTGCATGGCTCGATCGTGCCACAGGCCGGTAGAGTGCGGGACCGCACACCCGGTGCCACGCGCCACCGGGCCGACGGAAAGGACCGAGCCGTTGCCCACCCCCGTCTCCGTGGCCGGCTACTCCCACGTGGCCATCGCCGTGAGCGATCTCGAGGCCGCCCGGGAGTTCTACACGACGCTGTTCGGGTTCGAGGAACTCCGCCGACCCGACTTCGGTTTCCCCGGCATGTGGCTCAAGGTGGGCGACCTCCAGCTCCACTTCATCGAGACCGACGAGATGCCCACCCCGGGCAAGGGCTTCCCCCACTTCGCCCTCTACATCCCGACCGAGACCTATCACGACACCGTGCGGTCCCTGGCCGAGGCGGGCGTGGGCGTGGGCGAACCCCAGTCGCGCGACGACTGGGGGACGACGGTCTGGCAGACCTTCCTCACCGACCCCGCCGGCAACGTCATCGAACTGACCAACATCTGATCTCCCGTTCGGACCCACCACGTCGCCGGCCACCGGGGCCGACGTCGCTGACGTCACTGAATGTTCTGCGCTCCGGCCCGTAACCACCACCACCACTCACCCGACACGAGGGGATACGACGCATGACCCCATCCAGAACCACCCCGGCGCCCGGCACGTCACGTGCCCACCTCTCCCGGCTCCACCTCTCCCGGCGCCTGCTCGCGCTCGGTCTGATCCCGGTGGTCGGCATCCTCGCCGCCGCCTGCGGATCCTCCGGCGGTGGGCAGGCCTCGACCACGACCACGAGCCTGGCCCCGTCGGCGACGGCCCCGACGCCGGCGACGGGACCGGCGCCGGTGGTGACCACCAAGACGGTCGGCGGCCTCGGCAAGATCCTCGTGAACGAACAGGGCCAGGTCCTCTATTCCTTCACCAAGGGCGGCGCCCCCGTCCCGTGCAGCGCGTCGTGCCTCCAGGTCTGGCCGGCCGTGACCCTGCCCCCCGGCGTCACGGCGCCGACGGGAAGCTCCGGGGTGGGGACCCTCGGCACCACGACCTCCAACGGTGTCACCCAGGTCACGGTGGGCGGACTCCCGCTCTTCACCTACGCCGGTGACTCGGCGCCAGGCGTCGCCAACGGCAACGATCTCGTCAGCTTCGGGGGGACCTGGAAGGTCGTCAAGGCCCAGTGACCCATTCCGCCATCGTCGCCACCGAGGTCGACGGCGCCTCACGCGGTGCGCTCGTCCCACTGACCGACGCCGATCTCGGTGACGGCGACGTCACCGTCGCCGTCCGGTACTCGAGCCTCAACTACAAGGACGGCCTGGCCGTCTCGGGCAAGGGCCGCATCGTCCGGTCGTTCCCCATGGTCTGCGGGATCGACCTGGCCGGCACCGTCGAGGAGTCCGACTCGCCGGCCTGGACACGTGGCGACGAGGTCGTCCTCACCGGGTGGGGCCTGTCCGAGACCCACCCCGGTGGCTACACCCAGCGCCAACGCGTCCGTTCGTCGTGGCTGGTGGCCAAGCCCACCGGGCTCACCCTCCTGCAGTCCATGGCCGTCGGCACCGCCGGGCTCACCGCCATGCTCTGCGTCCTGGCCCTCGAGCACGGCGGCCTCCGCCCCGCCGCCGACGAGGAGAACGAGGTCCTCGTCACCGGTGCCGCCGGCGGTGTCGGGTCCGTGGCCGTGGCCCTTCTGGCCACCCTCGGATACCGGGTGGCGGCCTCCACCGGACGCCTCGAGACCCACGACTTCCTCACCTCCCTGGGGGCGACGACGATCGTCGACCGCCAGGACCTGGCCACCGCCTCGGGCCGGCCCCTCGACCGCGAGCGGTGGGCCGGTGCCGTCGACGTCGTCGGCGGCGAGACCCTGGCCTCGGTGCTCCGCCAGACCCGCTACCGGGGCACGGTGGCCGCCTGCGGCCTGACCGGCGGCAACGACCTCCCCACCACGGTCCTGCCTTTCATCCTGCGGGGCGTCAACCTCATGGGGATCGACTCCGTCTCGTGCCCCACCGACGTCCGCACCGTTGCGTGGCACCGCCTCGGACGCGACCTCCCGACCGACCTCCTCGACTCCCTCACCACCGTCGAGCCGCTCGGTCGGGTGCCGGCGTTGGCCGAGGACATCGTGGCCGGGCACATCCGGGGGCGGGTCGTCATCGACGTGAACGCCTGAGCACAACACCTGACGCCTATGTCAGTATTCGGCTCGACAAGGGGGACGACATGACACAGGTCAACGAAGCCATCGAGTTCGACACCTCCGACGTCGACCGCTTCATCGGCAAGCCGGTCGGCGGCGGTCAGTTGAAGGAACCGGTCACCGTCACCGACATCCGTCGGTGGGTCCAGGGCATGCAGTACCCGAACCCCCTCCACTACGACGACGACTACGCGGCGCAGACGGTCTTCGGCCGCATCGTCGCCCCCCAGTCGTTCACCATCTGCTGCGACGTCGGCCACGGCGCCGGCCCGGCCATCGTCGGGAACATCCCCGGCACCCACATGATCTTCGGCGGCGACCAATGGTGGTTCGGCGGTCCCCGGATCTACCCCGGCGACAAGCTCCGGATGCGCCGGCGCTTCGTCGACTACAAGGTCTCCGACACCAAGTTCGCCGGTCCCACCATGTTCTCGCGCGGCGAAACGATCTACACGAACCAGCGCGGCGAGCGCGTGGCCCGTCAGTGGTCGACGGCCGTCCGCTACCGCGCCGACGTGGCGCGCGACAAGGGTTTCTTCGCCGAGGCCGCTCCCCTGCCCACGTGGACGGAGAAGCAGCTGGCCGACATCGAGACCCAACGCATGGACTGGATCCGCAGCCGCGCCGGGGCCGAGAGCCCGACCCTCGAGAGTGTCGCCGTCGGCCAGCGGTTGCCCACGCGTCCGATCGGACCCCATTCGCTGCCCAGCCTGGCCAGCGAGTGGCGCGCCTACACGTTCACCGTCTGGGGCTCGACCACCCACGAAGGACCCGACCATCTCCAGGAAGCGGGTTGGCTCCCCGAGATGGACCGCGACCTCGAAGGGGCGAAGGACGATCCCGAGCTCGGCGACGGTCTCTACCACGGTCCCTCGCGTGGCCACACCGACGAGGAGCACGCCAAACTCATCGGGATGCCCCGCGGCTACGGCTACGGAGCCTCGATGGGCGCATGGGTGCTCGACTACGTCGGGGCGTGGGCCGGGGACGGCGGCTACGTCCGCCACTCGAACGTCCAGTACCGATTTCCCGCCTTCGACGGTGACCTCACCCTCCTCGACGCCGAGGTCACCGAAGCGCGCCACGACCCGATGCTCGGTGCCGCCCTCGTCACCCTGGAGGTCACCATGACGAACCAGGACGCGTCGATCATGGCCAAGGGACCCGTCACGGTGGAACTGCCGAGCTAGTCGTCCCGGGCTCCACCGTCCGAGCCGGTCGTCCCGAACCCGTCGGCGCCCAGCCGGACACGGACGTGACCACTTTCGCAGGACCTCCCGTCGACACCGAGCCCGGCATCGGCGCCCTCACCCTCGGCGGCCTCCTCGACGAGGTCACCGCCCGCCACGGTGGCCGCGAGGCCGTCGCTTTCCACGAGCGGGGAGGCCCGGAGCTGCACTGGACCTACGCCGACCTGGCGTTCCAGGCCCGGCGATTCGCCAAGGCCCTGGTGGCCACGGGCACGGACAAGGGCACCCGGGTGGCGCTGCTCATGGGCAACCGGCCCGAGTGGGTGGTGGGGGCCTTCGGCGTGGCCCTGGCCGGCGGCGTCCTCGTCCCCGTGAACACCCTCTTCGAGCCGCCCGAGATCGCCCACGTCCTGGCCCACTCCGACACGGCCATCCTGGTGCACCAGCGCCGGCTGGGCCACCACGCCTACGACGATCAGATCGGACAGATCGCGCCGGACCTTCCCTATCTCCGTCGCCGTGTCTGCTTCGGCACCTCCTCCTTCGACGACTTCCTCTCGGCCGGCGACGCCGTCGGCGACGACGAGCTCGACGCCCGCTCGCGTGCGGTCTCCCCCTTCGACGACGCCGTCGTCATCTACACCTCGGGTTCGACGGGAGTGCCCAAGGGGGTCCTCCACGGACACCGGGCCGCCGCTCTCCAGAGCTGGCGCTTCGCCCAGCAGCTCTGTCTCGACCCGTCGGTGCGCGTCTGGAGTGCCTTCCCCTTCTTCTGGACGGCCGGCTTCTGCATGGTGATGGGGGGAACGGTGGCGGCGGGAGGCTGTCTCGTCCTGCAGGAGCTCTTCGACGCCGGTGAGGCCCTGGCGCTGCTGGAGACCGAGCGCGTGACCTCGCCCCACGCCTGGCCCCATCAGCTCGCCGCCCTCGAGGGCCACCCGGACTGGCCGCAGCGTGATCTCTCGTCGCTCCGCCAGGTCGTCTCCTTCACCAGCCTCGGCCGTCATCCGACGGTCCGGGCCGACGACGTCTGGAGCCCGCGGGCCGCCTACGGGCTCACCGAGACCTTCACCATCATCAGCTCGCTCCCCGCCGACACCCCCCCGGCCCGGCGCGACGGACACGAAGGTGCGATCCTCCCCGGGAACCTCGTCCGCATCGTCGATCGCGACACCGGCGAACTCCAACCGGCCGGCGTCCCCGGTGAGATCCGGGTGAAGGGCCCGACCCTCATGAAGGGCTACCTGAAGGTCGCCCCCGAAGAGGTCTTCGACGACGACGGCTTCTTCGCCACCGGCGACGCCGGATTCGTCGACGACGACGCCATGCTCCACTGGGTGGGGCGGACCAACGACCTCATCAAGACCGGAGGCGCCAACGTCTCTCCCGTCGAGATCGAGAACGAGCTCCTGCGCCATCCCGGCCTCAAGGCCGCCCTCGCCGTGGGCGTGCCCCACGACACACTCGGGGAGGTCGTCGTGGTCTGCGCTGTCGCCCATCCCGGTCGCGGCGTCGACGAAGACGACGTCCGCCACTTCCTCCGGGGACGTCTGGCCTCGTACAAGATCCCGCGCCACGTCCTCTTCTTCGACGACGACGACCTCGTCCTCACCGGCAACGCCAAGATCCGCACCGAGGACCTGCGCCGGCTGGCCGCCGACCGGCTCGGGGCCCGACGTTGACCTCTAGGCGGTGACCAGTGGTTTCCCGTTCGGGACGGTGATCACCTCGGACGTCACCATTCGCACAGCCGTCCCCGCGGACCGAGAGGCGATCCGCCGGCTCGTCCGCGAGGCGTTCTCGAGCGAGGACCGTGACGGGCTCGAGGAAGTCGGCATCGTCGACTCCACGTGGACGCTCGACGCCGGTCCTCGCGACCTCGAGCTCGTGGCGACCGGGGATGATGCCATCGTCGGCCACGTGATGGCGGCTGTCGGCGATCTCGCCGGCCGGGAGGTGGTCGCCGTCGCCCCCCTGGCCGTCTCACCGGCCCGTCAAGGCGAGGGCATCGGCCATGCACTCATGACCGAGCTCCTGCGCCGGGCTGAAGCGGCGGAGCTCCCCCTGATCGTCCTCCTCGGCTTTCCCGACTACTACGGCCGCTTCGGCTTCGAACCGTCCGGACCGCTCGGCATCTCCTATCGCCTCGCGCCCAACCCGCACTTCCTGGTCCGGCGGCTCGCCCGCTACGAGCCGTCCTACCGGGGCGACTTCCTCTACTGCTGGGAGTCTCGGAGCGACTGAACGCCCACCGCTGGACGGGGTGTCTAGACGGGGTAACTGGTATTCGGGAGTGTCTTCGAGGTCCACGTGAGACCCAGGCACATCTCGTCCGAGGACCCGTCACCCCAGAGGATGAAGTGGGGGGCGACCTTGCGGAGGAGGGGGAGCTCCTGGGCCAGTCTCGGGTTGTAGGTGCAGGTGACCTGGATCTTGTCCCCCGCGGCCACGGCCACGGGGGTCTTCAGGTTGTAGGCCTTCTGGTTGTGGAAGTTGTAGGCGGGGACATCGAGGATCGTCTTCGCCTGAGGCGTCCCCGGGTTGAGGACCATGGTCAAGGAGACGCCCGTCAAGTGCATGTGGGCGCCCGCCATGACGATGTAGCCGCTCTGGTAGACGGGCCACATGCAGGAGGTGGAGTCGCCCTCGGGCGGGTTGGCCGCGTTGCGCCCGCAGATCGACTCCAGGGTGTTCACGAAGCCGACCTCGCTCTGACCGAAAACCTTGCCCTCGTTGGCCAGGGAGGCGGCCCGGTTGCAGAGGGGACCGGTCACGCCGGTGGGGCAGGGGACGTCGGGCGGGGCGGGCATGAGGTCCAGCTTCAAGGGCAGGAGCGGTGTGGTCATCGGCACCGTGTGGAGGACCAGTTCGTTCTTCACCGGCTTGTCCCCGACGAGCAGGTTGTAGTGGACCTGCATGACGACCAGGCTGCCGGCGGGTAGGCGGATCCCGGTGTCCTTGGGCAACCTGACGAGGCCGGCGCCCGGGGCCCAGGCAGCGAGCCAAGGCGTGTTCGAGATCTGCGCCAGCCCCGTGTTGGGCAGGGGCGCTTCACCGAAGCACGTCCAGCCGTTGCCTCCGTTGGCGGTGTTGTCGCGCTCGGCCGTGGCGGCCAGCGACGGCGGGACGAGGAAGAAGATGGCGTGGTGGTCCTCGGCACTCCCGGGGAAGAACTCGCTGGAGATGACGTAGGAGTTCTCCGTGACGTGGGGGTTCACCAAGGTGCAGTGGTAGTCGTCGGTCCCCCCGAACGAGGCCTTCGGTTTGTAGGCCCGGGCCATTTTGAGAGTGATGGTGCTGCTGGGGTGGGCCGTGGCCGACGACGCTGAGGCGGTTGTGGCCACCGTGGCGATGGTGGCGACGACGAAAACAAGACCGGCAGAGAGCAACACCGCACGAGGGATCCGCATGGGGCCAGGATACCCCCCGGAGGATGACCGATGTCGTCGTCAGGAACCCCCCTCCCACTACCGCCCGCGCCACGGCGGGAGCCCGGGCGCCGCTCCCGGCCGGCCCTCATCCCCTGGTCGGTCTCGATCCCGGACGGCCGGCGCGGTCCCGGTGGGCGCGGGGCGCCACCATGGACGCTCGTCAGCGGAAGTCGAAGGCCACCTTGATGGCGTCACTCTGCTCCTGCGTGGCGAGCACGGAGAAGGCGTCGCGCCACTCGTCGAGCCGGAAGGTGTGCGTCAGCATCCCGGTCAGGTCGATCCGACCCTCCGCCACCAGTTTCAGGTAGTGGGCGATGCCGTGCATCCGGACACCATCGATCTCCTCGACGCCGAAGGCGTTCGATCCGACCCACGAGATCTCCTTGAAGTACAGCGGCGACCACTCCCACCGACCGGGTCCGTGCACGCCACTCTTCACCAGGGTCCCCCGCTGCTTGAGGAGCCGCACGCCGACCTCGAACGTCTCGGGCTTCCCGATCGTGTCGTAGACGACGTCGAATCCACCCGGGTGGGCCATGGGAAGACCTTTGTGTGTCGGATGCAGGACGCCACCGGACCACGCCGCCGCCTCCTCGATCAGCGCCTCGCGCGGTTCGGGGGCGACCACGGTGGCACCGAGGCGCCGGGCCATGTCGGCCTGGGCCTTGAAACGGGCGACGACCATGACCTCGACGTCGGGATGCAGGGCGCGCAGAATGGCCGTGGCCGTGGTCCCGAGCGCTCCGGCGCCGTAGACGAGGGCTTTCCCCCCGGGGGGCGGCGGATGACGGGTCACGGAATGCAGTGACACGGCGAAGGGGTCGGCGAACACGGCCAACTCGTCGGGTACGCCGTCGGGAACCGGGATGAGCATGGAATCGTGAGCCGGGAAATAGTCGGCGTACCCGCCCGGCGCGTCCTTACACGTCCCTGTGTGGATGCCGGCGGCCAGATGCCCGTCGGTGAAGTGCCAGCACAGGCTGTAGTCGCCGTCGCGGCAGGACCCGCACGGTGGATCGATGCCCCGGGGTCCGCACGACAGCCACGGGTTGAGTACGACCCGTTGCCCCACCTCGAGCCCGCGGGCGCCCTCTCCGAGCTCGGTCACGTCGGCCACCACCTCGTGGCCGAGGACGGTCGGAAATGTGAACAGGCTCCCGAGCGGGCTGTCGGAGTTGTCCTCGCCGAAGTCCATGAAGACCTGCTTGGCGTCAGACCCGCAGATCCCGGTCATCCGGGTCTTGGCCATCACCCACTGGGGCCGCGACGGATGGGGCTCATCCATGTCGACCAGCTTCATCGGCGTCCGGGCCAACCCCACGAGAAGCGGGTTGGACTCGTCCGGTGCGGCCCAGGCATCGGGCTTCACCCCGTACAGCAATCCCTTCACGACCCCCACCACCAATCTTGTCTGACGTCGGTGTCAGGTCGGGACGCTATCTCACGCCGGCGGTCGTGGATCCTCCGGCCCCCTCCCGGACCCGCTCCCCGTCGGGGCGAGCGCATCTCTTCGGCGGCGACCAAGACGTCGCGGTGGCTTTCCCCAGAACACGAGGGAAGCGGGGCAGCGTCACCATGAGCAACAGGGCGTCGACCGGCCCGTTGATGTGATTGGCGACGAGCACCGTCGGCCCGTCGCGCGACAGGTCACCGAGACCCTCCACCTCGATCCGCCGGAAGAAGATCCGGACCAGGAGCCGGGCCAATCGCCTCATCGCCCCATCCGCGGCCCGGCGCACCTTTGTAGAGTACGAGCGTGGCCGACACCTGCACCCACCTCGACCAGATCACGAACGGCTCGCCCACGGCCACCGGCTGCGAGGACTGCCTGGCCGCCGGGCGCCATGACTGGGTCCACCTCCGGGTCTGTCAGTCCTGTGCCCGTGTCGGTTGTTGCGACAACTCACCCGGTCGTCACGCCACCGCCCATTTCCACCACGTCGACCACCCTCTGATCCGCTCCTTCGAGCCGGGCGAGGACTGGTACTACTGCTACCTCGACGACGTCATCTTCGAGCTCGACGGCGCTCCGCCGGCCCCGTCGCACCCCTAGGGCTGCACCGTCACTGGGGCAGCACCGTCACTGGGGCAGCACCGTCACTGGGGCAGCACCGTCACTGGGGCAGCACCGTCACTGGGGCAGCACCGTCACTGGGGCAGCACCGTCACTGGGGCAGCACCGTCACTGGGGCAGCACCGTCACGTCGCCACCGTCTCGGTGCCGAGGCCGGCAGCGATGGCGACGTCGAGGCTGTAGTCGATGGGGACGACGATGACGCTCGGGACATCGAGGGTGAGGGCGTGCCCGAGACGCTCCGAGAATTCGTCGGCGTGACCGATCCGCCATCCCGGCAACCCGTGCGCAGCGGCGAGGGCCACGAAGTCGGGATTGGTGAAATCGACCCCGAAGCTACGACCGAAGCGTCGTCGCTGCTTCCACGCGATCGATCCGAACTGACCGTTCTCCCAGATCACGTTCACGAAAGCCGTCCCGAGACGTTTGGCCGTCTCCAGCTCCTGGGCGTTCATCATGAAACCGCCGTCGCCGCTCACGGCCACCACGGATGCGGAAGGGTGGACCAACTTGGCGGCGATGGCGGCCGGCACGGCGAAACCCATCCCGGCCAGACCGTTGGCGATCAAGGTGGTGTTGGGTTCGAAGGCGGGGTACATCCGTCCGATCCACAGCTTGTGCAGTCCGACGTCGCTCACCAGGATGTCCCGGCGTCCGAGACGGGCGCGGATGTCGGCCAGGACGCGGGGCGGGAGCATGGGAAACGCATCGTCGGACATCGACCTCTGCAGCAGGCCGGAGGTGACCTCACGCAGCCGCGAGGACCCGCCCGGTCGTACCGCCCCCCGACATTCCTCGGCCAGGGCCAGCAACACGTGGTAGATGTCGCCTACGAGCTCCACCGCCGGCGTGTAGTAGGCGTCGATCTCCGCCGGGAGGGTGTCGATACAGACGATCGTCTTGTCACGCCGCGGGTTCCACTGCTGCGGTGACTGCTCGACGAGGTCGTAGCCGATCGTCACGACCACGTCAGCATCGCCGAACCCCGCCATCTCGTAGTCGCCGGCCTGGAGGCCGGTGGCGCCCAGCGCCTCAACGGAGTCGGCGGCGACGAGGCCCTTGCCCATGAACGTCTCCGCCACCGGGATGCCCGTGGCCCGGCAGAACTCGCGCAACGCCCCGGCGGCCCCGCCGCGTACGGCTCCGTTGCCGGCCAGAGCGACGACGCGCTCGGCGTCCCGGATGATGGCCGCCGCCCGCAGCATCTCCCGAGCGGCGGGCTCGGGCCGCACCGGGGGGTGGACGGGGAGAGGGACCCAACTCTCACCGCCGATCAGCGCCAGGTCCGTGCCCATGACGTCCTCGGGCAGCTCGAGATGGGTGGATCCCGGTTTCTCCGCCTGGGCCACGGCGAAGGCCTTGCGCACTGCTTCGGGAACGATCGCGCCCTCCGACACGCGTGCGTTCCACTTGGTGATCGGCCGCATGAGACTGACGATGTCGATGTACTGGTGGCTCTCCTTGTGCATCCTGTCAAGGTCGCCCTGTCCGGTGAGGGCCACGAGAGGTGCCCGGTCGAGGTAGGCGTCGGCCACACCGGTCACCAGGTTCGTGGCCCCCGGCCCGAGGGTGCCCAGGCAGACACCGGCCCGACCGGTGAGCCGGCCCACAGTGTCGGCGATGAACGCACCAGCCTGCTCGTGGCGGACGGGGACGAACTCGATCGACGATTCGTCGAGAGCCTCGTTGAGGTCCAGTGTCTCCTCGCCAGGGATACCGAAGACCCAGCGCGTCCCCTCCGCTTCGAGGCAATCCACGAGCAGGTGGGCGGCGCGGCGCACGGCCATCTCACCCTCCCTTGTCGTCGCGGGACCGTCCGAGATGTGTGCCCAGGAAATCGAGCGTTCGCTTCCACGCGTCGATGGCTGCCCCTTCGTCGTAGCTGCCGGATCCGTCACGCATGAAACCATGATGCGCCTCGGGATAGACAACCGTCTGCGGGTGATGAGCGACAACGGCTTCGATGTCCGAGACGGGGATGTACTCGTCGTCCCCCCCGAAGATCAGCAATGTCGGGCACCGGGGCTCTCCCAGTTCGGCGCCGATCCGAGCGCCGTAGAACCCCACGGCGGCGTCGCATCCCGCCGCCGACAGCGCCGTCCGATAGGCCTGGAGCCCACCCATGCAGAATCCGATCACCCCAACCGACGTGGAACCCTGACGGCGCACATGGTCGATGGCTTCCTCGATGTCGGCGGCCGTCTGCTCACGCGTGAGCGATCCCATGAGGGTGACAACGCCGCGAGCTTCGGTTCCCCCGGCGCGGAAGAACAGGTCGGGAGCAATCGTCGCGTACCCCTCGTGCGCCAGCCGCTGGCAGACACGGAGCAACTGGGGCGAGATCCCATTGCCTTCGTGGATCACGACGAGGCCGGGCGCCGGGTCCCGACCAGCCGGACGAGCCGAGAAGTACGGAAGGGCGATGTCCGTCATTCCCCGATCCTGTCATGGCCCCGGCAGGGCGGCGAGCGGCGGCGGCTCGGTCCGCACTGGTGCGCGGCCGTCTTCGCCGAGGACACAGATCATCTCTAGTCTGGCTCCGTGCGCAGCGAATCAGATACGTCACCCGACCTCGGGAGCCAGGCCCGTCGGCACCCCGACGCAACGGCAATCGTCATGGGAGGCACCGACGAAGCCCTGTCCTACAGCGAAGTCGACGGCGGCTCCAACCGGTTCGCCCGATTGCTTCGTTCTCGGGGCGTGACCACCGGCGGCCATGTGGCATTCCTCATGGAGAACAACATCCGCTACCTCGAATTGGCCTGGGGGGCTCAGCGTTCGGGGCTCTACTACACGGCTCTCAACAACCACCTCCGTCGGAGTGAGGTCCAGTACATCCTCGACGACTGCGGCGCCACCGCCCTGGTCGTCACTCCGGCGATGGCCGAGGTCGTCTCCCATCTCGATCTGGACCGGGTCCCGATTCGGCTGGTGGTGGGCGGGCCCCTCCGGGACTTCGACGATTACGAATCCTCGGCGCAGACCTTCGAGTCAACTCCGATCGACGACGAATCGGAAGGGCGGGAGATGTTGTACTCGTCGGGCACCACGGGGAAACCCAAGGGTGTCCGCAAGACCCTGCCCGCCACGCCACTGGGCGACCCCTCGGCTGGACCCGTCCAGATCGCCATGGGCCTGGCCTCGGCCGGAGTGGGGCCAGGATCCGTCTACCTCTCGCCGGCCCCCCTCTATCATTCGGCGCCACTCGTCTACTCGATGTCAATGCTCCGTCTCGGCGCCACCGTGGTTGTCATGGAGAACTTCGACGCCTCTCTCTGCCTGGCGCTGATCGAGCGCCATCGAGTCACGCACGCGCAGTTCGTCCCGACGATGTTCGTCCGTATGTTGAAGCTCCCCGCATCCGAGCGGGACGGATACGACCTCTCGAGCCTTCGCTACGCCGTCCACGCTGCGGCCCCCTGTCCCGTCGAAACAAAACGGCAGATGCTCGAGTGGTGGGGACCCATCATCCACGAGTACTACGCCGGAACGGAAGACATCGGATCGACCTGGATCACGGCCCAGGAGTGGTTGACGCATCCGGGGTCCGTCGGGCGACCCGTCACTCCCGCCCACATCGTGGGACCCGACGGCGAAGAACTGGGCCCGGGACAGGAGGGAACGGTCTATTTCGAAGGGGGGCGGCCGTTCGAGTACCACAACGATCCCGGCAAGACGGCGTCGATCACGAACGATCGGGGTTGGAGAACGTTGGGGGACATCGGCCTGCTCGATGGCGACGGTTACCTGTACCTCACGGACCGCCAGGCCCACATGATCATCTCCGGAGGGGTCAACATCTACCCCCAGGAAGCCGAGAACGCCCTCGCCGGCCATCCGGCTGTGGCCGACGTCGCCGTCTTCGGGGTCCCCGACCCGGAGATGGGCGAAGCAGTCAAGGCGGTCGTCCAGCCCATCGATCCTTCGTCCGCCGGTCCGGGCCTCGAGGCCGAGCTGATCGCGTACTGCCGGAGCCGGCTCGCCACCTACAAGTGCCCGCGATCGGTCGACTTCGCGTCCGCACTCCCCCGCGATCCCAACGGCAAGCTCTTCAAGCGGCTCTTGCGCGACCGTTACTGGGAGGGCCACGACACCCGGCTCCTCTGAGTTCAAGAACCGCGTAGCTTCAAGAACCGCTGCCGGTAGCAGGACCGTCCCTCTCCGCATGATGAACACTGCACGCGTGTATGACAGGACGAGGCGCGGTCAACATGCAGCACGACGCCTTCCGTGCGCCTCGATATTGACGAGGGTCGAGCGAGAAACATTGCAGAAACAATGGACGCCCACCCGATTGTGGTGTTGGCTGGGAAACGTGGGGTGTGGGGTGGACACGGTAGGCGACGAGACCGCCGCGGGAGGCGGTTGATGCGACGAGCCGTGCGCGACGCAGGACGATCGAGCACGCTGCCGCCGGTCGTCCCCGACGAATTCGAGGACCTGCTCCGCCTGGCCAAGAAGGGCGACGCCGACGCATTCGCCGCCATCTGGCGCACGTTCCAACCGGGACTTCTTCGCTACCTGCGGGTGATCGGGGGACAGGCGGCCGACGACCTCGCCGCCGACACCTGGCTGCAGGTCATCCGGAAGCTCTCCACCTTCGAGGGAAACGACAAGGCTTTCCGGGCCTGGCTCTGCACGATCGCCCGCAATCGCCACATCGACTGGCGTCGCCAGACGACACGGCGGAGGGAGTCGCTCGTCGAGACCGAAGTGCTCGACCGCCTCCCGAGCATCGACGACACCGAGACGTCGATGTCCACGCAGAGGGCAGTGGCGCTGATCTCCACACTCCCTGCCGACCAGGCTGAGGCCGTAATGCTACGTACAGTGGCGGGGCTATCGGTTTCCGCGGTTTCCGAAATCATGGGCCGCCCGGCCGGTACGGTGCGGGTCCTCTGCCACCGGGGTCTTCGGCGCCTCGCCTTCACCGTCGAGGGAATCGTTCCCGATAAGGGTGCTGCAGGGGACGGCTCCCGTTCGACTGAAGTGGTGGTGTAACGGTCGATGGGCAGCGAGCGTTGGGTTTCTGATATGCAACGTCGCCGCTCCTCGCACCCCTGTTCCGGTCCTTTGGACAGCGGCGCCACGGACGGTGGCAGCATCGCTGCGGACAACATCGTGCCCCTCTTCGCTCCTCGGCAGGACAGCGTCGCCCGGCTGATCATGGCCGCCGCGGGGCCCGCCGAGGCACGCGAACTCCTCGGGGAGAGCGAGATTCGGGCCGCCTTCCAGACCGCCGTGCTCGACAGGCCCCTGTCGGTCCGCCGCCGCATCAGGTGGGCGCCCGTCGCCATCGCCGCCAGCTCGGTGGCCGGACTGGTCGCAGGAACGGCCGGGTTGTCGGCGGCCGCCGTGATTCCGCCGGCGGCGAACCATGTCGTCGTTCAGGTGCTCCGCCACGTCGGTATCGACGTGACACCGAAGGTCAGGCCGGACGCGATCTCCGGAGCCAATACCGTTCCTGTCAGCGGTTCTCCTTCGACTCGGCACGAAGCCGCTCCTTCTTCGCCATCGGGCTCGGCGTCTTCGAGGTCGTCTTCTGCCTCCTCCGCGCGGGCGTCTGAACGCCAGGCTCAACGCTTGCGCCATGTTCCTGTGTGTCAGGGCTCAACGGCGACAGCTGCTTCCGGGAGCCACCTCGCCAGCCAGATCTCACGCACCGACGAGAACCCGACGGTCGGGGCCACCCTGTCTGCCGACGATCAGCCGTGCACGGTTTCGGCTCCGACCCAGGGCAAGGCGTCGGGTGCCGGCTCAGGTTCGAACGGTAACGGTAACGGTACGGGAACCGGAACCGGCTCGGGACGCGGCGGGGGAACTGGCACCGGCGGTGGCACGGGAACCAACAAGGGTGGGAACGGGGGCGGCGGCAAGGGCCACGGTGGCGGCGGTGGCACGGGAACCAACAAGGGTGGGAACGGGGGCGGCGGCAGGGGCCACGGTGGCGGCAAGGGCCACGGTGGCGGCAAGGCCGGTGGCAAAGGTGGCGGCAAGGGTGGGAACCAGGGCGGGGGCAAGGGTGGGAACCAGGGCGGCGGCAAGGGTGGGAACCAGGGCGGCGGTCACCACGGCAACAAGGGTGGCCGTGGTGGGTCGGCAACGGTCACCCCGACTCCCGGTGAAATCACTCCCTCTGTCACTTCGGCGAACGGCTAACCCACGCCAACCGACCGATGGACGCGCCATGACGTACCGGTCGAACCAGCACACCGTCGATTTTCGTCCCGATGGGAGATTCCGTCGACGTAGTGGACGAGGTCCTGATGTTTCAAGGAATTGAGCGGAGCCGGAGAGGCGTTCAAACAAATCGGGCACGGCGCACAATGCCCGTGAGGGTTTGGGCATCGTTGGCCGCTCTGGTTGTCGTTTCGCTCTGCGCGGGAGGGCCGGCGTCGGGCTCGGTCATTCCCGCCGGCGCGGGCACCCCACCGACCATCCACGGTCGCACCCTATTCACGAAGATCGCCGATGGAGTGGTGACCTCGCCCAACTGGTCCGGCTATGCCGTCACGGGCGAAACGTTCACTGACGTCCTCGGATCCTGGGTACAGCCCACAGCGACGTGCCCAACCAAGAAGCAACAGGACGCCGCGTTCTGGGTCGGAATCGACGGGTACTCTCGGACCGACGATGCGGTCGAGCAGATCGGCACCGACTCCGACTGCAACAAGGGGAAGCCCGACGTTCCGCACTACTACGCATGGTGGGAGATGGATACGGCAACCTCGACCCACTCGAATACCATCCCTGAAACCGTCTCGCCCGGGGATCACATGACGGCCGAAGTGTCGGGGAGCGACGGCGTTTACACCCCGACGTTGACCGATGTGGGGAAGTGGACGTACTCCCCCGGACCACAGACCCAGTCGCCCGCACCGCCGGCATCGTCGGCCGAATGGATCGCCGAGGCGCCGTCGATATGTAAGAAGAAGTGCGTACCGGTGGCGCTTTCCGATTTCGGCTCGGTGACGTTCACCGGCGCGACGGCGAACGGTGCTTCCATCTCCTCGTTCCCGAAGAAGCAGATCAACGAGATCGAGATGACAAAGGGAAAGACGATCGAGGCGGTGCCGACGGCCCTCTCAGGCTCCGGTTTCTCCATCGATTGGGACAACAGCTAGGCGGTGAATTCAGAACAGCGGTCGCAGATTCCCGTGATCTCGAGAACATGGTCGAGGTGCCGGAAGCCATAGCGCCCGCCCACTCGGCGAGCCCACGTCTCGACCTCGGGAGCGTCGAGTTCGACAGCCTGCCCGCAACGACGACAGACCAGATGGTGATGATGCGAAATCAGATCACACCGTCGATAGAGGGTCTCGCCGCTGTCACCACGGACGCTGTCGATCTCTCCGGCATCGGCAAGGGTCCTGAGTTGGCTGTAGATCGTCGCCAGCCCCACCTTCTCCCCCGCCTCCTTGAGACGGGCGTGAAGATCCTGGGCACTGCTGAACTCCCCCGTCTCCGCCAGTAACGCGGCCACGGCTCGCTTCTGGCGGGTCATCCGGGACCCACGAGCCACCTGACCTCCGCCGGGCGACGACCCTTCGGACTGTTCCTGCGAGCGTGTTGTCACCTGTTGCTCCCCGTGCCGGGATGATCCCTCAGCTTACTCATAACAGTTCCAGCTAAACCGATCGCACGCGCAGGGACCGCGGGGTCGCCGGCCGTCGATCCCGTACCTAGGCCGGGACGCCGTCGCCGGACGCCCGCCGAGCGGGACGGACAGACCCCGGACCTGGATCAACAAGATCTGCCCGAGTGCCCCGTGGCCCCGTCCCGGAGAGTCCGCTCTCGGGGTGTAGCCCGATCCGGTTCGCCGGGAACGACGAGGGATGCTGCTCGGGCCGCCCCACAGCTGACGGGCCTGTCGGCGGTTCGCGCCCCTCGCTCTGATCGATCCCTAGGCTCCGAGTCTCGGGATGAACTGTCGGAGCTTGCCTGCGGCAAGGCGTTCGAGGCGATCGACAGACTCAACGGTGATTTCCGGGTCTCGGAGCCCGGCCCTCTCCAGCGTCTGCGTCAGTCTGTTCCGGATCTGGTCGAGGGCCTGGGGCCGGTCGGTAACGACCTTGACACACAGTCCTCGCGTTGTCTGTCGAACCTGGTACTCGGTCACGTAGCGCTCATCATGGAGCTCCAACCGAAGGACCATGGGATGCACTCTCACGGCGCCGTCATATTCGAAGACGATGTCGGCACGTCCTGTGAGATCGGTGATCCGACGGTGCGCCGAGCCACACGGGCAAGGCTCGTCGAGGACGGTCAACCCGTCGGCGATCTCAAACCGGATGAGTGGTTGGGTGTGGTTGTACAGATTGGTCAGGTAGAGCTTGGTTGCCGGCTCCCCCGGACGAACGGGCCGACCGTCGATGTCCACCGGTTCGATGATGACAAGGTCGTCGGGTAGGTGCATGGCGCGCCTCGACGGGCATGAGAACGCGTAGACCCCTTCGACGATCGCCCAGGAATCGTCGATCTCCACCCCCCACACCTCGCGTACCGCCACACGGGTCCTCTCCATGAGCAGCTCGCCGCCCGTCTCGACGTAGCGAGGGGAGATCCGAAGACGACCGGCCTGTGCCTCTCGTGCCACGAGGTCGAGGGCGGAGGGGTACCCCATCAGCAATTCGGGCTGAACGGCGTTCAGACCACGGACGACCTCGGCGACAGGAAGAGTCATCGGAAAATGGTGAACCTCATCGCCCGGCTCGGCCAGGAAGGTACGCATCACCCTCGACAGGTGGGCTCCGGCGCCGGCAAAAAGACTCGCCGTCGCCACACCCTGAGGTCGAGAGGAATTGTCGGCCGTCCCCAAGCGAGAACGACTATGCATGAGGGCCAGAGTCGTCCACTCCTCCCAGTCATAGACGAACACGCCCCGTCGGCCACTGGATCCGGAGGATGTCACCGCCCGATATCGATCGAACAGATACTCGTTGTCGTCCACATGTTCGACATGATCCTCGACGACATCGAGCGTAAGTCGGGGATCGGTCACCACCGACGAGAACTCGGACATCAGATCGTCTTTGGTCATCACCGGAAGCGATGCCAGTTGCGCTTCGGTGAAATGGGCGGGGTCGACTCCAGCCAACCGCTCAGCGTGAAACGGCGAATGCCCCATCGACCAGGTGAGCAGGTTGCGCAGTCTCTCCTGGCGTTCAGACTCAAGTCGTGACCGTGACCACCTCAGCCTCTTCGCGTGAGCGAGGACCCCAGCGGCGACGTCGGCCCGGTGCGATCGACGCAGATCGTCGTAGTGTCTCGACTTCATCAACATTTCGGCCTCCGCGCTGAAGAGGTTCTACCCATGTTCGGGATGGACATCGAGGACCCCCTGGTGGCTCCTGCGGGTGCTCCCGGAGGCCATGACCTCCTCTTGCGCCTGTACGGCGGAGAAATTCCGCTTCTCGTAGAGCAACTGCCAGCGGTCCCGCAAGGCCCGTCGACTGGGTTGAACAGCACTCTCGGCATGGACGATCTGGCATCCCTCGGCGGCGGCTTCAGCCATGCGAACCGACGAAATGGCTTGGCGCAGCTTCTTGCCTTGATAGCGGGGATGCGTGGCGTCGAAGCCAAGCCAGCCGAGACCGTCACCGATGAAGAGCGCTCCGGTGGCGACGAGTCGCTCGGCGTCGAAGACGCCGTAGTGACGGACACCGTCATTGCCCACGGTGGCCCCGAACCAGTCCTTCATGGAGACCGGCATGCTCCATGCGCCCCAGGCGGCGACGTTGACCGCGGTGAGGGCGTCGGTATCGTGAGCATCGAGCCTACGCACCTCGATGCCCGGCGCAACCGCCGGTGGGCGATCGACCTTGCGCCACATCTTGAAGGTTCCCGGTCCTTCACAGGCGATACCCCGTGCCGTGATCCGACCGGGCAGGTCCGAAGGGCGGGCAAGCGGTGTCACCTCGATCCGGAAGTTCCGCTGGTTGTGGACCTCGTAGAAGGACCGGATCACCCGGAGGTCTTCGGTTCGGGCGGAACTGCGGACACCCAGAGCAACGACCCGGTTGATATCCCCCCGGTCGACAGCACACAAGGCGACCAGAGGCAACGGTCCCGACCGGTCGATCACGGCCTGCAGAGGATTACCCGGAAGAGCCGACACGGCATCCACACACGTCGCCCATACGGCGAGCTCGTGCTCCTCCATCCTCCTGGCAAGCTCAGCGAGTTTTCTGTCCACGCCGTCCCCGTTGTTCGGTCCTGAGTCACCGTCTCCCCTGGCTCCCGAGCACTCCGACGGATACGGGCAATATCGGACCGTCTGTCCTGGATCTGAAGCCGGCGTGGCCGGGGGCGAGCGACCCGGCCGGGTCCGGTGCCGTCGTGCCAGTGAGCTGGGGCTTTGCGGTTGCCTAAGGTGAACCCATGAGCGGCGTTGCCATCGTGAGCGGCGGGAGTCGCGGAATCGGGGCGGCCACGTCAACCCTCCTGGCCACGGGTGGATGGGACGTCGTCGTCGGCTACCGGCGGCAGGTCCACGCCGCTCAGGCCGTGGCCGCCACGTGCCGCTCCATCGGCTCCAGGGCCATGGCCCTGGAGGTCGACGTCTCGTCGGAAGCAGCGGTGACCCGGTTCTTCACGACGGTCGATCGCGAACTCGGCGCACCCCGGGCCTTGGTCAATTGTGCCGGCATCGTCGGGCCGAAGGCTCGGCTCGACCAGTTCACGGCCGCGCGCATCCACCTCATGTTCTCCGTCAACGTCCTCGGGTCGTTCCTCTGCGCACGGGAGGCGGTACTGCGGATGTCGAGCGCGTACGGAGGTACCGGAGGATCGATAGTCAACCTCTCGTCCGCGGCCTCACGTCTGGGAAGCCCGGGAGAGTACATCGACTACGCCGCCTCAAAAGGTGCCATCGACACGATGACCATCGGGCTTGCCCGCGAGGTTGCGACCGAGGGCATCCGGGTGAATGCCGTCCGACCGGGACTGGTGAATACGGACATCCACGCCAGCGGCGGCCAACCCGATCGAGTGGAACGTCTGGCGCCCCTCATACCGATGGGGCGCGGTGCAGAAGCCGAGGAGGTGGCCCAGGCCATCGTCTGGTTGTGCTCGGACTCGGCGTCCTACGTGACCGGATCACTGATCGATGTCAGCGGGGGACGGTAGGCCGACGCCCGCAGGGCGGACTCCGGTCTTCGCCGAATGGTGGATCGCTGACAGATCGAGCACCATGTGTGTCGAGCACCGCGTGAGGTCATACGGAACCGAGGAGATCGAGTGTCCGAGTCGTCGTCGATGGTCGCCCCAGGCTCCCTGGCCACTGGTGGCAGACGGGGATCCTCTACCAGATCTACGTCCGCTCGTTCGCCGACAGCAACGGCGACGGCGTCGGGGACCTGCGCGGCGTCATCGAGCACCTCGACCATCTCGCGTGGCTGGGGGTCGACGGCATCTGGCTGAGCCCGATCACACCGTCACCCAATGCCGACTGGGGCTACGACGTGGCCGATTACTGCGCCGTGCTCCCCGAATACGGGACTCTCGCCGATCTGGACGAGCTGGTGGCGTCGGCCAATCGTCTGGGGATCCAGGTTCTGATCGACCTGGTCCCGAACCACACGAGCGATCAGCACCCCTGGTTCGTCGAATCGCGGTCGTCGAGAGATGCGGGCCGGAGAGATTTCTACGTGTGGGTCGACCCCCAACCCGATGGGTCGCCGCCCAACAACTGGGTGGGATGTTTCGGAGGGCCGGCGTGGACGTTGGACGACACGACGGGGCAGTACTACCTGCACAACTTCCTGCCCGAACAGCCCGACCTGAACTGGTGGTGTCCGGATGTCCGGACTGCGTTCAACGACATTCTGCGCTTCTGGTGGGACCGGGGCATCGCCGGCTTTCGAATCGACGTCTGCAACATGATCATCAAGGACGCACAACTTCGCGACAACCCGCCGGCTACGGCGAGACGACCCTTTCATCATGCAGATGTTCGGGCAGCGTCCCGTAGTACACGAGCAACCGACCCGAGGTCCACGACGTTCTGAAGCACTGGCGCCAGCTAGCCGACGCCTACGATCCGAGCGCGGGTACTCCTAGGTGAGACGAATGTCGAGGCCCTCGAAACCCTGGCCAGCTTCTACGGAAACGGCGACGACGAATTGAGCCTCGGCGTTCAACTTCCCTTTCATCGAGTCACCGTTCGAAGCCGGCGCACTGCGTGCCATCGTGGAGAGGACGGAGGAGCTCCTCCCCTCGGCGTCGTGGCCCGTGTGGACAGGGTCGAACCACGACGTCTCGCGGCTGGCCACCCGCTGGGCCGGATGGGAATCCCGACAAGATGCGCTTGGCCTTGCTCATGCTCCTGACCTTGCGGGGCACGCCCGTGCTCTACCAGGGCGACGAGATCGGCCTGACCGACGTCGACCTCGCCCACGAAGACATCCTCGACCCCGTCGGTCTGCGGTTCTGGCCGGCGTACCGGGGCCGCGATCCGGAACGGACCCCACTGCCTTGGACGAGCGGACCGCATGGGGGCTTCACGCCGGCCGGGTCGACCCCCTGGCTGCGCATGGGGGATGCCGTCGACATGCAACGTGGCCGACCAGCGCCAGGAGCCGGGATCGGTCCTCCTGTTCGTGCGGGACATGGTGGCGCTACGTCGTCGATCCCCTGATCTGCTCACCGGCCGGTACGAATCCCTGACGACTCCCGACCAGGCGTGGGCGTGGCGGCGCGGCGAGGGGACCGTGGTCGCGCTCAATCTGTCCGATGACCAGGTCGGAATCGCATGCACGACCTCGAGTGGTCGAATTGCCATCGGAACGGATCGTTCCCGAGACGGAGCGGCCGCTACCGGCACTGTCAGCCTCGGACCGTGGGAAGGTGTCGTCGTTCAGGAAATCCCGTGACCGGTCATCGCACACGCACGGCTCGCCCTCCACGTTGGCGGTCTTCCGCCTCGCCACAACTCGGTGTCAGCGAAAGCGTCCGCAGACGAGGTCAGCGACGCCTCTCAGCCCCGGCGTGAGGAGCGGGGCTGATGGATCTCGCCACCGGCCGGATAAGCCGTGCCCACCCGACCAGGGTATCCAAGTCGTCGTCAGCACTGCGGGGGCCTTCGATGACCTCGGCGACGACCACATCCTCATCGACTGACTCTCTCGAGTCCGGCGTCACCGTTTCGCGATGCTCTGTCGATTGCGGAAGAGTGGGAATGGTGTCCATGGTGGCGAGGGCCAGGGTCTCCTCGGCCGTCAGCGGAGGGGCGAAGAAGTAGCCCTGCCCGACATCTGCTCCGATCTCACGCAGAATGGCGACCTGACCGGCGGTCTCCACTGCTTTCGCCCCTGTGCAGAGATCCAGCGAGTGAATCAGCTTGATGATCGTCTCGACGATCGATCGATTGGACCCCCCGACATGGTCGAGCCCGCCGATGAACGATCCGTCGATCTTGACCGTGCTGACGGCGATGCGCCTCAGATCCGTCACCGACGACCAGTCGGCCACCATGTCGTCGAGGGTGAGTTGGACGCCGAGCTTCGCGAGTACGCCGAGGTCGTGGAGGGCTCGTTCGTCAGCGAGCGCCGACCCGGTGAACTCGATGGACAGACGGCCGGGATCAAGGCCTGACACCTCAAGGGCGGCGGCGGCGGAGGCCGACGCCTCGTGACGCCGCAGTTGGAACACCGAACAGTTGACGGCCAACTGGATCTCAGGCCGCCACGCCGCTGCCTTCGAGCAGGCCTCGGACAGCACCCAGTCGTTCACGGCCTTCATGTGGCCGTTCGCCTCCGCACAGGGGATGAGCTCGTTGGGTGAGATGTACCCGGGGACAGGGACGCACCGGCGCAACCTCAGAAGGGCCTCGAATCCAAGCAGACGCCCGGTGGCGAGGTCGACAGCCGGCTGGAACAGGAGCTCGGGCTCGCCGTCTATGCCCAGGTCAGGCCATGGAATCACGTCGAGCGCGGGGGAGGGGTCCACCATCTTCGTCTTATCGTCGGCGCCGTTTGTGGCCTTGAGGTCCGAAAACGGGTGGCACCGGCCGCCGACGGGCGGGGCCGGCGGCGGGCGGTTGGTCGGCTCCACAGCCCCGGCCGGGCAGCGGGCGTATCCTCGCGGCGAGTCGGAGATCTCCCCGCCGGATGGTGGAAGGAGGGGTCGTGTCGAAGAGCGCCCAGGTGCCTCCGGGTCCTCGAAGCTCCAGTGCTCCTCCCGATGTATGGCTCGAGGAGAACGAGGCGGTGGCCGACGGGCGTCGGCCGTCGTGGCGGTTCGTGACCGGTATGGCCGTCTCACTTCTGTGCGTCGTCGTCGTGGCCGTCCCGCTGACCTTGGTCCTGACGTCGGCCAAATCGGCTCCGCCCGCGGGCGCCCGGCTCGGATCCAATCGAGCCCAGCATCGGGTGCTGGCCGCTCTCAGTGCGACGATCGACTCGGGCAGCTTCGACATGACGTATTCCGACCAACCGCCGACGACGCCACCGTCGACCGGTCCGACCACCACATGTCCCACGTCTGGCATCAAAACCGGAGGCTGCGGCTATCCCGGTCAACGGGGAGTCACCGTCGCCGGACAGGGCACCATCGACACCAACCCGTTCGCCATGGTGGCATCGTCAGACGTCCCCGGAATCGGTCCGGTCACGGCGCGCGCCGATGGCACTGACGTGTGGGAGATCGGGGGCGGTAACTACGGCCTGTCACCCGGATCGACCACGGGTCCAGGCTCACCGCTCGCGGGATTCGCCAGTCTCGTGGAAGGCACTCTCGGGCCCCGACAAGGTGCCCTGGGCATGATGGGCCTTGCCAGCCCCACTGGGTACCTCGAACTCGATCAGAACGCCATCACCGGGACGAGCCAGATCGGGACGGGCACGGTCGACGGCGTCGCAGTGACCGTATACCGGGTCACACTTGACCCCGCCCAGCAGGCAACGGTGCCCGGTGCGACTCCCGAGGAGGCCACGACCATCGCCGATGCGCTCGCCGTCCTTCAGCGGCAGGGCTATACGGGAACGATGGTCACGGTGTCGATCGACGCGGCCGGGTACATCCGCCAGACCATCTCGGTCGCCTCTTTCTCCGACGGAGTCACTCAGACCAGTGAGACGACCTTCTCCGATTTCGGGTGCGCCGGCATCGTTCTCATGCCCGGCCAGACCGGCTCGGCAACGCCTCCATCGGGATGCGTCTCCCCCGACACGTCCGGCACCGGCGTGACCCCGACGACGACGGGCTGAGCGCCCGCCGGACGGTGAATTGGGCCCGTCGGGAACTTGTGGTGGACGAGGGACGTCGAACTCCGAGACGAGCAAACCAGAAACGCTGGTTTCGGAGGTGACGGCCATGCGAACAGGAATCCACGGAGGTCCGCCGGGAAGTGCTGGACCTGAGATCCCGAAGCTTCGCGGGATTGGTGGCCAACAGCCGCACAACTGGTCGGCTCTCGCCACCCGGGCCCGTCGGATCCACGCTCGGCACCTGCGTCCTCGTGTCGTGGTGGCTGTCGTGGTGGCCGCCACCGCCGCAGGGGGATACGTCGCACTGACATCGTCAGCGGGCCACGGTCAAGCGGCGGCGCGCGTTGCCGGAGCATCGCCCTCGCCGGCGGGGTCCTCCTCGGCTGGTGGTGCCGCCGCATCGGGCTCAGATTTGGCCGCCGGTGGCGCCATCGCCTGCCCGATGCTCCCGAGCGCTCCGAACGCGGGCGGCGGCCGAGAGAGCGTGGGCAGCGCCACGCACCTGTTCACCCGCACGACCACGGGAGGAGTGACCATCCGGGCCTATCGCCTCCCTCAGACCTCGGCCTGCGGCTGCGGCCCGATCGCCAGTGCCACCTCGACCTCCCCGGTGGGGGGATCGTCATCGAAGGCGGCCACGTCCGGCGCGCAGGCCCTCCCGGGGTATGCCCTGGCCACCTCGCCCGTGTCGATCGAGCTGTCGGACCCCACCGCCGTCGGCCAGGGGGTCCTGTTCGATGCGATGGGCGCCATGGCCACGACGCCGAATGCCACGACCGAGCCCACGGCCGCCATCTCCGATGCCTTCGGCGTCGTCGAGGGCACGCCCGTCTGGTGGGTTGCCGTGTCGGTCGGCCCCGAGGTCTCCAGCGCGCAGATGACGTTCGCCGACGGATCGACCGATCAGATGTCACCGGTGGACGGGGTGGCTGTCCTCGCAGATCAGATCGACCCGTCCGTGGCCTCATCGGGAGACGGGCCGTACGACGTACGCGGGACGCTCCGGCTGCTCGACTCCTCGGGCACCGTGATCACGTCCGTGACCTTTCCCGAGCCCACTCCCCCGCCCGTCCCCGTACCGCTCAACGCCCCCGGATCACCACCCACCCCCGGTCACGGGACAAGTCCGTCCACCTTGTTGCCGGTAGTGGCATCGCCTCCGACGTCGAACGACTCGATGATCGCCTGCCCGGAGATGACGACTCCGGCCAGGGCATCGGCGGGATGAGGCTTTCAGACTCCTCCACCTCCCACGCCAGACGAGACCGACCCAGACGTCAGAAGTTCACTTCCTCGTCGCTGCTGATGGTCCCCGACAGGCCGAGAGCGGGGTCGGGCGTAAACACGGCGACGCTGGGATTGGTCTGCAAGGGCTGGGTGGAAGACTCGTTGCCAAGGGTGATCGTCAGGGTGTTCTGTCCGTCCCAGTGGATGGTCGAGCACCCCGCCGTCTTGCTTCTTCCTGCACCCCGCTCCGGGCCCGCCGAACTCGGCGTTGTCGTTGAAGTAACCCCTCTGACCCAAATCGATGATGCCGAAATGAAAGCCTCCACCGCAGTCGGCGGTGTCGGTCACGGTAATCGTGTCGTCTCCCGACGGTGGTTGCGTTCCCTGCACCACCACACCCGGATCGGAGAGGTCTGGAGAAGATGTCGCGCGACCAGGCACTGCACATCGCCGCGGGGGGCGGCGCCGGCGAGAACGTCACGATGATCTGGTCCCCGACCTGGGCCCGCCCCGCCTTGGCACCACCGTTGACGATGCTCAGGGACGTTGCGATCGGTGTCACCTCGGGTGAGGGCGCCGACGGGGAGCTCGGCCCTACGGCGTTGGTGGCGACCACCGTGAAGGTGTAGGTGGTGCCGTTGCTGAGCCCGCTCACGACCTGAGAGGTAGCCGACGATGAGAACGCATCGGGAGCCTGGGCCGCTCCGCTCACATAGGGAGTCACCGTGTACGAGGTGATGGGAGCTGCCGCCATCGTCCGACTCCGACCACGACACCGCGACCTGGCCGTTCCCTGCCGCCGCCGACACCGACGTCGGTGCCGACGGTACGGTCGCCGGTGCCACAGGCACCGTTGTCGTACTACCAGGGCCGGCACCAGCGACGCCGCCGCCTCCCGAGTCACCGCCGCCCGAGCCACCGGCGGCGACCGTCGACGTCGTCGAGGAGGCAGTTGCACCTGTCCCGGCACCCGAACCGGATTGGCCGCCGTCGAGGCGCTGTGTCCCGATCCCCGCCGATCCCGACCCGGACACCGGTGGAGCGGCTGCGATGGAGAGCGTCACCCTCCGATGCGGTGCCGGGTGCCAACGTCCCCGCCGCCACCGCCCCCGTCACCACGACCGACGCCGCTCCGACCCTCCCGAGCACCGAGACAGCCTGAGGGATGCTGCTCACAAAGGGCAATGAACCGAGCCACGCCAGCGGGCCGGCCACCGGTCGGAGGCGACCGATCGAGACGTCGAGAAAGGCCCGGACCACCTTCGGGTCGAAGTGCGTCCCGGCGCAGGCGGCGAGCTCTGCCCTCGCCGCCTTCGGACTCATCGACGACTTGTACGTCCGGACGTTCGTCATGGTGTCGTAGCAGTCGGCGACGGCTACGATACGGCCTCCGAGTGAGATCTGGTCACCCTTCAGCCCGTAGGGGTACCCGGTGCCGTCGAACTTCTCGTGGTGTTCGGCGATGGTGTTCGCCCACTGGCCGAGCCAACCGGCCAATGGCGCCGTCAGCTTGGCGCCTTCGAGGGGGTGCTTCTTGATGACCTCCCACTCGTCGTCGTCGAGCTTGCCGGGCTTGTTCAAGATGTCGGGGTGAACGGCGAGCTTGCCGATGTCATGGAGGAGTGCAGACCAACGCAGACGGTCTCGGTCGTGCGGTGGGAAGGTCGAGTTCGTCGGCGATGAGGTCGGTGAGGACCCGCACCCGTTCGCCGTGGCCCCGGGTGAGCCGATCATGGGCGTTGAGGGCTCCGGCCAGCGCCAGGATCTTCTCCGCGGCCGCCACCGGCTCGTCGTCGATCCCGTGTGTGCGGGCCTCCTCCACCCGCCGGGCGAGGTCTCGGGTGCTTCCCGGCTTTGCGGGCCACGGCCAGGCGCTTGGGTGCCCGGTCGGGGAAGACCATCGTCATCTTGAGCAGAACGGCCAGCGGCAGCGCTCGGCGGGCAAGCCGATCAGCGGCAAAGAGCACCCCGGTCGGCACCGCCGAGGACCACCACCCACCACCCTGCCAACCAACCTGCCGTCCGCGGCCTGGGCAGGATATGGGCCGTGACGGTCGCCGCCACGATGGACAGGACGATGGGCGTCGATGAAGATGGCCACGCTCACGAGTGCAGACAGGACGGGGCGACCGTGCCACCGGTCGCCTGTCTCACCCTCGCTGGGCGTCCTGCGGATCCTCACCATGGGGCCGTCCCAACCTCCACGACGTCGTCACCACCCCGCGGGTCCGGGACAGTCGACATGAGGTATCGGCCCTCTGCGACCAAGGATTGAATGGCAATAAAATGGGCCGGGAACAGGCACGGAAGCGGTCGATGCCGGAGCCGTACACGGCGTCAATCGGCGATCGGGCCGGCCGCTTTGTCAACTTCAGGACAACGCCTGGGACGGCGTTGTCCATGGCCGACCAGACCGGGGGAAGGAGCCCGCCCCTGGGGAGACAGGCCTGCCGGCACTTTGAGTGAGATCCAGCGCCGGTCAGCGTCACTATGCGGATTGACGTCGACCTCGCGCCGACGTGGCCCCGACGCCCGCCACCACCACCACGCCGCTCGATCCTTGAGATGCAGCCACACCCGATGAGGGCACGGCGACGACAGGTCAGGTCTGTGTGGCTTCTTCTACCGTGAGCTCGGCTGCAGGGTCAGCTTCGAGACGATCATCGGGAATGGGTACGCCGCTGCGGACGGAGTAACCGAAGACTCCGTCGTCGAGTCGACGCTCTGCTCGGTCGATCGCAGCCAGGCGTGCACGCAAGCCACCGGCGATGGCGTCATCGCCTTCTTCGGCGGTGAGTCGTTCGGCAGGGTCGGTGAGGTCACCAGGCTCGTTGGCGGCGGTTCGGTCCTGCTGACCTGCGTCCAGGGTTTCAGCGAGTAGCCCCTGAACTCGAGTCCGCTCGGCGCCCAGGAGCGTTCGGGCACGATGTTCATCCATCATTCCTCCTCAGCGGTTGACCTGGCACCCGGGCCGAAATGCCCCGTCGTCCTCTCGTGGAGATCACAAACTAACGCCGGTTCTCCGATGTCTCGCGACATCGAATTTGGCGCCCGCGGCAGTATAAAACTGACGCACATCGCTGACACATTGGGGTCTCCCTTCGAGGAGAGGAGACCACGAGGTGACAGAGAAGGAGCCTGACAGGGGGCGGCCTACCGCCTCGCCATCTTGCGCCATGCCGACGAGGTGTCAGGCAACGTGGCCAAGACGTGCCGGTACTACGGCATCACCAGTCAGACCTTTTACAAATGGGCCAAGCGATACTCGGAGGAGGGTGACGATGGGCTGCGGGATCGCTCGAGACGCCCGCTCACGAGCCCCAACGCCACGAGCCTCGAAGTAGTGGGCAAGGTCTTCCACCTCCGCCAGAACTACCACGTCGGACCCCAGAAGATCTCGATGTACCTCAAAGCGACACCACGATGTCGAAGTGCGGCCGTCGGGGGTCTGGCGCATCCTGGAGCGCCTGAACATGAGTCGGTTGCCGACCTCTCGACGCTACGTGCGCCACTCGAAACGGGCATTTTGACAGACGATGCTCGTCGTACGTAGGACGACGGTGCTTGGGGGCGTCTGGCGGGCGCCCCCAAGGTTCATTCGTTGCTTCGAGTGGATCGGCCGGTGGCAGGCAACCATGATGGGGCGGACAGCCGACTAGGAGAGCCGTGAGATGAAGACGCGACCACCACCCACCAGCTCGTTTGCACATGGTGGGAAACGCCCACATCGACCCCATGTGGATTTGGGACTGGAGAGAGGGATGCACGAAGTCCTCCAGACGTTTCGGTCGGCTGTGGACCGGCTCGACGAGGAGCCCGCCCTCGTGTTTACAGCGAGCTCCGCCAGTTACTACCAGTGGGTGGAGCAGGCCTCGCCGGAGCTGTTCGGACGCATCAGGGAGCTGGTGGCCCAACAGCGCTGGATCGTGACGGGCGGCCAGTGGGTGGAGCCTGATTGCAACCTGCCCAGCGGTGAGTCGGTGTGCCGGCAGTTCCTCTACGGCCAGCGGTACCTGGCGGAACACCTCGGGATCACCGCCACCGTCGGCTACAACATCGACTCCTTCGGCCATGCCGGCACACTGCCGCAGCTGCTGGCCGGCAGCGGCATCGGGGCGTACGTGATGATGCGGCCCGGGGAGCATGAGAAGCACATCGACGCTCCGGCCTTCTTGTGGGAGGGCGTGGACGGGACGACCCTGCCCGCCTATCGCATCCCGTACGAGTACTCGACCGAAGGAAGTCACGAGGACGAGGTGATCCGCAAGCGAAGCGCTGAGCTGCTCGAGCGGAGCCATGAGCTCGGCTATCCGCTCATGGCGTTCTTCGGGGTGGGCGACCATGGCGGAGGGCCGACCCGTCTGGCCGTGGGGACCATCCGCGATCTGTCGACCACGAGCGCCGGGTCCGTCGACATTCAGCGGCCCCGTTGCCTACTTCGAGGCCCTGCGTGGGGCCGTGGCACGCCGGGGATGCGGTCCTCCCGTCGGTCACCGGCGAGCTTCAGTGGCACGCGGTCGGCTGCTATTCGGCTCGGGCGCTCGCTCAAGCGGGGAAACGCCCGGGCCGAGGACGCCCTGGTGATGGCCGAGAAGATGGCCGAGCTGTGCCGTGCATTGACCGGGCGGACCCTCGACGTACAAGAGGAGCTGGCCGAGGCCTGGCGCGGCGTACTGTTCGCCCAGTTCCACGACGCCCTGGGCGGGACGACCAGCGATCCCGCCACCATCGCTGTCGAGCAGTTGCTGGCCTCGGCCGAATCGCGGGCCGACCGCGTCACCACGTTGGCTGCCCACAGCATCGTCGAGTCGGTCGACACCTGGGTGGCAGGTGCCGAGACCGCCGAGGGCTTAGAGTCCTCCCGGTTCGGGGTCCCCGTGCCCATGATCGTCTTCAACCCTCTGTCGTGGCCGGTGACAGGGATCGTGATCCATCCCCCACCGGGTGTCCGTGGCGACCTCGGCGTCGGGCGACCGGCAGCCGGTGCAACAAATCCCCTCGGGTGAAGTGACCTACAGCCCCACACGCAGCATCATGCAGCTGTCGGTGCCGCCATTCGGCTACCGCCGGTACTGGCTCCACATGGTCGACCCCGACCCCGGTGCCCCGGTGGGTGACGGCCCGCCGGCAGCGGTCGTTGCCGAAGCCCCCGGCGGCACCACCTTGACCAACGGTCTCCTTCGAGTCGTCATCGACCCCCGTTCCGGTGCCCTCGCCAGTCTTGTCGTGGCGGGCGAGGAAGAGGAGCAGGAGTGGGAGCTGATCGCAGACGGTGGCGTGCTCCCTGTCGTGGTCGAGGATGCGAGCGACACGTGGTCCCACGGGACTGCTCGTTACGAGGGCGACGAGCGGTCCGGTGACCTGGTGGGTGTTGCCGTGGTGGAGGACGGTCCGGTGCGAGCCACCGTCAGGAGTACGTGGTCGCTGGAACACTCCACGGTGGTCCAGGAGGTGTCCCTCTACCAGGATCGCCCGTTTGTAGAGCTGCGCATCACCGCCGAGTGGCACGAGTCGGCCCGGGTGATGAAGGTGGTGGTCCCAACCACCTTCTCCGATCCCTCCAGTGCGGCGGGTGCTCCGTACGGGTTCGTCGAGCGCCCCTGCTCCGGTCATGAAGAGGTCATGGTGCACTGGATCGACCTCTCTGACGGGCGCCGCGGGCTGGCATGCACCTCGGACGCGGCCGGAGGGTACGACGCACTCGGCGCACGGCTGCGCCTCACGGCACTGCGGAGCCCCAGGGTTGCGGACCACGGGTGGGGCTGGGGCAACGATGATCCCGCCGCCTATCCGGTCACCGACCAAGGGCTCCACCGGATGCGGTTCCGCCTCACGCCCCACCTCGGGCACGTGGGCTGAGGCCCAGGTCGCCCGGATGGCCGACGAACATCGGGTGGAGTTGCCGGTGGTCATCGACACCTGGCATCGGCGGGCGCCTCGGGTCCGAAGCCAGCGCAATCGAAGTGGAGGGCGACAGCGTGGTGGTGCCGGTCGTCAAACGCGCCGAGATGGGATCGGGTACCGTGCTCCGGGTGTGGGAGGTCTCCGGGAGGCGTAGCCGGGCGCAGGTGACGCTTCCCTTCCACGACCGGTCTTGGGTGGGCGACCTCGGCCCTCATCAGGTGCGTACCCTCTTCGTCTCCGACGATCCGGGGATACCGGTGCGGGATCTCGATATCCCCGAGCTCGGAGCTGGGTGTCCACTCGCCAGCACCGTCGCCGGCCGCGGACCGGCGGTCATCCGTGAGCTCGTTGCCGGCGCACTTCGCCGGTCTGGTGGAGCGCCACCCTGAGCTGGAGCCGGTCACGGCACAGCTCGACGCCGCCTTCGATCTCCTCGTCCGGACATTCGCAGGAGGAGGGACCGTCTACGTCGGCGGAAATGGAGGGAGCGCAGCCGACGCCGAGCACATCGTCGGAGAGTTGATGAAGGGAATGGAGCGGCGTCGGCCCGTGCCTGCCGGCACCCGCAGCGCACTGGTCGCGGCCGCACCTCCCGACTTCGCCGAGGATGCCGCCTATCTGGCCGATCGGCTCGAGCTGGCCTTACGGGCCGTCAGCCTCACCAGCCAGACCGGCCTTCTCACGGCGGTGGCCAACGACACCGCCGCCGATATGGCGATCGCTCAGCAGGTGCACGGCTACGGTCGCCCTGGCGACACGTTTTGGGCGCTGTCGACGTCGGGACGATCTCGAAACATGGTGCTCGGCGCCATCGCGGCAAGGGCGGCAGGTGTGGGGGTGCTCGCCCTCACGGGTGACCCCGGTGAGCCTCTCGGAGGCCTGGCCGACGTGTGGGTGAAGGTCCCCGCTCGAGACGTGGCCCGCGTCCAAGAACTCCACCTGGCCGTCTACCACGCTCTGTGCGCGGCGCTCGAGGAGGAGTTCTTCGGGTGACGATCGGCGCACTGTCGTTCCTACTGCCCACTCAGACAAGTGGAGCGGTTCAGGTCTTGCGAGCTCGTTTTGTGTCATCAACACGTGCGGCATTCCTAGACCGCGAACGATGCCAAGTTTCAAAGAAGGGTGCTGTCGACGGCCACTTGTCCGTTCAGCATGAAGGTCGGAACAGTTGTGGGCGGAATCGAGCAAAACCAGAAGGCTGTCGAACATATCGACCCGATGCAGGCGAAACTCCTGGTAGGGCTTGTACGACTCATGATCCCAGTGAGTGCGCCGGTCGATTGCGACGCGACGGGCCGCCCTGCCGCCACACACCATGACGAGTGGCATTGATTGGGCTAACAACGAGCGATGCATGAGCTCTAGCGCCGTCAGAGGCGGAGGCCGCGGAGGCCGCTGTGTGTCATGTTGAGTGTGCGGGCGATGTGTCTGTCGAAGGTAGGCGCCTGATACACCGATCTTCACAGTTCTATCCAACAGCCGCTCACCGCCGCTCGCGGGAGCTACCACCGCTACACGCGGTGGTAGCTTCGGCGACGTCCAAGGAGGCAGTCGTGCGCTACCGGGACCGCTACCTGTTCGACCTGCAAGGGTATCTGATCGTGCCGAACGCCCTTTCCGCGGAGGCCGTCGAACAGCTTAATGAGGTCATCGACGAGATGGCCGAGCGGGATATGGGCCGCAGCGAAACGACCCACCGGTGGTTCGACCTGCTGGCACGAAGCCGCTTCTTTCGAGATCTGATCGACAATCCACCGGTCCTGCCGATTCTCGAGGAGTTGCTCGGAAGAGAATTCAGGTTGGATCACGAGTACGTCGACCTCATTCGCTCGGGGATGGGGCCGATCGGCGCAGGATTGCACGGCGGAGCGGTTCCATTTCGTCCCGCCGAGTACTACTGGAGCGGTGACGCGCAACTCCACAGCGGGCTGGTCGTCGTTGCCTACAACCTCAAGAGCGTGGATCCTGACGGCGGCGGCTTCGCCTGCGTGCCAGGGAGCCACAAGTCCGCCTTTGCGTTTCCCGACGGCTGGAAGGATCTCTCTGACCCGCACCCCTGTGTTCGAAGGGTCACCGGACCTGCGGGTAGCGCGATCGTCTTCACCGAGGCGCTGACGCACGGGACGCTGCCCTGGCGAGGGAGCGACGACCGTCGTACGGCGTTCTACAAGTACGGTCCGAGACCGCTCGCGTGGTCTCGGACCTTTTACGATCCGACCGCGTATCCGGACCTCACCGCGCAGCAGCGGGACATCCTCAGGTCTCCAGGCATCGAACACGTGTAGCTGATCGGACATCGCTTGAGAACAAGTTCACAACCCTCGGGGTGGTTGGGACGGGTGGGCGAAGGGCAACCAAGCCGTGGCCGGCCAATGACACTTAGAGTGTGGCCCGCATGTGTGGAGTCGCGGCCGAGGCGGTGTGATCGCCATGAACCGGAACAATCGAAGGAGCGATGCAGGTGAGCGGGCTGAGCCGTTGGAAGCCGATGGAAGCACTGACACGGTCAAGGGACCACACCGTGCGGCACATCCGATCAATGGGGATCCGCACCGTAGTAGTGGGAGCGGTCGTCGTCGGTACGGCCTCCTGCGGAGCGAGCGCTTCTTCAACGACCTCGTCTACGACCGCTGCATCGACGGGGAAGGTCACCGCCGAACCTTCCCCGGTGAGCTCTGCCAGCACCTCGTCCCGGGGGGTCACCGCACACAGCATCAACATTGTCTTCCCGGAGGTATCGCTCAACTCACTGGCCGGGCGGGAGGGATTCGCCGAGGACGCCGAGTACGGTGAGCAGACCAAAGCCATCGAGCTCTTCGTCAAACAGATCAACGATGGTGGGGGGATCAACGGCCGCAAGATCATCCCCATCATCACCCCTTTCGACCCGACCAACGAATCGGAGATGCGGTCGCTCTGCAAGACGTGGACCGAGGGATCGCCGGCAGCATTCGCCGTCCTGGACGGCATTGGGGACTGGATCGGCGACGACGAGCTCTGCATCACCCAGGAGGGCCACACACCCTTCATCGGTGCGGGGACCACGATCACCAACTGGACCAACGAGGGTTCTCCCTACCTCTGGTGGACCGGGCCGGACCAGTCCGCCATCCTCCAGGCGGTGGTCAACTGGGGGGTCAGCGCCCATCTGATCGGGGGAACCATAAAGGTCGGCGTCATTGCCGGCAACGGGGCCTCGGACCAGGTGGCCCTCGATGACTATCTCCTGCCCGATCTGCGCAATGCCGGCATCACCGCTGTGGTAAGGACCATCGAGGCCGACCCCGACAACACCGCCACCACCGACAGCCAGGCGCCCCTGGTCGTCCAGCAGCTGGAAAGTGCCGGTATCACCTCGGTCATCCCGCTCATTCCGTTCAACGTGTTCTTTCCGGTACTCCAGGCCGAGACCGAGCAGCAGTACTACCCCAAGCTCCTCCTAAGCGATTACCAAGGAAGCATCGAGTCGGCCCTCGGCCTGCTGCCCATCCCCTACGCCAAGGCCCTCAACGGCCAGGAGGGTGTGACCACAGAGACCCTCGGTGGCATTGACAGCCCCCGCCCTAAGAGCCAAGGCGGTTACAACACCGGCGTGCGCAAGTGCTGGACCGTCTGGCACAAGGCCTATCCCCAGACACCACCGGGGAACATGAACGACTTTATCGAGGAGCAGGGCCCCATCGCCGGTTGGTGCCAGGTCATTGCACTCTTCGCCACTGCCGCCAAAGATGCCGGACCCGACCTCAACAGGCGCACCTTCGTCACCGCCATGTCCAAGATCACCGACTTCCCGGGAACCTGGGCGAATGTCCTCAGCTACGGACCGGACAAGCGGTACGGGCCCACCGAGTATCAGGTGGTCAAACTCCGCGTCAACTCGCCGCCGTCGCCTCTGTGCAAGACGACCGCGGGCCGCCCTCCACCGGCAACGTGCTGGGTCTCTGTTCGACCCTACGAACCACTGCCCGCTGGTTGACGCTCCACCGAAGCGGGGACAGGGTCGGAACGGAGAGCCAGGAATCCGGACGACCGAGTGAGCATTCCCCGATTCTGCCGCCAATGGAAGTGGCTCTCTTCACAAGCTGGGTGGACGGCGATGGGGCAGCGCAGTCCTCGCAACAGCCCTGGTCAGAGAGGAGAATCCCAGGTACCCCTCGGGAGATCTCCGGCACTCAGACCGTTCGACACCAAGATCCGATGGGCTGACGCATGCGGGGTCGGCCACAGGGAGCAGCGGCTCTCATCACGATCCGATCGCCGACTTTCGCATACATGATTGCTCCGTTCACAACCGTTCTGAACACCTCCATGGTGGTCCGACGTTCGGGCAAGGCCAAGGGGCCAACGATGCCGCACCGATGAGAGTGAAGCCGTCACGGCGGTGACCGTCGCTGACCCCCAACAGCGGTCGGGCACTACAGTCACCGGTCGTGGACCGAGCCCACACCGCTGCGGCGGAGTTCAGCTTCCCCGAGGCATTTCTCTGGGGCGCGGCGACTGCAGCTCATCAGATCGAGGGCGGCAACGTCAACAACGACTCGTGGGCAAAAGAACACGACCCCGACTCCGGTTACTCCGAGTCGAGCGGGGACGCATGTGATTCGCTGCATCACTGGCCCGAGGATATCGAGCTCATTGCAGCCATGGGGCTCGGTGCCTATCGGTTCTCGCTCGAGTGGAGCCGAATCGAGCCTGCCGAAGGGGAGTTCTCCAACGCCGCAATGGACTACTACCGACGAATCTGCGCGGCGTGCCGCGAACGGGACATCATCCCCGTAGTGACCTTCCACCACTTCACGACCCCGACCTGGCTCACCGGGCGCGGTGGGTGGGAGGCCGCGGATGCGCCGGATACATTTGCCCGATTCGTGACTCGGGCCGGAGCCCGTCTCGGCGATCTGGTTGGCTGGGCGTGCACGATCAACGAGCTCAACCTCATCGGCGTCAGAAGCTACGACCCTGGATCCTCCTTGCCCGGGGTGACGGACAACTTCGCCCGCCACCTGGCGATTAACGAAGCCATGGTGCGAGCGCACCGTCTGGGCGTCGACGCATTGCGGTCGGGACCCGGCGACTTTCCCATAGGCCTGACGTTGTCCATGGACGAGATGGTGGCAGAACCGGGCGGCGAGAGCGTTCTCGAAGCGGCCCGTGAGATTCTGGAGGACAGGTTCTTTCGGGCGACCGAGAGCGACGATTTCATAGGTGTCCAGTGCTACTCGCGTGTGCACTTCGGCCCCGAGGGCCAGGCCCCCAATGAGCCGGGGGTGCCCACAACCCAAATGGGATACGAGTACTGGCCCCAGGGAGTTGAACACTGTGCCCGGCGAGCCGCGGCGATGACCGGGCTGCCGGTCCTCCTGACGGAGAGCGGGATCGCCACCGACGACGACGCCGAGCGCATCACCTTTCTCGCCGACGTCTTGCGTGGTGTGCGGCGCGCTCTCGATGATGGCGTCGACATACGCGGGTACTTCGTGTGGAGCTTGCTCGATAACTTCGAGTGGTCCCACGGGTTCAGACCCAAGTTCGGACTCCACAGCGTCGACCGGAAGACATTCGCCCGCCATGCCAAGCCCAGCGCGTTGTGGTTCGGGGCGGTGGCCACAGCAAACGGGTTGGTGGCGCCGTCAGGGTGAGGAGTGCGCCCCCGGCAGTGCGCCCCCCGAATCGAATTTTGCGCCCCCGGCAGGACTCGAACCTGCCACGCACGGTTTAGGAATCTGTGGCCTCACTCAGAACCAGGTCCACTCCCACCAGCGTCTTCGTCGTCTGACCTGCGCCTATTCATACACCATCTTGTGTCACTGGGTGCCACCTACGACCACTCGATACCGTATCTCTGGGTACAGACCGCCAAGATACTTTGGTCTCGCACCGCCGGGCGACGAAGGGGCGATTTCTCGTGACAGATCGGACTTAGCGGCTTCGCCGAACCGTTCCCGGGTCATCGAGCGCCATGGAACCGTAGCGTCGCCGGTACAGGGGGTAGACGATCACCCCGGCGAGCAGCGGAAGCCAGTACTGGGCCAACCGGTAAGCGAGGGTCGCCACGACCGCCTTGGCTCCGGACACCCCAGCTAGCACCAGTAGACCGCTCAGGCTGGCCTCGATGATGCCCAGGCCCCCGGGCCTGATGGGTACCAACGCGATGATCTGGGCCGCCGCGTAGGCCAGGAGCACGAGCGACGGGGTTGGTTTGCCGCCCGTGGCAGACACCGCCAACAGCAGGCAGAGGTAATCGAAGCCGAGGCGACCGCCGACGAGGAGAGTCGCCTGCCACCGGTTCCGACCCAGCGCCGTACGGATGGCGTCGCGTTGGTTCAACAGCCGGGTGTCCAATCCGGTGGTCTTCGTCTTGTTCTTACGGCCGGGGACCTTGTTCCAGAGCCACTGCAGGACCCGGCCCACTCTTGCCAGCGGTTTGTCGGTCGCCAGGACGACGAGACTGCCGATGACGAACAGGACGAACCCGGACAGACCCAGCAGGGCCGCGTGCAGCAGGCCGGGTTGCACACGGGTGCCACCGATGATCGCGGGCAGGGCAAAAATTGGTAGCGCGAAGAGGCCCCCGATCCCAAGCAGATTGGGCGTGATTGTTTCGGAGCCCGCCCGGCCACGAGCATCTCGGCTCGGGTCTTCGGCACCACAGGGGCCGGCGTCACCGTGGTGTTACCAGGGCTCGGTAGCCGGAAGGGGCAATCCCGCAACGCGTCTGGCTTTCGCGGGTGGAAGCCCGAGCAGTCGGAGGCACGCTTCCGCGAGTTCGTCCACGGATGTCTCAGGTACTCCTGCAGGATCGCTCTGGCGCTTTCGCAGCAGGCCGACGAGGCCGCCAGCTACAGCGCTGAGCGCGATGTCCGCGTCGTGGGCTGTGAACTGCCCGGCCGCTTGACCCGCCTGGATGTCCCGAAGGGCGCGCGGGGCCAAACCACCGGGAGCATCGAGGAGACCCAGACCGGCGCCGGTGATGAACCGACCGACTTCGGGATGCGTCCAGCCGAGCCGTGCCGAGATCCGCAGCGAGAGTGAGAAGATTTCCGCCGGATCGGAGATCCCCGCACACGCCCTGTCGATCATCTGACCCCAGCGTTCGAGCACTTCACTCGAGGCAGTCTCGAACAACTGCTCTTTGCTCTCGAAATGGTTGTAGAACGATCCGAAGCCGATATCGGCCGCTTCCGTGATCTCCTGGATGCTCGATCGATCTCCCCTTCCCTCGGCGATCAGCCGGATGGCGGCGTCCACGAGAGCCTGCCGTGTGCGGGCCTTTCGACGATCCAGCCGGTTGGTCGGAAGCGTCCCCTTTGCTGACGAAGCTGCCAACTGCCGTCCCTCCTTCTGGAACTCAGTGCTCAGTTCTGATGTCATGCTACAGACGCTCCACTCCCGGCCACGCCAGACGGCGGGCACCCCACGGGCGCCCGCCGTCTGCCATTGGATCCGAGGGTCATCCGCTCAGGCAGCGGTCTTCGTCTTGGTCGGAGAGACCGCGGAGTACAGCCGTGCGCCGGTCCGGCGCAACTCGATGCCGCGCATGAACTGCCAGCTGCCCCCGATCAGGTTGAACAGGCCGAACAGGAGGGCAAGCGAGATGGCACCCATCCCGGGACGGGCGAAGAGCACCGCGCCGAACGCCAACCAGACGAGGCCGCCGAAGACGTACATGGCGCGGGTCCCGGCCTCTTCGTTGCGCCGGAACGCCGTGAAGACCTCAAGAGCCCCGGTGACGACGGCCCAGCCGGCGACGACCAACACCAGGACCAGGGCGGTGGGTACAGGCCACGCCAGGGCGAGCACCCCGGCGGCGATGTCGACCAGTCCGAGGAGCAGGTGGCCGAAAACGGGCCCGGCAGTGCGGCCGCTGAACGCCTGCATCGCCTGGAGGCCAGCCCCGATGAAGGCGAACACGGCGAAGACGATGACGAGGGCGAATACAGTGACCCCCGGCCAGGCCAGGGCCACGACGCCGATGGCCACGGCCAGCAGGCCGCGAAGGATCAGGGAGGTACTGAGTGACTTGAGCATGACAGGCTTGCCTTTCTGTGAGGAGGGGAATGCCGGCGGACAGCCGGTGCCTCGTGGGGCGGGTCCCCTACAGAACTGATGATTTATCACAGAACCGATTATGCAATCAGTATCGCTTGCTGTCAAGGGCCGAGGGGCTAAGTCCGTCGGGCGCCGCGGCCCCGACGGGAGGGCGTTCAGATTCCGAGGAGCCGGGGAGGACGTTCGAGCCGGGAGCTGCCGCCGGTCGAACCGCTGCCCGAACGGGCGCCCCCACCTGCGGGGCTCGCCCACCGCTATCGCAGAGGCGGAGAGAGGCGCCTGGCGCGCGACAGGGCGGACAGAGGAGCCCGAGGGGCGACCACGCGCACGCGGAGCGCCGAGGGCCAGGACTCGAAGAGCAGAGGCGGATCCATGATCACGGCCTCACCGTCCAGCCCGACCTCGACCGGTTCCGCGGAGTCGACACGGAATGTCGGCGTGGACCACTCTTTCCACCGTGGCCAAGGCGGACCCATGTGCACGACGACCACGCCGAGCTGTCCCCGGTCCATCTGCCCGCGTGTCCCCGGGGTGGCGGGCCAATCGATCTCGTAGGGGTCGTTGGACACGAGCAGTAGCTGGGCGTTCGGAAAGCTCGAGCCGTCAGGGCCCGTGAAACGGAGGTCGAAAGGCTCCGTCTCCGGTCCGATGAGCTCGGGCAGCATTTCTATGGCCGTCCGAAACTTCCTATCCCGGTAGGCCCGCGACTGGACCAGCTTCCCGTAGAGGCCCATGGAGGCGTTGTTCACGAACACCCGCTGGTTCACCCTGGCGAGGTCGACACGACGCTCGGTGCCCTTCTGGAACGCGTCGAGGGCTCCTGCGATGTCGGTCCTATCCACCCCGAGGTCAGCGGCGAAATGATTCCTCGTCCCGGCCGGGATGCACACGTAGAGCAGGTCGTGCTCGGCGGCGACAGGCGCCACGGCCCCCTGAGACCCGTCGCCGCCGGCCATCCCGATCACCTCGGCGCCTCCCTCTGCCGCCGCTCGAGCCACGGCAGCGATGTCCTCCCCGGGCCGGACCAACAGCGGCTCAATGCCCCGATCCCGGCAGAGGCGAAGGAATTCCCGCCCGTTCGCCTTCCCACCGCCAGAGACGGGATTGACGATGAGGACCAAGGCTCGTGGGCTGCCCGGCGAGCCGCGGGGCTCGTGATCGTCCCGTTCCGTAGACGGCTCTTGGTTCGATGCTGCCGCCATCCTCGACCGCCTCAGGTGGGGTCTGGGTCATCCCAGGCAACGGTCCCGGAGACCCAGTGGGTAAGGGGATCGGCCTGGTCGTTTCGGTGCAGGTGCCGCGGGGGTTGGGCGAAGGTGGCATAGGGCCGGCAACGGACGACGACGCGATGCTCTTCGGCAGCCATGGCCTCGACGACGGGACGGGCTTCCTCGCCAAGCGGCTGGCCCGACATCCGGCCGCCGACAGCCATCATGACGTCAACGACGAGCTGCGGGTCCCGGTCGACGGTGGCGTCGGCGTAGACCTGCAGGTAGCTGAACGGCCAGCGCTCGTCGAGGACGCAGATGCTGACCTTGGGGTTTCGGGTCACCGCATGGGCCTTGCCACGACCGGCCATCGTGGAGACAAGCAGCTCGTCGTCATCCGTGGGGATGTAGTAGACGACCGACATCGCCGGCCCGTCGTTGAGCCGCGGATAGCCGAAGACGCAGGTTCGGTGTGTCCGCACGAAGGTCCTCCGCTCCGAGGGGAGCATGTCGCGATCCGTGGGAGCGGTGAACGGCTCCGGGGAGAGGGGCAGGAGCATGGGCGTGACCTCCTCAGACACAGCGGTTGCGGATGATCCCGATACCTTCGACCCACGATTCGAGGGTCTGTCCCTGTCGCAGAAAACGAGGGGGCTGGCGCGTGACGCCCACGCCAGCCGGCGTGCCGGTGAAAATGATGTCCCCGGGAAAGAGGGGCAGCACGGCCGAGAGCTCGGCCATGAGCCGGGGGACGCTGAAGACGAGATCGCTCGTCCGCCCCTCCTGGACCCTCTCGCCGTCGACCGAGCAGCCGAGGACGAGGTCGTCCGGGTCGGCGAGCTCGTCGGGACTGACGACCCAGGGCCCCATAGGGCCGTAGCTCCGGCGCGATTTGCCCAGGGAGAACTGACCGCCGGCAGCGAACTGGAGATGCCGGTCGCTCACGTCCTGGCCGACGGTGAGCCCGGCCACATACGACCAGGCCTCGGCCGCGTCGACGTGCTCTGCACGGCGTCCCACCACCACGACCAGCTCGACTTCCCAATCGGTGGTCTCCCCCGCGATCTCGATGTCGTCGAAGGGCCCGGCCAGGCAAGCCGGGAACTTGGTGAAGGTGGCCGGCACGTCCGGGAGGGCCATGCCGGCCTCCTCGGCGTGGCTGCGGTAGTTGACGCCGATGGCGAAGACCTGCCGAGGCGCAGGTACCGGGCAGCGGAGGTCGGCCTCTGCGAGCGGTCCCGTCGTCGACGTCACCCCCTGGGCGAACTCGGCCACCGCCGCCCAGTCCTCGTAGAGAGCCATGGGGTCGGGACCGAACCGCCCTCGCGAAACCTTGGCGATGTCCGCGATCTCGTCGCCGAGGACGAGGGCGGCACGCCCGCGGACATTGGCGAACTTCACGACCGGGCTCCCTGCGGTTGCGGGGCCCTTTGCAGATCGGCACGCAGGCCCTCGAGGAGGGCCGAGGCTTCCGTCGGGCCCGACGCAGAGCCATAGACGTAGAAGTCGGGTCGCTGCAGGACGTGCGTCACGCCGCGGGCTCCGGACCAAGGGCTGCCGAGCTCCGGGCATCGGCGCAGTGTCACGCACCTGCCACCTATCGACTCGAACCATTTCTTTGGAGCGGGATCGATGCGCGCCGTAGTGGCGCCGAGCGTGATCAGGCGCCAGCCGGCGCCGTGAACGTCATCGAAGAACCCCCCGTCGACCCTGGGCTGCGCGAAAAACTCTCCGGCCCCGGGCGAGGCGAGCTGCACGACGCCATCGGCGATGCCGGGAATCGCCGGCGCGTCCATCGGGTCGGGACCGACGGCGACGCTCATGGCCTCGTCGCGCGTAGCCGCCTCGTCGGGGTCGAGGACGCAGATGACCTTGCCCAGCTCGACCGAGAACTCGATGGCGCTGCGGGCGCTCGGGAGACGCTCCTGCTCGTAACTGTCGAGCAGCTGGTGAGGGGCATGGCCGGCAAGGACGAGGTCGAGCTTCCAGGCCAAGTTGGCGGCGTCGCGGATGCCGGCACACATCCCCTGTCCGGCGAAGGGCGGCATGAGATGGGCCGCGTCCCCGGCGAGCAGCACCCGACCGGCTCGCCAGCTCTCGGCGTAGCGGGCCCGGAAGGTGTACAAGGCGTGACGTTCCATGCGGGCGTTGCTGGGGTGGACGTCCCACGGGGCAAGCAGCTCCCAGGCGCGGGGCTCCTCTGTGAGCTCGTCAATGGTCTCGTGCGGGAGCCGCATGAACTCCCAGCGTCGTCGGCCCGGGCCGCCGCACACCACGGTCGTGGGCCGCTTCGGGTCGCAGACCTGGAGATTGGGCGGGTCGAAGACGCGGGGCTCGTCCAGGATCATGTCGACCACCAGCCAGTCGTAGAAGAACCCGAGGTCACAGACGGGGATCCCGAGCAGCTCCCGGACCGTGCTGTTGGCTCCGTCGCACCCGACGACGTAGCAGGCCCGGATCTCCTCTCCCCCGGCCGAGCGGACTGTGACGTGTTCCGCGCTCTGTTCCAGGGTGGCGACCTCCACGCCGCGGCGGATCTCGACTCCGGACAGCGAGCGAGCCCGCCGGTCGAGCAGGTCCTCCAGGACCGGCTGGTTGAACATCGACGACAGCGGCCACCCCGAGGGGCTGGGCCCGCCGCGCCCGAAGCGGAGCAGTGTCGTCCCGCTGCCGTTTCGCCACTCGTATGCGTCCACCGGCTCGGTGATGGCTCGGAGCTCCTCCCCGATCCCGCAGGACTGGAGGATGCGCCCGACCTCGTTGTCGAAGTGCACGGCCCGGGGCAGCGGGTACGGCTCCGGTCGGCGCTCGAGCACCACGACGGAACGCCCGAGCCGGGCGAGCAGGATGGCGAGGGTGGTGCCGACCGGGCCGTAGCCGACGACAGCGACCTCGGCGTCGAGGGTCATGCCGCGGGTGGCCGGAGCGGCTGGTGACCCCAGACACTCATCCGGTCGTAGCGCCGGTTCTCGTCCCATTTCTCGGTGACGAGCTTCGCTCCGTGGCCCACCTCCACTAGGAAGCCGGCCGGGCTGGCCGCGTAGAAGCTGAACATACCGTCGTTGTCGTGGCGCCCCAGACCGTTGGGGATTGAGAGACCGCAGTTCCAAGCCCGGTCGAAGGCGGCACCGACGTCGTCTCGGTTGTTTGCTTCGAACATGATGTGGTGCAGCTTCTGGGGCAGCTCGAAGGGCGCCTTGGCGAGTGCAAGCGTGTGATGGCGCTCGTTGCAGTGGTAGAAGCGCACCTCGAGCTCGATGCCCTCGGCGATCTCGATCTCGAGCCAGTCGGACTGCTCGAGCCCCAGTCCCTCGGTGGCGAAGTGGTGGGACTCCTCGAAGGCCATGGTGGCGAAGACGACGTGACCGAAGCCCACGCCGGTGGTGAGGAAGCCGCCGGGCATCAAAGGCGACGAGTAGGGATGCGACGCCTGCCGCAGGTCCTCGACCACTTCGACGCCTACACCCCAGGGCGCCATGGTCGAAGCCAGGCGACCCACCCGACGCTCGGCGTTCATCTCCGCGCTGCCGTCCTCGACGGCGTAGCCGGCCGCCTCCAAACGGGCCGCCACCGCCTCGAAGGCGATCTCGCCGGCGGCCTCGAAGCCCACGTACACGGCGTCGTTGACCGGTCCCGACCGGAGAACGACCCGCTGTGCCTTTTCGTCGTTGCGCCAGGTGAGCGATCCGGCGAGTGCCGCCGGTTCCCCGGGCACGAGGCCGACGACGTCCCCGAAAAAGGGCGTCAGCGACGCGGGATCGGGGACCTCGATGCCCACGTAGGCGAGCTGCAGCTGGTGCCACATAGATCCGTCCTCCTAGTTCAGCGTCCGAAGAGCAGCGACGTCACGGCGTCGGCGTGGGCCTCGATCACCTCGGGATCCTCGGGATCGACGCCGGAGAGCCGACGGCACTCGGGGGCGAGCACGAACATCGTGGGGCCGGCCCCGGTCACGATGTAGTACAGGTGCGCGACGGGGATGTCTGGCAGCTGACCCCGCTCCACGAGACGGGCGAAGAGGGCGGTCGTCGTCTCATAGAGGGGTCGGATGTGGCGCTCGACGAGCCAGTCCATGCGGGGACCGTCGACCTTGCACTCCTGGGTGACGATCCGGTGCAGTTGCGGGTGGTGCGCCGAGAAGACGATGAACTCCCGCACGAGGAGCCGGGCAACCGTCAGCTCGTCGACGCCCCGCAGGCCCTCCGACCGGGTTCGCAGGGCGCTCTCGAGCTCCTCGAACAGGCCGTCGACGGCCAGCCGCCACAGCTCCTCCTTGGAGCTGAAGTGGTAGTTGAGCAGCGGCTGGGTCACCCCCGCCCGGGCGGCGATGTCGCGGGTGGTGGCGCCGTCGAACGACTGCTCCGAAAAGAGATCCAGCGCGGCGGCCAGGATGCGCTCTCGGGTGGCGTCAGCGGAGGGCCGCGTCGCCCGAGCCACTGCCGTCCCCAGAGTCATGGAGGGAGTGTAATCAATTGATCAGGATATTGACAAGACCCTTATCAGTCGACCAGGATCCGTGGCCGTGCGGGATCTCCGGGGCCGAGTCGCCCCGGTGACCGGCTCGTCGAGCGGGGATCGGCGCGGGGGATGGCGCTGCGGCGATCGGCGTCGCGCGACCGACCATCTGAAGGGGGAATACAAGTGGGAGAAGAGCAGGTACCGGTTCTCGTGGTCGGTGGCGGTGGAGCAGGGCTCACCGCCTCGATGCTGCTGTCGACGTATGCGGTGGACCATCTCCTGGTCAGCGCCGCGGCCGACGACGTCGGATCTGCCCAAGGCCCATGTGCTCAACCAACGAGCCATGGAGACACTTGACGATGTTGGCGCCGCCGAAGCTATCGCCCGCCTTAGCACCCCCGCTGTGCATATGGCGGCCACGGCTTACTACGCCGGCTTCGCCGGCCCGGATCCCGAGTATGGACGCCGCCTTCACCGTCTCGAGTCGTGGGGTGCGGGTGGGGCTGATGAATCCTGGCGCGCCGCCAGTTCCCAGCGGCAGTTGAACCTCCCCCAGATCCGCCTGGAACCCCTGCTCAAAGCGCGTGCGGACGAACTCGCACCGGGAAAGATCCGCTTCAACCACGAGCTCCTCGAGCTGGAGCAGGACGAATCGTCAGTCCGGGCTCTCATCAGGGACAAGAACTCCGATCAGGAGTACGCCGTGCGTTCCGAGTACCTGCTCGGTGCCGACGGAGGCAATCGCATTGCCGGCCTCATCGGCGTCGAGTACGAGGGACTGGGAGTGGTAACCCAGACGGCGACCTTGCACGTGTCGGCGGACTTCTCCCGATGGGCGAAGGATCCTGACGTCCTCATCCGATGGGTCCTGTCTCCGCAGTCGGGAACGCTCGTGGTCATGGTTCCGATGGGCCCCGAGCACTGGGGACCGGACTCGGAGGAATGGGTGATCCACCTGAACTACCCCGCCGGCGATCCCCGAGCGCTCGCCGACGAGACCGATAGAACGCGATGTCCGCGAAGCACTGGGCATATCCGACCTGCCCCTCAAGATCCACAAGATCACCAGGTGGACGGTCGATGCCGTGATGGCATCGGCGTTCGGGGTGGGACGGGTGTTCCTCTTAGGTGATGCAGCCCACCGCCACCCACCGACCGGCGGCCTCGGACTGACAAGTGCGATCAACGACGCGCAGAACCTGTGCTGGAAGGTAGCTGGGGTCCTCGGTGGCCATGCCGGGCCCGCCTTACTCGACACCTACGAAGCCGAGCGTCGACCGGTCGACGAACGCAACTGCCAGCGGTCCCTCGAGAATGCCCTGAACCATTTCGCCACGGTGGCAGAGTTCGGGATCGCCCCCGAAAACACTCCCGAGCAGAACATGGATCTCCTTCGCCGTGCTTGGAGCGTTCGGTCCGAAGATGCAGCGCGGCGAGCAGCGCTCTTGCGCATGATGAGGGCCCAATCGATGGAGTTCAGCGAACTCAACGTCGAGTACGGCTACACCTATGAGTCCCCCGCCGTCGTCCCGGACGGGACGCCTCCTCCCGAGCCGATCGACGACATCCGCGTGTACCAACCGTCGACTCGTCCCGGGGCTCCGTTGCCCCATGCGTGGATCGACGACGACGAGGGACGCCGCAGTCCCCTGAAGGACCTCGTCGCACCGGGGCGATTCCTGCTGATCGCGGGCGAGGACGGACAACTGTGGTGCGAAGCGGCAATGCGGCTGGCCGAGGAGGCCCATCTCCCGATCGACGCCGTTCGGATCGGTCACGTGGACGGCGACTTGCACGACCCTCGATGCCTCTGGGTGCGCCATCGGCAGATCCAGACCGACGGCGCGGTCCTCGTTCGCCCCGACCGCGTCATAGCCTGGCGGCGCATAACGGGGGCCGACGATGCACTGAGGGCACTCGCCGACGCGCTCGGTCAGGTCCTGGCCCGGCCCATCGGCGTTCCAGGCATCGGGTAGCGACACGATAGAAACTCATCGGGTCGGAGCCCCACCCCACGATGCCTTCTACAGCGGCGATTTCGAGTGTTCCACAAGCCCTCGGCCACCTCCTCCGCTCTCGTGAGAGCGCGCAGAGCGGTGGGGCGAGGCTGTCAAGCATCAACCATTACTGTGTCCCCGATCACCCGTTACAGGGTCGCTGATCAGGCGTTACTCCACGGACACACATCAACCGTGGTCATACATTTTGTTAGCGCCCCAGGCAGTGCCCCGGGCAAGGCGCAAGCAATATGGGAAGGGCAGCGACCAGCAGGTTCGCGGCGCAGTCTTCTCATCGAAGCCGGCTTTCCATTGCCAGCAGGCGACCAACCACCCGAATTCGCGCGCTGGCGTGCTCAAAAGGCCGCCGAACGAGGCAGGGGTTCGAACTGTCAGACGTTCGCGTAGAGCGACGCCGTGACGATCCCTCGGGTGAGGGACGACATGAGCTTGAACTGTCTCGGGGGACGGAGCCGGTCACGCAGTGCAGCGAGGTAACGTTGGCATCATGAACCGGCTGAGGCGTCTCTTCTTGGGGGCACCTGGACGTGTGCCAATGCCACTGACCCCAAGTGTTCGGGTACCAAGGACCCGGGTGCCTTCTGGCCGATGATCCCAGTCGCCGAGGCACGCCAGTTCGTCCTCTCCGCATGCAAGGTCCTCACCCCCGTGCAGCTGGACGTTCACGACGCCCACGGCCACGTTCTGGCCGAGAACGTCTTTGCCACGACGGATGTGCCGCCGTTCGCCAATTCGTCTATGGACGGCTACGCCCTGCGGGCCGCCGACACGGCGTCTGCCCCCGTGCGCCTTAAGGTGGTGGCCAGCGTGATGGCCGGGGATGACGCGAGGCCTCTCGTATCGCCCGGTGAGTCGGTCCGGATCATGACAGGGGCACCGCTGCCGCCTGGCGCTGATGCCGTGTGCATGGTCGAGCGCACCCGCCTCGAATCGGGCGGATCGATCGTCGTCGTCGAGGAATCGGTGGAGCCCGGGACGTTCGTACGGAAGGCCGGGGGCGACGTCCGTGCGGGCGACGAAGTGTTCTCTCCCGGGACGTACCTAGGCGCCGCCCACGTGGGCGTGCTCTCGAGCATCGGGGTCGAGCGGCTTTTCGTCCACCCGTTGCCCACCGTGGGAGTGCTCTCCACCGGCGACGAGTTGGCCACATCGAGGGGCACCCTGGCGCCGGGAAAGATCCGGGACGCCAACCGCCCAGCGCTCCTGGCCCAACTCCGGACCGACGGCTTCAGCGCGGTCGACCTCGGCGTGGCCGGAGACGACGAGGCGACCCTCACCACTCTGCTCGAAGAAGCAGGCTGCCGCTGCGACGCCATCGTCTCGAGCGGAGGGGTGAGTGTGGGTGACCTGGACCTGATGAAACCCGTGCTCCGCAAGCTGAGCGGACCCACCATGCATTGGATGCAGGTGGCCATCAAGCCGGCTAAGCCTTTTGCCTTCGGGGTGCTCGAGAAGTCCGGGACACCGGTCTTCGGGCTTCCGGGAAACCCGGTCTCGGCTCTCGTGTCCTACGAGCTGTTCGTCCGGCCGGCGCTGCGTTCCATAGCGGGCTGCACCGTGCTCGATCGGCCGCGCCTTTCCGCCGTCGCCGAGGACGACCTCCCCCGTCGTCCCGATGGCAAGTTGCACCTAATCAGGGTGACGGCCCGCACCGGAACCGACGGAGAGTTGGGGGTGCGAATGGTCGGTGGCCAGGACTCGCACATGCTGCACGTCATGGCGCAGTCCAACGCACTGGCGCTGCTGCCGGACGGGGACGGTGTGCGCGCCGGGCAGAACGTGGAGGTCCTTCTCCTCGACGCAAGCGGGGTGCCCGCCGCAGGGCGGGAGCCGTGGTGAACCGGGGACGTTGAAGCGTGGCCGAGCGAGGCGTGCTAGCGCGGCGCCCGGCTGTCGATCCCGCTGATCCCGTCGATGCTGGTGGCGTTCTTCTCGGCCCAGTACTGACGAATTCCGTCGCGCCCCTTGCGGGTTGACCATTGATCCATGGTTGGTCGATGACCCTTGAACGTCATCAGGGGCACGCCGTAGCCGCACGAGTCCGACACCCGGCGCACGTCCACGACGATGACCGAGCGGACCCCTGGCCCCGCACCACCGGGAAAGCGGTCGGCGAAATCGTCGAATTGCGGGTCGTCGGCCAACACGACCCGGCCTGTCCCGTGCAGGCGCACGATCCGTGGCGGTCCCGCAAAGGCGCAAAACATGATCACGATCCGGCCGTTCTCCTGGAGATGGGCGATGGTCTCGACGCCACTCCCGGTCTGGTCGAGGAAGGCCACCGTGCGCTCGTTCAGAACGGCGAACTCCTCGCGGTTGCCCTTGGGTGAGCAGTTCACCGAACCTTCCTGATGGAGCGGAGCCGTCGCCACGAAGAAGACCGGCTGGTCCGACAACCACTCGGTCAGCGTCTGGTCGATCCCGTCGAACGTCTTCGCCACCCATGCATTATCGCATTTCGCCTCCGGACGTGCCCTTCTGGCGATGCGACGTCTTGCTTCCCGGTAGCGTCATGGCCGTCATGACTCTCCAGGCGAAGATCCTCACTGTTTCTGAATCGGTCAGCATGGGTACGCGCCAGGATCGCTCCGGTGACGAACTGACCCGCATGCTCGTCGGGCACGGGTTTCGCGTCGTCGATCGGCGGGTCGTCCCCGACGGCACGGCCCCGGTCTCGGCCGCTCTCGTCGAACTGTCGACCGGATTCACAGGACTCGTGGTGACCACGGGGGGCACCGGCTTCTCGCCCACCGACGTCACCCCGGAGGCGACCCGCGCCGTCCTCGAACGCGAGGCTCCTGGCCTGGCCGAGGCCATGCGCTCCGTGAGCCCGCTCGGACGCCTCTCGCGCGGCGTGGCGGGAACCGTCGGCGGTTGCCTCATTCTCAACGTCCCGGGATCGCCGAGCGGTGCGGTGGAATCCCTCGAGGCCGTGGCGGACGTTCTCGGACACGCGCTCGAGCTGCTCGCCGGGGGCCGACCCCACTGATCGCGCCGTCAGGATGTCGGAGCGGCACCGGAAACGCTGGGTGCGTGAGGGAGACCTACGCAGTGCCCCGATTAGTGTGTTCAACGGCTCTCTCCGGAGAGGCGGCCGGAAAAAAGGGGTGGCAGTGACGGACGCTAAAGGGGACATCGAGGGCGGCCCGGTGACCCTGACCGAGCTGACTCCCCCAGAGAGCGGTGACTGGGTCGGCGTCGGTACGGGACCTGTGCCGGTCGAGGCGGCGTGGCAGTGGGCGATCCTCCCCGGGTGCGGAGGAATCGTGACCTTCTGCGGCACGGTGCGTGACCACTCCGAGGGGCGTCCCGGCGTGACCTGCCTGGAGTACGAGGCGTACGTCGAGCAGGTTGCTCCTCAGCTCGCACGGGTGGCCGCTGCCGCTCGGGAGCAATGGACGGAGATCGGCCGACTGGTGCTCCTCCACCGGGTCGGGAGGCTCGAAGTCGGAGAGGTGTCAGTGGTCGTGGTGGCGTCGACACCCCATCGCGCCGAGGCGTTCGCGGCAGCACAGTTCTGCATCGACACCGTCAAGCACACCGTCCCCATCTGGAAGCGTGAGACATGGAGCGGTGGCACGGACTGGACCCGCTGTTCCGCTGACCTCGAAAGTGCCGGCCGCGACCCGTCGTCCGTTCGGTGAGGATGACCGCATGACTGCTCCCGTCCGCGTCGCCATCTCCGTGCGACCCCATCGGAGCCGTGGGGAAAGCGGCACCCGCCATGCCGGTCGAGGGTCCCCTCGTCGATCGCTACGGGCGCGTGCACGACGACCTTCGCATCTCGGTCACCGATCGCTGCAACCTGCGCTGCGTCTACTGCATGCCCGAGGAGGGGCTTTCGTTCCTCCGCATCGATCAGCTCCTCACGTTCGACGAGATCACCCGAGTGGCCCGGGTGGCTCGGAGTCTCGGTGTAACGGCGCTGCGCATCACCGGCGGTGAGCCCCTCGTGCGCAAAGGGCTCCCGGTGCTCGTCGCCGGGTTGTCGGCGCTCGGGTTCGAGGACCTGGCCGTGACCACCAACGGGACGGAGCTGGCCGGTATGGCCGGGAAGTTGGCCTCGGCCGGCCTGCGAAGGGTGAATGTGAGCTGCGACTCCCTGCGACCAGACCGCTTTGCCGCCATTCGCCGGCGGGGCGTCCTCCATCGACGTCCTGCGCGCCATGGATGTCGCCGAGGCGGCCGGGCTGACACCGTTGAAGGTGAACGTGGTGCTGCTGCGAGGCCGCAACGACGACGAGATCCTCGACTTCGCCTCCTTCGCACGCGCCACCGGGCGCATCGTACGGTTCATCGAGTTCATGCCACTCGATGCCCAGGGAGATTGGGACCGCGCCCGGCTCGTGCCGGGCCACGAGGTCTTCGATCGGATCAACGCACGCTGGCCCTTGGAGCCCTTACCGAATGCCACGGGCGCTCCCGCCGAGCGGTTCCGCTTCACCGACGGGGCCGGCGAAATCGGCCTCATCTCGAGCGTCACGGAACCTTTCTGCGGTACGTGCAACCGCCTCCGGCTCACGGCGGACGGCGCCGTGCGGAACTGCCTCTTCACCAACGACGAAGAGACCGTGCGGGACCTCTTGCGCAACGACGGCACCGACGCCGAACTCTCTCTCCTGCTGAGGACAAGCCGTCTGGGCCAAACATCCCGGCCATGGGATCAACGAGCCGGGGTTCCTCAGCCCGTCGCGATCGATGTCGATGATCGGCGGGTAGCGATGGCTCGCCTCCGCCTGTTCGGGCCGGCGCGGGAGGCGGCCGGGGCGTCCTGTGTCGTCGTGCCCGGGGACAACGTCGCCGCCGTCGTGGCTGGCGCCAGGGCCCGTTTCGGGGAGCCGTTCTGCACCGTTCTCGATGGGTCCCGCCTCTGGGTCAACGGCGAGGAGGCGGACTCCGACACTCCTGTCGGCGACGACGACGAGGTCGCGGTGATCCCGCCGGTGTCGGGGGGCTGCGCGTGAAGGCCCAACCGGAAGGCACGACCCGGGCTGCAGGGGCCCTGACCCATCTCGACGAGCAGGGCTGTGCCCGCATGGTCGATGTCACCGCCAAACCGCTGACACGCAGACTGGCCGTCGCCCGTTGCGCCGTCATCACCACAGTCGACCCCGTCGAGGTGCTCGGTGGCACTCGACACGGGATCGACCCGGTGGCGGCAGCACGCGTCGCCGGCATCCAAGCGGCCAAGCAGACGTCCTCGCTCGTGCCCCTCTGTCACTCCATCCGGGTCGACCAGGTATCGGTAGACGTGGATATGTCCCCGCACCGGATCGAGATCACCGCCGTCACCGAGATCGTCGAAAGGACGGGGGTGGAGATGGAGGCCCTCACCGCCTGTGCCTTTGCCGGCCTCACGTTGATCTGCTCGTTGCTCGAGTTCGACCCGGGAGTGTCCCTGGAGGAGCTCACTCTCTGGCACAAATCGGGCGGTCGGTCCGGCGAATGGCAGAGGAGCGTTCGGGACGGCCAGCAGCACCGCAGAAAGCCTCGCCCGCGGTGACGGCCGATCCAGCTGAACATGATCCGCCCCAGCAAGGATAAATCTTACAAATGCCCTTATCTGCGGCATAAATCCAACTGAACTGGCGCAAGTGCCCGATCGCTTTGTTACCGTGTCGGCATGTTCACCCCGTACTCCCAGCGGACGTCTGGCGCGGTGGGTCTGCGATGGATCACCGCCGCAACGTCGCTCGGTCTCTTCATGGCTACGACGCTGGGCTGTACCTCCGCGCCCGCCCCCGTCTCCCCCTTGCCATCGGGCCCCGTCGACGTGCTGTCGGCCGGCTCGTTGCAGAACCTGCTGCAACAACAGGTCGCACCGGCCTTCCACAAGGCCACCGGGTACACGCTCAACGACACCTCCATGGGGTCCGATGCGATCGCCACTGGGATCAAGGGCGGAACCCTCCAAGGTGACGTGTTCATCAGCGCCTCGTCAGCGGTCAATGGTGCCCTCGAGGGGTCGACCAACGGGAACTGGGTGTCGTGGTACGCGCTATTTGGCTCGTCGCCCCTGGTGCTGGGCTACAACGCCTCGAGCCGGTTCGCCGAGGCCCTGCGGACCAAGCCCTGGTACGACGTCATCGACCAGCCGGGCTTCCTGATCGGTCGGACAGATCCCACCACCGACCCTAAGGGAGTCCTGGCCGTGACGGCGCTGGACCAGGCGGCCACGACGCACCACATCGAGGCCCTGATGGCCATCGCGACGTCGACGTCGACCGTGTACCCCGAGACCTCACTGGTCGGACAGCTCCAGGCCGGACAGCTCGATGCTGGGTTCTTCTACGGCGTCGAAGCGGCGGCCGCAGGCGTCAAGACGGTGCCGCTCACAGGAACGCACCTCGCCGGCGACTACACCGTCACCGTGCTCAACCGGGCGCCCCATGATGCCTCCGCCCGCGCCTTCGTGACCTTCCTCCTGGGCAAGGCTGGGCGCAAGATCCTGGGGAGCAACGGGATCATCGCCATCAGTCCTCCCAAGCTGAGTGGCGGCTCCTCCGTGCCGAAGGACCTGAAGGGGCAGCTGTAACTGTGACGGTGGAGGCACGGCGAAGCCCCCTTCCCTGGTTGGGCGGCCTGATCGTCGTCTACTTGGCCGTCCCACTCGTCGCCTTCGGTGTCCGCCTTCTCGATGCCCCCCGCCGCGGGTTCCACGTGCCGGGACTATTCCCGTCTCTGTTCGTCTCGCTGGAGAGCGCCACCATCTCGCTGGCACTGATCACACTGCTCGGTGTCCCGCTGGCCTACCTCCTGTCCCGTTCCCGGAGCCGCCTGGCTTCACTGATCGGGCTCGTGGTGCTCCTGCCCCTGGCGCTGCCTCCCCTGATGAGCGGGATCCTGCTGATCTACCTGGTGGGCCCGTACACCTTCCTCGGCCAGCTCTTCGGCGGTCATCTCACCAACTCGCTCGCCGGCATCGTCCTGGCACAGACATTTTGCGCGGCCCCGTTTCTGATCGTGGCCGCCCGCGCAGCGTTCGGTGCCGTCGACCCGGCGACGCTCGACATGGCGGCCACGCTCGGCCACTCCGAGTTCTCCCGGTTCCGCCTCGTGGCGATCCCCCTGGCCGCACCGGGAATCCGTGCCGGGATGGTGCTGGCCTGGCTGCGCGCCTTCGGTGAGTACGGGGCGGTCATCATCCTCGCCTACCACCCGTATTCCCTGCCCGTGTACACGTACAACCAGTTCAGCGGGATCGGCCTACCTACGACACTGGCTCCGACGGCCCTGGCGCTGGCCATCGCCGTCGTCGTGGTGGCGCTCGGCCGTCTCGCGCCACGGCGTCACAGGGCTCACCGGGCGCTCGTTCCCGTGCCCGACCCTCCTGGCGCCACCACGTCGACACCGGTCACCTTCGACCTCGACTACCGAGTCGGGACCTTCCACCTTGAGGTGTCACATCGGTCCGGCGGAAGCACTCTGGCGGTTCTCGGTCCCTCGGGTTCTGGCAAGTCTGCCCTCCTGCGGTGCTTGGCCGGGCTCAACGGCCCCACCCCCGGGCCAGTCCGGTACGGCGGCCGCTCAGTGGAACGCATCGCCGTCGAGTCCCGGCGGGTGGGCTACATGGCCCAGGGGTTCTCTCTCTACCCCCATCTCACAGTGTGGCAACAGCTCCTGTTCGCCGAAGGCGCCACTCCGGGCCGAGCCGCGTACTGGCTGGACCACCTTCATCTCGACGGGCTGCAGGACCGCTACCCGGACCAGATCTCCGGTGGCCAGCGCCAGCGGGTGGCATTGGCGCAGGCCTTGTGCCGGTCGCCGGAGCTGCTCCTCTTGGACGAGCCGTTCTCGGCGCTCGACGCGCCGGTTCGACTGGAGCTCCGACGCGTGCTCCGCCGGTTGCAGCACGACACCGGCCTGGCCACCGTGTTGGTCACCCATGACCCCGAGGAGGCGGCGGTCCTGGCCGAGGAGGTGATCGTGATATCGGACGGGCGGGCGCTGCAGTCGGGTTTCACCAGAGACCTCTTCACCCGTCCCTCGTCGCCGGAGGTGGCACGTCTGCTCGGCGTCGCCAACCTGCATCGGGCCATGGTCCAGTCCGACGGATGGATCGACGCTAAAGGCGTCAGGATCGCAGCGCCGACGGGAGAGCTAGCGCCGGCCACACCCGTTCTTTGGAGCATCCGGCCCGAGCGCGTCACCCTGCTCGACGCGGGCGGGCTCTTGGGCACCTTCTCTGACGTTGCAGACGTGGGCACGGCGGTTGACCTGTTCGTCTCGATCGCAGCGGACCTCGAGATCCACGCTCGCACCACGGAAAGAGACCGGTTCGAGATCGGCGGCTCGTGTCACATCGAGCTCCCGAGCGAAGCGATCAGTGTCTGGCCGTACGAGCAGTCGCCGTCCCAGGCAGTCGAGCAGCGCTGACCTCGGGTCAATCAGGTGTCCGCGGGTACCTCGACCCCTACATTCGTTGCCTTGACCACGACGTCGGCAATCATTCCGGGCTCCAGCTCCAGCTCGTCGGCCGCCTCTCGGGTGATGAGCGCCACAAAGCGGTGTGGACCCGACTGCACTTCCACCTGGGCCGCCACGCCGTCCTTGGTCACCCGGGTCACGATCCCTCGAAAGCGGTTACGGGCCGACTGGCCCCGCGGCCGGTCGCGTCCTTGCTCGCCGGCAAGCTCGACCGCCAACCGGGCCAAGTCCGCCCCATCGACCAAGCGCCTGCCCCCCGACGCCTGCGTCGCTTTCACCCGTCCCGAGTCGGCCCAGCGGCGCACGGTGTCTGCGCTCACCCCCAGCAACTCCGCCGCCCGGCCAATCCTGTACTTGGGCACGCCACAAGGTAGCAAGGGCGATCTCTCCAGACCCGGGCTCAGGCACGGGCGCTCATTCGGCGGATACTTCGACCTTCGGCGCACAACCCCCAGAACTAGCTGGTGGGGCCGAATCGCTCAACTCTGATCCGCTCCACAGGTTGGCCAAGGTCCATCAGGAGTCCACTGGCGAAGTCGGCGAAGCCTGGCGACCCACACACGAAGGCCGTCGAGTCAGGCATCCACAGAGACGCAAGATCATCCGCGGAGAGCCGGCCGGCGCGCCGTGGGTACGACGGGGGGATCGTGCGGGTGTAGGCAACCTTCGTCTCGGGACCGGGAAGTTCATGGGCGTAGTACAGCTCATCGGGAGTTCGCACTGACGCGGCCATTCGAACCAGGTCCGAGCGCCCCGTCTGCCGGGCCAGTCGCAGCATGGCCATGAGGGGCACGATGCCGGATCCCCCGCCGACCAGGATGGCCGGCGTCTGGGCAGTCCAGACGAACCAAAGACCGATAGGTCCCCGCACCTCCAGCTCGTCACCGACCATGACCTCATCATGAAGGAAAACCGAGACCTCGCCACCTTCGAGTCTTTCCACAGTGAGCTCGATGTCGTCAGAGTCGCTCGGAGCCGATGCCACCGAGTACGACCGCGATGCCGTGTAGCCGTCGGGTGCGGTCAGACGCACCACGTAATACTGACCGGCCAGCTGAAGAGTGGGCGTGGTGAGTACCAGGCGGAACGTCTTGGCAGTCGGTGTCTCCGGCCGGATGTCCGTGACCGTGGCCACCTGCCACGGATCACCGCGCGGCCGATCCGTCGCCACTTCTTAATCGCCTTGATAGCGCTGCTCGAGCCACGGGTCTCCTCGATCGTGGTAGCCGTTGCGCTCCCAGAAACCAGGTTCGTCGTGATCAAGTAGTCGTATCCCAGCCACCCATTTCGCACTCTTCCAAAAGTAGAGGTGCGGGATCAGGAGACGTGCGGGTCCGCCATGTTCGATCGGCAGGGGCTCGTTCTCGTACGCCCAGACCACCCATGCCCGCCCGCCGGTGACATCGGCTAGCGGGAGATTTGTGGTGTAGCCGGTGTGGCAAAACGCCAACACATGGCTGGCCGTGCTTTCCAACCCTGCGATACCGAGCAGCGTGTCCACCGAGACGCCACTGAAGCTGACACCAAGCTTGGACCAGGTCGTGACGCAGTGAATATCACCGGAATATGAGGAGACGGGAAGAGCGTGGATCTCCTCCCAGTTCCAGGTCGTCGGGTGTGTCACGAGACCCTCGACCGAGAACGACCACGACGCAGCATCCAGATGTGGAGTCACTTCCGCATTCAGCACGGGCCACTGGTCCCCTGCGTCGTATTGGCCGGGTGGGAGGCGGGGGTCACGAGCGGCTTTGCCGCGACCAAGGAATCCTCTTGTCGGATTCGCCATCACAACTCCTTAGACATCTCGCTGTTCGGATCAAAGTCCGACACCACACTCTTCACTTTCAACATTAGGGTGAAGGCTGCCACGTGTAACCGGTCCAGGGTGGCCTTCGAGACGACGATCCTACGGACAGCGATCGGCACCGAGATGTTGCTGCTCGAGTTCGATCCTCCCGACTAGGCCACGCGCTCTGGCTTCTATACCAATCGGTCTAGTACAGTCCAGAGCGTACCGCCACGTGAGCGTGACTCCCGGGCCTTGCTGATACAGACGATGGCCAAGTTCCTGCGGGACCAGCGCTACTCGGCCACGCGTGGTCGCAGCTGCTTGCAGAAAGCGGGGTGTCCAACGGGTCGCAGTACCACCACTTCCCGGAGGCATGGAACAACTCGCCGAGACAGCGCTGCATCGGGCCAGGCCGTCGCGGAAGCCCTCAGCGAGGCATTGGACGGGACACCCAACGTGGCCACCGGTATCGTCCGATTCATCGACATCGCCCAAGGATCGGCTACTGGTGACGCCTGTCCGGCTGTCCGATCGCCCTAACCGCACTCGAATCTCCCACAGTTAAGCCTCGCTTCCGCGTAGCCGCGGCTCGATGCTTTGAGCAATCGGAGGCCCTACTCGCGGCACGATTACGCGCAGATGGATGCCCCGAAACCTCAGGAACGGAAGCGGCCTCGGCGGCCCTCGCTCTAATCGAAGGCGCGCTGCTTCTCGCGCGGGTCAGCGGACAACTAACTCACCTCGCCAACGCCAAACGCGCCGCGCTAGCCCTGGTCGCTGCTCCGCCCAGCGAGCGGACCAAGCGAGTCCAATCTCGGGGGCTTCAGCGGTGACGCACACTCCCGCTAGGGCAGGCCGCTTAGACCGGGCCTTCCGCGAGCCGACCGCTCGTGAAGCGAGCGGAAAGGCACCCAGGATCCGACACCACCGCGGACATGGGATCGCGTGTCACCGGGAATCGGGTGAGCGGCGGCATCGTGCTCAAAGCAGATCCTTCGTGCCGGAGGTGCCACCTCCGGGGGCGTTGTCACGGATCCGTCGCCCCATCGCAGATCGGCCGCGCCGGTCCACGGCTCGCCGACTGGACACCTCGACAGGCACCTCGTCAACCCGCTGCGTTGCGGTCGCATGGAGTCCGGGGTCTAGGGCGGGCAGCATGAAGCAAATCCGAGTTCCTCCGACGGCAGGAGGCTCGGCCCAGATCCGGCCCCCTTGGGCGTCGATCAGTCCTCGAGCGATAGCCAAACCCAATCCGGCACTCCCATCCGATGGCGTGCGGGCCTGGTCCGCCCGGAAGAACGGCTCGAAGACTCTTTCGATCGAATCCGAGGCGATCCCGCAACCGGTGTCCTCCACCGATACGAATACCGCTTCTGGCCCCGTGGTCAGCGACAGGGCGATCTTCCCTTTGGCCGGCGTATAGCGAAGTGCGTTCGAGACGAGGTTGGTCAATACCCGCTCGACCTTGTCGCCGGCGCATAAGGCGACGACCACCTCATCGTGGATCACCGCCGCCAGGTAAATGCCTCGGGCCTGTGCCTCGAGTTGGAAGCGGCGAGCGCACGAGGTCACCAGATCGACCATGTCGACCGGGCTCATGGTCAGTGCGGTGGCCCCAGAGTCGATGCACGCCAGCTCGAACAGATCGTCGACGAGCGATCCGAGAAGCCGAACCTGACTCTGGAGAGCGTCCATGTAGTGACCGGATTCGATGACGCCGTCGTCGATCGCTTCCAGCATGGCCTGGAGCGAGGTGATCGGCGCTCGCAAATCATGGCTGGCCCAAGCCACCAGCTCCCTTCGAGCATCGAATACGGCCTCAAGATGATCGGCCATCGAGTTGAAGGAGGTGGCCATGTCGACGATCTCGGTCGGCCCCCGTACCGGTGCCCTCTCGCCGAGCTCGCCCTCGGCCAGTCGGACCGACGCAGCACGGACTCGTTCAAGGGGCCCGACGATATTGCGGGTCAGCACGAGAGCCAGGGCGACGCTGACCACGCCGGCGGCGATCGAGGCCGTCGCCACCTCACCTAGCGCACTGAGGTGGAACATGACCGCTCCCGATAGCAGAACGGCCCCGACGGGTAGCACCACGGCGAGAAGCGCCAGAGCCGCCAGTTGAAGGCGAACGGTCGGGAGCTTGCGCAGCAAGGCGCCAGCAAGTACTCCGACGCCCATCGTCGCCCCCACCACGATGACGATGTTGACCGTCACGGTTCAAACCGGTAGCCGATACCCCATACCGTGGTGACGAACCGGGGTCTCGAAGGGTCGTCTTCAATTTTCTCGCGTAGTCGCCGGACGTGAACTGTCACCGTGCTGGTGCCGACGTGTGGCGCCGACTCGTAACCCCACACCTGAGCCATGAGCTGCTCCCGCGAGAACACGACGCGGGGGTAGCTGGCCAGGCACCACAAGAGGTCGAACTCAGTGGCGGTCAATGTCAGGCCCTGCCCGCTCGCGGTTGTCACCTCTCGAGTTGTGGAGTCGATGATCATGCCGCCAATCTCCAGCCGCGTGGGGCCTGACGAGCGATCCAGGTTCGCCCGTCGGAGGATCGTCTTGACCCTGACCATCAGTTCGCGTGGGGAAAAGGGTTTGACGACGTAATCGTCCGCCCCGAGCTCCAACCCCGTGATCCGGTCCTGCTCCTCGCCTCGTGCCGTAAGGAGAATCACGGGCACCTCGCTCGACGTCCGGATCCACCGGCAGAGATCCAGTCCGTTGGCGTCGGGGAGCATGACATCGAGAATGACGAGATTGGGAACATGCTCCTGCAGGGCTGCCCGAGCCTCGGCGCCGTCGGCGGCCTCATGGGCCTCAAATCCCTCGTGATCGAGATAACGGACGATGACGTCTCGGACGACGGATTCATCATCGACCACCAGGACGGACGTCACGGGCCCATGGTACCGGGGTCGACTCCGATCACGGAGGTCGCCCGCGGCACGGAAAGGGAGGCGCCCGGTACGCGTTCCGAGGTGGTCCTTACAATTGTCTTACGGCTCCGTCTGGGGTACGAATCGGCTGTGGGTGCCAAAGCCCGCGTTGGTCTTTCGTAAGGAAGATCTGGACGCCGGCCAAGACGGGAGCACTACTGTCGACTCGTGCCCGACGCACGCGCCGAGATGCCACCGAGATTACGGGCACGCCGGCACGGCCTGTCGGTGGAGCTCAAACGGCGCGTCGGCGCGGGGCGGGCCAGGGTGACGACAGTGACAGCCCCCATGGCCGATCTGGCTGAGCACGCCGCCGATCGACTCGGCCGTCGGTTCCGCAGCCCCCTGCACGATGAATGGGTCGCCTCGGTGCTTGGCATCTCTCTCGGCCTAGCTTTCACCATCTGTTTTCTGACTGGGCTCGTAGATTACCTGGCCCAACACCCGCCTTACTGGTTCCACCTGCCTGTGCGACCGGTCAACTTCTACCGCGTGACTCAGGGTACCCATGTGATCACGGGAATCGCCACAATTCCCCTGTTGCTGGCGAAGCTCTGGACCGTCTGGCCCAAACTGTTCTCATGGCCACCGGTGCACAATCCGGCCCACGCGCTTGAGCGACTCAGTCTGATCCCCCTCGTCGGAGGATCGCTGTTTTTGCTGTTCACTGGAGTCGCCAACATCGCGTACTGGTACTCGCCGATGCCGTTCTTCTTTCCCACTGCCCACTTCTGGACGGCTTGGGTCGTCGTGGGCGCATTGGTCATCCACATCGGGAGCAAGAGCGTCGTCGCCAGAAGTGCGCTGGCCCGCGGTCCGGCCGAAACCGGCTCCCCGATCCAGAGTATTGCGGCGGACAGAGCCGGGGCACCGCCTGCCCCTCGGCTACGTGGGGGCCTATCTCGCCGGGGCTTCGTGGCCACTGTGATGGGATCAGGCGCCGTTCTCATCCTCACCGTGGCCGGAGAGACGGTGGCACCGCTTCGTCGGTTGGCGCTTCTTGCGCCGCGAAATCCGGTCGTAGGCCCGCAGTCACTCCCGGTCAACCAGAGTGCAATCGAGGCGGGGGTCACCACCTCCGCCCTCGACCCCACCTTCCAACTCGAAGTGACGGGGAACTGCCGCTATCCCCGGACCTTCACGTTGACAGAACTGCGATTACTGCCCCAGCGAGCCGCTGGCCTGCCCATAACCTGCGTCGAAGGGTGGAGTGCGGCAGCTTCATGGCGTGGCATCTCACTCCCCTGGCTACTCAACCTCGTGGGTGCCCGCCCCCAGGCGGCGGTTCGTGTCGAGTCACTCGAGTCGTCCGATCGGCTGTATTCAAGCTCGGTAATCGACCCACAACACGCCGCCGACCCCGACACTCTTCTCGCCCTCGAGCTCAATGGTGCACCGCTCGATCTCGATCATGGATACCCGCTGCGCCTGATCGCCCCCGACCGGCCCGGTGTCCTCCAAACTAAGTGGGTTTCCAAGGTTGTCGTCTTGTGACTGATCTCGGACCGCCACCGGACGAGCTCGGGCCTGAACCGGAGAAGGGATCGCCTGAGAAGAGATCCCAGGAGACATCGGTTCCACTTACCGGCTGGCCGGAAAATAGTGTCATCCATGAGTCACACGAAAGTGCGACAGACCCTTTGCCTCAAGGTTCAGCCATGGCGAATGGAGCTACGGATGCCGACGATGCCACCGACCTCGCTTCCCGTGCGGCGGCAGCCACGAGCACGGTGGTACCCACCGAGAGGGCAGCAGCCGCCGATGTCGAAAGCGGTACAACTCTCCTCGTCGCCTTGGGCTCCAAACCCTCAACGGTCGTGGAGCGGGCGCAGAATCCTGGTCCGCTCTTCTGGTTGACCCTAACGGCGGGCTGGGCGGTCATTGTCTTCGGGGTACACGGTTTGATCTCGAACTGGTCGGGATCGAATCCCCCGGCCGTGCTGCGTACCGTCATCGGGCTCAACGTCGTGAACGACGCGCTCGTCGTACCCCTGGTTCTCGGTGTCGCCGCCACGTGCCGGCGCCTTTTGAGGGCCTGGTTAATCGTGCCCGTCGATGTCGGCTTGATCATGACGGCGGTCGTGGTTCTTTACTCCTATCCCCTCGTAGGGGGTTGGGGGAAGTCGTCTCGGGCGGGTTCCAGCCGGCTGCCGTGGAACTACGCCCACAATGTCGGGGTTGTGATCGCAGTCATCTGGGCGGTCTGTGCGCTTCTGGCCCTGTGGCGGTGGAAACAAGCCCGCGCCATACATCCTTGAACCCTTCTCCGGTCCCCACCCAGCGCGGCATCCGCCTCATCAGAGTAGGCGTGGCCGTCACGGCTCTCGTCCCCATCGTCATCTACGTCTACGTGGCGCTACGCCAGCTCGGCTACCCCTATGAGTTGGAGTGGATGGAGGGCGGTGCCGTCGAGATGGTCGGACGGGTGCTGCACGGCCAAGCGCTTTATGTCGCCCCCTCGCTTCACTACGTGCCCTATACGTATCCGCCCCTCTACTTCTGGGTGTCGGCTCTGGTCGCCAAGATGACTGGGCTGAGCTTCCTACCGCTTCGATTGGTCTCGCTCGTTTCCTCCCTCGGGTGTTTCGGTCTTCTCTTCTGGATGGTGAAACGCGAGACCAATAGCATCGAGGCGGGTATGGTGGCGGCCGGCTTGTTCGCCGCTACCTACCAGGTGGGCGGGGCTTGGCTCGACATCGGTCGTGTCGACTCTCTGTACTTGCTGTTCCTCCTTGTCTCGGTGGCGGTGGCGCGGCGAGCTCACGGATTCGGCGGTGGCGTGCTGGTCGGCCTGGCCATGTCGGCTGCTTTCTTGACCAAGCAATCGACCCTCGTGGCCGTCCTTCCGTTGGACATTTACCTGATCGCTGTTCGACGAAGGGTGGGTGTGGCGGCCACGGGCACCTTGGCCGCCGCGGTCCTTGGATCGACCCTGGTCCTCGATGCGTTGAGCCAGGGGTGGTACCGCTACTACATCTTCGGTGAACTGATCCACCAAGGAACCGATTCTACGATTTGGTGGCGATTTGTTCCTGGCGACCTGGTCGGCCGGGTGGGATGGATGATGGGTCTCGGCGCCGTGGGCCTCATCATCTGGTGGCGTCGGCGCAGCCCTACCACCGAATGGCCGTTCTGGTTGGCGGCGGCGGCCGGCTTCGTGGCGTCGTCGTGGGTGGCCCGGGCCCACATCGGTGGCGGCCAAGACGTCCTTATCCCCGCCTTCGCCGCTCTGGCGCTGCTCGGGGGCCTTGGCTACCACACCATCCGTCGTACTCCCAGTGCGCATCGCACGCTAGTGGCGGCGGCGGTACTCGCCGTTCTCGTTGTGCAAGTGGTGTCCATCGGTGGCCACCCGACTCATCTGGTGCCCAAATCGGCCGATGAAGAGGCGGGACGCCGCCTCGTGGCCATGATCGCAGCCACTCCCGGGGCCGTCCTCGTCCTTGATCATCCTTGGTATGACACGCTGGCCGGCAAGGCGTCATGGGCCCAGGACGACGCCATTCATGACGTGCTGCGAGCTGGGCCGAGCGAAGCCCGAACCGTCCTGCTCCACAGCATTCGCGCGATCCTCGCTACTCCGCAAGTGGGCGTCGTCTACATCGACAGCACGAGTGTCGATCCCGTCATTCAAGAGGCGCTCGATCGGTACTACCGTCCAAGCGGACAGGTGTTCTCCTGCTACCGGTGCTTCTTCCCGGTCACGGACGTGGCGTTTCGCCCGTATCTGCGTTACGTGCGCCGCTGACATGGGCCCGGTCCATCCGGACGAACCAGCGCTCGTCGTGGGCCCACGACTCGGTGACCCGAAAGCCTGCTGCAGCAGCCACGGCATCGGCGTCGTCGATCGAAACAACGGCCCACGGGAACCACGGGCCCCGGCCGTTGGCCGTCTCGATGCGAACGGTGAGCGCCTCACTGGCCACTGCCGGCGCCTCCGTCTCCATGATGACCAGGCCCCCGGGACCGAGTAATTCGGCGACACGGTCGAGAAGGGCGATCGGATCGCCCCCGATTCCGACGCTGCCGTCCAACAACAGAGCGGAGCCCCATCGTCCGCGTCGCGGGATGCGCCCGAATATGGAGCACTGCACAACGGGAGCCCCCCAGCGTCGGGCAACAGCGATAGCGGTCGGGGCGATCTCGACTCCCAGGGCTGCGATGCCACGGCATCGAAGTGCCCGCACCATTCGGCCGGGGCCACAGCCGACATCCAAGACCGGGCCGACCACCCGGTCGATAAGGGCCTCGTCGACCTCATCGGCGGCGGCAAGCCAGCGGCGGACATCGATGTCCAGTATGCGGCCGTCGACAACGCGCAACCACGACGAGCTGACGAGGGTCTCGGTCATGAGCGACTGATTGTCACATAATCGACATCGCCGCCACCGGGGAAGACTGCCATCGTCTCTCCCTTCGCAATTGATTCTCCCGCAACCATCGATCGCAGAGTGATGGCAAACCGCGTGTCCGGAGCCGTCGCGGCGACGAAGAAGGCATCGTCGATTTCATCGACGTCGCGCATGCTGTTGATAACGGTGCAACACACGCCCAAGGCGCGAAGACGCAACAGCTGGGCGACCCCGGTTCGGTTCGTGCTCATCGGGACGCCGACGAACATGCCGGGGATGGGCCGGCGTATTCCGATAATCCAGTAGCCGCCGTCGTCAGCTGGCCCGAGCACCGCCGAAGGCTGTTCGGCGGAGAGCTTGGCCCCTAACAACACGGTCGCGGCACCGTCGAGGGTGGATCCCTGCAGCTGGGGCGTGTCCATGCCCACGACCAGCACGGGGACCGGAGTCCGAGCCCAGGCATCTTCGACAGCCCCGGCGAGCCTCGAACCGAAATCGCCCGGGCGCTGGGTGATGACATCGAATCCCGCCGGGACCCAAGTCCCCGAGCGTCCCGCCCACGCCACGAGGCGTCGGCAGGCGCTGCTGGTGGCCACCGCGTCCAGGGTGTCGAGAAGCGCCGCACGAGCCAGGCTGGCCGCCTGCTCGTGGGTCAGCGGGGGGCACAGTCGGGTCTTCACCTCCCCCGAGACAGGGGCCTTGGCCATGATCACGACTTGGAATTCGGTCCCCGCTAGCTTCATGGGCCGAGGAGTCACCGCAAGAGAGCGGCCATGTCGCCGACCGCCTGCAGCGTTCCCCGTACGGTGCCCGTGACCTTTGATCGGCCCGTCCGGGGCCGGTAGGCGACGGGCAGCTCCCGCACCCGCCAGCCGGCCCGATGCGCGCGGAGAACCATCTCGAGAGGCCACCCCGAACGGCGATCAGCCAGGGCGAGTTCTATGAGACCGGTCCTCTGAGCCACCCGCATGGGGCCGAGATCAGAGAGCGTAAGAGTCGTCCGGCGCCGGACCTCGGCCATGAGGAACCGGTTGGCCACACGGGCGTGCAGGGGCCACGCCCCCTGCTCGGCCTGTCGGGCACCGAGCATCAGCTCGACGTCACCGCTCACGACGGGATCGGCCAAGCGCGGAAGGTCACCGGGATCGAGGGACCCATCGCCGTCCATGAAGCAGACCACGTCTTCGTGGGCCGCCATGAGGCCCGCCCAGCAGGCGGATCCAAATCCGCGGATGGGCTCCGTGACAACCTGTGCGCCCAGACTGGCGGCAATGCGACCAGAGCCGTCGACCGATCCATTATCCACCACCAGTGGGTGGAATTCTTCCGGCATGCGACCGAGGACCCACGGCAGCGCCTCGGCTTCGTCGAGCACTGGCACGATGACCTGGGGCATCTGGAAAAGGTAGCGACGGCAATCGAGGCGCGCCCAGCAAATCACTTACAATTCGATAACTTCAGGTCCAATATTCGCTTCGGCGTGGGAACCCTAACCCGGCCGGGGTTAGCCTCGGTACCGTGCGTCGCGAGTGGTGTGAAAATCCTGTGAATATGGCCACTGTCAATATTCCATCGTGAGAATTCTTGTAACCGGCGGCTCGGGCTTCATCGGATCTCATGTTGTGGACGTGGCAATTGAAGCCGGGCATGACGTGATTGTGCTGGACCGTGTGCCCCCCGCATTCAAAAATGATCGGGCCGCCTACCATATCGCCGATGTGCGCGACCATCGTGCTTGGGAAGATTCCCTCGTCGGTGTTCACGCCGTCAGCCATCAGGCCGCCCGAGTTGGTCTCGGGCGCCGCTTCTCCGATGTCACCGACTATGTCGATGACAACGACGTGGGCACGGCGATTATGTTCGCGCGCGCTTTCCCGGATCGATTTCAGCGGACGGCTGGTGCTGGCCGGGAGCATGGTCGCCTACGGCGAGGGTGCCTACCGGTGCTCCATCTGCGGTCCCGTTCGCCCCGGCACACGATCAGTCGACCGCCTCAAGGAGGGCATGTTCGAGCCACCATGCCCCTCGTGCGGTGGTGATCTTGTTCCCGAGACGGTGGACGAAGATGCCCCTGTCGACCCCCGCAACGTCTACGCCGCCACCAAGGTCCACCAGGAGCACCTGTGCGCCGCCTTCGGACGCGAGGCGGGGGCCCCTGTCATCTCTCTGCGCTACCACAATGTTTTCGGTCCTCGGTGCCCGACGGACACGCCATACTCGGGTGTCGCCAGCCTCTTCGTGAGCGCCCTACGCCACGGTGTCGCACCTCGGGTCTTCGAGGACGGCGGTCAGCGGAGGGACTTCATCCACGTCCGGGACGTGGCTCGGGCCAATCTGGCGGCACTCGAGGCGCCGACGAGCGTCACGGGGTCATTCAACATCGCCAGCGGAGAACCCCACACAGTCGGCGAGCTGGCGCTGGGCCTCTTCGAGGCTCTCGGCGGTTCCGGGCCGAAGCCGGTCGTGACGGGCGAGTGGCGACTGGGAGACGTGCGCCACATCGTAGCGTCACCACTGAGGGCGGCTCGCGAGCTCGGATTCGTGGCCCAGGTCCCCTTCGAAGCGGGCCTGTCGGAGCTCGCCGATCATTCCAAAGTGATCGAGTGACGTGACCTGTCGGTCTCGTCGCTGAATTCCCGCTCAATGTTCGCCTCGATTGCGCGCTTCGCGGTCCAGCACCGATGGACGCTCGTGACAGGGTGGGTGGTACTGACCGTCGTCGCCATACTCTCGCTTCCGTCGCTCGGCAGCGTGATCAGAAACGACAACACCGCTTTCCTCCCGAGCACGGCGCCCAGCGTCCGCGCCGCCACCCTGGCTGCTCCTTTCCTCCTCGGGGGCCAGCGCTCAGGCACGATCGTCGCGGTCAGCGAGAACGGACCCCTGACAAACACCGACCAGAAGGCCTTTGAGCGCATCGAGGCAGACGCTCGCAACTCGCCCAACGTAAATTCTGTCCGCGACGGGACGGTGTCGGTGGATGATCGGGCGCGGACGGCGCTTGTCGTATTCTCCGCCCGCACCACTGGGGGCGGGGGTGCGGGGGCGACCGCCGTGGATGATGTCCGATCCACCTTCTCGTCCCCGCCGCCCGGACTTGCCGTCTACCTCACAGGTCCCCTCCCTGAGTTGGTCGACCAACAGCAAAAGGCCAACCAGACTGTCAGTCACGTGCAGTTGCTGTCGGTCGTGTTTATTCTGCTGCTGTTGGCCATCGCGTTTCGGTCCTTCCTCGCTCCCCTGGTCGCCCTGGCGCCTGCCGGGTTGGCCCTGGCCCTGTCCGGGCCGCTCATTGCCGAGTCGGCGAAACTCGGCACGCAGATCTCGTCGCTCATGCAGCTGCTCCTGACGGCGCTCGTCCTCGGGGCCGGGACGGACTATTCGCTATTCACGATCTTCCGCTACCGCGAGTACCTGCGCCAGGGACTGGAGCCGCACGAAGCGATCGTGGCCGCCGTATCCCGAGTGGGCAAGTCGGTGACGTTCTCAGCCGCCACTGTCATCGCTGCGCTCTTGAGCCTCCTCCTGGCCAGCTTCGGGCTGTATCGAGGGGTGGGACCTGGCCTGGCACTGGGCATTTTCGTCGTATTAATCATCGAGCTGACCTTCTTGCCTGCAATGCTGGCCATACTCGGGCGGGCTGTGTTCTTCCCTACGGTCCTGCGACCCGGTGGGCCACGCAGGGGACTTTGGGGAAAGGTGGCGGTCCGCGTCGTCCGGCGCCCCGTCGTCGCTCTCGTCATGGGAACGTTAGCCCTGGGGGCGCTGGCCGTGTCGCTTGTTTCCTACGCCCCGTCCGGGTTCAACCCCGGTGGCTTCATCGTCGGCTCAGACTCCCAGGTCGGTGAGGCCGCTCTCGAGGCGCATTTCGGCGCGGCCGTCCTGGCCGGCACCGACGTGGTGTTCCGTCTGCCCCACTCGGTCTGGGACAATCCCGATGTGATCGGCCAAGGCGAGGAGCAACTCCGATCGACTGGACGGTTCACATCCATCGCCGATGCACTATCGGCCAGCGGCTTCCGCCTTCCCGTCGGGGCTCTGGGCTTCGCCTACCGGCACTTCGGACCACCCGGCGACCTTCCTCCAGTCCCACCGGCCGGGCTCGGATTTGAGGCGAGTTTCTATGACGCCTATCGGGCGGCAGCACAATTCATCAGCGGCGACGGACGCACCATCCTCTTCCGCGTGTCGCTGGCCGCCGGATCGCCGGGGAGCACGGCCGCCTTCCAAGCGATACCATCAGTTAGGCACGCCGTGACCGCGGTGGCTACGGCCATCGGTGCCACTGAGTCAGGAATAGCGGGGCAGGCGGCCGGGGCCGCCGACGTGAGTACCATCTCGGGGGCCGACATCGTCCGCATCGTGCCGGTGGTCCTCCTCGTCCTCACACTGTTGTTGGCGCTCATCCTGCGCTCCCTGGTGGCACCGTTGTACCTAGTGGCTAGCGTGGTGCTCTCGTACTTGGCGTCGCTCGGACTGGCCGTCTTGATCTTCGTCGTGATCGGCGGTCAGCTCGGGATCAACTTCACCCTTCCTTTCTTCATGTTCGTGTTCATCATGGCGTTGGGGGAGGATTACAACATCCTGGTCATCATGAGAATCCTTGAAGAGGCGCGCCACGCCACGCTGCGCCCAGCTGTGGCCGCTGCTGTGGCCACCACCGGTACCACGGTCACCTCGGCGGGCCTGGTTCTGTCCGGGACATTCGGGGTGCTCGCCATCGCCACGTCGGGCCAGGTTCGCCAGATCGGGACGGGCCTCGCCCTGGGGATCCTGCTCGACACGTTCATTGTTCGCACGCTGCTCGTCCCCTCGGCCGCCGTTCTGGTCGGGCGTTGGAATTGGTGGCCGACTCGGCTGGACGTCGATCTGACGCCTGAGATCGCCCTCCCCAGTGATCCGACCGACGCTCATCAGGTGGGAAAGGAACCTTAGACATGATGGTGGGAATCATTTCCGGGTCGGGCACCTACGACTGGCCGGCCATCGAAGGTCGAGAACAAGAGACCCGACGAACGAACTATGGCGAGGTCACGGTGACCAGGGGTCGCGTGGCGGCGGCGGAGATCGTCCATCTCGCCCGCCACGAACCTGGCCACCTCCGTCTGTCGAACCACGTCGATCACCGGGCCAACTTGGCCGGCCTCCTCGATGCGGGGATCGATTGTCTCGTATCAACTACGGTGTGCGGCTCGGTCGATCCGTCCGTGGCACCTGGATCGCTCGTCGTCTTCGACGACCTTCACTACCCGAGCAACCGCCTTCCAGACGGCAGCATCTGCTCATGGCACGGGCAGCCGGGGCAGGAAGGGCGCGGACACTGGATCTTCGACCGACCGTTCAGCGATGAAATGCGGAGTGCCTTGATTGGAGCAGCTGCGGAGATCGGGTTAGCCCCGGCAGCCGGCTGCTACGGCTACGTGGATGGACCCCGCTTCAACTCGCGCTCGGAGATTGCCGCTCTGGCGGCATGCGGCGTGACGGCGGTGAGCCAGACGGCGGGTCCGGAGGTGGTGCTCGCCGGAGAAGCGGGTCTGCCGATGGCCCTGGTCGGGTACGTGACGGATTTTGCCAACGGGGTGAGCGACGCCGCCGAGCCCGTGGAGGCGTTGCTAGAAAGGATGAACGAGAGTACCGAGGTTTTCTCCGCCCTTCTTGCGGCGTCACTTCCCCATGTGGACAAGCCGCGACCATCTGGCATCGTGCACCGATTCGGCTAGAGCGCGGCGTGTCGGCGGCGCGATCCGCGGCTGGCCTCCCCAACGTCCGGGCAACTCCGACTTTCGCTCGAGGCGGCCGACCGTTCGGGGATATGAACCGGCGCCGATGGCGATGGGCACAAACGATGCTGAGTTCACAGGCCAACACCCAATCACTCCGAACTTGGCAGCCGCTCACCCATGTATTGCGTACAGCACGCCCTTCTCGGTACCGATGACCAACGTCCCGTCGCCGGTGATGGCTGGGTAGCTGTCGATGGGCGCGTGCGCATTGATATCGAAGAGCTTGGTGCCCTGGAATGTGAAGCCGTAGATGTTGCCACCCTGCGTGCCGAAGTAGACACAGTGTCCACCGTCAATCACCGGGATGGACCACACCCCCTGCACCCCCTGGTATCGGACAACCGGCACGCCGGTCGCCGCTCGGACCCCGTAGACCACGCCGTTGTTGTCGCCGTAGTAGGCCAGACCGTCGTGAGTGACCGAGGTCGAAGAGTAGGTCTCGGACTCGCGACGAATCTTCCACCGGAGTTTCCCCGTAGGGCTCAGACCGTACTGGTAAGGGTCGTTGGTCCCCACCACCACCGTGCCGTCGGGGCCGATGGCGGGCGAGACCTCGATGGCGGCGCCAACCATGTACCGCCACATGACATGTCCGGTGTCGCCGCGGTCGGCGACGGCCACGACTTGACGTCCCACTGTGGTGATCACTGTGCCATCGGGTTCGATAGCCGGGCTGCCGAAGGTCGATCCCGCGCCACCTCTGAGGGCCAGCGTCCACGCCACCTGGGGGCCGCTCGGTCCGACGATCACCGAGCTCAGGGCGCCGTTCACGTCAGCCACGACATAGCCGATGAGGTCGACCGGGTAGACGTGGCGCTGAAGCCAGAGAGCCACGGTCACCGCCGGGTTCAGATGGGCGCCCGAGAGCCGGCCAATGGGCGAGTAGGCCACGGCAGCGGCGCTCGACGCGGCCACGACACCGATCACGAGGAACCGAAGGCTGGTCGACTGAGTCCCTCGCAAGAAGGTCGATCCGATACGCCCTGTCCCGTAAATGACCGTCAGTGTGCAGAACAGGACGAAACCCGTTCCCGTGCCTTCGGCTGCCCACTCCCAGAGATGGACGGCGCGGCGCGTTCGCATCATCGCCACGCCAGGAAGGGTCAACGGCGGTATTCCGGGTTCTCCCAATCGAATCGTTGACCTTCGTCCCATGCGGTCCGCACGTTCCCGTAGGCGGGGATGCCACCGGCATCCTGTAAGAGCTTGGCCAGGTGCATGAGATTCCAAGTCATGAACGTGGTGTTGCGGTTGGTGAAGTCGTTCTCCGGCCCCCCCGAGCCTGGATCCAAGTAGGACGGTCCGGGGCCGGCCTCACCGATCCAACCGGCGTCGGCTTGGGGCGGAATGGTGTATCCCAGATGTTGCAGGCTGTAGAGGACGTTCATGGCGCAGTGCTTTATACCATCCTCATTACCGGTGATGAGACAGCCCGCGACCCGTCCGTAGTAAACATATTGCCCGTCAGGGTTCAAAAGATGTGACGTGGCGTACAGCCTCTCGATGCACTGCTTCATGACAGAACTGTTGTCGCCCAACCATATCGGGCCCGCAAGGACCAAGATCTGGGCGGCGAAGACCTTGTCCTGGAGCTCGGGCCACGCGTCACTCTCCCACCCGTACTCGGTCATATCGGGGTAGATCCCGGTGGCGACGTCATAGTCGATCAAGCGAATGAATTCTGCACTGACACCATGACGCTCCATGATCGACTGGCTGGCGTCAACCAGGGCCTGTGTATTCGACACCTCGGGTGAACGCTTCAAAGTGCAGTTTATGAACAACGCCTGCAAACCACTGAAATCCCAGACGGCGCCATCCATCTCGATTCTCCCGACCTCCTGCGGACCTTGGATGTCCGTCAAACAGCGAGGTTATCGGCTCGACCAGACTCATCGCATCTTGAGTCAGGAGCGGACATCCAGCTGCCACGGTGGGTTCCGCTTGCAACCGGTGGTTGACTACCGATCACGATTTAGTCGTCTCCGGGCCGATGCGCCCCAGCCCACGGTTATCTCACGTTTGCGAATAGCGATCCGAGAACCAACCGTGACGGACAAGGGCGGTGCCTCCGACCCCAACCGGCGACGGCACCCGAAAGATCGGGGCCGTCGCCGGCACGTCATGGGCGTCGGGAGGGCTTAGATGGCAACGATGCCCTCACCACCGGCGGCGCTGGCCACCGTCACGGATCCGAGTGCGGTGAGACCTCCGTTGGCGCTGACCTGGAACTCGTCGACAATCCCGTTCACTCCGGTTTGAGCGTAGAGGAACTGTCCATTGGCTGAAGCATCGACCGTTCCGGGGTCGGTGGGTGTCTGGCCGATCACGCTGAGGCTGCCTTTGTTGTCCTGAAAACCGCTCACAGTTCCGCTCCCGGCGTTGCCGGTGTAAAAGAACCCAGCGGCCGGGGCAACCCAGCATGTGGCTTTCTGGGTGCTCGATACTGCGTTGATTTGGGTCACCGTTCCGTCGCGGCTGAGGCTGTAGGACACCAGCGAGCCGATGCCGGTGTCAGCGACGACCAAGTTGCCGGCGCGGTCAAATGTAACGCCGAATTCTCGAGGAGGCCGGTTCCCATTTTGAAGCGGGCGACCTACGGATTGTGATCGGGGAAACGTTCCCCCTCGAACGTGCGGCGGATGCCCACCGTGTCCTTGAGACCGGAGAAGTCGTCGGCAAAGCGGTCCTCACGATGGGTTAGTCGTTGAGTTGCGCAGCAGTACTCACGGTCCCGTTCAAAATGGGGAAGCGGGCTGCTCGGACGATACGACGTCAGCCGGCGATGCCGGGTAGGGCAGGGCTTAACGCTGCATCCAGCGGTAGATGCTCTGACGGGTCACCCCGAAGGCGGCCGCCACCTCACCCACCGACAGGCCGTCTCTGACCACGGCCAGCACGGCGTCGTAACGCTGTTCCATTTTGCTGAGCTCCACAAGCACTCGGCCACCTCCTCCGCTCTCGTGAGAGCGCAGGGCGGTGGGGCGAGGCTGTCAAGCATCAACCGTTACTGTGTCGCCGATCACCCGTTACAGGGTCGCTGATCAGGCGTTACTCCACGGACACACATCAACCGTGGTCATACAATCACATTAGCGCCCCCGGCAGGACTCGAACCTGCGACGCACGGTTTAGGAAACCGACGCTCTATCCTCTGAGCTACGGGGGCAGTTGCTGGTGGATCGCTATTTCTGGTCGGTCACAGGACTCCCTCCTAGTCCCAATCCCAGAAAAATCCCACAATGTCACAATCAAGGGCTAGGTTCCGCCGATGAGCGGGTCGCTGCGAGAGAGGTCGCCGGGACTTTGATGAGACCGCTGACACCGGGAACACCTCCATGAGCGACACACAACAAGGACCGGGGTGGTGGCAGGCGACGGACGGAAAGTGGTACCCCCCCGAAACCCACCCCGCACGCCAGGTTCCCCCGCCAGTGCAACCGCCAACGCCCGGTTACCAGGCACCGATTGCCGGCTATTCGGTGCCACCGCATTCCTATGCGGTCCCTGCGCCCGGCTTCCCGGGGCCACCCACGATCCCGCCGCAGTGGGGCGGCCCCTACCCGCCCTATCCGGGGGCGCCGGGAGCCCCTTACATGGCGGCACGCCAGACGAACGGCCTGGCGATCGCCTCCCTCGTCTGCTCGGTGACGGGGATCATCCCCTTCTTCTTCGGGATCTCCTGTGTCGTCGGGATCGTCCTGGGCTTCGTCTCGCTCAGACAGATCAAGCGGACCGGCGGAGTCCAACAGGGACGGGGCCTGGCCATCGCCGGGATCGCCGTCGGCTTCTCGCTCATCGCCATCTTCGTCCTTCTGGTTGGCCTGGCGGTGGGGACGGCGCACACCACCACGACGTCCGGCACGTGACCCCACCACCAGCCCCGGCGGTGGGGTCCGGTCGAGAGGACTAGACCGAGTCGGTCAGGCGCTCCCAGCCCGCCGGCGGAGGAGCCAGACGCCAGTACTGCTCGGGCACGTTGGCGTCGAGGCGCTCGGTGAGGACGTGATCACGTTCGAGCGGCGGGATCTGACTCTTGTAGAGAGCGATGGCGGCTCGCTTGCGCTTCATGTCGGGGTCGACGGCCACCACGGCCGGAGTCGGCCATAGCCCGGCCTTGAACAATTTGGCCACCCGCCAGGCCAGGATCCCGGGGATGTGCTTGTAGCCGTGGTCTTCGTAACAGAACCACGCTGGCCCATCTCCGGACTCGGCCAGCGTCGACCGCACCATCAGGCCGGCATCGTGGGTGAGCACGTGGTCCGGATTGGCGAGACCCATCGGGAGGAAGACGGCGGTCGCGCTGGCGGCGACGATCGCCTTCTCGAGTGCCGGTGCCACCTCGGGCGCCCGCGGTCGTTGCTCTTTCGTCAGGTACTGGTGGTCGGCGAACTCGAGCCAGACAGGAACGGCACCGACGAAGTCCATGGCGGCGCGATCCTCCTCACGTCGCAGCGCCACGACGTCGTCACCGGCCATGAAGCCGCCGCAGGCGTCCCAATCGGTCGGCTCCGGTGGGTAGGCCGGGGGTCGGCCTCCGAGCACGGTGATCACAGTGCTACCCCGATGGCGGTCGAGGAGATGAGCGGCTCCGAGGATGGCGTCGTCGAAATGAGGCGACACGACGACGATGCGGCTCAGAAGCGACGGGTCGACGAGACCCCAGGTGACGTCATCGGCTGCCATGGGGATGCACCGTACCGCGAGCGACGCGACGGGCGAGGTGCCGGAGGCGCCGCCTCCTCAGCTGGCCGCCTGGGCCAGCACGTCCGGCTCGGGACCGGGTGGTGGGGTCGGACGCTGCTGCTGGAAGTCCTTGCGCCGGACGAGGAGAGAGAACAGCGCCCCGACGAAGACGACGACGGCGCCCGTGACCAGGAGGTCGTTGATCCCGGTGCTGAAAGCGGCGCCGGCCGCCCGGGTCAGGTGCGCCTGCGCCAGCAACCGGGCATCGGCCCCGTGGGTCCCCTCGGCGGCCACGGCACTGGCGATGGACTGCGACGGTTGGCCGATGGCGGTGGACAGGGAGCTGGCGATGCGCCCTTGGAACAGAGCACCGAGTCCCGCCACTCCGGTGGCGAGGCCGCCGATGCGGAACGTGTTGCTGATGCCCGACGCCATGCCGCTTCGCTCCGGACTGACGACACCGAGCGCGATCTTGGCGATGGCCGGGTTGGCGATGCCGATGCCTAGACCAGAGACGAGCAGGCCGGCGAGGAGCGTGGTCCACGACGACGTCGCCGTGACCCCGTGCATGAGGGCCAAGCCGACCGACGACAGCAGCAGTCCCGCTCCCAGCGCCACCCCCGGCGGGGTGCGCTCGGCCAGGGTCCGCGTGGCCAGGGGCACGATGAAGCACAGAACGGTGAGAGGGAGGAGTCGCAGCCCCCCCTGAAAGGGCGACAACCCGAGAAGGTCCTGCAGATAGAGGGTGAGATACGTCAGCATGGCGAACATGCCGCCGCCGATGGCAAAGGTGGCGAGAGAAACGCCCGTGAAGGCCGGCTTGCGAAAGAGCGAGAGGTCGAACATAGGGCGGTCCTGATGGAACTCGGCGAAGACGAACGCGGCGAGAAGCACGGCCGAGGAGCCCAGGAGGGTCAGGATGAACGCGCTCCCCCACCCGTCGTCGTTCCCCCGGGTCAGGCCGAGGACGAGAAGGAAGAGAGCCCCGGAGAACGTGATCAGCCCGGCGACGTCGAGCCGCTTGGTGTCGGGGTCGCTGATGTTCACCATCCGCCTCAGGGCAAGGGCGAAGGTGACGATCCCGATGGGGACGTTCACGAAGAAGATCCATCGCCATCCCAGCCCGCTCGTCAAGGCGCCCCCCACCAACGGGCCCACGGCCACGGCGCCACCCACGGTGGCGCCCCACGCGGCGATGGCCGTCCCCCGTTCCGGTCCCCGGAAGTCCTGGCCGATCAGGGCCAGCGAGGTGGCGAACATCGCCGCGCCGCCCACCCCTTGGACGGCGCGTCCCACGATCAGGAAGGTGGCGGTGTTGGCCAGACCGCAGATCAACGACGCCACCGTGAAGATGGCGAGGCCGACGACGAAGATGCGTTTGCGACCGAAACGGTCGGCCAGGGTGCCCTGGGTCAGGATGAGCGCCGCCAGGGACAGGGCGTAGGCCGAGATCACCCATTCGAGGTCGGCGAAGCTGGCGTGAAGCTGGCGCTGCATCGTGGGCAGCGCCACCTGGACGATGGTGACATCCACGAGGAGCATGAAGGTGGCGCCGCAGACGGCGATCAAGGTCCACCAGCGCCGGTCCAGACCCGACGGCGCCGACGCCGTGGGACCAGCGTTCGTCATCGTCCTCCACCCATGGTGTCCGACACCTTTCACCGTCCGCCGGGCGCCAAGTCTGACATGGTCCCCCGCGCCCAGATCGGGGCTGACCGCCCGGGGCGTCGGCCACGCCTACCGGACCGGAGCCCCACGTCGGTAGCGTTGGACCGTGCGCCGGACCATACCCAGAGGCCGCCATGTCCTCACCCATCTCACGGCGGCCGTCGTCGTCCCCGGGTGCATCGTCCTCTGCTGGTGGCAGGTGACGCGGGCGCTGGGTGGGAACACTCTGAGCTGGGCCTATGTCTTCGAGTGGCCCGTCTTCGCCGGTTACGGCGTCTTCATGTGGTGGAAGCTGATCCACGCCCCGCCTGCGGAGGACCGGTCCGGCGCGCCCGATCCGTCGATCGGGGCCGTGACCAGCACCGACGCGACCCGAACCGACCCCGAGGTCGACAGTGACGCCGGCAACGACTGCGGCACCGGTCCCGCCGAGGACGACGAGTTGGCTTCCTACAACCGCTACCTGGCGGCCCTCAACGCCTCCGGCAGGCGGAAGCACTGGTGACCGGGAACGGGACCGAAACACCCGCGCGGCACAGGCCCACGCCAAGATGTCTCCCATGCCCGCCGATTCGTCGTCGTCGCTGACCCCGGTACAGCCCATGCTGCCACTCGGCGTTCCGGCTCTGGTCGTTCCGGGCCGGGCGGCGCCGATGACGACACAGGTGCCCGCCCCACCGGCACCGGCCCCGGTGGTGGAACCGGAGGTCGAGGTGCGCGTCAGCACTCGGCGACGCAAATCGGCCAGCGCCTTCTGGAGCGACGGCCGGGTCGTGGTCGTCCTCCCCGCCTCGATGCCGCGCTCGGCACGGGCCGAGATGGTGGAGGACCTCGTCCGACGCGTCCTGCATTACCGGCCCCATCTGGCCGCCTCCGACGTCGATCTGGCCACCCGCGCCGCCCACCTCGCCGACCGCTATCTCGACGGGGTGCGACCGTCGTCGATCCGGTGGGTGACGAACCAGAACAGTCAATGGGGGTCGTGCACGTGCGGAACGGGAGAGATCCGTATCTCGGACCGTCTCCGGGTCGTCCCCGGATGGGTTCTCGACGCCGTCGTCGTCCACGAGCTCGCCCATCTGGTGGAGCCGAACCATTCGCCGCGCTTCCGGGCCCTCGTCGACCGGTACGCCCGCGGCAAAGAGGCCGACGTCTTTCTCGACGGGTTCTCCCTCGGCCGGGAGTACGCCACGCGGTGAGCGGACGACGCCGGCGGAGCACGTCGTGAACTGGGTCCTGCACCACGACCTGCGGGCCCCCGATTTCGGCACCCCGCGCCCCGTGCTCTATCGCGAGGCCCTCGAGATGTGCGCGTGGGCCGACTCGCGCGGCTGCCCGCGGGTGGTGGTCTCCGAGCATCACGGCTCACCCGACGGGTACCTCCCCTCGCCGTTCGTCTTCGGGGCCGCCGTGGCGGCGCGGACACGGCAGATGAGGATCATGATCTCCGCTCTGGTCCTGACGCTGCGCGATCCGGTGTCGGCCGCCGAGGACGCGCTGGTCCTCGACGTGGTGTCCGACGGGCGGGTCGAGCTCACCCTGGCGGCCGGCTACGTCCCGGCCGAATGCGAGATGTTCGGCGTCGCCTACGCCGAGCGCGGGGCCGTGTTCGCCGAGAAGGCCGCCGCCTTCGTCCAAGCCCTGACCGGGGAGCCGTTCACCTACCGGGGGCGGGTCGTCCGCGTCACCCCGGGACCGGTCCAGCGCCCGCGTCCGTTCGTGGTGTTCGGCGGGTCGGCGCCGAGGCGCGCCGCCCGGCTGGGCGACGCCTACCTCCCTCCGGTGCCCGACCAGGCTCTGGCCGACGCCTACGTGGCCGAGTGCCGCCGTCTCGGAAAGGGCGACGGGATCCTGCTGTGGCCCGACGGACCCATGTGGGTCTTCGTCACCGACGACCCCGAACGGTCGTGGGCCCAGATCGGGCCCCACGCCGTGCACGAGACCAACGGCTACGGCGCCTGGTCCGTCCACGACCCGGGCGCCAACCCGTGGCGGGAGGTGACGAGTGTGGACGAGGTGCGCCGGGCCGGCCTCTACGCCGTGGTGACCCCGGAGCAGTGCGTGGCTCTCGCCCGCTCTCTCGACAGCCGGGCCGGTCTCAAGCTCAAACCGCTCGTCGGCGGTCTCGATCCGGCCATCGGGTGGCCGTCGTTGGAGCTCTTCGTCGACAAGGTGGCTCCGGCGCTGGCCGATCCGGGGCCGGTGGCGTCGTAGGCGCCCCGAGGGCGGGCGCGGCGCCGGCGACCGTCAGGCGTCGCCGTCGAGGACGGCCGACGCCACCAGCTCCTCGAGGTAGCGCGTGTCCCACCACGAGATCTGCAGCTGCTTGGCCCGGCGGAAGTACAGCTGGATGTCGAACTCGACGCTGAACCCGATGCCGCCGAAGATCTGCTGGGCCATGGCCGTGACATCGCGGTAGGTCTGGCAGGCGAAGAGCTTGGCCATGGGGGCGAGCCGCTCCACGGATCGTCCCGCCGCGCCGGCCCAGGCCGCTTCGTGGACGAGAGTGGTCCCCCCGTCGACGGTGGTCGCGGCGTCGGCCAGGTAGTGGGCCAGCGCCTGGAAGGCCCCGAGGGGCTTGTCGAACTGGTGGCGGTCCTTGGCGTACTGCACGGTGATGTCCAGCGCGTGGCGGGCCCCGCCCATGGCCTGGGCGCCGAGAAGGATGCAGCCGTCGTGCATGACGGCGTCCCACGTCCGCCACCCCGACCCCGGGTCCCCCAGGCGGTCCCCGGCGCCGACGTGGACGTCGCGGAGGTCGACGCGGAATTGGGCGTCGGACCCGATGGAGAACTGCTGGGTGAGGGTGACGCCGGACGCCGTCGGATCGACGAGGAAAAGGTCGACATCGCCGGGCGCGTCCCCCGTGCGGGCCAGGACGACGAGCCGGGAGGCGGCGGCGGCGAAAGCGACGTGGCGCTTGGTGCCCGAGATGCGGACACCGTCCCCGTCGGGCACCGCCCGGACCTGGATCCCGGTGGCCCCGCCGCTGTTCTCGGGCTCGAACCAGGCGGGGGTGAGGATGGCCTCGCCCGAGACGATGGGACCCAACCAGGTCTGGCGCTGCGCGGCCGACCCGGCCCGGACCAACGCCCCTCCGCAGAGGACCGCACTCACGAAATGCGGCGTCGGGGCCAGGGAACGTCCGAGCTCCTCGTAGAGGACGACGCCCTCGATGAGGGACATGCCCGCTCCCCCGTGTTCCTCGGGGAGCAGGAGCCCGATGAGGTCGAGCTTCCCGAGCTGCTTCCACAGCTCGGGCGGGTACCCGATCCGGTCGTCCTCCAGCTGGCGGACCACCGACAGGGGGCAGTGGGTGGCGCAGACCCCGCGCACGGTGTCGCGCAGCATCTCCTGTTCGGCATCGAAGTCGAGGTCCAGCACCGTCAGCTCCTCCTTGTCCCCGTCAGACCTGTCCCCGTGAGACCAGTGGCCACGACCGTCGTCACGGTCGCCACCGGTCGCCGGTGCGGGTCCACGGATTGTCGTCGGCGTCGAGGGGGACGGCCACCCGTGCGTCGCACGTCGTCTTCACGGCGGCGCCCACGGCCAGGGTGACGTCGACGCCCACCCAGCCGCAACCGGCCTCGTCCACCGTGACCTCGTCGACCACGCCGGACAGGACCATCGTGTCGCCCGGGAACACCGATCCGAGCATCCGGAACGTCATGCGCCCGAGGCGCCCGTGGGGACCGGTCCAGTCGGTCAGGAACCTCTCGAACCATGCCGCCTGATTGGGCGTGTTCAGGAAGATGTCCCGGGTGCCGTTGCGGTCGACGGCGAAGTCCTTGTCGTGGTGCATGGGGCGCCAGTCGCGACTGGCCAGGGCCCCGAGGACGACGGTGGTGGCGGTGACGTCGTAGGAGAGCTCGGGGAGACGGTCGCCCTCCGCCACTTCACCGAAGAGGAGCACCGGCATCATGTCGACGTCCCTCCGTCACCACCGGGCGCGGCCCGCCGGTAGCCGAAGCCGGTGTAGGACTCGACGCCGACGAGGGCGCCGTCCTGGTTGGTGTACTCGACGTCGATGACCCAGAAACGGCCCGTCCCGAGCTTCGTCGTCTTTTCGTCGGAGACCGAGCGCAGCACCTGACGCGTGGAGAGGACGTCGCCGAGCCGGACGGGGTCGTGGAAGACGATGGTGTTGTCGCTCATCACCGCTTCGGGGAGACCGAGACGCTCCTTCAGGTCGAAGTGGATCTGGAGCGGCAGATGGGGCGCCTGGCGACCCGGGGCCCAGTGATGGGGGCGGAACCAGACCGACAGCATCGTGGGCGGCGCGATCGGCCCGCCCGTGATCTCACGGGCCACGTCGTCGTCCCAGAAGAGGGGGTTCCCGTTCTCCACCGACGCCGAGGTCGTCCAGATGTAGCCCCGTTCCACCGGGAACTCCCCGGCCTCCTCGTACTGGGGGACGCCGATGAGGGCACGGACCTCGTCCACCACAGCCGTCGTCACGCCACCACCCCCTCCCGGCGGAGATCGACGATACGGGCCCGGTCGACCCCGGCCGCCTCCAGGAGTTCGTCGGTGTCGGTGACGGCCGCGTCGCGTGCCGTCACCGGGACGGCCACGGGGGGCATCCCGGCCAGGACGGCACCCACCTGGCGGAAGGGGCGGCCGTCGGTGTCCACGGCGGCGACCACCGCCCCGCGGGCGGCGAACTGGGGATCGTCGGCGATCTCCGCCACCGCTTGCACAGGGGCCACGCAGGTGTCGTCGCCGGCCAGGGTGGTCACCCAGGTGTCTCGGTCACGGTGGGCGAAAGCGGCGGCGAAGGCAGCCCGTACCTCGTCCTGGGCGGCGTCGTCGTACTGATGGTCGATCCACTCCTCGCACCCGAGGGCCCGGCAGAGGTTGGCGAAGAACTTGGCCTCGATGGCCGCCACCGCCAGCCACCGGTCGTCGGCCGCCCGGTAGGTGTCGTAACAGGCGTAGCGCCCCGTCAGGACGTCGTGACCGGGGCCGGGCTCGGTCCCCATGGCCAGGTGCTCGTCGACGGCCAGGGACATGAGCCACAGGGCCCCGTCGGCCACCGACACGTCGAGGAAGGTGCCCTCACCGGTGAGGCGACGGGCGAACAAGGCGGCGGTGATGGCCAGGGCCGCGTGCATCCCCCCGGCGGCGGCGTCGGCGATGGTGGCGCCGGGGATCGGCGGTCCCCCGTCGGTGCCGGGCCCGCTGGTGGCCAGATAGCCGGAGACGGCCAGGTAATCGAGATCGTGCCCGGCCCACCCCGAGCGCGGGCCGTCCTGTCCGTAGCCGGAGGTCGAGCAGTAGATGATCCCGGCGTTCACGGCGCGCAGGTTCTCGTAGCCGATGCCGAGACGGTCGACGACCCCGGGCCGGAAGCTCTCCACCACCACGTCGGCCCCGGCCGCCAGGGCCAGGAAGGCCTCGAGGCCGTCGGGATGGCGGACGTCGAGTCGGACGCGGCGCATCCCCCGCTGCGCGCTGTAGGCGAAGAACGGCGGTGCGACGGGCGCGGGGCCCCGCCCGGGAACGGCTCCGACCTTCACCACGGTGGCGCCGTAGTCGGCCAGCAGACGCGTGGCGCGCGCCGCGGGGCCGACACTCGACAGGTCGAGCACGCTCACCCCGGCGAGCGGGCCGGCGCCGGTCGCAGCGTGGGTCATCAGAAGTTCTTCGGGAGCCCGAGCTTGCGCCGGGCGATGATGTTCTTCTGGATCTCCGACGCCCCGCCGCCGATGGTGTCGATCACCGTGTAGCGGTACGTGGACTCGGACCGTCCCTCCATGGGGGCGTCCGCCGTCTTCACCCGCAACTGCGCTCCGGGCCCGCCGATGTCCATCGACGCGCTGGCCAGGCGCTTGGACAACTCGGTGGCGTACAGCTTGTAGGCCGACGCCTCGGCCGTGGGGGCGGCGCCGCCCTTGGACGACGTGTGGACGAAGGCCAGACCGAGGACCCGGGCCACCTCGGCCTGGGTGGCGAGCTGGGCGATCCGCTGACGGACGACGGGGTCGTCGCGTAGCGGCTTCCCGTCGCGCTCGGCGTGGGCCACGTAGTCGCACAGGACCTCGAGGCGCTGGGCGATGGGGGAAAAGGTGAACATCGTGAAACGTTCGAGGTCGAGCGCCTCGGAGATGTACTGGAATCCGTGGTGGAGCTCGCCGACCACGTAGTCGTCCGAGACCCAGACGTCGTCGAGATAGACCTCGTTGGTCCGTTCGTCCCCCATCGTCCAGATGGCCTTGACCGTGATCCCGGGGTCGTCGAGGGGGACGAGGAACAGGGTGATCCCGGCATGCTTGGGCGCTTCGGGGTCGGTCCGGGCCCCCACCCAGTACCACTCGGCGAAGTGGGCCGAGGTGGTCCACGTCTTCTGGCCGTTCAACCGCCAGCCGTCGCCGTCGCGGGTGGCCTTCAGCTGCATCGACGCCGCGTCGGAGCCGGCGTTGGGCTCCGAGTAGCCGACGGCGAACTCGACCTCGTTGCGCAGGATCTTCGGGAGGAACTCCTGCTTCAGCTTCTCGCTCCCGTGACGGATGATCGTCTTCCCGACGATGCCCACGCCCTTGCCGATCTGGGGGCCGCCCCGGCGGGCCAGCGCCTCGTTCAGGAGGTGCTCGTAGACGCCGTCACCCTCCTGGCCCCCGTACTCCTTGGGCCAGGTGATCCCCAGCCACCCCTGCTCGCCCAACGTGGCCATGAAGGCCCGGCGGGCCGGGGTGTCGACGATCTGGGCCATGTTCTCCCGGGTGACGTCGAAGACCTCGGGATCGTCGTGCTCGTCGAGGAACCGTTCGACCTCCTCCACGAAGGCGAGCTGCTCGGGCGAGAACTCGAAGTCCATCGGTGGGTTCCTCCTGCCCCGTCGCCATATCTGACTGGCCGTCAGATACCGGGCGCCATCATACGGGCGTCAGCTCTGGTTGCCCAACAGGGCGTAGGCCCGGCACGGCTCGCCCCGCAGCGCCCCGCAGGCGGGGAGGCCGGGGGTGGGGACGATCCCGGGCACCTCGTTCACCACCAGCGACGAGCCGTCTCTCCCGCCGAGCGCCACCGTGTCGACGACCTTGTTGTGCGTCGCCGGGGTCTCGAACGTCCACGACGGCCGGTCGCCGCCGGGGGCCGAGATGACGATGCGCAACGCCGTCCCGGCCCGGAAGGCGTGGGCGATGGGGTCGACCGGGATGCGGACGAGGGTGAATTTCCCGGCCGGCAGGTTCTTCTTGTCCGAGGCCAGATAGGTGGGAACCGGCTCGAGCGCCGTCGACGCCGACGTCAGGGTCCGGTTGGAGCTCCGGAGAAATCCCGAGGTGATGTACTCCTCCTGCCCCAGAGCCTCCTGGGGACACATGTCGGGGCCCTCACAGCCCGGGCGGACCTCGGTCACCGTCACCTGCAGGTCGGTGACCTTGGCCGTCGATTTGAGCATCAGGTCGAGGCTGGCGTCGCCGACGATCGTCGTGTCCTTGGTGAAGGCGGGGGTCTGGAAGGCGATGCCGTTGGCCGCCGGGACCGTCGTCCAGTCGTACGGGGGTTGGGCGGCCCAGGCGTTGGCCGTCGAGGACAGGTCATCGGCCGGGCGGACGGCCGGATTGGGGCGGAACGACGCCGTCGAGGTCGTCGCCGGTGCCCTCGTCCCGAGCGTGCCGTCGGGGCCCAGGCTGTAGTGGACGACGGTGCCCGGCCGGGGGCCACGACGCAGAACCCGGCCGAGAAGGTGGGCTGCAGGGCTCCGGGACCGAGGGACCCGCCGCCGTTGTCGAAGAGGACCCGGACCCGGGGGTCGGAGGCGGCGAAGGCCGCCCGGCCGCCGCCACCGATGGCTCGGTGGTGAAGCGGACGGCGGGCACCGGGACCGACGGCGCCCCCCCGGTGAGTTCCGAATAGAGCGGCTGGGGCCAACGGCCGCCAGCGTCGGCGAGGCCGTCGGGACCTCGCCGGCCACGTAGATGTCGAGGAACTCGAGCCACCGCGAGATGGTGTCGGGCCCGAGCGAATCGGTGTGGGTCCCGTTGTCCATCGTCACGTAGACGTTCTTGTCACCCTTCAGGGCGGTGATGAGCGCCGGCCACTGCGGCCCCACCTGCTCGTCCTGCGAGGGAACCGACGAGGAAGACGGGGACCTTGATCTTCGTGGCCCAGATCGACCGGCGACCGCCGGTCGAACAGAGCCGGGTTCCGGGCCAGTCCGGGACCGACCAGCGTCTCGAGGCCCTCGGCCTGGAGATGCAACCGTTGATTGGCCAGGCAGGTCTTGTCGCCGGCGGCGATCTCGGCCTTGGCCCACGTCTGGCCCCCCTGCGGAGCCGGTTCGGCGTCGGAGATGCGCTGGGCGATCCAGCTCTTGGCGAACCCGTCGTTGTAGATCCCTCCGGGGTAGCCGGTGGAGAAGAGGTCGTCGGTCGGGCTCAGGGGGGCGATGGCGGCCAGGTCGGGAGGGTCGGTGCCGGCCACCGGGAACTGCGAGAGCCCCGAGTACGAGATCCCGACCAGGCCGACCTTGTGGTGGAGCACCCAGGGTTGGGCCCCGACGGCCTGGACGATGTCGTAGCCGTCGTAGTCGGACGGGTAGCCGAGGAGGTCGAAGGCCCCACCCGAGCACCCCGTTCCCCGCATCTGGACGCTCACGGCCACGAACCCGAGCAGCGGCGCGAGGAGGGCGCCGACCACGGTGGAACTGTCGGGGAGCAGCGGGTCGTTCGACGGTGCCTTGCCCTCCTCGGCGTTGATCAGGCTGTGGGGTGCGGCCGTCTGGTAGCCCGAGTACTCGATCACCGTGGGGAAGGGACCGTCGGCCAGGGTCTTGCCCGGCGGCAGGCGGACGGTGGCGGCGATCAGGATCCCGTCGCGCATCTTCACGTAGTTGAGCCCGGCGTGGAGGTGCTGCGACGCATAGAACGACGGGGGCGGTGTCGAGTCGGTGGTGGACAGGACCGAGAAGCGGGGCGTGGCCCGCACCGACGCTCCCTTCCCCTCCTCGAAACGGAATCCGGGCCCGGGGACGAGGTTGCGGACGATCAGGCTGCCGAGCCGGTCGACCACGCCCGAGCCGACCGACGACCCCGAACCGTTCACCAGCGTCAGGTGGGTCCGCGGCGGCGCGCCCACCACGTAGGCCTCGTCGATCGACCCGTGGCCACGAAACGACGTCAGCGGGACCGAGGCCCCGGCCGTCCCCGCCCCCGGCACCGCCACGGCCGTGGCCGTCACCGCCACCATGACCACGGCGCCGACGAGCCATCTCGTCGCCGCCGAGCTGCACGGGTCCTTCGCCACCGGACCACCCCCGTCGTCGTCGGCACCTGCGTGACCTCGGTGGCCCGCGGCGACAGGGTAGCTGCGCCACTACCCGGTGGAGAGGGCGAGGCGCATCACGACCCGGCGGTCGACGTCGAGGCCGAGATCGCCGTCGCCCTCGACGAGGGCGCGCATCGCCGGCGTCCACCGCCCCTCGGGGACCACCACGAAGCCCAGGTGCTCGTAGAGGGGCCGGTTCCAAGAGACGTCGGAGAAGGTCCGCAACGTGACGGCCGTCATGGCCTGCTCCCGGGCCCACCGGCGGACGGAGTCGACCAGGCGCCCACCGACGCCCCGGCCCTGGAAAGCCAGGCGTACCGACAGCTGGGCCAGGTGGGCGTCCCCGTCGAGCGGCTCGGCCAGGGCGAAGCCGATGATCGTGCCATCATCCGACGCCCGTCGGCGCCTCGTGCCCACCCCGGCGGACGCCACCCAGAGCCGGCCGTCGGCTCGGCCCACGTCCAAGGTCGACGGCGTCAGGGTGTCGTCGAACCCGACCGGGACCCCGTCGTATCCGGCGTACCGGCGGTCGCCGTCGCGCTCGACGTCACCGAGCAGGGCGATCTCGTCGGCCAGGGCCGGCCGGATGACGACGTCCACGCCCCGACAGTACGGTCAGGACCCGACGAGGAGGCGGTGGTGGCCGATACCGAGCATTCCGACGACGGTGACCCTCGGCTCTTCGCCGTCTATCTCGGGGGCGATCCCGCTCCCGGGCGCCTGGGCGAGGATCACGAGGTCGTCTTCGTCGTCACCTCCGATCCCGGCACGGCCCGGCGCGGCGGCGCGGGCCAAGTGGACGGGGTCCGACCCGAAGCCGCACGTCGACATGGTCCAGGAGCTCGACGCCGTCGACGGCTACGAGGTCTCGCTCACCCACACCGGGCGGGTCAGCACCACACGGGCCGATCCGACCTACGAACCCACCCCGCCCGACGTCACCCCCTGACGGGCGTCAGAGACGTTTGTCGATGTCCGTGGACGACGCTCTGTTCCGCCCCGACGGCGACCGATGGGTCCCGACCGACTTCGCCCGTGGGCCGTGGTCACCCGACGCGCTCCACGGCGGGCCGGTGGCGGCGCTGATCGGCCGGGCCGTCGAGGCCTGCCCGGCCGTTCAGCCGATGCACGTGGCCCGATTGACGGTGGAGCTGCTGCGCCCCGTCCCCGTCGTCCCCCTGACCGTCACGACGACGGTGGCGCGTCCGGGCCGCAACGTCCAGCTGATCGACGTCCGCGTCTCTTCGACGGAGCACGATGTGGCCTGGGGCCGCGCCCTGCGGATCCGCCGGTTGGCCGACGGCTCCGCCGCCTCCGCCGGCCTCGCCGACGTCACCGCGGCCGGGCCCGTTCCCGGTCGGGATCCCGGCGCCCCACCCGGCCCCGACGACGGACACCATTCACCCGAACCGGTCCAGGGCTACACCGCCTTCCACTCCCACGGTGCCGAGCTGCGCTTCGTGGTCGGCGAGTTCGGTCGCCGGGGGCCCGCCACCGTGTGGGTCCGTCTGGCTGTCCCCGTCGTGGCCGGCGAAGAGCCCTCGCCGCTCGAGCGCATGGCGGCGGCGTGCGATTTCGGCAACGGCGTCAGCTCCCTGTTCGACTTCCAGAGTTACCTCTTCATCAACCCCGACCTCTCGGTCTTCATGCACCGTCCCGCTCTCGGCCCGTGGGTCTGCATCGACGCCCGCTCCATACTCGGGACGCCCGGGGTCGGGCTGGCCCAGTGCGCGCTCTGGGACGTCCACGGACCCCTCGGGACGTCGGTGCAGAACCTCCTCGTCGAGAGACGGAGCTGAACAGACCGTCGTCAGGCGCGATCGGCGACCAGCACGGCCAGGTCGCCGCACTGCCAGGCCACGCCGGTCTCGAAGCCGGCGTCGCCCAGCCAACGGAGCTGGTCCTCGACGGTGTCGGGCAGGTCGTATTCGGCGTCGACGGGCGTCACGGCGTCGGCCGGCTGGTCGGGCACCACCACGTCGCCGAGCACGAAGCGCCCCCCGGCCGTCATCAACGAGTGGACCCGCCCGAACAGTTCCGCCTTGGCCGCTGCGTCGAGGTGGTGCACGGCCAGAGCGGACACCACCAGCTCGAAGGGTCCGGCCGGCAGCGGGTCCTGGAGTCGGCTCACCCTCAGCTCCACCCGCGACGCCGGAAGCGTCCGGCGGGCCATGGTCAGCATCTCGTCGCTCTCGTCCACCCCGACCAGGAAGACGTCCTCGTGCAGAGCCAGGACACGGCCGGCGGTCTCCCCCGTCCCCGTACCCAGGTCGAGGACGCGCCGTGCCACCACCGGGCGCGTGGCCTCGGCCACGGCGTCCTGGAGCTCCTCGTAGGCCGGGACCTCGGTTCTCATCAGGGCGCGGTAGGTCGCCGGGTCCCAGTGGAACTGCGCCATGCCGGCCATTGTCCCTCGCCCGTGCCCCGGCGGCCGTCACCGCCGGCGGCCAGTCACCGCCGGCGGTCAGTGATACCAGCGGTCAGCGATGCCGGCGGAAGGCTTAGGCTCACCGGGATGGGAGCCGAACCGCTGCGGGGAGCGAAGGTGGTGGTGACCGGGGTCACCGGTCAGGTGGGCGAGCCGGTGGCCCGCGCGCTGGCCCGGGACAACGAGGTCTACGGAGCCGCCCGCTTCCACGACGAGGCCGCCCGCCAGCGGCTCGAGGCCGCCGGCGTGCACTGCGTGGCCATCGACCTCGCCACCGGCGACGTCGGCGCCCTCCCGGCGGACGCCGACCACGTCCTCAACTTCGCCGTCACCAAGACGAACGACTGGGACGTCGATCTCCAGGCCAACAGCGGCGGTCTCGCCTGGCTCATGGAGCACCACCAGAAGGCGCGGTCGTTCCTCCACTGCTCGTCGACGGGGATCTACAAACCCATGGGTCACCACGTCTTCACCGAGACCGATCCGCTGGGCGACAACCACGGGGTCTGGCCGTTCCTGCGGACCTACAGCATCTCCAAGATCGCGGCCGAGACCACGGCCCGGTGGGCCGCGCAGCGCTTCGCCCTCCCCACCACCATCGCCCGCCTCTCCGTCCCCTACGGGGACGGCGGCGGGTGGCCCGCCATCCACCTCGAGATGATGATCAACGGCTCGGACGTCCCCGTCCACGTCGACGCCCCCAGCATCTACCACCCCCTGCACGAGGACGACATCGTCGGCATGGTCCCCGGCCTTCTCGGCGCCGCCTCGGTGCCGGCCACCGTCGTGAACTGGGGCGGCGACGAGGCGGCCAGCATCGAGGAGTGGTGCGGCTACCTCTCTGAGCTCACCGGGGTCCCGGTGACCTTCGCCCCCACCACCGACACCATCGACAGCGTCGACATCGACCTCACCACGATGCACGAGCTGGTGGGCCCCACCACGGTCCGCTGGAAGGACGGGATGAAGCGGATGGTCCGCGCCCGCCACCCCGAGCTGATGGCGGACTAAACGGGTCAGACGGTGGGCGCCGGCGGTGCCACGTCACCGTCGGCCACGGTGAAGCCGTCGGAGTCGATGTTCGGGTCCGACGGCGTGGCGATGACCGTCGTTTCGTCGTCGGCCGTCATGGCGATGTCCCACAAGGTCGTCTTGGGCTGGCCGGGGTCGGGCAGGGCGCTGGTGAGGAGGGGCAGCGTGACCGGGGTCTTTCCCGGCGGGGTTTCGCTGAACGACCCGGGGTCGAAGGTGACGGCCGAGGTCTGGGCCAACGTGGCGAGGTCGGTGAAGGCGTCACACGACCCCTTGATGCACGGGCGCTCGTGGATGGCCTCGGCGCTCATGCCCTTCGATAGGTAGCTGACGGTGCGGACCCCGCTCAGGCCGGTCGTCACGTCGTCCACCGTCATCGTCCACACGTTCACGGCCGTCTCCTGGACGGTGACGGTGACGACGTCCCCGGCGGAGATGACGAGATCCAGCGGATCCTCGGCCTGGGGCAGGATCTCGGTCCAGGCTCCGTAGTGCACCGTGGTCTTCTTGCCCTTCTTCTTCACGACAGTCTGGAAGCCGGCCTGGACCAGGGTCGGGTCGCTCGGGAAGAAACCTCCGATGCCCACCCAGTCGGCGGCGTACTGACGACCGGCGGTTGACGCCGTCACGGTGGGCACGACGAAGGTGTCGGTGACCTCGGTGAACGTGTGTCGAGCCGCCGCCTGCGCGTAGCCCGACCAGTTGACCGACTCGCACGGATTCGCACAGGGCTGACCCGACGAACTGGGAGCCCGTCCCGCCCGTATCAGGTGCGCGTTGACGACGGTCGCTCCTCCGGACGTGCCGGCGGCCGACGTCCCGCCCGCCACCACGGCGACGGTCGAGCACGACACCACGGCGGACGCCGTCCACAGCACCAGGCGCTTCACGAACAGACCCCCCGAATGTGTGAGTCCCCGCTTCAGCCCTGTCGACGACCCGGCAACGAGGGGGAACTATCCAAGGCGAAGGTACAGGAAGGTGATCAACCGCTCATCAACCGACCCTCAACGATTGCCGCCGGGAGCCGGTCACAGCTCCTCCAGTCGGTCATCGGGGTCGTAGTAGAGCTCCTGTTCACAGATCAGCCCCTGGTGGTAGCGATAGCGCACGACATAGACCGAGCGCAGGCGCCGATCGCCGGCGTCGAAATCGAAGAGGATGCGGGTGTAGGCGCTGTCGTCGGCGATGACGGCCCGCTCATCGAGCGCGTAGTGGATGTTCTGCACACCCGTGATCGTGAGTTGCACGAACTCGAGGGTCCGGTCACGACCGTCGATGCGCCGTGGCCATCCGAAGAGCCGCGTCGTCGGGCTCCGATAGACGACGTCGCGGTGGTAGAGGTGGGAGGCGCGGGCGACCTGACCGGCTCCGAAGGCGGCGGCGAACACCTTCTCCTGACCGTCGACGTCGGCGACGGTGATCGGGCCCACGAGGTCAGAGCAGGTGGATCCGGGACAGGGGCCAGAAACCGAAGACGGCGCGTCCCACGATGAGCGACTCGCTCACCGGCCCGTAGTCGCGACTGTCGTCGGACAACCCCCGGTTGTCCCCCATCACGAAGATGTGCCCGGCGGGGATCTTCTGCGTCTTGATCGGTGGCCCCGGATCGGCGCGGGCGCTGGCGGTCAACCAGGGCTGATCGATGACCTTGCCGTTGATCAGGACCTCACCGTGCGGACCGGACGAGATCGTCTCTCCGGGCAGGCCGATGACGCGCTTGACCAGATCGTTGACCATCAGGATCGGTACCTCCTTGGGCGGGGTGGCGAAGACCACGACGTCGCCCCGGTGCACCGGGTGCAGGTGGTAACTGAGTTTGTCCACCAGGATCCGGTCACCGACCATCAGAGTGGGGATCATCGACCCGGACGGGATCGAATACGTCTGAACGACGAACGTGCGCAGCACCACGGCCAGGCCGACCGCCACCGCCAGGACGAGGACCCACTCGAGGATCCACCGACGTCGGCCGGGTTTCTTCGCGTGCCTCGGTGTGCTCACACGCTCCTCGAGGTCACGGGCCACGAGAGGACAAGGGTACTCGGGACGGGGCCGGGCGGCCCCTGGTCACTCCTCCGATCCACCCTCCGCCGGTCCCCCGACGTCGTCGGCGCGCACCGCCGCGTTCTGTCGCGGTCGGCGCCCGCTCATGGTGGCCATCAGGGCCCGCACGTCCGACGCGCCACTGCACAGCGCCACCAGATCGGTCGACTGCTGCAGGTGGACCCGCATCCCCATCATCTCCCACGCCCTCTTCAGACCGGCCTTGGTGGCCAGAATGGTGGTGAGCGGCATCTGGGCGATGGTGCGGGCGATCTCCTCCACCGTGTTCTCGAGTTGGGCCCGGGGCACGATCCGGTTCACCATCCCCCAGTCGAGCGCCTGGACGGCGTCGATGGTGGGCGCCAGGTAGAGGTACTCGGCGGCGCGCTTGAAGTTCATGAGCACCCAGGGTTCGATCATCGTCTGCGCGCCGGGCAGGCCGAAACCTTGGGGCAACGGCATCTGGAAGTAGGCGTCGTCCGACGCGATGGTCAGGTCGGTCAACAGCCCGTAGACGGTCCCGCCGCCGACGCAGTAGCCGTGGACCTGGGCGATCGTGGCCTTCGGGAACTCCCACAGGCGCAACGGTGGCCACAGGAACAAGCCGTAGTGGTGGTGCTTCCACGTCCGCTCCGGGGTGGGGCCCGTCGTGGGATAGACCTCCGCCATCTCGTCCTGCCCCACGATGGCGTGGCCGGCGCAGAACCCTTCACCGTTCGCCTTCAGGATGAGGACCTTGACGTCATCGTCGTCGTCGGCCAGCTTCAGGGCCTCGTCCATGTCCCAGACCTGCTGGGCCGTCTGGATGTTGGCCTTCTCGGGGACGTTGAGGACGATCCGGGCGACGGGCCCGTCCTTCTCGTAGACGATCGTCTCGAACGGCACGCGCTCCACAACCACCCTCCCTGTCATCCCGGTGATCCGAGCCTGGTGGGCCCGACCGGGGCCATGGCCCTAGGACGTCGGTATCGTTAGCACATGACCGCCACCGACGTTCTCGCCACCGACGCCGAACAGCTCGTCCGGTCGCGGCTCGACGAGCTCCTGGCCACCCACGATCCGTCGTCCACGCCGGCGGTGGCCTTCGCCGGCGCCCGCTTCGACGCCGGCCTGGCCTGGGTCTGGTTCCCCACCGGTTCCGGCGGACTGGACGTGAGCCCCGACCTCCAGGGGATCGTCGAGCGGCGGCTGCGCCAGGTGGGCGCACCGAACGAGGTCGAGCGCAACGTCATCGGGTACGGCATGGCGGCCCCCACCATCCTCACCCACGGCACCGACGAACAGCGCACCCGCCTGCTCCGTCCCCTGTTCACCTGCGAGGAGATCTGGTGCCAGCTCTTCAGCGAGCCCGGTGCGGGCTCCGACGTCGCCGGCCTGGCCACCCGGGCCGTGCTCGACGGTGACGAGTGGGTGGTGAACGGCCAGAAGGTGTGGACCACACTGGCCCACACGGCGAAATGGGGTCTCCTCCTGGCGCGCACCGACCCCGACGTCGAGAAGCACCGCGGCATGACGTACTTCGTCGTCGACATGCAGTCACCCGGAGTCGAGGTGAGGCCCCTGCGCCAGATGACGGGGGAGGCGGAATTCAACGAGGTGTTCTTCACCGACGTCCGCATCCCCGACAGCGCCCGTCTCGACGCCGTGGGCGCCGGTTGGCCGGTGGCCATGACGACCCTGATGAACGAGCGCGTGGCCATCGGGGGCGGGGTCTCGGCCCGCAACGCGGGACCGATCCACGATGCCCTGCACATCTGGCGTCAGCGCGGTGGAGGCACGCCGGTCGAGCGCGAACGCCTCATGCGCCTCTGGGTGGAGGCCGACGTCTCGCGCCTCACCAACATGAGGGCGCGGGAGCTGCGTCGGGTCGGGACGCCGGGGCCCGAAGGTTCGGTGGCCAAGCTCATCGGGGCCGAGCTCAACAAGGACATCTACGACCTCTGTGTCGATCTGCTCGGAATGACCGGGACCCTCTACCCCACCCACTACGAGATGCGGCGGCCCGAGCGTGCCGGCCTCGGCGGCGACGTCCGACACTCGTTTCTGCGGGCGCGGGCCAATTCCATCGAAGGGGGGACGTCCGAGATCATGCGCAACATCCTCGGCGAGCGCGTCCTCGGCCTCCCCGGTGAGCCCCGCGTCGACAAGAGCCTGCCGTGGTCGCAGGTTCCGCACAACTAGTGTTTTTCATTGGAGCCGTCCGCGTGAGAAGGCGGGTGACGAAGAACCGGGAGTCGCAGATGAAGGCCAGAGGAAGTTCGATCCGCAGTGCGTATCGCCTGTCCGCCGTGACCCTTCTCGGGATCCTGCTGACCTTTGGCGTGTTGGTGCCCGCGAGACCTGCGTCAGCCCGGGGGCTGCACGGGCACCACCCGTACCGTTTCGACGCTCCGGATTCTGCCGCTGTGGTCGGCACTGATCTCTTCGTGACGAATGGGGCCAACGACTCGGTGACCGAGATCAAGGCCTCCGATGGAGCATACGTCGCGACGATCTCCGGGAGCCGCTACGGCTTCGATGCTCCCTCCGCCGTCACCGCGGTCGGCCATGACCTGTTCGTCGCCAACAGCAGTGGCAACTCCGTGACCGAGTTCAAAGCCGGCAGTCGCGGGCACGTCCGCACCATCAGTGGCGCCGACTACGGTTTCGCCGACCCTGTCGCCCTGGCCTCGTCCGGTGGGGACCTCTTCGTTCTGAACGGCGCCGGATCGCTCACCGAGGTCGCCGCCGGCACCGGCGCACTGCTCGGCACGGCATCGGGGCCGACGTTCGGGTTCGACGATCCGACCGGCCTCGCCGTCGCCGACGGGGAGGTCTTCGTCGCCAACAGTGCCGCCGACACCGTCACAGTGCTCGACGCCGGAGACCTGGCCTTCGTGGCGTCGCTCTCCGATCCCTCCTTCGGCTTCAGCACGCCGATCGGTGTCGCCTTCGACGGTACCGATGTGTGGGTGACGAACCAGGGCGACGAGTCGGTGACCGAGTTCTCCCCCACCACGCTCGAGGAGCTGAACGTCCTCGTGAGTGGGAACCTGCCGATGGTCGGCCCCATCGCCTATGGCGACGGCTACGTCTTCGCCGTCAGCCCCCCGGGCTCGTCGCCCATGGTGACGCAGATCATCCCGTCACCGGCATCGGTGAGTTGGATGATGTGCAATACGAACGGGCCCTACCTCTTCAACAACCCGCAGGCGTTGGTGGTGGCCGGGGACGACCTCTGGGTCGTCAACGAGGGTGGCAATTCCCTCACCGAGATGGACACGGACACCGGGGCTCTGATCCGCACCATCGCCGATCACTGATCTCCGGTCCCTGATATCCGAGCTCGGCCGCCGGCTTGCTCCGGCACTCGGGACCGGTACTGTTCTCCCGTGCGCTGGATCGGGGAGGACAGGGTCGACAAGGGCGTGCGCGAGCGTCGTTTCGATCTGGACCGCGAGGGACGGACGATCCCGGGGCTGGTGTGGACACCCCCCGACGCCGACGGACCCCGGCCCCTCGTCCTCATCGGCCACGGCGCTTCGGGGAGCACACGCGAGGACTACGTCGTGGCCCTCGGGCGCCGCCTCGTCCGTCACCTTGGATACGCCGCCGCCGCCATCGACGGCCCCGTCCACGGCGACCGCCGCCATGACCGTGACGGCAGCCCCGACCTCCCCTTCTTCGATTTCGGCCGGGTCTGGTCGTCCGACAGCACCATGACCGACGCCATGGTGGCCGACTGGCGGGCCACTCTCGACGCGCTGCAGGCCGAACCTGACATCGGCACCGGCGCGACCGGTTACTGGGGCCTGTCCATGGGCACGATCCTCGGCCTGCCCCTGGTGGCCGCCGAGCCCCGCATCGCCGCCACCGTCCTCGGTCTGATGGGTCTCACGGGACCGACGAAGTCCCGCATCGCCGCCGATGCGCCGAACGTTCTCTGCCCGGTGCTGTTCCTCATGCAATGGCACGACGAGCTCATGCCCCGTCAGACGGTCGAGGCCCTGTTCGACGCCCTCGGGAGCACCGACAAACGCCTGCACGCCCATCCCGGCAAGCACGGCGACGTCCCTCCGGAGGAGTTCGAGGCGTCCGAGCGCTTCCTCGCCCTCCATCTTGGCTCCTGAACCGACCGTCACCCCACCAGGGCGGCCGCCGCGCCGCGGCGAGGGCGACCAGCGTGAGCGTGGGCCCGTAGCCGGCGGACGTCACGAAGACCGACGAGTCGGCCACCACGACGTTGGGCAGATCGTGCATCCGCCCGAAGGGGTCGACCACCGACGTGGAGGGGTCGGTCCCCATCCGCGTGGTCCCCATGACATGACGACTGGCTGGAATGGCCGAGATCGGACCCCGGTGGTCGGCGATGTCACCGCCGAACGGCGAGGAGAAGGTGGTGCCCTCGACGAGAGGCGACGTGGTGGTCGCCGTCCACGTCGCCCCCATGTCGTCGAGCACGCGCATGTGGCGGGGCCCGTGGTGGGCGGAGGCGACGAGCTCGTGGCGGTGTGGTCGGTAGGTGATCCGGGCCACCGGGAACCCCCGCACGTCGCGCACGGTCGGATCGAGGTCGACCCGGTTGGTGGCCTGGGGCAGATCCTCCCCCTGCATGATGAAGGCCCACAGGCGGTCGCGCAGCGGCGACGCCGCCATGAGCTCCTTGTGGGAAGGACCCCACGGGTAGAACTGGGCCTCCATCACAGGATGACCCCCTCCCCCGTGCTCGACCATCCCGCCGCGTATCCACGGCAGGTCCGCGGCGCGCGCCGCGGCGCGCGCCGCGTCGTCCACGATCATGCAGTCGTCGTGGACGTGGGTCACCGACCGCCCCCTGTGGGCGTGAAGGCGTTGCGGGAGGATCCCCACGTTCATGGTCTGGAAATGCATCATCAGATGGCGTCCGACGAGGGGATGGTCGATCCCCGACAGCAGGAGCAGGCGCGGCGTCTCGATGGCCCCTCCCGCCACCACGACGTGACGGGCCCCGAGGGTGCGCTCGACTCCGTCGGGACCGATGACGTCCACTCCGGTGGCCCGGCGCCCGTCCGTCCGCAGACGCGAGACGAAGGTCTCCGCCAACAACTCGGCCCGGCCTGTGGACAGGGCGTGCTGGAGCATGGCCACCGGATCACCCTTGGCGTGGATGGGGCACCCGAAGTAGGCGCAGTGCCCGCAGTTGTTGCACGCCGGACGGCCGTCGTAGGGGATCGAGTTGGCCGCCGTCGGCGCCGGATAGGGATGCAACCCCTGTCCCTCGGCCGCCGCCGACGACAGCACGGCCCCGTACATCGGCGCCCCGGACGGCATCGGGTAGGGACCCGAACGCCAGGCGGCGAACGGATTGGCTCCTGCCGTTCCGGCCACGCCGACGAGGCGCTCGACCTCGGCGTAGTACGGCTCGAGCTCGTCGTAGTCCACCGGCCAGTCGGCCACGGCGGCACCGTCGACGGGGCCGTACGTGCTGTGCAGCCGGAAGTCCTCGGGACGAAAGCGCGGCACCTTCCCGTCGGCGTGGGTCCCGCCACCGCCGACCGTGGTCGGGATGGAATTCACCTCTCCCACGTAGGACCGCTCGCCCTCTTCCACACTCGTCCGGAACGTCCGCGGCTCGATGAGGGGGTCGGGGCCGAGGAAGTGCCGGTGCAGGAACTTCAGCTCGTCGTTCGAGTAGTCCTGGGCCAGGCGGCTCGGATCGTGGGGATCGATGAGGTGGTTGCGTCCCTTCTCGATGATCGTGACCGTCCATCCCGCTCGGGTGAGGACGTCGGCGGCCGTAGCCCCACCCGGTCCCGATCCGACGATGATGGCATCGACGGTCACGGACCGGAGACCTCGGCGTCGGTGAACCCTCGCGGTTGGACGTCACCGAGGAAATCGATCGCCTCCCAGGCCACCGTCCGGCGGTTGCCTCCGTACTCCGGTGCCCCGTACATCCCTTCACAGCAGTGCCCGTACAGGAGCCGGGTGAACGCGTCCGCCGTCCGCAGCCGTTCGTCCTGCTCCTCGCCGCTCACGTCGGCGAAATCCGGACCGAGAGCGGCCAGCCCTTCACGGTAGAGCGGCTGCCACCCGACGACCGGACCGTTGAATTCGCGCTCGGGGATCCCGAGCGATCCCTCGATCCGCATGCGCCAGGCCAGCTCGTCGAGCGGACCGAGCCGGTGGAAGGTGGCGAACCCCGGGGCCCCGCCGAAGCGTCCCGAGGTGGGACCACCGGCCCAGATCAACGGGGGATCGACGGCGAAGGCACCGAGCAACCCGTCGATGTAGTCGGGCACGCCGGCATCCACCGCCCCGGCCGTCTCGCCCGAGGGGATGAGGCGTTCGCAGGCGGCGGCCAGCGTCCGGTACTCGTCGTCGCTCAGCCAGACCGGCATCAGCGGTCCCCGGTCCCTGACACGGGCGTCACCGTAGCAGCGGCCGCCGGCCGTTCGACATTCCGTGGGATGTGTCGTCGCCGCAGCACTCCCGTCGCTAATGTCGGCGTCATGCGACCGACGCACCGGGGCTGAGGGTGCACGTCGCCGCGTTGGAGATGGAGCTCCGTCTTCCCGAGAGCGGCTCGCTCAAGGAGAAGCGTTCCGTCATCCGCCACCTCCTCGAGACGTCCCGGCGACGGTTCGGCGTCTCCGGCTCCGAGGTGGACCACCAGGACCTCCGACAACGAGCGGCACTGGGATTCGCCTTTGTCGCTCCCACGGCGGGTCGGGTCGAGGAAGTCCTCGACCGCGTCGACCGCTTCGTCTGGTCCGATCCCCGGGTCATGGTCCTCTCGAGCGCGCGACACTGGCTCGATCTGGATCCCTGACCGCCGTTCCCCGTGGTGACACCTCCGTCGTCGACGACGCAACCGTCGGGAGCGAAACGACGCGGCGCGGCCTGGTTGGCGTCATCCCTGCGCGGATACCAGCGGGCCTGGTTGACGGCCGACCTGGGTGCAGCGGTGATGCTCCTCGCCATCGCCGTCCCCGAGCAACTGGCCACGGCCCGTCTGGCGGGCATGCCCCCCATCACCGGCTTCTTCGCCTTCGTGGCCGGGACCGTGCTCTTCGCCCTGCTCGGCGCCAACGCGGTGATGTCCGTGGGTGCCGATTCCACCATCGCCCCCCTCTTCGCCGTCGGCATCGCCCATCTGGCGCCCACTGGTTCGCCCTCTTACATCGCCCTCGTCGGCCTCCTGGCCGTCGTCGTCGGGGTCCTGGTGGTCCTGGTCGGTGTGCTGCGACTGGGCTGGATCTCGGAGTTCCTCTCCGCTCCGATCATCACGGGCTTCCTGGCCGGGGTGGCCGTGATCATCGTCGTCCATCAGCTACCCGACTTGTTCGGCCTGCCGTCGGTGAACGGCACCACCGTGCACCGGGTGTCCGACGTCGTCCGCCACCTGGGTTCCACCAACGGTTGGACACTGGGCATCGGCCTGGTCGTCTTCGCCGTCGTCGTCGCCGCCGAGCGACTCGACAAACACATTCCCGGAACGCTCTTCGGTCTCGTCGGCTCGACCGTCGTCGTGGCCGGCGCCGGCCTCCGCCACCACGGCGTCGCCGTCCTCGGCACGGTGGCGCACGCCGCACCGCACGTGGGCCTGACCGATCTCTCGTGGTCGTCGCTCGTCCACGTCCTTCCGGTGGCTGCCGTGGTGGCCCTGGTCGTGATCAGCCAGTCGGCCGCCACCACCACGGCCTTCGCCGCGCCGGGCGGGTACGAGGTGAACGTCGGCCGCGACTTCATCGGCGTCGGGGCCGGCAGCATCCTGTCGGGACTCCTCGGGTCCTTCGCCGTCGACGCCAGCCCCGGTCGCACGGCCGCCGTGGCCTCGACCGGAGGCCGGACACAGGCGGCCGGCCTCGGCGCCGCCGTCGTCATGGTGGCCCTCATCCCTGCGGCCGGGCTCCTCACCGACGTCCCGCTGGCCACGCTGGCCGCCGTCCTCATCTTCGTGGCCACCCGCATCTTCCACGCCAAGGCTCTCGTGCGCATCCTGCGCTTCGACACGTGGGAGTTCGCCCTGGCCCTGGTGACGCTCGCGGTCGTGGCCGTGGTGGGAGTCGAACAGGGCATCGCCGTCGCGGTCGCTCTCGCCATTCTCGACCGCACACGACTCAGCGCCCGGCCCGAGACGTCCATCCTCGGTCGCATCCCGGGCACGACCAGCTGGGAGGCCATGGAGAGCCCGAACAACACGGTCCTCGTCCCCGGCGTCCTCGTCTTCTTCTTCGGCGCCCCCCTGTACTTCGCCAATGCCGGTTTCTTCCGCCAGAAGGTGCACGCGGCGTTGGCGGCGACCACCCCCCGGCCACAGCTCATCGTCCTCGACGCCGTGGCCATCGGGGATATCGACTTCACCGGGGCGCAGGCGCTGGGCACCGTTCTCGACGAGCTCCAGGACAGCCATGTGGCGATGGCGGTGGCCAGGGCGGTGGCCGGTGCACCGGAGAACCTGGCCCGCAGCGGGCTCCTCGAGCGCATCGGGCGCGACCATCTGTTCCCGTCGGTGGACGAAGCCGTCGTGGCCCTCGGACCGCAGACTCCCGGTCCGGGCACGGCCGAACCGGGGATCCAGGGGCCTTCAGCGACAACTCCGGGGGGTTAGACCGGAACCGGGCCTGGCCCGGTCAGCGCGCCAACGTCTTCCACTCGCGTTCGTACACGACCCAGATGAGGCGCCGGCCTTCCTCGCCCGGAGCTTCGGGCTCGTGGTCCTCGGAGCCGACCATCCGGTAGCCGAGCTTGGCCGGTACGGCGGCACTGGCCAGGTTGGCGGCGTCGCAGTGGATCTCCATCCTCCGGATACCGGGGAGCGCGAAGCCCACGTCGGTGAGCGCCCGCGCCGCGGCCGAGGCGATGCCGCGGCGGATGTGATCGACGTGGACCCAGTAGCCGATCTCGAGCGCGCCGGGTCCGATCCGACGATGGAGTCCGAGAGCGCCCACCAGCCGACCGTCGGCCAGGAACACGCCGTACCCGTAGTCGCCCTCGGGCGCCCACGACCACGCCGGTCCCGACATCCGCAGGCGCTGGGCCTCGACCGAGACGCCTTCGGCGGTGGCCCACGGCATCCAGGGCCGCAGATGCTCCAGACTCTCGTTGGCCGCCGCCGACACGGCCGGAGCGTCCCGCACCGTCAACCGACGCAGCACGTACCCGGGGAGGTCGATCCGTTCCGGGGGGACGACACGCCGTGCCGTTCTCCGCAGGATCATCACGAGGGCGACTTCCGCACCGATCGCACTCCGTGCAGCCTGAGCTCGGAGAACGGACCGCACTCGACCGACGAGCCGGTGACGGCCACCGGCTCGCCGTCGGCCACGGCCGCCTCGGCCACGAACCCATGGAGCACGACCCGCGCAACAGAAGGGGCCGGGAACCCGCCACGGCGATCCCACGTCAGCACGGCCGATCCGCCGGCCACCGCCCCCGTCAGTTGCAGCCTGTCGTGGCGCTCGGGCCCGTCGCCGTCTCCGGCGTCGTCGATGCACGTCCCGCCGGCGTCACCGCCGTCCGGCCAGCAGTGAAAGGACAACCGGTGCGGCGCGTGATCGAGGTCGAGGGAGCCGTCGCCGTCGCCGGCGCCGGTGCCGCGCCCGGCGCGGCCCCAGCCGGCGTGGACACGGGCATCGAGATCACCGTCGGCGTCGACGTCGCACGGGTCGCCGCGCCGGATCCACCCGTCGTCGAGGGGCACGATCGATCCGGCTCGTACGAGGACGGGGGTACGGGTGGCGGGAGCATCGAGTCGCACGACCCCTTCGTCCGCCCCGCCGCTGGCGTCGTCCGCCCACAGACTCTGCCAGTGGCCCGGGGGTAGCTCCACCGTTCTCGTCGTCGCTCCCGGGATCGTGATGGGCGCCACCAGAAAGGCGTCGCCGAGAAGGAAGGCGTCGTCCACGTCGTCCGTCCCGGCACCGTCACCGACGCCCTCGGCGTGGTCTCGACTCGTGGGCCGACCGGCGGCGCCCGGCGGCGCCGGCCACCACAACGGTCGGACCAAGGGCGCCCCGTGGGCCGACGCCTGATGGGCGAGGGTGTACAGATAGGGCAGAAGGCGATACCGAAAGCGCAGCCAGGCCACGATGATGCGGCGCGTCGGCTCGTCGAACCGCCACGGTTCGCGCGCCGGCGCACCCAGAACCGAGTGGGTCCGGCAGTACGGCAGGAGAACACTCATCTGCAGCCACCGTGTGTAGAGCTCGTCGTCGGGTACGCCGCTGAACCCGCCGATGTCCGGGCCCGAATAGGGCACACCCGACAGCCCCAGCCCGATCACGGTGGCCATCTGCTGGCGCATCGACCCCCAGGTGCTGGCCACGTCGCCGGTCCAGTTCCAGGCCCATCGTTGCATACCGGCCCATCCCGAGCGCGACACGATGAACGGTCGCCGATCCGGGCGCGCCGCTCTCAGCCCCTCGTGGCCGGCTCTGTTCATGAGCAGCCCGTACAGGTTGTGGCCCTCGGCGTGGTCGCCGCTGCGCCCGTCGAGGTCATGACGTGTCGACAACGGCAGAGAGGGGTCGCCGAGCAGCGAGATCGACGTCGGCTCATTCATGTCGTGCCAGATGCCGGCGATACCGGAGTCGGTGAGGTGGCGGTAGTGCCCGGCCCACCACCGCCGTGTCCCGGGGGCGGTGAAATCGGGGAATGCCACCCGTCCGGGCCACACCACACCCTCGACGGTCCGGCCCGACCCGTCGACGCAGAACCTGCCGCCCTCGAGACCCTGGCGGTAGACGTCGTAGCCGCCGTCCACCTTCACCCCGGGGTCGACGATCGTCACCAGACGTACCCCCGATGCCGACAACTCGGCGGCCAGAGCCACCGGGTCGGAGAAACGGGTCCGATCGAACGTGAACACCCGGTAGCCGTCCATGTAGTCGATGTCCAGGTGCACGGCGCTGAGGGGTGCGCCGAGGGACCGGTAACCGCCGACGACGTCGCGCACGTCAGCCTCGGTCCGGTATCCCCACCGGCTCTGGTGGTAACCGAGCGCCCACCGCGGGGGCAGTGCCGGGCGCCCGGTGAGCTGGGTGTAGCGGTCGAGAAGGTGGGGGACATCCCCGACCATGACGTAGTGGCGCAGGACTCCGCCGGCGAACCCGACCGACGCCGTACCGCCATCAGCGTGCGCGCCACCGGGCCCGGCAGGCTCGCCGAAGCAGAAGACCCCCCGGGTGGAGTTCTCGTAGAACGTGAGCGTGTCCCCGTCGTCGTGGGTGGCGACGACCACGGGGATCCCCAGATACAGAGGTCCCTGACCCGAGCTCCACGAACCGCCGGCATCGGTGTTCCACAGCACGTAGCGCCCACCGCGCAGGTCCACCCCGCCCGACTGCTCACCGAGCCCGCTGAAGCGCTCGCCCGGTCGCATGCTGTGGCGCAGCTCCCAACCGTCCCCTCGCCGGACCGGTGGCGCCTCGGACCGCAGCAAGGTCCCGTCGGTGCGCAGTATCCGCACTGATCCTTCGCCATCGACGGTGACCACGAGCTCGGCGCTGCGCAGGACCAGTCCGCCGTCGGGTCGACCGCCTGTCTCCACCTCGGGCGTGGGCCAGGGTGCCTCCTCGTCCACGGCGTAGGGGACGGGCAACGGTCCAGGGCCCCACGACAGGCGCACGACGTCGGCGGCGAGGAAGCGGACGTCGAGCTCCGCGTGCTCGAACTCGAGGTGGCCGCCGGTGGCGTCGGGTACCGCCCGGCCCACGCGTCCCGGCATCGACCCGACGACCGACGTGCGCCGGACCAGAGCGCCGCGCCAGGCCACGACCTGACGTCGGGCCGAGTTGGCCACCACCAGCCCCATGGTGGGGAGTCCCAGTTCGGTGACGGTACGCGCGACCAACCGTCCCCGGGCCAGGGCCCGGCGGGACGAGAGACGCACGTCGGCCATGGTGCCGAGGCTAGGTGGCCGTGACCCGCCGGGTGGCCGTGACCCGCCGGTGGCGCCCACGGCCCCGTCCCCGCTAGACCTGGCCGGCAGGGAGGCACGAATGCGCACACGACTCACACAGATGCTGGAGATCGAACACCCCGTCATGCTGGCCGGCATGGGCGGCGTGTCGTACCACGGTCTCGTCGCCGCCGTCTCCGAAGCCGGCGGCTTCGGGTGCCTGGGCGCGTCCACCATGTCGACGGCCGGCATGGTCGAGGAGATGCGCAGGGTCCGCGAGCTCACGGCCAAGCCCTTCGGTGTCGACCTGCTCACGGCCATGCCCGGAGACATGGCGGGCCAGGTGGAGAAGATCATCGAAGGCGGCGCCTCGGTCTTCGTCGCCGGGCTCGGGGTCCCCACCGAGGTGGTGGAGCTCTGTCACCGACATGGACTCCTGGTGATCAACATGTGCGGCCGGGTCGACCACGCTCGGCGGGCCGTCGATGCCGGTTGCGACATCGTCGTGGCCCAGGGCACCGAAGCGGGCGGGCACACCGGGCTGATCGCCACGATGCCGCTCGTCCCCCAGATCGTCGATGCCGTCGGTGAGCGGGTCCCGGTGGTGGCCGCCGGCGGCATCACCGACGGACGCGGCCTGGCCGCGGCCCTCGCCCTGGGAGCCGACGGGGTGTGGGTCGGGACCCGCTTCATCGCCACGCCCGAGGCCCGCGCCGTGCTCGGGTACAAGGACGCCCTCGTGGCCACGGCCGAGGACGGCACCACCATCAGTCGGGCCTATTCGGGCAAGACGATGCGCGTCGTGCGCAACGCCTATACGGCGTATTACGACGAGCACCCCGACGAGCTCGAACGTTTCCCGGCCCAGCTCGGACGCTCCATCAACGAGAAGGCCTTCCATCTCGGTGGCGACGACACCACCGTCGAAGTGGATCCCACCCGCGAGTGCTACCCCGCCGGCCAGGGGGTGGGCGCCATCCACGAGCTGATACCGGCGGCGGACCTCGTCCGCCGCTTCGTCGCCGAGGCGGGCGACGCGCTGGCCCAGGCCGCGGCCGTGACCGCGGGAACCTGAACTCAGATCCCCGAGAACTCAGGGGGTGCTGCACTAGCCTCTGAGCCCGTCGCCATGCATCTCCCTTCGTTCACCTCTCGGCCGGGCCGGGACCGGGTCGACCGGTCCGCCGCCCGTCGCGTTGCCGGTGTGTCGTGGTGCGGCGGCGGGTCTGATCGGAATCGGAAGGCCGTCGAGATGGTGCCGGGCAAGATCCTCCTCGAGGACCGCCGCATGCGCTACGCCGTGTCCGACAACGAAGAGGCCTTCGGACCCGAGGGTCCCGGCAGCCCGCCGCTGTGGGCCGTGAACCTCCACGGCTACTTCGCCGGGGGCGGCATGTACTGGCGCGAGAGCATCCATCTGGCCGAAACGTTCGGCTGGCGCGTCATCAATCCCAACCTGCCGGGATTCGCCGGGAGCGACCCCCTGCCGTGGGAACGGGTGTCGATCCGGGGGCTCACCAACGAGATCGTCCAACTCCTCGACCATCTCGGCGTCGAGCACGCCGTCCTCCTCGGTCACTCCATGGGCGGCGCCGTGGCCGTGCAATTCGCCGACCTCCACCCCGACCGCACACTGGGGATCGTCTACCGCGACGGGGCCGCCACCCCCGAGTGGAAACAACGACACGGGTTGCTCGTGTCACTGCTCTCGCCCGTCGTTCCCGACGTCGCCGGCGTGGCCGACCTGATGTTGGCGGTCCTTCTCGACACTCCGGGCTTCCTGATCGGGCGAAGGCTGCCATCGACTCTTCGTGGTCTGTGGCCCGACGCCAGTCGCAACCTGCGCACCATGGGGCGCTCCCTCCCGGTCGGCTCCATGATCATGACCATCGACCTGCGCGACGAGGTGCGTCACGTCGTCGACGAGGCGGTCCCGATCCTGCCCATCTGGGGCTGTTTCGACCGGATCGTGAACGCGGCCACCGCCCATGAGTTCTCCGCCCTCGTCCACCGGGATGTGGTGTGGGTTCCCGGGGGGCACTCGTGGATGCTCCCGCGCCCGCAGGCCCAGACCGACATCCTCCGCTACCTGGGACAGGGCCGGAACTTCATGGAAGAGGTCGCCCGACGGCGCCGGAAACTGGCCGGCACCGATGAAGTGAGTCAACCCGCGGTGCTGTCGGCCACGCGCTGACCCCCACGTCCCCGGGTGCCCGTCCTGCGAGGCTGGACCACCGGCGCTGCCGGTGGTGGGCGCACGATGGCCTCCTCTAAGCTCGCAAGGCAAAGCGATGGCAAGCGACGGCAGAGTCGCGAGAAGGAGCCGGACATGCGCTGGGAGATCGAGGACACGCCCGAGCGGACGGCGTTCCGGTCCGAGTTTCGCGCTTGGCTCCGTGACGCCGTGCCGGCCCCGTGGATGGACCTGGTCGACGCCGGCGACGACGCCGCCCTCGAGCGGCTGAGGGCCGACAGCGGATTCAACCCGTTCGTGTGGCAGGGAACGATCGGACGCAGTCCGTACGCCGCGCCGCTGTGGCCCAAGGAGTACGGCGGGCTGTCGGGCGAGACGTGGATGCAGCAGGTGATCCGGTCCGAGCTCGTTCGTTACCGCCTCCCCACCGTGTCGATCAATCTCCTGGGCGTGGGGCTGGCCGGTCCCACCCTCATCGAGCACGGCACCGAGGCGCAGAAAGAGCGCTACCTCCGCAAGATCCTCTCGGCCGAGGAGATCTGGTGCCAGTTGTTCTCCGAGCCCGGTTCGGGTTCGGACCTGGCGTCGCTCTCGACACGCGCCGTGCGCGACGGCGACGAGTGGGTGGTGAACGGTCAGAAGGTGTGGACGACCATCGCCCAATTCGCCGCCTTCGGGATGTTGCTCGCCCGTAGCGATCCGGACGTTCCCAAACACGAAGGACTGTCCTACTTCATCCTCGACATGAAGTCACCGGGCGTGGACATCCGGCCCCTGCGGCAGATGACGGGGTCGTCGGAGTTCAACGAGGTCTTCCTGACCGACGTCCGCATCCCCGACGCCAACCGGGTGGGCGATGTGGGCGACGGCTGGCGCTGTGCCCGTACCACATTGATGAACGAGCGCGTGGCACTCGCCGGAGTCTCACTCGACCCCGTCTCGTTCACGGGTGGGATCCGCCGCGACGCGTGGCAGTCCTATCTCGATCAGGTCCCTGACCGGACCGACCGGCGCGTGCGCCAGAGGTTGGCCCAGTTCTACATCGAGTCGGAGGTGAAGGAGATCACCGCCTTCCGGGCCAACTCGGCCCGCATGCGGGGACAGCAGCCCGGACCCGAGGGTGCGGTCAACAAGGTGTTCAACGCCGAGTACAACCAGCGGCGCTCGAGCTTCGCCGTCGATGTCAACGGCATGGCCGGGATCGCCTGGGTACCCGACGACGGGCAGGCCCAGGCGCGGGCCACGACATTTCTGCGGGCCCGTGCCAACACCATCGAAGGAGGGACCTCGGAGGTGTTGCGCAACCAGATGGCCGAGCGGATCCTCGGCCTTCCCCGCGACCCCGAGGCGGACAAGGGAGTGGCCTGGGCGCAGGTCGCCCGCAATTGACCTCCGTCGACGACGCCCTCCACGGCGACGGCACCGACGGTCCCGGGCTGCCGGTGTCGGCGGCCCGGCTGGAAGCTGCCGCCGCCATGCGCCGACTGGGTCACGCCGTCGTCGGCCACGACATCGACGACGAGGTGTTCGACCAGATGAGGACCACCGTGGAAGGGCTGCTGGCCCGGGTGGAGGCGGCGCCCGTGCGTCAGCGCCCGGCGCTGAACATGGGTCGCGACCTCTTCGTCGTGCCGCCGCCCCAGGGCGGCGCCCGCGGCAGTCACTTCACCGATTGCATCGTGACCGGCGCCGCCAACCCCATGGGCGTCGCCGCCCAGGTCCTGCGCGACGGCGACGACGCCGTCCTGTGCAGCACCCTGGGGGACGCCTTCGAGGGTGCCCCGGGCCGGGCGCACGGTGGCGTGGTGGCCGCCCTGTTCGACGAGGTCATGGGTTTCGTCCTGTCGATCACCTGCACCCCGGCCTTCACCGGCCGGCTCACCGTGACCTACCGGGCACCGGTACCGATCGGTGTCCCCTTGGAATTCCGCGCCCGTCTGACGGGACGAGAGGGTCGGAAGTTGCTGATGGCCGGCGAGGGGCGCCACGGTGACACCGTGCTGGCCGAGGCCGAGGCTCTGTTCGTGGCCGTCGATCCCGAGCGGTTCGCCGCCGGCCAGCGATGAGCGAGCCGTTCAGGCGTCGACCACGGTCACGGAGCGGTCACCCGACCGCAGACCCTCGATGATGGTCCGGAACGTTCCGGCGGCGTCGGCACCCATGGCGTCGGTGTCGAGGACGCGCGGGCCCCGCTCGCGATCGACGCCATAGATCCCGAAGCGCGGCTGATAACTGCCCCACTCGTAGTTGTCGGCCAGTGTCCAGTGGTAGTAGGCGCCGAGAGGCACCCCGAGGTCGATGGCATCGATCATCGAGGCCAGGCACTCGCGCAGATACCGGACGCGGTCCCAACCGTCGAGGCGCGCATAGGACCGGCCTCGGCGAACACGGTTGCACAGGCCGTTCTCGACCATCCAGAGACCGAGGCCTTCGGTGGCGTTGGCCCGGCAGTAACAAGTCAGACCCGATGGGTCGACGATGTCGTCCCACAGCTCGCGCCCCTGTGTCCACGAGCGTCCCCCGGCGGTTCGGGCTCCGGGGAGGCGTATGTGATGGGAGGCCACGGGGTCGTAGTAGTCGATGCCGATGACATCGAGCGTGAGCGTGTGCGGACTGGTCCACACGGCATCGAGGGTGGTGCGGAAGCCCTCGGCGGGATCCGTCGACACCCGTCGCCCCACCCGGCGCAGGATTCGCTCCAGAGGATCCGGTGCCGGAAGTGACGCGTACCACGACGCGCGCCTCTCGCCGATGTACGTCCCGATGTCGTCGGCCGTGACCCCGGCGCGGCGTGCCAGCAAGAGGTCGATGAGCATCCGGTCGATCTCGTAGACGCTGATCGACGTGTTGTTGGTGGTGACGGTGGCCTCCGGCTGGAGACGGTGGAGCACGCCGTAGGCGAGCACGTGCGCGGCCAGCAGGTTGTCGAAGGCCCGGGTCATGTCGGCAATGGCCAGGACGCGCCCGGGCGGGAACACCCCGAGAAAGTACGCGTCCATTCCCACCACATTGATCTCGTTGATGGTGACCCAATTCCGACAGCGCGAGGCCAGGCGACCGGCGACGAGTTCCACCCAGGCTGCGAACCGTCCCGGCGCTTCACCTGACAACCAGAAGTCTTCGCCCAACCACGCCGGGTGCGTGAAGTGGTGCAACGTGACGAGCGGTTCGAGCCGTCGCTCGTGGCACGCGTCGAGGATGGCCGCGTACCGGTCCAGGGCACCGTCGTCCACGACGCCCGGTGACGGCTCGACCCTCGCCCACTCGACACCCAGTCGGAAGGCGTCACAACCCAAGGCCGCCACCCGATCGAGGAGGTCCTCGTGGCGATTCCAGAAGTCGAGGGCGATGCCCGACGGCTCGACCCGTCCGGCACGTTCCCACCGGACCCAGTTGTTCATCGGCTCGCCGGGACCGTTGAACCCGCCCTCGATCTGGAAGCCGGCCGTGGCCACACCGAAGCGGAAACCGTCGGGCAGGAGACCCCCGCCGCTGCCGCCGACTGACCCGGTGGCCCCTCGGTCCGCCGCGCACACAGGTTCAGCATGGCATGCCCCCCGAGGCCTGCCTACCCTGGGCCAAGCGTTCCGGTCGGTCATCGCACCGACCATCGAACAGACGCCACCATCGAACCGCGCCACGGTCGAGGAAGGAGAGCCCCGTGACATCGGACGACCGCCTTCCGGTGGTGGTGGCGACCGGGCAGTCGATCGAGCGCCGCGACACCGTGTCGGCCCTCGATCTGGCCGAGCGGGCGGCTCGATCGGCGCTCGACCGGGTTCCCCGGCTGCAGGCCGCGGTCGGGCAGGTCTCCGTGGTCAACATGATCTCGCCCGTGGGTCCGGCCCCGGCAGCCGATCTGGCCCGGCGCCTGCACCTGAAACCGGTCCGGACCGAGAGCACGACGGTCGGCGGCAATTCGCCCCAGTGGCTGGTCAACCGAGCGTCGGCGGCCATCGCCGCCGGGCAGGTCGACGTCGTCCTCATTGCCGGGGCCGAGGCACAGCGCTCGGCCCGTTCGGGCGGACAGGTCCCCGACGGCACCAGCGCCGGTGGCGCACCGCCCGATCCGGTGATCGGCGACGACCGACCGCCGGTGAGCGCCACCGAGCTGGCCGCCGGCCTGATCGCACCCGTCCATCTCTATGGTCTTTTCGAGAGTGTCATCGCCCACCGTGCCGGCCGTAATCTTGCCGGGCACCGCACCCATCTCGGTCGGCTGATGGCTCCCTTCACGGCGGTGGCGGCCACCCATCCCTTCGCCTGGTTCCCCCACACCCGCACACCGGAGGAGCTGTCGGACATCACGCCCGCCAACAGACTCATCTCCGAGCCCTACACCAAGAACATGTGTGCGATGTTCTCCGTCGACCAGGGCGCCGCCGTCGTCGTCACCTCGCTCGGGGCCGCCCGACGTGCCGGTGTCGACGCCGGGGCCGTGTTCTGCTGGTCCGGCGCCGAGTGCACCGATGTCTGGTTCCCGGCGGCGCGTCCCGACCCGGGAACCGCTCCGGCCATGAAGGTGTCGATCTCGGCCGCCCTGGCGGCCGCCGGTACCGGAGTCGACGACATCGGCGCCTTCGATCTCTACTCCTGCTTCCCGTGCGCCGTGGAACTGGCGGTCGAGGCGCTGGGCGTGTCCGCCGCCGATGCCCGCGGGCTCACGGTCACGGGCGGGCTCCCGTACTTCGGTGGGCCGGGCAACAATTACTCACTGCACGCCGTGGCCACCATGGTCGACCGCCTGCGGGACGCCGGTGGCACCGGTCTCGTCACCGCCCTCGGCTGGTACCTGACGAAACACGCCGCCGGGGTCTACGGGAGCGATCCGCCGCCCCGGGGATGGCGCCGGGGGGACACGTCGGCGGCCCAGGCCGCCATCGACGCCACCGCCGTCGAGATCGCCTCCGAAACGACCGCTTCCGCGGTCGTCCTGGCCTCGACGGTCACGAGTGCCCGCGGGAACGAGATCACGGCGGCACCGGTGATCGCCCGCCTCGACGACGGACGCCACGTGGCGGCCGCCGCCGATGTCGGCGAGCTGCCCTCGTTGGCCACCCGCAACCTGGTGGGCACACGGATCGACCTTCACGGCACGCCCATGCGCTACTCGGTGCCCCGGTGAACGACGGGACGGGCCCGGCGGACGTGGGACCCGGTCGGATGGCGGCGCCCCCCGGGGCGCGGCGAGACTCAACGACCGAGGCACGGACGAAGACGAAAGGGAGCGCAGATGCCAGCAGTGGAACGTGAGCGTCGGGGGCACGTCGAAATTCTCACCATCAATCGGCCCGAGGCCCGTAACGCCATCAACGGCGAGGTGAGCCAAGCCATGTCGAGTGCCCTGGACGAGCTCGAGACCGACGACGACTGCTGGGTCGTCATCGTGACCGGTGCCGGCGAGAAGGCCTTTTCGGCGGGCATGGACCTGAAGGCCTTCGCCTCGGGGGAGGGGGCATCCATCCTGGGTGCCACGGGTGGCTTCGCCGGCATCACCCAGCGCAGCTTCTCGAAGCCCCTCATCGCCGCCGTGAACGGGGCCGCCCTGGCCGGTGGGTGCGAGATCATGCTGTCCTGCGACCTGGTGGTGGCGGCCGACCACGCCACGTTCGGCATTCCCGAGGTCAAGCGCGGGCTCCTCGCCGGCGCCGGAGGCCTGCTCCGACTGCCCAAGCGTCTCCCACTGGCCATCGCCCTGGAACTGGCCCTCACCGGTGAACCCATCGACGCCGGGCGGGCCCTGGCGCTCGGCCTGGTCAACCGCGTGGTTCCCGCCGCCCGGCTGATCGAGGAAGCATGCGCGCTGGCCGATCTCATCGCCGACAACGCCCCCCTCGCCGTGCGTTGGACCAAGAAGGTCGTCGTCGGTGCGGCCAGCGTCGGCGACGACGAGGGCTGGGCCCTGAACGCCGAGGCCGTCAGCGTCGTCTTCTCATCGGCCGACGCCATGGAGGGTCCGGTGGCCTTCGCCGAAAAGCGCAAGCCCCGCTGGCAGGGGAAATGACCCCAGGGGCGACCTGGGGATATCGGGAAAACACAGCCGCGTCATGACGGCCATCGGGCCGGCGGCCCTGGCGCCCGCCCTCGACGGGATCCGCGTATCGATCCACGTCCTCGCCGCCACCGTCTGGGTGGGCGGCCAGTTGACGCTGGCCGGCCTCGTCCCCACAGCCCGGCGGCTGGGCGAGGGCGCGGCCCGCTCCCTGGCCCAGGCCTTCGCCCGCATCCAGTGGCCGGCCTACGCCCTTCTCCTGGTCACGGGGCTATGGAACGTGTCGGCCACCCGTGCGGGCCAGCCCACGGCCTGGCAGGTGGTCCTCGGCGTGAAGATCGCCGTCGTTCTCGTCGCCGGGCTGGGGGCATGGCGGCACAGCCGGGCCGCCACCCGGACGGGGCTCGCCGCCTGGGGAGCGGTCACGGCCGTGGCGTCGGTGGCGGCCCTGGCCCTGGGGGTCTTCCTGGCCGGTTGACGAGCACTCGGGATCCCACGGGCGGACGCTGTCGGTGGCGCCTGTCGCCGGGGCCGACGCAGGTCTAACCTGTCCGGAGGGACCCGCCCATCCACGGGCTCCAGAAAAGGGAAGGCATCCGTGCACCCAGTCCTGGCTGAAATTTTCGGTGTCGACGGCGTCATCGTCCTCATCGTGATTGTCGTCGTCCTCTTCGGCGGCTCTCAGATCCCGAAGTTGGCTCGTTCTCTCGGCTCGGCCCAATCGCAATTCAAGAAGGGCCTCGAGGAAGGAAAGAACGAGGCCACCGACACCGGCAGCGACAAGGCCACCTCGGCCGACGGTGACGGCCCCACTGCGTCGAAGGGGTAGAGCTCCCATTTCCGCCCGGGGTCCGGGCACGGCTGCCGGCACCCCTGCTCGGAGGCGCCCGATCGCCTTCGGCGTCCACCAGCTCCTCGAGTACCTCTTCGCCGTCGCGCTCATCGTGCTGTCGGTCCACGTCGGACGCAGTGAGCTCCTGCTGGGCGCCGGTGCCGTGCTCGGGCTCCTGGCGGTCACCGCCCGTGGCCCGCTCGGTCTCGTCCGGATCTGTGGAGCGCGCCTCCATGCCGTGCTCGACGTGATCGCCGGCGTCCTCATGGCCTTGTCGCCGTTGTTGCCCACCCTGAGACCCGGAGCCCTCGGCATCGTGGCCATCGAGCTCGTCGCCGTGGCGTGGCTGCGGGTGACGATGCTGACCCGGTACCAGGCCCCCGCCGGCGCCACCATGGCGGCGGTCGTCGGCACCTCGGCGACCGGGCCGGACGCAGGAACGGACACGGGCCCGGAGGTGCCGCGGGGTCCGACGCTGTCGACCATCCACCGGTTGGGTCGTCTGACGGCCGGGGCCAGGACCCGCCTGCCCGAGGCACAGGCCGCGCTCGATGCGGGCGCCCGCCGGATGGGCGGGCAGGCGGGGCGCGTGCAGCGGGCCTGGCGCCGCGCCGCACGCTGAGCACGGCTCTCGGCCCGGACCAAGCCGAAAGTGGTCACGTAGGATCACCGCACCGGTGGCGAGGCGGGAGGGGCCGTGGCAGACGACGTGCTCGAGCTGGCCGACAAGCTATGGCGCGGCGAGATCGACGTCACGCAAATGCACCCCGTCGGGGGCTATATCGGTGGCCTGGCCGAGATCGCCGAAGGCGTGGCCTTCGTCCCGTCCTTCGCCAACGTGTCGGCCTTCACCACCGGCGAGGGACTGGTTCTGGTCGACACCGGGTCGGCCTTCGTGGCGACGGCCGTCCATCAGACACTGCGCGGGTGGTCCGACCTCCGACTCGACACGGCGATCTACTCCCACGGACACATCGACCATGTGTTCGGTGTGCCCGTCTTCGAGCAGGAGGCGACCGAGCGGGGCTGGCCGAAGCCCATCGTGGTGGCCCATGACGCCCTTCCGGCCCGATTCGATCGCTACATCTACACAGCGGGCTACAACGAGATCATCAACCAACGCCAGTTCGCCGTCCCCGGGTTGCGTTGGCCGACCACGTACCGCTACCCGGACCGCACCTACGCCGATCGCCTGTCGCTCGAGGTCGGGGAATTGGGATTCGATCTCCACCACGCCCGGGGAGAAACCGACGACCACACCTGGACGTGGGTGCCCGAGAAGAAGGTGCTGTGCAGCGGCGACCTCTTCATCTGGGCCTCCCCCAACGCCGGCAATCCCCAGAAGGTCCAGCGCTACCCCCGGGAATGGGCCGTGGCCCTCAGGGAGATGGTGGCGCTGCGACCCGAGGTGCTCCTCCCCGGTCACGGGTTCCCGGTGGTCGGAGCAGACCGGGTCCACCAGGCGCTGACCGACACCGCCGACCTGCTCGACTCGCTCGTGGACCAGACCGTGGCCCTCATGAACGCGGGCGCCCGCCTCGATGAGATCCTCCACACGGTGACGGCACCGGCCGCCCTGATCGACCGGCCGTACCTGCGTCCCGTCTATGACGAGCCCGAGTTCGTGGTCCGCAACATCTGGCGCCTCTACGGAGGGTGGTGGGACGGCAACCCGGCCACATTGAAGCCCGCTCCCGAAGCGGCCCTGGCGGCCGAGCTGGCCGATCTGGCCGGTGGCGCCTCCACCCTGGCCGACCGGGCACTGGTCCTGGCCCAGTCGGCCGTCCCCGGCGCCGACGGGGCAAACGGCGGTCCCGACCGGGCGAACGGCGGCGCCGAGGTGACGACGAGTGGCACCGACGGGCCGGCGGCGCTGCGGGTGGCCGCCCATCTGGCCGAGCTGGCGGCACTGGCCGCGCCGACCGATCCGGGGGTGCGCAGGGTGCGGGCCAGGGTCTTCACGCTGTGCGCCGAGGCGGCGACCTCGACCATGGCGAAGGGGGTCTTCAACTGGGCCGCGCGTGAGTTCGAGGGGCACCGCGGGGACGTCTCCTGAGGTCGGCCGACCAACTACTACTCGCGGTGCGCGGTTGGCTAAGGTCGGCGCCGTGAACGCCCCGACCACCGGCTCGACCGGCGCCGCCGCGCTCAAGCGTCACCCGCGTCGTCTCGCCCTCATCGGTGCCGTGGCCCTGCCCTTCGTGCTCGGGGGGTGCCAACTCCCCTCTTTCTGGGGCTACCGCGGATCGACGAGCCAGGCGCACGACGAATTCACCCTCTACTCCGGCACCTTCATCGCCGCCATCGTGGTGGGGGTGATCACGGCCGCGCTGATCATCTGGTCGATCGTGCGCTACCGCCGCCGGTCGGACGACATCCCCCGTCAGTTCCAGTACCACTTCGGCCTGGAGCTCACCTACACGATCGTCCCCATCATCATCGTGCTCGTCCTCTTCGGCTTCACCGTGGTCACCGAGAACGCCGTGGACAACATCGCTCCCCACCCGGCCGTCTCGGTGGACGTGTACGCCTTCCAGTGGGGATGGCAGTTCAAGTACGCCGGGGAGGACGTGAACGTCGAGGGCGAGACGCTCAACGATCCCGACCCGATCGGGTTGAACGGCGGGGCCTGCGCACCGGCCAACCGCTGCCTCGGTCCCGGGCTCATCGTCCCGGCCGGCAAGACGGTCCGTATCTACCTGCGCTCCAAGGACACGATCCACGGCTTCTACGTGCCCCAGTTCAACTTCAGCCGGTATGCACAGCCCGGTGTCCTCAACAAGTTCGACCTGACGGTGCAGAAGACGGGGATCTACCGTGCCCAGTGCACACAGTTCTGCGGCCTCTACCACTCCGAGATGTTCTTCCACGTGGTCGCTCTCCCCGATGCGCAGTTCCAACAGTGGTTGGACTCTGAGCGGAACGTGACCTTCCCGCCCGTGCACCGGCCGACGGGTCCGCCGACAGGCATCTCCACGACAGCGGCCGGCACAGCCGGCCCTGCGTCGACCTCGACGAGAAAGGCGGCAGCATGACCGTTCTGGCCGAACGCCACGCGGTCCACGACCACCCCGAGCACCACGAGGGACCGACCGGACTCCTCAAGTGGATGACGAGCACCGACCACAAGGTGATCGGGATGAACTACATCGTCACCTCGCTCGTCATGTTCTTCCTGGCCGGACTGATGGCCCTGCTCATCCGCTACCAGCTGCTGAGCCCGGAGGGCGGCACGAGCCTCGGGCGTCTCTCCAACCAGCAGTTCAACGAGCTGTTCACCATGCACGGCAGCCTGATGCTGTACCTCTTCGCCGGGCCCTTCGCCTTCGGGGGTCTGGCCAACTTCATCCTGCCGCTGCAGGTAGGTGCACCCGACATGGCTTTTCCCCGCCTGAACGCCCTGTCGTACTGGCTCTACCTGAGCGGGTCGATCACCATGGTCCTCGGCTTCCTGTCCGCCGGCGGCGCCGCCGCCTTCGGTTGGGTCGGGTACGCGCCCCTGTCCGAATCCACGTTCTCACCGGGTGCGGGGCCCGACCTGTGGATCCTCGCCATCGCCCTGACCGGCTTCTCGGCCATCTTCACCGGCGTCAACCTGGTGACGACGACCTTCTACCTGCGCGCTCCGGGCCTCACCATGTTCCGGCTGCCCCTGTTCACGTGGGCCATGCTGGTCACGGCCATCCTCATCCTCATCGCCTTCCCCATCCTGACGGCGGCCATGGTGATGCTCTTCGCCGACCGGCACTTCGGTACGCACATCTATACGGTGGCCGGTGGAGGGGTGCCGGTGCTCTATCAGAACCTCTTCTGGTTCTTCGGCCATCCCGAGGTATACATCCTGGCCTTACCCTATTTCGGCATCGTCTCCGAGATCATCCCCGTCTTCTCGCGCAAGCCCATGTTCGGTTACAAGGGCATGGTCTTCGCCACCATGGCGATCGCGGCGCTGTCCACGGGGGTGTGGGCGCACCATATGTTCACCACGGGAACCGTCCTCCTGCCGTTCTTCTCCCTCCTCTCGCTCCTGATCGCCGTGCCGACGGGGATCAAATTCTTCAACTGGATCGGGACGATGTGGGGGGGCCAGATCTCGTTCAAGGTTCCGATGCTGTTCTGCGTCGGATTCCTGTTCGCCTTCTTGATGGGTGGGCTCACGGGGATCATGCTCGCCTCACCTCCGATCGACTTCGCCACCCACGACACGTACTTCGTCGTGGCCCACTTCCACCAGGTCCTGTTCGGGACGGCCGTCTTCGCCGGCTTCGCCGGCTTCTACTACTGGTACCCCAAGTTCACGGGGCGGATGCTGCGCGAGAGCCTGGGCCGGTGGCACTTCTGGCTCATGTTCATCGGCTTCTGGCTCACCTTCATGCCGCAATACAGGCTCGGCCTGGAGGGAATGCCCCGACGCGTGGCCACCTACGACCCCGGTCTGGGCTGGCAGTTCCTCAACCAGCTCTCGACCGTCGGTGCCGTCGTCATCGCCATCTCCTTCGTCTTCATGTTGGCCAACCTCCTCGTCTCGTGGCGCAATCCCGTCCCCGCCGGAGACAACCCGTGGGACGGCCACACCCTGGAGTGGTTCGCCACGTCACCTCCCTTGCACCACAACTTCGACAGGCTCCCACCGGTGCGCTCCGAACGACCGGTGTGGGATTTCCACCATCCCGATGCCCTGGCCCTCACCCACAGCACGAACGGCAACGGCACACACCGCGAACCGCTCGTCGTCGGTTCGGGTTCCGACGACGGACACGAGTAGCGGAGGAGACGAGACGTGCGCATCGAGGCCCTGTTCCTGATCGGCATCGCCGTCTTCTTCGGGCTCGTGGGCGCCGTCTACTGGTTCTGGTCCTATGAGCAGGGCGGGACCATGATGCTGGCCGGGACCACCGCCCTCGGACTGCTTCCCGGGAGCTATTACCTGTGGTGGTCACGCCGGATGAAGCCGAGGCCCGAGGACCGCACCGATGCAACCATCGAAGAGGGCAGCGGCGTCATCGGCTCCTTCCCCAACTCGAGCATCTGGCCCTTCGTCCTCGGCATGGGGCTGTTCCTCACCGTCTTGTCCCTCGTCTTCGGACTGTGGCTGCTGGCCCCCGGTTTCGCCCTCATCCTCTCCGCTCTCATCGGCGTGACCGTCGAGAGCAGGAGGGGCGGCACCGTCTGAGAGGAGTGGGGACCGCACAGGTGGCGGGCGGCGGCCCTCGGCGCCCAGCCATAGGGCCGCCCGGAACGCCGCATTAGGGTGGCCGGCGTGGCGGCCACGGTGTTCGAACCTGCGACGCTCGGCCCCGTCACCCTGCGGAACCGGATCATCAAGGCGGCGACGTTCGAAGGCGTGATGCCCGACGGCCTGGTCAGCGACAAGCTGATCGACTTCCACCGGCAGGTGGCGGTAGGCGGTGCAGGGATGACGACAGTCGCCTACCTGGCCGTCTCCCCCGAAGGACGGACCGACAAGCGCTGCATCGCCCTGCGTCCCGACGTCGTCGACGGGCTGCGGCGCCTCACCGAGACGGTCCATCACCACGGAGCGGCCGCCGCCGCCCAGATCGGCCACGCCGGGCCCGTCGCCAACTCCCGGTCGAACGGGGCCCCCGCCCTGGCACCGTCGAACGGCTTCAGCCCCATGGGAACGAGGCTCCGGGGCGCCACCGACGGCGACATCAGCCGGATCACCGAGGACTACCGGCGCGCCGCCGTGCTGGTCCGCGAGGCGGGATTCGACTGCGTCGAAATCCATCTCGGGCACAACTACCTTCTCAGCGCCTTCCTGAGCCCGAAGCTCAACCGTCGCTCCGACGAGTTCGGCGGGAGCCTCGAGAACCGGGCCCGGTTTCCGCGCCGGGTCGTAGAGGTCGTCCGCCGGGCGGTCGGGGACCGGATGGCGGTGACGGCCAAATTGAACATGTCGGACGGGGTGCCGGGGGGGCTGTGGCTCGACGAGAGCGTCGAGGTCGGCCGCCTGCTCGAGGCCGACGGCCACCTCGACGCCCTCGAGCTCACCGGGGGAAGTTCGTTGGCCAACCCCATGTACCTCTTCCGGGGGGAGGCCCCCCTCCGCGAGTTCGGCGCCACCCTTCCGCCGGCGCTCCGACTGGGATTCCGGCTCTTCGGTCACCGGTTCCTGCCGTCGTACCCGTTCGAGGAGGCTTTCTTCCTTCCCTACGCCCGCCAGTTCCGCGCCGCGCTCACGATGCCCCTGATCCTGCTGGGAGGGATCAACCGGCTCGAGACCGTCGAACATGCGCTGGCCGAGGACTTCGCCTTCGTGGCCATGGCCAGGGCCCTGCTGCGTGAACCCGATCTGGTCGAGAAGATGCGGACCGGGGTGTCGAGCGAATCGCTGTGCATCCACTGCAACAAGTGCATGCCCACCATCTACCGGGGCACCCGCTGCGTCCTCGTCGCCGACCCCGGGGTGGCGGACGCACCGGCCGACGGACGCTGATGGCGATCTCGCCCCACGTCGAGCGGCTGCGCCAACTCGTGGGTCACGAGCTGCTCGTCCTGCCGTCGGCGGGGGTGCTCCCCCGCGACCACGAGGGCCGGATCCTTCTCGTCCGGCTCATCGACACCGGCCAGTGGGCGGTCATCGGCGGCGCCGTCGAACCGGACGAGTCACCGCAGGACGCGGCCGTGCGCGAAGCCGAGGAGGAGGCCGGCGTGCAGGTGCGGCTCGGCCCCATCCTGGGCGTCATCGGCGGGCCCGAGTTCCGGGTCACCTATCCGAACGGCGATCAGACCTCCTACGTCTCCACCGTCTTCGACGCCACCGTGATCGGCGGCTCTCCCCGGCCCGACGGGGACGAGACGTCCGCCGCGCAGTGGTGGGCGCGCCACCAGCTGCCCTACGGCGAGATGAGCAGCTTCACCCGGGCACTGCTGCAGGCCGTGGGAGTCGAGGAGGGTGGTCAGTGAGAGCCGGCGAGGACGAGCATGCCCACGGCGGCGGCCACCGACAGCGGCACCGACAGGAACCCGAGGACACTGGCGCGCGCCACCGACGGGCGGGCGCCGGTGGACTTGGCGGCCCGTAACCACAGGATCCACGCCAGCGATCCGGTGACGAAGAGGTTGGGGCCGACGTCCAACCCGACCAGCAGCGCGTAGGGGCGAGTCGGTACCCGTGCGGCCAGGAGGGACGCCGCCGGCAGGTTGTTGACGAGCACGCTCGCCACCGCCGCGGTCGCAGCCGTGGCCCAGGCGTCGAGATGCGACAGGAACGTGGCCGGGCCCGACCACGACCGCCCCAGGGTGCCGAGGGCGACGGCCACTCCGAAGAGCCCGACCAGGACGGGGAGACCGAGTACCTCGGCCACCCGGTGGTGGCTTGCGCCACCCTGGGCCAGTCGGAAGCCCACCACCAGGATCCCCACCGCGGCCACGGGGACGGCCGGCGCCCGCAGCGCCACCACGAGAACGGTCACGACCGTCACGGCCACGAGGCCGAGGCCGAGCCCGGACGTCGCCGGCGGCCGTGGGGACCGGTCACCGGTCCCGGCGGCTCGCAGCGTGCGACGCTCCGCGATGCCCACGACGGTGGCCGTCACCACGACGGCGACCACCCACGCCGGGGCCATGTGACCGAAGAAGGCCGCGCCGGAGACGTGCAGGTGACCGACCACGATCAGATTGGTCAGATTCGATCCCGGCAAGAGCAACGAGCCGGCGTTCGACAACAGCAGACAGCCGTACAGCAACGGCCGCTCGTCGTCGCCACGACTTCGTGCCGCATGGGCGAGGACGGGCGTGAGGAAGACCACGGACGTGTCGAGGTTCAGCACCGCCGTCACGAGCGCCACCAGGACCGACCCTCCGACGAACAGAGCGACGCCGTTCGGTGCCAGGCGAGCGACGTGGGAGCCCGCCGTGCGGAAGAGCCCGTCTCCTTCGGCGACCAGGCCGACCAGGAGGAGGCCCGCCACGAGGACGAACGGAGACCACACCTGTGAAGCCGCTGATCCCGTCAGGTGCCGGTTCAGGCTGACCGAGGCGGCGAGCCCGAGAACGCCCACGGCGGCGAGAATCCACCCACCACGTCCACGCCGTGTCGGTGCCGACGGTTTCGTCGGCGCCGTGATCTTCGGCCTCCTACCCATCGGTGGCCGCCCCCGACACCCCGAGGCGGGCCAGGAGTCGTCTCCCCGACGGGCGCAGGGCCAGCACCGTCAGGGCGAAGGCGGCGGCCAGGAGGGCGAAGGGAATGGCGTCGTCGGTGACCTGGGCCAGGGCACCGCTGGAGGCAGCGGCCACCCCCTGTCCCGCCGCCCAGGCCAGGTTGGCCAGCCCGAACGCCAGCCCCTGATGGAGATGCCGCCGATCGGCACCGTCGCTGACCATGGCCGAGGCCGGGACGAAGAGGACGCCGTAGGCCGGGAGCCCGACCACGAGCAGGCACACCAGGATCGAGGCCGGGCTCACGAAGGGAATGAGGACACTGACGACGACGGCGACGACGAGGGACACCCGCACGGGGGCGAGCGCCCCGCGACGGTCCGAGAGTCGACCGATGACGGGAGAGAAACCACCCTCGAGTGCGGCGGCGCCGAGGAAGGCGACGCTGATCACCACGGCGCTGGCTCCGAGAGCGCTCAGGCGCAGCGGGACGAGGACGTCGACCACCCCGAAGGCGACCCCGGCGAGGGCCGTGAGCCACATCCCGGCCGCAATCCCCGGTTCGGCCAGGGCGGGCAGGGCGGCCCGCAGGCTCTGCGCCTCGCCGGCGGCGGGCGTGGGCATCGTCAGGCTGGCGGCGAGAAGCACGACACCGGCGACACCGGCGGCGGCGAAGGTGGGGCCCGTCCCGACGCGACTGGCGACGGCCCCGACCACCGGGCCGACGAGCGCCCCGCCGAGGGCGGCGGCGAAGGCCACCCCGAGGACCCTCCCGCGCCGGTCGACGGGGGCGGCCGCCGCCAGCCAGGCGAGGCTCCCCGCCCACGTGCAGGCACCGGCGACGCCCTGGACGAATCGGGCCCCGTCGAGAACGGCGTGCGAGGAACTGAAGCCGAAGACGAGCGTGGCCCCGCTCATGACGGCCAGACCGAGCACGAGGGCGGGCCGCACGCCGAGACGGGTGGCGAGGACGCCCCCGGGGAGAGCACCGACCAGGGTTCCCACCGGATAGGCGGCGACGAGGATCCCGGCTCCCGCCTTCGACAACCCGAGGCCGTGGACGTAGTGGGGCAGAAGCGGCGTGAGGGCGGTGAAGAAGACCGTGTCGACCAGCACGGCGGCGCAGATCAACGGCAGAAGCCCCCGAGGCAGGCCCGGCTCCGACGGTGCTCCCGCCCTCCCCTGACCACGCACGGGCCCAGTATCGCCCCTGATCTACTCCCCGGCTGACGCCTCCCCCGGGCCTACGCCCCGGAGTCGCACTGAGAGGGATCGGCGGCTCCGGAGTCGGCGCTCACCATGAGGCACGACTCGTCCACGACCTCGAAATCGGACCCGGTGATCTGGGTGAGATCGTGCAACGTGGTGTTGTTCCAGTAGGAGCTGGGCACACCGCTGATGAACCAGGGGGAGCCGTTGTCGGCCACGATCATCCCGTAGGTCTTGAGGGCCTGGAGGATGACCTGGTCCATGGGCGGGAACTGCGAGATGTCGACGCTCGCCTTCAGGCGCAGGCGCAGCCCCATGGGAGGTAGTGACGGGTCCGCCGTTCCCGCCTCGTGGCGGGCGGGCCAGATGTAGGTGTCGTCGGACGCCGGCACCGTCACCCGGATGGCATGGTCGATGACGCCGGCCTGCACCTCCTCGGGGCGGACCAACCCGGGGAGGATGGGCAGGCCGGCGGCGTCGGCCGACGTCCATCCGGCCGGACGCAGGGCGTCGGAACCGAGCGGGAACACCGCCCCCGACCCGGCGTGCCACGACTTCCCCCCGTGCCGGGGGTGCGCCGAGAACAGCTCGTAGTCGGTGCAGTTCCCGGAATCGACGACGAGGACATGGCGGTCACCGGTGGCACGGGGGCCGCCCTCGATGAGCGGCTTCTTCGGAATCGGGTACGGACCGTGGTCGCTCTGCGAGGCGTATGTGAACGTCACCGGGACGAAGGGCTGTGTCGAGGGGACGACGTTGTAGGGGATGCCGATCGGCTCGCCGTCGTACTTGCCGGACCCGAAGTCGGGGTGCAGCGGTGCGGTGGCCCCGATGCTGGCGATGTCGGTGGCCGAGTCGGGGTCGACGGGCAGATCGGACACGTTGGCGTGCCAGACATTGTCGGCCGGCAGGACGCTGCAGCCCGGCGCCCCGGGGAGCGTGTCGGCGTGTCCGACACCGGGAGTGAAGACGAGCACCAGCGCCGTGACCACGACCGGCAACGCCAGCGAGCGCACCCGGTGCGAACGTGCCATGACCCCGACCACGCTACCGTCGGTCCGATGCCCGCCGGGACCACGATCTTCGACCTCGACGACACCCTGATCATCGAAGAGGAGGTGGCCCGGGCGTCCCTGCGGCGCGCGGCCGGGCTCCTCCCCGACTACGACCCGCACCGGGTCGAGGAGGTCGTGCTGGACAACGCCCGCCGGTTGTGGCGCGCCGGGCCGTACCGCCAACTCTGCTGGGATCTCGGTATCGCCTCCTGGGAGGGTCTCTGGGCCACGTTCGACGGCGGCCACCCCGTCCTCGGCAACCTCCGGACCTGGGTCCGCGGCTACCGGCCCGAGGTGTGGCACGACGCCCTGGCCGTGCTCGGGGTGGAGGACCCCCGGCTGGCGAACGCCATGGCGGACGCCTACGTCGAGAGCCAGCGCAGCGGCCACCGACTCATCGACGGGGCCGCCCGGGCGGTTCGTTCGCTGCAAAAGACCGGACGCCTCGGTCTCCTCACCAACGGGCCGGCCGACATCCAGCGCCTCAAGTTCCAGGCGACGGGGCTGGCCGACTGCTTCGACGCCGTCGTCATCTCGGGCGAGGTGGGCATGGGCAAGCCCGACCCGGCCGTCTTCGCCTACGCCCTCGACCAGCTGGGGGCGTCGCCGCAGACCACGGTCATGGTCGGTGACAGCTGGGAGCGCGACGTGCTCGGTGCGCTCGGGGCCGGCCTCTCCGCCGTCTGGGTGGCCGGGGGCCGCACCCCGCCCGAGGAGCTCGCCGGCGTCACCGTGGTCGACACCGTGGGCGAGCTCGCCGGTCCACCGATGTAGGCGCCGAACCGCCCGAGCTCGTCACGGCGTTCCCGACGTGCGACGCCGCACCGCCTCGCGCACCTCGCGCCGCCAGACGAACCGGAGTCCCGACCAGTCGTCCCCGATGGCCGCCACCTTGACGTCGACCAGGCCCGTCTCCAGGGCGGCACGGCGCACGAGATCGTCACCGAGATCGCTCAGGTGGCCGGCGGCCTTGCGGGGCCAGGCCAGCCACAGCGAGTCCTCGGCCCGCAGCACGGGGACGACCCGGGGCACGACCGTTTCCAGGTCCGACGCCCGCCGCAGGAAGGCGATGACGAGGTCGGCCGGCCCCTGCAGCCCCCGGCGCAGCCGGGCTCCGTGAGGGAGCTCCCCCACCGACCAGGCCCGTGGGGCGCCCAGGAGGGCCACGACGTCGCCAGGGCCGATCCCGAGCTTGCGGGCGAGACCCGAGGGTACCGAAGGCGGCGGGGCCGGTGCGGAGCCACGGGCCGCGCTCACGGCCGCCCGCCCACCGGACCTAGAGCTGACGAGGAATGCGCCGGACCCCTGCCCCCTCGCCGGCGGCCACCGGCTCCGGCTCGGGCTCGATGAAGGCGGGAACCGGTTCGGGGTCGAGCTCGACGTGCCCGTCACCGGGGCGTGGCGGCGACGGCACCGTGGCGTACTCGCCCTGAGCGGAACGGGTGACGACGACGGCCCGTTTGCGCTTGCCGATGCCGTGCAGACCCGTCATCTCCCGGCAGATCGACCACGTCACGAGGCCGACGATGATCGGCACGATGAACACGGCGAAGCGGAAGAACCACAGCACCGTGTTGAGCGAGATCTGGGTGAAGTTGGCCAGGACGTCGGTAGAGCTGGCGGCGAAGAGCATGAAGTAGAAGGCCAGGCCCGTCGCCCCCACCGCCGTGTGCAGCGGCCGGTCCCGGGGGCGGTCGAGGAGGTTGTGGGAGTCGCGGTTGCCGGTGACCCGCGATTCGATGAAGGGCCACAGGTAGAAGAGATTGAAGGTGAGTCCCGGGAAGAGCACGGCGGGCAGGAACACCTCGAAGGGGATGGTGTGCCCGAAGCCGGTGAACTCCCAGCTGGGCATGATGCGCAGCGCCCCGTCGAGCCAGCCCATGTACCAGTCGGGTTGGACGGCGTAGCTGATTCGGGTGGGTTCGTAGGGGCCGAATTGCCAGATGGGGTTGATCTGGACCAGAGCCCCGAGAGCCCACAGCACCCCGGTCACCATGAAGAGGAACCCGGTCGTCTTCAGGATGAAGGTGGGGTACATCGGGGTCCCGACCACGTTGTCCTCGGTGCGGCCGTGGCCGGGGAACTGGGTGTGCTTCTGCTTCACCAGCAACCCCAGGTGGCCGGCGATCAACCCCAGGAGGACCAGGGGGATGACGAGGACGTGGAGGATGAAGAAGCGGGGGATGATGAGCCCGTTGCCGGGGAAGTTCCCGCCGAAGACGAACGAGGCCAGGTAGCTGCCGACGACCGGGATCGACAGGATGATCGAGTAGGCGATCCTGATACCGGTCCCTGAGACGAGGTCGTCGGGGAGCGAGTAGCCGAGGAACCCCTCCACGATGGCCAGCGTCAGCAGGGTGACGCCGATGAACCAGTTGAGCTCGCGTGGCTTGCGGAAGGCGCCGGTGAAGAAGATGCGGGCCATGTGGACGGCGATGGCCCCCACGAAGACGTCGGCCGCCCAGTGGTGCATCTGCCTGATGATGAGTCCACTGCGGACGCCGAAGGAGAGGTTGAGCGACGAGGCGTAGGCGGCCGACATCCTGGTGCCCCGCAGCGGCACGTAGACGCCGTGGTAGACGACCTCAGCCGACGACGGGACGAAGTACAGCGACAGGAAGACACCTGTGGCGAGGAGGATGATGAAGGAGTAGAGGGCGATCTCCCCCAGGAGGAACGACCAGTGGTCGGGGAAGATCTTGTCGAGCATGGTGCGGCCGCCCTTGGCCACACCAAGCCGGTCGTCCAACCACCGCACGGCCCCGTCGACCGGCTTGTTCTTGGTGGCGCGCGTGCCGTTGGCGCTCCCGTTCCTCGACGTCGCCGCCGAGGATGTCGCGTTCGATGTCGTGGTCACGACCGCTCCCAGAATCCGGGCCCGACGGGCTGGTCGTAACCGGCGCTGCGCCCTGATGAAGCCCTCGTCGTCGATCATCAGCGGCAGCTGGGGCAGGGGGCGGGGAGCGGGTCCGAACACGGGCTTGGCCCCCTGGGTGACGTCGAACAGCGACTGGTGGCACGGGCAGAGCAGTTGGAGCAGCTCCTCCTGGTAGAGCCCGACGGGGCAGCCGGCGTGGGTGCACACCTTGGAGTAGGCCACGTAGGCGTCGGGGATCCAGTCGCGACGGGCGGCCGGGACGGGCCAGGGACGGGCCAGCGGCTTGATGAGCACGGTCTGGTCGTAGGCCGAGGCGTTCTCGTTGGTGAAGCCCTCGGGGAACACGGTCATGAAGCCTCCGACCTCGAGGTCGGCGCGGTGGACGGGACGGCCCTGGATGTCGACGAGGCGGATCCCGGCCTTCCAATTGGTCGTCTCCAGGGTCGTCCCCGGCTTGGGCCCGAGCGAGCGCAGGAGAGGGAAGACGAGGACGACCCCCATGATCCCGGAGCCGGCGGCCAGGAGCCCAGCGAGGAAGCCGCGGCGGCGCACCACCATCGTGCCCCGGTCGACCACGGCGGCCGTCATGGCCTCGATGTCTTCTTCGCTCGAACGGAACGGGTGACGGTCCTCGACGAAGGGGCCCTGGGGGAGCAGGTACTTGCCCCAGGCCGAGAGCCCGAAGCCGAAACCGAAGAAGCCCACCCCGAGGGCGATGCCCTGGAACGGGTTGTCACCGCCCACCCAGTAGAGACCGCCGTAGGCGGCGAAGCCGGCCACGCCGATGAGGAGAATGACGGCCACCATGACCTCGGTCCGACGGGGGTTCTTGGCCAGGGGCAGCATGTGGGGGTCGTCGAAGCGCGCCACCGGATAGGCGACGGGCGTCGCCGTCATGGTCTGCCCGTCGTGGTCGGTCATGCCCGGTCCCCGATCCAGAAGGCCACCAGCATGAGGCCGCCGACGCCGATGAGGAGCCCGATGAAGCCCTCGGCCACGGGGCCGATCCCTCCGAGCCCGATGCCACCGACGTTGTCGGGGTGCTGGATGGGGCCGGTCACGTAGGCCACGATGTCGGCCACCTGCTGGTCGGAGAGCTGGTCGGGGCCGAAGTGAGGCATGTTGGCCGGACCGATGCGCAGGGCCTCGACGGCCTGGTAGGGGTAGGCCTTGTGCAGCGACGGCGCCGAGTTCCCGTCGGCCAGCGCGTCACCCGAGCCCGTGATGGTGTGGCAGGCAGCGCAGTTGAGGACGAACATCGAGTTGCCCTCGGCCAGGTTGGCCCCCTTCAGGTTCACCACCGGGATGCCGTCCGGATACCCCGGTGCCGTCGGACCGAGAGACCCGACGAAGGAGGCGATCTCGAGGACCTCCTTGGGCGGGAAGCGCGGTGCCTTCTGGATCGGCTGGGTGGCCGGGTTGCCGAGCGGCATGCGCCCGGTGGAGACCCAGAAGTCGGCCGTGGCCGGGCCGAGACCCACCAGGTTCGGCCCGTTGGCCGTTCCCGTCCCGTCGACGCCGTGACAGCTCGAGCAATTGGCCTCGAACAACTGCTCACCGGCTCCGATGTACGACTTCGGCAGCTTCCGGTAGGCGATGGGGTCGGGGGGGTCGAGCGCGTTCGTCGCCCCTGACGCCGTCGACGCCGAGACGGTGCGGGACGTGGCCCCGGGACTGAGGAGCCCCACCACCGCCACCCCGACAACGATCAGGGCGGGCAGCACGAAGAGCCGGCGCCGTCTCATGATCTTCGTCCTCGTCGACTGGCGCGTCATCAGCCCGACTTGAACAGGAAGAGGCAACTGAAGATGCCTATCCACATGAAGTCGACGAAGTGCCAGTAGTAGCCGACCGCCTGATAGACGTTCGTCTCGCCCGGGTCGCCCTCGTCGCCCTTCATGCGGCCGAGGAGGAAGATCATGGCCACGAGGCCGAGGGCGACGTGGAGACCGTGGATGCCCGTCATGATGAAGAAGAGCGACCAGTAGGCGTTCAATGCGGGCCCGTGGTCGTGCGAGGCGAAGTCGTGCCACTCGTAGAGGGTGTTGGCCAGGAAGCCGGCTCCGAGAATGAAGCTGGTCACGATCCATCGCCGCGCCTTGCGCCGTTCGCCGCGCTCCTCGGCCCACACGCCGAACTGGAAGGTCGGGCTCGACACCAGCAGGATGACGCTGAAGATGCCGGCCTGGACGTAGTCGAGGTGCTCGCCGTCGAGCGGGGGCCAGGGGACGTGGGAGTTGGCCCGGATGGTGAAGTAGGCGGCGAAGAGGCCGCTGAAGAACATCAGCTCCGAACCGAGCCAGATCATGACGCCGACGGCCAAGAGCGGTGGCCGTTCAGGGACGTGACGCTCCCCGGGCGCGGTCTGTTCCACCGACAGGGCCTGCGTCACGGCGTCTTTCCTAGCGGACGGCGACCCCTCCGCGCCAACACCGTGGCGGACCTGGGGCGGTCACCGCACGACGGGCGCCGTCAGGAGTGGAGGCACGCGGGCAGTGGGCGCGCGTGGACGACGACGAGGCGCTGGGTGGGCCGAGTCAGGGCCACGTAGAGGGCCCGCAGGCCCTGCGGTGATTCGTCGGCGATGGTCGCCGGTTCCACCACGATGACGGCGTCGAATTCCAGTCCGTTGGCCAGGTCGACGGGGAGGAGGCTGAGCGGCGAGCCGAGGCCGTCACGACGGGGGTCGATGGCGTGATAGCCGGCGTCGTCGAGGGCGAGCGCCAATTCGCCGACGAGGGCGGCAGGAGCGAGGACGGCCGTCGTCCCGGGGGCGACCTCGGCCATGGCGGCGGCGGCCGCGGCGACGACGGCGCCGGCCAGATCGCCGGGGGACGTGGCCACGAAGTGCGGCTCGTGTCCGGACCGCCGGACGGGACGGGGTGGGCGCAGGGTCGGGGCCGCCTCGGCCAGGACCCGCGACGCCACCTCCACGACCTCGGCCGGTGTGCGGTAGCTGACGGTGAGCTCGACGAGGCGGGCAGGGCGTTCGCCGGGGAGGTGGGCCGTGACCTCGTCCCAGCTCGAGGGGGCCCAGGGGCCCGTGGCCTGACCGATGTCACCGACGACGGTCACCGAGCCCGAGAGGGAACGGCGGGCGACCATCCGCAACTGCATGGGAGAGAGGTCCTGGGCCTCGTCGACGACGATCTGTCCATAGGTACGCGGGCCGTCCTCGGGGTCGGATCCCGCTCCCGAGCGCGAGCGCCGCTTCCCGAGCAGGACGCGGGCCTCGTCGATGAGGGCCAGGTCGGCCGCCGTCCAGGGGATGTCGGCCATCGCCGTGCTCCGCTCCCGGACGAGCATGGCCTGGGCGGCCGGGGCCAGCACGCCCCGGGCCGCCAGTGCCAGCAGGGGTGGCGAGCCGAAGAGGTCGTGGAGGAGCTCCTCGGCGCTCAGCCGCGGCCACATGCGGTCGAGGGCCTCGCTCAGTTGGGGGAGGCGGCGGATCTGGCGTGAGAATTCGGCCAGGTCGAAGACAGGCTCGTCGCCTCGAGACGAGCCTGGTTCGTCAACGCCGCCGCCGTACCCGTTGCGCCCTGCGGTCCGGTCCTCCGCTGAAGCGTGGCCGTTGCCGGTCCCCGGCACCGCCGGGTGCCCGTGCTCCGCCCCGGCGACTTTCTGCCCGGTGGGGTCGAAGGCGGCAGCGGGGTCGAAACTGGCGGTGGGGTCGAAGGCGGCGGTGGTGCCCGGCGACCACGGCTCGGGGGACGACGGGCCCTCGGCCCCCGACGACAGGGCCAGCCAGGCGTCGGCGGCGGCGTCAGCGGCGAGATCGACCGCCGGGTCGGCGTCGGCGGAGGGCGTGGCGGTCGGGCCCCGTTGGATCCTGACGGCCCGGAGGTAGTCGTCGGCCAGCCGGCGGATCACCAGCTGCTCGACGAAGCGGCGGCGCGCGTTGTGGGTTCCGGGGCGGCGCCGGGCCTGGGCGATGGCGGTGGCCGATGCCTCGGTCGTGAGACGGAGGATGGTCGAACCGTAGGGCAGATCGACGTCGTGGCGCAGCGGCCGCTGCCGGGTCCGGACGGCCCGCGCCACGACGGTAGCCATCCGGACCTCGCCCTTCAGGCGGGCCACGTCGGGAGCCTCCTCGGCCCGCTGCTGGACCCCGTGGACGATGCCCGAGATCGTCGACAAGGTGACCCCGCTCTCGCCCAGCGAGGGCAGGACGTGCTCGATGTAGCGGAGGAAGAGGGGGTTCGGGCCGATGACGAGGACGCCCTGGCGCTCCAGGGGGAAGCGGTGTGTATAGAGAAGGTAGGCGGCGCGATGGAGCGCCACCGCCGTCTTCCCCGTGCCCGGGCCCCCCTGGACGACCAGGACGCCGGGGAGCGGGGCGCGGATGATCTCGTCCTGCTCCCGCTGGATCGTCGAGATGATGTCGCGGATGAAGCCGGTGCGGGCCCCCTCGAGGGCGGCGAGAAGGGCGCCAGGGCCCCCGAGGTCGAGCCCGGCGTCGTCGTCGCCACCGGGTCCCTCGCCGGCACCCGACGAGGAGTCGGGATCCCCGGAGACGGGCGTGCGTCCGAAGCGCTCGTCCTCGATCCCGACGATGCGGCGGCCGTGGGCAGCTAGGTGGCGACGCAGGACCAGGTCCATGGGTTCGCGGCCCGTGGCCCGGTAGAACGGCTCGGCCACCGGGGCCCGCCAGTCCACCACCAGGGGGTCGACGTCGTCGCCGGAGATCCCGAGCCGGCCGATGTGGAAGCTCTCCACGGCGTCGTCGTCGCCCCGGCGGTCGATGCGGCCGAAACAGAGGGCCTGCTCCCCGATGTCGAGTTGGTCGAGGCGGGCCAGGGAGGTCCGGACGATGACGTCCCGCTCCTCGCGGAATTGGTGGGTGCCCCCACGGCCCTGGTCGAGGACGGATCGGAGGAGCTCCTGGGCGTCGGACCGGAGCTGGTCCAGGCGCTCGTAGGCGCGGTCGATGTGGGCTTGTTCCGCCTCGAGCTCCGGATGTGCGCCCAAAGCCACTCCCCCTCCCTGGTGCGCGCAGTGAACCATCGATCATACCGCCGCGGTCTCGGCACTCCCGCGGGCGGCGGGGCCCCTGCTCACGCACGAAGAGGGCGGGACGAGGTCGTCGGGTAGCGTCGAGCGGGTGTCAGTGGGCGACTCGGTGTTCCTGCGCGCCTGCCGGTCCCAGCCGACCGAGAGGGTCCCTGTCTGGTTCATGCGCCAGGCGGGACGTTCGCTGCCCGAGTACCGGGCGGCGCGCGGCCCCGGGAGCATCCTGGACGCCATCCGCCGGCCCGAGCTGGCCGCCGAGTTGACCCTGCAGCCGGTGCGGCGCTACGGCGTGGACGCCGCCATCCTCTTCTCCGACATCGTCGTCCCTGTGGCCGCCGTCGGGTTCGGCGTCGAGGTGGAGCAGGGCGTGGGCCCCGTCGTCACGGAGCCCTTCCGGTCGGCCGCCGACCTCGACCGGCTGAGGATCCTCGACCCCGACGTCGACACCCCGTACGTCCTCGAGGCCGTCCGGATCGTCACCGAGGCGCTGGCGCCGGACGGGATCCCCCTCATCGGTTTCGCCGGGGCCCCGTTCACGGTGGCCAGCTACCTGATCGAGGGCGGTCCTTCGCGTGACTACGGGCGGACGAAGGCGCTGATGCGCGAGGACCCCGCGCTGTGGACCCGTCTGCTCGAGACGCTGGCCGACCTGGCCCTCGCCTCCCTGCGCTCCCAGGTGGCAGCGGGAGCGTCGGCCGTCCAGCTCTTCGACAGCTGGGCCGGCGCGCTGTCGGCCGAGGAGTACGGGCACAGCATCCTCCCCGCCAGCCGCCGCGTCCTCGACGGGCTCGCCGACCTGGGGGTGCCGCGTATCCACTTCGGGGTGGGGACCGGTCACCTGCTCCCGCTCATGGCGTCGGCCGGTGCCGACGTCGTCGGGGTCGACTGGCGGACGCCGCTCGACGAAGCCCGCGAGCGCATCGGACCCGGGTACGCCGTGCAGGGAAACCTCGATCCGACCACCTGTCTGGGGTCGTGGAACCGGGTGCGTGACGAGGCCCGCGATGTCCTCACCCGAGGTGGGGGGACCGGTCACATCTTCAATCTCGGTCACGGCGTCCTCCCCGAGACGGACCCGGGGATACTCGAGCAGTTGGTGTCGTACGTGCACGAGCAGACACCGGGCGGCGCCGCCGTGGTGGCCGAAGCCGGATGACGAGCGGACGCGCCACCGGCGAGGGGCCGCGCAGCGGTGTGCTCGTGATGGCCCACGGAACGCCACGGACACCGCAGGAGATCGCCGCTTTCTACACCGAGATCCGCCGCGGCCGCCCCCCCTCCCCCGAGCAGTTGCGCGCGCTCGAGGAGCGGTACGAGGTCATCGGTGGGACCTCACCGCTGAACGAGCTGACAAGCGCCCAGGTGGCCGGAGTGGCCGCCGCTCTGGAGAGGAGGTCGCCGGGGCGTTTCACGGTGGAGGGCGGGGCCAAGTTCGCCCCACCGCGGATCGAGGAGGCGGCGGGAGATCTCCTCGGCGCCGGGGTGGACGAGGTGATCGGTCTCGTTCTCGCCCCCCACTCATCGACGGTCAGCGTGGGCGAGTATGCCCGTCGGGCCCGGGAGGCGATCACCGCCGGAGCCGACCGGGGACGGCCCGTCGCCTTCCGGATGATCGACCATTGGTACGCGGCGCCCGGCCTGGCGGCGCTGCTCGCCGCACGAGTGGACGAGGCCGTGGCCTCGCTCGGTGAGGACGCCACGAGGGCCACCGTCGTGTTCACCGCCCACAGCGTGCCGAAGAAGGTGGTGACGGCGGGCGATTCGTATCCCGAGCAGCTCGAGCGGTCGGCCCAGGCGGTGGCCAAGGCGGCCGGGATCCGGGACTGGTCGGTCGGCTGGCAGAGCGCCGGTCGCACCGACGACGAGTGGATCGGACCGGACATCAATGCCGTGATCAGAGCGATTGCCGCGGCAGGGGGCTCGGGCGTGGTGGTCTGTCCCATCGGTTTCGTCTCGGACCACCTCGAAGTGCTCTATGACGTCGACATCGAGGCGCGCGCCACGGCGGCGCGTTCGGGGATCGCCTTCGCCCGGACGGCGTCGCTCAACGACGATCCCGTCTTCTGCGACGTCCTGGCCGACGTGGTCCTCCGCGCCGCCTCGTGATCGCATGACCCCGCCGCAGTACACGGTCGCGGTGATCGGTGGAGGGATCGCCGGGCTGTCGGCGGCGTGGGAACTGTCGGGCGCCACACCGGGGCGACGGGTCGTCGTGTTCGAAGGCGGCGACCGCGTCGGCGGGAAGCTGCGGACGGAGACCGTCGGTGGACGCGCGGTGGATCTCGGGCCCGATGCCTTCGTCGTACGTCGTCCCGAGGCCCTCGCCCTGTGCACCGAGCTCGGGCTCGCCCCCGAACTGGTGACGCCGGGGGTGCGCCGCGCCTACGTGTGGGCCCGGGGGCGGCTGCGGCCGCTTCCCGCCGGGCTCGCCCTCGGGGTACCGACACGCCTCGGTCCTCTGGCCCGATCGGGCATCTGCTCCCCCACCGGACTCGTCCGTCCCGCCCTCGACCTGCTGCGACCCGCCGTCGGGTCGGGACGAGCGCCGGGAGCCGACGGCGCCGTGGGAGAGATCGTGCGACGGCGCCTCGGCCGCGACGTCACGACCAACCTGGCCGGCCCTCTGATCGGCGGGATCCACGCCGGCGACGTCGACACCACCAGCGCGGCCGCCGTGTTCCCGGCGCTGCTCGACGCCGACCGGCGGCCGGGAAGCCTGATGCGAGCTCTCCGACCGTCGATGGCGCGCCGAGGCGCCGAACCGGCGGGCGGGGACGCGCCGGTGTTCATGTCACTGCGCGGGGGGCTCGGTCGGCTGGTGGACGATCTGACCGGTGCCCTCGAGCGACGCGGTGTCGAGATCCGCCGGCTGAGCTCCGTGGACGGACTGGGCCTGACGTCGGACGGTGGAGGCCGGCGCTGGGTGATCCGGACCGAGGGAGACGAGATGGACGCCGACGGAGTCGTCGTCGCCGTCCCGGCCCCCGCCGCCGCCGGGCTGCTGCGCCCGCACGACGCGGCACTGTCCGACGCGCTGGACGACGTGGTCTACGCGTCGGTGGCTGTCGTGACGCTCCGCTTCGGTGACGACGCCGTGAGCCGGCCACTCGACGGGAGCGGGTTCCTCGTCCCCCGCGGCGCCCGGGGCGTCCCCGATCCCCTGATCACGGCGTGCACATGGCTGACGTCGAAATGGCCCGCGCTGCAACGCCGGGGGGACGTCCTGCTGCGGGCCTCTGTCGGACGCGCCGGGGACGACCGGCACGAGTCGCTCGACGACGACGAACTGGTGAGCAGGGCAGTGGACGAACTGGGCGTGATGATGGGGGTGCGCGGCGCCCCCCTCGAGGCCGTCGTGACCCGGTGGCCAAACGCCTTTCCCCAGTACACCGTGGGACATCTCTCCCGGGTGACGGCCATGGAGGCCGCCGCCGGGCGCCTCCCGTCGTTGGCGCTGGCCGGGGCCGCCCTCCACGGTGTGGGCATCCCCGCCTGCATCGGCAGCGGGGTGCGGGCGGCCCGCGCCGTGCTGGAGGGGATGCACGCAGCCTCCGGCGTGGCCCGGTGACGGTCGACGCCGACCCGACGGGGGCGCCGCTGCCTGTCGTCGATCCGACGCCGCCGAGGCCGTGGCCCCGTCGTGGCAGGGACCGACCCGGGGAGAAGGGTCGGCGGCGACGGGGTCGGGTGGTGGTGCCCGCCCTCGTGGCCGGGATCGGCCTGGCCCTGTCGCTCCCCCCTGGGGCGCGTGGATCCTGGCCGGACCGGCGGCCGGCCTCTTGTGGTGGCGCCTCGGCGGTCTGCGCTGGCGCCAGCGGCTTCTCGCCGGCTGGGTGGCGGGCCTGGGCCTGTTCGTGACCGGGCTGTGGTGGGCTCTCTCCTTCAACCTCTACGGCGGGGTGATCCTCATGATGGTCCAGGCCCTCGCCCTGGCGCTGGCCTGCGCCGTGTCCCCGCCGGGCCGGGGCCGGGCCGTGGCTCTGGCCGGCGCCATGGTTCTGGCCGAGGCCCTGCGTTCGAGCTGGCCCTTCGGGGGTCTTCCTCTCGGTGGGATCGCCCTCGGGCAGGCCGGAGGACCCCTGGCCGGATCGGCCCGACTCGGGGGTCCCCTGCTCCTCGTCGGCCTGGTCTGGCTGGCGGGAGCCGGTCTCGGAGGGATCGCCGTCGTCGGCGGGCGTGTCGTCCACGGCGCGGACACCGCGCCCCGGCGCCGGCCGACGGTGACGGGGGCCCTGGCGGCCGCCGTCGCCGCCCTGGCCGTCGTGGTGGCGCTGGCGCTGTGGGGTGCGGCCGCGCCTGACGGCGGTGGGGCGGTGGCGACGGTGCGGGTGGCGACCGTCCAAGGGGGCGGCGTCCGGGGACTGCGCAAGGACGAGGTGAGCCCCACGACGGTGTTCCGGGCACAGGAGGCGGCCACCGACGAGATCCCCTCGTCTGACGGCGGGGAGGCTCCGACACTCGTCGTCTGGCCCGAGGACGTCGTCTCCCTGGCCGAGCCGCTCGGCCAGTCACCGGCCGAGACGACGCTGGCCGCTACGGCCCGGAGGTTGCACGCCACCCTGACCGTCGGGGTGACCGAGACGGTGTCCGCCACCAGCTTCCGCAACGAGATCGTCGCCTTCGCCCCGGACGGGGACGTGGTGGCGCGCTTCGAGAAGGTCCACCGTGTCCCGTTCGGTGAGTACGTCCCCGACCGCGCCTTCTTCTCTCACCTGGCGAACCTGTCGGCCGTGCCCCTCGATGCCATCCCCGGTCACGGGAACGGGGTCCTGCGCACACCGGCCGCCCCCCTCGGGACGATGGTGTCCTACGAGGTGTTCTTTGCCCAGCGCGGGCGGATCGCCACGCAGTCGGGGGCGAGGCTTCTGATCGTTCCCACCAACACGGCGTCGTACTCGACCAGTCAGGTCCCGACCCAGGAGATCGCCGCCTCGCGTCTCCAGGCCATCTCCGAGGGTCGTGACCTCGTCCAGGCGTCCCCCACCGGGTTCAGCGCCATCATCGACGACCGCGGGCACGTGCTGGCGCGCACCTCGCTCGGAGCGCGCCAGGTTCTCGTCGGCGACGTCGGCCTCAGGACGGGACGGACCATCTACGAGCGCTTCGGCGATCTGCCCGTGCTCATCGCCGCCGGCGTTCTCCTCATCAGCGGATGGGTGGCCGACCTCACGGAACCCGAATCCTCCCGATCACCGAGATCCGAGCGGTGGACTCCATCACGGCGTTAACTCCTGGCAGCCAAGGCAGCCTTTCCTTCGCCCGAGAGATCATCGAGTGCGGCCGAGCGCCCAGCCATCATCATGACCAACGCCTCCGCCGGACCGCGGACTTCGGGTCCGTGCCCGTGGGACCAGTCCATGTCGGTGGCCGTGAGTGTGAAGCCCGCGATGCGCTTCTTGGCACGGAATATGAAGGACGTCGTGACGAAGTCCGCCACCGAGATGAGATGTGCCTCGTGCAGATGGCGTGTGATACCGAGCGGTCGACAGATGTCCTGGCCGTGGATGAGGACATGGGCCAGGCCCGTGACCTGTCTTGCTCCGGGTGTGGCTCTGCGCCTGGCAGCGGCGTTGCGAAGGGCCTGCAGAACCACCACCGGGTCCTGCTCACCGCGTACGTGCCCGTCAACGGCCACCCACCGGTTGTAGTTGAAGCCGTGGCGAAGCATTCCCCCGAGACAGTGAAGGAGAGTTCCACTGCTCGTCATCCAGCCCGTCGAGGCGCTCAGCGAGATCGAGGATCTCATCACGAACCGCGTCCGATGTCTCCACGCAAGGTTCCCCGCGTCGTCTACTCGTAGTAGCCCGAGTGGATGTAGATGCACGGGATCCCCTCGGCGTGGAACATGTCGCGGTTCCGTGGGTCGTCCTCGAAGGCAAGCCGGAGATCGAGGCCGTGCCCGCGCAGGCCCGCCACCACGGAACGCTTGTAGCGGGCAACGGGAGCGCCGTCGCCACGGCTGCGCATGACGAGGAGATCCCAGCGCAGCCGGTACCGGGCCAACCAGGCGAGCGTCTGCGGTTGGACGCGTAAGGGCCGTCCGGTGAGCAAAACGATCCGCAGTCCGGGATCGAGCAGCTCGAGGAGACGGGCCACCTCGTCGATGAGCGGGTCGTCGGCGCAGGCGTCGAAGAAGGCGTCCCAGTCGCGCCGACCCCATTCGAGGAAATGTTGACGACCGGCCGCGTCGGACAGGACGCCGTCGATGTCGAAGACCACCGTCGGCCCCGGGTTCACGACCCCGGCCCGCCATCGCCAATTGGGTGGGGTCGGCTCGGACGGCGCCGATGAGGCGGAGGCGTTCATTCCTCGGTCGGTCGCTGGGCCGAGAGGCGCCGGATCTCCTCGACCACGCGCGGGTCGGCCAGCGTCGTCGTGTCACCCAGGTCGCGTCCCTCGGCCACGTCCTTGAGCAACCGACGCATGATCTTTCCCGAACGGGTCTTCGGGAGCTCGTCGGTGAAGATCACGGTCCTCGGCCGGGCGATGGCCCCGATGAGCTGAGCCACGTGCTGGCGGAGCTCCTCGCCCCGTTGCGTCGTCTGCTCCTGCCCGCCGCGCAGCGTCACGAAAGCGATGATGGCCTGTCCGGTGGTCTCGTCCTTGGCTCCGACGACGGCCGCCTCGGCCACCGACGGATGGTCCACCAGCGAGGACTCCACCTCCGTGGTGGAGATGCGGTGCCCCGACACGTTCATCACATCGTCGACACGTCCCAGCAACCAGAGGTAGCCCTCGTCGTCGAGCTTGGCGCCGTCGCCGGCGAAATAGCGACCTTCGAAGCGGTCCCAGTAGGTCTGGCGGTAGCGCTCGGGATCGCCGTAAAGGCCCCGCAGCATCGACGGCCACGGGCGGGTGAGGGTCAGGTAACCCCCGCCCCGCGTCACCACGGCGCCGGCGTCGTCCACCACCTCGGCCGAGACACCGGGGAGGGGGAAGGTGGCCGATCCCGGCTTGCACGTCGTCACGGCAGGGAGAGGGGAGATCATGATGGCGCCCGTCTCGGTCTGCCACCACGTGTCGACCACCGGGCAGTGCCCCCCGCCGATGGTCTTCCAGTACCACGTCCACGCTTCGGGATTGATGGGCTCACCCACCGAGCCCAGGACCCGGAGCGACGAGAGGTCGTGCCGCTCGGGGAATTCGCTCCCCCACTTCATGAACGTCCGGATGGCGGTGGGCGCGCAGTAGAGGATGGTGACGCCGTAGCGCTCGATGATGTCCCACCACCGGTCCTTGTCGGGGAAGTCGGGGGTGCCCTCGTAGAGGACGCCGGTGGTGCCGTTGGCCAGCGGGCCGTAGACGATGTAGCTGTGGCCTGTGACCCAGCCGATGTCGGCCGCGCACCAGTAGACGTCCTCCTCGGGATGGACGTCGAAAACGGACCGGTGGGTGAAGGCCACCTGGGTCAGATAGCCCCCGGTCGTGTGCATGATCCCCTTGGGCTTGGCCGTCGTACCCGACGTGTACAGCAGATAGAGAAGGTCTTCGGCGTCCATGTGCTCCGGCGGGCACGACGACCCGGCCGAGGCCATGAGGTCGTCCCACCAGTGGTCGCGTCCCGGTGTCATGGGGGTCTCACCGCCGGCATCGCCTGTACGTCGTGCCACGACGACGTGCTCGATGGAGGGTGTGGCGGCCACGGCGGTGTCGGCGTTCTCCTTCAGGGCCACGACGGCGCCGCGACGCCAGCCGCCGTCCGCGGTGATGAGCACCCGTGCGGCGGCGTCGTTGATCCGGTCGCGCAAGGCGTCCGGGGAGAAGCCGCCGAAGACGACGGAGTGGACGGCGCCGATGCGCGTGCAGGCCAACATGGCGACCGGCAACTCGGGGATCATCGGCATGTAGATGGCCACCCGGTCGCCTCGCTGGACACCGAGACCCTTCAGGACGTTGGCGAAGCGCTCGACATCGACCAGCAGGTCGGCGTAGGTGATGGTGCGCCTGTCCCCCGGCTCACCTTCGAAGTGGTAGGCGACGCGATCGCCGTGCCCGGCTTGGACATGGCGGTCGAGACAGTTGAACGACACGTTGAGGCGTCCACCGACGAACCATTTGGCGAACGGCAGGTCCCACTCGAGCACGGTGTGCCACGGCTCGAACCAGTCGAGGGAGGCGGCCCGGTCGGCCCAGAAGCCTTCGAGATCGGCGGCGGCGCTCTCGTACAGGGAGTTGTCGGCCACCACGGCCGAGGCGGCGAAGCCGTCAGGCGGCGGGAACCGGCGCTCCTCGAGGAGGAAGTCGTCGATGGCGGCATGGGTGTCCGACATGGGTGAGCCGTCCCTTTCGGTGTGACGCTCCCGGGTGGCGCCCACGGCCCCCCTCGTTCGTCGATGGTAGTGAGTGGACTCGCGCCCGACAGGCCCCGACCACCCTGGCCGACCCACAGCGGCCCTCCACCTGGCCAGGAGCCCGAGACGGGGGAATCGGCGTCCGAACGACCCGGCGAGGGGACCAGGGGCTGGCAAGATGGGGGGACGATGCCCGAAGGCGCCTCCGAGGCACCCCTTTCCACCCCCGGCTCTCGTCCCTCCGTTCCCGACAACCCTCTCGTCATCTCCGTCGGTGTCGGGCGGCGTGTCGTGGTCGTGGCGAACTTCGCCCTGAGACCGGCGGCCACGCCGTCGACCGCCTGGGCGGCCTCGGGCTTCGCCCGGGCGCTGGACACCTGGGACGGACCCGGTCTGGTCGTGGTCGCCGGCAACCTGTTCGACCTGGGGGACGGCGCCGGCGCGTCGGCGCGCGCCGGCGCCGCCCTCTCCGCCCATCCCCGTCTGGCGGAGGCCCTGGAACGCTTCGCCGCCGGCCAGGAGCGACGCGTGGTGTGCCTGCCGGGCACGACCGACGCTGCTCTCGGCTCCGACGTCTCGGCCCGGGCAGCGCTCGAAGACCTGGGCGCTGAGATCGCACCGAGCGTCGACCTTCACATGGCCACAGCGGCGGGGACACGGATCGTCCGGATCGATGCCGGGGTGCCGACCGTCGAGCTGACCCCGAGGCCGGCGTCCGATGCCGCCGCCGTCCTGGCAGCGGCCCAGAGCCCGACGGCCCCGTGGCAGGACGGCATCGACAGGCTGGCCGACCCGGCCAGCGTGCACCGCTTCCTCACCTCGCGTCTTCTCTACCGCCGGTTCGCCCGTTTCGGCTGGTGGCTCCTCGTGCCCTTCGTGATCGCCCTCGTGCTCAGCCTCCCCTTCGTGGCCACCGGGCTCACCCATCTCTTCGTGAACCAGCCGCGCACCGTGCGGGCCATCAGCCGGGCGAGCCACGCCACGTGGGGGACGCGGCTGCTCGTGGCCGCCATCGTCTGTGTGATCGAGGTCGTCGTCATGGCCGGCGTCCTCGGCTGGCTGGCCCGGCAGGCGTGGCGGACCCTGGGAGGCGGCCGGCTCGACAGGCTCTTCGAGGAGTCCTGGTCCGGCGCCGGTGCCACCGCCAACGACGCCGGGCGGGACGCCGGGCGGGAGCTCGGTGCGCAGGGGTACGCCGCCCTCGTGACCGGTGCCACCCTGCAGGCCGAGCTCACCCATCTCGGACCCGGAGTCTTCGCCAGTGCGGGCGCCGCCGGTGACGTCGTGGAAGAACGCGCCGGCCGCTTCGGGATGCTTCCCGTCTTCTTGCACTGCCGCCAACTGTCGTGGGTGGAGCTCGAGACCGGCGCCGAGCTCCACGCCCGGCTGCTGCTGGCACGGTCGGAGATCTCCCCGGCCACGTTGCTCGAGCGTGTGGCGGCGCGCGAACGGCGCATCCACGACCATCACCCGGTCGTCGTGGCCGCCTACCCGCACGGGGCGTCGTGGCCACCGGGGCCCGACCTGCATGCCGTGCGACGACGGTCCCGTCGGGTCCGGCGCTGGGCATCGGGTGCCATCGCCGTCGCCGGCGTGGCCGACCTGTTGTCGGCGGTGACGCCTCCGCTGCGGAGCCACCTCCATCTCGTGCTCGAGGTAGTCCCGTTGGGCGCCACCCAGGCCGCCGGCGCCCTCGTGACGCTGGCCGGCATCGGCCTTCTGGCCCTCGCCCGGGGGGTCCGCCGAGGTCAACACCAGGCCTGGGCCATCGCGTCGGTCGTCCTGGGCCTGACGCTCGTTCTGCACCTGGTGCGGGGCGGCGACATCAGTGAATCGCTCCTGGCCGCGGCCGTCCTGGCGCTCCTCCTCGTCTTCCGGGGTGAATTCCGCGCCGCCTCCGACCGACCCTCGTTGCGGTCGGCCGGCATCGCGCTGGTGTCGGGCGTGGTCGGCATCACCGTCATCACGAGCGTCATCGTCGAGTTGACGTTGCGCTTCGACTTCCACCGTCCCCGCCTCAGCCTGTGGCAATGCGGGGAGGCCGTCATCGAGCGCATGGTGGGGATCACGAGCATCGCGTTGCCCGATCGGTTGGACGATTTTCTGGCTCCGAGCCTCCTGACAGTCGGGATCACCCTGGCGGTGGTGGCGGTGCTCCTGGCCACCCGGCCGGTGGTCGACCGCCGGCGGTCGGGTGGTCGCGCCGCCGAGGCCCGGGCCCGCGACATCGTGCGCCGCCATGGCGTGGGGACCCTGGATTACTTCGCACTGCGCAGCGACAAGCAGTGGTTCTTCCACCGCGACAGCCTCGTCGCCTACGCCATCTACGGCGGCGTCTGCCTGGTCTCCCCCGACACCATCGGACCCGACGCCGAGCGCGAACAGGTGTGGGGGGCATTCCGGCGCTTCGCCGACAACCGGGGGTGGGTCGTGGCGGTGATGGGAAGCAGCGAAGACTGGCTCCCGGTGTACCGGGCCACGGGCATGCACGAGATCTACATCGGTGACGAAGCAGTGGTCGACATCCAGCGCTTCTCATTGGCCGGCGGACACATGAAGGGTTTGCGTCAGGCCTACAACCGCATCGCCAAGTACGGCTACACGGCCACGTTCCACGATCCCGCCCGTCTCGACCGAGCGACGGCCGAGCGACTGACCGGGCTCATGTCGCAGGGGCGACGAGGTGAATTCGAACGGGGCTTCTCCATGGTTCTCGGGCGCATCTTCGACCCGCGCGACGAAGGGCTCATGCTGTGCGTGGTGTCGGGGCCCAGTGGAGAGCCGGCCGCGCTGTGCCAGTTCGTCCCAGCCCGCGGGATCGGGGGCTTCTCCCTCGACCTCATGCGCCGCGACCGGGGCGAACATCCGAACGGGCTCATCGACTTCGCCCTCGTCTCGTCGATCGAGCATCTACGCGAGCAGGGGCACCGCGGCCTCAGCCTCAACTTTGCCGCCCTGCGGTCCATCCTCGAGGGCGAACGCGGGGACGGGGTGACCCAGAGGGTGGAACGGTGGGCCCTCAAGAAGATGTCGAGCTTCCTGCAGATCGAGACCCTGTGGCGTTTCAATGCCAAGTACGAGCCGGAATGGTTACCTCGCTATGTCGTCTACGACACGGCCGAGCATCTCGTGCCCGTGGTGCTGGCTCGATACTGCGCGCCGAGTCGCTGTCCGAGGTACCCGTCATCGGGCGCATGATCGCCGCCTCCGATCGTCGGGCCCATGCCGGTCTCGCGCCTTTCGGGGTGGCCGGATCGGCCGAGACGGGGGCCTCACTGCTCCCGGATCCCGACGAATGCCGCGAAGCGGCGGACCGAAGCGAGCTCCGAGTCGCCGAAGGCACCGGTCCTCGGATCAGCGGCGGGCCCCGACCGGAACTGAGTAACGGGACCCGACACGGATCCATGATCGTCCGGCGCGCCACTCAGCGCGACGCCCTGGCCATCGCCACCGTCCACGTCCGTTCCTGGCAGGCCGCCTACCACGGGCTCCTGCCCCAGAGACTATCTCGACGGACTGGAGCCGCACCGACGTCTCGGGCAGTGGGACTCCGCGCTCGGCGGCCACGGCATGGCCCTCGACGGGGACACTCGTCCTCGTCGACCCCGGCGCGCCGATCGAGAGCGGGGCGATAGCCGGCTTCGCCAGCATCAGTCCCACCCGTGACGACGACGATGATCCGACATCGGTCGGCGAGCTCCAGATGCTCTACCTCGACCCCGGCGTCTGGCGGCGCGGCGGTGGCTCGACTCTCCTGCACGCGGCCCAGGGGCAACTGGGCCGTGCCGGGTTCCACGTCGCCTCGGCATGGGTCCTCGAGACCAACGCCCGAGCCCGGACCTTCTACGAACACCACCACTGGCGCTTCGACGGTACCACCAAGCTCCACGACTGGGGGACCTTCGTCGTCACCGACGTGCGCTACCGGGTGCCGGTGGCCTGACGACCGTTGTCGTAGCGACAGCCAGGTGGGAAGGTGAGGATGGCGGGGGACGGGGCGAGCCGTGTCGCGCGACGAGGACGACTCGTGCCCATGGTGGTGCTGCTGGGCGCCCTGTCGTACGCCACCGAGTCCCAGGGTGCCTTCTACCCGGGTCCTTTCCACGTGTTCGTCGCTCTTGTCGGTGCGGCTCTCCTCGCCAGCCTCGTCGTCTCCCGACCGTCGACATGGATCCGCCACGCCCTGCACGTGATCCACTGGTGCTGACGGCGGTCGCGCTGGCGCTCGTCACGGTGACGAGCTCCGCCGTCGCCGGGCACCCGGCCGACGCCCTCGGTACTGTCGCTCTGCTTCTCACCATGGTCGGCGCCGTCGCCGTGGTGAAGGCACTGCGCCCCGAGGACCGCCGGCTGCTGGCTGCCGGGATCGTCGTCCTCGCCGTGATCGTCGCCGTCATCGGGTGGGCGGCGGTGGTGGCCCGTTGGCAACCCGACGCCCTGACCAGTCAGGGGCTGTGGCGGGCCGCGTCCACCCTCACCTACGAGAACGCCTTGGCCGCCTTCCTCACCGCGCCGGCCCTGCTCTGTCTCGATCGGCTGATGACGGCGCCGGCGCGGAGCCTGGCGTGGTCGGCAGCCGGCCTATCTCCTGCTCGTCGGGATCGGAGCATCGCTCAGTCGGGGAGGAGGGCTCGGGCTCCTCGTCGGGACTCGCCGTCCTGGGAGCTCTTCGCGGGCCTCGGACCCTTCTTCGCCTGGGACCGCCGGTGGTCGGCGCCCTCGTGGGCCTGTCCTGTCTCGCCCCCAGCGTGCCCGTCGACTCGTCGACCCACGTCGCCCTGGCCGTGCGCCGGATTGGTCGGCGGCGGATCCCTGGCGGCCTGGACCGTCGGGTCCCGGCCGGCTCCGCATCGGCGCCGTCGCCGGTCGCCGTCGTTGTGCTCGGTGTCGCGGTCGCCGTGGTGTCGACCGGACACATCGCCGGCCAGATCGCCCGGGCCCGCCTCTCCCCCTCGTCCTCGGACCGCGCCCACGAATGGGCCGCCGCCTTCGACGTGGCCCGCCACCATCTGGTCCTCGGCGTCGGAACGGCCCGGGTGCTGTTGCAGTGGGACGATCGGTGGGACGGTCTTCACCGCCTCCTTCGCCCACGACGAGTACCTCCAGCTCCTGACCCAGGATGGCGTCGTCGGGCTCGCCGTCCTCGTGGTCGGTCTCGCCGGGGTCTTCGTCCGCCTGGCTCACCTCCGGGCACGGGATACAGCGTGGAGCGCCTCGTGCGGGATCGCCTGTCTCGTCGCCCTGCTCGTGCAGAGCTCACTCGACTTCCTCTGGCACATCCCCGTCATCCCCGTCCTGATGGCCGTGGTCCTGGCCCTTGCCGCCACGGAGGAATCCGTCGTTCTCCGGCCGGCGTAGCCGGGGTGGGCCCACACCGGGTTTCGTCATCCAACTGCAAGGGATTTGAGAGCCTTCTCACAGCCAGGTCGGCAACGATCAGACAGGTGGGATACCTCACCGTCGATTCGTGCCACAGCCGGTGGGTCTTCGATACCGAGCGTCTGCGCTTCCGTCGGGCCCCCAAAGGTCCCGGACTCGAGCTTCTCATGGCCATGACCCAGTGGCGTCCCTACTACGACCTCCACCTCGATCAGGCCTCGGACTCCTTCGTCGTCATCCTGAACGAGGCCGGCACCCGGATGCTCCGCTCGTGGCGCCACACCGAGGCCGTCTGCCCCCAGTGCGGAGCCGTCCCGGACCGAGGAGCTGTCGGTCGGAGCCATCGTCCTGGCCGAGGGCGCCTGAAGATCGGAAGCGCTCCGGACTTCACACTCCGGAAGCGACGCCGGTCACCTCACACAGCACAGGTGTCACCTTCGCAGGCACCTCTGACGGAGCCGCCTTCGGGCACCTCCGCCATCTCGAGCGGATGGGTCTTCGCCCATGCCCGCTCGAGGACACTGAGAATCGTGTCGGCGTCCTGGGCCCCGGGGATGCCGAACGCGCCGTCGATGACGAAGAAGGGGACACCCGTCACGCCGAGCTCGACGGCCTCGCGTTCATCGGCCCGGACCTCGTCGCCGTAGCGGTCCCCAGCCAGGATGGCGGCGCACTCCCGTCTGTCGAGCCCGACGTCGGCGGCCAGGCTCAGGAGGGTCTCGGGCTCACCGATGGCAGCACCCTCGGTGAAGTAGGCCACGAACAACCGCTCCTTGAGGGCGTCTTGCAGACCCGGTCCGGCCTCCCGCGCGTAGTGGAGGAGGCGGTGGGCATCGAAGGTGTTGCCCGGTCGCGCCCGCTCGAAGTGGAAGTCGAGTCCCTCGGCCGCCGCCGTCACCGTCAACCGCTCGGTGGCCGCCACGGCCTGGGCGCGCGTCATTCCGTACTTTCCGGCCAGGCGGTCGACGTAGTCACCGTCCCGTATCGCCGGGGCGTGCGGGTCCAACTCGTAGGCACGCCACACGACGTCCACCCCGTCGGCGTGCTCGAACCGTTCGAGTGCCGTCTCGAAACGCCGTTTCCCCACGGCGCACCACGGACAGACCACATCAGAAAAGATCTCAACCTTCATACATCGCCTAACGGCGACGGTGTCCGGAATATTCCGGTTCCTGAGGCGGGAACTGCCGGTGCGAGGATACAGACGTCGGTGCCCGGGCGGCCGTCTTTGCGGCTGACCGTCCGCTACGACACCGGGGCCTTCGGTCGGTCCTACCGTCCTCGATCGGCCATCACCCCTGGCGTCGACGTCCGCCGGTTCGGGTCACCGAAGCGCTCCGCGCTCGCCGCCCACAGGTCGCAGCTCAGGAGATCGGGACGCGCCGGCGGCCGCCGCCGCTCTTCGGACTCCTCCTCGCGCACATGGTTCGTCGAGCCCAGCTCCCCTCTCCCACCACCACGGAGCGTGACCCACGGAGGCGTGGTCGTCGATGGCGGCGGGGCCGACTCACAGCGCCTCGCGCGCCAGGCGTCGAGAGCGCCCACGACACCGGCACCAGGTTCAAGATGTCCGGTCACGATGCCGACATGCTCACTATGGCGGTCGGTCACCGTGAACGTCCGTAGATGACGCGGGTGCCCTTTCATGAGACGGCCTTGACTCGGTACGACGAGGCACAAGAGGCCAGCGACAGACTGCTCGCCAGTCTGGATGAACTGCGCCGGAGAGCGGACAACTTTCTCACCGTGGCCGCGTCGACCACGACGATGCTCGCCACCCTGGCACAGACCGACCCCTATGTCGTCCCGACGCGGGACCACGCGAACTCGACCGAGACTCGTCCGCCGGCGCCCGACAACCCGCCCACCCCGGACACTCCGCCGGCGCCCGACAACCCGCCCACCCCGGACACTCCGCCGGCACCGCCGCGGCCGGACAACCCGCCCGCCGCCCCGACGCGGCCTCACGATTCAGGGGCCGTCGCGCCGTCGTACCCCGGCACCGTCCGACGCGCCAAGGCCCCGTACCCGGATGCGACGTGCGAGACCCACCCCCCCGAGCCGGTCGTGGCCCGGGGCATCACCAGCTCGAACTCTCTGCGCGTCATGGCCGGAAGGCCCTTCTCGTTCACCGTGACCACGGGGGGAACACCCGTGCCCACCATCACCGAGAGAGGTGAACGACCGAAGCACTTCCTCTTCTGGGACAACGGCGACGGCACGGCCACTTTTTGCGGCAGGCCCCGCAAAGCCGGCGTCTACCACGTCGACCTCAGGGCCAAATTCGGTCGAGGCGCGGTCAAGTACGTCGTGATCCAGGCATTCACGTTGACGGTCTCGCCGACCGATTGACCATCCAGGGTCAGGCTGTGCTCCGGTCCTGAAAGGTGTGGCGATAGGCCTGAGGGCTGGTGTGGACGACCCGACCGAAATGCTTGCGGAGATTGCCGGCCGTGCAGAAGCCGCTCTTCTCGGCCACCGCCTCGATGGAGAGGTCACTCACTTCGAGCAGCCGCTGGGCCAACTGGACCCGCTGGCGTAGCAGCCACTGGTAAGGGGTGGTTCCCGTCACGGCCACGAATCGACGGGCGAACGTTCGGGGACTCATCGCCGATCGGACAGCGAGGTCCTCGACGGTCACGGGTTCGTCCAGGTGCTCCTGCACCCAGGCAACGGCGTCGGCGAACAGGTTCGAGCTTTCGAGAACGGGCAGTGGCTTCTCGATGTACTGAGCCTGACCCCCGTCGCGCTGCGGCGGAACGACCAGTTGTCGTGCCAGTTGCGTGGCCACCTCGCTCCCGTAGTCCTGGCGGACGATGTGCAGACAGAGATCGATGCTGGCGGCGCTGCCGGCTCCCGTCAGGATGGTGCCCTCGTCCACATAGAGCACCCCGGAGTCGACCGACACCAGCGGATAGCGGCGGGCCAACTCGTCGCATTCCGTCCAGTGCGTGGCGGCTCGCCGTCCGTCGAGCAGACCCGCCTCGGCCAGGACGAAAGCGCCGCCGCACAACGAGAGGATGCGGCACCCCCGAGCGTGCGCCTGTCGCAGAGCCTCGAAGACGTTCTCCGATACCTCCTCCGGACGGTAGGTCGGAGACACGATCACCGTGTCCACCTCGGCGAGTGTCTCCAACCCGTGCGGGACCAGGATCTGGAAGCCACCGTCGGCCGTCACCGGAGCCGAGCGATCCCCGCAGATGAACAGGCGGTACCAGGGATCGCCGGGAGGCACCCACCGGTCGTCCCCGAATACCTCGCAGGCCACCCCGAGCTCGAACGGCGTGAAGCCGTCGTAGACGACGACGGCAACGTCGTGGGAGCCACGCTCCGGCGACGTCGCCCCTTTGGCAGGTGTGGCGCGCATGGCATCAATCGTGCCATTTCGCCGGGCCCCTGTCCGCCGGACCATCGACCTGCACTCCGAGCCGGTATGGGCGGCTTCCTCACGCTTTCGGTGGGAATCGCCATTGTCGGCGCACCCGGCACGCCCCGGGGAAAGGCCGCTCGTGTCCGCAACGCCCTCTCGGTACAGCGCCTGACGGGGGTCCGCCTCAAGTCCCCATCGGGACGTGCCGATGTTCCGAATGGAAGACCAGCCGGATCGGCCGATACGCCTCGGATGCCACACCCCGTGGAACGCACCGCCCGACGGAGAAGGTGGCTTGATGGAACCACGACGGAGGCTCTTGCCCCGCCAATTCACCGATTGGCAGGGCAAGTACATGGTCGAGGACGACCCCGACCAGGGCTGGCGCGATTGTCGTGTGGTGGACGTGTCCTCGGCCGGAGCCGGCGTCGAGCTCGTCAACGCCACCGAGAGGGAGTCGTCGGGGTGTCGGATCATCCTGGCCGTTCACATCGCCGGGGTGGTCCGCTACTCCGAGACGCTCAAGAACGACGGCCGCAGGGTGGGGATCCAGTTCATGAACCTCACCGACGACGAGCGGATCTACATCGAGTCCCTCGAGAGCCTCGGAGCCGTCTGGTAATCGCCGGGTGCCGGACACGGCCGTAGCATGGCCGGGACCGAGGCGAGGAGCACCATGCAGGTCGTCATCCTGGGTAGTGGCAGCCCGCTACCCGATCCGGGGCGCGCCGGCCCGTCGACACTGGTCCGCACGTCGGCCGGCGACCTCCTGTTCGACTGCGGGCGCGGTGTGCTCATGCGGGCCGCGGCGGTGGCGTCGGGCGCCGCCGCCTTCCGTGCCGTGTTCCTGACCCACCTGCACAGCGACCACATCACCGACCTGAACGACGTCTTCACCACGCGCTGGATCACGTCGTTCGCCGCCGATCCCCTGCCCGTCTTCGGTCCCCCGGGCACAGCCGCCCTGTTGCGGGCCACCGAGGCGATGCTCGAGCCCGACATCGACTACCGCCTGGCCCACCACGACGACCTGACATGGCGACCGTCGGCCGCCGTCACCGAGGTCGAAGGCGGCGTCGTCTACCACGAGGGCACGGTACGGGTCACGGCCGCCCCCACCGATCACGCCCCGGTGCGGCCCACGGTGGGCTTCCGCGTCGACGACGGGACGGAGTCGGTGGTCGTCGCCGGCGACACCGTGCCCTGCGCCGGACTCGACGGGCTGTGTGCCGGAGCCGACGTCCTCGTACACACCGTCGTGCGCCGCGACCTCATCGAACAGATCGGCCTGCCTCGCCTGAACGACGTCCTCGACTACCACTCCTCGGTCCCCGACGCCGCCCACACCGCCGCCCGGGCCGGTGTCGGCACCCTCGTTCTCACCCATCTGGTACCCGCCCCCGCACCGGGCACCGAGCAGGAGTGGCTCGACCAGGCCACCGCCCACTTCACGGGCGAGGTCGTGCTGGCGGCCGACCTGCTGGCCCTCGACGTCACCCGAAGACGAAGTTCTCGATGAGGGCGGCCAGCTCGAGGGGCGTGTCACCCTGCAGGCTGTGTCCCGCCCCCTCGACGTGGACGATCCGGGCCGAGGGCAGGCGTCGGCGCAGCTCCTCCTCGTCCCCGTCGCCGAGCACCGAGTCGGGCCGCATGCCCCGGGCCAGCATCACCGGCACGGTGATCGACGACACCGCCTCCCACAGCCCGGCGTAGAGGGTGTCGGAGCCCGCCGCCGCCTCCGATCGGCCGGACGGGGCCGGAGGGCGGTGACGGGCCCAGCGCCAGACCCACGTCCCGTCCTGCTGCTGCTCGGCGTTGTGCAGGATCCCCCGTCGCAGCGACGACAGCGAGCGCGTCGGGTTGAACTGGGCCGTCACCTCCAGCAGCTCCTCGAGACTGGCGAAGCTCGGAGGGCCGTTCACGAAGTCGGTGATGTGCTGGGCCCGTGCTCCGTCGATCCCCGGCACCACGTCGACGAGGACGAGCTTGCGCACCAAGTCCGGCGCCTCGGCGGCCAGGGCGATCGCCGTGAGCCCGCCCAGCGACATCCCCACCACGGCCCGGGCTGCCGGTGCGAGGTGGCGCACCACGGCGGCCACGTCGACGGCGTTGCCCCGGGCGCTGAGCTGGCCTTGGGGACGCTCCCCCGGTCCGTCGGAGTGGCCGTGGCCGGGCAGGTCGACAGCCACCAGGGGACGATCGAGGGCCAAGGCCACGGTGTCCCACGTGTGGGCGTTCTGGGCGCCCCCGTGCAACAGCACCAGCTCCGGTGCGCCGTCACCCCACACGAGGGCGCTCATCCTCCGGCCCGGCGCCACCTCGACGGCGACCCGCCGGACGAGCGGAGGGCCGTCGAAGGGCAGGCCGTACTCCTCGGCGTTCTCGTGGAACAACCCGAATTCGTCGTACTCGATGCGGTCCACCGTTCGCTAGCGTACGCCGGACGGATCGAACCCCACCCTGGAGGTGCGTCGTGGGAGATGCAGAAGAAGCCGAACAGGTCGTGCGCGCCCTGTGCGACACCTTTTCCCAGCACGACGCCGAGGCGTTCCGGCCCTTCTTCACCGACGACGTCGTCTACCACAACATCCCCATGGACCCCGCCGTCGGCATCGACGCCGCCGTGGCCTTCATCGCCGGCTTCTTCGCCATGTGCGAGGGCATGGAGATCGAGACCGTGCACCTGGCCGTACGCGGCAACGTGGTCCTGACCGAGCGGATCGACACCTTCACCATGGGTCAGAAGGTGGCGCCCCTTCCCGTCATGGGCACCTTCGAGGTCCGCGACGGCAAGATCAGCGCCTGGCGCGACTACTTCGACATGGCCCAGATCACGGCGATGCTCTCGGGGGAGTAGCGCCTCCACCGCCGGGATCGCTCCCGAGCAACCGGGACAGGTCGGCGGCGAGGCCGTCGCACAGATCGGTGAGCGCCGTCAAGCGCTCGGCGGGATCGTCGGTTTCGAGGAGGTGCTGGCCGTCGAGGGCGGTGAGCGGGGCCATGGCGCACAACCGCCACACCCGGGAGCCGTCGTCCCCCCCGCTGTCCACCCCCAGGTCGGCCACCACCGGCGCCGGCGCCCCCAGCTCCGACATGAGGGTCCGCACCCGCCGCACGGCCCTCGTGGCCCTGTCGAACAGTGCCCCGTCCGCCGGTCCCCGACCGTCGGGGCGATCGTCCACCGCGGCGCGTGGGTAGGGGGCGTCGGGCAGCCACTCGGCCACGGTGATCCGGCGCGTCCCCTCGACCAGCAGCGCCCACCGGCCGTCGTCGAAACGGGAGGCGGCGGTGATCCGGGCCACCGTCCCCACGCCGAAGCGCTGGTCGCCGCCGCCCACCTCGGAGCCCCGGGCGATCAGCACCACCCCGAACTCGCCGTCGCCGGCCAGGCAGTGGTCGGTCAGCTGGCGGTAGCGGGGCTCGAAGACGTGGAGGGGGAACTCGGCGCCCGGGAACAGCACCGAGGAGAGCGGGAACATGGCCAGTGGCCGGGTTCCGCCCAACGCCGTGTCGCCCGGGCCGACGCTTCAGTGGGCCGTCGAGTAGAGCAGGGCGTGGTGGGCGAAGTTGACGATCGGCGCCGGCCACAGGCCGAACAGGACGGTCACCGCCACGCACACGGCGATGGCCGCCACCACCGACGGCGCCACCGGCACCGCTGCCGCAGCGGCCCGCTCCTCGTCGACGGCCACCGCCGACGCCGCCACCCCGGCCAGCACGCCCACCGTCGTGGCGGCGGCGGGGCTCGGCCCCGGCACCGTGGCCGCCGCGGTGCCGTCGGCGGCGGTGAGGCCGGCCGACGACGAGTACATGAGCAGGATCACCCGCAGGTAGAAGAAGGCGGCGATCACGGCCGTCACCATGGCCACCACGGCCAGGGCACCCGAGTTGGCCTTCACCGCCGCCTCGATCACCTCCAGCTTGGCCAGGAACCCGGTGGTGAAGGGGATCCCCGCCTGGGCCATGAGGAGGACGGTCATGGCCGCCGCCAGCCACGGCTGGCGCGCCGCCAGACCGCGATAGCGCTCGAGGTCGTGGGCGCCGTCGCCCCGCCCGCCGACCACGCTGACCACGGCGAAGGTGCCGATGACCATGAAGGTGTAGACGAACAGGTAGTAGAGCGATCCCTCGACACCCTGGGCCGACGCCGCCTGCACGCCGAGGAGGACGAAGCCGGCGTGGTTGATCGACGAGTAGGCGAGCATCCGCTTGACGTCGCGTTGGACGAGGGCCACCGACGGCGCCGAGCACGAGGGTCACGATGGCGACCACCCACAGCACCGGTTGCCAGTCCATCCGCAACGTGGCGAACGACGTCACGAACACGCGCAACAGCGCCGCGAACCCGCCGGCCTTGGCGATGGCGGCCATGAAGCCGGTCACGGGACTCGGTGCGCCCTGGTAGACGTCGGGGGTCCACAGGTGGAAGGGCACGGCCGCCACCTTGAACAGGAACCCCACGAGGAGCAGGGCCATCCCGGCCAGCAGCAACCCGTTGTGCAGGAGGATGTTGCGCGACAGGTAGTCGGCGATCTGAGGGAGGTTGCTCGTCCCCGTGGCCCCGTAGACGAGAGCGATCCCGTAGAGGAAGACGGCCGAGGAGAACGACCCGAGCACGAAGTACTTGAGCGCCGCCTCGCCCGACTCGTTGCGTCGGGCGTTCATGGCCACCAGCACGTACAGGGCGATCGACATGATCTCGAGGCCGAGGAAGATCACGATCAGGTCGTTGGCCTCGCCCATGATCACCGCCCCCGAGGCCGACGCCAGGGTGAGGACGTGGAACTCGGGGCCCGTCACCGCTTCGCGCCGCATCCACCCGTCGCCCACCAGCGCGGCGACGATCACGGCGCACGACACCAGCACGGCGATGAAGGCGCTGAACCCGTCCTGGATCACCGCCCCGTCGATGGCCACGTGCGGGCCGTTGTTCTGGACCTGGACCCACTGCACGAGGGCCAGCGACAGCGAGGCCAGGCCCGTGAGGACGGTCATCGTCGTGGCCGTGGCGTGGTCCATCGGCCGCCGCCACAGCGAGCTGACCACGAGCATCACGACACCCCCGCCCAGCAGCACGAGTTCGGGCAGGATCGAGAAGTAGGCGATCTTGGGCAGGGGGAACGACCTGGCCGCCGCCAGCAGCATCAGGTGGCTCACGGCACCCTCCCGAGCAGGGCCGTGGCCGTGCCGCCGGTGCCCGCCGCCGCCGGCCACGACACCACGTGGGCCACGCCGGTCACCGCCGTGCCCCGCCGGTGGGCGGCCGAAACGCGCTCGCGGTCCACCGGTCGACACGGCCGGCGGGCTCTTCCCCGTGGCCTGGTCGACGTGGCGGACGAGCAGGTCGACCGACGGGGTGATCCGGTCGAGCACGGGCTTCGGGTACACGCCCAGGAAGACGATGAGGACCACGAGGGGGGCCACGAGGGCTCCCTCGCGCCAGCTGACGTCCGGGGTCTTGGCGGTGGCGGCGTCGGGCTCGTGGTGGAAGGCCTGCTGGTAGGCCCACAGCATGTAGATGGCGGCCACGACGACGCCTCCGGTGGCCACCACGGCCCACCACCGGTGCGTCACGAAGGTCCCGATCAGGATGAGGAACTCGCCCACGAACCCGTTCAACCCGGGCAGCCCGATGGTAGCCAGCAGCGCCACCATGAACACCGCCGCCAGGACGGGGGCGGGCCGTTGCAGGCCGCGCAGCTCGGACGTCTGCCACGTCTTGCGCCGCTCGTAGATCCAGCCGATCACGATGAACAGCAGGGCGATCACGAGGCCGTGGTTGACCATCTGGATCACGCTGCCGGTGAGGGCCTGGGTGGTGAGGGCGAACGTCCCCAGCACGATGAACCCCAGATGGGCCAACGACGAGTAGGCCACCAGACGTTTCAGGTCCTTGGTGGCGCAGGCCACGATGGCCCCGTAGAGGATCCCCACCACCCCGAGCGTGAGGAGCAGCGGGGCCAGGTCGACCACGGCCCGGGGGAACAGGCTCAGGTCGAAGCGGATGATCCCGTAGGTCCCGAGCTTGGCCATCACGGCGGCCAGGATCACCGATCCCCCCGTCGGGGCCTCGGCGTAGGCGTCGGGGGACCAGGTGTGGAAGGGGAAGATCGGCGCCTTCACGGCGAAGGCGGAGGTGAAGGCCAGGAACAGCAGGATCTGCGTCCCGAGGCCCAGATGGGTGTGGGTGAGGCTCACCAGGTCGAAGGTGAACACCCCCGTCTGGCGCTCGTGGATGACGGCCACGGCCACGATCCCCACCAGCAGGAAGGCCGACCCGAGGAACGTGTAGAGGAAGAACTTCATCGCCGCGTAGGCCCGCCGGGCGAATCCCCAGCCGGCCACGATGAAGTACACCGGCACCAGGGTCAGCTCGAAGAACAGGAAGAACAGCACCAGGTCGAGAGCGACGAAGCTCCCCAGGCAGGCCGATTCGAGCAACAGCAGCCAGGCCACGAAGGCGCGCGGATCACGTCGTTCGCGTCCGGCCAGCAGGACCAAGGGGAAGAGCACGCGCCGACATCAGCAGCAAGAAGACCGAGATCCCGTCGACGCCCAGGTGCCACCCGATCCCGAGCGACGGCACCCACTGGTGGTCGCTCACCAGGCGGTAGCTGCCGTTGCCGGCGTGGTAGCGCACGGCGATGGTCACGGCCAACGCCAACGTGGCGCCCGTCGCCACCAGACCGACGACCTCGACGGCGATCCGTTGGCGCCTCTCGCCCAGGGTCCGCGGCACGAGGGCGGCCACCACGGCGGCGCCGGCCGGCAGCAGGACCAGGACGGTCAGGAAGGGGAAGGCGCCGTCGTGGGTCACGACACCCTCGTCAGCATGTAGGCCAGCAGGGCCACGGCGCCGATCACGATCCCGAGCGCGTACTGCCGCACGAACCCGGTCTGGATCCGCCGCAACCCGCCCCCCGCCCCCCGGGCCAACCGGGCCACGCCGTTCACGGCCCCGTCGATCACCCGGGTGTCGAAGACGGCCGCCATCCGGGCGACGCCCTCGCTCGGTCGCCCGATCACGGTGTCGTAGATGTCGTCGATGAAGTACGACTTCTGCAGCACCACCGGCTCGAGCGCCGGGTTGTCGGTCCGCCGCCGCCACAGGGCGACGCCGATCCCGAGCCCGCCCACGGCCACCACGGCGTCGACCACGGCCAGCACCCACTGGGTGCTCCCCGACTGGTGGGCGTCGTACAGCGCCGTCCCGAACACGGGGGCCAGCCACCCGAGGGGGTCGAAGCTGAGATGGCCGGGCAGGTTCAGCAACCCGCCCACCAGTGCCAAGACGGCCAGCACCACCAACGGCAGTGCCATCACCCAGGGCGACTCGTGCGGCTCGGCCTCCCCCGCCCCGTGGCCCGCCCCGGCCCCGCCGGCCGACGTCTGTCGCCAGCGGTCGTCGCCGTAGAAGGTGAGGACGAACAGTCGCGTCATGTAGTACGCCGTCAGCGCGGCGGTGACGAGACCGACGACCCACAGCGCGGGGTAGCGGGCGAAGGCGTTGTCGAGGATGTCACCCTTGGCGAAGAAGCCCGACAGCGGGGGGATCCCGGCGATGGCCAGCCAACCGATGCCGAAGGTGAGGAAGGTCAGCTTCATGTAGCGGCGCAGGTTCCCCATCTTCTTCAGGTCCTGCTCGTCGTGGAGCCCGTGGATGACCGACCCGGCCCCGAGGAACAGCAGCGCCTTGAAGAAGGCGTGGGCCACCATCAGGAAGATGGCCGCCTCGTAGGCGCCGGTCCCGACGGCCAAGAACATGTAGCCGAGCTGCGACACCGTCGAGTAGGCCAGCACCTTCTTGATGTCCTGCTGGGCGCAGGCGATGGTGGCGGCCACGAAGGCGGTGGCGGCCCCGATCGACGCCACCACCACCCGGGCGTCGCCCGACAGCGCCAGCAGCGGGCTGATCCGGCACATCAGGTAGACCCCCGCCGTCACCATCGTCGCCGCGTGGATGAGGGCCGACACCGGTGTCGGGCCCTCCATGGCGTCGGCCAGCCACGGGAACAGCGGGATCTGGGCCGATTTGCCCACGGCGGCCACGAACAGCAGCAGGCAGATGGCCGTCCGCGCCCCCGATCCGAGGGCCGTGGCGTGGAAGAAGATCCCCAGATAGGTCACCGTCCCCGTCTTGTCGAACGCGAGGAAGATGGCGATCAGGAAGCCCACGTCGGCCAGCCGGTTGTACAGGAACGCCTTCTGCCCGGCGCTGGCGGCCGTGTCGCGCCCGAACCAGAAGGAGACGAGCCAGTACGAGCACAGCCCCACCCCCTCCCACCCGACGAAGGTGAAGACGAGGTTGTTGGCCAACACCAGGATCAGCATCGAGGCCACGAACAGGTTCAGGTACACGAAGAACTTCGGGTAGTCGCGGTCTCCCTTCATGTACCCGATCGAATACAGGTGGATCAGCGTCGAGATCCCGGTCACGAACAGCACCATCGTCACCGACAACGGGTCGACCAACAGCGCCGCCTTCACCTGCAACCCGCCCACCGGGATCCAGCTGAACAGGGTCTGGGTGAACTCGCGCGGCGCCCCCGCCGGGCGCCCGAGGAGCCCGGCGTAGGTCACGCAGGCCACCACGAAGGCCCCGGCCACCGTGGCCGTCCCCAGCCATCCCGCCCACGGGTCGCCCAGCCGGCGCCCGGCGGCGGCCAGCACGACGAAGCCGGCCAGCGGCAGCAACGGCATCAGATAGGCGGCGTGGAGCACTCTCAGCCCTTCAACATGTGGAGGTCGTCGGCCGTCGTCCCCCGGCGGCGGCGGAAGATGGCCACCACCAGGCCGAGGCCGACCACGACCTCGGCGGCCGCCACCACCAGGACGAAGAAGACGAGGGCCTGCCCGCCGACGTCGTTCAGCATCCGGGCGAAGGTGACGAAGGTCAGGTTGGCGGCGTTCAGCATCAGCTCGATGCACATGAACATCACCAGCACGTTGCGCCGCACCAGCAGTCCGAGCGCCCCGATGCTGAAGAGCACGGCCCCGAGGCCCAGGTACCACTGTCCGGCGATGCTCACGGCGCCCCCTCCCCCGTCTCGGTCCCGCTGTCGCTCCCGGCGTCGGCCTCGGCCTCGGCCCGGCCGAAGGCGGCCGACACCGTCCCGGCCACGGCCCGGGCCACCGACTCGGTCGACTCGATCGACCCTTCGCTCGCCGGCGCGGCGTCGCTCTCGTCGCCCCCGCCGTCGCTCTCGTCAAAGCTGTCGGACCGGGGCCGGCGTGCCAGCACCACGGCGCCCACGACGGCGATCACGAGCAGGGCGGCCGTGATCTCGAAGGGGAACAGATAGGTGGTGAAGACGCTGCGCCCGAGGGCGGCGACGTCCCCTCCGGACTGGCCCCGGGCCGGCCCGGCCACCGACGGGGCCCCGGTCGACCAGTGGGCGCCGATCCCGAGGACGAACAACCCGGCCAGGCCGAGGACCACGAGCGCCACCGCCAACGGCCGCTGCAGGGGAAGGGGCTCCTCGGCCAGGTTCTCCTGGCGGTCGACGCCCAAGAACATGATGACGAAGAGGAAGAGCACGACGATGGCGCCGGCGTAGACGATCACCTGCACGGCGGCCAGGAAGTTCGCCCCCTGTTCGACGAAGAGGACGGCCACCCCGAACAGCGTCATCACCAGCATCAGCGCGGCGTGGACGGGATTGCGCGAGATCACGACCCCGACGGCCCCGAGGATCACGATGGTGGCCCCGATCCCGAAGGTGAACCGGTCGACCAGGGTGGCCGAAGCCAGCAAAGAGACGAGCGACACCGGCACGAGTCCCATCACGACTCGACCTTCGGCTGCTCGGCCGTCGGGCGCGGACGCCCGGGGATGCGGATGGTCGCCTTCCGCAGCGCGATGTGCGCCTTCAGCCGGTTCCGCACCCCGAGTGGGCCCCGCTGATCGGCATTGCGCTCGTAGTCGTCGAGGTGGGCGGAGAAGACGTCGCGGATCTCGCGGATCCCGGTGGCGGCGTCGTCGCGGTGACCGCTCTGTCCCCCCTCGGGGGCGCGCACGCCGTAGCCGAGCTCGCCCGACCACTGCACCCGGCCCTCGTAGGCGGCGTTCCCCGACGGCGAGGTGGCCCGCATCCAGGCCGACGTGTGCTGGTCGTCGCCCGGGCGCCAGTCCTCCCACGGCAGGTGCTGCGGGCGGCCGTCGTCGCCCACCAGCAACTCCTTCTTCGTGTAGATGGCGTCGGAGCGGTTGGTGAAGGAGAACTCGAACAGCTTCGACTCGGTGATCGCCTCGGTCGGGCACGCTTCCACGCACATGTCGCAGTGGATGCACCGCAGGTAGTTGATCTCGTACACGAACCCGTAGCGCTCACCGGGCGAGACGGGGTCGCCGGCGGGGTTGTCGGCGCCGCGCACGTAGATGCAGTCGGCGGGGCAGACGCCGGCACAGAGCTCGCAGCCGATGCACTTCTCCATCCCGTCCTCGTACCGGTTGAGGACGTGCCGGCCGTGGACCCGGTTGGACTTCGGCCTCTTCTCCAAGGGGTACTGCCAGGTGACCCGCGTCCGCGCCATCTGCTGCAGGGACACCTTGAAGCCGCCGAAGAAGCTGAAGAAGCTCACGGCGCCGGCGTCCTGGGCGACTGGCGGGGGGGCGGCCCGCCGGTGGGGATCCCGGCCACCGCCCCCGTCTCGTCGTTGCGGGCCCGGCCCACCACCACCGCCCGCACCAGCAACCCGAAGCCCACGGCGATGGCGCCGAAGACACCGATGCCCCACCAGCCACCCACCAGCCCGGCCGCCACCAGCAGGACCCACCCGAGCGACAGGGGGATCAGCACCTTCCACCCGAGGTCCATCAACTGGTCGTAGCGCAGCCGGGGCAGGGCGGCCCGCAGCCACACGTAGAGAAAGAGGAACAGTGACGTCTTGCCCAGGAACCACAGCACGGGGATCACCCACGACAAGATGAAGACGTGGGCCGTCGGACCGTCGGGCCCGCCCAGGAACAGCGTCACCGCCACCGCCGACATGGTGATCACGTTCATGAACTCGGCCATGTAGAAGACGGCGAAGTGGAACGAGGCGTACTCGGTGTTGAAGCCGCCCACCAGCTCGCTGTCGGCCTCGGCCAGGTCGAAGGGAGGTCGCTGCAACTCGGCCGTGATGGCGATCATGAAGATCACGAAGGGCACGATCGCCGTCCGGATCAGGTTCCAACTGGTGAAGAAGGTCGTGCTCTGGGCGTCGATGATCCCCCGCGTCGACAGCGTCCCGGCGATCAGCACCACCGTCACCACCGACATCCCCATGGCCGCCTCGTAGGAGATCATCTGGGCCGAGGCCCGCACCGAGCCGAGAAGCGGGTACTTCGACCCCGACGACCACCCGGCCAGCATCACCCCGTAGACCGACACCGACGACATGGCCAGCAGGAAGAGGATCCCCACCGGGGGATCGGCCACCTGCAGCTCGAAGGTGTGACCGGCCACGGTGACGAGGCCCCCCACGGGGACGATGGCGAAGGCCAGGAAGGCGGGCATGAGGGCCAGGTAGGGGGCCAGCTTGTAGACGGTCCGGTCCGCCTTCTCGGGGACGAAGTCCTCCTTGAAGATCAGCTTGGTCCCGTCGGCCAGCGTCTGCAGCAGCCCCCACGGCCCGGCCCGGTTCGGCCCGATCCGCGCCTGCATGTCCGAGATGACCTTCCGTTCGAACCAGATCATCACCGTCACCGTCCCCATCAGGGCGGCGAAGGCCACGAGCACTTTGATGAGCACGATCAGCAGCTCCACCCAGTGCACCCCGTGGGCGAACAGCGGGTCGCCCAGCCCCAGCACGGGGTGCAACGCCGCCAGGGGCCCGGTCCTCACGGCGTCTCCATCCGCACGTCGACGACCGGTGCGCGACTGTCGATCAGCACACCGGCGGCGGCGGCGGCGCCACCGCCGCCGCCGTCACCGTCACCGTCACCGTCACCGGCACCGGCACCGGCACCGGCACCGGCACCGGCGAGGTTGAAGTCGACCGAGGCCACCCCGCGCGGCACCGTCTCGTCGGCGACGGCCTCGAGGACGACGTCCCCGCGCGCCGAGCGCACCCGGACGCGACCACCGTGGCTCACACCGAGCTTCTCGAGATCGAGGGGATGGGCCCGCACGGCGGCCGCCGGCACCAGGGTGGCCAGGGACTCGCAGGCGCCGAGCAGGACCCCGCCGTCGTAGAGGCGCCGGCCCGAGACGAGGCGCACCGAGTAGCTGTCGGGCGCCGGCAACGTCGGCGCCGCCACCGGCTGCGGCCACCGCAGCGGGCGTGGGCGTGGTGCTCCCGTTCCGGCGCCGGCGGTCCCACCGCCGGCGTCCGAGCCGTTCCCGTTGCCGTCCCCGCCCGAGGGCTCGGCCCCGCCCGCACGCGGCGGCGCGCCCTGCACCTCGACCGACTCGATGCCGGGGGTGGCCATGGGGTCGAACGGCTCGGGCGACAACCGACGGGTGAGGGCCACCGGCGACGCCGCCAACGGGGCGATGATCCCGTCGCGGGCCGACGGGGCCTCGAGGGCGGCCCGGGTGATCCCGGCGTGCGACGGGGCCAGGCGCTCGATCTCGTCCCACAGGTCGGCGATGTTCTCCACCCCCAGGTCTCCGCCGAGACGCTCGGCCAGCTCCGAGGCGATCATCCAGTCGGGCCAGCACTGGCCGGGGGCCACCAGCTTCTGCCCGAGTCGCGTCACCCGGCCTTCGATGTTCGTCGTCGTCCCGGCGCGCTCGTGGACGATGGCGGCGGGGAACACGACGTCGGCGCGCCCGGCCGACGGCGACAGGAAGCCGTCCACCGCCACCACGAACTCGGCTCGCTCCAGCGCTTCGTCCGCCCGTGTGCGGTCGGGGAAGTCCCCCAGGGGATCGGCCCCCACCAGCAGCAGAGCGGCCATGGTGCCGTCGGCCAAGGCGCCGAGGATGCCGGCGGCGTCGCGGCCGCGCGCCTCGGGCACCGAGCCCCAGGACCCGGTGAACCAGGCCCGTCCGTCGTCGAGCGAGACCCGCCCGGGAAGCAGCCCCGGAGCGAGGCCCATGTCGACGGCCCCCATCACGTTCCCGCGACGCAGCGCCGGCAGGAAGCGGGCCGACGGCCACGCCTCGGCCATGGCGGCGGCCGCCGCCGCCACCAGGGCCCCGTCCTCGGCCAGCGACGGACGCCCCAGGATCACGACCACGCCGTCCCCGTCGGACCCGGCCCGCCCGAGAGCCCCGGCCGCCGCCGACCAGGCCGACGCGTCCACCGACGCCGGTCGCTCCCCCCCGGCCAGCGCACGCACGACGGCGGCGGCGTCGCCGGGCCGGTAGACCAACGAGGCGGTGGCGAAAGCGGTGAGCGATCCCGACCGCGGGGTCAGCTCGACGAGGGGCACGTCGTCGTCGACGACCGCCCCCCGCACCCGGAGGTACAGCACGGGCAGCTCTTCGCGCAGGTCACCGGCCAGGACGACGAGGCAGCGCGCCGCGCAGGCCTCGGCGATGGTGGCGCGGGGCAGAGCCAGGACCACCTCGGCCGGGAGCCCGTCGCCCATCTGGGCGTCGACCGAGTCGGTCCCGAGCACCCCCTTGGCCAGCTTGGCCCAGGCGTAGGCGTCCTCATTGGACAGCCGAGCCCCGCCGAGCACCCCGATGGCGTCGGCGCCCCGGTCCGTCCTGATCTGCCCCAGGCGCGCCGCCACGGTGGCCAGGGCCTCGCCCCATGACGCCGGCTCGAGGGTCTCGCCGCGGCGCACCAACGGCTCGGTCAGCCTGTCCCCGGCGTTCGGGGCCTCGGCGGCGAAGCGGCCCTTGTCGCACAGCCACGACTGGTTGACGGGGTCGCTGTCCATTCCCAGCAGGCGCGTGATCCTGTTGGCCGACGACTGCACGGCGGCCCGGCACCCGAAGGCGCACAGCGTGCACGTCGACTCCACCTGGTCGAGGTCCCAGGGGCGGGCCGTGAACCGGTAGGGGGTGGCCGTGAGGGCGCCGACCGGACAGATCTGGACGGTGTTGCCGGCGAAGTACGACGAGAAGGCGTGGTCCCCGAAGACGTTCACCTCCACCGTATCGCCGCGTCCGAGGAAGTCGATCTGGGCCTCCCCGGCGATCTCGTTGGCGAAGCGCACGCAACGGCCGCACTGGATGCAGCGCTCGCGGTCGAGCAGGACGAGCTCGGAGATGGGGATGGGCTTGGCCCAGTGCCGCTTCTCCTCCAGGAACCGGCTCTCCCCCGGTCCGTAGGCGAGGACCTGGTCCTGCAACGGGCACTCCCCGCCCTTGTCGCACACGGGACAGTCGAGGGGGTGGTTCACGAGCAGCATCTCGAGGACGCCGTCCTGCGCCTTCTTCACCTTCTCCGACGTCGTCACCACGTCCATGCCGTCGGCCACGGCCACGTAGCACGACGGCTGCAAAGTGGCCCCGCGCGGACCCGACACCTCGACCAGGCACATCCGGCACATCCCCACCGGCTTCATCCGCGGGTGGTAGCAGAACCGGGGGATGAAGACGCCGGCGCGCTCGGCCGCGGCGATCAGGAACTCCCCCGCCCCGGCGGTGACGGCGCGGCCGTCGATGGTGATCTCCACGGTGGAGCCGGCCTCGACCGTCGGCGCCATGGCGTGGTGCGAGGTGACGACGGGATCAGCCATAGGGACAGCCCCCGTCCTTGATGTGCACGAGGAGCTCGTCGCGGAACATCCGGATGGCCGAGGCGATCGACGACGGGATGGACGAGCCGAGGACGCAGATGGTGGTCTGCTGCGGCGGCCAGCTCACGCCCGGGGCCAGGTTGTCGCTGATGTCCATGAGCAGGTCGAGATCGCTGTGGCGCCCCTGGCCGTCCTCGATACGGCGCAGGATCTTCTCCAGCCAGCCGCTACCCTCCCGGCACGGCGTGCACTGGCCGCACGACTCGCGCCAGAAGAAACGGGTGATCCGCCAGGCGGCGCGCACCGCGCAGGTGGAGTCGTCCATCACCACGACCGAGCCCGACCCGAGCATCGAGCCGGCCGCGCCCACCTCATCCTGACCGAGGGGGAGGTCGACCTGGTCGGGCCCGAACCACGGGGCCGAGGCACCGCCGGGGATGAAGGCCTTCAGCTCCCGGCCGCCGGGGATCCCACCGCCGAGGACGGGGGCGAAGATCAGGTCACGGAAGGTGGTCTTCACCATCTCCACCTCGTAGACCCCGGGATTGCGCACATGACCGGCCAGGGCGAAGAGCCGCGTCCCCGTCGACCGCCCTTCGCCGAGGGCCTTGAAGGCGTCGGACCCGTGGGTGAGGATCCACGGGAGGTTCGACAGGGTCTCGACGTTGTTCACCACCGTCGGCTCCCCGTAGAGGCCGATGGCGGCGGGGAAGTACGGGGGCTTGATCCGGGGGAAGCCGCGCTTGCCCTCGAGGCTCTCGAGCAGCGCCGTCTCCTCCCCGCAGATGTAGGCCCCGGCGCCGGGGTGGACGACGACGTCGACGGAGAAGCCCGAGCCGAAGATGTCACGACCGATCGCCCCGTGCCCGTAGGCCTCGTTCACGGCCGCCGTCACCCGTTCGAGACCGAGGGCGAACTCGCCGCGCACGTAGATGAAGACGGTCGTCACCTGCAGGGCGTAAGCGGCGATGACGACGCCCTCGACGAGCTGGTGCGGGTCGCGCTCGACCAGGAGATGATCCTTGAAGGTGGCCGGCTCGCTCTCGTCGCCGTTCACCACCAGATAGCTCGTCGGCGCCTTCCGCAGCATCGACCACTTGCGGCCGGCCGGGAACCCGGCCCCACCGCGACCGAGCAGGCTGACGGCGTCGACCTCGGCGGCGACCGCCTCCGGCGTCATCGTCACCGCCTTGCGCAGCCCGTCGTAGCCGCCGGTGGCCAGGTAGCGCTCCAGGGTGTGCGAGTCGTCGTAGCCGAGGCGCGACGTCACGATCCGGGGGGCGTCGGTGACGGCCATCAGCCACCTCCCGTCGGGCCGGCACCGGGCGCCGACGACCCGGCGGCCGCCGCCCGCTCGGCCATGGCCGCCGCCGTCGCAGCGCGCTCGGCCCGCAGCGCGTCGTCGTCGACGCGCAGGCCCCCGTCGCGCCGGACCCGCACGAGGGTCCCGTGATGGGGGACGACGTCGTCGAGACGCCCGCCCCGCAGGTCGTCGACGAGGCTGTCGAAGCTCTCGGGGGTGACGTCGCCGAAGAAGCGGTGGTTCACCTGGAGACAGGGGGCCCGCCCGCAGTCGGCCAGGCACTCGGCGTCCTCCAGGGTGAACATCCCGTCGGCCGTCGTCGATCCCGTCCGCGTCCCGAGCGACCGCTCGCAATGGTCGAGGAGCTCGTAGGCCCCCCGCAGCATGCAGGCGATGTTGGTGCACACCGACACCACGTAGGTGCCCACCTCCTCGGTGTGGAGCATGTCGTAGAAGGTGGCCGTCCCGAGGACCTCGGCCGGGGTGACCCCGACCAGCTCGGCGATCTCGGCCATGGCCTCGGGGCGCAGCCAGCCGTCCTGCTCCTGGGCCAGATGGCACAGCGGGATCAGCGCCGATCGCCGATGGGGGTAGAGGGCCACGATCTCACGGGCGCGCGCCATCACGTCGGGGGTCAGGTGCCCGTCTGTCATCGGGCGGATCCTGTCATCGATCGGACTCCCCCATGACGGGGTCGACCGACGAGGTGGTGGCGATGGCGTCGGCCACCAGACCTCCCCGGAGCATCACGGGGAGACTCTGCATGTTCACGAACGAGGGACCGCGGATGTGCATCCGGTACGGCTTGGCCGAGCCGTCGGAGACCATGTAGCACCCGATCTCGCCGCGCGGGGACTCGATGGCCGTGTAGACCTCGCCCTCGGGCACCTTGAAGCCCTCGGTGAAGATCTTGAAGTGGTGGATGAGCGCCTCCATCGACTCGTCGATGCGGGCTCGCGGCGGCGGCGTCACCTTCTTGTCCTGGACCCGGTAGTCCCCGGCGGGCATGCGGTCGAGGACCTGGCGGATGATCTTGATCGACTCGCGGACCTCGTTGAAGCGGATGGCGTAGCGGTCGAAATTGTCGCCGAAGGTCCCGACGATGACGTCGAAGTCGACCTGGTCGTAGGCCAGGTACGGCATCGTCCGGCGCAGGTCCCAGGCGATCCCGGTAGAGCGCAGGATGGGCCCGGTGGCCGACAGCGCCAGCGCCTCGTCGGCCGTGATCGCCCCCACCCCCTCGGTCCGTTCGCGGAAGATCGGTTGCCCGGTGATGAGCTGGTCGTAGTCGTCGAGGCGGGCCTCGATGGTGTCGATGATGACGACGACGTCGTCCTCCCACCCGTCGGGGAGGTCGGCGGCGGTCCCCCCGGGCCGGATGAAGTTGTGGTTCATCCGCAGCCCCGTGGTCTTCTCGAAGAAGCCGAGGACCATCTCGCGCTCGCGGAACCCGAAGATCATCATCGTCGTCGACCCGAGGTCCATCCCGTTCGTGGCCAGCCACATCAGGTGCGACGCCACCCGCTGCAGCTCGGCCAGGAGCATGCGGATCCAGACGGCGCGCGGGGGAGCTCGATACCGAGGAGCGCCTCGGTGGCCATCGAGAAGACCAACTCGTTGGTGAGGGGCGAGAGGTAGTCCATCCGGGTGACGTTGGTCGACCCCTGCTGGTAGGTGAGCTCCTCCCCCGTCTTCTCCATGCCCGTGTGGAGATAGCCGATGACGGGCTTCGACCGCAGCACCGTCTCGCCGTCGAGCTCCATCATCAGCCGGAGCACCCCGTGGGTCGACGGGTGCTGCGGTCCGAAGTTGATGATCATGGTCTCGTCGTCGGGCGTCTCGACGTCGACGTGGGCCGGATCCCCGGGCATGGCCTCGGGGACGCGCAGCACCGACCCCTTCTCGCGCGCGAGTTCCTCAGGCGGCGTCCCGGCGCGTGGCAGCAGCTCCTGGCCGCCCTCGTCGGTCTCGCTGACCAGATCGATCGGGTCGTCGCTCATCGGGGTCCCGGGGACTCCTTGAACTGGACGGGGACGCGGCCGACGCCGTAGTCCTTGCGCAACGGGTAGCCCTCCCAGTCCTCGGGCATCAGGATCCGGGTCAGGTCGGGGTGACCGGCGAAGCGGATCCCGAACATGTCGAAGACCTCGCGTTCGAGGGCCTCGGCTCCGGGGTAGAGGTCCCACAGCGACCGGACGACAGCCGCCTCCTCGGGGACCTGGACGCGGATGCGGACACGCCGGGCGGCGGACAACGACAGCAGGTTGGCCACCACCTCGAAGCGCTCGGGAACCACGGCGTCGGGCAGCGTCCGGCCGGGGTGGGTGAGGTAGTCGACGGCGGTCAGGTCGCTCAACATGGCGAACCCGGACTCTTTGTAGGCCGTCACCGTGTCGTGGTAGGCGCCCACCGACGGGAAGACGACGTCCTGGCCCGTGGAGGTGCCCGCCGGCACACCGGTGGGCACGGTCGTCGGCGTCGTCATCGGGGCGTTCCCAGGCGGATGTCGTCGGGACGCTCGGGCGTCCAGCCCGTGATCTCCTCCGACCGCGCCGAAGCGGCCTGGCGGCGCTGGGTGATCTCGCCCGTCCGGATCTTCTCGTGCAGGGTCAAGATGGTGTGGAGGAGGGTCTCGGGGCTGGGCGGGCACCCCGGGGCATAGACGTCGACGGGGACGATCTGGTCGACACCCTGGACGATGGCGTAGTTGTTGAACATCCCGCCCGTCGACGCACAGACACCCATGGAGATGACCCATTTGGGCTCCATCATCTGGTCGTAGACCTGGCGGAGCACAGGAGCCATCTTCTGCGAGACGCGACCGGCCACGATCATGAGGTCGGCCTGGCGCGGCGAGGCCCGGAAGACCTCCATCCCGAAACGGGAGATGTCGTAGTCGGCCGTCCCCACCGCCATCATCTCGATGGCGCAGCACGCCAGTCCGAAGGTGACGGGCCAGACGCTGTTACGGCGGGACCACTTGACGAAGTCCTCGAGCCGGCCGGTCAGGAAATTGTGCTGCAGGTCCTCGAGGCCCACGCCCGCTCCCGCCGCTACGCCGCCCGGCCCGTCGGGGGCCCGGCGTCGGGCCCGACACGGGCGATGGTCGATTGAGTGGTGCGGCGCTCGTCGGACAGGGCGGGGCGCAGGTGCTTGGCCGGGCCCCAGTCGAGAGCGCCGTTGGACACCAGATAGAGGAAGGAGGCGAAGACGACGACGGCGAAGACGAGGACCTCGACCAGTCCGAACGTGCGGAGCTGGCCGTAGATCACGGCCCACGGGTAGAGGAAGACGATCTCGATGTCGAAGATGATGAAGATCATCGCCACCAGGTAGAAGCGGACGGGAAAGCGCTGGGGCGGCTCACGGTCGGGGACGATCCCGCACTCGTAGGGAGAGAGCTTGGCCGTGGTCGGCCGCTTGCGCGGGCCCAGGAGGGAGGACGCCGCGAAGGACAGGGCCGCGAAGAGAAAGCCCAGCACCAGCAGCACCACGATGGGCAGGTATTGGTCCATGGCCGGTCCGGTTCTACCACGGCGCCTTCGCGCCAGGCACATCGGGAAACACCGGCCTGGATGTCCCCGGCGACAGCGGGGACCTACGATCACGGACGTGGACGAGGCACCCGGCGCAGCCGGACGCGAGAGGGGGACGGCCCGGCCGCCGATGACCGACGACGGGTCGGTCCATGACGTCCTCGTCATCGGCGGGGGCCCGTCCGGCGCCGCCTGCGCCTACTGGCTGGCCGACGCCGGCTGGGACGTCGTGGTCGTCGAGAAGAAGCACTTCCCGCGCGACAAGACGTGCGGCGACGGCCTCACCCCGCGGTCGGTCCGACAGCTGGCCGACATGGGTCTCGAAGGGGCGCTGTCGGGGGCCCATCGTTTCGACGGCCTCCGCTCGTGCGCCTACGGGATGACGATGGAGCTGCCGTGGTCGTCGCACCCGTCGTTCCCACCGTACGGCTACGTGATCACCCGCCACGATCTCGACCAGCTGGTGTCCGAGCGCGCCACCAAGGCCGGGGCCACGGTGTGGGAGGGCGCCGAGGCCGTCGAACCTCTCCTCGGGGGCCGGGCGGACGACGGTGAGGGGGCCGATGGCAGGCTGCCGCCGTGCGTCGGTGCCGTCGTGCGCGACGTGGACGGCGACCGGAGCCTCGAGATCCGGGCGCGCTACGTCGTGGTCTGTGACGGTGCCAACTCGCGCTTCGGCCGGGCGCTCGGGACCAACCGGGACCGGTCGTACCCGATGGGGATGGCCCTGCGCGGGTACTACCGCTCGCCGCGCCACGACGACACCTTCATCGAATCCCATCTCGACCTCCGCGATCGGTCGGGGAAGGTGGTGCCCGGCTACGGCTGGATCTTCCCCCTCGGTGACGGCCGCGTGAACGTCGGCGTGGGCCTGCTGAGCGTCGAGGGTCGCTGGAAGGGTGTCAACACCAGCCAGCTGATGGACACCTTCGTCGCCGGGGCCCCGGCGGCGTGGGAGCTCTCCCCCGCCGCCTCGTGCGGCGCCCCCACCGGCGGGAAGCTCCCCATGGGGATGTCGGTCGCCCCCCGGATGGGACCGACGACCCTGGTGGTGGGCGACGCCGCCGGCGCCATCAACCCGTTCAACGGCGAGGGGATCGCCTACGCCTACGAGACGGGTCGGCTGGCGGCGGCGTGCCTCGGCCGCGCCTTGGCCGGCGAGGGGTCCGGTGCCCTGGCCGACTATCCGGCGCAGCTGGAGGACGCCTACGGCCTCTACTACCGGGTGGCGCGCGACTTCGTCCGGATGATCAGCAATCCGGACGTGATGCGGGCGTGCGTCCAGACAGGGATGCACTCCCGCAGCATCATGGGCTGGCTCATGCGGATCATGGCCAACCTGCTGCGGCCCGACGAGGTCGGTCCGGCCGAGGCCGCCTACCGGGCCATGGCCACCATCGCCCGGTCCCTGCAGACGTCCTGATCACCGGCGCCCCGCCACCGGCGGGGTGCGACAGCTACGCCGGAGGAGTGGCTACCCGTCCCTCGAGGGTGGTCACAAGCGAATTCTCGACGGACGCCGGGAACGTGCCCGTGCTCGTCATGGACAGCGTCGTCTGGACACGACCGCCGAAGATGGCGACGGCTGTGGTCACCGACGTCGCCCCCGCCCGCGCCCGGGTGATCTGGAAGGCCTCCACCTGGATGGACCGGGGGGCGGCGACGGGAACAGTCGTCGCCTGAACGGTCACCGACGTGAAGGGGGGCGCCGACGCCGGTCCGACGTAGGGCACCATCGTCTCGGCGTAGGGCTGGTAGCAGGAGGTGAACTGGGCGGCGTTGGCGAAGACCTTGAAGTCGGCCGCCACGGCCGAGCTGCCCTGCATCACATCGACGGCCGAGCTCGCCGTCGCTCCCGTCGCCGTCGGGTCGCCGTAGGTGGGGGTCACGGCGACGGCCGACCGGGCCGCCGAGGGGGCGCCGAAGGCGCCGGTGACGTCGGTCGTCGGCACGTGGAGACACTGGGCGAGGGCCGCCGCCGCCTTGGCTTGCGCAGCGGTGGCCGCCGGCGAGGCGACGGCGAGCGACGCGAAGGCGTCACCCGAACCCGGTCCCGTCGTCCAACCGGCCAGATCGGCGCGCTGGACGCCCAGGCGCTCGGCCAGGGCCAGATCGGCCTGGGCCCGGGCCGAGGTCGTGCTCACCGGAGTCGTCGGTGAGGATTGGTTCCGCTTGTAGTACCACCCGGCCGCCGCCCCGACCACGAGGAGAAGGACGACGACGAGAACGACGTGACGCCCCGACACCCGTCGGTGACGAACGGCACGCGACCGCTCTGTCGGCGTCGGCTGCTCGTCGGTCGCCGGTGCCGCTTCCGGTTCCGGGTCGTGTCCGCCGGTCAGGGCGGTGGCGCCGACGAACCGGCGCCGCGTGGGTTTCGGACGACCGCCCTCCTCGGACGGGTCCGGCGCGACGGGAGACCCGACCTGCACCGCCGCATCCTTCTTGGCCGGTGTCGGAATTCCCCCGGGAATCGTGGCCTTGGCCGTCGCCCCGGTCTGCTCTGACCCTTTGGCAACGTCCGGCTTGACGCCGGCGACGTCTTCGACACCGGCGACGTCTTTGACACCGGCGACGTCTTTGACACCGGCGACGTCTTTGACACCGGCAGCGTCTTTGACGCCCGGGACATCGTTCCCACCGGCGGTCTCTCTGGCACCCACACCGGGAGCTCCGTCCCCGGTGCCTTCCGGTGCCGTCACCTTCGCGCCCACGACCCCGATGGGTGACGGTGGCGGCGGGGGGGTTGATCCGAGAGACCGGGTCGGGTCCCCGACGACAGACGGGCCGGGAGCCCCGGACACGGACGATGGAGAGGGGGGTGGAGGCGGAGGAGGCGGAGGAGGCGGAGCCGCCCCTGTCGATGTGGTCGGGGACCCGACGGCGGACGGGGCGGGGGCACCGATGACAGGCGGGGACGGCGGGGGCGGGGGCGGGGGCGGCGGTGGTGGAGGCGGCGGCGGCGGCGGCGGCGCAGTCCCGGTGGGCGTGCCCGGAGAACCGGCGACCGAAGGCGCCTGCGGGGAGGGGGGAGCCGGTGCCGCGGAGGTGGGGGGCCTGCCCACAGGCGGCTGCCCCAACGGGGGCGGCGGCGAAGGCAGGGGTGGAGCCGTCGCCCCGTACCGCTTGGCCAGTGCCGTCACCTTGGCTTCGAGATCGGACGCCAGGTTGGTGGGGACGGCTCGGGTGGGGACGAGGAACTCGAGAGGACGACCGCCGGCGTGGACGGCCAGGACGGTGGCCGGGGTGCCGTCGGGGAGGGTGGCCGAGGAGCGGAACCGGGGAACGGTGACGCTCGACCAGGCGGCCGTGCGGGGCTGGCCACCGCCGGGGACGATCACGGTCATTCCCCGGGCGTCCATCACCAGGGACAGGCCGCCGACGGCGGTGGGCCCGTCGGGCGTCGTCCCGGACACCACGACATCATCGAGTCGAAGGTCCTCGGCGTCGGTCACTGGCGTCATTGTCACATCTCCGTTCCTGCGCCGGCTCCTCCGGCACCGAGGAGGGAGCGCGTCACATGATCGTGTTGTGATCAGCTTCGGCACTCCCGGGACGAGACCTGAGCCCGGATTAATTGTCTATGACAACTATCAGCCGTGGACGGGGACGAACTGCACCAGCTCCATGTCCTCATAGATGACGGAGGAGTTCAGGACCTGGGTAAACGGAAAGATCTCGTGAGCGGTGAAGGACGGATCGGCCTGGAGGTCGTTCTCGATCTGCTCGCACTTGGTGTGGAGCGTCTCGTACCCGGGCGCCCAGACGTACCAGATGTCGTGGGTGGACCGGCTGAGGCTCTCCAGACGGGAGGCGAACTGGGCCGGATTGCCGGCCGCCGTGGCCCGGGAGTAGTTGATCCAGTTCACGTACTGGGGCCCCGTCTCGCGGGGGAACGTGATCTGCCGGTACCGGCCCGCCGGCAAGAGGTGGAAGACGGAGGGACCCAACTGGTCGGGGCAGTAGGCGACGATGTCGCCCACGTGGCCGTCCGCGGCAAGGGCGGCGCCGACCTGGCCGGCTTGGGTACGGCTCGTCCATACGTTGGGAAGGCTTCCGGCGATGCCGAAGATCAGGGCGGCGGCCATGACGCCGGCACGGATGCGTGGGTCGCTGAAAGTGGCGAAGCCCATGGCCACCAGAAGCGTCAGGAAGACGAAGATCACCGAGGCATAGCGCGCCTGGAAGGCGCTGCGGCTGATGTAGCCGCAGACGACGGCGACGGCCAACGTCCCCACCGTCACGATGGCGAGCCCGCGCCCGGCGGGGCGCGTCCTCAGGTCGAGGACGATGTGCCGGATCCCTCCCGCCACCCCGAACAACCCCAGGCCGGCCAGGGCGAAGTACAGAAGGGCGAGGGCCCGGCCCTGGTTCGTGGCGCCGCCGGCAAAGGAGGTCACGGCGTTGACCAGGGCGGCGAAGTCGGCCGGGATGGCCCACGGTGTTCCCGTGTGGCGGGACTGGAATACGAACGTCGGCAGCCACGGGATGAACGTCACACAGCCGACGATCACCGCACCCAAAGCAGCCCGGGCGCCGCGGCGGCGGGGCTCGGGGCCGCGCCAGACCTGCCAGGCCAGCCACGCGACGGTCACGCCGACGAGATAGAGCGACCAGTACTGGCTGTAGAGGAGGAGTGACACGGTGACGCCGACGCCGATGAGGTTGCCCACGGTCGGGTGTCGCAGGGTGCGCTGCATGGCCACGAGGCCGGCAGCGGTGAGGAAGGCGACGAGCGAGTACATCCGGTTCTCGGTGGCGTACTGCACGGCGAAGGGCGAGGTGGCCACGAGGAGGACGGCGCCGATGCCGACGGTCCGCCCACCGATGCGACGCCCGGCGATCCAGACGAACGGCAGCGTGGCCACGCTGAACACGCCGGCCAGGGCCCGCACGGCCATGTCGGAGGTGCCGACGGCCATGATCCAGAAGTGGAGCAGGACGTAGTACAGCGGCGGTGCACCGTCGCGTTTGAGCGCGCCGGGAATCTTGTCCACCGGGAGACGGGCGATATCGAACGTGAGGGCCTCGTCGAGCCACATGTCGGACCGGGTCCAGAAGCGCAGGACGACACCGACGACCACGGCCACCACCGCGCCCACGAGGACGAGACGGTGGAACCAGGCGGGAGCGATCCAGGGCGTCTCGGGATCCCGGGGCAGGGTGCCGCCCGACGGCGTCGTCTCGGAGGGGGCGACGGGGTCGCCCGTCACCACCGTGGCGCCGGTCGGCGCCGTGCCCACGCCGACCGCTGACGCCTCCACCGTGTCCATGTCCGCATGGTAACGAAGGGCCGAGGGGGCCCTCCGCATCCCCCGACCCGGTGCCGGTCGGGACGGGGTCAGCCCAGACCGGAGGCTTCCGCCCGGCGGACGACGTCCCACATCCGGCGCTGCTCGGTCTCCGACATGTGCGGGTCCTTGACCTTCCATTCCACCACGGCCCGCAGCGACGCCCTCACCGGAGCCAGGTCGAAGGCGCTCAGGAAGCCGGCCAGGAGAGCGCCGCGGGCCCGACCCATCACGGCCGCCTTGAGGCGGCTGCCGGGAATCTCCCCCGCCATCATCAGCACCCAGCTGAGCGCCACATCGGTGGCGCCGGCCCCGACCTTGGCGTTGGTCCAGTCGATGACGACCGGACCGGCGGGCCCGAGCAGGACGTTGAGCGGGTGGAGATCGAGGTGGAGCAGGCTGGTGCCAGCGGTCCCGGGACCGGCCGGCAGCCAGTCGGGGGCCGGGATCTCGTGGAGACGTCGGTGCAGGTCGCCCAGGAGCGTCCCGGTGGCCCGGATGGTCCACGGCTTACGGACGAGAGCCTCCACCATCGACGGACCGTCGACGCGCTCCATGACCAGATCGGTCCCGTCGTCGCTCAGATGGTCGACCGCCGGCACCGGATACCCGTGGCCGCGCGCGTACTCCATGGTCTTCGCCTCGGCCATCATCGACCGGCCCTGCCGGGACCGCCGCAGCACGAGCCGGTCACCGAAGGCGAAGATGTCGGCGTCGCGGCCCGATGCCATCAGCGGTCCAGGTCCGGTCACAGGGGCGCGGTCACAGGGGCGCGGTCACAGGGCCGCGGTCACAGGGCCGCGGTCACCAGGGTGCGGTCACGACGGCACGACGGCGTCCGAGGTGATCGCCTCGGCCGCGTCGGCGGCCACCTCCACCACCGTGTCGAGGACGTCGTCGGTGTGGGTGAGGCCCGGGAACATCGCCTCGTAAGGGCCAGGGGCGAGGGCCACGCCGCGTGCGAGCATGGCGCCGAAGAAGCGCGCGTAGAGACCGTTGGCCACCGTCCTCCGGGCGCCGGCGTAGTCGGTGACGGGCCCGTCACCGAAGAAGAGGCCGACGAGGGGTCCCACCACCGGCACCTGCACGGACAGGCCAGACGACGCGATGGCGGCGGCCAGCGCCTCGGCGAAACGCGCCGCCCGTCCGGTGAGACTCTCGTAGTCGCCGGGCGCGAAGGCCTCGAGCACGGCCAGACCGGCGGCCGTGGCCAGGGGGTTGCCCGACAATGTCCCCGCTTGGTACACGGGCCCGTCGGGGGCGAGGACGGCGAGGACGTCGCGCCGGCCGCCGAAGGCGCCCACGGGCAGTCCGCCGCCGATCACCTTTCCGAAGCACCACAGGTCGGGGCGGACGCCGCACCACTCGGTGGCGCCGCCGGGACCGAGGCGGAATCCGGTGATGACCTCGTCGAACACGAGCAGGGCACCGGCCTCGTCGCAGGCACGTCGCAGCCCTTCGATGAAGCCGGGGGCCGGCGCCACCAGACCCATGTTGGCGGCCACGACCTCGACGATGACACAGGCAACGGTCTCGTCGACCGACGGCAGCACGTTGTAAGGGGCGACGACGGTGTCGGCCACAGCCGACGCCGGGACTCCGGCGGAGCCCGGGAGCCCGAGCGTCGCCACCCCGCTCCCGCCGCCGGCCAGAAGCGCGTCAGCGTGACCGTGGTAACAGCCGTCGAACTTCACCACCCGGTCGCGACCCGTGAAACCGCGTGCCACCCGGATGGCGCTCATGGCCGCCTCGGTTCCTGACGACACCAGCCGCACCTGCTCGCAACCCGGTACCCGGTCACGGATCGTCTCGGCCAGCCTCACCTCGCCCTCGGTCGGTGCACCGAAGGTGGTTCCATGGGCGGCGGCGGCAGCGATGGCCGTCGTCACCACCGGGTGGGCGTGCCCGAGAAGGACGGCTCCGTAGGACTGGACGAGGTCGATGTAGCGCCGGCCCTCGACGTCCCAGACGTACGGCCCCTCGCCGCGCACCACCGTGTACGGGGTCCCGCCGACGGCGGCGAACGACCGCACCGGGGAATCGACACCGCCGGGGATCACCTGCCGGGCCCGGGCGAACCACGCCTCGTTGGTGGCCGGTGTCGAGCCCGGCTCACCCATGCATGGCCTCGGCCACCTCGCCGGCGAAGTACGTGAGGATCATGCTCGCCCCCGCCCGTTTGATCGCTGTCAGGTGCTCGAGGGCCACGGCGTCACCGTCGATCCACCCGCGTTCGGCGGCCGCCTTCACCATGGCGTACTCCCCGCTCACGTGGTACGCGGCGACGGGGACGTCGACACGGGCGGCGACGTCGGCGATGACGTCGAGGTAGGCGAGGGCCGGCTTCACCATGACGATGTCCGCCCCTTCGGAGACATCGAGGGCGACCTCGGTGAGCGCCTCGCGCCGGTTCCGGACGTCCTGCTGGTACCCCCGGCGGTCCCCGCCGCCGGCGATGGTCACGTCGACGGCGTCGCGAAACGGCCCATACAGCGCCGAGGCGTACTTGGCCGCGTAGGCGAGCACAACCACGTCGCTGTCCCCGGCGTCGTCGAGCGCGGCGCGGATGGCTCGAACCTGACCGTCCATCATCCCGCTGGGGGCGACGACGTCCGCCCCCGCCGCCGCCTGGGCCACCGCCACGCGTTGATAGAGAGCCAGGGTGGCGTCGTTGTCGACGGTGCCGTCGGTGCGGAGCACTCCGCAGTGGCCGTGGTCGGTGTACTCGTCGAGGCAGAGGTCGGCGATCAGCACCAGCTCGTCGCCCACCGCCGTCCGCAGCTCCGACAGCGCCACCTGGACGATCCCGTCGCCGGCCCACGCTCCCGACCCGGTGGCGTCCTTGGCGGCCGGCACGCCGAAGAGCACGAGGGCGGGGACTCCCAGCGAGACCAGGCGCTTGGCCTCGACGACGAGCGACGGCACCGTGTGCTGGCTCTGGCCCGGCAGGGAGGCTATGGGGATCGGCTCGGCGATCCCTTCACGGACGAAGAGGGGCGCGATGAGGTCGTCGACCGAGACCGTGGTCTCGGCCACCAGCCGTCGCAAGGCCGGGGTCCGGCGCAGGCGCCGAAGGCGTCGGACCGGGTACTGGGCCGTCGGGGCCGGCCACCACCTCGGGGTCTCCACCGACACCAGGCTACCGGCGCCCTACGCCGGCATCGGTGGCCGGGGGGCGGACCCTCCGTCGGCCCTGCCGGATTCCGACAAGCGGTCCCACCGGGCGACGAGTTCGGCGACGAGACCGGCGTCGCTGTGCTCGGCCGCCACCACGTCGACAGTGAGACCGGCCTGGCGGGCGGCCTCGGCCGTGACGGGGCCGATGCAGGCCACGACCGGCGGGACCCGGCCACCTGACAACGCCAGGTAACCGTCCACCGTCGAGGGTGAGGTGAACGTGATCACATCGGCGGCGGCGGCGGCGGTGAGAACATCGCTGGTGACGCCGTCCGAGGCGCCGGACGCCACCGTCCGGTACGCCTCGACCTCGTCGACCAGCCAACCCTTGGCCCGCAGACCGGGGGCCAGCACGTCGCGCGCGTCGGCGGCGCGCGGGAAGAGGACCCGCCCTCCGGGGCCGCCGGGGGCGGCGCCCGGTGTGGGCGCCGCCGGCATGGAGGCGACCAGCCCGGCCGCGGTGGCGTCCTCGGGTACGAGGTCGGCCACGAGATTCCGCTCCGTCAGGGCGGCAGCGGTGGCCGGACCGACGGCGGCGATGCCGACACCGCCGAGGGATCGCCCGTCGCGCAACAGCGCCACGAAACGGTCGACGGCGTTGGCCGACGTGAAGACGATCCAGTCGTACCCGGCCGCCTGCGCGGCCGCTTGCTCGAGGGCCCGGGTGTCGGCGGGAGCGGTGACGGCGATCACGGGGACGACGACCACCGCCGCGCCGGCGTCGGTCAATCTCGCCACCAGATCCTGCGCCTGCGGGCGCGGTCGGGTCACGACCACCGTCGCGCCCGACAGGGGCCGGCGGGCGCGGGCGCCGAGATCGAGACCGGCGACGGGACCGACGACGATGGTGGCCGGTGACCCCAACCCCACGGCGTGCAGTTGGTCGAGCGGCACCCGCACCGACTGTTGCGCCGGCGCCGTCCCCCACTGCACGACGAGGACAGGGGTGTCCGGGCTTCGGCCACCGTCGATGAGGAGGCGGGCGATCTCGGCTCTGTTCTCCATCCCCATGAGGATCACGAGCGTCCCGCCGGCGCGGGCCAGGGCGTCCCAGGCCACACCACCGGGGGCCGAAGGGTCGCCGACATGACCGGTCACGACGGTGACGGAGGTGGAGAGGCCGCGGTGGGTGACGGGCACGCCGGCGGAGGCGGGAACGGCGAAGGCCGAGGTGACCCCGGGGATGACCTCGTAGTCGATCCCGGCCGCCCGCAGGGCCTCGATCTCCTCGCTTCCCCGCCCGAACACGAAAGGATCGCCGCCTTTCAGACGGACCACCGTCCTGTGCGCGCCGTGCTCGATCAGGGCGGCGTGGATCTCCTCCTGGCGGCCCCTCTCGCCCGGGCTCTTGCCCATGTCGAGACGCAGGGCTGTCGGCGGGGCCAGTTCCAGGAGAGCGGGAAGGACCAGCCGGTCGAAGACGACCACGTCGGCGCGGGCCAACACCTCGGCGCCGCGTCGGGTGAGCAGACCGGGATCGCCCGGCCCGGCGCCGACGAGGTAGACGGTCACCGGTCCGGCTCGCCGACGGGAGACCAGTCGTCGAGGGCCCGCCCCCCGTTGTCGAGAAGATCGGCGGCCAGGCGGCGCCCGAGCTCGACGGGACCGCCGCCGGTGACCCGCCGGCGCAGCAGGATACGGCCGTCGCGGCTCGCCAGGATGCCCTCGAGGGCGAGTTCCCCCGAGGCCCGGGCATCGGGCGGGGCCGCGCTGTGGTCGGGGTCTCGGGCGGGGTCGTATCCCGACGGCGTGGCCAGGACCCCCACCGGAAGGGTGCAGCCGCCACCGAGGGCGGCGAGAAAAGCCCGCTCGGCCGTCACGGCGAGGTGGGCGACGGCGTCGTCGATGCCCCCGAGCACCAGCCTCACCTCGTCGTCATCGGCACGGCATTCCACCGCGAGTGCGCCCTGACCCGCCTGCGGGAGCAGCGTTTCCCTCTCGAGCACCTCGGCGATCTGCCCGGCGAGGCCGAGGCGCTCGAGGGCGGCCACGGCGACCACCCCGGCACCCTCGCGCCCGGCGCGTTCGAGGCGGGTGGCCATGTTGCCGCGCAGGTCCACGAACGTCAGGTCGGGCCGGAGCCACGACAACTGCGCCCGGCGCCTCACCGATCCGGTGGCGACGCGCGCCCCGGGCCCCAGGTCGGCCAGCCGGGAGCCGACGAGGGCGTCGCGGGGATCGGCCCGTTCGGGGACACAGGCGAGCTCGAGGCCGGCGGGGGTGATCGACCGAAGATCCTTGGCCGAGTGGACGGCGATGTCGGCGCGCCCCTCGAGGACCGCCGTCTCGATCTCGGTCACGAACGCGCCCTGGCCCCCGAGACGTTCGATGGGTACGTCGGTCAGACGGTCGCCGGTGGTCTGGACGACGACGACCTCGCACGTCGTCGGGTCGGGTCGGGCGCCGAGCAGGGCGGCGACACGGGCCGCCTGCCAGCGGGCCAGCGGCGATCCGCGGGTGGCCAGACGGAGAGGTCGAGCACCTCGGCCCGGGCGCGTGGCCACGATGGACGGCGTCTACAGGTCGAAGAGGCTACGCAGCGCCTCCACGAGCCGCTCCCCCCGTGGTGTCCCCGCCGCCTCCTTGAGCGCCACGGTCGGCTGATGCAACACCTTGGCCAGGATGTCGTTCACGACGGACTCGACCTCGTCCCACTGGCTCTCGTCGAGGTGGGCCAGGCGGCGCCGGTGCCGCTCGAGCTCGGACCGGCGCAGCTCGGCCACGCGGTTGCGCAAGGCCGAGACGATGGGCGCCGCCCCCCGGGCCCGCTCGTCGGCCCGGTACCGCTCGACCTCCTGCTGCACGATGGCCTGAGCCGCGGTCACCTCGCCCCGACGGCTGTCGAGGGCCCGCTCGGCCAACTCCGAGAGGTCGTCCATGTCGAGCAGTTCGACGCCGTCGACGAAGGCCACCGCCGGGTCGACGTTCCGCGGCACGCTGACGTCCACGACGACGAGCGAGCTGCGTCCCCTGTCGGCCGCCTCCCGGGCCCGGACGACCGGCGTCATGGTGTCGACGTCGAGCACAGGCAGGGCCGAGCCGGTCGACAGCAGCACGGCGTCGGCGGCCTCGAGCGCCTCGGCCAGCCCCGACATGCCCACGCCGTCACCGCCGACGCGCCCCGCCAGTTCCCGCGCCCGGTCCACGGTCCGGTTGGCCACCACGATCTCGGCCGCCTCCTGGCGCTGGGCGAGGGCGTCGACGATGCCTTCACCCATGGTGCCGGCACCCACCACGAGCACGCGCCGTCCGGCCAGGGTCCCCCCCAGGCGGGACGCGGCCAGGTCGACAGCCACATGCGACAGCGAGGTGGCGCCGCGGGCGATGGCCGTGGAGGACCGCACCTTGCGGCCCGCCTTCACGGCCCTCTGGAACAGTCCCGACAGCACGGGGCCGGCGGCCCGCTCGGCCTCGGCGCGTTCGGCCGCCCGGCGCACCTGGCCGAGGACCTCGGTCTCCCCCAGGACCGACGAGCGCAGCCCGGCGGCGATCTCGAACAGGTGAACGGTCACGGCGTCGTCGAACAGCACCGTCTGGTGGTCCTCGATGACATCGACGGTGGTCCCCGCGCTGGTGGCCAGGAACTCCTGGAGATCGGCCACGCCCTCGTGGAACCGCTCCACCACCGCGTACAACTCGGTGCGCAGGCAGGTCGACAGGACGACCACCTCGGACAGGTTCGTGCGGTCGCGCAGGGCTCCGAGCGTCTTGCCGAGCACCTCCTCGGGGACGGCCACCCGTTCGAGCAGGTCGAGGGGCGTGCTGTGATGCTCGAGACCAACGACGACGACGGACAACCTCTTGCAGAGCTCCTCGTTCGGGACCGACGATCACTGAGCCGACGGGGCGGGTCCTCTCCGGCCGGGCCTTCGTCACCCTCCCTACAAGGATGCCGGTCGGCGGGACCCACCGCCAGACAGGGCGGTGGCGACAGCGGTCAAGCCGGCTCGGCCGGGGTGAGGCCGACGACCAGGGAGAGCGGCGACCATTCGTCGGTGGAGCCGGGCTGATCCCGGTGGGAGAGGTAGAAGCTCATCACCTGCAGCTCTATGGACAGGTCCACGTAGCGCAGGAGCACCGTGGCCGGGACGGTGAGGACCTTCGGAGCGAAGTTGAGAAGGGATCCGACTCCGGCGGCGATCATCCGGTCGGCCACGTCCTGGGCCGCCCCGGCGGGGGTGGCGATGACGCCGATGCTCGGCGGGTCGGCCGCCACCACCGTCTCGAAGTCGTCGAGATGGTGGATCGTGAGCCCCTGGATGCGGCTGCCCACGAGGGAGGGCTCGACGTCGAAGAGGGCGGACACTCTGAACCCGCGCGAGGTGAACCCCTGCGAATTGGCCAGCGCCCTTCCGAGGTTCCCGAGGCCGACCACGGCCACGGGCCAGTCACCGTCGATCCCGAGCTCGCGGTCGATCTGCGACAAGAGGTACTTGGTGTCGTAGCCCGAGCCCCGGGTGCCGAACGATCCCAGGAACGACAGATCCTTGCGCACCTTGGACGCGTTGACGCGGGCCATCTCCGCCAGTTGCTCCGAGGCCACGGTGGCGGTGCCGGCACGCACCAATTCGAGGAGGATGCGTTGGTAGACGGGCAGTCGGATGACAGTGGCCTCGGGAATACGGCGTGGCTTCGCGTCGACCATGGTGAGGCGGATCGTACCGACGGGCGGGCCATGAACACCAAGTCGGGCTCGGCTGACGGGGAGGCCGGCTGCTGGTCGTCAGGCGGATTGCTCCCGCAGAGCCCGCCGCAACGCCTTCCCGGCCAGGCCGTGGGGCAGCTCGGAGACGAACCGGACCGTCGTCGGGCACTTGTAACGGGCCAGTCGGGTCCCGCAGTGGTCGCGGACCTCCTCTTCGGTGACCCGTGCTCCGGGGGTGACCACGATCACCACTTCCACCGACTCGCCCGTTGTCGGGTCGGGCCGGCCCACGACGACGGCTTCGGCCACGCCCGGCACCGCCGCCACCACCTCTTCCACTTCGGCCGGGTAGACGTTGAAACCCGAGACGATGACGAGGTCTTTTCTCCGGTCGATGATGAAGAGATCGCCGTCCTCCCCGATCACGCCGACATCACCGGTCCGCAGCCAGCCGGTGGGCGTGAGAACCTCGGCACTGGCATCGGAATCGCGCCAGTAGCCGGCGAAGACGTTGGGGCCCCGGACCCAGATCTCGCCGGGGTCGCCGCCCAGTACGTCCTGGTCGGCCTCGTCGACCAGGCGCACCGACACCCCTGGAAGGGGCTGCCCGACTGAACCGGGCCGGTGACGTCCTGTGCCGAGCGACGTGGAGACGGCCGGTGCCGCTTCCGTGAGGCCGTATCCCTGCCACACGGGGATGCCGAAGGCACTCTCGAAGTGCGACGCCACCTCCGCAGGCAGCGACGCGGCACCGGAGATGGCCCGGCGTACGGCGGACAGGTCGCCGGCAGCGGCGACCGTGGGATCGTCCTCGGCCAGCGCCACCCAGGCGGCGAACATGGCCGGAACCCCGATCACGTTCGTGACCCCGAGCTCGCGCACGATCCGCAACGTCTCGACCGGGTCGAAGCGCTCCTCGAGGACGAGGGCGGCCCCCGAGGCGAGTGAGAGGCCCAGGGCCACGTTCAGTCCGAAGACGTGGAAAAGAGGCACGGCAGCGAGGCTCACGTCGTCGGCGCGGACGATCTCCCCGGGCAGGGCCAGCATCTGGCGCAGGTTGGCGACCAGGTTGCCGTGGGTGAGCATGGCCGCTTTGGGTGAGCCCGATGTCCCTGACGTGAAGAGCAGGACGGCGACGTCGTCCTCGTCGCGCGCCACCGTCGGAAGGGCGGGCCCGGCGGGCCCGGGCAGGTCCGCCGACAACTCCTCCCACGACGCCGCCGCTCCTCCCCCGGTGACCGCTCCCGTCGCCGCGGACCGCGAGGAGCCGGGCAGCACGATCAGGGGCGAGAAGCTGAGTGCGTCGCTCACCCCGAGGGCTCCGGGTGCGGCGGCGCCCCCGGCCAGCAGTGCGGCAGGGGCCACGACCTCGAGCTCCCGGATGATCTCGGCGACGGGACTGTTGGGGTTGAGGGGCACTGCCACGCACCCCGCCGCCAGGACCGCCAGGTAGGCGACCACGAAATCGACCGACGTGGGCCAGGCGATGGCCACGCGATCCCCCGGTCCCACCCCGAGCGCCACCAGGCCGGCGGCCGCGGTGGCGGCTCGGCGTCGCAACTCCCCCCAGGTGTGCCACGTCCCGCCGTCGAACACGGCGCGCCCCTCGCCGGGGTGGCCTTCGACGAGGGCGGCGAGGTTCACCGGCCTCCCCGCCCGCCCGTCGTGTCGGGTCCCTCCGGCACGGGTGCGTCATCCGGGATCCGGCTGACGGTGACCATGTCGCCCTCGTGCACGCCGAGCACGGTAGCGGCCGGCCGGAGACGGCACACGAGGGAGAGATGCCCGTTGGCGTCGAGCATGAGGCCCATGCCGTCGTCGTCGAGAGCGACGAAGGACGGCACCACCTGGGCGCGTCGCGTCACCGCTCCCACGCTGATCTCGACGACGCCCTCCAGTCCCGCCTCCACCAGCTCGCCCGCCCCGGCGGCGAGCTGGACATTGCCGAACCGGTCGACCCACAGCACCTCGGCTTCGACCGAGCCCGTTCCCGTCGCCGGCGGCGAGACGACCAGCCGGGGAGGAGGGAGGCGCACCAGGCTCCCGGGATCGATGGGCAGGCCGACGTCGTTCAGGGTCGCTCCCGACCACAGCCGGGCGGCCACAGGGGCGAAGAGATCACGACCGTCGAACGTGCTGCCGGGGGGGCGGGCCCGGGGCAGGGCCACGGCGGCGTCGGCACCGCCGAGGGCGTCTATGGCCCATCCGAGGAGCCCGTTGTCGGGTCCGACGAGATGACGGGGACCACCGGCCGAAGGACCGGGACCTCCCCGAACGGTCACGGCGACGGCGCGCCGACCGCTCCCGACACCGGGGTCGACCACCGCCATCACCACGCCCGGACCGAGATAGGCCACGCAGCGTGACAGGGCCAGGGCACCGGCCCGTACGTCGAAGGGCGGCACGCCGTGGGTCAGGTCCACCACCGGAGCCCCCGGGGCGTGGTCCAGGACAACAGCCCTGGTCACGCCAGCGAACTCGTCCCGATAGCCGTAGTCGGTGAGGAGGAAGACGGCATCCCGCCGATCAGGCGTCACCGACGGACCGTCCTCGCGGGAGACGGCCGGGGCTGGTCAGCCAGCCTGCGTGTACCGGTCGGACAGGTAGCGGTTCACGTCGTCCTCCCGGAGGCGGAACGACTTACCGACACGCACCGCCGGAAGATCCCCGGCGTTGATCAGCCGGTAGACCGTCATGTTCGATACTCGAAGCGTGCTCGCCACCTCGCGAACCGTAAGGTAACGAGCGCTCGTCGCGTCATCCGGACTCAGTGGAATCACCCCTCTCCGCCTGATTCGACTGTACGTCACTGTGGGTGAAGTTGGAAAGGGGGCGAAGAATGCTCGTGGGGCGAACCCGCGGTCCGCAGTCGGCGGCCGTCGCCGGCATGCCTCTGACCTGGGCTTATAGCCAAAACCTGAACTGGCCGGTCGGACCCGTCTCATGAGCCGCTCATGGCCCGAGAACGCTCCGTGGCCGCATTGACGGCCTCTTCGAACGCCCTCCGCAGCCCATTGGCCTCCAGTCGAGCTACCCCGGCTTCGGTCGTTCCTCCCGGAGACGTGACCTGGGCGCGCAGGGTCACCGGCTCCTCGCCGGTGTCGAGCAGCAGCCGTGCCGCCCCGGCAAGGGTCTCCAGGACGAGGGTCCGGCTCACCTCGGGAGCCAGCCCCACGCCCACTCCGGCGCCGATGAGTGCCTCGGCCACGAGGAAGATGTAGGCAGGCCCCGATCCCGAGAGGCCGGTCACCGCGTCCAGGGACGGCTCGGGCAATCGCACGACACGCCCCACGGCACCCAGGATCTCCTCGGCCCAGTCCAGATCGGACCCGCCGGCGTGGGCGCCACCGGCCAGGGCCGACACCCCGGCGCCCACCAGGGCCGGGGTATTGGGCATGGCCCGCACCACGGCCGCCGAGGGGCCCAGCCAGGCCTCGAGGTTGGCCAGGCGCACGCCGGCCATGATCGAGAGCACCCGGGTCGCGCCGACGGTGGCGAGGGACCGGCAGGCCGACTCGGCATCGCCGGGCTTGACCGCCACCACGGCCCCCTCGGCGGCGACGGGCGTCGTCACCACCGGGACTCCGGGGATGACGTCGGCCAGCGAGATGCGTCGTTCGGCATCGGCTTCGACCACGGTGACGCTACCGGGGTGCCAGCCGGCGACCACCAGTCCGCCCACCAACGCGGTCCCCATCCGTCCCCCACCGACGACGACAAGTCTCGGCCTCATCCCCCTCCTTCGCATCGACTCCGCCAACCGGCGACGCCGCCGCCGAAGGCTATCGCCGACGGTACGACTGACACCGACGACAGCGATCAACGACGGCGGCGCGACACCGGCGGTCGGCAACAAGGTGTTGCCAACACGTCGGCGGGTGAGACCGCACCACGTGACGACAGTCGCCGGCGCGCTGACGCGGCTCGGCCCGAGGAATCCAGGACACCGGTCGCACTTCCCCGATCGACCGGCATCTCAAACCCCTCGGGCCGTGCCGGGGCGCACCCTAGTCGCAACGGCCGTCGCGCGTGCAAAGACGGCGCGCTCCCCAATGACCCGGGCGTGGCGCGTGCGACACCACACGCGTGGCACGACGCGCGCATCGACATCAGGGGGTCAGACGGTGCGGCGGCGGTAGCGGCCGGCGAAACCGATCGCCATCGCTGTCGGGAAGTATGCGTCGACATAGGCGAGTGACGACCCCACGATGCGGTCGAGCTCATCCTCGGTGACCGATGCCACTGGGACTTCGCCCACCAGGTACACGGCGTCCTCGGATCCCAATGCGAATCGCATCTGGTGCAGATCGGCGTTGCGCCGCAAGAGGTACTCGAATGTCCCACCGACGTTCACTTCCGGCGCAGGCATGACCTGCGTCTCGTGGTGCAGGGTGCGCTGACGGACCGTCAGCCACACCGTCACGAATTCCTTCTCGTCGCCACGCAGCCGGAGGTACCAGCGTCCGAGGTCTTCCTGACGATCGACGGCGACGACGGCGCCTTCCTCGGCCAGCCGGGTGGCGGCCCACCGTTCTATGAGCGCGTCGCAGGCAGCGCGCTCATCACGGCTGGCGATGTCGGCGACGGGCAGGATCCAGCCGATCCGGGCCGCGTCAGCGGCACGCCACGAGACGCTCGGCCGTGAGCTCCTCGTAGGTCGTCCGCAACAGGGCCGCTGCTTCGGTCCAGGTGTAGCGCCGGGCCCGCACCACCGCCGCCGTGGCCAGGCGCTCCCCGACGAGCGGATCGTCGAGCACGCGCCCGACGGCACCGGCGAACGCTCCCGGCGTCGGGTCTTCGACCAGATACCCCGTGTGCCCGTGGTCGACCAGCGTGGCGAGCCCCCCGACGGCAGCGGCCACGACCGGCGTGCCGCAGGCGGCCGCTTCGAGGGCGACGAGCCCGAAGGACTCGGAGCGGCTCGGCACGACGCAGACGTCGGCGGCGCGGTAGTAGGTCGAGAGCAATTCGTGAGGCTGCGGGGGAACGAGATGGACCCGATCGGCCAGACCCTGCCGGCGCACGATCTGCTGAACGTGTGCCAGATGGTCCTCTCCGCGCGGACCGCTCGGCCCTCCGACGATGACGAGATGGGCGTCGGGAAAGCCCCTCAGCGCGGCCAGCGTCCGAACGGCCACGTCGGCGCCTTTCAGAGGTTGGATCCGCCCTACGAACAGCAGGAGCGGTACGTCGGGCGGCAGGCCCAGTGCGCGACGGGCCTGAGGCCGGTGCCCGGGTCCGAAGAAGGCCTGGTCGACACCCGGCGCCACGACCCGGATCCGACCTGGGTCCGAGTCGTACAGGTCGGCCAGTTGCGATGCCTCCACGCTGCACGAGGCCAGCACCACCTCGGAGCACCGCATGATGGTCGCTTCCGCCTCGGCCCTGCGGTGCGGCTCATCGCTCGAGACCTCTTCGGGGCTTGCCTCGGCCTTCACCCGGGCCAGGGTGTGGAAGGTGGACACGAGAGGCAGGTCGAGCTCGTGCTTGAGGCGGTGGCCGGCCAGACCCGAGAGCCAGTAGTTGGCGTGAAGCGCGTCGTAGCCGGTCTCTTCGTGGAACGCCGGATCGACCCCGACGCCCGAGAGCATCAGCGACCGCACGTTGTCTGTGAACTCGTCCACCACCGCGGGAAGCTGCTCCTTGGCCACCGCTCCGAGCGGACCGGCGGGGACGTGGTGGACCCGGAAGCCCGGTTCGACGGTGACGGTGGCGGGCAGGGTGGGGGACCACGCCCTCGTGTACACGTCGCACTCGACCCCGGCGCGAGCCAGGGCCGTGGTGAGCTCGCGCACGTAGACGTTCATCCCCCCGCCGTCGCCGGTCCCCGGTTGGGCGAGGGGTGAGGTGTGCATGGACAGCACAGCGAGACGGCGCACCGGCGCCGAGCCTACCTGTCCCCCGCACGGGCTCAGCCGGCGGCGCTCGCCCTCTCGTGATGACCGGGGCCCCCACCGTGCACCGGCGGTTCATCGTGGCTTTGTCCGCCGGGGCCGGTGTCGTTCTCCTGAAGACCGGACTCGCTCTCGTGCCGGAACGAGAGGTAGATCCGGATGAGGGCCTGCTTCTGGTCCTCGGTCAGGAACGGGTCGGCCAGGATCTCACGGGCCAGGTCGGCTTCCCCCGTCCCCGGTTCCAGGATTCCGGCCTGGACGTAGAGCGTCTCGGCCGAGATCCGCAGGGCCTTGGCGATCTGCTGAAGGATCTCCGCCGAAGGGCGGCGGAGACCACGCTCGATCTGGCTCAGGTAGGGATTCGAGATCCCGGCCAATTCCGACAGCCGCCGTAGCGACAGCCGGGCCGTGCTCCGTTGCTCACGGATGAAGGCGCCGAGGTCCCCGAACCTCTCGGGCAGCTGCTTGGGCATCTGCTGCTCGGCTAGTGCTCAGTCGTTCTCGGACTCGGGCGGTCTCGGCACGAGAAGGCCGTCGACGGTGGCTTCGCCCGTCTTGTACCGGCTGACGATCTGCGCCTGGAGCGCATCGATCCGCACGTGCAGGACCCGGCGCTGGTCGGAGATCCGCTCTTCGATGGCGGTGAGGCGATCGGCGAGGGTCCGCAACTCGACGTCCGTCATCGTCGGCAGCTTGCCGATGCCGTCGGCGTCGAGGACATCGTCGATCTCCCTGGTGAGGCCGACCGTCTCCATGTCGGGTGACATCTGTGAGGGCAGGCGTCCGGGACCCGACGGTCGGGCCGGACCCGATCCGATGATCGACGAGAGGTCCTCCACCACCGCATCGAGGTCACCCACGCTGTGGCCCGTGTCGTGGTGGTCGATGAAGCTGTGCACCACGTCGAGCCGCCCCTGCACCACCCGCCGCAGGTAGGACACCATCTCCTCGATCTCCTGGCACTCGGCACGCATGGCCCGCACCTCGTCGAGCGAGCGTTTGTCCAGCCCGTCGAGGTAGTCAGGAGCGAAGAGGCGCTCGAGCTCACGGTCGATGGCGGTCACGGAGCGACTGTACCGCGCTCCCCGTCCGTTCCGACGATGGAGGGCCCGCCGATTCTGACCGACACAGCGTCCGACCTGCCCGGCCACGGCCGCCGTCAGCGAAGGGGACCGGATCGCCCGGGGGGGCCGTAGCGGTAGACGACCCGGCCCACGACGGCCCGGCGGGCCACCGGACCGAAGGCACGGCTGTCGGTGCTCCAGCGAGGATTGTCCCCAACGACGACGATCTGGTCGTCGACCACCCGGACCACCCGCTTCACGAGCAGGCGTCCGGTACCGGACGGATCACGCACGGCCACGGTGTCGCCGACGGCCGGGGCAGGCCGGCGAACCACCAGCAGCCGGTCACCGCTCATCAGGGTGGGCTCCATGCTCGGTCCCTCGACGACCACCCGCCGGGGGCGCACCACGAGGGCGACGGCAACGGCGGCGGCGAGCACCGAGACCCCCCTTCTGGACCACACCCGGTTCACTTGACCATGCCCGTGGGTAAGGTGACTCCCGTCCCTGACAGTTCCACTCTGGACGAAGGAGTCCTACAGATGCGCATCGTGGATCGCCTGCTCTCGACCATCGACCGCCTCGCCCCCCCGGTGACGGCCCACGCCCACTGCGACCTCCCCTGCGGTGTGTACGACCCCGCTCAGGCCCGCATCGAGGCCGAATCGGTCAAGGCGTGCATGGAGAAGTTCAACGCGTCGGACGACGAGGTGTTCAAGGGTCGTGCCGTGTTCATCAAAGAGGAGCGTGCCGACCTGGTCAAGCACCACCTCTGGGTCCTGTGGACCGACTACTTCAAGCCCGAGCACCTGGCGAAGCACCCGGACCTCAACGACCTGTTCTGGAAGGCGACCAAGAGCGCCGGTGAATCCAAGAAGACCAACGACGTCAAGGTGGCCGAGAGCCTGCTCGGGCAGATCGCCGAGATCGACAAGATCTTCAAGGAGACCAAGAAGGCCTGACCGCGCCGGCCGGACCTCTAGATATCCCACGGTTCCAACTGTCAAGCAACTTCGGCAAGGGGAGCCGTCCGGTGGGCCCAGGCGATGGTCTCGTCGTAGGCCGTGTGGCTCTCGAGGCAGCCGTGGAGGATGCCGACCAGTCGGTTCCCGAGGGCCCGGAGAGCGGCGTGATGGGTGTCACCTGCCGCTCGTCGGGTGTCGTATAGGGCCCGGGCGCCAGGTGAGGCGGTGAGGGCAGCGAAGGCCCACAGGTAGATGGCATCACCCAGACGGTGATTCCGGGCGAAGCGGGCCAGCACCACCCGCTTGGTCCCCGACGCCCGGGTGATAGGTGACGTGCCGGCGTAGTTCTTGCGAGACTTGGGGGTGCCATAGCGGTTCGGCTCATCACCGAACTCGCCCAGCACCCGGGCGCCGAGGATGGTCCCCAGTCCTGGCAGGGATCGGACCACCTCGGCATCCGGGTGCTGTTCAAAACCCGCTTCGAGCTCCCCGGCCAGGGTGGCGATCTGGGCCACCATGGTGGCGATCACGGCCACACTGGCGGTCACCGACGCCCCCATGGCGCTCGACACCGCCGCCGGTGCGGCGAGCTGCTCAGCCCGCAGAGCCTCTTGGATCTCGGCCGCCCTGTCGTCGATCCGGCGCTGACGGCCGCCTCGGCGCAAGGCGGCGGCGATCTTCGACTGTGACATGGTCCGGCCCAGCTCGGGGGTCGGCGCTAGGCGAAGCACTTCGAGCGCATCGCCGCTGGCCAGGTCGTCAAAGGCGACCAGAGCGGCCGGATAGAACTCCCGCAGCGTCGAGCGCAGCAGGTTCGTCTGGCGCTTCCTCGACCACACCATCGTCTGATGGGCCCGGGCCAGCACCTTCACCACCTGCACCGTCTCGGAGTCGGCGGCCACGGGTCGGTGGTTGTGGCGGTCGGTGCGGACCATGTCGGCCAGCACTTTGGCGTCCCCAGGATCGGACTTGGCCCCCGAAGTCGAGTGTCGGTCCCGGTAACGCGACGTCGACATCGGGTTGACGGCGAACACCTCGTAGCCGGCGGCCACCAGCGCCGTCACGAACAGGCCCCGGTCGGTCTCGATCCCGATGACCACCTCACCGGGTTCCTCGACGTGGTCACCGACCAGGTCATGGAACCGGGCGATGCCCTCCACTCCTTCGGGAAGACGGCCGCCACCGAGGCGTTTGCCGTCCTCGTCCTCCACGTACACGTCGTGGTGGGCCTCGGCCCAGTCCACCCCTACGAAGATCATCTGGGTCCCTCTCCTCGTCCGACCGGCATCAACACGAGCCCGAGGACCCCAGCAGCTTCCTAATGGACAGTGCTCGAGGCACGACATCCCACCAGCCGTCACGGGAACCTCACCAACCACCAGGGGCACGATCTAGAGGTAGGGCTCAAGGCCCTGGCCAAAGCAGTGCTCACCTGATGGCGGCTCGGCAACCAGCCTCACTCAGTCATGAAGTGAGGAGGTCGACCCCCATTAGGGCCGATCGGTCGGGAGGTGAGCCGGGCAGAATCGATTGGCGGGCGCGGACTCGAGTTCGTCGTCGGTGAGGGCCTGGCCACATGTCTCGCAGCGACCGAAGGTACCGTCACCGAGGCGCTCGAGGGCCAGTTCCACGTCGGCGAGCTCTCGCTCGATGGCGTCGAGTTCGCTTTCGACGTCGACCGGGGCGAGGTCGACATCGCCCTCGACGTCGGTGCCGTTGACGGAACCGCCCACATCGGCGCGGCCAGAGGGACGGTCGGTCTCCACGACACGTGATCGTACCGGTGCTCCACGGCCACCATCGACCACGCCGGATCACGCGGTGGGCTCGTAGGATCGGCTCCTCCGCCCGAGGAGACCACGGAAGGGGTCCTATGGCGCAACCGCCCACGATGATCAGGGACATCCCCGTGCCCGATCCTCCCGCTCGCCTCGTGGGCGACGGCGACGCCGTGCCCTGCATCGACGGATCGGAACGGCCTTACGTCAATCTCGACTTCGCCGCCTCGTCGAGTGCGCTCGTGGCGGTAGCCGACGCCGTCACCGCCTTCGTCCCGTCCTATGCCAGCGTGCACCGGGGCGCCGGCTTCAAGTCCCGGGTGTCGACAGCCGCCTACGAGTCGGCACGTGCCCGTGCGCTGGCCTTCTGCGGTGTCCGGCACACCGACGACGTGGCCATTCTGTGCCGCAACACGACAGAGGCGATCAACCAACTCGCCTACCGACTGCGATTCGACCCCGATGACGTCGTCCTCACCACGGTGGTCGAGCATCACGCCAACCTGCTGCCGTGGGGACGGGTGGCCCAACGCCGCTACGTGGAGTGCGGGGCGGACGGCACCTTCGGGGTCGACGACGTAATCGCCGGGCTGGACCGCACCCCCGCCCCCCGCTTGCTGACCCTGACCGGGGCATCGAACGTGACGGGCTGGATGCCGGCCATCCCGGCCGTCGTCGATGCGGCCCACGAGCGCGGTATTCCGGTCTTCCTCGACGCCGCCCAGTTGGCGCCGCACCGGGCCATCCCGGCCGGGGTCGACTACGTGGCATTCAGCGGGCACAAGATGTACGCGCCTTACGGCACCGGTGTCCTCGTCGGGCCCCGGGCGACCTTCGTCGACGGAGACCCCTTCCTGGCCGGCGGGGGCGCCGTCGACCTCGTCGACCTCGACGAAGTGGTGTGGACGGAACCTCCCGAACGCGAGGAGGCCGGTTCACCCAACGTCGTGGGGGCCGTCGCTCTGGAGGCGTCCCTCGACACCCTCGGCCGCATCGGCTGGGACAGGATCGGCGCCCACGAGGCGGCGCTGGCTCATCAACTGCGGGCCGGCCTGAACGCGATCGAAGGCGTCCACCTCCTGGGGCCGGACGTCGACACCGAGACGCTGGCCATCGGCACCTTCACCGTCGAGGGTGTCCCCCACTCGCTCGTCGCCGCCCGACTCAGTGCCGAATGGGGCATCGGGGTGCGTCACGGATGCTTCTGCGCCCACCCCTATCTGATCCGGCTGCTCGGTCTGTCCGGTCCCGAGATCCAGACCTACCGCGACGAGGTGCTGAGGGGTGACCACCGCTCCCTACCTGGGGCGGTGCGTGCCAGTTGCGGCATCTCCTCTACGACCGCCGACGTGGATGCCTTGCTCGCGGCCGTCACCGTCGTAGCGCAGGACGCGGCGTCGGGTCACGCTACGCCTGTTCCTTACGAGCAGGACCTGCGCACCGGTGACTTTTGGCCCATCACCGACCGAGCGGGATGGAAACGTCACGACCGCGATTCGTCGATGTCGTGCGCTCGGGGATGACCGGGGACCGTCGCCGCGGACGAAGCTGGCGGTGCCGGCGGGCCCGGGACTTGCATCCCGAACCCGCCGGCCGACCGGTCCTCCCCCCGCTTCAGATGATTGCTTCAGGCGACGGAGCCGTGGAACGGCACGCCGAAGCTGAACACACCACCGTCGGACGCCGCCAGCCAGTACCCGACCTGGGTAGATGCCGTCATGCCGACCACCGGTGATGCCAAGACAGTGCCTCCCGTCGACCCGTGGTACGGGGCGTCACCGAAGGCGAAGATTCCGCCGTCGGAGGCGACAAGCCAATAGCCTTTGCCGTCACTGGTGGACGCCATGGCCACGACGGGCCGGTAGAGCCTGATTCCTCCGGTCGATCCCCGGAACGGGGCGTCGCCGAAGGCGAAGATGCCCCCGTCCGTCGCCACTTCCCAATATCCCTGACCATTGGGGGTGGCCGCGATCCCGACCACGGGCTTGTTCAGAGCGTGGCCCCCCATGGAGCCGTAGAAGTGGGCGTCGCCGAAGGCGAAGATCCCGCCGTCGGACGCCACCAACCAGTACCCGTGGCCGTCGGGGGTGGAGGCGATCCCGACCACCGGTCGGGTCAGTGGGTGACCGCCCATGGAGCCGTAGTAGCCGGCGTCGCCGAAGGCGAAGATCCCGCCGTCGGACGCCACCAACCAGTACCCGTGGCCGTCGGGGGTGGAGGCGATCCCGACGATGGGTGCCGACAGTCGAATGCCGGCCAAGGAGTTGTAGAAGGCGGCGTCACCGAAGGCGAACACGCCACCATTGGCGGAAGCGAGCCAGTACCCACCGCCGTCGGGGGTGGAGGCGATCCCGACCGCCGGTGCCGAAAGAGACTGAGTGACGGCGTTGCCGGGCAGGTAGGGAGTGACCTGGCTCCAGCTGAAGTCGACGGCAGGACTACCTGACGTGTCGACGAGGAGTTCGGCCCAGCTCGGATAACCCTGGTACCCGGTCGCATCGAACGCCGACCCCATCTCGCAGGGCTGGCAGGCCAGGTTGAGCAGCACGTTGTCGCGGTGCCCCCAGCAACCGGGGGCGCCGGCCTGCTGACAGTCGATGTTCGACGAGCCGAGACCGTCGTCGTACATCCAGAAGTAGATGGCTTCGAGGGGATTGCCCACGGCGCCCGCCCAATTGCTTCCCCATTCGGACCACGGGAACCCAGCCGGCGGGCTGGGGTCGTTGCTCTGCTCGGCACCGCTCATGGTGGAGGCGTCGAGCGCAGTGGCCATGGCTGAGAGCGGCGGCAGGCCGCGGACGGTGCGCTCCAGGTTGGTGGCGACGAACAACTGCTGCTCGGGAGTGAGTTGGGTCCAGTCCGTGGGCAGGACCATTCCGGGAAGGCCTTCGCGCTCCCGGCCGTTGGCGATTGCCTGTAGGACGGCACTGACACACCCCGTCGAGTCGTCGTACTGCGAGCCGGAGCAGTTGCTCAGGAAGTTCGGAGACGGTGCGATATTTGCCGGCGGATTGCCAGGCGGCAGGATGCCCTCGTGCGCCTGCGCCTTTGTGACAGGAACGGGCTGGGCCGACCGAACGACGGCCGCCACGGCTGAGGCCGAGGGTGCGGGTGGCGCCACCACCAATACCAGGGGCAGTACGGTCAGCCCGGCGATGGTGAGGGATGTACGGAACTGGGGGAATGAACGTCCGAAGCTGTGGGCTCCGGCATCCGCCCCCTTCCTTCTGTTCTGGAGTGTATTCACTAAGAGAAGCTATCGGACCACTAAGAGCGTTTATTGATGGTCCAGAGGGGAAAATTGCCACTTATTGTGAAAGTTGTGACCACTTTGGGGGTCATCTCAGTGCTCACAGGGTGTGGCAATACCACTGGGAGGGAGGCCTCGGACCTGGCGACACGCGCTTCGCAGGGCACTGAGGCCTATGTCTGCAACTTCGGATACGACGACCAACCCGGTTCGACGATCACTGCCGTGGATCTCAGGACACGACGTGTGGACACGTCAGTCACCATCGGTTCATTGCCGTCGGCCGTCGCCGCCACCCCCGACGGTCACCTTCTCGTCGTGACCGATCAGGGGGACGACAATCTCGCCGTCGTCGACACCGCCACCGACAAAGTGGTCGCCCACATCCCCGCCGGAGTCGAACCCGATGCCGTCGCCGTGAGCCCCGACGGCAAGGAGGCCGTGGTCGCCAATGTGGATGACGACACCATCACGCCGATCGCTCTGACGACTCTGCGAGCCGGGCATCCCGTCGGCGCGGGCGCCAGGCCCGACGCCGTCGCCATCGGTGGAACCGGGGGACGAACGGCACTGGTGGCTGACCTCGAGGGCGATACGGTCACGCCGATCGATCTCGACACCATGACCACCGGCGTCCCCATTGTCGTGGGTGCGGAGCCCGATGCCGTGGCGATCAGTCCCGACGGCACGACGGCGCTGGTGGCGGATTTCGGCAGCGGCACCGTGACACCGATCGACCTGGCGACGATGCACGCCGGTTCGCCCGTCGCCGTGGGGCCGGGGCCGACCGGCATGGCCGTCACCACCAGCGGACCCGGCGGCGCCCCGACGGCGTGGGTGACGACCGGAGTTGACCTCGTTCCGCTGAACCTCACGTCGTTCACCGTCGGAGCCCCGATCGTCGTGGGCCACCTGGCCGAGGCCGTGGCCATCAGCGGTGACGGGCGGACGGCATGGGTGGCCGGACAGGACGCCACCGTCACCCCCGTGGACCTCTCCACGGGGACACGAGGAGTCTCGATCTACGTGGGCGGTCGCCCGGCGGCCATCGTCATTCCTCCGCCCCGGCGCTGAGACTGGCGGTGCCGGAGAGGGGTGCCTGCTCCGCCGCCGGGACCGTCCATGCCGTTCGACCTTTCAGCGGCGGCACCGGTGGGTAGGACCCGGTCGCCAGGATCACCCGGGCGCCAGTTCCGATAACCTCGCCGCCGGTGCTCACGTCCTGCCCGAACGCCTGAGAATCTCGAGGAGGGGAGACAGCCATGGCCAGCGAAGGCCTTCACGAACCACAAGAACTCGTCATGGCCACCACGATCGACCGGCACCGGGCGATCGTCTCCATCAGAGAGGAGTTCGAGGCCGTCGACTGGTACGACCAGCGCGTCGACGCCACCAGCGACGGGGCGTTGGCTGCCGTGCTCGCCCACAACAGGGACGAAGAGAAGGAACACGCCGCCATGACGCTCGAGTGGCTCCGTCGCAACGACCCGGTGCTCGACCGGCACATGCGCACCTATCTATTCACCACCGCGCCCGTCACCGAGATCGAGGCCGAGGCCGAGGCCGAGGGAGCTCAAGGCGATGAGGCCGCTGAAAGCGGCACCGGATCGCTCGGAATCGGAAGCCTCAAGGGAGTCGACTGATGGACCACCTACTGCGAGAGAAGGCCCCCATCTCCAGCGCCGGCTGGGATGCCATCGACGAGGAGGCGAAGGGCCGCCTCACCACCTACCTGGCCGCCCGCAAACTTGTCGACTTCGTCGGCCCCGGTGGATGGTCGCACTCGGCCACCAACCTCGGCCGGGTGACGAAGCTCTCGAAGACGCCAAGCGAGGGCGTCACCGCTCGTCAGCGTCGCGTCCTTCCCCTGGTGGAGCTGCGATCCGAGTTCACCGTCTCACGGCCCGAGATCGACGACGTCGACCGCGGGGCGGCGGACATCGAACTGGCCGATCTGGACCAGGCGGCACGGCGCATCGCCCTCGGTGAGAACATCTCCGTCTTCCACGGGTACAACGCGGCGGGTATCAAGGGAATCGCCGAGACCTCGTCGCACAAGGCGATCGACTTCAACGGCGAATTCGAACACTCGCCGACCGTCGTGGCCAAGGCTGTCGATGTCCTGCGGCAATCGGGGATTGACGGCCCTTACGGCTTGGCCATCGGACCGGCCGGGTACACAGGGATCATCGAGACGACCGAGCACGGCGGTCTGCTGCTCCTGGACCATCTGCGGCAGATACTCGGGGGTCCGGTGGTATGGGCTCCGGGCGTCGACGGTGGGGTGGTCCTCAGCCTCCGTGGTGGCGACTTCGTCCTCGATTGCGGAGAGGACCTCTCCATCGGGTACCTCGACCACGACGAGAACAGCGTGCGCCTGTACTTCGAGGAGAGCTTCAGCTTCCGCGTCATCGAGCCCGATGCCGCCGTCGCCGTGCGGTTGATCAGATCCTGATCCTGACGGGGCCTCAGGCGGGCTCCATACCGTGTCGCCGCATGAGCGTCAGCTCCGTCTCGCGGTCCGGCGGCTCCGGCGAAGCCCACAGCTGCTCCAAGTCTTCGAAGTAGCGGTCCAATGCCGGTGCATGGAGCACGAGCAGCCGAGCCGGAGCATCGCCCGTGTTCCCGAACGTGTGCGCTTCGCCCGCCGGTACCAAGACAAACGTTCCGGGCGTCCCCTCGAACACGTCGCGGGCGACGTGAAACTCTACGGCCCCGTCCAACACGAAGTACGCCTCTTCGTTCCCGATGTGGCTGTGCGCCGGAGGCATCCGCCCGCCTGGTGGCAACGTCCTTTCCATCAGGGAGAACCGACCCTGTGTGGTCGCCGCCGTGGCTTTGAACCACATCTCGCTCCCACGCGCCTCATGACGCAGTCCCTCACCGCTCTCCCATCGGAGCACGACGCACCTCCTCTGTCCCAAGCGCACGGGCGCCTCCTGAGACCTTAGGACTCAGAGGACAAGCGCGATAGGACCGGGTCAGCGAGACCGCCGGTCGCATCGTCGTCGTCGCCTCGGCGGTGTGACGTGGGCCAACAAGTACTGTTGTCCGACAACCCCCAGGAGGGCCGCTAGCTCATCGGGTAGAGCAGGGGACTTTTAATCCCAAGGTGCCGGGTTCGAGCCCCGGGCGGCCCACCACTAGTTACTGACATGTCGTGCGCGGGTGGCGGGTGACTCCGGGGCGGGCGAACCGAGACTGCTTCCGATGAGCGCTTCGCCGTGGCCGAAGGGTGAGAGTCTGTAACGATGGAATCGCGGTTGCTCGACGCTGTGGACGAAGGGGTCCGGCGCGACGTTGTCCGTCAGGCGCAACGGCGCCGATTCGACCGGCGCCAGGTCCTGTTTCACGAAGGAGACCCGAGCGGAGGGATGTACCTCATACAGTCAGGCTGGGTTGCCGTCCGCTTGACGACACCGCTGGGCGACGTAGCGACCGTGGCCGTGATCGGGCCCCATGAGCCGCTGGGTGAACAGTCTCTGGTCGAGGACGACGGCCGCCGTTCCACGGCAGCGGTCAGCCTCACCACGGTCGAAACCCTCTATCTGAGCCGCGAGATCTTCGACGACCTGCGGCGCCACCACCCGTCGGTCGACCGATTCCTGGCCACCCTGTTCAATGACCGCCTGAAGCGCGTCTCGACCCGACTGGTCGAGGCTCTTTATGTGGCCGCCCCTGATCGCGTCCTGCGCAGGATCGCCGAGCTGGCCGATACCTTCGGACCCGAGGGGACCATACCGCTGACCCAGGAAGACCTGGCCAGTCTCGCGGGAACCACCCGCCCCACTGTCAACCGGGTCATTCGCCAGGCCGAGAAAGCCGGGGCCGTGCACGCCACGCGGGGCAACCTCTGCGTCGTCGACAAGGAGCTTCTCACCAGCCTGGGCCACTGAGAGCCTGGGGAGCCATGGTTCAACGACTGAATCGGGCCAGGTCATGGGGACCTCGTCCCGGGTAGCCCCCGGCGGCCTGGATCCCACCGGACCACGAGTTGAGAATCTCGACGAGTTCGCCGAGATCGTCGCCGAGGTTGGTGACGATTCGTGAGCAGGCCCGGTCGGTTGCGCTTTCCACCGCTTCGCCGCGCCGCCCGTCCCTCGTCGGTGAAGGCGCCACCGACGATCAGGCACCGTTCCGTGAGACGCGCTTCGGCCGCGTCGAGATCGGCATCGCTCCATGCCCTCGACCGGACGTAGGTCCGCAAGGGCAGACCCCAGTAGAGTTCGGTCAGAAGGCCGATCTCGGTGGCGTCGAAGCCAGCGCTGACCCATGAGGCGGTGTGGGAGTCGCCCCGATACTCGCGCAGGAGGTCGCCGAGACGCCACATGTCGCCGATCGGATCGCCCGGTAGACCGAGCGAAAGCACTCCGGCGTAGAGGGCACGGCCCTCGGGGCGGAGCCCCTCGTTGGCCCGCAAGAGGAGCTCAGTGGCCCGGGCCAGACCGGGGGGCCGCTCGCCCAGGATGCGGCGAAGTTGGCCGATGGCGCCAACGGTGCGAGCCTCGCAGATGGTGACGGCATCGGTGAGCTTCCAACCGTGGGCCACGGCGGGCACGACGACACCCGGCTTGAACACGGCGAAGGCGGCGGCGACCAATTCGCCGGGAACCTGTCCCATGACCGAGCCCCGGCTGCAGAAGTAGGCCGGCCCGTCAGGAAGGGCGACATCGCCCATCTTGGCCGGGCTGGCCCCGAAGCCGAGGCCCTCGTAGAGCGCGTGACACTCGGGCGAGAAGTACACCTGGCCGACCACCGGCTCAAGGGCGCCGGCAACAAGGCGCTCGGCGATCACGACCTTGCTCTTCTCTTCGGGGGACGTGGCAATGAATAGTGTGAGGTCATGCTCGATCATCTTTCCATCCAATGCACCGATGTGGCGGCCAGCGCCGCCTTCTACGACGCTGTCCTCGCTCCACTGGGCGGAGGGCGGGTCATGGACTTGGGGGACGTCATCGGTTACGGAGTAGAGCCGAATGCGGACTTCTGGATCGCTCCCCGTGACACCGGTGACGGCTTCCGTGAGTCCCACATCGCGTTCACCGCCGCCGACCGCGCCGCCGTCCAGGCCTTCTTCGACGCGGGGGTGACAACTGGCGCAGAGGTGTTGCATCCTCCCCAATTGTGGCCTCAATACCATCCCGACTACTACGGTGCCTTCCTTCGCGATCCAGACGGCAATAACGTCGAGGCCGTCAGCCACGGGCCTGCATAGCCCCTGCCCGTCAGCATCCCCCTGACCGGGCGTCGGCGTCAGTAAGAGGTGATGGTGCTGGTCGTCCCCATCACGATGACCGGGTTCTGAGCCGGTTGCAACCAGTCGAGAACGCTGTCCAACTCGCCGACAGGCAGGCTTACACAACCATCGGTCGGACCCCCGACATCGGCATGGAGGAAAATGGCCGAGCCCAGGCCGGGAACCCGGCCGGCGTTGTAGTTGATCACGGCGAACGAGGGGTACGCCTGGATTTCGGTCCACAGGGCCTCGGACGAGCCGTTGTCGAAGGGCGGATGGCTCTCGGCGCACGGTACCGCTTGAAAGGTGTTGTACGTGGGTGACGACGAATCCTCGTCCCACCAGTCACCACAGACGAGTTGGCGGTACGCGTAGTGCACACCCGGGTTCGGGGCGTTCCCGAACATCGTCGACTGGAAACCGAAGAGGCCGGCGGGCGTCGATCCGTCGCCCTCGTGTTTGTCAGTGTTCAACCCGGTGTAGCCGAGGCGCGCCGTCCAAGGGCCGTGCACCACGTTCCAACAAGAGCCGGAGAGCTGCCACGCCGTGAGCGTGGCCGATGTCACGCCGTACCCCGGCGCCTCGACGGTCACGATCTGATCGGCGCCGCTGGTGGTGGCGAGATGGGCGGGAAGAGCCGACGCACAGGTCGTCGGGGGTGGCGGCGGAGCGACGGTCGTCGGGACCGCCGCTCGAATTTCGGTCGTCGTGGTCGTCCGAGGTGGCTCCGTCGTGGCGACGGTGGTCGATGGCGGCGGTTGCGTCGTCGAACTCGTTGTGGTGGGAAATGTCGCGGTGGCCACAGACCTTGGGGCGATGGACGTGGCCTGCGCAGAGATGGAGGTCCTCCGTCCTTCCGGGGCGCCTCCGGAGGTCATGGCGACGGCCGACGCCGTGCCCAGCACGGAGGCGAGGAACGCGACGGCGAGGATGCTGACGAGGCGATGGCGCCGGGGGAGATCGAAGTGGAAACGGTGACCAGGAGACCGGGGGCCCATATGCGACAACCGTTACCCAGTGGCGACCCGTCCATACCCCCGCTCGGGCTATGGCTGAAGATTGTGCGACCTGAGTGCCGTCACCCACGTGTCGAGGCCGGGTACGGCCAATCCCGGCACCTTTCCCGCCTCGTCTGCTCGACGGAGGACGATCGCCGTCGCGCAGAGAGGCTCGCTCTCGAAGTCCCGAACCTCGTCGACGGACATGTCACCACCCTGGCGCTCGAGACTGATGGTGCTCCCACCGTCGAGCCCCTCTCGGTAGAGGGGATCCGTGGTCACGAGGTACCGCTTGGCCGGGACGTGCAGGCGCACGAGCTCGGCGACCTTTTCACCGAGGATCGGACGCACGACGGCGGCGGCCACGGTGGCGTGGGCCTCATCCCGGAAGGGCGGGAGCATATGGCCGATGTCGTGGACGAGTCCGGCTATCTGGAGCTCCACGTCGTCGGGATGCGACCGGCGCAGGATCTCCGCCGTCTGGAGGCCGTGCTCGAGCAGGTCGTGAGGAGCGCCCGACTCGACCGTCAGATCGAAGGCTTTGCTCGACCGCAGGATGTCGACGATCTCGTCGAGCGAAGGCGCCGCGTTCTCGTCGACGCTGATCTCGGCCACGACCTCATCTTCTCAGGCTCCGGCCGGCGGCGCACGGTACGGTGCGACGGTGTTCACCGTGACGCGCCAGCGCTTCGAGGAACTCGTCGCCGACGCGCTCGATTCGCTTCCACCCGACCTCGGAGCCCAGATGGACAATGTCGCCGTGCTCGTTGAGGCCCGGGCTGACGGACCCGCCCTCTTCGGGCTCTACCAGGGGATCCCCCTGACGAGCCGGGGTCCGAGCAGCTACCGGTGGGTGATGCCCGACCGCATCACCCTGTACCAGGACACGATCTGCAGCGTCTGTTCTTCGGAGGCCGAAGTCGTGACTCAGGTGCGCAAGACCATCATTCACGAGGTGGCCCACCACTTCGGGATCAGCGATCCCCGACTCGAGGAGCTGGGCTGGGCCTGAAGGCCGTACCTGCCATGCATTCGCCGCCGCCGCGAATTGTGTATTCCGAGTTTTTCGTAAGGGCACCCATCTTCAGGGAGGCGCCGTGGGTGTCGATACCCGACTGTGGGCAGGGACAATTCATCGATTGAGCGCCCGGATCGTGCGAGCGCCCCTGAGCCGACTCCGGCGCCCGACGGAAAGACCACTGCTCTGTGCGGGGTACCGGCAACCCAAACATCGCGCGGCCTCGCCCCGATCCTCCTCGCCTACGCCGTGAGTCCGGCGGCGTTCGCCATCGTCGTCGTCCTCAGACATCTCGGATTGGTGGCCCGGCTCTCGATCTGGGCCTACTTGGCCGTTCTGGTTCTGGCTCCGGCATTGAGCTTTCTGGTCGAGCCGTGGCGGGAGACGGGGCCGGGATCCATCCGGATCCACGTCCGTTTTGCCATCCATATCGCCGCTGTGACCATCGTGATCTACATGACGGGCTGGGGTCCCGTGTTGCTCATGACCTATGCCTTCGTCGTCCTTGAGGACATGGAGGCGTGTGGCGCGGCCGTATGGCGGGCGATGATGGTCTGGGCGCTTGCCGGCATCACCGTCGGTCAGGTCTTGGTGTGGGAAGGCTGGGCCCCCTCTTTTCTCGATCGGAGTCAGGGTCTGGGCGTCGGCGTTCTCGGAATCATCGCCCTCGCCATGGTCATCCGGATGGCCGGAGCCACGGGATTGAAGAAGGAGCACGCCGAGGAGCTCCTCGGTCATCAGGTACTGCACGACATGCTCACCGGGTTGCCCAATCGATCGTGCTTCTACGACAGAACAGACCAGGCCATGCGTCAGGGAGCTCGGGACGGCTCGAACAGCGCCGTCATGCTGTTCGATTTGGACCGCTTCAAGGAGATCAACGACACCTTGGGTCACAAGTACGGTGACCGAGTCCTCTCGGAGGTGGGTCCGAGGATCAATCAGATTCTCCGGGATGCGGACACGGTCGCCCGCCTGGGTGGCGACGAGTTCTGCGTCCTCCTTCCACGCGTCAACGGCCTGAGCGATGCGCTCGAGGTGGCGCAGAGGATCATCGCCGTTCTCGGGGAGCCACTCGAGATCGATGGCATGGTCCTCGGCATCGAAGCCAGTTGTGGTATCGCCATGGCACCCGATGACGGGGACAACGCCGACCTGCTCCTGCAGCGGGCTGACGTCGCCATGTACGTGGCCAAGGACTCGAACGTGAACGTGGTGGCCTATACGGACGAGCTCAACGTCAACACTCCGAGACGGCTCACCCTCCTGGGAGACCTCAGAACGGCCATTGCCGAAGATCAGCTTGTCCTGCACTATCAGCCCAAAGCGAACCTGCAGACCGGAGCGACCCGAGGGGTGGAGGCGCTGGTGCGCTGGCAACACCCCACCCTCGGGCTCCTCCCGCCGGGTGAGTTCATCCCGGTGGCCGAGCACACAGGACTCATCAAGCCCCTCACCACTTGGGTCCTCACCACCGCTTTGAGCCAGTGCCGGCGGTGGCTGGACGAGACCCGCACCCGGGGCTGGCCCGAACTGTCGATGGCCATCAATCTCTCGACCCGCAGCCTGCTCGACGACGGGTTCCCCGACGAGGTCGAAGCGGCTCTCGACCGATGGGACATCCCCGCCCATCTGCTCGAGCTCGAGATCACGGAAAGCGCGATCATGACCGATCCGCTGAGGGCACGGCGCCTGTTGACGGAACTGGCGGAACTGGGCGTGAGGATCGCCATCGACGATTTCGGGACCGGATACTCGTCGTTGGCATACCTGAAGGACCTCCCCGTCAATCAGCTCAAGATCGACCAGTCCTTCGTCCAACACATGCACGAGGACCTGAACGACGCCATCATCGTGCGCTCAGTGGTCGACCTCGGCCATAACCTCGGCCTGCAAATCGTGGCCGAGGGGGTCGAGGACCGCGCCACGTGGGACCAACTCGCCCAACTTGGCTGCGACGACGCACAGGGGTACTTCCTGGCCAAGCCGATGGCTCCGGGGGCGCTCATGTCATGGCTGGAGACGCCCGGACCTCCGGTTGCCACGGGGATCAGCTCCGCCAACCGGGTCGAGGCCTGAGAACAGGCTCTGCTCGTTCCGTTCGAAGAGCGCACTCCGATCGCCGTCTTACTTGGACGCCTTCCGCCAACGCTCGACCACCTCGTTGGAGATCCGGCCGCGTGGGGCGACCTTGATCCGATTCGCCTTGGCCCAGGCGCGCACCTCGGTGCGGTCGTAACCCTCCGAGCGACGAGCCGGCCCGCGACGCCCTGACGAGCCCTTGGCGGCGCGGCGCGCCGCCGGCGCCCGACGAGCCGTTCGGGAGCGGTCGATATACGGCCGCAACGTCCGGCGAAGCTCGCTGGCGTTCGATTTGGACAGATCGATCTCGTAGTTCTTCCCGTCGAGGGCGAACTTGACTGTCTCGGACGCTTCGGTCCCATCGAAATCATCGATGAGCGAAACAGTCACTTCTTCAATCCTTGCCACTGTGTCTCCCCTTCCCTACTGATAAACGAGAACCATGGACTGTAACCGTCCGGAAGAAGAATATAAAACTCGCTGCTCGGTGAGCGATTGCCGATAACGCGAAAAAGAGCCCTTTGGCAGGCTTTATTGTACCCTCTTACCCTTCAGGCAAACATCTGGCCTATTCGGCGAACGGCGTCCGGTCCCGATGTGGGCATGTTGAAGATGAAGTAGTCCACTCCAGCCGAACGCAGTTCTTCCAACTGCTCGAGAATCTCCTCTTCGCGTCCGACGTTGAAACCACTCTCTTCGCCCACGGCGTCGCGGAGAAATGCCCTGGTGGCAACCGTCTCGTCCTCCGAATCAGTGAGGACGAGCGTGCTCAGACGCGACACGGTGACCTCCGTTGGATCACGTCCTTCGGACTCACAATGACGACGGAGGACGTCGACCTTGCGACGGATCGTCGCCAGGTCGCCGATGACGTTGCAGAAGTCTGCGTACCGGGCGACGAGCCGCAGTGTGCGCTTCTCGCCTCCTCCGCCGATCAGGATGGGCGGACCTCCCGGCTGCATCGGTGGCGGAACGTTCCAGGCGTCATTGGTCCGGAAATAGCGGCCGGTAAAGGTCGGGCGTTCGTCACGGAACATCGCCCGGCAGATGCGGACGGCCTCCTCCAGCCGATCGAGTCGATCACCGTCGGATGGATAGTCGACACCGAGACCGTCGTGCTCGACGTCGTACCATGCGGCCCCGATACCGAGGATCGCCCGTCCACCGGTGATGACATCGAGCGTCGTGACGGTCTTGGCCAGGATCGCCGGGTTGCGGTAGGTGACACCGGTCACGAGCGTGCCCAGTTTGACCCTGCTGGTACGGGCGCCGATCGCACCGAGCAGTGTGTACGCCTCCAGCATCGGTTGCGACGGGCCCCCGAGGGCGGGGAGCTGGTAGAAGTGGTCCATCACCCACACCGAGTCGAATCCCGATTCCTCGGCGGCCCGGGCCCGGTCGACGATCTGCTCGAACATCTGCCCGTCAGGAGTGCCGAAGGTGAAATTGGGGATCTGCAAGCCGACTTTCATGGCCGCATCATGGTCGGCGCTACGCGCCGCTGTCGAGCGGTGGGGCCCAACTCCCTCATTGACGGAGAGGACTCCCTACTTGATGGCGAGAGCGTTGGGTGGGGAGGCCACGCCGGCCGACAGGTTGAGCGGCGCCGAGGTGAGCAGGCAGGTGTAGCGGCCGTCGGCCGCGCAGTCCTGGGCCAGCCCGTCCAGGTCGAACAGCTCTCCGATGGGGATACCGAGCAGACCGAGGAGACTGAAGTGCAGCATCGTCTCCGCCGCCCGTCCCGGGTCCTGCTTCCAGTGCCGGGACTCGTCCCGGTCCCCGAACCCGAAGGGCATAACCTCGAGGGCCGGATTGTCGGCGGCAATGGCGGCGATATGCAGGTCCCACAGGGCACGGGCGCTGTCCACGCCCCGCTGCAAGCCGCAGGCGGGGATGTGCGCGGCGTCGGCTAGTTCGACCCGTGCGTCGGTCCCGAGGCTCCGGTACCAGGTGACCCATCCCGTCCGGACCAGCAGGATGTCGCCCACCTCGACCTCGACGCCCTGGGCGTCGAGGGTCGCCATGAGATCGGAGATCTCGATGACGCTCGGACCACCCGGATCGACGGGTCGGCCCTCCGACTCCCGCCATCGAGCGACGTCGGCCAGGACAGCGCGTCCGACGATGCCCCGGCGCGCCCAGTGGTGGATACCGTGGTCCTCGTCCCGCACTCCGTTGTAGTGGCCGTAGACGGGATGGCGCATATGGCGGAAGCCGTCCCACTGACTCGAGCTCTGCGTATTCCAACCGGAGAGCTCGTCATCATGACCCAGGGTGAAATCGTGGACAACGTGCTCGAAAGCCGAACGGGAGAACAACGGCGGACTCGGGAGCTCCAGATCGAGGTTCAGGCTGAATACCGCTCCCCGGGTGGCGCACGCCACCCCGGCCATGACCCGCTCGGGGGTCAGGAGGTTCAGACAGCCGAACGTGTCGCCGGGCCCCCACAGGCCCCACGAAGAACCCGCCGGGGCCCCGGGCACGGCGGGGAGCTCGTCATAGGAGGGCAGCGGGTCGGCGTCCACCCCCGAAATCTAGGGCCTGCCGAAGGACCCGTGGAGAGCGGGTACCGTCGATGCACCGCCGACCGGTCACGAAGGAGTGTCCTGACGTGAGCTCGCCCGAGATGCCTTCCCTGGAGATCCCCGACGAGGTGCTGGCCGCCGTTCCCGAATTCAGCGGTGAGGACAACGCGGTGGTGATCGTCGACTTCCAGGGGATCGTCCTGGGGATGAACAAAGCGGCCGAGGAGTTCTTCGGCATGGACAGCGACGACATCGCCGGCGAGTTCGTCGAGATGCTCGTCCCCACCAAGAAGAGGTGGGGACACCAGGCCTACCGGCGCGGCTACCTGGCCGAACCGAGGGACCGGGAGATGGACCCCGGCCTCTACCCCGAGGCCGAGACAGCCGAGGGCGAGATCATCCCCATCGTCGGACGGCTCCAACCGGTCCGGGTGGACGGGAAGCTCTTCGTCGCCGCTCATGTCACACGCGACGACGCTCCCCGCCCCGACATCACCTGATCGGGGCGCACCCCACCGGGCCCCTAATGCCCGTCAGCCAGACCCACGATGATCGTCACCACGATGAGCGCGACCACGGTCCCGACCACGGCCATCACCACGTTGCCCACGAGGAACCCCGCCCACTGCAGGTGGGTCATCTCGTCGAGCTTGGGGGGGCGGATCATCATCCCGCGGCGTTTCGGGGTCATCGGTTCTTCCTCCTTCGGCGTCGGCCGACGCGGCAGTGGTCCCTCCAGCATGTTGTCACAACGGCCCGCGGGGGCGATACCAACCACCGGCGATCCCGGCCCCGGGCGCTCGTGGGCAGGGCGGGCTGCGGTGACAATAGGCTCGTGTCCAGGCAGCCTCGACTTCCACGGGAGAATCATGGCCGACGACCAGGAGACGGTGCGGGTCTCCGACAACAGGGACAAACAGCGCTACGAGGCCTACGTCGGCTCTGTCCTGGCCGCCTACGCCTCGTACGACATCGAGCCCGGTCGGATCGTCTTCCTCCACACGAAGACCGAGCCCGCCTTCGAGGGCCGGGGTATCGGGAGCCACTTGGCCGAAGCCGCTCTCGATGACGCGCGGAAGCGTGGCCTACGCGTCACGCCACAGTGCCCGTTCTTCGCCTTTTATATCGACCGTCACCCCGCCTACGCCGACCTCGTCGACCGTTCGGCGTGACGAGCCGGCCCGCAAAGGCGCGACAGGAGGAGCCCGCTCAGGCCAGTTCGACGATGACCCGCACGAGAACTCCGTTGACCCGGCGCAGCACCGAGGCCCGACCTCGCGCCTCGGCGGCAACGGTCAGAGCCACGACGTCCTCACCGAGATCCTCGACCGTCGCCTCATGGTCCTGCATCTGGCCCTGCGCTCGGCTCAACTGATCTGTCCCCCCGATACCGCCACCGAAACTCGTGATTCCATGGTGCGCCCGGATCCTCAACGCACATCCATGTCGTGGCCAACTTCGTCGCAACGGATCCGTGGGCCGAGAGGTGGCGCCCGTAACGACGTGGACACCCCGAGCGTTGAGGCAGCGGTGACGCTGTGACCCTCTCCTCCCTACCGGCCGCATTCGGCGTCACCCGCCACTCTCTGCACCTGGTGGCCGCCCGGGTGCTCGGAGCGGCCCGCTATTCGGCGGTCGGGCGCATGGGCCTCATCGTCGTCCCCGGAGGCTTCGGCACTCCCGAGTTCGACGGCCGCCGGCTCCTCGTCGTCGACGGGATGCTTAGCGACGGGAATCGTCGGCAACCGATCACGAACCTTCTCGACGCCGGTGCTTTCGCCGGGATCGACCCCACAGTGGCTCCGCACCCGGTCCTCGACCTTCCGGCGGACCCCACCGCGCTCCTGCCGGTCGACGTCGACGCGGCACGGGCTCTCGCCCGGTGGTTCGCGTTCTGCCAATCGCTTCTGGAACGTGTCTTGGCCGATGCCGGTCCGACCGACGAAGCCGGCGCCATCCAGCTGTGGCCCGAGCACTTCGATCTGGCTCTGGACAGGGGTGCAGCAGGTTCGCGGGCGACCTACGGGGGTTCGCCGGGCGACACCTTCATCGGCGAGCCCTATCTCTACATCGGTCCCCACGAGCACCGCGAAGGTCCGTTCTGGAATGCGCCTTTCGGAGCCGCTCTCCCCTATGACGAGATCGAACGAGGGGCGGATCCCGCCGACTTCTTCCGCCGGGGGTGCCGATCGCTTGGCCACGCGTGACAATGGCGTGACAAATGCCCGCCGGACCACTCCACCTCCTTGTTTTTGGTGCTCAGACCGTGATAATCGTGGTCGATGGCCGATCCCGCTCGTCTCATCCATGACGTGGCGGATCCGGTCTTGAAGGTCGTCCCGATGCCCGACGCCGCACCCGCCCGGACGGACGCGTCCGACAGGAATCTGGGCCCGCTCCCGAGCGTGACGGTAGCGCTACCGGTGCTGAACGAAGCCACCTATATCACCGGTTGCCTCCAGGCCGTGGTGGAACAGACGTATCCGCGCATCGTGGAGATCCTGGTGATGGACGGCGGTTCCGACGATGCCACACGGGAGATCGCCGCTCGCTTCCCCGGTGTCCGCGTCGTCGACAACCCCGCCCGGCGCCAATCGGCCGGCCTCAACCTCGCATTGCGCCAAGCTCGTGGTGACGTCCTCGTCCGCGTCGACGGTCGGACCGTGGTCGCCCCCGACTACGTCGACCAGTGCGTCGCCGCACTCACCCGGTCGGGAGCTGCCCTCGTGGGGGGGCCGCTCGAACCCCGGGGCACGACCTGGGTCGAGCGCGCCGTCGGAGCCGCCCTCACCTCGACCCTCGGTGCCGGCCCGGCCCGGTTCCGAAACGCTCACGCCCTGGCCGCATGGACCGACATCGTGTACCTGGGAGCGGCCCGGGTCGACGTCCTGCGTCGCCTGGGTGGCTACGACGAGGACTTCGTCACCAACGAGGACGGCGAGCTGCTGCACCGGCTCAGCCACGACGGTGGCGTCTGGTTCGACCCCTCGATCCGGTCGACCTACCGGCCGAGAGACAGCTTCGTCGGATTCATGAGCCAGTACTTCCAGTACGGCTCCGGCCGGGCCGCCACGGTGCGGAAGTACCCCGGGTCGCTCCGGTTGCGCCAGCTGGCTGCACCGCTGCTCGTACTCGGGCTCCTGTCACCGTGGCGGCGACGGGTGGCCCTCGCCTATCTGGCGGTCGTGGCCGTAGCCTCGGGATCCGAGATGCGTCGCGACCCTGCCGCCGCCGCCGGGCTGGCCGTGGCCCTACCTCTCATGCACCTCTCGTGGGGAGTGGGTTTCCTCGTCGGCTGGTGCCGGCGCTCCCTTGCCACTCGCTGACGGAACCCCGCGCCGGCACACGGGGCCGGCTTCTCGTCAAAGAGCCCGGGAGGAATTCAGCGAATCACCCCGGGGGGGACGCGCATGCATCCACCGCGACGCTCGACTCGGTCGGGCGGCGGTGAGCTCTCGAAACGCCTTCAACCTTTCGACGCAGGCTCGTGCCTCGGCGGTGAGCTCCTCGTCGCCGGTCTCAGCAGCGATGTTGAAGGCGTCGATCGCCCTGCTCACAGCGGTATCGATGGCCGTGAGCAGTCGGGAAAGCTCCGCTTCGCGCAGCACGGCCATCCCCTAGGCCCCCCGCGGCGCGAGCGTCAGGACGGTGGGCGTGCTCAGGCACGTCATGGCCCCGGAGCCGACCGGCCCGGACATCGCGATGGTCAACGGGTGCACAACGACAATCGTACGCCCACTGGCAGTGGTTTGAACAGCAATGTCATTGAACACCCCCGCCTCACACGCCTCGCCCCCGAACACGCCTGTCACTCGCGTTCGCTGGAGAAACGTTCATCCCTCGAACCACATTGTCATCGTCTGTCCACAGCGTGCACGCCACCAACAGGTGGTCCGAGGGCACCGGTGTGACGGAGGTCACGTCAGGGCAAGGGCGTGCGCGACGGTCTCGCCCCCACGACGACCACCCGGAACTCTCGACCTGAGGCGCGTCCGGATGGCGACCACTGTGAGCAGTCGGATACGCCCCGCCCTCGCTCACTAGGCGGCAGTGAGGGTGCACAGCGACGGTCACTGAGGCTGGAAAGGGCTCAAGGAGCCGTCTGGCCCCGCCGATGTTCCAGACGAGCGCCACCAACGGTGTGCAAGTCGTCTTCCCACCGACGGACACAGACACCCGTCTTCGGGTCTGGGGGAATCCACGTTGAAACTGAACCACTCGTTCGCGCCCCGGGTCCCACGTCGGCGCCCACGTCGGTGTCCACTCTCCGTCGCGGCGCCGAGGTAGGCAGATGCATCGCCTGCGACGTTTGCACGAGATCCTCGGGTTGCCCAAGGAGATCATCGCCGCACTCTTGATGGTGGCCGTGGCCGCCACGGCCACCGGGATACTCGCCTCACCTCACCACCCCCGGGCCCGGGCGACACACGAGACCGCTGGAGGTGGCGCTTTCGTCCCCGCCACCGTCCCCCCCACCACCACGACCTCGACCGTCCCGCCGACGACCACCACGACACCGACCACGACGGCACCGCCGACACCGCCGACCACGGCGCCGCGGGCAGCCACGAAGCCGGCACCGCCCAAGCCGCCACCACCAGCGGCACCCGTGCACGCGACAACGCCGTCGGCGGCCGTCGGCGTCTACACGGGGGCGGCCAACCCCGCCGGTGCAGCAAGCTTCGCCGCCGCCACCGGTGCGCACGTGACCATGGTCGAGGACTACCTCCCCTCGGGACCGTGGAGCCAGATCGACGGCGTCGGTGGATCCCTCGGCTGGATGTTCGACGCGTGGAAGGGGTCGGGATACCGACTGGTCCTGGCCGTGCCCATCCTGGACAACTCAGGGACCGACACCTTGGCCCAAGGCGCAGCCGGTGCCTACAACCAATACTTCGTGACATTGGCGCAGACCCTCGTCGGTTCGGGTGAGCCCAACGCCATCTTGCGCCTGGGATGGGAATTCACGGGGAGTTGGGACTCGTGGCGTGTTACCGACACCACCGATGCCGCCAACTACGCCGCGTACTTCCGAAACATCGTGAATGCCATGCGCTCGGTACCGGGACAGGCATTTCAGTTCATTTGGGAGGGGGCCGATCCTCAGGACGGCTCGTACCCGGGGGCCTACACCGCCGACGACTCCTATCCGGGAGACGCCTACGTCGACTACGTCGGCACCGACACCTATGACCAGTCGTGGAACCAAGGCTGCGGTCTGCCTTTCAACAACACCATCACCGCGGCCGAGTCGAACTGCGACTGGGCCACCGGTTCGCTTGCCGAGCCTGACCAGAGTGGCGGACTTCGCCGCCGCTCACGGGAAGCCGGTCGTGTTCCCCGAGTGGGGTCTCGCCATCCGCGGCGACGGTCACGGGATGGGAGACGATCCCGTCTTCATCCAACAGATGGCCGCATGGATCTCGTCGCACGACGTGGCATTCGACATGTACTTCAATTTCGACGTCTCCGGCCAGGTCGACGCCATCACCGACGGGAACTTCCCCGCCTCTCTGGCCACATTCCGCTCCGCCTTCGGCTGAGCCCGACCCGGCCGGCCTGCGCTAGCGGTGCCGGTAGACCTGCACGAGTCCGGTGGGCTTCGTGGTCAACACCGGGACGAAGTTGGAGGCGAGCTGGCGTTCGACAGCCCTCGTCGCCGGAGCGTTACGAACCTCCTTCGACGCGTCCTTGAGGCCGACGACGAGGACGTAGTCGATGTGTCCACCGTGACTCTGGTAGGCAGACAGATTCACCGTCGGGGGGATGTCGAAGTTGTTCAGATAGCGATTGGACAACCGGGTGACGGCGGGGCGGTAGTGGGCCGTGAAATACCCGTAGAGGCCTTCGAGGTGCCGTAGGTCGACATCTCTCCCGTCAGTGGCAATGCGGCTGGCCTCGTTTTCCAACGGATCGAGCTGCTTGTAACGACGATCGCCGATCGGCGGGCTGTACACCGCGTAGCGCAAGGCAACCAGGGTGGACCCCGGCGGTATGACGCGTCCGGCCGAGAGGTATTCATCGACCAGTCGGTCGTAGTGCTTCTGCGTCGGCAGCCGGGCCCCGGCCATCACGAGGGTACCGACGATCGCCAGCACACCGGCGACGCGCCACAGGCGTACGGCCTTCCGCGTCGAGGCGCAGAACAGAATCAACATGAGGGGAGGAAACAGGCTCAACCTGTCGTTCACGAAGCTCCCCGTACCGATGACGTCGGGAGAGGCGAAGTAGACGACGATGCAGACCACGACGGCGGCGCCCAACACCACCGTGGTCGTCGGTACCGAGGTTCCCCGACCAGAGCGGAGGGCGACGACCAGGAGGACGGCCAGGAGCGCGGCGGTGACGACACTCACGACGACCTCGACGTCGGAATAGCTCACGATGGGCAACGTCAGGGTCGCCAGTCCGGTGACGAGGGAGGCGAGACTCTTGCGTGCGGTCACCACTCCCCCGCCCCGACCGGAGGCGACGAAGACCGCCGCCAGCACCACCACCGGAACGGCGGCCAGAACCGCCGGCAGAAGGGTGGTGCGGACCACTCCGAGAATCCCCGTCGGGCCCGACGGCCGTCCTCGCAGCCCGTGGAGGCCGTCGACCACGCCGATGGTGACGACGACGACGACGGCCATCACCGTGGGGACGATGTGGGTGGCGTAGGTGAGCACGAGAACCAACGCCAAGCCGACGACCCGTCGGGCGTTCCACCGCCCGCGCCAGCGTAGGGCGAGACCGATGGCGACCAAGGCCCCGATCATCCCGTAGCAGAAGTCGTAGAAGCCGAAGAGAAGCATGTAGTTGACGACGAAGGGCAGGGCGACGAGGGCCAGCCAGCCGGCAGACGTGTTCACCGATCGAACGGCGAAGCGGACGGCCAACGGGAATCCGATGATGTACCCGACCACCAGCAGCTTTTCCGCCCACGTGGGTGAGACGACCACCATGAGCAACGCCAACAGGTACTGCGTGAGCATGTTGGGAACGAAGATGAAAGAGATCTGGTAGTAGTGCTGGACGATCGGCAGGTGCCGGAAGCTACCGAGGAGACGGCCACCGAGAACATGGGCGGGCCCGTCGAGGGTGTTCACGTGGTGCAGAACGACGAAAGGGATGGACAGCAGGATCGACGTACCGACGAGCAGGATCAGGTCGACGGGAAGTCGGTGACGCGCGTCAGCGGGGCCGTCGGGGCCTTCCGAGGCCATAGCTGACGATGGGGAGCGTGCCATGCCCGTCCGCGCTTTCACTCGCAGGCAGAGCGCCGCAAGCGCCTGGGACGATAGCGCAGCGACTGTCCTCCCGACGTCGCACTTTGCCACTTGGGCGTACTCTTCTCGGCAATGCCCGCGGCCACAGGAAACCGTCGATCGTTTCTCGAGGTTTCGGCCGGCCTCGTTGGCACCGCTCTGGCGAGCGGCTGTGGCGACGTCCACTTCGATGAGGCCTATCGGCCGTGGAACCTCTACGGGTTTCCCGACGACAAGATCGGCCTGGTGACCCTGGTCGACCGCACATTCGACAAGGTGACGAGCCACCATCCCCCGACGCAGAACGTGGCTGACCTCAGGCTGGTCGATGTCGTTATCGAAGGAAAGACGATTCGGAGTCCCGCGTGAGCGAATGGGGCCGATCCACTTACGGCGATCCCTGCCGTCAATGTGGATTCCACTGGACGATCAGCCTCGAGGAGGCGGTGGCGACAGTGGGGACCACCGGAGCCGAGCTGACAACGGCGCTGCGCGGAGCTGACGGCTCCGAGAGACACGCGGATCTCGGGTGGTCGGTTGTCGGATATGTGTGTCATATCTCCGACAACCTGCACATCTGGGCCGAGCGTCTCGTCGGACGGGCGTCCGGTGACAGCCGTCGCGTCGCCCGGTACGACCAGGACCTCCTGGCCCGGGCCCGGCGGTACGACGAGATCGCCCTCGCCGGTGCCCTCTGGTCGCTCGACCGGGCGGCGAGGGACTGGGCCGACGCTGTCGATCTGGCGCGGCGCGCCGGCGTCACCCTCGTTCACCCCGATCGAGGCGAGCAGTCTCTTCTCGACGTCGTCCGGTCCAACGCCCACGACGCCTGGCACCACTGCATGGATATCCGTCGCTCGCTCCAGCGCGATACGTCTGCAGACGCGTAAGTCCAGCTCAGCAGCCCTTTTTGCGCTGCCTCAGGCCACGGCCTGGGGGTCCGAACCTTTCGCCACGGCGATCTCGCGCGGGGACAGGCGGTGGGACGGGAAGGCGATGACGATCATGGCCCCGACCAAGGCCACGAGCAACGACGCGGTGGTAAGGCTGGAGATGATCCCCGTACCCGATCCGAGACCGAGCAGCTTGACGGTGTCGTTGGCGGGCACGACAGAAACGATGAGAGCGGGAAGGGCGGTCAGGGCCAGTACGACGGCCCGCGCCCCGCCCGCCCCGTCCCGCGGCGCGTCGCCATCGATCGTCCCGGCTCTGTCCGACGCCGCCGTCCGATCGAGCACGAGAGCACAGAGCCGGTGCAGGACGGCGGCGAACGGCCAGGCGAGGACGAGGAGGTCGTAGTACTCGTGGGCCACCGACAATATTGTGGCCAGGCCCAGCAGCAACACCACCGCCGGCCACAGCGGCCACCCCGGCCCTTGTGCGACACGGCCGATGACGAGCGCCACCACACCGACCACGACCACGAACGCACCCACCTCGGCGGCGCCGCCCAGGTGCCCGTGCGTGTAGCGGGCGATGAGACTGAGCGCGTCGATGCGTCCTGACGACCCCGGAGCATCCAGGGGGTTGTGGTCGGTGTACCGGAGGTTGTGGACCATGGCGCGCCACACCGACGCCAACGAGCCGGCGTTGATGCTGAGCCAGATCACGACAGGCAGGCTGGCGGCCACGAAGACGGCGACGCCGCGCAGCGCCACCGGCCATAGCCGACGGGCCAGGATGAGGGCGAGCAGCGGGAGTCCGAATGGGGGCTTTCCCATGGCACACGCCAGCGCCACAGCCGCCAGCCAGGGACGCCGCCGGACCTGGGACCACGCCACGTAGGTGAGCAGGGCGTAGAGAACGGTGGCCTGGCCCGTCTCCAGCGTGGCCCGTCCCGGGCGAGAGAGCACCAGGAAGGCCGTGACGACGACAACGGCCGGCCCGCGCAGACGGCGATCGAGGGCCCGGACGACGACGAGGGCGATGGCGCCGAGACCGGCCAGATTGGCGACGAACCATATGCCCGACGCCACCGTGACGGGGAACAACCCGAAGAACACCGCCAACCACAGGTGGACGGGACCGTAGAGCGGGAACCATCCCTTCGAGAAGGCCTCGACCTGGTGCACGCCGTAGTAGCGCTCGAAACTGGCGATGTCGTAGGGATCCCGGCCGTGGAACATGGCCTGTCCGGGGTACCAGACGCTCAACCGGAAGTCTCCGCCGGTCGTGGCCGAGTGCACGACGGTGGCCACGGCGAGACCGAGGACGCCCAGCGCCAGGCACCAGCGCACGAGACGTCGTCGGCTGAGCCGGAGGGCGATCCCGATCACGGGACCGGTCAGCGGGTGGGGGCCGGCGCAGCCCTGCCCCGACGGACGGTCACGGCCACAGACCGCCCTATGACCGCGTCACCACTCGGGTTGGCGCCGTCGCGGTTCGTTCTCGGCCGCTCCGTTGGTTCCTCGACCGCCGGGATCGTCAGGGCCGGTCCCCGCCGACGGGGACCGGAAGACCGGTGGCCGCGCCGCTCCCCCCCGCCGACCGGAATGACGACCGACGGGCTGGACGGGCCGGTCGGCGGCGGGCGGGGCGCTCAACCACCGGGACCGGGCCACGGCGCTCGGTGGAGGCTCGCCCGGGACCGGCGTCGGAGCGGTGACCGGGGGAACCAGCTGGCTGTCCTCTTTGCCGTAGTAGCCGTACTGGTAGCTACCGGCCCGACGACGGCGCCGGGTGCGGTTGAGCACCACGCCGATGACGTTGGCCCCGGCACCGTCGAGCCGCAGCAGGCATTGCTGGAGCCGATCGGGATGCAGGCGTCGCGTGTCGACGACCACGACCACCATGTCCACCATGGCGGCGATCAACACTGTCTCCGCCACCCCGATCATGGGCGGGCAGTCGACGATGACGGTCTGCTGGCGCTCTCGCAGGCTGTGCAGCAGCGGAGGGAGGTAAGCCGACACCACGTCGGCCGGGTGCTGCGACGGGATCCCGGCCGGGACCACCTCGAGATTGGGGTTGGTCGTCTTCGACGCATGGCGCAGCGCGTCGGCCGCCCCCCCGCTGGCCAGACCCGGTCCGAAGGGTACTTCGAGCTCGAGGTGCAGCATGGGCTTGCGCAGGTCGGAGTCGACGGCGGTGATGGGGCGGCCTTCGGCCGCCAACACCCAGGCCATGTTGGCCACCACCGACGTCTTGCCCTCGGACGGGTCGCACGACGTCACGGCGATCGACGTGGGGCCGCCGTCGGGAATGCTCAGGAGCAGGTTGCTCCGCAGCTCCTGGAAGGCCTCCATCACCATCGGCTGGCGCCCCAGGACGAAGAGGCTCGAGGGCCGGATGTTCCCGCTCATGACACGGGGGATCTCACCGAGGACCGTGGCGCCGATCCGCTCCTTCAACTCGGTGACCCGGCTGAAGCGACGCCGTACCCCGGCGGACGCCAGGCCGGCGAACACGGCGAAGATGACCCCGAAACCGACGGCGGCGAAGAGAATGGGCTTGGTCGGATTGGCCGGGCTGGTGGGTGGCGTGGCCGGCAGGATCTGCTTCGTCAAGTACAGACCGTTGTTCCCCTGCAGGGTGACGACCTGGTTGGCCACGGCATTGGCGAAGGCGGCGGCCACCTCGGGGTTGGTGGCCTTCACGCTGATCGTGAGGACGTCGGTGGCGGGGGGCGCCGTGGCGGTGACCGAGACGTCGGCATTGGTGTCGGCCGCAGGGATCAGGGGCGAGTTGCGAGCGGCCGACAGGGTGCTGCTGTCCGTGGCCTCGGTGGGCAGCAGGAGCAGCTCGTACTGGATGACAGCGATCGACGCCGAGGGATTGGCGGTCGTCGGTCTCAGAACCAACTGGGTCGACGCCTGGTACTGCTTGGCCGGCAGGTAGGCCGACGCACCACCGGCGGCGGCGCAGACGACGAAGGCCAGGAAGACGACGACGAAGTTCTGTCGCAGGTCGCGCAGCAGCTGGCGGATGTCCACGGTCTCAGACCTCCCCGTAGGCGTGCGTCCGGCTCAAGGCCAGGCGCGTCCCGCCCGTCGACGTGACGGCGCTGCGCAGCATGCCGAGGGAGAGTCCGAGCATGGTGGCGAGGCGGTATTTCTCGAAGATGGACTCGACCATGCCCTTGGCCACGAAACCCACGACCACGGCCACCAGGGCCAGGGCCAGGACGGCGACCATCCGGTCCGGGTGGAGTCGCCAGACCACGAGCCCGTCGAACACGGAAAAGGCCAGGGCCAGGACGAACAGGCCCAGGCCGATGAGGCCGGCCCGCATCCAGAGGTCGATTCCGATGTTCTCGGTCACGTCGGTCATTGAGAAGATATTCGGCCCCGGGTTGTAGTAACTGAACTCGACGCCGAGACCATTGCCGATGAAGGGGTGCTGGCGGATGAGGGAGAAGGCCACCGCCCACTTGCTAGCACGGTCCTCGGCCGACTCGATCTTGGCCTGGGCATCGAAGGTCTTGGTGATCGTGGAACTGAGGGGCAGCTGGACGGGCTTCTGGTTCTCGACCGCCGGGACCACGGCCACCGTCAGCACCACTCCGACGACCGCCAGGGCGCTGAGCAGGACTTCCGCCGACCTGACGCGGAGGCGACGACGCGCCGTGGTGCCTGTGGCCACCACGAGAATCACCGTCACGGACGCTCCCAGCATGATGAGCACGGCCCGCTGGTCGGTGAAGAACGGGCTGATCAGGAGTGGAACGCAGGCCAGGAGGGTAGGCCGGCTCCGCTTCTCCTTGGCCAGTTCCAGCATCAGCCCGATGAGACCGATGGCGGCGAAGATCGTGGCGGCGTCGCTGCCGTCCACCCCGAAGTCAGGGAGCGGAAGGAGGGGCAGGTGGATGGCATATTCCTTGTGGGCGATGGACATGGCGACGACCACGGCGGCCAGGACGCCGGACCATCGCACCAGGCGTTCGAGGGCTCGCCCCTCGAAGAAGCGTTGGATGGGCACGCCGGCGGCCAGTGCATAGCCAGCGACGACGTAGATGATCACCTTTCCCTCGTAGGGGATCTGGGTGGTGTCGTTGTGCCTGAGGACCCCCTCCACCAGCGCCACGGCGATCCAGGCGCCGAACGCCAGCCACAGAAGGGGCGGCCCCCCCACCCGGGTGGCGCGTCCCCGGACGACCAGGCGGGCCAGCAGGGCGAGAGTGATGATGACCTCGGGGAGCCGGAACTCGAAGGCCCCGCTGCCCGGATGGAAGATGTCGCGGGGCATGTTGTCCTGGTTCTCGTACAGAGTGGCCTCGAGGACCAGCATGCCGAGCAGCAGGAGCACCGCGTTCTGCTCCTTGCCCATCCGCTCCCAGCGGACGAACACGCCCAGGAGCACGGCAGCCGCGATCGCCGCTACGAGAAGGATGGCTGCCTGGATCATCGGGATACGGCCTCCAGCAGCGGGGCCAGCGCGCCGTCCCAGGAATGGTCGGCGGCGACTGCGTCGTGGCCCGCCCTACCCATATCGGCGGCCGCGCCGGGGTGCTTGAGGAGCTCCGCCAGCGCATCCGCTATTCCGGCGGCGTCGTCGGCCACCACCACACCGCGTCCCACCAGGTCCTCGAGTCCGTCGACCCCGATCGAGGTGGCCACCACGGGCCGGCCCGTCCCGAGCGCCTCGAGGAGCTTCAGGCGTGTGCCACCCCCTGATCGCAGGGGAGCGACGGCGACGCGTGTCTGGGCCAGGTAGGGACGAACGTCCGCCACGGTACCGGACACATCGATCGTGGGCGATGCCAGGGCCCGCACCGCCGGCGTCGGGTCACGGCCCACGAGGAGCAGACGCGCCTCCGGCACCTGGAGCTGGACCAGGGGCCAGATCTCTCGCCCGAGCCAGAGGGCGGCGTCGGTGTTGGGGGCCCAGCTCATGGTGGCGACGAAGGCCACGGTGGGTGAAGGCGACTCGGGGAGGGGCTCGGGGGTGTCGATGCCGTTGGGGCACACCACGATGGCACGGGCCGGCGCCGGCAGACGGTTCCGCTCGCGCTCGCTCACCACGACCACCGTGTCGAACGACCGTAACGCCCGGCGTTCGACGGCGCGCAAGGCGGCCGCTTCGAGATGGAAGGGAACCGACCACGGCAGTCGACGCGCCCGTGCGTAGCTCGCCGCCAGCTCCGACTCGACGTTGTGCAGATCCAGGACCCGCACGGTGGCCGCCACGCCGTCGGCGAACGGGGCCATCTGCGCATACTCGACCTGGAGAAGATCGAGCCGCGCACCGGCGGCGGTGCGCCGCACCTCGTCGGCCAGTCGCCTGCTCCAGAAGCGACCGGCGGAGATGCTCCTCGTCCGGGCCAGGCCGCGTGAGGCGCCCACGATCCCGCTGTTCCACGGAACGGCCCGCACCTCCACGCCGAGCTTCTCGAGGCCGGAGATGTCGGCCTTCCCGTCGTCGTAGGCGCACAGAACGAGCTCGGCCCGCTCGGCCAACCGCCGGGCGATGGCCAGGGAGCGCTGCTTTCCCCCCGAGTCGTCGGGCAACGGCACGAACTTCGTGACCATGAGGGCTCTCACCGACCTGGCTCCGCCGCCGGGTCGGGGGGTTCGTGGATCAGGCGCCGGTACAGCGAGGCCATCTCGTCGGCGAAGTGGTCGATCCCGTGGGCCGCCTCGGCGATGAGGCGGCCGCGGCGGGCCATCTCCGCCGACTGCTCGGGCTCGGCGATCACCCGTTCGATCGCCCTCGTCATGGCGTCGGGGTCTCCACAGGGGACGAGCAGCGCGTTGTCCCCGTCGGTCAGGAAGTCGCTGACCCCTCCCGAGCTCGTGGCGACGACGGGCACACCCGTCGCCTGGGCCTCCAGGACGCCCAGGCCGAAAGGCTCGGCCACCGACGCGTTCACGAGGACGTCGAGCGCCCGGAGTGTCTCGGGAACGTCCTCCATCCGGCCGACGAAGCGGGCCCGGTCGCCGAGCAGGCGCTCGGCGTCGGCCTTCAGGCGGTCGAGGTACGCGCCCGAATCGAATCCGGGGCTCCCGATGACGACGAGATGCGTGCGCGCCGCCGGCCCCCGCAGGGCGGCGACGGCCCGCACCACGAGGTCCACCCCCTTCTCGGGATCGATCCGGCCCACGATGCCGACCAGGGGATCGGTCGGCGACGACGTGAGCCGTCGACGCATGTCGGGATCGCGCGGCCCGGGCCGGAAACGGTCGAGCTCGACGGCCGGGACCATGATGCGCAGCCGACTGGTGCCGAGGGGCCCCACACAGTCGGCCACGGCATGGCTCACCGCCACTGCGGCCGACGACAGACGCGCGGCGGCGGTGAGGACCCGTCGGCCCATTCCCGGCCGCACGATGTCGTGCAGGTCGAGCACCACCGGTCGACGCACCAGCCGACCGGCGACGGCACAGTCGAGGTGGGTCCACAGACTGCTCGAGTGGATGATGTCGACGTGCCGGCCCATCCGGGCGATCGCCCGCACCGATCGGACCGACGCCGCCATTTCCGTCACAAGTTGACCGGCCGGGGGCCGTCCCTGGCCGTCGTCTCCCCGGATGCCCCGACGGTCCGGGATGGCGAGCGGGAGGTGGCGGAGACCCATCTTCGTCCATTGCTCTTCCAGGTCACCACCGGGAGGTGAGGCCATGACCAGGTCGACTCCACGTTCGGCGAGCGGCGCGGCGAGAGCCATGATGGCGAACTCGGCACCCCACACCTGGCGCGAGTTGCTCACCTCGGCGACCTGCAGTCGCCCCCCGCTCCTCACCCGGCTCACGAAGCGATCTTCGCCCGACGGTGAGCGGCCCGTGCCCCGGCCCGGCGACGGTCCCGGCGGTGGGTGCCGGCGCGCACCCGGCGGTCGATGACGTCGCCATAGACGGCCAACGTGGCCAGGGCCGTGCCGCGCCCGCCGGGCAGGGGCGGCGGCGGGAGCCCGGGATCGCTCAGCGCTTCCACAAGGGCGTCGGCCCAGGCCCCGGCGTCCAGGTCGACGACGAGACCGGCACCGGTCCGGCGGACCTCGTCGCCCAGTGACGGCGAGGCGAGGACCGGGGTGCCGGCGGCGACACCGCGATGGAGGATCCCGGAGTGCGAGCCGTGACGATACGGAAGCACGAGGACGTCGGGGGCGGCGGCCCACGACTCGAACTCGTCCTCGGCGATGAACCCCCGCCGGACCTCGACACCCTCGAGGCGCTCGAGGCGGTCCAACTCGTCGCACCGGTACGGCTCGCCCACGACCAGGAGCCTCGCCCGCGGAACCCGGGCCGTCACCCGGGGCCAGGCGTCGGCCAGCAGCCCGATCCCCTTGTAGGGCCGGATGAGCCCGAGGAGCAAGGCCGTCGGGCGGTCGTCGAGGCCGAGACGCCGGCGGGCTTCGGCCTCCGGCACCGCCGGTCCGCCCAGGGCCAGGTCGACGGGGACGACGTAGACGGGAACCCCCGGGGCCCACGTCTCGACGAGTCGGCGTGGCCCGTCGCTGTGGATGATCACGGCGTCGGCCGCCCGCCACCGTCGGGCCTGACGCCGCAGTGCCTTCGCTCCGCCGTCGAGGGGCTCGGGATCGTGCGCCGTGACGACCACGGGGACGCGACGGGCGAGGGCGGCCAGGGCCAGGTGGTCGAGGCCGGTGACCACCTCCGTCTGCACGTGGACGACGTCACAGCGGGCCCGCAGGACGGCCCGACCGAGCAGGACCGTCGACGGTCCGATCTCGGCCAGCCGACGCCCGAGCACACGGAGACGGGCTGCACCGGTGACATCCGGGCCCCACCACCGGTCGGCCAGCGCCAGTCCGGGGTCGGCCAGCCCCTGCGGTGCCGCCAGCGACACCACGGCGCCCTCGTGCCGGAGGGCGGCCCGCAGGCGATCGGAATAGCGGGCGATGCCGCCCCGGTTCGACACGTCCACCAGGAGCACCCGCAGGGGACCGGGGGACGGCCCCTCGTGCGGTCGGCTCGCCGTCGGGCTGTTCGCCGCATCGACCACGGTCAACAGTAACGCGGTCTTTTGACCACCATCAGTGGTAATTGCCGTCGGATGGGGGTCGGGGGCGTAGGGGGCGGGACCATGGGCGTCGGGCACGATCCTGCCCGACCGGAGCCCGACGCGCACGCTCCACCGGCCGCCTGCGATCAGACCGGCTCACCGGTCCCGGCATACAGAACGACCTGCACGCCGTGGAAGACCCGGGTGTTCACGGGCGCCAGGCCGGCCGATCGCAGCCCGGCGAGCAGCGCCCGCTCCCCGCCCGGGTTCAGCTGCTGCTGACTGAGCACCACCCAGACGCGGTCGTGGCCCGTCACGGCCGTCTCGATGCCCCTGGCGCTGACACCGATGGACGAGTCGTAGCGCAACGCGTCGGTCGACCATGAGCCGGCCGGGAACAGGGGCTGGACGCGGTCCCCGGCGCCGTCCTTCACGACGTACCACTGGAAAGGGATGCGCGTGTACGGGGCGAAGATCACCACGCCGTCGCCCGGTCGGGACCGGTCGGTGACCGAGACCACCGCCCCCCTCCAGTCCTGCGAGGACCCGTGGGCGATCAACACTCCGAGCCCGAGGCCCGACGCGATCACCAGCGCCGCGACCGCCGCCATGGTCCGGCCCCGCGTCAGGCGGGACAGGCCGTAGGAGACGAGCATGACGAAGGGCGGGAGGCAGATCACGAGATAGCGCAGAACGAGCAACGGCTTGTAGACGAGGGACAGCAGCACGACGGCGGCGACGGGAACCACCAACCAGCACAGCGCGAAGAGCACCGGCCATCGGTCCACGTCGGTCTGCGTCAGACCGCGTCGGCGCACGACGGCGACCACGGCGTCGGCGAGGACGACGGCGAGGACGACGGCGGCGCTCAGCACCGGGTGCGGCACGTCGGCGCGCACCGTGGTGAAGATCTTCCCGGCGCTCGAGCCGGCGGCCCAGTTGACACCGGCGCTGTCGGTGGCACGGATCAGGAGCGCGAGGGGGACGAGGAGGAGACCGAGTCCGACGGCGGTGGGGACGAGGCGGCGCCAGGGCACACGGCGGGGCGGCAGAAAGGCGAGCGACGCGCCGTGGGCCAGAGGCACGAGCGCGGCCCAGAAGTTGGCGTAGGCGGCCAGTGCCGACACGAGGGCGTAGGCCACCCACACTCCGGAGCCCGACGGCTCCCGTATGCCGCGGACGAACAGGGCGGACGAGGCCGAGACGAGGAGAAGACTGAGCGCGTAGCCCCGCGCGTCCTGCGCGAACATGACCACGAGGGGATCCACGGCGAGGAGCAGCCCGCAGATGAGGGCGGTCCGCCGGTCGAAGAGGCGGCGGGCCACGACCATGACGACGCCCAGTGCGCCGACGCTGGCCAGAACCGACAAGGTCCGGACGGTCGCCTCGGTACCGGCGATGTGTCCCACCGTCCCCGACGTGAGCCACACCCAGACCCGCAGCAGCAGGTAGTAGAGCGACATGTTCGCTTCGCGGTGCAAGACCGTCTGCGTGAAGATGTGCCAGGGCGAGTAGGCCAACGCGGTGCTGACGCTCTCGTCGAGTGACAGACTGTCCCGGCCGACGGAGACGATGGAGACGAGAAAACCGACGGCCAGGACCACGCCCCCGGCCGGCACTCTCCACGACTTCGGCGGGTGGGTGTGACCGGCGCCGGCGGCACCGGGGCTCACGTCAGGAGCCCGGTGCACGACCGTCGTCATCCGATCGGCGCAGCCTCGTTCGATTCGTGGACCACGGGTGCGGTCGTCCGGGCGTCCGCTTCGTTGTACTCGAGATCCTCCGAGCGTACGGCACCGGCCGTCGATCCGGTGGACGCCGGCGTGACGGAGCCGACGGCGGTACCGGTCGACGTGGCCGAGACGGACCCGACCATCGGCTCGGTCGAGACCATGCCCACCGCCGATCCCGCCGTCGCCGAGGTGGCCCCCTGGTTCGCCGTTCCCGCCGACCCGACGTTGCGCACCACGGCGAAGACCGTCTGCATCAGGATGGTCAGGTCCCGCCAGAGGGACCAGTTCTCGATGTAGTGGTTGTCGAACCGGGCCCGCTCCTCGATCGAGGTGTCACCACGCAGGCCGTGGACCTGAGCCAGCCCCGTCAGGCCCCCGGGCACCCTGTGCCGGTCGTCGTAGTGGGGGATCTCGGCTTTGAACTGCTCGACGAAGAAGGGGCGCTCGGGCCGCGGGCCCACGAGCGACATCTGGCCACGGAGGATGTTCCAGAGTTGCGGGATCTCGTCGAGGCCGAGGGTCCGCATCACATGACCGACCTTCGTCACCACCTCGTCGTCGGTGGTCCATTCCGTGTCGGAGTCGGAGTGGACGCGCATGGAACGGAACTTGAGGATCTCGACCGTCTCACCACGCTGGCCCACGCGCTGCTGACGGAAGTGGACCGGTCCCGGGCTCGAAAGCTTCACGGCCACCGCCAGCACGGCGTAGAGCGGAGCGGAGAGCAGCAGGCCGAGAGCGGCGACCGACACGTCGAAGGCGCGCTTCGCCGCCGGCGAGAGGGTCCGGCGGACGGGCCGGCGCAGACGGACGAGGGGGAAGCCCCAGACATCGTCGACGTCGGTGGCGTGCACGGTGGAGCCGAGCTCGAAGAACCGGGGAAGGATGTGGATGTCGACCGACGCGTCCTCGCACGCCCGCAGGACGTCGACGATGTCGGCCTCGCGTGCCCGGCCGAAGGCGACCACCACACGATCGACCTTCTCCTCGAACAGAACCATGCGCAGCAGCGCCACCCCGCCGAAGAGAGGCAGGGGCAGATCGGCGCCGTCGACGTCGTCGAGGAAACCGATCGGCCGCAGGCCGTACTCGCGGTGCTCCTCGAGCGTGGCCGCGAAGGTCGTCCCGATCTGTCCGGCCCCGATGATCAGTGTCCGCTCGCCGTAGATCCCCTTCGCCCGCAGGCGACGGATCAGCGCGTAGAGGACACAGCGCAGGACGAGCATCGAGGTCACGACGCAGAGGCCGGCTTCGATGAGACCGACACTGGAGACACCGGGGATGTGGATGGCCGCCAGCACCAGCAGCGGCACCGCCGTGCAGGCGGCGATGGAACGCGCTTCGCGGGCGATGTTCAGCGTGATGCGGCTGCGGTAGTGACCGGTGGCGGTGAGCAGGACCACGACCGATGCGACGAAGGCGTAGCTCCACCACGTCGTGGCCAGAGGGGCGACGATCATGACGAACGCGGCGAGAGCGGCGAAGTCGGCGAAGGCGACGACGGCCATCTCGGGACGGGCCGGTGCGCGCCACCGGCGGCGCGCGGTGACCGAGCGGGCGCGCGTCGGCGACGGGGTCGCCCACGACTGGAAGTTGAGCCCGACGGCCACGAAGCGCTCGAACGGACTAGCTACGCGTGGGCACGGTTGCGGCGGCGGTTGCGGCGCATCAGAACGCCGCCCACCACGAGGGCCCCCGCACCGATCGCCGTCATCTCCTCGATGTCAGCACCGGTGAACGCCAGGGCGCTCGACGAGACAGCGTCCGTCTTCGTCACCGGTGTCGGTTGGTGCCCCGACGGCGGCGGCGCCGGGCATGCCGTGTAACAGGTACTGTCAGCGCTCGCCGCGACCGCCGGAACCATCACGCCGGCCAAGGTCAGGGCGGTACCCAGACCCAAGCCGAGCAGCCTCATCTTCATCTCGTCACCCCTCGCCCGACGTCGCCCAGGGGCGACGACTCCTCCATCTAACTTAGTCACATGCTGTGGTCTTTGCCGACTTGCGGCCACCGGCGGCGGTTATTTTTTGGACTCGATCCCCAGTTCAGACACGATAACCGCTTTCCGTGGTGATCGGGCCTTCTGCTGTGGCGGCAGTCCGCTCGGCTGTTGCGCCCTCCGTGATGGTTGCGCCCTTCGTGAACGCTCTACGACGCATAGTGCCTCGCGTTGCTCACCACCAACACTATGGAATCCCAATTCCCGGTCAACTGCATCTCAGAGCCCTTTCGACCACCAACCACGGTCCGTGGTCACAAGAAGATCAACTGTCCCGGCCGCCCCGGGCGGGTCCGGTGGCGGATCGCGACGGGTGGATCCCTGACTACACCCAAAGACAGGCGTTGTCACGCCCCCGGACACGCGGGACCGGCCCCCGGACCTACCAGGACAAGGTGAAGGGGGCGCCGTCGCTGTAGGAGCTCCCGCGATAGCTCCAGGACACCGGCGCCAGGCGGGCCGAGGGGACCACCGTCATCGACCCGTGCCCGGCCGGCAGCCGGAAGGTGATCACGATCTGCTGCGACGCGCCCGCCTTCACGTCCACCGGGGTGGCCAACAGCCAGACGGGGCCCTCCGCCCCCAGGGCATCCACGGGGGCACCGCCGGAGACCTGCAGGTGGGAGGCGTCCGGCGGCAGGTTGACGGCCAGGAGGCCGATGTACTCGCCGTAGACCGTCCCGATCCCGGGGTAGGGGCCGGCGATGAACTGGGACTGCCCCGCAGGGGTCCGGTTCTGGAGGTCGACGGTCAGGGAGCCGGCCGTGGCCCCGGCCCGTGGGGTGAGCCCGAGGGTGGCCGAGACCGAGAGGTACTGGTCGAGCTTGTTCCCGCCCCGGTTGATCACCGCCACCATGGCCGAATCGGGTGACAGCCGGCCCGCCACCCCGCCGGCCGTCCAGGCGTCCTCGACCGATGGCGCGGCCGACCACAGCAGCAGGTGCCGGCCCTCGGTGGCCGTCGTCATGGCCGTGGCCAGGCTCTTCAGATCGAGAGACTCGTCGTCGAGGGCGTCGAGGGCGGCGGTGGCGATCGACCCCAGCCGGTCCTCGCGCACCTGGGACGACTCCTCGTCCGAGAGCCCGGCGTACTGGTCGTGGGTCAGGTACTCGATGACGTTGAAGGCGTTCAGGGTGGTCCCGTCGCTCAGGGTCACGGGCCCCGTGACCTGGAGGAACTGCTGCAGGGTGTTGACGTCGACGGCCATCACACCGTCGACGGACTGACCGGTGACGGCCGTCCACATCCGGGCCGCCAGGGGCCCGTTGACGTCGAATTGCGGGGTCAGGCCGATGTTGCGCCAGTCGACGCCGGGAAGGAGCCATCCCCAGTTCGTCTCCAGGTCGCCCGTGACCGGGACCGCCCCCCGGGCCACGGGGATGGACGCCGTCGGGATCACGTCGCTCAGATGGAGCTCGCCATCGGAGGTGGTGAGGAGGCCGGCTTCGAGAAAGGCGCCCGAGCCGGCCCGCATCTCGGCGTTGTTGCCCATGAGGACGAGGTACCGCTCAGGGCCCTGGAGGATCCCGGCCACCGCCGTCGCCACCACCGAGGCGTGGGCGAGCCTGGTCTCGGCCTGCGTGAGCTGGCGCAGGAAGGTGGCGCGCTTGGAGGCCACGGGCCCGATCAGCGCTTCCGAGGGGCCGGTGTCGATCCTGGTCAACGCCGCTTCCGTCTGCCGTCCGAGGGCCGCCAGTCTGCGCAGCGCCGTGATCCGGTCGGGCCCGAGGTGGTGGGGGGCGTCGAGGACCACCCGCGCCCGGGAGACGGCGCCGGCGCCGATGTCCGAGACCTGGGCGGCCGCCCCGGCCAGGTCCTGGACCGACCGGAGCTGGCGGCCGAGGACGGGGAGGATGTCGATCGGAGCCATGAGCGGCGAGTCGAGGAGGCTCTTGGCCCGGCTGAACCCCGCCCCCGCCGCCGTCAGCTCGGGCCCGGGTCCCCCGCTCACGAGGTCGGCCGCCGACAGGTGGGCCTTGGCCGCCGTGATCTGACTCATGGCGTGGCTGGCGTCGCGCAACCCCATGGCCAGGACGACCCCGACGGCCAGGGCCCAGAGAACGACCACGGTGGCCACGGCCCAATAGGTCAGCCGGCGGCGGCGCGACCGGGGCGGGCGGGGGGCGAGGGGAGGTCGGCGCGCCCGGCGGGGCCCGTCGGTGGCCCCGTCGGTGGCCCCGTCGGTGGCCCCGTCGGTGGCCCCGTTGGTGGCCCCGTTGGTGGCCCCGTTGGTGGCCCCATCGGTGGCACTGTCGGTCCCGGGCATCACGTCAGTATCGACACGCCCACGGCGCTGTGTGAGCCCACGGCGCAGTGCCCGTCCACGACGCAGTGTCAGAGGAGCCGGGCCAGCCGTTGGACCAGGTCGGCGAGCTCGGCCGCCGTGGCCCGGTAGGCGGCGAGGTCGCCGCCGAGCGGATCGGCCACGTCGTCCTCGGGCGACCGGCCCACCAGGTCGATCCGTTCCCGCCCGTCACCCACCGCCGCCAGCCACGTGGCCAGAGGCTGGCCGGCGGGGCGGGGTCCGACCTTCTCGCCCCGACGGACGAGCTCCTTCAGCGTGAAGGTGCGGGGCCAGGCCGCAGGGACGAGGAGGATGGCCTCGCGCCCGTGGCGCCGTTCCATGCCCAGGATCAGATCGGCCTCCTCGACGGCGGCCGCCGTGAGGGTCGTGGAACGGTGCCCGGCCAGATCGATCCCGAAGGGGGCGAGGACCTTCACCACCTCGGGGGAGACGGGGCGCCCCCCGTCGAGCAGTCCGGCCGAGGCGACGGTGACCGGTGCGCCGAGATCGGGAGCGACGTCGGCGGCCACGAGGCGCAGGAGGGCCGCCGCCATCGGGGACCGGCACACGTTCGCGGTGCAGACGAAAAGGACGATGACGCGGGCAGTGTAGGCGGGCCCGGCCCGAGGTGGCGGGACAGTAGTGTCGATGCGTGCGACGGGGCCAGCTGACCGGCGCGCTGGGCCGTGTCCTGCTCTGCGTCGGCACCGTGATCCTCCTCTTCGTCGCCTACCAGTTGTGGGGCACGAGCCTGGCCGAGTCCCACAGCCAGAGCGTCCTGCGGACCGAGCTCGACCACGAGCTCGGCCGGGCCGACCGGGGCACGGGGACCACGACCCCGGGGACGACGCCCGGCGGCGATGCACCGGCGCCGACGACGGCCCAGCCGGCCGAGGGGCGGCCGGTCGGCCTCCTGCAGATCCCGAAGATCGGGGTGGACAAGGTCATCGTCGAGGGGACCTCCACCACCGACCTGCGCCAGGGCCCCGGCCACTACGGGATCGCCGGGCAGGGACCGGTGACGCCGCTGCCCGGACAGGCGGGCAATGTCGGGATCGCCGGCCACCGCACCACCTACGGGGCCCCCTTCTACAACCTGAACGAGCTCGCCCCCGGCGACCCCGTGGTGATCACCACCACCCAGGGCGTCTTCACCTACAAGGTGACGGGCAGCCAGACCGTCTCACCGGGGGACGTGGCGGTGATGGACGCCACCACGACGCCGGAGCTGACCCTTACCACCTGCACCCCGCGTTTCAGCGCCTCGAGCCGGCTCGTGGTCCACGCCACCCTGGCCTCGTCGCAGCTGTCGGCGGCGGCGGCCACGACCACGCCGACGACGGTGCCGTCCGGAACGAGCCCCACCGTCGGCCCGGCCGACGGCCTGGCCGGGGGCCAGGGCGACTGGGTGCCGCCGCTGTGGTGGGGGTGCGCCGTGCTCGTCGCCGGCGCCCTCGTGTGGTTCGTCGCCCGTCGCCGCGCCACCAGAGCCGTCCGCGCCCTCGTCTACGGCCTCGGCGGGGTCGGCGTGCTCGTCGTCCTCTTCTTCTTCTTCGGCGCCGTCAGCCCCCTGCTCCCGGCGAGCTTCTAGGTCGGGCGTGACGCAAACCCCGGGGGGGCCGACGGTCTCGGTGTGCATGCCGATGGCACGGTCGGCCCACGACGTCGAACGCGCCGTCCGCAGCGTGCTGGCCCAGGACTTCGGCGACTTCGAGCTCCTCATCGGCGACGAGACCGGTGCCGCCCGCCCACTCGTCGACACCCTCGCCGATCCCCGCGTCGACTACCGCCACAACCCGGCGCGGCTGGGCTTCTCGGGGAACCACGTGGCCCTGCTCGACCGGGCCCGGGGACGGTACGTGGCCGTCCTCCACGACGACGACCGGTGGGAGCCGACCTTTCTCTCGCGCCTCGTCTCGGTGCTCGACGACCATCCCGACATCGCCATGGCGTGCTGCCGCGTCGTGATCGATCGCGGCGCGGGGAACGACACCGAGCTGTGGCCGATCCCCCTCCGGCCCGGTCGCCAGGACGACCTGCTCGATCTGGTGCTGGGCGAGGAATGGTTCCTCCTGCTCGACGCCGCCCTGTGGCGACGCGAGGTGTGGGCCGGCCCGGCGCGCCAATGGCCCGACCTCTGCTGCGGCGACCTCCAGTTCTTCCTCTCGGTCGTCGAGGCCGGGTGGCCCCTCTACTTTCTCGACACCGTCCTGACGGCGTACTCGATGCACCGCGGCCAGTCCGGTGCCTGGCGGGGCCCCGATGCCGGACTGGCCGTGGCCGACGACGTCCTCACCTTCTGGGACGGCTGGCTGGCGGGACGGCCCGAACCCCTCGTCGCCCGCACGGCGCGCCCGCGCGCCCGCTGGCACCTGCGCCGGGCGCGGGCCCTGCTGCTGTCGGGACGCACCCCCGAGGCGCGCCGGGCCGTGGCCTCGGCCGAGGCCCTCGGCGGGGACGACCTCCCCGGCCTCCGGCCGTTGCGGGTGGCGGTGGCCCTGCCGAACCCGCTCGTGCGCGGTGCGGTCGCCCTCAAGCGGGCCGTCAGCGAAGGGACGGGCTCACTGCGCCGCCGCTGACGCGGGGCCGGCGGTAGCACGGGCGTCGGCGGGGGTCGCGTAGGGTCTGCGCGTGTGACCGACGAGAGCCCACCGGGCCAACCGCCGGGCGGCGGGGCCGAGAGCTCGCTTCCCCACCGGTTCGGGGCCAACGTCTTCAGCAATTACATGGCGTTGGCGGTCACGGCGGTGTCGGCCATCGTCGTCACCCCGCTGCTGCTGCACCATCTGGGCCGTCCCGCCTTCGGCGTCTGGGTGCTCGCCAGCACCGTCGTCGCCTACCTCGAGCTCTTCGAGCTCGGTTTCGGGGGGGCCACCACGAAGCTCGTGGCCGAGGACGCCCACGTCCGCCCCGACCAGGCCGTGCGGATGATCAACACCACCTTCTTCGTCCTCGTCCCCATGGGCGTCATCGCCCTGGCCGTCGGCATCGTGATCGCCTTCTTCTTCCCCGGCATCGTCCACGTCTCCGCCGTCCTGCACGACCAGGTCATCATCTGCGTGGCCGTCCTCGCCGTCGGCCTGGCCGTCTCCATCCCCGGGGACACCTTCGGCGGATCGCTGATGGGGCACCAGCGTTTCGACCTCCTCTCCATGTCGAACGCGTCGATGGGGATCGCCATCGCCGTCGCCAGCGTCGTCATCGTCCTCCTCGGCGGGGGGATCGTCCCGCTGGCCATCGCCACCACCGTGATCTCGGTCTCCTTCCAGGGGGTCCGCTGGGCCCAGGTCCGCCACATCATCCCCGAGGCGCGGATCCGTCTCCGGCTCGTCGACCCGCTGCGCCTGCGCGCGGCGGCCAACATCTCGGGCTGGTTCCTGCTGTCGGCCGTCCTCCAGGCCACCCTCCAGGCCTGCGACGTCGTCATCGTCGGCATCGTCCTCGGCGTCCGGCCGGCCGCCGTCTACGCCGTCGGCGCCAAGCTGGCCAAAGCGGCGAACCAGTCCATGGACTCCCTCGCCGTCGTCTTCTTCCCCTACGCGTCGGCCACCGTGCGCAACCGCGACGCCAGCGACCTGAAGGACATCGTCATCGACAGCGTCCGCGTCACCCTCCTCGTCGGCCTCCTGATCTCGCTGCTGCTCATGGTGCTGGCCGGACCGGGCATCAGGGCCTGGGTGGGACCGGGCTACGACACCTCGGCCCACGTCCTCGTCGTCCTGGCCGTGGCCGTCGCACTGGCCTCACCGGTGCGCAGCTTCGCCCAGGTCCTCCTGGGATCGGGCTACCTGAAGGTGGTCTGCGCCGTCTCCGGCGTCGAGGTCCTCACCAACTTCACCCTGTCGGTGACCCTGGCCCACGTGATCGGACCGGTGGGCGTGGCCGTGGGGACGCTCGGCGGGGTCCTCCTGGTGCGCCTGCCGGGCATCCTCCTGATCGGGACGAGAGCGGTCGGGGTCCGCTTCTCGAGCCTCGTCCGCGGGGCCATCGTCCCCCACATCATCCCCGCCGCCGCCTGCGCCGCGGTCCTCCTGGCCGGGCGCAGCCTCACCGGGTACTCGTTCGTCGGCGCCGTGCTGAACGCGGTGGCCGGGATCGTCACCTACGTCGGCCTGTACCTGGCCACGGGGGCCACCCCGGGCGAACGTCAACGTGCCGCGGCGATGGTGAAGAAGTTCCGGCCATGACGAAGGGCCGGCCATGACGATGTCGGCACCCCGCCGGTGGGTGGAGACGGCCCTCGTCCCCGTCAAGCTGCCCATCGCGGCGCGGATGGGGCACGCCATCGGCCGTCGCGCCTCCGACGTCACCACCGCGTCGGTGGCGCGCCCGTCGCTCGTCCTCGCCCCCCACCCCGACGACGAGACCCTCGGGTGCGGCGCCACGGTGATGCGCAAGGTCGACGCCGGCACCGCCGTCACCGTCGTCGTGATCACCGACGGCGCCACCTGGCCCCCCGGCCACGACCCGGCCGAGAACATCGCCACCCGCGACGCCGAGCTGCGGGCCTCGTGCCGGATCCTCGGTCTCCCCGACGACGCCGTCGTGCATCTCTCGTTCCCCGAGACCCACCTCGACACGGCCGGCGACGCCCTCGTCGACGCCGTGGCCGACGCCATCACCACCTACGCCCCCGACGACGTCTTCGTCACCTCGGAGGCCGACCCCCACAGCGACCATGCCGCCCTCGGCGCCGCCGACGCGCCGCGCCGCGGCGGGGACCGGGGTGCGCCTGCTCGCCTATCCGATCTGGCAGTGGACGCGGCCGCGGACGTGGACGCGCACCTTGGCGGCGGCCTCACCGGCGGAGACGGTCCGCACCGACGGCTACCTCGACCGCAAGCGCCGCGCCATCGCCGTCTTCCACTCACAGATGTCGGCGGCAGCCGGTGGAGACCAACACGAGGGCCTGACACCGGGATTCCTCGCCCACTTCGCCGGAGAGCGCGAGATCTTCTTTCCCGTCCCCGTGCCCTGACGGGGGTCTCTCAGATGGCGTGCTCGGCGTGGGCCACGTCGCCGGCGCGCTTGCCCCGACGACCGCGCGGCGGGCCCGACCCGGCGGTGGTCCCGACCCGGACGGCCACGGCCGACGTGGCCACCTCCATGCTCCGCTCGAACCACGTCGCCAACGGTGCCCCGCCGCCGTCGCAGGCGTTCGTCAGGTGCTTCACCCACCGGTGGGCGGCCTTGCCCAGGTCGTCGTCGACCCCGGAGAACGGCACCCACGTCTTCACGGCCAGCTCGACGACGGGACGGGCCCTCTCGTACCAGGGGCTCACGAGCGCCGGCGTCCCGGCGGGCAGGACCAACTCGATCGGCGCTCCGGGCCACTGCCGGAAGACCCAGGCCGCCCACTCCACCAGGAGGTCGACGGGCAGTCCCCACAGGGCCTCGTCGATCCCGCGGGGGACGCCGACCCGTTTCCTCGGGAGGCTCATCCGTCGGCTCCCTCGGCGCCGGTGACGCCGGTAGCGGTGCTCGGCCACCATCTGCCACGCCACCAGGACCGGGTGGTGGCGGCGCTCGCTCCACTGGGCCACCGACAAGATGGCCGGGTCACCCACCGGGGGGGCGGCCGTCAGTCCCCACAGGGCGAAGTGGGTGGCGTCCCACCGCGACGGCCTCGGCCGCTCGTCGAGGGCGTCGGACCACCGCTGCAGGAGCTCGACGCCGTCGCGCACGCGCAGGCCCGAGTCGGCGTGTTCGATCAGCGCCAGCGGCCAGTCGTCGCCGAGCAGCGCCGACGTGATCTCGGCGATCACGGCGTCGGTGGCCGCCGTGGCCATCTCCGGCGGGGCGACGGCCGGTCCCATCCAGTGGGCATCGCCGATCGGGATCACGACATCCACCGCTACCGGCGCCGGCGCGCCCGCCGGCTCCTGCTCCGGTTCCGGCCTCACCGTCTGCTCTCTCATCAGCGGCTCGGCCCGCTCCAGCACCGGCGCTGCGTCCTCCACGACGGGGACGGCGTTCTCCTCCACCACGCGGCGGACATCGGGGTCCACCGTCATCGTCACCCGGGGGATCGGGGTCAGCACCACCCGGGGGGCGATCGAGAAGCCGGGGACGTCGGACGCCGTCTTGGCCACCCGCTCGAACAGCGCCTCGGGATCGCCGCGCCGGTCCAGCTCCTCCACCAGATCGCCCAACGCGTCACGCTCGACGTCGACGCCGAAGTCCACCTCCAGAAGACGCAACAACATCGTGTTGAGGATCCACGGGCCGCTCACGCCCAGATCGAAATCGTCGGCCGTCCCGAGATGACGGGTCACCGAGGCCTGGCGGAGCACGACGGGGGCGGCGGGGACGGCCGGGCGGCCGTTGTCCCATGTCGCCAGCCCCCAGGCCACGCACAGGGTCCCGGGCGAGCCCCGGTCGACGTCGCGCCGGGCCCGGTAGGAGATCGACCGCACCCGCTTGCTGGCGCCGCGCCGCGCCTCGCGGTCGGCGAAGAGCGCCGACATCGGCACCCGCTCGGCGCCGAGGAGCCGTCCCACGGCGGCCGGGTCGGCCCCTGAGCCCGGCGTCAGATCGAGGGTGGCCTTCAGGTCCTTGTAGTACAGCAGCGTGTTCCGGACCCCGAAATCGAGATGCTCGATCCCCGTCGTCATCACCGCGCCTGCGACGGGATCGGTGCCGGGACGCGTCCCGGCCGATGGGGACGACGGGTCGTCATCGCGCTCACTCATCGGGCTTCATGCACCTCGGACTGGCCTTTACTTGGGTCGATCGGTTCGAGCTCGCCCCGCCGAGCGCCGATCATTAGATGGTACGCGCTGAAGGGTCGTTTGCCCAACGCGCCAACAACGCCGACACCGCACCGACACTGCCGTTGACCAGCACTGTCGACCAGCATTGTCACAGGAGTGGGAAGAGTGTCACCTGTGGTCCTTCCTGACCCGTGCGCGTCCGACGGACCCGCCCCGCCACCCATGGGACAATGGGCCGTGGGCCTGACGACGTCCCGGTGGCCACGTCCCTCGACGCCGGTCCTGGCCTTGTCGGCCCTGGCCATTCTCGCGGCCGCATGTGGCGCCGCCACCTCCCCCTCCCCGTCGGGTCAGGGCACCACCACCACCACCACCACGACGACGTCGCCCACCACCACCACGGCGGTGACGGCGTCCTCGCCGTGGTCGCGTCCGGCGCCCGCCGTCGACGCCGCCCATCCGATCACCGCCGTCTCGTGCCCGTCGGCCACCTTCTGCATGGGTCTCACCGCCGCCGACGCCGCCTACCGCTTCAACGGGACCTCGTGGTCATCGGCCCTGCCCGTCACCGGCGGCGGCGCGGCGCCGTTGGCCCCGGCGGCCGACCTCTCGTGCACCAGCCCCACGTTCTGCGTGGCCCTCCCCGGGGGCAACGAGGTCGTCATGTGGGACGGACTCTCCTGGGTCGATCCCCAGACCCTCGGCGGGGCCCAGGGGCTGCAGGCGGTGGCCTGTGCCAACGGCGCCTTCTGCGTCGCCGTCGACGGCGTCGGCGATGCCTACTTCTACAACGGGCGGTGGACATCGGCCGTGAACGCCTGGGGTGGGCCGAGTGCCATCTCCTGCGTCAGCTCCACCTTCTGCATGGCCACCGCCGGCGGCACCGCCGAGTGGAACGGCGACGACTGGTCGCAGCCGGCGGACGTCGACACCTCGGGCCAGCTCGATACCGTCTCCTGCACGGGCCCGTCGTTCTGTGTGGCCGCCGACAGCGTCGGGAACGTCCTGACCTGGAACGGCTCGTCGTGGTCACCGCCGCGGACGGTCGATCCCGCCACCGGCACCACCGTCGTCGGCGGCAACGGGATCACCGCCGTCTCGTGTCGTGGTCAGACGTTCTGCGCCGCCGTCGACAACGGCGGCAGGGCGCTCATCTTCAACGGCACCACGTGGTCGACGCCGTCACCCATCGACGGCACCACCGCCCTCGTCAGCGTCTCGTGCGCCACGCCGACGTTCTGTCTGGCCGTCGACAAGCTCGGACGTGTGCTCACCTACCGCTGATCGGCGTGCTCACCTACCGCTGATCGACGATCACAGCGAGTAGACGTAGGCCGATCCGGCCGCGGCCTCGGCCCCGTCGGCCCCGACCACCGCCGTCGTTCCCGACAGCGAGGCCGAGTACCCGAACTCGTCGGTCGAGCCCCCGTCGTTCACCGTCAGCTCGCTGCTCTGGCGCCAGCGGCCACCGGGCTTCTTGAAGACGTAGGCGGCCCCGCTGCCGTCATTGGTCTGTTCGGCCCCCACCAGCACGGTCTTCCCCGACAGGCCCACCGCCCATCCGAAGCAGTCGTTCGGCCCCCCGTCGGAGGCCGTCAGCTCGCCCACCTGCTTCCAGGTGGCCCCCGAGCCGGTGAAGACGTAGGCGGCGCCCTGTTCGTCGTGGTGGCCCGGCGCGCCGGCCACGATGCGCGATCCCGAGATCGCCACCTTGTCCCCGAAGTAGTTCTGGGCGGCCCCGTCCGAGGCGGTGAGCTCGGCCTGCTGGGCCCAGGAGCCGCCGGCGTCGCTGAAGACGTACACCGCACCCGTGTCGTCGTGGGCCTTCACCGCGCTCACGAGCAGGGTCGACCCCGACACCGCCATCGACCACCCGAACTGGTCGTCGGCGCCGGCGTCGGCCGGCGTCAGCATGGCCTGCTGCGTCCAGTTCCCGCCGCTGTCGGCGAAGACGAAGGTGGCGCCCGCCTTGGCGTCGTAGCCGTCGGCGCCCACCATGATCGCCGCCCCCGACGTCACCACCGAATACCCGAACTTGACCCCGGTCATCGTGCCCAGGCCGGAGGCGTCGAGCTCGGCCTGCTCGGACCAGGTGCCGCCGGTGTCGGTGTAGACGTAGGCCGCCCCGATCCCGTAGTAGTGGCCGGGCGCACCGATGACCACGGTGGTGCCGGAGATGGCCACCGACCAGCCGAAGTCGTCGCCAACGGCGCCGTCGGTGGCGGTGAGCTCGGCCTCCTGGGTCCAGGTGCCGTCCACCTTGCCGAAGACGTAGGCGGCGCCCGTGTACGAGTCGGCATACGGCGCGCCGACCACGGCGGTCGAGCCCGAGACGGCCACCGACCAGCCGAAGTCAGCTCCGGCCCAGGCGTCGGAGGCCAGCAGCTCGGCCAGGGGGGTGGCGCCCTTGACGTTGGCGGCCACCGCACCCGAGTGGCCCGCCGCCTGAGCCGACGATCCGAGGAACACGGTCAGGGCGGCCGTCATGGCGACCACCACGGCGAAGAGCACCGTGGACATCACGGCGCGACGGTGATGTTGCATCCTGACCCCCCCTCAGGTCGTTGTGTCTCACCCTCGAGAGGGTGGATCCGATCACGTTCTCTGCTCTGCGTCGATTCCGACGCTGAGAACCTTTCCCAAGAGCCGGGAAGGGGGGCGCAATGCGCCCCCCTTCCCGCTCTTACTGTGTACCGGTACTTCCCGTCGAAGCCTTAGGCGACGGTGGGCGTCGGTGCGGTGATGGTGAAGTTGACGGGGTACGTGTCGTGCGTCCCACCGACCAGGTCACCGATGACCGTGGACGTTCCGGGAGCACACGAGATGCCCTCGAAGATGAACACGGCGTTGCCGTCGTTGTCCAGCGTCGTGGTCCCGCCGGTCCCGTTGCCGCTCCCGTCGTTGCCAGCCGACCAGGTCTCGCCACCGAGGCAGCGGTTCTGGAGCTGAGCGGACGAGATCTCGACCGGAGTCTCGGCGTACACGGGGTTGTCCTCGAAGTAGAAGACGGCGTAGATGTTGGAACCGGTCGTGGTTCCATCGCCCACTTCGACCTCAGGGTTCGGGAACGCCGTGAGACCAGGAGTGGTCACGTTCGGCGGAGCCGCGGTCAGCGTGGTGGTAGCGGTGTAGTACGGCGCCGCCACCAGGTCGGCCTCGACCAAGCTGGGCCCGGGGGCACACTCGGACGCGTCGACCTCGACCGTGGCGTTGCCGTCGTTGTCGAGAGCCACCGTGGCGCTCGAGCCCAACGGAACCGAGGTCGAGTGACCCTCGTTCACGCGGAACTCAACGGACCCTGCCGCGCAGGAGTTGATCAGCTGCTGGGAGTAGATGAACACGTTGTCGTTGGCGAAGGCCGGCTGGGCCTCGACCTGGATGACGGCGTGGATCTCCGAGACACCCGTCTCGATCACCGGGTTCGGGTCAACCGTCACCTGGATCTCGGTCACGGGAGGCGGAGGTCCGCCGGTGCCGCCGCCGCCACTCGAGGAGGCGCAACCCGCAGCCTTGCCAACCGGGCCGGGGTGCTTCGCACACCATGCCTTGGAACCCTTAGGAGCCGCGGAAGCGACCCCCGCCATGCCGATCAACGGCATGCTCACTACGACGGTCAATGCCAGCAACCGTGTAAGACGACTATGACGGACGTTCATTAGTTTCCTGCTCCTTGTCGACGTTGTTGTCGGCGGGAGGCCTACGTCCAGGGGCCGTCGTAGCTTCGCCCTCCCTCGCGAGCCTCCTTATCGGGCCCACGTACAGTGCATTGTCCACGGTCAGGGCTCCACCGGACATCACCACTTTTAGGGATCTTGTTGGCGAAACATTGTCCAAGAGCCTGCCGTCTCGCGGTTCTATCCCCACGAAAAGTGGCGAAGTGGGTGAATTCGGCACAGAGAGAGGGCATTTGAACCCTTAGAGAGGTATAAATCCGACTACTCACAGTGTTTCCCAGTGGTCCCCGACGGCGGAAGCAGCCCATTCGCCGCCACCCTCAGCGGGAACCGGGCGACCCGGTTTCCGGCCGGCACGGATTCTGACGGGGCTCAGGACGGGGTGATCGTATCCGTGTCGGTGGCACTCACGGCCCCCCCGGTGTCGGCCAGGGGATTCGTGTTGGTGAAGTCGACCGGGGGCGTGAGCGTGACGGTGTTCGACAGGGTCCCCGACGCCCCGGAACCGATCGTGGCCACCACGATGTACGTGATCGAGGCACCGGAGGGGATGGCCACGATGTCGTCGATGCTCCCTGATCCTGAGGGCGAGTAGCCGCTCGCGCCACCCGTGCCCGTTGCCGTCCACGTGTCGGTCGTGAGGGCATGGTGCACCGAGACGGGGTCGTAGATCTCCGCTCCACTCACCGAACTGGGCCCGGCGTTGGACACGGTGATCGTGTACGTGATCGAGCTGCCCGCTGCCGCCGTTCCGCTCGTCGGGACGATCGAAGAACCGCCGTCGTCGTCGTTCATAATAATTGTCACGTCTCCCTCATCGCCGAGGCTGTCCGTGTCGGTGGCGCTCACACTCGAGGCGTCGGAGGCCGAGGCGGTGGCCGTGTCCGAGTACGTCGTTCCGGTCGCCCCTATGGGCACCGTCCCCGCCAGCTCGACGGTCACCGACTGTCCGGGCGCCAGCGACGCCAGGCTCCAGGTGTCGGTACCGGCGTCGAAGATCACCCCCGTCGGCAGGCTCGGGCTCGAGATGTTCGTGAGGCCCTGGGTGGGGAGGGTGTCGACCACGCTGAGATTGGTAGCGCTCGACGGGCCCGTGTTGGTGACCACGATCGTGTACGTGTCATCGTCACCGGCACCGACCGAACTCGCACCGTCGGTGTCGGTGATGGTGAGAACGGCGTGCGCCAACGTGTCGCTGTCAGTTGCACCTACCGCCCCCTCGACATTGGCTAGGGGATTCGTGTTGGTGAAATCCGATGGTGGCGTGAGGCTGACCGTGTTCGAGAGGGTCCCCGTGGCCGAGGAGGCGATCGTCGCCACAATGGTATAGGTGACAGAGCCGCCGGCCGGTATCGTCACGAAGTCGTCGATGCTTCCTGATCCCGACGGCGTGAAGCCGGTGGCGCCACCAGACCCGGTAGCTGACCAGGTGTCCGAACTGAGGTTGTCGATCTCAGATAGCGGGTCGTAGATCTCGGCTCCGGTCACGTCACTCGGCCCCACGTTGGACACGACCGCCGTGTAGGTGATGGACGCCCCCGGCGCGGCCGTGCCCGTCGACGGGGCCGTGGACGAGCCCCCGTCGTTGTCCGTCATGCTCGTGGTGAGATCTCCCTGATACTCCAAGGTGTCGGTGTCGGTGGCCGTGACCGTGGCGGCGTCGGTGGCCGAGGCGGTGGCCGTGTCGACGTAGGTCGATCCGGTGGCCCCCGACGGGACGGTGCCGGCCAGATCCAGGGTGACCGACTGACCGGTCGCCAGCGAGGCCAGGCTCCAGGTGCCGGTGCCCGAATTGAAGGTCACGCCCGTCGGCAGGTTCGGGCTCGAGATGTTCGTGAGGCCCTGGGTGGGGAGGGTGGCGACCACGCTCAGGGCGAAGGCGCTCGACAGTCCGGTGTTTGCGACCACGATCGTATAGGTGTCGGACGTGCCGGCCACGAGCGAGCTCACGCCATCGGTGTTCGTGATGGAGAGGGTGGCCTGGGCGTTCAAGGTGTCGGTGTCGGTGGCGCTCACAGCGGAGGCGTCAGCGGCCGACGCGGTGGCCGTGTCGGCGAAGGTCGATCCGGTGGCTCCCGAGGGGACGCTGCCGGCCAGCTCCAGGGTGACCGTCTGACCCGCCGCCAGCGAGGCGAGGGTCCAGGTGTCGGTGGCGGAGGTGAAGGTCACCCCTGCCGGGAGGTTCGGGCTCGAGATGTTCGTGAATCCCTGGGTGGGGAGGGTGTCGACCACGCTCAGATCCGAAGCGTTGGACGGTCCCGTGTTGGTGACCGCCACGGTGTAGGTGTCGGAGGTGCCGGCCACGATGGCGCTGACCCCGTCGGTGTTGGTGATGGTCAGGGCGGCGTTCGAGCTGAGAGTGTCGGTGTCGGTGGCCGTGACTGTCGAGGCGTCGGCGGCCGAGGCGGTGGCCGTGTCGGCGAAGGTCGATCCGGTGGCCCCCGACGGGACGGTGCCGGCCAGCTCCAGGGTGACCGACTGCCCCGCCGCCAGCGAGGCGAGGGTCCAGGTGTCGGTGGCGGAGGTGAAGGTCACCCCTGTGGGCAGGCTGGGGCTCGAGATGTTCGTGAGGCCCTGGGCCGGGAGGGTGTCGACCACGCTCAGGTTGAGGGCACTCGCCGGTCCGGCGTTCGTCACGACGATCGAGTAGACGTCGGACGTGCCGGCCACGATGGCACTGACCCCGTCGGTGTCGGTGATGGTCAGGTCGGCCTTTGCGTTCAGCGTGTCGGTATCGGTGGCCGTGACCGTGGTGGCGTCGGTGGCGGCAGCCGTGGCCGTGTTGGTCAGCGTGCCCGTAGCCGAGGGGTAGAGAGTGGCCACGACGGTGTAGGTGATGGAGCCGCCGGAGGGGATGGTCACCGAATCGTTGATGCTGCCCGACCCGGTGGGACTGAAGCCGGTGGCTCCCCCCGACCCGGCGGCCGTCCACGTGTCGGAGCTGATGGCCGGGTTGAGGGCCAGGAGGTCCGTCACTGTGGCGCCCGAGGTGTTGGACGGACCCGTGTTCGAGGCCACGATCGTGTAGGTGATCGACGTCCCCGGCACGGCTGTGCCCACCGCACTCGTGACCGACGATCCCCCGTCACTGTCGGTCTTGGTGATGGTCAATGTGGCGTTCGAGCTGAGAGTGTCGGAGTCGGTGGCGCTCACAGCGGAGGCGTCGGCGGCCGAGGCGGTGGCCGTGTCGGCATAGGTTGTGCCTGCCGCTCCCGAGGGGACCGTGCCGGCCAGCTCCAGGGTGACCGACTGACCCGCCGCCAGCGAGGCCAGGCTCCAGGTGTCGGTGGCGGAGGTGAAGGTCACCCCTGTGGGCAGGCTGGGGCTCGTGATGCCGGTGAAGCCCTGGGTGGGCAGGGTGTCGACCACGCTCAGGGCAGAGGCGTTGGACGGTCCCGTGTTCGTGACCACGACCGTGTAGGTGTCGGGGGTGCCGGCCACCACGGAGCTCACCCCGTCGCTGTTGGTGATGGTCAGGGTGGACTGGGCGGTGAGCGTGTCGGTGTCGGTGGCCGTGACGGTGGTGGCGTCGGTGGCGGCCGCCGTGGCCGTGTTGGACAGCGTGCCCGTGGCCGAGGAGTGGAGCGTGGCCACGACGGTGTAGGTGATGGAGCCACCGGCGGGGATGGCCACCGAATCGTTGATGCTGCCCGAGCCGGTGGGACTGAAGCCGGTGGCTCCCCCCGACCCCGTGGCCGTCCACGTGTCGGAGGCGATGGCCGGGTTGAGGGCCAGGGGGTCCGTCACTGTGGCGCCCGAGGTGTTGGACGGACCCGTGTTCGAGGCCACGATGGTGTAGGTGATCGACGTCCCCGGCACGGCCGTGCCCTTGGTCGAGGTGGCCGACGATCCCCCATCGCTGTCGGTCTTCGTGATGGCGAGGGTGGCGTGCGCGGTCAAGGTGTCGGTATCGGTGGCCGTGACCGTGGTGGCGTCGGTGGCGGCCGCCGTGGCCGTGTTGGACAGCGTGCCCGTGGCCGAGGAGTAGAGCGTGGCCACGACGGTGTAGGTGAGGGAGCCACCGGCGGGGATGGTCACCGAATCGTTGATGCTGCCCGAGCCGGTGGCGCTGAAGCCGGTGGCTCCCCCCGACCCCGTGGCCGTCCACGTGTCGGAGGCGATGTCCGGGTTGAGCGCCAACGGGTCGGTCACCGACGCCCCCGAGGCCGTCGACGGCCCCGTATTCGAGGCCACGATCGTGTAGGTGATCGACGTCCCCGGCACGGCCGTGCCCTTGGTGGAGGTGACCGACGATCCCCCGTCGTTGTCGGTCTTGGTGATGGTCAGGGTGGCGTTCAAACTGAGCGTGTCTGTGTCGGTGGCACTGACCGAGGTGGCGTCGGTGGCCGAGGCCGTGGCCGTGTCGGCGTAGGTGGTGCCTGTCGCTCCCGAGGGAACTGTGCCGGCCAGCTCCAGGGTCACCGACTGACCCGCCGCCAGCGAGGCCAGGCTCCAGGTGTCCGTGCCCGAGTTGAAGGTCACGCCGGACGGCAGGCTGGGGCTCGAGATGTTCGTCAGACCCTGGGTCGGCAGGGTGTCGACCACGCTCAGGGCGGAGGCGTTGGACGGTCCCGTGTTGGTGACCACGACCGTGTAGGTGTCGGAGGTGCCGGCCACCACCGAGCTGACCCCGTCGCTGTTGGTGATGGTCAATGTGGCGTTCGAGCTGAGAGTGTCGGTGTCGGTGGCGCTCACAGCGGAGGCGTCGGCGGCCGAGGCGGTGGCCGTGTCGGCGAAGGTCGATCCGGTGGCCCCCGACGGGACCGTGCCGGCCAGCTCCAGGGTGACCGACTGACCCGCCGCCAGCGAGGCCAGGCTCCAGGTGTCGGTGGCGGAGGTGAAGGTCACCCCTGTGGGCAGGCTGGGGCTCGTGATGCCGGTGAAGCCCTGGGTGGGCAGGGTGTCGACCACGCTCAGGGCAGAGGCGTTGGACGGTCCCGTGTTCGTGACCACGACCGTGTAGGTGTCGGGGGTGCCGGCCACCACGGAGCTCACCCCGTCGCTGTTGGTGATGGTCAGGGTGGACTGGGCGGTGACCGTGTCGGTGTCGGTGGCCGTGACGGTGGTGGCGTCGGTGGCGGCCGCCGTGGCCGTGTTGGACAGCGTGCCCGTGGCCGAGGATCGGAGACTGGCCGTCACCGTGTAGGTGATGGAGCCGCCGGCGGGGATGGCCACCGAATCGTTGATGCTGCCCGAGCCGGTGGGACTGAAGCCGGTGGCTCCCCCCGACCCCGTGGCCGTCCACGTGTCGGAGGCGATGGCCGGGTTGAGGGCCAGGGGGTCCGTCACTGTGGCGCCCGAGGTGTTGGACGGACCCGTGTTCGAGGCCACGATGGTGTAGGTGATCGACGTCCCCGGCACGGCCGTGCCCTTGGTCGAGGTGGCCGACGATCCCCCGTCGCTGTCGGTCTTCGTGATGGCGAGGGTGGCGTGCGCGGTCAAGGTGTCGGTATCGGTGGCCGTGACCGTGGTGGCGTCGGTGGCGGCCGCCGTGGCCGTGTTGGACAGCGTGCCCGTGGCCGAGGAGTAGAGCGTGGCCACGACGGTGTAGGTGAGGGAGCCACCGGCGGGGATGGTCACCGAATCGTTGATGCTGCCCGAGCCGGTGGCGCTGAAGCCGGTGGCTCCCCCCGACCCCGTGGCCGTCCATGTGTCGGAGGCGATGTCCGGGTTGAGCGCCAACGGGTCGGTCACCGACGCCCCCGAGGCGATCGAGGGACCGGAGTTCGAGGCCACGATCGTGTAGGTGATCGACGTCCCCGGCACGGCCGTGCCCTTGGTCGAGGTGACCGACGATCCCCCGTCGTTGTCGGTCTTGGTGATGGCCAGGGTGGCGTTCAAACTGAGCGTGTCTGTGTCGGTGGCACTGACCGAGGTGGCGTCGATGGCCGAGGCGGTGGCCGTGTCGGCGTAGGTCGACCCGGTGGCCCCCGACGGGACCGTCCCGGCCAGCTCGAGGGTGACCGACTGCCCGGCCGCCAGCGAGGCCAGGCTCCAGGTGTCGGTGGCGGAGGTGAAGGTCACCCCGGAGGGCAGACCCGGGCTCGAGATGTTCGTCAGACCCTGGGTCGGCAGGGTGTCGACCACGCTCAGGGCGGAGGCGTTGGACGGTCCCGTGTTGGTGACCACGACCGTGTAGGTGTCGGAGGTGCCGGCCACCACCGAGCTGACCCCGTCGCTGTTGGTGATGGTCAATGTGGCGTTCGAGCTGAGAGTGTCGGTGTCGGTGGCGCTCACAGCGGAGGCGTCGGCGGCCGAGGCGGTGGCCGTGTCGGCGAAGGTCGATCCGGTGGCCCCCGACGGGACCGTGCCGGCCAGCTCCAGGGTGACCGACTGACCCGCCGCCAGCGAGGCCAGGCTCCAGGTGTCGGTGGCGGAGGTGAAGGTCACCCCTGTGGGCAGGCTGGGGCTCGTGATGCCGGTGAAGCCCTGGGTGGGCAGGGTGTCGACCACGCTCAGGGCAGAGGCGTTGGACGGTCCCGTGTTCGTGACCACGACCGTGTAGGTGTCGGGGGTGCCGGCCACCACGGAGCTCACCCCGTCGCTGTTGGTGATGGTCAGGGTGGACTGGGCGGTGACCGTGTCGGTGTCGGTGGCCGTGACGGCGGAGGCGTCGGCGGCCGAGGCGGTGGCCGTGTCGGCATAGGTGGTATCCGTCGCCCCCGAGGGGACGGTGCCGGCCAACTCCAGGGTGACCGACTGCCCGGCCGCCAGCGTGGCCATGCTCCAGGTGTCGGTGCCGGCATTGAAGGTCACCCCTGTGGGCAGGCCCGGGCTCGAGACGTTCGTCAGACCCTGGGACGGAAGGGTGTCGACAACGCTCAGGGCGGAGGCGTTGGACGGCCCCGAGTTGGTGACCACCACCGTGTAGGTGTCGGCTGTGCCGGCCACGACGGAGCTGACCCCGTCGCTGTTGGTAATGGTCAATGTGGCCTTCGGACCGAGCGTGTCGGTGTCGGTGGCCGTGACCGTGGTGGCGTCGCTAGCAGCGGCGGTGGCCGTGTTGGACAGCGTGCCCGTGGCCGAGGTGTAGAGCGTGGCCACGACGGTGTAGGTGAGGGAACCACCGGCAGGGATGGTCACCGAATCGTTGATGCTGCCCGAGCCGGTGGCGCTGAAGCCGGTGGCTCCCCCCGACCCCGTGGCCGTCCACGTGTCGGAGGCGATGTCCGGGTTGAGCGCCAACGGGTCGGTCACCGACGCCCCCGAGGCCGTCGACGGCCCCGTATTCGAGGCCACGATCGTGTAGGTGATCGACGTCCCCGGCACCGCAGTGCCCTTGGTGGAGGTGACCGACGATCCCCCGTCATTGTCGGTCTTGGTGATGGTCAGGGTGGCGTTCAAACTGAGCGTGTCTGTGTCGGTGGCACTGACCGAGGTGGCGTCGGTGGCCGAGGCCGTGGCCGTGTCGGCGTAGGTGGTGCCTGTCGCTCCCGAGGGAACTGTGCCGGCCAGCTCCAGGGTCACCGACTGACCCGCCGCCAGCGAGGCCAGGCTCCAGGTGTCCGTGCCCGAGTTGAAGGTCACGCCGGACGGCAGGCTGGGGCTCGTGATGCCGGTGAAGCCCTGGGTCGGGAGGGTGTCGACCACGCTCAGGGCGGAGGCGTTGGACGGCCCCGAGTTGGTGACCACCACCGTGTAGGTGTCGGCGGTGCCGGCCACGACGGAGCTGACCCCATCGCTGTTGGTAATGGTCAGGGTGGCCTGGGCGCTCAAGGTGTCGGTGTCGGTGGCGCTCACACTCGAGGCGTCGGTGGCCGAGGCGGTGGCGGTGTCGGCGTAGGTGGTGCCTGTCGCTCCCGACGGAACGGTGCCGGCCAGCTCCAGGGTGACCGACTGACCCGCCGCCAGCGAGGCGAGTGTCCAGGTGTCGGTGGCGGAGGTGAAGGTCACCCCTGTGGGCAGGCTCGGGCTCGTGATCCCGGTGAAGCCCTGGGTAGGGAGGGTGTCGACCACGCTCAGGGCGGAGGCATCACTCGGCCCGGAGTTCGAGGCCACGATGGTGTAGGTGATCGACGTCCCCGGCACGGCCGTGCCCTTGGTCGAGGTGGCCGACGATCCCCCGTCGCTGTCGGTCTTCGTGATGGCCAGGGTCGCATGTGGATTCAAGGTGTCGGTGTCGGTGGCCGTGACCGTGGTGGCGTCGGTGGCAGCGGCGGTGGCCGTGTTGGACAGCGTGCCCGTGGCCGAGGAGTAGAGCGTGGCCACGACGGTGTAGGTGATCGAGCCACCGGCGGGGATGGTCACCGAATCGTTGATGTTGCCCGAGCCGGTGGCGCTGAAGCCGGTGGCTCCCCCCGACCCCGTGGCCGTCCATGTGTCGGAGCTGATGGCCGGGTTGAGGGCCAGGGGATCGGTCACCGACGCCCCCGAGGCCGTCGAGGGCCCGGAGTTCGAGGCCACGATCGTGTAGGTGATCGACGTCCCCGGCACGGCCGTGCCCTTGGTCGAGGTGACCGATGATCCCCCGTCGCTGTCGGTCTTCGTGATGGCGAGGGTGGCTCTGGAGCCGAGAATATCGGTGTCGGTGGCGCTGATGGTCGTGGCGTCAGAGGCGCTGGCGGTGGCCGTGTTGGACAAGGTGCCCGCAGCCGACGAGTAGATGTTGGCCGTCACCGAGTACGTGATGGAGCCGCCGGCCGGGATCGTCACGGCATCGCTGATGTTGCCTGAGCCCGATGGGCTATAGCCGGTGGCTCCCCCTGACCCAGTGGCCGTCCAGCTGTCGGAGCTGATGGCCGGGTTGAGCGCCAGCGGATCGGTCACCGATCCTCCGTAGGCGGTCGAGGGCCCAGTGTTGGAGTCCACGATCGTGTAGGTGATCGACGTTCCGGCCACCGCCGTGCCCAAGGCACTCGTGACCGACGATCCACCGTCGTTGTCGGTCTTGATCATGGCCAAGGTGGCCTGGGCGGTGAGTGTGTCGGTGTCGGTGGCACTGACCGAGGTGGCGTCGGTGACCGAGGCGGTGGCCGTGTCGGCGTAGGTCGATCCGGTGGCCCCCGACGGGACCGTGCCGGCCAGCTCCAGGGTGACCGACTGACCGGCCGCCAGCGACGCGAGGGTCCAGGTGTCGGTCGTCGAGTTGAAGATCACCCCTGACGGCAGGCTTGGGCTCGAGATGTTCGTGAGTCCCTGGGTCGGAATGGTGTCGACCACGCTTAGGCTGGAAGCGTTCGACGGTCCCGTGTTCGTGACCACGACCGTGTAGGTATCGGAGGTGCCAGCGATCACCGAGCTCACGCCGTCGCTGTTCGAGATCGTCAGCGTTGCCTGCGCGGTCAGGGTGTCAGAGTCGGTGGCGCTCACGCTCGAGGCGTCGCCCGCCGAAGCAGTGGCTTTGTCCACGTAACTGGTGCCCGCGGCCCCCGGGGGGATGGTGCCGGCCAGCTCGAGGGTGACCGACTGCCCGGCCGCCAGCGAGGCCACGGACCACGTATCCGTGGCCGAGGTGAACGTCACGCCCGACGGCAGGCTCGGGCTGGTCACACCGGTGAAGCCCTGAACCGGAACGGCGTCCGCCACGCTGAGGTTGGAGGCGTCACTAGGGCCTGAGTTCGAGACCACGACCGTGTAGGTGTCGGGGGTGCCGGCCACCACCGAGCTCACGCCGTCGGTGTTGGTGACTGACAGGTTGGCCTTCGCGTTCAGTGTGTCGGTGTCGGTGGCCGTAACCGACGATGCGTCGGAAGCGGTGACGGTGGCGGTGTTTGCCAACGTGCCGGTGGCGGACGAGAGGAGATTGGCCACCACGGTGTAGGTGACGGCGCCGCCGACGGGAATGACCACGGGGTCATCGATGCTGCCCGAGCCCGATGGGCTGAAGCCGGAGGATCCGCCCGAGCCGGTGGCCGTCCAACTATCGGATCCGATGGAAGAGTTGAGCGCCAGGGGATCGGCGATCTGGGCACCCGAGGTGGAGCTCGGTCCAGAGTTGGAGGCCACGATCGTGTAGGTGATCGACCCTCCCGGCACCGCCGCGCCTTTGGTCGAGGTGACAGACGATCCCCCGACGTTGTCGGTCTTGGTGACAGCCAGGGTTGCCTTCGGGCTGAGCACGTCGTTATCGGTGGCCGTGACCGAGGAGCCGTCAGAGGCCATGGCCATGGCCGTGTTCGTGTATGAAGTGCCCGTTGCACCCGAAGGCACGGTACCGGTCAGTTCGAGGGTTACGGAATGACCCGCAGCCAACGACGCCAGGGTCCAGGTGTCGGTGCTCGCGGTGAACGTCACCCCCGAAGGCAGGCTCGGACTCGAGACGTTTGTGAGGCCCTGCGTCGGGAGGGTGTCAACCACGTTCAGATTGAAGGCCGTCGACGGACCCGTGTTCGAGGCCACGATCGTGTAGGTGATCGACGTCCCCGGCACGGCTGTGCCCACCGCACTCGTGACCGACGATCCCCCGTCACTGTCGGTCTTGGTGACGGTCAATGTGGCGTTCGAGCTGAGAGTGTCGGTGTCGGTGGCGCTCACAGCGGAGGCGTCGGCGGCCGAGGCGGTGGCCGTGTCGGCGAAGGTCGATCCGGTGGCCCCCGACGGGACCGTGCCGGCCAGCTCCAGGGTGACCGACTGACCGGCCGCCAGCGAGGCCAGGCTCCAGGTGTCGGTGGCGGAGGTGAAGGTCACCCCTGTGGGCAGGCTGGGGCTCGTGATGCCGGTGAAGCCCTGGGTGGGCAGGGTGTCGACCACGCTCAGGGCAGAGGCGTTGGACGGCCCCGTGTTCGTGACCACGACCGTGTAGGTGTCGGGGGTGCCGGCCACCACGGAGCTCACCCCGTCGCTGTTGGTGATGGTCAGGGTGGACTGGGCGGTGAGCGTGTCGGTGTCGGTGGCCGTGACGGTGGTGGCGTCGGTGGCGGCCGCCGTGGCCGTGTTGGACAGCGTGCCCGTGGCCGAGGATCGGAGACTGGCCGTCACCGTGTAGGTGATGGAGCCGCCGGCGGGGATGGCCACCGAATCGTTGATGCTGCCCGAGCCGGTGGGACTGAAGCCGGTGGCTCCCCCCGACCCCGTGGCCGTCCACGTGTCGGAGGCGATGGCCGGGTTGAGGGCCAGGGGGTCCGTCACTGTGGCGCCCGAGGTGTTGGACGGACCCGTGTTCGAGGCCACGATGGTGTAGGTGATCGACGTCCCCGGCACGGCCGTGCCCTTGGTCGAGGTGGCCGACGATCCCCCGTCGCTGTCGGTCTTCGTGATGGCGAGGGTGGCGTGCGCGGTCAAGGTGTCGGTATCGGTGGCCGTGACCGTGGTGGCGTCGGTGGCGGCCGCCGTGGCCGTGTTGGACAGCGTGCCCGTGGCCGAGGAGTAGAGCGTGGCCACGACGGTGTAGGTGAGGGAGCCACCGGCGGGGATGGTCACCGAATCGTTGATGCTGCCCGAGCCGGTGGCGCTGAAGCCGGTGGCTCCCCCCGACCCCGTGGCCGTCCATGTGTCGGAGGCGATGTCCGGGTTGAGCGCCAACGGGTCGGTCACCGACGCCCCCGAGGCGATCGAGGGACCGGAGTTCGAGGCCACGATCGTGTAGGTGATCGACGTCCCCGGCACGGCCGTGCCCTTGGTCGAGGTGACCGACGATCCCCCGTCGTTGTCGGTCTTCGTGATGGCCAGGGTGGCGTTCAAACTGAGCGTGTCTGTGTCGGTGGCACTGACCGAGGTGGCGTCGATGGCCGAGGCGGTGGCCGTGTCGGCGTAGGTCGACCCGGTGGCCCCCGACGGGACCGTCCCGGCCAGCTCGAGGGTGACCGACTGCCCGGCCGCCAGCGAGGCCAGGCTCCAGGTGTCGGTGGCGGAGGTGAAGGTCACCCCGGAGGGCAGACCCGGGCTCGAGATGTTCGTCAGACCCTGGGTCGGCAGGGTGTCGACCACGCTCAGGGCGGAGGCGTTGGACGGTCCCGTGTTGGTGACCACGACCGTGTAGGTGTCGGAGGTGCCGGCCACCACCGAGCTGACCCCGTCGCTGTTGGTGATGGTCAATGTGGCGTTCGAGCTGAGAGTGTCGGTGTCGGTGGCGCTCACAGCGGAGGCGTCGGCGGCCGAGGCGGTGGCCGTGTCGGCGAAGGTCGATCCGGTGGCCCCCGACGGGACCGTGCCGGCCAGCTCCAGGGTGACCGACTGACCCGCCGCCAGCGAGGCCAGGCTCCAGGTGTCGGTGGCGGAGGTGAAGGTCACCCCTGTGGGCAGGCTGGGGCTCGTGATGCCGGTGAAGCCCTGGGTGGGCAGGGTGTCGACCACGCTCAGGGCAGAGGCGTTGGACGGTCCCGTGTTCGTGACCACGACCGTGTAGGTGTCGGGGGTGCCGGCCACCACGGAGCTCACCCCGTCGCTGTTGGTGATGGTCAGGGTGGACTGGGCGGTGACCGTGTCGGTGTCGGTGGCCGTGACGGTGGTGGCGTCGGTGGCGGCCGCCGTGGCCGTGTTGGACAGCGTGCCCGTGGCCGAGGATCGGAGACTGGCCGTCACCGTGTAGGTGATGGAGCCGCCGGCGGGGATGGCCACCGAATCGTTGATGCTGCCCGAGCCGGTGGGACTGAAGCCGGTGGCTCCCCCCGACCCCGTGGCCGTCCACGTGTCGGAGGCGATGGCCGGGTTGAGGGCCAGGGGGTCCGTCACTGTGGCGCCCGAGGTGTTGGACGGACCCGTGTTCGAGGCCACGATGGTGTAGGTGATCGACGTCCCCGGCACGGCCGTGCCCTTGGTCGAGGTGGCCGACGATCCCCCGTCGCTGTCGGTCTTCGTGATGGCGAGGGTGGCGTGCGCGGTCAAGGTGTCGGTATCGGTGGCCGTGACCGTGGTGGCGTCGGTGGCCGAGGCGGTGGCGATGTCGGCATAGGTCGATCCGGTGGCCCCCGACGGGACCGTCCCGGCCAGCTCGAGGGTGACCGACTGCCCGGCCGCCAGCGAGGCCAGGCTCCAGGTGTCGGTGGCGGAGGTGAAGGTCACCCCGGAGGGCAGACCCGGGCTCGAGATGTTCGTCAGACCCTGGGTCGGCAGGGCGTCGACCACGCTCAGGGCGGAGGCGTTGGACGGTCCCGTGTTCGTGACCACGACCGTGTAGGTGTCGGAGGTGCCGGCCACCACCGAGCTCACCCCGTCGCTGTTGGTGATGTTCAGGTTGGACTTGGCGGTGAGTGTGTCGGTGTCGGTGGCGCTCACGGTGGCGGCGTCCGATGAAGATGCGGTTGCGGTGTTCGCATACGACGCGCCCGTGGCTCCCGGGGGAATCGTGCCAGACAGCTTGAGGGTGACCGCCTGGCCAGCCGGCAGTGACGACAGGCTCCAAGTGTCAGTGCCCGAGTTGAAGGTCACCCCCGACGGAAGGCCCGGGCTCGAGATACCGCTGAGTCCCTGAGTCGGGACAGCATCCACGACGCTCAGATTTGCGGCGTCCGACGGGCCACTGTTCGAGACGACTGTCGTGTATGTGTCGGAGGAACCAGCCACTACCGAACTGACCCCGTCGGTATTCGATATGGCCAAGGCGGCCTGGACGTTCAGGGCGTCGGTGTCGGTCGCAGTCACGGGCGAAGCGTCAGAGGCGGAAGCCGTGGCGGTGTTCGTGTACGAAGTGCCGGTCGCACCCGACGGGACGGTTCCTGCCAATTGCAACGTGACCGACTGACCCGTGGACAGAGATGCCATGCTCCAGCTGTCAGTAGACGGAGAGAACGTCACGTCCGGTGGCAAGTTCGGGCTCGAGACATTGGTGAGGCCCTGAGCCGGGAGATTGTCGACGACAGCAAGGTGAGAAGTGTCGGATGGGCCCCCGTCCGAGACGACGATCGTGTAGGTGATCGGGGTACCGGCCGTCACCGAACCGTGGTCGTTGTCGGTCTTGGTGATCGACAGGTCGTCGGACGGCTTGAGCGTGTCGGTGTCGATAGCGCTGTTGTCTCCGGGGTTGATATCAGAGAAGCCTGGCGGCGGGGTGATCGTCGCCGTGTTCGACAGGATGCCCATAGCCGACGATTGAATGGTGGCGACCACCGTGTAGGTGACGGATCCCCCAGCGGGGAGGTCTAGCGAATCGGAGATGTTTCCAGACCCTGACGCGGTGAAGCCGGTCGCATTCCCCGACCCGGTTGCCGTCCAGGTGTCCGACTCTATGTCGGGGTTGAGGGCAAGCGCATCGGTCACCGAGGCCCCGGTGGCAACCGTCGGGCCGGAGTTCGAGGCGACGATCGTGTAGGTGATCGACGTTCCCGGCACGGCTGTTCCCGGGGTCGAGGTCACAGAGGATCCACCAAGATTGTCGGTCTTTGTGATGCTGAGATCCCCGCTCGCCGTGAATCCAATCTCGGTGACCGGGGTCGGACTGAGAGACAGCGTGACCGGCACCGTGTTCTTGGCGGCCTCGGGTACCCCCCTCTTCTTCTTGACCGCTTTCGACGTTGGTGGCTTGATCTTGAAGGTCGTCGTGTAGGTGGGATGAGAACCGGCGAGGACGTCGGCGATGATCGTCGACGGCCCCGAGGCGCAGGAGGCTCCCTTGAAGACAAAGGCGGCGTTCCCGTCGTCGTCGAGAGTACTGATGGCATCGCCCATGGCGGGGGGGACGCCGCTGACAGCCGCCCCTCCGTTCGGCTCCCACCGCCACCCTTGGCCGCATCGGTCGTCGAGCTGAGCCGAGGAGATCTCCACCTGCTGTCCGGCATAGACAGGATTGGCCGAGACGGTGAAGACAGCGTAGACATCGGACTCGCCGGTGGCCGGCGTCTGACCGGTTTCGACCTCGGGGTTCGGATCGACCGTGAGACCCGGCTTCATGACTCCGGGCGGCGCGATCTTGAGCGTGGCCGTCGCCGTGTAGTACGGGGCGGCAACCAGATCGGCTTCGACGATGGCCGAACCGGGAGCACAGTTGACCGCATCGACCGTAAGGTCAGCGTTCCCATCGGAGTCGAGGATGACGGTGATGCTGTTCGGACTGGTGCGCGGTGACGACGTCGAGCCACCCTGCAAGGTTTCGTAGACGACACTGGCGCACTCGAACGTCAATTGCGAGGACTGGACCAGTATCGAGTCGTTGGCGAAAGAAGGCGCTGTATGGATCTGCAGGACGACGTGAACTTCAGCACCTGACGTGGCCACGATGCCGGCACTGGGACCCGGGCTCGCCCCGGCGGCGAGCGCGCCAAGGACCACGCCCAGGAACACCCCGGGCGCGCAGGCCAACGCCATCCACGATCTTCGGCAGAAGCCCTTCACAACCCCCCCATCGCCCAGCACAAAGAAGCAGTGCTGGACGTGCCAAAACCCCGCTACCTTCCCTGGATCTGAGGTACCGAGACAATGGTGTTTCACCACGATCAACTGGTATCCACTAGAGGGTCAACTTACGGACAACCCCCTGCTCCAACCGTTGACGTCCAACCGTTCGCGATCGTCGAGGCGTGCGAAAATCAAGTCGAGATGACGAATGGGCCCTGATCCGTCAGCCCGCCCGAACCCAATGGGAGCTTCTCGCTCGACGGACCGGTCGCAACGGTCCGTCGGCTGACCCTTATGTGAGGACTTCCACCCTCACGGTCCACTTGCAGGCGGTCGTCACTTTGAGATTGAACGTGCCGGTGTCGTAATTGCGGTCGATACCGGCTGTTCCCGGTCCCGCCGGCTCGGTCACACCGCCATCGGTGGTGTTGGCGGCGGAACCGTGGCCCACAACCGTGATCCCGAAGGTCCCCGTCTTGGCGGGGGCAGGACACCCGTAATACACCCAGTCGATGTCCCATTCCTTGGCCTGGGAGGACACATTGAAATTGCCCAACGTGGCTGGACCAGTGCCCGTGTGAACCTCAGAGACCGAAAAGGGAACGGTGGCCGGCGTTGTCGCAGGAGGCGCAGGGGCCGTCGTGGTGCTGTCGGTCGGAGCCTTCGTGGTGCTCGAGCCCGTTGATGCGACAGTGGACGTCGTGGACTTGGCCCCTGAACCCTTGTCACTGCCACAGGCGGCAAGCATCAACCCGGCCGCCACAATGACAAGCAGCACCGTGCCAGACCGACGAAGACGTCGAGTGCGATTCTGATCGTGCCTCACGTAACCCGCTCCCTTACGCGTCCACGGACGAACACCGTCCAGTCCCCGGGCCAAAGAGTTCATTCTAGAACGCCGACACCCTCTGATTGTCCCAACGGACACACATTTTTCTCCTCTTTCAAAACGCTCGTCGACGAAGTCAGTCGGGACGACGGTTTGCTGGCAGGCGCGTAAGGAGATCGGACAGGATCGGTTTGGCCTCTGAAGGAACCTCGATGTGAAGACGTGATTCGATTCCGTCCAGTTCGATCGAGAACTGGAAGAAAGAACAACAGGTCTTCTCGCGTTCGGCCAGATCGGTCGCCGTCAACAGCACGTCGCTCCCTCCGATGAGGATCAAGGTGACACTGTTCGTCTCTGTTTCGACCCACTTCACGCCGGTTGAGAGAAAGGTCTCCCATTCAGCCAATCGACCGATGGCCGCATCGGCGGTAAGGGTGCAAGCGATCGGAACCCTGGTCACCACAGGATTCTCTCATCCGTTGTCGCCGCCGATAGCTGATTCGCCAGGATCACGAACCCCCATGGAGCTCCGTCCGGGCGATGGACCAACGACGGAGGGCGACCAGCGTCCAGATTGCCTCGACGGCCCCGAAGGGCCAGGTCCCGGACAGAAACCCGTAACTGCTCGAGAGGGCGCAGCCGACGGCGAAGGCCAGGACGAAGAGGGGGCCCTGTTTCTCGAAGAGATACATGAGCATCATGAAGCTGAGCGCCAGAACGCCGTAGGTGGTGACCATCGTTCCAGTCTGCTACCTGGCGGGGCGGATCGACCGATACATCATTCCCGAGCAGGTCATGCTGGCCTCCAACCGGACTGGCCCGGGGAATCTCAGCCACCGCCTTCTCGAGTTGTCACGAAACCACGTTGGGGTCGGAGCAAATTCCGGGATCAGTTTCGAAATTCAGGAGGTTCGTATCCGAAATTCCCAGAACATGTCCTGCGGTCACATTGTTGTCCATGGCTGCAGACGACGTGTTGATTGGGGCGCCTGAGTTCAAATACGGATATACGAACACCCCACCTTGGCCATCCGTGACAATTTGGTAGTGCTGAGTGGAGGGCAGCTGCCGCATGAAGGGCCCAACAACCTCGCCGTTCGGAGCCGTCCATGTGCCGTTGGGTGTCGATGGATCCCCAAGCAAACCGTAGGTGCCCGGAAGTTGCAGCGCCTGGAGCTGGGTTGTCAATCCCCAGACTTGTCCCTGGTTTGGAAGCGGCTGCGGGTTAGGGTTAGTGGTTGGGTTAGCCGGCACCTGTAACGCGGTGGCCCCGGGGAACACGCCCACCAACGCCTTGTACTCCTCCAAGGCAGTGCCGAATGCCTTTGCGTCCGAGGAGCAAGAAGCTGACAGGCTATTGGTTCGGGTAGCGCCGACTGTGAAAGCAACGATCCCAGCTAGGACGGCCAGAATGATGATCACGAGGAGAAGCTCGAACAGGGTGAAACCCCCATCGCTTCTCTGATTCATTCGTCCTTTCATATCCCCCCCGGCACCACTCGTCGCTTCGCCTCAATCGCATTTCCACGACGAATAGCCGAAGAAGGATCGGAAGTACGATTCTCGTAGACCGCTGACGTCAGGCGAGCTCGCGATTACTCTGCAAGATCCTCCTCATACCGTGAGCAATGGGACCTCAAATCTCTCCCAACGAGGGCTGGTGGGTCGACAAATCGCCTCTGTCGTCGTCCGCTCCGATCTCGCCCCTTCGTGCCGGCGGTCCGTCGACGGCTCGTTATCGACCCCGCACCGTGCTCACATTGACCTTTGTCGCCGCCAGGTGACCCAAAACAAGCTGCCGGGATGAGAGCGACAACGAGCCACAACACCACCCCCGCACACTGCCTTTCACCAGCCCGAGTAGTCCGAGAGGTCCCCGAGAGTTACCGCGTCGATGCGAAGTGACTCGGTGGATACCTCGAACTTCGAGGAGCAGACGCAGATCCTAAGCGCCTCGATAAGGAGCTCTGACGGCAACAGACCCCTGGTCGCGGGCAAATTCGAAGGAACGGAAGAGAATTTGGGGGGCCTCTGGCATTCACGAGTTGGCCAAGAGTTGAGACCTCATAGGGCCCCAAGTGACGCTCAACGATCACTATGACCGCCGTGACCAGAAGCACAAGTGGCGTCCAGACACACGTACACGGGGCAAGAACCGGCATTTCCCGCCTCAGCCGAAGCACTGAAGTGTTGACGATGCGCACCGAGGTGGGCTTACGGCGCTCCGGCGCGAGTGCCCAGGCCCCAACTCGGAGTGGAGAGGAGTGAGGGGGTGGGTGTCTCTATGAAACTGCGTAAAGAAAGTGCGACGGACTCGGGAACGTCCAAGCCTGATCCCACCACTCGGGACGATCGCCAATCAAAGAAGGGATCCGAAGGCCAGAGGATGCTCGGCGAGCTCCTGGTGGGAGCTCAACTCATCAGCCAGGCCCAGCTCGCCGAGGCACTTCTTCAGCAATCGACGACCGGAAAGCGAATCGGAACTCTTCTCGTCGAGGAGGGAGCCCTCGACGAGCGTGCTTTGGCCCGCGCTCTATCGGACCAGCTGAAGATTCCTTTTGTCGATCTTTCCCAACAGACACCCTCAGCCGAAGCCATCGCCTTGCTGCCAGAAGGAGTGGCTCGAGCCAATGTCGCCATTCCCATCGACTTCGACGACAAGAGCGTCACCGTGGTGGTCGCCGACCCGAACGACGAAACCCAGGAACGCTTGTCTGCTGCCACTCGCCGCCAAGTGCATCTTGTCATCGCTCCTCCTTCCGACGTCCAACGAGCCATCGAAGCCGCGTACCGGGCTCTCAGCAATATCGAAGGGTACGTCCGACACTTTGCGGAATCGGACACCAGCCGGCGCGCACCAGACGCATCGGCTACCGCTGTCATCGCTGACGACGCTCCAGTCGTGCAGGTGGTCAATCTGCTAATCACTCAAGCTCTGCGCGATCGGGCATCGGATATCCACCTGGAACCTCAGGACAAACAGCTAAGGGTCCGATTCCGTATCGACGGTGCTCTGCATGACACTGTCGACTTGCCAATGGGAATGGCCCCAGCGATCGTGAGTCGTCTCAAGATCTTGGCTGGGATGAACATCGTCGAAAGACGGCGCCCACAGGACGGGCAGATCACGATGGAGATCGACGGCCGTGAGATCGACATTCGCGTCGCAACTGTCGCCACGATCTGGGGCGAAAAATGCGTCCTCCGTGTCCTAGACAAGAGCCGCTCCTTGTATCGCATGGGCGATCTCGGGATGCCTCCAGCTACCCACCAGCAGTTCGCCCGTCACATTCGGGCTCCGTTTGGCATGGTCCTCTGCGCCGGCCCGACAGGAAGTGGCAAGACCACGACACTCTATGCGGCGCTCAGTGAGATCGATGATCCGAGCCGGAACATCATGACGATTGAAGACCCGGTCGAATACGTCTTTCCCTCGATCAATCAGATCCAGACCAACGAGCAGGCCGGTCTCACCTTCGCCGACGGCCTCAAGTCGATCCTGCGCCAAGACCCTGACGTCATCCTGGTCGGAGAGATTCGGGACGTCGAGACGGCCCGCATCGCCGTGCAGTCAGCTCTCACGGGACACTTTGTGCTCTCGTCTCTGCACGCCACCGATTCCGCCGCCGCCCTCCATCGCTTCCTGGACATGGGCATCGAGTCCTTTCTGATCGCTTCCTCAGTGGTGGCCGTTGTGAGCCAACGTCTCGTGCGCCGCATATGTCAGCGATGCAAAACCACCTACCACCCGAAGGACGAGGAGATCGCCTTTTTCGAAGAAGGTGGCGGGGAGGCCAAGGAAGAGTTCTGGCACGGTCTCGGATGCAACTTCTGCGCTGGCACGGGCTACGAAGACCGCATCGGCGTCTATGAGATCATGCGTCTCTCCCCCGAGCTCAAGCGATTGATCGTCGGCTGGGCCACCCAGGAGGAGCTGCAACGCATGGCCATCTCCCAGGGCATGCGGACCCTGAAAGATGAAGCAATCCGTCTGATCACCGAAGACGTGACGACCATTTCCGAAGTCGTTCGATCGATCTACGCAATCTGAGGCCTAGGTACCCCAATGCCGAAGTTCAAATTCACAGCGACCAGCCCTGACGGCGCCACGGTCAGCGGACTGGAGAACGCCCTGACTGTGGGGATGGCTCGGCGCGCTCTGCTGGCCAAGGATCTCGCGCCCGTCGACGTTCGGGAGAAGAAGAGTCTTCTTACGTTCGAGATCACAAAAAAGAAGGTCAAGCGTCGCGAGCTCATGCACTTTTCTCGACAGATGGCCGTCTTCATGAGAGCTGGCATTCCGGTCCTGGAGTCAATGGAGGTCATGACAGACGAGGTCGGCGACAAGGTCTTCCAGCGCGTCTTGGCCGAAATGTCCGAGTCACTGCGCGCCGGAGAGACGTTTGCGGGGGCCGCCGACGAGCATCCCGAAGCCTTCCCGCCCTATTACTTGGGAATCCTCCGGTCGGCCGAGATGACCGGCAACCTCGACGTCGTACTCGACCAGCTCGCCGAGTACATCGAACGCGACGTCGAAGCCAAGCGAAAGGTAACCTCAGCCCTTCTCTATCCCGCAATCGTCATGGCACTGGCTGTGGTGGCCGTTGTCGTTATTGCAGGTTTTGTCCTGCCTCAGTTCAAGACCTTCTTCGCCTCGCTGGATGCCAAGCTCCCACTTCCGACCCGCATGCTGCTCTCCGTGGCGAATTTCGTCACCAATGACTGGTACGTCCTCGTCGCCGTCGTTGCGCTCGTCACCGGTGCTGCGGTGCTCCTCACCGTGACGAGTCGCGGGCGCGAACTGCGCGACACAGCTCTTCTCCGAACGCCCTTCCTGGGCGACCTCATTACGACCGCGATTCTCGAGCGGTTCTGTCGCATTCTGTGCACGATGGTCGATGCCGGGGTCCCGATTCCAGACGCGCTACAGGTCACCGGGGACGCCACGGCCAACTCCGTCTTCAGGCGGGGCCTTGTCAATGCTCGGGAGGCGATGCTCAGGGGGGAAGGGCTTGCGGCCCCGCTCGCCGCCACCCAGCTCTTTCCCACAGCGGCCCGGCATATGTTCGTCGTCGGGGAAAGCACGGGAACGCTCGACGAACAACTGGGCTCGGCAGCCTCGTATTTCGACAAGGAACTCGAGTACAAGCTGAAGCATTTCACCAGTCTCTTCGAGCCTGCCGTCATCCTCTTCGTCGGTCTGGTCGTGGGCTTCGTCGCTATCGCCCTGGTGAGCGCGATGTACGGCATCTTCCGACAGGTCCACATCTCATGAAGGTCTCGGCTGTCGAGTGGCATGAGGAGGATCGCTATTCGACCTGAAACGTTTCGACAAAGCATTAGAGCATTTCAGCAATCCATCGCGGTGCAATCGCACGGTCGGCAAGTTTGCCGGCACTCAACCAAAAGGGGAAAAGGAACCATCATGTGGGAACGAATGAGTGAAAAGAGGAACGAGGGGGGCTTCACTCTCATCGAACTCCTTATCGTCATCATCATCCTGGCCATTCTGGCGGCCATCGTGGTTTTCGCCGTTGGAAGCACGGGACAGAACGCCAAGACGGCGGCGTGCAACTCCGACGCCAAGACCTTCGAGACGGCGCTCGAGACGTATAAGGCGGAGGTCGGCTTCTACCCGGGTGACCCGAACCTGACGACGAACACGGGCGGTCCCGCGATTCCCAACCAGGGACAGACGTGGGGGTCTGCCATCGCCATGACTCGAGCAGCAACTCTGAGTCCGATGACCACGATGCCGAACCCACCGGCGCCCGGAAATGGCGTGTACGGCCTGTTGGGGGACAACGGCACGGAGGCGAATGGCGCATTGAACACTGCTTCGGATCCTGGTGGAAGCTGGATAGCCCCGAATGGTTCCACAATTGGCCCATTCCTGCGCACTCTCCCGCAATCGACGCACTACCAGATCTGGACCGACGGGCAGGGTGGAGTGTTCGTGTTCCCTCCTCCGTCAACGTATACGGTCAACCCATCAACGAGTTTCACGTCAGCCAACAACTTCGACATCACGCCGGGCATTTGCCAGACGGCTCCGGTATAAGTCGAACGTCACCTCAGTAAGCGTGGAGCAGGCGGGGGATGGGTCCTTTCACGGACCCATCCCCACGCTCCATCACATGTCAACCAAGTCATGATCGCAGAGAGGCGTCGGGACATTACGGGGGATCGTCCGTCCGGTTATCTCCCGACCACCTGGAAACGAGGAGAACGGCCATGAGGCCCTGGCGTCGAATGCACTCCAGAACGTCCGGAGTGACAAGCCGTCCGAGGCTTCGTCCGCGACTGGCAGGTCAGGGGGGCGAGGAGGGGTTTACTCTCATCGAGCTCGTGGTCGTGATCATCATTCTTCCCATTGTTGTCAGTGGTATCGCCGCAGCGCTGATCGCGATACTCCAAAACGAAACGACCACGTTCAACAGGGTCGCTGACTCCGCCGATGCGCAACTGATCTCGGCCAACTTCGCTCGTGACGTCCAGAGTGCCGCTTTCGTCAGCACCAGCGGCTCAGCCTCGGCACCCGGTGGACAATGCTGGCCGACGACAGCCGCCAATTGGCCGTCAACTCCGCCAGCCGGTAGCGAACCCCTCCTCGGTCTTCAATGGGGTCAGACCATCACCCGAACTTTCACCGATGGCGAACTGACCAAGCACGGCGATACCCTCACCTCCCCCTCCCAGGCAGACTTCACGCCCGCCGACCTGTACAGCTCGGTGACTGACACGCAGGGCTACATTCCCGCTAACGACACCGTCGTATCGGTGACAGCCGGCGACACGACTTCGGTCGGGTTGCAACCGAACCCGGCCAGCGGAACCACCAACGACGACACCGTCACACTGACTCTCAAGAAGACCTGGGTCGCGTCGTATTGGTCTGTCCCCGTCACATCAGGTGCGAGTACGACATATGAGCTCGTACGCCAATTCTGCCTGACCAATAACGGTGGCATTGGTGGCGGAGGCTCGAAGTATCTCGGCAGTTCCATCGTGGCCCATGACCTTCCCGCCAACCAGGGCTCTGCCACGGTCACATGCGGCCCGAGCATCCCGGCATCGCAGTGCACTGCGAGCAGCCTGAGTTCCAATACCAATTGGCTCTCCACGGCAGGAGTCACCAGCATTTCCTTGTCGGCTGACGAGCCGGCCAGCGGTTACCAATTCAACCTGTCGGCATCACCGCGCAACTCAAACTTGAGCAGCCAAGGAGTATCCGGACTGCTTCTCACGGGCTCGGGGACCTCCCTCACTGAATCTCTCGATGACCGGCTGACCGTGAACGGGGATCTGGACTTCAACTCGTCGTCGGGGTCGGGCACGGGAGATTACACGTCGTCTCTGGCGATCAATCCCATCCCCGGACAGCCTGCGATCGCGGAGAACCAGTGCTCAAATTGCAGCGCGGTGATGTCATCCTTCCCACCAGGGACGGTAACGTGCGGCGCCAGCGCTCCTACATCTCCGACTTGTCCCGCCACCGCGGCGCTCAGCGGACCCGTTTCCGTTCCCACCATCCCGCCACCGACAAGTCCAACGGCTTCCGGACCCGCAGGATCCTGCAGCAGCGGGCCGAATCCGACTTGTACGCCTGGGTACTATTCGTCACTTCTTGTTCTCGGAGGGAATGTCACATTCACATCGTCTGGGAACTACACGTTTGCCCAAGGGGTCCTGTTCAGTAGTGGCTCGACGGTCGATTTCGGCAGCGGTCAATACACGTTCATGGGAGGGCTCAGTGCTGCCAATGGCGTCACGCTCAACGGCAGCGGTGTCTTCTTCTACCTTCCCGGTACCAGCTCGATGATCGTCGACGACCCAGGGGACAGTATGCAACTCTCGGCCGGGACCACCGGTCCTTACGCAGGGGTTCTCATCGATCAACCCTCTACGAGCAGTCCAACCCTGGCCCTCGGTGGGGGGATCACGACCAACACCCTCGCCGGACTCGTCGACTCGCCGTACGCACAGGTATCCCTCGGCTCAACCGACGACACCTTCACCGTCGGATCTCTCATCGCATCAAGCCTCACGCTAGGCACATCTCCGGGAAACTCGAGCGTGACCGTGACGGTCGGGAGTTAAGAGCCCCATGAGCCTTACGAAACTCTCTGCCATCTCACGGCGTCGAACGCTCCGACTAGCGCGACGAGAAGTAGACCTTCATGAGAATGAATCGGGCGATACCCTCGTGGAGGTGCTGGTCGCTATTGTGATCATCGCACTGACGGTGGTCGCGCTCATGGGGACTCTCACGACGTCTATCACGAGTTCTGCCGAATACCGGAGTCTGGCCACGGTCGACACCGTTTTGAAGAACTTCGCCGAGGCCATCAAGAACGAGGTGCAACTAGCGCCCACACCCCTGTACTCGGATTGCGCGACGTCCTACCAGGTTGCGAACGAGTACCCGACAAGCGCCGTCATCGGTGCTGGTGTCACGGTATTCGCCACCGGCCTACCGTCCGCAGACAACCAACAGCCCGTATCCGTCAGTGTGGGTTCGGTCCCGATCAATAATTTTGATCCGACGACTCCTCTCTTTGCTATCGCTCCGGACGGCACGGTCTCTGTGTCAGCGACCTTTACTGTGCCTTCCACCGTCGCAGCGGGTCCGGAGACTGTCCGCCTGAACGTCGGCGGGACGATGGTCCAGACAGCAACGCCCCTCACAGTCTCACCGGCTACATCTGTGGCTCCGCCCGTATCGGCAGCGGCCGGTTACCTCGTGGTCATATCTTCGATCGGTTGGTGGAATGACACCTCGAGCCCGACCACCGGGAACTTCGACTCTCTTTCGACCCCCGAGACGCAGGCTCAGTGCCTCGTCAACGCGAACGACGCGGACTCAGGGATCCAGATGATCACGCTCCAAGCCACTGCTCCCAACAACGTACAGAACTCGCTGAGTGAGGTCGTGGCGAACCCTGCTTATTCACCGCCGCCCGGGCCTTCGATCACCGTGAACGCTTCGACACCGTCTAATCCTCCGATCCCGGATCAACGGGTGACCTTTACGGCATCGGTGACCGGCTCAAACGGAGTTGCCCCGACAGGGACGCTCGCTTGGAGCGTAGGCGGGGGGCCGACGCCTGTCAGTTGCACGAATGCCAATCCCGGAACTTCAACGGGATCCAGCGGGAGCACTTCAACCTGGTCTTGCGCTCTCTCGGCGGCAGAGGTCAACGCCGGTACGTATGACGCCAGCGTCAGTTACTCCGGAGATACCAACTATGGCCCTGCGACCGGTTCAGGATCCGTGACGATTTCGCCCTTCACGATCTCGAACATCCAGTTTCTCGGTACACCGGGTCTGATTGCTCAAGGAGATTCCATTGTTATCACATTCAACGCGCCCATCAACGTGAGCGCCTTCTGCTCGTCTTGGTCCGGGAGCGGCAACCAGACAATCAGTAGCAGCTTCCTGGTGGCCACCATCACCGACGGCACTAGTCCGACTGACGACACACTGAGCTTGTCTCGGACCGGTGCTCCCAGCGGATGTCCCAACATCAATTTCGGATCTCTCGACCTCGGCTCCAGCGGATACGTCAATGGAGGCAATGTGACATTCTCTGGCTCGGCTGCCAACGAGACGAAAGTCACATGGACGGCGAGTAGTGACACGTTGACGATCACGCTCGGAAGTCAGAACACCGGTCCCATGTATCCCATGTCACCAGGAACAACAGCACCGAGCACGTCCGGCAACCTCACGTTGACGAGTCCGATCACGGACCAGCTCGGAGATCCTATAAACCCGTCTCCGTATCCCATTCCCTTCTCGGGACCGCTGTTCTGATGAAACACGACCGAACCACCAACGATGAGGATGGAGCGGTTCTGATCCTGGCTCTCGTGTTCGTCCTCGTTGTGACTTTATCGATCTTCGGGCTGATCACCTTCGGTGGTACGGGCATCCTGAACGCAACGAATCTAGAGGGCCAGCGTGCGCTCGAGTATGCGGCCGATGGTGCCACGAGCGCCTCCATTCAAGCGGTTCGCTACTCGTATTTCTCATTCAGTAAGAATACCCCTCAGCCGGTCGACTGCCTCCCCGATGGTGCGGTCCTCACATTGCCACTCAACCCCTCGACCAATACCAATGAGTCGACCACGGCCGACATGGCGATCAATGGAGACGACATCACCGTCGACTGCATCGGCGGTCTGTCCGATTCAACTGTGCCACAGTTCACCAGGGTGGTTATCTTCTACGCCTGCCTACAGACAGTTGCGCCCTGTACCGCGAACAATTCCGTCGTGGCGGCAACCGTCGATTTCGAGGACTACTCGCCGACCCATGTCGATCAGTGTGTCAGCGCGACAGACACAGCCACCTGCGGAACCGGCGAGGTAATCAGTAGCTGGGTCGTCGAGACAGCGGACAATTGACGCCCTTTCCCGGTGGGTCGTGGCCGGTCGACAGCATCAGGCGATGAGGGCGTAGCCTGCCGTCGGCCCAGACCCGATTGGTCGGCTTGGATGTTGGTCGGCTTGGATGTCGTCGGCTGATGCCAACCTCACCTTCCGTGCTCCCTTCGGTGCCGCCATTCCTGCGCATCGTCCTGGGATCGGGGTTGGGCTAGTCCCCACGTTGCGGCGGGAGACGTGGAACGCCCAGATGTCACTCGGAGAGCTGGTTGGACCTGCGTTGAGGAGAGCTCGCGGACAGGCATGACCCAGCGTCAGGCGGGACCGCTTCCTGAGGTTGCTTCCGACCCTCGCACTCAAAGTAAGAACTCGGCTGGCCTTATGCTGGAGATAGTGACCCTTGGGGGGGCGGAATGGGCGAGGCTGCACCGTCGGGGGCGGTGTTCACGAAAGGTGGTCGCCGACGGGCGCGGGACCGTATCGTGCTGGCGTTCGCCCTGGGTGTTGTCGCCATAGGCCTCTTTCCACCTGTGGCGAGCGCCGCCACATGGACGGTGACGAACTGCAACGACTCCGGCGCGGGCTCCCTTCGGGCTGCGGTCGCAAGTGCTGCCTCGGGAGATGCCATCGGATTTGATCTCTCACCCGCATGTTCGACCATCACCCTGACAAGTGGTGAGGTAGAGATCGCGAACAGCGTGACAATCTCCGGTCCGGGGGCGAACGTTCTGGCCGTGAGCGGGGGCAACGCCAGCCGTGTCTTTCAGGTCGACAGCGGTGTGACCGCCAACATCTCTGGGTTGACAATTGAGAATGGCCAGATTGAGGGCGACCTGACGCCCGGTGGAAGCGGCATCCTGAACTCTGGCACCCTGACCCTCAGCAACAGCACCGTGGCGGACAATGTTAACGGCGGAGGAGGCGGCGGAATCGCCAACGGCGGCGACCTGACCATCATCGACAGCACCGTGGCCGGTAACAGCGCCCTCGGCGTTGGTGACGGTGACGCCGGGTCAGGTGGTGGTATCGGCAACCAGGGCAATCTGACCGTCAGTAACAGCACCATATCCGGCAACACCGGCCTGGCTGGCGGAGGCATCTTCAACCTCGCCAACTTCGGCGCCAACTTGTCAATCACCAACAGCACCGTGGTGGGAAACACCGCGACAGATGGTGGTGACAGCGGCGGGGGTGTCTACGACGGGGGGGACGGCGGCCCCGGCGGCGCGATCCTGAAGGCGACCATCGTGGCCGAGAACTTTGGTGGCGACTGCTCAGCAGAGATCACGAACGGTGGCTACGACATCGACGACGACGGCACGTGTGGATTCACAGGCACGGGCAGCCTCAGCAACTCGTCGACGCTGGACAACACCCTCGGCCCACTCCAGAACGACGGAGGTCCCACCGAGACCATGGCGCTGTTGCCGGGCAGTCCCGCCATCGCCCAGGTTCCGGCTTCCGACTGTCCCTCCACAGACCAAAGGGGCGATTTTCGCGGGGATCCCTGTGACATCGGCGCCTATGACACCGATACATTCGCTGTTCAAGTCATCACCTTCACCTCCACGGCACCCTCCAACGCCACCGTAGGTGGACCGACGTACGCAGTCACGGCCACCGGTGGTGACTCCGGTAACCCCGTCACCTTCACCATCGACCCCGCCGCCACATCGGTGTGCTCGATCTCCGGGGCGGTAGCCAGCTTCATCGGGTCAGGAACCTGCACCATCGACGCCAACCAGGCGGGTAACACCGACTACGCTCCTGCCACTCCGGCTCAACAGTCCTTTGCTGTTGCAGCGAGGCCGCCGCCGCCAATCATAAAGAGGTTCAAGCCCGCCAAAGGCGAGATCGGGAAACGGGTGACTATCAAGGGGTCCAACCTCTCTGGCGCCACCATGGTGACCTTCAACGGAACCAAAGCCAAGATCAGGAAGGACACGGCCACCGAGATCGTCGTGAGGGTCCCCGCCGGAGCCACGACCGGCTTCGTCACGGTGACCACCGCCGGAGGCACGGCAATTAGCGCCAAGGGGTTCAAAGTGACCTGAGCAACGGCCAAACGCATCTTTGACCTGCCAGCTGCGGCACGTCATCACTTGGGATGAAGGGAATGAACTGGTCGAGAACATGCAGTTCACCCTCGACACCGGAGTGCATCTCAACTTCAGGGACTCCAACAACCCCTGGCAGAGCGGGAACAGCGAGGATACCAATGGTCGCTCCGCCAATTCCTGCCGAATACCTCACACCTCCGTACCCGGCAGGACGACACCATCTCAGATGCTCACCGAGGCCGCTTGCATAACCGCTTCAGGCCGCACCCACACTCGGTCTTCTCCACCCGGTGTCGCATGAGGGACTTTTCCGAGCCTCGACCACCGCTGACTAGGTCGCGCGTATAGTCCGTGACACTACAAGGAGGCGGCGTCCCAGTTCACCGACCATGAGCTATTCGGAAAAGCCGGTGGAACGGTCGTGGCCAGTGAATCGATGCGGGTGCCCATGTCGAGAGCGGTGACGGTGAAGGCGTCATCCGAGCCTGTGGGCAATTGTTCCACGTCGAGCACGCCGCCCGCCTTCTCGGTGGCAGTGGCCTCGCACTGGGTAAACGACACGGACCCGAAATCAGCGAGTTCCTGGTAACGGGCGTGCGTTTGGCCGATGTGCACAGACGGCAACTGCACGACACACTCTGCCGATGCGTCGGAGTATTTTGTCACCGTGAGGGTATCCGTCAAGGTGAACGGTGGACCACCGTCTTCCGGCGTATCCGTGATGCTCACGTCGAAGATCGAGGAACCAAACGGGGCATTGCTCACGGCAACAGCAAGGTCGTCGCCCGGTGCAACCCCTGCGCAGCCACTTGTCATCAGATTCTGGGCTCCCGGCCCCACCTCGTTGAACAGGTAGTAGCAGGGGTTGGCACTCGGAGTGGCACACGTGACCCCGACACCTGCGTTGATAAGCCTGTTGTTGCCGAATCCGTCGATCCCCACCCACACACCCAAAGCGCTCGCCGCGGATGCCTGGTTGCACTCGACCGTCGGGATCGTCCACTCGCCACTGACAGCCCGTACACCGGCGGCTTTGGCCGCGTAGCCCGCCAAGTGGGAGCTGTCGCCAGTGGGGACGGGAGTCGCCTTTGTGAGAAAGCCTTCGAGGTTGATCGCCATCTGCGTCGCGGTGGCCTGGTCCCAGGATTCTGCTTCAAGCCAATTGATGTTCATGAGGACAGCGAGACGACCCAGACCACCAGTGATGCTCGATCCGTCCCAAACTGCTCCGGTGGTCGTGGGCTGACCACTGAATGTCGTCGAGGTGAGCACGTTGTCCGAGGCAACACCCGTGATTCCCCCCGGTCCATCTGGGGTCCAACCGGTCAGAACATTGGGATTGACAGCGGCGTCATCGATAGCGGAGGTGTTGATGATGTTCGGCGCGCTCGGGTCGTCCGCTCCTCCAGGAACGCCGGCTTGGATCCCGCCGCCGGTCACAAGCGCGTCGATCACCGAGCTATCGGAGTTGTCGAGTGCGTCACAGCAACCTTCGGACTCCCCTGTCAGGTAGAGCCCGTGTCCAGTTCTGACGTACGACTCCAACTCGTCCACCTGGTGGCTACCCAACGGGCCCGTGTTGACGAACCACACTGCGGAGTATCCCGTGAGATTCTTCGGCAGCCTCGCCGAGACCACAACGGAGTACCCCGCACTTGTCAACATGGTCTCGAGATTCGTAAGGGACTCGGTGGGATTGATGCCGAGATCGGCACCGGCCTGATCGCCTCCTCCGAAGATCAAGGTGCGCCCCAGAGGCAGGACCTCATCGGTCGTCGCCCGAGTTGGCGCCGAGCTCACCGCGCGACGCGAACTCGCAGCGGGGCGCGAAGTCACGGCGCGGCGCGAGCTGGCGGTGTGGAACTTCTTGACACCGTGGGCGCTGGCCGAGGCGGGTACCGCCGCCGCGAGAAGAAGTGTGAACCCCACCGCAGCGACAAAGGCGCACGCGCAATAAATTCGAAAATGCATCCCAGCCCCCCCAAAGGGCCCCAAAGCGGAACCCGCAAGTACATTCTACAACAGGTAATAGGGGCGTTGGCCAGGGAAAACTGCGCCAGGACGCATCAATTCCCCGGCAACTAACGCCCCAATCGAGATCAACGTCTGTGTACCAGCGACCGTTTCAATAAAGCGCGTCGGAGTCGAATTCACTCTGGGCGCCTCCGTCACGAACGGTGCACTCCACCGGCTCAGCGCACGATTTCCATCCGTAATCCCGCACTGTCCCATTCCGGGTCCTCGGGCAGGCGGCTCACGGCCTTAGCGGCGATGCGCCGGGCCGTCCAGAGACACACAGCGCCGTCGACCCGGTGAGTCGGCTTCGCACCCTGCAACGGCAGATCGAGGATGCGGTCGACCCCGGGGAGACGCGCCTTCAACAGGGCCGTGCGTTCCTCTACCCCAGCTTGGCTGTGCTTCGAGTGGCGAAGGGGTTGATCCTCGTTCAGCTGGAAGAAGCTCAGTTCGGGATGTACCTCGAAGACTGTCCGCTGCCAGTAGGGCTCGATATCCTCGTCCACCTCGGCGAAGCGGGCGACGAGTTTGCGACCGACCGCACTCAGACTGACGTCGACGCCCTGGGCGAGATCGCGCAGGACCGACCGGGCCGGAGGAGACACGATGGCGCCGTTGCGGGGCCATCCGAGCAGGCGTCGCGCGTCACGGTCGCACCGGCGCCCCCCCGGCACGGGCTCGTCGAGCAGCCCGACAGGAGCAGCCAGGGCGATGATCTGGTAGGCCGGCTTGTAGTCGAGAACGTCCAGCAGCGTCCCGAATACCTGAGGCGCCTCCGGGGACAGGGTGATGCCCTGGAGCTTCGCCCCCGCCACCAGCCATCCCCCGGGGCACGGTACGACCCCGGCCAGCGGTCGATACGGCAGCTGGGCCCCCCGATGGGATGTGTGCATCGACATGAGACGCCACGGTACTCAGTGGTGACGGTGTCCCGGCCGCAGAGTCGGGAGCATCTTCCCGCCAATCCCGGGCTGAGCCTTCAGACGGAGGCCACGCGTGGGGGGGTCACGCCCCCGTAGCCGGGGGGCGGTGGAGCGGGGGGTGGTGGTGGCACCGACCCGGCCTGGGGCTTGGCCACCTCTTTCGGGAAGAGGCTGACCTTCACCGCGGTCTCGTAGTCGATCAAACCGACTTTGACGAGATGACTCAGCGCCATCTCGAGAGTCTGCATGCCTTCGGTCTGATGGGTGGAGATGACGTTGCGCAGCTGACGGGTCTTCCCCTCACGCACCAGGTTACGGACGGCGTGGGTGGCGAACAGCACCTCGTAAGCGGCGACGAGGCCCCCACCGATCCGGGGGATGAGGCGCTGGTAGATCACACCCTCGAGCGTGGAGGCCAGCTGCACCTGGATCTGGTCGCGACGGTCGGACGGGAAGATGTCGACGATACGGTCGATGGCCTGGGCGCTGTCGTTCGTGTGCAACGTGGCGAAGACCAGGTGGCCGGTCTCGGCGATGGTCAACGTCGTCGAGATGCTCTCGAGGTCGCGCATCTCGCCCACCAGCAGAACGTCGGGGTCCTCCCGCAGGGCCGAGCGCAGCGCCCGGGGGAACGATTCGGTGTCGTTGCCGACTTCGCGCTGGCTCACCGCCGAGCGGTGGTTACCGTGCACGTATTCGATGGGGTCCTCGATGGTCACGATGTGACAGGCGCGCCGGCGGTTGATGTAGTCGAGCATGGCGGCCAACGTGGTCGACTTCCCCGACCCGGTCGGCCCGGTGACGATGACGAGACCCATGGGCAGGTTCACCAGGCGCTCGACGGCCGGCGGGATACCGAGCTCGTCGAAGCCGGGGATCTCGTAGGGGATGACACGCAGGGCCATGGCGCACGTGTCGCGCTGGTGGAAGGCGTTGCAACGCAGGCGGGCCTGATTGCGCCAGCTGAAGGCGAAGTCGACCTCGCGCTCCTCGCGGAACCTCACCACGAGGTCGTCGCCCATGACGGCCATCACGATCCGCTCGGCCCGGGCCACAGTGAGGGGCTCCTCCCCCTTCACCGGTTGGATCTGGCCGTCGATGCGCACGAGCGGCGGAGCACCGGCGGTGATCAGAAGGTCGGTCCCGTTGTTGGACCACAGCTCCTCGAGCCAGGGCTCGATGTCATCGATGACGCGGACGGCACCTTCGGGTGGCATCAGAAGCCTCCTTGTGGCAACGGAACAGAAGGCACGGCGGCGAACTCAACAAATGCCTCTCCTGCCACTTTCTCACACGCACTCACCAATTCTCCGCCCTGTTCGACAGTTATCGCCGCCCACGGCCCGAAAGGTCGATCCGGTGCGACCCCGGCCGCCACCAGCGGAATCCCGTGGCGCAGCGCACAGACGACCCCGAGTTCGCCGGGGGCCACGGTGTCGAGGGGACGGGCCCGAACCGTGGCCACCACATCGAAACCCACGTCGAGCGGGCACGTGCGACCTTCGATGAAGGCGTTGCAGGGGAACGCCGGCTGGCCCGGCTCATGGCATCGAAGGACCCCGAAACCGGCCTCTTCGAGGGCTGCCGCCGACTGCTCGATGGCCCAGTCGTCGGTGCCGACCACGAGCACGCGGGGCGCGTCACGACCATCGGTTCCATCTGACGACGTCGACGAGTCGTCCGCCGAGGCGCGTCGCGCCCCCACTGCCCAGCTCACCCCCGTGCCCCCACAGGCACGAGTGTGAATCCTCCAAGCCACATCCTGCGCTACGGCAGATCAACGTCGCCCCAACAAATCCGATCATCGCTGCGTATCGCAGGATGCAGGACCGCAGCCTGTCTCGGGTATTTTCCTGATTCTGACCGAGTCCCCTTCCCAAATGTTGGTCAACACAACTACGGTCGGTGGTCGTGAGACTAGTTAAAGTGACGAGACGAGGGGGGCAGAAGTGAGAGCCGAGACAACGACGCCGGTCTCCCACCGGAACACCGGCCGAGACTGTGGACGTCTGCTCGTCGTCGACGACGACCCCGAGGTACGCGGCCTGCTGGTCCGCCTCCTCGAGTCCGAGGGCTACCAGGTGGAGGAAGCCGTCCACCGGGGCCGAGGCGACGACGGCGCTGTCGGGCCGATCGCCCGATCTGGTCATCCTCGACGTCATGCTCACCACCGAGGACGGCTTCGACGTCCTCGCCGCCATCCGCCGCACGAGCAACGTCCCCGTCATCCTCGTCACCGCCCGGGGCCGGGAATCCGACCGCGTGCTGGGGCTGAAGCTGGGCGCCGACGACTACGTGGTGAAGCCCTTCTCCCCGGCCGAGCTGGCCGCACGCGTGGGCACGGTCCTGCGCCGGGTGGGTCAGCGGCCGTCGGCCACGACGGTGGCACTCGACTTCGGCGATCTGGCCATCGACATCATGGCCCGCGAGGTCAAGCTCTCCGAGGAGCTGGTGGAGACCACGGCCAAGGAGTTCGACCTCCTGGCCTTCCTGGCCAGCTCGCCCCGGCAGGTCTTCACCCGCGAGCAGCTCCTGGCCCAGGTCTGGGGGTCCTCGTCGGCCTGGCAGGACGCCGGCACGGTCACCGAGCACGTCCGTCGCATCAGGCGCAAGATCGAGAAGGACCCGGATCACCCGCGCTGGGTCCGCACCGTCCGCGGCGTCGGCTACCGCTTCGAGCCCTGATCCACCCCTGAGTCCCGGCGCTGGAACAGCCGGCTCAGGACCAGGCGGCCCGGTTGGGCCGGCTCCGCCAATCCCCCGCCCCCACGCCTTCGGGCCCGCGGGCCTGCGACCGGTCGAGGGCCTGGCGGACACGGTGCCCGAGCTGATCGGGCGTGAACGGCTTGGCCAGCAGGTCGGCATCCTCGGCCATCCGGTGACGTCCGACCGATCCCTCGTCGAGGTGGCCGGAGACGAACAGGACGGGCATCAGCGGCCACAGCTCTTTGGCCTGGGCGGCGAGCTCGATCCCGCTCATTCCCGGCATGACGACGTCGGTCACGAGCAGGTCGATCCGCCCGTCGAGCGAACGGGCCACCTCGAGCGCCTCGGCCCCGGCCGACGCCACCACCACGGCGTAGCCGCGACGATCGAGCTCGCGCACCGCCAGTCGGCGCAACTCCTCCTCGTCTTCGACGAGCAGGATCACTTCGTCACCCCTGTCGAGGTCCGGCTCCGGTTCCGCTGACTCCACCGCCAGCTCGGCCTCGGCCGCCGGGAACCACAACGTGAAGGTGGTGCCGCTCCCCACGGTGGACTCCACCGTGATGTGGCCACCGGCCTGGGTGACCATGGCGTGCACGGCGGCCAGACCGAGGCCGGTGCCGCGGGCCAGACCCTTGGTGGTGAAGAAGGGTTCGAAACAGTGCTCGACCGTCTCGGGATCCATCCCCGCACCCGTGTCCGAGACCATCAGGGCCACGACGCGCCACGAGCCGGGAAGGTCGGACCCCACCACCCGCGTGCGGAACTCGAGCCGACCCCCGTCGGGCATGGCGTCGCGGGCGTTGATGACCATGTTCAACAAGGCTCGTTCGAGCTCGGCCGGGTCGGCCAGGATACGGCCCGGCGGCGATCCGGGAACGAGAGCCAGCTCGACGTCCTCCCCGAGCAGGCGCACGAGCATGGGCCGCATCGACTCCATCACGGCGTCGGGGTCGACCACCACGGACTGGACCGGGCGCCGGTGTCCGATGGCCAGGAGCTGGCTGGTGAGTGCGGCGGCGCGCTCACCGGCGCGCTGGATGGCGGCCACGTCGTCGCGCCACTCGTCGTCGACGTCGTTGCGGCGCAGCAGCACCTCGGTCGAGCCGAGGATGACCGTCAGCAGGTTGTTGAAATCGTGGGCCACGCCGCCGGCCAGGCGGGCCATCGCCCCCAGGCGCTCGGCCTGGTGGAACTGCTCGAGCATGCGCCGGCGCTCGGTGACGTCCTCGGCCACAACCAGGATTCCGGTCACGGCTCCTTCATGATCGAACAGCGGCGCCGTCGACACCGACAGCTCGAGGGTCTTGCCGTTGGGTCCGGTGGTCTCGAGGTCGGTGCCCACCGATGCCACACCGTGCTCCGTGCGACCCCACAACTCCTCCAGGATCGACGCCGCGGCGGCGTCGGCGGAGACACGGTGAGCACCGTCGGAGCCCTCGGCCCACCCGAACAGCGTCCCCGCCGCCCCGTTCCACCACCGCGCATCGCCGGTCAGGTCGACCTCGGCGATGGCCAGAGGTGACGACTCGACGACAGCCCGCAGCCGGTGCTCGTTGCTCTGTACGGCCTGGTAGAGACGGGCGTTCACGAGGGCCACCGACGCCATCTGCGCCAACAGCACCATCACCGATTCGTCCTCGGTGTTGAAAGGCCCGCCCGCTCCGCCGATGACCACGATGACGCGTCCGGCAGACCCGGACGCGTCGGCCAGGGGAACGGCCAGCCAGGGCACCACCGCCCCGTTGGCCGTGGTGAACCCGTCGTCGCCGGGTCGGCGCTCGGCGTCACCGGGGGCATCACCGGGCCAGCGCACCGGCCGGTCCGACGTCGCCACGAGATCAGACGCCACCCTCACGAGGGCCGACTCGGACGGACCCAGGACGGCGGGAGACGACACCTCGACGAGTCCCGGGCCGTCGGGAGAAAGGGGAGCCACGACGGCGGCGTCGGCCCCGAGGATCCGGCGGGCGTGGTCGGCCACGACACGCAGCACCTCGCTCTCGGCCAGGGGAGCGTTTACAGCCAGCGCCGCTTCCATGAGACGACGCAGCTGCCCGGCATTGCGTGTGGCGGCGCGCTCGGCAGCCCTGCTCTCGCGCCACAGAAGAACGCGCTCGACGGCGATGGCGACGCGCTCGGCCAGACCGCGTGCGGTGTCGAGGTCCGACGGTCGGTACCCGCGTCGACCCGTTCCCGTGACAAAGCTGAGGGCACCGAACGACAGGCCACGGACGTGCACGGGGACGATCACCATCGATTCGATCCCCGACGCCGGCGGGGCTTCGGAGTAGCCCCCGGCCTCGGTGGACTCCGACGCCGCGTTGTCGGGTCCCCGGTACTGCGTGTTCATGAGGACCTCGGGACGCCCGGTGGCCATGACCCGGTGGACGAGGGCGTCGCCCTCGGGGTGACGATGAACCGACGACGCCACCATGTCCCGGGCGCGCGCCCCGCAGGCCACACGCCGCACCTCGCCGGAGCTCTCGGCCAGGTCGACGGCGAACCAGTCGGCGAAGGTGGGCACGATGACACTGACCAACCGGGCCAGGGCGTCGTCGTAGGACTCCAGCGCGGTGGCCATCTCGTCACCGGCCAGGGCCAGGATGGACAGGTGGAGTCGGGCGTGCTCGGCCCCCAGCCGACTGCGGCGGGCATCCTGGTCGAGCCGGGCCCTCTCGATCGACGCCGCCGAGCGGTCCGCCACCAGTTGCAGGAGCCGGAGGTCCCGAGAGACGAACCGGTGCCTCTTGCCCGTGCCCACCTGGACCACGCCGATGACGTGGCCGCCGACCAGGAGAGGGGCGGCCACGAGCGACGCCACACCCCGGGGCCCGAAGGCGCTCGCCAGCGTGGAGTCGGTGGCCTCGTTCACGATGACGGCCTCCGCCCGCTGGGCGACGGCGCCGACCACGCCTTCGCCCACGGCGATGGCGGCGCCGGCCGCCGGTTCGGCCGGGCCCCGCGAGGCGCGCACGGTCAGGCTCTGACCGTCGTCGGCCACCAGGAAGATGGTGGCCGACTCGCCGCCGACCACCCGGCACGTCCGGGCCAACAGCTCCTCGAGGAGGGCGTCGAGGGGCAGGAAGGACAGGGCGGGGTCGGTGACCGACTCGATCGAGCGCAGGGCGGTGGAGGCGTCGTACAGCCCCTGCCGGATCCGGCGCTCGGCCACCCGGCGGAAGGCCAGGATGACCACCACCATGACCCCGCTCGCCCCGGCGAACAGCCAGGCCAGGCTCACCGCCGCGGCCGTCGACGTGTGACCCGAGGTGAGGAAGTGGAAGACGACGAACGAGACGAAGGCCCACGTGCACACCAGGGCCATCTCGCCCAGCAGCATGTGGCGCCCGAGGGCCTGACGCACCAGCTTGTCGACGGCCGGACCGGGCTCGGCCGGGACCAGATCGGGCTCGGGGCGCAGCCGGCGCCGGTCGTACCGGGCGCCGGCGGTCAGGTCGTCGGGGGCACCCTGGACGGCCATCCACGAGCCGACCGTCTCGACGGAGCCGGGCCCGGTCACGGTGGGGGCGGGGCCAGGCGAAACAGGGGCGTCAGCCGTGCCCGGGTCCCCGGCCGATCCGCCCGAGGGCGATCCCCCCTCACGGGGCGGTTCTCGGCGCTTCACTGATCTCCCAGCGTACCGGACCTCCCTGGCCAAACGGGGATCCCGATGCCACTACTCGTTGCGCGCCCGCCACGGAGCACGGTCACAGTATCCTGGGAACGGTCACACTCTTGCCCTGACCGACCGGTGCCACCCACGAACGGAGCGGGCTTGTTCCGCCGCGCGACCCAGAACGACAGCGACGACGCACCCCGCCCCCGGCGGTGGGGCTACCGCGCCCTCTTCAGCGCCGGCGTGCTCCTGGTGGCGGCGGCGGTGGCCTGGCAGGTCAATGCCATCTTGTGGACCACCCATTCCAACCGGGTCGGGCAGTCGCTGATCAAGAAGCTCGAGAACGCCCGGCGTCAGGCGGCCGCCACGACCAAGGGGACGACGGCCGCCGCCTGCGTCACCACGGCCAGCACCGGCGGGCCCCAGGGCCTCCTCGTCATCCCGGCCATCGGACTCACTGCTCCCGTCGAAGAGGGCACCGACGACGCCGAGCTCAACGTGGCCGTCGGCCACGTCTCCACCTCGGTGTGGCCGGGAACGACCGGCAACACGGTGCTCGAGGCGCACGACGTCAGCTACTTCGTGAACATCGACGAGCTGAAACCGGGCGACGCCATCGAGTACGAGACCCCGTGCACCACCTACGACTACACGGTGCAGAGCCATCAGGTGATCCAGCAGGGCGCCACCGTCTACAACACCCCCAGCCCCACCTTGAGCCTCGTGACGTGCTGGCCCACGAACGCGCTGTGGTTCACCCCCACCCGCTACCTGGTCACGGCCAGCGAGGTCCGGGCCGTCCCCAACACGGCCGCGGCGGCCACAGGGACGGTGCCGACCTCGGCCATGCCGCCGGCGGTGCCGGCGCCGGCCGCTCTCGCCGCCCAGGGAGTCACCCTGGCCACCAACTCCATCTTGATGGGGACCATGTCGGTCACCGGAAGCCCCGACCCGACCTACGTCGAGGGTCCCGGTCCCCTGGCCGTCCAGGACTCGGCCGTCGAGTCGTTCATCGCCGGCGTCAAGGCCCTCGAACAGAACCAGCTCGGCTGGTGGGGAGCCGTCGCACCCGGCGTGCCCGCACCGCCGGCGCTCGTCGGCGCCCACGTGACGGCCTATGACGCCAGCCTGGACGTCACCGTCTCGGCCACCGGCAGCGTGGCCACCGGCGCGCAGCTCACCGACACCGTGACCGTCACCGGCGGCCGGGCCCCGGGGCGCTACGCCCTCGACGTGGTCCAGACCGTGTCCAACGGACAGCTCCTCATCACGAGCTGGACCGTGCACCCCGCCTGAGACCCCCCCCCCGCATAACGCCCAGAGAATTCCCAGGCTGCGAGCCTGATTTGGCCGAAATTTGTCAATGGCGTGGGATTCAGTTGTCCCGGGGGGCGCAGTCTGCCGGGTGACGGGAACCAGTCTCCGGCCGGTCCGGACGCCGCACTTGCCGGCGCCCGGTCACCCGAGCGGGGGGCCACGGCGACATCGCCGTGGCCTGGAAGCGGGCAAGGGAAGGGGTCAGGGGGGCGGCGCCCTCGGTGCTTGCGCCGACGGCACGCAGACCCCTCCCCTACCCGCTTTCACACGACGGCGCCGAGCGCCGTGAGGCGATCAGGACCGGGTCGCCGGCACGTGGCGCTGACGCCAGAACGGCGGGATGTCGCGGGGCCGCCGAGGCTCGGCCAAGAGGTACCCCTGGTACAGATCGCACCCGAGCTGGCGCGCCACATGGCGCTGTTGACGGTTCTCGACGCCCTCGGCGATCACCCGCAGACCGAGACCGTGCCCGAGGTCGGTGATGGCGGCCACGATGCGCTCGTCCCCGGTGTCGCTGCCGAGGCCCATGACGAAGGACCGGTCGATCTTCAGGTAACTGACGGGAAGGCGCTTCAGATAGCTGAGCGAGGAGTAGCCGGTCCCGAAGTCGTCGATGGCCAGCCGTATGCCGAACTCGCGCAGCTCGCCCAGCATGCCGTGGAGGCGGACGTCGTCCGACACGATGCCGGACTCCGTGATCTCGAGCATGAGGGCGCCGGGGGGCAGTCCGCTCTTCTCGAGGGCCCCGCGCACGGCCGGCATCAACTGCGTCCCGTCGAACTGGCGATGCGAGACGTTCACGGCCAGGAAGGAGTCTTTGGCTTCGGGGTACATGGCGCGCCACCGCGCCATCTGCGCGCAACCGGCTTCGAGCACCCACTGGCCGAGGGCGATGATGAGCTCCGACTCCTCGGCCAGGCCGACGAACCGTCCCGGCAGCAGCAGACCGCGGCGCGGGTGCTCCCACCGGACGAGCGCCTCGAGACCGAGGACACGCCCGTTGGCCAGGGAGGCCAGCGGCTGGTACTCGAGGCGGAGCTCACCGTTCTCCACGGCGGCCCGCAGGTCGTGCTCGAGCTCGAGTCGACTGCTCACCTCTTCGCGGAGACCGGCGTCGAAGATGGCCACCCGTCCGCGCCCCGCGTCTTGGCCTGCAGCATGGCCATGTCGGCGTCCTGGAGGACCTCCGACGCCTCCCGTCCGACGTCGGCCAGCCGTACGAGCCCGATGCTCGGCGTCACCGTCAGGGTCCGTCCGGTGCTCAGCTGCACCGGGCGCGACAGGATCGAGCGCAATTCCTCGGCCCGGTGCAACGCCGCGTCGGTGTCGGGCACGCCCGTCTCCAGCGCGGCGAACTCGTCGCCGTGCAGGCGGCTCAGGCTCACAGCCCGGGGCATGGCCGACCGCAGGCGTTGCGCCATGGCCCGCAGGACCTCGTCACCCACGGCGTGGCCGAGCGAATCGTTCACCAGCTTGAAGCGGTCGAGATCGAAGAAGAACATGACGAGCCCGTCGCGCTCGGCGTCCCTCGTCTCGAGTGCCCCCTCGACGGCAGCCAGGAAACCACTGCGATTGGCCAGCGAGGTCAGTGGGTCGTTGCGCGCCTCCCAGGCCAGCCGGTCCAACAGGTGCTTGCGGTCGGTGATGTCCGAGACCGAGCACACCACGGCGCTGGCGTCGTGGTGGTCGGCGTCGTCGATCGGACGCGAGCTCACCGACAACCACTGCTCCTTGCCGTGCTCGTCGTGCACGCCGATCACCACGTCGGTCGTCCCCTCGTGCCGGGCCAGGGCCACGGCGACCGGGAGATCCTCCTTGGCGAAGGGGGTGGAGTCGTTCGTCCGCGCCGAGCCGCCACCGGTGAAGATGGCATCGCCGCCTCCGCCGTCCAACCGGCGGCCGAGGATGCGGACGGCCGAATCATTGGCCGCCGTCACCGCGCCCTGGGCGTCGACGACGACCACACCTTCCTCCAGGGCGGCCACCGCGGCGGCGTAGCGCCGCTCGATGGCCCGGCGCGCCTGCGCTTCCTCCTCGGCCATCTTTCTCTCGGTGACGTCGCGCATGATGACCTGGAAGGCGGGTTTCCCGCCCCAGCTCGTCCGGGCGCTGGCCACCTCGACCGGTGTCACGCTGCCGTCGACGCGCTGGAGCCGGGCCTCGAAACCCTTCACGACGTCGCCCGGTTCGCGCAGCTCGGCCAGTCTCGCCACCGTCTTGCCCAGGTCCTCGGCGTGAATGAACGAGGCGATCGGTCGACCGAGGGCCTCGGTGGGCGAGTGGAGCCCGACCATCCGCAAGGCGGCGGGATTGCCGTAGACGACGAGGCCCTCCTGGTGGACCACAATGCCGTCAGGGGAGTACTCGACGAGCAGCTGCAGGCGCTCTCCCACGTCGGCGGTGATCCACGGGACGTCGCCCGGTTCCGACACGTCGGCGGCGATGCCGAAGAAATGGGCCACGCCGGGGTCGGGGACGGCCACGGCCCGGACGAGAACACGGCGCACCTCGCCGCCGGGCAGCTCGTACTCCTGGACGAGCTCGTAGTTCTCCCACACCACGCCCGACTTGACCGTCTCGATGATGGGATCGAGCAGGGCGTCGCCCAGGGCGTCGGCCTCCACCAGGCGTCCGCCGTCGCCGGGCGGGATACGGAAAGGTCCCGACGAGGAGTCCTTGATCAGCCGGGAGAAGGGGGCGTGCCAGCGCAACCCTCCGCCGGGCACCTCGAGCTCCCAGGCCACGACGTGGGTGAGGTCGGCAAAGGTCGACAGCCGTCGGGCGACCTCGGCGTCAGCGCCGTCGAGGCCGTCACCCATGGGCACGGCCGGGTTCTCGTCGGGGTCGCCTCCGGTGCGCTCACGAGACGCCGCCTCTGGCCCCGACATCGACCCGAGTCGTGGTTGGGCCATACGTCTCTATCGACGCCTGGATGGTCGACCTTTACCCACGGCCACGGCTGAGGTCGTGCCCGGGGAGCGGTCACCCTCCGTGCCAACCGGACCGGGAGAACCGCTCGACGGCGACCGGGTGCTGTCGAAAAACACACGCCCCGGGTCTCTCCCGGCGCTCTGGGAGGACTCAGGTCCATACCCCTACATCCCGTAAGGACCCGACCGCGATTCGCTCCTTTTGGCCACCGCAGCTCCCGGAGGGACCAAATCCCCTCTTTACGCCGTGGAGCGGGGGTCCTACTCTGGGTCGCTGTTGAGAAAGTGACTGGTGAGCCGGTTCGGTGCAAAGAGCCCAACCGGGGCAGATGAGTCGCATCGTTACAGAAGAGTCACGAGAGAGAAGGCGTCGTGCCTACCGAGTACCCCGAATCGATGACACTCCCATTGGACCGGCGCCGGCCGGGCGGGCGGTCGTCGACGTCGATCTGCGGCTACGGCGCCGTGACCGGCTACGGGTGGGGGAGGAAGCTTCTCCACCAGGGTCTCCTCTCCGGTGAGTCGGCCATCAGGCCCACGCCCGGCTTCTCGCCCCATTTCGACCACGACGTGGCCTGGGTGGCCCGGATCGAGGACGAGGGCAACCCGTCCGACGGTCCCACCCGCTACCACCAGGCGGTGCGGGCCTCGGGGCGCGAGGCGGTCGAGAACGCCCTGGACCGGGGCTGGCGGCCCGGCAAGGTCGTCGGACTGATCCACGGTCTCGTCCTGGGCGACGTCGACGCCTGGCGCAGTTACCACCACCGCGACGGCTTCCAGGCCACCAAGCGCGAGTGGCTCAGCCTGATGCCCTCCACCGTGCTCTCGGAGATCAACCAGGAGTTCGGGTTCCACGGCCCCACCATGGCGGTCACGGCCATGTGCGCCTCGGGAGTGGCGGGCCTGCTGACGGCCAAGTCCTGGATCGACTCCGGCATGGTCGACGACGTCCTCGTCCTCACGAGCGACATCTCCCTCAGTCCTGAGAACTGTGCCGCCTTCGCCAAGGTCGGCGTCCTCTTCGCCGACGGCCCCGGTCTCGACATCTGCCGACCCTTCCAGGAGGGCAGCCGGGGCTTCACCGGCGGGGAGGCCTCGGTGGGCATGGTCGTCTCGGGTCGCGGCGACGGCTCGTACGCCACCATCCGCGGCGGGGCCATGACCCACGACGCCTACCACGCGATCTCGATCGATCCCGACTACGTCCAGATCCGCCGGGCCTTCACCTCGGCGCTCGAGAACGCCGGCGTCCACCCGAGCGAGATCGCCTACATGAACGCCCACGGGCCGGGGACCGTCCAGTGCGACACGGCCGAGGCCACCATCTTCGACGAGCTCTTCCCCGGCGCCGAAGGGATCTTCTCGGTCAAGCCCCTCACCGGGCACTGTCAGGGTGCCGCCGGCGCGGTGGAGATGGTCGCCTCCCTCTACGGCTTCGACACCGGGGTCATCCCCGCCCCGCCCCGGGTCGCCCATGGACATCCCCGCCTCCTCGACGGCCCCAACGCCTGCGTCGAGGGGCCCATCGTGAAGTCCTCCCTCGGCATGGGCGGCCACAACGCCGTCCTCGTCCTCGACACCCCGGCCGCCTGAGCGCCGACCGCCCGCCGACGGCACCCGCCCGATAGGGTCACCCCCCATGGACGTAGGCGACATGGTTCCGGACTTCGCACTGCCCGACGAGACGGGGACCGAGCGCAAGCTCAGCGACCTCCTGGCCGCCGGCCCGGTGACCCTGTTCTTCTATCCCGGGGCCATGACCTACGGGTGCACCAAGGAGAGCTGCCACTTCCGCGACCTGAAGAAGGAGTTCGAACAGGTCGGAGGTCAGCGGGTGGGCATCAGCGCCGACACCGTCGAGAAGCAGAAGCAGTTCTCGGACAAGTACAGCTTCGACTACCCCCTGCTGTCGGACCCCGACCGCACGGTGGCCGAGATCTTCGGGGTCAAGCGCGGCGGCGGCCTCATCCCCGTCAAGCGCAACACCTTCGTCATCGACACCGACCGCACGGTCATCGGCGTGATCAAGAGCGAGCTGAGCATGCAGAAGCACGCCGACCGCGCGCTCGACATTCTCCGCCAGCGCTCGGCCGTCTGAGAGCGCCCCCCCTCGCCGCCGGCCACACGTAGGCCCCCGGGACCGGCCCCGGCGGCCTACGCTGTTCTCCAGGACGAGCAGCGGGGTGGGGGAACGGATGAGTGGGCTGAGGTCACGGCGCGCCCTGGCGGTGCTGGTCGCCGTGGTGGTCGTGGGCACCGGTGTCGGGTTCGCCACGGCCGCCGCCCTGGCCGGCTCACCGCCCAACGTCACCACGGCGGCGTACGACACCCTGCGGTCGGGCTGGGATCCGAACGAGCCCAACCTCTCCCCGTCCGACGTCCAGTCGGCGTCGTTCGGCCACATCTTCACCACCCGGCTCAGCGGGGCCATCTACGCCCAGCCGCTCGTGTGGAACGGGACCGTCGTCGTCACCACCGAGAAGGCCTGGGCCTACGGGATCGACGCCACCACGGGCAAGGTGGAGTGGTCACGTCATTTCGGCAAGCCCCTCCTGGCCAAAGCCATCGGCTGCGGCGACCTCACCCCGGACCTCGGTTCCACCTCCACCCCGGTGATCGACCCGTCGACCGGGCTCGTCTACCTGACGACGAGGCTCCGCCAGGGCACGACCAACCACACCTGGATGCAGGCCATCTCAGCCTCCACCGGCGACGAGGCGCCCGGGTTCCCCGTCGAGCTCCAGGGCACCCCCGACAACACGCCCGGGGTCCCGTTCACCGACTACAACGAATTGCAGCGTCCCGCCCTCCTCCTCCTCGGTGGGGTCGTCTACGCCGCCTTCTCCTCCGACTGCGACGACACCCCCTACCGGGGCATCGTGATCGGGCTCTCGACCTCCACCCACCTCATCACCGCCATGTGGTCCGACGAGGCAGGGGCGGGCACCGACCAGAACTCCCAGTCCGGGATCTGGCAATCCGGTGGCGGGCTCGTCTCCGACGGGGCCAACCAGATCCTCCTCACCACCGGCAACGGCATCGCCCCGCCGCCGTCGGCCGGCAAGGACCCGCCGCAGACACTGTCCGAATCGGTCGTCCGGCTCGACGTGGGCAGCAACGGCAAGCTCACCCCCACCGACTACTTCTCCCCGGCCAACGCCCCCGATCTCGACCAGGGTGACCAGGATCTCGGTTCCGGGGCCCCGATCGCCCTGCCCTCGCAGTACTTCGGCAACAAGACCGACCCCGACCTCCTCGTCCAGGTGGGCAAGGACGGGCGCATCTTCCTGCTCAACCGGGACAACCTCGGCGGGCGCGAGCAGGGCCCGGGCGGCGCCGACGACACCCTCCAGACGCTTGGTCCCTACAACGGCGTCTGGGGACATCTGGCCGCCTACGGGGGTCAGGGGGGCTGGGTCTACGTGACCGAGTCGAGCGGGGGCGGCTATCTCCGCGCCCTCAGCTACGGCGTCAACGGCAGCGGTGTCCCGCAGCTCACCTCGGCCGGGACGAGCAACGGCGCCTTCGGCTACACGTCGGGCTCCCCCGAGGTGACGAGCAACGGCACCACGTCGGGCAGTGCCGTGGTGTGGACGGTCTACGCCGACGGCCCCGAGGGCGGCCACGGCCAACTGCGCGCCTACGCGGCGACTCCCACCGCCGGCGGCATCCTGAAGTTGCTGTGGTCCGGCTCCATCGGCACGGCGTCGAAGTTCTCCGTCTCCACGGCGTACAACGGCGTCGTCTACGTCGGTAACCGCAGCGGCGACCTCTTCGCCTTCGGCTCCAAGGCCAACGCGCCGTTCCAGGCGGCCCCGGTCGACTTCGGCCGGGTGGCCGTCGGCGCCCACAAGACCGTCGACGTCACCGTGACCGCCAACCGTGCCACCACCATCACCGGCGTCTCCTCGGCCACCGGCGTGGTCGACCGGGCCGGGGCGTCGGGCACCGCCGTCCGGAACACGGGGGCGGGCACCGAAGGGTCGGCCAGCGTCCCCGACACCGCCAGTCTGGGGCCAAACAACCAGGTGTTCGCCGTGCACGGTCCCACCCACCGGCACGCCCTGGCCGCCGGCCAGAGCTTCACCATCCCCATCACCTTCACCCCGCGGACCTCGGGCACCGCCGTGGCCGACGTCACCGTCTCGGGCACGACCGGAACCGGTACCGTGTCGTTGACCGGCTACGGCACCTCTCCCGGTCTGCTCCTCTCGGCCCCCCCGATGACGTTCGGCGTCCTCGACACCGGCGCCGGCGGCAAGACACTGACCTTCACCATGAGCAACTCCTGGGACCATCCCGAGACGGTCACCGCTCTCGATCTCCCGACGGCGCCCTACGTGGCCAAGGGTCTCCCCCGGGTGGGGACGGTCCTCACGCCCCAGCAGTCGGTGACGGCGTCGGTCACCTACAACCCGACGACGGTCGGCACGAACGACGCCTTCGTCACGGTGGCGACCAACCACGGCTCGGCCTCGGTGCCGTTGACCGGCACGGCCGTCACCGGCACCGCCGTCCTCACCCTCACCCCCGCCGCCGTCGACTTCGGTGCCGTCCCGGTGGGGACGTCGGTCACCCGGACCTTCCGCATCGCCAACACCGGCAACATCCCCCTCACCATCTCGCGCGCGGCATCGCCGGCCGGCGCCTTCTCGACCGCCCGACCCCTGCCCGAGGGGATCACCCTGGACCCGGACACCGACGTCACCCAGGCGGTGACGTTCACGCCCACGGGGCCGGGCTCCTTCTCGGGTCAGTACAAGTTCAACGCCGGCAACGGTCAGGGGTGGCTGACGGTCACCCTCACCGGGGTGGGCACGGCCGGCTGAGCCCGATCGGCGTCACCGGTCGGTGACGCCGCCGATCAGTGACCGATGTGGTCGGCCGGGATGGTCCCGAGCTTGCCCTTCTCGTAATCCTCGAAGGCCTGGGCGATCTCGGCCCTGGTGTTCATGACGAAGGGCCCGTAGGCGGCGACCGGCTCGCGGATCGGCCGTCCCCCGAGGACGAGGACCTCGAGCTCGGGCGCCGGTCCGTCCTGGGCGGCGTCGGCCGACAGCGCCAGGCTGTCCCCCTCGCCGAACACGACCATGCTCCCGGTGCGCACCGCCACCGCGTCCGACCCCACGGTGCCCCGCCCGGCCAGGACGTAGACGAGCGCGTTGAACTCCTTCGGCCACGGCAGCACCAGCCGGGCCCCGGCACTCACGGTGGCGTGGACCATGGCCATCGGGGTATGGGTGGCCCCCGGTCCGCCGTGGCCACCCACCTCGCCGGCGATCACCCGGACCAGGGCGCCGCCGTCGGGCGACGACAGCAGGGCCACCTGGTTGCTGCGGATGTCCTGGTAGCGCGGCGGCACCCACTTGTCGGCCGAGGGGAGGTTCACCCACAGCTGGATCCCGTGGAACAGTCCCCCACTCGTCACCAACGCTTCGGGGGGAGCCTCGATGTGGAGGATCCCGGCGCCGGCCGTCATCCACTGCGTGTCGCCGTTGGTGATCACCCCGCCGCCACCGGCCGAGTCCTGGTGCTGGAAGGTCCCGTCGATCATGTACGTCACCGTCTCGAAGCCGCGGTGCGGGTGCCACGCCGTCCCCTTCGGCTCGCCCGGGGCGTAGTCCACCTCGCCCATCTGGTCCATGTGCACGAAGGGATCGAGCCGGGCCAGGTCCACCCCGGCGAAGGCCCGGCGCACCGGGAACCCCTCGCCTTCGAAGCCGCTCGGCGCCTGCGTGAGCGAGAGCACGGGACGCTCGGTGGCGCCGTTCGGCACGGCGATCTTCTCCAGGCTGAGGATGTCTGAGACGGTCACGGCCGGCATGGGGGAGCCTTCCTCTCGGGTGGACGCATCGCCGGTTCCAACACGACGACCGGGAGCGACATTCCACCCCGTCCCCGCCGGCGGCCGACGCCGTCAGGTCGATGAGGCCACGGGCGGGGCCAGGGGCACGTCGGCCCCCGTGTCGAAGCGCCGCGGGCTCCCGGAGCCGAAGACCCACACCGCCCCCCGCCCCTCCACGCGCCAACCGGCGGCGTCGCCCACGAGCGCCGTCTCCTCCTCCACCCCCACGAGCGTCGTCCCCGGCCGCTGCCAGGAGGCGAACCACCCGACCACCCCGGGCCGCCGTCGCTCGAGGAGGTCGAAATGAGGTATCACGGCCAGGTGCCCGACCACCTCCAGCCCGGGCTCCTCCTCCGACGGGGCCCGGCGCGCTCCCCCGGGGCCGAGGTCCGGCGGCGCACCGGAGGTGAGTGCCATCGCCCCGGCCGAGCACCCCGCCAGGGCGGCCCCCCCGTGCCAGGCGGCCACGACCGCCTCCCACAGGCGCGACCCCTTCAGCGTGGCGGCCAGGTGGTGGGGGTCGCCCCCCGACAGGTAGACGAGGCCCACCCCGTCGACGAGCGACGCCAGGCGCCGGTCGTCGGCGTCGGTCCGGGTGAGGACGGGGACGGGCACGGCCTCCACCCCCATGGCCCCGTAGTGACGCTCGGCCAGGTCGAGCCACCAGGCCACCCGCTCGTCGCCCTCGAGGGAGGCGGCCGTGGGCACGACGGCGACCCGGGGAGGCCGGCCCTCGAGCAGGCCGGCGTCGACCGGAATCATGCCGTCGAGGAATTCCCCGCTCCCCACCAGGGCCACCGGACCGGCCGCCGTTCCCATTCCCACCTCTCCCGCTCGACGTCAGCCGGCGATGAACAACGCTTCTGGGCGCACCGTATCCGTCCCATGAACCCGTCTCGCGGCACTGGCCTACGATCGCCCCGTGGCCGACCCCTCGCCGTCGCATGTCGACACGGTTCGCCAGATCCAGGAGGCGCTCGGCCGCGGCGACATCATGGCCCCCATGGCCCATCTCTCCCGGAAGGTCCGCTGGGCCGTCGCCTGCGCCGACCGCGACGCGGCACCCTTCTTCAAGGAGTACACGGGCCGCCAGGGTGTCGTCGCCTTCATGGAGGCCATGGACGTCGTCGACATGACCGCCTTCGAGATCAAGGCCGTCTTCGGCGAGGGCGATCTCGTCGTGGTCTGGCTCCACATGGCCTTCACGGCCCCTACCGGGCGCAGCGTCGACATGGACGAGACCCAGATCTGGACGTTCTCCGAGGGCAAGGTGGTGGCCGTCGACCTCTTCCCCGACACCCAGGCCGTGGCCGAGGCGTTCGCTTAACGACCGTCACGCCACCGGTCCGGGACAAGGAGGTCACGCCGTGAACGGTCGCCTCATCAATGTCCGCCGTCTCTCGTCCGAGGACGAGGAACGGTGGCGCCACCTGGCGGAGCGCGCCGTCGAACCCAATCCCCTCTGCGAGCCGGACTGCGTCATCCCCGCCGCGCGTCACCTGTCCCACGGCGCCGACATCTCCCTGGTCGTCGCCGAGGACCACGGACGCTTCCAGGCCTGTGTCCCCGTCCGGCCCGTCTCGCGTTGGTACAACATCTCCTATCCCATCGCCGCCAACAAGGTCCGGCGCTCCACCTACGTCGGCAGTCCCCTCGTCGACGCGACGTCGGGCACGGCCGCTCTGGCCACCGTCCTGCGCACCCTGGCCGACCACCGCCATGCCGTCGGCTACCGCCTCTTCGGCCTGGACTCGCTGCGCGAAGGCGGGCCCGTGGCCCACCACCTGCGCGCCGCCGCCGACGAGATGGGCCTCCCCGTCCACACCCAGGAGGACTTCGAGAGGGCCTTTCTCGTCCGCCGGCCCGAACCCACCTATCACGACCACCTGAGCGCCGGTCGGCGCAAGAAGCTCAGCCGCCGGCGCCGCCTGCTGACGCAGGAGCTCGGAGCGGCGCCCGTCCTCGTCGACCGGTCGCACGACCTCTCCGCCATCGACGATTTCATCGCCCTCGAGGCGGCCGGCTACAAGTCGATCACCGGCGTCGCCCTCGCCTCCACTCCCGGCGAGCCGGAGTACTTCCGCTCCATGTGCGCGCGGTTCGCCGAGAACAAGCGACTCCTCGTCCTCTCCCTCGAGTGCGCCGGCCGGACCCTGGCCATGCGGATCCTGCTACGGGGAGGCGACGGGCTCTTCGGCGTCAAGGTCACCTACGACGAGCGCTTCAAGCGCTTCGGCCCCGGCGTCCTGCTCCACGTCGACTCGTTCGACTACTTCCACCACAACACCGACGTCCGTTTCGTCGACCCCTGCGCCAGTCCCGACAACACCTACCTCATGGGTCTCTACCCCGACCTCACCCGCATGTCGACCCTCCTCTTCGCCCTCCACGGCCCCGTCGACCGCCTCGTCGTCCGCAGCCTCCCCCGCGTCCGTGCCGTCCACAAGCGCTGGCGCGCCCTGGTGCCCGCCGGGACCTCGAAGCCGGAGACGATCTCGTCCCAACGCCCCGCCTCTCTGTGATCAACATTTGACACCTCGTTGGGTGTCCGGTGATCCGGGTCGGTCACTGTGTCGTGATCAAGACTCAAGGGGGGATTGCAAAGTGAAAGTTCGAACTGTCGCGTCCGGTTTCGCCGCTCTCGCCATGGCGGGACTGGCCGTTCCCATCGCACTCAGCGGGCCGGCCTCGGCCAAGGCTCCGTCCACGGCGGCACCGGCCATCGCCTCGTGCGCGCCGATACCGGCCACCATCGGCAAGACGCTGACGCTCAAGGGCACGCATCTGGCCGGCGCCACGTCGGTGACGATCAAAGGCAAGAAGACCGTCACGATCAAGAACACCAAGAAGAACCCGTTCCCGACGGACTCGGCCAAGAAGATCAAGTTCGTCGTGCCCACGACGGTCAAGGCATCGAAGGCGGCCACCGTCACGGTCACCACGGCCAACGGGTCCGGCTCCCAGACGTGCGCCTTCGTGAAGCCGGCCGCCTAGAACACTTTTTCATCCTGTAGGTGTTCCGCGTCACACGCGACGGGAGGGCTCCGTCGTGGCCACCGATCCCAAGATCCTCTCGGTGACCACCGGAGCCACCCGATCGCGCGAGGCGCGGGCGAACAACTCGTGGTCGATGCCCGGCATCACCTCGAGATGGAAGCGTCCGGACCGGGCCAGCCGCCGAAAGGCGGCGGCCTGGCCGCGGCGCATCACCCGGGCCTCGCCGTCGCCGCACACCACATAGGCGTCGACCCCGCTGTCCACCAGCCTCTCGATGATCCGGGCCGGCGGACTGCCCACGGCCACGCGGTTGATCACCCACCAGGCGGCATCGGGGAGACGGTCGACGATGCTCCCGAGCAGCTCGTGCGCCGGTAGCGCCCGCACCCAGCGCTTGCGCGCCGTCGTCGCCTGACGCCGGGGGTCGATCTCCGGCGTCCGCCCCCCGTCGTCGCCGGCCCTGATCTCCGACGGCCGGGCCGTGAGGATGGGGTTGATCACGCACACCCCCCCCACCCCGAGGGCGATCCCGCCCTCGATCGAGTGGTAGCCCCCCGAGCACAACCCCGTCAGGGTGACGGCACCGGGGTGGCCCGGCGCCATGGCGGCGACCACCTCGGCCAGGTCGTCGAACGCTTCCGGCGGGTACATCTCGTCCTCGCGCTGCCCGGGCCGCGCCGGGCTCTCGCCCAGTCCGCTCAGGTCGAACCGCAGGACGCGCACCCCGCCCGCCGCCCACCGGCGGGCGAACTCCACCCACAGCCGCGACGGGCCCACGTGATCGATCAGCCCGGCGTTGAGCAGGATCACCGTCGGTCGGGGTGCCGGTCCGGCCGTCGACTCCGGTGGGGCCGCCGGTTCCGGTGGGGCCGTCGGTTCCGGTGGCGCCGCCGGTTCCGACACGATGCCGAACAGCCCCACGGAGCCGAGGGACACGATCGTCTCGACGACGGCCCCCCCGCCGGCGTCCGTGACGACGGTGGCCGCGGCCCCGCCGGTGTGGGTGTCGCCCGGTGTCGAGAAGGAGGAGGGCTCCGGGCCCACCACCCCCGACACCCAGGCGATGACGGCGTCCACGGTGGCGACGGGTTCGCGGACCTCGAACGGCTCGACGTCGACGAACTCGGACTGGCCGGCGGCGTCACCCCATTCCACGTGGTCCATCTCGAGGCGCGTCCTCATGGCCTTGTTGGCCGGCCGCTCGGGACGGACGAGCACGAGGACGCGGTCGGCCAACGGGCCCTCGGTGGCGGCGATGGAGAGTCCCCCGAGCTCCTCCACGGTCTCGGCCCCGAAGACGATGCCGGGAATCTCGACCGACCCGTCGTCGGTCGCCTTCGCCCCCAGGCTGAACAGCCCCAGCGCCTGCTGCTCGCGCAGATACGTCCGGCCCGTCGCACAGGGGTCCCACAGCACGAGCCCGTCGGCCCCGCCGGCGCGTGCCACCTCGCAGGCGGCCAGGGTGGCGCCCACGCGCATGCCCACCACCACCACCCGGGGCGCCCCCGCCCGGCGCACCAGGTCGACGGCGCGTCGCACACTGGCCGACCAGGCCTCGACACGCCGGGGATCGTCCTGGCTCCCGGCCGAGTCACCCGTCCCGTCGTAGTCGAAGCGCAGCGTCGCCAGCCCGGCGTCGGCCAAGCGCTCGGCCAGGCGGCGGAACGTCCGGTCCGAGCACACCCCTTCCAGACCGAGGGGGGGACACAGCACCACGGCGCCGCGGACCATGGCGTCGTCCGGCGCGTGCAGCCAGCCGAACAGGGGCCTCTCGTCGGGGCCGAACCACAGCGGGTGCGCCGTCACGGCTCTCGGTGCAGCCGCGCCGTCGTCTCTGCGTTCAGGGCGCGCACGTGGCCCGACGGGTCCCCGTCCCCGCTCCCGTCCACCCGGGACAACGTCACCGTGCGCGTCGCCCCCGGCGGCAGATGGAACCATGAGTCCGACGGCCGGAACCCGGGGACCTCGACGACCACCCACTGGGCGAACCGGCGGGTCGTCACGGACAGGGACCAGGCCCCGTCGGCCCCGGGCCGCACCGTGGCGGCCAGACCGATCTCGGGCTCGACGGGACGGTCGAGACCCGACGGCAGGTGGACGGCCTCACTCCTGATCTCCCCGGCGGCGTCGAGGAGGGCGACGGCCACGACGTCGTAGGGCGGGGGGCCGAAACGGTAGGCGTAGCCGAGGTCGCGAAAGCCCTCGAACATGGCCCCCGCCTCGAGCACGGCGTGGCCCCGGGCGGGGATCTCCACGGCCCGGCCCACCGACTCCACGCGCAGCTCACCGCGGGCGAACAGCTCGACCCTCACCTCGCCGGCGAAGCCCCGGTCGCTGTCGTTCATCCCATGGAGGTGCAGACCGTTCAATCCCTCGTCGGTGACGAGCACGGCCACCGGGGCGAGCACCCGCCGCAGTGCGTACCACGGCGCCTTCGGCCGCCCCAACGCGTCGATCACCCCCCACCCGGCCCCGGGGACGAGGTCGCGCAGGGCCACGTGGAGCCCCCCGGCACACGACGACCCCGGACGGCGCCATTCGCTCAGCGTCCGCCCGAACAGCTCGGCCACCGTCGCCCGCCCCAGGTCGAGCGCCCTCTCGGGGTCGACGTAGCGCAACATGTGGGGGTCGACGCCGAAGAGCTCGCCCACGTAGAAGTCGCGCACGTCCTCCAGGTCCCACGACCGGCCCGTGTCGTGGTGCAGGGCCTGCTTCCAGCGCGGGTCGTGCCCGGCGCGCACGGCCCCGCCGCACTCCTCCTCCACCGTCTGCCGTTCCGGCGGGATGGCGAAGCCCATCCCCTCGCTCATGAAGCGGATCCCGGCCCGCCGGGCGTCGCCGGGGGGACGCAGGTAGGAGCCCACGCCCCAGTAGTGGCAGTCCCCGGCGTCGGGCTGGAAGGGCAGGTCGCCCCCGGTGGGGCTGGAGGTGACATAGGGCACGGCGGGCAGTTGGGCGGCGACCACGGCGGGGATGGTCGTCTCGATCAGCGAGCTTCCCCACCGCTCGCGCGGGAGCCCGAACATGGCCGCCTGTTCCTCGATCTCCTGTGCCCCGCACACCACGGCCAGGGCGGGCCGGCCCCCCAGCCGGCCGAACACCTCCTCCAGCTCGTTCACGACGGCGGCGGCGAAGGCCTCGTCCTCGGGCGGGTCGACGTAACCGATCATGCAGTCCTGCCACACCATGATCCCGAGCTCGTCGCACAGATCCCAGAAACGGTCGTCCTCGTAGACCGTCCCCCCCGGGATCCGCACCATGTTCATGTGGGCCAGCACCACGAGCTCCAACGTGGCCCGCAGGTCGTCGTCCGCCGCGTGCAGGGCGATGGGATCGACGGGCCACCAGCACGCCCCCCGGCAGAACACGTCGACGCCGTTCACACTCAGCGCGAAGGCCCCGTCGGCGCGGTCGAGCGCCACCGTCCGGAATCCGACCCGGCCCCCCTCGACGGTGACGTCGCCCACCTCGACGGTGACGTCGTACAGCGGTTGCCGGCCGTGGGTGTGCGGCCACCACCGCTCGATCCCCGGCACCGTCACCTCCCCCTCCACCACCACGTCATCCCCGTCCACCCGCACGGCCAGCGCGCCCTCCACCTCGGCCGTCGCCGGGGCGGTGGCGTCGACGCGGCGCACGCGCAGGCGGCCGGTGGCCGGTGTGTCGGTGGCCGGAGTGTCGGCGGCCGGTGTGTCGGTGGCCGGCGTGCCGGTGCCACCGGTGAGACGCACCATCACCGACACCACCCCGGCGTCGTCGTCGCCACAGGTGGCCACCACCCGGCGCGCCACCACGCGGGGAGCGGCGGGCTCCAGACGGACCGGCCGCCACGGCCCCACAGGTGCGGGCGTCACGGCCCATCCCGGTTGGCGCCCGAGGAACGTGGTCCGGAACCACCGCAATCCCTGATGGTCGACCATCTGCGTCTTCCACCGGGGCCGGGGCCGGCGCGCCCCGAGCAGGGGGGAGAGAGCGGCGCAGCGCACCACGAGGTCGTCGCCGGCGGCCACGGCGTCGAGCTCGGCACGGACGGGGACGAACATGTTCTCGCTGTGCGCGATGTGCTCACCGCCGAACCACACGTCGGCCACGGTGGCCAGTCCCTCGAACGTCAGCGTCCACGCCCCGTCGCCGCCGGCGGGGAGCCGGCAGCGGAACCACCAGTCGGTCGCGTCGACATCGATCGCCGTCGCCTGTGCCCACCCGGAGGCGGCGGTCACCGCCGCCCCGGCCGTCCCCGGCACCGGCGCCGGCCACCACTGCACGGGGAGGGTGTCGAGCCCGTCCGGTGACGTCGCGGCGCCGGGAGCAGTGGAGCAGCACGACCACGACGCCCCCGCCAACAGGTCATGCCCCATAGCGCGCCACCAGGGTGTCCATGGCCGTGTCCCACGCCTGCTCCATCTTCTCGAAGGCCGGGGCCAGATCCACCGTCCGTCCGCGGGCGGCGCGGGCCAGCGAGAACTCGAGTCCCTTGGCCGTCGAGGCGATCACCTCGAAGGCGCCGGCCGCCTTGTCGAGGCCGCCCCCGTCGCGCTCGTCGAGCCACCGCACGAACGACTCCGCCACCTCGGCGTTGGCCCCGCACTGCCGGCACGTCCCGAAGGCGTAGGGATGGAAGGTGGCGTCCCCCTCCGACGCCAGCCATCCGAGATCGGCCTCGACGCGGGCCCGCATCCGCGCCACCGGGTTCGTCGTCGGCCGGCGGCCCAGGTGATCCCGGGTGAGCGCCACCACGGCCTCGAGCAGGCGACGGTCGTCGTCGTGACGGACCCGGTCCAGCTTCACGATCTCCACATAGGGGAGCAGCACCCGCGGATCGCGCCCGTCGGGCAGGTGGAAAATGCCGTCGAAGTCGTCGCCCCCGAGCTCGAAGTAGCCGGCGTTGTGGAAGTAGCCCAGCCGCCGGTCTCCACGGTCGAGCATCTGCATCACGATCCCCGTCTTGGCGTGGTCGAGCCCGTAGGTGATCCCGGCCGTGTCGGGGAGATACCAGGCGTCGACCTCGACGGTGAGCAGGTGACCCTGGGCCAGGTGGTCGGCCACATGGTCGATCACCGGTCGCCACACGTACATCTCCGACACCTCGAGCCCGAACAGCGCCCGCAGCTCCTCCAAGGGGAACTTGAACAGGGCCCACTGGTCGCCGTCGAAGTCGGCGCTGAGCGTCCCCGCCAGCGCCGCCACCGGATCGAGGCCGAGCACGTGCAGGACCTCGATCATCATGTCGAGCCAGCAGTTGGTCTCGGTCCAGTTCCGGTCGGGGGCGTGCAGACGGTGGGGCTCGTAGGTGGCCGGATCCAGGTCGAAGATCTGCAGTCTCATCGTGCCCGCCGGCTCACGGTGACCGCCTGCTCCGTGCCCGCCGGCTCACGGCCACAGCTGGGCCCGGACCGCCGCCGGCCACGCGCCGGTGTCGAAGCCGTGCGTGTGCAGCAGCGCCAACGCCGTGCGGTCGACCCCCACGGCGAAGCAGGCGGAGTGGGCCACGGCGCCGTCGGCCGACGTGATCCCGAAGGTCTTCCCGAAGTGGTCCTGGTGGCGGTTGACCGACGAGATGGCCGTCGGTGACTCCTTCGACGTGATCGGGGTCACGAACTCGAGCTTGAGCGCTTCGTCACGCTGGTTGGCGGCCATCATCTTCCCCACCCGCCCGAAGAAGGGGTCGTTCGCCACCACCACATCGATCTCCAGGCCCAGGCTCTCGAGCATGGCCGTGCCCCGCTCCACCCACACGTCACGGTGGGCGTCACCGCCGGCGGGGTCGCCGACATAGACGAACTCGTGCATCCGGAAAGCCATCATCCGGGCCGGATCGGGACTGGGCTCGTGGCGGAAGCACCAGCCGTGGACCTCGAAGCGCCGTCCCCCGGCGGGAAGGGGGCCGTCGGTGCACAGCGGGTAGACGGGGTGACAGGCGGCCGGTCGCAGCACCACGTCGGCCGGCTCCAGGACCTCGACCCAGTCGTGGCCCCCTTCCACCAGGGCCAGCAGCCGGGCGTGCAGCTTGTCGTCGCCCCGGAAGGTGTGGACGGAACCGGTCAGATCGGGGAACGACTTCAGGTAGTCGGTCTTCTCGAGCAGCCACCGCGGGATCACGGGGGGGAAGTGCACGGTGGTGGCCCCGTCGGCCGCCCCCGTCCGCGTCGTCAGGCCGATGATCCCCGAGATGATCGTCTCGTAGGCGAGCGACCGGCCGTACAGACCCTCGACCCCGGCGTCGATCACCAGCCCCGAGTCGATCAGCTCGTCGCGGAACGTCCCGTCGTCGTCGTCGGCCACGGCCCTCAGTCCTCCTTGTGCACGAGGAGCATCTGGGCGTTGTTGGCGATGATCCGGTCGTTGTTCACCATCACCGCCGCCCCGTAGGCGTCGCGCAGCAGACGACCCAGGCTGTAGGGCGAGTCCTCGCGGTAGCCGGCGATCCCGCAGATGGTGAGTGCCTTCCCCACGATCTCCACCACCAGGGTCGACGACGAGACCTTGAGCCCGTTCATGGCGATGGCGAAGCCCATCCCCGACAGCGTCTCGAGATCGTCGTACACCTCGTCGTACGTCCGCGCCGCCCCGTGCACCAGGACCTCCATCTGCTGGAAGACGGTCATGAGCTCGGCCAGGCGCACCGCCGCCGGGGACGTCACCCCCGGGTTCTTGCGCGCCTCGGTCCGCACGAAACGACGGGCCCGGTCGACCGCGGCGGCCGCCAGGCCCAGCCACACCGAGCTCCACAGGACATGCGACACCGGCAGCATCGTCCGGCTGGCGATGTCGGCGAAGGGGTCGTCGAGGACCTGCCGGACGTCGCCTTCGGCGGCCAACGAGAACCCCAGGCTGCACGTCCCCCGGAACCCCAACGTGTCCCAGCCGCTGGTGGCCTCGAGGGTGAGCCCCGGTGCCGTGCACAGGACGAGAACCTGGTCGTTCGGCGGGCTGTCGGGCGACCGCCTGGCCGTGGCCAGCACGGCGTCGGCGTTCTCGCCGTAGGAGATCACCGGCGCCTTCTTCTCCAAGGTGAACCGGTTGCCGTCGCTCTCGACGGCGCACACGCTCGTCCTGATGTCCCCGCCCACGCCGATCTCGGTGGTGGCCGAAGCCAGGAGCAGCTGGCGGTCCACCAGGGCCCGCTGATAGTCGCGCAGGAAGTCGGAGCGACCGTGACGCACGAGGCAGGCCACCTGCATCTGGTGCATGGCGTAGACCATCGCCGTCGACGCGCAGTGCCGGGCCAGGGCCCCCACGGCCTCGGCCACCCGGCCGATGCTGGCACCGCCGCCGCCCAGGTCGGTCGGGACGAGGACCGACAGCAGCTGCGCCGAGCGCAGCGCCTCCATCGCCTCGGTCGGGAAACGCGCCTTGCGGTCGACGTCGTCGGCCGCCGGGCCTGCCACCTCCTCGCCGATCCGGGCCGCCTCTCCGACGAGCCGGTCGGCGGCGTCCGCCGTCACCGGTTTCCTCTCCCCGACGTCACCGGTGACGTCACTCGGCCGGTGCGCCGACCAGCGAGGTGAGCGCGGCGCTGATGGCGGACACCGACTCGAAGGTGCCCTTGCGCAGCATGCTCTCGGGGAATTCGATGTCGAAGGTGTCCTCCAGGGCCAGCATCACGCTGACCGACGCGTGGGACGTCATCCCCGCCTGGTAGAGGTCGGCGTCGTCGTCGAGCGAGCTCACCTCGACGGGGAGGCGGGCGTGCTCGGCCAGGATCTCCCTGATCTCGGTCTCCATCGCTATCGCTCCTTGTCCGCGTGGCTCGTGTCCGCGTCGCCGGTTTCCCCGTCGCAGACGGCCACCACCACGGCGGCGGCCATGCCCGACTCGTGGGTGAGGCTCACGGCCAGGTTGCTGATCCCCTGCTCCCGCGCCATCCGGGCGGCCTCGTCGGTCAGGTGGAGCTCGCACCACCCGGCCGGGTCACGCCTGATCTCGATGGAGCGCCAGTCGGGCTGGTGGGCCACCGGCCGCAGCACCTTGATCGTCGCCTCCTTGGCGGCGAAGCGCGCCGCCAGCCCGGCGGCCACCACCGCCGGCGTCCCCTGGCAGCAGGACACCTCGTGGGCCGTGTAGACGCGCCCGACGTACCGGTCCCCGAACCGGGCCACGGACTCGGCGACGTGGTCGACGGGCACCAGGTCCGTTCCCACCCGCAAGGTGCCCAAGAGCTCGTCCACCGTTCCTGCCTGGTCCCATCGTCGAGGAAAGCGACACCGGGGCGCGCCGTCCCGACGGCACGCACCACGAAATGTATCGTCATTTCCCGGCGATCCTGGAGCCCCCGGCCGCGCCGGCCAGGCACGACGGACACGCCTCCGTGACCACGACCGCCCTCGGCGTCGGCCCTCCGGGCCAGGTCGGAGGCTCGCCCGTCCTACGCCTGGAGGCGACGGCGGTTGCGGCTCCGTCGCAACAGCACTCCACCGACGACCAGGGCCCCGAATCCCCCCGCCGTCAGCTCCTCGACGTCGGCGCCGGTGAACGGCAGGCTGCCTGACCCGGTCGACTGCGCCGTCGTCGTGGCGCCGCTACCGGACGATCCCGATCCTCCCGACGATTTCGTCACCGGTGCGCGCGTCCCACCGCTTCCCCCTTTTCCGCCCTGGCTTCCACCGCTGCCGCCGCTTCCGCCTTGGTTCCCACTGCCACCGCCGCTCCCGGTGCCGAGCGTCGTCGTCGTACAGCCGGTGTAACAGGTGGAATCGGCAGAGGCCGCCACGGAGGAAACGCCCACGACGGCGAGAACCGTCAGCGCGGCGCCGAGTCCCCGACCGAGCCTTTTCGTTGTCATGCCCTCATCCCTTGTCCCCACCAGTTGTCTCGATCCGTCTGGTGGATGATCTCGTCTCTGGTCGACTCGTCGACAATGGCTTTGACATTTCCGCACCGCGCCTGGTCGGCGTCGTCAATCTACGTTGTCGCGCGCACGCGCGCGTTCATCCTCGACGACCGGATCGCGCCGCGTGAAAGGTACCGGACCGGTGTCGCGTTTCCTGTGGAGAGACCTGTGGAAAGGCCTGGGGATGAGGCTGTGGACGATCGCCGCATTTTCCGATTTGTCGGCATTTTCCCGCACCTCGTGGGCGCGGCGCGACGCATCGTGCCCTGCGTTGCTCCCAACACCGCGACCGGTTCCGACCGAAAAAAATTTTCCTGACCCGGTGATCAGTCGGTCACTGTGGCGCGTGTTGCTGTTGTGACCTTCCCGCGGTGGCCACCCAGCCGCCACCGGCCACGTACTGCTTGATCACCTTGGCCGGGACACCGACAGCCACACTGTGATCAGGGAGGTCGCCGACCACGACCGACCCGGCACCGACGGCGACATTGCGCCCGATGTGCGCGCCGGGGAGGACGATCACTCCGGTGCCCAACCAGCTCCCCGAGCCGATCGACACGCTCGACTCCACCGGCCACTGACGGCCGATGGGCAGGTCGGGATCGTCGTAGGTGTGGTTCTGGTCGGTGATGTACACGTACGGCCCCGTCTGGATGTCGTCGCCGATCTCGATGCAGAAATGCCCGACGATGTAGCTGCCCTGGCCGATCAGGGTCCGGTCCCCGATGGAGACGACGGGATCGCTCACCATCTCCTGGCCCGGCGCCATCCCCGCCGTCAGGGATACGTGGGGCCCGATCATCGTGTGGGAGCCGATCCGGATCCACCGCTCGTTGTAGATCGCCCCCGGGGGGAAGGCGATGATGCTGCCCTGGCCGAAGGCCCCGAACCGCCGGCCCCGCCGGTCGTCGGGACCGATGGCGCCGAGGTGACCGACCCACTCGTGTGTCGTCCCGATCACGGCCGACGCCATCCGGCGCAGCCAGGGCGGGACCTGCTCGGGTGTCACCACCGCCAGGACGCTAACCCACCCGCGTAAAGGCGAAGACCTCGGCCACGTAGGTCATGGCCAGGGGCGACGGCGCCGCCGCCGCCACCTCGCGCACCCGGTCGAGAAACCTCGCCCGGTCGCCGTCGGACAGCGCGGCGATGAAGCTGACCGACGCCACCCGGTCGGCCACTCCGTCGACTTCGAGCGGCTGCCGCCACGACACGGCGAATTCCCCGCGCGGTACGAACAGGTCGCCCGGCTCGAGGACGTTGCGCCACCGCCCGGTGTCATAGGACGGTGTGTCGCCGCGCACGGGCTCCATCAACGCCGTCAGGGCCGCCTGGAGCGGATCGGACCCGTCGCGGTGGTTCCAGACGAGGCCGAGACCCCTCCGGGGCCGGATGACCCGGTGCATCTCGGCCAGCGCCTCGCCGGTGGCGAACCAGTGGAAGCCCTGGGCCACCGTGATGGCGTCGAGCCGACCGTCCCCGATGGGCAGCGCCTGGGCCACGGCCGCCACCACCGACACCGGCCCGCCGGCGCCGGCCGGTGTGGTGGCCGCCAGGGTGCGCCGCATCCCGGCCACCGGCTCCACGGCGACGACGTGGACGCCACTGGCCACCAGGTCGCGGGTGAGCTTCCCGGTCCCGGCGGCGAGATCGACCACCGTCCGGCCCGGTCCGAGCTCGAGCGTCTCCACCAACCAGCGCACGGCCTCGGCGGGGTAGCCGGGACGGGAGTGCTCGTAGACCGTGGCCGCCCCCTCGAAGGCCGTGGCCGCCTCGTGCACCCCTGCGATCTTCATCTCCCCGTCCTATCCCGGTTCGCCCCTCGGCAACCAGAGCGACCCGGTCCGATCTCCCGCGGCCAGCCCGACAGCCATCCCCAGGCCGGGGGGTGTTTTCTCACTGCCTGTGATCATTGGCCGGTGCAGGGTCACCCAGCGGGGTATCGCGTGCGCGCTAGCCTCGCCCGGAGATGGCCGACGACACGACCCCCGACGGGACCGGCGGCGCCACCGACGAACCGACACCCGACGTCACGCCGCCTGTCGGGACACCGAGCGTGACACCCGAGGACCCTGGCGGGGGCACGGCCGCGGCCGCTGAGGCGGGCGACGCGGGTGCTGCGGTCGGCGCCGGGACCGCCACCGGTGAAGGCGCCGACCCGGCGGCGACCGACGGCCCTCGTCACGCCAAGCGGTCGGGGATGAAACGGACCTGGGTGATCGCCGCCGTCGCCGTCGTCGTGGTCCTCGCCGGCGCCGGCATCGCCCTAGGCATCACATCGGGCAAGAAGGCAAACAACACTCCCCCGCGCACGCACCCGAGCGCAGCCACCATGATCCCGGCCACGTCGGGCCCGGTCTGTCCGCTCACCGGCCTGCCCGCACCCGGCGACCAGGTCCCGCAACGACCGGCCCTCGCCTTCAAGGTCGACAATTACCCAACGGCCCGTCCGCAATCGGGACTGAACGACGCCGACGTCGTCTTCGAAGAGGTGGTCGAAGGCGGCATCACGCGCTTCGTGGCCGTCTTCCAGTGCCAGGAGGCGCCCCTTGTGGGTGACATCCGCTCGGCCCGGGCCGTCGACGTCCCCATCCTGGACCAGTTGTCCAAGCCTCTGTTCGTCCACGCCGGTGGGATCAATCCCGTGATCGCCCTTGTCGAATCGGGGAACCTCATCAACGAGGACGTCTTCATCCACGCATCGATCGTCCAGCATCCGGCCGGGCGCTACGCGCCCTACGACACCTACGCGTCCACCGCCGCCGCCTGGGCCCTCGACCCGTTCGACAAGACGCCACCGGCCCCTCTCTTCACCTACTCCTCCGCCGCCCCCGCGGGCTCGCCCGTCGGGACGATCTCCATTCCCTTCTCGGGAACCAACGACAACACCTGGACGTGGAGCCCCATCAACGGGTCGTGGCTGCTGTCCATCGGCGGGGCGCCGGCCAACGTGGCCAGCGGCACCCGCATCGGTGTGGCCAATGTCGTAGTGGAGACGGTCCACGTCACCCTCGGCCCCTGGCTCGAGAACAGCGAGGGCGGCCTCGAGGTCCAGTCGCAACTGGTCGGCAGCGGACCTCTCCAGGTCTTCCGCAACGGCGAGGAGATCAGCGGCACCTGGCAACGCTCCGCGTTGTCGGACACCACCAGTCTCCTCGCCGCCAACGGCTCCACCATCGACCTCGATCCGGGAAAGACGTGGATCGAGCTCGTGCCCACCTACATCCCGGTCACCACGAAGGCGCCGGTGGCCGGAACTCTCTGACGATTCGCTTCCGCCCGGTCAGTCCTTGATCGAGATGGGGACGTTGTCGCTGTCCGCCTCGGCCACGTTGGCGTCCTCGTCACTGTTGGCCGCCACGCCGACAGCCGCTCCGGCCGGCAGCACGACGGCAGCCAGTTGGGTGCGGATGCGCTCGTTGATCTCGATCATCAGCTCGGGGGTCTCGCGCAGGAACTGCTTGGCGTTCTCCCGTCCCTGACCGAGCTGCTCGCCTTCGTAGGTGAACCACGCCCCCGACTTCTTGATGAAGCCCAGCTCCACGCCGACGTCGAGGAGGGAACCCTCCCGGCTGATCCCGGTGCCGTACATGATGTCGAACTCGGCCACCTTGAACGGGCTCGAGCACTTGTTTTTGACCACTTTCACCCGGGTCCGGCTCCCGATCACGTCGGCGCCGTCCTTGATCGCCTCCACCCGGCGGATGTCGAGCCGGACCGAGGAGTAGAACTTGAGCGCCCGACCTCCCGGGGTCACCTCAGGTGAACCGTACATCACGCCGATCTTCTCTCTGAGCTGGTTGATGAAGAGAGCGATGGTGTCGGACTTGGACAGCGTCCCCGTCAGCTTCCGCAGCGCCTGCGACATGAGCCGCGCCTGGAGGCCGACGTGGGCGTCACCCATGTCGCCTTCGATCTCGGCCCGCGGTGTCAGCGCCGCCACCGAGTCGACGACGATCACGTCGAGGGCACCGGAGCGGATCAGCATGTCGGCGATCTCGAGGGCCTGCTCGCCCGTATCGGGCTGGGAGATGAGGAGGTCGTCGATGTTCACCCCGATGGCGGTGGCGTAGACGGGGTCCATGGCGTGCTCGGCGTCGATGTAGGCGCAGATGCCGCCGTTGCGCTGAGCCTCGGCCACCACGTGCATGGCCAGGGTGGACTTGCCCGAGGACTCGGGGCCGTAGACCTCCACGATCCGCCCGCGGGGCAGTCCGCCGATGCCGAGAGCCATGTCGAGTGCCATCGCGCCGGTGGGGATCGACTCGATGCCCATGTTGAGGTTCTCCCCCATCCGCATGACCGAGCCCTTGCCGAATTGCTTCTCGATCTGACTCAGGGCCACATCGAGTGCCTTGTCACGTTCCATTCCCTCGCCTCTCTTCGTTGTGTGCATGTCACCGGGTACGTCGCTCCGACCCGGCGGACCATACGAAGTGGGTGTGTCGGTCCCTGCCTGACTTACAGCACTGTAGTTGGCGAACAGGTGTTCGTGACGGATCTTTTTCAGGGCCGGAGGGGGACCCGGTCCACGACGCCGTAGCGGGACCCGCCGGGGGCGAGGGTCGAGGACATGAGGAGGATCTCGTCGACCGTCCACTCGGCGCTCAGAGGGGTTCCGGCCAGGTTGGCCGGACCCTCCTGGCGCTGGCGGACCCGGGCCAGGGTCAGGTGGCCGGCGAAGGGCGGCTCCTCCGACGCCTCCCCCCAGGGGGCGGTGGCCGAAGCCACGGCCGAGGCCAGCGGGTCGAGCCCGGCCACCGGCACATGGAGGATCTTCCGGCCCCGGAACCAGGCCGTGACGGCCCCGAGGACGGCCTCCACCTCGTCGATCCCCGACTCCCGCACGAGCGCCGGGACCCCCTTCAGGGCGGCGGCGACCGCCGCCGGCGCGTCGACCTCACCGAGGAACCGCAGCGTGATGTGCCACTGATCCTCCGTCGTCCACCGGAGACTGGCCAGATCGGGGCGGGGCAGGTCGCGCACGAGCTCCGTCACGTCGGACGGCAGTGCGACGGCGACGAAGAGGCGCACCGACTTTCAGGTCCGCTTGCGGGACGACCGGGGGGGGTGGCCTCTGACTCTCCTCGTGGCGGTGCGCTTCCGCCACGACCTGGCGCCATGCGCCACGGGCCTGCTTGATGGCGGTGACGACCTGCTTCCGGGCCTCGTTGGCGGCCTCCGCCGCCGCCTTCAGCTGCTCGCGGCCGTTATTGCCCTGCACGACCATGCCGAAGGACCACAACCCGGTGTCGATGAGACGGGCGGCCCGGCGGACCTCGTCGAGCACGCGGTCGCGCACCTCGGCGGCCGAGCGCTTGCCGTCGGAGTATTTCCTCATGGCCCGGTACTGCACCCGCCACAGACCGAGGAGAGCGTCAGCGGCGATCTGCGGCTCGGGGTCCTCGGGATCGACCCCGGCCCGGGCTGCCATGGCCTGTGCGGCCACGTCCACCAGACGATCCATCATGTCGCGCTGGGCGGCCCGCAGCTGCGGTGTGTTCTCGAGCATCTCGGCGAAGCGTCTGATCATCGTCAGGTCGTCGGGCCGGTGGTCGTCCTCACCCCAGTGGTCGTAATGCCGACCCAATTCGGCGGCGATCAGCTCCACCGCCGCCTGGATGGGCGACATCGGCGCGCCGCCCGGGTCCGAGGACCCGCCGGATGTCGGCCGCCATCGGCTCCTCCCGGTCGAGGACCAGGGATTCCTTGGTCGGGAAGTAGTTGTAGACCGTCTTCTCCGAGACGTCGCAGGCGGCCGCCACCTCGGCCACCCGAACCTCCTCGAAGCCCCGCTCGAGGAACATGGCGGTGGCGGTGTCGGAGATCAACTGGCGCATCATGCGCTTCTTGCGCTCGCGCAGCCCCTCGCCCGGGAGCACAGGGGCTCCTTCGAGGCCCGCAGCGACAGGATCGACACTCACGGCTCCCATCCTACCTCCGGTCCGCTCTCATGATTCTAGTTGCAGTATTTTTACTGTTACTATAGGTTTATAGAGACCGAAAGGAGACCCCCGATGCACTCTCCGGAATACGCCGTCGTCACGGACGGCCTGACCAAGCACTTCGGCGAGCTCGTCGCCGTCGACGCCATCGATCTGCAGGTCGAGTCGGGAACGGTGATGTCCCTTCTCGGCCCCAACGGGGCGGGCAAGACCACCACCGTGCGGATGCTCGCCACCCTCTCCGAACCGACCAGCGGCACGGCGTCGGTCTGCGGCCACGACATCGTCCACGACGCCGATGCCGTCCGCCGCGTGATCTCCCTGACGGGGCAGTTCGCCGCGCTGGAGGACAACCTGACGGCCCGGGAGAACCTGCTGCTCATGGCGCGGCTGCGCGGCTACGGCCGATCGGCGGCCGTCCGGATCGTCGACTCCCTCGTCGACCGGTTCGATATCGGCGAGTTCCGCGACAAGCTGATCAAGGCGGTCTCGGGCGGCCAGCGCCGGCGGGTCGACCTGGCCGCCAGCCTCGTCGTCCAACCCGAGCTCCTCGTGCTCGACGAGCCGACGACCGGACTCGATCCCCGCAGCCGTCAGGTCGTGTGGTCGACGGTGCGCGACCTGGTCGATGAGGGCGTCACGCTCCTGCTCACGACGCAGAATCTGGAGGAGGCCGACGCCCTGGCCGACAACATCGTGCTGATCGACCACGGCCGGGCCGTGGCTGCCGGCACGCCGAGCGACCTGAAGGCCCTCATCGGCGACCAGCGCGTCGACGTCGTCGCCGTCGACGGCCGCGGCCTCCAGGGCCTGATCGACGCCCTCTCCGGCACCTTCGATCTGAGCGTGTCCCGGGAGCGGCGAACGGTCTCGGTCCCCGCCCCTCGGGAGATCGACGACCTGGCCGCGGTGGCGGCGGCCGTGCGCTCGAGTGGGATACCGGTGGACGAGATCGCCTTGCGCCGACCGACCCTGGACGACGCCTTTCTCGCCCTCACCGGAGAGCCGCCGACCGGGGACGGCCGCAGCGACGCCAGCCTCGTCGAGGTGGCGTCATGACCACCGTCGCCCTCTCGCCGAGCGGCGCCGTCACCGGCCGCCCCGAAACCCTCCCCGCCCGACCCGGACGCTTCGTCCGCTATCTCCGGGAGACCGGTCTGCTCGTGGGTCGGGGGCTGCGCACCATTCCCCGGGTCCCCGAACGCCTGAGTGACGTCACCATCCAACCGGTGATGTTCACCCTGCTCTTTCTGTACGTCTTCGGTTCGGCCATTCACGTTTTCGGGATCAGCTACCAGAACTACCTGCTGCCGGGACTGCTCGGTCAGAGCGTGGCCTTCGGTGTCATCGGCGCCGGTGTGGCGACCTCGACCGACTTCTCGAGCGGCGTGGTGGACCGGTTCCGATCGCTACCGGTCACCCGGATGTCGGTGATCTCGGCTCAGGTGATCGGCCAGATCATCGAGCAGATCCTCGGCATCGTGATCGTCGTCGGCGTGGGTCTGGCGCTCGGCTGGCGACCCCATCTGGACGCCGGCCGGTTCGTCGAGCTCGTGGCCCTGATGCTGCTGGCCCTGTTCGCCTTCACCTGGTTCGGGGTTCTCATGGGCATGCTGATCCGCAGCTCGGACGCCGTGCAGGGCATCGGATTCGCCTTGATGCTGCCCCTGTCCTTCCTCGCCGGCACCTTCGTCCCGATCTCGGGAATGAAACTCGTCCCGCGTGCCGTGGCCGAATGGGATCCGCTCTCGGCGGTGGTGGCGGCCGTCCGCCATGTCTGCCAGGGGACGGTCTCGAGCGGCTCCTTCCAGCTCGACCACCCCGTCCCGGCCATGATCGGCTGGTGCGTCATCATCATCGCCGTCTGTGTGCCCCTCGCTCTCCGGCGGTTCAGGACCGCCAACGCGTAGGCGCGCCCGCCATCGATCGTGGCCGTCCTCGGCGACCTCACGGCGCAACAGTGGGAGGCGAGGATGGCTGCGATAGAGGGCTGCTGGCGAGGCCTGGTCGGCGAGGAGCCTGATTGCGCCACGCTCCCAGTCAGACAGGGGCTTGACCCTTCCGCGACGTCATCTGATCCAATGGGCACGTGTACGGAATTGGGACGGTCGCCCGCTTGGCCCAGGTCTCGGTCAGGACGATTCGCTACTACGACGAGCTCGGACTTCTGCGTCCCGCGTGGACCGACCCGGAGACGGGTCATCGGTGGTATTCCCCGGACCAGCTGCCCCGTCTGCACCGCATACTCGCTCTCCGAGATCTCGGGGTGGCCCTGGCCGACATCGGTCGGCTGCTCGACGACGGAGTGAGCGCCGGGGAATTGAGGGGAATACTCCTCCTGCGCCGGGCCGAGGCCAGCGAGCGGATGGGAGCCGCGGCCGAACGGCTGGCCCACGTCGAGGCCCGCCTCGACCAACTCAAGGAGAAGGACACGGCTGACTACGACGTCGTCGTGAAGGGGGTCGAAGCCGTGTGGGCGGCTGTGCTCTCCGAGCAGGTAGCTGGTGTCACGGAGATCGAGGCCACCCAGGAGCGTCTGTGGCCCCGCATCCACGCGGCCATGGATGCCCGTGGGATCGAACGGGCCGGGCCGTCGGTTGCCATCGAGATCCCCACCGACGATCCGGCCCGGCCGACCCAGTTGACGACGGCGGTACCGATTCCGGATGGAACGCTGATAGACGACGGCGGCGTTACGACAGCCATGATTCCGGCGCTGGCACGCGCCGCAGCGACCGTCATCACAGGTGATTCCTATTTGAATGGTCCTGACTTCGACGGGGGCTGGAATGCCCTGCGACGATGGGCAGAAAGCACTGCCGAAACGGTCACCGGCGAGTTTCGAGAGCTCTACCTGGACTGTGATGGACCGAGAACGGGCTGGGTCGTCGAAGTGCAGATGGTTCTGTCATAACGAGCCAGATCTTCAACACCATCCCGGTCGCGCGGGCAACACTGTGGCGGTGAGCCCGCCATCGATCGAGGCCGTCCTGGGCGACATCACGGCGCAACAGGTGGACGCCGTCGTGAACGCCGCCAACGCGCGCCTGGCCGGGGGCGGGGGTGTCGACGGGGCCATCCACCGCGCCGCCGGTGCGGCCGACCTCCACGCCGCCTGCGCCGCGCTCGGGGGATGCGACCCCGGCGACGCCAAGGTGACACCCGGATTCGCGCTGGCGGCGCGGTGGATCATTCACACCGTCGGCCCCGTCTGGGCCGGGGGGCGGTCGGGCGAGGCCGAGATCCTGGCCTCCTGCTACCGGCGCTCGCTGGGCCTGGCCGGCGAACTGGGGCGCGGTCGATCGCCTTCCCGGCCATCTCGACGGGCGTCTACGGCTACCCGCCCGACCTGGCCGCCGAGGTCGCCGTCTCCACCGTGTCGTCGCGCGGGTCGATCTCGCACTCGTCCGCCTCGTCGCCTTCGACGAGGGGACCCGGGCGCTCTACCGCGGCTCATCTCCGCTGGTTGAGGATCATCGACGGTCGCGCCCCACGTGGACGTGCCGCCGGTCCTACGGTCCGGAATCGGAACGAGCGAGGGGAACATCGGTCCAACCGGCGCCTTCCCATCGCCGGCGAGCCGTCCAGCTCTGTCCGTCCCAGTAGCCCTGGTCGTTGTTGGTCGCACCGACCTGGTACCACCCCGGGTTCTGGGCCCGGGGTGGTGGTGGCGGCGAGGTCGGGTCCGGCGACGGTGGCGGCGGGGCCCCCTCGTCCCCGGCGGACGGGTGGGCCCTGGGTCGAAACCCGTGCAGCGCCGGCCAGTCGGAGAAGCCGAAGAGGACGAACAGGATCCACGAGGCGATGACGAGGGCGAAGGCGATCTTGAGCAGGACATGGGCGGCGTCGTACTCGGCCGCGTTGAATCCGAAGGGCGACCGGATCAGACCGGTCAAGGAGTCCACGCCGAGAATCTCGCTCGTGAGACCGAGGACCACAGCGGAGACGGGGAGCAGTATCCACCGGCCGGAGTATCCGGCCTTGGTGACGATCTTCGCCCAGGTGACGAAGGTGAGAACGACGACAGTGACCCAGACCAGGAGCCAGAAGACGGCCGCCACCGTGTTCGTGGCCAGGAGCACGGTGGAGGGCACCCGGTTCAGGGTTCCACAGCCGGATCAACGGGATTCCACAGCCGCATCAACACCGAGCAAACCCGTGTAGATCTCCGAGAGCTCGGTGGGCACAATGGACGGCGTACGGCCTCGACGAACAGGAGATCCACCATGCCCATGAACGTCCCCTTCGTCACCGATGAGCGCCAGGCACTCCTGGCCTTCCTGTCCCAGCAGCGCGCCGCTGTGCGGAACGCGACGTACGGGCTCACCGATGACCAGGCGCGGACGACCACCACAGCCAGCACGCTGAGCGTCGGTGGACTCGTGAAGCACGTGGCGGAGGCCGAGAGCGGCTGGATCGACAGGGTTCTGCGGTCCGACTCGTCGGACGCGACCGACTACGCCGCCTACCTGGCTGGGTTCCAGATGCAGCCGGACGAGACCCTGGACGGTCTTCTCGACCTCTACGCGGAGGTGGCGGCCCGCACGCAGAGCGTCATCACCGACATCGGCGACCTCGGGCAGGCCGTCCCGCTGGCCAGGGGCGTGCCGTGGTTCCCCGACGAGGCGTCGGTGCGCTGGGTCCTCCTGCACCTCGTCGAGGAGACGGCCCGGCACGCCGGCCACGCCGACATCATCCGGGAAGCCATGGACGGGGCGACGGCCGGTCCGCTGATGGCCGCCGCCGAAGAGTGGGCGCCGAGCCCCTGGATCACGCCCTGGGCACCGGCGTCGCTACCGGGCCGCTAGCCGTCGGCGTCGTGGAGCAGTCGCCGGCGCAGGAGGTCGAGGGCGGTGATGGTGGCGTACTGCCGGACCCGGTCTCGATCCCCGGGCAGGTGGGCCTCGACCGACTCGGTCGCCGCCGCGTCCCGGGCCAGTCCCACGATCACCGTCCCCGGCGCCTGGCCCTCCTGGGCGTCGGGACCGGCCACTCCGGTGAGGGCCAGTCCCACGTCGGCCCCGAGGACCCGGCGGGCGCCCTCGGCCATGGCCCGGGCCGCCTCGGCCGTCACCACCGGCCCCTCGGGGACACCGAGGACGTTGTACTTGACCTCGCTGGCGTAGGAGACGACCGAGCCCCGGAACCAGTCGCTGGCCCCGGGCACGGCCACCAGTCGCGAGGCCACCAGGCCGCCGGTGAGGGACTCGGCCAGACCCAGGGTGAGCCCGCGTGCTCTCAGTGCGGTGCCCACCACCGACTCCATGGTGTCGTCGTCGAAGCCGAAGACGGCTTCGCCCACGAGCGCCGGGACATGTTCCTCCTCGGCCCGGACGAGGGCCTCGGCCGCGGCGGTGTCCGCCGCCTTGGCCGTGATCCGCACCTTGATCCCCTCCATCCCGCTGGCCAGGAAGGCGATGGTCGGATTCCCACCGGCGGCGTCGAGGGCGGCGATGCGGGGGGCGAGGAGCTCGGCCAGGCCCGACTCGCTGTTCCCCCACGTCCGCACCACCCGGCTGACGATCACCGACACGTCACCCTGCTCGGCCATGCGGCGGCGCAGGTCGGGGAGCACGGCCCGGCTGAACATCTCGTACATCTCGTAGGGCACCCCGGGCAGGGCGTAGACGACCTTGTGGCCCACCGGGCAGATGAGCCCGGGGGCCGTGCCCATGACCTGGACGATGGGCGTGGCGCCCACGGGGACGTCGGCCTGGCGGCCGTTGCTCTCGGGCATGTCCCGTCCCGCGACGAGAACATCTCCCCGATCTTCTCCACGATGGCCGGGTCGCGGACGAGGGCCACGTTCATCACCTCGGCGATGGCGTCCCTGGTGATGTCGTCGTGGGTGGGACCGAGTCCCCCGCACACCACCACCCCGTCGCTGCGGGCCAGCGCCGTGCGCAGAGCCAGGACGATCCGCTCCTGGTTGTCCCCCACCGCCTGGTGGAAGTGGGAGTCGATCCCGCCCAGGGCCAGCTGCTCCCCGAGCCAGGCCGAGTTGGTGTCGGCGATCTGGCCGAGGAGCAGTTCGGTGCCGACGGCCACGATCTCGATCCGCATCAGGCCGCCCCCTGGGACCGCCCGGCCCGCCGGCCGTCGAGCAGGTACTGCGCCCCGGTGACCAAGGTGAGGGCCACCGCCACCCACACGGCCACCGTCAACACGGTCGGGTGGGTGGCCACCGGCGGGGCCAGGGCCAGGAGGATGGCGATACCCTGGACGAGCGTCTTCACCTTGGCCGACGTCCGGGCCGGGATGGAGATCCCCCGGCGGCCGGCCACGGCCCGGTAGACGCTCATCCCCACTTCGCGGGCGGCGATGAGGGCGACCGGCAGCCAGGAGAACTCGCCCTTGGCGGCCAGGACGAACAGCGGGCTCAACACCACCGCCTTGTCGGCCAGGGGATCGAGGAAGGCGCCCGACCGGGTCGTCCCCTGCCGTCGCGCCAGCCATCCGTCGACCCCGTCGGTGGCCCCGATGGTGAAGGCCACGGCGAAGGCACCCAACCGGCGCCGCGCATGGCCACCATGACCACCACCACCGGGGTGGCCAGCAGACGGGCCACCGTGATCCCGTTGGCCGGGGTCACGAGGGCCGACGGGCCGAAGGTGAACTGCTTCACCCGTTCCCCGATCGGCGTGACCGTCGGCGGCGCCGACTCGTCGGCCGTCGACGCGACGACCGGGGCGGCGCCCGGGTCGGTCACCGCCCGACCGGTCCCGCCACCTCGGCCCACAGATCGGGCCCGGCGGCGCCGGTGGGGACGACGTCGACGAGAGGACCGGGTTCCAGGTCGTCGGAACGTGCACGATCCCGTCGATCTCGGGGGCTTCGCGGTGCGAGCGGCCCACGCCGGGGGCGTCGACGAGCACGCGCATCGTCTCGCCCACCAGTGCCGAGCGGCGCTCGGCGGTGATCCGGTCCTGGATCTCGGAGCACTCCCGCAACCGCTCCAGGGCCAGCTCGGGCGGGACCCCGTCGCCGAGACCGGCGGCGTAGGTCCCGGGCTCCTCGGAGAAGGTGAAGAAGCCGGCCCAGTCGAGTTGCGCTTCGGCCAGGAAGGCGAGGAGCGCGTCGTGGTCCTCCTCGGTCTCACCCGGGTAGCCCAGGATGAACGACGACCGCAACGCGGCATCGGGGGCGGCCGACCGGATACGGGCGATCCGGTCGAGAAAGCGCTCCCCCTCACCCCATCGCCGCATCCGCTCGACCAGAGGACGCGAGACGTGCTGGAGCGAGAGATCGAAGTAGGGCACCCCGGTGCCCACGATGGTGTCGACGAGTTCGTCGTCGAGAGCCGACGGGTACAGATAGAGCAGTCGCACCCGCTCCACCCGGTCGGCCACCGCCCTGATCAGCCCCACGATGGGCCGGGAGGTGCCCCGTACCCGGGGGACACGGTCCGGAGCGCTCCGGTCGAGCCCCCACGAGGCGAGGTCCTGGGCGACGAGGACGACCTCGCGCACCCCGTCACCGAGGGCGGCGACCTCCTCGAGAAGGGACTCGGCCGGACGCGACCGCTGGAGTCCCCGGAACGACGGGATGGCGCAGAACCCGCACCGGCGGTCGCACCCCTCGGCCACCTTTATATAGGCCCATGGTGCGGAGGCGGCCGGTCGGGGGAGATTGAGGAGGTCGAAGGCGTTGCGCCGGCGCAGGGTGACCGGCACCCCGAACCCGGCGACGAGGTCGACCTCGGGCAGGGCGTCGGCCAACTCGGCGCCGTAGCGCTCGGCCAGGCACCCGGTGACGACGAGCCGGGATCCGGCCCGGCGGGCGTCGGCCATCTCGAGAATGGTGTCGATGGACTCCTGGCGTGCCGCCTCGATGAAGGCGCAGGTGTTCACCACCACCAGGTCGGCGTCCTCCGGCGTCCGGGCCGCTTCGTAGCCGTCGGCCACCAGCGTGCCCGCCAACTTGTCCGAGTCGACCTGGTTCTTCGGACAGCCCAGGGTCTCCAACCAGTAGGTCTCGGGCACCACGACAATCTACCGGGGTCGTCCCGGACGCCCCGGCGGGAAGCCACGACGACATTGCGCGGAGAGGGAGGGATTTGAACCCTCGGACCCAGTTTCCCAGGTCAACTCATTAGCAGTGAGTCCGATTCGGCCGCTCTCGCACCTCTCCGGGTGAAACCATCTCCCTCATTGGGCCGATCGGGGGATCTGCCCGAACCACGGTCCGACGAAGAATCGCGGGCGCGGCTCGAAGGGTAGTGGGACTCGACGGCGGCGGCATCCTGCGGCGCTCGCTCGGGCGATTCTGGGGCCGGAGCGTCAGGCCGAGCCGGTGGGGACTGGTCAGGGAAAAGATGCATCGTCAGGCGGGCGTCGCTGGGGGACGCCATCGTGAGCCACTTTTTGTCGTCGGCCTGGGTGTCACTGTGTCGTCCTGGATCGTGCTCGTCGTCGTGGCGCGGCTGGGAGCGAAGTCGGCCAGTCGTTGTCGTGGCGATGATGGGGACGGGCCTGTCATCGTGGTTCTGACGTTTTTCCCGGCGTCGTGGCTTCTGATTTCTCCTCGCCGTCGGCGGCGTGGGCCCCTGGTGGATCGAAGCCGTCAACATCGTCCAACATGGTTCTGCTGGCCTTGTACGCGGCCCCGGCGAAAGCGTGGTGGTGCGGCGAACCGAACACGCTGAGTGGTGCGGCGACTCGTGGCCTGTCGGACGGGGACCTTGGGCCGTTCAACCAGATCCTCTACGACACTGGCGGCGTACTCCGTCTACGGCGTGGACAACGGGCGGTCCTGGGGCCACCTGCTGTGCGTGCGGCTTTCCTCTCGTCGAGGTCGGCGTCGGCGGCAACGAGGTCGACAAGCCCTGACGGAATTGTACCGCAACCTGACACGCTGGGTTTGGTTGCTGCCTCGCCGGCGGCGGCGTGACGCGTGTCTCACGCCTCTCGTCGTCTCGGTCAGCTTGTCACCCGGGATTGTGGGCGAGCTCCCAGGGATGCCCGTCCGGAATGAAGATCATCGCCGCGTAGCCGCGCCAGAAACTCTGTGGCGGGGCCCGGGTGAGGTGGCGCGGCGGCCCGGGCCGCCGCCGCGACCTCGTCGACCTCCTGGCGGCGAGCCCACGTTGTGGGCGAGGGTGATCCCCCCCACCCTCCGTTGTCCTCCACGCCGGTGTCGGCGGCCAGCAGGGCCCTGTCCCACAGCGCGACGATCATGGCGCCGGCCTGGAAGAACACCGGTTCGTCCCCGACCCGCCCACACCCCCCAGCCGAGGGCCTCGTAGAAGGCCCGGGCCGACCGATGTCGGTGACGCCGAGGGTGACCAGGCTGAGTCGCTGTCTCACGGCCCAGATGCCGACGACGGGGAATTATCGGAGGCGACGGCGGCCCGTCCCGGTATCCTTTGCACATGTCGGAACTTCGGGCTCCGCCATCACCCATCTTCAGGCCGGACGATCACCGGTCCTCGACGCGGCCCAGATCGAAGTGCTGCGAAGGTACGGAAGCGAGTCCGAGGTGGCCGCCGGGGACCTCCTGTTCGCTGAGGGCGACGAGACCTACGACCTCATCGTCCTCCTCGAAGGGGAGGTCGAGATCGTCGAGGACCACGGGCGTCGCGACGAGACGGTCCTCGCCACTTACGGCCCGTCGCAGTTCCTGGGGGAGATCGGCCTCCTCACCGGCCAGCGCGTCTACCTCACGGCAGTGGCGGCACGCCGGGCGGGTCCTGCGCGTCGCCCGAGGTGCGGGTCGTCATGGCCCAGGAGCTCGACCTGAGCGAGCTCATCCTGCGGGCCTTTCTGCTCCGCCACGCGTCCTGACCCAGATCGGTTCGGGCCTCACCCTGGTCGGCTCCCGCTTCGACCCCGACACCCGACGGCTGCTCGAGGTGCTGGCCCGCAACCGGCTGCCGTCGAAGTGGCTGGACCTCGAGTCCTCACCGGAGGCCGAGGCGATGCTGCGCGAACTCGACGTGCCGGTCGAGGACCTGCCCATCGTCATCGTTCCCGGGGGCCCGTTGCTGCGCAACCCGGGAAGCCGCGCGCTGCTCGATGCGCTCGGCCTCTCCGGGGCCAGCGAACACGGCCGACCGATGTCTGCGATCTGCTCGTCATGGGGGGCGGTCCGGCCGGGCTGGCGGCCGCGGTCTACGGCGCCTCGGAGGGGATGACGACGACCCTGGCCGAGGACACCGCCCTCGGAGGGCAGGCGGGTACGTCGTCCCGCATCGAGAACTACCTGGGCTTTCCGGCCGGACTGTCCGGGGAGGAGCTGGCGGCCCGCGCCGCGCTGCAGGCCCAGAAGTTCGGGGTGTGCATCATGCTGGCGTCCAGGGCGGTGGCCTGTCCTCGGAAGCGACATCCACCAGGTGACGTTCGAGAGCGGCGAGGTGGTCACGGCCCGGTCGGTCATCATCGCCACCGGGGCGCGCTACAACCGCCTTCCCCTGGACCGGCTGACCGAGTTCGAGGGAGTCGGGGTCTACTACGCCGCCACCCAGATGGAGGCCATGGCCTGCGGGGCGGCCGGTCGTCATCGTCGGCGGGGGGAACTCGGCCGGCCAGGCCGCTCTGTTCCTGGCTCCACCTGCAACCGGGTGTACATCGCCATCCGTGGGCCGTCGCTGGACAGCTCGATGTCGCGCTATCTGATCGATCAGATCGACCGCATGCCCCACATCAAGGTCCTGCCCCACACCCAGGTCACCGGCTGATCGGCGAGCACCGGCTCGAGGGCATCGAGCTCGTCGACAACGCCCGGTCGGAGACGGCGACCCTCGCGGCCCGGGGGTTGTTCGTCTTCATCGGTGCCAAACCCGGCACCCAGTGGTTGGACGGTCAACTGGCCACGGACACTAACGGTTTCCTCCTCACCGGCACCGAGGTTCCCGGCCGACTCGATGCCGACGGCCCCGCGCCCCTGTTTCTCGAGACGAGCCGGCCGGGCATATTCTGCGTGGGCGACGTTCGCAGCGGGTCGGTCAAGCGGTGGCCACAGCCATCGGCGAAGGTCGATGGCCGTCCGGCTCGTGTTCGAACGCCTGCAGGCCACAGGCAGGCCGTCGCGGAACCCGCGCGTGTCACGGCGAGCAACTAGACCTGGTCAGCGAACCTATCGGCGGAAATCTAGCCGGGCTTGACCGCCGTCCCGGCACTGAACCAGGTCCAGGGTCTCGGACCCCGGGCGTAGCCTGCTCGACGTGTTCCACGGTGAACCCAGCGCCAGCGATCAGGGCCACCGGGTCCCGGGTGAGATGACAGCCGTCGGCCAGGCGTCGCTGGAAGGGTTCGACCCGTCGTTGCCGACGGGCCACGGACCGGGTCGGGGGACAGTCCGTGTTCGAGGAAGTGGAAACGGGCTCCGGGGCGCAGCACCCGGCGCAGCTCGGACAGGGCCGCGGCCACGTCGGGGATGGTGCACATCCGATTCAACAGGCGGGGCACCACCTGCTCACGGTAGAGGCCCACCTCCTCACGCAACCGGCCACCGATCCGTCGTTCAACGCCATCACGGATAGTCATGACGACGGGTTTTAACCTGGTGCCCTCGTCCCACAAGGGGGAACATGAGGTCGCTACGCTTCGCCGCGGTCGTCACCCTCGCCAGCCTCGTCCTGACGGGGTGTAGCTCTGGCACGGCCAATGGGAACATCTACGGGCCTCCAGGCCACCGGTTCTCGATTGCCTTCCCCTCGACACCGAAGAGCGAAGCAGATACGAACGCAGATTCTCGAATCCCTGCCGCTGGGAAGCAAGGTGTACGCATACGCCGTCAGCAACGCCGCGAACATCTTCGGCAATGCATCACCCACGCCTCCGCCCACCAACCTATGCGGTGGGCGTCTTCGTCCTGGCATCCGCCACTAGCGCAACACAGTACGTTGCTTATTTCGCTGACCAACCGGGTGTCAGGCGTGTGACGATTGATGGAAAAGCAGGTTTCGACTTCATCGGTCCCGAGACATCATCAGCCTATAAGCGCCAAGGAGCCACAGACCCGACAGCTTCGGAAGGAACGCTCCTCATCCCCGAGGGGAGAACGGTCTTCACCGTTCTTGCTATCACGGCAAGTGCGAATACAGCGCGAGCATTTCTGTCTACCTTCCGGACGGCGTGACGACAGACCAACCAGGACGACGACGACTGGCACTGCCGTGATCACAGATTCCGATCGCCGAGCTAGACAAAATCACGTCCGAGAAACGGAAAGAGGGGGCCCGGCCGAAGCCGGACCCCCTCTCGATGGCGCCCTTAAGGCGCTTCCGTACTGGTACTTCAGGTACTGGCGTAGCCGTTAGTTACGCGGGTCGCAGTATCCCTGTACTCCTCCGGCCTGGTTGGAGTCAGCCGGGTAGTCGGCCGCTGTCTGTGCAGCTGACGGCACCGTGGACCCCGTCAGCGAGGGCTGCAGGAAGGTGGTCTGGCTGACGTCCAGCGGGAAGAACCCGTCTCCGAGGATGGCGTTCTCGATCTCAGTCCGGTAGGTGATACCGGAGTTGTAATCGGTCTCCGTCTTCGTGTCCGGGTTGCACAGGAAGCCACCAGCCCCGACGAAGTTGAGCGTCGCTGCGCTCGCCGGGTTGGGGGCCGCTGTGTTCGGGTAGGCGTTGTACAGGATGCGGGGATCCAGGAACGTCACACCGGTCAAGTCACCGTTGCCCTGGATCGTCTTGGCGTCAGCGTAGATACCGCCGATCGATCCGTACTGCGTGACGTCGGGCGGCGGTGCCTGGCCGATGCACGTGCCCTGAATCTGGGCACCCGTCGACCCCGACCGGGTTGATCACCTGGGTGTTCGCCGCAACCTGCTGGCACGTCTGGGTGAACTTGCCGTACGAGAAGAAGTAGATGGCCCACTGCGCATCGTTCGGGTGGCCAGGCGACGCCGTCCCCTGGTTCCCGTCGATGACGCCCATCTGGTTCTCGGTCAGGTTCTGGTGATCGGTGGCGGACTGCGTGTCGGCGGACCCGTCACCAAGTTCAGCTGCTGGCGCATGCCGGAGGCTTGCCGAATCCGAGGAAGGACTTCCAGGTGCTGTAGGTACCCGAAGCCGTCTGCGTGGTGTAGCAGTCGATCGGCTCCGCAGGCCCGCCAAACCCTTCACCGTTCGCAGTGAGCGAAGCGGGGGTCTGGACGCCCTGCGCCCAGTTCGAGGCAACGCCAGTCCATCGTCACATTCGTCCCGTCCACGCCGGACGTGCCGTCCAGGTTGCAGTTGAACGTGTCGGCCCAGATCGCCTTCGGGTTGCTCACCGAGATGTCCGTTACGTCCCAGTGCGGGGTGGCGCCAGCCGGGAAGGTCTGGTTGGCCATTCCGATGTGGTTGTTGATGCATGCCCCAGCTGCCGCGCCGATGCACGCCTCGGACACCCAGGACACGCCGTCCGTGGCGTAGCCCACGTAGTTCAGCTCAGCGTTGGAGGAGTATGAAGACGACCGTGCGAAGCTGACGTTGAACGCAGCGATGCCGTCGGGACCACCGAGCAGCGGGTTTATCGGGTCGCCGGCGGGCGCACGTTGGTCGCCTGGCTACGGCCGTTTCCGGAACCGGTGGCGGGAGCGTTGGCGTAGTAGTCGTCGAGTCGGGTTCTCGTTGCCCACGGGAAGAGCGGATTCGCCGCCGGCTTCACCGTACGTGTCGCCGGGGCTGGTCGTACCGAGCTGGTTGCTGCACTGCAGGTCGTACTGGTTGTCGTTCGTGTTGGTGAGGTCACAGCCCGGGGACTCCTCGAAGAGGTCGCCCAGGTGATCCATGACGTCGTAGGTCGTCGCCGACCCCGAGCCGATGATCAGCGATGCCGGGGGAAGCCAGTCGGGACCCACGTCGGTGACACTCTCGGCATTCGAGGTGTACGAGTGCGTCCCCTTCTTCAGCACCACCGTGACGGACTCAATAGCGGCCGTGCCCTCCGCGGGGACGGTGAATTTCACCGACGTAGCGCTGAAACCAGCCTGAGGGGCAATGCCAGTGGTGGGACCGAAGTTCACCTTGGTGGTGTAGCCGCTCTTCTTGAGGGTCGTGCCCGTGAGGGTCACGGTCTGACCACCTGCGGTGGTGACCTGGTTAGGCGATGCGGACGTGAGCTTGGGTGCCGGTGCGGCAGCAAACACCGCAGAGGACGTTGCCGCCACTGTGGCTCCCATGGTCGCGACACCGATCGACACCGCGCACAAAGCGCGGCCCGTTCGGCGCGTGAACAAAGTTCGCAACATGTTTCTCCTTATGATTGGTGAATGGTCGCAGGGGCCCATCCGTCCCCCCATGGCAACCTAAAGAAGCCAGGTAATCTGAACGTCACGAATGCACGGGCTTTGGATGAACTCTTGGTGACGTGCGGGTTTGCTTGACAGATATTTGTAGTTGCACGGCCACAAGGTGTGGTTGGAGGCGACGGCCGACCAAGATGCTCCCCCGATCACTCCTGACGGCACCCTCCAAATGCCGGAAGAGACGAAGCCGGAACGGTGCGCCACTCTGAGTAGGCGCCGTGCGGGAAGGAGGCTCAGGCGTCCGGCAGTGCGGACCGAGTTGGCCGACCTCGGCGAGGACTCAGTGGCGGGCCGCTCAGAACGTGGCGGGGAGGGCGCGTGCCAGAGCCTGGCAGGCAAAGAGCCCGCACATAAGCACGATCGGGGCAACGAAGAGGTAGACGAGCCACGGTTGCCCCCAACGCCTCGCCGCCGCTGCGGCAGCGACGACAACACCCACAGTGATCAGCATCCAGACGGGGTGAGCCACCCGGCCGCCGGGTCGCCGTTGAGGGCCAGGGCCGTCTTCGGGGGGATCCGACCCGTCATCGCGTCGACCCTCGCAGGGGCTCCTTTGAGCTGCGCCACGACGACGAGTCGGCCGCTGGTGAGGAGACCTGCATCGGCGGTGATCAGCGTGAGCCGGTTCGTGGCGGTCGGTCCGACCACGTCCCGATGTCCGGACGGGACCGTCCTCACGTGGCTGACCACATAGGTGAACGTGCCGGCCCCGTCGACCACCTTGATCTTCTGACCGTGCTTGAGTGTGTCGACCGAACGGAACGGCGCGCCGAAGGTGACCCGTCGACCGGCGATGACCGCATTGCCCGGTGTGCCGGGTAGCACGGTGCCAGGCATGAGACCAGGACCTTTCATGAGATCTGCCGCGCTCGTGCCCTCGACCACGACCTGGTGCAGCTCGAGGGCGGGGATATCGAGCACGGCGATCGCACTGCCTTCGGACGGGGGGTGCCCTTCGACCAGACTGGTCACCGTCAGGGGATGGCCGATGAGCGATGCCGTGAGCCGTTGCTGGTTCCTACTGGCCGTGACACCGCTGAACAAGAAGACGTAGGCGAAGAAGGCGGCCAACAGCGCAGCGACTGTGACCAGCGCCACCCCGACGTGGACAATCGCCGACGCCGAGCCCGACGCCTTTCGATGAACCCCTCGGTGAACCCCATGGCCGACGACGTCGTCATCCTCTTCCGAGTGCCCATTCTCATCGCCAGCGACGCTTCGCAGCATGGGCCAGGAGTCGGCACCGGAGAGAGGATCCCGCTCGTCTGTGACGTCTGTGGTCGTCATGAGACCTCCCCCGCAACTGCGCGCGTCCGGTTGGATCGGGCGCGCCGTAGGATCAAGAATCCACCGACGAAGCAGAGGAGCGCCACGACGAGGGCAGACGGCAGGAGGAGCCGACTGGCCGTGCCCAGGATGATCACGCTCAGGTCAACGGGAATCACCGGAGAGCGCGATCTGCCTTTCGGAGCCTTGGCCACTGGGCTCGACGGAGCGCCCTTCGTCGTCAACTGGGTGGCGGCGGTCGTCGGCGGGTTCGGCGAAAGCGTCGAGATCGTCGACGAGGAAGAAGCGGTGGGAGCGTTGCTTGCGGGAATCGTGTACACATTCGAGAGGGACGACGAGCGAGCATTGTCGGCCGACGAAGCGGGTGATGCGTAGAGGGCGGTGTGCAGAGCGGCCAGGGCGGCCGTGGCCATGCCGGTCGGCATCGGGTAGTACCCGGAGGGCAGCGTTCCCGAGGTCGAGAAGTTGATCATGTTGGTCACCAGGTTCGAGATGGCCGTGGTCGTGGCCGCCGACACGCCCGCAGTGGGCACGATGGCGTAGGTGATGTCCGGCATCGGGTATGCCGTTGGGTCGGGATCGGACCAGTTGAACTGGTACGTGTTGGCGGGACAGGTCGGCGAGACCGCGACGCACGGTTGTGCTGCTTCCAGTCCGGCCTCCACGCTCGACGTGGTGGGGGCTTCGAAGTTTCCGCTCGCGTTCTCGAGGCTCGCCTCGCCCAGGCCCCAGAACGAAGCCTCCGATGAGTCCATGATCCCGAAGGCCGCCAGCGGGTCCGATCCGTTCTGGGGCAGGGGGAGCTCTCCGCCCCCGTACGCATAGCCGCGCATCTTGAATGCCTGGAGCGCCGGGGACTGGGCGGCGGAGAACTGGCTCGAAGTACCCGAAATCGACGGGAAGTCCGAGATACCTGCACAGGTGGGAAAGACCCATGGGGCATGCGCGTCGCCGGTGGGTGGCCACACAGAGGACTGGGGAACCGTGGTGAATGTCGACGGCGCCGAGTTCGGATCGTTCACGGTGACCTGGGTGGCGTCGGGATTACCTGATTGCTGGTCGGGCTCGAACACGGTCACGTTCAGGGCCGGGTTCGGGGCGTGGCACAACCAGTCGGTGGTCTCGTAGCTCGCCCCACTCGGGACATCGGACATGAAGGCGCCGAACGACTGGGGAGTCACGCCATCCTTCAACACGGAGTCGGCCGACAATGGATTCACGAGGTCGAACGCGTCCAGGTTGTCGGCCAGCCAATTGAGTTGATTGGATGTCGGGCAGTTGTAGAGCTGCGCGCAGGTCACACCAGAGGCGGCGAGCGCTGACGTGAGATTGTCCGAATCGGCGAAGTTGTCGGTTTGCACCCCTCCCGGGAAGGTGTACGACGGGTCCCCCTCGGGTGATTCGTAGGCAGAGTTGATCAGACCCGCCACCATGTTGGGGGTGAGGTTGTATGTCGAAACCGGGACGGATAGGCCGTTGAGGATGTCGCCAGCCAGGAAGGACACCGTGCTCGCCGACACAGCCACCGGTATCAAGGCGTACGCCTCTCCCTGGAGCGGCGTCATCTGGGTCGGATCCATGGGATTGTCGACGAAGGACACCGCTGATCCGCCGGAGGCGAAATCCGCAACCGCCGACGCCGTGTCGTCGGTGGTGTTGAGTGCGACCACGCCGTTGGGCTGGTTGCACGTACTGTCCACGACGGTCGGTATCAACTGCTCGACGCTTGTCGATGAATCGGTGTTGAGGATGGGTGTATTGGCCGGGCAACCCGACTCCAGCGCCCTGAAGGTCAATGGGATGATCACGCTGTTCGTGGCGGACACGGGAGGGCCGAACCCGACGATCGGCCCCTGTCCGGTCTCATCGGTCACGACGATGTCGCACGGGTCGACAGTGTTGTCGCAGTAGAAGCCGGGCTCGTTGTTGTTCTGGAGGATGTCGAGTGCCGGTATCAGGCTGTTCTCCTGACCTGTGGGATCGAAGAACACGGGATACGTCGCCGTCGTGAGGTTGTCCTGCGTCGCGTTGTCGGCCACGGGGATGCTGATCGGGTTGTAGGTCCCGCTCTCCCACGCCCCCGCCAGACAGGAGGGGTCGGTGGCCGAGGTGATGCCCGAGCACAGGGCGACCCGGAAGCTGTCCGTCGAAGGAAAGTCGGTCACCTTGATGGACACGTTCTGACCGTCGCGCAGGTCGGTGTTCGGACCGACGTCGACGGTCGGGCACGTTCCGGTACTGCACGGAATCGTGGCGATGCACCCCTCCGCCTTGTCGGACGTACAGGTGGAAGGGGCCAGGACCGCCAGCAGCGTCACCGAGGAGGTGGCTGTCACGACAGTGGTCTTGTATGACCCACTGGCCGTGCCCGTGTTGGTGATGAAGCCCTGGTCCACGTCGGCCTGGGTGGTCGTGTAGGTGGCCGTGCACGTCTCCGACGTCTCCGGCGCCAGGGTGGTGGTCGGACAACTGATGGCCGACAGACCCGGCATGGGATCGGTCACGCCCACCGACGTGAGCGTCGTGTTGCCGGAGTCGGTCACCGCGTAGCTGTAGGTGACAGCGGTGCCCGGTCCCACGAAGGTCGAGATGGAAGCCGTCTTCACCAAGGCGATCGCGGGCTTCGGGGGCTTGGCCCCAGTGGGCGTCGACAGCGCCACGATCGCCAAGCCCGTCGATGCCAGCACCATGGCCGCGCACGCCGCGATCCGCGCACTCACCCTGGTCGTCCTCGCGCTCATGTCACCAATTCCCGACCTGGCGAGGAGTCCGCCGCTGCCCGCCTGCGCCGCCTCGTCATGGCGACGAGGGGAGGACCGAATACCGCGGCCAACACCAGGAGTGCCCCACCGAGGTACCCCAGCAGGTGCGGCGGCACAATGGATTCGATGGCGGACGTGAGCGCGTCGATTCGCGGGTACTTGGAGGGAACCGTCGGTGCGGCCTGCTTCGGCACCAGCTTCCCGTTAACCTCGGCGTAGCCGGCGGCGACCTCGGCGGGCGTCAACGTGCTCGAACCACTTTGAGCGGTCGAGCTCGAACCGGCGGTGTCGGCCGCTGCTTTACCCCCGCCGGCACCTCCACCGACGGCCGTCGCGGGCGTGCCTGAGCCGGCCGCGCCGCCGCCAGACTGGCCGACGATCTTGGGCCCCGTGGTCGACGGGAGAGCGCCGGTGACATAGGGGTTCTGACAGGTTGCCGGCGAGACGGGCGGTGGCTGCTGGCCGCCGGGCATGCGCCCGATGGCGTCGAAGTCCTCTTGGACCAGGTTGGCTGGGAGCGGCGAGTAGCCGAGCAGGGCCATCTTCTCCTGCCCCGCACAGGCCAGGAAGTTCACGAATTGTCCGAGCTCTTGGCCTTTCTCTGGAGGGAAATCCGACGTGGGACCGGTCGGCGGTGCTCCCGCGCCGGAGCTGGCGCAGTTGGAGCCTTGCGCGGCGGCGAGCTGCGGTGAGCAGGGGGTGACCAGGTAGCTGTAGGCGGAGAGGGGGTAGGCGTTGGGAGTCGTGTCGGTGTAGACGTTCGTGAGGTCCTGGGTGAGGTCGGGGTGCAGGATCGCCGCCTCGAGGGCCGTGGCCACGTTGAGCGACGTCGGCTGGACCGCGTTGCCGCTGGCGTTCATGAGCGAGGCAACGGGAAAGTGGTGCTCAATCGCGTAGGCCGTCTCGACATAGGTGATGGAGCCGACGCTCGACACGGCGGCCACATAGTTGGCGGCGTTGTCCGAGCCCGACTCGCCGACCAGGGTGCCCTTGCCCCAACCCGGGTATGTGGTGGGAGAGGGGTTCGACCCCTGGGCCGGGATAGGCCAAATGGCCGTCGGATCTCCGGGATTGGCCGATTCGAACGCGTTCTGGGCAGCAGTGAAATCGGCCCCATCCTGGTGGAGCAGGTAATCGGAGAGGAGGTAGTTCTCGCCGGAGGCGTCCGAGCGAAATACCGGGATGATCTGCTGGTTCGGAAGGTCACCGGCGAGCTGTGGGTTGGCTTGCAGCGATGGCCGGGTCGTTCCAGTTGGTGATCTCGCCGAGGAAGATCTGGTCGACGAGGGACGGGGTGAGGATGAGGTTGGTGATCTGTTGCCCGTCATTGCCGTTGAGGTTGTACATGAAGCCAAGGCCGCCGGCTACATCCGGCATGTACTGGTAAGGCTGCGTCGGGTAGTAGGTCGACTGCTGCGAACTGTAAGGGATGTCCGAGGCGGCGAAGTCGACCTGGGCCTGGGCGAGATTGTTGAGACCGATCACGGACGAAGAGACCTGCCAGTTGATGTTGGTCCCATAGAGAGTGCTCGCCTGGCCCACCCATTCCTGGATGGCCACGGCCGCGAAACTCGATCCCGTGGACTGCAACGTCGGGTCCGCCGCCGCCGGAGCGGCGGTGGCGAAAAGGACGGAGACCGCCAGCCCGACGCAGGCGAGCTGCATAAAGACGAGCGAGCGCACGCGGGTCCGGCGAGATGCTGCCGGGGGGCGCATCGGTTCAGCCGAACTGGCCGTTGACATAGTCCCACGTCCTCTGGTCGGTCGGCGCTCCGAAGATCTGTGTCGTGGCACCCGTTTCGATGACTCGACCGGGCATGTTCTCTTCGGCCAAGAAGAAGGAGCAGGAGTCCGATATCCGCTGGGCCTGTTGCATGTTGTGGGTCACGATGACGACGGTGACCTCGTCTGCGATGTCACGGATGGTCTGCTCGATCCTCATGGTGGAGGTCGGGTCGAGCGCCGAGCACGGCTCGTCCATGAGCAGCACCCGCGGCTTGACCGCCAGTGCCCGGGCGATGCAGAGGCGCTGTTGCTGCCCACCGGAAAGAGCGCCTCCGAGCTCGCCGAGCCGATCCTTGACTTCCTTCCACAGGCCCGCCTTCGTCAGCGACTCCTCGACGACGGTGTCCCGGTCACGCGGGTTCGTGCGGGAGAATTTGAGCCCGGAAAGCACGTTCTGCGAGATGGTCATGGCGGGGAAGGGATTGGGCTTCTGGAACACCATGCCGATGTGTCGCCTGAGTATCCATGGCCCGTTGGCCGGGACCGTAGATGTCGACCCCGTCCAATTCGACCGAACCGGCAAGTTGGGCCCGGGGCACCACTTCGTGCATCCGATTCAGGATGCGCAGGAACGTCGACTTGCCACAGCCCGAGGGCCCGATGAGCGCAGCGACCTTCGACTGCTCCATCTCGAGGGACACTGACTCGAGCACGAGCCGGCCGCTGAACCAGGCGCACACTCCCTCAGCGACGAGACGACCGGCTGTTTGTCCCGCACGAACGGAGGAGGGTGCCGTGTCGGGCAAGCATTCCGGTCGTCATTGGTTACTCTCGCTCTCACTCGTGATCGGGATCGGGACGAAAATGCGAGCCAACATGTCGTCCTGGCGGCCGTCTTCTTGCCCTTCGTCCGACTGAAGACCCGGGCCAGCACGAAGAGGATCAGCACGATCGACATCAGCACGAATGCGGCCTGGAAGGCCAGGTCGATCAACACCGGCTGGGCCGTGCGGAAGTTGGACCAGATGACCAGCGGGAGGGCCGACTGGGGCTGGGAGAACGGGTTGGCGTTGACGACCTGCGAGCCGAACGCCGTGAACAGCAGTGGGGCAGTCTCGCCCACGATGCGGGCGATACCCAGCAGCACTGCGGTCACCACGCCGGAACGAGCGGTCGGCAGGACCACCGACCACGTCGTCCTCCACTGCGGGGCACCAAGAGCGGCGGACGCCTCGCGCAACCCGCTCGGGACCACCCGGAGCACCTCCTCGACCACCCTGGTCACCGATGGGAGGAGGATCACCGTGAGGGCGAGCGACGCGGCGAACCCGGAGTAGGTCAGGACGTGGTCGAGGATGAGGATCGAGTAGATGAAGATGCCGGCTACGACGGATGGCGTGCCGCTCATGGCCGTCACGACGGTACGCACGATGCGTACGCCGCGGCCACGCACCTCATTGAGGAAGACGGCGGTGGCTATGGCGGCGGGCACGCCCATGGCCGCCGCGATCATCACCTGTTCGAATGTGCCGATGATCGCATGGAGGATGCCGACGGTGGCGAGCGCGTTGGGCGCAGCCAGCTGAAAATGCTGCTGGTCCTTGGTGAACAGCGGCCTCCAGTGAATGGAAGGAACAGCCTTGTAGGCCACCCACACCACGATGAAGACGACCAAGGAGACGACGAGGAGGGCGGCGCTGACGACGACGACTGCGACCACTCGGTCGGTCGCCACCTTGCGCTCGACCACCTGTGCGGTGGCGATCCAGGTCAAGTACGAGGAAGTCGACGTACCAGCAGACGAGGAACCCGAAGGCTCCGGACAGGATCGTCAGCTGATTGAAGACGACCCAGACCATGCAGAAAGAGGAGAGGGCGGCCAACACCAGCAGTCCCACGTCCTTCTTGCCGAAGTCGCTGGGCCGCAACGGTGAGGGGAGCCTTCCGTGGCTCGGGTGGCGGACCACCTGGGAGGTGGCTGTCGCTCAGGTGGTCGGTACGCCAGTCAGATGGCGGCGGCGGGACCACCGACGGCGATTCGACGAGGATGGTCGGTGCACCAGGCATATCGAGGTCGGTGCTCACAGGTCAACTCCGGCACCACTTCGCGACCGGTTGACGATCGCCGAGGCGATGAGGTTGACGACCAGGGTGATCCCGAAGAGGACGAAACCGCACAGCAGGAGGTCCTGGAGCCCGAGCTTGCCACCCGAACCGAAGTTGACGGCGATCAGCTGTGAGATGGTGGATCCGCCGTGCTGCAGGATCATGGGACTGACTTTGAAGGCGGTACTCAGGATGATGGAGACGGCGATGGTCTCCTCGAGGGCTCGACCGAGTCCGAGCATGACGGCGCCGATCATGCCGCCCCTCCCGAAAGGGAGAACCACGGTTCGGATCATCTGCCACCGACTGGCGCCGAGCGCCAGGGCCGCCTCACGCTCTCCGGCTGGGGCCAGGGAGAAGACCTCCCTGCTGATGGACGCCACAATGGGCACGATCATCAGGCCGACAACCAGTCCGGCGATGAAGAGCGACGCGTTCAAGGGCGGGCTGTTGACCTTGAAGAACGGTAGGAACGCAAAGTGGCGCGACAACCACGTACTGAAACCCACGACATTGGTTTCCAGCTCGAAGACCGCCCAAAGGCCGAAGATGATGCTCGGGATGGCGGCGGCGAGATCGACCATGGAGATCAATGGACGGCGCAACCACAGCGGTGCGTACTCACTGAGGAAGAGCGACGTTCCGATAGCGACCGGCGTGCCCACCAGCATGGCCACCCCCGCAACCTCGAGCGTGCCCACGAGCGAGGCCAGGACGCCGAAGGACGGGTGCTTGCCGAGGGTCTGGAAGCCCGATCGGGTGAAGAAGTGCCAGCCCGCCACCCTGAAAGCCGGGAAGCCGCTCTTCAGCAGAAAGAGGCCGATGAGGAAAAGCAGCAGCAGCACGCCCATCGAGACGCTCCACACGCCCCTGCGGTAGACAGCGGTCAGCCCTGCTGTAGTCGGTGGAGATGGCGATCGGCTCGGGCGCCACGGTGCCGCTCGCTAGAAGAGGCAGGTCGACTGACATGGCTCTGGAAGGAACCTCTCGGGCTGCTCGGGTGTCGAATGGGGTGGTCTACCGCCGCCGTGCCTGACGAACGCGCGTCATGCTAGACAGGCAAGGTGAACGCAAAGGAAACTCTGGGTTACATCCAGTTGACCATTGCGTGAACCGGCAACTCCGGGCAATCGGGGAGAAGTTCCTGGCTACGGCGCCAAGGCGAGCTCCGACCTCCCCACGTTGAAGGTGATGTTCCTGTCCTTCCAGACCACCTCTTTGGACGTGTTGATGACTATCGGGAGCAGCGAAGCCATAGCCGTCTCGGGGTAGGGAGGTGCGGTCCGCATCCTGGGCGAGCTCGCTACGCAGCGTTTTGGCAAACGGCGGGTTGGTCTTCTCGAGGTCGTCCAGGCTCACCCAGTAGAGGTTCGCACCGCCGCAGGCGATGAAGGAGGCCAACCATTCATGCCCCGCCGAGTCCGTCCACAGGATCGGGTCGTAGAGCTGGAGCTTCGTCCGTCTCGAGAGCGTCCCCACCACCGGTGCCGACGGGGACGGCCCTGACCGGAACCTGGCTCCGGGCGGGGAGGATGAAGGTGTCCACAATGCCGGTGCCACCCTTGCTCTTTATCGAGTCGAGCGCCGATTCAGCGGAGGGGTCGGGCGAGAACGCAGCGAACCGCGGCCTCTTGCCGGTGGGTAGGTAGGGCTGGACCTGACCGTTGACCGTGTACGTACACCCGACCAACGGGTCGGTCGGCGGCGTCAGCACAACACTCGACGCCGTGGACGGGCCGTTGCTGCAGGCCGAGGCGACGAGAGCGAGCCCGGCGACTGCTATCGCGACGAACCCGTCCGCACGTCTGTCTCTTTCACGGTCTGCTGTCTCATCACATCCACACTCACTCGCCCGTCCGCTCCAACGGGGCCCGTCGGCCTGCGGGTGACGGGCCAAGCGAACGAAAGCCCCACGGTCCGTACCGGGCCCGTCAGTCTGTACGCGGCGCATCATCCATGTCAATGCAGGCACCATGCAACCGGCTCGATGACGCGCCCGGGTGACCGGGTTACCCCTTCGAGGAGAACCGGAAGAGGATCAGCTGAGCGAGGTTCTCGTTCTGGGTGATGGTCGCCGTGCTCGTGATGACGATCTCCGCCTGCCCGTGGAGCACGACGAGGGTGGTGATCGTCGTGTCGGTCGCCGGGACGGTGAAGTAGTACGCGGCGTTGCCCAGCTTGTTCACATGGACGATCGGACCGTGCTGCGAGTTCGCCTTGGTGGCCTGGCTGGTGAACTCGGAGGCGGTGACGTCGATCGCGTACAGGATGATCACCGACTTGGCGAGATCGGATCCCTTGTACGAGCAGGTGACCGTGGTCTTGGTGCTGGCCGTCTGGGCGGGACTGACCTGCAGTCCGGTCGCCACCGCGATCTGTGTCGGCTGCACCGTCGTGCAGAGCGTCCGATCGCTTGCGCTTGCCGTGGTCGTCGACGTGGTGGTGGGCGAGGGCTTCGACGGGCTCGAGCAGGCACTCACCGCGATCGGGAGCACGCTCAGAGCCACGACCGACAGAAGTGCTCGACGGACCGACAAGTGGGGTGAGCGCACGGGCCGACGCTACACGGTCCGACCGGGACTCCCGTCCTCACGGACGCCGTCTGGGCGCGCCATGTGCAACGCAATGCGACACGTGCCCGAGTATGCGCCGCACGCCCTTCACCCTTACTCGCACTACGACGGGGTGGCGTTCACCCCTTCGGCGACCTGGAGTGGTCGGGGTGCGCCGTGTGGCCGGAGTGAGCCAGGTCAGCCCGACTGGGCGAGGGGAAGGCTGTCGAGGGACGCGATGAGATCGCGGTCGCGCTCATAGGTCAGGGCACGCCCGGCAATCGCCAGTTCGAGCCATTGCATCTCGTCGACCTCGTCCGACGGCGAAAACTCACCGTCGAGAACATCCATGAACCAGTAGGCGACGATCTTGGGCCGGTCTCGACGGTCCCGATACTCCGTGTATCCGGCGAAGCGGCCCATGCGACAGCGCATACCCGTCTCCTCCTGGACTTCGCGCAGAGCACAGTCCTCGAAGGTCTCGTCGGCCGCCAATTTGCCCTTGGGTAGCGACCAATCGTCTCGACCGGGACGGTGGACGACGGCCACCTCTCGCCGGCCGCCGGCAAGCTCCCGGAGCACGATGCCCCCGGCTGCACGCACGAGCTCATGGTCCCTGCCGATCCTTCGGAGCCTTTGTGCCGTGGTCCGAGCCATGAGAACGACGCTACCGTCGACCAGCTCCGAATTATGCGGATGGCTCCTCGGATCCCGACGCTCGCCCTGGGACGGCCCAAGCAACGCCGAGTAGCCTCCCCCTGTGCCCGAACGGGGGGGGGACCCTGGGAATATCGAGGTCGAATGGCAGCTCGACGCGCTCGATCTCCGGCCTGTCGAGCGGTGGCTGGCCGCCTTTCCGAGGGTCGTCCCGGGCCGCACCGAGGGATCGACCGCCATCGTCACGGCTGTCGCCCGGCCCGTCAAGCGGACGGTCGACACCTACCTCGATACCGACGACTGGCACATCGGCCGGTCCGGGATTCGTGCTGCGCATCCGGCATCTGGCTGACCAGGGGGAGGTGACACTGAAGGACACCACCCCGGCGGTGGCCGGCCTGCGCCGCCGGATCGAAGTGAGCGAGCCTCTCCCCCCCGCCGGACTCCATGCCCTCGATCCGGAGGGCCCGGTGGGCCGTCGACTCCGCGCCCTGGCCGGCGATACACCGCTCAGGCACCTGCTCGAAATCAGAACACGCCGTCGCCGCCACCAGTTGCGGGTGGCTGATCAGGTGCTCGCCGAGGTCGATCTCGATGACACGATCATCGTGGTGGGCGACGACCAGTACCCGGTCCGGATGCGTCGCGTCGAGGTCGAAGCCGACTCCTCATGGGTCGACCTGCTCACGCCCCTCGTCGACCAACTGCGCGACGAGTGTGGGCTGCAACCGGCGATCCTGTCCAAGTTCGAGGCTGGTCTGCTCGCCGCAGGCTTGCGCATTCCCGAGCTCCCCGACCTGGGCCCGACGTCGCTGGCGCCCGAGCCGTCGATCGGTGCTCTGGCCTACTCCGTCCTGCGCCGCCACGTCGGGTCCATGCTCGCCCACGAGGCGGGAACACGACTGGGCGAGGACATCGAGCAGCTGCACGACATGCGCGTGGCCACGCGACGACTGCGCGCCGCGTTGTCCCTGTTCGCCGGCGTCCTACCGCAGCACACCGGCTGGTTGCGGAGCGAGTTGGGCTGGCTGGCGGGCGAGCTCGGAGCCGTGCGCGACCTCGATGTCCAACTGGAGCGCCTCGACAGCTGGCGCGACGAGCTTCTCGACGAGAATGCCGGGGCCTTGACCGATCTTGCCCGCCTTCTCAGGCGGGAACGCGATACCGCCCGTGCCCACTTGCTCGGTTCTCTCGACTCGCCCCGTTACGACCGCCTGGTCTCCGAATTCACCTCGATGCTGCGCCCCGGTCCGGGACAGGGGTCCGGTCGTCAGACGAAGGCCGCACAGGCGCCGGCGGCCGTTGTCGTTCCGGGCCTCATCGTCGCCCGTCACCGCTCTGCCGTGACGGCGGCCCGCCGGGCGCGTCGCAGTCGCAACCCGGAGGACTTCCACCGTCTGCGCATCCGCTGCAAACGACTCCGCTACGCGCTCGAGTTCGTCTCGGAGATATACGACGGCCAGACCCGAGGGATGGTGCGACGTGTGGTCCGACTGCAGGACTGCCTCGGCATCATGCAGGACGCTCAGGTCGCCGCCGGCCGTCTGCACTCTCTGGCCACGACCGAAGGGTCCGGGCTCTCCCCCGCCACCGTCTTCGCCATGGGAAGTGTGGCCGAACGGTACCGCCGCGAGACCGATCGTCGGGCCGAAGCCCTTCCGGGCTATCTCGAGGCGTTGAAGGGGCCCCGGTGGCGGAAGCTGAAGGCGCTCATGGAACAGCGACGCGACGAGATCGGGCCTCCCGACACGTGGTCGCCCGGGCCGCCGACGCCCTCCGGACACCCTTCCGGTGACGCCACCGATTCGGCCGAACTCTCCGATTCTCCGGCGACGTGGCCTCGCTCCTCGCCGTCGCCATCCGAGCTCGGCACGAACCCCGACGACGACGCCGACTGGGACGATCTCTACACGCCGGCCTTGCGCTCCGTGCCCCCGGTCTCCCCCGCCGACCACTCGGCGTCGTCCGGTGAACCTGAGGTCCGGGCACCGTCGCCCTCGGCCGAGCCTCCGATCGTGCGGCGGCGCAAGGAGCCGGTGTTCCTCCCCGCTCCTCCTCCACCGGCGCGCCCGGCGCCGATCCATCCCCCGCCGCGAACGGAACCACCCGACGTCGGACGGAGCAGGTCGTTTCCCGACCGCTCCTGACACCCGGCCCACGTTTGTTCCTGATTGTTCTCGTTTTGTTCTCGCGTCGTTCACAGAGCCGTGACGGAACGGACATCTGGCTGTCCTACGGTGATGGTGGCGCGGAGGAACAAGGCGCTGGGAGGTGATGGCATGCAGGCACTACTGCAGAAGGTGGTGGACGTCGTCCATCGGGTGTCGGGTACCGGGGCCAGGCTCAACGCCATGCACGAAGTCGAACGCTCTGCGTCGTCGGTGGTCGAAGTGGAAGTGCAGCTCAGGAGGATCTGCGACACCTCCACACCACGGGCCGCCTGAAATCCGCCCTTCGGCCTGTCAGGCCGTGACGTTCGGTGCCGGGCTCCCTGCTCCAGACGCCGGCGCCACCTCCGACCAGTTCGCCCGCGACGGTTGGTTGGCCGACCCGAGTCCCACCCCGAGGGTGGCGTAGACGTTCTCCATGGCCCGCAGAAGGATCTCCGTCACCCCGGGGATGGCGGCAGGCACGACGTTGTCCGGAAACGCCGTGGTGTGGGAGAGCTTGTTCACCCACGACGCGTTCCCGGTGGCGAACACACCGCCGCCGCCGTAGGTCGTGTACCAGGTGACGTCGGAGAAACGGCCCGGGCCCCGGTTGGCCACGGGCGAGTGGGCCATGATCTCCACGTTGGTCGGTCCGGGCACGGCGGAGTCGAAGCGGTCGTACTCACCTTGGATGACGTTCGGGAGTTTCTGGCCCGCGGTCACGCCCGTCCCCGCCCAGAGCCACGACGAGGGGTCGGTGACGACCAGGTCGGCATCGGCACCGACGTCCTGGTACATGCTCCCGATCAACTGGCTCTCAGGCCAGGACGTGGGTGGCGCGGCCCATTCGGGACCGGTCACGACCGCGTTGTCGATCCCGAACATGGGGTCGTCGGCGGCCGCTTTGTAGCAGACCTGGAGACGGTTCGGCCCGACGGGGGAGGGCTCCAACCGGATCTGGCGGTAGCAGGCGTTGGCCCCCAGGAAGCCCAGATTGACTCCCAGGTCGAGACTCTGGAGGGCGCCGTCGCGCATCTGGAGTGACCAGTACTCGTCATGGCCCAGGCTCAACAGGCTCCGGTGCTGCAGGAGGAGCTCCGGTCGCTCGTGAAGATCGACGTCCGTCCAGTAGGTGACGTCGAGGCCGAGGCTCTCCATGTGGAAGACCAGGGGAAATTCGTTCCCGATGAAGTCGGAGGCGCCCTGGGCCCAGTCCTGCGAGAAGGGCCGGTCGAACGACACGACCCTGGACCGGTGGTCGAAATCCTTGCCGGCCACGCTCTGACCGAACGACACCCCTCCGGCCGTCAGGCCGTTGTACAGGCTGTAGCCGCCCCACAGGTTGTAGGCCTGCCATGTCGTCACGGCTTGTTGGACCACGAACGCCGCCGTGCTGTCGTCGTCGCGCACACACAACGGGATGTACTGCTGCTCCCCGAAATCCCCTACCAATTTGAGAAGGTACGCACCGGGAGGCCATGTCTCGTCGATCGGCACCGACAGCGACGGTGCCCACGGACACTGCACCGTGTTCACACCGGGGGACACAGTCGGTCGCGGCTGCTCGACCCCGCTCACATCGTCGGACGTCCAGATCAGGCGGGCGCCGAGTCCCTGGTAGTACCCCATCCGATAGGCCTCGACGTGAAAGGTGTGGGCCACGGTGTTCACGAAGAGAGTCACGTCGTCTCCGGCGACGGCGCTGGTGGCGTCGGCGAAGCCCTCGATGGCACGGGGGACCTGGTGGCCGGTCACCACCCAGTCGACGGTCCCGGGCCGGGCGTTCTCGTTCTGCACCCAGGTGGCTGTGGGCACGACCGCCCCTCCGGGCAGGGCCGTCAGTTGCACGGGCTGCAGGGGCGCCGGCGCGACCTGGGGTCGCGGGTGATGCGACACCGTCACCCGAGGGCGGCGGTCGGCCGCTCCGGCCAACGAAAGCTCGATCACGCCGTACGAGACACCACCCAGACCGACGGCGACGGCCACACGGCGGAGGAAGGTGCGTCGTGACAGGTGACGCCCGTCGGCGGCGGATCCGGATTCCCCCGTCGTCTGCTCCACACCACCCTCTTTGTTGTCGATCATCGGGTCACGGTGCCCCCGGGTGTCCGTCGTCCCGTCTGATGGCCGACGACACCTGCATATTCTTGCCGAGTTGGGGCGCCCCGGCCCCTCGCCCCGACGGTGGGTAAGGTCATCGGAGCATGGAGCGGGATCCCCCACCGCCGCCTTCGACCGGTAGCCGCGACCGGTGGCCGGCCGGGTTGCTCGAGGTCTGGGAGTGCTCGGCCACGGCCGAGTACGCCAGCCTGACACGAACCGGCGTCCCCATCACCGTGCCCACTACTCCTTACGTCGGCGACGACGCCCGGACGCTCGACGTGACGACGGGGCTGACCTATCCGGCCAAGGCGGAGAGGGCCCGGCGCGACCCCCGGGTCTGCCTCCTCTTCGCCGACCCCGTCGGCTCGGGAATCGACCATCCACGCACCGTCGCCGTCCAGGGCCTGGCCACCGTGCGCGACTCCGACCTCCAGGCGAACACCGACCGGTACATCCGGATCAGCACACAGAAATATCCGGCCGCCATGAAGGGGCAGCCTCTGTTCGTCCTGAAGCGCATGGGTTGGTACTTCACCCGGATCTGGATAGAGATCACCCCTCTCCACGTGCTCTGGTGGCCCGACCGCGCCCTGGGCGAACCACCGGAATCGTGGCACGCCCCCGACGGCACCGCCGCGCCGCTGTCCGATCCGGCTCCCACGGGTGCGCAACCGCACCCCTGGTTGAGGCCACCGACATCGTGGCAGGACGCAGCGCGCGGGTACGAGCGATTGCCGCTTCAGGACCTCACCGTCGTCGACGCCAACGGCTTTCCGATGTGCATCCCGGTGACACGTGCCCAATTGGTGGACGACGGCTTCGTCGTCCATCTGGGGCCCGGATCCCCACCGTTCGAGGAAGGTCCCGCCTGTCTCACCATGCACGCGCACCCGGAGGTGTTCACCGGCCAGAAGAACCGGAGCTTCGTCGGCCGCGTCGTCCCAGAGAGAGGCACCTCGGAGGCGGGGATCACCGCACGCATGCTCGTTGACCGAGCCCTGGCCGACTGGAGCATCGTCGGCAACCGGGCGCAGTCGGCACTCGGCTTCCTGCGCAAGGGCCGCCTCCTGGCGCCGCGACTACGCACCGAGGCAGCCCGTCGATTCCAACCGGTACCCACGGTCAGGTTTCCCACGGCCCGTTAGGACGGCATTGACCGAACCGGGGTCATCTCCTCGTCCTCGTAGGCGCGCATGCGCCCGAAGAGGTCCCGTAGCTGGCGGCGGCGACCTCGGTCATTGGCCAGGTTGACGAGCTCGAGGGGGTCCGAATTGTGGTCATACCACTCGTGGTCCTGGTCGTCGAAGGCGCAATCGACGTCGAAGAGCTTTCGCCCGGGGTCCCTCCCCCACAGGCCAGTGGACGGCTTCCCGCCGCCGACGCCGTAGTAGCGGGCGTACTTGGTCGTCCCGTCGAAGAATCCTCGCAATGCGTAGCGCACGTTGTTGAGGTTCTGCGTCTGAGCCGAGTCCTCCGCGAAAAGAACGTGATCGCGCACCGATGCCGTCGGGTCGGCCAGGACCGGGGAGAGATCGACGCCCTGAAGCGTCGAGTCACCGGCACTCGACGGATCGACGCCGGCCAGGGAGCAGATGGTGGCGGCCAGGTCGACGTGCGTCGCCAACGAGTCGGTCGCTGTGGCCGGCGCCGTCATCCCGGGAACCTTCACGTACAGGGGCACCCGCATGATCTCGTCGTAGACAAACGGACCCTTGGACCGAAGTCCGTGGGATCCGCACATGTCACCGTGATCCGACGTGAAGATCACGATGGTGTCGTCCCAGGCCCCGCTCTCCTCCAACGCGCCGAGGACCGTCCCGAGGCTCCGGTCGGCCAGGCGGTGGAGCTCGACGTAGTAATCGAGATGGCGCAGCCACGCCTTGGTGTCGGACGGGTCGATATACCCCCACAGCCCGTGCTGCTGGTCCCACCGCCACTGGCGGTGGGCTTCGGGCTTGGCGTGGAGGTCGTCGGAGAAATTGGGCGGCAACTCTTCGAACACCTCGTCATAGGACTCGCCGTAAACCGGGAGGGCGTCATCGTCCTTCCAGGCGGCGCTCTCGAGGACGCGACGGATGCCGGCCACCTCCTCAGGGTGCCGCTCGGCGTACCCGGGTTGGTCCACCGGAAACCACATGACGTCATGAGGATTGACGAGGGCGACCGTGAGGAACCACGGCTGGGTCGTCGATCGGGAGCCGGTACCGGCGTTCGACCGAAGCCAGTGGGCCGCGTTCGAGGCGATGACCGGGTCGAAATGGACGCCGGTCCCGGCCCATCCCATGAAATGACGATCGTTTCCGTCCCAGTCACTGAACCCGTATCCCTCCATGTCGGGATGCGCGTCCTGGGAGAGGTGCCATTTGCCGATGTACGAGGAGCGATACCCGTGCGAGCGGAGCAGCGAGCCGAGCGTCGGCATCGAGGGGTCGAGCTCGACGTGCTCCGGCATGATCACGTTGTCGGTCACGCCGTGTCCGGGCAGGTAGCGCCCGGTCAGCAGACTGGCCCGGCTGGGTGAACAGGGGGACGAATGGGTGAAGTAGCTCGTGAACTCGAGGCCCTCGGCGATCAGACGATCGCGCCACGGGAGCGTCACCGACGGTGGCAGCCAGCCCCGCTGACGCTCCTGGTCCGAGACGACGAGGAGGACGTTCGGGCGCCGGGCCCCTCCTTGTGATCCCTGGGGGCGGGCCCTGTCCGGATCGACCACGTCGGCGCCTTCCTCTCCCCGGCGCGTGGGGCCGGCTCCCGTGGACGGTAGCCCGCTCCAAGCAGCCGGACGGCCTGGCTACACTCCCGGATTCGTGGCCGGACCCAACCATTCCCCCCCTCCGGGTGATCGAGTCGTGGTGACCGAGGTCACGTCCGTGACGCCGGAGATCGTCGAGGCCCTGTCCACCCTGGTGCCCCAACTGTCCTCGTCGGCACCGCCGCCGACGCCCGCCGAGATCGCCGAGATCGCCGGCTCCCCGGCGACCGTGCTCCTCGTGGCGCGCGACGACAGCGGCACCATCGTGGGATCACTCACACTGGTCGTGTTCCGGGCCCCCACGGGCCCACGGGCATGGATCGAGGACGTGGTCGTCGAGACCTCGACACGGGGCCAGGGCATCGGCGCCGCTCTCGTCGGCGAAGCGCTGGACCGCGCCGCGTCGGCGGGGGCACGCACGGTGGATCTCACGTCACGCCCCTCACGCGAGGCCGCCAACCGTCTGTATCTCCGACTCGGATTCGAGCAGCGCACCACCAACGTCTACCGGTGGAGCGACGCACCCGGGAAGGGCTGACCTGAAGCCCTTCGACGTGGGCCGTGACTGGCATGGGTAGTCTCGCTCTCTGGTGACGACCTTCATCACACGATTCGACACGTCGGGCACGGGCGTCCGACTGGCCGTCAAAGACCTCATCGACATGGAGGGGGTTCCCACCACGGCCGGCAGCAGGGCCGTGGCCGATCAGGCCGCGCCGGCCCTCATCGATGCGGCCTGCATGGCCGGCGCCCGGGCCGCCGGGGCCCGCATCGTCGGCCGCACGAACCTCCATGAGCTCGCCCTCGGCGTGACCGGGGTCAACCCGTGGTTCGGAACTCCGGTTAATCCCCTCGACCCCGCCCGAGTGCCCGGCGGGTCATCCAGTGGTTCAGCCGTCGCCGTGGCCACGGGGGAGGCGGACGTCGCCTTCGGAAGCGATACAGGCGGGTCGGTGCGGATCCCGGCGGCGTGTTGCGGCACGACCGGATTGAAGACGACATGGGGCCGGATCCCCCTCGAGGGGGTGTGGCCCCTCTCGCCCAGCTTCGACACCGTCGGACCCATGGCCCGTGACGTCCGCGGTCTCGAGATCGGCATGGCTCTGCTCGAGCCCGGCTTCGCCGCCGCCGCCCCGGTCGCCTGGCGGGTGGGACGGGTCCGATTGGAGGCCGACCCCAGGATCGACGCCGCCCTCGACCGCGCCCTGGCGGCGACGGGATGGGAGGTCACCGACGTCGACATGCCCGAATGGGACTCCGTCTCCACCACCGGCGGCCTCCTCCTCGTGGCCGAGGCGTGGAAGACGAATCAGGTCCTGGCCGAGACGCGAGGCGACGCCATCGGTGACGACGTCCTCGCCCGTCTGCACCTCGGGCGCGACCTGTCGGACCCTGTCTCACTGAAGGGCGCACAGTCGGCGCAGCGGCTGTGGTGCCGCCGGATGGATGCCACCTTCGACCGCTTCGATCTCCTGGTCATGCCGACGCTGACGATCCTTCCCCCCTCTTCGAGGACGCCGACGACCTGCTGGTGGCGCGCTGCACCCTGCCGGTCAACCTGGCCGGGGTCCCCGCTCTCGCTCTACCCGTCCCGGCCGAGGGAGATCTGCCCGCCAGCATGCAGTTAGTGGCTCAGAAGAACGGCGAGGAGACCCTGGTAGCAGCCGGTCTCGTCGTGGAGGCTGCATCGTCCTCCTGAACCGACGGTCGCTCAGTCCCCCGTCGGCGGCGCGAGGGCGGACGACGACCTCGGAGCGCTCGGGGTGGTCCGGATCGAGGCGGATGTCGTGCAGATCGTCATCGGGGGGATCGCCCGCCGCCTCCTGGACGATGGCCACCTCGTTGTCCGTTCGGCCGTAGATGGCGTCGCGCAGGCCGAGCATGGCGGCACCGAGGACGCTGCCCACAGGGTGGCTCCTCCACGCCGCCAGCCTCGGCCCCGGGTCGGCGGCGTCGCCGGGGTCGGTGGCCTCCAGCCACGCCAGCCACTGGTCGTCGGTCCAATCCTCGGGATCGTCCGGTGGCTCCGCCGGCCCCTTTGGCGGTGACGCTGTCATGACCTCCACGGTACCGGCCGCACCCGACAGCGGGGACGGCACCAGGATCACGCCCCCTCAGGCCGGTGTCGGGCCGCCGGGTGGTTCATGGCCGCGCGTGTCGGGGCTGCGGTCGTCCATGGGGCGGCTCGCCTCGTCGTTCTCACCCGACGCGTCGACACGTCGGCGCCACGCCGCTTCGGCGCGGACGACCACCTCGCGCATGGGCAATCCCGTCAGCGCCGCCGCACGGGCGGCGTCGGCCTGCTCGACCTTGACCCGGCCCGGGCTCACCTTGACCCGAACAGCGACGCCTTGGACCTCGACCTCGTCCATGGACCGCGAGGCCGGCCAACGTTCCTGAGAGGTGGCCCGCACCCCGAGGCTTCCCGTCTCGGCCCGCAAAACCCCTCGCACGGCGGGAACCAGAGCCGGATCGACGAGGGCGCTGACGGTATGACCGGGACGGCCCTTCTTCATGATCACCGGTGTGATCCATGCGTCGAGGGCGCCGGCGTCGAGCAACGCCTGCAACGCGTGGGAGAGCGTCTCCCCCGTGGCGTCATCGAGATTCGCCTCCAGAACGACGACGGGCTGACCGGGCATTTCCGCCGCCATCGACTCCCCCACCACCACCTGCGTGCAGTTGGGGAGGCCGTCGATCTCGCGACTCCCGGCGCCAAACCCCGTGGCGGCGATCCGCATGGGGGGAAGGGGCCCGAAGGCGCTGGCCATGGAGGCCAAGATGGCCGCGCCGGTCGGGGTGGTGAGCTCCACGGCCACGTCTCTCCCCCACGTCGGCACGCCTTCGAGCAGGCGGACAACGGCGGGAGACGGGTTGGGCAGGAAGCCGTGGGCGGTGCGCACCGTGCCCGTCCCGGTGGCGACAGCCGACGATGTCACTTCGTCGACACCGAGAATCTCGAGGGCCGCCGCCGTGCCCACCACGTCGATGATCGAGTCGTGACCCCCGACCTCATGGAAGTGGACCTGGGCCGACGGACGCCGGTGCAGCCGGCCCTCGACGTCGGCCAAGGCGGCAAACGTGGCCAGAGCACGACGGGCCACGCGACGGGGAAGCCGGGCCTCTTCCACCAACCCCACGATGTGCGAGTGCGTGCGCACGACGACGTCGTCGGTCACCTCCACGACCGCCCGCGTGGCGGCGACCCCGGCACGGAGAACGGGCTCGGGGTGAAGACGCCAGCCGCGAAACGGCAGGCGGTGCAGGAGGCCGAGAACCTCCTCGAGGTCGGCACCGGCGTCGAGGAGGCTACCGAGGGCCATGTCCCCGGCGATGCCGGCGAAGCAGTGGAACCACGCGATCGTCGACACCGGAGGGGCGGCGGTGTCGTCGGTCACCCCGTCGGGCGCGTCGGCCACGCTCACGGCAGGATCCGGGCCACGGCGCAGGCGGCACCGAATCCGTTGTCGATCCCCACGACCGTCAGTCCGGCGGCGCATGACGCGTGCATGGCGAGCAGGGCGGTGATCCCCTCGAGGGCGGCGCCGTACCCGGTCGAGACGGGCACGGCCACGATCGGGGCCGGGCTGATCCCTCCCACCAGGCTGGCCAGTGCTCCCTCCATTCCGGCCACCACGACGACGGCATCCGCCTCCGCCAGCTCGTCGACCGACGCCAGGAGACGATGGACGCCGGCGACACCACAGTCGGCCAGGACGGTCGGGGGCAGACCGTACGCGCGCAACACGGCCACGCACTCGTCGGCCACGGGGAGGTCGGCCGTCCCCGCCGTGACGACCACCACGCGCCCGGGCCGCAGGGGGGCCGGGCGCCACACGACCGTGGCCAGCGACCCGGTGGTCGTCACCTCACCCTCGGATGCAACCCCGATCGCCGCCTCCACCTGAGCCGGGTCGGCGCGGGTCAACAGAACCGGCCCACTGTCCGGCTCGGACAGGAGCTCGCGCACGATCAGGGCACACTGCTCCGGTGTCTTCCCCGGCGCGTACACCGCCTCGCCCACCCGCTGACGCAAGCGGCGGTGATGGTCGACCCGGGCGAATCCGAGATCGGCGAAGGGAAGGCGCCGTAGGCGCGCCGACGGCGTCATCGGGCGCAACGACGCCGGAACGGACATCGTCGAGAAGTTGGCGTAGGGCGGGCTCGTCCATGGTCGCCACTATCCTGCCCGGACATGGACCTACCTGCGACCCCCCAGGGCGATCGGGGTCCGGGGACGGATCCAGGCACGATCGCCTTCCTGGGCCCGGCGGGCACCTTCACCGAGGAGGCGCTGTTCACCCAGCCCGACTACGCCTCGAGAACGGTGCTCCCCTTCGGGGGCCTCCCCGAGGTGCTCGATGCCGTGCACACCGGATCGGCCGATCTCGCCTTCGTTCCCATCGAGAATTCCATCGAGGGAACCGTGAACGCCATCGTCGACAGTCTCGCCTTCGATGTCGATCTCCTCATCCAGCGAGAAGTGGTCCTCGACGTCCACATGCAGCTGATGGCGCCGCCCGGGTTCGGCCATGACGTCCATCACCCGTGTCATGTCGTTTCCCCACGCCAGTGGACAATGCCGCCGCTTCCTGGCCGACGAGCTCCCCGACGTCGAGGTCGTCCCCACCAACTCCACCGCCGAGGCCGCTCGGATCGTGGGCGAAGAACGACGACCGGACACGGCCGCTCTGGCTCCACGCCTCGCCGCCGAGCTCTACGGCCTTGACATCCTGGCGTCGGCCGTCGAGGACCACCCGGACAACCAGACGCGCTTCGTCGCCCTGGCGACGAACGGTATCCCGGCACCGACGGGACACGACAAGACGAGCATCGTCTGCTTTCAACGCGAGGACCGACCGGGGAGCCTTCACGCCATTCTCAGTGAGTTCGCGGCGCGCAGCATCAACCTGACCAAGCTGGAGTCTCGGCCGACGAAGCGGGGACTCGGTGACTACTGTTTTCTGATCGATCTCTCGGGGCACCTGGCCCACGAGGTCGTCGCCGACTGTCTCAGGGTCCTCCATGCCGAGCTCGCCGGGGTCAAGTTCCTCGGCTCCTACCCCGCCGCCGGTGAGCACGGTGCGGCCGCTCGCGAGCAGGCGGGACTGGCATGGCGCGAAGCGGACGAATGGATCCGGTCATTGCGGAGCCAGATCGCCGGTCCCTGACGTCGGCGCGCGCGGTGTGGTTCGGGAGCGGAACGAGCCGCACTACCCTGGACCCTTCGGAGGGATGGCAGAGCGGACGAATGCGAGGCTCTTGAAAAGCCTTGGCCCACAAGGCCCGGGGGTTCGAATCCCCCTCCCTCCGCAGGTCAGAGGGTGTTTCTGATACTGGGGCTTCCCTCCGGACTCGGCTCCTCAGTCCATAATCTGTCCATAATCCGACACCCCTCCTCGTAGCCTCTGTCCATGCAGGGCAGCATGCGGGAACGGCGGCCGGGGGTGTGGCAGATCCGGGTCTGCGCGGGCCGCGATCCGTCCACCCGACGGTTCCGGTACGTGACCCGGACCGTGCAGGGCGGCAAACGCGACGCACAGCGAGCGGCGGCCAAGTTGGTGTCAGCCGTCGAGATGGGCATGCTGCCGGCGGCCCGAGGAACGGTGGCCCAACTTCTTGAGCAATGGATGGCCCATATCGAAGCCCAGGGCCGGGCGGTCTCCACCTTGTCCCGTTACCGCTCGGCCATCCGGGCCAACATCGTGCCCGTTCTCGGTGACCTGCAACTGGCGCAGCTCACCGCGGCTGACATCGACGCCTTCTACGCCGGACTCTTGAAGACAGGGCTGAACCCGCTTTCAGTGCGCAAGTGCCACGCCATCTTGTCGGCGTCATGCCGGCAAGCCGTTCGATGGGGCTGGATTGACCGGAGCCCGGTGGAGCGTTCTTCACCACCATCGCAACGCAGTCGTGAGATTGTGCCACCCACGATCGATGAACTCCGTCTTTTGCTGCGGACGGCGGAGGAGTCCAATCCCGAGTTGGCGGCGCTCATCTTTGTGGCCGCCACCACCGGATGTCGACGCGGGGAGCTCTGCGGGCTGCGATGGTCGGACATCGACCTCGTCAGTCACACCGTCGTCGTCCGTCGTTCCATTGCCGACGCCGACGGCAAGGTGTCCATCAAAGGCACGAAGACTCACCAGGCCCGACGGCTCTCTCTCGACCCAGCCACCGCCGAGGTCCTCCGACATCACCGCTCGTTGGTGGAGGTTCGGGCCATAGCGGCCGAGACCACTCTCTTCGGCGATGCCTATGTCTGGTCACAGATGCTCGATGGCTCGGCCCCGTACCGACCGGATCGGGTGACCGGTATTTTCCGCAACCTCACGGAACGCCTGGGCATGACGCACGTGACGTTCCACACACTGCGCCACTTCGCCGCCACTGCCCTGGCCGGCACAGGTGTGTCGGTGCGTACCATCGCTGGCCGCCTCGGCCACTCCAATCCGAACCTGACGTTACGGACGTACGCCCACTTTCTCGAAGCGGCCGACCGCGATGCGGCTGCCGCCCTCCAAGCTGTTACCGAACAGTTGATGGCGTTGCCAGAACCGTCTTAGGGCTTGCTCAGGCGATTCGCTCAACCTTAGGTCGCCGGGTCTCCAGCGAGCAGGCGCTCGAGGGCGGCACGAGCCACCACGATGCGTCGGCCAAGGCGAACGGTGGGTATCCGGCCCTGGGCCGCAAGTTCGTAGCCAAGCGATCTCGAGATGCCCAGAAGATTGGACACCTCCTCGATGCTGAGCGCCAACCGATCGACCTCGGCTCCCCTGCTTCCGGTGACAGCGCTTCCCTGATTCTCCGGCACTTCTTCGCCAGTATCCTGCCGCACCGCCGGCGGCGGTTTGGCGTCAGACGACGTGCTCATATCTAACGGTCCCCTCGTGCCGGGCGTCGGTTGTCGACAAACGCCTGACATCTACACGCGGCGACTTAGCCTTTGAAGGCTCGCCGCTTTGTCCTCACCACTCCCTCCCCGGCCCGGGGGATCCCATTCTCGTGCGACTGAACTCTCTTAGTTTTTTTAGTAGTATACGCATAGTGTCAAGGGCTGGTCAGCGGTAGCGGCGCTCGTGGATTTCGGACAACGACTTGCGGCGCTACGCCGAGATCGCGATCTCACCCAGGCCGTGTTGGCCGATCGTGCGGGCATCCACCCCTCCCAACTCCACCGCTACGAGGCGGGTACCGCCCAGCCCACCCTGGACACGCTCCGACGTCTCGCTGTGGCGCTTTCCGTCAGCACCGACGCTTTGGTGTTCGCTGACGACGTGCACACCCTGGTGGAGGGCCGGCTGAGGTCCGCCTTTGAGACCACCGCGTACCTGTCGGAGCACGAGCAGGCCGTGATCGCCGAAGTCATTGAAGCCTTCGTGGCCGCCAATGTGGCCAAATCCCGTCCCAACCGACGCCGGGGCCCCGTTCCGAAGAAACAAGGATCGCGCTAAGGCGTTGTTCGACCGCGTGCAATGCGTCGGCGTCACGCGGCCCCGGCCATCCTCTCGTGCCACTCGTCTTCGTCGAGGGAGTCCCAATAGGCACGCTGACCGTCGCTATCGCGCTCGTGGAGCTCGGCGGCCAGAACGGGATCGCCACGGAGCGACCAGCCCACGCCCACGGGTTCGAAGGTGTCCTCGAACTCGACAGCGCCGATCGCCCGGGGTCGTCCCCACGGATCACTACGTTGTTGAGTTCGAGCTACCCGCCAGGCCACCCGGACGGCTCCCAGGGCCTTGAAGGTGGTCGAGTAGCGCCGGGACTTGGTGAGTACATGGCCCCGATAGCCGAGCTGATGGGTCCAGGTCCGGAGCTTCAGCGTGGCCAGCTCGGACCGGCCACCGAGGCGCCAGGCGGTCGTCACCAGGCGCCGCTCATGATCCGACAGTGACAGCTTGTTGAGATTGGAGATGTCGGCGAGACGCATAGGCCGATCGAGTACAGCACCGCTGTCGCTCGATTTGGCCACGTACTTCGAAATGTACCGGGCCACCTTGGCCGCTCTCGTGGCGGTGTCGAGCACGGTGACATCACATTCGCTCCCGAAGCGAGCCAAGTGGGCTCTTCCGTCCAGGAGGACGGGGTAGGCCACCTGGACCGCTTTCACCGCCCGGAGAAAGGCGCCGGCCAGCAGGTTTGCGTCGAAGACCTCAGGCGGAGCGTCGACGTCGTCGCCGGCGGCGTCCAGGCGTACCACCACGTGCAGGTGCACAGCCCCCCGACGCTGGAACTCGGCCACTTTGCAGAAGCTCACCCGGGCAATAGTGGCGAGCTCCGCTGGGGACATTCCTACTGCTGCCGCCAACGTCCGACGTAGGTAGATGGTGGTCCGGCGCCACAGCTCGCTCGAGAGCGAGTTCCACAAGACGTGGTGGGAGTAGCGATAGCAGTGGGGACACAGGGGCTGGCCCACGACGGTGTCGTTCAGTCCATGACGGTCGAAGCAGGCAACCGGACGTCCGTGGCGACACCGGGCTTTGGGGTTGGCCAGGGTACAGGGCCGAGGCCGGTCATGAAAGACGCTGTGGACGGCACCGAACAACGGCGCGGTCAGGGTGGCGAAAATGGCCGGGTGCTTTGAAACTGTGTCGGGAATGCCCTTGCCGCCGGCCAGACCGGCTCGGACCAGGTGCTTGGCATCCTGGCGGTGGACCTCGGCGCAGGCCGGGCAGCGACTCGAGCGGCGGTTCTCACAGGCCTTGTAGACCACGCCGTCGGTGGTGTCGGACGACGAGAAGGTCACGGCCCTCTTTCCACTCGCCACATCGGTGGCCACGACATGGCCCCTCAGACGGACGGGATGGGCACAGTTCCCCACGTGACGCGCCTGGGACTCGAAGGCCTCGTAGCGACCTGGTGCTTCCATGCGAGCGAGCACGGCCCGGCACCACGGGCTCTCCACGAACGCATCCATCGCCTCCTGGTCGTCCATCGGCCGATTCCAGCAGGAGGCTGTAACACCTCCGGACAAGAACTTGGTCCGAAGTGAATCTCGTGTCGCCTTTCCCGTTTTTCTCAGGAAGCGGATGACTGGGCCGCCTGTACGGCGGCTTCGCCGCCGCTAGGCGGCCAAATCCGTGCAGTGGGCATAGAGCATGTATGGCCCAGAGGCTGGCCAGACGCTCTCGGAAATCGGGCTTCAGACCTGGTCAAGAGCGGAGTTGTGACGAGATCCTTTACCTGGTCGAGTAGAAAACGACATGACGGCGCGGATCCATACTGGGTCCCCCCATTCGCCGGACATCTCGAACAGGAGGTAGTCATGCCAACGGTGATCCCAAACAAGGACCCGAGCAGGCCAGGCGTCGGGGTAGGTAAGGACGAGTCGAACTTCGTATTGCGGGTGAATATCATTTTCAGCTACTCGAGCGCGAACGTCCTAAAAGCTTGTCCGACCGACCCTGAGCCTATCGCTACGCAAGATGCTTCGGAAAGGCACGAGATTCCGTTAAGCAGATTTGGAGTGGCCGTCGAAAGATAGTCCGTGCGTTCGATCGTCCATTTCTTCTGAAATAGCTGTTCTATGAGAACCTGGTCAGGAATGGTTTTGTTTCCGAGAGGCGATCCGGTCTTACCAACTGCGACGCAACTCTGCTTCGACCAGCACGAAATATTCAACAGTTCGCTTACTTGGAGAGGTGTGTTAGGACTGCCAATGAGTGTGGCCGAGCCAGATGCAATGTCAATGACAAGGCTGGTCGTGCCCGGACCGGTCGGTTGGTAGCCTACAGCCACACAGTTATTGTCCTGATTACACGCTACAGACGACAAGACGTCACTGGCGGGAAGGGCGGTGGCCAGCGGGGCAATAGCCCACGTCTCGCTGCTTAACACCAGCACAAAGGGGGTCTGGGGTCCTACTGAATATCCGACAAGATTCCCAACGGCTGCACATTCCGTTGAGGTCGCGCACGACACGCCACTAAGCAGGTCGTTTGGTTCAACATTTGGGCTGCTCATGACGCTCCACGACGTTCCGTCGAAACGTTCGACCAGAGTTTCCCCTTTCTCTGTTCGCCCGGCGGCCCCACTTCCATATTGCAGCGTTCCTCCAACGGCAAAACAGGCAGTGTCGGAAACACACGAGACTCCAAAGAGTTCCTCGTCGCTAATGCCGTTCTCAAGAGAGGGACTGGTCGCTAAAGACCACTTCTGACCATCGAACATTTCGATTAGCGGCGCAGAAGTATCTGCGCCTTGCGCTCCGACGGCAACACAGAACGACGGTGACACGCAGGAGACGGCAAATAAGTCGCCGTTCACCACAGGGCCTGACAGGAGCTGCCAACTGGAACCATTGTATGACTCGACGAGGGGCTCATCAGTCGACATGGGACTAGGAGCAATCGTCTCTGTGGCCTCAGATTCGGGTACAGGCCGAGCGAACCCAACAGCGACGCACATCGTAGCTGTCGGGCACGATATGCCACGAAGCTCATTATCGCCGCTTGGGTATGAATCCAGAATGGAAGAATCCGTCCAGCGGTTGGTCGGAACGGTACTCAAGCTGGCTGAAGTGGTACTCGATGAGACTGGACGACTCCTTGGATCGCCATCCACTCGCAATCCCTCGTGACCCGCCCGGTTGTTGTGTGACCCACACGAGCACAAACAGATTGAGATGAGGACCAGAGCAATTAGGCTCGAAGCGTGAGAACCTCGAGCACTCAGACCGTGCTCGCGTCGATCATCAAAGAAGGATTCGTTTGATCGGTCTTTCAACCAGAACACTCCAGACACGGGTTACCCTGGGCTTCAAATTAGGATGTTCCGATGCGGTTCCTGCTCGGTGTGGTCCCAACCACCTCCTTGGTTAACGCCTCGCCATATTAACATTCCGGTGAATCCCGAGTCCATGCACCTGGGAAGGGCCGACAGAATCAAGCTGAGCCCCGCAGGCTCACAGAGAACAGCAACAAGGAGCTTCCACGCGAGGATGACACAGACGGATTCGCGTCTTCTCCGCCAAGCTTAAGTTGTCCTGGCTAATGAGTACTGTACGTACTATGAGGACGGCTCTCCGCAAGATCAGCGGGAAAGTCGCCTGCTGCCCTTGACACCTCATGGGCCAGAGCATCTACTTATCAAGGGTAAGAGGATCTACCTCAAAGTCGTGGAGACCTACGTCCGACGGTGACCTGAGACAAACGTCAAGCCGAGCGGATGAAGAGATCCTTGTGCCAATGGCAAGTGTCCGGCGAGGCGCCGATCAAGCTGATCATTTTCTGAATAAACAGCAGGCGGGGGAAGCACAATGTTTAATGGTGGCCGTATAAGTCGAAATCGATTTATCGCTTCAGCCGCTGGGACCTTGATTATTGTGATGCTGACGGGTGGCTGCATCCTACTTCCAAGCAGTCCGGCAGTCTTAACAACCGTCGATGCACCCGATCCAGCGCTTGCATCCGTAGGAACGAATTTGGCGGAGGTGTATACCACTGACGCCAACGGCTATCAGATTCCGGAGTACAGGTGGAACGTTTCAACCAACGCGACTTCTAGTGAGTCAAATGCGCTTGCGGGTTCCGCTCTTCCGTGGTGGGCAAGCGGAACAGCGCAGTGGGCACCTAGCGTTCGCAAGATAGATGGCGAATACATCATGATATTTTCTGCGTCCAGAGCTGGGAAAGCGAATTGTTTAGCGGCTGCTACTTCTACCAACGGGACGAGTTTTATCGTCGATCAAGATTTTGGGATGTGCTATCCAAGCGGCAATGCCGTTGGATATCTGGATCCGTATCTCTTCCTTGATGTGAGTGGCCAAATCTGGCTCTACTACAGCGAGCAGTGGTCCCCGAATGGCGGGTCTGAGATTGATGCTCAGGAGATGAGCTCGAATGGATTGGCCACAATCGGAACCCCTTACGATATCTTGGATTACAGTGACCTTGAAAGTCTTGACCCATCCAACCAAGGTACGGATGCATTCATCGAAAATCCTGCCTTTGTGAACGATCCCTACAATGCATACGATCTCGTCGTGTCTTTCGGGTCATGGCAACAAGCGGGTAACTACGAATCAATTGAAGTTCCGTGCTTTGACGTTAATGGCTCATGTGACGTGTCGTACGGAGCGGATATTCAGGACTCAGGCGACGGTCCTACGAATCCGGGGGGGGTGTCCTTCCTGAATGACAATTCACCCGCGGGAAATTATGCCATTTGGATGACAGGGACGGGGCCACGTCCAGATCGAGGAGGACCGTCAGCCGCTTACGACGATAACCCGGGAAGCGAAGCGCAGATCGCCCAAGCTGAGGCGGCGGCGTTGCCGATTAGGACTGCGCAACCTGTACCTCCTATTGCCTGTCCTTACCACTGGCCGCTCCGTAGTGCGACTGAGCCATCGGCGGTTATCGGAGCGCCGGATCCTCCTAGCTGCTCAAGTTCGGGTTCATAGCTGGCTCCTCCGACAGGCACTTCACACGCGATCAGCCGAGATCTTGACTCTCGGCGCCAAGCGATTACCGAGGTGAGGTATCCGCGGAGTGATATGCAACTTCCTTTGCTTTGCCCGACAGAGGCCCACATCCACTGAGAGCAGTGCCAGTAGGGGGACGCCGCACCTCGAGGGCCCTCCGAGAATCGTTGATATGCCAGTTTCACGCCAGGTATCTCCGGGATATGCCAGTGATCGATGAGCCCGACGCCCAGCCAAGGATACCCCCGACCGCGGTTGATCCCGGATGGATGTGCTGGCGAGGCCGTAGGGGAGCAAGGGCTCCGATGCCCCCGGGCCTGCTACCTGGTCCGGGGATCTCGATCGGTCTCGAGGTGTTTGGGCTGACCCGTCCCGACACCTAAACGGCCAAGACAGCAAATCCGGACACGGTCGTCACCTGGTCCATGGTGGGAACAGCCACCGGGAATCACACTGAACGGATCCGGCGATGCCCCTCCCCGACTACTGGCTGTCAGACTCTGGATGTGTTCTCGGTTCAGTGGCTTGCGGTCGGGATTGTCGGTATTGCCTGCGCCGCATGTAGCTCAAACAGCGTGCCTGGAGCGATCAGCTCCGTTGTCCCAATTACGCACCAGTCTCGTCCTGTCGGGTGCCTCGACCCCAGGGTCCCAGCGAAACTGCCCGCCGGGGGTTGGCTACCAGACGCGACCGGAGTTTCTGATTATGAGCCCGAGGACGCCGGAGTAGAGCGGGCCCCTTCGGCTCAGGCTTCGCTGTTGGCCACGCGGGTCAGCAGTGCCCTCGGCCACGGCTTCACCGTCTCAAGCGTTCAAGACTTCGCCACGGCAACTTGCGTCGTGGACCGTGACGTGGTGTTGGCTGACGCCGCCGGAGACGTAGCGTTCGTTCGCGTGCTGCAACTGCGAAAGCCGATCAACGACGGGAGCTTCCCACTTGTGGGCTACAACATGAGTCGCCAACGGCTCACCAATGGATCAGTGCTTCTCACCAATCACGCCGAGGACAACAGCCTTGTCACCGCCGTGCTGGCAAAGGCTGATGGACTCCTCGTCGAGCTTCAGGTCCGAAGTCGTACCGGGCCAGACACCTCCGGCTGGCCGACCACGGCGCCAACGATGCCGCCCAGCCAGCCCGCCGTAGCCTCACCCGTCACAGACTCTCAAGTGGGCGTAGTAACGCAGCGACTCGCCGCTCTGATTGCGCCCTGAAGACGACCCTGTGGACCGGGCGACAGTGCCGGTACCCATTCGCCCAAGGGCGGATTGGCTGCAATGGATCGTTAGCGCATAGTCGTTGATATTGGTGAACTGCTGACACCGTTTTGGTGGGGCAACCCATTCGGTAACCCTCGAGAGGTTCTCTCCGACCTATCCTACCGACTTGATTGTCACGGCCCCGATGGAACATTCAGGTGAATCTGACACGCAGAATTCCGACGTAAGGAGCCGAATCCTCGACAAAGTAAGACACGATAAAGCCCGACGCGACTCGGTCCTCGAAGAGTTCGAGGAAACCGAACATCCGCCGATTTGTCATGGGCGGACCCGTCTCGATCTAACTGAACAGGTCGTCAGCAAGAGCAGCCCGCTCTTCGTCGGTCAGTCGGTCGAAATCTGACTAGGAACCGTCGGTGGCGAGAATCCGCCAAGTCAAGCCGTCTGGCGATGCTGACGACGCAGATACTTCAGAAACTCGTCCTTATCGGAGAATCCCGGGGTCTTTCCATCGGTGATGCTCCGCCGGGCCTCCGCCACTGCCTCAACTACGGCGTCTTCACCGACCTCCGCGAGCCACTCATCGAGGAGTGGGGTGTCGCCTATCTGATCCTGGGGTGCCACATCCGAAGGCTAACCAATGGAGGAGACAACGGAAATGACAGACGCCGCGTTCCAGTCCATAATTCTGTCCATAATTTCCGGCCAAATAGGGCCAAGGAGGGCCTATCGAGCGGACAGCGAATTGCCAAATGTCCAGCTCAGACCTACTTCGCCACACTCGACGGACAGAGGTTCTCGCACTTGAAAAGCCTTGGCCCACAAGGCCCGGGGGTTCGAATCCCCCTCCCTCCGCAGCTTGGGCTTGACCCCATTCGGTGGACCACTCGGGGTTGACCCCATTCGGTACGATGCGCTGATACAACTCCATAGCGGGGCGCCGGGAAGCCTGGTCGGCACCATGCTTGGGTTCCTCGTGCCCTCCACTGCCCCCCTGTGGCTCGACCTCGTCGGATTGTTCGGGAGCCTTGTTGTGCTCGCCGTTAGCGGGGATCAGTTCGTGATCGCCCTGGCACGCGTCAGCGCCTCGGTGCGTGTCCGTCCCACGGTCGCCGCCGCACTGGTCGGCGGCTTCGGCACAAGCATCGCTGAGCTCATCGTGGCGGGCGTCGCCGCCGCGAAGTCGCCCACCTTGGCCATTGGGAGCCTCGTGGGGTCGATCGTTGCCAACGTCTGTCTCGCTTTGGCAGTGGCGGCACTGATCATCCCTCTGAAGGTCGACTCGGCGACCGTCCGAAGGGAGGCGCCGATCAGCGTGGCGTCGGTCGTGCTGTTCGCCATCCTCGCCGTTGGTGGTGTCACGATGGTAAAGGGCCTCGTCATGTTGTTCGCACTCGGCGCCGCGGTCGGGGCGTTGCTGCTCGGACAGCGACACCGACGCGAGGACCCGCTCGGATCCGAGATGGCCGAGTTCGCTTCCACCAAGACACAACACTCGTCCGTCGAGTCGGTTCGGGCCATCAGCATGCTCGTCTTCATGCTCGGAGGCGCCGAGCTCATGGTGACCTCCTCGCTCGGTGTAGCCAAATATCTCGGTTTCTCCGACGGGTTGGCCGGGCTGACCCTTGTCGGTATCGGCACCTCGGCCCCTCTCATCGCCGCGTCGATCCAGGCAGCGCGCAAGGGCGAGCACGACCTGGTTGTCGGGAACGTGCTCGGTGGCAACCTTTTCATCGCCCTCGGCGGCGGTGCAGTCGTTGGATTCCTGGCGTCGACCAAGTCTGTGCATATAGGCGGCGTCGCCCTCGTGCTCATGACCGTGGTGGTGACGGCGTCGTGGCTCGCCATGGCGAGGAGGGCGACGCTCCGACGCTCAGAGGCGATCGTCCTTGTGCTCGCGTACGCGGCCTGCCTTCCCTTCGTCAATCGTTGAGTTCGCGCCCCCCGAGAGTGACCGACATGACATCGCGACGACGCACAAGGCGCGAGAGCAATACTTGCATTCACGAACCGTCGAGGATCGTATCCGCTCATTTCTCTTTGGCTGTCTCCGTCTCTCGACAGTCAACGTCAACGTTTGTTTGTTGAGCAACCCTCACCGTGACAGTTCAGGGTTGTCACCATCGATTCGATGACGTAGTGCCTCGACTTCGTCTGGTCGGGTGAGTGCGCTCACGCGGTCGCCGGGCTCGAACGTGGTGTCGCCGTCGGCGAAGATAAGCGCCCCACGGCGTTCTATCGTAACGATCATCGTCCCAGCGGGTAGCGCGGCGTCGCGGATGGCCATGTGAGCTGCTTCCGCGTTGGCATCGACGCACAGTTCCACCGGCACGGCATTGCCGGCGATCTTCGAGAGACGCTGTGTGTTCACCGTTAGGGCGCGACGGTACCCGGCGATCAATCGGCTAGCGGTAACGATTCCCACAGCCCGCTCACCCGAGTCGGTCACGGTCGCCCACGTGTCGGTGGTCGTGCCGAGTGCCTCCAAAGCAACGTCGAGCGCCGCGCTGGCTTGGACACTCGGAGCGGTGACATCGGCTAGACGTCCGAGCTCCATATCCGGCTCGGTCGACGCCGTTTTCTGGACATCGCCAAGCGTCGCCGTGCCAAGGAAGACACCGTCGGAGTCGATGACCGGAGCACCGGGGATCTCGGCTTCGAGGAGCTTGGCCAGGCCGTCACTGGCCGAGCTCTCGGCGTGCAGGACCACGCGCAGCGGGGCCATGACCTCCGAGACGGCCACGTTAGCGAGCAGGGGAAGCCCCAGCTGCAGGCGGTGCGCCGGGGAGTCATTGCGCGTTCGGGGCTGGCTGCGGTAGATGGTGGCGTCGCTGCGCCGCACGATGAGGGTGGCGATCCCCACGGCGATCATGGCCGGCGCCACCACTTCCAGGGACCCGGTCATCTCCGCCACCATCAAGATGACGGCGATGGGGGCTCGCGAGATGCTCCCGAAGCAGGCCATCATGCCCACGATCACGAAGGTGGCCGGATCGTGGGGAATGCCCGGAGCGAAGGGCTCAAGGAGGCGCCAGACCCCGGCACCGAGGAAACCCCCGATGACGAGGCCGGGCCCGAATATGCCCCCCGAGCCCCCCGACCCGATGGAGAGCCCGGTGGCCAGGATCCGGGCGAAGGGAAGCAGGAGCACGATGACGAGAGACATATGGAGGAGGCTGGTGCGTCCGAGCGCCAGCTGGACCCAGCCGTAGCCGGTGCCGAGGACCTCGGGAATGGCCAAGGCCAACGTGCCGACGAGCAGACCACCCAGGGCCGGCTTCAGGTAGCGGTTGACCGGGAGACGTTCGAAGAGGCCGGCGATGCCGTAGAAGCCGCGAGCGTAGAGGAGGCCGACGAAGCCGCACACGATCCCGATGGCGGCGAACCACACGAGCTGGAACGGCGCGAAGTGGTAGGTGCGGGCGTAGCCGAAGACCGGGGTGTACCCCTCGAAGGCACCGAACACGGCGTAGGAGATGCCCGAGGCCACGATGGCGGGGAGCAGGGCCTCGACCTCGATGTCGTCGCGATAGATGATCTCGGCCGCCAGCACCGCCCCGCCGAGCGGGGCCTTGAAGATGGCACCGATCCCCGAGCCGATGCCTGTCGACACCGCGATGCGACCGTCAGCGGGAGACAGGTTGCAGATCCGGGCCAGAAACGACCCGAAGCCGGCGCTGATCTGGGCCGTGGGACCCTCCCGCCCTCCTGATCCCCCCGAGCCGATGGTGAGGGCCGAGGCCACCAGTTTCACGAGGACCACCCGGATGCGGATGCCCCGGGGGTTCTCGTGCACGGCGTGGATGGCGGCGTCGGTGCCGTGGCCCTCGGCCTCGGGGGCGAACCGGTAGACGAGGAACCCCGACAGCAACCCACCCAGGGCGACCACGAGGGGCAGGGCCCAGGGCCGGGAGAACCCCGAGGAGCCGACCCCCCCGCCCTCGGCCACGGGGTTGGGGACGTTGAAGGCAGCCAGAAGATGGAGAAAGAGGCGGGTGGCAAGCTTCAGGGCCTCGAAGAAGACGACGGCGGCCAGGCCGGCGATCACGCCGATCAGCGCACCCAGCAGCGCCCACTTGCGTAGGTAGGAGGAGGTGGCGACGGCGTGGCCGGCCTTCGTCCGCAGCCCCCGCCACCGAGCGGTGAAGGACGTGATCACAGCTCCCAGCTGCGTTGCCAGCCGTCCTCGGGGACCTCCCCGGCAGCGGCGCCGAAGGTGGTGAAGGCTCGCACCAGGGCTCCCTGCTCGGCCGGATGCACGGCCTCCAGGATGCGCCCGATCTCCTGGCGCCGTCGCTGGGTCACACGGTCGACCAAGCGCCGTCCCGAGGCGCTCAGGGCCAGTAGCACCACCCGCCGATCGACGACGTCGCGCCGGCGGGTAATGAGGCGCTTGCGCACGAGTCGGTCGCACATGCGGGTGGCGGTCGACGGATCGACGCCGAGGGCCTGAGCCAGGTCGACGGGCCGCTGCGCACCCCGGGACCCGAGAACCACGAGCGCCCGGTACTGGGGCAGCGAGACCTCTGACTCGTGCTCGGCCAGGGACCGGGCGGCCACGGCCACGAGAACCCGGCTGGCAGTGAGCACGGCATCGGCCAGCTGGTCGGACTGCGCCTTCGATCGGACCCCGGGGCGGGTAGCGGTAGTCATACAGTCATTGTAGCTCTACAATGTTCTTGGGAGCCCATCCCAGATCCAGGCCGACTTGCAGCCAGCTACCGGAATCGGCGGAGCCAAATCCAGTTCAGCGACGGTACGACTATCTCGGTGGATGGTGTTTGGCGCACCTGAAAAGCTTTGGCCCACATCGGCGAACTGCACCCGAGAGTCTTCGGGTGGTAGTCAAGGGCCGGGGTTCAGTTCCCGCACACGAGATTGACCTCTGACACGACGTCGGACGTCGGCGTCATCGATCAAGAGCGCCACAGGCTCGCACCCTGTTGCCCATGCCGATGTGGCGGACGCGGAAGTGCCCACCAGGGCCGTCCACAGGATGAGCGATCTTGGCGTTACCCAGTACCGCAGCGGTGGCTTTACCGAGTTCGCGTCTCCAACCTTCTAGCTCGGTGAGAATGTGTCGCCGTCTCGGCGAACCGAGCATTCCTGAGTTGCGGGATGCCACGTCGTCGACCTGTCGGGAACGTTTGGCAGTGAAGGCGGAGACCAGCGTCTGGCATGCTATGGCCATGGCTCCGCGACGGCGTCAAGGTCAACATTTTGGACAAGCGAAGAGCAGGACACATGAGAGCAGTCCCCTCCCATCGAACAAAAGGGGGCTCCGGTGACACGTGGCTCGCGAGGTCGTCGTCGTGCTCGCCGTGCCGAGAAAACCAGCGCGCGCCTGCGCGTCCCGCCTCCTCTTGTCAAGCAGCGGATCGCCTCCGGTCGGGGGGCGACGGAGCAGCCGAACGTCACCGGCGATGGCGACGCCGCTCTCACGCCGATCTTCTGGGTCATGCTTGTGCTCACCGGTGTTGCGACGGGACTCTTCGGCGATTTGCTGATGCTGATCCTCTTCGGAGTGCAGCATTTTGCTTTCGACTATCACGCTGGCGATCTCCAAACCGCGGTTGAGCACGCCTCCGACTTACGTCGGGTGCTTTCGCTCAGCATCGCGGGGGTGTTCGGTGGAGTTGCCTGGTACCTCCTGCGGCGCTACTTGAAGTACGACAAGTCCGAAATCGACGACGCGGTGTGGCGCGGCGATGGAAGACTGTCGTTTCGGCGAAGCCTTCTAACCTCGCTGATCTCCGAGATCGTGATCGGCATGGGTGCCTCTTTGGGACGCGAGGCTGCACCGAAGCTCATGGGAGGTGTTTCCGGCAGCGTCCTAGCCACTTGGGCCCGGCTCTCTCCAGCGCAACGCAGACTTCTCGTCGCCTGCGGCGGGGGGGCCGGTCTTGCTGCGGTCTACAACGTGCCACTGGCGGGGGCACTCTTTACTGCCGAGATCCTCTTCGGGACTTTTGCGCTACCGGTTATTCTCGCCGCGGTCGCCTGTTCGTGTATCGCGACTGCGACAGCATGGATCTACCTTCCTACACACGCTACGTACCTCGACATCCCCGATTATCACCTGACGACGTCCCTCCTTGTCTGGGCGCTTCTGGTCGGTCCGCTGATCGGCGTCATATCCTCGGCATATATCCGGCTCATAGGTTGGGTCTCGCACAACCGGGCTGCCGGCTGGCGCATACTGGTCGCTCTACCGCTCGGTCTCACCATGGTCGGCCTGATCGGCATCGAGTACCCGCAGCTGTTCGGTAACGGCAAAGACATGGCCCACTCGGCCTTCCTGGGACGAGGCGGGTTGGCCCTGCTCTTCGCCCTCTTCGCCTTGAAGCCGCTGGTCACAGCGCTGTGCCTCGGGAGCGGCGGGTCGGGAGGCGTGTTCACCCCCACCTTGAGCACGGGCGCGGCGTTAGGCGGTTTCCTCGGCGTGGCCTGGTCGTGGATGTGGCCGGGATCGTCGGTCGGTGCGTACGCAATGGTGGGGGCGGCGGCGATGATTGGGGCGTCGATGCAAGCGCCATTGACCGCCCTCGCTCTGATTCTCGAACTCACGCACAGCGGCTTCCAAATCGTCATTCCGATGATGGCTGCCACCGTCACTGCGACGGCAGTGGCGCGGCGGATCGACGGCTATTCCATCTACTCCGCACGACTATCGGCGACGTGAGTGGATTCAGATCAGTATTCGCGACGAATTGGGTCGGAGCCAGCCACAACATCGCTTTGAGACCCGATGGTTTCTTGGCCGACCGTCCAGCCTTACGGCTCTCGCAGTTCTCGCTATGGAGCACGCTTGAGATTCACGAGGCGCATGGGCTCCTGGTGACGGGCAGTGTCAGAGGCAATCCATGTGCGGTAGCCACCGTCGAGGTTTCGTGCCTCGATTCCCATTTCGTGCAGAAGAGACGTCGCCGTATGGCCCCGTTGGCCAACCTCGCAGTAGACGACGAAGGGGCCCTTGGCGCCGTCCAGCTGTTCGCGTAGCTGGTCGAGCGGGAGGTTTGTCGATCCCGGAATCGCTCCCCGTCCGTGCTCCTCGCACGTCCTCACGTCGACCACGGTCCAGCCCTCTCCAGCCAAGCGGGCGAGCTCGTCGTACTCCACGACGTCACACGCGCCGGAGCGCACGTTCTCGGCCATGTAGCCGAGCATGTTGACGGGATCCTTGGCCGATGAGAAGGGTGGAGCATAGGCGAGCTCTAAGTCGGCCAACTCGTCGGCCGAGATACCACCGGTGATAGCGGTGGCGATGATGTCGATCCGTTTGTCGACGCCGTCACCCCCGACGGCCTGGGCCCCGAGAATGGTGCCGCCATCGGGATCGAAGAGGAGCTTGAGCGACATCGGCTGGGCGCCCGGGTAGTAGCTCGCATGGCTCATGGGATGAGAGTGAATGGCACGGTAGCGTCGCCCCGCGGTCTTCAGGCGCTTCTCGTTCCACCCTGTCGTGGCCGCGGTGAGATCGAACACCTTCACGATGGCCGTCCCGAGTGAGGCGGCAGAGCGGGTGGGAAGGCCGCAGATGTGGTCGGCGACTCGCCGTCCCTGGCGGTTGGCCACATTGGCCAAGGCGATGAGGGAACTGCCCCCGCCGACCCAGTCCGGCTTCTCGACGGCGTCACCGACGGCATAGATGTCTTCGTCGCTGGTCCGGTTGTACTCGTCGACGGCGATGCCGCCGTGGGCGCTCAGCACCAGGCCGGCCAACTCGGCCAGACGGACGTCGGGACGAACGCCGATCGACCCGACCACGAGCTCACCGGGGATGGCCCGGCCGTCGGCCAGGAGAATCCCGCTCGGGGTCACCTCAGAGACGGCCACGCCGGTCTCGACACGCACCCCGTGAGCAACGAGCTCGGCGGCCACCAGGATGGCGAGTTCGGGGTCGAGCGGGGAGAGAACCTGGTCGACCGCCTCGACCACGGTGACGCCGATCGACTGCCGGACGAGGTTTTCGGCCGTTTCGAGGCCCACGAACCCAGCCCCGATAACCACCGCCGTCGCCGGTTCTCCGGTGACGTCGGCGGCCAGCCGCTCGGCATCCTCGACGGTCCGCAACACTCGCACCCGTTCAAAGCCCGGTATGGGTGGCCGCACGGGAGTGGCACCAGGACTCAACACCAGCTTGTCGTAGCCCATCGATTCGGTAGTGCCGTCAAGAGTGCAGCGGGTGGTCACCGTGTGGTTGTCGGCGTCGATGTCGACCACCTCGGTGTCCACCTGGACATCGAGCCGAAACTGGTCGAAAAGGCGCTCGGGCGTCTGCAGTAGCAAATCATCCTCGTCCTCAATCACCCCGCCCACGAAATACGGGAGTCCGCAGTTGGCATAGGAGACGTGTCCCGATCGCTCGATGACCGTGACTGTGGCCGTCTCGTCGAGGCGTCGGAGGCGAGTGGCCGTTGACATCCCGCCGGCCACGCCACCCACGATCACGACGCGCCGGGGCGTCATTTTGATCTCCTGGCCCTCGAGGTGAAACCTCGGCTGATCATGCGGTCCATTTCTGCTCCGATCGACTGATTGGCAGCCTGCCAGGGAGGGGACTGGGTGGGAAGGGCACAAGGACCCTTCCTCCCAATCGGGACGTTCGCCCCTACCGTGACCTCCCGCCTGATCCACACTCTCGACCGTGGTTAAGCGCTGGTCGTTCTCGGAGGAGGCTCGGAGGAACGCCGGCGGCCAAAAAGCTACGCGACGCCAGGATGCCTCGATCGGGGTGCTCCAAGACGGGTGAACTCGAGCAAGCAGGTCAGAGGGTTACGTACTCGTGAGTCCAGCCGATGAGGCAGCCTTGGACCAACGACCAAACTCGGCCGTGGGAGGCACCAGACGGCGAACGGTGTCAGCGAACCGTCGACGACCAATAGGTAATTCCGGCTCGGGGCTAGGTGCTGCACGAGGGACGCAGGTATGCGCGCAGGCGCAGCCCCTCCCCCGCGTCCAACTTCTCGAGCAACATCCCCAGTGCAGAGAGCGCCGCCTCCCCGAGCTCGGTACGCAGCTCGTTCTCGATCGTCTGGGCCGCCGCGCGTTGGTACGCCAGGTAGTCGATCCCCCGGCGGGTCAAGGTTACCGACCTCTCCCTCTTGCTGGTCGTCGAGTCGGCCACCGCGACGTAGCCACCATCACGGAGGTTTGCTACGACCTTGCTGGCGCCCTGCCGGGTGATGCCGAGCTCTCGTCCGATGGCCGAGATGGTTGATCCCGCCTCACCCGAGCACACGCGCAACACACGACCGTCGGGGAACCTGCGCTCGCCGAACCCCGCCTCCGTCATGGCACGGTCCAGCCGAAGCTGGTAACCGAGCCAGGCCCGCCGGAGCCTCGGTCCGAGGCCGGGTGATCCCGACGGGCCACTCAATGCGTCGGAGTCGGGTGCCACAAGAGACATATTAGCAAACTGTAAACTCGGTTGACAGTGTGCTCCCGGCGCCCGATACTTCGAGCATGCGGCGCGCGGGAACCACGATTCACGGGCTGGCGGGACGAGGAACGAAAGCACCACCACGAGGCGCCGCTGTCGCCACCGCCTCGGGCAGCGCCACCGTCCTAGCGCTGGCGCTGGCGCTGGCACTCAGCGCCTGTAGCGGCTCGCCCTCGCAGTCGGCCGCACCCTCAGAGCGCGTGACCGGCGGGCCGACTGGTCACTACGTGGTGGCCGCAGGTATCCACAAGATCAAGCACATCATCGTCATCGAGCAGGAGAACCGCTCCTTCGACAGTTACTTCGGGACCTACCCTGGTGCCGACGGCATCCCCATGCAGAACGGACAACCTTCCGTGTGTGTGCCCATTCCGGCGGGCGGGTGCCAGAAGCCATACCACGACACGGCCGATGTCAACGGCGGTGGCCCGCACGGAGAGCGCAACGCGAGGCTCGACGTCGACGGGGGGAAGATGGACGGGTTCATCAAAGAGGCATCGGGCGCCAAGAAGGGCTGCGGTGCCAATGTCGACAACCCGGCCTGCTCCAATGCAACCACGCCCGATGTGATGGGTTACCACACGGCGGCCGAGATCCCGAACTATTGGACCTATGCCAAAGATTTCGTCCTTGATGACCACATGTTCGAACCGGTCGCGTCATGGTCGCTTCCCGATCACCTCTATCTGGTGTCGGGCTGGTCGGCCAAATGCTCGAGCCCTTCTCCATCGAGCTGTGTCAACGCGATCCGGGGGCCGTATACGCCGGCGCAGATGCAGAGGTACGTGGACCAGGCCATCGACACCGGGACGGCGGATGTCACCAACGCCTGGACCGACATCACCTGGCTCCTGTACAACAAGCACGTCTCGTGGGCGTACTACGTCCAGACCGGGGATCAGCCCGACTGTGAGGATGATTCGGCCGTGGCGTGCCCGCCGGTGGCACAGAGCTACCTCACTCCCGGCATCTGGAACCCGCTGCCCGTTTTCGAGGATGTTCAGAAGGACCACCAGATTCGGAACATCCAGCCGCTGAACAACTACTTCGCCGAGGCCAAGAAGGGGACGCTCCCCTCGGTCATGTGGGTCACTCCGTCGCAAGCGGACAGCGAACACCCACCGGCCAGCGTCCACCAGGGACAGGCCTACGTCACCGCGGTGATCAACGCGGCCATGAAGAGCCCCGACTGGGACTCGACCGCCATCTTCTTGCAATGGGACGACTGGGGCGGCTTCTACGACAGCGTCATGCCGCCCCCCGTCGACCAGAACGGCTACGGGCTCCGCGTCCCTGCGATGGTGATCTCGCCATACGCCAAGGCCGGGTACATCGATCACCAGACCCTCTCGAGCGACGCCTACCTCAAGTTCATCGAGGACGACTTCTTGGGTGGGTCCAGACTCAATCCCAAGACCGACGGGCGACCCGATCCCAGGCCCGACGTCCGCGAGGACGAGAAGATCCTGGGCAACATGGTCAACGATTTCGATTTCAACCAGACTCCACGGGCCCCGGTCCTGCTCCCGACCAACCCCGCTACGGACTCCCCGAGCATCCCGCCCCACTTCAACGGGTTGGGTCCGTGCGTTGGGTGCACGGCGACGCCGCCCAGCACATAAGGCCTCGGGCCGGTCCAATGGTCCGGCCGCCCAAGATTGGGCCCTCGAATAGGACGTGGTTCCCGCCTGAGGGTGTTCCGTCGCAATCCACGCCACAACAACCACTCGCGAGCAGGCCTCGGTGCTGCTTCGTGCCACCTCCCGCGGGACAGTCGAAACCGGGCGTCCCAGTCCGGCGGCGATGGCGGTGATTGGGCTTCTAAGGACGAGGGCGAATGCCGTCCGAGGCTGGAGTCAATCGCGCACGGCACCACGGGTGACTCCTGCCGCAGCCGCTGCATCGTTCAGGCTGGCCCCAGAGGCACGAGCCTCTCAGAACCGCCCCCGAACCTCCGCTGATTTCGGATTCCTGCCCACGTGGCTCCCTTCGCTCTCAGGGAGGTCACCCTGGCCGATCCGTTGCGTTGAGTGCCTGAATCCACCGGCAGTAGGTGTTCAGTATTGGACCGTCGTTGAGAATCGGCCACCGATATGCCCGCGAGCGCACGAGACTCCCGGTGACAACGGCGCCATCTCCATGACTACAAAATGACTCCAACTCCCGAAGTCGAATCCCCCTCCCTCCGCCGGTCAGCGGTCGAGCTCGAGACGCGACGCACCGGATCTACCGATTCCTAGATTGCGGGGTTCGGACAGTTGGCCGGTGTGGGGGCGGGGGGTTGTGCGGCGCCATTGATCCGACCGATGGCGTTGACGTCATCCTGCACCAGACCGAGAGGTAGCGGGGAGTAACCCAACTCGGACAAGTGCTCCTGGCCCGCACATGCCAAATAGTTGACGAAAAGGCCGAGGGCTTGGCCTTTCGCCTCTGGGAAGGGAGACGCAGTATCGGGGCCGTCACAGGTCGTTCCCTGGGTCGACGCCAGGGAGGGCGAGCACGGGACGACCAGGTAGCTGTAGGCCGAAAGAGGGTAGGCGTCCGGCTGGAGGTCGGTGTAGACGTTGCTGAGATTTTGGGTGAGATCCGAGTTCAACGTGGCCGCCTCCAGGGCGGTGGTCACGTTGGCCGACGTCGGTTGGACGTCGTTGTCGCTGGCGTTCACCAGCGACGCCACAGGCAAGGAGTGCTCTTTGGCGTAGGCGGTCTCTACGTACGTGATGGCGCCATCGCTGGTCACCGCCCCGACGTAGTTGGCGGCGTTGTCCGAGCCCGACTCGCCCACCAGATTGCCCTTGCCCCAACCAGGGTAGGTGGTTGGAGAAGGGTTCGATCCTTGGGCCGGGACAGGCCAAATAGCCGTCGGGTCTCCGGGATTAGCCGAATCGAAGGCGCTCTGGGCGGCGGTGAAGTTGGAGGTATCGAGGTGGAGCATGTAATCGGTCAGGAGATAGCTCTCCCCCGAGGCGTCGGTCCGGTACACAGGGGTGATGGTCGTGGCGGGGAGATCACCCGCCAGTTGAGGGTTGAGGACAGTGATCGACGGGCTGTTCCACGCTGTGATCTCACCCAGGAAGATCTGGTCGATCACGTGGGCGTCCAGATTGAGGTTGGTGATGCTCTGGCCGTTGTTACCGATGAGGTTGAACATGAATGAGAGACCGCTGGCGACGTCGGGCAGGTACTGGTAGGGCTGATCAGGCGTCGACGACGCCTGACCGGCGCTGTAGGGAAAATCGGAAGCGGCGAAGTCCACCGTGTTCTGGGCGAATTGGTCGAGGCCCTCCACCGAGTCCGACACCTGCCAATTGACGTCGAGACCGTAGAGGACGGAGACCTGACCCGCCCACTCTTGGATGGCCACCCCCGCGAACGTCGAACCGGTTGCATCGAGCGTTGGAGACACGGACGGGACAACGAGGTTCGAGGGAACCGAGGCCGCACCGGTACCGAACCGGTTGGTAGCGGTCACCGTGAAGCAATACGTATCGCCGTCTGTCAGACCCGTGATCGTGATCGGGCTGGACGCGGCGGTCGCCGTCTGGCCGCCGTCAGCGGAATGCGTCTCATCGACGGCTGTCACTTCGTAGCTCTTGATGGGCGAGCCGTTGGCGGCCGAGGCGGCGAACGAGACGGTGGCGGCGCCCTGTCCCGCGACGGCGGACACCTCGGTCGGAGCGGTCGGGAGCCCCGGGGTCACGGTGACCGTGGCCGAAAAGGCGCTCTTCTCGGAGCCAGCGATATCCCTTACCTTCACCGTGTACGGGGTACCGTCCTTTAGGTGGTTGACCGTGCAGGACAGGGAACCCGTCGTCCTGCAACCTTGCCCGTTCGAGGCCTTCACCCTGTAGCCCGTGATGGTCCGCCCCGTCGGAGGGACGACTGCATTCCACCTGACGAAGGCTGCCCTGATCCCCGGTGTGGCCGTGACACCGCTCGGTGCGCTCGGTACCTCTCGCCTCGGGGCAGCCCCGGCTGGACCGATAATTGCCAGGGAACCGCCCACCAGTGCCGAGACAGCCACCAGCGCACGCGTCATCGGCCCGCGATGTCTTCCACCCTTCCAAGTCGTCATCTCTTCTTCCTCAGATGCTTGTCGGTGGTGCTTCCCCGAACGTTCCCATGGTGCCACCTACCTGTTGATTCGATATCGACCAGCAGGGACGATCGACAAGGACCTCGCAGCCACCGGATGAATCGCTCAGTTCTGGACACCTTCTCCCGACGCTTCCCATGCCCGGCGTGCTGCACTTTGTGGGTCATAGGCAGAGCCTCGTTCGGCATCGTCCGCCCTGCGGAGATCGGCACCGTTGGATGCGTCGGCGAGGCCTTCGACCATGACTGGGATGACCATGAATGGCCCGTCTGGCGCAGTGTCCTGGCCTTCGACTTTGCCATCCCGGACCAAAGCCGTGGGTCTACCCCGTGACATCCACCGGGCTTCATGTCGGGCGTAGGGGTCCGTGTACCAGCCTTCTAGGGATTCATCCATATCTTGATGGTACGAGGTCAGCACCAGCTCCGCGCTGGTTGGGTTCTGCATCGTCCAGGCGGGTGGCAGGAGCCAACTGATCCACTCTCTGTCAGCCAAGCACTCGTAAACTACGGAGGTGGTACACGAGATTCGTAGTAGTGAATCGATAGGCACCTTGGCTGGGTACCAGTTCGTCATCGTGTGCGCCTGCGGGGAGATCTTTCGAGACGGCCCTCATTCCTCTGAGCATGTCGTTACTGAGTTGACGATGAGCCTGTGGCGGGCGCATGCAAACGGGCGGGTATGAGCGATTTCTAAGGAGCGCCGTCGGAGTTGATCGACCTGATGGTCTGGCAGTCACTGCGACTCCACAGATTAATCCCCAACTTGTTCCCCTTGTTATCCCCACGGCGCCCAAGAGAGCCTTATTCACAGCGCTGGGATGTCACTCGTTTCGGGATCGACACCCCTTTCCTGAGGAAAACACGGAGTCCAGTGATGAGACCACATCGGCACTACGTTCCTGACCTGGGGGCCACGGAATCATCGGGTGCCCATCGCACCCAATCGAAGGTGGCAGGCAGCTCTCTGCCACGACCCACGATGGTCACGATCGCCGCTGCTCGTTTGGCCAGAGCATGGGGGGCGATGCAAAAGGAAACAGAGCGTGGCGCGGCCAGCGATTTCAGAATGATTGAGCTGCGTAACGCAGCGTTGCGGTTGATCTCTGTCACAGGCACAAAGAGCCTCTGGTCAGCCATCGATGCGGTTGGATCCGGGTTGTCGACTCCAGGGGACGAATCAACCACGGTGGGGAACCTTCAGCGGCGGCGGTCCGCCCGACCGCACCGTGGACTGTTTCGCCACTAGTTGGGGCCCTCGAGCGAGACGGCCTCTTCCACCATGTTGATCGATTCGCCGTGGTCGGCTAGTTCCCAAGATCACAAACGTGGAGGAACCCCGAAAGGGAATCTGGCGTAACCGTTGTTGGGCGACGCAGCACACAATTGCAACCTACGGGACCAAGATGAACTTCGCGTGACAGTAACGCGACAGTTAGTCGTTCCACGGAGTGAGATGACTTCGCGAGAAATTTGAAGGGCGTCGTCATTGGGTAAGTGGTGAGCGACGACGCTAAGCGTGGCGACTTCCCACGCTTTGGGTCGAGAATCAGGTGTATGTACAGCATCGGCTGACCCAGGCCCACCGTGGTGCAGCGGCAAGCAACCTCCTGCACGTCCTTCAGCGAGCGTGCCCGGCCCGGATGTTGACAAGCGGGAAGCGAGAATCACAGTGCATATCTACAGGGTTCTCTGCGCCGAGATCAGTCATGAGCACGGTCATATCTGCGGACTCAGCGTGAGAAAATAGAGAATCAAGAAGAGGAGTTACGGAAAACAAAAGGAGTTCAGCACACAGAAGGTCATTGCGAAGATCGAAGCGGGGAACGTCTTCCGCACGAAATCCCGTGATCGAAGCGCGAACGTTACGGTCATCGACCGCCCCTGCGGGTGGGTGGACTGTTCCGAACGCACGTTGTGCACGCTTTCTGACGACATGACTAGGGACGATCTGAACTACATGCGCTATTCGTGAGGCCCGAAGAGCGGTTGGTCGGACCGTTACAACCCCGGCTGCTCCCAACCGGAAAGGATCACCGGGAACGTCGGCTTCGACAGCCTGAGGCCCTCCGTCAGACTCGTGCCACGGAGCCTGACGGAGGCGCCATCACGCATGGTCTTCGATGTGGACGAGCCTCAGGGACCGGTCACGACGATGCGTGCAGCCCCAAGAAGTGTGATGGTGTCGACACCGTTGGGTGTCGGCACACCGATGTAGCACTTTTCGGAGAATCCTGGTGACGAGCCCGCGCCTGATGAACATGTCTGCACAGTGAATGAACTCTTGAACTGTCCGTGGGAATTGGTCGTTACGACGACCGAGTTCGTGCTGTCACAGGGATTCTGAGGGGCGATCCAATGCTTCTCGGCGCACTCCTCGACCGTCAGTGTGGTCGAAGGATCGAAGTTCTTCCCGATCAGGTGGGTCGCCGTATTGACCATGAGATTGTTGGGATGGGCCGTGATGTGTGGAGAACCGGTACTCGCACCGGCTGACGCGATCCAGAATCCTCCGAGGGCAACGCCAATCAGAGTGGCGATGCCGAAACGCAGACCGATTTGGTGTGACATGACTCTCCTTTCGAGCTCAGGACGTCGTAGCGACACGGAAACGGACTCGCGTGTCGTCGTCCGACACAACAACGTCGCGAGATCGTCGAGCGCGTTACGGCGGAAACGGAATCTCGGGATGAACATTGCGCGACGTCAACCGGCAACCGGTGCCCAGACGCGACACTGGCTCGGGCGGGCGTCCCGAGCCAGATCGCAGTTCCCCGAGCGTGACGTCATCGAGGGGAGACACGAGGAACGCCATGAGAGGAACAACTGGTAAGACCGTAGGTGGCGAGGGTTAACCACGCGCGACCGTTGTGCGACGGACACCCCAAATCGAGGTGAACGGTGTGCGACGTGCGAAATCGTCACCATGTCGTCGGGCTGTCCCGAGCCACACAGGCACAGGCCCCTCGTCCGGCGCCCCGGAGGGGTCGCACCGGGACCCCGGCGCTGAAGTGACGCCGCGCGTCCTTGCCATCACCGCCCGCGCGTACGCTGGGGAAAGTCCTCCGGGGGCGCAACTTCCCGGGCTGCTCGTGCGTCATAGAAGCGAGACCACACGTCCGGCGAAGACGCCGAGCGTTTTCGTTTTGGATCTGGAGGTCAGCCGACATGGGTAGCGGTCAGACAACAACCGTCCGACCGGCCGACCGGCCACACCAGTCGGGCAACTTCAGGGGCGTGCGTCGTCTGTTCCCACAGGGCCCCGCGCAGCGGCGCCGCCATCACCGGACAGCGTTCCTGGTTGGCGTCGGGATCGTGGCCGTCGGGGCGCTCATACCCCTCGACGCACCCTCAGCCTTCGCCGGCCTATCCGGCACCTACAGCAATCCACTGTCGCCATTGGACACTCCCGACTCGGACGTCGTCCGGCTGGGAGGTGCCTACTATGCGTTCTCGACCGGTGACGGGTTCGACAACATCCCCGTCATGACCACAACGGACCTGTCGTCGTGGCCGCAGACGCTGTTGTTCAATCCCGACGTCACAGACGCTCTGCCCTGTCAGACGGGGACCGTCCAGGGTGGGACCTGCCAGATCAGTGCGTGGGCGACGCGTGCCCCGGGGAACGGTTCTCCGTGGTCACCCTCGATGATCCAGGTGGGAGGAGAGTTCTACCTGTTCTACGCGGCGTGGGACCCATCCGTCGCCCACTACTGCATCGGGGTGGCCGAGAGCACGGTAGTGACCGGTCCCTATGTCGACGATTCCGCCGGGCCGGTCGTGTGTCAACCGGGCATCGGAGGCTCGATCGATCCCGACGTCTACCAGGACACCTCGGGGAATTATTACCTGGCTTGGAAGAACAACGACGGCTACAGCTCGACCTATCCCGCCACTTTGTGGGTGTCGCCGGTTGCCTTCGACGGCGACGGCGCACAACTGGTGGGTGCCACATCGGCGCTCATCACGCAGAACCGGAACTGGGAGACGACGATCGAGCAGCCCGACATGGTCCAGCTCGGGGGACGGTGGTTGTTGTTCTTCTCGGGCGGACTGTGGGAGACCAGTGGCTACTCCATCGCCTATGCCAACTGCCAGGGTCCCGTCGGACCTTGCGCCGATCCGAACATGACACCGGTCTTCGAATCGGCCGGAGGAGTGGCGGGCCCGGGCGCCCCGTCGATCTTCACCGATACCTCGGGCACTCTCTGGATGGCCTATAACGCCTGGACGGCCGGTGACGTGGGCTATCCCGACGGCGCTCGTAGCTTGCGGATGGATCCACTGTGCCTGGTGAATGGGACACCGGTTCTGCTCGGACCTTCAGACACGACCCCACAGCCATTGACTCCGTCATGTCCGACCCAGCTTCCCGATGGCTACCAGATGGCCGGTTCCGATGGAGGCATCTTCTCGTTTCACACAGCCTTCGATGGGTCGGTGGGCGGTGAACCGCTTCACGCTCGGGTGGTTGGCGTGGCGGCGGCACCCGGTGGGGGCTACTGGGAGGTGGCGGCCGACGGCGGGATCTTCGCGTTCGGAGCGCCGTTCGACGGATCGCTCGCCGGTTGGAAGCTCCGAGCCCCCATCGTCGGGATGGCCGCCGATCCCGACGGGGGCGGCTACTGGGAGGTTGACAGCCAAGGTCATGTCGCCAACCTCGGCAACATCGGCAACTACGGATCGATCGGCGGCGCCGCTCTCAGCGCCCCTGTCGTCGGGATGGCCGCCGATCCCGTCGGCGGCGGCTACTGGGAAGTCGCCGCCGACGGCGGCGTCTTCACTTACGGCACGGCCACCTTCTACGGATCGATGGGTGGCCAACGACTTGACGCCCCCATCGTCGGCATCGCTCCGACACCCGATGGCGGCGGGTACTGGGAGGTGGCCTCGGACGGCGGGATCTTCGCCTTCGGTGACGCCCGTTTCTCCGGGTCGATGGGTGGGAAAAGACTCGACGCCCCCGTCGTCGGCATCACCCCCACTGCGGATGGCGGTGGGTACTGGGAGGTGGCCTCGGACGGCGGCATCTTCGCCTTCGGTGACGCCCCGTTCTATGGATCCATGGGCGGTCAACGGATTGACGCTCCCGTCGTCGGCATCGCCCGAATCGGAACATGAGTTCGCCTTACCGGGACGGTTCACTAGGCACGTCGTGGCCTTCAGAGTGGGGGTTTCCTCAAGAAACTCGCGCCTCCTGTCGATGAGTTGAACGACCCCTGAGGGGGGGCGCCTGGTTTAGACGAGTGACCGATCCGGTCGAACCGTCTCCGAGGCTCGACGTGTCCTCTCCCTGTTCACCGGAAGAGGCACACCACGTCTTCGAATCATTTCGTCACGTCTCCTGTCGGCGCTGCCACGCGTTCCCGAGTCGTCATCTCCTCTCACGCATCGCCGACAGTCCGCGTTTTGGGCTTCCCAACCCCGTCCTCCGCGATCCGGGGTGCGCCGGTTTACCCATCCGTCAACCGAGAAGCCTCGAGTCGGCTGTATGCACTTCGTTGGCAAACAGCTCCCTAGGTCACTTCCTTCGCCATTTTTAACCAGCCGTTCGTTTGCGTCGTCCATGCACCGCGGAGTGCGAGCTCTAGACAGGAGATCATCGTGTTCAAACACACTCATCGTCGGCTTGCCGTAGGAGTCGTTGCAGTACTCGTGGCCTCTTTCGGGGTCATGACGTCCCCCGCCTATGCCTCCGCGGTCACCAACGTGACCGCGTCGCCATCGCCCCTTACGGCGGGAGCGGCTTCCACGTACACGGTCGACTTCAACGCAAGCGCAACCGGTGGCTTGGCTAGTGGTTCGGGCACAATCACGCTCACAGCGCCGGTCGGTACCCAGTTTCCGGCAACTGATTCCGATTACACAGTCAACGGCACACTGGTCACAGTGGCGCCGAGTGTGACAGGTGGAGACGTCACAATCACAACGCCAGTACTAATTCTGTCGGGCGCCTCCGTTACTGTGGTAGCAGGCGTCGGGTCCACTGCGACGAATCCTACGGCAGCTGGGCTTGACACGATTAGCGTCAATACGTCAATCGATCTGTCACCCGTCACAAGCAACGGTTATGCGATCGCCGCCGGTACTGCATCCCAGGTCGTTGTCACGGCCGGTGGAGGTCAGACAACGACAATCGTCACTAGCTTTGCAAATGCCTTGAGCGCGACCATTGAAGACTCGTATGGGAACCCAGTATTGGTATTCGGATCCACGGTGACCTTCAATGCCCCGGTCAGCGGAGCAAGCGGAACCTTCAACAACAGCACCACCACGGACGTAACGACGACAAATACAGCTGGAGTTGCTACAGCGACAATCCTGACCGCTAACTCGACGGCAGGTTCGTACACGGTGGCGGCCGCGACCGCCGGACTAAGTACCGCCAACTTCACCGAGACCAATCTCGCCGGACCCGCAACGCAGGTCGCGGTGAGCGCCGGTGGTGGCCAGAGCGCTACCGTCGGGACGACGTTTGCTACCACCTTGAGTGCCACTGTCGAAGACGCACACGGGAATCCGGTGCTCGTGCCGGGGACGAATGTGACCTTCACCGCCCCCGCCAGCGGGGCGAGCGGCACCTTCGCCAACTCGACGGTCACTACTGTGGTCGCTACCCTTAGCAGCGGCGTGGCCTCCGCCACCGCCTTCACCTCCAACATCACGGCTGGGGCTTACACGGTGACGGCTTCATCCCCGGCCTGAGTTCCGCCATCTTCACCGAGACCAACGTGGCCGGCGTCGCAACGCAGGACGTTGTGAGTGCCGGTGGCGGTCAGAGCGCTTCGGTCGGGGCGACGTTCGCCACGACTTTGCTTGCCACCGTCGAAGACGCACACGGGAACCCGGTGCTCGTGCCGGGGACGAATGTGACATTCACCGCCCCTGTCAGCGGGGCGAGCGGCACCTTCGCCAACACGACGGTCACCACAGTAGGTGTGACGAACGGTAGCGGCCAAGCCCCGGCCACCGCCTTCACGGCCAACACGGCAGCCGGGGTCTACTCGATAACGGCGAGCTCCGCCGGATCCTCATCGGCTGTCTTTACCGAAACCAACCTGGCCGGGACCGCCACGCAGGACGTGGTGAACGGCGGTAGCGGACAGACGGCTTCGGTCGGGACGACGTTCGCCACTGCCCTGAGTGCGACGATCGAAGACACGCACGGGAACCCGGTCCTGGTGCCCGGAACCGTGGTCACGTTCACCGCCCCCGCCAGTGGTCCCACGGGCACCTTCGCCAACGGGTCCGACACGACGGCGGTGACCACCAACGGCTTCGGTGTGGCGACGGCCACTGCCTTCACGGCCACCACAGCGGGGTCGTACGCCGTGACGGCGACGTCCGCCGGCTCGACGTCGGCCAGCTTCAGCGAGATCAACATCGTCGGCGTTCCGGGCGCTCCGACGAGTCTCACCGCCACCCTAGGCAATACCACCGTCGTTCTGGCGTGGAACGGACCGGCGAGCAACGGTGGATCGTCCATCACCGGGTACAACATCTACGAGGGGACGGTCTCCGGTGGTGAGTCGACCTCCCCGGTGAACGGCACCAGTCTCACAGCATGCACCTCCACCTCGGGACCATCGGGCTGCACGGTGAACGGCCTGGCCAACGGAACCACCTACTTCTTCACGGTGAAAGCGGTGAACGCGCTGGGACCGTCGACAGCGTCCAACGGAGCGTCAGCCACCCCGGCCGCCGCCATGACGATGCTGTCGGTCGGGGGCTATGACCTGGCTGCCGCCGACGGCGGGGTGTTCGCCCTGGGGAGTCCGGGGTTCTACGGGTCCGAGGGCGGCAAGCCGCTGACCGAGCCCATCGTGGGCACGGCCATGACGTCCGACGGGAAGGGCTACTGGGAGGTGGCGTCCGATGGTGGGGTATTCACCTTCGGCGATGCCCACTTCTACGGGTCCGAAGGCGGCCAACGTCTGACCAAGCCGATCGTAGGGATGGCCGCCACCCCCGACGGTGGTGGCTACTGGCTGGTGGCGTCCGACGGCGGGATCTTCGCTTTCGGTGACGCCCACTTCCACGGGTCCGAGGGTGGCCAGCATCTGAACAAGCCGATCGTGGGGATGGCCGCGGACACGGCGACCGGCGGGTACTGGGAGGTGGCGTCCGACGGTGGGATCTTCACCTTCGACGCACCCTTCGCCGGTTCGCTGGGAGGAATCCACCTCACCAAGCCGATCGTGGGCATGGCTTCCGTGCCGGGTGGAGGTGGCTACTGGGCCGTGGCCTCCGACGGCGGGATCTTCTCCTTCGGGACCGCGACGTTTCACGGATCCGAGGGGGGACAGCATCTGATGAAGCCGATCGTCGCGATGGCCGTCGACGTTGCCACCGGGGGGTACTGGGAGGTGGCGTCCGACGGAGGGATCTTCTCCTTCGACGCACCCTTCGCCGGTTCCCTGGGAGGCACCCACCTCGAGCGCGCCGATCGTGGGGATGTCGGCCGGGTAGGGGCCCGTCGGTTGTCTTGCCAAACCCACGACCGGGCGTCACGCTGGGCCCGTGGGAGATCTGGCGGCCGACACAGCGGTGCACGAGTGCGGCGACGGTCGCTACCAGGCGACGCTGAGCGCTGACTGGGAGATCTGGGGTCCGATGGGCGGGTACGTCGCCGCCTGCGCGCTCCGGGCCGCCGGGCGGGCGGGCGGGCACCCCCGCCCGGCGGCCTTCTCCTGCCACTACCTGGGCGTCGCCAGGTTCGGGGTCGTCGACATCGTCGTCGAGACACGCAAACGGGGACGGACGGCCGGCGCGCAGCGGGTCGAGGTCACCCAGGAGGGACGACCGATCCTCGACGCCATGGTGTGGAGCGTGGGGGACGAGGTCGAAGGGCTGGAGCACGACGACACCGTCGCACCCGCCGTCCCGGGACCGGACGAGCTGTCCGGGATGGACGAGCTCATGCCGAAGGACGCCAAGAGGCCGTATCCGTTCTGGAACAACCTCGACGCCAAACCGATCGACTTCGAGGCGAGCTGGCCCCCACCCGAGTCGCGCCCGGCACGCTGGCAGCAATGGCTGCGCTTCCGGCCGACGGCGACCTTCGATGACCCCTGGGTGGAGGCGGCCCGCTGCCTCATCCTCGTCGACCTGCCCAGTTGGCCGTCGGCGCACCGTCGGCACGCCTGGCGGGAACCGCCCTTCATCGCGCCGACGCTGGACCTGAACGTGGCCTTCCACCGGCCCTCCACCGGCGAGGACTGGCTCCTGTGCGACGGGGAGGCGCCGTTGTCGACGGACGGGCTCTTCGGATGGACGGCCCGGGTGTGGTCCCGCGGCGGGAAGCTGCACGCCTCCGGTGGGGGCCAGTGCCTCTACCGGCGTCTGTAGATCGGGGCCCGGGAAAGAGTCCCCCAATTTTTCCCTCCCCATCTGTCGATGGCGGTGGGCGGGCGACGTCACTACGGCAGGTGGAGGTCCCGCCTGGTCCGACGATCGGAGAGACGATGCGCTACATGCTGATCATTCACAACGACCCCGAGCTCCACCCTGTGCCCGGTGACCCACGGTGGGACGAGTTGATCGCCGAATACGCCGCCTTTGGTGCGCAATTGGCCTCCCGTGGTCGTCCGTTCATCGGAGACCCGCTCGACGACCCGAGTACCGCCACCACGATCCGCGTGCGCAACGGCGAGACCCTCACGGTGGACGGACCCTTCGCCGAGACGAAGGAATGGATGTCGGGCTTCTACATCATCGAGGCCGACGATCTCGACCAGGCCCTGGCGGCGGCGGTCATGGTCCCGTCGGCCAAGTACGGATCGGTCGAGGTCCGTCCCGTGGCGGAGATGTAGGTCTGGGACACGATGAACCACGGGGCCGCGCCGGTCCGGTGGACGAGGCGCTCGACCTCGTCTACCGGACCGAACGCGGGCGCGTCCTCGCTCGTCTGATCGCCGTGGTGAAGGACTTCGACCTGGCCGAGGACGCCGTCCAGGACGCGTTCGTGGCGGCCGCGACGGCGTGGGCGGCGACGGGCATTCCGACCAACCCGGCCGGTTGGCTCGTCACCACGGCACGGCGGAAGGCGATCGACCGCCTCCGCCGGTCGGCCGCGGTGGAGCGGCGCCACCGCGCCTGGGGTGAGCTGGCGATCGCCTGGGACGCCGGTGATGCCGCCGGTGCCGGGGACTCCCCGGGGCCCATCGCCGACGATCGGCTGCGGCTGATCTTCACGTGCTGCCACCCGGCTCTGTCCCTGGACGCCCAGGTGGCCCTGACGCTGCGGTCCCTCGGCGGGCTGACCACCGACGAGGTGGCCCGGGCCTTTCTGGTGGGCGAAGCGACGCTGGCCCAGCGGATCGTCCGGGCCAAGCGCAAGATCCGCGCCGCGGCGATCCCCTACCGGGTCCCGTCGCTCGACGAGTTCCCCGAACGACTGGGGGCCGTCCTCGCCGTGGTCTACCTGATCTTCAACGCCGGGTACCTGGCGTCGCGTGGGGACGAGCTCGTCCGCGTCGATCTGTGCGACGAGGGCGTCCGGCTGGCCGGGCTGCTCGTGGATCTGCTCCCCGACGAGCCGGAGCCTCTCGGTCTGGCCGCCCTCGTGCTTTTCCAGGACTCGCGCCGGACCGCTCGCAGTGACGATCAGGGACGACCGCTGACCCTGGAGGAGCAGGACCGCGGTCGGTGGGACCTCGAGGAGGTGGCGGCGGGCCGGGAGTTACTGGGCCGCGCCCAACGGTTGGGGCGGTCGGGCCCGTACCAGCTGAAGGCGGCCATCGCCGCCGTCCACGCCGGAGCCGACCGCGCCGAGCTGACCGACTGGTCCACCATCGTGCGGCTCTACGACCGCCTCCTGGAATGGGAACCGACGCCGATCGTGCAGCTGAACCGGGCCGTCGCCGTGGCCATGGCGGAAGGGCCGGTCGACGGCCTGGCTCTGCTCGACGACCCCGCCCTGGCCGAGGCGCTGACCGACTACCACCTCTATCACTCGACCCGGGCCGATCTGTTGAGGCGGGCCGGGCGTCCGGACGAGGCGGCGGTGGTCTATCGGGAGGCCCGCCGGCGGACCGAGAACGCAGCCGAACAGAGCTTCCTCGATCGGCGCCTGCGCGAGGTGAGGGACACCATGTCGATCGCCGGCGACCAGGTAGGGCCGGGCTGAGGTTTCATCCCCTGGCGCCGAGGGTCGCCACGCCCTCGCCGGAGAGATCGCCGAGCGCCACCGGGCGGCCGACCATGGCCATCACCAGGGACATCAGGGGGCCGCTGACCTCGGGGCCGTCGCCGGCGGTCCAGTCGGCGTCCGAGGCCCGGAGCCGGAGCCCGGCCGTACGCCTCTTGGCGCCGAGGAGGAGGTTGGTCCTCCGGTACGAATCGGCCACGGCGACGAGGGCCTCCTCGGGGACCTCGTGGGAGAGGCCGAGGGGGCGACGGATGTCCTCGCCGTGAACCACGACCTCGCCGAGCATGGCCATCACCGGGGCGGGAGGGTGGTTCGTGGTGGTCGTCCTCGCCCGGAGGCGGTCGACCAGGACCGACCGCTCGAGGGCGCCGAGGCGCCGGGCCGCCCGGTCGGTGAAGACGTCGAACCGGAACCGGGCGGCGATCAGCTCCTTGAAGAAGTTCGCCGGCGTCTGCTCGGCGGCGGCCAGGACGTGGCCGGCGGTCTCTTGGACCGACCAACCCGTGCAGAGCGACGGCGTCGCCCACGCATCGGCGGAGAGACCGCCCAGGGTGTCGGCCAGGAAGGCGCGCTGCGAGTGGATGTGGCCCCAGACCACGTCTGTCTTCATGAGAACCCCTCTTTGTCGCCGAGCTCAGACGGCCGGTCACCAAGATGACGCCGGCCGGATGCCCGGATCGACAGGGAAGGGAAAAAGTTTTCGACGCCTTTCGTTGGCGCGAGCACGCGATGTCAGACGCACGGACAGTGGCAGAGGGAGAACGAAGGGCAGGTCGACGGTCACCGTGTGAGAGGTCGGAGGGGCGGGGCCGTCACCGGCCCGACCGCACCCGTCGTTCTCGGATGGCGATGAGGCCGAAGAGGGTCGAAATGACCGGTCCACCAGGGTCAGGCGTGCCTAGACTGCGGCGCGTGGCACGTGTGGTGGCCGTGGCAAACCAGAAAGGTGGAGTCGCCAAGACGACGACCGTCCACTCCCTGGGATACGCCTGGGCCGAATCCGGGTTCCGTGTCCTTCTCGTCGACCTCGACCCCCAGGCCTGCCTGACGTATTCGACGGGGCTCGACCCGAGCACGCTCCCGGCTTCGATCCACGATGTCTTCATGCGGACCCTGAAGGCCGCCGATGCCCGCTATGTGGTCAACGGGATCGACGGCCTCGACATCCTGCCCGCCACCATCGACCTGGCCAGCACCGAGGTCCACCTCCTCACCCGGACGTCGCGCGAGCACGTCCTGCGCCGGGCCCTGAAGGGTCTCCACGATGAGTACGACATGATCCTGATCGACTGCCCACCGTCGCTCGGGATCCTGTCCATCAACGGCCTCTGTGCGGCCGACGAGGTCGTGATCCCTCTGCAGTGCGAGACCCTGTGCAGCCGCGGCGTGGGGCAGCTCCTGGAGATGATCGACGACGTGCGGATGTTCGCCAACGCCGATCTCGAAGTGCGCGGGATCATCAACACCCTGTACGACGAGCGGACGAGTCACGGACGGGTCGTGCTCGCCGACGTGAAGGAACGATACGGGCTGGAGGTCCTCGAACCACCGGTGCGCAAATCGGTGCGCTTCGCCGAGGCGCCGGAATTCGGGCGCTGCATCCTGCAACATGCACCGTCGTCGGCCGGTGCCGAGGCCTACCGCGCCCTCGCCCGGGAACTCGAAGCCGACCGATGCCTCGTCGGCTGATCGCACCGGGAACCCCCGACCGGGAGGTGAGCCGTGGCTGAGGCCCCCGATCCGCTCGGCAAGCGCGCCCTGTTCTGGGCACCCGCCGAGCGCCACGAAGCCGGACCGCGGGGACCGGAGAAGCGCGTCCTCCCCGGACGGCACGCCCTGTTCTCGGCCGCCGGCGCGGTGACGCCGACGGACGCGCCGAAGAGAAATGCTCCGAAGAGAAATGGGCGACCTCGGCCGCAATTGAGTGGGACGCCGCGGCCCGTCCGTGCCTCGCGTCCGCCCCGGCCCTCGCCGACTGCCCCCAGGGTGACGGGTAAGGCACCGGCGTCCAGGGTGACGGGCAAGGGACCAGCGTCCAGGGTGTCGACCAGAGAGAAGGCCCCACCGAGTGAGGCGGAACGCCACAGCGGTGGGCCGATCAGCCTGTCGTGCTCGAAGTGCGGCACCCACACCGATGTCGACATCCTCAAGTACCTGGTTCTCCACCTGCCGTGGTGGCTGTGGCGTCCCGGGCGCGGGTACACCAGCCTCATGAAGTGCCCGGCCTGCGGGAAGCGGGCGTGGGTCAGCGCCTCGTGGGGCCCCGGGAAGGGCTGACCTACCTGGCTATGTACCAGGTGAGGCGGTTGCACGAACTGAGGACGGCCAGGTTGTCGGCTTCGGTGCCGTCGATCACCGAAGAGATCGTCTTCTCGCCACAGCATTTGTGACGCTTGACGGCCACCTTGTCGCCGGTGGTGGGGTCGACGGTGTAAAAGGTGTCCTTCTTGGCCTTGATCGCTCGACGGACGTCCTTGACCGACTTCTTCTCGAGCGCTCTGGCGCCGCGCACGACACCGATTCCGGTGATGTGGGCGTGGCCGGCCGCCGGCACACGTTCGACGCACACCACCTTGTACTCGGCCATGGAACCCCGCCCTCGTCCCGCCGGGAACCGCTGCCCCCCCGGACCACGGCCATGGTAGGCACGATTATCGGGTCAGGTGGCGGGACCGCTGGCCAGTTGGACGGTGGCGGTGTGGGAGGCACCCTCGGCGTCGACCCACCCCACTTGCACCGAAGCGCCCGGGTGGTAGCCGGCGATGATCGATGAGAGCGACTGCGGGCTACTCACGGTCTGTCCGCCGACGGACGTGATCACGTCGCCCTCGGCCAGTCCTGCTCCATCGGCGGGCGTACCGGACGCCACACCGCAGACGGCTGCTCCGGGTGTCGACGACCCGCCCTGGCCGAGACCACCGAGACCGTCAACCGCGCAGTCAGAGATGGATGCGGCAACGTTGACGCCGAGCAGAGCGGTGGCCCCGATGTGCACGGCCGACGAGCTCCGTCCCGCTTCGATCTGCTTGGCGATGGTGATCGCCGTGTTGATGGGAATGGCGTACCCGTCGCCGCCGGTCGAGGAGAACGAGGCCTCCGATGCGGCCGTGTCGATGCCGACCACGTGTCCCGCGGTGTTGACGAGCGGCCCACCGGAGTCACCCGGCTGGACATTGGCGTTCACCTCGATGAGCCCTGTCAACTGTTCGGGGTTACTGCCGTCGTCGTCGCTGGCCGTGATGGACTGGTCGAGCGTGGTCACCGTTCCGGGCGCCACGCTCGGCGTGCCGCCCGTGCCGCCGGCGTTGCCGATGGCCACGATGGACTGACCGACGGTCACCTTCGACGAGTCGCCGATGGTGACGGTTTTCAGTCCCGACGCCCCGTGGAGCTGGATGACGGCGAGATCGCCGGTGCGGTCGTAACCCACGACCGAGGCCGTGTAGGTCCGTCCGTTGCCGATGTCGGTGACGGAGATGGAGGTCGCTCCGTCGATGACGTGGTTGTTGGTGAGCACCTCACCGGACGAGGTGAGCACCTGGCCCGTTCCGGCCGCCGAATCGCGTTGGTAGCCGAGGACCACGTTGATGTCCACGAGACCGGGGTCCACCTTGGCCGCGACCGACGCCGCGTTGGCCGAACCGGACGAGCCCGTGCCTGACGGCGGGGGCGTCGTTCCCGAACCCCCGCCGGACGGCGCGAACAATCCCGAACCGCCGTTGGACGGAGTGCCCCCGTTGACGGCGGCGTTCGGGGTGACGCTCGCCGGTCGACGGACGGCGTAGCCCAGACCCACGCCGACGAGGAGGGAGATGACCACGACCGCCCCGATCAGGGGGATCAAGCGTGGGTGACGGCGCACGGAGCCGGGAGCCGGGGGGATGGGCAGGGGGCCCCAGGCCAATCCATAGGGGGTGGAGATGGGTCCCCATGCGGCCCCGCCGGCACCGGAGGAGGGGGGCGCCGTGGGCGGCATCGGCGGGGGCGGGGGCGACCAGGCGCCGGAGACGGGACCGAGGGCGATGGGAGCGGCCGGCTCGGGACCGACATCGGCGACCGGGCCGGGGTCGCCCACCTGGGGAGAAGTCGGGTTCGGGGTCCGGTCGTCGGGGACCGGAGCGGAGGGGTCGGGGGTGTTCATGGATCTCCTCAGGAGTTCTCGAGCACTGGTGCGATCATCTGCTCCTCAGTACACCGACATTTCCTGAGGATTCGCTTTGGTCCGCCTGTGAGTTCGGCCAGACGAACCCGGGGCACCCGGTCGAACCACCGTTACGAGGCCGGAGCCATCTAGGTTGACGGAAATCGCTCCACCCAGAGGCTATCGGACCGACGCACGGGGTTGATGACAGATTGGACGTGAATTTGGAGGAGACGGACCTGCTGCCGGTGCCTGATCCGGTCGGCGCCGTCGTCGTCCAGGAACCCCTGGGGAGGGGTCCGGGGCACTGGGCCGGGGGACCGAGCGCCGCCCTCGGCCCCGACGGGGCCGTCTACCTCGGCTACCGCTTCCGTCGCCCCTTCGGGGAGGGCAGGGGCTTCGCCAACGTGGTGGCCCGGTCCACCGACGGCGAGCACTTCGAGACGCTCGCCGACACTCGACCGGAAGGCCTTCTCCTGTGAGTCTCTCGAGCGCCCCGCCCTGGTGGCCGTGCCCGGCGGCGGGTGGCGGATCTATGTCAGTTGCGCCACCCCGGGGACCTACCACTGGAGGGTGGACCTCATCGAGGCATCCGATCCCTCACGGTTCGATCCCGGTTCGGCTCGGACGGTGCTGCCCGGAGACGACCTCACCGGGGTGAAGGACCCCGTCATTCTGTGGCACGACGGTCTGTGGCACATGTGGCTGTGCTGCCATCCACTCGACGACGACGACGCCACCGACCGGATGTGGACGCGTTACGGCACGAGCACCGACGGAATCGACTGGGACCTCCACGACACCGCCCTCGGACCCACACCGGGACAGTGGGACGCCCGGGGGGCGAGGGTCAGCCACGTACTGGTCGGGGACACGGGGTGGCGGGCGTACTACGACGGCCGGGCGACGGCCGAGGAGAACGCCGAGGAGCGCACCGGCGTGGCCGTGGGCACCGGGCCGGGCCGATTGGTTCCCCGCCCCGGCCCGGTGGCGGCGTCGCCGTGGGGCAGCGGGTCGTTGCGCTACCTGTCGGGGGTGACGTTTCCCGACGGCGGCATGCGTCTCTACTACGAGGCGAGCCTCCTCGACGGGGCCCACGATCTGCGCACCGAGTACGTCCCGCCCTCGCGGTAGGTACGCCACTGGGCGAGGTCCCACCCCGTCAGCCCCTCGAGCAGGGTGATGTCGTCGGAGAAGTAACCGATCAGCTCCGCCCGCTCCTCGGGTGCGAGCTCGGGGCGGTGCTGGGGTGCCCGCTGGATCAACCACAGCAACGGGATGGAGGCCTTGCGCCACACCTGCGGGGGAAGATGGCGGCCGACGGCGGCGCCACCGCGCATCGCTCCCTGGAGAAGTCTCGTCGTCGGCGTGGGCGGCACGTAGGTGCCGACATTCTGGGCCGGGGCGTGGTCGAGAACGCCCTCGTCGACACCGAGGAAGCGGCACACGGCATCCAGGGTGCGGTCGGCCTCCTCCACCAACCACTTGTAGCGGAGCACGAGCACCTGCTCCCGGGGGAAGACGGAGTACAGGTGTGCGAGCTGGCGCCCGTAGAGGCCCGTCTCGAGGTAGCGCCAGAACGGTGCCCATCCGGCCTCGACGCGCGTCTCCTCGGCGGCGCAGGCGTCGGCGAAGTTGTCGATCGTCTCCAGTCCGTCGGCCCACAGGTGGGCCCAGTTCGAGTAGGCGCGATCCACCGGGTCCCGCAGGATGGCGATGAGGCGGGCATCGGGGACGCGGCGCCGGATGCGGTCGAGAGCAGGCCGGTCGGCCAGATAGAACGGCGTCGACTCACCCCGCAGGACCCCGGCGGGGGCGGCGGCGAACAGCCGCTCGTAGTCGGCGGGGCGCCAGATCCATTCGCGATAGCTGTGCGCGTCACCGGGTCCGCCCTGGTCCGGAGGAGGACCGTCACACAGGAAGAACTTCGGTTCTTTGACCACGGACATGAAGAGCTGTGGATGATGGGCCAAGGCCTTGTGGAGCGCGGTGGTACCTGCCTTTGGGGCGCCGACGACGAAGAAGTCCGGGAGCGCCACGATCCGATCCTCAGGCCACCGGGCCGAAGCGGGAACCGACGGATACGACCGGCTGTGTCACGGGGGCGCTCCCGACAACAGTCGACGGATAGGTCATGTCTATCAATCCACTAGTATTCATCATCATCGCCGGTACGATCTCGCAGGTCAAGGACCCTGTCATCGAATTCACAGGGACGTAATCGAGCGAAGTCGGGCCGAGGTGGCTTCCCCGGCCGGCGCCAGGGGGCCGAGTCGTGGCGCGGGCGGCGTGCTGGCGATGGAGGGCGATCTCCTGATCCATGAGGGCGGCCACCAGATCGTCTTCGGTCAGCGGTCGCGCCAGGTGGTACCCCTGGAGGATGTCGAAATCGAAGGCGACCATCCGATCGAACAGCTCCTCGTTCTCGACCCCTTCGGCCACCGCCACCAGACCCAGACGGTGGGCCAGCTCCCTGACGGTTCGCACGATGGTCTCGTCGGCCGGGGACGTCGACGAGCGCAGGACGAATCGCTGATCGACCTTGAGTTCGTCGAGGGGGAGATCGGGCAGAACGGACAGCGACGTGTAGCCCGTTCCGAAGTCGTCGATGGAGACCCGGACTCCCCGGTCGTGGAGGGGACGCAGCAGGGCGACGGCGCTCAGGAGATCGATGGCCGCCGTCTCGGTCACCTCGACGGTCAGGCTCGAGGGCGGCAGGTGGCGGTCCTCCAACTCCGAGAGGATCCACTGGGCCAGGTCGGGGACCGTGAGCGAGGTGGCCGACAGGTTCACCGACACGGGGATCTCGAGGCCGGCCCGACGCCAGCGCACCTGGGCGTCGAGCGCCTCGCCCATCACCCACTCGGTGAGCCGGTCGATGAGGCCGGTGCGCTCGGAGAGCGGGACGAACATGCCCGGGGGGACCGATCCGAGCGTGAGACTGTTCCAGCGCAGCAGCGCCTCGGCCGACACGATCTGCAGGGAGCGGGTGTCCACCTGGGGTTGATAGGCGAGCGACAGTTCGCCGTGCTCGGAAGCCAGGCGAAGGCGGGCCAGGAGGGCGAGGTCGGCGGCGGTCAGAGCGCCCTCGTCGCCCGACCACGTGACATGGGCCCGGCCCTGGGCGGCGGCCCGTTGTGCGCTCAAGGTGGCCCGGCGAATCAGCTCGGGCACGTCGTCGCCGTCCCACGGGGCGATGGCCAGTCCGACGTTCGCCCGCAGGGAGATCTCGATGTCGTCCACCAGATACCGACCCGCCGTGATGGCCTCGCGCAGGGTCTCGGCCAGTGCTTCGGCGCGACGGTCGGCCTCGGCCCGGGTCGCTCCGCCGCTGGGGCCGAACCCGTTGATGACCACCAGCTCGTCGCCGTCGACGCGGCCGATCTCGGCATCGGCGGGGAGGACCTGACCCAGGTTCTCGACGGCTCGGCGCAGCAACTCGGTCCCGACGTGGTAACCGAGGGCCTCGCGGGCATCGCCGATCCCCTTCACGAAGACCGAGGCGACCACAAAGGGGTCCTCCGTGTCCCGCCCGGCCATCCGATCGGCCAGTCCGAAGCCGTTGGGCAATCCGGTGTCGGGATCGACGCCGCCCCGACGCTGGACGGTGCGGGCCAGGAGAATGATGGTCAACGAGACCGACAGCGCGCCGATCACCTCGAGGAAGACGATCACCGCCGAACGCCCGACGCCCCACCGGGTCGCCGTCGCTCCCCAGAAGGCACCGCCGACGACGAGCTGCTGGACGAGAACGGCGCGCAGCGAGAGGAACAGAGCAGGGGCCACGGCGATGGGGACCAGCACCATGAGATAGCCGAACGAGGCCATGGTGCCACCCCCGGCGGCCACCAGCACCACGACCTCGAGGGCGATGAAGGCCATCAGGACCCGGCACCATTGCAGGCCGATGTCCCGGACCCGGAGGAGGACGATCCAGACGGCGACCGTGACCACCTCGACGGCGGTGACGGCCACGATGTTGGTCGACGCCGTCCCGACGACCCCGGCGATCACCGGCCACACCAGCACGGCCAGGGCATAGACGATGCGCAGGACCGAGAGCGGACTGAGCAGCTCGAGAGGGGCGCCCAGGGCGAACCAGGAACGCGTCTTCGGGAACAGGCGGCTCTTCACCTGAGCCTCCGACGCCAGCCGGGTGCTCTTCACCGGTTTGCTGGCACTGCCCCCCGGTGTCGCCCAGCCCCGCCACGTCGTGTCCGACGACTGCCGTGACTTCACTCCTGGGTCATCGTCACACCGGACGAAAGGCGTAAACGACAACAACCCAACAACACCGGCGACGCTGGGACGGTCAGCTCGACAAGATGTGCTCCAGGCCGGTCGAGATGGCGTCCCACGCCGGGCCGCCGGGGTCGATCAGCTCCCGGTGGCCGACCCCCGGAAGGGGGACGTACCGGGTGTCGTCCCCCGCCGCCGCGGCCAGCTCGGCGTAGGTCTCGCTCATCGACGGCGGCACGACGGCGTCCTCGAGACCGTGGATCAGGATCTGGGGTACGCCGAGGGGCAACAGGGCGGCCGGGGAGGTCACCGCCAGGCGGTCGGGCGCCGGGGGCGAACCGGATCCGAGAAGTCTGGCCACGGCGTCGCCGCCGATACCCGAGGACGCCGCCGCCGCCAGGTCGCACACGGCGGCGAGGGCGACGGCGCCACGGACGACGACCTTCATCGACGAGCCGGGGGAACCGTCGGGAAGACGATGGCGACCGGCCGCCCACAGAGCGAGGGTCCCCCCGGCGGAATGGCCACAGGTCGCCACCCGATCGGCGTCGATGCCGGACAACGACGCCACGTGATCGACGGCGTCGGCGATGTCCTCGAACGTCTGCGGCCATCCCCCGCCCCCGCCCAGCGGTCCGATGCGTCGGTACTCGATGTTCCATGCCGCCCAGCCCCGGTCCACCACGGCATGGGCCAGTCGTCCCATCAACGTCTTCGTGAACTGGGCCCGCCAGAACCCGCCGTGGATCAGGACGACCAGGGGCAGATCGCCGGTCGTCTCCGTCGGCACCCACAGGTCCCCCACCTGACCGCGACGCGTGCCGTAAGGGATCCGGGTGCGACGCATGGGCGACACGTTAGCGGCGCGGGCCGCGCCGTCACGTGTGCGCCTGAGGACTGCTCAGCAGCCGGGGCACACCGAGTTGGAAAGACCCTGCGCCAACTCGGTGTACGACGACGGAGACCACGTGGCACCGTTGGGGGGTATGAAGAACGGGGGGAACAACGTCTGCAGGGACGTGTCGTAGTTGTAGTTCTTGACGTACCCGACTCCCCCGGACTGCCCCACCGGGCCGCGGAAGTTCTGGGCGATCGATCCGAACACGCTCAGTGTCCCGTAGCTCGAACCGCCGTACCAGTTGTTGACGTAGAAGGAGTCGGCCAGAGCCAGGATGGCGGCGTCGATCTCGATGTTGCTCGTGTAATTGACCTCGACGAAGTTGGCGGCGATGAGCCCGAGCGCGTCGTGGGAGTCGCTGACCGGCTCGCCGCTCACCATCACCTTGTTGGCGGTCGGGTAGGTGAGGGGACCCGAGATGATGATGTTGGACTGCGCCGAGCCCAGACATTGACTTCCCGTCACGTCGGAGGTGGAGTCGCAGGTGACGACGTCGAGCCCTCCGGTCATCTGTCCGCTGATGGTGACGTTGCCGTTCACGAAGATCAGACCCGAGGTCAGGTTGCTCACCGTGATGGGGCTGGTACAGCTGTTGTGATTGCTGGCCAGATTGTCGACGATGGTCCCGCTCGAGCCGCTCCAGGCGACGGACGTGGTCGAACCGGAGACGGTCAGGGTCATGGTGACGTTCGTCGGGGTGAGGGAGCTCGGCGAGGTCCCGCCGGTGATGAAGCAACCGTACGTCCGGGCCGGGGTCAGGTCGTCCGAGGCCGACCGCGGAGTCTGGTTGCTGACCTTCGTGGGGGCGGGTCCATCGTAGGTAGGGTTATCGGAGCCGCAGCCGGACGAGGGGACGATGACACCGGCATAGTTGTTTCCCGCCGTCGCGGGGGCCGTGTTGTAGATGTTCCCGCTCTCGACCGTCGAATCGAACTCGGGTGTCCCGCAGGCGCGGAAGGTGTCGTTCGAATAGATGGGTCCGTTGAGGACGTCACCGGTCTGGAACGACACCTCGCATGCCGATTCGATCGGCGGTCCTGTCGCCGCTCCGCCTGACTCGTCCGCCTGGTAGGGGTCGGGCTGGTCGTAGTGGACGTTGCAGTACTGGTAGCCCTGGGGCGCACCGGGCAGGATCGCCCCCAGGAGCGGGTCCCGGGTCTCGTAATTGCTCCAGTAGACGTCGTTCAGGCTCGTGGCCGGCTTGATGCTGTAGCTGAATGTCCGGACCACGGCATCGGCGCCCGTTCCCGCCTTGCCGCTGACCTCGAGCGAGATCAGCCCACTGGTGTTCGTCGGCGCGTACGAGTAGTACTCCGGCGGTGAGGTGGAGGCCTGGACCCAGCTGGTGAAGGCCAGGTTGCCGTTTGTCCCCTGGGCGCACGTCTTGCAGTAGATGGAGTAGTCCTCGTTGGCGTCGAGATGCTGGACGTAATCGTTGACTCCCGCCTGAGCGGCCTCGTAGGCCGCCTCGTAGTTCAGGTTGCGCGCGGTCTGAGGAAGCTCGTCCACGGTGGTCGTGGCCAGGGCGAGCGGAATGGAGGCGAGTAGCGCCACGGCGATCAGCACGAACAGCAGGGCCTGGCCGCTCTCGTGCTCGCCTGCTGTGACCAGGCGACGTATCCGACGCATCACGGAGATCAGCACGACCCGGTCGCCCCCGAGGCGGTGAGCGCGCTCTGACATGCGTATTCACCGTTGTTGATCACGATGTTGGGATCGGACAACGTGGTCTTGTAGACGTTCTGGGCCCCCACCTTGGGGGTGTCGAGGATCAAGCTCGACGTCACCGCCGTGAAGAAGAAGGCGTTGGTCGTCACGGAGTTGGCCGTGGTCGAGACCTCCTTCGTCGTCATGGTGAACAGGCTGGACGAGTCGACGTTGGAGATCCTGGCCTGGGTGAACGCCCCCGCACCGGTCGGGCGACAGCCTGCGCCCGTGCACGTGACCGTCAGGACATGGGTCGAGGTGTTGAGGGCAATGCTGATCGTCGGTGTCCCGCTACCCAGTTGCGCCGAGAAGGCCAGGCTCGTCGCCGTGATGGGCGAGCCCGGCGCAGACGTCGGGACAGCGGGTGACGTCCAACTCGTCGGTACGGCGGCGTGGAGGTCTTCGGTGATGGCCTGCTGGGCGTCCTGGAGGTAGTCGAGGGCCTGGGTCCGGTCGCTCACCTGCACCTGATGCGTCTGCACCACGGTGATGGAAGCGTCGACCGTCGCTATGACGACGACGAACAGCACCATCGAGATCATCACCTCGACCAGGCTCATGCCCGCCTCGTCCCTCGCCGGCCGTGGACGCGTCATTGGACGTACACCGTGACCGAGGTCACCGGACCGGTGCCGCCGATGTAGACCCCCGTCGTGGTGACGGTGACGACGACCTGGACCGCCTCGGTGGTGGACGTGTAGCTGTGTCCCGGTGGCGTGTAGGTGGCGCTCAACAGCCATACCCCGTAGGGCAGTCCGCACAGGGTGTAGGGGGTCCCGGCGGGGGCGTTCACGACCTGGGACAGGGTTCCCGTCGAGGTTCCGAAGTTGCTGGGGTTGGTGGCGGTGAACACAGCACTGAGGGAGTGTGTTCCGACCGCCAGTGTCGAGGTGGCGTACTGGGCGACGCCGGATCCGTTGAGGGCGACGGTGGCCAGAAGGCTCGAGCCGTCCATGAAGGCCACGCTCCCGACGGCGGGCGCACCGGCCGCCGGGGTCACTGTGGCGGTGAGGGTGACCGAGCTGTTGAAGGTGCTCGGGTTGGCGCTCGAGGTCAGCACGGTGACCGTGCTGGAGGCGTTGACTTGCTCGGTCACCGTCGATGACGTCGAGGTCTTGTAGTTCGCCGTGGGGGTGTAGATCGCCACCACGCTGTAGCTCCCGCCATTCAGCCCCGAGAGGGTGCACGGTGCCACCCCCGCCGTCAGCGTGACGCCTACGCAACCGCCGATGTTGACCCCGTTGTCCGTGAAGGTGACCGTCCCCGTCGGCGTCCCACATCCGGTCCCGGTGCATGTGACAGTGGCGCTCAGGTTCGTCGACGTCCCGTAGGAGTTGGGGTTGGGGGTCGCCGACAGGACAGTCGTCGTCGGGAAGGCGTTCACCACCTGTGTCACGGTGTTGGAGGTGGAGGTGGCGAACTTGCCAGCGACGACGGCGTACACCGCCGTGATGGGGTGGGAGGCGATCGCCAGTGTCGACGTCGTACAGGTCGCCACCCCTGACGACAGCGTCACGTTGGTGCAACTACCGAGGCTGACTCCGTTGTCTTTGAAGGTCACCGTTCCCGTCGGCGTCGTGCCCGGTGTGGGTGAGGCGCACGCCGAAGTGCACGAGACGGTGGCGGTGAAGGTGACCGACGTGCCGGTGGTACTGGGGTTCACACTCGACGTCAACGTGGTCGTCGTGGCGCAGTTGGAGGTGCAGCCGCTCACGAAGACGGCGTCGGCATGGTGCTTCCGGCCGCGCCGGTCGCTCGTCCAGACCGCTTTCGTGTTGCCGAGCGACAGCGTGGGCATGACCCCGGCGCCCGTCGTCGGGCAATTGGTGTCGGCACCAGTGCCGGCGGCGTTGGACGGCTGGGCCGTGACGCTTGCCGGTGAGGTCGCCGACCCGACCAGGGTCCCACCCTGATTCACGAAGATCTGCAGGGGGACGAGGTTGATCGTCGGCGACGCCGTGGCGCCGGCGGTGAGGGTGACGGGTTGGCCGGCAGCGGTGCTGCCGCCGGGGGCGCTTTCGGCGCCGCACGAGCCCGACACCACGTAGTAGCTGGGCACGTTGGGCATGGGGAAGACGAGACCGGGTGACGACGTCACGTACGGATTGACGGTCAGATTGGCGCTGTAGAACGACAGGGGCATGCTGCTGATGTTCGACGGGAGAATGGGGTGCAACCCCCCGAGTGCCGTCGGGACGGCGTACACCGGGGTGACGGTGGCCGCCTTGTCGTAGGCGTCGAAGGGACTGACCGAGGGTTCGAAGTAGAGCGACGTGGTGGCGTCGGCCACGACCGAGAGAGCCGACTGCGTGGGCAACGTGGAGGCGTTCTGTTCGGTCAGGTACCCGGAGAGAGATCCGAACGAAACCGTCCACGTGGTGGGGCTCGCCGCGATGTTGTCGAAGAGGGCACACCCGCCCGCGGTGGTCGTCACGGTCTGGGCGCTTCCCGAGGAGGGCGTGGCCGTGACTGAGACATCGGCTATCGCCTGTGCCGTGGCGCCTTCGATGGTGACCAGGATGGATCCCATGCTGGGATTGATGGAGGAGGACGGCACGGCCACGAGGCTCGTCTCCTCGACGAGCAGGCCGGTCGACGCCGACGAGCCGGACAGCCACCAGGTGGCGCCGGCCGTCTGGCGTGTCCACGTCGCCCAGATGGAGACCTTCAGCATGGCTCCGGGGTCGCTGGCCGGCGAGACGCACCCGGAATTGCTGGGATCGAAGGGCGCGACCTCCATCTCGAGGAGGTAGGTCTGCCCGCTGCTCGTCACCGACGGGAGCGAGGTGTCGCCCGTCTTGCCCAGCAGCGTCGTCGCACCGGTGGCCAGCTGGGCATCGAGTGTGCTGGAGGCGATCTCGGTCGCTTGCTGCCGGTAGCGCGAGTTGGCCCCGACCTTGAACGCCGTCTCCAGCAGCGACGACACCGAGACGAGGACCGTCATCAAGATGGTGATGGCGATGACGACCTCGAGGAGGGAGAATCCGGCGTCCTTCGCAGAGGGCCCCGGCCGCGACGGTGGAGTCACCATCGTCCCGGCGCGCCGGGGGGTCCGGAGGCCGTGTCCGCTCGTCCCCCGCCGGGACGTGAAGACGACCCGCCACACCGGGCGCCTTCCACCTCCATCCTCTTCGACGTGCACTTTCTCACTCCAAGTAGCAGTTTAACCACTCCATGCACCAGGGCAGGCGGGCGCGAGTGGTTGCGGCCCGACCCACCGTTCCTACTTCGGCACGCTCGTGGTCGAAGTGAAGCGGACGGGCTGCCCCAGGACGCCACATGGACCTCACCAGGCACAACAGCCACGGCGCGAGCGCCATGCCGGCGACAGCTCCGCGCCGGAGGTTCAGACCTGTGTGGACCTGAAGCTGTAGCTCCCGGCGGGGACGAGGATGGTCACCTGGCCCGGTTCTCCGTTGGCCATCCCGGCACCCGGAGCCAGAGGCCGTCCGCCCTCGGTGATCTGTGCCCTGGCCCCCGGCATGTGCACCTGCGCCGACGCGTTCGGCGGGACCACCAGCCCGAGCTCGGTCACCGAGCCCGCCCGGTGCCATCGCACCGACGCCGTTCCGGCGATGGTGGGGACCTGCCCCGAAACGCTGAGCTTCCCCGGCGGTGGCCTGATCTCGAGGGCCACGTCGCCGCCCGGGGTCGCCGGCGTCATGGGCGTGACGCCGAGGAGGATCTCCTGCATGGCCACCAGGGCGCAGGAGCCCCACCCGTGGGACATGCTGTCACCGATGTCGTCGCTCGGCACCCAGACCTCCCACGTGAACGTTCCCCCGGCGGCGATGATGTGGGCCCAGCCCGGGATCCGCGTGTCCGTCAGGGTGTCGACCAAGGCCTCGTCGAGGCCCGCCGCGTGCAGGGCTTGCAAGAGCTCCAGGCCGTGGTCGGGGCTGACGGAGATCCCGAGGCTGGCGACATACGCTCCCACCGTCTTCACCGTCGACGGTGGGACGACCCCGTAGGCGAGAGCGGACACGTTGACCAGCTGTGAAGCGTGCTTGCTCTGGGAGCCGCCGGGGTCCAACCCGTCGACGTAGATGCCGTCGGACCGGACCAGCTGGGCGTTGACGGCGGCCGTCAGGCTGGCGCTGCGGGCCGACTGGACGGCGGCCTGCGCCGTGTCGCCGAGGAGCTCGGCTACCTGACCGATCCGGTTGAAGGCGTTCACCGCCAGGATGTTGACCGTGGCGTCGACGATCGTCCCCAGGTCGTAGCCGTAGACGGGATCATCCTCGCTCGTGATGACCAGACCCGTGACCAGGCCCGTGGAGCTCTCGATGTGCCCCTGGAGGAAGTCCGAGACGTTGACGAGCGTCTGCTGCAGGGAGGCGACCGTGTCGATGTCGCCCGTGTTCACGTAGTACTGCCACACCCACTCCGGATACCTCTCCGTGAACGTCGGGAGGTCTCGCGCCCCGTCGCCGTTCGGGTAGACGCAGTTCACGTCGCCGTCGGGCCAGTAGCGCGCCTGTGAACGCGAGAAGTCCCGCAGAGCCTGCCACGTGAGGTTCTGCTCGCCGAAGGCGCGCATGGTCACCTGGGACTCGTTGGACCCGTCCCACAGGAACGGGCCCTTCTCCCGTGTCGGCGTGTCGATGAACTGCTCCTGTGACGTGTACAGGGCGGAACGGCTGGTGAGCTCCCACACGTCGTTGAGCATGGTGTCCGAGGAGACGAAGGTGGCGCTCGGCACCGTCGGCATCACCGCGTGGCGGGCGATCGCCGTGATCTGGGAGTGCCCGAGGTGCTCGCCCGGTTCGTCGATCTGGAGGTAGCGGAACCCGAGGTACGTGAAGGGCCGGAAGGTCTGGGCCCCGTCGCGCTGGATGTAGGTGAAGCTCAGGTCGGTTCCCTGGACCCCGTGGACGGTGGAGACGCTGCCGTCGGCATCGAGGAGATAGCCCACGTGCATGGGGATCGTCCGGCCCTCGACTCCCTGGCCAAATGTGACCTCGGGGCGTGCCGGGTAGACCTTGCCGAAGTCGACGACCACGGCCCCCGTGGCCAGTGTCCGGACCGAGACGGGATTGACGGGGTGCTCGACGATGCGGGTGCGCAGGGCGAAGAGACCGGTGAACGGCGCTGTCCCCACGGGGCCGAGCACGGTGGAACGAGCCCAGGTGCTGTCGTCGAAACCGGCGTCGGCCCAGCCCAGTGGTGTCAGCCGGCCGTCGATGTTCTCGACGAAGTCGGACCCGTCGGTGTTGCGGTAGGGGCCCGGGAGCCATTCGCCCGGGCGCTCGCGCCAGGAGCCGTCGGAGCCGATGACGTCGACGGTGCCGTCGGTGAAATGGACGGCGAGGTGGACGAGCACTCCCGGCGCCGACTGCGGCCGACCCTGGCCGGCCCCGTACCAATGGTGCAGGAGGCCGATGGCGTTGGTCCGGCCCGGTCGAAGATGGGACGTGACGTCGGTCGCCTGGTAGTACTGCTCGTCGGGGTAGCAGAAGCTGGGACCCGTATCGACTTCGGTGCCGTTTACCCACAACTGGTACTTGTGAGCGCCGGCCACGAAGGCGGTGGCCCGCTCGATCGCCTTGTGGGGCAGGGCGCGCTCGGTCCGGAGGTAGGTGTGGCGGTCGGGCTGGGTGTCGGAGGCGGACGGCTGCAGCCACACCGATCGCCAGTCGCCGTCACGGAGTCCCGTGGTGAACGGTGCCGGGGTGGAGAACGCGCTCCAGGCGGCTGCGGCGTCCCGGGTCGACACCCGCCACCGGTAGTCGGTGTCGGCGGCGAGTCGCCGGCCGCCGTAGGCCACGAAGGCCTGTCGAGACGACGGGACGTGGCCGCTGTCCCAGATGGTTCGCGGTGTGCGGGTCCGGTCGGCCGTGGTCACGACGATCCGGTAGCCGCTCTGCACCGTCCCGCGACGAGGATCGTCGAGTTCCCAGGCGAAGGTGACGTCGTCGGGATCGACTCCGACCGGGCCCTCGACGCCGTTGACCGTCAGTCTCCGCGGGGTGCCGGCCGTCGCCCCCACCGCCGGGTCGGATCCCGTCGCGTCCGTCATCTTCACCGGTCCCGACACCGCTGCGTGTCCGGCCAGAGGCAGCGAGCCCACGGCCACCGCGGCCGAGGTGCGGGCGCTGTTGGCCAGGAACGTCCGCCGGTCCGATCGGGGCGCCGCCATCGTCTCAGATCCCCGCCGTCACGAGCTCGTGATGCGCCGCACGGTGTTGGCGCCTTGATCGCTGAAGTCGAGAGTCCCTCCTGGTCCGAAGGCGATGCCGAAGGGGTAGGTGACCCTTGTCATGATCCACCGTGTCGCGTCCCCGGCGGCGGCGCCGCCGACGGGCAGGATCCCAGCCAGGGTGTACATGTCGTCGGCGTCCTCACTGCGTCCGAAGAAGGCGCCGCTGTGGGCCGGTACCACGCGGATGCACCTGTCGTAACTGTCGGCGATGACGAGGTCACCGGCGGCGTCGACGGCGAGGCCGGTCGGATAGTTCAACGACGACGCCGGTCCGCTGGCTCCCAGTCCGTCGTTCAGGTACTCGACGTACATGTCCTGCCCGGCCACGGTGGCGATGTCACCGGCGGCGATGGCCACGCCGTAATACGTCCCCGTGGCCGCCGGCACTTCTCGCACGGCACTGTTTCCCTCGTCGGCAATGAGGACGTCGCCGCCGCCGTCGACGGCCACGGCCGAGGGCGACCACAGCTCGGCCATCGCGGCGCGACCTCCGTCGCCGCCATAGCCGCACACGCCGGTACCGGCCACCGTATAGAGGTGGCCCGTCTCGAGGCTCACACCCGACCGTGTCCCATCGTGGGCGGCGACCTCGTCGACCTGGCAGGCGGCGGTGTCGGCGATGTAGAGGTTCCCGGTTCGGTCGACGGCGATGCCTTCGGGGTCGTCCAGCCTGGATGTCCGGGCCGCCTGTCCGTCCGTCACCGTTCCCGCCACCCCGGTCCCCGCCACCGTGGTCAGGTGCCCGGCGGTGACCGCAACCCCGAAGTCCCGACCGGACGCCGCCGCCAACTCTACGACGCGGTTCCCCGTAGCATCGGCGATCAGCAGATCACCTGCCTGGTCGAAGGCGACACCGGTCGGATAGCCGACGGGCGACGCATGGTCCTTGCCCTGGCCGCCACATCCCGTCCCGGCCACCGTGTAGATGTGACCCGCCTTCATAGCCATGCCGAAGTGCCGACCGGAGCCCGCCGCGATCATCTCGATCCGGCAGTTGCCGGTGTCGGCCACGGCGACATCACCGGCGGCGTCGATGGCGATCCCCGACGGGGAGGACAGCTCCGCGTGGGCTGCCACCCCACCCTGGCCGGTACCGCCCATGGCACCGGTGCCGGCGACGACGGTGACGGCCCCACCGCTGGCCGGCGCGGCCGATGCCGATGCCGTCACGACGAAGAGCGCCGTCACGCATCCGGTGCCGACGAAAGCTCTCGTGTAGCGAGATCGCATGACACCCCTGCGGCCCGGACTCCCACTCACCCCGACGGAGACTGCGCCGCATCCTTGCACGTTCGGGCGAGGGCTCGCCGGAGTCGCCTCTGAGCCGACGCCCGATGCCCGACCGGGGCGCTCAGAGGCCGGGAAAGACGGCGCGCAGGGTGTCGAGGGTCAGATCGGTGCCGTCGAGTTCGACCGTGGGTCTGTGCTCGTCGTCGAGCCTCCCGTAGACGAGACGAACCAGCGCCTCGGCCGGCAGCCGGAGCACGCCGTCGGTCGATCCACCTTCGAATGGGTCGATGCGCACCTCGTCGTCGACGACGAGGGTGAGGTCGCGGGCGGGGTCGGAGGTGACCACCCGGACCCGGATGGGTGCATCCTGCGGTTTGCCCGCCCGGCGCGCCATCTCGGGAAGGGTGTCGATCAGGAGGTCGACGGCCTCGGGCGACACCGACGCCGTGGGATCGAGTGCGGCGGCGACATCCCACGTGTGCAGAGAGTGTTCACTCAACCGCATCCGGAGGAAGCCGGCCGCGTCGAGCTCCATTCCGAACATGGCGAAGGCCAGTCCCTCGAGCTCTGCGTCGGAGAGCTCCTCCACGCGGCGCACGAAGAGCTCGTTCGCCGCCACGCTGTCAGCCACCTGGTCCACCGCACTCCGGGCGTTCCAGGCATCCCAGACCGGGGGGAAGGCTTCGGGTCCGGGCAGGGGGCGATCGGCGAGGGCGGCGTCGAGGATGGCGTCGAAGATCTCAGCCTGGCTCCCCAGATGGGACAGGACCTGCGCCACGCTCCAGCCCGCCGCCATCGAGGGAGCGGTCACCGCGTCGGGACCGAGCGGCTCGACCAGCGCCGCCAGACGGTCGTTCGAGTTGCGCAGTGCCGTTATCCAGCGTTTCGGATCCTGCTCCACGATGGTTCTCCTGTCAGGCGCAGTCACGCCATGGGCTCATGTCCAACCCAGGGTAACGAGCGGCCACTCCGGCCAGGGTCGCGTCCGTCCAATAGGGATGCCCGGGCTTGGGGAAACCGAGCACGCTCAGTTGGCGCACACTCGCTTGCTGGACGAATTTGTGCCACTCCGGGGAGAACCCCTTGATCGGCCAGGCCTGGTACCCCATCCAGTCCAACGGGGCCGGCTTGTACGAGACGTGGAGCATGAACCGGGCCTGTCCGGGCTCGGACACGTCGACCGAGCGGTGGTAGACGTCGCCGCTGTAGGCCACGATCGATCCCGCCGGCCCCGCCGCCTCGCCCGGCTCGTCGTAGAGGTGGGCGTAGTCGACCAGGTTCAGCGTGTGCTGCTCGACGGGGATCGCCTCGGTCTTCGTGCGCGACACCAGGCGGGTCGCCCCGTTGCGGGTGGAGACGTCGTTCAGATAGATGAACGTCTCGAGATGCTCGTACCCGGCATCCCGGCGGGGGACGACGAGGGAGTGGTTGGGATAGTCGGCGTGCAGCAGCTGGTTGTAGCCGGACGACTGGTGCGCGTACTTGGCCGTCACCAGGGCCAGGTACAGACGGACGTCGTCGGTCTGGAGCAGCTCGGTGGCCAGGTCGATGAGGACGTCGTGGACGACCAGCTTGTTGAGCCGGCTGCTGTGGAAGGGGAACTCCGGCCACGCCGCGTCCCACGTGCGCCAGGCGGCGGTCTTCTCGTCGTCCGTCCCGCCGTCCATCTCCTCGGCGGTGGGGAACAATCGGACCAGCGCGCTCTGCGCCGCGGCCAGATCGGCGGGGGGAATGGCCCCCTCGATGACGCACCAACCGTCACGGCGCCACGCCGAGAGGAGTGTCGGAGACAGGCGCGAGCGACCCACGACGCCAAGCTAGTCGCCCACCAGGTCGATCCGCCTCGGCTCGCTGCGTGGTCGCTGGACCTCGTTTACATAGTCGTCATCGTCCGGACCCATGGCGTTCACCACCCCCTCGTACGCTGCGAGCACCGGCAGCTGAGGGGCTCCGGGAACCGCACGTTCGAAGGGGCTCGGCGACAGGTGTGTCCCCCGCACCCAAGGCTCGCCGGGCCCCTTCGACGCGCCCGGACGGTCCCTCGACACCTCGGCCGAGCGCGCCCACGGCGCCGGGGCTACCCTGGCGCGAGGCCACGGGAACCACAGCATCTTCCCGTTGGCCACGGGGGGCCGCGCAGGGGATCGTCTCCCCTGGCGCGTCGGCCAGTCGCCGCTCACCACGCCCGTCAGGGATCGTGCCGTCTGCTCGCCGCCAGAGAGGGAAGGAGGCTGTAGACGGGAACCGGCTCGTCGAAGCCTTTCAACTGGCGCCGCCCCGCCCCTTCGAAGACCAGGTCGCTGTTACCTGCCGCCACCCGGACGTTGTCGTCGGCCAGGACCTCCCCGGGAATGGCCAGGTCGGCCAGCCGTGACGCCAGATTGACCACGTCCCCGTAGTAGTCGCCCTGCCGGGCCACCACGTCGCCGAAGGCGAGACCGCCCCGGGGCTGAATCCCCTCGTCGGCGAACTCGGTCATCAGGGCCAGGGCCAGCTCGCACCCGGCCACGGGATCGATGGCCACGAACATCACCTCGTCGCCGATGTGCTTGATGATGCGCCCGCCGTGCTCGGCGGCGAGCCGGAAGGCCCGGTTCTCGAATTGCCCGATGAACGAGCTCAGCTCCCGGGTGGCCATCCGGTGCGACAGGGGCGTGAATCCGACGAGGTCGACGAATCCCACCGCCACCCGGAAGAGGGCGCGGTCGTTCACGTGGGCCTGGGCCCGGCGTTGGCGGTCGACCCCGTCGCGTAGGAGGTGGGCGAAGATCGCCCCCAGGGCGTCGCCCAGATCGAGAGCGGTCCGGGCGGCGCGCGACCCCTTCTGGGCCAGGCTCAGGCTGTCGGCGCCGCCGTCGACCAGGTCGGACTCGACGGTCTGGACGTAGAAGGAGATGGCCGCATCGGCCACCCGGGCCAGGGCGCTGCCGATCACGTTCAGGAGCTCGTCGCTCTCGGCGTCGGTGAACAGGTCCACCGACGACAAGGTCCGCACCAGGCTCACGTCGTCGGACGAGAACATCGGCGCGTCCGGTCCCGGCACGTCGACCCCGAGGGCCTGCCAGATGCCCATCACGGCGTCGACCGACGCGCCCGACCGGGCGGCCACGTCGGTGGCGGTGAGCCCTTCGGCGTGGGTGAAGACGAGATCGGCGCCGAGTCCGGTCAGGTTGGACTGCCGTTCGGCGGCGGTGATCTGCTCGGGGGTGGCCCCGAGCGACGTCAGGAATGCGACCAGCTCCGGGCTGGGATCGCAGGACGGATCGTCCGCCGTCACGGGTCGCCGGTCCACCGCACAAGCTTGACACCCCGGCCGGCCCCGTGGGCTCCCGGGCCCGCGCCATACTCGGGCGGAGGAGAGTCTCATGAAGCTCAAGCTCGACCTGCACGAGATCTACAACCGTGGCTCCGACATCGACCAGGCCCTGCGGGACATCATCGACGAGGCCGTCCGCACCAAGGCGACCCTGGTGGAGATCATTCCCGGTAAGGGGTCGGGACAGCTGAAGAAGCGGGTCCTGCGGTTCCTCGACACCAAGGAGATGAAGGCGCTCTACCACCGGGTGGAAAAGGACTCGAAGAACTTCGGACGGGTCTTCGTCCATTTCCGTTGGAAGTGACAGGTGGTGCTACCCCGACGCCAGGTCGGCCAGCTTGACGACGGTCGTCCAGTTCCTCGTCGTCGCCTCCGATCCGAATTCCCTCTCGAAGAACGTGTTGGTCAGCTTCGTGGTCCCGTAGCCGTTCGGGCAGGAGAGGTAGACCTCGCGCCCGACGACGAGACACTCGTCACCATCGGCCCTCTTCGTCTGCGCCGTCCGCACCGCACCGGCCCCGGGGACAGCGCCCAGGAACGTCACGTGGAGAACCTTCGGATCGTCGCCGCGACGGACGAAGGGGTTCGTGTCGATGACGGCGTCGAGCTCCGCCCTCGTCCTCACCAGCACCGGCACTCTGCTCCCGAGGACCTCCTCGAGCTGGACCTGAAGGGCTCCGACGATGGCCGACGACGACCGCCGACTGGCGAAGACGGCGTTCCCGCTCTGGATGTAGGTCCGGACGTCGCTCCCCCCGGCGGCGGAGACCAGAGCGCGCAGGTCCTGCATGGCCAGCCGGTTCCGACCACCCACGTTGATGCCGCGGAGCATGGCGACGAACGTCGTCATCGGTCGAGGAGGGCCACGAACTGGGCGACCGGGGGACGCGCCATGTCCCCGGCGCGGAAGCAGGCGAACCACGGCTCACCCGGAACCAGGTCGGAGACGGGGTGCACCTCGACGATTCTGCGCTCCTCGAGGGCGCGGGCACAAACGAACCGGGGGAGGATGCTGCACCCGATTCCGCGCTCGACGGCACCGGTCACCGCCCTCAGGTCCGGTGCCACCAGCCGCAGCGGTGACGAGAAGGGGCGACGCAGGTGGGTCTGCCAGAACCTCCGGGTGATCGGCAGCTCCAGGCTGTACGCCACCCACGACTGCGTGACGAGCCAGTCACCCAGTTCTGACAGCGATCCGAACGATGCGTCGGCCACGAGGCGCGGCGCGGCCACGAGCACGAAGCGCTTCTCCCCCACGGGGACAGCCTCGAACGACCGGCGTCCGGGGACCGAGCTCATCACGGCGACATCGAGCTCACCGTGTTCGAGTTGCTCCCCCAGAGCCGCGTCGTCGCCGAAGGTCGCCACCACGGCCAGACCGGTGGCGCCGATCCGGGGGAGCACGAGGGACGAGAAGAACTCCGCCGTCGATCCGAGGCGCAGCGGTGCCGACGCCGGGCCCGACCCCTCTCCGCCGAGGCCCGTGAGCACCGCTTCGAGCTGGTCCACGGTCGAGGCCGTCTCGGCGTAGAGGGCGACGGCGCGGCCCGTGGGCTCGACGCCGCGTGGCGTCCGCACGAAGAGGGGGCTTCCGACCGCCCGCTCGAGCGCCGCCAGCTGCTGACTGGCCGCCGGCTGCGACACCCCCCGCAACCGGGCGCCGTCGGTGACCGACCGGGCCCGGAAGACGGCGACGAACGTCCGCAGCTGCTCCGGCCGTGACATATCATTATCTTATATCTATAGATTGCTAAATCACTTTGCTAATGAATGGCGAAGGCCGCATGCTGGTGCCATGGTTCGGTCCCCCCGCTACACGCACGGACACCACGAAAGCGTTCTGCGATCGCACCGATGGCGGACGGCGGAGAACTCGGCCGCCTACCTCCTTCCGCGGATCGGTCCCGGTCTCGACATCCTCGACGTCGGCTGCGGGCCGGGGACCATCACCGTCGACCTCGCCTCGCGCGTCGAGCCCGGTGGTCACGTCGTCGGGGTGGACAACGCCGACGAGGTGATCGAGCTCGCCCGCAGCTCCACTGGATCCGCTGCCGTCACCAACGTGGATTTCGTCGTCGGCGACACCTATGCCCTCGACTTCGCCGACGCGTCGTTCGACATCGTCCACGCCCACCAGATGCTCCAGCATCTCGCCGATCCCGTCGCCGCCCTGGCCGAGATGGGTCGGGTCTGCCGGGCCGACGGTCTCGTCGCCGCGCGCGACGGCGACTACGGCGCCTTCCGGTGGTACCCGGAGGATCGCTGGCTCGATCGCTGGCTCGATGTCTACAGCGCCGTGGCCCGCCACAACGGCGGTCGACCCGACGGTGGCCGACGGCTGGTGGCGTGGGCCCGGGAGGCGGGGCTCGCCGACATCTCGGCGACGGCGTCGGCGTGGTGTTTCTCCGAACCCGCCGACCGACGCTGGTGGGGTGACCTGTGGGCCGATCGGATGACCGAGTCGGCTCTCGGGCGCCAGGCCGTCGAGCTCGGCCTCGTCGGGCCCGACGACCTAGGGGAGATCGCCGACGCCTGGCATCGATGGGCGGCGCATCCCGACGCCTGGTTCGGTCTCCTCCACGGCGAGATCCTGTGCCGGGCCGCCGGTCAGGGCAGGAGCAGGACCCGTCCGAAGGCCTGACGGCTCTCGATGTACTCGTGGGCGGCGGCGGCGTCGGCCAGCGGGAACCGGCGGTCGATGACGACACGCAGGCGCCCGGCGGCGATGTCGTCGAGATGCCGGGCGATCATGGCGTGCGGCCGACCGCTCAGGAAGAGCTCGGCGCCGAGGAAGTAGCCCGTGAGGGACTGGTTGTTCGGGCGCAGGGTGGAGATGTCCATCTGCTCCGTCCCCTGACGACCGGCGTCGCCGACGGTCACGCACCGACCCCGGTAACCGAGGCAGCGCAGACTCCCCTGCAGCGTCGATCCGCCCACGGAGTCGAGGATGACGTCGGCACCCCGCCCCTCGGTGAGCCGGCGCACCTCCTCGACGAAATCGGTCCGGGCGTAGTTGATCCCCTCGTCGAGACCGAGCTCCACCAGCCGCTCCAGCTTCTCGTCGCGCGATGCCGTGGCCAGGACCCGGGCACCGGCCCGCTTGGCCAACTGGATGGCGGCGATCCCCACGCCGCTGGCCCCGGCGTGGACGAGGACGGTCTCCCCCGCCTGCAGGCGCCCGAATTCGAACAGGCAGTCGTCGGCCGTCCCGAAGGGGACGGGCACACAGGCCGCCTCCTCGGTCGACAGACCGTCGGGGATCTTCCATGAGAAGGGCTCGGCCACCGATCGCAGCTCGGCGTGCGAGCCGTCGAGGCCGACGGTGACGACACGGTCCCCTTCATCGAAGGCGGTCACCTGCGCGCCCACGGCCACGACCGTCCCCGCACACTGGTACCCCACGACGTGCGGGACCCGGGACATCTCGCCCCCGCTGCGGTTGAGGGTGTCACCACCCTCGATGCTGATCGCCTCGACGCGGACCAGCATCTCGTGCCCGGCCATGACCGGGTCGGGTACGTCCTCGTAGCGCAGGACCTCGGGACGACCTGTCTCGTGGTAGACGGCTGCCTTCATCGCTGACGCTCCTCTTGGGGGACATGCGAGCGTATCCGATCGGACTGACCAACTCAGAAGCGTGATAGGGACTTTCGGCCCTGTCGGTCGCCCCACGGCCGTAGGCATTCTTCACCGATGCCAACCGACGAATTGCACCGACCGAGGCAGCCGTTCACGCATCATTTACGCGAAGGGTCTCGTCGTTCACAACCGGTTCACGCCCACCCCCCCTACGGTCACAGACATGGGTGATTTCATGGCAGTGCTCGGCGTCATCGCCTTCGTGCTGGTGATGCTCGGGCTGATCTGGGGACTTGATCACGTATGACCGTCGTCCAAGGCATTCTGTTGGCCGTAGCCATCCTCGTCTTCATCTTTCTGGGCGTGGCCATGTTCAAGCCTGAGTGGTTCTGATGGGATTCTTCTGGACCATCGTCGTCCTGGTCATCGCACTGGGGATCACATGGCGATACCTGGGTTCGTACATGGCCGCCGTCTTCGACGGCCGTGTGCACTACCTGGCCTGGGCCGAGCGCCCGTTCTACCGTCTGCTCGGGACGGGCCCCGACCACGAGCAGACCTGGAAACGCTATGCCGGCTCGACGGTGATCTTCTCCGGCGCGTTCGTCGCAGTGGGCTATCTGCTGCTCAGGATTCAAGGGTCCTTGCCGCTCAACCCTCAGCACTTCGGCGCCATACCGCCAGGACTCAGTTTCAACACGATCGTGTCGTTCATGACCAACACGAACTGGCAGAACTACGGCGGCGAGACGGCCATGTCGTATTTCTCCCAGATCGGTGTGCTCACCGTGCAGCAGTTCATCAGTGCGGCCGTCGGCATCGCCGTAGCCATCGCGGTGACACGGGGCTTCTCTCGCCGGAACTCTCCCACGATCGGTAACTTCTGGGTCGACATCACCCGGTGCATGCTCTACATCCTCCTCCCCATCGCCTTCCTCGCCGGTATCATCATCGTCGGCGCCGGCGCCGTGCAGACCCTGGCCGGACCGATCGCGATCCATGATTCACTCAACGGCGTCACGCAGACCATCCCCCGCGGCCCCGCCGGATTCATGGGTTCGATCATGCAGCTCGGGACCAACGGTGGCGGGTTCTTCGACGTCGACCTGGCCCACCCGTTCGAGAACCCGACGGCACTCACCAACCTTCTCTACATCTGGCTCACCCTCTCCATCCCCTTCGCGCTGACGTACACGTTCGGCAAGATGGTAGGCAGCATCAAGCATGGGGCCGCCCTGCTGGCGGCCATGGTGCTCATCTTCGGGGTGTGGGTGGGATTCACCAGCTACTCCGAGCACACCAACAACCCCGCCGTCGTCGCCGCCGGTGTCCATTCCAAGGTGGGGAACACCGAAGGCAAGGAGGTCCGATTCGGCGACACCACCAGTGCCCTGTTCAACGTCTCGATGACGCAGACCTCCGACGGGGCCGTCGACAGCGCCACCGACTCGTACAACCCGATGGGCGGTTTCGGCCCTCTCACCGGCATGATGCTGGGCGAGGTCACCCCTGGGGGAACGGGAAGCGGGCTGTACACGATCCTGATCTACGCCATGATCGCCGTGTTCATCGGCGGACTCATGATCGGGCGAACGCCGGAGTACTTAGGCAAGAAGATCCAGGCCAAGGAGGTGAAGCTGGCAGGCCTCGCCGCCCTGGTGATGCCGATCATCGTGCTCGTCCTCACCGCCATCGCCGTGTCGATCCACGCCGGGCGGGCGGGCCCACTCAATTCCGGCCCGCACGGGTTCACCGAGATCCTCTACGGGCTCACCTCGCAGGCCAACAACAACGGCTCGGCCATGGCCGGCCTCACCGGCAACACCGCCTTCTACAACGTGATCGGCGCCATCGACATGCTGATCGGCAGGTTCGGCGTCATGATCCCCGCCCTGGCGTTGGGGGGCGTGCTGGCGGCCAAGAACGTCGTCCCGGAATCGCTCGGGACGTTCAAGACCGACAACGGCATGTTCGTCGGCCTGGTCATCGGCGTCATCGTGATCATCGGCGGACTCACGTTCTTCCCCGCCGTCGCCCTCGGCCCCATCGTCGAACAACTCAGCCACGGAAAGTTCTTCTGATGACGACATTGATGACACAACCGCAGCCGCCGGTGCCGTCGGGTACACCTCACGGCGTGGCCGAGGCCCGGAGCCTCTTCGACGGCGAGATCCTCCGCCATGCGGTGGTCGACGCCTTCAAGAAGTTCGACCCCAGGGACCAGATCAAGAACCCGGTCATGTTCGTGGTCCTGATCGGGACCATCGTGACCTTCATCGAGTCCATCGCCCATCCGGGCATCTTCGACTGGTCCATCACCATCTGGCTCTTCCTGACGGTGGCGTTCGCCAACTTTGCCGAGGCCATGGCCGAAGGCCGGGGCAAGGCCCAGGCCGACACCCTGCGCAAGATGCGATCGGAGACAGAAGCCCGAATCCTCGACCCCGATGGCACCGAGAAGCGGGTGGCGGCGTCGGCCCTGACCAAGGGTGACTGCGTTGTGTGCGAAGCGGGCGACGCCATTCCCTCCGACGGCGAGATCATCGAGGGAGTGGCTTCGGTGGACGAGTCGGCCATCACCGGGCGAGTCGGCCCCCGTCATCCGGGAATCGGGCGGGGACCGCTCGGCGGTGACCGGCGGCACGCGGGTGCTGTCGGACCGCATCGTGGTGCGCATCACCGCGGAACGAGGTAAGACCTTCCTCGATCGGATGATCAACCTGGTGGAGGGGGCCAACCGGCAGAAGACCCCGAACGAGATCGCCCTCACCATCCTGCTCGCCGTCCTCACCATCGTCTTCCTGCCGGTGGTGGTGACCCTGCAGCCCTTCGCCCATTTCTCGGGCACGACGGTGTCGGTGGTCATTTTGGTGTCGCTTCTCGTGTGCCTGATCCCGACCACCATCGGGGCTCTCTTGTCGGCCATCGGGATCGCGGGTATGGACCGCCTCGTCCAGCGCAACGTCCTCGCCATGAGCGGGAGGGCGGTCGAGGCCGCCGGCGACGTCCAGACGCTGCTGCTGGACAAGACCGGCACCATCACCCTGGGCAACCGCATGGCGTCGTCGTTCTTCCCGGCCGCCGGTCACGACGAGGAGGAGGTGGCCAACGCCGCCCAACTGGCCTCATTGGCCGACGAGACCCCGGAAGGCCGCTCCATCGTGGTGCTGGCCAAGGAGCGCTTCAACATCCGTGAGCGCGACCTGGGGGCGGGCCACGTCTTCGTGCCCTTTTCGGCCACGACGCGCATGTCGGGTCTCGACATCGACGGGCGCCAGATCCGCAAAGGGGCGGCCGACTCGGTGAAGCGCTGGGTCACCGACCAGGGGGGGACCGTCCCCGACGGGCTCGACGAGATCGTGGAGCGCATCTCGCGCGTCGGCTCCACCCCGTTGGTGGTGGCCGACGGACCGACCATCCTGGGCGTCATCGAGCTGAAGGACGTGGTGAAGCAGGGCATCAGGGAGAAGTTCAACGAGATGCGGCAGATGGGCATCCGCACCGTGATGATCACCGGGGACAACCCTCTCACGGCCGCCGCCATCGCCCAGGAGGCCGGTGTCGACGACTACCTGGCCGAAGCCACCCCCGAAGCCAAGATGGCGCTCATCAGGGCCGAGCAGGAGGGCGGGAAGCTGGTCGCCATGACCGGCGACGGCACCAACGACGCCCCCGCCCTGGCCCAGGCCGACGTGGGCGTGGCCATGAACACGGGCACCACGGCGGCCAAAGAGGCGGGCAACATGGTCGACCTCGACTCCAACCCGACGAAACTCATCGACGTCGTGGAGATCGGGAAGCAGCTGCTCATCACCCGGGGTTCCCTCACGACGTTCTCGATCGCCAACGACGTGGCCAAGTACTTCGCCATCATCCCGGCGCTGTTCGCCACCCTCTACACGCGACCGGGCGTCCCCGGACCTCTGAACGCCCTCAACGTTATGAAGCTCCACAGCCCACAGAGTGCCGTTCTCTCGGCCGTGATCTTCAACGCCCTGGTGATCGTGGCCCTCATCCCCCTGGCCCTGCGCGGCGTGAAGTTCCGAGCCGCCTCGTCGGCCGCCATCCTGCGTCGCAACGTCTGGATCTACGGGGTGGGCGGGATCATCGTGCCCTTCATCTTCATCAAGCTCATCGACCTCGTCCTCGTCGCCCTCCACGCCTACTGATGGAGAGAATCTGATGCTCGCCCACCTCCGCCGTTCAGTCATCTCGATCGTGGTTTTCACGGCCTTCTTTGGCTTCGTCTACGCCTTCGCCGGCACCGGTGTCGCCCAGCTCCTTTTCCGGCACCAGGCCGACGGATCGATCACCGCCAACGGATCGACTCTGATCGGACAGAACTGGTCGGCCACGAAATGCCCGGGGCATCCGGCCGGCAGCTGCGTCTTCCAGGGCCGCCCCGACGCCCTCGGTCCCTACGCCGGTAGCGACGGCGACAACCCGCTGGTGTACAACGGCAAGAGCGGGGAATCGGCCGCCACCAACCTCGGGCCCCGCTCGAAGGTCCTGTTGGCGGACACCCAGGCCCTGGTGGCCTACTGGCACAAGCGGGGTGTCGACCCCACCCCGGATCTCGTCACCACCTCGGGCAGCGGACTCGACCCCGACATCTCGCCGCAGGACGCACTGGTCCAGATCCCCATGGTGTCGGCCGCCACCGGCCTCTCGGCGTCTGCGCTGCGGAGCCTCATCGCCAAGGAGACCAACGGCGCGGAACTGGGCTTCCTCGGCAGCAGCTACATCGACGTCCTGCAATTGAACGAAGCGCTGGCCCAGCTGAAGTGACGGCCTGGGAACCCACCACCGGCGACAGCTGGGGTGGGCGCCCGATCGCCCACCGGCTGGCCGACGGCGTCCCGCGCCGCCGGGTCGTGGTGACGGGGACGATCGTCGCCACCGAGCTGTCGCGCTGGTGGCAGTCCCCGGCCTACGTCTGCCGGCTCGACGACGACACCGGCTCGATCCTCCTCGTCTTCGGCGGGCCCCGGCCGGTCCCCGGCATGATCAAGGGTGCCCTGTGCACGGTCGAGGGAACGGCGCAGTCGAACGGGGGGGCTCTGTTCCTGTGGAACCCCTTCTACCGTTTCGAACCCTGAGGCGATCCCTCAGAAGCTCCTTCGCCTAGGGAACGTCGGAGGCGGCGGCGGCCGCTTCGATCTGGGTGGCGTCGGCGGGGAGGATGAAGCCGGCCTTCACGGCGCTGCGCGTGGCGGCGTCGAACTTCGCCACGTAGTCGGCGTGGGTCGGGTACAGCGACGTCAGCGTGGCCTGGTCGAACGGTGTCGTCGAGCCGAACAGGCTGCACGTCACGGACTGTCCGGCCAGGGCCGTCCCCGTGAGGGTGGCGATGGGGACGTCGAGCTCCGGGGTACGGATTCCGCCCCGCGCGTTGCCGAGGGCGTCGCGCCGGATGGTGGGGTGGGAGCCCGCCGTCAGCTCCAGGCGCGGCGCATGGGGTGGTGCCGTTCCCGTCCTCACCCACCGGTTGAGGGCGAAGACGGCGGCGTCGAGCACCCAGTGCTGGGGACCGGAGTTGGGCGCGGCGGTGCACCCGACGATGGTGAGGGGGGTGTCCTTGTCGACGATGGCGGCGGCCGCGTTGGACCGCCCGTTGTCGGACATGCCGATGCCTGAGAGGTAGTCGTCGGCATGGGACGTCCCCGCCACCTCCCAGTCCCGGAACCATGTGTTGTCGGGCTGGCGGTCGCCGGCGTACCCCTGCAGGAGGTCGGTCTCGGTCTCGAAGGCCATCACGGGCACACCGAGGTCGGTGCGGAACGGTTCGTGGACGCCGAGGGCCAGCGACCCCGACAGCGAGGTCCCGCCACTCCACCGGCTGTGGACGAGATACCCGTTGAAGACGTGGGCGATGGGGGCCACGGCGTCGATGTAGGTGGTGAGGAAGAAGGCCGACTGTGACTCGCCGTCGGCGATCAAAGCCTTCGCCTTGAGCCCCCCGAGAACCGAGGTCCGGCCCGGGTGGCGGATGGCCTGCGCCGCCTGGGAGAAGATGTCGTAGGAGTAGGCGTCGCCCGGATGGTGGAGGCTGCCGTACCGCTGCCGGTTCGTCTTCTTGAGCCCCGTCCCGGCCGCTCCGAGGACCCCGGTCCCGCCGTTGATGCCGAGCGCCTGGGCCGAGACCCCGACATAGGCGAAGCCCTGGCGGATGAGCTCGGTGTGATCGCCGATCCAGTCGGGGGCGGTGTCGGCGCCGGCGCTCTCGTTCAGCCACTCGACGACGACGGTGCCGTTGAACTTCTTCGGATCGGCCGGCCGGTACACGAGCAGCCGTGTCTTGTAGCGCGCCGTCGTGGACGGCGTCACCTTCCACCGCCCGTTGGCCGGCGCCGCGCCGTGCAGCCGGTAGCTCGTGGCCTTGCCCGAGATGAAGTACTCGTCCTCCCGGTAGCCCACGTCGGCCAGGTCGAACGTCGTGCTGATGATGGACGGCTCCCCCGGACCGGTGATCGGCCCTTCGACAGCCGGCGTCGGAACCGTCGACCTCGGGAGCACCGGCGGCGCGCGGCGACGGCCGGGCCCGTGACCGGGCCCAGCGCCAACGCCTCGAGCATGGCCACCGCCATAACGACCGCCGCCACCACGCCGACGGCCGACCTTCGTCTCGTCATCCGCACCGGCCCATCCCACCCTCCCCGCCGTCACCGCCCCGGCGGCGACACAGTGTCACACGGCGGGTCGGGGGCACCGGCGGATCGGGGGCACACGGCCGGTCAGGAAGCGGGTGGGGACACCTTCGCCACGGCGAAGCCGGCCACCCCGTTGCCGGTCACGCTCTTCCCGTGGTCCGAGCTGAAGGTGTAGAGGGGCATGCCCTGGTAGGTGACCTGGAGCTTGGCGCCGAACGCCACCGTCCCGAGGTCGGCGGCCCCCGTCGGCACCGTCTTGCCCTTGGGCATCAGCAGCGGGGGCCACACGGCGAGGCAGCCGCCGGTGCACGGCGGATCGGTGTCGACGTAGAGAGCCCTGCCCTTCGTGGTCGTCAGGATCAACCCGAAGCCGGTCCGCGTCTCCTGCTTCACCACCTTGCTCGTCATCGACTTCCCGGCCACCCGGGCCGATGCCGTCGAGGTGAGGAAGAGGCCCCCGACGCTCATCACAATGGCGACAGCCGCCAGGCCCCGCCAGCCACCCCCCGCTCGTCCGTGTCCCACTCGCATCGGTGTCACCTACGTCCTTCCCCACCCGGGAGGGTCCCGGTCTCTGGTCCGACGTGGCCTACGCCGGACACAGCCGAGATGTTCACGGGATCGGCGGACGTCGCGCCTACCGGTGCCGAGAGCGGCCGAGAGCGGTGGCCACGGCGTCGAGCAGGTGCTCGGGTTCCACCGGCTTGTGCAGATAGGCGATGCCCCGGACGGCGAGGTCCTTGCGCCCACCGTGATCGAGGTCGTTCCCCGACATGATCACGGCCGGGGGCGGGTTCTCGGCCGCCGCCAGCACGGCCATGCCGTCGAGGTGCGGCATCCGGTTGTCGAGGACGAGGGCATCGAAGGGCTCCATCCCCATCAGGGTCAGAGCCACGTCGCCGTCGTCGGCTTCGGTGACGACGTAGCCCTCGAGACGCAGGATGTCCGAGACCGACCCGCGAATGGCTTCATCGTCGTCGGCGACGAGGATGGAGGGAGGCGCTGTCGCTCGGGTGGCGCTCACGGTCACGGGCTGCTCCGGCTGGTCCGACTCCGTAGGGCATCGACCGGACCGGGCAGACCCACCAGGCTCGGCCCGGGCTTTGTGCGCCCGTTGTTGGAACAGACAGCCCGGGCGCCGGCGTGGCAGCGTGGGGCGATGGACCTCCCCGTGATGCCCCCCGTCGCCCCCATGCTGGCCAAGCTGGCGCGCCAGCTCCCCGAGGCCGACGACCTCGTGTACGAGCCGAAGTGGGACGGGTTCCGCTGCATCGTCTTCCGCGACGGCGACGAGGTCGAGCTCGGCAGCCGCAACGAGCGTCCGCTCACCCGCTACTTCCCCGAGCTCCTCGAGCCGCTGCGCGCCGCGCTCCCGGCGCGCGCCGTCGTCGACGGCGAGATCGTCATCGCCGGCGGGAAGGGCCTCGACTTCGACGCCCTCCTCCAGCGCATCCATCCCGCCGCCTCCCGGGTCGAGCTGTTGGCCGGGACCACCCCGGCGTCGTTCGTCGCCTTCGATCTGCTGGCCGTCGACGACCGCGATCTGCGACCCGCTCCCTTCAGCCAGAGGCGGGCTCTCCTGGAGAAGGCTCTGGCGACGGCGTCACCGCCGGTCCACCTCACCCCGGCCACCGCCGACGCCGCCGTGGCCCGTGACTGGTTCGCCCGCTTCGAGGGCGCCGGCCTCGACGGCGTCGTGGCCAAGGGGATGGACCAGCCCTACCGCGAGAACGAACGGATCATGATGAAGGTGAAGCACGAGCGCACAGCCGACTGCGTCGTGGCCGGTTTCCGCTGGCACAAGTCGGGTCCCATCGTGGGCTCGCTGCTGCTCGGGCTGTTCGACGACTCGGGCGTCCTGCACCACGTGGGGGTGACGGCGTCGTTCACCATGGCCCGCCGACGCGAGCTGGTCGACGAGCTCGCCGCCTACCGCCGCCCGTCGCTGGCCGGCCACCCGTGGGAGGGGTGGTCGACGCCGGAGCCCACCGGGGGCCGGACCCCGGGAGCGCCGTCACGGTGGAACGCCAAGAAGGACCTCACGTGGGAGCCTCTGGCGCCGGATCTCGTGTGCGAGGTGGCCTACGACAATCTCCAGGGGGACCGCTTCCGCCACGCCACCACCTTCCGACGCTGGCGCCCCGACCGCCGCCCCGACACCTGTACCTACGCCCAGCTCGAGGTGGTGGTCCCCGAAGAGCTCGACGCCGTCTTCGGCGCCTGACGTCACTCGTCGGGCGGGCGGGCACGGGCCCGGCCCGGAGCGACGCGGCGCGGCTCGCCGCGCTGCTTGGCGAAGTGCGGAGGCCAGGGGGCGTCACCCAACCCTTCGGCCTCGTCGCGGGCGGCGAGCTCGAGCAGACCACCCAGGTCGAAGCGCTCGTCGTCGATCCCGGCCCCGGGGTCACCGCGCCGGGCGAAGCGGTCGGGCACGGTCGCCAACGTCAGGTCGGCCGGTTCGGCCACGGGGACCTCGGCCCAGTCGAGGGGGCACGACACCCGACCTTCGGGATTGGCCCGCACCGAGTAGGCCGACGCCACCGTCCGGTCGCGGGCGTTCTGGTTGTAATCGATGAACACGCGTTCACCGCGTTGTTCCTTCCACCACGCCGAGGTGGCCACGTCGGGCATCCGACGTTCGACGGCCCGGGCCAGGGCCAGCGCGGCGCGGCGGACCTCGGTGAAGTCCCACCGCGGTTCGATGGGGACGTTCACGTGGATGCCGCGCGATCCCGACGTCTTCGGGAACCCCTGCAGGCCGTGCTCGTCCAGGACGATCCGCGCTTCGAGGGCCACCTGCCGGACGGCGTCGTAGGACACGCCGGGCTGGGGGTCGAGATCGACGCGCAGCTCGTCGGGGTGGTCGACGTCGTCGCGCCGCACGGCCCAGGGGTTCAAGTCGAGACATCCCAGGTTGGCGGCCCAGGCGATGTGGGCCACGTCGACGGGGCACATCTCCTCGGCGCTGCGGCCGCTCGGGAAGTGGACGGTCACCGTCTCGATCCACGGCGGGCGGCCGGCCGGGACCCGCTTCTGGTAGAAGAAGTCGCCGTCGGCACCATGGGGGAAGCGCTTCAGAACGGTGGGCCTGTGGAACACCCCGCGGAGGGCGCCGGGGCCCACGGCCAGGTAGTACCGCACGAGATCGAGCTTGGTCTCGCCCCGGGCGGCGAAGAAGACCTTGTCCGGGTTCGTCACCGTCACCGTGTGCCCGTCCACCTCGACCTCGACGGAGGGGGCCTTGGCCGCCATCCATCGATGGTGGCACGGATCGTCCCGGTACATTCGCGATCGTGGATCCCGTCGCCGCCCTCCGCCGCATCGCCTACCTGCTCGAGGCCGAGGGGGCGGGCACCTACAAGGTCCGGGCCTTCCGCCACGCCGCGGCCACGTTGTCCGGTGAGAACCCGGCCCGGATCGAGGAGCTGTCGCGCTCGGGTCGCCTGACGTCGCTCCCCGGCATCGGCGACAGCACGGCGGCGGTGGTGGCCGAAACCCTGGCCGGTGGCGACCCCGCCTATCTCACCGAACTCCTCCAACGCGCGGAGCCGCCCCCCACGGGTCCGGCGGCGGCGCTGCGGACGGCGTTGCGCGGCGACTGCCACAGCCACTCGGACTGGTCCGACGGCGGCAGCCCCATCGCCGAGATGGCCGAGGCGGCGCGCCAGCTCGGGCACGAGTACTGGGCCCTCACGGACCACAGTCCCCGTCTGACGGTGGCCCACGGCCTCAATCCCGAGCGCCTCCGCCAGCAACTCGACATCGTGGCCGCACTGAACGAGGAGCTGGCCCCGTTCCGGATCCTCACCGGCATCGAGGTCGACATCCTCGAGGACGGGACCCTCGACCAGGACGAGTCGCTCCTGGCCGAGCTGGACGTGGTCGTGGCGAGCGTCCACTCCAAGCTCTCCATGGACACCGGCCCCATGACCCGGCGCATGGTGAAGGCCGTCGAGAGTCCCCACACCGACATCCTCGGGCACTGCACGGGGCGCAAGCTGGTGGGCAAGGGACGACCCGCATCCCGCTTCGACGCCGATCTCGTCTTCTCCGCCTGTGCCCGTACGGGCACCGCCGTGGAGATCAACTCCCGACCCGAACGACGCGATCCCCCGGAGCCGCTGCTGCGTCAGGCCCTGGCCCTCGGCTGTCTCGTCTCCATCGACACCGACGCCCACGCCCCCGGCCAGCTCGAGTGGTTGGTCAACGGCTGCCGGCAGGCGGTCGAGGCCGACACGCCGGCCGACCGCGTGGTCAACACGTGGCCCCTGGCTCGATTCCTCGACTGGACCGCCGGCCACGCCGCCTGACCCACAGGGCCACCGCGTCGACCACGGCCGTGGCCGTCTCGTGCAGCACGTCGTCGTCGACGGGGAGGATCCGCACCTGCCCGCTGGCCGGCCACAGCCCGACCACCCGCGCCGGCACCGACTTCTCGCCGCGCGCCAGGGCCGGGACGAGAGCGGGGAACCCGAGCGACAGGCGCCAGTCCGTCGGCGGGACCCACGTCCCCACCACCAGCAGCACGGGCCGCCCCGCGGCCCGGACCCGGACATCGGCCTGGCCCCGCAACGTCAGGGCCCGCGTCCCCGGACAGTCCCACCAGTCGTCGACGCCACCCACCGCCGCCTGCGCCAGGCGCTCCCACTCGAGCGCCGTCCACACCTGGGTGGCCCACGTCACGGCCTCGGCTTCGACCAGGGCCCGCGCCCCGGGACCGAGGGCCCCGTACCAGCGGGCCCACCACGGCGGCCGGGCCGTGGGGTCCACCCCGTCGGCCGCATCCTCGACCCCGGCGGCCAGGACCTCGGCCACGGCCGCCGCCGGTGTCGGCGCCCGGCCCCGGACGCACCGGGCCACCGCACTCAGCCCCACCGTCCGGCGGCACAGCGCCGGGGAGGGGACGAAGGGCGCCTCGTCGGCCCCGGCCCGCTCGGGATCCTCCCGGACCAGGGCGAAACGGAAGGAGTCGAAGCGCAACCGCTCACCGTCGGGGAGCCCGTCGACCAGCGCCGCGAGCTCACCGGTCACCTCGGTGCGCAGCCGCCCGAGCGCCTCGCCCGACACCACCCCCGTCGGTTCGGCCACGAGGGCATCGGTGAGCGCACCGGCCCGGGGCAGCGCCAACGCCATGCCCGTCACGACCCGTCGCCACCCTCACCGGTGAGGGCCGGGGCGGCGAGGACGAGATCGTCATCGTCGTCGGCGTCGCCCACGACACGCGGCACGGCGGTGCCGGCCCGCATCCGGCCCGGCTCGCAGTGCGGCAGGTCCGAGCACCAGGCGCACAACGCGTTCGGGGTCCGGACGGGCTCGGTGCCGGCGGCCAGGCGGCACAGTCGGACGGCGCCGGCCAGCACGCGTTGCACGGCACTCACGAGAACGTCGTCGGTGACGGGCTCGACGTCGAGCTCGCCCGTCCGCGTGTAGTAGGTGGCGATCCGAAACGGCGGCGCGCCGCTGCGCAGGGTCTCGAGCAGGGCGTAGAAGTGGAGATCGCCGCGGTGCTCGAGGCGGCGGCGCCCGGACTTGATCTCCACCACGCAGACCGACGCCCGTTCCCCGGCCGGACCCCCGAAGGCCAGGTCGACCACTCCGCTCATCACCACGCGGCCCCCGGCCACCGGCACCACCACCCGTTCCTGCGTCCGCGGCAGCCAGGTCGGGCTCGGCACCGGCCACCGGGCCACGATGCCCGCGGCATGGTCGGCGATCTCCTCGACGAGCGCCCGTCGGCGCTCGGGCTCCAGCTCCCCGACGAAGGCGGCGATCCCGTCACCGTCGTCCCCGATCTCCACGGCGCCGAGCGCATCGGACCAGGGGTCGTCCAGGCGGCCCGTCGTCACCCACTGGCGGAACAGGGCGTCGACGAGGACGCCGCGGGCCAGCTCGACGGTCACCACCCGGGGGGCCGTCCGCCGGGCCACCAGATGGGCCTCGCACAGGAGCACGGCGGTGAGCGTGTCCTTCGACACCCGCACGGGACCGCCGGCCGGGGCGTCGCCGACCACGCCGGCGAGCCCGTCCTCCAGCCAGTCCCGCAGCCCCCCGGCCAGGCCGGGGTCGACGGCCGGCCGGTTCGTCCCCTGTCCCCGCAGGCGCGCCAGGAGGTCGACGCCCTCCGGGGGCCGGAAGGCGTCGGCGGCGGCGGGGGGGCGGGGCACGGACCCAGCTTGCCCGACGGGTGTGACGTAGGGTCGACACGAGATGACTGCAGCCTTCGTCGTCGTGTTCGCGCTGTTCGTGGTGGCCATGGTCGGGCTCGCCGTGGTGGCGGTGCGCTGGGGGGTCCGTCGCGACCGCACGGCGCGGGTCAACCCCTCGCCCGAGGACGGGACCCCCGGAACATGAGCGAACCACCGACGCTGCGGGAACAGCGGGTGGAGTCGGCCATGCACCCGGTGGCCCTGCCCGGTGGCGTCTTCCCGGGGCCCGGCACCCCGAGGCGGCGCTGGACCCGGCCCCGGCACCTCAACGCGCGCTGGCGCAAGCCCCGCACCGCCTTCGTCTTCGCCGGCGGCGGGGCCCGGGGGGCGGCCCAGATCGGGATGCTCCAGGCGCTGTTGGCCCGCGGCATCACGGCCGACGACATCTACGGCGCCTCGGTGGGGGCCGTCAACGCCGCCGGGTTCGCCGGCGACCCCACCCCCGAGCGGGGTCGAGCGCATGGCCGCCCTGTGGCGCAGCACCACCAGCGCCGACGTCTTCCCCCAGAGCCGGATCCCCGCCACCATGCGCTTCATCCAACAACGCGAGGCCGTCCACGCCAACGACGGACTGCGCCGCCTCATCGAGGCGGGCCTGACCTTCGCCCGGTTCGAGGACGCCCCCGTCCACCTCGAGGTGGTGGCCACCTCCCTCACCGACGGCCGCACCCAGTGGTTCACCTACGGCCCGGCCGTCGAGGCCATCCTGGCCTCGGCCGCCCTGCCGTCGCTGCTGCCCCCCGTCGAGATCGGCACCGACACCTTCATCGACGGGGGCGTCGTCGACAACGTCCCCATCGGTCGGGCCATGGTCCAGGGGGCCGAGCGGATCTTCGTCTTCCTCTGCGGGCCGCTGCGGTACACCCCCCACCGCCACCGCCGTCCCGTCGAAGCCGTCCTCACCGCCTTCTTCATCGCCATCCACGCCAAGTTCACCCGCGAGCTCGAGCACCTCCCCCCCGGTGTCGAGGTGATCGTCTTCTCCGTCGACTCCGATCCCGTCTCCCGCTACGACGACTTCTCGGGGACCGAGGCCCTCATCGCCGCCGGACGGGCCAACGCCGACACCGTCCTCGATTTCTGGCAGGCCGGCGGGCGCGGGTCGGGCACGGACCGGCCACCGGTCTCCGACCCCACCGAGCTCGAGGCCACCAGCGACGAGGCCGTCTGACGGTGGCGCCCTCCGCCGGCGGTGGCGTCGGTCTCTCCGACGACCTCGGCACGCTCGGCCATCTCAACCTCATCGAGTTCTCCCGCGAACAGGCCCGGTGGGGTGTCGGGGGAGCCGTCGAGGAATCCGACGGCGTCGTGCTCGTCGCCTCGGGGTCGTGGCTGCCGGTGCTGTGCAATTGCGGGTTCCGCGGTGACGATCGCATCGCCCCGGCGCTGCTCGTCGAGCGGTCCGACGCCTTCTTCGGAGCCCGGCGGCGCGGCTACACCATCATGGTCAGGGATACCGCCGTCGACGACGACCTCCGCCGCGGCTGCGAGACGGCCGGTCTCGTCGCCTTCGGCGAGCCCGCTCCCGAGATGGCCTGCACCGCGCCCGTCACCGAGCACCGTCCCGACGGCGTCGACATCCGGCCCGTCACCACCGCCGCCGGCGTGGCCGACTTCGCCGCCGTCTGCGCCGCCGCCTACAGCACCTACGGCATGCCGGCGGAGACGCCGGCCGAACTCTTCAGTGTTCCCGAGCGCGTCCTCGACGCCCGCCACGTCGTCGCCGTGCTCGCCTCTGCCGGCGACCAACCTGTCTCCGGCGCGCTGATCCTCCTCAGCCACGGGATCGCCGGCGTCTACTGGGTGGGGACGGTCGACGGGGCCCGGCGCTCGGGACTCGGCCGTGCCGTCACGGCGTCGGTCACCAACACCGCCTTCGCCCGGGGGGCGACAGCCGTCACCCTCCAGGCGTCGGTCATGGGTGAACCGATCTACCGGGCCATGGGTTACCGGTCGCTCTTCCGCTACCAGAACTGGGTCCGCTTCCACCAACCGCCGGCCTGAGGAGGAGACGTGCCACTCGACCCGGCCACGCAGACGATCGTCGACCAGATGGCGGCGGCCGGGCCGGTCGACTTCTCCGCCCTCACGCCCGGCGCCTTCCGCCGTCTGTTCCGGGCCAGCCTGGGCGCCCTCGACCAGGCGGGCTCGGCCGATCCCGAGGAGGAGGTCGAGGACCGGTCGATCCCCACGCCGGCGGGGCCGCTGCGCCTGCGCCTCTACCGCCCCCCCACGGCCGGACCCGCCCCCCTCGTCACCTACTTCCACGGTGGCGGCTGGGTCATCGGCGACGTCGACACCCACGACGGCTCGTGCCGCATCCTGAGCCGCCGCACCGGGGCCGTCGTGGTGAGCGTCGACTACCGCCTCGCCCCCGAGCACCGCTTCCCGGCCGCCCTCGACGACTGCGAGGCGGCGGTGGCCTGGGTGGCCGCCCACGCCGGCGAGCTCGGCGCCGACCCCCGCCGCCTGGGCGTGGCCGGTGACAGTGCCGGCGGCAATCTCGCCGCCGCCGTCACCCAACGGGCCCGCCGGCGCGGCGGGCCGGCCATCGCCGCCCAGGCCCTCGTCTACCCGGCCGTCGACTTCACCACCGTCCGGCCCTCACTCGTGGCCAACGGGGAGGGCTACCTCCTCACGGCGGGCGCCATCGCCTGGTTCGCCGCCCAGTACCTCGGGGACCACGATCCCGCCGATCCCGAGGCCAGCCCCCTGCTGGCCGACCTGGCCGGCCTGCCCCCCGCCGTGGTGGCCACGGCCGAGTTCGACCCTCTGCGCGACGAGGGCCGTGCCTACGCCGAGGCGCTCGGCCGGGCCGGCGTCCCCGTCCGCCGGCTCGACTTCCCCGGTCTCGTCCACGGCTTCATGGGCCTCGGTGCCCTCTCCCCCGCCTCGGCCCGGGCCACCGACGAGGTCTGGGCCGCCTTCGCCGCTCTCCTTACCGCCTGACGGGCCTCACCGCCTGACGGGACTCACCGTCATCGACGAGGGCGAAGAGCGGGGTCGGCTCCTCGATGCCGCGCAGCGCGTGGGTCCCGATATCGGTGACGCGCCAGGGACCGTCGGCCCCCAGGCAATCGCCGACCTCGGCGGTCACGACGACAGTACCGGCGGAGGCCACCTTCACCGAGCGGGCCACCAGGTTGACGAGGGGACCGACGTAGTCACCGCCGCGCCACGTGACCTCGCCGTACCCGACGGCGGCGCGCACGCCGGGGAGCGAGGGATCGCCGCCCACGGCGGCGCAGAGGTCCACGGCGATCCGACAGGCGGTGTCGGCCGAGGCAGCGACGATCATGGCCTCGTCGCCGATCAACTTGACCAGCCGCCCACCCTCCCCGGTGGCGATGTCCCAGGCGGCCGTTTCGAATCGTGACAGGGCCAGGGCGTGCTCCTTCAGACTCAACTGTGCCGCCCACGCCGTGGAGCCGACCAGGTCGACGAAGGCGATGCCGACGGTGGCTGTCTGACCGATGGCATCGCCGCGGGTCGACGCCACGCCGCACGCTGGACACCCGGAAGGACTGCTCGAGGAGATGGGAGATCACCGCCGGGAGCACGGCGAAGACGGCGCCGGCCCGGGAGTTGACCCGGGCCCGTTCGAGCTCGGTGCCCGGTTCCGGAGGCGTCACCGCGAACTCGCCGTAGAAGAGGCTGATGGCGGCATCGACGACCCGGGCCACCGATGCGCCGAGGACGCGTGAGAAGGCCAGCGTCGCCTCCTCGCCGAACAACGACGAGCCGAGTTCGAAAGCGGCGACGTCGTCGACGACGAAGGCGGGGAGAAGGGCGGCGTCGTCGACGGGAAGCCCGAGGGCCAGCAACAGCCGGCGGACCGCTTCGACCGTCGTCCCCGACCGCGCGGCGATGTCGGGAAGAGCGATCCTGTCGACGGGAGCGAAGGCGGCGAGGGACGCGCTGAGGGCGAAGAGCACGCCGTCGGCATCGGCCTCCACCATCTGCGCCACGGTGGCGCCGCGCCCGTCGAGGTACTCGAGCAGCGCCAGCCGGTCGGGCGCCGTGGGCGCATCGGGGTCGTAGAGGCCGGCGGCCATCATCGTGGCGACATCCATCAACGGATGCTGCCACGCCCGACTCAGCGCCGCGGCGGCTCGTCGGGAGGGGGGGCCACGTGCCACCCGGCGGAGGACACCTTGCGGGGCTCGTAGAAGACGCAGCCCTCGGGACAGGCGAAAGGCAGGTTCTCGTTGGCCCTGATGCGGCACTGCTCGAGCTTGTCGCCGCGCGCCGTGGTCTGCATGATGTAGTGCCGGCAGTCGGCCTTCACGGACATGTTCCATTGTGGCCCACGAGCCACGTGACCGGCGTTCACGCCGGGCGGCCTGCGGTAGCGTGCCTACGTGGACCGGCCCATCTCCCCACGGCAGCTTCTCCGGTGGAGCGAGAGCCTGTCGGCCATCGCCCGCACCGGCCTCGGCTTCACCGAGAGCCTCTACGAGAAGGAGCGCTTCGAGGAGGTGCTCCGCGTGGCCGCCGACATCGCCGTGGCCGCCGCATCGGGGACCGACGACGTCGAGGACGCCGACCATCTGGTCGAGGAGTGGATGCGCGCCGTCGGACAGGGCGTTCCCGGCTACGTCACCCCCAAGGTGGCGGTGGGGGCGGCCGTGGGCAACGACAAAGGGGAGCTCCTGCTCGTGAAGCGGGCCGACTCGGGCGTGTGGCTCTACCCCACCGGCTGGGCCGACGTCGGCTACTCGGCGGCCGAGGTGGTGGTGAAAGAGGTCATGGAGGAGACGGGGATCGAGGCCGAGGTCGTCCGCCTCATCGCCGTCCTCGACGGACTGCGCCTCGGTTTCACCCGCGTCCCGCTGTACTCACTCGTCTTCCACTGCCGGGCCCTGGGGGGCGAGCTGCGCGCCCATCCCCTCGAGTGCGCCGACGTGGGCTGGTTCTCCCCCGACAATCTTCCGCAACCCCTGGTGGGAGCCGAGCGCTGGGGTCCCCACGTCTTCGCCGCGCTGCGGGGTGAACACCTCGACGTCCTGTTCGACCGTCCCCGCCAACCGATGTGGCGCGGCGAGGGCGCCCCGACCTGATCCTGGCCCCGTCGTCAGCCGACTCAGTCGTAGTCGGGGGTGCCGCGCCCGTCGGCGTCGAAACGGAAACCCACGCCGCGAACGGTGACGAGAAACTGCGGATCGGCCGGATCGCGCTCGAGCTTCACCCGGAGGCGGCGGATGTGGGTGTCGAGCGTCCTGGTGTCGGTCAAGTCCCGACCCGACCACAGGCGGTCGATCAACTCGTCGCGCGTGCGCACCTGGCCCGGCGGGGACAGCAGCAGCGACAGAAGATCGAACTCGCGACGCGACAGGTGGACGATGCCGGTCCCCGCCCGCACCTCGCGTCGGGCGAAGTCGACGCGCACCGGTCCGGCCACCACGATCTCGACCGGCTGCGCGGCGTCGACCACGGGCCGCCGGGGGACGGTGGGTGGCTGGACGCGTCGCAGCACCGCCTGGATCCGGGCCACCAGCTCGCGGAAGCGGTACGGCTTGGTCACGTAGTCGGCCGCGCCCAGCTCGAGGCCGAGGACGATGTCGACCTCGGCGTCGAGGGCCGTCACCATGATGACGGGCACGGGGGCGAGGTCCCGCATCCGCCGGCACACCTCGGTCCCCGACAGCCCCGGCAGGAGGACGTCGAGGAGGACGAGATCGGGGGGATGGGCGGCGAACTGCCGCAGCCCGTCGAGGCCGTCGGCGGCCAGCTCGACGGCGAACCCCTCCTGGCGCAGGCCGGCCTGCAGCGCCTCGCGGTAGGACTCCTCGTCCTCGACCACGAGGATGCGGATCCGCCCGTCGGCGCTGCCCGGGACGGTCATGGCCGTGCCGGTCACGTCGGCGCCCGACCGACCCGCTGCCGCCGGTCGGGCGAGTAGCGCTGGGTCATGGACACGAGCAGGCGGGCGATCACGATGAGAAGGAGGACGAGCACGAGCAGGACCACGGCGGCGTCGGCCGCCAAAGCGTGGGCCGAGCTCGTGGGCACGTTGTAGAAGGTGTAGACGAGGTAGGTCAGGTAACCGACGGGTGAGTGGGTGAGCTGGCCGGTGGGGGCCGAGTTGGAGAAGAAGACGGTGTAGAGCAAGGGGGCCGTCTCCCCCACGGCGATGGCCAGGGCCACGATCAGACCGGTGGCGATGCCGGGGAGCGCCGGTCTCATGACCAGTTTGCGCAGGGTGTAGCCGCTGCGCATCCCGAGCGCCTCGGCGCCCTCGCGATAGGCGGTGGGCACGCCGCGGATGGCCACCTCGGTCGTCTTGGTGACGTAGGGCACGACGAGGATGGAGAGCACGATGAGGCCGGCGGCCAGAGAGTCGCCCCAGTGGAACTGCACGACGAGGATGACGTAGCCGACGTAGCCGAGCACGATCGAGGGGACGCCGGAGAGGACCTCCGACGCCCCCCGCAGGAGCTGGCCCCGGTCGGCCGGGAGGTACTCGGCCAGGTACAGACCCCCGGCCACGCCCACCGCCCCGGCGATCACGGCCACGCCGAGCATGATCAAGAGGGTGCCCTCGATGGCGTTCAGGAGTCCGCCGCCGTTGCCGGCGGTGTCGGTGGTGAGGACGTTCCAGTGCCAGTCCCCGGCCGCCCGTCCGACCACACCGACGAGGACCGACAGCACGGGCACGGCCACCAGGGCCAGACACAGCGCGCCGAGGATCCACGTCAGGCGGTCGGTGACGTGGCGGCGGCGCAGCGCCGCCCCCGCGGCGGTGCGCGCCGCGGCACGGTCCGCCGGCCGCCGGTCGCCGCTGGTCGGCACCGTCACACCCCCCGGCCGACGGGGAGGGCGGTGGTGGACACCCGGTGCACGAGGACGCGGGCCCCGACGTTGGCGATGAGCGTGATGACGAGCAGGACGAGACTGAGCTCGGCGATCGAGCTCACGGCCAGCCCGCTCACGTCGTTGAAGGCGGCGTCGAGCTGCGTCACGATGGCCGCCGCGATCGTGGCCATGGCCCCGTACAGCGAGGGGGTGGAACGCAGGACCACACCGCTCACCATGGCCACGGCGATGGTCTCGCCGAGGGCGCGGCCGAGACCGAGCACCGACGCGCCGATGACCCCGGCCCGGACCCAGGGGAAGGTGACGGCCCTCGTCGCCTCGGCGTCGGTCATTCCCAGGGCCACCGCCCCTTCGACCGTGGCCCGGGGCACCTGGCGCAGCAGGTCGCGGGTGGTGGCGGCGATGATGGGCAGGATCATGATGGCGAGGACCACGCCGGAGACGAGCAGGCCGGTGCCGTTGCCGGCGCTGTTGTGGGGACCCTCGCCCCGGAAGAAGTCGAGCACGGGCACGTTGGGCATGACGTTGGCGACGGGCTGGGCGATGTCGTGGGCCAGGAACGGTCCGAGCGTCAGGGCCCCCCACAGGCCGTAGACCACGCTCGGGATGCCGGCCAGGACCTCGAGGCAGAACCCGGCGCCGCTCGACAGGCGGGCCGGGAGCTTCTCCACCACGATGAGGGCGGTGCCGACCCCGACGGGCACGGCCAGGACGAGGGCGATGAACGACGACTCGAGGGTGCCGATGATGAGGGGCAGAGCGCCGTAGACGGCCCCCGCCGGATGGCGCACCCCGTGTGTCGTCACGATGGGGCTGTAGGTGCTGCCCAGGTTCCAGACCGAACCGGTCAGGAAACCGAACCCGTTGTAACGGATGGCCGGCATGGCCTTCCAGACCAGCGCCACCAGGAGCAGGACCAGGGCCACCAGGGGCAGACAGGCCACGGCCCGCAGCGCCCACGGCATGAGGCTCTCGGCCCGCCACCACGACATCGGTCTCGACGGCGGCCGGCCGCCCGACCCCTGTCCCCCCGACGGTCCCGGCGGCTCGGCCCCCGCGCCCGACCGACCGCCGGGCGGCGACGCCACCTCGGATGACGCGCCCGGGGGGGCGTCGGTCACCATGGTGGCGGGACCTTCGGGCGTCATCGTCGCTGCGGAGTCGGGGGCGCCGTGGCCCGCTATGACGAGATCTTCGACACGAGCTTGGTCGAGATCGACACCACCGCCGGGGGTAGCGCCACGAAGCCGACCTTGCTGAGGTAGGCCGACGCGGACCCGCCGCTCGGGTCGATGGCCCACGCCAGCACGGCCTTCACGGCCTGAGCCTCGAGGGCGTTCGGTTGCTTGGTCGAGACGATGGCGTACTCGTAGTTGACGATCGGGTAGCCGTCGGACTGCGGGCCGTCGATCATCGACACCGTTCCGCTGGCCGGCGTGGAGCTGGTGAAGCTGTCGGCCTCGGCCGAGATGGTCGCCGCCGTCGGCACCTCGAAATGGCCCGCCTTGTTCTGCAGCGCGGCATAGCCCAGTCCCGATTCCGATGCCTCCTGCAGGTAGCTGATCCCGATGTAGGCCACGCAACCGGGGGTGGCCTTGCACGTCGTCACCATGCCGCCGTTGCCCATGGCGCTCAGCGCGCCGGGGACGTTGGGCCACGTCACGATGGTGTCGGGGGCGATCGTCCACCCCGACGGGTCGGCCGCCGACAGGTACGAGGTGAACAGGAAGGTGTCACCGGAGCTGTCGACGCGGTGGATGGGGACGATGGTGAGGTCGGGCAGCGTCACCCCGGGGTTGAGGGCGGCGATCTTGGCGTCGTTCCAGTTGGTGATGGTGCCTTTGTAGATGTCGGCCAGTACCGTGCCCGACAGCTTCAGGTGCGTGCCCGCCGCCAGGTTGGGGATGTTGTAGTTCACCTGCTGCGCCGAGATGGCCAGGGGGATGTTCTCGAGGGTGGGGTACTGCTGGGCGGCCGCGGGTGAGAGGTAGGGGTCGGAAGCGCCGATGTTGGCCGTTCCCGTCTCCGCCGCCGTGAGTCCGGCGCCCGATCCGGTCGACGCCGTCTGGATCTTCACCGCCGGCCACTCGCTCTCGATCTGCTGCACCCAGAAGTTGAACAGCGGGAAGAGCAGGCTGGAGCCGGACTCCTGCAGCGACACCGACGTCGTCGGCCAGTTCTCGAGACTCGAGAGCGACGTCGCCGCCGAGGTGGCCGACGTGGTGGTGGAGGTGGCCGAGGGCGCGGTCGACGAGGAACAGGCGGCCGCCGTGACGGCCACGGCGGCCAGCACCACCGTGGTCAGGGCCGCTCCCAGCCGGTGGCGGGGGTGGGCGGGGGCGTTCACTTCGGTGCGGCGACGCGTGGACATGGCGATCCAACTCCTTTGTCTTCGTCGTGCGCGTCACGGGAACATCCGTGCGCGGTGTCGGCCGGTCCGCTGGTGCGGCGAGGTGACGGCGCGCCGGCCCCGAGGGCCACGGACAGCGGCGTGATCAGCCGGTCATCCGATCCGTCCGCTGACATAGCTCACGGTCTCCGGCTCCGACGGGGCCTCGAAGATGCGTTGCGTCTCCCCCGCCTCGACGAGCCGCCCGTTGTAGAGGAAGGCGGTCACCCCGGCCAGCCGTCGGGCCTGGGCCAGGTTGTGGGTGACGATCACCATGGTGAGACCGGGCGCCAGCTCGCGTAGCAGGTCCTCCACCATGTTGGTGGTGACGGGGTCGAGCGACGACGTCGGCTCGTCGAGGAGGAGGACGTCGGGTTCGACGGCGAGCGCCCGGGCCAGGCACAGCAGTTGCTGCTGGCCGCCCGACAGCCGGAACGGTGAATCGCCGAGGCGATCGGCCACGGCCGACCACAGCCCGACTTCGCGCAGGAACCGCTCGGCCACGGCGGGCAGCTCGCGACGCGGCGACAGGCGATGGGCCTTGACGCCGGCGACCACGTTGTCGCCGACCGACATGGGGAAGGGGTTCGGGCGTTGGAAGACCATCCCCACCCGGCGCCGCAGGACCAACGGATCCACGGCGTGACCCGAGATCTCCTCGCCGTCGAACTCGATGGCCCCGGTCCGCCAGTAACCGCGCACCTTGTCGTTCATCCGGTTGAGCGAGCGCAGGAACGTCGACTTCCCACAACCGGTGGGGCCGATCAGGGCGGTGATCGTGCCGGGAGTGAACTCGAGATCGATCCCCGACAGCACCGTCTTGGCCCCGAACCCCACCGCCACGTCGCGGGCGGCGAGGACGGGGTGGTCGAGGAGGGCGACCGGCGACGGGGCCCTACCGGCGGCGGGCCGCACGGCGTCGGGGGCCGTCACCGACCGGGCCATGTCCGATCGCTCGGGCGACTCGGAGCCCGACGTGCCTGTCACGACGCGGAACTTACCCGGGCAACGTGAACGTTCCGTTAACGGCAGGCGTCCTGACGGTGATCGTTCCATGAACAGGCGCGGGGGTGTTTCAGGCCCCTGACCTGCCGTGCCTGGCCTTGTGGGCCATGGCCTTGGCCGCCCCCCACGCCCGGGCCGGCTCGGTCAAGGACGCGTCGACGGCTCCGAGCGAAGCCGGGATGAGCCCATAGGCGTCGTCGGGGAACCGGGCCTCGTCGAAGGGGCTGCGCACGACGGGGGCCACCCCGGCCCGCAGGAGCACCCCGGTCGGATAGACGACCGCGGCGCGGACGATCTCGAGGGGCGTGGTCGACTGGGCGTCGACGTCGGCCGACAGCAGGGCCTGGAGGTGGACGGCGACGTCGGCGGCGGCGCGGCGCCCGGCCTCTTCGGCTTCGCTCTCGACCGCCGTCCGGTCGACGTCCCCGGGCGGGCGCGTGGCCACCCAGGCATCGAGAAGACGACCCACCTCCCGTTCCACCCAGTCGGGCACCGCCGCCACCAGCAGCGCGCCCAACGATGCCCCCAGCTCGGCCAGCACGCGGTCGGGGTCGGGGGTGCCGCCACCGGCACCGACCACCGCCGTCAGCTCTCGACGACGTCGCCCAGGAGGTCCACCCGCACTCCCTGGTCGCGCAGCCACGCCAGCGCGCCGTCGACCTGGGTCGGCTCGCCGGCCACCTCGCACACGATCCAGCCTTCGTGGTCGTCGACGTTGGCCCGGCGGATGTTCGGTTCGACGTCGTATTCACGGACCAGACGGGCGATGAACGGCTGACGCACGAGCTCCTCGGGAAAGGTGAGTTTGACCCTGACGTCGATCATGAACGGCCTTTCGTGGGCGCGACGTCGAGGGCCGCGTTCAGGTTGCCCGACCGGAAGCCTTCGAGGTCGAGTGTGACGTAGGTGTACCCGGCCCGGCGGACGGCGGCGACGACCTGCTCGCGCATGTCCACGACACGGGCCAGCTCGTCGCCGTCGAACTCGAGGCGGGCCATGTCGCCGTAGTGACGCACCCGGAGCTGACGGAAGCCGAGGGCCCGCAGACCGGACTCGGCGGTGGCCACCGTAGTCAGGGTGCCGAGGGTGACGGGGGTTCCGTAGGGGACGCGCGAGGCCAGGCAGGCGGCGGCCGGCTTGTCCCAGGTGCGCAGGCCGAGAGCGCGTGACGCCCGGCGGACGTCCGCCTTGGCATAGCCGGACTCCACCAGAGGAAAGAGCGCACCGCGTTCGGTGGCGGCACGCTGTCCCGGTCGGTGATCGCCGAGGTCGTCGACGTTCACTCCGAGGACGACGGTGGACTCCTCGGCGGCGGCCAGCGGGAGGAGGGCGTCGAGCAGGCTCGTCTTGCAGTGATAGCAGCGCTCCGCGTCGTTGGCCCGGTAGGCCGGATCGGCGATCTCCCCGGTGCGGACCTGGTGCCAGCGCAGTCCCCATTCGTCGGCCAGGGCACGGCAGTCCTCGAGCTCCTCGGGGGCGAGTGACGGGGACACGGCGGTGACACACAGCACGCGCGCCGGCCCGAGGGTGTCGGAGGCCACGTGGGCGAGAAAGGCCGAGTCGGCTCCGCCGCTGAAGGCGACGACGACGCGACCCAGACCCCCGAGGACGGCCCGCAAGCGCTCGAGCCGGCCCGCGTCGAGCCGGCCCGCGTCGAGCCGGCCCGCGTCGAGCCGGCCCGCGTCGAGCTGCTCGGTATCGACCGGCGTGTCCGCATCGACCTGCGCACCGGACTCGCCCGCCATCGACCGACGCCTACCGGGGGACGACGCTGTCGAGGACGACCTCGACCTCGTCGACCATGCCGGTGAAGAAGGGACCGAACTCGGCGTAGCGGGCCGACGCCTCGTCGAAGCGCATCTCGTAGACACAGGCCTTCAGGTCGTCGGGATGGACGCCGAACAAGGTGACGCCCCACTCCCAGTCGTCGAGTCCGGTGGACCCCGTGATGAGCTGGACGATGCGGCCGTGGTAGCGGCGGCCCACGGCGCCGTGCGCCTTCATGAGCTCGACGCGCTCCTCGAAGCTCAACGCGTACCAGTTGAAGGTGGACGTCCGGCGCTTCGACATGGGGTAGAAGCAGAACGCCGTCTTGCCGTCGGGCGGGAGGGTCGGGTACAGCCGGGCCTGCTTCATCTCCTCGGGGAGGCCGGGCGCGTACTCGGACAGCTCGGTGAGTGAGACGTAGGACCCGACGACGTCGAGACCGGCGGAGGCGAGGGCGGTCTGGAGGTGGCGGAGCCGCCAGAGGTCGTCGGCGATGACCATGAAGCCGATGTCGGCCTTGTGACCGAGGAGGGCCACGGTGACGACCTGGTCGCCGGCGGCGGCGGCGTCCTTCACGGCCCGGACGACGGCCTCGCGCTCGAGGGTCGGACCGACCCGGCAGAAGAGATGGAGGACGGCCCGACCGACCGATGGGGCCAGGGGCCCGGTGTTCGCCATGGGCCCAGTGTACGGAAACGCCCGAGGGGCGCCCCTACGGGCGCCCCTCGGTCGGATTTCTGTGCACGGCTCTCCGGGTACTGCGCCCGTACGGGACGCCCGGACTCTAGAAGTCGTCCATGCCCCCACCGGGCATGGCCGGGGCCGACTCCTTCTCGGGCTTGTCCACGATGACCGCCTCGGTGGTGAGGAAGAGGGCAGCGATGGACGCGGCGTTCTGCAGCGCCGAGCGCGTCACCTTGGCGGCGTCGATGACGCCGGAGGCGAAGAGGTCCTCGTAGACGCCGGTGGCGGCGTTCAGGCCCTCCGCCGGCTTCTTCATGTTGCGGACCTTCTCGACCACCACGCCGCCTTCGAGGCCGGCGTTGACGGCGATCTGCTTCAAGGGCTCCTCGACGGCCTTGGCCACCAGGCGGCAGCCGGTGGCCTCGTCGCCTTCGAGCTTCTCGGCCCGGTCGAGGATGAGGGCCTGGGCCCGGATCAGGGCGACGCCACCGCCGGGGACGACGCCCTCTTCGATGGCGGCCTTGGTCGTGGAGACGGCGTCCTCGATGCGGTGCTTCTTCTCCTTGAGCTCCACCTCGGTGGCGGCACCGACCTTGATGACGGCGACGCCGCCCGACAACTTGGCCAGACGCTCCTGGAGCTTCTCGCGGTCGTAGTCGGAGTCGGTGTTCTCGATCTCGGCCTTGATCTGGTTGATGCGACCCTTGATGTCGGCGTCGTCGCCGGCCCCCTCGACCACGGTCGTCTCGTCCTTGGTGACGACGATCTTGCGGGCCTTGCCGAGCAGGTCGAGCCCGATGTTCTCGAGCTTGAGGCCGACCTCTTCGGTGACGACCTGGCCACCGGTGAGGATGGCCATGTCCTGGAGCATCGCCTTGCGCCGCTCACCGAAGCCGGGAGCCTTGATGGCCACGCTCTTGAAGGTGCCGCGGATCTTGTTGACCACCAGGGTGGCGAGGGCCTCGCCGTCGACGTCCTCGGCGATGATCACGAGAGGCTTGCCCGTCTGCATCACCTTCTCGAGGACGGGGAGCAGGTCGCGCACGGCCGAGATCTTCTGGCCGACGAACAGGATCTGCGGGTCCTCGAGGACGGCTTCCATGCGCTCGGGGTCGGTGACGAAGTAGGGGGAGATGTAGCCCTTGTCGAAGCGCATCCCCTCGACGAGGTCCATCTCCATGCCGAAGGTCTGGGACTCCTCGACGGTGATGACGCCGTCCTTGCCCACCTTGTCGATGGCCTCGGCGATCATCTCGCCGATCTCGGCGTCGGCCGAGGAGATGGCGGCCACCTGGGAGATCTGGGACTTCGACTCGGTCTCGCGGGAGATCGACTTGAGGGAGGCGACAGCCGTCTCCACCCCGGCCTCGATGCCGCGCTTGAGCGACATCGGGTTGGCCCCGGCGGCCACGTTGCGCAGGCCCTCGTGGACCATGGCCCAGGCCAGGACGGTGGCGGTGGTGGTGCCGTCACCGGCGACGTCGTCGGTCTTCTTGGCCACCTCTTTGACGAGTTCGGCGCCGACCTTCTCCCACGGGTCTTCCAGGTCGATCTCCTTGGCGATCGAGACCCCGTCGTTGGTGATCGTGGGGGCGCCCCACTTCTTCTCGAGAACGACGTTGCGGCCCTTCGGGCCGAGGGTGACGCGTACGGCGTCGGCCAGCTTGTTCATACCGTTCTCGAGGGCCCGGCGGGCTTCCTCGTCGAAGGCGATCAGCTTGGGCATGGCGTGGTGTCCTCCGTGGTGACGTGGTCCGGGCGCCGCGGTGGCGATGTCCGGGGGGCCGGGGACCCGGGTGCGTGACCCGGGCGTGCCTCGGCCTTCTGATTTGGCTCTGTTAGCACTCTACCTTGTCGAGTGCTAACAGCAAACCACGCCTCCCATCCGGGCGCAACACGATTGCCCCGGGCTCCCACCGGCGCCGGGGCCGGAGGCGGGGGTTCAGCCCCCGGCCACGGCGGGGACGATGGAGAGGGTCTGGCCGTCGGTCACCGGGGTGTCGAGGCCCTGGAGGAAGCGGACGTCCTCGTCGGCCAGGAAGATGTTGACGAAGCGGCGCAGGGCCCCGGTCTCGTCGAAGAGGCGGTCGGCGAAACCGGTGTGGGAGGCGTCGAGATCCTTCAGGACCTCGGCCACCGTGGACCCCGAGAGGGCGACCTCTCCGGCTCCCCCCGTCAGGGTGCGGAGCTGGGCCGGGATGCGGACGGTGACGCTCACGGGTCGCTCCTGTCGAGATCGGAGTCGAGGCTGACGGCGGCGGCGAAGGCCTCGAGCGTGGGGGCGATGGTGGCCGTGGGTCCGACGGTGGCGGTCAGGGCTTCGACCGTCTTCAGCCCGTGGCCGGTGACGTAGGCGACGACCCGCTCGTCGGAGCGGACGACGCCGGCGTCGGCCAGCTTGGCCAGGGTGGCGATGGTGACGCCGCCCGCCGTCTCGGCGAAGATGCCCTCGGTGCGGGCCAGGAGGCGGATGCCGTCGATGATCTCCTCGTCGGTGACCGCCGCGAAGGCGCCGCCGGAGTCCCGGACCGTCTTGAGTGCGTAGTACCCGTCGGCCGGGTTGCCGATGGCGAGCGACTTGGCGATGGTGTGGGGCTTGACCGGGCGGATGGCGTCGGTCTTCTCGGCGAAGGCGGTCGCCACCGGGGAGCAGCCGGCGGCCTGGGCCCCCGAGACGCGGACGTGGGGGGCCTCGTCGAGGAGCCCCACCTCGTAGAGCTCCTGGAAGCCCCGGGCCACCTTGACGAGCTGGCTGCCCGAGGCCACGGGGACGACGACGTGGTCGGGGGCGGTCCAGCCCAGCTGCTCGGCCACCTCGAAGGCCAGGGTCTTCGATCCCTCGGCGTAGTAGGTCCGGATGTTGACGTTGACGAAGGCCCAGGCGGGGTGCTCGGAGGTGAGTTCGGCACAGAGCCGGTTGACGTCGTCGTACGTCCCCTCGACCGCCACCAGGTGGCCGCCGTAGACGGCGGTGGTGACGACCTTGGCCACCTCGAGGTCGTGGGGGATGAAGACGACCGAGACCATGCCGGCGCGCGCCGCGTGGGCGGCCACCGAGTTGGCCAGGTTGCCGGTCGAGGCGCAGGCGGCCACCTTGAATCCGAGCTGGCGGGCCTTGGTGAGGGCCACCGAGACCACCCGGTCCTTGAACGACCCCGTGGGGTTGGCCGTGTCGTTCTTGATCCAGAGCTCGCCGAGGCCCAGCTCGGCGGCCAGTCGGTCGGCCCGGACCAGCGGGGTGCAGCCGGTGCCGAGGTCGATGGGGGCGGGGTCGACCACGGGGAGGAGCGGGGCGTAGCGCCAGATGGTCTGGGGCCCCGCCGCGATCTGCTCACGCGAGACGTGGTCCCGGAGGGCGTCGTAGTCGTAGACGACCTCGAGGGGTCCGAAGCAGTAGTCACAGACATGGAGCGCTTCAGCAGGGTAAGGGCGCGCGCACTCCCGACAGCGCAACCCGGTGACGAAGTCCACGGGGGATCCTCCTCATCGGTCGGGCATTGGCACCTGGCGCCCCGCTCATGGCGGGGGAAGCTGGTTGCCGCGGCGTCACAGGGCCCGTCCCTCAGCCGCTCTTGATGGTCCCTCCATGGTGGACGATGGGGACCCCCGCCGTCAACGAGCCCCCGGGGATGCCCAGGTCGCGGGGGCGCCCGGGATCGGCGATGATCGGACGGTGAGCACGACCGGCCGCCGGACCTTCCACCATTCGGACTTCGCCCCGGCCCTCCTCGTCCCGGCGCGCGCCGGGCGGGCGGTCTCGGTCTGCCTCCCCGCCCGCGACGAGGAACGGACCATCGGGCCGATCGTGGCCGCCATCCGCCGGAGCCTGGTGGCCGACGCCGGGGGTGTCGATCTCGTCGACGAGGTGCTGGTCGTCGACGACGGGTCGGTGGATGGCACCGCCCCTGCGGCCGAGGCCTCCGGGGCCCGGGTGGTGGCGGCCGGCGAGGCGGGCGGGGGGAAGGGCCAGGCCCTCCTGGTGGCGGTGGCCGAGGCCCGCGGCGACGTGCTCGTCTTCCTCGACGCCGACGTGGAGAACTTCGGTCCCCACTTCGTCACGGGTCTGCTCGGACCGATCCTGACCGACGACGACGTGGCCTTGGTGAAGGGCTTCTACGAGAGGCCCGTCGACGGGGCCACGGCGGGTGGGGGTCGGGTGACCGAGCTGGTGGCCCGCCCCGCCATCGACCTGCTGTTCCCCCGGCTGGTCGGAATCCGCCAACCCCTGGCCGGGGAAACCGCCGCGCCGCGGGAGGTACTCGAGAAGACAGGCCTCGACCCCGACTACGGGATCGAGCTGGGGCTGCTCGTCGACGTGGCCGACCGCTTCGGGATCGACGCCGTGGCCCAGGTGGACCTCGGGGTACGGATCCACCGCAACCGCCCCCTGGCCGAGCTGCGCCACGAAGCCACCGACGTGCTGCGCGCCGCCCTGGCCCGCGCTTTCAGAGATGACCCGCGCCTCGAGAGATCGACCCGCGCCGCTAGAGATGACCCAGCGCTTCGGCGACGGCGTCGGCCACGCACCCGGCGGGATCGGACAGAGAGCGTCTCTCCCCGTAACGGGCTGAGAGGTCGACCACCTCGAGGCCGCGGACGGGCCCCCCGGGACCGACGGTGCCGGCGACGACGAGCACCGGGATGCCGGCCCGCCGGGCCAGGGCGCGGACGCCGCCGACGACCTTGCCGGCCCACGACGAGGCATCGAGGCGGCCTTCGCCGGTGACGACGACGTCGGACCGGGACAGGCGATCGCCGAGGGCGACGGCCCCGGCGACGACGTCGAAGCCCGGCACCAGGCGGGCCCCGACGACGGCCAGCCCTCCCCCGAGACCGCCGGCGGCTCCGGCCGAGGGCAGGGAGGCCACGTCCAGGCCGCTGCGCGAGCGGTAGACCTCGGCCAGGTCCTCGAGGCGCCGGCGCAGGACGAGGACCTGGTCGGGGGTGGCGCCCTTCTGGGGACCGAAGACGGTGGCGGCGTCGACGAAGAGGGTCTGCACGTCGCAGGCCACCACGACCTCGGCGCCCTGGAGCCCGCCGGCCTCGTCGATGGCCTCGACGGCGCCGAGTCCCCCGTCGGTGGTGGCCGATCCCCCCACGCCGATGAGGACCCGCCGGGCCCCGGCCGCGACGGCGGCACAGACGAGCTCGCCGGTGCCCCGGGTGGTGGCCCCGACGGGATCGTTCCCGGCGGGCCCGCCCGCCAGGGGGAGCCCCGACGCCGCCGCCGACTCGAGGACGGCCTCGGTGGAGCGGAGGAACCACCGGGCCACCACGGGGCGGCCGAGGGGACCCGTGACCGTCGTCTCGATCCATCGCCCGCGATCGTCTCGACCGGGATCATCGTGACCGGCCGACCCCGCCGCGGCCACGACCTCGGCGAAGCCCTCGCCCCCGTCGGAGAGCGGGCATGCGTCGGCCTCCCACCGGGCCCGGGCGGCACCGGCGGCGATGGCGGCGGCCACGGCGTTGGCGGTGGCCGTGCCCTTGAAGGCGTCGGGGGCGGCCAGGACGAGGGGGGGTCTCGGGGGGTCGGGCATCGGTGCCATCGTGGCCCCCCGGGCGGCGGAGCGCAGGTAGGGTCGCTCCATGGGCGGAGCCGACCTGGTCATGGCCTCCAACCGCGGTCCGCTCTCCTTCGTCCTCGACGACTCGGGCGCCCCGGTCCCCGTCGACTCGGCCGGGGGCCTGGCCGGTGCGCTGCAGCCCCTCCTCGAGGGCAGCGGGGCCACCTGGGTGGCGTGCGCCATGTCCGAGGCCGACCGGCTGGCGGCCGACGCCGGACTGATGAGCCAGCCCGGCCTCGACCTCGTCGTCGTCCGACCCGATCCCGTCACCTACCGGATGGCGTACGACGTCGTCTCCAACTCCACGTTGTGGTTCTGCCACCATCACCTCTTCGACCTGGCCCGCCGGCCGCGGTCGGGTCATCTGTGGTCCGAGGCATGGGACGCCTACCGGGCCGTGAACGCCTTGTTCGCCTCCGCCGTGGCCGACGTGGCCAACGACGGCGCCACCGTGCTCGTCCAGGACTACCACCTGTGCCTGGTCCCCGAGATGCTGGCCCGGGAGCGGCCCGACCTGAAGACGGTGCACTTCTCCCACACCCCCTTCGCCGACCCCAACATGTTCCGCGTCCTGCCCGCCGGGACGGGGCGGGAGCTGCTGCGGGGGATGGCGGCGGCGACCGCCTGCGGCTTTCACACCCGTCGCTGGGAGGCCGGTTACCTCGGGTGCTGCGCCGACATGGGGGTCGAGCCGCGGCCGGACCTTCGTGTCGCCCCTCGGTCCCGACCGCGCCCATCTCGAGGCCCGCGCCTCGGCCGCACCGTGCCGGGCGGCGCGAGCTCGTATCGAGGAGCTCGTGGGTGACCGGCGGCTGGTGGTGCGGGTCGACCGGCTGGAGCCGTCGAAGAACCTCTTACGGGGGTTCTGGGCCTTCGACGAGCTACTGGAGACCCATCCCCAATGGCGGGGGGAAGTGGTGATGATGGCCCTCGGCTACACCTCGCGAGAGTCGCTGTCGGAGTACGTCGCCTACGCCGCCGAGGTCGAGGAGGCGGTGGCGCGGGTGAACGACACGTGGGGGACCGACGACTGGTGTCCGATCCTCCTCGACGTGGCCGACGACCCCGACCGTTCGTTCGCCGCGCTCACGCGCTACGACGTGCTGCTCGTGAATCCGGTGCGCGACGGTCTCAACCTGGTGGCCAAGGAAGGGCCGCTCGTGAACGAGCAACGACGGCGTGCTGGTGCTGTCGCGCGAAGCGGGTGCCTTCGAGGAGCTGGGCGGCGCCGCCATCGCCGTCAATCCCTACGACGTGGCCGACACGGCCGACGGGCCCTCGGGCCGGGCCCTGGCCATGGCCGGCCCCGAGAGGGCCCGCCGGGCCGCGGCGCTCCGGACTCTGGTCGAGCGCCGCCAGGCGGGCGACTGGCTGGCCGACCTGGTGGCGGCGGCCCGGTCCTGACGTCACGTCTGCGCAGTGGCACCTCGGGCCGCCGCCGTCGGCCAGGCGATCGAGCAGGGCGAGGGCCTCCGCCGGGCTGTCGACCACGATGTCGGCGGCCGCCACGAGCTCAGGCGGGGACTCCTCGTCGGCCACGGCCAGGCGCACGACGTGGAGGCCCCGGACGAGCCAACCGGTCGAGGGCGGCGAAGGCGGCGAGGTCGCCGGCGTCGTCGCCGGCGAAGCAGGCGGCCGGTACAGCCGGCGGCCAGCTGTTCGACGACCTGACCCTTGTCGATGGACAGCGGCGGCCGCAGCTCGAGGGCCCGACGACCCGGCTGGAGAACGAGACCGGTGCGCGTCGGCCCAGTCCCGGGCGAACTCCAGCGCCCATGCGCCGGCCTCGGGGGCCCGGCGCCAGTGGATGGCCAGCGCCGCCCCCTTGCCCTCCACCCCGACGCCGGGTGGGGCCTGGCTCCGGGCGGCGGCCACCACCGCTGCCGCCGGCGCCAGCCAGGGCTCGGCCTCGGGGGCCACCGCGGACCTGGCCGTCCTTCCATCCACTCGAGCCCGTAGACGCCGAACAGGCGGACGGCGGGACCGGCGCCGGCGAGACGGCGCGCCAGGAACGCCACCGGCCGGCCGGAGACCACGGCGACGACGCCGAAGTGCTCGGCCAGCCGGGCCAGGACACCGGGTGCGGCCGGCAGGGCCTGCGCCTCGTCGGGATCGGCGACGATGGGCGAGAGGGTCCCGTCGAAGTCGGTGAGGACGGCGGTGGTGGACGGCGCCAGCAGAAGCGGGGCCAGGGGGCCGAGCGACGCGACGTCGTCCATGACGAGGTCTTCGGTCGGGTGGGGAGCGGTCAGCCGGCGGCGGCGGTGGTGGTCGTCGCCGGGGTTGAAGCGGGTGGCGAGATCGGGGCCGACGATGACGACGACGTTGGCACCGGTGGTGCTGGCCACCGGTGCCGCCGACGCCGCCGGCTCGATGCTGGAGGCGGGCAGGCTGAGGGCGGCGACGACCGGTTGGACGTCGGCGGTGGCGCCACCGACGGTATAGACCTCCGAGGCGGTGACCTTGAGGAGGGCGTTGGTGGCCGTCAGGGTGCCGAATCCCTTGGAGGCGAGGAAGCTGGTCACGGACCCGGCCACCCCGTTCGTCAAGGTGGCGTTGGCCACGAGGACGTGGATGCTCGAGAGCGGCACCGTCGTCGACGTCGTCGAGGTCGACCGGTGGTGGCCCGGCCGGGTGGTGGACGTCGTCGAGGCCGACGACCCGGCTCCGGCGGAGGTCGCGCCGGCGCCCGCCGCCAGAGGCGACCGGGTGGCCGAGGGGAGAAGGAGAGCGCCGATCACGACGGCCACGATGACGAGGGCCAGGCCCCGTCCGGAGCGGGGCCGCTCGGGCGGCTCGAAGGATCCCCCTGAGCTGTGGTCGTTCGACCCGTTGCCACCGCCGGACGACGCGCTCATCGCTGGGGGTGCTGTCGCTCGGGAGTGGTCTCGTAGCGTCCGCGTCGTCGCTCGAGGCGACGGCGGCGCAGGCGCCGGACGAGGAGGGGGAAGTGCTCGAGGGCGGTCCCGCTGTCGACGAGCTCGCCGAGCTGACGGTAGTACTGCGCCGGGGAGATCCCGATGCGTTTGCGGATGGCAACCGACTTCTTTTCGGGTCGGGTCCACCACGATTCCTCGAAATCGAGAATCTGCCGCTCCCTGTCGTTCAACGCCATCGTCTGCCCAGCCTGCCAATGCGCCAGGCGCGAAGCAAGGATCCTCCCTCGGTGGCCACTCGCCACCATGTCCCACCAGCCACGCGTGCAACGGGCCGGCACGGGTCCCCGACGTTCGACACGGCGGTAGCGTGGACGGCCACGCCGGTGTGGCGCAGTGGCAGCGCAGGCGATTTGTAATCGTCAGGTCGTGGGTTCGACTCCCACCACCGGCTCGTCATCGGACTCGTCATCGTGGCGCCACCCTGTCTGACGCGCGGCGCGCCGGAGTCGTCGGCCGGCGCGACAGCGGACGAGACGTCGGACGCGACGGCCACGCGGTGTCGGTCCGTGCGGAGCTGCGCCACGGCGAAGAAGGCCACGGCGCCGGCGGCGGCCACGTTCAGCGACTCGAGGGCGCCGTGCTGCGGAATGGACACCAACACCGCGCACCGGCGCCGCGTGAGCGCGGCCAGACCCTTGCCTTCGGCTCCGATGACCAGAGCCACCGGTCCGGTGACGTCGACGGGGCCGTGTCCGTCACCGTCGCCCAAGGAGAACAGCGACGTGTCCGCCGACGCGTCGAGACCGACGGTGGTGACGCCCGCCCGCGTCATGCGCTGGAGAGCGTTGGGGACGCCCGGGACCACGGCCATGGCCAGATGTTCGACGGCACCGGCCGCCACCTTGGTGACCGTCGGCGTGACGTGGGCGGCACGGTGACGCGGGACCACGACGCCGGTGACGCCGGCGCACTCGGCGCTGCGCAACAGGGAACCGAGGTTGTGCGGGTCGGTCACGCCGTCGAAGACGACGAGGAAGGGCGCGACGCCCCGGTGCGGCCGGCACAGATCATCGAGATCGCTCTCCGACAACGCACCTGCCCGGGCCAGGACGCCCTGCGGCGCGTCGGTGCGGGCGGCGGCGTCGAGCCGGCGGCGGGGCACGATCTGCAGGCGGGCGTGGCGCTTGGCCGACAGGCGCTCGATGTCGTCGAGGACGGCCGAGGGGTCGAGGTCCTCGGCCATCCAGACCTCGTGGACGGGCCGGCGCCCGGCGGCCAGCAGCTCGCGCACGGCACGGCGACCCTCGACCTGGTCGCCGCCCAACCCGTGGCGGTCGCGTCCGGTCGAGGAGCGGCTCTTTCGCTCGGGGACGGCGACGCCGCGACCGGCCCGTGCCGCGGCGCCGGTCCCCGGTCGACGGGGCCGACCCGACCGGTCCGGACGCCCGGAGCGACCGGTCGGAGCCGGGCTCACCGATGCCCCTCGGCGGCGTCGGACGGCCGAGCGGGCGTCGTCAGAAGGACGACGGCCAGACAGGCGATCCCCTCGACACGCCCGAGTGTCCCGAGACCCTCGGCCCGGGTGGCCTTCACGTTCACCGGAGCGCCCACGGCGGCGCCGAGGCGGCGAGCCATCTCGTCGGCGTGGTCGGCCAGGCGGGGACGTTCGCACACCACGGTGCAGTCGGCGTTCACCACGCGCATCCCCTGCCCCGCCGCCAACGCGCCCACCCGGGCCAGGAGGTCGAGGGAGTCGGCTCCGGCCCATGTCGGATCGGTGTCGGGGAAGTGCCGACCGAGATCGCCGAGGCCGGCGGCGCCGAGAAGGGCGTCGGCCAGGGCGTGCGCCACCACGTCGGCGTCACTGTGGCCGGCCAGACCGACGACGCCGGGAATGGTGACGCCGCCGAGGACGAGGGGCCGGCCCGGGAGGGGCGAGAAGCGGTGGATGTCGAAGCCCTGCCCGACACGCAGCGAGGGAGTCTCGTCGGCCACGGTCACGTCTCCAGCAGGGCCCGGGCCATGGTCAGGTCGTCGGGGGTGGTCACTTTCACGTTCCGGGGATCGCCGGGCACCACGCGCACGGTAGCGCCCAGGGCCTCGACGAGCCCGGCGTCGTCGGTGGCGTCACCGCCGGCCTCGTGGGCACGGCGCAGGACCTCGGCCCGGAACGCCTGCGGCGTCTGCACCGAGACCAGGCCGTGGCGATCCACGGTCGAGACCACGACCCCGTCGTCGACGCGCTTCACGGTGTCGGCCAGGGGCACGCCGGGAACAGCGGCGTCGGCACCGGCGACGATGGCGTCGACCACCGACCGGAACAGGGTCGCCGAGGCCAGCGGGCGGGCTCCGTCGTGGACAACGATCACGTCGGCGTCACCGGGAACCGCATGCAGCCCGGCACGGACCGACTGGCTGCGGGTGGCCCCGCCGGCGACGACCAGATCGGCGCCGTGGACGTGCGAAGGGGGGGCGCCGGAGCCATCGACGGGAACGACGAGCACGACGCCGTCGGCCACCGACCGCGCCGCTTCGACGGAACGGTCGACCAGGGTCCGTCCGCCGATCTCGGCGAATTGCTTGGGTCCCCCGAAACGGTGGCCGCCGCCGGCGGCCACCACCACCGCCCAGACCGTCACGGGCGACGGTCGAGATGGATCAGGGCAGCGCCTCGTCGAGACGCTTCTCGGCCGCCTCTTCGTCCACGTCGAGGGCGAAGGTGAGCTCGGACACGAGGATCTGTCGGGCCCGCTGGAGCATGCGCTTCTCGCCCGCCGACAGACCCTTGTCCTTGTCGCGGATGGAGAGGTTCCGCACCACTTCGGCCACCTGGTAGATGTCGCCGGACCGAAGCTTCTCGGAGTGGTTCTTGTACCGCCGCGACCAGTTGGTCGGCATCCGCGCTTCTTTCTTGCGCAGGACGGCGAAGACCTCTTCGACTTCTTCGTCGTTGATCACTTCGCGCAGTCCCACACCTTCGGTGTTGTCGGCCGGCACCATCAACGTCAGGTCGCCGTAGGCCAGTCGCAGCACGAGGTACTCGCGCTTCTCCCCGAAGGCCTCCTTCACCTCACGACGCTCGACGATGGCCGCACCGTGGTGCGGGTAAACCACCTTGTCACCGATGTCGAACACGTCGTATCTCCCAACCGAAGCCGCGCCCACCGTGCGCAGAACAGTCCTCCATTCTACCCGAGGGGCGACCCCGGCCTCACGAGGGTCCCGTTGCAGGTGGGCGCCGGTGTCAGCGGTGCCTGGGGCACCGACGCACTCGGTGCGGTCAGGCGTAGCGATCGAGAATGGTGGCCTCGGCCAACCGGGCCAGACCGTCCTTCACCGACCGGGCCCTCGTCTCCCCCACTCCGGCCACCTCTTCGAGGTCACCCACCGAGGCGCGCATGATCTTCTGCAGCCCGGCGAAGTGCTCCACGATGGCGTCGATGACCGCTTCGGGGAACCGGGGCAGGCGGTGCAGCAGGCGATAGCCGCGTGGCTCCAAGGCCGTGTCGAAATCGACGTGCCCCGGCGCCAGGCCGAGCGCCGCCGCCATCCGGCGCGTGTCGACGAGCTCGTCGGTGGTGAGCCGACCGAGCGCCTGGAGGGCGTGCTCGAGGCTGGACCGCGCCGCCGTACGGATCCCCTCGTCGGCGGCCGCCGGTGCGGTGGCCGAACGGACGGGCGGGCCGGCGCGGATGTAGTCGCGCACCACGAGACGGCGCACGGTGACGACACCGTCGAGCAACTCGTCGAGTTGCAACCGCAGCAGGCGGGCGTCGGCGCCCAGCTCCACCAGCTCGCTGTCGATCTCGTCGGCGATCCGGGAAGCCAGCTCCGCCGGTTGCAGCACGGCCGTCACGTCGCGCAGGGTGACCGTGTCCTCCATCTCCAGCGCCGACAGCGCGGCGACGGCAGCGTCGAGACGTTGGCGGAACCTCCCGAGGGTCTGCAGCGCCTGCCCGATCCGTTCCTGCAGCCGGGTGGCTGACTGGAGCACGTGCTTGGCGTTCCCGCGGTAGACGGTGACCACCCCCATCGATGCCGACACGGAGATGACGGGAACGTCGATCGACCGGGCCATGCGTTCGGCCGTGCGATGGCGGGTCCCCGTCTCCGATGTCGGGATGGAGGGGTTGGGCATCAGGTGGACGTTGGCCCGGGCGATGCGCGCCGCGTCGGCCGACACGATGATGGCTCCGTCGAGCTTGGCCAGCTCCGACAACCGTTGCGGTGTGAACTCGGCGTCGAGCAGGAACCCACCGGTGCAGATGGAGAGGACGTCGGCGTCGTCACCCACCACGATGAGCGCGCCACGGTTGGCCAGCAGCACGCGTTCGAGCCCGTCGCGCAGCGGCTGACCCGGAGCAACCAGGGCGAGAGCACCGGCGACAGCCGCACTGGTTCGCTCCACGGACGCATGGTACCCGGGAGCCGCTGTCCGTCGTCCCCCGCCGGGGCGGGGCCGTGTTCACGCCGTGACGCGCACGGCCTGCCGTTCGCCCGTATGGTCGACGGCGAGGGCGAGGGTGACGGCCTCGTGCACGGAGGCGACGCGGAGAAGCTCGATGCCGGGGGGTCCGTCGGGGCACGAGGCGGGGACGAAAGCACGTCGAAAGCCGATCCGCGCCGCCTCCGACAGGCGCCGGGGGGCGTGGGGCACCTGGCGGATCTCACCGCCGAGCCCGACCTCGCCGAAGGCAACGACGTCGGCCGGCAACGCCAGGCGGGCCACGGCCGACGCCAGGGACAGGACGACGGCCAGGTCGGCGGCGGGCTCGGTGACGCGGATACCCCCGACGGCCGATGCGAAGACGTCGGTGTGCCCGAGGACGACCCCGGCATGCTGCTCGAGCACGGCCAGGAGCAGGGCCAGTCGTCCGGCGTCCACCCCCTGGGCCGATCGACGCGGCGGCGCCGACTGCGACGAGGCGGGAGCCCGCAACGCCTGGATCTCGACCAGCAGGGCCCGTTGCCCCTCCATGGCCGGGAGCACGGCGCTCCCCGCCGTCCCCGGGCGGCGATCGCCGAGCAGCAGCTTGTGGGGATCGGTCACCGCCGCCAGGCCGGCGTCACCCATGGCGAAGAGACCGAGTTCGCCCGTCGGCCCGAACCGGTGCTTCGTGGCCCGCACCATGCGCAGCGCGTGGTGCCGGTCACCCTCGACGGTCATCACCGTGTCGACCAGGTGTTCGAGCACCCGTGGACCGGCGAGGGCCCCGTCCTTGGTGACGTGGCCCACGAGCACGAACGGGACCCGGTGGGTCTTGGCCAGGCGGACCAGGTACTCGGCGCAGGCGCGCACCTGGGGGACACCTCCCGGCAGCCCCGAGACGTCGGGATCGGCCACGGCCTGAATGGAGTCGACGACGACGAGGTCGGGGGCGAGCTCCTCCATGCTGCGGGCCACGGCGCGGACATCGGTGGCCTCGAGGAGCAACAGCGTCGGAGGCACGGGCCCGAGACGTCCGGCCCGCAGGCGGACCTGGGCGGCCGACTCCTCGGCCGAGACGAGCACGACGGTGGCCCCGGTCGTGGCCACCGACCGCAGGACCTGGAGGAGCAGGGTCGACTTCCCCACTCCCGGTTCGCCGCCCAGAAGAGTGACCGACCCGGGGACGAGACCCCCGCCGAGGACCCGGTCGAGCTCGCTCAGCCCGGTGGACCGGGGGGTGGCACCGGAGACGTCGACGGCGCACAGGGCGACAGGGCCCATGTCGGCCTCCGCGTCCGGCGCGCCCCGGCCGACGCCCGCTGACGCTGGGACGACCGCCTCTTCGTGCAGGGAGTTCCATTCGCCGCACGTCGGGCAACGGCCGGCCCAGCGTGCCGTGGCCACCCCGCACGCCTCACACCTGTGGACCGACCGCGCTCTCCCCATGGGGGCACGCTACGACCCGGGTGTGACCCTCCGGTGGTACCCCTCAGGTACTGGGGCCGGCGCCGGCCAGTTCCACCGGTGGCGGCTGCAGTCCTTCGATGGTGCGGAAGACGATCTCGTTGTCGTTGTCGGCGTCGACGTCGACGATGATCGTCTCGCCCACGCGGAATTCCTTCCACAGGATGCGCTCCGACAACGGGTCCTCGACGTACTGCTGGATGGCCCGGCGCAGGGGACGGGCACCGAGAGTCGGGTCGTAGCCCTTGTCGGCCAATGCCATCTTGGCCGCCGGGGTGAGCTCGAGGCCGAGACCCTGGCTCTCGAGCTGGTCCCCCACCCTCTTGGTCATGAGGTCGACGATCTCGATGACCTCTTCGCGCGACAGCTCGTGGAAGACGATCACCTCGTCGATCCGGTTCAGGAATTCAGGCCGGAAGTGCTGCTTCAGCGCTTCGTTCACCTTGGTCTTCATGCGCTCGTAGCTGACCGCTTCGGACGACTTGGCGAACCCGACCGACGACTTGCGCAGATCGGCCGTTCCCAGATTCGAGGTCATGATGAGGACGGTGTTCTTGAAGTCGACGGAACGACCCTGGGCGTCTGTCAGGCGCCCGTCCTCGAGAATCTGCAGGAGCGCGTTGAAGACGTCGGGGTGGGCCTTTTCCACCTCGTCGAACAGGACCACCGAGAAGGGCTTGCGCCGCACCGCCTCGGTGAGCTGACCGCCCTCTTCGTAGCCGACATATCCGGGGGGCGAGCCGACCAGCCGCGACACGGTGTGCTTCTCCATGTACTCGCTCATGTCGAGCTGGATCAGCGCGTCCTCGTCGTCGAAGAGGAACTCGGCCAGCGTCTTGGCCAGTTCCGTCTTCCCCACGCCGGTGGGGCCCAGGAAGATGAACGAACCGCTCGGACGCTTGGGGTCCTTGAGACCGGCGCGCGTGCGACGGATGGCCCGGGACAGGGCCTTGATGGCCTCTTCCTGACCGATGACACGCTTGTGCAGCTCGTCCTCCATGCGCAGGAGCTTGGACGTCTCCTCCTCGGTGAGGCGGTACACGGGGATGCCCGTCCAGTTGGCCAGAACCTCGGCGATGACCTCCTCGTCGACGATGTCGAAGAGCTCGACGCCCTCGGCCCGCCACTCGGCCTCCATGGCCGTCTTGCGGTCGAGCCGCTCCTTCTCCTGGTCGGCCAGCTTCTTGGCCTGGTCGAAAGCCTGGCGCTCGATGGCCGCGTCCTTGTCGGTGCGGATCCGGTCGATCTCCTCCTCGAGCTTCTTGTAGTCGGGAGGAGTGGTCATGCGTCTGATCCGCAGGCGGCTGCCGGCCTCGTCGATGAGGTCGATGGCCTTGTCGGGCAGGTAGCGGTCGGCCAGGTAGCGGTCGGCCAGGTTGGCCGCGGCCACCAGGGCCTGGTCGGTGATGGTCACCGAGTGGTGAGACTCGTAGCGGTCGCGCAGCCCCTTCAGGATCTCGATGGTGTGCGCCACCGTGGGCTGCTCCACCTTGATGGGCTGGAAACGCCGCTCGAGGGCGGCGTCCTTCTCGAGGTGCTTGCGGTACTCGTCGAGGGTGGTGGCCCCGATGGTCTGGAGCTCGCCCCGGGCCAGCATGGGCTTCAGGATGGAGGCGGCGTCGATGGCCCCTTCGGCCGCCCCGGCACCGACCAGCGTGTGCAGCTCGTCGATGAACAGCACGATGTCGCCCCGGGTCCGGATCTCCTTCAGGACCTTCTTCAACCGCTCCTCGAAGTCACCGCGGTACCGGCTGCCGGCCACGAGGGCGCCGAGGTCGAGGGTGTAGAGCTGCTTGCCCCGCAGCGTCTCGGGGACGTCGTTGGCCACGATGCGTTGGGCCAGACCCTCGACGATGGCCGTCTTGCCCACGCCCGGCTCGCCGATCAGGACAGGGTTGTTCTTGGTGCGCCGCGACAGCACCTGCATGACCCGCTCGATCTCCTTGTCGCGACCGATGACGGGGTCGAGCTTCCCTTCGCGGGCCAGCTGCGTGAGGTTGCGGCCGAATTGGTCGAGCACGGGCGAACCCGAGGGCGTCTCCGACGCCGTCGAACCGGGACCGGCGCCCACCGACTCCTTGCCCTGGTACCCCGACAGCAGCTGGATCACCTGCTGCCGCACCCGGGCCAGGTCGGCGCCGAGGCTCACGAGCACCTGGGCCGCCACACCCTCGCCCTCGCGGACGAGGCCGAGGAGCATGTGCTCGGTGCCGATGTAGTTGTGTCCGAGCTGCAGCGCCTCGCGCAGTGACAGCTCGAGGACCTTCTTGGCCCGGGGGGTGAACGGCGGGGACCCGGTCGGCGCCGTGCCGGAGAGCCCGATGGTCTCCTCCACCTTCTCGCGCACGGCCTCCAAGGAGATGCCGAGTTGCTCGAGGGCCTTGGCCGCGACTCCCTCGCCCTCGTGGATGAGGCCGAGAAGAATGTGCTCGGTACCGATGAAGCTGTGATTGAGCAGGCGCGCTTCCTCCTGCGCCAGCACCAACACCCTCCGTGCCCGGTCCGTGAAGCGTTCGAACACCAGATCCGCCTCCCTCGACGGCTCGATTCCCTGAAACGAGTGTACCGGTCGGACCGAACGAACCGACACCAGTCCGACACGAATCTGAGTCGTCGATTCGTTGGGAACCCCTTCGGCAGGTCCGGGCCCGATCCTGACGAAAACCACATACCGCGTTCATCCGACCGGGCGGACCGTCGGTCGGTCCGGTCGCCGGGCCCCCGGCGGCGGCGGGACCCCGGGGCGCCAGGCGGGGCCACCGGACGCCGTCACCGACCCGGACAGGGCCCCTGACCAGGACAGGGCTCCGTTGTCGCACGTCGTGCTCCTTCGCCTATCGTTCAGCCCGGTGAATGCCGCTCCCCTCCTGACGCTCCCTTCGATGGGCGGCAACCTGGTCAGCCTCGAACCCGAGCTCCGGGCCTCGGTGCGGTCGGGTGACCCCTTCCTCGACGAGGTCACCGGCCACCTCATCGCCGCCGGCGGCAAGCGCCTGCGCCCGGGCCTGGCTCTGGCGGCGGCCACCGGTGGGGAACGCACAGCGGAGCCCGACGATCTGCAGGGGGCCGTGGCCGTCGAGCTCGTCCACCTGGCCTCGCTCTACCACGACGACGTCATGGACGAAGCCACCATGCGGCGGACGGTCGAGAGCGTGAACGCCCGGTGGGGCAACCTCGTGGCCATCGTGGCCGGCGATTTCCTGCTGGCCCGGTCGGCCGAGATCGCGGCGTCGCTCGGGACCGAGATCGCCGGCCTGCTCGCCCACACCCTGGGCCAGCTCTGCCAGGGTCAGGTGGCCGAGGTCCGGGCCGCCTTCAGCACCGAGCGCACCGAGGAGCACTACTTCACCGCCATCGCCGGCAAGACGGCGGCCCTCATGGCCACCTCCTGCCGCATCGGCGCGCTGACGGGGGGTCTGCCCCGCGTCGAGGTGGACGCCTTCACGACGTTCGGTCGCTGCTTCGGCATGCTCTTCCAACTCCGAGACGACGTCCTCGACGTCATCGGCACCGAGGAGGAGTTGGGGAAGCTCCCCGGCCAGGACCTGGCCGAAGGCATCTACACGCTGCCGGTGCTGAAGGCTCTGCGCGACCCGGGCGCCGGCCCCGAGCTGGCGCCGCTCCTCGGCAAGCCGCTCGACCAACCCGAACGGGACAAGGCCCGGTCGATCGTCGCCGCCTCCCCGGCCATCGACGCCACCGTGGCCGCCGGGCGGCGCTACGTCGCCGAAGCGGCGGAAGCGGCAACCGCCTTACCCGGAGCGGACCTCGGGCGGTCGCTCACCGAATTGGCTCACGGCCTGCTCGACGACCTTCCCGTCGTCAGCCGGTAGACGACTCCGTTGAGGCCGTTCAGGACGGGGTCCCCGACGGGCACTTGGCCTCGATCCTCGTAGCCAACGCCGCGACCCGCGTGTCGACCTTGTGCAACCGGTTGATCCGCCTCTCGACGCGAGCGGCCAGCTTCGTGTGACCGGCGGCCGTCAGCTTCGACTCGGCCGCCTGCAGCTTGGGAACGCGCGTCGAGATGGCCGCCTCCACCTTGTCGATCCGGGCCAATGCCTTCGGGGCCCGCGTACAGCTGAAGTGACGGGACGCGGCCGGGGGGGCGCCCGCACCGGTCGTGGGTGTGGTGGCGAAGGCCGCCCCACCGGTTCCGATGGCCAGAGCACCGCCGACCACGGTGGCGGCCACCACCTTTCCTGCCCATTTCCTTGCCTGCATCGTCGTGACCATCTGCCGACCTTCCTTCGGAACCGGCGTGTCCGGTTCTCCTCCCCTCCACCATCGACCACCGGAGTAAGCGCCATGTGTGCCGCCTGTTAGGGAACGACGAAATCGACCCAACGGTGGCCCAACGCCGTGTGCCCAACGCCGTGTGCCGGCGGGTGGCTCGTGAGGTCAGCGTTCGGGGCGCAGGGTGGGGAAGGCGATGACCTCCCGGATGTTGGCCACGTCGGCCAGGAGCATGACCAGACGGTCGATGCCGATACCGAGCCCAGCCGTGGGAGGCAGTCCCAGCTCGAGGGCCCGCAGATAGTCCTCGTCCACCACCATGGCTTCTTCGTCGCCCGCGGCGCGCGCCGCCGCCTGGGCCTCGAAGCGCCTGCGTTGGTCGTCGGGGTCGACGAGCTCGGAGAAGGCGTTGCCGAGCTCGCGCCCGGCCACGACGGGCTCGAACCTCTCGACCAGATCGGGGTCGTCGCGGTGACGGCGGGCCAGGGGCGACACCTCGGCCGGGAAGTCGGTCACGAACACCGGCCCCCACAGGTCGGGCTCGGTCGTCTTCTCGTAGAGCTCCTGCAGCAGTTTCCCCGGTCCCCACGACGGATCGGGATCGACACCGGCGGCGGCCACACGGGTGCGCAACTCGTCCACGGTGGTGTGGACGCTCGCCTCCTTTCCGGTGGCCTCGGTGACGAGCTCGGCCATGGTGGCGCGCCGCCACGGCGGGGTCAGGTCGAGGGCGCGACCCTGGTACGTGAGAGACGTCGTGCCCCGCATCTCGGCGGCCACCCCGGCCACGAGCTGCTCCACCAGCACCATGAAGTCGCGGTAGTCGGCGTAGGCCTGGTAGAGCTCGAGCATCGTGAACTCGGGGTTGTGCCGGGTGGAGAGGCCCTCGTTGCGGAAGACGCGTCCGATTTCGAAGACCTTCTCGAAGCCCCCGACGACGAGGCGCTTCAGGAAGAGCTCGGGCGCGATGCGCAGGTACAGGTCGGTGTCGAGGGCGTTGTGGTGCGTCACGAAGGGCTTGGCCGTGGCTCCCCCGACCAACGCGTGCAGGATCGGCGTCTCCACCTCGACGAAGCCGTCCGCCTCGAGTCGCCGGCGGAGCCAACTGACGACGCGGCTGCGCAGGCGCAGGACCTCCCCGGCCCGCTCGTTGGCCCACAGGTCGACCTCGCGTTGGCGAAAGCGCGTCTCGACGTCGGTCACACCCTTCCACTTGTCACCGAAGGAGCGACGGGCCTCGGCCAGCAGGACCCACTCGTGCACCTGGACCGAGAGCTCGCCCTTGCGCGTCTTCATGACGCGTCCGCTGCGCCCCCACCCAGTCCCCCTGCGACAGTTTGGAGAAGGCGTCGAAGTCGACCGTCACCTTCTCGGTGGCGAAGAGCTGGATCTGGCCCGACGAGTCCCGCAGCGTGGCGAAGGCCAGGCGGCCCTGCGGTCGGTTGAGCATCACCCGACCGGCCACGGCCACGTCGTCCTCGGTCTCCTCGCCGGCGCCGAGACCGGCGTAGCTTTCGTGCAGGGTGGCGGCCTCGGCCGTGCGTTCGTAACGGTAGGGGACGTCGGCCATGGGCGACGACGCTACCGGTCGGCTGCGGGGTCCGCTGTCACAGGGCGCGCCGGGCGCGGTCAATCGGCTTTCATGTTCCGTTCGTAGACCAGGCGTAACCCGTGCAACGTGAGCCACGGCTCGCGGTGTTCGATCCGCGCCGACAAGGGCGCCACGACGTCGGACAGGCCACCGGTGGCCACCACCGTGCACCGGCCGATCTCGTCCATGATCCGCCGGCACATCCCGTCCACCTGCTCGGCGTACCCGTACAGGGCACCGGACTGCAGTGACTCGACCGTCGACTTCCCGATGACGCCGCGCGGCTCGACCAGGTCGACACGCCGGAGGGCGGCGGCATGGTGGAACAGGGCGTCCATGGAGATGGCGATGCCCGGAGCGATGGCACCGCCCAGGTACTCCCCCGCCTCCGAGATGACGTCGAACGTGGTGGCCGTCCCCAGGTCGACGACGATGCAGGGCCCGCCGTAGAGATCGAAGGCACCGATGGCGTTGGCGATGCGGTCGGGGCCCACCTCCTTGGGATTGTCGTAGAGGATGGGCATGCCCGAGCGCACACCCGGCTCGAGGACGACGCAGGGCACGTCGAACCACCGACTGGCCATCTGACGGAAGGCGGCGGTGACGCGGGGGACCGACGAGGTCACGGCCATGCCCGTCACCACCTCGGTCACGTCCATCCCGTCGAGGGTGAGCAGTTGCGAGACGAGCAGGGCCAGTTCGTCGGGAGTGCGGTCGTCGACCGTCGACAAGCGCCAGTGGTGCGACAGGCCGGCCGGTTCGGGCTGGACCGGGGGGGCGCGTACGCGACCCCGTTGGGGGATCGTCGCCCGGTGCTGTCGAGAACAAGCCGATGACGGTCTCGGTGTTGCCCACGTCGATGGCCAGCAGCACGGTCAGGCCTCCTCGAGGTCGAGGGCGAGGTCGAGGGCGGTGGCCGAGTGGGTGATCGCTCCCACCGAGATCAGGTCGGCTCCGGCCGCCGCATAGCGGGGGGCACTGTCGAGGGAGACGCCCCCCGAGACCTCCACCAGCACGCGGTCGCCGCCCTTGCCCGTGCGCACCAGGGCCACGCACGACGCCACCTCCGCCGGTGTCATGTTGTCGAGGAGCACGGCCGCCGCGCCCGCCTCCACGGCCTCCGTCACCTGATCGGCGCGGTCACACTCCACCTCGACCATCCGACCCGGCCACCACTGGCGCGCCCGGGTCACCGCCTCGGCGATGCTCATGCCGCCGCGGTGGTTGTCCTTTACCAAGATGGCCTCCGACAGGTTACCGCGGTGGTTGAAGGCCCCGCCGGCGCGCACGGCCGCCTTCTCGAGGGCGCGCAGACCGGGCGTCGTCTTGCGGGTGTCGAGCACCCGGGTGGCCGGGTTGGCCGCGCTCACCACCTCGACGTAGCGGCGCGCCGTGGTGGCCACCCCCGACAGGTGGCACAGGAAGTTGAGGGCCGTGCGTTCGGCGGTGAGGATCGATCGCAGGGGCCCGCTCACCACGGCCACGACGGAACCGGCCGTCACCGGGCTGCCGTCGCCCAACTCCCACGCCACCGCCACCGACGGGTCGACCTGGGCGAAGGCCTCGAGCGCGCACAGCCGGCCGGCTACCACCCCCGGCTGACGGGCGACGACCCGGGCCCGCGCCACGGCAGACTCGGGGACGAGTGACGCCGTGAGGTCGCCGAGCGGGCCTATGTCCTCGGCCAGGGCCCGGCCGACCGCTTCGCGTACGGCGATGAGGGGCGGGTCGACGGGACCGGCCGTCACCGCGTCCCCTCGGAGACGGCGCCGTCCACCGACGCGTCGGCACCGGGGACCGCTCCGTGCACCAGCCGGCGACGCCACTCGGGGCGCGACTCGAGATACTCGGTCCGGGCGTGCGCCCCCCGCGTCTCGACCCGGGCGTCAGCCGCCCGCAAGAGCGCCGTGGCCACCGCCGCCAGGTTGGCCACTTCACCGGCGGCGCGCCCGGCGGGCCACGACGCCACGGTGGCGCCGACATCGCCCACCTCGTCGGCCGCCGCCGCCAGTGACGCCGTCGAGCGCAGCACGCCGGCTCCTTCGGTCATGGCCCGCTGCAGGCGGTGGCGACTCTTGGTCACGTCCCCGTCGCCGTCGCCCCGGGCCCGCCGCCCCGCCCACGACGGAGCCGGGAACGCGGCGATGTCGGTGCAGGCGATGTCGCTTCCCGGCCCGCCACCGAGCAGGGCGCGCATGACCCCCGTGGCCACCGGCTCCTGGCGCCCCTCTTCGATGGCCTCGGCCAGGCGGGCGCCGAACACCATGCCCTCGAGGAGGGAGTTCGACGCCAGCCGGTTGGCCCCGTGCACGCCCGTGCACGCCGTCTCGCCCGCGGCCCACAACCCGGGCAGGGCGCTGGCCCCGTCGAGGTCGGTGATGACACCGCCCGATAGGTAGTGGGCGGCGGGTGCGATGGGCAACCAGTCGACGGCGGGGTCGAGCCCGGCCGCCGACAGCCGCTCCGCCAACGTCGGGAAGCGCTCGTCGAAGGCTTCGAGGCCGGTGGCGTCGAGCCACAGATGGGGCACCCCGGCCGCCGTCATCCTCTCGGCCATGGCCCGGCTCACGACGTCACGGGGGGCCAGCTCGTCGACGAAGCGCTCGCCACCGGCGTCGCGCAGAATCGCCCCGTGGCCGCGCAGCGCCTCGGACAGCAGGGGCCGGGGGACGGCCGGATGGTGCAGGGCCGTGGGATGGAACTGGAAGAACTCGACGTCGGCCACGGCCACGCCGGCCCGCAGGGCCATGGCGATCCCGTCGCCGGTGGCTTCGACGGGGTTGGTGGTCACGGCGTAGAGCTGGCCGGCGCCGCCGGTGGCCAGCACCACGTGGCGGGCGCGCACCTCGCGCACGACACCGTCGGGGTCCACGGCCACCACCCCGGTGCAGCGTCCGGCGTCCACCAGAAGATCCAGGGCGAACCACTGCTCGAGGACAGCCGCCGCCGTGTGCTCGACAGCCGACACGAGCGCCCGCTCGACCTCGGCCCCGGTGGCCGCACCGCCGGCGTGCAGGACGCGGGCGGTGGAGTGGCCCCCTTCGCGCGCCCGGGCCAGGTCGCCACCGGCCTCCCGGTCGAACACCGCTCCCAGGGCGATGAGCTCGCGCACGCGCGCCGGGCCTTCGTCGACGAGCGTCCTGACGGCGTCGGCGTCACACAGACCGGCACCGGCGGCCAGCGTGTCGGCCAGGTGCAGATCGGTGGAGTCCTCGTCCCCCCCGAGCACGGCGGCCACGCCCCCCTGGGCCCAGCGGGTGGCCGACTGGGAGAGCTCGGCCTTGGTGAGCACGCCCACCTGCATCCCCGGGACCTCGGCCAGGCGCACGACGGCCGACAACCCGGCCACACCGGAACCGAGGACGAGGACGTCGAGCTCCACGGCGGGTCCCGCTCCCGACACGCGGCCGGGTGTCAGCCGGTCACTGCCGGGAGCAACTCGGCCTCGTAGCGGCCGGCCTCGACGGTGGAGGTGATCTCGATCGGTGCGTTGTGGGCGTCGACGTGCACGATGGTGGGGGCGTAGTCGTCGAGCTCGGCCTTCTCGTAGTCGGCGTAGGTGATGACGATGATCTTGTCGCCGTGGTGGACCAGTCTCGCCGCCGCCCCGTTGAGGCACACCTCGCCCGGGCCGCCGACGATGGTGTAGGTCTCGAAGCGGGCGCCGTTGTCGATGTCGACCACCGTCACCTGTTCGTACTCCAGGATGTCGGCCAACTCCATCAGTGCCGGGTCGAGACTGATGGACCCGACGTAGTCGAGGTTGGCGTCGGTCACCGTCGCCCGGTGGATCTTGGACTTCATCATGCGCCGGCGCATCGCTTAGCGCTCCTCTCTGGTCGGATCGGTCATCACTGCACTCCCACCGGCGTCGGCGCCCTTTCGAGGACGAGGCCGATGTTGTCGATCAGGCGCACGGGCCCCACCGTGGCGGCCACCAGCAGGCGGACCTCGCCGCTCAGCCGGTCGGGCGTGGCCAACGTGGCGGCGTCGACGGCCACGGCGTAGTCGGGGTCGACCCCCTCGGTGGCCGTCAGCACGTCGCGCATGAACGCCCCCACCCGCGACGGGTCGCGCTCGCCGGCGTCGAGGGCCCCGAGTCCGGCGGCCAGGGCCCGGTGCAGAGCGAGGGCGGCCCGGCGGTCGTCCTCCGACAACCGGACGTTGCGACTCGACAGGGCCAGGCCGTCGTCCTCGCGCACGGTGGGACAGGCCACGATCTCCACCGGGAGAGAGAGGTCGGCCGCCATCCGGCGCACCACGGCCAGCTGCTGGAAGTCCTTCTCCCCGAAATAGACGCGGCTGCGTCCGGCCAGGGAGCACAGCTTGGCCACGACGGTGGCCACCCCGTCGAAGTGCCCGGGACGCGAGGCACCCTCGAGCACATCGCCGAGGGCGTCGACGTGCACGGTGGTGGCCACCGGGGCCGGAAAGCCGGGGTACATCTCCTCGACGGCCGGGGCGAAGACGATGGCGGCCCCCGCCGCCTCGGCCTGGGCCACGTCGCCGTCGAGGTCGCGGGGGTAGCGGGCCAGGTCCTCGGCGGCGTTGAACTGCAGCGGGTTGACGAAGACGGTGACGGCGACGACGTCGCACTCGTCGGCCGCCCGCGCCACGAGCGCACGGTGCCCGGCGTGCAGGGCACCCATGGTGGGGACGAGGCCCACCCGGCGGCCGAGGGCGCGCTCGGCGTCGAGGGCGTCGGCGAACCCGTCGCGCCGTCGTGATCACGCGCACGGTGCCATCTCCGTGGCCAGGCGCGCTGACGAGCGCCACGCCGGCGTCGTAGCCGGCGATCTCGTCGGGGGCCAGGGCGGACCGGTGCCGGTCGAGCGTGGCCGCATCGCCGCGCGCCGCCGGCCCGGTGAGGGCGGCCGCCGGGCCCAGGTCGGCCACGTCCTGGAGGGCGGCGAGGGCCAGGGGCATGAAGGCGTCGACGTCCAGCCCGGCCGAGGCGGCCACCCGCTCCACCTGACCCAGCAACGCCACCAGGTGGTTGGCGGCGATGCAGGCGGCGGCGTGATAGGCGGCGCGGTGGTCGTCGTCGATCTCGATGCAGCGTCCGCCGAGGGCCCGGCCCAAGGTGGTGGCGACCGGGTCACCGGCCACGGCGAAGGTGATGCCGCTGCGCAACCGGACCCGGCCCACCTCGGGCGAGGGCAGGGGCATGAGCGGATGCAGCGAGGCCCGACGGCGGTGGGGGGCGAGGACGTCGAGACCGAGGGCCCCCGACATGTGCAGGACGACTGTCGTCTCCACCGGCGCGATGGCCGCCGCCACCTCGGCCACGGCCCCGTCGGGCGTGGCGATGACGACGACGTCGACACCGTCGGCGGCCGCCGTCAGGTCGTCGCCACGGGCCGACACGCCGCGCAGCACGCATCCCGTGTCGACGAGTGCCGCAGCCAACGAGCGGCCGGCCCGCCCGGGGCCCACCAGCCGGAGAGTTGTCACCGGAAACCTTTCTGCGCTCCAGCCCCTCACCGAGGGTGCCGGTCGCGTCAGGCGATCGGATCAGTACCCGGCCAGCTTACCCAGCACACGGACGTCTCCACCAGAGGCAATCCTCACCGACGGTGGGACGAGATCGGGGGCCAGGTCGGCGAGCGGCGCCACCACGAAGCGGCGCTCCCACATCCGGGGATGGGGGACGACGAGATCTGGCTCGTCGACCACGAGATCGCCCACCAGGAGGACGTCGACGTCCAGGGTGCGGGGCCCGTGGCGCACCGTGCGCACCCGGCCCGCCGACTGCTCCAGGCCCTGCGCCACCGCCAGCAGCTCCCGCGGCGTGAGGGCCGAGTCGAGCTCGGCCACCAGGTTGAGGTACCGCTCCTGGCCCGGCGGCCCCCCCACGGGCTCGGTCTCGTACACCGGCGACACCGCCACCAGGTCGGGAAGGGCGGCCACGGCCGTGCGCAGATGTCCGTGGCGGTCCCCCATGTTCGACCCGAGACCGAGGAACGACCGCACGGTCGTCAGGGTCGGTGCCGCGCCCGGGTGAGCCGGACGCCGGTGGAGTCGACGTCGAAGGGGACCGGCGGCCGCACCTTGCGCACCGTCACCGTCACCGACGTCACATGGGCGTCCTCCAGCACGGCGGCGGCGACGGCACCGGCCAGGGACTCGAGCAGGTCGTGCGGCGGTCCGGCCACCACGGCGGCGACGGCCCCGAGGACGGCGCCGTAGTCGGCCGTGTCGCCCAGGTCGTCGCTCGCCGCGGCACGGTCCATGTCGACCTCCAGGTCGAGATCGACCTCGAAGGGTTGGGGGCGGCTGCGCTCTTCGGGGAGGAGCCCGTGCACCCCGGTCAGGCGCAGGGCCCGGATCTCGATCCGGTCCCCCGTCACCGCCCCGTTCCGGCCCCACGCGGTGGAGCGCGGCGCTGGTCCCCGGTGGCGGTGTTGAGGCCCACGGCCTGGGCGGCGATGTCGCGGCCCTGGGGCCCCATCTGGTGCCCGATCAGCTGCTCCACGGCCACGATGGCCTGCGCCCCTCCGGGCAGGCGGCCCGACCAGACGAGGTAGCCGGCCACTACGCCCATGACACGGTCGCCCAGTTCCTCCTGGTGGACGAGCACCCGCTCGCCGGCGTTCAGCCACTCGTCGAGGCTCCGGTAGAGGTCGGCCAGGATCTCGCGTTGGTCCCCGCCGGGGCCGAAGGGGAAGTGTGAGCTGGTGAGCTCACCCTCGTCGTAGGCGGCCAGGTTGTGTGACGACGGCAGCAGCGACACCACCCGGGTGAAGCCCTGGACGCGCAACCAGATGATCTCCTCCTGGCGCCGGACGCGGCGGTGGTTGGGGGCGAATCCCCCCGGTCGCTCGCTCACCGCCAATTGGTCCTGGACCACCCACGTGAAGTTCCGCGGCGAGATGCCCGCCGCCCATTTCCCTCTCATGCCGGTACCAACCCTGTCTCCCCCGCGAGCCTTGTCGGTCCGACCAGCGTGGCCGCCTGCACCGTGGCCGCCACGTCGTGGACCCGGACCATGGCCGCGCCGGCCAGCATGGCCCATGCAGCGGTGGCCAGCGACCCGGCCAGACGGTCCTCGACGGGGGCGGGCCGGCCGTCGCCCTGGGGCGCCAGGCGGCCGAGGAAGGACTTCCGGCTCGTCCCCACGAGCACGGGGAAGCCGTCGGCGACCAGCTCGCCGAGATGGTGCAGCAGCGACAGGTTCTGCCCGACGGTCTTCCCGAACCCGATCCCGGGGTCCACCCACACCTCGCCCACGCCGGCGTCCACGGCGCGCCGGGCCCGGTCCAGCACGAAGGTCCGCACCTCGGCCACGACGTCGTCGTAGCGGGGGTCGTCCTGCATGCTGGCCGGGGTCCCCTTCATATGCATGGCCACCCATCCGACCCCGTTGGTGGCGGCCACCGGCCACAGGGAGGCCGAGATGTCGTTCACCAAGGTGGCCCCGGCGGCGACGGCGGCTTCGGCCACGGCCGGCTTCACCGTGTCCACCGACACCCGCACGTGGGGGGCGAGGGCGTCGATGACGGGCACCACCCGGCGGCGCTCCTCGGCCTCGGAGACGGGCTCGGCCCCCGGCCGGCTCGACTCCCCGCCCACATCGACCAGATCGGCCCCCTCGGCCACCATCTCGAGACCGCGTTCGAGGGCGCGGTCGGGATCGAGATACCGACCGCCGTCGGAGAACGAGTCGGGCGTCACGTTCAAGACGCCCATCACGAGGGGCCGCATCGGCCGTAGCGTAGAACCGCTCGCCGCTGTCCGCGACCGGTCCGGCGGGAGTTCTCTCACCGGCCGTGGACGAATTCCATGGCCTCGGACCGGGTCCGGGGGTCGTCGCGGAACAACCCCCGCACGGCCGAGGTGATGGTGAGGGTGCCGGGCTTGCGCACCCCGCGCATCGCCATGCAGAGATGCTCGGCCTCCACCACCACGAGCACCCCCCGGGGCTCGAGGACCTTCTCGATGGTGTCGGCGATCTGGGTCGTCATGCGCTCCTGCACCTGCAACCGGTGGGCGAAGGAGTCGACCAGACGGGCCAGCTTCGACAGCCCCGTGATGCGGCCGTCGTCACCGGGAATGTAACCCACGTGCGTCTTTCCCATGAAGGGGATCATGTGGTGCTCGCACAACGAGGCGAAGGGGATGTCGCGCACGAGGACCATCTCGTCGTGCTCGGCCGCGAACGTCACCGTGAGATGGTTCCCGGGATCGTCGTCGATGCCGGCCAGCAATTCCTGGTACATCGCCGCCACCCGTCGCGGCGTGGCCAGCAGTCCCTCGCGTTGCGGGTCTTCGCCGATGGCGGCCAGCAACTCGGCCACGATCGTCTCCACCCGTTCGACGTCGACGCTCATGGAAACTCTGTCACCCGACAGGAACCGGTCCCCGGAAGACGCGTACGTCGGGCAGGTTCCGGTAGCGCTCGGCCACGTCGAGGCCGTACCCCACCACGAAATCGGGAGGGATCTGGAAGCCGACGTAGCGCAGATCGAGCTTGGAGGGCTGGCGTCCCTCCTTCACCAGCAGCGCGCACACCTCGAGGCTGGCCGGCTCGCGCGCCAACAGGCTCCGGCGCAGATACGACAAGGTGAGCCCGCTGTCGACGATGTCCTCCACCACGAGGACGTGGCGCCCGGTGAGATCGGAGTCGAGGTCCTTCACGATGCGGACCACACCGCTCGTCGTGGTCGCCGATCCGTAGGAGGCGACGGCCATGACGTCGATCTCGACCGGCAGCCTGATGGCGCGGGCCAGGTCGCTCATGAACACGAAGGCGCCCTTCAGGACGCCGACGAGCAAGGGCGGCCGCCCGTCGTAGTCGTGGGTCAGCTCTTCGCCGAGCTCGGCCACGCGCTTGTCGAGGACGTCCTCGGCCACGATGACCTCACCGAGCTGAGGGTCGTCGGCCCAGGGATCCACCGCGCCGGACATCCGTCGTCCTCCGGCGCGCCACGGTGACTCCGCCTCGTCGGCCATTGGACGCCGACACTACTGCTCGCCGGTCAGGGGTCGACCGGGCCGACCGCCAACCGTCCCTGCGAGCGCCGGACCCGCACCCCGGGGGCCACGTCGGTGGCCCGTGCCTCACCCCGGGCCACGCCGAGCACCCGCTCCACGGCGGCGAGGTCGGGTGGGTGGGGCCCGCCGCGTCGCAGCCACCGCCGGGTGGCCCGCCGGGCCAGAGGACCGGGGGCGGCGGCGAGGGCGGCGCCGTCCGTCGGGTCGATGGCGGCGGCCAGCTCGTCGAGCAGATCACCTTCGGCCGCCAGCAGTCCCGCCTGGCGGGCCAGCACCGGCACCACGTCACGTCCGGCCACGGCGCAGCACAGAGGGAGAAGGTCGTGGCGCACCCGGTTGCGCCGGAAGCGGCGGTCGTCGTTCGACGCGTCGCGGCACGGGAGCGAGGCCCACGGCGTCGCACAGGGCCGCCGTCTCGGCCCGGCGCAGTCCGAGCAGGGGATGGCGCGGTCCGGGCCGCATCCCGGCCAGGCCGTCGAGCCCCGCCCCACGCAGCAAATTGAGCAGTACCGTCTCGGCCTGGTCGTCCATGGTGTGGCCGGTGGCCGCCTCGGGGCCCACGGCGACCCGGCGGGCGGCGCGGGCCCGGGCCTCGAGATTGGGGCCGTCCTCGACGACCACCGTCTCGGCCCGGAAGGCGGCCCCGAACCGACGGGCGGCGGCGGCCACCACCCCGGCCTCGGCGTCCGAACCGGGGCGGAGCCCGTGGTCGACGTGGACGGCGGTCACCGAGGCACCGGCGGCGCAGGCCAGCACCAGCAGGGCCAGGGAATCGGGGCCCCCCGAGACGGCACAGACGAGCGGTGTCCCGGGGGGCGGGAAGTGGCAGCGCCCGAGGAGCTCGTCGGCCCCGGGGCCCGTCATCAGCCGATGGCGAGTCGCGCCGGGCCGGTGCGCGCCAGCCAGTCGTCGGGGTGCCGGATCTCCTCCATGGTGGGCAACCGGTCGGGGCCCTCCCACACGCGGGCCAGGGCCTCGGGACCGGCGCTCGTCTCCACGGCGCGGATGAAGCTCTCCCCCTGCTGGTACTGGCGCATCTTGGCCTCGATCCCGACCAGCTGCTGCAGCAGCCGCACCGGGCGCGGGGCGCGGTTGCGGCGCTCGCGCAGCACCCGGGAGAACCAGGCGGCGTCGGGGACGGCCTCGGCCCCGGCACGGTCCATGGTCACGTCACCATGGCCCTCGAGGACGCTCATCATGGCCTGGATGCGGGCGATCACCTCGAGCTGTTCGGGCGGGGCCACCAGGCCGAGCATGCCGGCGTCCTCCAACGGGTTCCGCCCGTCGCGCACGGCCTGGGCGGCGCGCCCCAGGGCCTCGGCCAGACGGTGCGGATCGGGCGTGACGTGGGCCAGCACCTGGTCGACCTGGGAGAGGAAGTACTCCCGCAACCACGGCACGCCGGTGAACTGGCAGCGGTGGGTGACCTCGTGCAGGGCGATCCACAGCCGGAACTGCCGGGGCGGGAAGCCGTGGCGGCGCTCCAGGGCGACGATGTTGGGGCCCACGTAGGACACGGCGTCGCCCGAGGTGTCGCCGGCGAAGAGCAGGTCGTACTGACCGAGCACGCGTGTCGACATCCAGCCCAGGACCAGGCCCAGCTGGGCGCCCGCGGCCGAGCGGGCCACGCCGGGCAGCGGCCCCTTCAGGGTGGTCGTCTCGAGCTGATCGAGAACGGGATCGAGCAGGTGGCGGAACGACGACAGGTTGGTGCGGACCCATCCGGGCCGGTCGACCACCCGGGCCCGGGCTTCGCCCGACGCCGGCCGCAGCCCCGTGGCCTCGATGACCAGGGCCTCGGCCTGGGCCGTGACCTCGGCGAAATCCTCGTCCAGCCGGGCGGCCGTCGTCGCGTCGATACGGGGGAGAAGCTCGGCCCCGGACCACGAACGCCGGCCTCCGACCCAGGTGGCCACACGCTCGGCCACGTCCCACGACACGGGGCTACTCACAGCGACAGTGTACGGAGCGGGGGGAGGTGAGGTGACCGGGGCGCGGTCAGGCGCTCTTGCGGCCGCGCAGCCGGGGGGCGGAACCGGCGTCGTGCTGGTAGCAGAACTCGCTCTCGTTGTAGATCGACAGCATCGTCCCGCAGCCCGACTCCCCGCACACCCGGCCCTCGGGAAACGTCTTCGAGGGCCGCCCGTAGGTGGTGAAGGCCTGCCCGCCTATCGATAGATCCCCGCCGTCCGCCCGATCCTCGACCATTGCCCCCCGACCTCTCCTTCAGTGTGCGTCCTGGTCTGCCTGCAGTGTCTGCGTGCTTCCCTTATCGGCCGTCGGGACCACTGGACAAGAGGAACTTCTCGCCGCGTTGTGCGGACGTTGTGCCGGGGGACCGCCCCCGCTCGGGGGCGCCACGGCGCCCGAAGGCGGGACCCGATGTCGTGAGCGCCGTGGGTGGCGGAGGGACGGTCACGGCCCGCGGCCCGACGCCGGTGGGCTCAGCTGCCGGCCGGGTGCCTCTCGCGTTCGGCCTCGATCAGCGCCTCGTGGATCCGCTGGCGCAGCGCCTCGGGCACACGGTCCTTGCAGCGATCGGCGATGACCTGCCGCAGGTCGGCCTCGAAGTCGAAGGCGTCGAGGCAGGGGGGGCAGTCGTCGAGGTGGCGCTTGATCTCGCCCCGGCGCTCGTCGGTCAGCTCACCGTCGAGGTAGTGATAGAGCCGCTCGATCGTCTCGTTGCAATCGACGTCGGACTCTCCCTTCCCCATCGTGCGTCCTCCCTCGGGCTCGTGACCGTACCGCTAGTGACCGGTGTCGGCCGAACCGACCAGGCCACGCCCCACCGCGTAATCGAGTAACGCCTTCTGCAGCGCCTTTCTTCCCCGGTGGATCCGGCTCATCACCGTCCCGATGGGCACCTCGGTGATCTCGGCGATCTCCTTGTAGGAGAAACCCTCCACGTCGGCCAGCAGGACGGCGATCCGGAACGCCTCGGGCAGCGACTCGATGGCCTGCTTCACCTCGTCGTCGGTGAAGTGGTCGAACATCTCCTCCTCGGCCGACCGCCCCGTGCCCGTGGCCTGGAGGTCGCCCAGCCGGTGGTAGAGGTAGAGGTCCTCGACGTCCTCCACGTCCGCCTTCTCCGGTCGCCTCTTGGCCGCCCGGTAGCTGTTGATGAACGTGTTGGTGAGGATCTTGTACAGCCAGGCCTTCAGGTTGGTGCCTTCTTCGAAGCGCCCGAAGGCCCGGTACGCCTTCAGGAATGTCTCCTGGACGAGGTCCTCGGCGTCGGCCGGGTTGCGCGTCATGCGCAGGGCGGCCGAGTACAGCGAGGGCATGTACTCCATGGCGAGGTCCGCGAAGCGCGCCTGATCGGCCATGGGAGCACCCTACTCACCGGCTGTGCGCTCCACGACAGCACCCCCGACGGCCGGCGGCGGGCGGTGCGCACCGCGCGAGGACATGCGAGCCTGGGAGGGGATTCGAACCCCTGACCTGCGCATTACGAGTGCGCTGCTCTGGCCGACTGAGCTACCCAGGCGAAGCGAGCGGCCAGGCTATCTAACCCCTAACCCCTGACCGCCGACAGTCGGACGAGCAGCGCCTCGAGCATGAGCGCCTCGTTCGGGTTGCGGACCATCTCGACGCAGATTCCTTCGACGGCCGTCACGGCGTCCGACAGCTCGCGCACCCGCTCCGCGGCACGACCGGACCCCGACGCCCGGCTGCCGGCGACGTCGGCCACCAGTCGGTCGCGGTAGGCGCCGGCCAGCACCCCGAGGCCGGCCATGATCTCGTCGGAGCGCCAGCGCCGCTCCTCGCGGTGGTGGCGGTCCTCGATGTCCTTGCGTCCCGGGACCCCGCGCTCCCCCGTCGACTCGGCCTGGTCGGCCCGGGCCTGCATCTCGGCCTGGTGCTGCAGACGCAGGGGCTCGACCGCCTCCTCGGCCGCCGCCAACAGCTCGGCCGCCAGGGCGGCGGCGGTGGCGCCGGTGCCGTCGAGCCGGGTGGGGACGTCGCGCCACAGCGTCCGGCGCGCGGCGAAGCCCTCGTCGTCGACCAGGAGCCGGGCCCGGTCGACGCTGCCGCGGGCGGCGACCGCCATGTCCCGGGCCCGCTCCTCCTCGACCCCCTGCGCCACCAGCCACGCCGTCAGGGCCCCGGGCGGCACGGGACGGAGATCGATGCGGACGCACCGGCTGGCCACCGTGGCCAGCTCGGGCGGCACCAGATCGGCCAGGAGGACGAAGACGGTGTCGCCCGGCGGCTCCTCCAGGGTCTTCAGCAGCACGGGGGCGGCCAGCCGGGCCAGATGGACGTCGGAGACGGCCACGACCTGGCGGTGGGCTTCGAGGGGTCGGCGCTGGGCCAGGCGGACGATGCGGCGGGCGTCGTCGACCGTCACCGACGGCCCCGAACGGTCGACCTCGACCAGATCGGGATGGACACCGGCCAGGGCCCGCCGACAGGTCGAGCACTCCCCGCACCCCCCCGTCGGACAGAGCAGGGCGGCGGCGAAACCGCGCACGAGGGCCCGTTGGCCGACGCCCGGCGGCCCCGCCAGCAGGTAGGCGTGCACGGGACGGCGGGCCATGAGCCGCAGCCGGTCCACCGCCGCCGCCTGGCCCACGACGTCCTCGAAGAGGGCGCGCACGGGCGCCTCGGTGTCCGTCGCCGGGGCGGCGTCGACGGTCACGACGCACCCGCGTCGGGCGCGCCCAGGTGGGCCGCCACCGCCGCCGTCAGATGCTGCGCCACCTCGTCGGCCGCCCCCGTCCCGTCGATCACGACCCAGTGCCCGGGATCGGCGGCGGCCAGGGCCAGGTACCCGGACCGGACCCTCTGCAGGAATGCGTCGCCCAGGCTCTCGAGGCGGTCGTCGACCCCTCCCGCCCGCCGTCCCCGGGCCATCTCCACGGGCACGTCGACGAGGAGCGTCAGGTCGGCCCCCACCCCCCCGGTGGCGAAGTCCACCACCCGTCGCAGGTCCCCGAGATCGAGGCCACGGCCGTACCCCTGGTAGGCGAGCGTCGACCCCGAGAACCGGTCGGTCACCACCCACCGCCCGGCCGCCAGGGCCGGGGCCACCACCTCGGCCATGTGCTGGGCCCGGTCGGCCGCCAGCAGCAGCGCCTCGGTCCGCTCCGCCACCGGCGGCAGGTCTCGGTCGAGCAGCAGACCCCGCAGCGCGCTCCCGAGAGCCGTCGCCCCCGGTTCAGCCGTCACCGTGAGGCGGGGATCCCGCCCGAGGAGCCGGGCCTGGGTGGTCTTGCCACTCCCGTCGATCCCCTCGAGGGCGATCAGCCGGCCGCGCACGGGAGGGATCTCAGCCGTCGGAATCAGGCGCCGTCGGTTCAGGCGCCGTCGCGCCCGCCTTCGGTGCGACCGCCCCGGCCTTCTTGGCCGTCGTCGTCTTCGTCGTTGCGCCGGCCTTCTTGGCGCCGGCCTTCTTGGCCCCCGCCTTGGTGGGCGCAGCTTTTGTCGCCGCAGCCTTCTTGGCCGGGCTCTTCTTGGCCGCCTTCTTGGCCTTCGCCGCCTTCTTGGCCCGTTTGACCGGCGGCCCCGCGGCGCGGCGGTCGGCCAGGAGCTCGACGGCGCGCTCGTGGGTGATCGTCTCCTGATCGTCGCCCTGGCGCAAGGAGGCGTTCGTCGTCCCGTCGGTGACATAGGGCCCGAAGCGTCCGGACCGGAGCACGATCGGCTGCTTCGTCTCCGGGTCGTCGCCCAGCTCCTTGAGCGGCGCCGCCGCCGTCCGGCCCCGGCCGCGCTTGGGTTGGGCGAACAGGGCCATCGCCTGGTCGAGATCGACGGTGAAGAGCTCCTCCTCACCCGTCAGGCTGCGCGTGTCGGACCCCTTCTTCAGGTAGGGCCCGAACCGGCCGTTCAAGGCCAGGATCTCCTCGCCGGTGGCCGGGTCGGTGCCCACCGGACGCGGCAACCGGAGCAAGCGCACGGCGTCGTCGAGGGTGACGGTGTCGAGCGCCATGGTCTTGAACAGCGAGGCCGTCCGGGGCTTCTCGCCCCCGTCGACCGCTTCGCCCAGCTGCACGTAGGGACCGAAGCGACCGGTCCGGGCGATGACCGGGAGCTCCTCGTCGGGGTGGTTGCCGAGCGCCCGGTCCCCCGACGGCGCCGCCAGCATCTCCTCGGCCCGTTCGAGGGTCAGCTCGTCGGGGGGCAGGTCCTCGGGGATCGAGGCGCGGTCGTCGTCGCGTTGGAGATACGGCCCGTAGCGGCCCACGCGTGCCACCACGGCGCGGCCCTCGGCGTCGTCGCCGATGGGGATGGAGTTGACCTCGCGGGCGTCGATCTCGCCCAGGTGGACGGCGATCTCACCCTTCAGGCCGCGCTTGAGGTCACCGTTGCCGTTGCTGTTGCCGTTGCCGGTGGCGCCGGGATCACCGAAGTAGAAGCTCGTCAGCCAGGGCAGCGCCTCGCGCGCCCCCCGGCGATCTCGTCGAGGTCGTTCTCCATGGCGGCGGTGAAGCCGTAGTCGACGAGGTTGCCGAAGTACTGCTCGAGCAGCCCCACCACGGCGAAGGCGGTGAACGAGGGGACGAGGGCCGTGCCCTTCTTCCACACGTACCCCCGCTCCTGGATGGTCCCCAGGATCGAGGCGTAGGTCGACGGGCGTCCCACCCCCAGCTCCTCCAGCGCCTTCACGAGCGACGCCTCGGTGTAGCGGGCCGGCGGCTGGGTGGTGTGCGACCGCGGCTCGAGGGCGGTGGCCGACAGCGTGTCCCCCTCGGCCAGCGCCGGCAGCTGCACCTCGCGCTCGGCCAGGTCGGCCTCGGGGTCGTCGGACCCCTCGACGTAGGCGCGCAGGAACCCGGGGAAGGTGATCACCTGGCCCGAGGCGGCGAACTCCGCCTCTTCCACGACACCAGCCCCTTCGACGACACCAGCTCCGTCGGTGCTGGCGGCCCCGGCCGCCGGCGTCCCCACCAGGCGGACCTGGGCGCTCGTGCCGGTGGCGTCGGCCATCTGCGAGGCGACGGTCCTCTTCCAGATCAGGTCGTAGAGACGCAGCGCGTCGCCCGACAGCTCCCCCTCGGCCTGGTCCGGGGTGCGGAACGACTCGCCGGCGGGCCGGATGGCCTCGTGGGCCTCCTGGGCGTTCTTCACCTTCCGCTCGTAGCGCCGCGGCGTGTCGGGGACGTACTCGGGCCCGTAGAGCTGCGCCGCCTGGCCCCGCGAGGCGGTCAGCGCCTCGTCCGACAACGTCGTCGAGTCGGTCCGCATGTAGGTGATCCAGCCCTGCTCGTAGAGGCGCTGGGCCACCTGCATCGTCCGCTGGGCCCCGAAGCGCAGCTTGCGGCTGGCCTCCTGCTGCAGCGTCGACGTCATGAACGGCGGCGCCGGCGACCGGCGCAACGGCTTCTCCGTCACCGACTTCACGACGAAGGGCCGGTCCCGCAACGAGGTGGCCAGGCCGGTGGCCTCGGCCTCACCGAGGACCCTGACCTCACCGCGCGCCGACAGGACCCCCGTCTCCGAGAAATCGCGGCCGGTGGCGACCGGGGTGCCTCCGAGGGCCACCAGGGTGGCGTCGAAGCTCTGGCTGGCCCGGTCCGTCGACGCCGCGGTCTCGAACGTCCCGTCCAGGTCCCACCACGTGGCCGAGCGGAACTTCATCCGCGCCCGCTCGCGCTCGACGATCATCCGGGTGGCCACCGACTGGACCCGGCCGGCGGACAGGCGGGGCATGATCTTCTTCCACAGGACGGGCGAGACCTCGTAGCCGTAGAGGCGGTCGAGGATCCGCCGGGCCTCCTGGGCGTCGACCAGCCGCCGGTCGAGGTCGCGCCAGTCCTCGACGGCGCGCTGGATGGCCGACGGCGTGATCTCGTGGAAGACCATCCGCTTCACCGGGACCTGGGGGGAGAGGACCTCGGAGAGGTGCCAGGCGATCGACTCCCCCTCGCGGTCCTCGTCCGTGGCCAGATAGACCTCGCTGGCCTGCTTCACGAGGGCCTTCAACTTGGCCACCACGTCGCGTTTCTCGGGCGCCACCACGTAGAGGGGCTTGAACCCGTTGTCGACGTCGACGCCCAACCGGGCCCAGCCCTCGCCCTTGTAGGCGGCCGGGACCTCGTTGGCCCGCCGGGGGAGGTCCCGGATGTGCCCCACCGACGACTCGACCACGAATTCGGGACCGAGCAGGCCCGCGATCGTCCGGGCCTTGGCCGGCGACTCGACGATCACGAGGGGGCGGCCGGCACCGTTGGACCGGGTCTGGGTGGTTCGGGTGGGAGGAGGCATCGTCGTGGTGAGCGTGGAGGGTGATGGCGTGCCCTGTCAACAAGCCCAGGTCACGGCCTCCCTCCGGCCCGGAAGTATGCCCGGATCCCCCGGGGCCGGTGGGTCAGGGGCCGCTCAGGACCCCACGGCCGTCGCCGCCTGCTCGGGCAGGGGGTCGGTCCCCGTCGCCCCCACGGCCGTTTCTTCCTCGGCCCCGAACCCTTCGGACCTCCGCTTCGAGAAGGCGATGGCGATACCCAGGATCACGACGGCGGCGCCGGCGATGCCCAGGCGGGCACCGGTGTGGTGGCGCAGCGTGATCACGGCCGGGAGGATCAAGAGCGACACCAGGTTCATCACCTTGATGAGCGGGTTCAGCGCCGGGCCGGCGGTGTCCTTGAAGGGGTCCCCGACGGTGTCGCCGATCACGGCCGCCTTGTGGGCCTCGGAGCCCTTCCCTCCTTCGTGGCCGTCCTCGATGTACTTCTTGGCGTTGTCCCAGGCGCCGCCGGAGTTGGACAGGTTGTTGGCCATCAGCTGCCCGGTGAGGATCGCCGCGGCCAGGAAGGCCCCGAGGGCGAGGTAGTTGATCCCGAAGCCGACGATCACGGGGGTGAGGATGGCCAGCAGAGCCGGGGTGACGAGCTCGCGCTGGGCGGCGGCCGTGCAGATGGAGATGACGCGGCCGTACTCGGGCTTCTCCGTGTAGTCCATGATCCCGGGGTGCTCCCGGAACTGGCGGCGCACCTCCTGCACGACGGTGCCGGCCGACCGGCCGACGGCCCTGATGGCCAGGGACGAGAAGAGGAAGGCCACCGACCCGCCGATCAGCAGGCCGATGAAGATCGTCGGGTTCGACACGTTGATCTGGGTGAACGGGCTGTCGAAGAGCTTCGAGCCCGACAGGCCCAGGTTCAGCTGCGACGAGATCGTCTCCACGAAGGAACCGAAGAGCGACACCGAGGCGATCACGGCCGAGCCGATGGCCACCCCCTTGGTGATGGCCTTCGTCGTGTTCCCGACGGCGTCGAGGGAGACCATGACCCGTTCGGCCTCGCCCGTGAACTCCCCCGACATCTCCGCCACCCCGGCGGCGTTGTCGGAGACCGGTCCGAAGGAGTCCTCGGACACGACCATGCCGGCCGTCGACAGCATCCCGATGCCGGTGAGCGAGATCAGATAGAGCGAGAGCTCGACGTTGCCGTGGGCCAGCAGGACCGAGACGGCGATGGCCACGGCGATGGCCAGGATGGCCCACACGGTGGACTCGAGCCCGATCGAGATGCCAGCCAGCACGGTGGTGGCGGGCCCGGTGCGGGCCGCCTCGGCGATCTCGCGCACGGGCCGGCGCTCGGTCGAGGTGAAGTGCTCGGTGATCAGGCTGGCCACGAGGGCCAGGGCCACCCCGGTGAGCACGGCGTAGAAGGCCTTCATGTAGTGGAGGTAGAAGCCGGCGACGAGCCCCGACCCGAGGACGGTGAGCGCCGCGGCCGTCCAGAAGCCGCGGTTGATCGGGGCCATGGCGCTCTTGTCCGAAGACCGGGCCCGCACGATGAAGACGCCGATGGCCGACGTCACGATCCCGATGGCGGGGACGATCAACGGGAAGACCACGGCCCGGGCCGAGTGCAGGGCCAGCGATCCGCCCAGCGAGCTGAAGGCGGCGTAGCCGAGGATGATGGCGGCCACGATGGTGATCACGTAGGACTCGAACAGGTCGGCCGCCATCCCGGCACAGTCGCCCACGTTGTCCCCGACGTTGTCGGCGATCGTCGCCGCGTTCCGGGGGTCGTCCTCGGGGATCCCCGCCTCCACCTTGCCCACCAGGTCGGCCCCGACGTCGGCCGCCTTGGTGAAGATCCCGCCGCCGACCCTCATGAACAGAGCGATCAGTGAGGCGCCGAAACCGAAGCCGACGAGGACGGCCGTGGCCGTGTTCTGGAAGAGGAAGACGATGACGGTGGCGCCGAGGAGCCCGAGGCCGACGCACAGCATCCCGGTGACGGCCCCCGTGCGGAAGGCCACCTTGAGCGTCCCCGGGAGCTGTCCGCCGCGGGCGGCGGCGGCGGTGCGGACGTTGCCGCGCACGGCCAGGCTCATCCCGATGAAGCCCGTCGTCCCCGACAAGAGCGCCCCGCCCAGGAAGCAGACGACCCGGAAGATCCCGGCCGAGCCGAACGAGAGGGCCACGCTGTGGTCGGGACGCGTCACCTTGGTGGCGGTGAAGAAGATGAGGACGGCCAGGGGGACGATGACGATGGCGATGGCCCGGAACTGCCGTCGGAGAAAGGCCTCGGCCCCTTCCTGGATGGCGGCGGCGATCTCGCGCATCTTCGTCGTCCCCGTGTCGGCGGCGAGCACCCCCTTCATGAGGATCAGGCCCACGACGATGCCGAAGAGGGCAGCAGCCAGGGCGACGACGAGCCAGACCTTCTCGACGCCGGTGAGAACGAAGCTCTGGTACCCCCCTTCAGCGACCAAGTGGATCATGCGCCTGCTGCTCCCTTCATAGGTCCCGGGCCGGCAGAGGGCCGGGGCCGGTCGTGCTTCGGTTCGTGCGATCTCTCAGGTGGTGCGGGGTGGGAGGCGGCACGCCGAGGCGGCCACGGCCTCCCGAGGACGGGGACTGACGATACCGACTCCACGCGACGACGGGCAAGGAAGCTCGCGACCACGGGCACAGAAGCCGGCGACCACGGGCACGGAAGGCTCCCCCCGGCGCCTAGCTGCGGAGGTCGACCTCCTCGGTGTCGGGTCCGGCGATCAGCTCGTAGTCGGGGTTCAAGATGGCCAGGCGCCCCTCCCAGGCCCCCACCGTCCCCTGGGCCACCAGGCGGGCCCCTTGCTGGATCCCGGGGATCCGCCGCCGTCCCTGGAAGACGAGCAGGATGGCACCGCTCGGGTCGACGAGGGTGCACTCGAGGCTGGGCGTCGGCGTCTTCGTCGGCACCCGGATCGACTTCACCCGTCCCGCCACCGCCACGCGGCTACGCCAGGCGGCGGCGGCGATGGGCGTCGTCCCCGCGGTCTGGCCCCCGAGCTCGTCGTCCATGCGCTGGACCTCGCGCGTCGTCCGGGCGGCGCGGGCCACGGCCGTCTCGATGAGCCGGCGTCGTCGTTCTCCGCTGTGACCGCGCGTCAATTGGAAGGGGACGATGGTGGCATTGACGTGGGGCAGTTGGCCCACCCCGGCGGCGATCCGGTCGGCGCTGCGGTCGTGGAGCAGGCGGCGCCACCCGGCGGCGAAGCCACGCCGCGGCAGCAGGATGGTCAGCTCGGTGGTGCCGTCGGCCGTGGTCTGGGCGGCGAGCTCCAGCGCGGCACGCGCCAGCCGGCGGTCGGGACACTCGATGATGTCGAGGGGGAGGCGCGACAACCCGAGTCGGCTCCAGTCGGCTTCGAGATCCCCCGCCTCCAACGGGTCGACGGCGAAGTGCACGGCCCGCAGCTCATCGGGCGTCAGCGTGCGCGCGTACTGGATGGCGCGGGCGGTGGCCAGGTCCATCCGGTCGACGAGGACGAGGACGACGTGGCGGCGCAGCACCGGGGCCTCGCAGGCGATGGCGGCGTCCTGCTCGAGCTGTTTGTCCTCGCCGACGTACTGCCGGTGCAGCCGCAGCAGCAGCAGCACCCCCAGGGGGAGCAGGACGAGGACGACCCACGCCCCCTGCTTGAATTTCGTCACGGCGATGATGATGTCGACGATGAACGAGAGCACACCGGCCGTCCCGTTGATGATCGACCGTCGCTGCCACTGCGGTTCCCGGTGCGTCAGGTGGTACTTCACCATCCCGGCCCCGGCGATGGTGAAGCCGGTGAACACACCGATGGCGTAGAGGGGGATCAGGTTGTCCACCTCGGCGTTGGTCACCACCAGCAACGCGATCGACACGACGGTCAGCACGATGATGCCGGTCGAGAACACGAGCCGGTGCCCCCGTCGCGTGAGCGCCCGGGGAAGGTAGGAGTCCGCCGCGGCGAAGGAGGCCAGGAAAGGGAAGCCGGTGAAGCTGGTGTTGGCCGCCAGCACCAGGATGAGCAGTGTCCCCCCCTGGAGGGCGACGTACAGGACGCTGCCCAATGCCCCGTGGCCGTAGACGTCCTTGGCGATCTGGGCCACGACCGTCGGGATCCCGCCGGTGCGGGGGACGGGGTGGACGACCGAGGCCAGGAAAGCCACGCCCATCACGAGCGTGCCCAGGATCACGGCCATGATCACCAGTGTCTGGCGGGCGTTTCGGGCCTCGGGCTGGCGGAAGACGCTGACCCCGTTGGAGATGGCCTCGGTCCCCGTCAGGGCCGACCCGCCGGCGGCGAACGACTTCATGACGATGAAGAGGCTGGCCCCGATCAACAGGCCGCTCCCGGGCCTCCCGATGGGGACGTGGTCCTTCAGGTCGAGTGTATGGGCGTGCAGTTGGCCGAGCGTGTCCTTCACGATGCCGACGACGATCAGGATGACCATGTTGACGATGAAGAAGTAGGTGGGAACGGCGAAGACCCGACCGGCTTCGCGGATGCCGCGCAGGTTCCCGTAGGCGATGAGCACGACGAAACCGACGGCGATCTCCACCGTCCAGCGGTCGAGCGAGGCGAAGACCGACGTGAGGGCGGCCACCCCGGCGGCCACCGACACGGCGACCGTCAGGGTGTAGTCGATCAACAACGACACCGCCGCGATCTGGGCCACGTTGGGACCGAAGTTCTCGCGGGCCACCACGTAGGCGCCGCCGGCCTTCGTGTAGACCTTCACGACCTCGAGGTAGGACAGCGTCACGAAGAACAGCACCACGATGACCGCGGCGCTGACCCCGAGCACGAGGGAGAAGGCGGCCACCCCGATGGCCTTCACCAGGGTCAGCAGGATCTGCTCGGTGGCGTAGGCCGAGGACGAGATCACGTCCGACGACAGCACGGCCAACGCCGTCGGCTTGCCCAGGCGCTCGGTCGACTGCCGTTCGGACGCCAACGGCGGGCCGAGGAGGGTGTTCTTCAGCCGGTAGCGCAGCGTCTCGGGGAGATCGGGTGTGTCGAACGACGGCAGGGCCACCGGAGCCACCGCCCGGTCGCCGGGCCGGGCCGGGCGTGCCGCCACCTCCCGGTCACCGTCGGCGGGGTCACCGACGCCGGAGTCCGGGACCGCAGGGCTCGTGGCCGTGGGCGGGCCGGGGTCGTTCACCCCCTCAGGTAACCACATGCCCCCCCGGGGAACGGCACCCATGGCCGGTCGATGGCGACCAATGAGACGAATGACCAATGAGACGAAGGAGAGGTGGTTGAGAGAATTGTCATCCCGGCCGGCGCCGTGTTGCATGGAGCGGTGCACGTGGTCGTGGTGGGATGCGGTCGGGTCGGTTCCGGGCTCGCCGTGGGCCTGGCCCACCAGGGCCACAGCGTGGCCGTCCTCGACAAGGCGCCCCGGGCCTTCCGCCGCCTGCCCGGTGGCTGGCCGGGCACCACCGTGGTGGGCTCGGGCTTCGACCGCGACGACCTCGACAAGGCGGGGGCGGGCACGGCCGACGCCCTGGCGGCGGTGACGAGCGGGGACAACTCCAACATCCTCACGGCCCGGATCGCCCGCGAGAACTACGGGATCGCCAACGTCGTGGCCCGGATCTACGACCCCAAGCGGGCCGAGATCTACCAGCGCCTGGGCATCCCCACGGTGGCCACCGTGACGTGGACCATCGACCAGGTCCTGCGGCGGTTGCTGCCGGACACGATCACCGGGGAATGGACCGACGCCACCGGCCAGCTCGTCCTCGTCGAGCACCTCCTGCCCGAGGCGTGGGCCGGGAAGCGTCTCTACGATCTCGGCCTCGAGGGACGGGCCAACCTGGTGGCCGTGACCCGCGCCGGTGTCCCCCGCCTCGACCTCGCCGCCATGGTCGGGCAGGAGGGCGACGTCCTCCACGTGGCCGTGATGAAGGACGCCATGGTCGATCTCGAGCGCCGCATCGCCACCGGGGCCCCGGTGTCGAGGCCGGTCGAAGGGCGCCGACGTCCATGACAGGCCGACGCCGATGAAGGTGGCCATCGCCGGGGCCGGCAGCGTGGGGACCGCCATCGCCAAGGACCTGCACGCCAACGGTCACGACGTCCTCGTCATCGAGAGGGACCCCGATCTCGTGGAGCGCCTGCGCCATTCACTGGACGTCATCTGGGTGGCTGCCGATGCCTGCGAGGTGAGCTCGCTCGTGGCCGCCGGCATGGCCGACGTCGACGTGGCCGTGGCCGCCACCGGGGACGACGAGGACAACCTCGTGATCTCGCTGCTGTCCAAGCAGGAGTTCGCCGTCCCCCGCGTGGTGGCCCGGGTGAACCATCCCGACAACCAGTGGCTGTTCAACGAGTCCTGGGGTGTCGACGTCTCGGTGTCCACCCCCCAGCTGCTCACCGCCCTGGTCGAGGAGGCCGTCTCGGTGGGGTCCCTCGTCCGCCTGCTGCAGTTCGAGGGCGGATCGGCCAACCTGGTCGAGGTGACCCTGGCCGAGGGCTCGCCGGCCGAGGGTATCGCCCTGGCCGATCTCGAGATCCCCCGCGACGCCACCATCGTGGCCGTCGTCCGTCAGGACCGCCTGGTCGTGCCCCGGGGCGACACCGTCCTGAGCGCCGGCGACGAGGTCCTGGCCCTGGTCATCGGCGATGCCGAGGACGCCGTCCGCCGGCTGCTCGTCGGTCCCTGACGTCTCCGCCCGGGCAGGGGCCGACCGTAGACTCGTCTCCATGGAGGCGGCCTTCTTCGACCTGGACAAGACGGTCATCGCCCGGGCCTCGATGGCCGCCTTCGGCCACACCTTCTACCGGGGTGGGCTGATCTCGCGCCGGACGGTCCTGCGGGCCCTCGTGTCCCAACTCGTCTACCTCCACCTGGGGGCGAGCGAGCAGAAGCTGGCCCGGATCCGGGAGTCGGTCCTGGCCATGACGCGGGGGTGGGACCAGACCCAGGTGTCGGACCTCGTGCGCGAGGCGCTCGACGAGGTCGTCGAGCCCATCATCTACGCCGAGGCGGTCGAGCTCATCGACCAGCACCGCGCCGCCGGGCGGCGGACCTACATCGTCTCGGCCTCTCCCGAGGAGATCGTTCAGCCCCTGGCCGAGTACCTGGGGGTCGACGGCGCCATCGCCAGCCGGGCCGTGGTGGACCTCGACGGCCGTTACACCGGGGAGATGGCCTTCTACGCCTACGGTCCCTTCAAGGCCGACGCCATCCGGTCCCTCACCCTCTTCGAGGGGATCGATCTCGCCGGGTCCTACGCCTACAGCGATTCCTACACCGACGTGCCCATGCTCGAGGTCGTGGGCCATCCCGTCGCCGTCAACCCCGACCGGGTGCTCGCCCGCCTGGCCCGCGAGCGCGGGTGGGACATCCGCCAGTTCTCGCGCCCGATCCGCCTGCGCGACCGCGTCCCCGTCCCCAACCTGCCCACGGCCGCGGCCGTCACCGGGGCGGCGTTGGCCGTGTCGGGGGCGGCGATGCTGGCGTGGCGCTACAACCAGCGGCGGACCGCCAGCTGACCACGGTCGGAGAATGCCCAGGTGCCGGCGGAGGCGTGGGCCTCCGCCCGGGGGCTCAGGCTTCGCGCAGCCGCTTGGCGGCGACGAATCCGAGGGCGACGAGGATGGCGAGGATCAGCAGCTTCTTCACAGCGGCGATCCTACTCACACGGCGCCGGCGCCGACCACGGGGCGCCGGGAACGCCGGCGGCGGGTTCGCTCAGACGGTGAGGAGGTCCCGGGCGCCGGTGTCCGACGACGGGTGCCGCAGCTTCGACATGGCCCGGGCCTCGATCTGACGGATCCGCTCCCGGGTCAGGTTGAAGTGCTCGCCGACCTCCTCCAGGGTGCGGGGCTCGCCACGGTCGAGCCCGAAGCGCAGGCGCAGGATCTCGCGCTCACGCTCGTCGAGCGGTGACAGGAGGCGGTTGATCTCGTCGGGGAGCAGCGACGTGGCCGCCACCTCGAAGGGGGACTCGGCCGACCTGTCCTCGACGACGTCACCGAGCTCGGCGTCACCGTCTTCGCGCAGGGGCTCCGACAGCGACAGGGGCTCGGCCCGGAAGCGCAGGGCCTCGATGAGCTTGTCCTCGGGCATCTCGACCTCGGCACCGAGCTCGGCCAGGGTGGCCGGGCGGCCGTACTTGAGCTCGAGCCGGGCCTGGGCCTTCTGCACGCGGGCCAGGGTGTCGCCGGCGTGGACGGGGAGGCGGATGGTGCGGCCGGTGTTGGCGATGCCCCGGGTGATGGCCTGACGGATCCACCACGTGGCGTAGGTCGAGAACTTGAAGCCCTTGCGCCAGTCGAACTTCTCGACCGCGTGCATGAGGCCGAGGTTCCCCTCCTGGATGAGGTCCAGCAGCGGCAGACCCGAGGCCTGGTACTTCTTGGCGATCGACACCACGAGTCGGAGGTTCGACTGGACGAAGGTCTGCTGGGCCTGCTCGCCCGTCATGATCTTGCGCTTCAGCTCACGGCGCTTGGACGGCGTCACATCCTTCGGCCGTCCGGCACCGAGCTCCTGCTCGGCGTCGCGACCGGCCTCGATGGTCTGCGCCAGACGGACCTCGTCATCTTTTGTGAGCAGCGGATACTGCCCGATGTCCGTGAGGTACAGCCGTACGAGATCTTCCTCGTCGCGCTCGACGCGCTCCTTCGCCAACGTCCTTCAGCCCTTCGTCGGGTCCCCTCCGGCGGTGCCTGCCGGCAGGACTATCTTTTCGCCTGCTCACGCACCCGTCGGTCGCCCACGGTTCGGACTTCTCTCCGGACCACGGACGGCGGTCGCCTGTGGATATCAGTTTACCGGCGACGTCAAGGGGCGCAGGTCACGCAGGGCCGGCGCCGTCGGCCGAGACCGACCGCGGCCAGGGCACGAAGCCCGGACCGGTCCCCACCAGGACCTCTTCGAGCGCCTTCTGGTGGTCCGTGACCACAGCGATGTCGTGGGGCCGGCTGACGAGGGACTCCACCATGGTCTCCGTCGCCTGCCACGCCTCGATCTCGTCGCGCATCACTAAACGTAGCGACCGCACCACAGGTCCGTCGGCCACCGGTGCGGCCCGGCGTAGGTGGAGGCCGTAGCCGGTGATCAGCCGGGGGAGCACCACGCGGGCCAGACCGACCAGCCGCAGCAGCGTGCCGCCGGCGGCGGGGTCGTGGCCCGCCACCCCGCCGGCCAGCCGGACCAGAAGGCTGTCCACCTCGGGGGTGGGGGGAAGGGTCAACGTGGCGGGGTCGAGTCCGTCGAGAACGGGAAGGCGCTCGGCCCACAGCTCGGCGTGCCACGCGTGCTGCTGGCTGTAGACGTCGAACACGAGGCGGGCCTCGGCCACCGGCTCCGAGAGCACCCATCCTCCGAGCACCTCGAAGAGGCGACGCTCGATCCACTGGTAGCCGCCGACGACGCGGGCCTGCACCTCGAGGGGAAGAGCGCCTCCGCCTGCTGTTGCCTGCGCCTCGGTACCGAGTCCTTCCACGGCCAGCGCCATGGCCTCGACCGGGTCACCGGCCACCGGCACTCCTGTCCTCGACCGGCTCGGGGGCACGGTCGCGGTAGCGGTTGGTGATCGGCATGCGCCGATCCTTGCCGAACGCCTTGGCCGTGATGCGCACCCCGGGCGGTGACTGACGGCGTTTGTACTCGGCCCCGTCCACCAACCGGGCCACCCGGGTCACGACCTCGGGATCGAACCCGTCGGCGATCACCTCGGCCACGGATCGGTCCTGGGCCACCAGCCCTTCGATGACGGGATCGAGGACCTCGTAGGACGGCAGGCTCTGGTCGTCGCGCTGATCGGGCCGCAACTCGGCCGACGGTGCCTTGGTCAAGATGGCGTCGGGGATGCGGTCCGTGCCGGCGGCGGCGTTGCGGTAGCGGCACAGGCGGTAGACGAGGAGCTTGGGGACGTCCTTGATGACGGCGAAGCCGCCCGCCGAGTCGCCGTACAAGGTGGAGTAGCCCGTCGCCAGCTCACTCTTGTTCCCGGTGGTGAGGACGATCCAGCCCCGGGCGTTCGACACGGCCATGAGCAGCACGCCCCTGATGCGCGACTGCAGGTTCTCGTCGGTCAGTCCCGTCGGCGGCCCCTGGAGAACAGAAGCCAGCATGTCCGCCAACGCCGTGTGCGCCGGCTCGATGGGAACGGTCAGCAGATCGATACCGAGGTTCCCGGCCAGGACGGCGGCGTCGTGGCGCGACCCGTCGCTCGAATAGCGCGACGGCATGGACAGGGCGTGGACGTGGTCAGCACCGAGGGCGTCGACGGCGACGGCGGCGACCAGGGCCGAGTCGACGCCGCCGGACAGTCCGACGACGGCGTCGACGAATCCGTTCTTGGCCAGGTAGTCGCGGGTCCCGAGGACGAGGGCGCCGTACACCTCGGCATCGGGATCGAGGGCGGCCGCCGGCGGCGGCACCGGGCGTGACTCGGGGTCGCGGGGCGCGGTGCTGACGGGGACGACGGTCAGGGCGCCGGTGCCCCGTGACGCACCGGCGGGGCCGTCGTCGGACAATGTCCCGGGCACCTCCACGTCGACCGTGAGAATCGTCTCGGTGAACTGCGCAGCGGCGGCGACCATGGCACCGGTGCGGTCGACGACGAAAGAGCCTCCGTCGAAGACGAGCTCGTCCTGGCCCCCCACCTGGTTCACGTAGGCGATGGCGCACCCGGACTCGGCCACCCGTCGCCGGGCCACGGCCAGGCGGTCGGCTCCCCGACCGATGGCATAGGGCGATGCGTTCACGTTGACGACGAGGCGCGCCCCGCCCGACGCCAGGGCGGCCACGGGGCCGGAGGCGAACCACAGGTCTTCGCACACCGAGACGCCCACGGGCACGCCCGACACCTGGTACAGCTCGAGGTCGGTGGTGCCCGGAGCGAACCACCGTTCTTCGTCGAAGACGCCGTAGTTGGGCAGGCGGCGCTTGTGGTACACGCCGAGCACGTCCCCTCCGGCGCAGACGGCCAACGCGTTGCGCAACCGTCGCGGTGCACCGCGGACGGCGGCTTCGCGGGCCACGGCACCGGCACCGTCGGCCCGGGCCACGGCATCGGAGACGCTGTCGTGGCCGACGATGTCGACGAACCCCACCAGAGCCACACAACCCGACGTGGCCGAGGCCACGCGCTGCAGGGCGGCGGTGTTGTCGACGACGAACGCCGGCTTGAGGAGGAGGTCCTCGGGCGGATAGCCGGTGATGGCCAGCTCCGGGAAGGCGGCCAGATCGGCCCCGTCCTCCTCGGCCCGGGCCAACGCCGACAGGATCCGCTCGACGTTGCCGTCGATGTCGCCGACGACGGTATCGAGCTGGCACAGGGCCACACGCACGCGGGGCACGTCTGAATGCTACCGGCGCCTCCTCGGCGTCCCAGCGGGTCATCCCGCCTGGCATGCTGCCCCCGTGCGCAGTGTCCTGCCCGAGGCGCTGGCCGGTGCCGCCGAACGTTCCGCGGCGCCGGACGCCGTCGTCATCGCCCTGCGGCGGGTGATGGAGGAACGTCCGGACGGCGCCGAGCGGCTTCTCGTCGGACGCGCACCGAGTCCCCTGGCCCACGCCTTCATCACCGTCGTCGCCGCCAGCAATGCGCTGGGGCGGCTGTGCACGGCCGACCCCGCCGCCCTCGACGTGCTCGACGCCCTCGATCACCCGGTGCTCATCGACGCCTCCGACCCCGGCGCCCTGGCCCGGTCCAAGCGTCTCGAGCTCCTGCGCATCGCCGCCCGCGATCTGCTCGGTCAGGACGATCTGGAAGAGGTGGGACGGGCCTTGGCCGACATGGCCGCCGGGGTCCTCGACGGGGCGTGGGCACTGGCGTCGGGCGGCGGCGGGGACGGTGGCTTCGCTGTCATCGGCATGGGCAAGCTCGGCGGCCGCGAGCTCAACTACGCCAGCGACGTCGACGTCATGTTCGTGACGACGGGGACCGCCGGCGACCCGGTGGCCCGGGAGCTGCTGCGCATCGCCCGCACCTGTTTCCGCGTCGACGTCGACCTGAGACCCGAGGGCCGGTCGGGACCGCTCACCCGCTCCCTCGAGGGCTACCGCTCCTACTGGGAGAAACGGGCGGCGGCGTGGGAATTCCAGGCCCTGCTCAAAGCGCGACCGGTGGCCGGCGACGCCGACCTCGGCCAGGGCTTCGCCACCGCCGCCGACCGCGCCTTGTGGCACCGGACCTTCTCAGCCGACGAGCTGGCCGAGCTGCGGTCCATGAAGGCCCGCGCCGAAGCCGAGGGGGCGCGTCGAGGCCTCGCCGGGAGCGAGATCAAGCGCAGTCCCGGGGGCATCCGCGACGTGGAGTTCTCGGTGCAGCTCCTGCAGCTGGTGCACGGCCATCACGACCCCACCATCAGGGACCGGTCCACTCTCGGCGCGCTGGACGAGTTGGCCGCCGGCGGCTACGTCAGCGGTGAGGACGCCAGCGTCCTGGCCGACTCCTACCGCTTCCTGCGCACGGTGGAGCACCGGCTCCAACTGGTCGAGGAGGAGCAGACCCACGCGCTGCCCACCGACGCCGCCGCCCGTCGGCGCCTGGCCCGCGTCCTCGGCTTCACCGACGGACCCACCACCACGGCGACGGCCGACTTCGACGACACCATGCGGCGCTACCAGGCCGACGTCCGGATCATCCACGAGCGCCTCTTCTTCCGGCCGTTGCTCGAGGCCTTCGCCGCCCTGGAGACGGCGCCGGCCGGGGCCGACGACCACACCGACGCGTCGGGTGGCACCGTCATGTCGGCCGACGCCGTGGCCCGGCGCCTGACCGCCTTCGGTTTCGGCGACGCCCAGCGCACGCGCGCCGCGGTCGAAGAGCTGGCCGGCGGACTCACACGGGCCTCCCGCCTGATGGGTCAGCTCCTCCCTCTGCTGCTCGACTGGCTGTCGGTCACCCCCGACCCCGACCTCGGCCTCCTCGGCCTCCGGACGCTCGTGGTCCGGAGCCATCACCGTGCCCTCGTGGTCACCACGTTCCGCGAATCCCCCGAAGCGGCCCGGCGCCTGTGCCTGATCCTCGGGTCGAGCCGCATCATGGGCGAGGCCATCGAACACAACCCCGAACTGATCGCCGACCTCGATGACGACCGGCGCCTCGCTCCCGCTCCCCGCTCGACATTGGTCGACGACGCCATCGAACGCCTGGCCCGGCCGGGCGACGAGGCGCGGCGCCGGGCGCGACTGGTCCGGCTCACCCAGGACCAGATGCTCCGTATCGCCACCCGCGACCTCCTCGACATCGACGACGTGGCCAGCACGGGAGCGGCCCTGACCGACGTGGCCGAGGCTGTCCTCGAGGCGGCGGTGGCCGACGTCGCCCCCGCCGTCGCCTTCTGCGTGGTCGGCATGGGTCGCCTGGGCGGGGCCGAGATGTCCTACGCCAGCGACCTCGACGTCCTCCTCGTCTTCGACGACACGATCCCCGGGGCCGATGTCCTCGGCGAGGAAGCGGCCGAAGCCCTCCTGCGCTTCGTCCACGGGCCGAGTCCCGCCCAACGCGTGGCCACCATCGACCTCGGACTGCGTCCCGAAGGCGGCCAGGGTCGTCTGGCGCGCGACCTGACGGGCTATCAGACGTACTTCGACCGGTGGGCCCAGACCTGGGAACGCCAGGCCCTGCTGCGCGCCCGGGTGGTGGCCGGTGACCGGGCGCTCGGCGAACGCTTCCTGGCTCTGGTCCGCTCCTTCGTGTGGGAACGTCCCCTCACCGACGACGACGTGGCCGAGATCCGACGCATGAAGGCCCGCATCGAGCGCGAGCGCATCCCCCCGCGAGGACCCGCAATTCCATCTGAAGCTCGGACGCGGATCGCTGTCGGACATCGAGTGGACGGCGCAGCTCCTGCAGTTGCGCCACGGCGTCTCGGCCACGGGAACCATGACCGCCCTCGACGCCCTCGCCGGCCAGGGCGCCTTGTCGGTGGCCGATGCCGAGATCCTGGGCCACGCCTACCGCTTCCTCGAGCGCACGCGCAACCGGTGGCACCTGGTGGGGACGTTGCCCGGCGGCACCCCACCGGGCGACGCCCTCCCCACCGAACCGCACCAGCAGTCCCATCTGGCCCGCAGTCTCGGGACATCCCCGGTGGCGCTGCGCGACGAGTACCGCCGCGTCACGCGCCGGGCCCGGCGCGTCGTCGAGCGCCTCTTCTACGGCATCGACGACGCGTAGGCGGAGCCGCCGTGTCCGCCGCCGGCCGTCAGGGCGTTGGATCCGGCCCCGGCCCCGCCTCGGACTGGGCGTCGCGACGGGCGATGATGTGCACGTCGACCCCGCTGTCGGAGGCGAAACGCAACACCCTCTGCACCACCGAGCCCTTCGTCATCTCCTCCCAGCGGCTGCGCCGGCTCGATCCGAGCACGATCTGCGTCACCTGGTGCTCGGCGGCGAAATCGACGAGGGCCCGCGCCGGGTCGTCGCGGGTGATCTCGTGCCACTGCGCTCCCAGGTCGTCGGCCAACTTGCGCAGGGCGACGAGGGCGTCGGCGTCGCGATGGCGGGACTGCTCCGCCCCCACCACGTGCACACAATGGAGGTCGCCTTTCATCCGGGCCGACAGGCGGGCGGCGCGGCGGATCACGGCGTCAGTGCCGTGGGCGGCGGTGATGGCCACCATGATCCTCTCGGCGGTGTCCCACATCTCGTTCGGATGGCGGTCGCGCAGGTAGGCCAGCAGATCCTCTTCGGTCTCGTCGGCCACGAAGCGCAGCGCCAGCTCCCGTAACGCCACCAGGTTCTCCGTGCGGAAGAAATGGGTGAGGGCGTCGGTGACTTTGGCCGGCGGATAGATGTTCCCGTGCATCATCCGTCGCCGGAGCTGCTCGGGCGAGGAGTCGATCAACTCGAGTTGATCGGCCTTGCGCACCACCCAGTCGGGGACGCGCTCGCGCACCCGTGAGCCCGTCATCCGTTCCACGGCGTCGGCGATGCTCTCGAGATGCTGGACGTTCACCGTGGTGATGACGTGGATCCCCGCGTCCAGGAGCTCGATGACGTCCTGCCACCTCTTCTCGTTGCGTCCCGATCCCGGCACGTTCGTGTGCGCCAATTCGTCGACGAGGGCGACTTCGGGTGCACGGGCGAGGACGGCGTCGAGATCCATCTCCTCGAAGTCGGAGTCGCGGTAGGGGACGACCTTGCGGGGGACGACCTCGAGGTCACGGATGAGCTCGGCCGTGCGGGGGCGGCCGTGGGTCTCGACGAAGCCGATGACGACGTCGGCGCCCCGGCGGTGCCGGCGCCAGCCCTCGTCGAGCATGGCGAAGGTCTTGCCCACGCCGGCCACCGCCCCCATATAGATACGGAAGCGACCGGCCGGGCTGACGGCGTCGATCTCGACCTCGTCGACCACCGTTCGGGGTGCGCTCGTCATGGCCCCATTGTGCCCGAGGAGCATGCCCCCGGAAGGCGTCCGTCTAGTTTGGAGCCACGGGCACGGGAGCAAGTGAGGGGCCATGACCTCGGTACGACGCAACTTGGTGGGCGCGGGTGCTGCGCTCGGCGCCGTGGTCGTCCTGGCCGCCGTCATGGTCCCGTTGCGGAGCCACATAAGCATCGCCACCCCGGCGCTCGTCCTCGTCATCCCCGTCGTGATCGGCGTGGCCACCGGTGGCTTCGTCCCCGGTGTGGTGGCCGTGGCGGCCGGCTTCTTCGCCTACGACCTCATCTTCATCCCCCCCTACGGCACCCTCGACGTCGGGGCCCCGGAGAACTGGGCGGCACTCGGCGTCTACGTGGTCGTCATGCTCCTCGTGGCCCGGGTCGTGGCCCGGCTCGACGCGGCACGCTCCCAGGCGAACCGACGCGAGACCGAGATCCGACGGCTCTTCGAGCTGACCGATCTGCTCATCGGGGACAAGCCCGTCCCCGAGCTCCTGGCCCTCATCGTGTCCGCCGTCCACGACGCCTTCGGGTTCGACAGCGTGGCCCTCCTCCTCCCCTCGGGCCCGCGCCTCGAGGTGGCCGCCGCCGCCGGTGAGGCCCTCACGAGCGCCGATCTCGACCGCATCACGCCGACCCCGGGTCGCCCCACCAGCCTGGGAACGTCGTCGGTGGGCGCCGACGACATCCAGAGCGTGGCCCTCTCGACCACAGGCCGTCCGGTCGGGCTCCTCGGTATCAAGGGCCGCGTCCCCAGCCGTCACGACCGGGAGCTGCTGCTCACCTTCGCCAACCACATCGCCCTCACGGTGGAGCGGGCCCAATTGCGCGAACAGGCGTTGCGCACCGAGCTCCTCGAAGAGATCGATCGACTGCAGAAGATCCTCATGGGCGCCGTCTCGCACGACCTGCGGACACCGCTCGCCACCATCAAGATCTCGGCGTCGACTCTGCGGAATCCGGAGGCCGACATCGGCACCGACGAGCGCCAGGAGCTCCTCGCCCTCATCGACGACCAGGTCGAACGGCTCAACCGGCTGGTCACCAATCTCCTCGACATGAGCCGGGTGCAGTCCGGTGCCCTCGAGCTGCGCCGCGCGCCCGTCGCCCTCGTCGACCTGGTGGCCGAAGCCGTGCGCGGCCTCGGCCTCACCGAACCGGGACGGGTCGCCGTGGATCTGGCCGACGATCTCCCCCTCGTCGACGTCGATCATCTCCTGATCGGCCAGGTCCTCACCAACCTGCTCGACAACGCGTCGCGCTACGCCCCGCCCGGCACCACCATCACCGTCTCGGGACGCACCAACGAGGACGGGCGCGTCGAGGTGGCGGTCTCCGACCGCGGACCGGGGGTGCGGGCCGACGACCGGGCCGTGGTGTTCCAGATGTTCACCGGTCGCGGCTCGGTCGGTGGGTCCGGGGTCGGGCTGTGGATCGCCAAGTCCTTCGTCGAGGCCCACGGCGAGACGATCTGGGTGCAGGACACGGCGGGCGATGGCGGCCGCTTCTGCTTCACGCTTCCCGTCGCCCTCCAGCCCGCCCCGGTGCCCTGAGCCGTGGCCCGTGTCCTCGCCGTCGACGACGACTCCGCTCTTCTGCGTGTGCTGCGCATCGGGCTCGTGGCTCTGGGCCACGAGGTCCTCACCGCCTCCACCGGGACCTCCGGCATCTCCCAGGCGGCCGTCGGCGCGCCCGACGTGATCGTCCTCGACCTGGGCCTGCCCGACATGGACGGCCTCGAGGTCTGTCGCCGCATCAGGCAATGGAGCGCCGTCCCCATCATCGTGCTGTCGGCCGACGGGACCGAGGACCGCAAGATCGCCGCTCTCGACGGAGGGGCCGACGACTACATGACGAAGCCCTTCGGCATGGGTGAGCTCGAGGCCCGCCTGCGCGTGGCGTTGCGCCACCGCCCCGACGGCAACGGACAGGACGAGCCCACCACCTTGACCGTCGGACCTCTCGACCTCGATCTCATCCATCACCAAGGACACATGCACGGGCGCGCCCTCGATCTCACTGCCCGCGAATTCGCCTTCCTCGCCTACCTGGCCCGCAACGCCGGCAAGGTCTGCACCCACCGCATGATCCTCGAACACGTCTGGGGCCCGCGCTACGGCACCGAGATTCACTACCTCCGCGTCTACTCCTACCGGTTGCGCCGCAAGCTGGGCGACAACAGCGGGGCGTTTCTCCGCACCCTTCCCGGCGTGGGTTACGAGCTGGTCGACGGCGACGGGATCTGACGGGCGCTCCGACGTCCTGGGTCCCGTCGTGTCGGGCCCGGCGCGAACGTGGCAGTCTGGACCGAGACGCCGACACGGCGCCGTGGCCGCGACACCGAGGGGGCTCGACCATGTTCGACCTGGTCATTCGAGGAGGCACCGTCGTCGACGGCACCGGATCCGAGGCCCGGACCGCCGATGTGGCCGTGGACGACGGGCGCATCGCGGCCGTCGACGACCTCGGTGGGCAGCAGGGGCGCCGGACCATCGACGCCGACGGTCTGCTCGTCACGCCCGGGTGGGTCGACATCCACACCCACTACGACGGCCAGGTGACGTGGGACGAGGTGCTCGCCCCGAGCAGCTGGCACGGCGTCACCACGCTCGTGACCGGCAACTGCGGCGTCGGCTTCGCCCCCGCCCGGCCCGACCAGCACGACTGGCTCATCGGGCTGATGGAGGGGGTGGAGGACATTCCCGGCACGGCGCTCTCGGAAGGGATCAGCTGGGACTGGGAGAGCTTCCCCGAGTACCTCGACGCCCTCGACCGACGCGCCTGGGTCGTCGATGTCGGGACGCAGATCGCCCACGGGGCCGTCCGCGCCTACGTCATGGGGGACCGGGGGTCGCACAACGAGCCGGCCACCGCCGCCGACATCGCCGCCATGAAGGCCATCGTGAAGGAGGCCATCGCCGCCGGCGCGCTGGGCTTCTCCACGTCGCGGACCATCGCCCATCTGGCCATCGACGGCGAGCCCGTCCCGGGGACGTTCGCGGCCGAGGACGAGCTGTTCGGTATCGGTTCCGCCCTCGGTGATCTCGGCGCCGGGATCTTCGAGCTGGCCCCCGCCGGCGTGGCCGGCGAGGACGCCCTCAGTCCGGCCAAGGAGGTCGACTGGATGCGCCGCCTCTCGGCCACCATCGGTCGCCCTGTGACCTTCGCCCTGCTGCAGGTGGCCTCGGCCCCCGACCTCTGGCGCGAGCTCCTCGACACGTCGCTCGAGGCGGTGGCCGACGGCGCCGACCTGTGGCCCCAGGTGGCGGCGCGGGCCACGGGACTGTTGGCCGGCCACTTCACCACCCTCTGCCTCTTCGAGAGCATCCCCGCCTACCAGGCCCTGAAGGCCAGGAACCTGAGCGCCCCCGAGCTGGTGGCGGCCCTGCGCGACCCGGCCGTGCGCGACTCCATCGTCTCGTGGGAGCCCGCACGCGACGGCGCGGCGCGCATGGAGGACGCGTACCGCAACACCTTCGTCCTCGGTCATCCCCCCGACTACGAGCCCGGGCCCGAGCGCTCGGTGACCAACATCGCCACCGCCACCGGACGCCGGCCCCTGGAGGTGGCCTACGACGCCATGCTCGAGGGCGACGGCGAGGGACTCCTCTACATCCCCATCCTCAACTACGCCTCGGGAGACCTCGAGCCGGCCCGCCAGATGCTGATGCACCCGCGATCGGCGGCCGGGCTGGGCGACGGAGGGGCGCACTGCGGCGTCATCTGCGACTCCTCCCAACCCACGTTCATGCTGACGCACTGGACGAGGGATCGCACCCGCGGTGAGCTACTGCCCCTCGAGATGATGGTGAAGAAGCAGACGTCGGACACGGCCTCTCTCTACGGGCTCGGTGACCGGGGCACCCTGGCGGCCGGCAAGATCGCCGACATCAACATCATCGACTACGAGCGGCTGCAGCTCGGGAGCCCGAAGGTCGTCCACGACCTCCCCGCCGGTGGACGCCGCATCGTCCAGGATGCGACCGGCTACGTGGCCACCATCAAGTCGGGCGTCACCACCTTCGACGACGGCAAGGACACCGGCGAACGCCCGGGCGTCCTCCTGCGCGGCGCCCGCTGACGCCGACGGTCAGCGCCGACGGTCAGCGTCCGCGCCACTCGGGCCGACGATGCTCGAGAAAGGCGGTGCGCCCCTCGCGGGCGTCCTCCGACGCCATGACGACGGCCATGGCGTCGTCGGTCAACGCCCACGCCCCGTCCTCGGTCACGGTGGCGGCGTCGATGAGCTGCAGGCTCTGGCGCACCGCCACCGGTGCGTTGGCGCAGATCCGCTCGGCCAGGCGCACGGCGCCGTCGAGCGCGCCCCCCGGTTCGGTCACGGCGTTCACCAGGCCGTAGCGCTCGGCCCGTTCGGCATCGATGGGGTCGCCGGTGAGCACGATCTCCCGGGCCACGTTCAGCGGGAGGGCCCGCGCCGACCGGAAGACGCCGCCGTAGAGGGCGAGGAGACCGCGCTTCACCTCCGGCAGTCCGAACGACGCCGTGGTCGACGCCACCACCAGATCGCAGGCCAGCACGATCTCCATGCCGCCGCCCAGGGCGGGGCCCTCCACGGCGGCGATCAGCGGCTTGGACCGGCGGCGGCGGATGATCCCGTACGGTCCGCCCCGTTCCGTCCCCACCCCCGATCCGACGCGTAGATCGGTGCCGGCCGAGAAGACGTCGCGTCCCCCGGTGACGATCCCCACCCACAGGTCCTCGTCGTCCTCGAGCTCGTTCAGCGCGCCGTCGATGCCGAGGGCCATCTCCTCGTCGATGGCGTTGCGCTTCTCCTCGCGCCGCAACGAGATGACGAGGACACGACCCCGTCGGGTGCGTTCAACGGGCACGGGCACCGACCTCCATGAGCGCCGAGCATAAGGCCGTGACGCTCTCGACCGGCGTGGTCCGACCGACCGGGCGCCGCGAAAGCCCTCTGTTACTCTCGCCACCGTGCGCCGGTGCCTCCCTGTCGTCGTGATGGCGATCGTGGCGCTCGGTGCCACCTCGTGCGGGGGCGCACCGAAGGCGGCACCGACCCTTCCCAAGACCACGGTGCCCCTCCCGGCCGGTCCGATCCCGTCGGAGATCGCCAAGATGGTGTGCCAGATGAAGGCGCAGGGCGAGCTGGCCGAGGTCCTCGGCGTGAAGGCCGTCGTGCAAACGCCGTCGTGGGTCGACCACCTCTATTCCTGCCGCTACCAGTACCCCGACGGGTCGATGGTCCTCTCGGTCAAGGAGCTCTCGAGCTGGTCGCAGACGAAGGGCTACTTCGCCATGCTCGGGCGCCAACTGGGCGATACCGGTCCCCTCGGCAACCTCGGGCAGGGCGCGTTCACCACCACCAACGGCTCGGTCGTCGTCCGCAAGGACTGGAAAGTGCTGCTCGTCGACATCACGGGTCTCCCGCCGCAGTTCGGCGTGCCCCCGACGAGCAAGGGTGACATCGCCGACAGTGTCTCCGACGTGATCCTGGGGTGTTGGTCCGGGGACTAGCCGGTGTGGCCGCCGCAGCCGCGGTCAAGCGGGCGACGCCAGGATGGCGAGGCACACCCATCGGAGTCGGATCCACGCCCCTCACTGCACGGGCGCGGGTGATGCCGAACGGCACGGTCCGGCCGTCGATCCTCGCCGTCATCGAGAAACGCCATCTCCCGGCGCCGAGCGTCGGGTAGGCGACGAAGTGCCCGGCACCCAGCCGGAGTTGACGCAGCACGTCGGGCGCCCCCCCGGGCGCGCGGCGGTGACCCGGACCGAGCTCGACGCCTCCTGGCGCGGGCTCAGGCCGTCGAGGATCACATGGAGCTGGTTCACGCCCGGATGCCCGGGATAGAGGTAGACCTCGGCACTGGCCCCGTCGGGTAGGCCGACGGTGGAGATGGGGACGGGCAGGGCCGGGAGCAGCGACTGACCCCGGGCGGGCGACACCACCTGACCGATGACGGTGGCCCCGGCGAAGAGCACGACGGGAATGGCGACCCACAATGCGAATCCCCGGGCCCCGCGCATGATCCGCGGCGGTTGCACCTGGTCGAGACCGGTCCGTCCCAGGCGCATGAGACGGAGGCTGTTCAGCACCACGATGAGGCTCGACAGGCCCATGGCCAGAGCGGCGACGAGAGGGTCGAGGAGACCGACGGCGGCCAGGGGGAGCGCCGAGATGTTGTACCCCATGGCCCAGCCGAAGTTCTGCATGATGACGGCCAGGGTCGAGCGCGCCATGCCGATGGAGGCGGGCACGCCGTGGAGGTCGTCGCCGAGGAGGGCGATCTCGCTGTTGGCCAGCGCCGCCTCCGTCCCGCTGCCGATGGCACAGCCGACGTCGGCCGTGGCCAGGGCGGGCGCGTCGTTGACCCCGTCGCCCACCATGAGAACGAGCCGCCCGTCACCCTGCAGCGCCCGCAACTCGTCGACCTTGGCTTCGGGACTCAGGGCGCTCAACCCGGCGTCGACACCGAGGGCGGCGGCCACGGTGGCCACGGCCGGCTCACTGTCCCCGCTCAGGATGATCGTCTCGAGGCCCATCGACCGCAGCTGCGTCACGGCCCCGGCCGCTTCGGGCCGTACCGGCGTGGTGACGGCGACGGCTCCCATCACCTCGCCGTCGTGCTCGACCACGACGACGGTCTCACCCCGCCCTTCGCATCGGGCCACGGCGTCGGCGAGCTCCGGTGGCAGCGCCGTCCCGGCCACGCGGACCACTCTCACCCGGTGACCCCGCACCGTCCCCGCCACCCCCACGCCGGGGAGGACCAACGCGTCCTCGGCCCGGAGCCGGGGTGCGGCGACCGCCCGTATGGCACAGGCGATGGGGTGGTCGCTCTCGGCCTCCACGGCCGCCGCCAGTGCCATCACCTCGTCCACGGTGGTCCCGGCGGCCACCATCACCTCGGTGACGCCGGCGAAGCGCTCGGTCAACGTGCCCGTCTTGTCGAAGACGACCGTGTCCACCTTGGCCAGCCGCTCGAGTCCCTCCCCGCTACGGATAAGGATGCCGAGCGCCGAAGCCGCGACCGCACCCGACCATCATGGCCACCGGCGTGGCCAGGCCCATGGCGCACGGGCACGCCACCAGGAGCAGGGCCACGGCGCTCAGCACGGCCTTGCCGAAGTCGCCGGCGGCCAACCACCACACCAGGAACGTCACCACCGAGGCGGCCAGGATGACGGGAACGAAGACGCCGCTCACGCGGTCGGCCACCTGTTGCAGGGGTGCTTTGTCGCGCTGGGCCTGGTCCACCAGCCGCTGCAGACGGGCCAGGACCGACTCGGCGGCCACCGTGGCCACGCGCACGACGAGGACACCGCTGCCGTTGCGTGTCCCCCCCGTCACCTCACCGCCGGGTCCGTGCTCCACGGGCAGGGCCTCACCCGTGAGCATCGACTCGTCGACGGCCGACCATCCGGCGACCACCTCCCCGTCGAGCGGCACCGTCTCTCCGGCGCGCACACGGATCAGCGCCCCGACGGGGACGCTCTCGGGGGCGACGAGCTCGCCACGATCGTCGTCGGGGCCGGTCACGACGCGCGCCGTCGGGGGACGGAGCCCGAGCAGCGAGTGCATGGCCCACGCCAGCGCGTCCGCGGGCCCGGGCCTCGATGGCCCGGCCCGTGACGAGGATGGCCACGATGATCGGAGCCATCACCCCGTGCAGGCGGGCGGCGAACTCGCCACCACCGCCCAGGTGGTAGTGCTGCCCATGGAGGGCGATGGCCTCCACCGCGCTCACGGCCAGGGCGGCCAGCGTCCCCAGCGCGATGAGGGTGTCCATGCTGGTCGCCCCCCGACGCAGCAACCGCACCGTCGTCCGCAGGAACGGCCATCCGCCGGCCAACTCCACGGCGACGGCCAGGATGAGGACGGCCCACCCGTCGACCACGCTCCCCTCGGTCGGTGCCGCCAGGGCGATCACGAATGCGGCCAGCGCCAGGGGCCACGAGATGGCGGCGCGCAGGGCCCAGTGGTCGGACCGCTCCCGAGCAACGGCCCCGTCATCCTCCTCGACGGCCGTCGCCGAGTAGCCGACCCCGTCGACCGCGCCGCACAACTCCTCGACCCCGACCGTCCTCGGGTCGTAGGCGACGAAGGCCCGCGTCGTGGCCAGGTTCACCGACGCACTGACCACACCCCGGCGTTGGGCCAGGGCCCCCTCGATGCGCTGCGCACAGGCGCCGCAATGCATCCCCCCGAGCGCGAGCTCAGCGGTGGCCAGGTGGCGGTCGTCGACGTCGGTCTCGGGGGACGGACCGGTCGGGTCCGTGAGCAGCCTGCTCATGGTCCCCAAGCGTACCGGTCGCCCCCCTCCGCCTTACCGGCGCGCGGTCGCCTTCGGAGGTCACGTCGGTAAGCTGCCGAGGCTCGGACCGACGTCCGAGGACACACCACCGGTGACTCTTCGGCGCCGTTCAGGGAGCGACATGACGACCAAGCGGGATCAGTGGGTGGGAGCCCCCATGTCCTCGACCTCGGCGGGCTGGGCCCTTCTCCCCCTCCGGGCCTTCATCGGTGCCACCTTCATCTTCGCCGGCATGCAGAAACTCGCCAACCCGGGGTTCTTCGACGTCCACAATCCGACGTCGATCCAGTCCCAATTGAAAGAGGCGGCCCAGACGAGCCCCATCCACGCCCTCGTCGGTCCCCTCCAGCACGTCGCCGTTCCCCTCGGCGTGGTCCTGGCCCTCGGCGAGCTGGCCGTCGGCCTCGGCACCCTCCTCGGGTTGTGGGCGCGGATCGCCGCCGTCGGCGGGATGATCCTGTCCCTCTCTCTCTTCCTCACCATCAGCTTCCACGCCAGTCCGTACTACACGGGCTCGGACATCGTCTTCCTCTTCGCCTGGTTGCCGCTGCTGGTGGCGGGCTCGGGCGGCGTCCTCTCCTTCGACGCCCTCCTCGCCGCCCGGACCGCGCCCCCCACCACCGCCGGGGGCGACGCCGCGGCGCGCCACGAGCTCGACCGTCGCACCTTCGCTCTGAAAGCCCTCGCCTTCGGCACCGCCGGCGCCCTCGGGGTCCTCCTGGCCGGGCTGGCCGCCGGGGTCGGTCGCCTCGTCGGGCACTACTCCGACGCGGCCGACTCCTCCCCCGGCTCATCGTCGCCCGGCACCACGCCGGCCACCACGGCCAAGCCGGGACCGTCGTCGTCGGTCCCCCCGGGCAAGAAGGTGGGCCCCGCCACCGAAGTGGCGGTGGGCGGGTCCGCCACCTTCAACGATCCCCGGACCGGCGATCCGGCCGTCGTCGTCCAGCCGTCCGCCGGCACCTTCGTGGCCTTCGACGCCGTCTGCCCCCACGAGGGATGCACCGTCGCCTACGTGGCGCCGGACGGGCTCTTCGTCTGCCCCTGCCACGGATCGAGGTTCAACGGTGAGACCGGGGCCCTCGTGAAGGGACCCGCCACCAGGGGTCTGACGCGCATCGCCATCGCCGAGGGCCCCGACGGCGACCTCTACGCCGTCTGATCGTCCCCGTCGGCGGCGTTCGACCCGGTAGCCTGGGGCGATTCCCCAGGGAGGGGACACGCACATCTCACGGAAGAGAGGGCGCGGTGCTCGTACTGGGTCGTCGTGTCGGTGAAGGCATCATGATCGGCCACGACATCAAAGTCACCGTTCTCGTCGTCGCCGGCGACAAGGTCCGGATCGGCATCGATGCGCCGAGGGATGTCGAGGTGCACCGTGAAGAGGTCTACTTGGAGATCCAGCAGGCCAACGTCCAGGCCGCGTCGACCTCCACCGACGCCGTCGCCGGTCTCACGGCGGCGCTCACCGAACGGGCCACGAAGACGTCGGATTAGGCCTCAGGTCTCGGAGGGCGACGCCAGCGGTTCGGCAGCCCGGTAGCTCGACTGGTACTGCACCACCTGGGCTGCCACCCGGGTGCGCCGGTTCACCACCAGGGGGCCGAGGAGATTGGCCGTCGGCGGCTGTCCGAGCGTGATGATGGTCAGCACCATGGCGTCGTCGGCCGATTCGAGGTCGAGGCTGGACACGTGCTGCTCGTCGATCTCGATCGTGTAATCGGGAAACAGGACTCCCGGTGCCACCAGCACGAAGCTGATCGCGCTCTCCTGCACCGATCGCATCACGCAGAAGGGCTGGAGCTCGGGCGCCAGATTCTCCAGCCGGTAGTAGCGGGACTGCGGGAATCCCGGGATCCCGCTGCCGAAGTCGAGCACCGCACCCTCGACGAAACCGTCGCCGTCGGCGGCGGGGCCGGGCTCGATTCCCTCCACCGGCTCGTCCGACCGGGTCCGCGTGATCAGCATCGGCTGTGGTCTCCCGTCAACTCAGGAACTGCACGAGGGATTCTTGCGACAATTGTGAGGTGGCCCACAGCGCCGACTGATACGAATTCTGGGCCTCGGTGAGCTGGGTGGACGCCTGCGCCACGTTGGTGCTGTCCAGTCCCGAGATCTCCGTCTGCAACGTCTGCTGCGCATCGCCGGCCTGCTGGGCGAACGTCTGCATGCTCTGGTAGTCCGATCCCATCTGGGCGGCCACCGTCGTGACCTGCGTCATGGCCGAACTGAGAGCCTGCGCGTCGGTCGTCTCCACGTTGTTCAGCGAGGCGGTGGTGCCCGTCTTCAGATCCGCGGCGATCTGGGACAGGATGCCGGTCGCCCCCAGCAGGCCGGTCGAGCCCGAGCCGAAGATCTGCTGACCGGTGACCGACACCGGCACCGAGACGCCGGGGGCGACGGTCCTCGTCGGCGCCGAACCCCCTCCGACATAGTTGCCGCTCTGGTCGTAGGCCTGGGTCACGTTCCCGGTGCCGGCGAAGATGGCCTGCCCCCCGTAGGTCGTGTTGGCCAGGTTGACCAGCTCCTGTTGGGCGGAGGTGACCTGGGCCGCCAGGGACTGGATGGCCCCGGGGTTGCCGGAGAGACTGGCCCCGCTCACCGATTCCACGATCTGCTGGACCGACTGCAGCGACGAAAGGATCTGGTTCATCGTCGAATTGCCGAGCGACAGCCAGCCCGTGCCGTCGGTGGCGTTCGACGTGTATTGCTGGGCGCGCGCCAGGCTGGCGTTCAGCTGGTACAGCTCGGCCGCACCGGCGGGATTGTCGGACAGCTGGTTGATCGCATTCCCCGTCGACAACTGCTCCTCGAGAGTCGCCTGTTGCGCCTCATCGGTGTTCAAGCCCGAGATCATCTGATCGGCCATGATCGTCGGCGTGTAGGAGATCGCGCCGGACCCCATCACATCGGTCACGATTCCCTCCTCACTTCGGTCCTCGTCGTCATGATGCCTCGAGCAACGCCTGCATCATGGTATCGACTGTGCTCACCAATTTGGCCGACGCCTGGTACGCCTGCTGGAACGTCAACATCTGCACCATCTCGTCGTTGGTGTTCACCCCCTCGATGGCCTGCAGGTTGTCCTGGGCGGCGTTGGCCACCGACGTCTGCGCCGTCACCTGACTGTTCACGGCCGCCACCTGGGTGCCCAGCCCCTGGATCAGGGACTGGTACTGCTGGTCGGGACCGGTGGGCGAGTTGTAGAGCTCGGCCATCGCCTGGGCGTTCCCGCCGTCGTTGGTGGCGTCGGGCAGGGTGCCGGTGTCGGAGGCGGCGATCAACTGCGGGTTGCCCACGATGGCGCTGTTCACGCTGATCCCGGCGGCACCGGAACCCACGAACAGGGGATAGCCGGACCCCGAGGCGCCGGTGGCCGTGAACCCGGCCGCCAATTGGGTGTTGACGGTGGAGGAGAGGTCGTTGGCCGCCGCGTCGAGCTGGGACTGGTAGGCGGGCAGGTACTGGTTGATGGCGGCCAGCTGCCCGGCCACACTTCCCGACGAGGTGGGAATGGTGGCGCCACTGGCGTGGGCCACCAGGCTCATGTCACCCGTCCCGCCGGTGGTCTGGATGGTGTCGCTCCACGTCCCCTGCACGAGGGTCACGCCGCCGACGTCGACGTTGATGGTCCCGTCGGGCTGCGTCACGGCGACGGCCCCGATGCTCGAGGCCAACTCGCCCATGATCTGGTTCTGTTGGTCGATGAGCGAGTTGGCCGGGGTCCCCCCCCTTCGGTGGCGCCGATCTGCCCGTTCAGCGAGGCGATCTGCTTCAGCAAGCTGTTGGCCTGGGTCACCGACGTCGACACCTGGGTCTGGGCGTTGTCCTGGAGGTTGCTCAGCTGCTGCGACGCCTCTTGGAAGTCCGAGACGAGATTCTGGGCGGCGTCGACCACCTCGGTGCGGGGGGCGGGGTTCGAAGGGTCCTGGCTGATGGCGTCCCACGACTGCCAGAAGCTGGACAGGTCGGGGGCGATCCCCGACGTGGTCGAGACGGGGAACACCGACTGGGCCCCCTGCAGGATCTGTTGCAGGGCGGTGCTCTGCGACAACACACCCTGGGTCTGCAGCGCATTGGTGGCGAGCAGCCCGTCGGTGTTCTGGGTGACTCCGGTGACGAGGACCCCGTCCCCCACCCCGAGGACGTTGCCGCCGGCGCTGGTCGTGAGCTGCGCGCTCTCGGCCACGTAACCGGGTGTGCTGGCGTTGGTGAGGTTCTCGGAGATGGTGTCCATCGCCGCCTGCTGGGCGTCGAGTCCCGATGCCGCGATGCTCAGTGCCAGGTCTCCCATGGACCCTCCCTATGCCCTGGCGTCGAGCATGCGGGAGCGCGGGGCCCCCACCGTCGTCGTCGCCATCGCCGTATACGAGGGGCCGTCGCCCAGGAGAGCGAGAGCGTCCGTGGTGGCGGCCAGGTTCCGGGCCAGGATCTCGCGGTTCTTGGCACAGAGGTTGCTGATCCGTGCCACCTGGGCCCGCATCATCTGACGTCGCTCACCGAGCACGCGTCGCTCGTCGTCGTCGGTGGCGGCGTCGGCCAGGGTGCTCAAGGTGGTCGTCGGCGGCAGCCCCAGCTCGGTGGCGGCCGCCACGACCAGCTCTTCGCGTCGACGGCTCACCACGTCCAGCGCCTTCACCGCCTGCTCGAATTCGGCGCTGTTCCGCGCCAGCAGCCGCGGCTTCCCGGCCGCCAGCACCAGCTGTTCCTGCTCGAGCTTGAAGGCGAGATGCTCGAGCGCCTCGCTCTCCTCGAACAGGCAGACGACCAGGGCGTTCAGTCCCATCTGGGCCTTATCGGCCGGTTCCGACGCCAGGTGTAGCCCCTGTCCACGAAAGTCCCTCCCTGGCCCGACCGGCCCCCTGGGCCCGACCTCTCACTGGACCACGAAGCTCGTGAAGTACACGGCGCTCACCTCTTCGCCGTCCCCGTCGACGGGCGGGAGGATCTTCTGGTCCAGAGCCAGGATCTGCGCCTTCGCCTCCGCCCGTCCGTTGGGCGCGAGCAGGTTGTCGTAGGTCTCGGCCCCGAGCACGGTGATGGCGGCGTCGTCGAAGCGGGGGACGTCCAAGGTGGCCGCCTTGGACGCCACCTTGGTCAGTTGCAGGGAGATCGACGCCTGCACGAGGTGGCCGTCCGACATGTTCACCGTGAGCTGGTCGAGGGGGAGGATGGTACCCAGGGGGACGGCCTGTCCCGGCTTGTAGTGCGGCTTGAGCAGCATCGACTTGGCCTCGAACCCACCGATGAGCAGGACCACCAGCATGATGATGACGAGCTTCTTCTTGCTCTTCTTGACCTTCTCCTCGCCCGGCTCGTTCTCGGCGTCGGGCGCGGCGCCGGCGTCGGCCGATGCCGGCTTCTTGATCTGGTCGGTGGCCACGGCGCTCATGGCTGGGTCGCTCCTGACGCCAGGATGACGAAGTCGATCCGGCGGTTGAGGGCGCGGTCGGCCGCTGTGCTGTTGGGGGCCACGGCGTGCGAAGCGCCGAAGCCGGTGGCCGCCAGCCGGTCGGGGTCGAGGCCGTCGACGTCGACCAGCCTGGTCACGACGCTGGCGGCCCGCACGGCGCTGAGCTCCTCGTTCGTCGTGTACGGCCCTCCCGTGATGGGCTCGTCGTCGGTGTAGCCCTCGACGTCGATGCCGTTGGTGGTGGTCCGCAGCACCGAGGCGATGGTGTCCACCACCTCCTCGCCCGCCGGACCCAGGTCGGCCGAGTCGGAGGCGAAGAAGACCTTGTCGGTGAGAACCTGCACGACCAGGCCGCGGCTCTCGATGGCCTCGGTCACCCCCGCCGTGCCCTGCAGCCCCTTGGCCGCGATGGCCTGGGTGATCTTCTGGTCGACGGCGGCCAGCTGCGATTCGGCCGAGGCCGACAGCGCCGTGGCCGAAGCGGTGGCCGCCGCCTGCTTCGCCGGTGTGTTCAGGCTCGGCGTCTGCTGGACCTGGCGGGGCCCGGCCGTGGGCGTCAGGCTGTCGTACTGCTCGACCCCGTTGCTGGAGGGAAGGACACCGGGATTGGGCGAGAAACTCTTCTGCAGGCCCAACGCCAGCGCCTCGAACTTCTTCGTGCTGATCGTGCTGACGGCGAACAGGACGATGAACAGCGCCAGGAGCAGCGTGATCATGTCGGCGTAGGTCAGCAACCAGCGCTCGCTGTTCTCCACCTCTTCGGACTCGCCCGCTTCGGCGAGGCGGCTTCTCATGCCGCCTCCTTCGATTTGCCCCCGCCGTTACGTTCCGACGTCGACAGATACGACTGGAGCCGGGTCTGGATGAGTCGGGGGCTGCTCCCGGCCTGGATGGCCAGCAGACCGTCGAGGACCATCTTCTTGTGATGGATCTCGAGCTCCGAGGCGCGCTTGAGCTTGTTGGAGATCGGCAGCCAGAAGAGGTTGGCGGCGAGCACACCCCAGAGGGTGGCGGTGAAGGCCGAGCCGATGGCCGGGCCGATGACATTCGGGTTCGAGAGGTTGGCGAGGACGTGGATGAGGCCGATCACCGTTCCGATGATCCCCAACGTGGGGGAGAAGCCCCCCATGTCCCCGAAGAACTTGGCCCCCGCCTTGTGCCGCTCCTTCATGGCCAGGATCTCGCCCTCGAGGATGTCCTGGATCTCCTCGGGGTCGATGCCGTCGGCCGTCATCTGCAGGCCGCGCTGGAAGAACGGGTCCTCGACCTTTTCCGCCGCCTTGTCCAGGGCCAGGAGCCCGTCGCGGCGCGCCAGTTCGGCCAGGCTGACGAGCTTGGCGATGTCCTCGTCGGGACTGTCCTCAGCCACGCCCATGGCGCTCTTGAGGACGTCCTTCATCTTCGTCACGTCACTCTTCATGAAGCCGCCGGCGGCGGCCAGGGCCGTGCCCCCGAACACGAGGATCATCGGCGCCGGCTTGAACAGGAGGGTGGGGCTCGATCCGTCGACGATCATCGACGCGAAGACGGCGACCAGGGCTCCACCCACGGCCATCGGAGTCATCCGGTCCATCTTCTTCATGGCTGCACAGCCTTCGATTCGATCGTGCCCGAGGTCTCGTCGGCGCCGCCCGCACCCCGGACGACACGCAGTCGAGCCGTCGCCGCCAGAGACGGATGGTCCGCCATGGTCATGGCCAACGCCAGCTGCGATGCCCGGAAGGCCCGCACCTTGTCGGTGATCTCGTCGATGCTCTCCCCGATCACGTGCCGGTTGCCGTTCGCCATCGTGACGACGGTGTCGGGGATCTCCTCGATGCGCTCGATCAGGTCGGGGTTGATCGCGATGCGCTCGCCGCTGTTGAAGCGCGTGAGCGAAATCATCGGTTCCCCCCTTGCTCGAGAGTCGGCGTCACCACCGGCTTTGATCCGGTCCATGGGCGAGATCGACCAGGACGAGAACTCTCGTCAGCGGCGATCTCGACGGTGTCGGTCTGTCAGGGTCGGCCTTGGAGCCTCCCCCCGGGGACGTCGGTTGTCGTCCCCGGGGGGTCAGGCCCCAGCGCCGGACTACTGCAGGAGCTTCAGCACCAGCGACGGTGTCTGCTGGGCCTGGCTCAACATGGAGATACCTGACTGCATCAGGATCTGGTCCGTCGTGAACGTGGTCGTCTCCTGGGCGAAGTTCACGTCGACCAGACCCGAGTAGGCGGACTGCAGGTTCTGCTGTCCCACCGTCAGGTTGGCCACGACCACGGCCAGCTGGTTCTGGGTGGCGCCGACGTTGGCTTCGATGGAGGCCACGGTCGAGATGGCGGCCTGGACGGCACTGACGGCCGACTGGGCGTTCACCTGGGTGTCGACACTGACCGAGGATGTGGACACCCCGAGGGCGCCGGTGGTGGCGGCCCCGATGGTGAGGGTCAGCTGCTGGTTCGAGTTGTCGAACGCTCCCACCTGCAGGCTCTGGTTGGTGAAGGTGCCGTCGAGCAGGGCCGTGGTCCCGTAGGACGTGGTGGAGGCGATCTGGTCGATCTGGTTCTGCAGGGCCGTGAACTCCTGCTCGTTGGCGTTCAACGAACCGGTGTCGTTGGTGGCGCCGTTGGCCGAGCTCAGGGCCAGCTGGTTCATCGTCTGCAGGATCGACGTGATCTGGTTCAAAGCACCGCTGGCCGTCTGGATCAACGACACACCGGCTTGGGCGTTGGAGATGGCTTGGGTGAATCCGTTGGCCTGGCTCTCGAGGCCCTCGGCCACCACATAGCCGGCGGGGTTGTCGGCCGCCGTCTGGATCTGGAGACCCGAAGACAGCTCCGAGATCGCCTTGGTCATGGCTGCGTCGGTCGAGTTCAGGTTGTTGAACGCGTTGATCGCAGACTCGTTGGTGTTCACTACGAGGGAAGACATCCGTTTCCTCCTTGGGTGGCACGCTCCGTCCGTGGAGCTGTATGACACCGAATCTTCGACCACAGTGCGTGGGCACTTGAGGGGTTTTCCCGGATTTTCCGATGATGGGCGGGCGGTGTGAGAACAGGCCCTCGCCGGGGCGGAGGCGGCCGGCCGGATGCGATCGGGCACTCAAGCATGAGCCGTTCCCGGCCGATAGATGCGCTGGCGCCAGGACGGCGCGGCATCAGGCGGCCAGGGAACGGCCGGTCCTCAGTCCGCTGTCGTCCCCCGAGGTGTCATGAAGAACCGGCTCGGCCTCATCGGCGTTCCCGCCGCGGTGATCGGCATCGTGGTGATGCTGGTCGTCCCCCTCCCGACCTTCGTTCTCGACGTCCTCATCAGCCTGAACATCTCCGGGGCCATGGTCGTGCTCCTCATGACCATGCACGTGAAGAAGCCCCTGGACTTCTCCGTCTTCCCCGCCGTCCTGCTCGTGGCCACGTTGTTCCGCCTGGCCCTGAACGTGTCGGCCACGCGGCTCGTCCTCCTCCACGGGTATGCCGGTTCGGTCATCCAGAGCTTCGGGAACTTCGTCGTCGGGGGCAACCTGATCGTCGGCCTCGTCGTCTTCCTCATCCTCATCGTCATCCAGTTCGTCGTGGTCACCACCGGTGCCGGACGCGTGGCCGAGGTAGCCGCCCGCTTCACCCTCGACGCCATGCCCGGGAAGCAGATGGCCATCGACGCCGACCTCAACTCCGGGCTCATCAACCAGCAGGAAGCCAAGCGCCGCCGCCAGGAGACGGCCGACGAAGCCGACTTCTACGGAGCCATGGACGGGGCGGCCAAGTTCGTCCGGGGTGACGCCATCGCCGCCATCGTCATCACCGCCATCAACCTGATCGGCGGCCTGACCATCGGCATCGCCCAGCGTCATCTCTCGGTCTCCGACGCCACGCACACCTACAGCCTCCTCAGCGTGGGCGACGGACTCGTCTCCCAGATCCCCGCCCTCCTGATGTCGATCTCGACCGGTCTCATCGTCACCCGGGCCGCCACCGACGACGAGGACTTCGGTACCGACCTCATCGGCCAGGTCCGCCGCCAGCACCGGGCCATCCAGATCGCCGGCATCGTCATGACGGCCATGGCCATCGTCCCCGGCCTGCCCCACTTCGCTTTCCTCGTGGTCGGCGGCCTTCTCTGGTTCACCGGCACCCGGGTGCGGCGGGCCATCGACGTCGAGCAGGCCGCCATCGACGACGGCCCCGACACTCCGGTCCACGCCCCCGACAGCCCCCAGGCCCTGGCGGCCGACATGCGGGTGGAGGCGCTCGAGCTCGAGCTGTCGGTCACCCTGGTCGACCTCGTCGATGCGTCCAAGGGCGGGGACCTCCTCGAGCGGGTGAAGGGTCTGCGCCGCAAGCTCGCCACCGAGAAGGGTCTCATCATCCCCCCCGTCCGCACGCGCGACAACGTCCACCTCGACAACGACGCCTACGCCATCCGCCTCCACGGGGTGGAGGTGGCCACGGGCACGGCACCGGCCGGGCGCTTCCTGGCCATCGGTGGAGGTCTCGACGTGGTTCCCGGCGAATCGGTCGTCGAACCCGTCTTCGGGCTCCCGGCCAAGTGGGTCCCGGCCGAGCTGCGCCAGCAGGCCCTCGTGGCCGGCTCCACCGTCATCGACCGGTCCTCGGTCATCACCACCCATCTGGGCGAGGTGGCGGCCCGCCACGCCGGACAGCTTCTGTCGGCCCAACAGGTGAGAACTCTCCTCGACTCGGTGAAACAGACCGACCCCGCCGTCATCGAGGAGATGGGCTCGGCCCAGGTCACGCTCACCGACCTGCACCGGGTTCTGTGCGGGTTGCTCGACGAGGGTGTCGGCATCCGCAACCTGGTGCGGGTCATCGAAGCGGTCACCGAGCAGGCCCGCCAGGCCAAGGAACCCGAAGCGATGCTGGAGGCGGCCCGCCGGGCGCTCGGACCGGCCATCACAGCCATGTACACGAAGGACGGCATCCTCCCCATCATGAGCCTCGAGCCCCGCTTCGAACGGCAGCTGGCCGACGCCGTCCGCCCCGGCGACGGCGGCACGATCCTCGCCATCGAGCCCGACGTGGTCGACGCCCTCGTCCGCGAGGTCGGCGCCATCGCCCATCAGGCCGAGGAGCACAGCCGCGACGCCGTGCTCATCTGCGCCTCCCGCCTCCGTCCGTCGCTACGGCGTCTGCTCTCCCCCGCCATGCCGCGACTCGGTGTCCTATCCGTCAACGAACTCGGCCCCCAGGTTAAAATTGAACGCATCGGAGTCGTGAGTGTCAGCCCAGCTCAAGTCGTTTGAGGGTCCCGACGTCCAGCTCCTGCTGGACCGGATCCGCGCCGAGCTAGGACCCGGCGCCAAGATCAACGGCGCCGAGAAGATCCGCGTCGGTGGTGTCCTCGGCTTCTTCGCCAAGGAGCACTACCGGGTGGTGGTCGAAGCCCCCGACGCCGGTCCCCCCGACAGCGCCGTGGCCCCCCCGCCCGACGACGACCGCTCGTCGCGCCGGGTCCGGCGCCGCAGCCCGGCCACCCCCGACGCCGAGCCCGTGACCGCCGCCGCAACACCGAGCCCGGAGACACCGAGCCCGGCGAAGGCCGTGATGCCCACCGACGTGTTCAGCGCCATGGCCGAGGCCACCGACGACGTGAACGACGTCGGCGCGGTGGCGGCGGTCGCCGCTCCCGTCGCCCCCGCGTCTGGCCCCGTGGTCCCTGTCCCCGTGGCCCCCTCCGCCGTGCCCGTGCCGGTGGCCGAGGTGCCGGCCGACGACGGGGCCGACGTCACCGCCAATGCCGACGCCGACGACGGGGCCGACGCCGTGGCCGAGTCCTTCGACGCCGTGTTCTCGCGGGTGGCCACCTCCCTGGAGGTGGACCCCGCCGCCGCCACCCCGGCCGACACCGCCACCCCCGGCGGCGGGCCCACGGCTGTCCCCGCCTCCCGGTTCGACCCACCGCCCGCCGGTGACGGCACCCTGGCCGGCATCGCCTCCAAGGCGGCGCTGTTCCTGGCCGAGACGGGGGCGGGCGGAAACGGCCACTCCCCCGGTCCCCACGACGCCGTGGCCGAAGCGCTGCGGCGCACCGGCCTGGACGAGACGGTGGTGGCCCCGGTGGCGGCGGGGCTGCGCCACGGGATGGGGCTCGAGGCGCTGCTGCTCGAGGCCTTCGGGTTGCTGCCCCCCGCCCCCCCGGTGCCCCGGCGGACCGGGAGCCTGCTCGTGGTGGTGGGAGCGGGACCCGCCGCCCGGCGCCTGGCCGCGGCACTGGCCACCGAGATCGGGATCGACGCCGCCGAGGTGCCCTTCGCCTCGCGTCACGACGGGGCCCACGCCGTGGTCACGGGCAAGCTGCTCGTGCGCTCGGCCGAGGACGCCGCCGAACTGGCCCCGGGCTGGCGCCGTGCGCAGGCGGCCGTGGTCGTGGTCGACGCGGCCGTGACGGGGTCGGCGCGCTCGTGGGCCACCCACCTCATCGCCGCGCTGCGTCCCACCGCCGTCTGGGGGGTGGTCGACTCCACGGCCAAGACCGAGGACATCGCGGCGTGGGCCGAGGCTCTCGGAGGCGTCGACGCCCTGGCCCTCGAGAACCTCGAGGCCACCGTGAGCCCCGCCTCGTGCCTCGGGGCCGGCATCCCCGTGGCCCGCATCGACGGCCAGCCCGCCACCGCCACCCGGTGGGCCGCCGCCATCGTGGACCGGATGGCCCCGTGCACGTGAGGCGGCCCGAGCTGGTGCTGGCCGGGGCCGTGGCCCTGTGCCTGCCCATGGTCCCCGGCGTGCTGAACGGCAACATCTCCACCATCTCGGCCGGGACCCGGTTCCTCATCGCCATCGTCGTCTGCTGGGTGGCCGGCTCCGTGTTCACCGGGCTCTTCGACCGCTACTCACGCGAGGCACGACGCCTCCAGGCCCTGCGCATGCTGGCCGCCGCCCACCAGAACCCACCCGGGAGTGACGGGAACACACCGTCGAGCGGAGCGGGCGAGTAGCCGAGCCTCAACGTAAGCCCTACAACGCTCAAGGCCCATCGCCCACGGGCCGAAGACTCCTCAGCGCGCCAGCGGAGACGCAGGCGACCGAGCGCGAAGGGAGGCGACGCGAAGCATGACGGCAGTGCCCTCGTCCATCGGTACGCCCTCCGTCGTCGACTACGGCCTCGAATCGGGGTTGAACACCCAGCAGATCATCGACGCCGAGCTCCAGCCCTACCAGGAGCCCGAGACGGATCTGCAGAACGAGCAGACCACGATCAACTCGAACGTGGCCGACTATCAGCAGATCAACAGCGATCTGATGACACTCCAGACCGACGCCTCGAGCCTCGCCACCTCGAGCGGCTGGAACGCCCGGCAGGCGACGTCGTCCGACAACAGCGTGGCCACGGCCAACGCCGCCGCCGGCACCCCGGCCGGCTCGCTGCAGTTCGTGGTCCAGCAACTGGCCACCGCCAGCTCGCTCGTCTCCTCGGGGACCGTCGCCTCGACGTCGCAGATCGTCGACTCGAACCCGTCGCTGCTCGTGGCCCAGGGCGGCGCGCTCGGGTTCGCCAGCCTGGCGGCGGGAACGGGGCTCACCCTCGGCTCGCACTCGATCGAGGTCACCCAGTCCTCGGAGGCGGCCTCGACCACCGGGACCGTCGGTCTCGGTCCGCAGACCTCGGGAATCACGATCACGACCGGCTCCAACGACACCGTGGCCGTGAACGTCGACGGCACCACCTACAACCTCACACTGGCCGCCAGCCCTGCCGGCGGTTACAGCGGTAGCACTCTGCTCACGGCCGTCCAGAACGCCATCTCGTCGGCGGGCGCCTCCGGCGTCCTCCAGGCCGGCTACGACGCCAACGGCAAGCTGATCCTCTCCACCGTCGATCAAGGTTCGAGCCAGAACCTGCAGGTGACAGGCGGCGACGCGCTCGGCACCCTGGGGCTGTCGACCATGGCCAGCGCCTCGACCGGTGTGGACGGGGTGGTCAGCGTCGACGGCACCTCCAACACCCTGAGCACCGTCACCCCCGGTGGCCCGGTCACATTGAACGGCCCCGGAGGCGCCCAGATCACGGGGACCATCGAAGCGGCCTCGTCGCAGGCTCTGGCCAACAGCTCCCTGCTCACGAGCGGTTCGATCACCGCCACCAACGTCTCCACCGGCAACGGATCACTGGCCGACATCGTCACCAACATCAATGCCGCCGGGCTCGGCGTGACCGCCTCGGCCGTGCAGGCGGGGCCGGACCAGTACCTCCTGCAGCTGTCGTCGTCCACCACCGGCACGGACTCGGCGCTGTCGATGGACCTGAACGCTTTCTCCTCGTCGTCCCTCGGCGCCATGAACGTGGCCTCGGCAGGGAAGAACGCAGTGGTCCTCGTGGGCGGAGTCGGCGGCTACGCCCTGCAGTCCCAGACCAACTCCGTGAGCGGCCTCCTCCCCGGTCTCTCCATCAGCCTCCTGTCCGCCAGTGCCGACCCCGTCACGGTGACGGTCTCCCCCGATGCGTCGGCCGCCACCACGGCCGTGCAGAATGTGGTGGACGACGCCAATGCCGTCCTGTCCGACATCCAGACCGACGCCGGCTACAACGCGCAGACCAAGACGGGCGGGCCCCTCATGGGATCGGCCGTCCTGCAGACGGTGACGAACGAGATCCAGTCGATCTTCGCCTCGGTGTCGGGCTCGTCGACTCTCGGCAATGCGCTCAACCTGGGCATCAGCTTGAGCAACGGTCAGCTCCAGTTCAACAAGTCGACCTTCGAGGCGGCCTACGCCGCCAACCCGGCGCAGGTCGCCGCCATGTTCACCCAGGACGGCACGTTCTCGCCGGCATCCCCGTCGTACACGGGTGAGGTCTCGTTGTCGTTCGCCGGCGACACCACGCAGACCGGCACCTACGACGTCCAGATCAGCCAGTCGGCGGCGCAGGCCACCGACACCGGCGCCGTCCTGGCTTCGGGATCGGTCTCGGCCGCCGAGCAGCTGACGGTGACGATGGGAACGAACTCGGCCCAGTACAGCACCTCGAACGGAGAGAGCCTCACCGACGTGGCCGCCGGCTTGAACGCCGCCTTCGCCTCAGCCGGCATGGCGGTGTCGGCCCAGATCGTCAACGGCGGCCAACAGCTCGTGCTCACGTCGGACGACTACGGGAGCCAGTCCACCTTCACCGTCGCCTCCACCAATTCGGGGGCGGGTTCCACGGGCCTCGCCGGTACGTTCACCGGCACCGACGTGGCCGGGACCATCAACGGCGTGGTCGCCACCGGGCAGGGCCAATTCCTGAACGCACCATCGTCCGATCCCACTCTGGCCGGCCTCTCGGTCCAGGTGACGACACCGAACATCTCCTCGCTCACCGACCTGGGGTCGCTCACCTACCAACCGGGCATCGCCCAGTCGCTCTCGACGCTGGCCACCGCCATGTCGGACCCCACCAAGGGTGAGATCACGCAGACCGTCCAGAACATGCAGAGCCAGTCCACCGGCCTGAACAGTCAGATCGCCTTCTACGCCAACATCGTCTCCCAGGAACAGAAGATGCTCCTGAACCAGTACGCCAATCTGGAAGAGACCATCGGGACCCTCAAGAACCAGGGTTCGGCCCTGACCGCCGAACTGTCCCAGATCTCCGCCAACGGCGCGTAGAGCCGGCGAACGGGGATGGCATGACGGCGGGCCAGGCGGCGAAGCTGCGGCAGCGCTACCTCGCCGACGCCATCGAGACGGCGGCACCGGCGGTGCGGCTGACGATGCTCTACGACGCGCTGGAGCTCGATCTCCAACGGGCCGACACCGCCTTCGAGACGGGGGACATCAAGGGCATCAACGACAATCTCGTGCACGCCCAGGCCATCCTCCTGACCCTGCGCGACACGATCAAACCGGAGCTGTGGGACGGCGCCCCCCGTCTGATCGCGCTCTACGACTTCTTCCTCGGCGAGCTTCTCGGCGCCAATCTCACCAAGGACCGGCCGCGGGCCGCCTCGGTCGCGGAGCTCATCGGACGCGTCGGAGACGCGTGGCGCAAGGCGGCGGTGGACGCCGCGGTCGAAGGAGGCGTGGTGGTCGAGCGAGGGGAGCGTGTCGGTGGGGTGGCCTGAGGTGCTCGACGACATCGAAGAGCGACTGGTCGACGTGGACCGGGAGCTGACAACGGGGGGACCGGCGGTGTCCCCGTTCGCGTTGCCCGCCGGTCTCGGACCCCTCCCGGCCGATCTCCGTGAGCGGGCGAGGCAGGCGCTGCGCCAGACCCGGGTCCAACAGGCCGAGGCCGAGCAGGCACGGGACCGGATCGGCGATGCCCTGCGCCCCGGCCGGACCGCCACCCGGGAGCCGGCCGCCTACCTCGACACCTGGATCTGAGCACCGGCGGCGACTGCCGCGTCGCGCCCGGCCGGGACGTCCGACTACAGCGTCGTATCGATGCGGCGACGTCGGGAGGACCCGCCGTCGGCCGCGGTGCGACGGTAGCGGGCGATGGAGTCGTCGGTCACGAAGTCCGACGTCAACAGGCCGGCGCCGGTGCCGTCGACGGCCTCGGAGCGGCGGCGGCGGCGCTCACGAAGACGCCGACGTTCACGACGGCGCCATCCGGCTCCGCTGTCGTTCTCCAGGTCGTAGATGTTGATGGCCTGGGCCAGGAGGCTGTACGACCGCTCCACCAGCGCGATGGCCTCGAAGTCTGACTCCGTGCTCTGCGCCTTGGCCAACAACTTGGCCGCCGTCTGAACGAGCTCCCGGCTCATGGCACCGTCTCCTGCGTCGTGCCTCTCGACCCTTCCATCCACGCTTGCACAGCCGCGGCTGGAGAAAGGCGCCGCCGGGGCGTGTTGGGACGCTGTTGGGACTAGATCAAACGCGGCGCGGCCGATGTATCGGAGAAGGCGCTGCCCGGTCAGCGTCGTTGACGTTTCTCGTGGACACGGGGGCACTGCGCCACCAGGCGGTGGCACTCCCGGGCGACCACCTTGGAGACACCGACATGGCCAGCGGCGGAACGAAGAAGCGTGTCGGTGAGGGAGCGCACGTCGAGCCCCGGTCACGCACGGGCCTCGTCATCGACCAGCTCCTGTCGCGGGGACCGCTCCTCGGCAGACCGACGGCCGGGGGCGACCCGTGGACGGCCGTCTCACCTGTTCTGCGGGCCACGTCGCCCTCCCTGCTGGCGGGACACCTGACGTGGCTGGTGGCCCGCACCCCGTCGGAGGACCACCTGTGGCCGCACCGGACCGCCATCGAGGACCAGACGCGCATCCTGATCCGCGCCCTGGACGAGAGCGACGGGGATGAGGTCGTGTCCCCGGCCCTGGCCCGGTCCTGGACGGTGGACGCCGTCGACGACCACGACGAGGACGTCGTCCGCTACGCGTCGGACCTCGGACGGGTGACGGAGGGCCACCCCGACGACTCGCCCTACCTGGCCCTGGCCCGCAGCGCCGCCGTGATCGCCGACGAGATCCTCGACCACCGCGGCACGACCATGCCGCGGCGTCGGTTCACCTGAGGAACGGTCGTGTCTCCGTCGCGCCCCGGCCATCTGCCGGCCGTCGCCTCGACGACCTCGATGCCGGCCGCCCGGGGCCGGCGCCGCCGCGGTGGCCGGCCCGACGGCAGGGAGCGCTTCGGGCTGTCGCCGCACGCCGTGCGGCCCCTCTTCGGCGCCTGGACCGGGCCACGTCCCGGGATGGTGCCGATGTCCTGGGGGGCCGGCGTCGACGACGCGCCCTGCGCCCTGGCCGTCTACGAACCGGGCCTCTCGCGCGGCCAGAGGCTGCTCGCCCGCCTGGGGACGAGCCGGACCGTCGCCGTGGGGCTGCACCGGCGGCCCGTGAGCACGAAGGCCCTCGCCTGTGTGAGCGTCGGCGCCGTCACGGGCATGATGGTGGCGCAGCCCTTCGACGTCGTGACCTTCATGGCCCCGCTCTACGGTCTCGCTCTCGGGTCGCTCGGCGGTGCCGCCGGCTGGGTGGCCGTCCGGGGTCGACGGGCCACGACGATCGCCGTGGCCGACTGGCGGCCCCAGCTCGACGCCATCGGTCGGATCCTGGGCAATGCCGACCGCATCGGCCAGCCCTTCGTCTCCCCGCCCGCCTTGCGGACCGCTCTTCACTCCGCCCTGTGGCATGCGGTCAACGCCGTGGGTCAGCCCGGCGACCACGAGGTCCTGGTGGCCTTCGACGAGCAGCTCGCCGCCCTGTGCGACGCCACCGAGGCGACCGTGGGCGAGCTCGAGTCACCGTCGATCGCCGACCGCAAGGCGGCGGTGTCCGAGCGCCTGGCCGCCGCCGTCAGCGAGCTCGAGCTGGCACCGACCGTTCTGCGTCAGGTCGACGCCGACGACGGGACCGCCGAGTAGCAGCCTCGGGAGCACCGACGAGTGCGCCCGAACGCGCCCCGGTCGAGCTCGAGTCTCACGTCGGGTTGATCTCGAGGAGTTCGGTGATGATTCGTTGTTCGGTCTTGGCCACCGCGGAGCCGGTGCCGCCGCGCCCAGTTGTCCAGTGAGCGAGGTCCGACGCCGTCGAGCCGTGGTCATTGGGAAGACGAGGATCGGCACCGGCGCGCAGGAGGGCCTCGACAGCAGCCGAACATCGGTTTCGGACCGCTCGATGCAGTGGTGTCACACCGCCGGCCGCGGCTGCGTCCGGATCGGCACCCGCCTCGATGAGGTACAGGATGACATCCCTTTGGCGTGTGGGGTTCCAACTGACCGAGCCGGGGACGCCGATCACCGCCGCGTGGAGCGGCTCGGCGCCCCGCCGGTTTCTGGCCCGAACGTCCGCACCGCGTGTGATCAGGTCTCGTGCCATGTCCGAGTCGTAACTGAAACCTGCCGCATGCAGCGCGGTGTCACCTTCGTAGACCTGCGCCAGACGCTCGGCGAGGAAGAACTTGTCGCGCCGCGCCAGTGTGGCCGTCGCCAACGATGGCGAGGCGTCGAGAAGGTCCACCGCCGCGGTGCGTTCGAGGTTTGCGATCGCCACCAGCAACCGCCTGAGGTCAGTTGTGCCAGCCACGGCATTCAGGCCATCGCGTCGGCGAACGCCGGAGCGAGCGGCGTCGCGTACCGACCCATGCATCGGTCGGAAGCGCCAGCCCCGACGGCAAAGCTCACGATCGGAAGACTAGCGAGAGCGAGGACCCTTCCGTCCTAGGCCACCAGGGCGCTCGTCGGGCGCTGGTGCACCTTGCCCGAGGACTTCACCACGGCCGGCAGGGTGAAGACGAAGGCGAGGACCCGGGCGACGGCGACGTACAGCTCGCGGGGGACGTAGGCGTCGATCTCACAAGCGGCGTAGATGGCCTGAGCCAGTGGGCGGTCCTCGATGATGGGGACGCCGTGCCGAGTCGCCTCGGCCCGTATCCGCAGGGCCACGTCGTCGGCACCCTTGGCCACGACCTGGGGGGCGTGACCGTGACCGGCCTGATAGCGCAGGGCCACGGCGAAGTGGGTGGGGTTGGTGATGACGACGTCGGCACCGGCGACGGCGGCCATCATGCGGGTGCGGCTCAGCCGGATCTGCTGGCGCCGCCTCTCGCGCCGGACCAGCGGGTCGCCGTCAGCCTGACGGGCCTCGTCCTTCACTTCCTGCTTGGTCATCTTGAGGCTCTTGTTGTGGCGGTGGCGCTGGACGGCGTAGTCGAGCACAGCCAGCAGGAGGCCGACGAGGGCGACGTCGCGTACCAGGCCGAGCATGGTGGAGCCGGCGTAGGCGACCACCGGCGTCATGTCGACGGGCTGGGTACCGACGAGCTTGTCGCCCAACCCGAAGACGATCTTGTAGGCGATCACGACCAGGACCGAGATCTTCAGGAACTGTTTGACCAGCTGCCACAGCGACTGGGTCGAGAAGAGGCGCTTCAAACCGGCCATCGGATTGAGGCGGTCGAACTTGGGCTTGGCCGCCTCCAACGAGACCAGACCGCCCGTCTGGGCCATGTCGGACAGAAGACTGATGACGGCGGCGGCACCGGCCACGGGTAGGACGAGAGAGAGCACGTCGCCGAGGCCCGTCTCGAGCACCCCCATGGCTCCGGCGGGACTGGGCGCCGTCATCACGTTGGCCACCCGGCCGAACAGGTCCGTGAGCCGGGCCTCGCCCGTGCGCAGGAGGACGGGGATGAGCATGGTGCCGGCCAGGGCGACGATCCATCCCGACACGTCCTTCGACTTGGCGACCTGCCCCTTCTTGCGCGCCTTGCTCTTGCGTTTGGGAGTCGGCTTCTCTGTTTTGTTGTCGTTCTTCCCCATCGGTCAGTGACCGCCGAGGAGGACACCGGTGTCCTGCAGGGCGCGCGACACCAGGTTGTTGACGTAGCCGGGGAGCACCTTGATGCCGACGGCCACGAAGAGCAGTGACAGCAACGCCTGGATGGGGAAGCCGAGGATCCAGACGTTGATCTGCGGAGCCGCCTTCGAGAGCATGGCCAGGGCGATCTGGGTGGTGAAGAGGACGACGATGATGGGAGCGGCGATCTCGAGCGTCGCCGTGAAGAAGGTGGCCAGGTCGGAGCTGAGCACGTTGGAGGCGGTGGCCGCCGAGGACAGGGTCAGGCCGGCGGCGCCGAACGACGTCTCGAAACCCCGCACCAGGAGAAGCTCGCCGTTGGTGACGAAGAGCAGCACCATGCCCACCTGCTCGTAGAACTGACCGATCATCGGAGTCTGGTTCTCCGACAGGGGGTCGACGGCGGGCGGAAGGTTGAGACCACCGAAGAGGTCGACCATGCTACCGGCGGCGGTGACGGCGCTGATGAGGATCATCACCGACAAGCCGAGAGCGGCGCCGGTGAAGATCTGGAGAACGACAGCGCCGATGAGCCCGGCGGTGTCGGTGGGGATGTGGGTGTGGGCGATCTGGGGAACGGCGAGGATGCCGAGGCCCCCGGCGATCCCGATCAGGGCCATCCGGGGCACGACGGTCTTGTTCGAGAACGGGGGAACGACGACGAGCCAGGCCAGGGCCCGGATGAAGGCCAGGAAGAAGGCCAGCAGCCAGATCGGATCGACGTTCAGCTGCACGGGGTGCTCCCGGCCCTCAACTACCGATGAGTGAGCTCGCCTGGCTGAACAGCTGCGTGACGTAGGCGGTGAACTGACCGAGCATCCAGTGCCCGGCGATCATGAACACGAGGGCGATACCGATCAACTTGGGGACGAAGGTCAGCGTCACCTCCTGGATCTGGGTCACCGACTGGAACAACGAGACGGTGAGGCCGATGACCAGGCTGGTCAGCAGGATGGGCAGGGCCAATTCGGCCGTCATCGTCATCGCCCCGGTGGCGATGTCCATCAGGTGGCCCTCGTTCACCGGAAGCTGACCACCAGGGAGTGGGTCACGAGGACCCAGCCGTTGACCATGACGAAGAGAAGGAGCTTGAAGGGGAGCGAGACGAGAGTGGGCGGAAGCATGACCACACCCATGGACATCAGGGTGGAGGAGACGACGAGGTCGATGATGAGGAAGGGGATGAAGATGACGAAACCGATGATGAAGCCGCTCTTGAGCTCCGAAAGCAGGAAGGCGGGGATGATGGCGGCCAGCGAGGCCTTCTGCGGAGCGGTCGGATGCTGGTTGTCGACGGCCGTGGTGAGGGCCAGCTCCTCGTCCCCGGTCTGCTTCAGCATCCAGGTCTTGAGCGGACGCTGGGCGGCGTTGTAGGCCTGGGTGATCGAGTCCTTGCCGTGGAGATACGGCTGGAGCGCGTCGTGGTTCATCTGGTTGAGGGTGGGCGCCATGATGAAGAGGCTGAAGATGAGGGCCAACCCGGCGATGACCTGGTTGGGCGGGGTCGACTGCAGGCCGAGGGCCTGACGCGTCAGCCCGAAGACGATCACGATCCGGGTGAAGCCGGTGAGCAGGATGAGCAGCGACGGGGCGATGGCCAGCAGAGTGAGGCCGATGATGATGAGGACGCTCGTCGACGGCTTGGACAGGCTGTTGCCCAGATTGATGTTGATCGAGGAGCCGGCGGCCAGGAGTGTCGTCACGGGAGAGGGAATCTGACTCAGGCTCGACGCACGGTGCGGACGCGCATCTGCTCGATGGCCGACTTCCAGACGGGGATGGACCCGTCCTCCGACGAGGTGGGGCCGTTCCCGCCCCGGAGCAACTGCAGACCACGGGGAGCGGCCTCGTGGTCGGCGACGACGACGGGACCGTCGGTCTCGACCTCCCCGAGGAGGGTGACCTGACGCTGGGTCACGCCGAGCAGGTAGGTCTGCTTCCCGGCCGCCACCATGGCCACCTGGACGCCCTTACCCAGGCTCTGGCGTCCGACCACGGCGACGCCGTGGGTTCGCGGGCCGTGGACGAGGGCCCGTCCGCCCCGGCCCTGGACGAACCGCGAGACGACCTTGATCAGGAAGATGATGACGACGAGGCCGACGACCATCTGGATCAGGAGCGAGGAGGCGGAGACGCTCTGCGCCCCGGTCGAGCCGTGAGTGGCGGCGTGGTGGGCGAGCGCCACGGTGGACGTCAGGCGGGGCACCGGACTCAGGCTCCCCCGACGTCGTCGGAACCGGAGTCGATGGCGGTGATGCGGACGCCGAGCTCGTCGTCGACGACCACCACCTCGCCGTGGGCCAGGAGCGTGCTGTTGACGAAGACGTCGACCGGGGAGCCGACGTGGCGATCGAGCTCGACGACACTACCGGGGCGCAGACTCAGGAGGTCCTTCATCAGAAGACGCGTCCGGCCCAGCTCGACGGTGACGGCCAGCTCGACGTTGCTGAGGGTCTCCAGGGGTCGCATGGTGATCCGGTCGCCGTCGGCCTCGGCCGGTGTCGCCGCCAGCACGGCGGAGTCGCCGGCGGGATCGGCGGCCGCTTCCTCGGCCACGGCGCCGGCGTTGCTGTTCTCGTCGTTCACGTCTCCTCCGTCCTTACTGTTCGGTGTCGCACTGTTCGATGACGTTTATTGTTCGATGACCATGCATGCGATCGACTTGCCTCGACTCGTGGGGATGACGTCGCAGTAGGGCGAGCCCCCGACGCTGAGAACGATGGGAAGATCCCGGGCCCGGTGCAGCGGCACGACGTCGCCGGGGACGAGGCTCAGGAGCTCGTCGGGGGAGAGAAGGACCTCCGGCCAGTGGACACGGATCTCGACGTCGGTGTTGTGGAGCTTCTCGCGGCAGGCGCGTCGGCGCCACGCCGACCTCCTCGGCATTCTCGACCTTGTCGAGCCTCTCGATGGCGTCGAGGATGGGCAGGAGCACGACGAGGGGCATGCAGATGCTGGCCACCTCGGTGACGGACTCGTTGAGCTCGACCTCGAGCCCCACCAGGAGGCACATCTCGCTCGGCGTCGATCCCGGGAGGAACATCCCGCTCGACACCGACGAGATCGCCCCCATGGTGATGCCCATGGCGGGCGAGAACGCCGGAGGGAGCTCGGCCAGGACACCGTGGGCCACCTCGGTGACCAGGCGCTGCTCGATCTCGGTCAGCGAGCGCTCGGGTATGGGGGTGCCCCCGGTGCCGCCGAGGCGTATCTCGATCAGGGTCATGGCCAGGGGAAGGGGCAGGTGGAGGATGATCCGGCCCCCGGTGGGGACGACGCTGGCGCCGGTCAGGAAAGTGGGTTCGGGGAGGCTGTTCACGTACTCCTCCCACCGCTGCTGCTCGAGCTCGCCGATCCCCACCTTGACCGGTGTCCGGAGCATGGTGGTGAGGGACCCGGCGATGCGGTGGGTCACCACCTCGAGGATGGGTTGGAGCAGACGCAGGCGCGCCCGCTCGAGCGCGTCGCGGCGCTGGAAGTCGTAGGGGTGGACCTGTCGTTCGGAATCGGTCAGCGTCACCTGTGTCACCACGGGGTCTCGGGCCGATCCGTGGCCGAAGTGTCCGCACGCCGTCCTGGCGCCAGCAAAATCATCGACGTCGCCGCCACGAAGCTTGAGGTATTGGCGACGACAACAACGCGTTTTCCGTGCCGTGTCTCTCCACTGTGCGGGGTCGACGCGAAGACACCGACCACGATCGGTGAAGACGCGGCATCCTGCCGACAACGACGCGCTGTCGGCAGGATGCCGCGGGGACTACTTCGTCGGCACCGGACTACTGCATCTGCACCAGGGACTGCAGAACCGTCGACGTGGTGCTCACCACCTTGGTGTCGGCCTGGTACGACTCCTGGGCCTCGATCATGTCGGTCAGCTCGGTGGCCAGGTCGACGTTCGAGCTCTCGAGGGCACCGCCGAGGAGATTCCCCCGGCCGCCCGTCCCCGCCGTTCCCACGGCGGCCTGGCCCGAGTTGGCCGACGCCGAGTACTGCAGGTTGCCGTCGTCGATGAGACCGGTCGGGTTGGAGAACGTGGCCAGGGCCAACTGGGCGATGGGCTCGGTGAGGCCGTTGGAGAAGGCACCGCTGATGACCCCGTCGCCGCCGATGGTGAAGCTCTCCAGGGTCCCGGCCGAGTTCCCGTTCTGTGTGGTGAGCTGCGCCGTCTGCTCGCCGCCGAACTGGGTGACGGCATTGATGGACCCTCCCGGCGGGAATTCGAACTTCCACGTGTCGCCGGGGGGGAACGTGGCCCCGGGCGGCATCGTCGTGACGGGAAGGGTCCACGATCCGTCGGAATTGGCCGTGACGCCGGTGATGCTCGCGATCTGGCCCGAGGTGGCGTTGAAGGCGATCGTCGGCGCCGTCGTCCACAGGTTGGAGGTGCCTGAGCCGTCGGGCACGGTGCCCTGGACCGTCCACGAGTTGGCCGTGCCGGCCACGCCGGTGAACGTCAACGTCACCGGGATGGTGTTACCGAGGGAGTCGAAGCCGTTCAGCGTCGTCGTCACGATCGGGGGCGTTCCGGAACCGTCCCAAGCCGGGAAGTTGCCCTCCATGGTGAAGTTGGTCGTCGCTTGGGCGGCCATCACCTGGCCGTTGGGAATGCTGACGACACCGATGGGGGCGTTGGTGTCGATGGTGCCCTGCCCCGTCGCCTGCCAGCCCTGGATGAGAGAGCCGGTGGGCGTGGCCAGATCGCCGTTGGCGTCGAGGGTGAGGTTGCCGGCGCGTGTGTAGAACTGCTGGCCGTCCTGATCGGCGACCAGGAACCCCGCACCCTGGATGGCCACATCGGTGGGGGTGTTGGTCTGCTGGACAGCCCCCTGGGACTGGTCGTTGGTGACGGCCCCCACCCGCACACCGGCACCCACCGCGATGGGGTCGATACCGGCCGACTGGCCGGCCGAGGGAGCCGACGCTCCGGCGATCTGCTCGGCCAGGAGGTCGGTGAAGACCGGATCCTCGGCCTTGTAGCCGGTGGTGTCGGAGTTGGCGATGTTGTTACCGATGACGTCGAGATACGTCTGGTTGGCCTCGATCCCCGACACGGCGGCGATGAGCGACTGCTCCATGATTCTGTCCTTCCTTATGGGTACGGCGGTGGGCTTGGGTACGGCGGTGGGCTTGTGGGCTGGATACGACGGGTGGGCTGGGGGTGGCTGGCGACCTTTACGAGCCGGACTGACTTGTCTCGGTGACGCCGGTGACGCTGGTGAGCGAGAGGTTCTGCGCCTGTCCGGCGTCGTCGACCTCGAGCGTCGGAGCCCCCGACGAGCTGAGCAGGACACCGACGACCGGACCGGTGAGCGTCGCGCCCGACGAGCCCTCGCCGGTGACGGTCAGGCCGATCATCGAGTCCGCCGCCACCGTCTGTTCCTCGGCCGATAGCGATGTCTGCGACTGGACGGCGGTGAGCTGGGCGATCTCCGTCATGAACGACGTCGGGTCGGTGGGGTCGGTGGGGTCCTGGTTCTCCAGCTGGGCCACGAGGAGCTGGAGGAACGTCTGGGAGTTGTCCAGTTGGTTCAAGCCGCTCGCGCTGGACGTGGTGGTGGACGCACCGGTCCCCGTGTCGGAGATTCCTGGGATCATGGTCATGGGCTCACTCCCGTTCTCATACGTGACGTCATCACAGGTGGAGATCGATGTGTCCGTGCCGCGACACCGTCGCCGTGGCCGTCGCCGTCTTGGTGTCTTCGTCGGCCTCATCGGCGTCGGGTCCGCCGTCCGATGGCGAGAGGTGACGGTCGAGGGCCTTGCCGCCGTCCCGGTTGCCGTTCGAGAGGAGGACGCTGGCCGAGGAGCCGTCCCCCGCGAGTTCGTGCTTCAGCAACGGGAGCGATTGACGCAACGCATCGCGCGCCTGGTCGTTGTCGGTGCCGAGCTGGACGACGATCTGACCGTTGCTCACCGTCACCGTGGCCTTGACGGTGCCGAGGCCTTCAGGTTCGAGGCCGATGGTGACCTCGTGTGTCCCGTCGTCCGAGGACCGCAGCGGGGCCAGGACGGTGACGACCTGCTGCGCCGGCGTCGGTGGCGGCGGCGCGGTGGCGGCCGCCGGCGTGGTGGCGGCGGGCGGAGACGCCGCCACCGGGGCACCGCCCACCGTCGCCGGCGCGGTGGCGACTGACGGCGATGGGCCCGAAGAGGGGGAACTGCCTGTCGTGCTGGCCGGTGCGGTGGCCGCGGAGGACTGGCCGACGTTGGCGTGGGCCGCCGTCGTGGTGGGCGCCGCCTCTCGGCCGTCGAGGGCCGATGGCAGGGACGTCGGTGGTGAGGCCGCGTCGGCGCCGGGTCCGGTGATAGCGGCAGAGCCTGCCGGGAGACCGGCGGTCGTGGTCAGCGACGGGGCCGACGGGCTCGCCGTGGTCGAGGGCGCCGCGGTCGAGGGCGTCGTCGTGGAGGGCGCCGTCGTCGAGGGCGCCGGGGTCGAGGGCGCGAGCGCGGCCGGAGGAGTGACGGGGAGGCGCGTCGCAGACCCGGCCGGCACGGCGATCGCGTCGGTCGAAGCCACCGGAGAGCCCGCGGGGACGTCGGACTGGTCGCTGTCGGCAGTCGATGCACCGTCGGGGTCGGTCGCCTGCCCTCGGGCACCGGGCGTGCCGCCGGCCACGAGGCCGACAGCGGCGGGCGCGATGTCGGCCACCACCCCCGGTGCAACCGGCGAGCCGGTCTCGACCACCGGGGTGGCGCCCGCGGGCGGACCGCCCGCCGGGTGGGACGAGTCCGGGCCATCGGCGGACGGGGGGACCGACCCTGGCACACCGGCCTGTGCCGCCGTCGCCGGCGTCGCCGGTGTGGCGGGCGCCCCGGGGGTCGTGGGGGTGGTCGTCGATGGCGCGCCCGACGGTGGCGTGGACGACGGGCCCTTCGTCGGGGACGACTCGCCCGAGTGATGGGACCCACCCGAGTGGGCACCGGAAGGAGCCGAGGTCACCGTCGACATGGTGGTGTCGAAGTCGCCATCGGGCTCGCTGGCACTGTCCGTCCGGAGGCTGACGCTCGGCTCGTCGGGCGCGACGCCACTGAGCAGCGCGCCGTCGACCGGGCTCACGACGAGGCTCCGAGCATGCCGAGGATGTTGTTCACGTAGGCGGTGGTCTGCGCGTAGGGAGGAACGCCGCCGTACTGCGCGACCGCTCCCGGGCCGGCGTTGTAGGCGGCGAGGGTGAGCGGGACGGACCCGTTGTACTGCTTGAGATAGCCGCCGAGAAGCTGCGCGGCCCCATCGATGGCCTGTGCCGGATCGAAAGCGTCCACTCCGAGGCCGGCCGCCGTCGACGGCATGAGCTGCATCAGGCCCTCGGCGCCGGCCGAGCTCACGGCGCTGGGGTCGTAGCCCGACTCCTGCTTGGCCACGGCGGCCAGGAGGGAAGCCGGTACGCCCGACTGGGCCGACGCCGAATCGAACAGGGGGACGAGGGCGGCGGGCACGTTGAGGTTCGAAGGGATGGCGCCTGAGAGCGTGCTCACCGAAGAGCCGGTACCGCTCGGGAGGATGCGTCGGATGGCGATCGGCTCGCCCACCGCCTGGATCCGGACGTCGGTACCGGTGTGGGGGGCGTCGATCATCTGCCCGTTGCCGATGTAGATCCCGACGTGGCCGGGACCGCTCGCGCCGGGCTCGAAGAACACGAGGTCGCCGGGCTGGGCATCGGCGATGGAGTCCACCGGGGTCCCCGCCGTCACCTGCTCCTGGCTGGTGCGGGGAAGGGAGATCCCGAGGTCGGCGTAGACGTGCTGCACGAGCCCGGAGCAGTCGAAGCCGGTCGTCGGGCTGGTCCCGCCCCACTGATAAGGGACACCGAGGTACTGCTCGGCATCGGCCACCACCGACGTACCGGTCACGGCGGAGCCGGAGCCCGAGCTCGAGTCACCGGAACCGGAGACACCGGAATCGGCGAGCCCGAGAAGACTGGCCGACGGGGTGACGGCGGCGCCCCCCGACGACGCCGCGGCCGCCGAGGTGGTGGGCTCGGGGGCGGCGGGATCGGAAGCGGCGGCGAGGACGGCGTTGGCGTTGGAGAGGACGTTGGCGAACTCACCCGAGGGCGCCGCCTGCTCGAGAGCGGGACCGAGCGACGATATCTCGGCGCCGAGAGCCTGCATCCGGGCCACCATCACCGAGGCGTCGACGGAGGTCACGCCGGCACCCCGACGTCGGAGTCCGGCGCCGGCGCGGCGGCGGCCTCGGCCAGCCATCCGGCCATGGCCGATTCGTCGATGGCCGCCACTTCGGCGCGTTGCTCTTCGAGACGCCATTCCTCGCGGCGACGCTCGTCGAGGCGCTCGACGGCGGCCACGAGCTTGGCGGCGGCGGACCAGTCGGCCAGCCGCGCCTCGGCCTCTTGCGTGGTCAGGTCCACGACGGCCAGGGCGGCCATCACGGCGGCGGCGCGGCGTTCGCTGACGTCACGCTCCCGCCGGAACGTCTCACAGTCCTGTTGATCCCGGTCGAGCACCAGGGCCTCGCATCGGGCCAACGCCGACAGATGGGCGTCCAGGGCGCGTTGGCGGCGCTGATTGGCGTGGGCCAGGGCGAACCCGGCCGCCTCCTCCTGCGCCCGCCGGACCCGGAGGACGGCCTCGAGCGCGAAGTGGTAGCGCTTCATACCGACACCGCCTCCGGCACCTCGTCGGCGGCCAGCACCTCGGCCAGCGCCGCCCAGGACTGCGGCGCGTGGGTGATCTCGGTGATGTCCTGGCACAGGAACTCGTCGATCTGCTCCTTCTGCCTGACGGCCCGGTCGACCAGGGCGTTGGAACCGGTGATGTAGGCGCCGATCTCGATGAGGTCCTTGGCTTCGCGGTAAGCGGCCAGCATGCGGCGGATCTCACTGGTCATGGCGCGTTGCCCGCGGGTGAGGATGGCCGGTTCGACACGGGAGATCGACTCGAGCACCTCGATGCTCGGGAAGTGGTTGGCCGTGGCCAGGCGCCGCGACAGCACGATGTGACCGTCGAGAATGGAACGGGAGGCGTCGGCGATCGGCTCGTTCATGTCGTCGCCCTCGACGAGGACGGTATAGAGACCGGTGATGCTCCCCTTCTCGGCGGCACCGGCGCGCTCGAGGAGCTTGGGCAGCATGGTGAAGACCGATGGTGGGTAACCCCGGGTGGCGGGCGGCTCACCGGCCGACAACCCGACCTCGCGCTGCGCCATGGCGAAGCGCGTCAGGGAGTCCATCATCAGCACGACGTCCTTGCCCTGGTCACGGAACCATTCGGCGATCCTCGTGGCCGTGAACGCGGCCCTGATGCGGACGAGAGCGGGCTCGTCGGACGTGGCGACGACCACGACGGAGCGGGCCAGGCCCTCCGGTCCGAGGTCTCGCTGGATGAATTCGTTGACCTCGCGGCCACGCTCACCGACGAGAGCGACGACCGACACCGACGCGTCGGTCCCGCGGGCCACCATCGACAGCAGACTCGATTTGCCGACCCCGGATCCGGCGAAGATACCGAGCCGCTGACCCCGACCACAGGGGACGAGGGTGTCGATGGCCTGGACGCCGAGCGCCAGCTGGCGGTCGACCAGTTCGCGGCGAAGCGGATGGGGAGGCGCCGATTCGATCCCGACCTCCTGCGACTCCGACAGCGACGGCCCGTCGTCGATGGGTCGACCGAGACCGTCGAGGACGCGGCCGAGAAGGCCCTCGCCCACCCTCACCGGGAGGGGGCGCCCGAGAGCCTCGACGGTGTCACCGAAGCGCACGCCGGCCAGATCGCCGAGCGGCATACAGGCGAGAGCGGAGCCGGCGACGGCGACGACCTCGGCGTCGAGGACCCCTCCGCCGCGCCAGATGCGCACCGCTTCGCCGACGGCGGCGGCGACTCCTTCGACCTCGATCCGCAGCCCCACAAGGCGCGTGACACGACCCGTCCGTCGGGGTGCGACGGCGGCGTGCAGTGACGCGTGCAGAGGATGGGGCAGGGCACTCATGTCGGTCCCCGCGTTCCGGGACCGACGGAATCGATGAGCGCACGGGCCCGCTCCATGGCCGGGCCGACCTGGGCGTCGATCCGACACGGTCCGGCCTCGACCACGCAACCGCCCACTTCGACGTGGGGATCGTGGACCACCTTGACCGAGGCGTCGCCCACGAGAGCCTGCAGTTCCTCGGGGGTGATGACGTCCCCGGGATGGAGGGAGACGACGAGATCCTCGCCCTTGGGCACGAGAGCCACGGCCCGCTTCACGGCGTCGATGCTCAGCGACGGGCTCAAACTGATCTCGCGCCCCAACAGGGCCTCGGCGAGCTCGAAGGCCAATTCGACCGCTTCCTGCTCTGCCTGAGCCACGGCGGCGGCGCGTTGTGAGCGGGCCGAGGCGGCGGCGGCGATGAGCGCGTCCGACAGGCGGGCGGCGCGCGCCGAGAGGGCGGCCTCGTCGCCGGCGGCGGCATCGGCCAGACCGGCCTGGAAACCCTCCTGGAACCCGGCGGCGCGCGCCGCGGCGAAGGGGTCGGCCGTGGGCGCCGACGAGCGACCGTTCGTCTCGGGCGCCTGCACCCCGAAGGTCTCGGTGGTGGCCCGGCGGCCGGCCTCGCCCCGCAGCACCCTGTCCATGGCGCGGCTAGACGAACTCATCGCCACCCCTGGCCAAGACGATCTCGCCCGACATCTCGAGCTCGCGAACGGTCTTCACGATGGCACTCTGCGCCGCCTCGACCTGCGAGACGCGGGTGGGGCCGAGAAGGTCGATCTCCTCCAGGACATCCTGCGCGGCACGCTCCGACACGTTCCCGAGGAACTTGTCGCGGACGCTGTCGGGGACGGTCTTCAGGGCGATGGCCAGGTCCTTGGGCACCACGTTGCGCAGGATCTGTTGCAGCGTCCGGTCGTCGAGGCTGGCGACATCGTCGAAGACGAACATCTCGTTGCGGATCCGTTCGGCCAGCTCGGGGTCGGACTGCTCGAGCTCGGTCAGGATCTGTTGCTCCGATGCCCGCTCGGTCTGGTTGAGGATGGCCACGATGGACGACAGGCCACCCATCTCGTGGCCACCGGTCACCCCGGCGCGCAGCACCGCAGCCAGCTTCTGCTCGAGAAACTCGGCCAGCTGTTGGATGACGTCGGGGGAGATGCGCTCCAGGGTGGCGATGCGCCTGGCCACGTCGGTCCGGGTCGCCTCTTCGAGGTTGGCGATCACCTGGGCGGCGGAATCGGCGGGCAGGTGTGACATCACGAGGGCGATCAGCTGAGGGTGCTCGTCGCCGATGAAGCTGGCGATCTGCGCGGGATCGATGCGGTGGAGAAAGGACAGCGGGTGCGTGTAGCCGGCCGCCACGAACCGGTCCAGGACCTCTTCGGTCTTGGCCGTCCCCAGTCGTTCCCGCAGCAGCTTGCGGGCGACGTCGACGCCGCCCTGGCCCACCGAGACGGCGGCCGAGGCGTGCGAGCTGAACTCCGACAGGACACGACGCACATCGTCGGGGCCGAGCGTCGGGAGCGTGGCCATCGTCGACATGAGGTCGACGACCTCCTGTTCGCTCATGGCTTTCAGGATCTTGGCCGCCCGGTCGAGATCGAGCTGGGCCAGGACCACGGCCGCTTTCTGGGACCCGGTCAGAAGCGACGTCATGTGTTACTCAGCTGGGGCGAGTCGGCCAGCCACGAACGCAGCATGGTGGCCACGTCGTCCGGCTGACTGTCGATGAACCGGTTCACGTCCCCGGCTTCCCGGGTATTCGATATCTGGGCCATGGCCGCCGGCAGCTGTCCGGCCGGTTCGTCGGCCAGTGAACGCGTGAGGGCGGCGAGGTCGGAGGGACCGAGCACCTGGGTGGGCGGCGCGAGGCGCGCCTTCTTGGCCGATCGCCACAGCAGGAACAGGACCACGGCGATGATCAGGAAGACGACTGCGGTCTTGATCAGCGCTCCCATCGCCTGCTTCTTGTCCGCCGCCGTACCGGCGGCGGCGGCCTTGGCCGCCTGTGCGGCGGCGGCGGTGTTGAAGGGCATCGAGCTGAAGGCCAGTTGGTCGCCGCGTGCGGTGTCGATCCCGGCGGCGGCGGCCACCCCCGACTGCAGGGCCGTCTGGCTCATGCCCTTCATGGCCTTCGAGTTCACCAGCACGGCCACCGACTGGCTCTCGACCGTTCCGGGAGCCTGCTGGACGGTCTTGGTCTCCTGGTTGGTCTCACACGTCTGTGACTGCGAGGTATTTGTGTAGTTCCCGTTCCCCGTGCCGCTGGTACCGGTAATGGTCCCGGCCGTGCCACCCGGCGGGGTTCCGGTGCCCGTATAGGACTGGTTGGTGTTCGACGTCTGGGTGCAGAAGCTCGAGGGCTGACCGTTCGTCCCCGGCACGATGCTCTGCGTCGTGGTCGACACCTGGTCGTAGGAGAGGGTGGCGTTGACCTGGACGTCGGCGTTGTTCGGACCCAAGGCGGCGGCCAGGTAGGCCTCCACCTTGGCCTGCACGGCCTGGTCGTAGGAGTCGGTCTGGCTGCCGTTGCCACCTTCGCCCTCGGCCACTCCCGGGCCGGCGAGAAGGTCGCCGTTGGAGTCGGCCACGGTGACGCTGCCCGACGACAGGTTGGGGACACTCGACCCGACCAGATGCACGATGGCCTGGACCTCGGAGTCGGTGAGCGACTGACCGGCCCGCATCGTCACCAGGACCGACGCTCCCGTCGGTGCGTTGTTGTTGAGGGCGAAGTCCTGGTTCGCCGGCAGGGCGATGTTCACCTGGGAGCTGGTGACGTTCGTGATCGAGTCGATGGTCTGCTCGAGCTCTCCTTGCAGAGCCTGCAGATAGTCGGCCTGTTGGGTGATGTTCGAGCTGGTGATGCCCTCCTTGTCCAGGAGCGACAAACCGACGGTGCTGGTGGCCGGGAGGCCCGCCTGGGCCAGCGAGAGCCGTTCCTGATCGACGTCGCTGGACGGAACGAGGATGGTGCTGCCGCCGTCGGCGAGTTGGTACGGCACCTTGTCCGAGGTGAGCTTGGCCGTGATGTTAGCGGCGTCCGATGCCTGCAGGTTGGTGAACAACGGGGTGAAATTGGGCTTGCCCGAGAAGGACATGAAAGCGAAGGCGCCCACCACCACGGCGATGGCGGCCGCGATGGTGACGGCTTTCTGTCCCGACGTGAACTCCGACGCGAATCGCTTCAATCCGTCGCGCGCCCGGGTCAACTCTGTGCTTGGTACCAGGGCCATCTCAGAATGTCATGTTCATGATGTCGGTGAACGCAGAGACGCCCTTGTCCAGCAGCGCCACTGTGACCTGCGTGTCGAGTGACGCCTGAGTGGCGTCGATCATGGCGTCGGTGACACTGCCCTGGCCGGCCGCCGCCTGCGCCTCGGCCGTGGAGGCCGTGTTCTGGCTCTGCTGGACCTGGTCGAGTGCGTTGGAGATGGAGCTCGAGAAGCTGTCGCCCGTACCGGCGGCGGCTGTCCCACCCGCGGCCGGAGCGGCGGGGAGGGGCGCTATGGGTGGGATGGGAGCGATCACAGCGTCACGACCCCAGAGTGAGGGCCGACTGGTATGCCGTCTTGGCGTCGGCGAACACAGAGGCATTGGCCTGGTAGTCGGTCTGAGCCTGGATCATGTCCACCATCTGCGAGCCCAACTCGACGTCGGGAACGCGCACCTCGCCCTGGGCGTTGGCCTCGGGGCTGGTCGGGTCGTACTGGACGATGCCGGTGGTGTCACCTTCGGCGATACCGGCGACCGAGACACCGTCGCCGATCTGCCCGACGGCACCCGAGGGGACGAACACCGGTGTCTGCTCGCCATAGGCGGCTTCGTCCATGGGGCTGACGTCGTTCATGTTGGCGATGTTCCCGGCCGTCGTGTTGAGCCACGTCTGGGCCGCGTCGATGCCGGTACCGGCGATGTCGAGTGATGGGAACAGACTCATGAGAAGCTCCCGCCGGCGGCCCCGGAGATGAGCCGGAACTGGGCGTTGAGCATGTCCACCGTCGTCTGGTACTGGAGCGTCTCCTGCTGGGCGTCGACCAGCTGGTTGCCCGTATCGACGTTGTTGCCGTTGGTAGCGGGGAGGGCGGGGTCGGCCGAGACGACGACGTTTGCCGTTCCACCGTCCGGCGAGTCGATGGCCTGTTGCAGGCTCGTGGCGAAGTCGACGTCCTGGGCCGTGAAGCCCGGCGTCTCAGAGTTGGCGAGGTTGTTGGCGGTGGCCTGTTGCTGCTGATTCACGCCGTCGACGGCGTACTGCAGGACGTCCACGATCCCGTCCATAGGGCTCGACCTCCCAGGAACTCTGCGGGCCCCCACCGGACCAGTGCCGGTGAAGACGTGTTGATGAGCCCGTCCTGGGCGATATGACGCCAAGCCATCCGTGGACCGTGACCCGAGATCTTTCGACCTCCGTCCGGCATCGCTTTAGGCAATATCGAAAAATTGTCAACGCCGACATCGCCGTTGTTTTTTGGTGCGAATTCCGTTCCGTCGGGGAGTCGCTACGGGGCGAGCGGTGGGCCTGCGGGTCGAGCGCAGACGTACCTCGTCGCCGTCTCCGTCGGAGAGGTCGCGTGGTGTCAGCGGGCGAAGCATCCGCCGACAGGGTCGGCCTTGGAGCCTCCCCCGGGGACGTCGGTTGTCGTCCCCGGGGGGTCAGGCCCCAGCGCCGGACTACTGCAGGAGCTTCAGCACCAGCGACGGTGTCTGCTGGGCCTGGCTCAACATGGAGATACCTGACTGCATCAGGATCTGGTCCGTCGTGAACGTGGTCGTCTCCTGGGCGAAGTTCACGTCGACCAGGCCCGAGTAGGCGGACTGCAGGTTCTGCTGTCCCACCGTCAGGTTGGCCACGACCACGGCCAGCTGGTTCTGGGTGGCGCCGACGTTGGCTTCGATGGAGGCCACGGTCGAGATGGCGGCCTGGACGGCACTGACGGCCGACTGGGCGTTCACCTGGGTGTCGACACTGACCGAGGATGTGGACACCCCCAGGGCGCCGGTGGTGGCGGCCCCGATGGTGAGGGTCAGCTGCTGGTTCGAGTTGTCGAACGCTCCCACCTGCAGGCTCTGGTTGGTGAAGGTGCCGTCGAGCAGGGCCGTGGTCCCGTAGGACGTGGTGGAGGCGATCTGGTCGATCTGGTTCTGCAGGGCCGTGAACTCCTGCTCGTTGGCGTTCAACGAACCGGTGTCGTTGGTGGCGCCGTTGGCCGAGCTCAGGGCCAGCTGGTTCATCGTCTGCAGGATCGACGTGATCTGGTTCAAAGCACCGCTGGCCGTCTGGATCAACGACACACCGGCTTGGGCGTTGGAGATGGCTTGGGTGAATCCGTTGGCCTGGCTCTCGAGGCCCTCGGCCACCACATAGCCGGCGGGGTTGTCGGCCGCCGTCTGGATCTGGAGACCCGAAGACAGCTCCGAGATCGCCTTGGTCATGGCTGCGTCGGTCGAGTTCAGGTTGTTGAACGCGTTGATCGCAGACTCGTTGGTGTTCACTACGAGGGAAGACATCCGTTTCCTCCTTGGGTGGCACGCTCCGTCCGTGGAGCTGTATGACACCGAATCTTCGACCACAGTGCGTGGGCACTTGAGGGGTTTTCCCGGATTGGCCCTATTGGACCGGCGAATTGGGCCGTGCGCCCCCCTCCCGAGGATGGAAATTCCTCTACATTGCGCCCGGCACGGTGCCGATAGGACAGGCGCCATGCGCCGGTCCCCCGCCACCATCGTCATCCTCGCCTGGAATGCGTGGGAGTCGACCCAGGCGTGTCTCGATTCCCTGTCGCCCACCCTCGGGGTCCGCGACCAGGTCGTTGTCGTGGACAACGGTTCGACCGACGCCACGCCCCGGCGGCTGGGCCGCTACCCGTGGATCGAGGTGGTGACCAACAGGGACAACCGGGGCTTCGCCGGCGGGTGTAACGACGGTGCGGCGATCGCCCGCCACGACGTCCTCGTCTTCTTGAACAACGACACCGTTCTGTCGGGTCGGTGGCTCGACCCCTTGATCGTGCCGTTCGACGAGGACCCCACCGTGGGGGCGACGGGACCCCGGTCGAACTTCGTGTCCGGACCGCAGGTGGCCGAGGGGGCCTCGTATCTGCGTGGAGACACGCCTGGCATGCGGCGGTTTGCCCGGGCCTGGGCCCAGGAACACCGGGGGCAGACGTCGGAGACACAGCGCCTGGTCGGATTCTGTCTGGCCGTGCGCCGCGACCTCTTCGTGGAGATGGGCGGGTTCGACACCGCCTACGGCCTCGGCGGATACGAGGACGACGACCTGTGTCGACGGATCCTGGCGTCGGGCCACCGTATGGTCATCGCCCATGAGTCCTTCGTGCACCACGACGGGCACCAGACCTTCGACGCCAACGGGCTCGACTGGTTCGCCGAGCAGGAGACCAACCGGGATCGCTTCGAGTCCCGCTTCGGTGCCGGGCACTCGTCGCGTGACGCAACGAAGGTCTCGGCCTGCCTCATCACGAAGGACGAAGAGGCCAACATCGCCACGTGTCTGGCGTCGCTCGACGGGTTCGCCGACGAGATCGTCATCTACGACACGGGTTCGACCGATGAGACTGTGACCATCGCCCGGGACCTCGGCGCCACCGTCATCGAGGGGTACTGGGACGACGACTTCTCACGGGCCCGCAACGCCGCGCTGGAGCACTGCTCGGGGGAGTGGATCGCCTGGTTGGACGCCGACGAGACACTGGTCTGCGACGACATCCCCGGACTGCTGCGGCTTCTGGAGCATTTGGATCCCCAGATGGACGGCTTCTCCGTCCCCATCGACAACCTCACGGGGGTGGGCGTCGGGTCCGGGTTCGTGCACTCGGCCTGCCGTCTGTTCCGGCGGGCGCGCTGTGAATGGACAGGCCGGCTCCACGAACAGATCGCCGGCCGGGGCGATCATCGGGGGATCCAGCAGGCCACTTTGGAGGCGGCCCGGATCCGGCACACCGGTTACCTCGACGAAGTCATGCGGACCCGGAACAAGACGGAACGGAACCTCCGGGTGGCCCAGGCCGAAGTGGCCGAGTCCGACGGTTGGGAGAGAGGGTTCTCCCTCACCAGCCTGGGTCGTGCCTACCTCACAGCCGGACGATTCGAAGAGGCCTTCGACAACTGCCGCGAGGCGCTCGACCACAGCGACAACCCCATCACCCGGCGCCTGGCCACACGCACGGCTGCCGAGGCCCTCTCGCACCTCGGGCGCCTCGACGAAGCCCTCGAGTGGACGGAGACCCTGCGGGGGATGTCCGAAACTTCGGTCCAGGCGGACATCGCCGAAGGGAAGATCCGGTTGGCCCAGGGGGATTTCCAACGGGCCCTCGATCTCTTCGACACCATCGGTGTCCGTCAGCTCGACGAAGACGGCTTCGAGGTCGCCGCTCACATGTTCGCCGTCCAGCGGGCAGAGGCGCTCGAGGGTCTCGGCCGAACCAGTGAAGCCGTCGACGTCATGCTCGCGGCCCTGGTCGACCAGGGCGTGATCGACGTCCACCTCGGCGTCCTGGTGGACCGACTGCGCCGGGCCGGGCGCCCGCTCGACGAATTGACCTCAGCTATACCGACGGCCAAGGCACCCAATTTCCTGGCCCAGGTGCTCCAGCTCACCCCCGACACGGCGGACGAGGTTCTCGAAGCCTGCGTCGGTCACATGGAGGCGACCCGGGCCGTCCTGGCCACGGCGGCCACCTTGGCCCGACACCTGCCCATCGACCGGACCCTCGTCTGGTCGGCGCGGATCCGTGAAGCCGGATTCCCCGCCAACTGTCCGCTCGTCGCCGTGGCCACAGGCACCGCCGCTCCGACGCTCCGGGCCCGGGCGGCGGCCACCGTGGTGCGCGCCTTCGGCGATCCCCGAGGACGCGACTCCTTCTTCTCCGCCTTCAGCGACGCTCAGCCCTTCGAGCGCGAGACCATCCGCGCCGAGGCCGGCGCCCTCTGCCCCGAACTCCTCGCCGAAGCCGACGGTGCACGGAATGACGCCACCACCACCGTCGGCGCCGTCGAACCCCGGGTGAGCGTCGTCATTGCCTGCCGCAACCAGGCTGAGTCGACCTTCAGGTGCCTGCAGAGCCTGCAGTCGAGTACCGACGCCGAGATGTACGAGATCATCCTGGTCGACAACGGTTCGCAGGACGCCACCGTCGACCTGGCGGGCGCCCAGACGTCCCGTTTCCGCGTGGTCCGCAACGACGATGACCCGGGCGTCACCGCCGCGTTCCGACAAGGTGCCGCCGTGGCTCGCGGTGAGTATGTGCTCCTTCTCCGACCCGACGCGATCCTCCTCCAGGGGTGGCTGGCCCCTCTCGTCGGTGCTCTCGACCAGAACCCCGAAGTGACCGCCGTCCACCCCCAGATGGTCGACCCCGACGCCCACCCCGAGCGGTTCGGCGGTCTCGTGGTCGTGGCCGGTGAGGGGTGGAGCGGTGACACCGGAGACGTCGGACAGGACACAGCCCCCGTTGCCTGCCTCCTGGTCCGCCGGGACGCCGTCACCGGCTCTGTCCTCGGCCAACGTTGCCTGGACGACGATGACGCAGACCTGGCCATCGCCTTCTCCACATCGGGCTCGAACGTCCTCTCCGTACCGTCGTCGCGAGTCGGTCGTGTCGGACGAGTGAGCCCGGGTGCGGGAACGGATCACCCAGGCGGTCCGCCGGCCGAGCAGGACCAGAGGCGGCCCATCAAGCTCGCCCGCACCTGACCGCCGGCCGACGCCGTCGTGCCGGCGCAACGCCGGCCGAAGTCAGGGTGAGGTCTCGCTCATGTGCGGCTGGCGGGTACCTGGAACCAAGCCCCGAAAGACGAGCAGAGCTCGGCTCACCGCCTGATCCATGTTGTAGTACTTGTAGTCGGCCAACCTTCCGGCGAAGACGACCCCGGGATCAGTGTCGGCCGCCAGCTCGAGGTAACGGGCGTGCAGGGAGCGGTTCTCCTCGCGGGGAATGGGGTAGTAGGGATCGTTCACTCCCACCACGTGGTCCTGCGGCCACTCGGTCGTCAGCACCGTCGTCGCCCCTCCATGCCCGGTGAGGTGCTTGTGCTCGAGGATCCGGGTGTATCCCTCCGCGTCGGGATAGTTGACCACCGCCACCGGTTGCGCATACTCGACCGCCGACGTCTCATGACGGAACTCGAGGCTCCGATAAGGCAGGGCCCCGTAGCGGTTGTCGAAATACTCGTCGATGGGGCCGGTGAACACCGTCCGGGCCTGCCCGACCTGGCCCAGGACATCGCGGTGGTGGGTATTGAGCATCACCTCGATGTTCGGATGATTGAGCATCCGCTCGAACATCGCCACGTAGCCGTCAGCCGGCATCGCCTGATGGCGGTCGTGAAAGTACCGGTCGTCGCGAGAGGCGACGACGGGGACCCTGCCGGTCACCGACCGATCGAGTTGATCAGGCCGCAGACCCCATTGCTTGGCCGAATAGTTGACAAAGACCTTTTCGTAGACGAGTTCACCCAGGCCACGCAGGAGGGGGTCCGGGTGCTCGAGCAGCTTCAGCACCGGGATGGTGCCACCGTCACCGATCTCGGCGAGGAGGCGTTGCTCGACAGCGACGGCCCGGGGCTCCGGGACCAGCGCGTGCAGCGAGGTGAGGTTGAACGGGACGGGCACCAATTTGCCGTCTATCGAGCCCAGGACGCGATGCTCGTAGGGCCGCCACCGGGTGAACTGTGAGAGGTACTCCCAGTACGCGGTCGGAGACGGTGTGGAAGATGTGGGCGCCGTAGTGATGGATCCGCTGCCCATCGGGGCCGGGCCCGTCAAAGGCGTTCCCGGCGATGTGGTGACGACGATCGATGACCAGCACCCGCTGGTCGAGTTGGCTGGCCAGGCGTTCGGCCAGTGTCGTGCCCGTGAACCCCGCGCCTACGACCAGCCAGTCATGGTCCACACAGGACTATCGTCCCGCCCTGGTGTCGTCTTGACTTTGTTCTGACCCTCACCTGTCACTCCCGGCCACCGACCTGAGCCGAAATGCCCACCGAGTGTGATGGGACTGCTGATGGCCCAGCGGCAGACCGCGCATAGGCCGAGCCCCATCCGCGACACGCCGCGGGAGCCTCAATACAGTTCCGCACCGTGGACCTGAACATCCGAGTCAGCGATGCTTCGGGTGCCGCGGTGGTGTCCGTGACCGGCGAGCTGGGACCCGAGACGGCATCCGCCTTCGAAAAGGCACTCGACCACCTGTGTGGTAGAGCCCGACCCGTCATGGTGGACCTCGAAGGGCTCACCAAGATGGACGACCTCGGCCTCAGCGTTCTCGTCCAAGCCTTCAGACGGCTCCGCACACACGAGTGCGCTTTGATCGTCGTGGCACCGCCCCCGGGAGTACGCAAGATCATGACGACGAGTGGCGTCGAGGACTTCATGCCGATCTGCCGGACGCACGACGAGGCGGCCGCCCTCATAACGATCTTGCAGAGGAACGTCAGAGGCGTCCGCAACGAGGCGGCGCGCCCATTCACGCCCGAGGGCGGCGGATAGCGCGACCAGGCTCCCGTACGTCCCGAGTCGGTATCGGCCTCCAGGCACGATCGCGATGGGCGAGTCGACGCACCGTGCTTGGCGCCTCAGGGTGGGGTCCACCGCCAATCGGGCGGTCCTACTGAGCGCTGAGAGTGGCATTTATCACGGCCGGGCCCCCACGACGCCGAACCCTCAAGCGGGCCCCTCGTCACGTCGATACCTGCGGTGTCCTATCCGTCAACGAACTCGGCCCCCAGGTTAAAATTGAACGCATCGGAGTCGTGAGTGTCAGCCCAGCTCAAGTCGTTTGAGGGTCCCGACGTCCAGCTCCTGCTGGACCGGATCCGCGCCGAGCTAGGACCCGGCGCCAAGATCAACGGCGCCGAGAAGATCCGCGTCGGTGGTGTCCTCGGCTTCTTCGCCAAGGAGCACTACCGGGTGGTGGTCGAAGCCCCCGACGCCGGTCCCCCCGACAGCGCCGTGGCCCCCCCGCCCGACGACGACCGCTCGTCGCGCCGGGTCCGGCGCCGCAGCCCGGCCACCCCTGACGCCGAGCCCGTGACCGCCGCCGCAACACCGAGCCCGGAGACACCGAGCCCGGCGAAGGCCGTGATGCCCACCGACGTGTTCAGCGCCATGGCCGAGGCCACCGACGACGTGAACGACGTCGGCGCGGTGGCGGCGGTCGCCGCTCCCGTCGCCCCCGCGTCTGGCCCCGTGGTCCCTGTCCCCGTGGCCCCCTCCGCCGTGCCCGTGCCGGTGGCCGAGGTGCCGGCCGACGACGGGGCCGACGTCACCGCCAATGCCGACGCCGACGACGGGGCCGACGCCGTGGCCGAGTCCTTCGACGCCGTGTTCTCGCGGGTGGCCACCTCCCTGGAGGTGGACCCCGCCGCCGCCACCCCGGCCGACACCGCCACCCCCGGCGGCGGGCCCACGGCCGTCCCCGCCTCCCGGTTCGACCCACCGCCCGCCGGTGACGGCACCCTGGCCGGCATCGCCTCCAAGGCGGCGCTGTTCCTGGCCGAGACGGGGGCGGGCGGAAACGGCCACTCCCCCGGTCCCCACGACGCCGTGGCCGAAGCGCTGCGGCGCACCGGCCTGGACGAGACGGTGGTGGCCCCGGTGGCGGCGGGGCTGCGCCACGGGATGGGGCTCGAGGCGCTGCTGCTCGAGGCCTTCGGGTTGCTGCCCCCCGCCCCCCCGGTGCCCCGGCGGACCGGGAGCCTGCTCGTGGTGGTGGGAGCGGGACCCGCCGCCCGGCGCCTGGCCGCGGCACTGGCCACCGAGATCGGGATCGACGCCGCCGAGGTGCCCTTCGCCTCGCGTCACGACGGGGCCCACGCCGTGGTCACGGGCAAGCTGCTCGTGCGCTCGGCCGAGGACGCCGCCGAACTGGCCCCGGGCTGGCGCCGTGCGCAGGCGGCCGTGGTCGTGGTCGATGCGGCCGTGACGGGGTCGGCGCGCTCGTGGGCCACCCACCTCATCGCCGCGCTGCGTCCCACCGCCGTCTGGGGGGTGGTCGACTCCACGGCCAAGACCGAGGACATCGCGGCGTGGGCCGAGGCTCTCGGAGGCGTCGACGCCCTGGCCCTCGAGAACCTCGAGGCCACCGTGAGCCCCGCCTCGTGCCTCGGGGCCGGCATCCCCGTGGCCCGCATCGACGGCCAGCCCGCCACCGCCACCCGGTGGGCCGCCGCCATCGTGGACCGGATGGCCCCGTGCACGTGAGGCGGCCCGAGCTGGTGCTGGCCGGGGCCGTGGCCCTGTGCCTGCCCATGGTCCCCGGCGTGCTGAACGGCAACATCTCCACCATCTCGGCCGGGACCCGGTTCCTCATCGCCATCGTCGTCTGCTGGGTGGCCGGCTCCGTGTTCACCGGGCTCTTCGACCGCTACTCACGCGAGGCACGACGCCTCCAGGCCCTGCGCATGCTGGCCGCCGCCCACCAGAACCCACCCGGGAGTGACGGGAACACGCCGTCGAGCGGAGCGGAACGGTGATCGTCTTGACGCGCTTTCACAGTGGCGAACGTTTTGGCGTGAATCCCGACCTGATCGAACGAGTCGAGGAGACGCCCGACACCGTCATCACTCTGACCAACGGCGCCAAGCACGTGGTTCAGGAGTCCATTGACGAGATCGCCGAAAGGGTCCAGGTGTACAAGGCAACCACTCTTGCCATCGCGATTGGGATGACCCAGGATCCGTCGGCAGGCACCACCGCCCATCTCCGCATCGTCCATGGCGAGAATGACGACGGTTCGGGCGACCAACCGCACGATCCGGACTCTTCAGATCGATAGGCGGCCAGGCGAATCGTGGCCTGGGCCTGACCGCACCGGAGCACGGCGTATCGCTTATCGCTTCACCCGACGACGGTGATCATGCCCGGTGTTCCGCACCATGCGTGCAAGGATCGCGTAGGTGGAACTCGACCAGGGAAAGCAGGCCGTGCTCGATGCCACCCTGGTGGCGTACACCGCGGAACTACGGGCCACTGAGGACGACGAGTCGGCCGTCACTCTGGCCTACACCCACAGCCTGCACCGCGTGTGGCGCACCGCTCTTCGCATGCTGCCCGTGCCCTCAGGAGCGTCAGTGCTGGACGTCGGCAGCGGACTCGGCATTCTCGCCTTCGAATTGGCGGCCAACCTCGGCGTCCACGTGCAGGGAGTGGACATCGACGCGCGTTTCATCAAGCACTCGATCGCACTGCTCGATCGTCTCGACGAACAACAGCTGTTCACCGACGGGGCGACGATCCGATTCGGCGAGGGCGACATTCGGCACCTTGGCTTCGACAGCGACTGTTTCGATCTCGCCTTCGTGCGCGAGCTTCTCCAGTTCCTCACCGATCCCGTCCAGGCGGTCGGCGAGCTCTTCCGGGTGGTCAGACCGGGGGGATACGCATGCGTTAGCGACACCGACGACCAGCTGCACATCACATGGCCGGAGCACAGTCCGCCCTTGGCGCGTCTCGTCGGAGCCGTTTCCAATATTCAGTACTCCCGGGGTGGGGATCGACAGTGTGGGCGAAAGCTTTCGACCTACCTGCGTAACGTGGGCTTCGACATCGCCTCGGTGGTAGTGCTCCCCGAAGCACAGCACCGGGTCGTGGACCGACTCGACGGAGAACGTTCGTTGGTTCTCGAACAACTTCGGGCGGCTCGCGACAGGATCGTGCAGACGAACACGATGACAGCTGAGGCCTTTGATGCCGATCTGGCCCTTGTGGAAGGGGAGGACCCACACGAGGAGTTCCGGATGAATGCACGCATCATCGTTCTGGCCCAGAAGCCGTCACCGTGACCAGGTGATGCCTCCCGGTCCGCGTCCACCACCTCGCGAGCGCGATCGCTCAGAATGGTGACATGCGCATAGAGACTTTGGACCGGTATCGACCCCGGTCCGGGATCTCGGGTACGCCAGTCGGAGGCTCCCGAAGGCCGGCTTCCTGGTGAGCAGTTCGTCGGGCGGCCACGGGCACCTCGGAGTCGTCATCGGTCTGGCGCTGACCGGTTTCGCCTTCGTCATCGCCGGACGCCGCACGACCCGTCGCCACGTCGCTGCCGCACCGGCATGGGTCCGTCCCCCCCGCCAGCTCTACCGCCTGGAGCCCGTCACCCCGCCGCGGACGGAACCAGCGACGAACGCTGCCGCTCGCGCGCCTACGTCCGAGCCGGCCACCGACGGCTTCGTGCCGACGACGGCGGCCGCCTCTGCACCGGCCGTCGTCCCGGCGCCGTCCCAGCCCGGCGCCGTCGCATCGCTCCCGTTCGCCGCGGTCCCCACCAGAACGGAGTCACTCGTCCCGGTTGTCGTTTCCCCCTCATCTGACGCCGTGATGTCCCCGGTCGCACTCGCGCTCACGCACACGTTCGGCCTCGTCCCCGCCTCCCGGTTCGACCCACCGCCCGCCGGTGACGGCACCCTGGCCGGCATCGCCTCCAAGGCGGCGCTGTTCCTGGCCGAGACGGGGGCGGGCGGAAACGGCCACTCCCCCGGTCCCCACGACGCCGTGGCCGAAGCGCTGCGGCGCACCGGCCTGGACGAGACGGTGGTGGCCCCGGTGGCGGCGGGGCTGCGCCACGGGATGGGGCTCGAGGCGCTGCTGCTCGAGGCCTTCGGGTTGCTGCCCCCCGCCCCCCCGGTGCCCCGGCGGACCGGGAGCCTGCTCGTGGTGGTGGGAGCGGGACCCGCCGCCCGGCGCCTGGCCGCGGCACTGGCCACCGAGATCGGGATCGACGCCGCCGAGGTGCCCTTCGCCTCGCGTCACGACGGGGCCCACGCCGTGGTCACGGGCAAGCTGCTCGTGCGCTCGGCCGAGGACGCCGCCGAACTGGCCCCGGGCTGGCGCCGTGCGCAGGCGGCCGTGGTCGTGGTCGACGCGGCCGTGACGGGGTCGGCGCGCTCGTGGGCCACCCACCTCATCGCCGCGCTGCGTCCCACCGCCGTCTGGGGGGTGGTCGACTCCACGGCCAAGACCGAGGACATCGCGGCGTGGGCCGAGGCTCTCGGAGGCGTCGACGCCCTGGCCCTCGAGAACCTCGAGGCCACCGTGAGCCCCGCCTCCTGCCTCGGGGCCGGCATCCCCGTGGCCCGCATCGACGGCCAGCCCGCCACCGCCACCCGGTGGGCCGCCGCCATCGTGGACCGGATGGCCCCGTGCACGTGAGGCGGCCCGGGGTTCGGACTACGACAGAGGTTTGACCAAACGTGGCATGAGGGAGCGGAGTTCCGCTTCCGTCTGGCAGTACCGGTCCAGCAATTGCTTGATGACCTGGGGAGACGAGGACCGGTCGGAGCGCGCCACCCGGATGGCGGTCGCGATCTCGCTCATGGTGCTCGTCAGTTGCTGAACTCTCTGTGTCTGCTCCCACGAGACTCGAACCACCATACGTTCCCCCCTGCCGCGGCCTTCTGATCCCGTCTGTATCGGCGGCAGGGATTCGTATCTGAAGGACTGTCTCCGTCAGGACCTCAACGGGGGTAGGGGCGCCTCCGGAGGTGAGGCCGAGCTGTCGGGCGGTGACAGCTGGAGCTCGGGTGACGCGACGGCATCTGTTGCGCGACGGCAACGGTCTGCAGGGCCTGATCCTTGTCGATCTTCACGGATTCGCCGCAAAGGGTGCACGTCGAAACGTACTTGGATCTGAGGGGGATGAGCGGGATGAAGAACAGGGAGAACCAGGTTCCGACCCGGACGACGACCTGAGCGGCCGGCGTGCTGCATCGCCCGCACATGGCCAGGACAGTGGCGAGCCGACGCCGGATCCGCTTGATTCCGAAGATGAGGAACATGCGTCACCCTCCTCGCCCGGCCCGATCAGCCGCCCCCTCGATCCGACCTTTGCGCGCCACGCCTCCCGCGGCAAGAATCTAGCGAAGGGGAACGGCGCCGTCTGCCAGTTGTGAGCGACATCTGACGCTGGGGGCACAGAGGGGACTGGGGCGATGGACAGATTTGATCGCGACAGTCGCCGGGCCCGACCGACGCCCGCCACGAGTGTGCGATGGTAGGCCGACCGGTCGGCTCCGACACCCTTCGACGGGGTTCGAGTCTTTCGTACATTCCGGCACTCGACGGGGTCCGGGCTGTGGCCATCATCATCGTCATGGGCTACCACGGCGGGGTCTTCTTTACCTCCGGCGGCTTCTACGGGGTCGACACGTTCTTCGCGCTGTCCGGCTTCCTGATCACGTCCCTGCTCATCACCGAATGGCAGGAGACGACGACGATCCGACTCGGAGTCTTCTGGGCCCGACGAGCGCGCCGCCTTCTTCCGGCCCTTCTCGTCATGGTGCTCGCCGTGGCCTTGTACGGCGCCTACCTCGTACCATCGGGAACGTACTCCCATCTGCGATCGGACGGGATCGCCGCTCTCTTCTACTTCGCCAACTGGCATTTCATCGCCATCGGGTCCAATTACTTCGTCCAGAGCGGACCCAGCTCGCCATTGACCCACACGTGGTCGTTGGCGGTCGAAGAGCAGTTCTACCTGATCTGGCCGATGATCGTGCTCGGGGTTTTCAAGCTGTGGCGGAGCAAGCGTGTTCTTCTCGTCATCTGCGTCGTGGGAGCCCTGGCGTCGGCGATCGAGATGGCGGCCCTCTATTCGCCGGCGGACGTCAACCGCGTCTACTACGGCACCGACACCCGGGCCCAGTCCCTTCTTGTCGGCGCCGCCCTCGCCGTCGCCCTGTCACTGTGGTCGGACCGTCGCCGACGAGCCACATCGTCCCCGAGCGACGAGGATCGTGGCCGTAGCCGATCCGAAGGCGACCCTGACTGGTACGTCCGCTCGACCTCGGGTCGTATCGTCATGCTGGCACTGGGTCTGGCCGGAGTGCTGGCCAGTGTCGTGCTGTGGACGAGGGTGTCCTCCAACGGCTCATTGGCTTATCGCGGCGGTTTTCTTTTGGCCGCCTCAGCCACATCAGCCGTTCTGCTCAGTGTGATCTGTTCCCCGCGCTCACTCCTGGCCAGGAGTCTCTCGTTCGCGCCTCTGCGCTATGTGGGGCGAATCTCCTATGGCCTGTACCTGTGGCATTACCCGCTGTTCCTCTACCTCGACAACGCCCGGACCGGCCTCACCGGCTACCCGTTGTTCGCCGTGCGTGTCGCGGTCACGTCGGCCGTCGCCACTGCGTCCTTCTACCTCCTCGAACGCCCCATCCGACAAAGGACGTTCCTGCGGGGCCGGCGGGCGATTCTGGCGTCACCGGTGGCGATCGTCGCCGTGGTCGTCGCCCTGTTTGCCGCCACGGCCACCCCGGCCCTGGCGGCCAGGCGCACACCGCCGCCCAAGCCCGAAGGACAAGCAACGGTGTCCGCGAAAGCGCCGATCAAGGTGTTGTGGCTGGGTGACTCCACCGCCTTCAGCCTGGCCATCGGCCTCAGCGAACATCAAACTTCTTACGGCATTGCCTCGTACGACGGAGCCATCCTGGGCTGCGGCGTGACCAACGGTGCCGAGGCCCAGTTCAAGGGCGTCGACGCGCCCATGGCCACCGCGTGTGGAGACGGCCGCCCCGCCGGCCTCTGGCCACATCTCTGGCTGAACGACATTGCCCTCTACAAACCGAACGTCGTGATCATTCTGGCCGGACGGTGGGAGACCATGAATCGCACGTACGAGGGTCACTGGACCAATATCGAAGACCCTGCCTACGCCGCCTACGTCACGACGCAACTCGAGTACGCCGTCCAGTTGGCCGGTTCGGGTGGAGCACAGGTGATCATGATGACGGCTCCCTGCTACGACTCCGGCGAACAGCCGAACGGCGACCCGTGGCCCGAAGATTCCCAGGCCCGACTGTCGATCTACAACCAACTGGTGCGACAAGTCACCGCGGCATCACCCGACGCCTCGCTGATCAACTTCAACGCCATGGCCTGCCCTGGTGGTCACTACCAGGAATTCATGGACGAGAAGCAGGTGCGCGAGGCGGACGGGATCCACTTCACCTTGGGCGGCGGCGATGTCTTCGCATCGGAGATCTGGCCCGTCGTCGTCGCCCTGGCGAACCGGAAGCTCACTCTGGCCCATGACCATTGGCTATCGCACTGAGCTTTTGTCACCGGGTGTGGTGACGGGCCTGTCGCGCTGGGTGGAGCCGGAGGTGTCTCAAGCACGTCGCCCATCGTGCCGACAACGAACGGGTGAAAGACCGCCCTGACGTCGTCGTCAGCTGGCTCCAGAACGACTACGGCCAACTCGGGCGGGCGGCTGAATCCGTGGCCCACGCCCTCCAGTCCAGCGGACTGGCCCGTCAGGTGGCGTACGTCGAGCCCAACGTGGCCGGCGAGGGCCCACCGACGCTCGACGCCAGCAACATCCGCGGCCTCCATGTCTATGCCCGGCGGGGAGCCGAGGTGCCGGCCGACGCCGTGGCCGAGGCCGTCATCTCGACATCGCACCTGCGCGATCCGATCCTTCTGAACTTCGGGGTGGCCGAGACCAATTGGTGGTTCCACCATGCCTTCGCACCTCGCTGTGGCACGACCGCTCTGGTGACCCACGACCTCCTGCACCTCTGGCCGGGCATGGACCTGGCCACGTCGGACCGGTTGGCCCGGATCCGCAGGCTCCTCATCCGCAGTTCCGAGACCGTGATCGGGCTCTCCGAGGGCGCCATCGCCGACGTCGCCGAGGCGACCTACGTGGGGCACGGGTGCGACAGCGGTCTCGAGAGCGACGCCGTCGACACCCTGGCCGAACCGGACGACCTGGCCTCCATTCCTCATCCCCGGGCGCTGTACTTCGGGGCCCTGTCGGTGCGCATCGATGCGGCGGCCATCGAAGCCCTGGCGTCGTCCGGCGTCCACGTCGTCCTCGTGGGCTTCGCCCCGGCGCCGGCCGTCGCCGAGCTGATCCGCACACACCACCACGTCCACTTCCTCGGCTCCCGACCTCCCGAGATGTCTCCCGCCTATCTCCGGCACTGCGAGATCGGGATCGTGCCCCACACCGACGAACCCTTCACATGGTCGATGGAGCCGCACAAGGTCTACAACTACGCCTGCGCCGGCCTGCGCTCGGTCCTGCTGAACTGCGCGTGCCCCCCCGCTCTGCGCGACGTCGCCGTCTCCACCACCAACGTCTCCGATTTCGTGGAGGCGAGCAGACAGGTTCTGGTGACCGGTCGTCTCGATCTCGAGCAGCGATCCTCCGCCCGCAGCTTCACCTGGACCTCCGTGGGCGCGCGCATCCTGGCCGCCGTCGACGAAGGAGCCGCCGCAGGAATGGAGCGCACAAAGGCGCTGACCGCCGTCTGATGCGACCGCTGTCGGTCTGCCTGGTCGCCCACACGTTCTCCCCCTTCGACACCGGCGGCGTCGAGACCTACGTCGCCGACCTGGCCAGGGAACTGGATGGGAGGGGCCACCGGGTCGTCGTCTTCCATCCTTTCGCGTCACCCCACCTTCCCGACGCCGCCGTCGAAGACGTCGACGTCGACGGCGTCCACGTGATCCGGATCAACCGCCCCCGGCTCCTCCCCCACCAGGAGTTCGGCGACCCGCAGGTCGAACGCGTCCTGCGCCGTGTCCTCTGGGACGAGCAGGTGGACGTCGTCCACTTCCACCACCTCACCCGGGGACTGTCGGTGTCGTTGCTCGAACAGGCGTGGCTGGCCGGACCGAGGGTCGTCCTCACCCTCCACGACGCCTGGGTGACCTGTCCGAGGGCCAAGGAGATCCGCTCCGACGGATCGCCCTGCCCGGGGGCGGTGTCCGCGCACACCTGTGCGAGCTGCCTGGCCGGCGCGGCGTTGCCGACCCCCTCGGCTCAGGAGTCCTGGGTGGCGGCCCGGTCCACCCTGATGGCTCGGGCACTGCACTTCTGCGACCTCATCACCTCTCCGTCCCGGTACCAGGCGAGCTTCGTCGGGCAGTCCCCGTGGATCTCGCAGGAGGTCATGGCGCGACCCTCGGGCGTCTCCACCCCGGTGCGACTGTCCCCGCCTCCGTCGAAGAGCAAGGATCCGCTGCGCGTCGGGGTCGTGGCCAACTTCGTCTCCACCACCGACGGACACGACTTCAAAGGGGCCGGCGATCTCGACGCCGCGCTCGAGACTGCTCGGACCGCAGGGGTACGTCCTGACCGTGCACGGGGTCGCCGATGACGCGGCGCGCCGGCTGTTCTCCACCAACCCGAGGATCCGTTGGGCCGGTCCCTTCCCCCCGGCCGACCTTCTCGGGATCCTGGACGTGCTCGACTACCTTCTGCTGCCTTCGAAGGTCGAGAACTACCCCACCGTCGTGCGCGAGGCCTTCGCCCGGAAGGTCCCCGTCATCTGCTCCGACGCCGGTGGCCTCACCGAGATCGTCACCGACGGCCACGACGGGCTGGTCTACCCGGCCGGTGATCCGGCCGCCCTCGCGTCGCTGCTCTCCAGGGTGGAGAAGGACAGGACACTGCAGGCACGGCTGGCCACCAACATCGCCGCCCCTCTCTCCATGACCGAAGACGCGGCGCGTTGGGAACAGACCTACGCGGCGATGTGCTCGGACGCCCCCTCGGGGTCGCGGCTCTCCCTGAGCGTGGTGATCGCCACCTACAACCGCCCGAAAGAGCTCCGCCGTTGCCTGGAGGGTCTGACCCGCCAGTCGCTGCCGCCAGATCGCTTCGAGGTGATCGTGGTGGACGACTGCTCGGCCGAGCCGGTGGACGGCATCGTCTCCGACGTCGCCGGTGCCTTCGACGTCCGGCTCCTGCGCAAGGAGGTCAACGAAGGCCTCGGAGAGGCCCGCCGCAGCGGCGTCGAGGTCGCCACCGGCGACGTGGTCCTCTTCGTCGACGATGACGACGTCGCCGGGCCCGACTGCCTGGCGGCGCATCTGTCAGCCCATGCGGAGCACCCCGGAAAGGCCGACGCCGTGGTCGGCTTCACCGCCGTGCACCCTGACGTCGAGGTGGGCACCGCCATGTACTTCGCCCTCATCGGCGGGCAACGTCTGTTCTCCTATCCCGCCCTGACCGAGGGGGAGGTCCCGTGGCATTGCGGCTGGGGTGGACGCACCTCCTACAAGACCCCGCTCCTGCGGCGCCTTCCCCCCCGGGGCCGCTGGCTCGAGGACACGGACCTGAACAGTCGCTTGCGTTCGGCCGGACTCAGGGTCTGGTACACCCGCCGGGCCGTCCACCACCTGACCCACGAACTGAGCATCTCGCAGTTGCGGGCCCGTGCCCGCGCTCTGGGAGCGGCCGCCACCGAGGTGGTGGCCCAGTCGACGGAGCCAGACCTGGCGGCTCTCCTCGGTGTGGCCGAGGCGGAGCAGCGCCTGCCCCGTCAAGCCGCCGAGGTCCGCTCCATCGAGGCCGTGGCCGACGAGCTGGCCACCCATCCGCTCGGTGCCCTCCGGGCGTCGACGGTGATGCTGAACGGTCAGCCGTCCACGGCCGACCAGGCCCTGTGGGCGTGCCTCAACAGCTTCCTCACCTACGAGACTCTTCTTGGCCACCTGGTACGGGCCCGCCGGGGCGCGGGCGCGTCGGTTACCTACTTCTCCGCTCTTCCCGACTGGCACTCGCCCACCGGCCTGGTCGATCTGGTCACGACCTATCGCGAGGCCTTCGATGCCGGCGACCCGGTCCAGCTCGTCCTGTGGGCGCCGCAGGACTCCATCTCCGGCGAAGCCGCCACCGGGCGGCTCGAGGCCGTGCTCACCGGAATGGGAACAACAGCGACGCCGCCGGCGGGGATCCAGGTGGCGCCCGTCCCCGACATGTCGGCCGTCGCCCACGCCGGGAGCCTGAGTGCCCTGGTGTGGATCGGCGATCCGGGGTTGGGCGACGCCGCACCGCTCGTTCTGCGTCCCCCCGTCACGGCCCGGGAGATGCGACAGCTGAGCGGTCTGCCGCCACGGGCCGGCCTGATGGCCCTGCACTGAGCGCGGTCTGTCCCGCTCAGGCGAAACGGAACGAGAGGCTGTCGGCTACGTCGCGGAATCCGATCCGGCAGTAGACGCCGAGCGAGCCCGGACTGTCGAGGTCGGTGAAGAGCACACAGTGTCCGGCCCCGAGCTCGCTGCTCTTCACCGTGAGTGCCCGCACGCACGCTTCGGCGTACCCGTTCCGGCGCTCCCCGGGAGGGGTGTAGACGGAGGAGATCCGAGCCACTCCCGCCACGGGAAGCGAGAGGGCGGCCATGCTCACCGGCCCACCCTGGTCCCACAGCCACAGCGTTCCCCGCCTCAGCTGACGGTCGACCCAGCCGGCCGGGTCCGTACCGTAGGCGTTGGTGTCGGCGATGAGCCCGGCCGACCACTCGAGGAGGAGTGGCCTATCGGACACCGTGGCGGGGCGAAGGGCCTCGAACGGAGAGCCGGGCGGTGTGGACAGCTCGAGGACGTGGAGCCGTTGGGCCCCATTCGGAACCGCGGGAGCGGCGGTCGCCGCGCCCCAGAGCGCGGCGAAACGAGCCGCACTGGTGGGCTGGGCCGTCACCGCACCGAGATCCGGCTGGGCGACTCTCACCGCTTCGACCAGCGCCTCGATGGAGGGGGTGTCCATGGTCGTCATCTGGAGGGGGTACGTCCGCGGGGTCTGCACGGCCACGCCGGTCACGTGCGAGTGGTTGTGTACCCACCAGCACGATCCCTCCGTCTCCGGTTCGGCGCCGACGCCCACCAGGGAGAGCACCACGTTGTTCATGACGGGTTCCCGGGTCAGGAAGCCCAACACCTCGGCCGGCACCGACGACGGATGGCAGCTCCCCACGACCCGCGCCTCGGGGCGCCGACGCGGCGGCGCAGCCGTGGTCACGGCGCCCGCCAGCGGTAGTTGGGCCGGATTTCGGGAACTCCGAGCACACTGCGCTTGAACTGCATCAGCCCCAGGTTGGCGGGCCCGTCCTCGCTGGCCCGGCCCAGGTCCAACAGACGGGCCCCAGACTGCGCACACCACACGGTGAGATGCGCGGCCAGAAGGTTCATGGGCGACCGTCGCAGATTGTGGTGTGCGTCGCCCCAGCTGACCAGGAGCACCACGTCCGGCAGGACGCGATAGACGAGGGCCGCCGCGGACGGAGAACCGTCCACGCGCAGCACCATCATGTCGATGCGATCGGGGAAGACGTCCTTCAGCTTCATCAGGTAGTCGAAGCCGATACTCATCCTCCGGTCCTTGACCCGGCGGTTCTCGGCCAGGATCTCGTAGCCCAACCTCCACTCCGGCTCGTCGTCGCCGGCGCTGTGCGAGAACTCCGAGGCGAGGGACAGGACCTGGCGCAGCTTGGTGCGCTGGCCGCTGGCCAGCGCCTGCTCGTACGAGGACATGGTCCCGAGACCGCCGAGTTCGATCGAGTAGGAGAGGTCGCACACCTCGAGGGAGAACCCGAGGTTCACCATGCCGTACTGCACGACGTGCTCCGCTGGTCCGTAGGACAGAGGACGGCTCCTGACCAGGATGTCGGTGACCCCTTCCGAGCGGGCACGCTCTACGCCACCCGACAAGAAGGCGAGGACAGCGTCGGCGGGCGGGTCGCCGATGACGTCGGGCCCTGCGAAAGGGGCGTGGAATCCGCACTCCAGGGTGGTATCGCGGCGCACGCACACCCAGGAGCCCACCGGTACCCGGCCCTCCAGGTGTTCGTAGCGCCATGCTGCGAGTCCGGGACCGACGACCGTGGCCAGGTAGGCGGCGTCATTGAACATCAGCTCCGGGGCCGCCGGACCGTCGTCGCAACGTGCGGTCGAGTCCGGCCGGGCGAGGGTCACAGCCACTTGATCACCTCGCCGGGAAGGCTCTCAGCCACGTCGGACACCGCCGTGACGACCATCGTGGGACCGCCCTGGGCCAGAAAGCCCGGCACCCCGGCGGGCTCCCCGCACGTGCGGAGCTGGAGAGCGGCCATGAGCCGCGGGCCGGGAATCGCCTCGGTGGTGGTGAAGAGGGCGCGGGGCCGCGAGCAGCGGGCGGCGGCGTCAGCCCAGATCCGCCCTCGGGGTTGATCAGGGTCGGCCACGACACCGACCGTGATGCGGGGGTCGACCGCCGGCATGTAGGGACCCACTTCCCCGGTGGCGTCGACGAGGAGCACCTCCAGGTCGGGTTGCCAATCGAGGAGGACGAGGCAACGCACGAGCGCCGGCCCGAGATCGTCGGCGTCGGCGAGCAGCGCGACCATGGCGCACTGCGGATCCTGGGGCGTCGGGGCGGGGACCTGGGCCAGGCCGTCGAGGCGCAGTCCCCGATCAGCCAGGTGCTGGGCCAGATGGAGCTCGGCCGACCCGGCGGGATGGCACCCGTCGTACAGATCGACGAGCTCGCGGTCCTCCCGGTCGCAGCGCGACAGCAGCGGAGGGCAGACAACGGCTGACCCCGCGGTGACGGCAGCGTAGGTGTCGCTGATGCGTTGCGCAAGGCCGCCGGAGCCGTGCACGTCACGGACGCGCGACGAGATCGGCCGGACCAGGTCCTCCCTCCGGTCCGGATCGTCGACCAGATCCAGGACGGTGCTGATCCAGGCGTCGTGGTCAGGAGCCCGGAGTATCTCCGCCCCGAACGCGTCGTATCCGAGAGCCGATCCGCCGTCGCCCAGAGCCACAGGGACGGCACCGAGCTGCACGGCCTCGAGCAGAGAGGTGCCCGACGAGAGCGGGAAGGGGTCGAGATAGATGTCGGTCGTCTCCAGCCACATCTGCGGGTCTTCGAGGACTCCGAGCACGTGCACCCGTCCGGGATGCTGTCGGGCCAGGGTCGCCCAGACCGTCTCCTGCGGAGCGGGGCCGATGGCCACCAGGTGACACGAGGGTCTCTCGGAGAGGATCCTGGACACCAGATCGCAAAAGCCCTTGCCGGCGGGCGCACCGGCGAACTTCCGGGAGCTGGCCATGGTGAGGAGAACGACCGAGTCCTCGGGCAGGCCGGCGTGCACCTTCGCCGCGCCGCCACTCCTCACCCGGTCCACGTCGTCGATGGGAATGGGGAACGTCAAGTTGCGATCACCGCTGACGCCGCGGCGCCGTGAGCTCGTGCCGACGGCCGACGGTCGCAGGTTGAGCAGGCCGTCGGCGAAACCGGCACCGAGGAAGAACCGGTGGTCGGCCTGGTTGACCATGAGCGACGGGGGCCGACGCGACGCGTCGGCACACGCCGTGAGGGCCACCGTGTCGTGCTCGGCCACGTTCATCACGACAAAGGCGGCGCCCGCGAGATGGCGGTGCACCTCCCGCACGGCGTCGCTCGCAGCTCCCGATGCCAGGACGACGACCCGGCCGCGCGCAGCGGTCAGAAGCTGTTCGGGAACCGGCTCTTCGGCCTGGTCGGTGAGCACGACCAGGTGCTCGTGGTCGGTGTCGGCCATGATCCACCGCCACGTCAATCTGGTGTGGCCACCCGTCCTGAACGCCCGGGTAAGCAGATGCACGACCGGACCGGAAGGGTCCACCGACGAGGGACCGAGGATCATTGCGCTGATCCGGGCCAGGGCCGACTCGAGACGCCCACTGTCGTAGATCCCGGGATGGTTCTCGACGGCCCAGCACACGGCGGCACTGGAGACGAGGAGAGCGCTGTCGGTCTCGCCCCGGCCCACCAGCTCCTCGGTGAGTTCCTCCAACAACCCGAGGACACTGCGGTTCGTGAGCACCTCGGCCCGGTACGCCAGGTCCTCGGGGAGCATGGCCAGGATCGGATCGGTCATCTCAGGCTCCGACCGGCCCGCCGTCGGCGAAGCCGTTGACGGCATCGATGACCATCTCGACCTCCTCCCTGTGCATGTGCGGATGCAGCGGCAGGCTCAGGATCTCCCGGTGCAGCCTCTCCGATACGGGGAAGGTCGCTCCGGCCACTGCCGTCCCCCGGTAAGCGCTCTGCCGGTGCGGGGGAATCGGATAGTGGACGAGGGTCGTCACCCCCCGGTCGGCGAGGTGTTTCTGCAGGCGATCGCGATCCGGGCTCCGGACGACGAAGAGGTGCCAGACCGGCACCGTGTCCGCCGGGACGCGGGGCAGGGTCACGACCGTCGGGTCGATGGCAGCCAGGTAGCGCTCGGCGATCCGGCGCCTCCTCTCGTTCCAGTCGTCGAGGTGGGCGAGCTTCGCCCCGAGGACGGCGGCCTGGAGCTCGTCGAGGCGCGAATTGGTCCCGATCTCCTCGTGGACGTTCTTGACGGCGCTGCCGTAGTTGCGCAAGAGCCGAAGGTGTTCGGCCACGTCACGACGCCGGGTCGTCACCGCCCCGCCGTCGCCGAGGGCGCCCAGGTTCTTGCTCGGGTAGAAGCTCCACGCCGTGGCGTCGGGTTGGAGGCCCCAGGGTTCCCAGCGGACACCGTGGGCCTGGGCGCCGTCGATGACGAGGGGGAGCCCATGGCGCCGGGCGACGGCGGACAGACCGACCAAGTCGACCGCCTGCCCGTAGAGGTGGACGGGAAGGATGGCGGCGGTCTTGGGGGTGACCATCTCGTCCACCCGCTCGGCGTCGAGCAGATACGTCGACGGCTCGGGCTCCACCGGCACTACGGCGGCGCCGATGTTGGTGACGGCCAACCAGGTGGCGATGTACGTGTTGCTCGGGACGATCACCTCGTCGCCCGGGTTCACCCCCACGGCGCGCAAGGCCAGCTCGATGGCCGACAGGCCCGTCCCCACCCCCACGCAGTCGGTGGAGTCGGTGTAGCGGGCCCACGCCGCCTCGAACGACTCCACCTCGGGTCCGAGGACGTAGACACCCCTGTCGAGGACCCGCGCCATGGCGGTGTCGAGGTCGGCGCGGATCTCCTCGGTGGGCGCCCGCAGGTCCAGGAAGGGGACCCTGACGGCGCCGGTCGTCGTCGTCACGGCCGTAGGGCCCGCCTCTCAGCCAGGTAGTCGTTGTAGACCCGCTCGTAGTCGTCGGCGTCGTAGTAGTCCGACGCCAGCACGATGGCCACCGAGCCCGAGGAGAAGTTGTCCATGTCCCGCCAGATGCCTCCCGGTATGTACAGGCCGTAGTACGAGCGCGACAAGGAGAACCGGGCCCGCTTGAGACCGTCGTCGACCACCACATCGAAGCTCCCCGAGGCGGCGATGATGACCTGCTCGAGAATCTTGTTGGCGTGTCCGGCCCGGGACTCACCGCCGGGTACGTCGTAGAGGTAGAAGATCCGTTTGATCTCGAAGGGGATGTGCCTTGCCGACTCGACGAAGGTGAGGTTCCCTCTCGGGTCCTGGACCTTGGGGAAGTCCATCAGACGGCAGTCGTTGACGGTCACCGGCGGGGGCGCCGTCTCCGTCGGCCGGATCCTGGGTGTCTTGAGTGTCTGCGGCATTGAGGGCCACCTCCAGCCTGCACCATCGACCGTTTCCGAGGGGCGCTGAAGCCCTTGGTGCCTGCGCCGGCCGGATCGGGCTCAGCGCAGAGCGGTCTCACGAAGAGCGGCCACTTTGCCGAGACGGACGTGACGGACCGTGGCCTCCGCCCGTTCGGAGATCGGTCGGGCCCCATCGGCCGCCGTCCGGGCCAGAAGGCCCATCACCATCGTCGCCGCCTCGGCCGCGGGCCCGGGCGCACTGGCCGAGACGAGCTCGGCCCCGTCGCGGCCGGCGGCCGTCATCACGGCGACCGCCTCCTCCACCTCGGCCGCCGGCGTCCCCGCCGGAAGACCGTACGTGGCCAGGAGGGAAGCGGCCTGGCCGACCGTCCCCCGACGGACCAGGGCATGCACGAGCGCCGACACCCGGTACGGCCCGACGGAGACCCCCACGGCCTGCTCGGCCGACCACGTCGCCGGGTCGAGGGGCGATGTCCCGCTCCATTGGGGCCACTTCGTCGCCACCAGCCAGCGCGTACTGCATGGCCTGGTCGTCCGACACGAGGCGGCCGACGGCGAGGACGGCGTCCACCGCGGTGGGGTGGACCGCCCGCAACAGCGCGCCATGCAGTCGTCGGGTCGGAGGTTGGCCACCGACGCCGGCCGAGAAGGGCGGCGCCGGGATGGCGGGCTCCTCCGCGGTCGTGACCACCGACGCGTCGAGCGAGCCGACGACGACCCGCTTCCCGGCCGCGCCGGCGAGACGCTCGGCCGTCTCGAGCATCTCCCGCGTCCCCACCTTGCCGAAGCCGGTGGTCACGGCCCGGCTGAGAGCGCCCATGCCCCCGAGGGCCGCCACCAGCTCCCGCCCGATGGCGGCGACCGGGGCGAACCCGTCGATGACGAGATCGTTCGGGCCCCGAGACGTCGCCGCCGCGAGCGACGGGCGGAAGGCGGGGCCGAGCGTCCATCCCGAGGCGACCACCACGGCGGTGGGGTGTGCGGCTGCGGCGATGGCCAGGTCGTAACACTCGGCCAGACCACGGTCGGGAGCGGACACCAACCTGACCGACCCACCGTCGGCTCCGAGGCACCCCGAGAGGTGGGAGTCGAAGGTGGCATCGACCACGATGATCTCGTCGTCCGCCACGGCCCGGCGGCTCAGTGAATCCACAGTGGCCCGCACCCCGGCCACGGTCCCCGAGCCCACGACGACGAAACTGAGGGGGGAACCGAGAGGGCCGGGGTCGGTCCCCTGCGTGGTCGGAGCGGCGTCGTCGCGCCGACGCCGCTCCGAGCCGTCCACACCGTCCGAGCCGTCGACACGGTTCGAGCCGTCGACACAGACGGCCTCCTCGACGAAGGGGTCATAGGGGTTCGCGATCCCGAAGGTGGCCATGAGGAGGAGTTCGTCGTACATCTCGGGATGGGTGAGGACCGACGCCAACGAGTCGGCCGACTGGTGCGTGGTGGCCCCGGCACCGTGGTGGGCGCGTACGTGCTCCACGTGGACCTCGTCGACGATGCCCACCCGACCGCCGTTGGCCCTCACGATGGCGGCCCATGCGTAGTCGGAGCCGACCCCAGAGCTCCCCAGGCGCAGCGTCGGCGCGCACCATTCGAGTGCGCGGGCCGAAAACACGGCCAGTCCGTTCTCAATGAAGTTCGTCACCCGGAACGAAGACCCCGGTCTCTCGGCCGTGATCGGATGGCACCAGTTCGAGTCACGACCGAACGACGGCTGGGCCAGGTCCAGGCGGTGGCGGTCCATCACGTCGAAAACCGTCGACCAGACCCCGGCAGAGGCCGACAGGTCGTCGTCGGGAATGGCCACGAAGTCGAAACCGGACACCCACTCCCAGTTGTCGTCGAGCCAGTCGGCCACACGTGGCAACTTCGGTCCCGTCCGGGCGCTGTAGTGGTCCGCCCGGTCGGCGAAACGTCCCGGCGTGCCTCCGTAGTAGGAGACGGCGAGATCGAAGCACTTCTGCGCCGAGGGCGTGAGCCAGCTCTCGTGGACCGAGTTGTCCCCCGCACGCACGAGGACGAGACACCGGGAGGTCACAACGTCATGTCGGCTTGATCGTCACCCCCCTTGAGGTGCCGACACCAGCTCCGGCGCGTCCCGACCGGAGGGCGCCACGACCGCGGTGACGGGCGGGCGGATCGTCTCCACGTCATCTGTCTCGCCGCGTCCGGGGAGGGAACCGGAAGGCGATCACCGCACCCGACGACGGCCACAGGGGCGCCGATCTCCTGTGCACCGCTATCCAGACCGGCCTCCGGCCCCCGTCGTAGCCACCCGTCGCGCCGCGTCGGGCACGGACACGGCCTGGAACTCCGTCGGCAAGGTCAGAACCGCCTTCGGTCCGTACCGGATCATTCTCCGTGCCTGACCGACGGTGACCACGACGAACGACGCCGCGATCGCTGCCGACACCGCCTTCCACCCGGGGCCGGCCGTCTCCAAGTGCATGAGCAGCAGCACGACGATCCCCCGACCGAGGATGGCCGACGCCGATATCAGGTTCTCGTCCCGTCGATGCCCGCCGCTCGTGGCCAACGCCCTCAGGACGACGAGGGCAGGGGCGAGAAGAGCCATGTACAACAACGCCCAGACGATCGACCGCCCGTTGACGGCGATGATCACGCCCGTGCCCATCGTCATGAAGACGGCACTGAACACGACCGTCGGTCGCCGGCCATGGCGCACCAGGAACGTGCGCTTTCCGAAGAGGGCGTCACCTCTCACGTCGCGGAAGTCCTTGAGGACGATCCGACCGATGAAACCGAGGTAGAGCCCGGCCAGGAGCCCGCCCTGACGCCACCCCATCGAAGGCCGGACGCTGAACGTGGCGAGCAGAAAGGGCACGGCGACGTAGCACGCCGGCAGGACGAGCGAGGCGACCACACCCCGATCGGCGATCCGGACGGGACCGAGCGAATACCCGGCGCTCACCAGCAGCCCGCTCCCCACGACGATCACGGCCGGCCACGTGAGCATGGCCGCTCCGGCCAACGCCAGGCATCCGCTGGCCATGGCCACGACGCCCAACTCCCGTCGCGACCCGGTCCCGACCACGAGAGGCCTTCTGGCATCGCCGGCCAGATTGACACGGTCGATCGCTTCGTCGGCGATGTCGTTGAGAGTCACGGAGAAGACGAGGAACGACACCACCACCACGAGGACGCGGGCGAGCAGGACGGGGTCGTTGCCGTGTCCCGACTGGGCCAGGGCGACCAGGGAGAACATTCCCAGAATGAGGAGGACGGCCGGACGGACGACGACGATGAGAAGACGGATGCGACGGATCATTTGTTGCTCCCCCATTGCCCCATGCCCACGACCACGAGAACGAACGCGCCCAAGAGGGCCAGGCCGAGGATGCCGATCACGACGGCGAGCACGATCCCGGCGTAATGCCAGCCCGAACGGTTCATGACGCCACCAGGGCCGGCACCGAACCGGAACGTCCGGGGAAGTCGACCGCCATGGACTGCGTCACGGTGTCCACCAACTGCTCGAGCGTGCCGTCGTTCATGAAGGTGCGACGGGCCACCCGCCGACCGGCCCTCGACTCGGCGATGTTGTCCCTGATCCGCCGGTCGAGCTCCGCCGGCGGACAGCCCCGTGCCCGCAGTCGCCGGGCGATCCGATCGGGCCGATCCTCGATCTGGTAGACGACCGTCCCGGGAACGAGGCGCGCCAGCGACCTGACGTAGGGCGCCCGCAGGATCACGGCGTCGGGGGGTCCGTCACCGTGGACCACCAACGCCGGCAGTCCGTACCGGTAGGCCAGCCCCGTGATGGTGCCGGTGCGGCAGAAGAAGCCGGTGCTCACGAGACCGTCGAACTCCTCCTCGGACACGAACCGATGCTCCAGGGAGCCGTCGAGCTCGTCCTGCCTCGGGGGCCGGGTCGTCCACGTCGGTCGCACCACCACCGCCCGGCGCCGGTGCAGCTCCCTGATGACGCTCGATTTTCCGGCCCCCGAGGGACCGATGACGACGAGAAGACGCGGTGGAGAGGTCATGGGGACAGCATGAGCCGATGCCCACACCGAAACCATCCTGATTTCCCCCCAAATCAGTCTGGGGCCGCCCCGGGCCACGTCGCCGTCATTCGAGACCGTGCTCGAGGGCGTAGCGGATGAGCTCCTGCTTCCGGTTCAGATGCAGCTTGCCGAGGATGTTCCGGACGTGGTTCTCCACCGTCTTCTCGGCGATGTGCAGCTGCCCGGCGATCTCCCGGTAGGTGTGGCCCCGGGCCACGAGCTGCAACACCTCTCTCTCGCGCTCGGTCAGCGGCTGGACCGGGCCCGCCGCCCTGGCCAGCTGACGGAACTCTCCGAGCACGAGGGCGGCGAGCTCGGGCGAGAACACGGGCTCACCCCGGGCGGCCCGCATCAGCGCCCTTCGCAGCTCTTCGGGCGGGGTCGACTTGACCAGGTAGCCGATGGCACCGGCGGCCACCGCATCGAGCAGATCCCGTTCCGCCTCGGAGACGGTGAGCATGACGACCTTCGTCTCGTCGCCACAGGCCTTCACCACCCGGATCCCACCGCCGGGCATGTGCAGGTCGCAGACGACCAGACGGGGTCGCGACGTGCGGATCACGGCGATGGCGTCCTCGGCCGTGCCGGCCTCCCCCACCACCTCGAACCCGTCACCGAGATCGGCGCGCACCCCGTTGCGCCAGATCTCATGGTCATCGGCCAGCACCACGGTGATGTCACCCATGCGCCCTCCGGTCGACCCAGATGCGGACCTCGGTCCCCACCCCCGGCACGCTCTCGATCTCCACCCTGCCGCCCACCTCGGCGATCCGGGCCCGCATCGAGCTGGTGATCCCAAATCCTTCGGGCGTGTCCCGGAAATCGAAACCGGACCCGTCGTCCTTGATCGAGCAGAACGCCCCCGTGTCGGCGTCCGGTTCCATGTAGACCGTGACGTGCCGGGCCTCGCCGTGCTTGCCGGCGTTCGTCAACGCCTCACCCACGGCTCCGGCCAGCGCCGCGGTGACGTCCGCGGCCAACGGCGGCACGTCGCCGGCCACGATGACGCTGACCGTGCCGCCGAACGCCGTTTCGAACCGTCCCGCCGCCCGGCGTAGGGCGACGGCGCATGCGCCCGCCGGGCCACCGGCGCGGTCGGTGCCCGTCTCCCCGGCGAAGACATCGGGCACGCCGAACAGGAACTCCCGGAGACTGCGCTCCTGCTCGCGGGCGAGGCGGGCCAGCGCCGGATCATCGGTCCCCCGCTCCACGATGGCGAGGGTCTGCAGAACGCCGTCGTGGAGAGTCCGGGCGATCTCGTCGCGGGCACGGGCGGCGGAGATCGTCCGTTCCGACCGGTCGAGGAGGACGGCGACGCGGCCGACGACGGCTCCGGCGATCACGTAGAGAGCCGTGGTCGTCACCATGGAGGTCACCTGCGAGGCGCCGACGTGGGACGGGGACACTCCGTTGGCGAAGTCGGCTCCCGCCCGTGCTCCCCCGATCACCAGTCCGGCCACCCCACCGCCCACCGGACCCCACGCCACTCCGGCCGTCAGCACGCCGGCCAGGGGCCAGGCGCCACCGAGTGACTGCGCCGACGAGAACGCATGCCCGGACCTGTAGGTCCACCCGTCGGCCAGCGAGATGCCCGCCCCGACGAGCAGCTCGACGACAACGGTCGGCCGCGTCAGCAGGCGCACCGGATCCTTCCGATACCGCCACGTGGCCACGACGGTGACGGCCAGGGCCGCCGCCACCACCCCGAGGGCCAGCCCCGGACGACTGAGGGAGTGGCGGGTGACGAGGACGGTGACCACCAGCATGGCCAGGGCGAGCCACCGCAGCAGTCCGATTCCCTGGAGGATCCCCCGCTTCATCCGGCTCCTCGTTCGGCGACTCGGACCACCCCACGATACGACACCGACTGTCGTCGGCGGGGTCCTGTCGACCGGGCGCTCGTCGCCGCGATCCCTAGCCGGAGCGGCGGTCCCGCAGACGCCAGCGACGGCGGACGAGCAGACACGTCGCCCCGAACCCGATCATCACGGCGGCGACAAGAGTCAGGCCTTCGGCGTCGAAGCCGGTGAAGGCCAGGCCGTTCGCCCCCGCACCGACAAGGTCCGGACCGGGGGTCGTCCCGATCGGCGTCCCAGCCGCCTTCGGGTCCTTGGCGGTCGGCGTCTTCACGCCCACCGTGGTGGCCGTGTTCGGCGCCACGGTGGTGGCCGAGGTAGGCGCCACCGTCGTCGTCGTGGTAGGGACGCAGGCCGAATTGGTGAAGACGTTGTCCTCCAGCGACACGAACCCGCTACTGGCCAGGGCCCGGCCGTCGACCGTGGCACTGGTCAAGAGGTTGATGGAGGTGAACGCCAGGATATTGCCCACGAAGGCCGTGCTCGTCCCGATGGTGGCCGTGGTCCCCACCTGCCAGAAGACGTTGCAGGCCTGGACACCACCGCTCAACACGACCGATGATTTGGAACCGGTCGTGAGGGTGGAACCCGCCTGGAAGATGAACACCGACGCGGGGTCGCCGCTCAGGGTCAACGGCACCGTACCCGTCAGGGACATGGCGGTGGAGGCCGTGTACACGCCGGCGGCCAGGTTCATCCCGCCGAGGTCGAGACCGGTGACGCTGTTGGTCGACGTCTCGGCCGCCGCCGCGTTGTACGCCGTGGTCATGTCCGTCTGGGCCGCCTCGGCGACGCCGTCTCCGCCGTGCAGGGTCCCGAGCGTCACCCCGGGAGGAAACCCGGTGATGGTCGGCGTCGGCCACGTGTCCCCATCGAGCGGTAGGACGCTGGCCAAGGTGTTCGAGATCCCGGCGCCGGCCAGGACCGAAGTGGCGCCGGCTGTCCCCAGGTCGATGGCGGTCGGGGTCGCGCCGGCTTCGTCACTGGCCACTCCCACCACGGCCACGGCCGCCAGCAGGAACAGGAGGAGAAACGTCGCGGCGGCCAGGACGGGGGCGTTCCGCATGATGCGAACGGTGACAGGAGACATGGGCGGACTCGATCCAAGAAGCGGCACGGCGGGAAACGGCACCACCGGGGACTCGGGTCGCGTCGACTGTTCTCTTGGTCAGTATCGGCATCGGGCGACCGAACTACAGCTATTTCACGACCGACTCTGTCTGCGACTCCGATTGTTGTGACGGAAGCGCGTCTGTGACGTCGGGCTATGGGACGATGGACCGGTGGAGCGTGCGTCCCTGGCCCACGGACGGCCGAAGGTCGCCATCGCCATCGCCATCCTGGTGGCCGGGTTCGGGGTCGTGGTGCTCCCGGCGGGCCCGGCCGGGGCCAGTGGAGAACCCTCCGCCCCCTTGAACGTCGAGGCCGTCGCCGCCTCTGACACCATGCTCATCGACGGCGCCGTGGTGACCTGGACGGCACCGACCTCGTCGGGCGACGGTGACATCGTCTCCTACGCCGTCACCCCGTTCGACCAGTCGACAGGCTCCAGCCTCGCTGCGACCACCGTCTCCGGGAATCCACTGGGGACGACGGCCACGGTGACGGGGCTCGTCTCCGGCGACAGCTACACCTTCACGGTGACGGCCACCAACGGGGCCGGGACGTCGCCGGCGTCGGATCCCTCCAATGCCGTCGTTCCCGTGGCCGACCTGCCGGACCAATCGAACAGCGCCATGTCCTCGAGCCCGACGGGGTCGGTCACCGCTTCGCTCGGCCCCGCCGACGTGCCCGGATCGGTGTCGGCCAACACCAGCGGGGGCGAAGGGACACTGACGGTGGCGACCTACCCGTCGGACCCCATTGCCGGACCGTCGGTGCAGGGGAGCTTCTACGACGTGTCGGTCATTTCCGGCGCTCCCGACTTCGACCAGGTCGTCGTCCACTTCTGCGGCGTGGCCGCCGGGCAGAGTCTCAGGTTCTGGGAGCCGGCCATCGAGCGCTACGTCGTCGTCGGCCAGAGCCAGCCGAGCGGACCAGGCCGGTGTGTGACCGTCGTCCTGAACGCCACAACCACCCCGAGCATCACCGACCTGACCGGTACCGTCTTCGTGGTGCCGTCGGGCCCCGCCGGTTATGACCTGGCCGGATCGGACGGAGGAGTGTTCACCTTCGGTCCCGCCGGCTTCTTCGGTTCGCTCCCGGGGCTGGGGGTCCATGTCGACGACGTCGTGGGCATGGCCGCCACCGATGACGACGGGGGCTACTGGCTGGTGGCGGCCGACGGTGGGGTCTTCGCTTTCGGCGACGCCCGATTCCACGGTTCGCTGGCCGGGACGCATCTGGACGCTCCCGTCGTGGGCATCGCGCCCACGTCTGACGGCGGTGGCTACTGGCTGGTGGCGGCCGACGGTGGGGTGTTCTCGTTCGGCGACGCGCGCTTCCACGGTTCACTCCCCGGCGCCGGCGTCCGCGTCCGCGACGTCACCGGGATGGCCGCCTCGGCTGACGGAGGGGGCTACTGGCTGGTGGCCGCCGACGGTGGGGTCTTCACCTTCGGCGACGCCGTCTTCGCCGGGTCGATGGCCGACGTCCATCTGACGGGGCGGATGGTGGGGATCGCGGCCAGCGGGGACGGCGGGGGCTACTGGCTGGCGGGAACCGACGGCGGGGTCTTCGCCTTCGGCGACGCCGTCTTCATGGGTTCGCTGCCCGCCGATGCGGTCAAAGTCGGCGACGTCGTCGGAATGGCCGCCACCCCCGACGGCGCCGGCTACGAACTCGTCGGTTCCGACGGCGGGGTCTTCACCTTCGGTGACAGCACCTTCCTGGGTTCGATCAGCGGCCGATCGAGCCGGCCCGTCGAGGGCGCGTCAGCGACGTAACGCCCGAGTTGGACCGTCGCGCACGGTTCATCGCAAGTTCGATGATCGGTTACACGACCGTCACCAACGCGTCACCTACGCCTCCTAGCTTGTCCCGAAGCCCCCGCCACTCGCCCTCGGGAGCAGTCACGGGGGGCTGCGGACCGGCTCGGACGGAGATGTCCGGGCCAGGTTCGCGTGCCTCCTGTGGATCGTTCGCTTGTGCATCGACACACTGCATTCACATCACGTTTGGTTAGTACGTCCCTGAGCTGGGACCACCCGGGCTGGTTTCGCGCCTGCCCGGTCCATCTCGATCTGAAGGTGCTTGCGTGAGGAGAAGAAGTCGTCAATAGTCGCTGCCACAGAAGGGTGGGTTTCTGCGATAGTGCGCTCTTCTGCGAACATGCCGTCGGGTTCGATCCGTCCCGGCGCAAAGACCGACACGGAGGGGGATTCACATGATTCGCAGGTTGGCCGTCGTCTCAGCATTCGTGGTCCTGCAAGCGGGGGTGCTGTTCGGTGTCAGCGGGGAAGCGTCCGCGGCGCCCGTCCTTGTGGGACACGTCACCTGCTCTATCTTCAAGGGCACAGGAAAGTTCAGCCCCGGCCTCACCACGGCCGGAAGCGCAGGCGGGGTGAAGATCACCGCCAAAGGAAAGTTCGCCGGGTGCACCGGAGGATCGATCACCATCAGTAGCGTCACCCACACGGTGACCGGAGGGTCGGCGACGATCAACGACTGGTACTTCACCGGTACGACCGCGAGCAAGTGCGCCGACTTCCAAGGAGCCGTTCCCGTCGACAAGGTCGGGCTGATCAAGATGACGGTCAAATGGACTCTGACTCCTCCCCTCGTGGTGGCTCCGTCGCACGTCAAGTATTCGGCCGGAACATATTCAGCGGTGACGCCTCCCTTTGGTCCCATGGCACTGGACCTGGGGGCGGCAGCCACTCCTCCGTCGACGACGTCCATCACAGGGTCATATGCCGCTGACGCTCTGACTCAGAACACGCTCATGAACATTCCGACGCCGCCCGCCGGCTGCCCCGTCGGCCCGGCATTCACGTGGCCGAGCGGAGGCATGGCGTTCTGAGGAACACGGTCCGGACGACGGTGTGGTGACTCGTGACGACCCCCGGCCGACGAGGGCCGGGGGTCGTTATCGAGCCAAGACTGACTACCAGGTCAGACGTGAACGTTGCCCGCCGCAAAGGCAAAGTGGCTCGTACTCGGGCACACGAGGTTGGAGTTCAGGGTGATCGTGTTCAGCGGAGGGACGGGAGCCGCAGGCTCAAATGATCCCACTGCCGCAGGTGCCGGAGGCGCAGTCAGCGTGATGACGCCAGCTGGTGCACCCTCACCGGGAGCGGCGGAGTATGTGAGGACGGTCTTGGCGATGGGAATCGGCACGGCCTTCCACTTTATGGTGACCTTGATGCTGCCTATGGTGTCGAGTGACCCGAAGTAGTTGGCGCATTTACTGGCCAGGTTGTTGCTGTAGTAACCGCTTCCCGAGACTGTTCCGCCTTTGATCACGTCACCACTGGGGATGCTGACGGCAGCGTTCGGGCATGCTCCGAACTTGCCCTTGAAGTTGATCTTCATTCCTCCAATCCCGCCGGTAGCCGTGAGCTTCGGACTTATGGTGCCGTTCCCTACGAGGCCGCTGCAGTTGGCGGTGCCCACCGCGACGACCGCCGCCGACGCCACTCCTGGCTCGATCACGATGAGGAGAGCGGCCGGCAACATCGCGGTTGCCGCTACCAACAAGCACTTGCGAAGCATGATTGGTCCCCCGTCCGTCGGTGAGTTTTCCGAATCAGGCTAATCCCCCGATGGTTTTCGCCGCTCTGGGACTCCATGTCGTGTGCAAGCAGATGGTTGCACGGCGCAAATGCCACAACGCGCTCGGATCACGCAATGGACCTTGCCCGGCGGACGCGTGAGGGTTCCGATCGCATCGGGCCGGGCACCTCAGCTCGGTGGTGGTGGGCCGGCCGCCGTGTGACCCGTGTGCGGGGGATCGACGGCGAAGGGCGCCGGTGCGCCCCATCGGTCGAGGAAGACGAGCTCGTCCAACGGACGTCGGCGGACAGGGCCGTGGTGGCCCCGGGGGCGGCCCAACGTGATGGTGGCGGCCAGGAACACATCGTCGGGGATACCCAGCAGGGTGCGAAGTTCGCCTTCGGCGAAGACGTTCCATATGGTCATCACGCCCCCGTAGCCGAGGGCTCGAGCGGCCAGCAGGAGGTTCTGGCAGGCCGGATAGATCGATGCTCCTTCGGCGGGGAACGGTTCGCGATAGCGGATCATGCACGGCAGGATCAGCACCGGAACAGTGTCGAGATTCTCGACGTACGTCTGCATGGTCCTGGCCAGTGCCGCCTTTGGTGAGCTCTGGTCCGCTCCCGAACCTCGGTCGTAGCCGTCGGCGACGCGTTTGGACCCCCACGCGTAGCGGGCGGCGGCGCCGATCAGGCGTTTGGCTTCGGCTGCCTTCGGACCGTCGGTGAGCACCAGGAAACGGAACGGTTGCCGGTTCGAACCGCTCGGCGCCCGGGTGGCGGCGAACAGGATGTCGCGCAGGACGTGCTCGGGAACGGGTTCATCCTCGTAACGACGGATGGCCCGCGTGGTGCAGATGCCCTCGAGCAGCCCCACCGTGTCCGGGGACAAAGGCGAATTGGTCTCCAAACCCACTCCCACACGTCTCTGTCGGAGCGACGCATCCTCGCTCACCGGCTTGCAGGATAGGCAGTGATGGGTCTCGGTGCGCCGGACATCGTCTTCAGGCGTCGGTCTTCTCCCAGACCGAGACATGCGACATGCTGTCTCCGGTGAAAGGTGAGCGGTCCCAGCCGGCCCAGCGGTCACGTAGCGCCATACCGGCGAGTCTGGCCATCAGATCGAGCTCGGACGGCCACACGTACCGAAAGGGTGTCTTGAACTCGCGTACGGCCGATCCGTCGGCAGTGAAGTGGTGGGACACTGCCTGTTGGGCGACGAGATCGGTATAGCGGTCGTAACCCACATACCCCGGGGAATGCGAGAACACACGTGCGTCCTCGCCCGGTGGTAGACGGCGCAGGTCGGGAACACCAACCTCGATGAGGAACGTTCCCCCAGGCTCGAGGTGGGCGGCCGCATTGGCGAAGCACGCCACCTGTTGGTCCTGGGTGGTGAGGTTCCCGATCGTGTTGAACACGAGATATACGAGGCGGAATCTGCCTTCGACCCGCGTCGTCGCCATGTCCCCCATTGTCACCTTGATGCGCTCCGAGCCGTCCTTGGCTCGGAGCCGGTCGGCCATGGGGATCGAGAGTTCGATCCCCGACACGGGTACACCTCTGGCCGCGAGCGGCAATGCAACCCGCCCTGTGCCGACGGCAAACTCGAGCGCAGCTCCGTCACCGGCAAGCTCAGCAAGCATGTCGACCGCCGGCCCGAGCACGTTGGGGTCGAACCACAAAGCAGAGCCCTGATCGTAACCAGCGGCCTCTTCCTCGCCGAAATGGTTCTGGAGCACCTCGAAATAATGGCGTGACGCCGTTGTCAGGGCAATCGAGATCTCCCCCAACGCAAAAGGTCACGTCCGCCCCGCTACGGCCCGCAGTCGGGACTCGCGCCGGGATTCAGCGTGCCATGCGCCTCCCCACCGTGCTGGCCCCTGAATATCCCCGAGTACTCTTCCGTCTTCTTGTGGAACTTGCCGTGGTACTTGCCTCGGCCAAGCGCATGCGGAGTGGGTGCGCCTGCGGTCGTGACCACCAGCGAAACTGATGAGCTCCGCTGCGACCATGTGCCGGCGTCCCCCAGATCGTCGAAGAACTGATGGCCGTCGAATGTGATGACCGTGCACCCGCTGCTGAGCCAATCGGGAATGTTCAATGTCCACTGGCTTCCCGACTGGATCCTGGCCTCAATCGTATTGGATCTCGTGGCCCCGGGGGCTGTCGAGGACGATGCCGCTTCCGCCGATCCGACGCCGAGCGTTGCCATTGCCACCGGTACGGCTATCGCGAGTACGAGTCGCCGCATGCTGCCTCCTTGGCTCTTGCTCAGAACGATGTTACGGACAATCCGGCAAGCTGCCTAGAGGGGAAGCCCGAATCTCATTGTCGAAAACGCTAGGCGTGAGCAACGCGATGCAGCCTCGTCCACGGGTGGAAACGACAGCTTCGGGAAGACGGCCATGTCATTGCGCGATGCGCGAGAGAACGGCGTTTACAGCCTGAGAGACCTGCGATGCTGAAGGGAATACGGCCTTCTGAGTATTCGGATAGGCCGTCGAGTTTCCAACGCTGAGGTCGAAGACGAAGTTCCCCTCGCATCCGAGCACGACGACCCAGGCACCACTGGAATAGCTGGTTCCGCTCGTGACTTCGAACCCGGCGACGTTTGGTCCGCTCTGCGAAAGTGGGAACGCTGGAGGCAAGGAGTCACCCCAGAAGTGCTGGCAATCCCCGTAGATGTGGTCTCTGGCGAAGACGAATACGGCCTCGGCCGCTTGCGGGGTCTTTGCCTCGCCCAGAATCTCGTCGATACCGAAATACGGCTGCTGGTTCGTCCCATAATCCGCTTCGGCAATGGGGTTGGTTGGAAAACCGGCTGCAATCTCGTCCAATGAAGGCCCGTTCGTGGCGTACACCGGCGGACTGGATGTCAAACCCGCAGGTACATCTTGAAGCGTGAGCAGGTGGGCGGCAACCTCTGGAGCAGCCGCAGGGGGCCAGCTGCTCGATTGGTACGACGTGGTGCAATACGCCGGCGCGGTACCTGCCACGTACGCATTTGAGCCGGTCGGGGGCCCGACGGTGAGAGTCCCGAGCGTGGTGGTAGGACGCGGAGGAACTGTCGTGTTCGACGGGTCTCCACATCGGCTGCAGATGGTGCCTTCAGGTACCGACGATAGGGGGACGGGCGCCGTTGATGCCGATCTGGAATGTTCGCCGAGGCTTCCTTGTCGTGACGAGCATGCAGTCGCCAAGACCACGCAAAGGGTGACGACCTTCGCCATCGGACTCAACCGTTGTCGCGCCACCATCCAGATGCTACCGAGCACATCAAGGGGGCCACGATGTCAACGCTCCGTTGGTGGTCCGGGCTACCGGCTCCCGACCTTTAGAACCAATGGATCCAGGGGTGGTTGTGGCGCCAGATGATGACGTTGACCTTGCCCACGATGTAGGAGGCGGGGACCGTGCCCCAGTAGCGACTGTCATCGGAATCGCCACGGCAGTCGCCCATCATGAAGTAGTGGCCGGGGGCGATCTTCGTGGTGGGGATGTGCTCGCTGACCTCGATGCACTCCCCCGCCAGACGCGGCAGCCACGGCTCGGCCAGGGGCTTGCCGTTGATGAGGACGGTGGTGCCTACCGACGAGATGGTCTCGCCCGGGAGCCCGATCACCCGCTTCACCAGAGTGGGGGGACCGTCGCTGTCGGCCGGCGGGTCCTTGAAGACGACGATGTCCCCCCGGTGGATGGTCGAGCTCAGCTTGTCGACCAGGATCCGGTCCCCCGGCATCAAGGTGGGCGTCATCGACGACGAGGGGATGGAGTACGACTGGACGGCATAGGCCCGGGTGCCGGTACTGATGAGGAGGGCCACCGCGACGACGATGATCCAGCCCAGCAGGGGACGGAAGCGGCCGCGCTTCTCGGTTGGCTCCTCGGGAAGGGGGGCGGTGGTGACCGTTGAGGCCGGTCCGTCGCTTTCCATACCGATCAACGCTATAGGGGCGGGAACCTGGAAAAGCCCCGCGCGAGGTTCGTCACCCCTCATATTGACAGCATTGACCCTGGTCGGACGCATGGCGACCACGACCCGACGATCTCCCGACCCGTCGTGGTCACGGAGTATCGACTCCGAGCGACGGCCGGTCACTTCTCGCCCTGCCGTCAGGATATCTTGACACGTCAGGATATACTGACGTGGTGACGGGAGATCAGTGGGAACCATGGGAGCGGGTCGCCGGCAGGGATGACGTCGATGCCATGGAGGTCCTTCGTGCGGCATCGATGTACGAGCGGTACTTCCAGGAAGTCCAAGACAAAGCCGTCCGGGTCGTGCGTGCGCAGGGACGTTCATGGCAGGAGATCGCCGACGCTGTCGGCACCACAAAGCAGTCGGCATGGCAGAAGTGGCGACCCGAAGATGAAACAATCGGGCCATCGGCCACGCGGTCCAGATCATTTCGGTCTCGGGGCAATGCAATGGCTGTCTTTGCAGGAATGGAGCCCCTCCTCGGTGCTCGAAGTCCGAGTTCTCTCCGGAAGAAGGACTGTCTTCCGCTACTCGAGCTCTTCGTTGATTCGTATTGCTCGCCCGATAAATCGGCAAGAGGCTCGCTGGTGGACGCAGCCTGGAATGGCCTCAAGGAGGCAATCGACCATTACGGGTCTTCGGAGAAGGTCGTTCCGTTCCCCGTATTCGCTGCGTGGTGGGTGCGGCAAGCCGTCGAACGCCAACGCAGAGCGCGATCGTCGTCCTAGGACCGCGAGCATCCGGGAAGACGTCAAGATCGGTTGTTCGGGAGCAGGACATTGGGGTTCAGCACACCATCGGGATCGAGTGCCTGCTTGAGCGTTCGAAAGGTGGAGATCTCGGCGGCCGTCCTCGAGATATGGAGCCACTTCCTCTTGGACGAACCGATGCCGTGTTCGGCACTGATGCTTCCTCCGTATTCCCCAACCAGGCGGAGCACCCCGTCGTCCACCCGATCGTCGTCCGGGGGCAAACCGCTCACGTTCACGTGGATATTGCCGTCTCCGGCATGCCCGAACAGCCATGTCCGGGCCGCCGGCGCCATCACACGCACGGTTGCCGGTACTCGATCGACGAATGACGCCAGTGACCCGAGAGGCAGTGTGACGTCCAGTTTGTGGGGAGGACCGAGGGTGTTGATGGCCTCGGTGTGCGCTTCCCGGTAGCGCCAAAGCTCGGCGCGCCTTCCCGGGTCCGTGGCCACGACGACGTCGCACACCTCAGCCACGGAGTCGGTGACGTCCGCCAGCGCGTCGGCGGGGTCGACCTGATCGGCCGCCGCGACGAGCAGGTAGGCGGGGTGCGCGCCCGGGAACGGCGGCCGCATGCCGGTGACCGAGCACACCAGTTCGAGCCCGGCGTGGAGGAAGAGCTCGGAGGCCTCGAGGGAGGGAAGGCACCGTCGGAACACAGTTGAGGCTTCGAGCGCATCGGAGACCGTGGAGAACGCCAGCACGGCGACGATCCGGCAGGCCAGGGCGGGCACGAGGCGCAGCCGGGCGGCCGTCACCACGGCCAAGGTCCCCTCACTCCCGCATATGAGGCCGGGAAGGTGGTAGCCGGTGTTGTCCTTCACCAAACCGCCGAGGTGGGAGACGACCGCGCCCGTTCCGAGCACGGCCTCCACCCCTATCACCTGAGAGCGCGTGTCCCCGTAGCGCAGGACATGGGTCCCTCCGGCGTTGGTGGCCACCATCCCCCCCACCGTGGCCGAGTCCCGGCTGGCGAGATCCACCGCGTAGGCCCAGCCGGTGGCGTGAGCAGCACTGTGCAACGCCGACAGAGAGACGCCGGCACCGGCGGTCACCTGGCCGGCCAGGGAGTCGACGCCCTCGATCGTCCGAAGGCGCCGGAGGCTCAGAACCACCTCGTCATGCAGGGGCACCCCGCCACCCACCAGACCGGTGTTGCCGCCCTGGGGAACCAGAGCCACGCCGAGGGCCCGGCACACGGCCACCACGCCCGCCACCTCCTCGGTGGACCCCGGCCTCACGACGGCGGCGGTCCGGCCCACGAAGCGTCGTGTCCAGTCCGTCGTGTACGAGGCGATGACGTCTTGATCGACGATCACCTGGGGCCCGACCACGTCACGCAGCTGGTCGACCATGGTCACGGGTCGGACGAGCTCTCGATGTCGTCCCACTCGGGGGGGCGCTGCTTGCGCGCCCTGTAGGCCTCAGGGTCTTCGTGGATGAGGTGCCACCAGGCGACGACGGCGAGCACGGCGAACACCGGCCACTCCACCGAGTAGAACCAGCTGAGCGAATTTCCGCCCAGGGCCCTCGTCGCCTGCCACCAGGCGGCCAACAGGCACCCGGGTGCGACCAGTGCCACTGTGAGATGAAGAAGCAGAGCTCTGCGGGAGAACCAGCGCTGCCGCACGTCGAGCAGTGTAGGCAGCGCCGAGAAACGTGCGCGCTGGCCGCCGAGGAGGTCTTGTGTGACCGAGCCGTCGTGGACCGAACGCCAGCTGGCGGTACTGCGCGTGGACCGCCACCCGGACCACAAGCCTCCGACCACGTCGAGAACGGCGTTGGCCACTGTGGCCTCGCTGGTCGGGTCTGTGGCGGCCGACGCACTGCTTGTGATGGTCGGCACCGCCCTCTTCCCCTCTACCAGGGGCTACGTCCATTTCCGCTTCTCCGACTACGGCGAGCTGACGGTCATCGGGGTCCTGGGGGCCTGTCTCTCCTGGGCGGTGATCGTCCGCATCACCGCGACCCCTCGCCGGCTCTTTCTCCGCCTCGCCGTCCTCGTGACCCTGGTCCTCTGGATTCCCGACCTCTGGATACTGGCCGAGGGCGAGCCTCCCCGGGCCGTGGCGGTGCTCATGGTGATGCACCTCGCCGTCGCCCTCGTCACCTACAACCTTCTCGTCCGCCTCGCTCCGGTCCGTTCCGCGTTCGGAGCCGCGCCACGGTCCGGAGAGACGCCCACACCACTGACGGGATCCCCGGAGCCTCCCCGCAGCGACCGGGGCCTCTCACCCCGCCACGCCCGCCGGGTCGGCATCGCCATGGGAGTACTGGTGGGAGTGGAGTTCGCGCTCGGCATCGGCACCCTGGTCGTCGTGCCTTACGACCGACCTGACGTCTGGGTGCCGGGACGGGGACAACTCCTCTATCTCACCCACGCCGTCCTCGGTGGCGTCCTGGGGCTCGGCGCCGTCCTCCTGCTCCTCGTCGCCCCCCGGGCGCAGCGGCTGGCCCGTCTGGGAGCGACCGTGGGATTCGCCGGTGTGCTTCTCGCCGCGGCCGGGGGCGTCGCCAGTGTGGACCGCGCCACCCGGTTGCTCGGCGTCGGCCTCATGCTCGCCGGGACGATCGTCGGCGGCTTCGGCTACCTCATACTGACCGTCCCCGTCACCGGGCGCCACGAGGCGGAAGAACCGCCCCGGGGAGCCGGGGGTCGCCTCCCACCGGGGCCGTAGTCGGGCTGCGACATGATCCAGCAGGGACGACCTTCGGCGGGTAGCCTCACCCCTGTGACGAACCGGGTGGGGGCCGGATCAGTGCCCGTCGCGATGACCCGCACCGGCCTCATGAACCGGGTCACCAACTACGTCACCCTCACCAAACCCCGGATCATCGAGCTTCTTCTCGTGACCACGGTCCCGACCATGTTCGTGGCCGCCCGCCATGTGCCCTCCCTGCGCCTGATGGCCCTGACCGTCGCCGGTGGCGCGCTGGCCGCCGGCGGCGCCAACGCGCTGAACATGGTCTACGACCGAGACATCGACGCTCTGATGGAGCGGACGAAGAGCCGTCCGCTCGTGACCGGCGTGATCACCCCACGCGCCGCCACCGTCTTTGCCGTGACTCTCGAGGTGGCGGCCTTCGTGCTGTTGTGGACGACGGTGAACGCGCTTTCGGCCATTCTCGCCGTGTCGGCCACCGCCTTCTACATCGGCGTCTACACCATGTGGCTCAAGAGGTCCTCGCCACAGAACATCGTCATCGGTGGGGCGGCAGGGGCCGTCCCCGTGCTCGTGGGATGGAGCGCCGTCACCGGGCACCTGGGTCTCGCCCCCTTCGTGATGTTCGCCATCATCTTCCTCTGGACCCCCCCGCATTTCTGGGCCCTCGCCGTGCGGTACCGCGACGACTACGCCAACGCCCACGTCCCCATGCTCCCGTCGATCGCCGCACTCCCCACCGTGACACGCCGGATACTGGCGTATGTCCTGGTCCTGTGGGTGTCCTCGCTGCTCCTGGTCCCGGCGGCCCACCTGAACGCGGGCTACGCCGTTGCCGCCCTGGTTCTCGGAGGTCTCTTCTGCGGGTACGCCTGGGCCCTGCTGCGGGACCCGAGCCCGCGCCGGGCCATGAAACTGTTCGGCTTTTCCATCACCTACTTGACGGCGCTCTTCATCGCCATGGGAGCCGACGCCGTCATCCGGATCCGCTGAGATCGCCGCGGACGAGACCGGCGGTGTCCGCGCACGAGACCGAGCCACTGTCTGCGACGTCGGCTCTCTCGGAGGACGAGCGGGCGGCCGCATTCCGCCGGGCCGAGCCCAAGGTGCCGCGCAACTTCGCCCTCATCGTCCTGGCCGTCTTCGCTGTGCTCGGTCTCGGCGGCGTTCTCGGCGAGCACCTGCTCTCGAGCGTCGGCCTCAACCCGGCATCGACCACCCCCAGCACGTCCACCGTTCCCAGGCCGGTGACGGCCGGGACGGCTGTGGTGGCACCGCCGGCGTCAGCGACGGCGGCCCAGGAGGTCGGTGCAACCCTCCCGGCCTTCATGGGGATCACCCCCATGGTGGGGACTCCGGCCCCCACGTTCACCCTCGTCGATCAATCGGGCAAGGCCGTCTCCCTGTCCGGCGAGCGTGGGGACGCCGTCGTCGTGACCTTCTTCGACTCCCCCTGCGACGACATCTGTTCCGTCATGTCGGCGGAGATCCGTCAGGCCGACGATGACCTCGGCTCGGCGAAGGCGCACGTCGTCTTCCTGACCGTGAACACCGACCCGGTGGTTCTCTCCACCGCTCCCGCCTCCACGGCGGCGGCCCAGGATGGTCTCGGGGCCCTGCCCAACTGGCATTTCCTGACCTCGAGCCTCCGGACCCTCAATGCCGTCTGGAAGGCCTACGGCGTCTCGGTCACGGTGGCCCCCCGCTCGGGCCTGGTCGCCCACAACGACGTCATGTACCTCATCGGTCCCACCGGACGACTGCGTTACCGGGCCACGCCCTTCGCCGATGAGAGCGCATCGGGCACGTACAGCCTCTCCCCGAGCGACGTGGCCCGGTGGGGTCAAGGCATCGCCACATACGCCAGCCGTGTCCTCGGGAGCACCTCGTGACCGGAACCTCAGGTCCGGCGGCGCCGCCGGAGACGCCCGGCTCGGCCCCCACCAGGGCGCCGTGGTTCCGCCGTCGGGCCTTTCTCCTCGCCGTCGGGGCCGTCGTGGTCGTTGGCATCGCCGTCATCAGCGATCTCCCCACAGGTGCATCGCGGACAGCGGACATCCAGGCCGACACCACCGTCATCGGGCAGATCAATACCGACATCGCTCCCTGCGTGTTCGCCGTGCACGAGGCCCTCACCCTGTACTCCGACGAGACCTCGGGGACCTTGACCTCAGCGCATCGGGCGCAGATCCCGGGTCTGCTGCGCGACGACCTGGACGCTTGTTCCCTCACCGACCAGTCGATCTACGACCTGACCGACGTCGAGTCTCCGGGCGGCACCGCCGGCGACCGAGTGAGCGACGCCCTCAACACGGCCACTGTGTGGACCACGTCGGACGCCGTCGGAGTCATCGCCACCATCCAGGCCCTCACGAACGGGCCCAACGGTAAGGCACGGGCCCAGCTGACAAAGTACGAGCAGCTGATGGCCGCCGACGGAAGGAGGGCGGCGGCCGAAATCCACGCCGCCGACGGGGACCTGAGGGCCAACCTCCCTCTCCTGAACCTGTCGACGTAGCCGACATCGGGCCCCATCGACCCGTCGGGCACCTGGTGTAGCCGTCAGTGCCGTCGCCCGTCACGAACCAGCCGGCGGAGCGCGTCGTCGGGGTCCTCGCCGCTGCGGAGCCAGAGGATGAGGTTCGTGAAGATCACCGGCAAGAAGATGCACAGTGACGTGAACCACAGGACCCAGGTGGTGAGGGCCTGGTCGGCGGCGACGCTGAGACCGCGACCGGCCACATGATGGAAGGCCTCGTAGACCGAAGCGTGCGACAGCCCCACCAGGTAGGCGGTCACCCAGACGGTCCACATGGCCACGGCACCGGCCATGATCCGCCGGGGACGGGCCAGCCGGGGCACGAAGGGCGGCGACTCGACGAGCTCGAGCCACAGCCCGATCCCGGCGGCCATCAGCGTGATGGCTTCGACCAGGGACAACCAGCCATGACGAGCCAGGGCGTCCACCGCGGCGGGGCTGCGCCAGGCCACCACCGCGGCCAGTTCGACGAGCAGGAACGCCAGGCTCCGCACCGGCTCGGGGTGATGCCGGCGGCCGGCGGCCAACCGGTCGACCATACGCGGCCGATCGACGAGGGCGACCCCTTCGGTGTCGGCGTCGAGCGCAGCACCCGCTGACAGACCCAGCAGCCCCCAGGGAGCGGCGAGCACCACGAGGGCCGGTGCCGCCATCGCCAGGAGGACGAACTGCAAGGCCTCGTAGACCTCGAGGCGCCGGGCCTCTGACGACAGGGGCGGCGCCAGCGCCACCACCAGCACGGCGACGGCCAGCGCGGCCAGCGCGGCCAGCGCGAGCCGAGAGCCGGATTCAGATTCGCTCACAACACCGTTCAGACGCTCGGGGACGTCCTGCATGCCTGCACCGGGCCGCTCGCCGGCGGCCCTCTCGCTCACCGGTTCGGACGGCGTTGAAAGAAGAACCACAAACAGACGACGGTGAGTGTTCCAATCGGAATAGCGAACGTGAGGACCTGGGCCCCGACGAGGCTGTTCGTCCCGAACATCGTCCACCACCTTTCGTCCGGCCACTCCAGATGCCTCCGGGCCGGATACACCGGCCCGATCGCCCAGCGGGGATCCTGGTCAGATCACATAGAACATTAACCAAAAGAGCAGGTTCACAAAGGCCATGAAGGCCCAGAAGTACCAGCACGCTTCGAGGTTGGCCCGGAACAGTCGGGCCACCGGCATGGTCGATCGTGCCGGCCCGCCGTCCTCGCTCACCGCCCGCCGAAGCCTGAGCCAGCGGGCCAGGAGCGTCTCCAGCCAATAGAGGCCGGCCAGGATGAGGCTGATGTTCATGACGCCCCAAGCGACGAAGCACGAGGCGTAACCGCTCGAGCCGGGGAAGAACGACAACTTGGTGAACTCCCACACCTGCAGCCCGAGGGCGGTGAGCCCACCGGCGACCGCCACCCATCCGGCGACCTCCCAGTCGAGGGTCTCGCCCCGTCGCAGGCGCATCGTCCCGTACCCGTTCATGAGCCCGCTCGCCACTATCAGCGCGAAGACGGCGGCACCGATGCCGGTCGGTGCCGTGATGTGGTCGGGGCGCCAGAGGTCCTCGCTGTTCGTCGACCGCAGATAGAAGTAGGCGAAGGCCAAGGAGGCGAAGAAAAAGGCGCCGATGCCGATGACCAGGTGCCCGCCGGTCCACATCGCTCCTTCGGCGGAGCGCATTTCGTACTCGATCTCCTCCGGCGTCTCGATCAACGTCGGAGCCTCGGCGGCCAGGTAGTCGTCGCCGGAACCGGGTTCGGTCATCATGCGAACGGTGGCCTCGGGTCGGTGGAACCTTCGTTGCCGGGGGCCACCTCCGACTCGGGCACCACCGACGGGTCGGGTGGAACGGCCCCGCTCAGCACGAGGGTCCGGGGGCCGAGGTCAGCGACGGGCGTGGCGTCAATCTGGCCGTAGTGGTACGGGTCGGCCAGCACCACCGGGATGCGGACGAAGTTGTAGACGGGCACAGGTGACGCCGTCTGCCATTCGAGGCCCAGCGAGCGCCACGGGTTGGCGGGCGAGGGTTTGGGGTCGATGAAGACCGACCACACGAAGTTGGCGATGAAGATCAGGAACGACGCACCGAGGAGGAAGGCGCTCACCGAGGAGAAGTCGTTCAGGACCTGAAGGTTGTGGGCGTACTCGAAGACGCGTCGAGGCTGGCCGAGGAGGCCCACCAGGAAGAGGGGGAAGAACGTCAGGTTGAAGAATATGAACATGGTCCAGAAATGCCACTGGCCGAGACGCTTGTTCATCGTCTTCCCCGTCATCTTCGGGAGCCAGTAGTAGAGACCGCCGAAGAAGGCGAACACTATCCCACCCATGATCGTGTAGTGGAAGTGGGCCAGGACGAAGAATCCCCCGTGGACGGTGACGTTGACGGGCACGTCGGAGAGAAACACACCCGATATCCCGCCGATGAGGAAATTGAAGCCCATGGCGAGGGCGAAGAGCATGGGCACCTCAAATCGGATCTTCGCCTTCCAGAGCGTTCCCATGGTGTTCAGGAAGATGAACCCCGTGGGGATGGAGATCAGCTCTGTGGTGAGCATGAACAATGGCCGCATGTCGGGATTGATCCCGCTCTGGAAGAGGTGGTGCTGCCACACGAAGAACGACAGCAGAGCCACGCCGATCATGCCGGCGGCGGCGATCCGGTAGCCGAAGAGCGGTTTTCTGGTGAACACGGGAAAGATCTCGCCCACGATGCCGAAGCCGGGCAGCGCCATGATGTAGACCTCGGGATGCCCGAAGAACCAGAAGAGGTTCTCCCACAGATACGAGCTCCCCCCGTGCTCGTTGACGAAGAAGGCGGTCTGGGCCGTGCGGTCGAGCACGCCGAACAAGCCGGCGGCCACCAAGGTGGGGGTGGCCAGCGTAAGGAGGGCGGCCGTGGCCAGGATCGACCAGACGAAGATCGGCACCCGCCCCCAGCTCATGCCCGGGGCGCGGTAGTTGATGATGGTGGCGAGCAGGTTGAAGCCGGCGCAGATCATGCCGACACCGATGACGGCGAAGCCGACGAGGTAGGAATCCATCCCCCCGGTGGCCTGCGTCTGCAACGGGGCGTACCCGGTCCAGCCCGTGGGGAAGCCGCCCAGTGGCAGGGCGGTCAGTATGACCAGGTAGCCGGCGGCGAAGATCCACAGCGAGAAGGCCTCGACGCGGGGGAAGGCCATGCGTCGCGACCCGATCATCAGGGGGACGAGCCAGTTCCCGAGGGGACCGATGACGATGGACGACGCCATCATCATCATGATCGTTCCGTGCTCACTGACCAGTGCGATGTAGGTACCGGGTCCGAAGACGTGGTTGGTCGGATTCAGCAACTCTGTCCTGATGCCCATGGCCATCAGGCCCCCGGTGAAGAAGAACAAGAGCACCACGAACGTGTACTGGAGACCGATCACCTTGTGGTCGAGCGCCGGGCCGAAGTAACGAGTCCAGCTGTTGGAAGGAGCGGGTGGCAGCGGCTCGCGCCCGAGGATCTTGGCCAGCGGATAGTCGAGCATGCCGGCGCCAGCCAGCCAACCCACTACGCCGATCGACAGGCCGAGAGCGATGGCGACGTCGTTCTGGCCGCTTCCCTGCACGTTGATGTAGCCGCTGGCGATGACGTTGCCGATCCAGTGTCCGAAGGCGTAACCAGCGACAGCCCCGACCAGGGCCCGTCCCGCGTTGGGCCCGAGCCACCGCGGCCGGCGCCGACCCGGGGCACCGGGAGGCGGCGCGTCATCGGAATGTTCGGCTCCGATCGACTCACGAGTGTCGATGGCCATGCCCTCGGTCGTCCTTCCTACTTGCTCGGATTCTGGGCGCCGTACTGCTCCACTTTGCTGTACTGGTCGACATTGTCGGGATAGAGACCGCCGTCGGCGCCGTTGGCGTCAGGGACGTAGGTATACGAGAACGGCGGGAGGTTCTTCGTGTTCACCGCGTTCTGGCGTTCCGTCGACTGGGCCCAGACGAAGAACTGCGCCTTGGGGAGAACCCGTCCGTAGTCGTACATGGCCCCGTGCCACAGGCCGCACAACTCCGAGCAGCGCACGGTGAACGATCCGAGTTGCTTGGTCGTGGTGTAGGCGACGTCGTCCTCGGTCGGATTGGCGTCGGCCTTGACCCCGAGCTGATAGGCCCAGAAGGAGTGGATGACGTCGAGGGAGGTCACGTGGAAGGCGATGGTGGTGTCGTTCGGGATCATCAACTGTCTGGTCTCGAACCCACCGAACGTGGGATAGCGATAGGTGAATTCCCACTGCTGGGCGATGACCTGGACGGGAAGCACGTCGTGCGACGTGGGTGTCCAGATCGGGCTCGGCCCCTCACCACCGCCGGCACCGGCGGGCGCGATGAGCTCGACGGTGCCGAAGATGAAGACGCCGAGCACGATGACCGTGGTGGTCGTGATCCAGCCGATCTGGACGCCGAGGTGGCCCCGCGCCTTCGGCCCCCCCTCAGGCTCCACCGCGCCGGGGCGTGATCCCCGCCAGACGGTGAACGCATAGGCCCAGTACACCCACACCGCCAACATGACCGGGAAAGCGATCATGAACAGGACGTTGAAGTCGAACTGGGCGCCGCTGGCCGACGACGTCATCGCACCCGGCGGCACATGAGGGCCGACGGCGAACCAGAAGACGAGATCGAGCGCGGTGGCCAGAATCACCCAGATAGTGATGATCCGCCGGAAGTGGTGGGTGTCGTCGCCTGCGCTCATGCCACCACCTTGAGGAACCCGTCCATGTAGCCCACCGTCTGCATGGGACCGCCGTTGCCGTACAGGTAGCCCAGGCCGCAGGGGAGGAAACACTGCCACGGGTACTGGCCGGGGCCCGGGGTCATGAAGGAGAACTTGATGATGTTGTGCGGAGACTTGAACGTGCACGGTGCCACCGCGCAGAGATTGGCGCTCCCGTTGTTGGCGTAGAGCGGCACGCTGATTCCCAGGGTGGGAATAGCGAAGGTGTGGGCCACGCCGTTGCCGTTGTTGGCGTTAATGACGTGAAAAGTCTTCCCATTGAGGACGGCGTCGCCACCGATAGTGCCGATCACCTGGCCGAATTGCTGGTTGCGCAGGGGAGAGCCGCCGTCGTACTGGTCCACCGTGACGTTGATCCGGGTGTGGGCCGGAAGGTCCCACAGCGTGGTGTGCACCCACTGCCCGTTGGGCGCCTTCGTGAGGTACGAGACCCACGTCGGATGAGGACCGAAGCCGATCGAGCCCACGGTCTGCAGGGTGAGATCGACCGGTTCCCCCGCCTGGTGGCCGGCGGTGAAGTCCACCGTCGGTGGCGATGAACGGAGGAAGGCCATGACGGTGAAGACGACGAGACCGACGGCAACAGCGAACAAAGCGCCAACGATGGCCAGCCGTCCGCCGCGACCCACGGTCAGCCCCGTACGACCCAGAAAGACACGGCCCTGTCCACCGTCATCTCCGCCCCTGACTTCCCCGTGGCAACCTGCTCGCAGCCCCCGGGGGATGTCGCGCTGCCTACGTCGGCGGCGACCTTATGCCCGGTTAGGGCGGTCGTCAACGATCGTCCTCCGGGCCGGTGGCGGGCTCGGGAAGCGGTGCACAAGATGCTCGAGCACGTTCGAGAGCCCACCCTCCTCCACGATGGCACGACGGAGGACGACGATCAGAGCCGGGTATGCCCAGAGGTCCCCGCACACCCACAGAATGGCGGCTCCGATCTGCTGGTCGGCGAAGGGCGGGAGCGAGACCCCCGGAATGTGGGCGTAGACGGGGTACCACGACGAACTCGAGAAGATGCTCAAGGACATGGCCAGGACGAACATGACGATGTTGGTGCCGACGATGGCCCCGCCCTGCCAGAACAACGATGCCCGAGGCTTCATCGGGTGCGACGGGATGATCTGGAGCCAGAAGAGGACACCGGTGACGAGGAAGCTGCCGTGCATCAGCCAGATGTGCACGAGTTGGTTGTTCTCGGCCAGATCGAACAACACCGGGAGGTGCCAGAGGACCATGACCGCGTTGAAAGCGAGAAGAGCTGTCCAGGGACTCCTGACCGCCCGGCCGAGGGCGCGCAACGGCTTCGCCCAGGGGCCGAGAAGCATGGATCGCACAATCCGACGTCGTGTTGCTACCGGTAGCGCGAACAACAGGGGGATCCACGGAGCTCCGGCCACGATCAGGATGGGTGCGTAGAAAGAGATCAGGATGTGCTCGATCATGTGGACGAAGAAGTAGTCGCCCGACCAGTAATCGATCGGCGACTCCACCGCCACGAGCAGGCACGCGAGGCCGGCGTAGAAGAGAAGCGAGCGCCGGCGACGCCATCTCGTCCGCCCGGCCTCGGAACGAGCCCGTAGCCGTGCCAGCCCGACCTCGTGGGCCAGGACCACGACGGCCACCACGACGAGAAACGGGTCGAACGTCCAGTGTCCCGTCACGTACGACACGGAACCTTCTCCGTCATCTCCGTTGCGACCCGGCCCTCACGAGGAGGAGCCGAACTGGATCGGTACCGTCACGGTCTCGATCTTGCTCCAGGTGCGGGCCACAGCGTCGAGTCGCCAGTCGGTGAGCTGGACGAGGGATTCGGAAAGGGCGTCGACCACGCCGTCGGCGCCCACCGCCACGGCGGCGGTGCCAGGGGGCGGGGCGGGCAGGGAGCGCCACCCCCCGCCGGGTCCCGTCTCGAGGTCGAGTCCCGGCTTCCCGTCGGGTCGCGACGCGAGGACCACGAACCCGCCCCCGGGTTCCACGCCGGTGGAAACCACACGGGTTCCATTGCCCAACCGAAGCGGCGATGACCGTGACCAGCTCCCTCCGGCGGTGCTGGCCACGCCGATCAGGCTCCGCGTCGACGTGGTCGTGGCCGCCACCAGCCCGCTGACGACTCCGCCGGCGTCCACGAGTCGCAGCACCTTCGTCCCCCTCGTATCCCCCGACAGTCGTGGCCCGACGAGGCGCCAGACCCCCCGGGCCCGCCCGAAGATCCCGACGACCCTGCCCGAGGTGCACGTCGTCCCCACCAGAGGTCCGTCGGTGGCGCCAGAAGCGACAGCCGTCAGCGTGCCGACGCCACACGACCGACCCGCCGCCGAGGAGATCGCTCCGCGGCCGACCACCTCCGACCAGGCCGAGAAGTTGCCGGCGCTACCGAAGACCTCGCCCCCTCCGGCCCGTAGCAGGGCGAGCGATGCTGTGCCGGCGGACGCAGCCAAGGCGTCCGGCACGCCGGCGAGACCGCCGGGTACGAGACCTGGCGACCACGACCTCCCGTCGTCGGTGCTCAGAGCGAGCGGCGAGAAGGCGAGATCCTGACTCGGCTCGAAACCGGAGAGCACGAAAGCGCCGTCGGCTGGACCCGGACCCGGGCTCGCCACCAGGCCGCCGTTGTCGGCCACACCCGGTGGCGTAACGAGCGCCCACCGGGACGAGAAGTCCGGACGGAAGAAGAGCTCCCAGAACGTGTTGAGGGGATCACCGATCCTTCCCATAGCCACGACGGCGAACGTCCCGCTCCTGGTGGCGAATGAGGCAGCCAAGGGCACCGAGATCCCAGACGCCGGCAGGCCCGGTGCGGAACCGGCTCGCGGTGTCGAGGCCCCACAACCGGTCAGGCCGACGGCCGCCACCAGTGCCATCACGCCGGGGGTGACGGACCGCGCCCTCACCCGCCTCACGCGTGGATGACGCGCTGGAGCTCGGTGGCCAGGTACACCGAGAACGACGACGTGGCTGCGGAGCCGTCGCCGGGCTCGGTGCTGAGGACCACCCGGGTGTGGCCACGCCCGTCGATGAGATAGGCAAGTTCGCTGTGGGCGATCATCGCCCCGGCCGGCGCCACGTCGGCCACGATGCCGTACTGCACCCATATGTGCTCGAGCGCGGACAGAGATCCCGTGAGGAACAGCCAGTTCCGCATGTGGTCGAGGCCCTCTTGGCGGTCGAACGCCCTGGTGAAGGCCGTCGATCGGTAGATCTCGTTGGCCACGACGGCCACGAACACCACGCGATCCGAGTCACTTCCGAGCAGGGAATTGGCGTCACGGAATTCCTGCGCGATCAATGGGCAGTCCGATGTGCAGACCGGATCGAGGAAGGTGAGCGCCACCGTCCGGCCGCGCAGGCCCGAAAGTGACACCGTCTGGTTCTCCTGGTCGACGAGACGGAACGCCGGCGCCGGAATGTCGACCGTGTTGGGCGTGCCATCCACGGCGACGGCCAGGATCGGGTCGGCATTCGGATTGACGGCTGCCGAAGCGAGGGGCACCGCGCCGACGAGGGCGACGACGAGCGCCGCGACGGTTGCCAGCACCTGCATGAAATACCGGGGCGCCACCTCCCGCCACCACGGCCTCGCCTCCACCGGGGTCAAGGTGATCGGTTCGGCCGGGACGCGGGCGTTGGCGGCCTTGATAGCGACGTCGACCGGCGCCGGCACTCGGACCATGGCCAGATAGGCCGACAGCAGAACGAGCACGGTCGGCACCATGCTGTTCGGGTCGGTCCCCACGCCTCCGAAGAATCCGAGGTCCTGGACGAAGACCCAGTCGGCGATACAGAGGACCACCGCCACGTAGACCGCCGGCCGTACCACCCGGGAGCGACCAGTCGACAAGGCCAAGCCGACCACAGCCAGCAGGGCGACGACGATCAGGTTGACCGCCCACCCGTGCGATGCATCGACCCGCCCGAACGCCCGGACCGCCGATGACACCACGGCGGGCTGGCTCGTCTGTGCCATGAGGCGGACCATGGCAGTGAGCGTCCCCGCCTTCGTCCCCCCCACCGCGCCCTGCCAGAAGCCCCGGCCGGGCCACGCTTGGAGGATAGCCATCCCGATGAAGAAAGCACCCGTGCCCCGCAGGATCCGCCGACCGAGGAGCGGGCTCGACCATGTGTCCTCGGGCAGTGCCACCAGCACTCCCGCCACGCAATAGAACAATGCGGCCCCAGGTGTACCGAAGAGCCAGGAGGCACCTTGGCCGAAGATCCCGCCGAATGCCTCTCCGAACACCCAGACGATGAGGCCCCATCCCGTGGCCGCCAGCCCGGCGAACCGGGACCACCGGCCCCGGGGGGCGACGAGAAGGGCGGCTCCGATCCCGAGCTGGAGCCAGACCGCCGATGCCGCCGCTTGCACAGGGTGGTGGCTCCAAATTGTCACGCCGGTGTTCACGACATGCTGGACCCAACCGGGCGAAGAGGACGCCGAGGGCTCGAGCACGCTGGTCGGCAACCCAAGGGCCATGGACGACTGGAGCTGGAGCAGTCCGTCCCCGATCCAGAGGAGACCGAACCCGATGCGGAGGATCAGACGGGCGACGGGCTCGGCCCCGAGGACGACCGGAGCCGGACCCACCGGCGCCTCTCCGGCAACGGTCGAGCGTCGGTACTGGGCCGTCCGCACCACGTTCCAGACCAGTGAAAGGGCGACGACGACGAGCCCGATGAAGAGGAGCTGGTGCAGGATGGCGGTGTGGAAGGCCGAGACGACGACGGGGTTCTTGGTCTGTAGGAATGTGCTCATTCCCGGCATTGCACGCTCCCCATGCCTCATCAACCCCGACGTGCCGTTGCCGCATCATTGCAGATCTCCGCTTCGCCACAATGGCGGTCGGCACCGTTCAACATCCCCGAGGACGAGCCTCCCCCGACTCCTGTGCAACGGACAGCGGTGGCCGTGACTACAAGCGCGCGTACGCCTGGGACTCGAGCTCGAACCGCTGGATCGCATCGCTGCTGACCGACGGGCGGGTGGCGGCCACGGCGGCGAGAACGTCGTCCCGCCTCACCTCGGAGTCTCCGCCGTCCACCGCCCTGTCGAACGCGAGCTGGGCGCTCCTCTGAGCCACCAGAGCGAAATCGGCCGGCGTGAACCCGGCTGTCTTCGCCGCCACCAGGTGGGCGTCCCCCGAGGGCACGAGCTCGGCGGCCAGCTCGGCCCGGCCCGCTTCGTCGGGCGCTCCCACCGGGATGATCAGGTCGAAGCGCCCCGGCCGGAGCATGGCGGGATCGATGGCGGCCACCGAGTTCGTGGCCATCACCATCAGCCGGCCCGGTCGCGACTTGAACGCCGGGATGGACTTGAGGAGTTCGTTCACGAGCGCCTGGTTCTGGGGACGACCGGCGCGATCGGGGACGATCTCATCCGCCTCGTCGATGAAGCACACCAGCCGGTCCACTCCGTTCAGGTCGTCGAGAGCCTGGCGGAAGGCGGCCGCTCCCTGGAGGCCCTCACCGAGCAGGGACGGGTGGAGCTCGACGAAGGCCCACGACAATCTCGATGCGATCGCCCGGGCAAAAGACGTCTTCCCCGTGCCCGGCGGTCCGAAGAGCAGAACGGCGGATGGGGGAACGAGGCCGATCTGGTCGGCCAGCTCCCGGCGCGATGACGGCGCCACCACCGTGCGCTCGAGCAGATCCTTGGTCGAGGAGAACCCCTTCATCGCATCCCACAGACCGCTGGGCGGGAAATGACCGCCATACCGTTCCACCACCGCCAGTTCCTCGGGAACCATCGATGCGGCCCGTTCGTAGAGGTGGAGGCCCTCGACACGCGAGAATCCCTGATTGGCGAACGCCAGCTCCCCCACCTGGCCCGAGTGCATCAGGGCCAGGAGTCGGCGGGCGCCCCGATGGATGATCTCCTGGTCGAGCGCCTTCAACAGAGCGGAGCCGATCCCGCGGTTTCGCCACTCCGGGTGCAGCGCGAGCACGAGCAGATGGGCGTCGGACCCGCACACCCGGGCGACCACCGCGCCCACCAGTTTCCCTGACGAAACGGCCACAGCCGCCGGCTGGTGCTCGTGAAGGGCCTCGACAACATCGCTGCGTCCGTAGGCGGCTCCCGTGGCCGTTCCCACCACGTCGATGAGCCGGACGACTTCCTCGAACGGAGCGATCGGATCATGGTGGTCGATCGTCACGACTCGCCAGGGCGTCGTCACCGCCAGGGGCTCCGGAGAACTCGGTCCCACACCGTCGCCCATCCTAGCGATGAGAGATGTCGAGACGTCGGCCCGGGAATGGCCGATCTTCGGCCCGCTGCTGTCGCGCCTGTGATCCCCGAACGCCACTCGCGGAGTCGCCCTCAAGCTGGTCGCATCCATCCGGCCCATGTGTCGCCCGAGCACCTCTCTCCGGGACGGGATGAACACCATCATAGGCAAGCCGCAGAGCCGGTCGCTGCTCGCCACGTGACCGTGTGGCTCGGACGCCGCCTCATAAATCACCTCGACACTTGGCGTCGACAAGACGCAACGACACGACGGTGGCAGACCGTCGTCTCTTCCACTCGGACGTGAGCTGACGTCGGGTCCCCGGTGCTCACTGGAGCCAGGGACTGCGACGCTCGTTTCTGTCTCCCGGATTCATGACACAACCGGTGACGTCCCCAAGAACTGCTCGACAGCAGTGGCGATCCCGCGCGCGATCACCATCTGTCCCTTGGCACTGTCGGCGATGGATCCCTCAAAGGGGTCGGTGAGAGCCTTCGTTTGGTCTGGACCGCGGCCTGCATGAGAACGGCTACGTGGTCGACCCACTGTCCGAGGGTGAGCAAGCCTCACCATGTTCCTCGCCGAGGGCGACGACTTCCTGATGAAACCAGCGGTCCGGTGACGACAGCACTTCTCGATCTCATGCACGGTGCCGGTCAGATGGCGTAGAGCTGACCGTCAGGGCCCTCGGCAATGCTGATGCTCTGCAGACCTGTCGGCGCCGGTCCCTGTTCGACAGCACCGGTGTCTGCGTTGAATCTCGACCCGTGGCACGGGCACACGAACGCCGCGTCAGCGCTGTCATATTGGACGATGCATCCGGCATGGGGGCACACCGCGTCGAAGGCGAGGAATGTTCCCTGCCGAGGCTGGATCACCAGAGAGGGTTCACCGGAGCCAGGATCGGTGAAGGACCCGGCCCCGCCCACGGGAACCTGGGACGCCGGCCCGATCGCCCTTCCCGGAGGCCGTGGGAGAGGTGCACTGGTCGGCGGCGCCGTGACCGTAGGGCCGGGTTCGGAGCTGCCCGGGGCAGTGACGCTCGTTGGTGGTGTCGTCGTGGTCCCGGCACCGGTGCCCGCCTCACGTAGAACCGGAGGCTCCTGCTTCGACGAGGCGCCGCCCGCCAGGCGGCCGATACCCGCCGCCAGACCCCCACCGACGAGCGCCAGCAAGGCGGCGGCAGTGGCGACTGCACCCTTGGCGGCAAACGTGCGCCGGTCCATCTCGGCCTCCACCGACCTCGGGGACGACGTCGAGCGTCCGATCAGGAAGGGGCAGGGCGCGGGTTCGCACGGCGCCCCCCGTCGTGCCCGGCAAGCTCCTTCGTCGAATGAGCCACAGACCTCACGAACGGTCGAAAACGGGATCGGAACGACGAGAGCCGGATCTTGACCGGACCGGCTACGCACCACATGCTCCAGGAGGGTGTCGACCGAGAATGCTCCGCCTGATCCAGACAACAACAGCGGAGTCCAGGCAAAGACGAAGACGATGTCGGAGCCCGTGTAGTACGGGTTCGAGTGGAAACTGATCGTGAGAAAGAGCATCAGTGACAGCACCATGCCGCCCGCGACGGCCACTCTGGTCCACAGCCCGAGAAGTGTCCCGAGCCCGATGGCCACTTCGGTCAAGGCGATGACCAGCCCTAACGGGACGGCCACGTGCCCCAGAGGATCGACAAGGGCGTGGATCGGGCTCAGGCGGGCCGCCCCGGACAGCTGTGACTGGATCGAAGCCGGGTTGGCGGCGTTGAAGAAGCCCGGATTGGCCAGCTTCTGAAGGCCGGCGAAGCAAAAGGTGAATCCGAGGAACAAGCGCAACGGAAGCAGCGCCCAGGCGGCCGAGTACAGAGCCCGCACCGGTGGCCTGAGCCACGCCCAATTCGGTCTGACCACCGGGCGGTGGGTCAGGCGCACCCGCGTCTGCACTGGCGGCTGATGGGCACGTCGTCGCCGAGCGCCTCGAGATCCAGACATCGTCCTCCCGCCACGGACATCGGCGCGCCAGTCCGGAGCCGATCGGTGCCTCAGCTTGCGCCAGAGACCATTACGGAATCGTGAAAATGAGCAGCCTGTTCCCGAAGGTATGGGCGTCTGTTCACCCGAACGTCAGGTCAGACGACTAAACCCTTGGGCATATGAGGGTCCTGGTGGCCGAAGATGACGAAGGACTACGTTCCGTCCTCGAACGCGGCCTGCGGGAGAATGGCTACGTGGTCGACGCCCTGGCCGACGGTGAACGGGCATTGGCATTCCTCCATGCCTACGAGTACGACGTGGTGATCCTGGACTGGCGCATGCCGAAGGTATCCGGCCTCGACGTGATACGGGACTTGCGCCGCGCGGGCTCCCCCGTCCCGATCCTGATGCTCACCGCCCGTGACACGGCCGACGACCGCGTCGCCGGCCTCGACGAGGGTGCGGACGACTACCTCGTGAAGCCCTTCGACTTTGGCGAGCTGCTGGCTCGAGTGAGGGCGCTGCAGCGTCGGGCGCCCGCCATGCATGGACCCCAGATCGTGGTGGGCAACCTCGTTTTCGATCCCGCCACGCGGGAGGCTCACATCGGCTCGAAGCGCCCGCCCCTGACCGGAACCGAGTTGTCGATCCTGGAAATCCTCATGCGCAGACACCCGAGTGTCGTCGAGCGACGATCGATCGCCGTCCACGTCTGGGACGAGGAGGCTGATGCGCTCGGTTCCAACACGATCGACGTCCACCTAGCTCGGCTGAGAGCGAAGCTCGTCGGTGGAGGGGTGCGGATCGAGACGGTCCGGGGCATCGGCTACAGAATGATCACCACATGAGCGGCCGACGCATGCCGAAGCGACCATTCTTTGTGCATGCGGCGCGTGTGGCCGCCGTCGCTACCGTTCTCATCGGTGTCGTCTACGTCGTCTTCGTCGTCGCCTTCGACGTGGTCGACGCCCACCACCTGGTGGCCCAGGTCGATTCCAACCTGACTGAGCGGCTCAGCGACGCCACCCACCATGGCAAGGTGGTACCGGCTCGCCACGAAGTGGCCGACGACGACGATGTCGACTCGGCCCCCATCGTCCTGTGGCGGATCCAGCCGAACGGACGCTCGGTGATCTTGAGCGACGGGGCACCGGCGTTGCCCACGACAGCGTGGGTCGATTCGGGCCGACCGGTCACAGCCGACATCCGAGGGCATTCGTTCCGTTTGGACGCGGTGCCACTGGACGGGGGCGGGTGGTTGGTGGCGGGGAAGAGCCTGGCTGAGCAGAGCCACGTGGAACAAGTGCTGCTTACGGGAGAGCTGATCGCCGGGCCCGTACTGCTTCTTACCACCTACCTGGGCACACTGGTCATCGGTCTCAAAGCTGCAGGACCGATCGAACAGGCGCGCCGACGTCAGCTCGAATTCACAGCTGATGCCTCTCACGAACTGCGCACGCCGCTCAGCGTGATCGAGGCAGAAGTGGGGCTGGCCCTGCGGTCTCCCCGGGACGCGGCGCACTACCGAGACACGCTCGAGAGGGTGGGGGGCGAGAGTGATCGTCTGCGGCGGTTGGTCGAGGACCTCCTCTGGCTGGCCCGCTTCGACTCCGAACCCCCTCCCCCCAGTGACGAGCCTGTCGATCTGGCTGCCATCGCCGACGGATGCGCCGATCGGTTCGGTGCCGTGGCGCAGTCCCACGGCACGGCTATCGAGGTTGTCCGGGAAGGTGACGCGCCGGCGTCGATCAGTGCTCCGCCCGAATGGGTCGACCGGCTCATCGGGGTACTGGTCGACAATGCGTGCCGGTACGCAGGACACGGAGGATCCGTCTGGATCGTCGTGCACGCCCACGGCAACTGGACAAGCCTGGCGGTGGAAGACAGTGGTCCGGGCATCCCGATGGACGAGCGTCCGCGGTTGTTCGACCGTTTCCATCGGACCAACGACCGGGGGCCGGGCGCCGGTCTCGGTCTGGCCATCGCCGATTCCGTGGTGCGATCCACTGGGGGTCGGTGGCGTATCGGCGACGCGGAACTGGGCGGAGCCCGCCTCGAGGTCTCCTGGCACCGAGCCGGTCCCCGTGACCCCGGACTTCGACCCGCTTCAGCACGCGACGACTCGAGCGACGCCTCGTGGCACCACGAGAACCAAGTCGTCGGATGATCTGGCACCGAGCGCAGCCGGTTCTCGACGTCATGCCCTCCGGTTCATACCGCTGGGCCATGCAGCTCAATGTTTGGGTTTCTTCTTCCTTCCGTGATGGTGCCCATGACCCGTGGCACGAGGCGCTGACGTCGCCGTCGAGCCGGGTTGGGATGGACTCGGGATGGAGACCGTCGGCGACGGTACCGACGAGGAGGACCCGGGAGCTGGTGCGGTCGTTCCCACGGGGGCGGTGCTGAACGTCGTCGGTGCCGAAGTCGACTCATTCGTCTTCGGGAGAGCGCTCGGCAATTGCGAGTGACGGCGTTGGACCTTGTGCTGGGCGGACGACGTCAGCCAAGGATGGACCTGTCCGAGAAGAACGAAACCGAGTAGAGCCCCCACAGCGACGCTCGAGACCAGCGTCCACTGGCGAAGCCCCGCTCCTGCCACGTCTCGGCGTGTTCGGCGCATCCAATCGCGTGGAGCGAGGCTCGCCGTGTCCGCCAAGTGGCCGAGCACGTGGATGGTCATGGCGCCGAACCACAGCACGAAGCTGGCCCTGTGCAGCAGGAGGAACGTCGGGCGCAGTGATGGCCGGACCAGCAGGAGGGCAATGCCACTGGCGAAGACGATGAGCGTGAGGGCCACCACGAAAGACCCGAGGAGGCGCAGAACCGGCGGCGGCGGACCCTTGCGGCGGTAGGCGGGCGAACCGAGGTAGTAGCGGATGAAGCGATACGAGGTACTGCCGATCTTCAATAGCACGGGTGGAAGCAGGAGCATGCCGATGAACACATGCGGGGTGAGCAATGATCTGACACGAAGGATCGTGAGACCCTCGGCGGCCAGTAGGACGAAGAGAACGGCGGCAGTCGACCCGGTGAGCCGGGCGTTGGCCTCAACGTTCGTACGTCGACCTCGCGACGTCGCTGTCCTTTCGCTCTCATCCGGGCGTGCAGACGCGTCGCGGCGCGTGATGGCCATCGACGTCAGGGTACGAACCGACCCTGACGCGAGCATGAAGAGACAGGGCCGTCAGGGTCGTGTGGATCTCACAGCTATCTCCAAGGAGATCGTCATGCTCCGGTCATGATCAGCTGGGCACCATGGTGTCAAAGGTGGTGTCCGATGGTTGTGTACGCCGATCGCAGAAGCATCAGGGATCCGCGGAACGACGCCCTCGAGCGCGTCCGACGGGTGTTTCGGTGGATCGTCGCCGGAGCGGCGACCGCGGTTGTCGTGATCGTCGGTGTCGTCGCTCATGAGATCCCCGGTCGGCCGCCCTCGACCGCCAACTCGTCCAACGCCACCCCTGCCGTCGGCAGCACGTCGGCCACCGCTGCTTCGGCATCGACCGCTGAGGGTCGATCTCTGAGTCCTCCGGTGACCGCCCCGACACCCACTCGACAGGCCCCGACGGCGGTATCGGGCGGCACAGGATGGTGACGGGTGACACACCGGGACCGTGCCGCCTCGACCCGGCCGGCGCTGTGACCCAGCTGCATGCCTTGGGGACCACGGTGACCCTGGCCGTCGATGACCACCGCACCTTGGCGGAGGCCGAGGCCATCCTGCGCGAGGAGTTGGAGGCCATCGACCGAGCCTGTAGCCGGTTCCGGTCCGATTCCGAGATTTGGAGCCTGTACGCGCAGCGCCGAGCGGTCCAGGTGAGTCCGCTTCTCTACGAGGCCGTCGTCGTGGCCCTGAAAGTGGCCGAGCGCACCGAGGGTGCCGTGGACCCCACCGTCGGACTTGCTGTCGAGAAACTCGGATACGACCGAGACTTCGCCGACGTGCCAGCGGTCGGGCCGCCGCTCGACACAGCGCCGACGGGCGCACCCGGGTGGCGGTATGTCGAGCACAACGACCGACACCGGACGATCCGACTCCCACCCGGAGTCCACCTCGACCTGGGCGCCACGGCCAAGGCCCTCGCCGCCGACCGCGCTGCCTGGCGCATCGCTTCGTCGACCGGATCGGGTGCGCTGGTGAGCGTGGGCGGGGACGTGGCCGTGGCCGGTTCGAGCCCTTTCGGCGGCTGGGCCGTCACCATCGCCGTCGACTCGACGGGTCCCGTCGGCGCAGGACCGGTCGTGGCCGTTCGGGACGGCGGTTTGGCCAGTTCCAGCACAGTCGTGCGGTCCTGGTACCGGGGGGGCCGTCGGCTCCACCACATTGTCGACCCGGCGACGGGCGAATCGGCGAGCGATCATTGGCGCCTGGTTACGGTGGCCGCGGCCAGCTGCGTGGACGCCAACGCGCGCCAGCACGGCCGCCATCGTCTGGGGCGAGTCTGCCCCCGGTCGGCTCGAGACCATGGGACTTCCGGCGCGCCTCGTCCGCCACGACGGTGCAGTGGTCACCGTCGCCGGTTGGCCTACCGACGCGACACGAGCCCACGATCGCGGCGAATGCCGTTGGATGCCTGACGTTGACCGTCGCCACGTCTTCGCAGATCCTGTGGTTCACGACGAGGGCAACCGGCGTCGTTGCCCTCGTCCTTCTCACCGGTACCGTGGTCCTCGGCGTCCTCACGTCGGTGCGGATCGGCACGAGAAACTGGCCCCGCTTCACCCTTCAAGATCTCCATCGGCGTATCTCGCTGCTGGCCGTGGTCTTCGTGGCACTCCATATCGTCACCACCGTGACCGACACATTCGCTCCTATCGGCTGGGTGTCGGTGTTCATCCCCTTCACCTCGTCCTACCGGAGGCTGTGGCTCGGTCTCGGCACCGCCTCCGTCGACCTCCTGCTGGCCGTCACCGTCTCGAGCCTCCTGCGGCAGAAGATCAATCCCCGCACGTGGCGCGCCCTTCACTGGTTGGCCTATGCCAGCTGGCCCCTCGCCCTCGTCCACGGATTGGGGACGGGGACCGACCCGCACCTCGAGTGGATGATCATCCTCGTCATCGGCTGCGTGGTCGCGGTCCTTCTCGCCGTCGGGTGGCGCCTCGCCGAGGGATGGCCGGCCCGGGCGGGCGGCCGGATCACGGCCGGTGTGACGAGCGTCGTGGCGGTGATCGCCCTGGCGGCGTGGGCGACGACGGGACCGTTGCGACCCGGATGGGCCCGTCGCGCCGGTACCCCACACTCACTTCTGGCCGGCTCGCCGGCGAAAATCAACGGTACGCCGGCCACGAACTCGACCCCCCCGGTGGCAGCCGCTCCTGTCGCTCTTCCTCCCCCTCCGTATCACGCCGCCCTGACCGGCACGATGTCCCGACAGATCGTGTCGGGTGGATCGGTGCGGCTCGACATCCTGGCACAGACGTCGGGAAGGCTCGTGGCCGAGCTCGACGTGGTCATCAGCGGGACCCCTGACGGTTCGGGCGGGGTAACCATGGAGCAGAGCCAGGCGACCTTCGGGCCGCCGGCGACCCCCGCCCAGTTTCGCGGCCAGATCACGGGTCTCGACGGTTCACAGATGACAATGGCACTGGCAGACTCTGCCGGGTCCCGGATCGATCTCGAGGCGGACGTCGTCGTGGCCGGTAACCAGGTGAGCGGCGAGTTGATGTCAGTCGCCGGTACCGGGAACAGTGGGGCCGTCGGTGACGGCCGCTGAGCCAGTGGCAGTCGCCGATGGATCGAATGTCACGGCGGCCCCCAGGATCATGGCCGCATGGGTCAAAACCAGCCGGGCCGACCTGGAGGCGCACCTCGGCGTCCACGGCGCTCTTCCTGTGCCGAACCACGTCGACAACGCTTGGGCCGACCGACTGGTGGAGGACGTCCGCGCCTCCGGGTTGACCGGACGCGGAGGAGCCGGCTTCGCCACGGCGCGTAAGTGGGATTCCGTCCGCGCCGCGCAGGGACGCCCCCATCTCGTCGTGAACGCGATGGAGGGCGAGCCCGCCAGCCGGAAGGATCGAGCCTTGTTGGCGGCCGCGCCCCATCTCGTTCTCGATGGCGCCGCCCTCGCGGCGCGAGTCATCGGCGCGGCCGATGTCGCGATCTGCGTCGCCCTCGATCGCAACGAGAGCGCCGGATCGGTCCGGACTGCTCTTGACGAGCGCGACGGCGTCCTCCCCGGAGGTCCTCCGGTGCGGTTGCTCCGTCCCCCCGGCCGCTATGTGACGGGTGAGGAATCGGCCCTCGCAGCCTGGTTGGCCGGCGGCCCCGCTCTGCCCCAGTTCCGGGCCACCAAGAACAGGCCACTGACGATCAGGCGCCGGCCCGTCCTCGTGCAGAGCGCCGAGACGCTGGCTCACGTGGCGCTCATCGCCAGGCACGGTCCCGAGTGGTTCCGCAGTGCCGGGCTACCCGCAGCGCCGGGGACGTGCCTGGTCACAGTGGCAGGCGCCGTCGACCGCCCTGGCGTCTTCGAGGTCGATCTGGGAGCACCGGTTGGCGCAATTCTTCGCCGCGCCGGTCTCGATCAGGCCATCAGGGCAGTGCTCGTCGGGGGATACGGAGGGGCCTGGCTCTCAGGCGAGTCGCTCGAGACCCCGTACGCACCGAGGCCGCTGGCCGCTGCCGGATGTGCAATCGGTGCCGGCGTCCTGGCCGTCCTCCCGGCTTCGTCATGTGGCATCGCCGAGACTGCTCGTATCGCCGCCTACATGGCCGACCAGAGTGCCGGCCAATGCGGCCCGTGTGTCTTCGGACTCCCTGCCCTTGCTCAGGATCTCGACGAATTGACACGCGGGCTGGGGGGCCGTGAGACGGTGATGCGCCTGCGTCATCGCCTCGACACGGTGGAGGGCCGCGGAGCGTGTCGCCACCCCGACGGGGTTGTCCGACTCCTACGAAGCGCCCTAGACGTTTTCGCCGACGACGTCGCCCAACACGTACGACACCGACCGTGTCTCGCTTGGAATCGCAAAGCGATCCTGCCCGTTCCCCGATCAGCCCCCATAACTGTGGGGCGACGGCGATGACCGGGGGTCGGTGAGGTCCCATGCCAATCACCGCGGTCACGATCCGCCTGCGAGTCGACCCTGTCGCCTGCGACGGATTTGGCTACTGCGCCGAGCTTCTGCCCGAGATCGTCGACATCGATGAGTGGGGATATCCAATCATCACCACCGAGGCGATCCCCTCCCACCTCTCGGCGTTGGCCCGACGCGCCGTCCGGGATTGTCCACGACGGGCATTGCTCATCGAGCGGATCACTGCGGCACGGCGCACGTAGACGGGAAGCCGCCCGTCCATCGCCAGGTGAGATCGGAACGGATAACAAGCACCTCGCAACCCTCGATGCACTCGAACCACTCCAGACCCTCGTCGCCGGCAACCACCAGAGCCGTAGGGAGTGCGTCCGCGCCAACGTCGGGGCCACTGACGCTGGCCGAATCGGTGCCCGTCCCCACCCGGCGTGTCCGAGGGTCGATCACATGATTGCCGAGCTCGTAACACCCCGACGTCGCGATCGACCCGCTGGGCTCGACGACGCACGCCAGCTCTCCGGTGGAGTCTGGTCACCCCGTCCTTCATCTTGTCGTCAGGATCGCTCTATAAGGTGCACCCGTGATCCCCACATCGGGCCGGACCACCAGAGGAGAACTCCCCGGCCATGGATCGGAATCCTTCGGACACAGCGTCGACGGCGCTGTCTCGAGCGAGCCATTCATTGGTTGAGCTTCGTCAGTTCGATATCGACGAATACGCCGCACGGGTTCGTCGTCCTGTCCGGCATTGGCCGAAAGGAGGGCGGATCTACCGCCGTCGCCGGATCCGGGTGGTCGTCGCTCTGGGCCTGGTCGCCTTCTTGACGTGGCTGGCCATCTCGCTCGGAGGAGCCCTCAGCAATCCCGCCCTCGGCAGCTCTTACGGTGCCCGCCTTGCCGAGTGGACCCGGGAGCACGGCGGCGCCAGCGTCGTGAACTGGGCCGAGAACGAGTGGTACAGCCACCATCCTCCACGTGTGGGCGGCGTACCTCCAAAGGGGTCCATCCGTCATCCCCCGACCACCTCAGTGGCCGTCGACGCGGGTCCACCGCACCTCCCACCACCGCCGGCGCTCCTGCCCTTCGCCAGCCCGGCGATCGCCGGTGAGGGCCAATGGTCGTCCGCCGGCCGTCTGGTCGGTGGCATTCCCGCCGTCTACGAGACGACGTTGCGGCCTGACGCCGTGCACACGAGTTATGTCGTCGGGGTGGCCTGGATGGACACGAAGCTGCTCCGGGCGACGTTGTACTCGGGCAGCCAGATTCCCGGCGGGGGCCCGTACTCGCACTCCGCTCCGATCCAGCCGCCGGCAACGAGCTCGTTGGTCGCGGCATTCAACGCCGGCTTTCTCATGTCCGACGCCAACGGCGGGTACTACACCGATGGCAGGGTCATCGTCCCGCTGCGTACGAACGCGGCATCCTTCGTGGTCTACAGAAATGGCACCTCGACCGTCGGAGCGTGGGGGCAGGACGTGACGATGACACCGAATGTCGTCTCGGTGCGCCAGAACCTCGATCTCCTCGTCGACAACGGCCAATTGGTCCCCGGCCTAAATGCCTCCGACACCTCCGCCTGGGGCCAAACCCTCGGAGGCGCGGTCTACGTCTGGCGCTCGGGCCTCGGAATCACGGCCGACGGGGCCCTCGTGTACGCAGGCGGTCCGGGCCTCAATATCACCGACCTGGCGAACGTGCTCGTCCGAGCCGGTGCAGTCCGGGCGATGGAGCTCGATATCAACACCGACTGGGTGAACTTCAGCACGTATCAGCCTTCGGCACCCAATGGACCGGCGAGCGGGACGAACGGTACCGAACTCCTGTCGAACATGACAGGTACGCCATCCCGGTACTTCGACGCTTGGTGGGCACGCGACTTCATCACGATGTCCTCGGTGGCCCGTGGTTGAGCTGCACGGGATCGGCGAGAGCCCGATCAGCCCACCGACCACCCTGCCCTGGGGCATCGATCGATCCGAGACGATTGACCCAACCGTCGAAGGCATCAACGGTCGATGCCAAGAGGCGGCCACGTTCAACGGCCCGGCGTCGGCGCCGTCTCGTTCTCCGTTCGTCAATCTCGTACGGGCCCTGCGGCCCCGTCAGTGGAGCAAGAATCTGCTCGTCTTCGTAGCACCAGCGGCGGCCGGGGTACTGGACCGCCGACTCGACGCCGTCCATTCGCTGGGGGCGTTCGCCATCTTCTGCGTCGTGGCCTCCGGGACATACCTCGTCAACGATGTCCTCGATGCCGAGTGCGATCGTCACCACCCCGAGAAGCGGCACCGCCCTGTGGCCGCCGGTGCGCTTTCCGCAACGGTCGCCGCCGCTTTGGGCGTCAGCCTGATGGCCGCCGCCATCGGCGCGGCCTGGTTCTTGACCGGATGGGCATTCTCCGCTGTGGTCGGGGCGTACGCCGTCATCAGTCTCACTTACAGCATCTGGCTCAAGCGCGTGCCCGTCATCGAGCTGGCGGCCGTGGCGTCGGGATTCGTCCTGCGCGCCATGGCTGGTGGCGCCGCCACCCACGTCCCTCTGTCGAACTGGTTCCTGGTGGTGACGTCGTTCGGAGCCCTCTTCGTGGTGACGGGCAAGCGAGCTGCGGAATACATCACACTTGGTGAGCATCGCATCGAGCATCGAGCGGTCTTGGCGGAATACACATCCTCGTTCCTCCAGTCCACCTTGACGCTCACGGCGTCGGTCATGGTGACCGCCTACTGCCTTTGGGCATTCGACCGAGCAGGGCTGCAGACGAGGGCCGGCCATCACTTCGTGTGGATCCAGCTCACCGTGGTCCCCATGATCCTGGGCGTCCTCTACGTCTTACGGTTGCTCGACTCCGGCCGCGGCGGAGCACCGGAGGACCTGGCGCTCCACGACCACTTCGTGCAGGGCTTTGGCTTGGTGTGGCTCGTGCTGTTCTCGATCGGCCTCTACGGGTGAACGCAAACCCAGGGCCGACCACCACCGCTGACCGCTCCGAGTCTGTGACCCGGTTCGAAAGCGAGCGGGAAGGGGAAAGGACAACGTCTTCCCATCAGATCTCGTCACGGCCCGACCGGTGGCGGCTTCTTGCCGGCTGGGGACGTACGGCTCCGTCAGCGACGATCGTGTCCAGACCTGACGCCGAAGCGGCGGTGGCGAGGATTTTCGCTTCGGGGAGTGACGGCGAATCCCACGGATCGCACCACCGTCGACCCCGGGGTGTGATCGCCAGAGGATTGGGCCGAAGCTACGGTGATGCGGCGCAGTGTGCCGGTGGTGTCGTCATCGACACCGGCTGCTTCAACTCGATCGGCCCGATCGAACCGTCCTCCGGCCTGGTGGCCGTGGGTGGCGGAACGAGACTCTCCGAGCTGATCCGCCGTGCCCTCCCCCTGGGTTGGTTCGTCCCGGTATCGCCAGGGACCCGGCACGTGACTGTGGGCGGGGCCATCGCCGCCGACGTCCATGGGAAGAACCACCATCGTGACGGGAGCTTCTGCTCGCACGTAACGAGCCTCACTCTCGTGACCCCGACGGGGAGCCGGACCGTGGGTCCCGACACCGACCCGGAACTGTTCTGGGCCACGGCGGGCGGGATGGGACTCACAGGAGTGGTCATCGCCGCCACAGTAAGGCTGATCCGGGCCGAGACATCCTGGTTGTCGGTCGACACCGGGCGATTCGACGACCTCGACGACGTGATGGCGGTGATGGACACATCGGACGACGATTACCGGTACTCGGTGGCCTGGGTCGACTGCACGGCGCATCGTAGGGGTCTCGGTCGGTCTGTTCTGACGCGAGGCGATCACGCACCGCGCAGTGCCCTGCGGGCCCCGCAAGTGAGGACCGCGGCCTCCCCGGTCCCCGAGACCCGAATACGGGTCCCATTCCCGGCGCCCCGCGGGCTCGTGAATCCGTTGACCGTGCGAACCTTCAACGAACTGTGGTTTCGCAAGTCCCCCCGCCGAGAGTCGGGGGCTCTTCGAACTCTTGATTCATTCTTCTTTCCCCTCGACGGTCTCGGCGATTGGAACCTGCTCTACGGCCGAGGCGGGTTGGTGCAATACCAATTCGCCGTTGGACCCGGACATGCCGGCGTCGTCCGCCGGGCGGTGGCGATGGCGGCAGGCGGCGGCGGGCCGCCGTCATTGGCCGTCTTGAAGCGCTTCGGTCCAGCCAACCGAGGCCCTCTGTCTTTTCCCGTCGAGGGCTGGACCCTGGCACTCGACTTCGCCGTCGGCCCGCCAGAGCTCGCCCCCCTCCTCGACCGGCTGGACGAGCTGGTGGCCGATGCGGGCGGGCGGGTTTATCTGGCCAAGGACGCCCGCCTCCGACCAGAGCTCCTGGCGGTGATGTATCCGAGGATCCCCGAATTGGCGAGTGTCCGAGCCCGCGTCGATCCCTACGGGGCCCTGCGATCCGACCTCTCCCGACGTCTCGGCCTCGGCGGAGGTGGGCGGGGATGAATGACGCGTTCGGCCATCCGCAATCGGTGGTCGTCCTCGGCGGGACCTCTGAGATCGCCGGTGCACTCGTCGATGCACTGATCGCCGCACGTTGCCGGACCGTGGTCCTGGCAGGGCGCGACGTTAACGCCCTGGCCGGTGCGGCCACGAGGGCGCGTGCCGGAGGAGCGAACGTGGTCGAGACGGTCGCATTCGATGCGACCGGCATCGAGAATGCGGCGGACACCGTCACTCAATGTTTCGCCGCTACCGGCAACGAGGTCGATCTTGTCCTCGTCACCGTGGGACTGCTGAACGGTTCGCGGGCCGACACGACAGATCCTGATCAGATCGCGGAGATGGCGGCGACCAACTTCACGTGGCCGGCGACGGCCATCGCCGGGGCGGCTGAGCGCTTACGCGCCCAGGGCTTTGGCCGGATCGTCGTGTTCTCCTCCGTTGCCGCCGTAAGGGCGCGTCCCGCAAACGTGCTCTACGGATCGGCGAAAGCGGCCTTGGACACCTACGCCTCCGGGCTCGCCCAGAGTCTGCGGGGCACCGGGGTGGTGCTGCAGATCGTTCGACCGGGGTTCGTTCACACCAAAATGACCCGAGGCCTCCGGCCCGCCCCCTTCGCCATCGGTCCTGCGGATGTGGCGGCGGCGGTGATGAGAGGTATCGAGACGAATCAGGCGGTCATCTGGGTCCCCCCGTTCCTGCGCTGGCTCTATCTGGTCCTGCGCCATCTGCCCCAACGCGTATGGGTCCTGCTCCCCGGGTAGGATTTCGCGTCGTTCAGCCCCGCGTCCGGAGACCGTCAGGCGTCGTGCGGTTCCCGACGCAGGACCCGGAAGCGGTGGACGAAGAGCACGACCACGATGATCACCGCCAGAGTGGCGAGCGCGTAGCCGGCGTCGCTGAACGCCTTGAGGACATGGTTGTAGGTCGAGCCGAGGGCATAACCGAGGCTGACCAGCGCCGTACACCAGACGGCGCAACCGATGACGGTGAAGGCCACGAACTTGCCGAGGGCCATCTCGCCCAGTCCTGCGGCGAAGGATACGAAGGAGCGGAGCAGCGGGATGAAGCGGCCGAAAAGCACCAGCGGCTCGCCGTGGCGGGCGAACCATGCCTCCGCCCGGTCGAGATCCCGGTGGGTCAGCAACACGTACTTGCCGAACCGATCGACGATTGGGCGTCCGCCGTAGAAGCCGATGAGATAGCCCACCAACGACCCCAGGACCTCGGCGACGACGGCGGCGACGATGACGAGGACCAGGTTCAGATGGTGCGGTTCATCGGGAATCTGACCGCTGGCCAGAACACCGCCGTAGATGACGGCCAATTCGGCGCCGACGGGCAGGCCCATGGCGGAGATGAAGCTGAGGGCAAAGACGGCGACATAGCCCCAGTTCTCCAGAAAGTGAGCCATCATGCGCCTCCAGGTGTGCGATCTCCCTCACTGCCGGCGGACCCGGCACTAAGCCCTTGAAAACTATGCCGGGTCAACCTGTCAGGGCCATGAAGGGGGCGCCAGTCCCGTCCGGGGTCCCAGAATCCCCACGGTCTCCGTCGCCGGGCCCGGTGGATCGGGCGGGGTCGTCCGGGGTACCTGCCGCGCTAGCGTGGTCATCGTGGCGACGAGCGCCGGATTCGGCTCATGGCGCCACTTGTCGGGGCGCTTCTTCTCCGCTCTCTCGCCCGCCGGTCCGGCGCCAGCCGACGAGTTCTGGGCCCTTGATCAACTGCTCGACGGCGAGCGTGCCCTCTGGCTGCGGATGTCCGGACCGGACCGGCGTCACGCCGTGGGGGTGGCCCGGGACAGCATCCGCCTCCTCGGTCCGGACCACGTGCGCCGGGAGGTCGCCGCCGCCGCGCTTCTCCATGACGTCGGAAAGGTCGAGTCGTCCTTCGGAACCTTGGCCCGCACCGGGATCACGATCGCTGCCCTGGCTCTCGGCCGGCCCCGGTTGCTGCGCTGGGCCGATGCGCGCTCGGGCAAGGGCCGCCCCACGCGACGGACCCGGGTGGGCCTTTACCTCACCCACGACCGATTGGGTGCCACGCTGCTCGAGCAGGCCGGTAGCGGCAAGTTGACCGTCTCCTGGGCAGCCGAACACCATCTCCCTCCTGAGCAGTGGACCGTCGACGCCGTCATAGGGACGGCCCTCAAGGCCGCCGACGGGGACTGATCTCCGACGACGTCGGTACACCGTGGTTGGCCGTCATGGTTGCCACCACCTGGTCGAGCAGGCCGCTCGCGAAACCCTTGCATTCCCGGCATTGTATGCTCCCCATGCCTCGCCCGACCTGACGCGCCGCTGACGCATCTCTGCAGGTCCCTGCCTCGTCACGAACGCGGTCAGATGGCGCCTTTGACGCCGAAAGCCTCGCGTAGGGCGGCTTTCAGGGTGGCGTCGTTCATCTGGCCGATGTGCCGTCCGAGCACCCTTCCCCGAGGCGAGATGAACACCGTCGTGGGTAAACCGAAGAGCCGGTAGCTGCTCGCCAGGTGGCCGTGCGGGTCGGACGCCGCGTCATAGGTCACATGGACCTTGGCCAGGAAGGCAACGGCCGCCGTCCTGGTGTCATTGGTGTCGATGCCCAGGAAGGTCACCCGCCCGTCCTCGGCGCGGTAGGCAGATTCGAGCAACGGCATCTCCGTCTCGCACGGCACGCACCACGATGCCCAGAAGTTCACCACCAGGTCGTGCCCGCGGAAGTCGGCTGACGAGATCGTCCGATCGGGCGAGAGGAGGTCGGACAGAGAAAAGTCCGGAGCCCGCTGGTCGGTCCGATCGACGAGCACGGAGCTGACCGCGGTACCGGAATCGGACAGGGCGGCGTAGAGACCTCCTCCCACCAGCACCAACAGGACGCACGACGTGACGATGGCCGAACGTCGGCGCCCCCCACCGCCACTCGGATTCGGGTCGGTTCCCGCCGGCTCACCGTCGCCCCGGCCTCCGGCCACCGTGACTTCTCGGGTCGTCATCGGTTCACCGGTGACTGGGACCGGCGCGGTCTTCGGTTGCTTCACCGGTCCCCACGTACCGGAGCCGGGAACTGTTCCACACCACGAATCCCGACGAGAGCCCCATGGCGGCCGCCGCGATCAGTGGATTGAGAAGACCGAAGGCGGCGAGAGGAATGGCCGCCACGTTGTAGACGAATGCCCAGACGAGATTGCCCCGGATCGTCGTCAGGGTCCGACGAGCCAACCCGACCGCCGTGGCGACGATGCGGAGATCGTCGCGGACGATGATCAGATCGGCGGCATTGATGGCGACGTCGGTGCCCGATCCGACCGCCAGCCCGAGATCGGCAGTGGCCAAGGCGGGGGCGTCGTTGACCCCGTCGCCCACCATCGCCACCGAGCGCCCTTCATTCTGGAGGCGACGGATCGAGCGCGACCTTGTCCGCCGGAAGAGCATCGGCCACGATCTCGGTCACCCCGATGGCGGCCCCGACGGCGCGAGCGGTGGGCTCGTTGTCGCCGGTCAGAAGAACGCACCGGAGGCCGAGGGCCCGCAGATCCCGGACGGCGTCGGCAGCGGAAGGTCGGACCGTGTCGGCCATCGCCACCGCCCCGACGATGGCGTCGTCACGGCCCACGAGCACGGTGGTGCACCCGAGAGCCTCCCACTCGCGCGCACCGAGCTGACAGGTTGGGGGGGACGGAGTCGACGTGACCGGAGAAGAGGGCCGGCTTCCCGACGGTGATCTCGTGACCGTCCACCGAGCCCCGGGCACCGAGCCCGGGCTGGGAGATGAAACCGTCGACGGGGAGGAGGATGCCGACCTCCTGCTGAGCGGCAGTGATGGCACGGGCCACGAGGTGCTCGGACGCCTGTTCCAGGGCTCCCGCCCACTGAAGGACCAGGGTCGGCTCGATGCCGGGGGCACCCTCCACGTCGGTGACCGCCATCCTCCCTTCGGTGACCGTCCCGGTCTTGTCGAGCACCACGGTGTCGACCTGACGAGATGCCTCGAGCGCCTGGTAACCCTTGAAGAAGATCCCCAGCCGGGCACCGGTGCCGGAGGCGACGAGCAGTGCCGTCGGCGTGGCCAGACCGAGCGCACAGGGACAGGCGATGATCAGGACCGAGATGGCGGCACTGAAGGCCCGCTCGACGGAACCGTCGACCAGGAGCCACGCCGCCAGGGTGACCAGGGCGATCACGAGCACAGCGGGGACGAAGACACCGGAGATCCGGTCGGCCAGCCGTTGCACGGCGGCCTTTTCATTCTGGGCGTCCTCGACCAGTCGCACCATGTGCGCCAGCTGCGTGTCCCGCCCCACCTTGACGGCCCGGACCACCAGACGACCGCCGACCGAGACGGTGCCGCCGACGACCCGGTCACCCGGCGCCACGTCGACGGGCACGGACTCGCCGGTCATGGCGCTGCGATCGAGGGCCGAATGCCCGAGGACCACCTCGCCGTCGGTGGCCACGGTCTCCCCCGGTCGCACGACGAACCGGTCTCCCACCTCGAGGAGCGCCACCGGGAGCCGGCGTTCGCGGTCCATATCGTCGAGCACGGCGACGTCCTTGGCCCCCACCGCCGCCAGGGACCGCAACGCGTCTCCCGACCGACGTTTGGACAGGGCTTCGAAATAGCGGCCGGCGAGGAGGAAGGTGGTGACGCCGGCGGCGACGTCGAGATAGATGGCACCCCCCGACTGGTGAGCGAGCACGAAGAACCACGACCGTGGCGTCCGATCGGTGTCCCGCCAGAACATGGCATAGAGCGACCAGCCGGTGGCCGCCACGATGCCCAGGGACACCAGGCTGTCCATGGTGGACGTGCGGTGGCGGATGTTCCGGACCGCCACCTTGTAGAAGGGCCAGGCGCCCCAGGTGAGCACGGGGGACGCGAGGGCGATCAGCACCCACTGCCAGTCGGGGAACCGTAAGAGCGGGACCAGCGAAAACGCAACCGACAGGTCGCACAGGGGCATGAAGATGAGGGCGCAGACCACGAGACGCTGGCTGAGGGAGCGCACACGTTCGTCGGCCTCGGCGGAGACCGTGGTCGCGTCGGGAAGATCCTCGAGAGGCTCGGCCGAGTACCCAGCCGATCGGATCTCGTCGACCAGCCGCTGGACCGACACGTCGGCCGAGAGCGTGGCCCGGGCCCGTTCCGAGGCAAAGTTGACGCTGGCCTTGATCCCGTCGAGGTCGTTGAGGCGGCGTTCGATCCGGGCGGCACACGCGCCGCAGGTCATGCCACCGATGGCGACGGACACCACGACGTTCCCTGACCTCGCAAGGTCGGCCGTCTCGGTGGTGGTCACGACATGGGCTCCTGCTCGAATTCGGTGGGTGCCAACCCAGGCGGACAGCCAGCCCGCCGGCGGCTCGACTCTCTCAATATGGGACGGAACGTCGATCCATGGCAACTGCGTCGACCCGACCGCTTGCGCTCGGACACGTCGCGAATCTCTTCATGTCGGTTGGCCGGCGACACTGACCTGATTGTCGAGGTCTGAATGGCGAAGCGGTCCAGGGCGGGCGGGCCGGGGGCCGCGGCCCATGCTGTTGCAGGCTTTTACTACAGGTGGTAGTAACTACTACCTGACGTCGTAGTCATCGACGAAGGACGGTCGGGGATGGCGATTACCGAGACGATCGGACGGAGGCTCTCGACCACTGCCGCCCGCGGAGCGATTCCCACCGGAAACGGTCAACCCAGGGATCTTCAGCGGACATTCCAGCTGGTCATGGCCACCATCTGGCTCCTCGACGCCGTCCTCCAGATCCAGCCGTTCATGTTCACGTCCGGACGAAGCGGCTTCAGCGGCATGCTGAACGGATTGGCCCCCGGGAACCCCGGATGGGTCGCCCACACCATGACGTGGAACGGGTCGATCATCTACCACCAACCGGTCCTGACCAACACCCTCTTCGCCCTCATCCAGTTCGTGATCGGCTTCGGCATCGTCTGGAAGAAAGCGCTCAAACCCGCGCTGGCCCTCTCCATCGTGTGGGCCGTCGGCGTCTGGTGGTTCGGCGAAGGATCGGGGGGAATCTTCCACGGTGCCGCCACTCCGTTCGGTGGTGGTCCCGGTGGTGTGCTGTTCTATGCGGTCCTCGCCGTCCTCCTGTGGCCGAGCGAAAGATCGAACGAGCCGTTCGTGGCTGCCCGTGCCGTCGGCCTCAGAGCGGCCCGGGCCATCTGGGTGGGAACCTGGACCCTCCTGGCGATTCTCTCGGTGGTCGGATCCGGACGGTCACCGCAGGCACTCCATGACCTGGTGTCCGGGATGAACAACGGACAACCTGGGTGGCTCGCCCACATCGATCGTGTGTCGGAATCCTTCTTCCTGCAGCACGGCACCCCGGCGGCGATCCTGCTGGCCATTGTCTGTCTGATCGTGGCCGCCGGCGTCTTTCTTCCCCCCCAGGGTGCCCAAGTGACACTGGTCGTGGCGATTGCCGTCTTCGCCGTCATTTGGGTCGCTGTCCAAGACTTCGGCGGCATCCTCGCCGGTGGTGCCACTGATCCGAACTCGGGTCCCCTGGTCATCGTGCTGGCCCTCCTCTATTGGCCCTTGACGACGTCGGAGGCAGAACCGGCCGGGCCGTCACTGAACGGGATTCGCACCATGAAGGAGGTCTGAGCGGTCATGGGAACACCATCGTGGTTGTACTACCTCTTCGGCCTTCTCATGCTGGCGGTAGCCGGCTACTCCCTGACCTTGCTCGTCTTCTCGATGACCGGGCGTCACCATTCCGGGCGGGACGTCGACATCGCCCACATCTGCATGGGCGTGTCGATGGCGGGCATGTTCGTGACCCGATGGGCCTTCGGGCCGAGCTCCGCGTGGGAGTTCCTTTTCGCGGCACTCCTGATCTGGTTCGTCGTCCGGAGCGCCAAGTCCATCCAGCGTTTCGGGCTGCACAAGCCCCACGAGGCCATCCACGCGGCGATGAGCTTCGCCATGCTCCTGATGTACCTGTATCCCGTGGGGGCAACCTCGAGGGTGTCGGGGACGATGTCGATGTCGATGTCGACAGGAGGGGCGAGGCTCGACCCTGGCCTCGGTCTCATCCTGGCCGTGACGTTTCTGGCATCGGCCGTCTTCACCCTGGCGTCCCCCGTGAAGGGTCTGTCACACCACGGAAGCCACGCTTTCGCGTATGCCGGCAGTGCGGCGGTGGGCGCCGCGGCATCCGAGGACTCCGGATCGGGAAGCTCTCAGCACGATTCCCCTCCCGTCGGTGCGCTGGAATCGGTCGTGACCACCCCATGGCTCGAAGACGCCAGTCACGTGGTCATGTGTTTTGCCATGGGCTTCATGCTGATATTGATGCTTTAGAGAAGACGGATCGACCGCTCGAGCGCCCGGGACGCAAGAAGGTGAATGTGAGACGATGAGTACGACCTGTGACAACCCCATGTGCTCGTGCGACCCGTGTGCATGCGAAGGCCACGCGTGTTCCTGTGGCGCGGCGCGGCTCGGGGACCTCGAGCGGCGAGTGATCGACGTGCTGTGGGAAGAACCAGGGCGTGAGTTGACCGGACGCGACGTGGCGAATGTGCTTCCGGGCTATGCGTACACGACGGTCGCCACCATTCTCGACCGGTTGGCCCACAAGAAGCTGGTACGTCGGCGAATGGATGGACGCACCATCCGGTTTGCCGCCACTGGCACCGGGGCTACCCACACCGCCATGCTCATGCGGGAAGCGCTCAGATCGACACGCGATCCCGATGCCGCTCTTCTGAGCTTTGCCGAAAGCGTGTCACCTTCAGAGGCAGACATCCTTCGCCGGGCTCTGGATCTTCCATAAGGAGTCGGGGAGGTCGGCACCCATTCGGGGACGAACCTAAAGTCGACACATGGAGATAGAGGAGGTCGGGTCGACGGTGGCCCGGCGGCTCTCGGGCTGCGGGACCGCCACGGTCGAGCTCCCCGTAACGGATCCCGGTTGAAGCCGCGGACCAACGCTCATAGAGTGCTGTCGAGGATATTCAGCGCCCGCTGCTTATGCCGCGGTTAGTGGCGAGGGGAGTCCCGATGTACAAGGCGATTGTCGTTGGCACCGATGGTTCAGACCGCGCGGAGGTGGCCGTCAAAGAGGCTCTCGCTTTGGCAAAGATGACCGGGGCCAAGGTGCATGCCGTCCATGCCGTTCACCCGGCGGCCACGACGGGCTTCTCCGACGTACCCGGAACAGCGCAGTCGACCAGTGCCAGCTTGCGCGACCACGCTGTCCAGGTGCGCACGGAACTGCTGGCCAAGGCCGAACGCGAGGGAGTGTCTGCCGAGGTGCACAATCCCGAGGGCGACCCGGCTGATGCGCTCATCAGCATCGCCGATGCTGTGGACGCGGATGTCATCGTGGTTGGAAACCGGGGTATGGCAGGGATGAAACGTTTTGTGCTCGGGAGCGTTCCCAACAAGGTGTCGCATCAGTGCCCCTGCAGCCTGCTCATCGTGAACACGGACCGCGCCTGATCCATCGGGGCCGCACGACATGTCATTGCGAGATGCGCCACGAACGTGGCGCCGGGTTGCGGAGCCCCGGACGAATCAGGTTGGGAGGTAGAAGACGTTCGTAACAGGGGTCCGGCCGAGGACAGCGTCGGACGGGTTCGAGAGAGTCACCGTCACCGAGGGGTAGCACGGTACATCGCCCATCCCATCGTCGCAGTCGCTGAGAGTGGTGGGGTCGACGGTGAACGGGATCGTGGCTGTGGTCTGGCCCGGAGCGAAAGTGATGGTGCCCGAGCTCGGGCTGAACGACGACGCTGCTCCTACCCACGCCGCCCAGTACAACACCGCTGAGGGCCCGTCCGACGTGGTGAAATCGACCTGGACGGTATTCGATGTGCGTGCGTTCATCGTCACGCCCACCGCCTCGGACGGGTAGGTGAAGACGGTGCTCGAATCGAACGACACTTTGGGAAGCGATGCCGTCGGTCGGACCTTGGCCGAGCCGGGATGGCCCTCACCTTTGACGTTTGATGCCCGGACGCGGACCTCGTAGGTATGTCCATTGGTGAGCCCGGTGACCGTACAGCTGGTCGCCGTCGTCGTGGCGCAGCTCCGACGGGAAGCCGTCACCGTGTAACCGGTGATGGCGGAGCCGCCATCGGAGACGGGTGCTGTCCATGACACCAGGGCGCTGTGGTTACCGGGCAACGCTGTGACCCCGGTCGGAGCTCCGGGCTTCTTGATGGCGGACCCATGGGCGTCGGCGGGAAGGCTCACACCGATTGTGAGGAGCACGATCAACATGAACCCCGGTGCGAGCAACCGGAAAACCTTGCCACTGCGACCCCGGAGATGACGGTGAATGCGATCTGACCTGAGGCTCATGTCCTCCCCCTTTCGCGTCGGCTGGGCTGGCAGCCTCGGCGACAACGGGTCGAAGTTTAGTCCTCCGGCCAAACCGCTTCCCGGAGTCACTCAGAAGTGGGCTTCTCAGGGCCGAGAGGACGCCCAGCGACGGGTCCCGGACACCGTGCGCAGGCACGACGACGGCGAGGAATAGACGCGAGCCCGAATCTGGAAAGACCGAGAGTTCACCCTTCCAATTCAGACTCAATCTCCTGATACGGATTTCAAGTTGTCGTAGTAGAGCACGAACTCCCACGGGTGCGGCCGCGGCCGGACGGCGTCGACCTCGTTCCGCATCGAAACACTGCATTCACGTCAAGTTCGCTGATACGTCTCTCAGCTGTCACAAGCAGTTCACAAATGCCTCGTATCGTGTTCGATGACGTCCTGGTGTTCCCCCTCCAGGAGGTCGTGGGTCAAAACGAAGCCGGCTCGGGCAGAGATGTCCGGGCCGGTTTCGCGCGCGCAAGACGTTCTGAGGAACACGGTCAGTCGGATCAGACGTGAACGTTGCCCCCGGCAAAGGCGAAGTGGGTCGTACTCGGCACACGAAGTTGGAGTTCCGATTGATCGTGCTCAGCGGCCGGACGGGCGCCGATGATTTTCGCCACTCGTGGACTCCATGTCTTGTGCAAGTAGATGGTTGCACGGCTCAAATGACACAACGCGTTCGTATCACGCAATAGACCTTGCCTTTGGACGCCGTGCGGGTTTAGATGGCACCGCAGGACAACCGTCACACGAATCAGAAGAAGCGTCTGAGATCGACTCCGTGATTTCCATGGCAAGTCTTCGTTGCCCCCGGTGACGGCGTGCCACTGGGGCCGTCTATGGAGGAGATGCGCTCATGAATCGAAATATCGTCACCGCCGCAGACATCACCAACATCCAGAGCGGGAACGTCCCTCCCGCCTTGCAGTTGAGCCCTCCAGCGTGGACCGACGCGGTGGCCCCCGCGGGGGCCGGTGCCGTCGGTCCTGGCGTAGCAACACGTCTGGCCATCGCCGCCGGTGCGCCGACAGGCGCGGGGGGCGTCCCCATCCCCACCCAAGACGACTATTTGACGAAACTGATCAAGTACGTTCCGTTGGAGGTGCTCGGCGGCTACCTCGCCATTGTCGGCATTGTCAGCAGCAACGTCACGGGCGGGCACAACCGGGCAGCTTGGTTGGGCTATTGCCTTGTCGCTTTCGCCATTATCACTGCGCTCTACGACTGGCGTGTTCTCAAGATCGTGCGCATTGTGCAGATTGTCGTAAGCGTCGTCGGCCTGGGCGTTTATGTGTTTGCGACCGGAGGCTGGTTCGCCACCACCACTTGGTACCATTCGTGGTACGGCGCGATCGCTCTTCCGCTATTCGGGCTCTTGGTCGCCATGATTCCCGTACCGGCTCTCCCCACATGATGAGCCAGCACCCGGACGAGGATCCGGCGAACGACAACTGGGTGGGGGCCTGCCCAACGGGCCTACCGGCACCGGTCTGGGGAGGAGATGGACCTCTCAGCGGCCAGAATCGGAAAGAACGAAGTCAGGAGGTGTCCCAATAATGGTGCGTAAGTCAGCGGTCGTACTCGTTCGGCTACTCGCGGTTGCCGGCCTCGCTGTGCCGATATCGATGATGACGGTGGAGCTCACCACGGGCGCCGCCTTTGCCAGTTCAGCCGTGACGTGCGGAAAGTTCCACGGCAGCATTCCACTGAACACAGCCACCGTTTCGAACTGCAATGACTTGCCAAACACAGCCGGCTCAGGCTCGGTTGCGCAAGGTGGTGACCTCGTCAGCGGACTATTGCAAATCAACTGGGCCACCGGGTCTGGAGACTCGACCTACGCCAACGTACATGTGACGCCGGTGCCCCCACCAAACCGATGCCCGAAGGCGGTCTACGAGTACCAGATCATCGGCACCGTGACTGACTTCACAGGGACCGCCGGATCGATCCCCATCGGCGATACCGTCAGCGCTTTCGTGTGTGTAAAGAAGTCCGGCAGGTACTACGAAGCACCGCACACGAAGTTCAAGATCTAAAGCGCGTTCGCCCAGGGGCCGGACCACGAGGGTGGTGAGATTCTGTCGGTCCGAGGCAGCGGTCAGGTCCCTTGTTCCTGGGTGGGATGGAATTGTCGTGCCCAGTGGCGGAAGCGGGGGATCGGTCCGTCTCCCTTGACGAGTCGGGGATTGTCGACGTAGCGCAACCCCTCCCAGATAGGTATGTCCTGCTTGACGCCACCCAGTGCTCCGCGGTGCATGAAGTCGGCGACCTCATCCACTCGAACCCCGGCGATCAGGTCCCCGGATTCGGGACGCTGCACGGTTGTCACGATGGTGAAGTCGGTGCTGTCGAGGACGGTCGGAGTGGTGAGAAGCAAAACCCGGTAGCGGAGCCCGACGGCCTCGGCGGTGTTGAGAGAATGGGCGTAGCCCAGGCCGTAGGTGTCGGTGTCAAAGAACGTTGTGATCTCGGCGGGTCCCATGCGCAGGAAGTTCGGTGTGGCGAAGTGGAACTCGGAGTGGAACGACGTGCCGCGATCGTCATAGGCGGGATCCGAAAGGAAGAACCCATGGACGATGCCGAAGTGCACCGTGTCGACGCCATTCTCGTGGATCGTCTCAACATGGGCATTGATGGGGAGGGTGGTGACCTGAGGAATGGTCCATCCTTCAAGGTCGAGGTCGGGGATATCGAAGGCAGGGTCGCCACCGGTGGGGTCGTGCCAGGCAAAGATGAATCCGAAGCGTTCGATGGTCGGGTAGGCGGGAAGTCGCCCAGAGTACGACGGATTGCCGGGATAGTCGGAGCCGACGCAACCTCCATCGACGCCCCACCGCAAGCTGTGGAAGGGGCAGCGGAGGCTTTCACCCATCACCTTTCCTCCCCGGGCGAGATTCGCTCCGAGGTGTGGGCAAAAGGCAGAAACCACTGCGGACCTTCCAGATTCGGTCCGAAATGCCACAACCTGCTGGCCGAGAAAGGTCCGCTCCACGAGTCCGCCGGATTCGATTTCCTCGGCGGCGGCGATCTTGAACCACCCGATCGGGAATCGCGGACGGGGATCGACAACCGGGACGCGGCCAGCGATCGCCCGTCATCGTCCGGAGATCTCCTGGGGCAAAACGTCCGGCGAAGGCGCGCAACGGTAGGTCAGCACTGGTGATGATGCCGGGCGGAGCGGAGACCACCGATCGGATCGCGTTGAGAGCCGGCATGCCGGTGACGGTCATACCGACGGACGCGAAGGCCTCCGGAGATGAGAAGTCTGTCCCCGGCTTGGGGAAGATCAAGTGCTTCGAGTAGATGCAGGGATCCCCGTCGATTTGCGTGATGTAGCAGCCCTGGATGTCCCAGTGCGGGTCTGTGTGGGGTGTCATCTGCCACTCCAGATGCTCTTCGATCCGAGGCCCACCATCGACGATCCCGATGTACTTGAGGTAGCAGCCGCCGAGCGAGCCTTTGGGAAGTTGGTACCAGCCGAGGTCGACGTCCTTGGTCGTTGCCGCGAGTTCGTACTCGAAGCGGACTTCATCGAGGGTGACGTCCATGCAGTCGGCCATGAGGCGCACGGCGTCTTCGAAGACCCGGGTGTACTTCTCGAGCATCCTCGGGACAGCCGCGATCCTCGACGTGGCGACCGAAGCCGACTTCGTTCCAGGTGTCGACCGAATGATGGCACGACACATCGACCGATTCCTTGCACAGCACCCGCTCGATATCGGTCACGTCCGCCGAGTGAACAATGGTGAGGATCTGGGCCAGGCCGGGGTTCATTCCCGTTCCGTAGAAGGTCGATCCACCGCGCTCACAGGCCGCCTGGATGACCGCCTCTTCCGTCCGGCCCGACGGGTGCGGATGGTTGGCGTTGCGGTGGTGACCGGTGATCCAGTCGGCCGTCGTCACGATGTTGATTCCCGCCTCGAGGACACGTTCGTAGAGATCGGGGTCGGGGAAGACGCCGTGGAAGGTCACGCAGTCGGGGCGGGCGGTGATGATCTCCTCGATGGAGCTGGTGGCGACGACGCCGATCGGCGCGTGGCCAACGATCTCTCCGGCGTCCTTGCCGACCTTGTCGGGCGAATAACAGTGCAGCCCGATCAGCTCGAGGTCCGGGTGGTGTTGGATCCGCTTGATCATCTCGGATCCGACATTGCCCGTCGCCACCTGGAATACCCGAAGCTTGCGGTCGTCGATGTTGAGCGAAGGGCTCACAGCGTTTCCCCCTCTTCGCGCCCAGTCCGCTGACCGGGCGTTGGCTGCGCCTGATCCAAACTACAGTCCAGACAGGTGTCCGGCTAGTGGGAGGGTGGCGACGCTTCCTCGGCCGTGAGAAATGACACCTCGAGCTTTTCTGGCTAGAAGAACGTCGAAGCGAGGACCGGGAAACGGCTAGACCGCCGAGACGGCGTTACCTGGCGACGGGGCTGTTCGCCTCCTGGGCGATGTACTTCGCGCGGCGAATCCACAGAATGCCGTGGTAGACGACATGACCGTCTTCGAAGGTCAGCTGCCCGCGGCGGATGAACCTGGAGAAACCGCCCGGCTTCGGGCTGCCACGCTTCACCACGCCGGGGTGGCGAGGGTAGGCGGCCAGCCGCTTCCCCGGAAAGTGGAAGGGCCAGTCCCGATACACATACACGTTCTGGTCGGTGACCAGCACGATGCGATGGAAGTAGAACGTCAGGATGCTGATCGCCAGCTCGATCAGAGAACCGACCGTCGGCACGAACTTGACGACGTCCTCCACGACACCGATCAGCACGGAGGTCAGCAGGTTGTTGTAAGCGAAACACACCGCCACGCCCTGCTCGTTGACATGGGCGCGCTTGGCCATCCGCTGAGCCATACGCTGGTTGTATCTCCGCACCGACAGGCTGGCGTCGTGAGGATCGTTGATAGCGCTCATGAACGAACACTAGGGGACAGCCGCCCGGGCCAAGACCGTTTCCCGGTAGCGGTGGGAAGCTCGCTACAGCCCGTGTGTCTGCATATAGGAGCGATCCGCTAAGGCTACGGCTTCGTTGCTACCGAGCGTGCCCGGGGAACGGGGTCGAGCTCCAGGGCGCTCAACTGTCATCATGCTCCGTAACTGGCGGTCAACAGTTCGTAGGTCGTGAAGCTCGAGAAGGGAAGTGAGGCAGCCGACGGCAAGACAATCGTCAGAGGAGTGTCGCCCGTCAGGTCGCAGGATGGGTCGCTGTCGGGCACCGAGGTGCCGCTGTCGGGCCACACATATCCGCTATTCGCGGTGTCATTTGCGTCAAGATTTGTGCCGTCCGCAGTATTCACGTTTCCGCAGGACGAATCATTCGTTGCCGACGCGTCGCCGACATTGAAGGGAACGATGTTGTCACCGTTCTTGCCATCGATCGGTGTCAAATCGTTGTCCTGGACCTGGACGTTGCTCCCCTCGGCGCCAGCAAATTGTCCCGTGTCGGTATCGTTCTGTGAGGAGTTGTCATCGACGACGGCATCGTTGAGGGTGCCGCCGCCTGACAACCCAAAGCGGACGTACCCAGGTTCATTCCAGGTATTGTTGTCAATGGTGAAGTTGGAGTCGCTCCGACCCATGGCGACAATTTCGAAGGCGCCGCCTCCTCCCTTGGCCTCGTTATTCGTAAAGGAGAAATCATCGAAGTTGGCCTCGGTTTCCGCCGCGAACAGGTACTCATTGATACTTTTAAAGAGATTGTCGGAAATAGCGATATTTTTCTCGGAGCCGCCCGAATTATCGGCTTCGACATCGACGCCATCGGTGTTCACATCCGCGAACGTGTTCGAGGAGACATTCACGTTGGTGCACCACGCACAGCTAAAGCCATCTCGAACAGAAGAATCTCCACTGTTGTTGTAGACCGTGATGTCAGAGGCCGGATCGCTCGTCCCCGTTGTCGCCTCGTGCAGGCTCGTCACCGTGACGAAGTCTCCCGATGACCCGTCGAGGATGTTGTTCTGGATGAGTACTCCGGGATAGGGGTTTCCGCTCTGACCGTTCGTGCCGTCGTCGTAGCCGGAACCATTCACCTGAATCGCAGAGTCCTGCTCATTGCCGACCATCGATGAGCCCGAACGCGCGTTGCACGGAATCCACTCGCTCCCTGTGGGATTGCAGGCGAACGGTGCGTTGTTGCTGTTGTTGTCCCAGTAGCAGGGCGTGCTGGGGCTCGGACCACACACGCTTTTCGCGTAGTCGCCGAAATAGGTCCGGCGCCCGTACCCCCAGTTGCCTTCGAAGTCGATGTTCTGAATAACGTCATTACAGCCACCTTCCACCCACCACATCACGTCGTACACGCCGCCGGTGCCGTAATCGAGGGGGTAGCCCAGTGTGGAGCTGTCTTGATCGGACTTGGTGCTGTTGCACAGGGCGTAGGTCTTTAGCCGCGGGCGGTTATATGTTTCACCGTTGTCGTCGTCGACCCAGGCCTGCCGGAACTCGGCGTTGGCATCGGCCGCGCCACTGGGGTCGCCGTTGATGATGAGATCTTGCACACCACGCAGGAAAAGAACCCCGTTGACTTGGTAGCAACCACCCGGAAAGTCGATCTCCACGGGACCCGTGAATCCGCTGTCGCCCTCGTGCTGGGCCTGTTGGACGGTGTCGATCAGATCCTCAATGGCCACGGTCTTGTCGGAGGTGTCAGCACCAGCTGACTGGTTGAGGGCATACGGGTCATAACCGCCGGACGGCACGGTGTCGTCACAACCGTTCGGCACGTAGGAGCTGACATTCTCCAAACCGCCGTAGGCCGTTCCGGTTGCCGATCCGGACTGAGGGATCGGATTGTCATTGGGTGTCGCCGTTACGGAGGCGATGGTCGCACTGTCCGCATTCCCGAACAGCGCAGTCAAGGCATTGTTGAGTGCTCCCGTGGGATCGGGATTCGTCACGTTGACAACGGTCGGCCCCGTCGCCGTCGACGTACCGTTGCCCGTGACTGTGGGTTCTCCGTCGACAGGTTGGCCGCTGGCCGTGACCGTCTCGTCGACGTCGCCGGCTCCTTCGTCAGCCAACGACGTGGTGTATGAGGCAGAACACGACGTCGAGTCGCCGGGCGCTAGGGGGGACGAACCGATGGAACAGGTCACCACTGCGCCTGTCGAAGACGTTGCCCCTACGTCGTCCAGAGTCACGTCTCCTGTGTTCTGGATGGTGTAGGAGTAGCTCAGCTGAGTGCCCTGCATGGCAAATGTCGACGGGCTCACGGAGTCCGCAGTGACGGCGATGGCCGCTCCGCTCGCTCCGGCGGTCACGGGCTGAATGACCGTGAACCCACCTATGGTGCAGACACCGAACACCAGAGAAAGGACGCGCCCCCGCCGACGACGTTTCATCACTCGTCCTTCGTTACTAAAGCGATGGTGATTGCTGAACGAGAACCTGTAACGGACTCGACAGCAAGTGTTATTCGATCACCATGTGGCTGTCCAGTGATTTGTTTCTGCCGCCCTCATTCGTCCGATCACCCCAATCGTCCGGTTACCACGTCAAGTGGTCGAGCGTTCGCTGAGTTCTGTCTGGCGCCAGGAAGGATTCTTCTTGCCCTTCCCCGGCAGCGGTTCCTCCGGTCCGGTCATCCATTGGTCCAGAGGGGCATGAGCACTTTTCCACAATGCGTCACCGAGGTCGCGGCGCCCGCCATGGCGGTTCGGTCGAGCTTGGTCAGTCTGCCGCGACGACGCTGAACACGTACCCGCACCTCTGGCCATCCGATTCTGGCCATCCGATTCTGGCCTTCCGATTCGAATCGAACGCGGGCAACTGTCGACAACTTTCTCGCGCCGACAAAAGGGGAGAGGGAGAAAGATCGGCTGATGGCTTCCGACAAAGCCGCACGTCAGATGTGTGTCGCAGGAGCCCTTACGTATCCCAAAAGGGCAGGTCAGAAGACACCACTGCCTAGATGTCGTAGTAGAGCATGAACTCCCAGGGGTGCGGCCGCAACCGGACGGCGTCGACCTCGTTCAGGCGCTTGTACTCGATCCACGTCTCGATGAGGTCGTCGGTGAACACACCGCCGGCCTTCAGGAAGTCGTGGTCCGCCTCGAGCGCCGCCAGGGCCTCGTCGAGCGATCCCGGAACCTGGGGGACCTTGGCCAACTCGGCCGGCGGCAGGTCGTAGAGGTCCTTGTCCACCGGGTCGGGGGGCTCGATCCGGTTCTGCACGCCGTCGAGGCCGGCCATGAGCATGGCCGAGAACGCCAGATACGGATTGCACGAGGGGTCGGGGCAACGGAACTCGATCCGCTTGGCCTTCGGGCTCTGCGAGTACAGCGGGATCCGGCAGGCGGCGGAGCGGTTGCGCTGGGAGTAGACGAGGTTCACCGGTGCTTCGTACCCGGGGACGAGGCGCTTGTAGGAGTTCGTCGTCGGCGCGGCGAAGGCGAGGACGGCGCGGGCGTGCTTGAGCAGACCGCCGATGTACCACCGGCCCATGTCCGACAGTCCTCCGTACCCGTCTCCGTAGAACAACGGCTCGCCGCCGTTCCACAGGGACTGGTGGCAGTGCATCCCCGATCCGTTGTCCTGGAACAGCGGCTTCGGCATGAACGTGGCCGTGTACCCGGCCGCACGGGCCACGTTCTTCACGACGTACTTGTAGAGCATCAGCTTGTCGGCCATCACGAGGAGCGTGTCGAATCGCATGTCGATCTCGGCCTGGCCCGCCGTGGCCACCTCGTGGTGCTGGACCTCGATCTCGATCCCCAGCCGTTCCATGGTGAGGATCATCTCGGAGCGCAGGTCCTGGAAGTGGTCGGCCGGCGGCACGGGGAAATACCCCTCCTTGGGCCTGATCTTGTACCCCAGGTTCGGGCCCTCGTCGGCCGCCGTGTTCCAGTTCCCCTCCACCGAGTCGACCTGGTAGAAGGCGGAGCGCTGGTCCTGGGAGTAGCGCACGTCGTCGAAGATGAAGAACTCGGCCTCCGGCCCGAAGTAGCAGGTGTCGGCCAGGCCCGTCGTCGTCAGATAGGCCTCCGCCTTCTGGGCCACGTAGCGGGGATCGCGCGAGTAGGGCTCCAGAGTGATCGGGTCGCGCACGAAGCAGTTCAGATTGAGCGTCTTGTGCGTCCGGAACGGGTCGATCACGGCCGTGTTCGGGTCGGGCATGAGCAGCATGTCCGATTCCTGGATCTCCTGGAACCCCCGGATCGAGGAGCCGTCGAACCCGAAGCCCTCGTCGAAGACATCGGCGGTCAGCGCGTGGGCCGGCACCGAGAAGTGCTGCATGAGGCCGGGGAGGTCGACGAACCGCACGTCGACGATCTCGATCCCCTCGTCCTTCACCAGGCGGAGAACCTCCGCCGGGGTCCGCTTCTCCACGGCTCCTCCTTGGTCGTCGTGCTTGGTCCGCTGTCTCGTCCCACCGGCAGGTGCCGCAACCGGACCCTCCCGCCGCAACGGTCTCCCGCCCCGACAGGGTCCGGCGGGCGGCACCATGGTGGTGGTTCACGCCCCCGCTCACAAATCCGCCGCTCCGCGCACTAACCCACCGCGGCGGTTGACGCCTGGGCGACATGCTGGCACCGACCCGTTTCGTCCGCATTGCCCATCTGTGAACGGAGTATGAACGGGCGCGCCCCCCACCGGGGGCCTGCGACACTGGTGGGACCACGCTGCGCCCCGGTCACCCCCGGCGCAGGCAGCCTGGGGTCTCTCAGCGGAGACACGAGCGGAGGTGGGGATGCGAAGCCAGCAGGAGTATGTCCTTCGGACGGTCGAGGAGCGGGCCATCCGCTTCGTCCAACTCTGGTTCACCGACGTCCTCGGCACGGCCAAGACGTTCAGCATCACGCCGGCGGAGCTCGAGAACGCCCTCGAGGAGGGCATGACCTTCGACGGGTCCGCCATCGACGGCTTCAGCCGCGTCCAGGAGAGCGACGTCCTCGCCCGGCCCGACCCCAAGACCTTCCAGCTCCTGCCCTGGCACCCCGACGACATCCCCGTCGCCCGCGTCTTCTGCGACCTCTTCAACCTCGACGGCTCGCCCTTCGAGGGCTGTCCCCGCCACACCCTGCGGCGCACCCTCGACCGGGCCCGTGACCAGGGCTTCACCTTCTACGCCGCCCCCGAGATCGAGTACTTTTACTTCGCCGACGCCGACCCCGGCCACCCGCCGGTGACCCTCGACTCCGGTTCCTACTTCGAGCTCACGGCCAGCGACGTGGCCAGCGACCTGCGGACCCGGACCGTGCTCACCCTCGAGGAGATGGGCATTCCCGTCGAGCACGCCCAGCACGAGGACGCCCCCAGCCAGCACGAGATCGACCTCCGCTACACCGACGCCCTCACCATGGCCGACACCGTGATGACGGTCCGGCTGGTGGTGAAGGAGATGGCCCAGCGGCGCGGCATCCACGCCAGCTTCATGCCCAAGCCGCTGGCCGGGGTCCAGGGATCGGGCATGCACACCCACCTCTCGCTCTTCGAGGGCGACACCAACGCCTTCTACGACCCCGACGACCCCGACGGGCTCTCGGTCGTGGCCAAGCGCTTCATGGCCGGGTTGCTCCGCCACGCCCACGAGATCACGGCGGTGACCAACCAGTGGGTGAACTCCTACAAGCGCCTCGTCTCGGGCTATGAGGCCCCCATCCACGTCTCCTGGGCCCGCAACAACCGCTCGGCGCTCGTGCGCGTCCCCTTCGTCAAGCGCAACAAGATCGAGTCCACCCGCGTCGAGTACCGGTCGCCCGACTCGGCCTGCAACCCCTACCTGGCGTTCGCCGTCATACTGGCCGCCGGCCTGAAGGGCATCGAGCAGGGCTACGAATTGCCCCGCGAGGCGGCCGCCAATCTCTTCGCCATGACCCCGGAGGAGCTCGCCGCCGAGCAGATCCGCTCCCTCCCGGGCAGTCTCAACGAGGCCGTGGCCGACATGGAACGCTCCGAGCTCATGGCCGAGACCCTGGGCGAGCACGTCTTCGAGTGGTTCATCCGCAACAAGCGGGCCGAGTGGGCGTCGTACAAGACCCACATCAGCCAGTTCGAGCTCGACCGCTACCTGCCGCTGCTCTAGCCGCCGGGCACGGCGCGACACCGGACCATCGAGAAACCGAGGGGAGGAGGAGCACGGAAATGGAATCGCTGCTGTGCTTCCCCGACCCTTTCCCGGCCGAGCTCGGCCTCGCTCTCGAGCGCGCCGGCTACCCGTGGAAGGCACTGGCCCGGGCCGAGCACGCCCAGTCCGACGAGCCCGAGGACGGCTGGGCCGGCGCCGTCGTCTGCGCCGACACCGACGCCGCCGGGGCCTTCGCCCTGTGCCGCCTCGTCCGCACCCGTGAGGTCCCGCTGCGCCCGCTGCTGCTCGTCATCTCACCCCACCAGATCGACGACCTCCAGTTGCGCGAAGACCACTTCGACGACTTCTGCGTCCTCCCCGCCACCGCGCAGGAGGTCGCCGCTCGTCTCGCCCATCTCTTCTGGCGGACCGGCCGCGGTCTGCACGCCGAGCTCATCGAGCACGGCCCCCTCGTCCTCAACCTCGAGACCTACCAGGCGGCGGTCGACGGGCGCGTCCTCGACCTCACCTTCATGGAGTACGAGCTCCTGCGCTTCCTGGCCGCCCGCCCGGGCAAGGTCTTCACCCGCGAGACGCTTCTCAGCCGGGTCTGGGGGTACGAGTACTACGGCGGTGCCCGCACCGTCGACGTCCACGTCCGGCGCCTGCGGGCCAAACTGGGCGAGGAACATGCGCACCTGATCGAGACCGTCCGCTCCGTCGGCTACCGCTTCGGCCACGGCACCTGGGCCCCCTGACCCGGGCCCTACGCGGGGACGTACGCCCAGGCTTCGATCTCGACCAGAGCACCGAGCGGCAACCCGGCCACGGCGACAACGGAGCGGGCCGGGCGGTGGACGCCGACGGCCTCGAGGTAGACCTCGTTGAACGTCGCGTAGTCGGCCATCTCGGCCAGGAATACCGTCGTCTTCACCACGTTGTCCCAGCCGAGACCGTGCGCACCGAGCAGCGCGCCGACGTTCTCGAGCGCCTGGCGCGCCTGGGCCGCCAGACCGCCGTCGACGAGGGCGGAGCGGCCCGCCTCGGTGGCCAGGCCCAGTTGTCCCGAACACACCATCCACGGGCCGGCGCGCACGGCCGGGGCGTAGGGACCGACGGGGGTGCTCATGGTCATCCTCCTCGTTCGACCGGCCAGACGGGGGGGAGCCCGGCGGCCAACCAGGCGGCGGTGGCCACCGCCGCCAGCACGGCGTCACCGGCACGCACCGGCGGACCGCCGCCCTCCTCCACCACCACTTCGACCGACGGCATGGCGCGCGCCGTCAGGATCCCGAAGGACCGGATGGTGAGATCGAGAACCTCCCCCTCGGCGTCGACGGCCACCCCTTCGCTGCGAACCCACCCGAGGGCCTGGTGGGCCGCACCCACGGCGTAGGAGCGCAGCACGACCTCGTCGAGGATCTCGCCGGCGACCACCCTCACGGTCACGGCCCCGTCGGCGGCGATCTCGGCCGTGGCCTCGGCGCCGTCGGGCGACCTGACAGTGACACGGTGTCCGGGGACACGGTGTCCGGGACCGACGTGTCGGCCACGCTGCGCCTCGAGGGCGGCCAGCAGCACCGTGGCCTCGGCCCATCCCGCCCCCCGCACGACGGCGGCGACCGGCGGTCCGGGGACGGTCACCTCCTCCACCACCAGACCGGGAGCCACCGATGCGACCGCCGTCACCCAGTCGTCGAGGGGCGCGCTGCCCGGCGTCACCGCCACCCGCAGCACGCCGCCGCCGTCCTCGCGCAGCCCGGCGGCGATCGGAGGTCTCTTCGGTCCCATCCGGACGACGTCCTCGCGGGCCAGCACGGCCCGGACGCACCGACCGTGCTCGTCGGCCAGCCGCCGGGCGGCGGCGACCACGGGCGAGGCCACTTTGCCCCCGAAGGCGCCGCCGTTGGCCAGCGGGCTCGCGGCGGTCCCCCCGGGCTCGCACCACGAGGCGTCGGGCTCGAGGTAGGCGGGCTCGGTGAAGCTGGTCCGCAACGTCAGGGCCCAGTCACCGGGGGGCAGATCGAGCGGAGGACCGACGGCCACCGTCGAGTTCCGTCCCTGCACCTTCCCCGCTCTCGACCGGGCCTCGTGGAGCGTCTCGCCCACCACCCAGCCCCCGGCCCCGTCGGGGACGGCGACGAGGGCGTCGGGCGGCGCCGTGTCGTCGGCGAAGCCCCCGCCCCCGAGCGCGACGTGGGTCCCGACAGCCTGCGCCGTCCCCCCCTCGATGGCGGCCCGGCGCGCCGCCGCCTCCAGATCGCGTGTCCCGTCGGGCCCCGGCGCAGGCGCCGGGGCGTCAGCGCCGTCAGACGCGCCGGGCCGCCTCGAGCACGCTGCACCAGCCCGTGCACCGGCACAGGTGGGCGAGCAGGGCCGTCCGCACCGCCTCCTCGTCGACGTCGGTTTTCCGTCGCCCGAGCGCGGCGAGGCGCATGATGATCCCGGGGGTGCAGAAACCGCACTGGCTGGCCCCCGTCTCGGTGAACGCCTGCGCCCACGTCTGGCGCTCGGCCGGGTCGAGCCCGTCGAGGGTGGTGACGGCGCGGCCGGCCACCCGCCGCACCGGCGTCACACAGGCCACGCGGGCGGCGCCGTCGACCCACACCGTGCAGCACCCGCACTGTCCCTGGGGGCTGCACCCGTCCTTCGGGGTCCGCTTCCCCAGACGGTCGCGCAGGGCTTCGAGGAGGGTGATCCCGTCGTCGTCCACCTCGACCGTCGCCCCGTCGACGGTGAACGTCACGAGGGTCGGCGCTGTCGGCGCCGGAGGGAGCGGTGGGGTCAGCTGAACGAGGAGCCGCACCCGCAGGTGCGCGAGGCGTTCGGGTTCGAGATGTGGAACCCGGCGCCCTGGAGGCCGTCGGAGTACTCGAGGGTGGAGCCCGACAGCAGCTCGGCGCTGGCCGCGTCGACCACCACCTTCACGGTGGCGAACTGGCGCATGATGTCGTCGGGGGCCGACTCGGAGTCGAAGAACATCTCGTAGCTGTATCCCGAGCAGCCGCCGGGGCGGACGGCCACCCGCAGGGCCAGCGCGTCGTTGCCCTCCTGGGCCAGGAGCTCGGTCACCTTGGTCACGGCCTCGTCCGACAGCGTGATCGGATCGGGCTTCCTCTTGATGCTGATCCCGGTCATCGTGGTCACGGTCCGTGCCTCTCTGTCTTCCCACTCGGCTGGCGTCCGAGCATCGGCGCCCCGTGGGCGCGCATCTGTGCCTGGAAGTGTACCCGACCCCACCTGGCGTTCGGCCGCCGGGCCGAAAGAACCCTGCTCGCCGGTACCATCGGGGTGGTGACCGCCGCGACGCCCTCCGCCTGCCGTGGCGTCGGTCCGCGCCGCGCTTCTCGGCGTCATCGATCCCGAGCTCGGGGACAACATCGTCGACCTCGGCATGGTCCGCGACGTCGCCGTGGCCGACGACGGCCAGGTCGACGTGGAAGTGGCCCTCACCATCGCCGGCTGCCCCCTGCGCACCCAGTTGCGGGCCGACGTCGAGGGCCGGGTGGGGAGCCTCCCCGGTGTCACGTCCGTCCGCGTCACCCTGGGCGAGATGACCGCCGAGCGAGCGCCGGGCCCTCATGGACCGGGCCCGGCTGAAGGCCCAGGAGGACCGGGCCGTCGCCACCGACATCCCCCCCGTGGCCCGGGTCCTGGCCGTCTCCTCGGGCAAGGGCGGGGTGGGCAAGTCCTCGGTCACCGTCAACCTGGCCGTGGCCCTGGCCCGCCGGGGCCTCACCATCGGGCTCCTCGACGCCGACATCTGGGGCTTCTCCGTCCCCCGGATGCTCGGGATGTCAGGCGAGCTGCGGGCCAACGACGCCCGCAAGATCATCCCCCTCGAACTCCCGGTCGGGGCCGGGCTGGTCAAGGTCGTCTCCATGGGGTTCCTGGCCGACGAGGACACCGCCATCATGTGGCGCGGCCTCATCTTGAACCGGGCCGTCCAGCAGTTCCTGGAGGACGTCCGCTGGGGCGAGATCGACTACCTCCTCATCGACATGCCCCCGGGGACGGGCGACGTCCAGATGGGCCTGGCCCGGATGCTGCCGCGCACCGAGGTCCTCGTCGTCACCACCCCGCCCCTGGCCGCCCAGAAGGTGGCGGCGCGCGCGGCGGACATGGCCCGCAAGGGTCATCTCCGGGTGGCCGGCGTGATCGAGAACATGTCGTCCTTCACCTGCGAGCACGGCACCCACTACGCCCTCTTCGGCGAGGGCGGTGGGGAGCGCCTCGCCGCCGAGATCGGCGTCCCCCTGGTCGGCCGCGTCCCCCTCCACCCCGACATGGCCGCCGCCGGCGACGCCGGCGAGCCCGTGGCCCTCGGCACCGGGCCTCTCTCCCTCGCCTTCGACGCCCTGGCCACCACCATCGTCGACGACGTCGCCCCCGTGATCGAGACGGCCGGGTGCACGGCCCGGATGCTCGAGAAGATCGAGCGGGACCTCCCGCCGCCGGCCGACGGGGCCACCGCGCCGCACTAACGCTCGGGCCTCCGGTCGATCAGGCCGGGGAGACGGCGACCCACGACGACGTGATGTCGTCGGGATCGGTCGACCGCGCCCGTCCGTCGTCGGCCAGTTTGCGCAGATGGGCCCACAGCGAGAAGCGGGCCACGGGGAGGAGCTCGTCGCGCACGTCGGCGTAGACGTCGCCGAGCATCTCGTCGACGCTGGCCGGTCCGGCGCGGCGCAGGACCTCGACCACGCCGGCCTCGCGGGCGAGGCGGTGGGCGATCACACCGTCGAGGGTGGTGGCGGGATCGACGAGCAGCGCGCCGTGCCCGGGGGCGATGCTGGCCAGGGGTGGCTCGAGCACCCGGAGCCGGCGCAGGCTGTCGAGATAACGGGCCATGTCACCGTCCGGGGGGGAGATCACGACGGTCGACCCGCCCATGACGTGATCGCCGGAGAAGAGCATCCGCTCCTCGGTGAGCAACCAGCACAGGTGGTTCGAGGCGTGGCCGGGGGTGTGCAGCGCCCGCAGCGAGAACCCCTCCGCGGCCACGGTCGAGCCTTCGCCGACGGCCCGGTCGGGCTCGAAACCGTCGCGGGCGTCGAAGCCGAGCACCTCGGCGCCGGTCAGCGCGGCCAGCGCCGCGGTCCCCGGGGAGTGGTCGCGGTGGGTGTGGGTGACGACGATCCACCGGATCCGGCCGGACCCGAGCGCGGCCAGGGCCCGGACATGTCCGTCGTCGTCGGGTCCGGGGTCGACGACGACCAGGGCCATCGTCCCCACCAGGTAGCTGTTGGTCCCGGGACCGGTCATCATCCCCGGATTGGGCGCCGTGAGCCGGACCACCCGCTCCGACAGCTCCACCGGTCGACCGGGCTCGGGAACGGCACCGGGGTCGGACGGGGGGATCGGGCTCAAGGGCGGGTGCCGCCGCGGCCGTCGGACCCGATGCTCCGGATGATGGCACTCACGTCGGACGACGACGGGGACGACGATCCGGCCGCCCCGGTCGACGACGCGCCGACGGCCTCGTCGTAGCCGGGGTCGCCGGGCAGCAGGATCCGGAACCCCCGATCGTCGACCACCACCCGGGGCAGGACGGTGGGGACGCGCTCGACGGCGGCCGCCGCGGCCAGGAGCTCGACGCTGGTGGAGAACCGGGAGATGGCCTCGAGGTTCTTGATGGTCGGGAAGATGATGTCGAACTCCCCGGCCCGGGCCCGCTCGAGCGCCTCGACCGGTCGGACCCAGACGGTGTCGGTCGTCTCGTGGTCGTCGTGGATCGGGACCTGTCCCGGGGGCAGGGCGGTGACGAAGAAACGGGTGTCGTAGCGCTTCGGGGCCGGTTCGGGTGTGATCCAGTGGCTGAAGTAGTGCACCCGGTCGACGGCCAGGCGGAGGCCCTCGGATCGGCAGGCGGCCAGGAACCCGACGGTCCCGGCGTTCAGCTCGAGGCGCCGGGCGGCCAGGCGCTGGCGCGCCGAGGGATCCGACACGTCGACGAGGCCACCGGCCACATCCGCACCGGCCGGGTAGGCGAGAAGGACACCGGCCTCCTCGAAGCATTCGCGCAGCGCCGCCACCCAGAAGGCGAGGCCCCCGCGGTCGATGCCGAGCATGGCCGAGGCCTCGGCGTCGGACCGGCCCACGCACGCCTCCTCGGCCACCGCCGTCCGGTCGGCGTCGTCGACCTTCCCGCCGGGGAAGACGTAGGCGCCGCCGACGAAGTCGGAATTGAGATGGCGCCGCAACATGCACACCTCGAGGGCCGGACCCTGCGGCGACGCGGTGTCACGCACGAGCATGACTGTCGCCGCGTCCCGGGCGGTCACGGGGGGAGCGGGAACGGCGGAGGGGTCGGACACGAACCGCAGGCTACCGACGCCCGGTCGCCGTTGCCCCACCATTAGGCTGCCGCGTCGGTCCGGCCCGGTGGTCGCGGGCCACTCCACGACCCTGACGGGGGGTCCTCGACGATGACATCGACGCCGGGCAGCGCACCGGACGACGGCCCGGCGACGGCCGCGCCGGTGCGGCGCGCGCCGATGGCCCTCGTCACGTGGGCCTTCGTCGTCCTCGTGCTCGTGATCGTGATCGTCCTGCTCGTCGTGAAGGTGACGCGGGGGACCACGGCCGTCGTCCCCCCGCCGGTGACCCCGGCATCGGCGTCGGTGGTGCAGGCGGCGGCCACCGTGCCGGCGCTCGTCTTCAACACCGTCGGGGCCCCCGCCCCTGACGCGCCGCTGCCCGTGCTCCTCTCGGGACAGCACCCCCTGGTGGTCGACGGCCGGCCCGCCGTCGTCTACGTGGGATCGGAGTTCTGCCCGTACTGCGCGGCGGCCCGGTGGGCCCTCGTCGTCGCCCTCAGCCGTTTCGGGACGTTCGACCATCTGGGGGCCACGTCGTCGTCAGGGGACGAGGTCTTCCCCGGGATCCAGACGTTCAGCTTCGAGGGGGCGACGTACCGCAGCCGTCTGGTCTCGTGGTCGGCCGTCGAGGAATACGGCCAGTCCCTCGACTCGACGGAGCCGGCCGGGTTCCCCCACCTCCACGACCCGTCCCCGTTGGCCCGGAGCGTGATGAGCCGCTACGGCGCCGTGGCCGGCTCCGACGGTGCGGTGACGCTGCCCTTCATCGACATCGGCAACCGGGTCATCGTCGAGGGGGCCGACATCGGGTTCTCACCCGGGGCTCTCCAGGGGGTGTCGATGGCGCAGATCGCCACCGACCTGTCCGACCCGACGAGCCCGGTGGCGCAGGCCATCCTCGGCGCCGCCAACGAGCTCACCGCCGCGGTCTGCACCACCACCGGCGAGACACCCGCCCGCGTGTGCCGGTCGGCCGGCGTGCGCGCCGGAGCCGCCCGCCTCGGGTTGTGAGCCCGGGGCGCCCGGTCCCCTCTCAGCCGGCGCGTCGCTCCAGGACCTGCTTGCGCTCCACCTCGTTCATCCCGCCCCAGATCCCGTGCGGCTCACGGATCCGGATGGCGTAGTCGAGGCAATCCCGGCGAACGACGCACGTCGAGCAGATGGCCTTGGCCCGCGTTTCGCGAGCCTGCTTCTCCTCTTTGCGTTCGGCGTGCGTGGGCGGAAAGAAGACCGCTGCCTGCGGCCCCCTGCAGGCCGCCCGCGCCTGCCACATCTCTTCCAAAGTCTGAGTCGACACTCCCCCTCCCGGAGGGTGACGCTACTCCGGCCCGGTTGCCCGGACAAGGGGTCTGAGCAGGGATTCTGCTGAAACTGTGAGCCGCCCGACCGTGGGCTCTCGACCTCTGTCCGCGGTGCCGGGCGGGCCGGGGGAACGCGACGGTTACGCTCGGCCAGGGATGGACATCGCCACCTTCTGCCGCCAGAGCCGGGTCCTGGTGGTCGCCGGCAAGGGGGGGGTCGGAAAGACCACGATCACGGCCGCCCTGGCCCGCATGGCCGCCCACGCCGGCCTCGACGTCCTGGTGGTCGAGCTCGAGGGGAAACCGGGCGTGACCGCCGCCTTCGGCGGATCGGGCCCCCTCGGCTACGACCAGTCACCCCTGGCCGCCGACGGCGGGCCGGGCCCGCTGCGCCCGTCGGAATCCGGCGTCGCCGGCGGCGAACCGGGAGGCGGGGGCGGGACGATCCACGCCCGGCGGATCACCCCCGACGAGGCGCTGCTCGAGTACCTGGCCGACCACGGGATGGGGCGGATCTCGAAGCGGCTCGTCTCCTCGGGGGCCCTCGACGTGGTGGCCACGGCCATCCCGGGGATCCGCGACATCCTCGTCCTGGGGAAGATCAAGCAGCTCGAACGGGAGGCCGACGCCGACCTCATCCTGGTCGACGCCCCCGCCACCGGGCACGCCATGACCTTTCTCTCCTCGGCCCAGGGACTCCTCGACGCCGCCCGGTCGGGCCCCGTCCGGGCCCAGGCGGCCGACGTCGTCGAGCTCCTGACCGATCCCCGCCGGTGCCAGGTGGCCCTCGTCACCCTGCCCGAGGAGATGCCGGTGAACGAGGTCATCGAGGCGGCCTACCAGCTCGAGGACAAGGTGGGCCTGACGCTCGGGCCCGTGATCGTGAACGCCTGCCTGCCCGATGCACCGTGGCTCACCGAGGACCCCGCCGACGCCGCCCGGGAGGTCGGGGTGACCCTGACCGACGAGCAGGCGGCGGGTCTGGCCGCCGCCGCCCGCTTCCGGACCAGCCGGTTCCGCCTCCAGCAGGACCAGCGCCGACGGCTGGCCCAGGAATTGCCCCTCGACCAGCTCCAGGCGCCGTTCGTCTTCAGCGACGTCATGGGACCTCAGGAGATCGAGCGCATCGCCGACGCCCTGGCCGATGCCGTCGAGCGCTACGGCACCGAGCAGGCGGCGCCCACGGCGCCCGGTCCCCAGAGGACGCGGCGATGACCGTGCCGGCGGGCCTGCCCGACATCTCCGACCTGGTCGAGGAGCGGTCGATCGTGGTGTGCTGCGGGTCGGGGGGCGTGGGCAAGACTACGATCTCCGCCGCCTTCGCCCTGGAAGGGGCCCGACGGGGCCGGCGGGCCTGCGTGGTGACCATCGACCCGGCCCGGAGACTGGCCGACGCGCTCGGGTTGACGACGTTGACCAACGCGCCCCTGCGCATCGAGGGACCGTGGCCCGGCGAGCTGTGGGCGCTGATGCTCGATTCGAAGGGCACCTTCGACGACCTCGTCCGCCGCTACGCACCGTCGGCCGAACAGGCCGAGGGGATCCTCGACAACCGGATCTACCGCAACCTGAGCGGGGCGCTGTCGGGGACCCAGGAGTACATGGCCATGGAGAAGCTCTACGAACTGGCCCACGACGGCGGTTTCGATCTCATCGTGGTGGACACCCCCCCCACCCGCAACGCCCTCGACTTCCTCGACGCCCCCCGCCGCCTGACCCGGTTCCTCGGGCACCGGCTTTTCCAGATGCTGCTCATGCCCACCCGCGCCTACCTGCGGGCCGTGTCGGTGGCCACCCAGGCCCTGTTACGGACCATCTCGAAGGTGGCGGGGACCGAGATCGTCCACGACGCCGTGGCCTTCTTCCAGGCCTTCGAGGGCATGGAGGAGGGATTCCGCGTGCGGGCCGACGACATGCGCCGCCTGCTCGCCCGGACGACGACGGCCTTCGTCCTCGTGACCTCCCCCCGGGGGGACACGGTGGAGGAGGCCGGCTGGTTCGCCGACCGGTTGAACGAGTCGGAGCTGGCCGTCGAGGGTCTGGTGGTGAACCGTGTGCACCCGTCCTTCGCGCCGGTCGGGCCGATGCCGGCGGCACCGGCCGGGACCGCCCTGGCCGGGCTGATCGACAACCTGCGCAACTACCAGGCGGTGAACGCACGCGAGGAGTCGGCCTGTGCCGCGCTGGTGGCGCAGGTGGCCCCCTCCCCCGTGGCCCGGGTCCCGCTGCTCGACATCGACGTGACCGATGTCGACGGACTGGGCCTCGTGGCCGACCACGTCTTCGCCCGGTTAGCCTGACCCGAGTGCAGACGATCCTCGTGGCCAGCGACGCGGCCTCGGTGCGGGGCGAGGTGGCGGCGGTGATCGGCGCGCCCGGCGTCGAGGTGATCGAGATCCATACCGGTCAGGCCGTGCCCGCCGCCGTGCACGACCACGAACCCGATCTCCTCGTCGTCGACCTCCAGATGGGGAACATGGGGGCCATGGCCGTGTGTTCCGAGCTGCATCTCGAGCAGTCCTACGGGAACCTCCCCCACGTCCCCGTGCTGATGCTGCTCGACCGCCGCGCCGACGTCTTCCTGGCCCGTCGGTCGGGGGCCGAGGGGTGGCTGGTGAAGCCGCTCGACCCGAGGCGGATCCGACGGGCGACGACGGCGCTGCTCGACGGGGGGACCTACCACGACGAGTCGTTCCAACCCGTCCCCCTGCGGGTGGCCGGGGCGGACGGGCCGGTGGCGGTCGGCACCACCCCCGACAGCGCCTGAGTCCGGCGCCGTCCACGACGTGTTGCGTCGCCGCCAACGGTCCGCCGAGCGCCGCCCCCCACATGCTCCGTCGCCGCGCCACGACCACGTCCTGGAAGAGGACCAGGAGCGGCTGATCCTCTCGGCCTTGGAGGACCTGCGCGACACGACCGTCCGCGAGGTGATGACCCCCCGCGTCGACGTGGTCGGTCTCCCCATCCCCGTCCACGCCGCCGACGTGGCCCGCGCCGTGCGGACGTCGGGGCACAGCTGCTTCCCCGTCTTCGACGACGACCTCGATCACCTCATCGGCGTCCTCTTCGTGAACGACCTCTTCCGCACCGGGTGGGAGATCGACGGCCGCAACGGGGGCGACAACGGTGACGACAAGCCCTCGCCGCTCGACATCTCCCGCCGCCTGCGCCAGCCCTACCTGGTTCCCGAATCGCGCCTGGTCCTCGACGTCCTCTCCGACATGCGCCGCGACCGGCGGGCCTTCGCCGTCGTCGTCGACGAGTACGGCGGAGTGGCCGGCGTGCTGACGGTGAAGGACCTCCTCTCCGCTCTGGTCGGCGACCTGCGCGACGAGTTCGACCGAGGGGGCGAACCCGACATCATCCGGGTCGACCGCACCCGGTGGCTGGTGGACGGGAGCGCCAGCATCGACGACGTCCGCGAGCAACTCGGGATCGACCTACCCGAAGGCGAGTACGTGACCCTCGGCGGTTACCTCTTCGACGTCTTCGGGCACATCCCCGAAGAGGGGGAGAAGATCCCCTTCGACGGATGGGAGCTGCGGGTGGCCGAGATGGACCGTCGGCGGGTGGCCAAGGTGGTCGTCCAGGCGGCCGACGGCGCGCGCCACGGGGGCTCGGGACGCCGGGTGAGGCAGTAGCATCGGATGGTTCACACGGGCTGTAGCGCAGCTTGGTTAGCGCGCCACGTTCGGGACGTGGAGGTCCCGGGTTCAAATCCCGGCAGCCCGACGCCAGAGGTCTGTCCCCGAGGTACATCCCAGAGGTAGGTGATTGGCCCCGAGCGGTCAGAGTCGGGGAGCCGTCACCCTCCGAACTGGTCCCACTCCTCGGAGACGATCTGCATCTCGATAAGGGAGGCGACCTCTTCGGCCAGCTCCGAGCACCGGCACGGCTGTTCGGCCAGATCGGCCTCGAGGACGAGGGAGACGAGCCGGTCCACCACCCGCTGCTGTCCGTTCTCGACGAGCCGGGCGGTGAAGGGCGGAAGGCGCAGGACGAGGTAGCGCTCGTCCTCGGCATGGCGGACGAAGGCCTCGAGCAGGGTCGAGGCGGCGTCGCTCAGGCGGGGGTGGTCTCCCTTGTTGGCGATGGGGGGAAGCTCCCGGGCCAACTCGATGAGCTGGGTGTGGGTCGAGAACTCATAGCCGAATTCCGGAACCGGATCGGTAGTCAATAGAGGTGCCCTTCTCCTGGTGCACAACTCCTGTAAGCATCACCCGGGCCGGTCGCCATGACAAGGGTCCGGTGTATCAATTTCCGGGCTCCCGGGTCCCGGGCGGCGTCAGGACAGACGCCTCTGACCAGGGACGATGTGGCGGTCACGGGCAGCCGCCGGGGCCCGCTCGACAACTCTCGGGGCGCGGCGGCGACCAAGGGGCACCCCGACGCCTGGACAAGGCACGACGGTGACGGCCACTGTGGCGCCGGCAGAGTCCCGGTGCCAGGCCGGGACAGGGAGGGGTACCGGGGTGATCCTCGAGGATCGGGTGTGCGTGATTTCGGGAGTGGGGCCGGGACTCGGCCGGCAGGTGGCGCTGGCCGCGGCGCGTCAGGGGGCCGATCTGGTGCTCGGAGCCCGGCGGCGCGCCACCCTGGAGGCGGTGGCGGCCGAGGTCGAGGCCCTCGGACGGCGGGCCGTGGTCGTCCCCACCGACGTCACCGACAAGGCCCAGTGCGAGAACCTGGCGGCGACGGCGCTGTCCGAGTTCGGGCGGATCGACGCGTTGGTCAACAACGCCTATGCCTCCGACGTCTTCCAGTCGTTCCGGAAGGTCGATCTCGACGAGTGGCGGAGGCTGACCGAGGTCAACCTGTTCGGCAATCTGCAGGTCACGAAAGCGGTGGTCGATCCCATGAAGGACGCCGGGGGCGGGGCCGTGGTGTTCATCAACTCGATGGTCATCCGGAAGCCGACGATGTTGCAGGGCGGCTACGCCGTGTCCAAGGGCGGCCTGCTGGTGGCCGCCCGGGTGCTCGCCTCCGAGCTCGGGAAGTACAAGATCAGGGTGAACTCGGTCCTGCCCGGTTGGATGTGGGGTCCGCAGGTCGAGTTCTACGTGAAGATGATGTCCGACCAGCGCGGGATCACCGAGCAGGAGGTCATCGACGAGATCACGGCCCCGATGGCGTTCGGGACCATTCCCACCGACGAGGACGTGGCCGGAGCCGTCGTGTTCCTGGCCTCGCCGTTGGCGTCGGGGATGACGGGCCAAGCCGTGGACGTGAACGGTGGTGAGGTGTTCGACTGAGAACCGACCCGCCGTCGACGCCGGGGACGACAACCGGCGGTCCTCCCCCGTAGAGTCGGGGAATTCCGAGAATCGAGCCGTGAAGGAGCGCGACGCCATGGACATGACATACCGACGACTGGGCCGTTCGGGACTCCAGGTGAGCGTCTTGTCGTTCGGCTCGTGGGTCACCTTCGGTCCGCAGCTCGACGAGGGGCTGGGGGCGGACTGCCTGGCCGCCGCCCACGAGGCCGGGGTCAACTTCTACGACAACGCCGAAGGCTACGAGTCGGGGAAGTCCGAGACGATCATGGGCAAGGCCATCGCCCGCAACGGGTGGGCCCGGCACAGCTATCTGGTGTCCACCAAGCTCTTCTGGGGGATCCACAACGAGCCGAACATGAAGAACACCCTCAACCGGAAGTACCTGATGCAGGCCATCGACGGTTCGCTCGAACGGTTCGGTCTGGACTTCGTCGACCTCGTCTTCTGCCACCGGGCCGACCCGACCACGCCGATGGAGGAGACGGTGTGGGCCATGTCGGACATCGTCAGCTCGGGGAAGGCCCTGTACTGGGGGACGTCGGAATGGACGGCCGAGGAGATCCGGTTGGCGTGGGACATCGCCGACAAGCACCACCTGCACAAGCCGGTGATGGAACAGCCGCAGTACAACATCCTCTGGCGGGGACGGGTCGAGTTCGAATACGACCGGCTCTACCGGGACATCGGTCTCGGCCTCACCACCTGGAGCCCGTTGGCGTCGGGCTTGTTGACCGGGAAGTACCTCGACGGGGTGCCGGAGGGGAGCCGGGGGGCGCTGCCCGGCTACGAGTGGCTCCAGGGGACACTCACCGACCCCGATCGCAACGAGAAGGTCAGGAACCTGAAGAAGGTGGCCGACGAGCTCGGCTGCACCCTGGCCCAGATGTCGATCGCCTGGTGCACGAAGAACCCACGGGTCTCCACCGTCATCACCGGGGCCAGCCGTCCCGAACAGGTGATGGAGAACATGAAGTCCCTCGAGGTCGTCCCCCTGCTCGACGCCGGGGTGATGGCCAGGATCGACGAGATCACCCGCTGACCGTGTCGGCGACCGTCAGGTCGTCTCGAGGAACTCGGCGCGCAGCTGCGCCACCTCGGCCGTCACACCGAGAGAGTCGGCCAACGCGTCGAAGGTTCCGTAGGTCCGGCGGACCCCGGCCACGAAGCCGGCCATCGACGCCGGCTCGGCCGACAGGATCACCGGACGGTAGCGCTCGACGATCTCGGCCGAGTCCGGATAGCGCTCCATCAGATGGTCGAGGATCTGGAGCATGGCCTCGTAGGAGAGGGCGTAGTCCTCGACGATGGTCTCGTCGGGGACGCCGAGCCAGCCGAGGACGAGGGCGGAGAGGACTCCGGTGCGGTCCTTGCCCACCGAGCAGTGGAAGACGGCCGGGTGGCGGGCGGGGTCGGCCAGGAGGCCGAGGGCGGATGAAATTGTCTCCGTGCCCTCGGAGAGCATGGCCAGGTACCGCTCCGAGACGAAGGCGGCCCGATCCCACTCCGGCGTCTCCTCCTCTCCGGGGACGGAGTCGGTCAGCGGCAGGTGGTGGTAGGTGACGCCGTCGACGTCCTCGGGGAAGCGGCCCTGGGTGTCGGTCTCGAGGTCGGTGCGCAGGTCGATGACGGTGACGATCCCCAGTGAGGCGAGGGCCGCCATGTCGTTCTCGGTGAGGCGGGCCAGGCCGTCGGCCCGGAACAGGCGCCGCCACCGCGTCCGCCGGCCGTCGCCCGTCGGGTAGCCGCCGAGATCACGGAAGTTGAAGCATCCCTCGAAGACGAGTCGGCGGGACGGTTCGGCATCGGCCACCGGTACGGACATGAGACCCACGCTACCCAGCCCGGCTCGTCTCTTCGAAACGGCGGGTCGAGGTGCGGGTCGGACCGGACGCTGACGTAACCTGGAGGACGCGCGGGGCTGTAGCTCAGTTGGTAGAGCGCCTGGTTTGCAACCAGGAGGTCGCCGGTTCGAGCCCGGTCAGCTCCACTGGTGTGATGTGTCGTTCTTTCGCCTCGGCCCCAAGTGCGTGGGCCTCTGCCTGGTCACCGCCAGGAGGCCACGTCGAACACCAGGCCCAGCGCGCGATCGACGAGTGCTGGATCGGTGGGATCGGACAGGTAGGTACTGGCGCCGGCCCAGATGAATCGAGCGCGCTCCTCGGGCGTACCGTCGTCGGCCACAACGACGATCGGCTTCGGCACGGGCATTGCTTCCTGCCGCAACGTGACCAGAAGTTCAGCGGCATCATCGTCGGTCAACCGGGCCTCCATCATGACCAGACACAACTGCCGCTCCTTCGCGATCTGCAGGCCGACGCGGGCCGAATCGGCCTGCAGAAACCTGATCGCTTGCTGATTTCCGCGGATACGGCTGACGAGACTGCGCTGGTTCGACTGGTCGCCGATGTAGAGAACCAGTCGGTCCCGACGGAACCGCGAAGGGTGCAGCGCCGTCGCCGACGATGGCACCTTCCATCTGACACCGGGCCCCGCTGACCGCCGGCCCCTTCGTTCCTTGGGATGGATGCTGATCATCGCCGGCCGCTCGAAATCCGAGATGCGGCCGGGACCGTGGGCTCGCTCGAGGATCCAGTGTTCCTCTTCCCTGAGGTCCTCCGCGGCAGGAGAGGTCTGTGACGTGTCGCTCAGATCTGCTGTCGGCACGCGATGCACGTTAATCAGCCAAGGTGAACAGTCCGCGACGATAAGGACAAGCTTCGGCCAATGATGCCGGCCGGTCCACGTTTGTCACCGATTGGTCACTGACCGTTCGCCGGCGGTTAGCAGGTTCGTCACGAATGGATTACCTCGTGTCAGTACGTTGTCCCGAGAGACGGAGCCGGTGCCTTGGAGGGAGGGGGCGACATGAAGCCCGTTGACGAGAGAGCATCCCTCGGAGGCTGGAGATTGAATGAAGGTGCCACTCGGGTGGTGCGCACCTCACCAGCGGGACGGGTGTGCCGAGAGCCGAGCTGCAAGACGAGACTCTCCATCTACAACGACGAACCCCACTGCTCGCGGCACCGAGTACCGGCGAAGATGCAGCGACGGGAAAGGCGGGCCTCCTGAGGAATTGAGAGCCTGAGACTGCGTCTTCATTCGATCAAGGTCGAGGTCAGCGCGTCGATGTCCTCGGCGGACACCCCTGATGCCAGCGCCCAATTGCGCGCTCCTCCGTGCGTTTCATACAGATCGTCGAGGAACTTCTCCATCGTTTGCGACTCGGCGGTGAAGAGCTGTGGCGCCTCGATCATCCTGCGGGCTGTCTCGGGATTGTTCCTTTGTCGGATCAAAATGGCGTCGAGGTGAGTGGCCGTGAGGGCATAGTCCTCAGCGATTATCTTCTTCTCCACTCCGAGGATTTCGAGCACCAAGGCGGCGAGGACTCCTGTACGGTCCTTCCCGGCGGCACAATGAAAGACACCCGGGTAACTCTCCGGGCGGCCGAGGGCTGTGAGAGCCTCAACGAATGCTCGGGGACTCGATTCCAACCACCGCAGGTAGACAAAGGCTAAATCGAGGTCTGCGAGCGGTGGCCAGGCGACGGGGTCGGTACTGACCGCCTCCTGGATCACCGAGAGGTGAAGATACGCGACATCGTCGCCCAGCAAAGGGTCCCGGCCGACCGTCTCCAACTCCACCGCGGTGCGCAGATCGATGACGGTTTTCAGGCCGAGCTCGCGCAGGGTTGCGAGGTCTGTGTCGGTGAGATCGTGCAGGGTGTCACTACGGTAGAGCTGCTTCCATCGAGTCGCTCCCCCACCGTCGGTTGGATAGCCACCAAGGTCGCGAAAGTTGTATGCACCCGTCAGGGGCATGAAGCGAGGTGACGAAGTCGATCCCATGGCTCTTACAGTACGGGCGTTGGGTGACGCCCACGATGAAACCAAGTCCCAGCGAAGGACCGTCACGAAGAATTTACGGCGCTGTCACCCGCCGTTTTCCCAGAGGGCCAGGTCGAAACTCGGCTTTCGGACTCTCGCTCCTTACCTGGTGTTCGTCCGGATCCTCCTGGTGAATCCCGCCGGCGAACGTAAGCTACGCAAATGGAAGACACGCTGGGCGTTCGACGTGACGAGAACGAGACCCTCCGGGGGTTGTTGGATTGGTACCGCGCCATTGTCGAACGCAAGGTCGAAGACCTCACTCTTGATGAGGCAAGGACGGTGAGAACCCCGACCGGGATGTCCCCCTTGGGCATCGTCAAGCACCTGGGCTGGGTCGAGAGGGGATGGTTTCGCGAGAGATCTTTGCTGGTGAGGATGTCGAGACGATCGATGGGGAGGATGACAACTCGGCCGAGTTCGCCATTGGTGCCGAGGACACCGGCGACTCCATCGTGGCGTTCTACCGAACCGAGGTCGACCACTCGAGACGGATCATGGCCGAGTCCCCCTCATTGGATGCCCTCAGCGCCAGGGCGACGAGATTTCGGGAGCAGGTCAGCCTGCGATGGATTCTGGTGCACATGCTGGAAGAGACGGCCCGGCACGCCGGTCACATCGACCTGATGCGAGAGACGATCGACGGCAGCACTGGCGATTAGGTGCCGGTCGAGCTTCAGTCTGCCGATCCGTCCTTAGGAGTCGACCCTTGAGCCATAAGGGGTACGACACGGGTGATCACGAGGAATCCGATAATTCCCGCGAGACAGGTCCAACACACGGCAACCAGGATCGGATCGGCATCAACAAGGAGACCCGGGCTGGGTACGTCGGCGAAGCACGCCACGGCAGAGAGGACGAGTAGGAGGCGGAGCGTCCATTTCTCGGCCACGACGGCCAGAAAGACGAACCCCCACGTCTCGTACCAGGGCCACACCACGGGTCCCAGGACGACAAAGGCGAGAAGGCTCCAGCCGATGGCCTCGATGTCTCCGAAGCGTGGGGAGCGAACGAGCAGGTACGCGGAGAGCACCGCAGCGATCCCCAGGGCCACGAGTCGGGCGCTGTGCACGAAGGCGGCCGAGTGCCCTGCGTAACCCAGTGCGCTGGCGATATGGGCCATAGCGAGCCCGACAGCGGTCGCTGGATCGAGCCACGAGACGACCGAACCAGGGTTCGACAGACCACCGACCCACCCCCAACCAAGCCCCGAGACGACACTGATTGCTGCGATCAGGCCTGCGGTGAGAACCAGAGCGGCGACCACCTTGAGCAGACGGGGACGCCAGCGCGCCTCCGCTCCGGCCCACCACCAGCCGATGAAGGCCGCACCGATGAGAGCCGGGATCTTCACCTCCGCCGCCAGAGCGCACAGAGTCAGTCCGACCAGGACGTGGTTCCTGCGAGCCAGGGCGCAGGCCGCCACCAGCAGACCCACCATCAAAGCGTCGTTGTGCGCAGCTCCCAAGAGATCGAGGAGAACGAGAGGATTCAAGACGGCGAGGGCGAAGGCGACTGAGCCATCCCTCCCGATGCCGTGAGCGAGGCTCGGAACGGCCCAGGCGAGCAGCGTGACTCCGATGAGAGCGATCACGCGAAAGCCCACGACGCTGCCGACGACATCATGACCGGACAACGTGACGATCCAACCCGACAGACGCTCCCAGGCAGGCCCATAGGGGGCCGTCGATTGGCGCCATATCGGGTCCACCAGCTTCAGGAAGGGGCCACCCCCGAGAGCACTCGGACCGTGCCGGTAGGGATTGATCCCTCGTGTCACGAGCTGCCCCTGTGCGGCATAGGCGTACACGTCACGACTGAACGTCGGGGCCATGAAAAAGACGGGTACCTCCCATGCGATCAGGATGACCACCAACGGTCTGATCGGAGTCCCCGGGCGTGCCAGGACGTTGCGGACGGCCTCGCACCAGGAGCCGAGCATGAGGGCGATGCCCAGATAGACGAGAACGATCCCCAGGAATCGGGCATTGGCGCCAACGCCCGATGAAGCGCTCGCTCCATTGCCGAAGAACCAGGCGCTGGTCGCCATGACCGTGAAGGGCGAACCCTGCTGCGCTCCTCCCACGAGGACGAGCAACGCACCGACTGCACCTGTTGCACCAGACGTCCAGAGGGGTAGCTGACCTGACACCACCCCACGCACACTCGTGCCGGAGTGTGGCCGCCCACCACCCACGGTCGGAGGCTGCGTGCCCGGAGCAGCCTGTTCAGCCGTCGGCTCTCCGGTATTGATAACGATCAATCAGTCGTGGCGGCGCGTTCATGAGCCTCGCGCTCGAGATGAGCCTTGTGAGCCAGTTTGATGATGTCCTCTGTTACTGAACGCTTGTTGCCCTCATGGGCGGGATGATGCACCGGGCACGCGAGGTACGGGGTTCCTTCCACCGGCTTCCCGAGTCGTAGACATCCCTTGACGTGGCAATTGTGATGGCGGTAGACGGTGATGATGCTTCCGAGGATGAGAAAGTCGGGAATCGCCCCACCGAATCCCGACCAGAATCCGTACCAGGTTCCAGACTCGGCATCCGCTCCCGTGTAACGCAGGAACCAGTGAGCCGAGTCGGTCCAGAAGGCAACGACGAAGACCAGGAACACGACAACGACGACGAACAGCAGTCCGACAATCAGCCGTCGATTCATGGCATGACCCCCGTCTTCTCTGCTCTCTTGGACGCTCCGAACACCTCACCACGATAGATGTTGCCTGCCCCGTCGGCCGCCATTCCCCGCCGTGGCCATCGGACGGGCCGGTTCCCGGAGGTACGATCTCGGCGTGATTCCCCGACCGGAGAACCCAAACGTCCGCTCGGCGACCGTGGCGGACGGTCCGGCGATAACCAGGTTGTTGGTTCGGGCTTTCGAGGACGATCCCGTCGCCAACTTCATGTTCGCCGGACGACGCCGTCGGGAATGGGGACTCCACTCGTTCTTTACCTCTCAACTGCGGCGCCAATACATGCCCCACGGTCACGTGTACACCACGGAAGACCTCAGCGGCGTCGCCTTGTGGGGACCTCCCGGAAGGGGACGCCATGCCGTCCTCGAGCTGTTGCAGCTCTTACCGACAGCACCGTTTCTCGCCAGCCCACACACGTTCAATGCGTTGAGGTTGATGTTCGAGGTCGAAGGCCTTCATCCCACGGAGCCCCATTGGTACCTGTTCACCTTGGGTACCCTTCCCGAGCGCCAGGGTCATGGCGTCGGCAGCGCGTTGTTACGCTCCATGCTTTCTCACATCGACGAACGGGGAGAACCGGCCTTTCTGGAGTCCTCGAAGGAACGAAACGTACCGCTCTACTCTCGATTCGGCTTCGAAGTCGTCGATGAGCTCCCGTCGAAGTCGGGGAGTCCACCGATCTGGCGGATGTGGCGGGACCCCAAGGTGCCGGGAACCTCCTTCTGAGCAGGGAACCGGGGGTGCGGGCAAGACCCGGCGAGCGATCTCCCTAGTTGCATCGGGAATCATTCCCGTTATAAGTTAGCGCCATGAGACCACCGATGATCGATTCCGGCCGGCGCTCACCCGCCCGGCGACACCTACTCCTGGCGGCGGCGGCGCTCGTCGTCGGCTCCCCCGTCCTCGCCGCCTGTAGCTCCACCCCATCGGACCCGGGGACGACGACGGGCGGCGCTGTCATCCGCGTCGTGGCGGCCGAGAACGAGTACGGGAACGTCGCCGGCCAGATCGGGGGTCGGTACGTGAACGTCACCTCGATCGAGAGCAACCCCAATACCGACCCCCACACCTTCGAGGTGAGTCCCGGTGTGGCTCAGGCGGTCAGCGCCGCCGACCTGGTCATCCAGAACGGGGTCGGTTACGACGAGTTCATGTCGAGGATCGAATCGGCATCGCCCAACCCGAAGCGCCGGGAGATCAACGTCCAACATCTCCTCGGACTGCCGGACAGCACCCCGAATCCCCATCTCTGGTACAGCCCGACGACGATGCCCGCCGTGGCCGACGCCATGGCCGCCGACTTCGCCGCCCTGCGCCCGGCCCATGCCAGCTACTTCAGAGCCCAGGCGGCGGCCTTCGTCAGATCGCTCCGACCGTGGCTGGCGGCGATCGCCCGATTCAAGGCGACGTACCCGGGCACGTCGGTGGCGACGACCGAGCCGGTGGCCGACTACATGCTGCAGGCGGCAGGCACGAACAACCTGACGCCCTTCCAGCTCCAGGCGGACATCATGAACGGTGTCGACCCGCCGCCACAGGACCTGTCGGTGCAGACGGGATTGTTCACCGGTCACAAGGTGAAGGTGTTCGTCTACAACCAGCAGGTGACCGATTCGCTGACCGAGAGCTTCATCTCGGCCGCCCGGAAGGCCGGCATACCCATCATCGGTGTGTACGAGACGATGCCCGTACCCGGATACGACTACCAGTCGTGGATGCTGGCCGAGGTCCGGGCCCTGCAGAGAGCCGTGAGCGACGGGGTCTCGACGGTCAAGTTGTGATGGAGCTCGACGTCGTGCTCGACCCGCCGCCGATCCTGTCCGTCGAGGACGTCAGCGTCTGGTTGTCCGGTCGCCAGATCCTCCATGACGTCCACTTCCGCATCGAGGCGGGTGAGTTCACCGGGCTCATCGGCTCCAACGGCGCCGGGAAGACGACATTGCTCCGCGTCATTCTCGGACTGGAGACACCGACATCCGGTCGCGTCCTGGTCGGAGGCCGGCCCCGGTCACCGCGCAACCCGCTGATCGGTTACGTGCCGCAGAAGATCCTCCTCGATCCCGACATGCCCTTGCGGGCCCGCGACCTCGTCGGCTTGGGCCTGGACGGGCACCGCTTCGGGCTGCCGCGGCGGTCGTCGGCCCAGAAGGAGCTGGTGGCCGAGATGCTCGACGCGGTCGACGCCACCAGTTTCGCCGACGCCCGGGTCGGGAACCTCTCGGGTGGGGAGCAGCAGCGGGTCCTGATCGCCCACGCCCTCATCAGCCGACCGCGTCTCCTCCTCCTCGACGAACCGCTGGCCAACCTCGACATACGTAGTGAGCAGGAGGTCGTGGAGCTCGTGGCGCGCATCGCCACCGAACAGCAGATCGCCGTTCTGATCTCCGCCCATGACATGAACCCTCTGCTCCCGGTGATGGACCGCGTCATCTATGTCGCCGCCGGCCGGGTGGCCAGCGGTACCACCGAGGAGGTGGTCACTACCGAAGCCCTGAGCCGGCTCTACGGCCACCACGTCGACGTCGTGCATGTGAACGGGCGGATCCTGGTCGTGGCGGGACGGGAGACCGCCGCCCATCACCACCTGGATTCCCATGCCGGGTTGGCCTGAGCGTGCCCGGATCGCTGGCCCCGCTGTTCGAACCCGGGTTCTTCTCGAGTCCACAGGTCCATGTGGCGCTGATCGTGGGAGGTGTCGTCGCCGTCGTCTCCGGCGTGGTCGGCACCTTCACCGTCATGCGCGGCCAGTCCTTCGCCGGCCACTCTCTGGCCGACATCGGGACCGCCGGCGGCTCGGCCGCATTCCTGGTGGGCGTGAGCCCGCTGTACGGGTTCGTCGCCATGAACCTGATCGCCGCCGGAGTCATGGAGATGATCGGGATCCGTCGACCTCGGGGACGGGACCTGGCCACCGGGATCGTCCTCGGCGCTGCCCTCGGGCTCGCCGCCCTCTTCCTGTACTGGGACACCACACGCTCGAGCACGACCGGCGCCACCATCAACGTGCTGTTCGGGTCCATCTTCGAACTTCCCTCTTCCCTGGTGCCCGTCGTCGTCATCTTCAGCGTGGTCGCCACCGGGATCGTCCTGCTGTCCTTCCGGCCGCTGCTGCTCAGCTCGCTCAGTCCCGACCTGGCCGCTACCCGCGGCGTCCCCGTCCGCCTCGTCGGGATCGGCTACCTCGTCGCCCTGGCTCTCGCCGTGTCCCTTTCGGCGGTGACCATCGGCGCCATCCTCTCCACCGCCCTCCTGATCGGCCCGGCCGCCACCGCTCTCCGGCTCACCAAGCGGGCGGCGATGGCCATGGTGATCGCCGCGGCGATCGGTGTGGCAACGGTCTGGCTCGGGATTCTCCTGGCCTACGACAGCTACGACTGGCCGCCGAGACACCAGGGGTGGCCGGTCAGCTTCTTCGTCGTCACCCTCGTCTTCTGCTTCTATCTCGTCGTCCATGTGTCGGTCGGGCGGTTTGCCGGCCACCGACCTGACCCCGTGAGCACCGGGGCCGTCTGATGTTCTCGGGCTTCATGGTCAACGCCTGGGAGGCGGCCACGATCGTGGCCGTCGTCGCCGGCGTGGTCGGATTCTTCACCGTGCTGCGCGGCTCGGCCTTCGCCGCCCACGCCCTTCCCAACGGTGCGTTCGCCGGCGCCGCCGGCGCCAGTCTGATCGGCGTCAACGTCATCGTGGGCCTCGGTGTCTTCGCCCTCCTGGGAGCGTTGACGATCGGGGGACTGGGTCGCCGGGCCCGGCAGGACGTCGCCACCGCCCTGGCCATCGTCATGATGCTCGGACTGGGGGCGCTGTTCTTGTCCATGACCACCGAGTACGCGCCGGAGATCTACTCCCTGCTCTTCGGCGAGGTCCTCGGCGTCAGCAGTAGTGAACTTCTCCCCACGGCGGCGATCGGCGTTGTGTGCATCGGTGTCGTCTTCGCCCTCTACCGACCTCTGTTGCTCTCGTCGGTGATGCCGGACGCCGCCGAAGCCCGCGGCGTCAGAGCCCGGCACATGGATCTGGCCTTTCTGGTCGTGATCGCCCTGGCCACCACGATGGCGGTCCCGGTCGTCGGATCCCTCCTCATCTTCAGCCTGCTCATCGGTCCGCCGGCCGCCGCCCGCTCGTTCACGAGCGAACCTCTGCATGCGATGGCGTTGTCGGTCGGCTTCGCCCTCGTCACCGTGTGGGCCGCCATCGCTTTTTCCTTCGCCTCGAACCTGCCCATCGGGTTCTTCGTCGGCGCCATCAGTGCGTGCTCCTATGCCGCCGGAAGGGGTTGGGCGGCACGGCAGCGGACCAGGCCGGTCCACCGATGAGATGCGAGGGCAATTGAGAGACCCCCACCCGGATGAGGGTGGGGGTCTCTCGGTGTACGAACCGGCTTGCCTTCTGCACCGGATGGGGTGCGTACCCCATCCGGTTGAAGGTCAGCTCAGAGCTTGAAGGTCGTTCCGTGGAGCAGGCTCAAGTTCCCGGAGCCGTCGACGCAGACGGTCGCCTTGACCTTCCCGGAAACCGAACTACCGCTACCTGTGTGTCCGGTGACCTTGCCCTTGATCGTGGCCTCAGTGTCACCGGCAGCCGCACTTTTTCTTCTTCCCGGTCACGAACTTGTACTTGAACTTGATCGTGCTCGTGCCACCGCCGCTGGAAGCCCACGACAGGGTGGCGGGTGAGGTCAGCGCACCGGTGGCCGTGCCCGTACCGCCCGTGTTGGCGGTGTCGTTGCAACCTGTGACCTGGGGCGGCGGAGTTCCGCTGGCGTTTCCGGTCAGTCCGGTACAGGTAACGGCACCCGCAGTTGCGGGCCCGGCAAAGGCGAGGCTGGCTGCCACGATGGGCGCGGCGAGGGCCGGCACCATCAGGAGCCGGACCATTCGAGAGCGATTCATGTAACCCCCTATGAAGTTCCGCCGCGACCGCTGGGTGCGCCCACGGACCATGTATGTGACATCAGCGTCAGGTGACGCCCTCTCTATAAGCGCTTGTCAGGGCCAAATCGTTACAAGGGGACCTGACCAGGGCTTTTGCACTCACAAACGGTGGCCCTCACAGCACCTTGGAGAGGAACGACCTGGTCCTCTCGTGCTGGGGCGAGCCGAGGACCACCCGGGGATCGCCGCTCTCGACCACGACCCCGTCGTCCATGAAGACGACGGTGTCGCCGACCTCCCGGGCGAAGCCCATCTCGTGGGTGACGACGATCATGGTCATGCCGTCCTCGGCCAAGGCTCGCATCACGTCGAGGACGTCCCCGACGAGTTCAGGGTCGAGCGCCGACGTGGGCTCGTCGAAGAGCATCAACTTGGGCTCCATGGCCAGCGCCCGGGCGATGGCCACCCGCTGCTGCTGGCCACCCGACAGCTGGTTGGGATAGCTGTCCATCTTGTCGGCCAGGCCGACCCGTTCGAGCAGCCGGTGGGCGCGCTCCCTGGTGGCGGCGACGGGCTCCTTCTTCACCCACATGGGACCTGACATCACGTTGTCGATCGCACTCATGTGGGGGAAGAGGTTGAAGCGCTGGAAGACCATACCGATGTGGGAGCGCATGCCGCACACCTCGCGGTCGCGCAGCTCGTAGAGCCGATTCCCGCTCTGGCGGTACCCGACCAGCTCACCGTCGACCGAGAGCTCCCCTCCGTCGATCTTCTCCAGGTGGTTGATGCACCGGATGAAGGTGCTCTTGCCGGCGCCGGAGGGACCGATGAGACACATCACCTCACCCCGGTTGACGGTGAGGTCGATGCCCCGCAGCACGGCGAGCCGACCGAAGTGCTTGCGGACCTGCCGCGCCTCGACCATGGGCCTCGGCGACCCCTGCTCAACCATGGGGTCGCGCCGCCCACGGAGCTTCGACGGGAATGGGGAGCGCGGCGTTCCGAGCGGGGAGAAGGATCTGGCGGAGCTGCTGCCAGGGCGTGAGAGGAAGGGCACGTGTCGAGCCTCGGGCGTAGTGGCGCTCGATGTAGTACTGCCCGACGGTGAGGAGGGAGGTGAAGAACAGGTACCAGAGGCTGGCCACTATCAGGAGGGGCACGGTCTGGTAGTTGGTGTTCGAGATGTTCTCGGTGGCGGTGAACAGATCGACGAGGGCGATGACATAGACCAGTGCGGTCGTCTTGAGCATGGAGATGGTCTCGTTGCCCGTCGGCGGGATGATCACGCGCATGGCCTGGGGGAGGACGATGCGCCGCATGGTCTGGGTCTTCGTCATGCCGAGCGTCTGGGCGGCTTCGGTCTGACCCTCGTCGACCGAGATGATGCCGGCACGGACGATCTCGGCCATATAAGCGCCCTCGTTGAGGCTGAGGCCCAGGGCGGCGGCCACGAACGAGGTCACGAGCACGTTGGCGTCGACGGTGACGAAAGCGGGGCCGAAGGGCACCCCGAAGGTGAGGTGCGGGTACAGGTAACTGATGCCCACGTACCAGAACACCAACTGGACCAGCACGGGGGTTCCCCGGAAGAACCAGAGGTAGACCCACCCCGAACCGGACAGGAGCCGGTTGGGTGACAACCTCATGACGGCCAGGATCACGCCCAGGATGATGCCCACGCCCATGGCGACGACGGTCAACTCGAGGGTGACCACGATGCCCCGCATGACGGGCGCGGCGAAGAGGTATTGGCCGACCTCACCCCACTGGAATCGACCTTCGGTCTGGCGTCCCCGCACCACGTGGGAGAAGAACAGGCTGTGGACCAGCATGGCTGTCAGTACCAGGATCACGGCCCCGGCCACCCAACGGCCCGGATGCCGGACGGGGACGACCTTCATGGCCGACGCGTCATCCGATCCGCGGCCGCTGCCCGGCACAGTCGGATCGGCCATCGGAGAACCTGTGCCCTCCGGACGGGACCCTCAGCTGGTGGCGTCGTTGATGGAGGCGGTGGTGACCGCTCCGGCCTGCACCCCCCACTTGGTCAGTATCTGCGTGTAGACGCCGTTGGAGATGAGGTGATTGACGGCGGCCTCCACGGGAGCGGCCATGCCGTTGCCCTTGGGAAAGGCGAATCCGTAGGGAGCCACTTCGAAGGCGGTGCCGCTGTTCGAGAAGACGCCGTCGGACGTGGACACGATGTAGGCGGCCACCTGCGAGTCGGCGAATCCGACCTGGGCCCGGCCGCTGGAGACGGCCAGGTTGGCCTGGCTCTGGTTGCCGAAGGAGAGAATCGTGACTGTCTTCTTGCCCGCCGTGGTGCAGGCCTTGGCCTGGGTCTGGGCGTCGCTCTGCTCCGTGGTGCCGTCCTCGACGGACACGGTGTGTCCGCACAACGAGGCCAGGCCGTTGAAGCTCTCTCCCGACCCCGCCTTCACATAGAAGCCCTCGCCGGCGACGAAGTAGTCGACGAAGTCGACGACCTTCTGTCGGGCCAGGGTGTCGGTGAACGAGGAGTCCCCCATGTCGTACTTTCCGCTCTGCAGGCCGGGGATGATGGTGTCGAAGGTGGCGTTGATCAGATGGGCCTTCAGACCGAGAACCTGGGTGATGGCGTAGGCGAAGTCGGCATCCATGCCGATGATGGTCGAGCCGTCGGGGGCGATCATCTCATCGGGGGCATAGGTGGCGTCCAGGGCGATGTTCAAGGTTCCCTTGGTCTTGATCGCCGCCGGCACGGTGGCGGCGATGGTGGCATCGGTCGACTGGGTGGGGATGGTGGCCGTCGGCAGAGCCACCGTGGTGGCCGTCGTCGCCGTCGTGTTGTTCGGCGACGAACTGCTCGGGCTGCTGCTGCAGGCCGCCACCAGCACGGCGACCATGCCGACGACCGCGGCCGCCGTGGCTTTCCGGTATCCCCGCCGTGTGATCATGTGCCTACCTCCACTGGTCATCGCTTGAGTGAGTGAGTGTGCCACAGTGACAGCCGATCGGCTCGTGTATCGGAGGCGCCTGCAGAGGGCAGGTCGCCGACGGTCGCTCAGGGTGCGTACGTCGTTCCCACGACGTCCTGTCCGTCGAAGGAGCCCACCACGGTGGCCGTGCCCGACGAAACTCCGAGCGGCCACGTGATCGTGAACGTCCCGGCGCCCACGGTGGAGACGTCGGCCGTGAGAGTGGCCGAGACGCTCGACGCCGTCACCTTCAAGGTGCCGCTCACCGCCACCCCGGGAACGAGGACGTCGCCTGTCAGGGTGATGATCGCTCCACCGTGCTTGGACACCACGGTGCCGCCGTGGAGGCCGCGGTCGTGGTTGCCTTCGATGGCCAGCGTGCGGGCCAGGGCGTCTCCCGCCGTCTCCACGGTCGCCGCCCCCAGCCGGAGGTCCCGGGCGTCCCCGGTGTTCCCGGGGGCCGCCGTCAAAGGCGGCTCACCCCCGAGCGAGTCGGGATAGACCCCCACGGTGTCGATGGGGGGGACCGCCGCGGCGCACGACGTGTTCATCGACTGCACCGACTGGGGTGCGGCCACGAAGGCCTGGACCAGAGTGGATCCGCACGGCTGGTCACCCTCGCCGACCACGTGGGTGGCGTTGGCCAGCTCGACGAATCGGGTGTTCCCGCCCAGCTCGGCCACCACCTTGGACACGTCCGTCGGCGGGGTCCAGGTGTCGAACTCACCTCCGAGAATGAGGACGGGCATCGACGCCGGCACGATGGGCTGGCCCGTCGTCGGAGGCTCGGCATCGACGGGGGACGGCCACGAGGCACAGGCGGTGTAGGCCTCGGTGTTCTCGTTCTGGGCCAGCCATTCGGCGGTGGTGAAGGGGGCGAAGGTGGCCGGCGGCAGCGCCGCCTCGGCCGCCTGGAGCTGCGCCGTGCGGGTCGCCTCGTCCTGACTCATGTCGAACAGCTGGGGATAGTCGAGACACGACACGGCCATGTAGAGCAGGTCGGAGTACTGCGACGCCGGGGTGTCGAAGTAGTCCTCGTCGAAGGCCAGGCGCTGGGCATAGAGGCGCAACAAGGGCGCCGGGTCCCGGTTGGCGAGCTCGGCCCGGGCGGCGGCGTCGATGCCCCGGTAGATCATGGGATCGCCGGCGGCATCGTTGAGCAGATCGACCAGGCCGACGACGTCCATGGTGAGCGGTTCGAGCTCACCGCTGGGACCGGGAACCACGCCGCTGACCGGCGTCTGCCGGAGCTGTTTCGTCAGCTCCTCGATGTCGTTCCACGCCGGACCTGTCGTGGCATCGGCGCAGGCCGGGCTCCGGCTGCAGGCGAGGTCGAAATCGGCAGGCATGTCCTCGATCGTGCTGCGGTACCAGGGGTCGAGGTTCTGGGTCTCGTAGGTCGAATCGAGAATGAGCGAACGGACCAGCTTCGGATAGTGATTGGCGAAGACCTGGGCGAAGAAGGATCCGTAGGAGTCGCCGTAGAGGTCGATCTTCGCGATGCCCAGGGCGCGGATCACGGCGGCGACATCGGCGGCGGCCGGAGACGACGTGAACAGGTCCGACGCCTGGATGTACGCGCCCGTCGAGCTCTTCCAGCGGTGGTTGAGCTTCCGGGCACACGCGCCGACGGCGGCGGTGTACGCCGGGCCACTGGCCCGACCCGAGAAGTTCTGCAGGGCGGGGCAGTCGAGGGGCGTCGACTTGCCCGTCCCGCGCAGGTCCACGGCCAGCATGTTCCAGTCGTCGAGGAGGGAGCCGTACATGAAGTGGTACCCACCCGCTCCCAACACCGAATGCGCGCCCCATTCCACCGACTCCTCCGAGGGAAAGCCGGGGCCCCCCTCCACCGGCACCACGGTCCCTTTGGCCACGCCGCCGGGGGGGGACGTCGCCGGGTACCACGTGTAGGCGATGGTGATGGTGGGTCCGGTCGGGGTGCTGTAATCGAGGGGCACCGCCAGCGTCCCGCAGTACGAGGTCGGGGCCGATCCGCACTGGGTCAGCTTCTGGCTCCCGACGATCATGGTGCGTGCCGGAGCGGGAGCCGACGTCGCCGTGGCGGAGGTGACACCCGACATCGTGACCAGGCCGGCGATCACCACCACGGCCGACCCCGTGGCCAATGGTCCCCGCACCCTCGAGCCCTTCGCCCGACCCACCTTCATCGCGTCCACCACTCCCTCGTCACCTGGGCCGTCGCGCCCGGTCAGCCTTTGGCTACCACTTCGCCGGCACACCGGTAGCCGCTGCGCAGGCCACCCTCGACGTACCCCTGGAAGTTGATCGACGTCTGTTCGCCGGCGAAGTGGAGGTTCTCCGCGCGCTGGGCTTGGATGCCGTTGAATCCCGTGTACTGACCCACCTTCAGGTAGGAGTACGCACCCAGGATGTGGGGGTCCCCGGGTGACCAGACGTAGTACGACAGGCCGTTGAAGGCCGCCTCCACGCCGGGGAAGAGCTCGTTGTACTGGTCGAGGTAGGCCTGCACCATGGCGTCAGGGGGTTGCCCGAGGTAGTTCGTCAAGCCGAAGCGGGCTCCCCATCCCGACCCGATGTCACCGCCGGGTAGAGCAGCCAGGACCCCGGCCTGTCCCGGCTGATAGACGGTCGGGTCCCACGCCCCCTGGACCACACCTCCGCAGTAGGCGTTGCCTGTCGCGTGTTCGGCGTTCCACACCCGGGACGTGAACTGCGCGAAGAACTTGGAGTTGGTCCCGAGTGGCTCTTCGTTGATGGCGCGCAGCTGCAGCGGCGAGATGGTCTCGGAGACGCCGCTGAGATCGACCAAGCGCAGTGTGGTGAACGGCAGGGCCAGCACGACATGGTCGGCCGCGATGTCCTGGGTGGTGGCGCCGCTCTCGAAGGTGCAGACGTATCCGCCGTTGCTCGCGATCCGCACGGCCACCAGCTTCTGGTCCAGATTGACCGTTCCGGCCGGCAACCGGTCGATGAGCCCGGAGATCAGCAGGTCGGTCCCGCCGTGGATGTGCCACTTCTCGTTGGCCCCCCCGAGTGCCGGGGTCTTGCGTGGCTGGAAGTTGTTGGGCGTGGTGTCGTCCTGGCCCAGGAGGAAGACCAGATTGAGGGCGGAGTTCTCGTCGGCCGGGCCGCCGAACTCGTCGAGCACCGCCGAGACGCACAAGGCGCCGAAGTCCGAGGCGACGCCGCCCGGGATATAGGTGTCGATCCACTCGGTGACCGACATCTGGTCGAATTGCTTGGCCCCCGGGGTGTAGTCGTTGTACAGCACCGGCCATGTGGCCGTGATGAAAGCAGCGTCGTGGAAGAGCTTCCACGCCCAGTCGTGCCAGTCCTTGGTGAGCTGCGACTGGGGCCACGGACGACCACCGAAGCGCATCGTCTCCTGATTGGTGTTTATGCCCTTCGGATACTTGTCGGTGTTGTCCAGGGTGAGCCCGAAGCTCCTGGCCAGCGCCAGCGTTTCCGTGTGCTCGGGGTTGATGAACTCGGCGTGTTCCTCGACGATCTGGCCGTCGGCGAAATATCCCCGCAGTGTCCTGATACGACCACCGGGGATGGTGTTGTACTCATAGACATCGGCCTGGATTCCGTGCTGGCGCCACAGGCTGTAGGCGCACCCGAGCCCGGCGATCCCGGCACCCACGATCACCACGCTGGGCTTGGCCCGGTCACTGCGCCTCGCCTGGCGTCGCACCGACGCATCAGCGGGCGAGGCCAGGGCACCGGGTAGCGCCGCCATCGTGGCGGCCGCCCCCGCGCTTATCAGGAAGCGCCGCCGCGACAGGTGGTGGCCGAGAATCTCGTCCGCCTCGTCCACCGGGCAACCCGTACGGCGGGCGAAAGCCGACGCCGCTTGCGCACGGCGGATGGCCGCTGCCGCCCCGCTCGGTCCCCATGTCCGCATGGCCGACCCCCCCGACTCCCGCACGTCAAGGTGAGGTTATACCGGAGCCCACGCCGGAATCCAAGGGCGCAGTGGCTCAGCGACAACGGTTCAGACGAATGTGCCTGGCGTTGACAATGGAATCACCAGCACCACGCCGTTCAGACAGCGAATTGCGAAATGGGCACTCCGGCGAGGTCGATATCGGGCCGCGGGATCCGGCCCGGGCGAATCAGAACATCATCGTCCCGGTGGGGAAGACGAAGGGGGGACCGACCGGACAGCCGGCCAAGGGCACCGTGATGCCCGTCACCGTGTCCTGCACGGCGCTGCCGGCGTAGGACCCGGTGACCGTTGTCTGTGTACCGGGCACGGCGCCCAGCTGCAGAGACATCGTGACCCCCGCCACCGGTGCTGAATAGGTTCCCGGGGCCGAGCCGTACGTGACGTTCGACGGCGCCACCGTGAGAGGAGGGGACAGCTTCCACGTGACCTTCATCTTGATCGTACCGACGGTGTCGATGGGGACGAGGCCTTGGAAGTTCGCACATTTACTGGCAGCGGCGCCGTTGAAGAACCCCGAGCCAGTGACCTTGGCGCCGGTCACCGTGTGAATGGCACCGGCGTAGTGGATCGACCCGCCCGTGCACCCCGACAGCTTTCCTTTGAAGGCGATCTTCACGGCACCGGGGCTTCCGGCCAGCGTGAGCTTCGGGCCGAAGGTCCCCTTGCCCACAAAAGAGGAACACGTCACGTGTCCGGACAGCGCCGGCGTCGCCCCGGCCACACCACTGAGGCCGACGACGAGCGCGACTTCGACAAGGACGACTGCGAGGACAGCGGCGGGTTTGCGGAACATGGTGGTCTCCCCCATCTCGATGCGCCCGCCGGAGCCCCGGACCGGACGGTCGTGTTCACGAGGTCGCACAACGCCCTTCGACCACGAACGATCCGTCGTCAATGCGAACCGCCACCCCGCACTTGGCACTCTGGACTATGAACCGGTTGTCGTCGCCGTGCAAGCCCCGATACGACCAGGAACGTGACCCTCTCAGATCTTCCGCGCCCGTGTCTCCCTGAGGATCAGGGCGACCTCTTTCAGTGAGGAGGACAGTGTTCTCGACCGTCGATCGATCGACGGTCGATTCGTTCAGAGTGAGGCCGCGGATCCCATTGGCAACCGAAGCGAGTACATGTGGGGAGGAGCCCCCTTCTCGCACACGTGCATCTGGACCGAGTCGCCCACCTGTGTGCTCGTCGCCGTGCCCCCGGTGACGGTACCGGTGTCGGCGTACCCGATGAATCCCTTCGGACAGGGTCCCGACGCCCGCACGACACTGAGCGAGACCAAAGTTGTCGCCCCGCCATTCCACGTCCAGCGGTAGGAGGTCGGACCACCCACCTTGGTCAGATCGCGAGCCGTACCGGACAAAGTCTTCTCAGCCGCCGTCAGTGGCGTGCAGCTGTGCAGAAAGAAGTTGTCACCGCCACTCTTGAGCGCCGTACAGCTGACACTGGAAGTCGCCCACGCGGGGGTGGACACGGCGATCGTGGCGAGCGACACCGGTATCGCCAGAGCAACGATTCCGGCCACGGCCATTGTCAGACGGCGCATCGCAACCCCCTTCTCGACGGATCCTTGCCGGGCACGTCAAACACCCTCGCTCCGAAAGATGTTAATCAGCCGGAACCCGGGACGCGGGTGGAGGCAGTCGCCCTCCGAGTCATTTCCCGCCACTCTGGGTGGAGACGCCCCCGCAGCTCGGGGTGGAAGCGACTTCAGCCTGATCGGGAGCGTGCCGACACTTGGTCCTGTGACTCTGTCGCTTCCCCGGCGAGTCGAATCGCCGATCGAGGAGGGAGAAGGCGCCCGGACCAGGATCCTGGGAGCCTTTGGGCTGCTCGGCGTGCTGTTCGTCGTGTACCTGGGATGGCTGATCCTCCGCCCCCACTTCCATCACTCGACGGTCCTCGACGGGTGGCTGCCCGACGGCTTCGAGGTGATCGTTGCCGTCCTGTGCATGGCCAGGGGTCTGCTCCGTCAACAGGGTCGAGCGGTGGCCCTGGCGCTGGGCATCGGGCTTCTCTCGTGGGCTGTCGGTGACACGATCTGGACCGCCCAGACCCTCGGAGGGGCAATGCCCCCCAGTCCGTCCTGGGCGGATGCGTTCTGGCTGGGGTTCTACCCACCCGCCTATTTGGCCGTCGTCCTGTTCATACGGCGGGAAGTCAGGAAGATCGCCGAGTCGAGCTGGCTGGACGGTGCCGTCGCCGCCCTCGGGGCCGCCTCGGTGTGCGCCGCCTTCGCTTTCCAGGGCCTGGCGCAGTCGGCAGGCGGCAGCCCCCTGGCCAAAGCCGTCAACCTGGCCTATCCGATCGGAGACCTGCTGCTGTTCACCCTGGTCGTCGGGGCCTCGACCCTGCTCTCGGGCAGAATCACGGCGCCGTGGATGCTCTTGGCGGCAGCCATGGTCCTGAATGCCGTCGGGGACACCTTCAACCTGTTTCCCTCGTCACTCGGAAGTCCGCGGGTGGACACTGTCTTCCATGCACTGGCGTGGCCCGCGGCGGGACTTCTCATGTCGATCGCCATGTGGCTGCGGCCTCGACCCCCTGATCTCCTCGGATCCGAGAAACCCGCCGGATTCCTGCTCCCCGGCCTCGCCGCCGTCTCGGCCCTTGTCATCCTCTTCACCGGCTCTCTGCACCACGTCAGTCGGGTGGCCCTGGCTCTGGCGGCGGCCACCCTGATCTCCGTCGGCCTGCGGCTCGCGCTGTCCGTCCGGGGGTTGCGCACCGTCACCCAGGACCGGCTCCGGCAGTCACTCACCGACGAATTGACCGGTCTGAGGAATAGGCGCTACCTCGTCCAGGTCCTCGAGGCGTTCTTCGGCGACCAGGGCGACCGACGAAAAGCAAAGCGGAGGCTGGCTTTTCTCTTCATCGACCTCGACAATTTCAAGGAGATCAACGACTCCTTCGGCCACTCGGCCGGCGACGAGCTTCTGAAGCAGCTGGGCCCGCGCCTCACGGCGATGCTCCGGGGACCAGAGGTGCTCGTGCGGCTCGGTGGGGATGAGTTCGGCATTGTTCTCGTGGACGCCGACACCGACGATGCCACGGCCGTTGCCCAACGCCTCATGGCCAGCGTCGAGGAGCCGTTCGTGCTCGAGGGCGTCAGCGCCTGTGTCAGCGCCAGTATCGGTGTGGCCACCGCTCCCAAGGACGCGACGGATGCCACCGAGCTTCTGCGGTGCGCCGACATAGCGATGTATCGCGCCAAATTGGGCGATTCCTCCTTCGCCGTCTACGACCCTGATCTCGATGAGGGCGGGAACCTCTGGCGTCTCGGCGAAGAGCTGCGTGTCGCCGTCGAAGAAGGCCAATTCGAGCTGCACTACCAACCGCAGCTCGAACTCCGCAGCGGTGGGATCACCGCCGTCGAGGCCCTTCTGCGCTGGCCCCATGCGAGGCTCGGTTTCGTCCCACCTCTCGAAATTCCTCCCGCTGGCCGAGGAAGCGGGCCTCATGCCGTCGCTGACCACCTGGGTCCTCGACCAGGCCCTCGCCCAAAGTGCCTCGTGGAGGGCCGACGGACATGCTGTGAGTGTTTCGGTGAACGCCTCGCCCACCAACCTCCTCGACCCCGGGTTCACCGATCTCGTCCGGGACCTTCTCCACCACCACGGCCTGCCCGCCGAAGCCCTGGTCCTCGAGGTCACGGAAACCAGCGTCATCGCCAACCTCGAAGGAACCAAGCGCATCATCGAGGAGCTACGGAACCTCGGTGTCGTCGTCTCGGTCGACGACTTCGGGGCCGGGTTCACCTCGCTGGCCTATCTGGGCGACCTGGCTGTGGGGGAACTCAAGCTCGATGGCATCTTCATCACGGACCTCGCCGGCGGGAACCGAGAGCGCGATCTCGAACTCGTCCGCGCCACCATCGAGTTCGGTCACGCCATGGGACTGCGGGTCGTCGCCGAGTGCATCGAGGACAGAGGCACGCTCGATCTTCTGTCTGACCTTGGATGCGACCTCGGTCAGGGATACTTCATCGGCCGACCGGTTCCGGCGGACAAGATCTCCTTTACATCCGCGTGCTCTGAGGCATCAACGGTCCCGCTCAGCGGATAGCCCCTCTGGCCGATTGACGCCGGCACCGCTCGAGTCTCTTACGCTCCGATGGCGTGACGGGCGGCCAGAGCGGCGCCGACCTGGTCGGCAAGTGCCGCTGCCACGATCCGGCGCTCCTGTGAAACGGGCTTTCCCGGTGTTGGCACCAACACGTATCGACCGAAGAAGCGGCCCTGGTACTCAACAGTGAGCTCGACCTCACTGCCGGGCAGCCCCATCTGCTCGACTCCCCAACGCATGCCAGCGAGAAAGACGTCTCCACCCTGCGTCATGTAAGCACCGTGCTGATCGGAGGCGGCCGGGTCAAACCGACAATCGCGCAGAAACAGAAGGTCGATCAGCTGGGCAGCCACCTGCATGACGACGAACGTCGCCGATTCCCCTGTCGCCACGGCCGCGGCGGCGGAGTGGATGCGGGCGACGAAATTGGCTTCCTCAACCGCCGTGGTCTTGTGCTGACGGTTCCGGACGGCAATCTCCGTGATCGCGATGCCGACCACGAGCAAGAGCACCGCGGTTTCGATATCGGTGTGGCGGGTGATGGTGAACCGCTCATATGGCCTGGTCAGGAAGAAGTCGAACCAGACGGCGGCGGAGATGGCGGCGATCCATCCGGCGGGTCGATGGCCGTTCGCTGCCACGGCCACGATCACGACCACGAGCACGAGGGCGGCATCGGTGTTGGGGAAGTTGGACCGGAAGGGAACGAGGAGAGCGGAGACCGCGCACGGCAGCGTCAAGCCTGCGAAGACGACCACTCGGTCCTGGTGAAAGCTCCTGAGCATCCCCATGGTCTCCTGTCATACCGCTCGCATGAGTGGCCCGTCAATGGAAGCTCTCCCCCCGGGACGCGTTACCTGCGGGACCTTCCGCCGCGGGCCGAGACGCGCACTCACCCGGCCTCGTACCTCGAGGCCGGGTGAGCGTGTGTCCGCACGTCTGTGACGTCAGGCGAGGACGGGAACCGTTCCCGTGGCTCGCACCGCCGGGAACTCGGCGTCTTCCGGCACCCGCCGGAAGTGGAGCAGCCCGAACAGTGTCAGCACCAGCATGATGCCGGCCAGGATGAAGGAGGCGATGGACGCGACCAGGGCGATCTGTCCGAATGTCCCGAAGGCGTAGGCCTCGAGCAACAGTCCCCGCAGGGTCGTGCCCTGGAACAAGGTCTGGGCGATCCCCTCGTCGGTCGTGTACGCCGCTGAGCCCTTGGGCTGCTGCAGCGCCAGACCCGACCAGTAGGCGTAGGTCTTGCCCTTGCCGATCTCCCGGAGGTGGACGGCGATGAAGTCATTGGCGTAGACCGCGGCTTCCTGCCCGGTGACGAGCGGCTGCCCGGCGTACTTGCTCACCGTCCCAACCATCGAGGGGGTGATTTCGGTACCGGCCACCGGGTGAGCGAAGGCCGCCGCCGGTGGGAAGGTGATCTGCTGCTCGGCCAGCTGGTTGTGGACGTTCGAGTTGGCGAAGCTGTAGCCCCACATACCGAGCCCGCCTGCGGCGAGCAGAACGACGACCAGGACCCCGCCCCCGGCCGAAAGGACCATGTCAAAGGTCTTCCGTTTCATATTCATCCTCCTATTTGCGTCCCTGGGCGGGACTCTCTGGTCCCAGCGTGCCTGTCGGGCACCCATGGGGAACAGTGCCGAAAGTCCCTGTTCACCATGTCTTTGGTCACAGCGTGTCTCGGGGTCACAGGTGTCCCCGGTCACCCGGTCGGGCATTCCCGGGGATTGGTCGCCATACCGCGTGAAGTCACGAAACCCGTCGTCTCCCGGAAAGAGCGCTGCCCCCGTCACCTCCTTTCGGAGATAACGGGGGCAGCACCCCGGTGCGTCGTGGATCAGCGCACCATCTGGAAGATCCTCGACTGCAGGGCTACGCCCTTCCTCCGGTCAAGGTCAGTGCGAAAAGCTGCTTGCTCTTCCCGGCGCTGTTGTGGGCGTTCAGGTGCACGTCATAGGTCTTGTTGAGATCCCTTCTCGACGCCGTACCGGAAATGGTGGCTGTCCCGTTCCCGTTGTCCACCAGAGTCAGGCCATTCGGAAGCTTGCCCGACTTGGAGATCCTCGGTGTCGGGAAGCCGGTCGTGGTGACGGTGAAGGAGAACGGCGTTCCGGCGACGGCACTGGCACTGTTGGCGCTGGTGATCGTGGCCGCCGGGCTGGTGACGGCGTTGAACTGGACGGCGGGGATGTAGTAGGGCGAGTCATTCGGCCCGGTGGGCGGGTAGTTGACACTCCATCCACCATCTCCACTGGCACAGTTCTCACTGTCGGTCCGGCCGTCGATGCGGAACGATCCCGTTCCCCCGAGTCCGTTGTCGCAGTAGACACCGGCGTACGTGGAGCTCTCGTAGACGGTGCCCAGGTTGGGGTCGCTACCGACACTGGGGGCCGTCGGCTCCTCGGAGAGACCCACGTTCAGCGAGTCGTATCCGCATCCTTCGGACGTCGAGTGGCAGGCGGTGCCGTCGCCGTAGGGGCTCGTACCGTAGTCACTCGTGTTGTAGGCGATCCCGTAGATGACGTTGCTGGGAAGGATGACGTGCCCGAAGTTGAAGGTGATGGGCGTGAGATAGCCGTTGAAGCAGCTGTTCAACGCCGCGTCGTACCACGTTCCGTTGAAGTCACTCACAGGAACATCGTCTGCCGCCGCCGTTGCTGCGCAGTCCGTCGTGTAGTTGGCGTCCGCCGACGGGCGATAGGGGATGTTGAACGTCGGGGTCTCGCTGGTGATCAACGAGCCGACGCTGTTGTCAGCTCCGACGTTGTAGATGTTCAACGTGATGGGCTCGGTGAAGGTGGAGCCCGCCGTGGTGCTGCAGTTGTCGGCAATCCAGCTGCCACTCTCGCATCCCCAGCTGCTCATCTGGACCACGACGTTGTCCAACACCCGAGCCGTGCCGGCGAAGGTGATCTGGTTTCCGAACTCCGATGTCGACGTGGCCTCGAACGACTCACTGGCCAGGTTGCCCGGATTCGGCTCCACCGTGCTGTCGTAGATGGTGGGGTCGGTGTTCGAGCCCTTGTGGGTGTGGGTCTTGGCCGTCGCGGCTGATTTTCCGCCGGGATTGGCCCGGGCCAGCGCCGCCGGAGATGTCGCCACTCCGACCAGGGCCAGCGAGCTCAGAGCCGCAATTCCCATCAATAATCTTCGCATGTCTTCCTTTCTCAGGCCGGAAGACACGCAGTCAGAGGGTTTTCGCTTCTCTCCTGGACGCCATCGGCAATAGGGATGAGCGAGTCACCCTAGGGAAGTGGATCGCCCCCGCCATCCCCAAAACTGAGGGTATGAGCGACCTCGTTTCGCGGTGCGTTGTGAATGCATGCCCCCCAGGCACGGCGGCGCGTGGTGCAACCAGAGTTGTGGGCGCGTCGCTCTGCGTCGAGATGACGATCGTTGCTACGGATCGGTCGCCGTGGCGGTGAACGACCCCGTTCCGTCGTCGGTGCTGGAGGAGTCCCAGATCATCGTGGTCCACGTTCCGGTCGTGTCGATTCCGCATTCGAGGCTGTCGCCCGGGCCACCGCACGCCGAGGTGCCCTTGGGGCGGAAGTCGTCCATCAGCGGGGACACCGATCCCGTCAGCTTCGTCAACGTGACGGTGACGGTCTGGCCTTTGGTCCCGGCGAAGGTGAAGCACGCCACGTCACCGGCCTTGGCCACCTTTCCGGTCTTTCCCGCTCCACCGATCGCCAACGCCGTGCAATGTTGCGGCGCGGTGAGTTGCTGGTCATAGATCTGGTAAGACCCGGTCGGCGTCTCCAGGCTGGAGTAGACGAGCACGGTCTGCGTGCCGGCGTCGGTGAGAGGGCAGTCCTGTTCGCCGAATTCGTTGATCCCACACGGCTCGGACCCGTCGGCCGCCGCCACCAGGAGCGTCGGGGTCCCGAGCTTGCCCGAGATGCCGGTGGCGCGGGCGAAGAGGACGTCACTGGCCTTGCCCGTGAACGTGAAGCACGACGACGCCGCCGGGGCGGTCACCTTTCCCTTGACGGCGCTCTTCCCGAAGGCGATGGACTTGCATCCCACTCCCTTGTCGAGACGCTGGATGGAGACGTTGAACTTCCCGGTGTGGGTGCCGGAGGAGTCGCTGACCTGTAACGTCCACGTGCCGGCACCGCCCGATGGGACGGAGCATGCTCCCGGACCGCCATAGGGACCGGCACAGGTCGAGATGGGTCCGGGACGGTAGACGTCCTCGAACAGCGACAAGTCGCCGGAGGTCGTGGCCAGGTCCACCCACACGACGTCACCTTCGGCCGTGGGGAAGGTGAAGCAGGCGTCTGCGCCGGCGGTGCCAATGGTCCCGTGCGTGGGCGTGCCGCTGTAGCCGATCGGTGTCGTCGTCGTGCAGGTGACGCCGGCGTCGGGTTCGGCTGCCGCTGCTGACTGCACTGTCGCGGCGGGAACGATGCCCGCCGCCCCCAGGACGAGTACGACCACGGCCATGGGCCGAACCCAGCGGGGGTGGCGCCGGACGTTCATGGGAGTGTCTCCGCTCGAGCGTCGATCGCGGTGCCCATCACCTGGAGTATGGGCCCGCCGTCTGGCGACGGTCTACGGGTCGATGGTCAACATGCGAACATCACTGGGCCTCGGCCGGGGTACGTCGTACGCTGCGTCGCAGGACCCGGACCGGAAGGGGGCACGCCGTGACGCTCGATACCGCGCCGTTGCTCTACGACCCTCTCGACCGGGCCACCCAGGAGGACCCCTACCCCGTCTACCGGCGGCTGCGGGAGGAGGACCCCGTCCACCAGACCACCCGCGGGTTCTGGGTCCTCTCCCGATTCGAGGACGTCTTCCAGGCCGCCCTCGACTCCGCCACCTTCTCCTCGGCACAGGGGTTGACCTTCGGGGAGAACGAGATCCTGACGCTCGGTTTGAAGCCCACGCTCGTGATGATGGACCGGCCGCAGCACACGACATTCCGACGGCTCATCAGTCGCGGGTTCACGCCGCGTCACGTGGCCGAGCTGGAACCGGTCCTGCGAACCTTCGTGAGGACCCGCGTGGCGACGCTGGTCGAGAGCGGCGAGACCGACTTCGTCGCCACGCTGGCCGGGCCGCTACCGACGTTCGTGGTCGCCACCTATCTGGGGGTTCCCGAGAGTGACCGGGAGCAGTTCGATGCCTGGAGCGGCGCCATCGTGCAGGCGAACGCCACCGGCGACACGGTGCGGCACGCCGCCGGGGCGGTGGCCGGCCTGTACGGCTATTTCAGCGATCTCATCGAGTGGCGACGGCAGGATCCGGGCGACGACATGCTCTCGGACCTCGTCGCCGCCCGCGTCGACGGTCAACCCCTCCACGTCGACGAGATTCTCGGCTACTGCTTCGTGATGATCGCCGGGGGCAACGACACCACCTCGGGTCTGCTCGGCGGGGCGGTCGTCGCCCTGAGCGAACGCCCCGATCAACGCCGATTGCTCGTCGAGGACCCGTCGCTCCTCCCCGGAGCCGTCGATGAGCTCTTGCGCCTGACCAGTCCGGTGCAGGGCCTGTCGCGGACGACCACCCGGAAGGTCGACCTGCACGGATCGCTCATCCCGGCGGACAGCAGGGTCCACCTGCTCTACGGGTCGGCCAATCGCGATCCTCGCGAGTTCGGTCCGACGGCCGACGATCTCGATGTGACGCGCCCGATCCGTCGGATGTTGACGTTCGGCAACGGCCCGCACCATTGCATCGGCGCTGCCGCCGCCCGTCTCCAGGGCCGCGTCGTGCTGGAGGAACTCTTCCGGGCGATGCCCGAATTCACGGTGGACCCCTCACGGGGCCGGCTCGCCCCCGGACCGTTCGTGCGGCGCTACCAGTCGCTCCCGATAGCGCCGGGCCCGCGGCGCTGACCTCGCCGACCCGGGGAGGTCCGTTCGACCGCGCCCGCGTCAGCTCGTGGTCGACGTCGTCGAGCTCGTGACCGTCGGTATGGTGGTTGTGGTGGTGGGCGGCACCGTCGTCGGAGCCACGGTCGTCGGAACCGTCGTCGGCGGCATGGTGGTCGGAACCGTCGTCGGTGTGCCCGACGACGGGGTGTCGGCGGGGGCAACGGTGGTCGTGGTCGTCGGGGGGAGACCCGTGTCCGGTGACGTGCAGTTCGCCGGCGGGTCACTCGGGCCCTGCTGGCCCGGCATGAGTACCGTCCCGGCGCAGCCGAAATTCGACGGGGTGACATCGAGAGTGACCGTCCCGCCGTCGGAGAAGTGGGCCACCGACGTGACCTCGCGGATGTATCCCGTCGCATCGATGGAGACGTCATCGGTGGTGCCGGTGTACCCCTGGTCCTTGAGGAGGCTGATGGCGGCGGAAGCCGTCGTCGACTCCTCGCTGGTGATGCCCGGGTCGTTCACGAGCTCGGTGGGGTCGACCGCCACCTGGTAGACGGTCACGGGGACACCGCCCACCGTTGACGTGCCCGTCTGCGTGGCCCCGTCGATGTCCTGCTGGTAGAGGTCGAGGTATCCGGTCGGGCTGGCCAGCCCGATCATGGCGATGGCCCCTTCGCGCGTTCCGATCGTGCTCTCGGTGATGCCGGCGAAGCTGGCGATGGACTCGCCCGTGTCGTTGGTGTCGTTCGGAGGGGGCGCCAGGGACGTCTCCAGGCCGTTCAGGTCCTCGTAGAGGGTCGTGCTGTCCACCCGCAGCGTGACCTTCAGGCCACCGCCACGGACTCAGACCCCACCGTGGCACGGATCAGTGTCGCTTTCGGATTGGTGTTGGACACCCCGGTCCCCGTCACCGGTGCACCGGGGTTCGTGACCGGCCCTTCGCTGCACTCGGTGACCGCACTCACCTTTCCTGATTTCCCGACGGCGACCTTCTTGGTGACGGCCCTCTCGACCACCGAGCTCGACGACCCCGAGCTCGCCGTACCCGAGGAAATGATCGTCGGGCCGACCGTCGACACCGCCCCGGAGGGAAGGACCTCGGTGCCGGGGACGGTCATGGTGTGGCACACGGTGGTGGTCGTGGTGGTTGGTGTCGGGTTGGTGGGCGCCGTGGTCGAGAGCTCGTAGGAGAAGTCGAAACTGCCGGAATCGGTCGTGGCGGAGAGCGCGCCCAGAACCTGGTGCTCGGCCGGGCCGTTCCCCGAGGTGGTGGCCTTCCCCGACGTCGTGTGGTGCTTGGGGGCCTGTGCCGTCGGGAGCGGGTGGTGGGAGCTCGTGAGGGCCACCGTGAGGGGAACGGCGACGACGGCGACGCAGGCGACGGCGGCGGCGATGACCCCGGCCCGGCGTCCCCGTGAGAGGCGACCGGCACTCCTGGGGCCGACCTGCGGGTCCTCGTCGAGCCACATCCGGTTCTCGTCCACGTCGCCTCCTCGTGTCCCACGAAAAAGAGTCGATCGACCGTTCGTCTGGGTCCGCCGGAACTTTACTCCTGACCTCCGGAGCGTGTCGGGGCGAAGGTTATCCACAAGAGTAAACTTTCCGGGTCGGCCTCTGACCTCGTACTTTCCGTCGCGCCGGATCTGGATCACCCCGGCCTGGGCCGCCGAGTCGATCAGTTTGGCCGCCACCAGCGCGGCCTTGTCCCCCGGCTCGCCGAAGCCCTCGCAGAGCAGGGCCGCCAGCTCCGTCCGCCCTGTCCACGGTCCCGGCGGCAACGCTTCGAAGACGGCCCGGAACAGGGGCACGGCCAGGAAGGCCTGCCGCCGGGCCTCGGAGGCGGACGGCTCCTCTCCGGCCAGGATCCGCCGGCCCCGATCGGTGATCTCGACCCGGGTGCCGCGGCCACCCACCACGCCGAAGAGCTTGGCGTTGGCCACGCGGGTGAGGTAGGTCCCGTTGTTGGTGCCGCTGTAGCCGAGGGCCGGGGCCAGGAGGTCGGGGGTGATCGACCCGCCGGCGTTGTCCACGACACGGGCCACCTCCACCGACGACTCGAGGTCGTAGCGCACCGACCGGTACCTGCTGCGGGCCACGGGTACCAGTCTCGCAGCCGCCGGCGTCGGGCGATGAGCCGTAGGATTTCCCAGGTGAGCAGCGCCCTCACCACCCCTCCGCCCTCGGCCACCCCTGAACCGGCGGGCGCCACCGACGTGTTCGCGGCGATCGAGCGGGCTGTCGGTGCCATCGTCCTGGCCGAGCCGCTGACGGTGCGCCTGGCCGTGGGATGCCTGGCCGCCGGCGGCCACCTGCTGGTCGAGGACCACCCGGGGCTCGGAAAGACGACCCTGGCCAAATCCCTGGCCGGCGCCGTCGGTCTCGGTTTCCGCCGCCTGCAGTGCACGTCCGACCTGCTCCCCGCCGATGTGACGGGGGCCACCATCCTGGGCCCCGACGGATCGGAGCCGACCTTCCGGCCCGGCCCCGTCTTCACCAACCTGCTCATGGCCGACGAGCTGAACCGGGCCTCCCCCCGGGCCCAGTCCGCCCTCCTCGAGGCCATGGAGGAGCGGCAGGTGACGGTGGACGGCACCACCTATCCGTTGCCCCGGCCCTTCTTCGTGCTGGCCACGCAGAACCCGTACGACGCGGCGGGGACGTCGCCGCTCCCCCACGGTCAGAGGGACCGCTTTCTCGTCCGGGTCTCGATCGGTCGTCCTTCACGGGGCCAGATGGACGACCTGCTGGCCGGGGCCGACCCCGCCGAGCGCGCCCGCCATCTGGAGCCGGCCGTCTCCTCCGGGGACCTGGACGCCTTGATGTCGGCCGTGGCCTCTGTCCATGTCTCTCCCACCGTGCGGGGATACGTCCTCGACCTGCTGGAGGCCGTCGACACCCATCCGAGCGTGGCGGTGGGGCCTTCCCCGCGCGCCGCGCGCGCGCTCGTGTCGGCGGCGTCGGCTCTGGCCGTGGCGGCCGGCCGGTCCTACCTCTCGCCGGCCGAGGTCCAGGACGCCGCCGCACCGGTGCTGGCCCACCGCTTGGCGCTGCATCCCGCCGCCGAGATCACCGAGCAGGGGGCCGAGATTCTGGTGGCCGGGATCGCCCAGTCGTTGCCGGTTCCGCTGCGCGGGGATCCCGAAGTCCGGTGACCACCGTCACGCCCCGGGATCCGGGCGTGACGACGCCGCTGGCGCGGTACCGCCGCGATCTGCGCGCTTACACCCCCCGCCCGACGCGTCGCGGTCTGGGCGGGCTGGCGGTTCTGGTGGGCCTCCTGGTCGTGACGGTCGTGACAGACACGGCGGACCTCGTCCCACTGCTCGTGGCCGTCGGCCTCCCTTGTCTGATCGCCCCCGTGTCGGCGTCGGTCAGAGCCGGGCGGGCGCGCGCCGGTCTCGTGCTGAACGCGGTGGTCACGCCACCGACGAGTGCCGTGGGCGGCGAGATCACCCTGCTGATCAGCGTGACCAACCGCACGTCGCGTCCGTCGCCGGGGTTGTCGATCGAGTCACCGCCGTCGCAATGGCGGCAGTGGCGCCCCGGCACCGCTTCGACGGGCACGACAGCCCGCCTCCTCGTCCCCGCCGGCCTCGTGACCCTGCCCTCGCCGGGGCCCCGGTCGAGCACGGTGGCCACGAGTCCGGCGCCGGCGACCCGGCGCGGACTGTTCGTGCTCCCGTCGCGTCGCGCCTCGGTGCTCGACCCCTTCGGTCTGTGGGGCGCACCGGGGCCGGCGGTCCCGTCCGTCACGGTGGTGGTGCACCCGGAACCCGATCCCCGTGTGACATGGCCACCGGAGAGCGGGGACGCTCGCCGGGAGCTGTCCCGCACGGTGGCCCACGTGCAGGGGCGTGACGGCCCCGGCGACCTCGTCGGGATCCGACCCTACGTGGCCGGAGATCGCCTCTCGCTGCTCCACTGGCCGGCCCGGGCCCGCTACGGCACCTGGTTCGTCCGTCAATTCGCATCGGAGATCGGATCGCGCTCGCGGTTGGTCCTCGACGATCGTCTCGGGGTGCACCGCAAGTCGGACTTCGAACGGATGCTGCGTGCGGCCGAACAGCTGGTCGAGATCTGCTGGCGCGACGGCCGCACCGTCGAGCTGTGCACCCTGTCGGGATTGGCGGCGGGGCGCACACCGCCGTCGTCCACCCTCGAAGAGGCTCAGGTGCTCCTGGCCACCGTGCTGCCGGGCGCGACACCGGTCGACGTCGACGCCGGAGGAGGCGTCGTTCTCACGACGGCGACCGGAGCGCGCTCGCTTCCCGACGGCACCGATCGCATCGTGGTCGATGGCACCGTCGTCGATCGCACCGTCGGTGACCTCACCGGCGAACACGCCGTGGTCGGCGCATGAGCCGACGATGGACGACCGAAGTGTCGGTGCTGGCCGTGGCCCTCATCGGCGCCGCCTCCATCGCCCGGCTGACGACGGGGAAGGCGACGTGGCGGGCCGTGCTCGTGACAGCCGTCGTGGGCGCCGTCGTCACCGCCGGCGCCGGGCGTCGGGTGCCGAGGTCATGGTCCATCGTCGCCGGCACCGTCGCCGTGGTCCTGACGGCGACGTGGACCTCCGTACCCGCGGCCACCCGGGACGGCCTGCCCACGCCCACGACGTGGCGGACACTCGACCACGCCCTGAAGGCGGTGGGCAGCGTGCACGTGCCGATGACGGCGCGCACCGGCGTGGTGCTCACGTGCGCGCTGGTGGCAGGGGTGATGGCGGTGGTCACGACGGCCCTCCCCGGTGCGATCGGACTGGTTCCCACCGTCGCCCTGGTGGCGGCGTCCACGGTGGCCCTCCCCTCGGACGGCGCCGCACTGCTGGCGGTGCTCCTGGCCGTCGCCGCCGCCACCGCTCTGGTGTCGAGGACCGACCGACGGGTGGGTTGGCAGGTCGGCACCGTGACCACCCTGGCCTCGGCCCTGTGCGTCGTTCTCGTCAGCACCCTGACGGGACCGGCGGTGGCGTCGGGCGGGGGACGGGCCGTCGAGGGCGTCCCCCCCACCGCACTCTCCCTCGTCTCCCACCTGACCGGGCTCCAGATCCGTGACCCCGACCTGGTTCTGTTCACGGCCGTGACACCCGTCCCGACCTATTGGCAGGTCGCGTCGCTGTCCGTCCTGCGCGGGGACACCTGGGTCCCCGACGCCGCCACCGACGCCGCTCTGGCCGGTCGGCCCACGTCCTTGACGCCAGCGCCGACGCCGGGCGGGCGGCCGTTCACAGTGACGGTCACGGTGGCGAACCTCGCCAGCCGCCTCCTGCCCGTCCCGCCGGCTACCACGGGCGTGTCATCGGCGGCCCTCACACCGGTCGGAGCGGTGGCGGCCGGACTCAGCCAACCGGGCCAGCGTTACCGAGCCACGGCGACGGAGCCGGAGGTGGAGACGGGCGCCACGGCGCCCACCGCCACCGCCCCGACCACCACCGCCCCGACCAACACGGCCCCGACCACCACCACCGGGACGCCGGACGCGTCCGAGACCCAGCTGCCGGCCGAGCCTCCGGTCGTGACGGCGCTGGCCCACTCGGTGACCGCATCGGCATCGACACCGCTCGAGAAAGCGGAGGCGCTCACCAATTGGTTCCGTTCCCGCCTCTTCCACTACTCGCTTCGGCCCACGCGTACGACACTGGTCTCGTTCCTCACGACGTCGCACACGGGATCGTGCGAGCAGTTCGCCGGTGCCTTCGCCGTGCTGGCGCGCGCCGCGGGCCTCCCCACCCGGGTGGCCATCGGATTCACGACCGGTGTGCGTGAACCTGCCGGTCCCACCGTCGTGCGGGGGATCGACGCCCACGCATGGCCCGAAGTGCTGGTGGATGGCACATGGATCTCCTTCGAACCCACCCCCGAGCTGCCGTCGGGAGAGCTGGCTCCACCCGGGGTGATCGGGACCACCGCCGTGGGGACCCCGAACCCCATCTCGACGACGATTCCCCACTCCTTTCCCCGGACGTCGATCCCGCTGCCGACACCACCGGCCGCCACGGGGGCACCCGGCCGTGGGTCCGGGGCCGGGCCGTGGGTCGTCGGCGGCGGTGTGGCCGTGGTCGCCGTGGTGGCCGTTCTCCTCGTCCTCCTGCGGCGCCGGCGCCGGCGGACGCCCGACGACGAGCTGGTGCTGGCGTGGAGACGGGTCGACCGGGCTCTGGAACGACGGGCCGTGGCCCGACCACCGTGGCGGACGCCGGTCGCCCACGCGCGGTGGCTGCGTGCGGGGGACCCGGACCACGCGTGGGACCCCGTCCTGACCGATCTCGAATGGCTGGCCGCCGAAGTGGAGGACGCCGCCTACGGCGGCGCGTCCGCTGACGCGCACGTCGCCGATCACGCCCGGGCGGCGAGTCGGAGAATCACGAAGGCACTGAGCACCAGTGGTCGGTGACGCACGCAAGGCGCCGTGCGCGGGGACGTGAGGCGCGCGGGACGTGAGGCGCGCGGGACGTGAGGCGCGGTGGACGTGAGGCGCGGGGACGTGAGGCGCGCGGGACGTGAGGCGCGCGGGACGTGAGGCGCGCGGGACGTGAGGCGCGCGACGACGTGGTGCGTACGTTGCGCCGTGCAACCGTTGAACGGTGCAACTCGCCTGTCGCTCGAGTGCCCAAGTGAAAGGTTCGTGACACCCCTAGACGCACCATCGGTGTCGGCGTAGCGTCAGCACAAGAAACAGCGACGGGGTGGGACCGTCCCGTGTTCGCCCCAAAGGGGGTTGGCCATGTCCGGATTCCTTCGTGCACGCGCCACGCGCATCGGTGTGGGCGTGGCCGCGCTCCTCATGGGTGTCGGCGGAACAGTGGTGGTGGCAGGCACCACCGCCGCTCCGGCGTCGGCGGCGTCGAACTTTCAGCACTATCTCTGTTACACGGCGACGGCCAAGAAGGGGTTCAAGATCCCGAAGGGCGTGCGCTTGGTGAACCAGTTCTCCGCCAACGGCTTCATCCCCGTGTTCGGGGCGGCGCAGTACCACTGCAATCCGGCCGTGAAGATCGTCCCCGGGGCCACGTACCCGATCACCGATCCGACGTGGCACTACCTCTGCTTCAAGATCACGACCAAGCAGCCAGCCAACCGGGTGACGGTGACGAACCAGTTCGGCTCCGCCCTCCTCGTGACGAAGACACCGAACTCCCTCTGTGTCCCGTCGTGGAAGAGCCTCACGGGACCCCCTGGAATGTCCCCGAACACGCCCCCCGGTGCCGACCACTACACCTGCTATCCGGTCAGCTACGTGAAGGGGGCGGGGACGTTCAAGCCGCCGGCGCCCGTCCAGGTCTCCGACGAGTTCTCACCGACCCGGGCCGTGACGGTGAAGGTGGGAGCCCCGCAGACGTTGTGCGTTCCGACGATGAAGATCCTGCCCAGCGGCATCGCCTCGATTATCAACAACCCCGACCTGAACTACCTCTGCTTCGCCGTCAGCAAGACGCCGAAGATCAGCCCCGTCTACGACGAGAATCAGTTCGGGACGGGAACGGTGACGATCAAGAAGACGAAGTGGCTCTGCCTGCCCTCGACCCTGGGAGCGACAGGCGGCACCTGACCCTTCGGGGGCCGACGTCCCACCGGGCACCGTCGCCGGCTACCGACCGGTGGCGGTGCCCGGCGCCACCAACTCGATGGCGATGCCGTCGGGGTCGCGGAATTGCAGCGACGGGTTACCGAGCTCGAGGACGACTCCGGCATGGTCGACGCCGACGGCGGTGAGGTGGTCGGCCCACGCGCGCAGGGCGCCTTCGTCGGGAACGGCGAAGGCCAGGTGGTCGAGCGTCCCCGACGCCGCACCGGCGGCACCTCCCGCACCGGCGTTGCCGGCGGCACCGGCGGCACCGGCGGTGAGGACGACGATGAGCCGGGCCCTCCGGTGGCGCAGCGCCACGTAACCGTTGTCGAGGTCGTCGACGTAGGGCTCGAGACCGAGGGCGACGCGGTACCACTCGGCGCTGACGCCGACATCGGACACCAGGAGCTGCACGTGCGAGAGCCCTGTCAGAGGGGCACCCGTCCCCGGCGCGTCGGTGTCGCCCACGACGCGAACGCTACCGGCACCCTCTGTCTTTCGAGGACGCCGCCTTCAGGGACGCCGCCTTTCAGCGACGCCGCCTTTCAGGGACGCTCCCGCCGATTGCCCATGGGGCGGAGGGACCCGATCCGTTTGACCCACGTCATCCGGGGATCGCCGAGGGGGCGGCCCGAGAACGGCCCCGGCCCGGTCGTCTGGAAGACGAGCCCGGTCGTGGTGAGCCGCGGGATACCGACGTCCGCCGTCGTGTCGTGTCCGCCAGACCCTGTGATCGTGGTGCGCGCCATCTGCCCCTCCCTATGCGTGCGCGATGCCCGGTCGGGCCTCGACGGCGCGCGGCACCCCCGGCTCGAGCTCGTCGAACAACCGGCGGGCGGCGTCCGCACCGTCCCCGGTGAGCGGGTGGTAGTGACGGGGACATCCGCGCGGCGTGGTGGCGAAGTAGTCCTGGCGGTCCCAGATCTGAAAGCCGTCGCTCACCTCGACGAGGACGTAGGCGGTGCCGACGCCGAGAAGGGTCGGCCCCGTCCGCTGCTCACCGTCCGCCGTCTGCGCCATGGCGCCCATCGAAATCCGCCTCCCGTGTCCGCCCGCCTACCGTGACAGGGTCGGATCAGCGAGGGCCCAAGGCCACCTCAACTCTCTGACAACGTGGGCGGCCGCCGTGATCAGGACCGCCGTGATCAGGACCGCCGTGATCAGGACCGCCGTGATCAGGACCTCGCGCCCCGCCTGGTGAGCCGGTCGGTGACGGCGTCGGCCAGCAGGGCCAGGCCGATGGCGAACAGCCAGGAGTCCTTGCTCACGGCGGTCCCGGCCGGGGTGGGCCAGGGGCTGCCGGGCTTGTGCATGGACGGCGTCTTGGCGTACATGCCGAGCAGGGCTCCGGAGAACCCGGTCAGCGCCGCGCCGGCCCGGGCCGTCGAGACGACGGGGGCCAGCAGGGCGCTGCCGGTGGCGATCTCGCCGGCGGCGAGGAGGCGGAGGAAGCGGGCCGGGGGCATCGAGGCGAAGACGGGATAGGCACCCGACGCCATGCCGTGGACGGCCTTGGCCGTGTCCTCGTCGCCGCTCCATTTCTGGAGGCCGGTGTGGAGGATGTAGGCGCCGGTGACGGCGCGCAGGGGGATGTGGCTCAGCTTCATGATGGGACCAACCCCCGGTCCCCCGCCGTCATTCCCCCAGGTGCCTGCCCTCACCCCGCCGGGCCCGGTGGGCGGCGGCCACCATGTGGGCCAACGCCGCGGTCACCTCCTCGCCCTGCCGTGTCTTCAGTCCGCAGTCGGGGTTCACCCACAGCTGCCCGGGGGCAGAACCTTCAACGCCTGGGCGATGAAGGTGGTGATCTCCTCGGTGGAGGGGACCGTCGGTGAGTGGATGTCGTAGACGCCGAGGCCGATGCCGGCGCCGTAGTCGACGGCGGCGAGGTCGGTGAGGAGGTCCATCCGGCTGCGGGCCGCCTCGATCGAGATGACGTCGACGTCGAGGGCGACGACGGCGTCCATGATGTCGCCGAACTCGGCGTAACACATGTGGGTGTGGATCTGGGTGCCGTCGTCGACGGCCGCCGTGGCCACCTTGAAGCACTCGGTGGCCCACGCCAGATACCCGGCGCGGTCGCCGTGGCGCAGCGGCAGCCCTTCGCGCAGCGCCGGCTCGTCGACCTGGATGATCGAGGTCCCGGCGCGCTCGAGATCGAGGACCTCGTCGCGCACGGCCAGGGCGATCTGCCGGCACGTCTCGGCCCGGGGCTGGTCGTCGCGGACGAAGGACCACTGGAGAATGGTCACCGGGCCCGTCAGCATCCCCTTCACGGGCAGGGCCGTGAGGGACTGGGCGTAGCGGGCCCAGTCGACGGTGATCGGCGCCGGCCGCTCGACGTCGCCGTAGAGGATGGGGGGGCGGACGTAGCGCGTCCCGTAGCTCTGGACCCAGCCGTCGGTCGTGCAGGCGAAGCCGTCGAGGCGTTCGCCGAAGTACTGGACCATGTCGTTGCGCTCGGGTTCGCCGTGAACGAGGACGTCGAGACCGAGCTCCTCCTGTTGGCCGATCACGCGGGCGATCTCGGCCTGGCAGAACTGCCGGTAGGCCTCGTCGCCGAGCTCGCCCGACGCGTGGCGCCGGCGGGCGGCGCGGATCTCGGCCGTCTGCGGGAACGAGCCGATCGTCGTCGTCGGGAGCAGGGGCAGCGGAACCGACCGGCTCTGCAGGACCCGCCGTCGCTCGTAGGGCGCATGGCGGACGGCGTCACCGGCCGAGAGGGCGTCGACGCGCGCCCGGACGCCGGCACGGTGCACGCCGCCGCCGCCGTCCCTGCTGTCGGCGCGGCGGCGCCAGCCGACGGCGGCGTCGCTGTCGTGCAGAGCGTCGGCGATGGCGTCGGGGCCGTCGGAGAGACCGTTCGAGACGGCGGCGATCTCGGTGAGCTTCTGGCGGGCGAAGGCCAGCGTCCCGAGAAGGTCGCCGGGGAGGTCGGTCTCGGTGGAGAGGTCGTGGGGGACGTGCTGGAGGGAACACGACGGGCCCACCCACAGCCGGTCGCCCAGGCGTTGCTGCGCCGTCGCCAGGAGGCCGAGGGTGCCCCGGAGATCGTTGCGCCAGACGTTGCGCCCGTCGACGACCCCGACGGAGAGGACGGTGTCGGCGTCGAGATGGTCGAGGAGGACGGGGAGCTGACCGGGGTCGCGGACGAGGTCGACGTGGAGGCCGGCCACGGGCAGGGCCGTGGCCAGCTCGAGGTTCGGGCCGAGGCCGGAGAAGTAGGTGGCGACCAGGAGCTTCACCGTCCGGCGGCTGAGCTCGCCGTAGGCGAAGTCGACGGCGCTCGCCACCTCGTCGTCGAGCTCGGTCCCGAGGACCGGTTCGTCGAGCTGGATCCACCGGGCCCCGGCGGCGGCCAGGTCGTCGAGGACCCGGGCGTAGATCGGGAGCAGGAGGGGCAGGAGCTCGAGGGGCGAGAACCCGGGGGCGGTGCTCTTGGAGAGCAGCAGATAGGTGACGGGGCCGAGCAGGACGGGGCGGGTCAGGAGGCCGAGGGCCAGCGCCTCGCCGAACTCGTCGACGGGCTTCGTCGAGGAGACGGCGAACTCGGTCTCGGGGCCGAGCTCGGGGACGAGGTAGTGGTAGTTCGTGTCGAACCACTTCGTCATCTCGAGCGGCGCCACCACCCGGGTGGCGCCCCCGTGGCGCGATGTCGTCCCCCGGGCCAACGAGAAGTAGGTGTCGAGGTCGACGGGGCCGCCGCCGAACCCGAAGCGGGCGGGGACGGCTCCCACCAGGCAGGTCGTGTCGAGGACCTGGTCGTAGAGGGTGAAGTCGTTGGAGGGGATGCTCGCGATCCCGGCCTCCGCCTGCTCCCGCCACCCCTCGGCGCGCCGTGTCCGGGCCACCTCGGTGAGGGCCCGGGCGTCGGTGGTCCCCGCCCAGTAGCCCTCGACGGCCCGCTTCAGCTCGCGCCGTGGTCCGATCCGGGGCATGCCCAGGTTCATCGAGCGCGCCATGACCGGCCCTCCTGTCGTCTGCTCTGTCCACGGTAGGGACCGCCGGGGCGGGCCGGTAGACACAGTCGCCGCCCTTTTCGACCGGTACAGTTCTCCGGACAGATCCGTTTCGAGGAACTGTTCCGGTATACAGTCGGGGACGTGGCCCTCGACGCCGACGCCCCCCGGAGCCTCTACCTCCAGCTGGCCGACACCCTGGCCGGCCGCATCGCCGACGGGACCTACGGGCCCGGTGACCGGATCCCCTCGGTGCGCAAACTCCGGGACCAGTTCGGGGTCAGCCTGACCACGGTCCTCGAGGCGTGCCGGGTCCTGGAGGACCGCGGCCTCGTCCAGGCCCGAGCCCAGTCGGGTCACTACGTCCGGCCCCCGGGACCGCCCCGGCGGTCCGAGCCCGGGGAGTCGACGCCGCCGGGCGGGTCCCGGCGCGTCGACGCCTCGCTGGCCGTGAAACTGAACCTGGGGATCGGGAACCCCCAGGAACCCACCCTGGGGGCGGCGGTCCAGGGCCCCGAGCTCATGCCCGTCGCCGCCCTCAACCGGCTGCTCGGTCACGTGCTGCGGCATCACCCGGCCGCCTGCCACTCCTACGACGCGCCCCCCGGCAGTCCGTTGCTGCGGCGGTCGATCGCCCAGCGCGGCGGCGACGCCGGCTACGCGGTGGCGGCCGACGACATCGTGATCACGAGCGGCGCCAAGGAAGCGGTGTACCTCTCGATCAAGGCGGTGACGAAGGCGGGCGACACCGTGGCCATCGAGTCCCCCGCCTACTACGCCCTCCTCGAGGTGCTGGCCTCCCTGGAGCTCCGCGCCCTCGAGATCTCCTCCCACCCCCGTCACGGGATCAATCTCGACGACCTCGACCGGGCGCTGGCCAGCCAACCGGTGGCCGCCGTGGCCCTGGTGTCGAACTTCTCCAACCCCACCGGATCGTGCATGACCGAGGTGGCCAAGCGACGGCTGGTCGATCTGCTCGAGCGGCACCAGGTGCCGCTGGTGGAGGACGACGTCTACGGCGAGCTCGTCTTCGAGGGGCCGCGACCGAGCGCCATCAAGGCCTACGACGACAGCGGGCTCGTCCTCTACTGCTCGTCCTACAGCAAGACGCTGTCGCCGGGGCTGCGCGTCGGCTGGGCCATCCCCGGTCGGTTCCAGAACGAGGTCGAGCTGCTCAAGCTGGTGGTGAACCAGGCCACCGCCGTCGCCCCGCAGCTGGCGCTGGCCGCCTTTCTCGACAGTGGCGGGTGCGACCGCCACATCCGACGCGCCCGGCGGATGTACCGGGACCAGATGGCGTCGATGGTCGACGCCGTCGAGCGCCACTTCCCCGACTCGACCCGGCTGACACGACCGCGCGGCGGCCACGTCCTGTGGGTGCAACTGCCCGAAGCGGTCGACGCCATGGATCTCCACGGCGCCGCCGAGCAACGCGGCATCCGCATCGCCCCCGGGCCGATGTTCTCGCCCTCACACGGCTACCGGAACTTCATCCGCCTCAACACCGGCTTCCCGTGGAGCGAGACCACCGAGAACCAGGTGGCCACCCTCGGTCGGCTCGTGGCCGACCGGTCGGCGTGACCGCCGGGGACGCCGGGACTGCCGGACCTAGGCGGCGTTGCCGCGGCGCGGTGCGGGCTTGCGACGCTTGCGGCCGCTCGAAGCGGTCTTCGTCGATCCTGCTGCCTTCGTCTTCTCGGTGTCGGTCTTCTCGGTGTCGGTCTTCTCGGCGACCGTCTTCTCGGTGTGCGTCTTCTCGGCGACCGTCTTCTCGGTGTGCGTCTTCTCGGCGACCGTCTTCTCGGTGTCGGGGGTCGTGACCGTGGCCGCCTTCACCGGCTCCGGAGCTGGGTCCGGGTCCGGCTCGGTGACCTCGTCGGCGCCACCGTCGGAAGGCGGCGTCTCCGCCACCGACGCCTGTGCCTCCTGGGCTGATTTCGGCGGCGTCACCACGACGACCGTCGACTCCGGAATCAGTTCCTCGGTCGCTTTGCCACGGTTGTGGGTGGGGGCGTTCAACGGGAAGATGGGAAGGAGGTCCATGTCGGTGAGGGCCAACGTCTCGTCGGCCGCCAGCGGCGGGGCGAAGAAGTAGCCCTGTCCGACGTCGGCCCCGAGCTCGCGCAGGATGGCCACCTGCGCCGCCGTCTCGACCGCCTCGGCCACGGTGCAGAGGTCGAGGGAGTGGCTCACCTTGACGATCGTCTCGACGATGGCCCGGTTGACGCCCCCGGCGTGGTCGATGCCGTCGATGAGCGAGCCGTCGATCTTCATGGTGTTGACGGCGAAGTGCCGGAGGTTCTCGAGCGACGACCAGTCCGACCCCATGTCGTCCACGGTGAGCTGGATGCCCAGCCGGGAGATGGCCCGCAGGTCGTCGGCCGCCCCGTGGTCGGCCAGGGTGGTCTCCGTGACCTCGATGGTCAGGCGGTCGGGTTGGAGACCGGAGTGCTCGAGGGCGGCGGCGGCGGCGGCGGCCGCCTCGTTGCGCCGGAGCTGGAAGACCGAGCAGTTGACGGCCAGCTGGATCTCCGAGCGCCACCGCACGGCCTGGGCACACGCTTCGGACAGCACCCAGCCGTTCAGGGCCGTCATGTAGCCGTTGGCCTCCGCCCACGGGATCAGCTCCTTCGGGGAGATGCGCCCCTGGACGGGGTCGTTCCAGCGCAGGAGGGCCTCGAAGCCGAGGAGGCGTCCCGTGGCCAGGTCGACCGCGGGCTGGAAGAGCAGCTCGGGCTCACCGTCTATGCCCAGGTCAGGCCAGGGAATGACGGTCGAGAGAGGAGCTGAGACTGTCACATCCGCTATATCGACTGCCGTCCGGGTCTCCTTGAGTCGGTCGGGGTCTCCTCGGGCACGAACGGTGGGGCCCGGTGCCCCGGGAGTGGCCGGTCGGGCACATTTCGCCCACCGGTAACCGGGGCGTCGCGGGGGGTTCACACCCGCCTTGTAGCGTGGAGGGACAACAATCCTCCGTCGCTGGCCTTCAGGGCGGAGAGCAAGACAGGAGCAAGACCATGGCGAGGCCCGTCCTCGAGATCCGTGATTTGTGCGTGGGAAGTGGTGAAACGGCCGCGTGCCGCGACATCAGCTTCGCCGTCGAGGCGGGTCAGCTCGTGGGCATCCTCGGGGGGGAAGGGGCCGGGAAGTCCCAGCTCCTGCGCTGCATCGGCCTCGACTTCCCCCCGTCGTCGGGCTCGGTCCTCGTCCAGGGGGTCGACGTCACCGGGGCCACCAGTGAGCGCCGGCGCCAGCTGCGGGCCCGGAGCATCGAGCTCGTGCATCCCCCGGCGCCCGACGGGGTGCGCGACCTGACCGTCCCGGGGACCCGCGCCGGCCTGTTGATCCAGGCCGGTCCGGGGGCGACGGCGCCGGTGGCCGGCATGCGGCAGCGGATCCAGATCGCCAAGGCCCTGGCCCAGGGGGCCGATGTGCTGCTCCTCGACGAACCCTTCGTGGGCGTCGAGCACGGCGTGCGGGCCCGCATCCTGGAGCTGCTCCAGCGCCTGCGCACGGAGACGGGGACGGCCGTCGTGGTGGCCAGCCGCGACCCCGAGGTGGTCCGGTGGTTGGCCGACGAGATCCTGGTCCTCGACGACGGTGACGTCGTCGAATCAGGACCGGCGGACCAGATCCTCGAATCCCCCCGGGATCACCGGACCCGGGCCCTGGTGGAGTCGCGCCGCTCGGCCTGAGTCACAACTCGCCGGTCACAGCCCGCCGGTTACAACTCGTCGGCGCACAGGTCGCAGCGCCCGGTGAGCGGCATCTCGAGGTTGTGGACGGGACAGACCGGACGACGCACCTGGTCCCGGCCGGTCGTCGCCGCCTTCACCCGTGTCCGGGCCACCTGCGGGGTGAGGGTGGGACGACCGCCGTCGCTCGGGAGGTCGGCGCCGAAGTGGCGGTAGCACTTCAGGCGTTCCTCGGCCGAGTGCATCTGCAGGTCGCCGGGGGCCGGTTCCCCGTAGGTGGCGACGACGGCCTTCTGATAGCCGTCACCGACGAGGCCCTGGGCGTTCACCACCAGTGAGCACAGCAGGGGCTCGCCCGGATCGGTGCAGCCGAAGGCCATCGGCCCCACCCAGTAGTGGACGGGCTGCTTGGTGAAGATCCCCGTCAGCTCCTGGACCTCGGTGGCCAGGGCGCCGTAGGTGACCCGGGCGTTGTACTTGCGGGCCACCCCTTCGAGGACCGGCCGGGCCGCCTTCGTCCAGGCCGGCGTGGCCACGCTGCGGTCCACGGGATTCCCGTCTCGGTCATATGGTCCAGTACCGGCCAGGATGTCCCCCTCGTGCGTGCGGTACTCCGACCTTAGGGGTCGCGGCGGCCGAACACCCCTTCACGCCGGTCGGTGCAGGAGGAACGTGCCCGTGGACCGGCTGACGAGGAGGCCACCGCCGTCACGGACCGAGGCCTCGCCGTAGGCGACCTGCTTGGCCATGCGGACGACCTCGCCCCGCACGGCGAACGAGGCCCCCAGGGCGGCCGGGCGCATGGTCTCGGTCTTCATCTCGAGCGTCCCCCGGGTCCGGCCCCGTCCCGGGAGCGCCGCGTTGATGGCGAAGTTCATGGCCGCGTCGAGCAGGAGGGAGTGGATCCCGGCCTGGGCCGTCCCGTGGGGGTTGCAGGCCAGGGCCGTCGGGACCCAGGTCCCGGTGACCCAGCCGAGATCCTCGCCGTCCACCCCGTAGTCGACGAAGGAGGCGCCCACCAGGCCGATGACCTCCATCCCCCCGTCGCCGAGCCAGCGGTCCATGTCCTTCACCCGTCCGGCCACGGCTGCCACCGTAGTGCCGCCCATTGACGGGGGGACCCGGAAGAGGCGAGACTCGGGGAAGCACTTGACCGATCGGTCAGTTTCACCCCCGTGGAAGGAGCCCCCATGACCACCGCCGTAATCGTGGACGCCGTTCGGACCGCCGGCGGTCGCCGCAACGGGAAGCTCCGGGGCTGGCACGCCGTCGACCTGGCCGCCGAACCGCTGAAGGCCCTCGTGGCCCGCAACGACCTCGACCCGGCCCTCGTCGACGACGTCATCATGGGCTGCGTCATGCAGGTGGGTGAGCAGGCCGTGAACGTGGGCCGCAACGCCGCGCTGGCCGCCGGCTTCCCCGAGTCGGTCCCCGCCACCACCATCGACCGCCAGTGCGGGTCCTCCCAGCAGGCGCTGCACTTCGCCGCCCAGGGCGTGATGGCGGGCGCCTACGACGTGGTCATCGCCGCCGGCATCGAGCACATGACCCACACCCCCATGGGCTCCTCGGTCGTGCGCGACCTGGGCTACCCGTTCGGGCCCGAGATGATGGCCCGCTACGCCGAGCGCGGCGGGCTCGTCTCCCAGGGGATCTCGGCCGAGATGATCGCCGACCAGTGGGGCGTGTCGCGTGAGGACCTCGACGCCTACGCAGCGCGCAGCCAACAGCACGCGGCCACCGCCGCGGCCGAGGGGCGCTTCGAGAACGAGATCGTCCCCCTGCACGTGAAGGACGACGAGGGCACGGTCACCGACGAGATCCTGAGCCAGGACGAGGGCATCCGGCCCGACACCACGCCCGAGGTGCTGGCCAACCTGAAGCCGGCCTTCAAGCCGGACGGAAAGGTCACCGCCGGGAACTCGTCGCAGATCACCGACGGCGCCTCGGCCGTCCTCATCATGAGCGAGGAGAAGGCGGCCGCCCTGGGCCTGACACCGAGGGCCCGCTTCCACGCCTTCGCCCTGGCCGGGGTCGACCCCGTCACCATGCTGACCGGCCCCATCCCCGCCACCCGGACCATTCTGGAGAGGGCGAAGATGTCGATCGACGACATCGACCTGGTCGAGATCAACGAGGCCTTCGCCTCGGTCATCCTGGCCTGGGAGAAGGAGCTCCACGCCGACATGGGCAAGGTGAACGTGAACGGCGGGGCCATCGCCCTCGGTCACCCCCTCGGTGCGTCGGGCGCCAAGCTCATGGGCACCCTGCTCAACGAGCTCGAGCGCACCGGAGGCCGGTGGGGCCTGGAGACGATGTGCGAGGGCGGGGGCATGGCCAACGCCACCATCATCGAACGGCTGGGCTGACAGCCCGGGCCGCTCAGTGGTACCGGCGGCTCGGTGGTACCGGCGGCTCAGTGGTACCGGCGGCTCAGTGGTACCGGCGGCTCAGTGGTACTGGGTGGCGGTGATGAAGCCGATGGCGATGAGGCCGATCCCGGCCAGCAGGTACCAGTTGGTGGGCGCGCCGGGCAGGACGTTGAAGTAATTGAGCACGATCGACAACGCCCCGCCGACGAGGAAGACCAGGATCAGCGGCCCCATCCACTTGGGGCTCACCTTGACGCTCTTCGGGATGGGCGGTGTGTACCGGCCGCTGGCCGCCGTCGGATGGGCCACCGCCCGCGAGGTGGCGCGTCCGGTCGATCGGCCCTTGCGGGTGGCGCCCCCCGGTCCCTGCTTTGCCGCCATCGGACGAGGATAGCCCCTGGTGCCGGGCGTCCGGGCTCCGAGGGACCGCTAAAGTTGGCGGGTCATGGCGGCTCGCGTCCTGCTCATCGACAATTACGACTCCTTCACCTACAACCTCGTGCAGGAGTTGGGGGAGCTCGGCGCCGAGCCCGTGGTGTTCCGCAACGACGCCATCGACATCGCCGGGATCCGGGCGGCGGCGCCCGACGCCGTGATCATCTCGCCCGGTCCGGGACGTCCCGAGAACAGCGGGATCAGCCTGGCCGTGGTGGCCGAGCTCGGCGGTGAGATCCCGCTGCTCGGGGTCTGCCTCGGACACCAGTGCATCGGCCAGGCCTTCGGCGGCCGCATCGTGCCGGCGGCCGAGCTCATGCACGGCAAGACGTCGGCCATCTTCCATACCGGCACCGGCGTCTTCGCCGATCTCCCCAATCCCTTCGAGGCCACGCGGTACCACTCACTGGTGGTGGAGCGGGCGTCGCTGCCCGACGTCCTCGACGTGACGGCGGAGACGGCCGACGGCGTCGTGATGGGACTGCGTCACCGCCAGCTGGGCATCGAGGGAGTGCAATTCCATCCCGAGTCGATCCTCACCACCACCGGCCCGCGTCTGCTGGCCAATTTCCTCGGGGTCGCTCAGCCCGCCTTGCGCTGATCACCGGCGCCGCCGCCGTTACCGCCACCACCGCTCCCCTTGCCGTCGCCCCGGCGGATGCCTCCCGCCAGTGTGGTCGTGGTGGTGCTCGTGCCGCAGCCGGAGAAACTGGCGACGGTGATCGTGACCGAGGCCGGCAGCGCCACCGTCTGACCGCCGGAGGGGCTCTGGACCTGCACGATGCCGTCCTGGCTTTGATCGGTGGTCGGCTGGCACTCCACGATCGTGGTGAGGCCCTGGCCCTGGAGCGTCGTCTCCGCCGCGCTCTCGGTTTGTCCCACCACGTTCTGGACGACGACGGACGACGGTCCGCTCGACAGGACGAGGTTGATCGTCGTTCCCTTCGGCTGGAGCGATCCCGCCGCCGGGTTGGTGCTCACCACCGTGTTGACGGGGAAGTTCGACGATGTCGTGGACGTCGACCCGCATTGGAAGCCGGCACCGTTGATGGCATTGCACGCCTGGGTCTGCGTGTCCCCGGCCACACCGGGGACGGGCGACGTCGGCGCCGTCGTCGTGGTGCTGACGGTGGGGGCGGTGAAGAGGGTGACCCTCTTGCCCGGAGCCAGCCGGGCGCCGCTCTTGGGCGAGGTGCTGCAGACGATGTTCTGCGCGGTGCACAGCGACGTCGGCGTCACCTTGACGGCCAGTCCGGCCGCCTTCACGGCGTTCGAGGCGGCCGTCACCGACTGACCGACGAGACCCTCGGGCACCGTGTCCTCGGCACCGCTGCCGCCGGTGACGAGCTCCACCGACGAGCCCTTCTGCACCTTGGTCCCCTTGGACGGGTCGGTCCTGATGACCTGGGTGTTGGGCTGCGAGCTCGCATGATCCGGGTGGACCGAGTACTTGAGGCCCACGCTCGTCAGGCCGTGCTCGGCCTGGGTCACGGTCTGCCCGGCCACGTCGGGGACGGAGACGGTGGTGTTGCCCGAGCCGATGTGCCACCACCCGAGGGACTGGCCCAGGAAGACGACGACCACGGCCAGGGCGACGAGCAGGACCACGAGGAGCCCGGCATAGAGGCCCGTCCGGCTCCCGTCGGGCTCCTCGACGTCCTGCCCCGCCACCTGGGCCAGGGTCTGGGTGCCGCTGTAGGGGAGGGCCTGGGTCGTCCCCATCGTCGGCTGTCCCATCATGGGCGGCGCCACGGCGCCGACGGCGCGTCCCTCGCGGAAGCGCATGAGGTCGACGCGCAGGTCGTCGCCGGTGGCGTAGCGGTACTCCGGCGACTTGGCCAGACACTTCAAGATGATGGCTTCGAGATCGGGCGGGACCGCCGGGTTGATCTCGCGCGGCGTCGGCGGGTTCTCGCGGACGTGCTTGGAGGCGACGGCCACGGGCGTGTCGCCCATGAAGGGGGGGCGCCCGGTGACCATCTCGAAGAGGACGACGCCGAGCGAGTAGATGTCGGAGCGGGCGTCGACCCCCATCCCCTCGGCCTGCTCGGGGGAGAAGTAGGTGGCCGTCCCCATCACGGCGCCGGTCTGGGTGAGCGACTCCTCGGTGTTGATGGCCCGGGCGATCCCGAAGTCGGTGACCTTCACGATCCCGTCCTCGGTGATGAGGACGTTGCCCGGCTTCACGTCGCGGTGGATGACGCCGTGGCGGTGGGCGTAGGCCAGGGCGATGGCCACGTCGGCACCGATCTCGGCGGCCCGGTCGGGATGCATGGGCCCGGCCGAACGCAGGATGGAGGACAGGGGCCGCCCGTCGATGAACTCCATGACGATGAAGTACGTCCCCCCGTCCTCGCCCCAGTCGAAGACGGGCACGATGTTCGGGTGCGAGAGGTTGGCGGCGGCCTGGGCCTCACGCCGGAACCGCTCGACGAAGGCGCGGTCGACCGACAGCTCGGGAAACAGGACCTTCAGCGCCACGGGCCGGTCGAGCAGCCGGTCGTGGGCGCGGTAGACCTCGGCCATCCCCCCGCGGGCGACCAGATGGGACAGCTCGTAGCGGCCCGACAGGACGCGCGGGGTCTGGGGGGGCTCCATCTGCGTCAGAGCCTACGTCGCGGCCCGTTGGGGGCCTGGGCACATGTCATGGTCATCCCTGCGGTCCCAGTACCGCTTCGATCATGGCCTTCATGACCGGGCCGGCCACCTGGGCGCCGACTTTGGAGATCTCCGTGTTGGGGATGACCACGGCGACGGCGACGACGGGGTTGCTGGCCGGGGCGAAGGCGATCATCCAGCCGTTCACGTTGGTGTTGCCCACGCCGGCCTGGGCCGTCCCCGTCTTGGCGGCCACGTCGTCCTGGGGGAGGAAGCCCACGTAGTCCGCCGTGCCCTCGGTCACGACCTCCCGCATGAGGCCCTTGATGGCCGTGGCCGTCGTGGCCGAGGTGGCCTGCTTCCACGGGGTGGGTTGGTACTGGGTGACCAGGTTCCCGTCCGAGTCGCGGATCTCGTCCATGACGTGCGGGGTCATGATGACCCCGTTGTCGGCGATGGCCGACGCCACCATGGCCATCTGCAGCGGGCTGGCCTGGGTGCACTTCTGGCCGATGGACGAGTAGGCCAGGAACACCTGGGCGTTCTCGTAACAGCTCGGCTGCAGGAAGTTGGAGATCTCCTCCGACCCGTGGGGAAGGTCGATGGGGGGCTGCTGGTTGAAACCGAAGGCGTCGGCTTCGGCCGTCATGCCGGCGGCGCCGATCTTCGTCCCCAGGATGGCGAAGCCGGTGTCGCACGAGGGGGGCAGCATCTGGGCGATGGTCCCGCCGCACGGCGCGTGGTCGTCGTTGTTGAGGGGCTGGGTCTGGCCCTTGAAGTAGCCGGCGGGGATGGGACCGAACGACGGCATGGGCGTGTTCACCAGCTGGGGGGCCCGGTCGTAGGCCGCCGCCGAGGTGACGATCTTGAAGGTCGAACCAGGCCCGAACTGCGACGCGTCCTGATAGGCCAGCGACGTGAACGGCGCGAATCCGTACTCATTCCTGTTGTTGTCCTGAACGAAGGCGAATTCCTCCTCCTTCGCGTTCAGCGAGACCAGCAGGTTGGGGTCGTAGGTCGGGTTGGCGTACATGGCCAGCACCGCTCCCGTCTGCGGATCGAGGGCCACCACCGCCCCCATCTGTCCGCCCAGGGCCGCCCGGGCCGCCTCCTGCAGCTTGGTCGAGATGGTGAGGGTGACGGTGTCGGTGATGGGGCCGCCCGTCGTCAGGAGGTCCTTCAAGGAGGTGACCGGTTTGTTGTGGGCCACCAGGTACTGGTTGTAGGAGGCCTCCACCCCGTACTGGAGATAATTGGGCGAGTCGATCCCCACCACCCCGGAGAAGAGCGTCGCCCACTTCGGGGGGTAGACGCGCTCGTACTTGTAACCGCTTGCCTTGGGGGCGGGTTTCGACTCGGCCAGGACCTGGCCGTCGGCGCTCTGGATGACACCGCGTGGTTGCTGGCTCTGGGCCCGCACCGAGGGATTGTTGGCATCGGTGGCGTACTGGTGCGCCTTCACCACCTGGATGTTGTTGAGCTGCAGGAAGAGGATGAAGAAGCAGATCACCATGCCCACGCCGAGCCAACGGATCCGTCGGGCCATGTCAGGGCACCGCCGTTCCCGACACGGTGGTGACCGGACCCGGCACCGTCGTCGTCGTGGTGGTCGTGGTCGACGTGGCGCAGCTCGCCGGTGGGTTCTCCAGGCTGCACTGGGCCGCCACCAGCTGGGCCACGTAGCGGTTGGCCGCCGTCCGGGTCGGCTCCTGCACACCCGAGCGCAGCGCCGGGACGACGATCGACCCCACCTGGCCCGTCGTCACCCCGGTGTAGGTCACGATCTTGGGGTCGAGACCGAGGAAGCCGCCGGGGCGACCCTGGAAGATGACCAACTGGTTCTTCTGCAGTCCGACGAAGTACGAATCGCCCACATACACCTTGATCACGTACCAGGCGCCGTAGGCGATGCCACCCAGGAGCACGAGGAAGAGAAGCACGCGGAACGTGATCCGCCGCGGGCCCTTGCGCTTGGGGCGAGGCTCTTCGGCCGTCGCCGCCGGAGCCGTTGCGACGGCACCGGTACGGTCGTCCCGGCGGGGAACGACGTCGGGGGGCGAGGTGACGGCGGATTCCTCGCGCACGTCGGCGACGAGGACAGCACCGGTGAGATCCCCGGGCGTCGCCTCGCCCGGTGTCGCCACCGCTTCGGCGGCGGCGCTGTCGCTGTCCTCTCCGACGAGGACGTCGACGACGACGGCGGTGATGTTGTCGTTCCCGCCCGACTGGTTGGCCAGACCCACGAGGGTCTCGGCCGCCTCGTGCGGATCGCGCACCGACGAGAGGACACCGGCGATGCCGTCGGGGAGGACTTCGTTGGAGAGCCCGTCGGAGCACAACAGGTAGCGGTCGCCATCCTCGGGAACGACCTCCCACAGATCCACCTCGACCTGGGGGCCGATCCCGAGGGCGCGGGTGAGGATGTGACGCTTGGGGTGGACGGCCGCTTCCGCTTCGGAGAGCGCGCCCTGGGCCACGAGCTCCTCGGCCACCGAGTGGTCCACGCTGAGCTGGTCGAGCGTCCCGTCGTGGAATCGGTACGACCGCGAGTCACCGACGTTCACGAGGACCAGGCGGTCGCCGTCAGCGGTGGCCACCAGCGCGGCGGCGGTGACGGTGGTGCCCATCCCCCGCAGCGCCTGGTCGCCGACGCCGCGTTCCCACACCGCCCGGTTGGCGTCCTGGACGGCGGCCACCAGCCCGTCCATGGTGGGCGTCCGGTTGAAACCTGCTTCAAGGGCCTCGACGGCGATGGCGGCGGCCACCTCGCCCCCAGCGTGGCCCCCCATGCCGTCGGCCACGGCGAAGAGGGTGAGGCCTTCGAGGGCGCGGTCCTCGTTGACGGTGCGGACGCGGCCGACGTGGGAGGCCGAGCCCGACCGCAGGACCGTCACCGTGTCACCGTCGCCGACACTGTCACCGCGCCATCTCGAACACGGTGCCCCCGACCTGGAGGAGGTCGCCCCGGCCGAGCCGGGTGGGCCCGTCGATCCGCTCGGCGTTCACCCACGTCCCGTTGGTGGAGCCCAGATCCTCGACCCAGACGGTGCCGTCGCGCCGGAAGACGCGGGCGTGGAGGTTCGAGGTGTAGGCGTCGTCCACGTGGACGGCACAGCCCGGGGCGCGCCCCACGGTGATCTCGTCGGTCAGGTCGTAGATGTGGCCCCGGTAGCCCGCCGGTTCGATCACCTTCAGGTGGAAGCGCCCGCTGCGCTCGCGTCGCGACCCGGCGTCTCCTGAGGCATCGGCGCCCCGCACCTTCGGCGGCCGAATCTCCACCCAGACGGCCCGGATGACCCGGAAGAAGAAGAGCCAGATGAGGGCGACGACGAAGATCTCGAGCGCCCGCAGGAGGTTCTGGTTGTCGAGCGCCGTAGCGGAGAGATGGACGGCCACGCTCTCAGGAGGTCTCGAATCGCAAGGTGGTCGTGCCCACGGTGATCTCGTCTCCGTCCTCGAGCACCCGCTCGGTCACAGGGGTGCCGTTGACCTTGGTCCCGTTGGTCGACCGGAGATCGGCCACCACCACGTCGCTCCCGAGGCGCCGGATCTCGGCGTGGCGCCGACTGACGTTCTGGTCGTTCAGCGTCACCGTGCACTCCGGGAGCCGGCCGATCACGATCGGCTCCACCCCCAGCACGATACGGGACCCGTCGGGCAGAACCACGGATCCGGTCGACATCCCGTCCGGCCCTTCCTGGACATCACCTGTGACCGTGAACCGACCGGGACGGAGAGTGTCGAGGCTGTGGAGGGCCACCGTGACGGGGCCGACGAACTCGTATCCCTCGGCCCGGGCGTGGTCACGTGCGGCATCGGCCAGCTCCCGGGCCAGGGCGTCGGCGAAGCTGTCGAAGCGCTCGGCGTCCTGGGGCGACAGCATCACCACGAAGGCGTTGGGGGCGATGAGTCCCTTCACCCCGACCCGGCGCAGCAGGTCCATCTCGCGGGTCAGCCGCCGGGCGATCTCGACCGGCTGGAGTCCGGAGCGCAGCGCCTTGGAGAACGCGCCCTCCACAAGTCGCTCGAGCCGTTGCTCGAACTGCTGGAGTCCCATCGTGGATGCAGATCCTACCGGTGACCCGTCCCGGAGGCGCATGTCGGGCTCACCGTCCGCCCCCGGAGCGGGACCCTCCACACCGGACCTGAGCTGGGAGATCGCTCGCCGGATCGGTCCCCGGGGGGACGGGGTCCCGGTGCCCGGAGGGGACGTGGGCCGGCCTTCCCGCGCACTTCGACGCCCTCTCCGGCCCCGTCCACCGGCTGGCTCGAACCTGGGGACGAGGTGCCGTCAGAGGGTCACATCGCGTGACACACGGCGCACGCCCACAGCCGTGGCATCGGGACTCAGACACAATGAAGGCCCCAGCCGACCAGGCGTGGGGCCTTCACTGTGTCACTGGCCGGACCCCGGGTCCGAACCTCGACGATCAGAGATCCATCGAGGTGCCCTTCACCAGGCTGAGTTTTCCGCCCTTCACGCACACGTCGGCCGAGACGCTCTGGCCGGTGGCCGTGTAGGTCGATGTACCTCCGGTCACACTGCCCGACACGACGTATTCAGTCCCCCCGGGACAGCTGGTGCCCGACTGGGTGAAGGAGACGGACACTGTCGTCGTCCCACCCTTGGAGGGGCTCCACTTGATGGTGCCGCCGCCCGTCGCCAGGGACACTGAAGAGCCGCTCGCCGACTTGTTGTTCGCGCTCTTCGGCGTGCAACTCGAGATCTTGAATGTCTTCGTTTCTCCCCCCGTGAGCTTCTTGCACGACGGCGCCGTTGCTGCGCCAGCCGAGGAAGACAAGAGATTCACGGTTACGAATGACGCCGGAACGGCCAGTGCCGTACCCAGTGTCACGGCTAGAAGCAGACGTCGCATGTCATTACCCTCCCGTTTCGAGTAGTGCGGGTTTCCGCGTCGTCGCGATACCCGTCGGTCGACCCCGGAACCCGGGTGATCACACGGGGGTACATACGCCTGGTTGCACACAGGTGCTTCTACGTAACGACAGACCGGCGCCGAGCGGGCAATGCCGGCTCGACGCCAGGCGAAGGGCGCGTACGTTTCGGTCTCGCCGAGCTCGGGTAACCGGATTGACCAGAGGCCCATCTGCTTGTCGTCGCCAACTTGCCTCTCACAACAGAAGCGACCCCGGATCTGGCCCCCCCGCCTCCGGGGTCGCTTCGCGGCGGGGTACCCCGGGTCCGTGGACAAGCGCCGCTGTGCAGCCACGGACCAAGTGCCCTGGTCAGGAGCCGAAAGACCTTCGCCGAGATGTCGGTCGACCCGCGTGAACGAGGCCTCAAGAATGGCTCTGACCTGGTCGATCTTCGGTTATGGCAACTGGTCGGCTGCGTCGCCTGCTCTCGGGCGAGGCAAGGGGCGTGCATTTCTCGGCCGTGCTCTTCATGGGCCCACTGGCCGCCGTGGCCATCCTGGGCGCTCGCCAGCTGGATCTCGTCACCCGGACCCCGATCTGGCTCATTCCGCTGATCCTGGTGGGCGGGCAGACGGTGACGACCACCGCGGGTATCTGGTGGGACCGGGCCCACACCCGTCCCCGACTGCACCTCCTGACGGCCTCGCAGATGATCGTGGTCACCGCCACGATCTACGCCACCGGTTGGGGACCGGCGCTCGGGATCGGCTTGATCCTCATGGGCCAGGACACCCTGGCGGTGACCGGCTCGTCGTCCCAGAAGGTGGTGCTGGGGTGGACCCTGACCTGTCTGGCCGCCGGCGAGGGTTTCATCGCCCTCGGATGGGTCCGCTCATTGGTGCCGGTTCCCGAGGTGCACGGCCTGGCTGTCCTGGTCGGTATCGGAATCGTGTTCTCGTACCGGTCCCTGCGGTCGGCGTTGATCGACAGAGAAGAGGCGGCGGCGCTCACCGACAAGCGGGAGCGACGCTTCCGTGCGCTCGTGCAGAGCTCCTCCGATCTGGTGTTCGCCGTCGACTCGACATCGACCGTGACCTATGCCAGTCCGTCGTGCACGAAGGTCCTCGGATATGAGCCCGACATGATGCTGGGTTCCGAGACGGGAACACTCGTCCACGACGAGGACGTGGAGGCTCTGCGTCTGACCCTCAGGGACATCACAGGGGTCCACGGAGGATCGACGGAGTTCTCTATCAGGGTCCGGCACCAGAACGGGAGCTGGCGTTGGCTCGAAGGCCTGGCCACCAACCTCCTCGACGACCCCGCCGTGGCGGGCGTGGTCATCAACGCCCGCGACGTCACCGAACGCAGGGCACGACTGGAGCGCCACACGGCGATATCCGATCTCGGACGGGAAGTCCTTCGAGCGACCACCCTCGACGCCTCCTTCGCCTCGGTCGTCGACGTCGTCAACCGCATCGTCTGTGCGCGCTCCTCTCGTGTTGTCAGTGTGCCTCAGAGCAGTGCCTCCGACGAGCGAGCGGGGAACACGCCGGCCGAACCACGGGCATTTGACGACGTACCGAGCTTGCGCGTTCCCGTGGGTGACCCCGAGCAACCGCTCGCCTACATCGAGGTCTACAAGGACGGGCTCACGACGTCGGCCGAGGAGCAGTTCGTCGAGGGGGTTTCAGGGATCGTGCTGTCGGCGATCGTCCGCTTCGGGGCGGAGGACGCCATCCGCCACCAGGCCTTGCACGATCCGCTCACCGGTCTTCCCAACCGCGTCCTCTTCAACGACCGGCTCGAACACGCTCTGTTCCGACGGACCCGGGATACCCGGTACATCGCCGTCATGGTCGTCGACCTGGACGGATTCAAGAACGTCAACGACAGCCTCGGGCATCTCACCGGCGATGCACTGTTGATCGCCGTGGCCGACCGTTTCGGTGCCAGCCTTCGGGGATTCGACACGATCGCCCGTCTCGGCGGTGACGAGTTCGCCATTCTCTTCGACGAGCTCCCGACACCGGACCACGCCGATCGGATCGCGCAACGGGTCCTCGATGCCCTCAGCGATCCCTTGCAGCTGCCTGACCGGGAGGTGGCGATCGGCGCCAGCGTCGGCGTCGCCCTCACCAACCAGTCCGACACCAGGGCCGATCGGCTCCTGGCTGATGCCGACGCGGCGATGTATCGGGCCAAGCGGGAGGGAAAGGGCTGTTACCGCATCTTCGAAGCCGCCATGCACACGGCCACCGTCGAACGCATGAACCTCGAGCAGGAGCTCCGCACGGCGCTCAGGGAGAACGCCCTCACCGTCCACTACCAGCCGATCGTCGACACGATCACGGGTCGCGTCAGCTCGTTCGAGGCCCTCGCTCGTTGGTCGCACCCGACCCGGGGATTCATTCCCCCCGTGACGTTCATCCCCCTGGCCGAGGAATCGGGCCTCATCGTCGACCTCGGCCGTTTTGTTCTGATCGAGGCCTGCCACCAGGCGCAGGAGTGGCACCGGAGGTTCCCCGATCTGTGCCCCGCCATCTCGGTCAACGCCTCGCGTCTGCAGCTGGCGAGCCCCACCTTCGTCGCGCAGGTCGCCGACTCCCTCAGCCGGGCGGGCCTCGATCCGTCGTCGCTCATCGTCGAGATCACCGAGTCGATTCTGGCATCCGAGTCCCGACAGCTGATCGCCACCCTGGACGAACTGCGGCGGCTCGGCGTCCGCATCGCCATCGACGACTTCGGTACCGGCTATTCATCACTGGCGGCGTTGGCCGAACTCCCGATCGACATCTTGAAGATCGACAAGCGCTTCGTCGACAACCTCGTCCAGGACGCCCAGGGCCGAGGATTCGTCATGGCCATCATGCAACTGGCGCAGACCCTTCGCCTGGAGACGACGGCCGAGGGGGTCGAGGATGCGCAGCAGCGCGACGCACTCGTCCTGCTCGGATGCACGCATATCCAGGGGTACTTCTTCTCCCGGCCCATGCCCGCCGACCAGGTCGGCGATTACCTCGGACGCGAGGGAAACGGGGCTACGGGGAACGACGACGTGACGATCGTCGAAGCCACCCGCCTCCCGTAGAGGGGGCGATCAGGAGGCGGCGAGCAGGCCCAGCTGGCCGAGGCGCTCGGCCATGGCTTCGGGCGAGATGCCGAACATGTAGGCGATGGCGTGCAGGTCGCCCGTCCGGATCGTGATCTTCTTCCCGTTGAAATCGTGACGTTTCAGCTGGATCATGGTGAGGAACCGGCGCAGAGGGTCGCGCTCGGGTCCACGCGCCGAGTCGAGCTTGGTCAGATCGATGGTGATCTTCTCGGAGTCGCCCGCTGATCGGGCCACCCGGCGGGTCCACACCGAGTCGTCGACGACAGGTCCGTCTCCTCCGTCTCCTGCATCGGGTTCGAGGGTGCTGGCGTCATCGGGAAGGAGCTGGTCGAGGGGGACGTCGTAGAGGCGGGCCAGCTGCTTCAGGCGGGGGATCGAGATGTTCCGCTCGCCCCGTTCATAGGCGCCGAGGACCGAAGACTTGAAGGTCCGATCGCTCAAGGTCTCGACGGCGTGGAGGGACAGCTGCATCTGCTTCCTCACGGCCCGGAGGCGCAGACCGAGACTCTGGGCGTCGGCGACCTCGAGGGAATCCTCGACCTGAACCTCTTCGACAGATGCCGCCTGGACCACGTTGGACCCTCCTTCTCGGCGGGCGATTCCGTGCCTTCTCCCGGTGCCCGTCCAAATTGACCACTCAATGTGGTAATTCTCGGCAACCCCCCCACTTCGGCAGTAGACCGTTCTCCACTTGTTGGTGGGCCGTTGTGACGCGGTGCCGGCAGGGGCCGATCAGCTCTCTGGAGGAACAGGGCCGTCGACTAGCCTGAACCGGTCATTCGGGCGAGTGGCGGAATTGGCAGACGCGCAGGATTCAGGTTCCTGTGTCCGAAAGGATGTGGGGGTTCAAGTCCCCCCTCGCCCACTCACTCACTCACTCACTCACCCACCCCCCCAGCAGCTCACCCACCCTACCCACCAACCCCTCTCCGACCGCTCGTGATCGCCTCGTACCTGGGTACCGACGAGCAGGCCATCGAGTGCAGCGGCGCCGACTCGGAGGCCGCGGGCACGGCGCACCCTCCGGAGCCGTGACCCGCCCCGGTCACCCCGGGCTCAGGTGACGGTGAACTTCTTGCTCGAGATGGCCTGCCCCGAAGCGGCCGTCACGGTGATTACCCCCGGTCCGACCACGGCGTTCTCGGGGACGCTCACGATCAGCTTGGAGGCTGTCGATTTGCTCGAGATGGTGGCGTCCAGGCCACCGATGACCACGGCCTGGATGGCGGTGAGGTTCTCGCCCTTGATGGTGACCGTCGAACCGGGGGCACCCTTGGACGGCGAGAAGCTCTTCAGGTCCGTGGCCGCCACCCCGGTCCAGAACCGGGGGTCGTCGGCCGGTGAACGGATGACGGCGATGACCGAATCGCTCGACTCGGTGAGCGAGACCAGGCACGGGGCCTTGTCGGAGGGCGGACAATGCTTGAGGAACGTGCCCGTCGGGTCCGACCCCGGCGCGTAGCAGACCTTCACCCCCGCCGTGCTCGGCTCCCCGCCCACCGTCTCGGTCACCGTCAGCACGGCGGTGCCGGGGAACTCGTAGGTGGACAGGTCCGAGACGGCGGTGGAGTAGTCGTAGTCGTGCTTCTTGGAGGTTCCGCAGCTCAATTTGCCCGTGTTCACCACCAGGGTCGTCGTCGGCCCCGGAGTGGACGTTCCGGAGTTCCCCACCACGGAGACGCTCGTCTGATTCAAGGTGGTGCTCACGGTGTTGGTGCAGGTGGGCAGGCAGGGGACCGTCTGTTGGGACTGGTCCACGGTATAGGTGTACTTGTCGGCGTTGTTCACGGTGGAGACGCCTCCCGGTGCCGTGACGATCACGTTCACCGGTGCGCCCGCCGACCCCGGCGGCACGGTGACGGTGAGCGACGTGTCGCCGCTGCGGGCGGTGATGGCAGCAGGGTTGGCGCCGACGTCCACCGTGGTCGCCCCCGTGAACCCGGAACCGGTGACGGTCACCGTGTTCCCCCCGGTGGTGAAGCCCGTGTCGGGGGTGACGGCGCTCACCACCGGTGGCGGGGGCATCTCGATCAGGGTCTGGCCCACCGACGCGCTGAGGTCGTATCCGGCGGCCACGCAGCTCGTCGAGCTGGTGCAGGAGACGCCGTAGAGATAATTGTCACTGGCTCCCTGGTCGGGGCTCGAGACCAGCGCCCACGAGCTCCCGTTCCAGGACTCGACCAGGGTCTGATAGTCGATGCCGACCACGTAGACGCCCACCGCCACGCAACTCGTCGAGCTGGTGCACGAGACGCCGTAGAGCTCGTTGCCGTCGCTGCCGTGGTCGGGGCTGGAGACGACCGACCAGGAGGCACCGTTCCAGGATTCGGTCAGGGTCTCGTCCGCCGCCGATCCGTTCTCGGACTCGCCCACCGCCATGCAGGCCGTGGAGCCGGTGCACGAGACGCCGTAGAGCTGATTCTGGTTGCTGCCCGGGCTGGGACTGGTGACGTCCGACCAGGAGGTGCCGTTCCAGGACTCGGTCAACGTCAGCAGGCTTGTCCCGTTCGAGTACCGGCCCACCGCCATGCAGGCGTTGGCGCTGGTGCAGGACACGGCGTTCAGGGTGTCCCCGGCCACGCCCGGATCGGGGCTGGAGACGATCGACCAGGAGGCGCCGTTCCAGGACTCGACGAGCGTGCCGCCCGCCGTGCTGTTCCCCACGGCCATGCAGGCGGTGGCGCCGGTGCACGACACTCCCGAGAGCTGGTTGAGGCCGCTGCCGTCGTCGGGGCTGGAGACGGTCGACCAGGAGCCGCCGTTCCAGGATTCGACGAGCGTCTGCTCGGCATTCGATGCGTCGACGTAGTACCCCACGGCCATGCAGCTGGTGGCGCTGGTGCACGACACGCCGTTCAGATCGTCGTCCTTGGTGCCCAGGTCGGGGCTGGAGGCGACCGACCAGGCGCTGCCGTTCCAGGACTCGACGAGGGTCTGGAGGATCGATCCGTTGGAGTAGTTCCCCACCGCCACGCAGAAGGTCACGCTGGTGCACGAGACGTCACTGAGTACCTGGCCGCTGGCGTACGGGCTGGGGCTGGGCGAGATGGACCACGGCGGCGAGGCCGAGACCACGAAGCCGTCCGCCACCCCCACATACGAACTGGGGAAGACGGCGTAGGCCGCCTGGTTTGACGAGGTCAACCCCGAACAGCTCGAGCCGTCGATGGTGTAGGAGCCCAGGGCCAGGCTGGGGGAGATCGGTGTCCCGCCGTCCACCGTCGTGCAGGTGAGGGTCCCCGATATGGTCCCCCCCGGGGCGTTCGTGGTGTAGGTGAAGCTCAGCCCGTCTCCCGACGTCTGCGCTCCCGACACGTCCAGGGTGACGGCCGGACCCCAGTCGGTGTCGTAGGCGCCGATGTCGCAGGGCTCGGTCCGCGGCGCCCCGCGTTGGTCGGTGGCCGGGCACTGCGGGGCGTTGCTCACGTGGTCGATGGCGTGACTCCCCGGTTCCAGGGCGATGGTCTGCGTGGGCCCGCCGTTGTACTGGAGACCGGCCGGAGCGAGACCGGCGGCGGTCGAAGGGAGATCGGTTCCCGCGGTGAGCAAGCACGAGGCGTCGTCGGCGAGGTTGTCACCGAGGTCGGTGAAGGTGCCGGGACCGTGGCAGTCGGTCCCCGTGACGGGGTCGGCCAGGATGGAGGTCCCCATCTTCAGGGAGCCGATGTCGTTGATGTTGCCGCCGAACTCGGCCTCGTTGCCCGTGAATGTGGTGTCGGTGACGGTGGCGGTGCCCTGGTTGTCGATCCCTCCGCCCACGCCGGTGGCGGTGTTGTCGGCCAGGGTGCTGTTGCTGACGGTCAGGGTCCCGTCGTTCAGGATGCCGCCGCCGTAGGCGTCGGTCGTGTTGCCGGACAGGGTGCTGCCGGTGACGATCAGCACGCCGCTGGCGTCGTTCATGATGGCGCCCCCGTAGCCGACGGTGTCGTCCGCCCCCGACACGGTGCTGTCGGTGACGGTGAGGTTGCCGTCGTTGTAGATGCCGCCGCCGGCGCCGGTGTCGTCGTATCCGTCGTCCATGGTGAGGCCCGAGATGGCGGCGGTGACGCCGGAATTGACGGAGAAGATCGGTACCGTGCCTCCCCCGCTCACCGCCACTGTGCTCGCTCCCGGCCCCGTGATGGTGACGTCCTGGGAGATGAGGATGTCGGAGGTGAGCGTGATGGTGCTGCACGGCGGCGAGAGGGCGAACACGATGGTGTCGCCCGGACCGGCGTTGGCCACCTCGTAGGGCAGCGAGCCCGGAACCGAGACGGATCCGGAGCAATTGGTGACGGTGTCGGTGCCCGCCTCGGCCACCGAGGTGGGCAGGACGGCGACCGAGAAGGTGGTGAGACCAACCGCCAGGCAGGCGGTGATCAGCCGCAGTCCCGGGCCGGCTCCGGCGCGTCGCTTCTTCGACCCGGTCGCTGCTCGCATGGCCCCCGCCTTTTTCCGAGCTTCCTGGACAAATGAGCTTCTCGGCACGAGACGGTAGTCAAGATGGTCGCTGCGCGTCGGAGCGACCTGCGAGTACCGTCATTCATAGCGGTATTGATGTGGATGGGTCCAAAATCCTTAGACCCGGGGAGGGCCAGCCTGTGGGTGCCGAAAAACTCATCCGGCGCCTCCGACCTGGGCTTCTTTAGGTTTGGTTGACGCCGCAACAATGTGGGAAATCGAAACCAACAGCGTGGGAAATGGGCAATCGTATGGACCGATTCGCCCTGGTCGAAGGCGTTTTGTCGTCAGCCCACTCAACTCACTCACTACTCCTGCAGTTTGGCCTGGTATTTCTTCGTCAGATCGATGATGAAATGGCCCAGGAGATCGCCGGTTTCGGACAGGATCCGGACATCGCGGTCATCGACCAGGGCCACCACCCGCCACCGTCTGTGGGACGACCAACGGCCAGGTGTCGCGATCATGCCGGGAACAGTTGGAAGGGGTTCACCGGCAATGAGGCCATCAAGTACCAGGCGGTCGCCCCGATGTGCAACGAGGCGTAATAGAAGTCGCCGTCGCAGTCAGAGAGCCGGTTGACCGAGGCCGCGATGATGCCGAGACCATCACTATTTGGTCCGTTGGTCTGTGCGTACTGGATGTCGCCGAGATACTGGGTCGCCCGCGCAGCGTCACCCGGTTCGCTTCGGAACTCAAGCGCGTCAGCGAGGTGCGCGGTCCCTTCGAACCACACGCCCGAACCCTTGTCACCAAGACAGAACTCGACGCCACTGAAACCAGCCCTCGTCAAGGAAAGATTCGTCACGTCCCAACTCACGGATGCCTCGTAGGTGGGATCGAGGAGCGCGAGGTATGACCAGCTATCGACGTCCTCCGGCTGCTCGCTCAGATTCGGGGTCGCGCCGTTGGTCCCGGTCCCGACGTAAAAGTCCCCTTTCTTTGGGTCCCACATGGCCTCGATGAAAGCTTTCGCCCACGCGGCGTCACTCGACCACTGAGGATTGCCGGTCACGTCGTAGAGCATGCTGTAGAGGCTGTAGAGGTCGATGTTGTGCTCAGTCGACTTCCACCGGATCTTCGTGCCGTTCGCGTTGTAACCCCCCGTGTACCCGCCCGCGCCACGCTGATCGTGACAATGGTCGTCGATCCACGCGCCGAGGTCTTCGGCACCGGTGAGGTAGATGTTGTCACCGGTTGCCTGGTAGAGCTGAGTTAAGGCCATACCGACCCAGGACATATTGCCAACGTCGCTTGTCTTGTCGGTGTTCTTCAGATTCGAGGGGCTCGTCAGCGGCGTCGGAGCGTAGGCTTCCCGGATTCGGCCATCCTTATCGGGGTCATTGGCCTGCGCGTAGAGCAGACCGTTACCAACCGTCTCCGCCCTCTGCAAGCCATCGGCAGTTCCCTCGTTCAAGAACGCTTGGATGACAAGGGCGTCGTCGTAGGTCTCCGAATCGGTGAACCCCTTCAACGGGCCGCCATCGAAGCTCTGCACGAGACGAGGGATGGTGCCGGTCGCGTACTTGTCCATCATCTCGTCGAGAAAGGTGTAGGCATCCTGTTCGCTCGTCGTGAGGGAACGAGGTGAGAGACCCACGGCGGGCAGTGCGGGGGCACTGGCCGAACCCAGATGCCTTTGTAGGGCCACGGCCACCGAGGAGAGGCCAGGAGCAATAACAGAGGCCAATACGGCTCCGGCGGCAAATGCCAATTCGTATTTGCGTTTCCCCATACATGAAGCGTGGCCCCTCTCGACCGTCCTGTCATCCCCTCGTCGTCCCAGAAACCCTCGAGCTTGGCGACAAGCACGACATCGAGGTCGCTGAGGTAACACCGCCCACTCCCTCAAGCAGGTGGAATCACCTGCAATTGTCACAGGTGGTCGCACTCTTGTGGCGGCTTTCTGTTGACCGCAGACTCGCAAGGACACCACGGGGTGGGCGGGTCTCGTGGACGGAGCGTGGGGGGTACTGATTTTGCGGCGGGGCAAGGGAGGGTCCGGCTCAGGCAACGGAACACGCATCGCGTGCCTCGCTCTGGTGCTCGGCCTCCTCTGTCTGGGAATGGCCCAACCGGCCCAGGCCCTGGGGTCGCCCGTGCTCGTTTCCATCGCCGTGTCCCCCACCACCGCCTCGGTGGCCGCCGGGGACACCGAGCAGTTCACCGCCACCGGCACCTACTCCAACCTGACCCAGGAGAACATCACCGGTTCTGTGGCGTGGTCGGCGTCAGGCGACGCCACCATCTCCAACGCCTCGGGCTCGAAGGGACTGGCCACGGGGGTCAGTACCGGCGTGGTGACCATCAAGGCCAGCGACCCCTCCGCTCTTATCGACGGCACCGCCGTGCTCACCATCACCTCTGCCGTGCTGGTGTCGGTCTCAGTGTCCCCCACCACCGCTTCGGTGGCCGCCGGGGACATCGAGCAGTTCACCGCCACTGCCACCTACTCCAACCTGACAACTGCCAACGTCACCAACACCGTGACGTGGTCTGCCTCCAACGGAGACGCCACCGTCTCCAACGCCTCGGGCTCCCAGGGCCTGGCCACCGGGGTGAGCACCGGGGTGGTGACGATCATGGCCAGTGATCCCTCGGCACTGCTCGACGGCACGGCGGTGCTGACCATCACCCCGGCGGTGTTGGTGGCCGTGACCATGGCTCCCGCCGCTGCCTCGGTGGCCGAAGGCCAGACCCAACAGTTCACCGCCACCGGCATCTACTCCAACCTGACCACGGCCGACCTGACCGACTCCGTCACCTGGTCGGCCTCGAGCGGTGACGCCACGATCTCCAACGCCTCGGGCTCCCAGGGCCTGGCCACCGGCGTGAGCACAGGCGTCGTCACCATTACCGCCACCGACCCGTCCTCGTTGATCGACGGCACCGCCGTCCTCACCGTTGGCCCCGCCGTCCTGGTGGCGGTCGCCGTGTCGCCGCCGTCCGGCTCGGTGGCCGCCGGCGACACCGAGCAGTTCACCGCCACCGGCATCTACTCCAACCTGGGCACGGCCGACCTGACCGACTCCGTCACCTGGTCGTCTTCCAACGGTGACGCAAGCATCTCGAACGCCCCAGGGTCGCAGGGGCTGGCCACGGGGGTGAGCAACGGGGTGGCCTCGATAACCGCCACCGACCCGACCTCGCTGGTCGACGGTGCGGCCGTGCTCACCGTGCTGCCCGCAGTACTCGTCTCGCTGTCGGTGGCGCCTCCGAGTGACTCGGTGGCGACGGGTCAGACCCAGCAGTTCACCGCCACCGGCACCTACTCCAACCTGCAAACGGCGAACCTGACCGGTTCCGTCACATGGTCGTCGTCGGGTCCTGACGCCTCCATCTCCAACGCGTCGGGTTCACAGGGACTGGCCACCGGTGTGCACACCGGCACCGTCACCATTACCGCCACTGACCCTTCGACCGCCACGGCGGGCACCGCGCAGCTGGCCGTGACCGCCAACGCTCCCACGGTGACCATCAGTCCGTCGTCTGGCGGCCGGGGAGCCCCCATGACTGTTTCGGGGACCGGCTTCACAAGCGGTCTGAAAGTAACGGTCACCTATGACCCGGACCGCAAGAAGCTCAAAGGCATGCGCAGGGTGCTCTGTCATACGAACGCCGGGAGCGACGGAACGTTCTCGTGCACCGGCCGTATTCCGCCCCACCGCGGCGCCGGGCGTCGGGGAGTGAAGACCATCACAGCCACCGAGCCCAACGGCACGTCGGCATCGACCACGTTCACACTGACGTAGCTCGCCCGGCACTGCCCGCCCGCAAGCGTGCTTTTCTGCCCCAAACGCCCCCGGAACACTGGGACGGACTCAGAGGGTCATTGTTTGAAAAGCAGGTTGAAACGATTTTCGAATTGTGCAAGCCACCATGGTCTCGGACCCCTCGACGGTCAGATGCACGCCACTTCCGAGAGCCTCATGGACGTCGATGGTGGTCGATCTGTTCCACAGGATCATCCGACCACCTCGTTCATCGATATTCCATTGGTGAAAGCCGACATAGTTCTCACGCTCCGCCTCGTTGCGGGCATGTTGCAGGACGACCGGTGCCCCGGTCTTCGCCACGGAGAGCATCTGCTTGATGCCCTCGAGGGGGTCGTAGCTGTGGTCGAGCGCGTTGCGCATGTGGACCAGATCGAAGAAGTCAGTCTCGAGTGACTCGCTCAGGCGCTCAACATGCCCCGTAATCGTCCGGACCGGCGGAACCACACCGAATTGGGCGAGCAGTCGGTCGTAGGTGGACGCCAGAGGGTCGACGGCGACAAGGGTGACCGGTGTCCCGCGCCACATCTTGCCCAATATGGTCATGGGGCCAGCACCGACGTCCAGAATGATCGGTGTCCGTTCCTCCGGCACGTTGAGCTGGTTGGAGACAGCCGGCTGGAGCTCCGTGCCGGGGTCCATCCGCTCCCGGAACTCTTCGGGCCACTCCGATCCCCGAGTCTCAATCCACCGTGCCCAGAAGATCTCTTCCTCGGCCTTGCCGTCCTCCCAGGAAGGTGGGACCGACTCGCTCGACATACCCATGCTCGCCAAGAGTACCAACGTCGGCCCTGAAAGGGCGTCTCTCTGACTTCGTAGCCCGAGTAACAGACGACTCTGTTGATTGGCAAACGTGAAGCTCGACATGAGCCCCCTGGTGTCACGTTAGCGTCCCAGGATCATTCGGCTTCGGGCATCCTCATGCCATAATGCATTGCACTCGGCCCTTTCGTTGTTGCCTTTTCACCCGAGAAACAGATGGCACTCGGCGATACCACAACTGAGGTGGATCGATGTCGATAAGGAGGATCGCGGCCAGGGCGATCATGCCCGGTGCTCTAACTCTCTCAGGGGTCGTCGTCGCATTTGGTCCTCAAGCAGATGCGACCGCCGTCCCGCCCGAGGCGTCAACGTTCATCATGTCTTCGCTCGCCGTCAGTCCTGGCTCTCAGGTGGCGCTGCATTGGCGCGGGAGTGCTGAGGATGGGCAGTTCTTCATCGTGGCTTCCGCCCCGCCGACAGCCCTGCCGAACTTCGGTTCGAATGTCGGAGTCACCTGGCCACCAGCCTCGGGGGCGAGTTGGGATGAGTCGGCCGGTGGATGGATCTCCACGTCGCACGAGGTGACCGCCTCGGTCCCCACAACCGCCTCGCCAGGAACCATCTATAAGGTCCAGCTCTACACCTGCAGCACGGGAAGCAGACTCTGTTCGAACTCGCCCGGCGGCGATGGAGATTCCCAAGTTGCTCTCACCGTGGTGGCCAACTGGAGCAGCACCCCCTACGAGAGGGACTTCTCGAGCGCCACGGGAATCGCGGAGACCACTGGTAGGCCCTTGGACGTCATTGTGTCCCCCACGGGCGTCATCTGGAATAGCAGCGAGTTCAGCGACGGTATCGGCGAGATACCCAAAGCCGGGTCCTCGTCGGTTTGGCTCCCTGATCCGAGCAATGTCGACACCAGGCCATTCGCCGACTGCTTCAGCGGAGCGTGCAGAACAAACGCGTCAAGCGCTCTGAGCGAACAGGTCACGACGGACAACGGCCAAGTCTGGTTCACCGAGGGGGGCTGGCTGTTCGATTCCGATGACAAGACACCCAATCTCTCTGAAGTCGTCGCCTACAATCCGAACTCGGGGACATTCTGTACCTACGTCGTTCCCGGGAACAATAACGAAGTCACCGGCCTAGCGGTGACCGGCTCGTCCTCTCAGACCAGGATTTGGTTCACCGAGACGGACGTTATTGGCGACCAGCCTTCTGTCGACTCCTTTGCCCCTGGTCTCATCGGGGATGGTTGTCCCGGGACGAAGAGTGAGACGTACTCTTTGAATGCGCATCTGCAAGAAATTCCGTGGCCTGCCAACGACTTTCCGGCGCAGATCGCCGTTGATCCAAGTGCGGCGGCTCTGTGGGTGACGGACTTCCTAGGCTCTGAGGTCGATCGAGTTGATCTCAAAACCGACCGGGTGGCCCGTTACCTTCTGCCCAAATCTTCAAACACATATTCGTTCTTTGGCGCCGAGCCCTGGCAGGTCGTCGTGGACGACAACTATGTTTACGCTATCGACTATGGCGACGACAACCTGGTGAGAATCAACAAGGAAACCGGGCACATTGACGAGGTACCGATACCGGTGACGTCCGACAGGGAAGAGGGCTACGGGCTGGCGATAGCGGGCGGGAGGCTCTATTTCACCCTGGCCGACGACGGTCCACCTGGGAACGGCGCCGCGTCGACACTGGGCTACGTCGACATCGGCGCCTGGGAGGCCGAGTCTGCCTCGTGCTCACCACATGGCACAGATTGTGCCCCCGACCCGCCCAGTGCGGTCGTCTATACCGGACTTTCGGCAGCACTTTCCGATCGAACCTCTGACTTTCGAGGAATTTCCGTTGGGCCAGGGGGAACGGTTGCGATCGCGGATCGACACCAGGTGATTCGTCTCGACCCATAACCGGGAGAGGACCGGGTTTCGAAGTCAGATCCACATCCCCGCTGTCCCGCCAGAACGGAAGTGACCCCGACCGGGGGGCCCACCGGCCCTCGGCGGCATGGTTCAAGCATTCGGTTTCCCCGAGATGCGCTTCCCGATCTTGGGCGGGTCGGGCCCGCAGGCATGTTGACCGCTGCGCGACTCTCATGGTTCTACGACCAATCGACGATGTCATGACCGGCCCTGATGAGCGCTTGGATGGATCGGTCTACCTCCGATTGCGGGACCAGCAAGTAGTCGGTGTCGTAGGTCGAGACAGCGAAGATGCTGACATGGGCGACTCGCAGGGCGTCGGCGAGCGATGCCAGGACCCCCACAGTCGACAGATCGATATGGCCCATGACCTTGAGGGCCACCCACCCGGACGAACACATCACGTCATTGGGTATCCAATCGGCCGGACAGACAATGGACAGCTCGTCGGTGGTTCGACTTACGGAGACGAAGAGTGCGGTGCCGTGAGCCCATTCCGGGATCGGATCTGCAGGAGGCAGTTGTGCGATGGCAAGTTCCCCGGGGAGCCGTTGGAGTCTCACAGACGCAACATACCGGTCCCGCCTCACCCCCGGCACTGTCCGGCCGAGCCGACAGCGAACGTCACGATGACATTGGCTCCTGCTGGTATTCGCACGTAGCACACGCCGCTGCGATGTTCACGACCATGCCTGCAGCGATGCGGCCGGTCCGCTGAGAAATTAGATAGACGTCGTCACCATGTGCATTAGAACGCCTCTCGCCACCCGCTCACACGGTGAAGCGCGTAATCTCCAGCCGCTCGCTGCTCGTCGTGGATTCTATGTGCAATCCAGCTTGAACTTCGCGGGCTTCGAGGCCTTGACCACCGGTGAGAGGATCTTGATCTTCTCCCAACCCTTCGCTTTGGTCATAGGGGGCACAACGCCCCTGTCCCAGGTGCTCGGCATGACGCTCTGTGTGCCGGCGGTGGCAAAGACGAGTGTCAGCGTTGGACTAACTCCGTGATCACTGCGAATCCATGTGTACATCACTGTTCCGGGACTCGTCGCGGTGATTGTCCCGGTGAAGGTAAAGATCGTGGGACAGGAGCCGCTGTAGTGCTTCGGAGTGACCTTCGGGCGATTGGCGTGAACGGCAGAGGCATACGCGGTGCCACCGCCAAGACCGAGCATTCCAGCTCCAACCAGCCCAATCGCACTCAGAAGTGTCGCCGCTGCTCCGAGGCGCAGACCCCCTCGAATCCCCTTGCTGTGTGTTTTGCCGGCCATCTTGTTTCCCCCTTCATGATTCCGGTTCTCGTCGCGTGAAGTGGTCGATGAGATCTCCAGGCGCAAATCTCCACAAGCATCTCTATGACCTGACCACGCTGTCCGCATCATCAATATTCGGTATATGCGTGCCGACGGGAAGTTTTCGCGGTGATCGGCGGCGTCGTCACTATGGGTGGACGGCGAGAAGGGTGTGTCTCTGGGCACATGGGTCGCACTCCCGACACCCGGAGCTGGACTCGGGTCGACCTGCGCACGGGACGCCGTTCTGTCTAATCGCTTCCGAAATCCTTGATGATCAGGAGGCGTTCTCTGTCATCGACCACGACGAGGACTCAGGCTTGGCCGGTCCGGTCGACCGCCACCAGTTTCGGCCGACGGGCGCCGGCCGAACGATCACCCTCCGCCACAGTTGCGCGTGCCAGGGAGGCGTCGGGCACGGCCAGTCCGTCGAGAAGAACATGGACGACCTCGACAGTCGACGTCAGATCGCTCACTTCGAGCATGTGGGTGGTAGCCACCTCGAAGAGTCCGGTGAGGAGAGCGGCCAGTGCACCGGGCTCGACCCTGACCACCTCTCCACGGTCCATGGCCTCCACCAGAAGGTCGCGGATGAGGCTCACCCCCCAGTTCAGCTCATCACGGCCCGATGCCTCGAGAACAGGGTCCAAGAAACCCTCGCGAAGAAAGAAGCGCGCCTGACCCAGTTCACCGAGGGCGCTCAGGTGGACGTCGAACGCCCTCTTCAGATTGGCGATGGTCCCGAGTGTGGGATCGAAGGCATCCTGCGCACGTTCGGCCAGCCGATGCCACAGGTCGCGCTGAAGGTCACGGGCGATGTCCTCTTTGCTCTCGAAGTAGTAGTAAAAGGCGCCTCTGGTACAGCCGGCCCGTTCGACGATGTTGTCGACCGAGGTGGCGGAGAATCCCTTCTCGGCGAACACGTCGAGAGCGGCGGTCAGCAGCCGGTCCCTGGTATCTCGTACTTTGGGTTCTCGGCGCGTCACCGTGTCCTCCCGCCGCTCATTCGTACAGTACGCACGATCGTCGTAGATTACGTCACATCGCGCGTCCTGTCCTGAAAGGCGAAACAGCGGGAAAGCCGTGGGCAATCCGAACTGGGAAGCGCTATCGGTCCGCTACGGGCGGCACACGCCTTCGACGGCGACCAAACACCGGGCCCGTTCCGGCCTGTGGACGTTCAGCAAGACCCGAAGTCAGGATGCCGGAGACTCTGATTAACCGAATGCGACAGGCCCTCCGACGAAAGCGATGCTCAGCCCGGAACCCGGGCTGAGCATCGCTCGACCAACTTGGCTAGCACTCAGTTGCCCGAGTACTTATGTGCGCAGAGGCGATCTCATCCCGTAATGGTCACCGAGAAGGCCTGGGTGGCGTGCTCGTGCTTATGACGGGTCGAGTCGGTCACCTTGATGGTGAAGTTGTAGGTCTTGGTCACCCTCGTGGTCGGCGTCCCCGACAACACGCCCGTACGGGCATCCAGGCGCACTCCCGCGGGCAGGGCCCCCGTGGAGACGCTCCACCTGTACGGCATGACGCCTCCGCGCGCCGTCAGGGTCACCGGTCCGTACGGTGTGTGCCGGTGGCCGTTCGGCAGGGACGTCGTCGTGATCGTCACCGGACCCGCCACGTAGAAGCACTCATCCGTCGACGTGTCGGAGCTGGCCGTGTTGCTAGCATCGCCTGAGTAGCGGGCGCCGAAGCACCAGTACCCGACTGAGTCCGGTTGCGCTGCCGGAGGAGTGAAGGGCGTCGACGTCGCCGTGGCGGTGTCGTGGGCCCCCGGGCTCACAGTGACGGCGCTACCAACCTGGTCGGCCTGTGACGTGCAGTCCACCGGCGCTGCCGTCGGACCGCACTGGTAGAAGCTCACGGTTCCCGTGGGACTCCCTCCGACAGCCGTACCCGTCACCGTCGCGGTGTCGGTATTCGCCTGTCCCAGGTTGATCCGGGTGTTGGTGGGCACCGATACCAGTGACGTCGTGTACGGCGTGACGTCGAAGCACTCGTCAACGGAGGCATCGGAGCTGGCGGCGTAGTCGGGGTCAGACCCGTTTCCGGAGTAGTACCCGGCGAAGCACCAGTATCCGACCGACGTCGGCGTGAAGCTGGCCGAGGTGGCCGTGGCCGAATCCGGGTCCGGTCCGCTCGCTCCCGTCACCGTGACCGCGCTTCCCACCTGGTGCGCCTTCGAGGTACAGGGGGTCGCCGAACCGGTCGGCCCGCACTCGTAGAAGGTCACCGTGCCGGTGGGATCGCCGGCGATGTCATTGCCCGTCACGGTGGCCACGTCGGAGTCGGTACCACCGAGCGCCGATGTCGGGCTGGACGGTGACGTCGAGGTGGTCGTATAGGTGGACGGGACGGACACCTCGTTGGACGGGTTGGAGGTGTTTCCCTGGTCGCTGGTGCCCGAGGCCGTGGCCGTGTCGTTGACGAAGCCGGTCGTCACGTCGGCCTCGGTCACCGTGTAGGAGGCCGTGCAGGTCACGGACTGCTCAGGAGACAGGGTCGTCGGGTCGCAGGTGACGGGGATCCCCAGGCTGTCGTCCACGCTGATTGCGTTCACCGTGGTCGTGCCCGTGTCGGTGACCAGGTACTGGTAGGAGATGGTGTCTCCGGCGGCGCTGTAGTCAGCAGTGGTGGACGACTTGACGATGCTCAGGCTCGTGTAGGCCTCCGAAGCGTCCACGGTGTCCGACTCCTGCGCCGAAGAGACCGGGCCCTGGGAGCTGATGCCACTGGCGGTGGCCGTGTCCGTGATGGACCCTGCGTCCACGTCGGCCTGGCTCACCGTGTAGTCGCCCGTGCAGGTGGCCATGGCGCTCGGCGCCAACGGCGTCACGGGGCAGCTGATGGTCCCTTCCTGTCCGTCCACCAGGTTGTCGGCCACGCCGATGCTGTTCTCCGTGGTGGTACCGGTGTTGGTGACCTGGTAGGTCCACGGGACGACGTCTCCCGCCTTGCCGTAGGGGGCGCCCTCGATGGTCAGACCGAGGCTCGAGGTGGCGTTGGAGGCCGGCACCGTCGCCTGGGACGAGTTGGACGTCACCGTGTCGCTGTACGGATCGGTTCCACTGGCCGTGGCCGTGTCCGTCACCGTGCCGTTGTCCACATCGGTCTGGGTCACCGTGTAGGTACCGGTGCAGGTCTCAGAGCCCCCCGCAGCCAAGGTGAACGGCTCGTTGTTCGGCGTGCAGGAGATCCCGCTGGCCGACGGGTCGTTGACGGTGATGCCCGTCAGGGTGTCCGGCCCGGTGTTGTCGACGACGTACTGATAGGTGATCGTGTCGCCGGCGGCACCGTAGGCGCTCGTGAGTGAGGTCTTCGTCAGAGCCAGAGTCTCGAGGTCGACCGTGGCGGAAGACGGGTTCGAGGTTATGTTCCCATCGGAACTGGTTCCACTGGCGGTGGCCAAATCCGTCACCGAGCCGTTGTGCACGTCGGCCGCCGTCACCGTGTAGGTGCCGGTGCACGTCTCCGATGCGGTCGGCGCCAGGGTGAACGGCTCGTTGTCCGGCGAGCAGGAGATCCCGCTCGCCGACGGGTCGTTGACGGTGACGCTGTTCTCGGTGGTGGTGCCGGTGTTGGCGACGACGTACTGCCAGGTGATGATGTCGCCGGCCCCCGCGAATCCTTGGGTCTCGGCCGTCTTGGTGAGATTCAGGCTCGATGTGGCTCCTCCGGCCAACACCGTCGCCGACGACTGGTTGGAGTTCACGGTGCCCTGGTCGCTCGTGCCACTGGCCGTTGCCGTGTCGGTCACGAATCCCGCGTCCACGTCGGCCTGGGTCACCGTGTAGGTGCCGGTGCAGGTCTCAGAGGCGTTCGGAGCCAGACTGAAGGGCTCGTTGTCCGGCGTGCAGCTGATGCCGCTCGCCGACGGGTCGTTGACGGTGATGCCGCTGACCGTGGTGGTCCCGGTGTCCTGGACGACGTACTGCCAGGTGATGACATCGCCGGCCGCCGAGAACGTGGATGTGAGAGCCGTCTTGGTGAGCAACAGGCTCGAGGTGGCATCCGAGGCGTACACCGTGTACGACTCCTGGGACGAGGACACAGGACCCTGTTCGCTCGTGCCGCTGGCCGTCGCCGTGTCGGTGATGGATCCCGCATCCACGTCGGCCTGGGTCACCGTGTAGTCACCGGTGCAAGTCGTGGAGTCGGTGGGCGCCAAGGTTGTCGAGTTGCAGCTGATGCTTCCGGACTCACCGTTCACCAGGTTGTCGGCGATGGCGATGCCGCTGACCGTGGTGGTCCCGGTGTCCGTCACCGTGTAGGTCCAGGGGACGACGTCTCCTGCCTGCCCGTAGGCGGGTGGGTCGATGGACAGGCCCAGGCTCGTCGTGGCATCGGAGGCCGACAGTGTGACCGAGGACTGGTTCGAGCTCACGGCACCGAGGAAGCTTGCTGTCCCGCTGGCCGTGGCCTGGTTGGTCAAGGCTCCGGCATCGACGTCGGCCTGGGTCACCGTGTAGGTGGCACTGCATGTCGTCGACTGGGTCGGTGCCAGGGTCGTCTGGAGACAGCTGACGGTCCCACCCTCACCATTGACCTCGTTGTCGGCAACGGAGAGTGCCGTGACCGTGGTGGTCCCGGTGTTCTGCACCGCATAGCTGTAGGAGACGATGTCCCCCGCGGCCCCGTAGCCGTTGTCCGCGTACGTGGTCGTCCCCGTCTTCAGGAGGCTGAGACCTGAGGTGGCGTTGGAGGCGTCGACAGTGATGGAGGAGGGCGCCGAGTTGACGGCCTCGCTCGAGGAGTTGGTCCCGGTGACGCTGGCTGTGTTCGTCACCGAGCCGTTGTCCACGTCGGCCTGGGACACGTTGTACGTCCCCGTACAGGTCTCCGTGTCTCCGGAGGGCAGCGTGAACGGTGCGTCATCCACCCCGTCGCCATAGGGCCCCGGACAGACGATGGTTTCGCCGTCGGCGACCAGGTTGTCACTGAGAGTGACGTTGGTGAGGGTGTCACCGCCCGTGTTCGTGATCGCGTACTGGTAGGAGAGCGCATCGCCGGCGGCACCGTAGGCGGAGGTGGTGGTGGTCTTCTCGACCATGTCGCCGGAGACCTGGATCTGCTCCACAGCCTCGTCGGTGCCCTTGGTGGAGTCCGGGTTCGTCTCACAGGTCTGCGATGGCGAGGTTCCGACGCAGTTGACAGGGGCCGCCTGACGCGTGTCGTTCGGCCCGTTGCCGGGCAGAGCCGTGGTGTTGTCGGCGTCGACGTACACGTTGTACGTGCCCGGAGTCAGGTTGGAAGGCACCTGGAAGGTCCCGCCGATGTCAGCCGCCGAGCACGGACTGGTGTTGTTGGCGTTGGTGCCGGGGCAGAGGGTCGAGTAGTTGGGGTTGTCGCCTCCGACCTCCATGATGCACGGGTTCACCGTGTTGGTGGAGGACACCGTGTTGTTAGCCTGAATGTCACCGGTGCAGTAGTAGATGTTGCCGTAGAGCTCGACCGAGCTCGGAACGGGTCCGGCGGCATGGGCGGTGGTGCTGTTGGTGCCGATGTAGACCTGAGGTGCATAGGTCGGGTAGTAGTCCCCGTACTGGCTGTCGCCGTACGTCGGCTGGCCGCTGCTGTTGCACAGGTTGACCGGGATCGGCTGCGTTCCCCCTCCGGTGAAGGTGTTGCTACAGCTGTTGTTCGGCTCACTATTGCCGGCAGCGCCCCACCAGTTTGTGCCTCCGGTGATACTCACCGTGTCGCCGGGTTTCGCCGCGCTCTGGCCGAGGTTCACCGTCGAGGCCTGAGGCACAGGCTGGCCGTCAAGGAACATGTCGTCGATGCTGTAGGTGAAGAAGGTGTAGGGCCCGCTGCCGTTGTTGCCGACGCCCGCCTGGGCGGTGCAGTCGACGTAGCCCTCGTTCACGTCCTGCTGTGTCGGCGGGCACGTGGCGAAGGAGTCGGTGTCGGTTCCGACCGAGTTCGTGCCGGAGAAGAGGCCGGATCCGAGGGTGCAGGACCCGCCGTTCACCCATGGGCTCGGGAAGGTGAAGTCGTAGGTGGGGGTGGTCGACCCGAAAGAGCCGAACGTGTTGGAGCCGAGCGCGGAGACGGTACCCCCGCAGCCCTTGTTCAGCTCGGAGTTGACCGAACCGATGTTGGCGGTGGAGGTGGGATCGGTCTCCGTGGGCAGGGGGTTATAGGTCGAGACCACGGGAGAACCACCCGCAGGGCTTCCCCCCTCGAGCCAGTAGGCATCAGCACTGCCGGCGTCGAGGCACGAGGCGTAGTACCTGGTGGATCCCGCCACCGCGCCACCGGTGATCGGTTGGCCGAAGGCAGACTGCGAACCAGTCTGCTCGGTGTTCACGTTGGGGTCGAAGACCGAGGTGGTCTCTCCGTTGGTGGTCGTCGTGGTCCAGCTGCACGGCTGGTAGGAGGACATGGGGATGGAGCCCGTGACCGAGCCCCAGGCGTTGGTCGCCACCGGTGCGAGGTCTGTCTCCGACTTCTCCTCGGCCGCACTCATAACCCCGCAGAGCTGAGCGCTTCCGTTGGCCAGGTCGACGTTCTCGGCCTGATAGTCGGTGACGTTGGCGGGCGTGGCCCCTGCGCTGAAGCTGGTGAGGGGCAGGCCCCCGTTGGCTTGGGTCACCGAGCCGGTCACCCAGTCGTAGCAGAACGGGGTGCCCGCCACGGAGTCGTACCACTCGTTCCCGGTGGCGAAGGTCGGTGCCTGCCCCACGATCTTCAGGTTCAAGGTCCCTGATGTCGCGGTGGTACCCCCGTTGGCTCCCGGTGTGGTGCTGAAGGTGAGCGCGTACGGCGGGTAGGAGGGGGCGGGGTCGTTGTCGGCGGGCGTCGGCGTACCGGCGATCTTGCACTCGGTGATGTATTCCTCGGTGAAGCCCGAGCCGGACGTCGTGGTCGTCCCGCCTGCTCCGACGCTACAGGTCGTCTGGTTGGCGCCGCCGAACGTGATGTCGTGGCTGGACGGCAGGGAGCCCGAGGCGATGTTGATCGACGGATAGTTCCCGGTCGAGACGGAGGGGAATCCCTCGCTGTAGCACTCGACGGTGTAGCTGCCGGCGGTGCCGTCGGTGAATGTGGTGGTGGTGCCGGCTGCCGCCGGGTCCAGGCAGGCCGAGGTCGGCCCGGTCACGTTGACGGTCAAGGTGCCGGAGGGCGCGGCGGTACCACCGTCGCCCCCGGGTCCGGTGGCCGTGAAGTTGAACGGATCGGTACCCGTGTCGTCAGATTGAGGTGTGGCGGCCAGAGCGCATTCGGTAACGTAGAACTCGGTCGCCCCCGTTCCGGATGTGGTGGTCGTCGTGCCGCTCCCGAGCGTGCAGGTCTGTTGGTTGGAGCCGGCGAGGGTCTGGTTGGCGTCGCCCGGTAGAGCACCCGAGTTGATGGAGATCGAGTGCGGATAGGCCGTGACCCCTGAGATTCCGCTCTGGGCTTCGCATTCCACGTTGTAGGTGTCGGTGCCACCCTCGTAGAACGTGGTCGTGGATCCGCCGGAGGCGGGGTCGATGCAGGTAACAGTGTCGGCCGCCACGTTGACGTTCAGGTTGCCCGAGTTCGAGCCACTCGTGCCGTTACCGCTGGAGACCCCGACGGAGTTGGTGGCGTTGAAGGTGAAGGCGTTGGGATTGCCCGCCGTGTCGGCGGGAACCGGCGCGTCCTGGAAGTCGCACTCGAGGATGTACTCCTCGGTCGCACCCGTACCCGAGGTGCCGGTGCCGCAGGCGCTCGTACTCACGGTGCCGGTGCCGGTGCCGGCATTGCCCGGTTCGGTTCCTGTACTGCTACCGCCGGATAGGAACGAAGTACTGGAGGGGAAGGCGCCCGACGCTATTGACATCGTATGGGGATACGAGACGACGCTGGAGACCCCCGTTTGGTCGTAACACTCCACGGTGTAGAGGGAGTTGGTGCCCTCGTACCATGTCGTCGTCGTCCCCGCCGCTGCCGGGTCGATACAGGTCGGGGTGGTGGGAGTGACGAAGGTGGTGTTCAACGTCGCCGAATTGGAAGCGGACAGGGTACTGCCCGTGAACGGGCCGGGCGTATCGAGGAATTGGAGTGGAACGGGCGTCGAGGTCCCGGGCGGCGGGGTGTAGGCCAGGGTGCACTCCGTGATGTACTCCTCAGTCGCTCCCGAGCCGGTCGTGGTGGTGGTCCCACCACTGTTGGCGCCGGTTCCACTGGAGCTACAGGTCTGCGATTGACCCCCGCCGGCGAAGGTCTCGCCTGAGGCGAGGGTCCCCGTGGCGATGGTGATCGTCGGGTACGCCGATGTGCCGCTGATCCCGGTCTCCTCCTCGCACTCGACGGTGTAGCTGTCCGCCTGCCCGTCGACGAAGGTCGTGGTGACGGTCGTGGTCGATGCTCCGGTGGGGTCGATGCAGGTGGCTGCCTGGGCCGCAGCCGCCGGGGGCGCGTCCAGCAACACGGCGATCGTGGCCAAGCCGCCCGTGAGGAGCCCGAGGGCCATGACCGCCCTGAGCGTGCGAGAAAGGCTACGGATCTTTGCCCGGACAACGCGCATTATTTCCCCCACCCCATGTATGACGGAGCGATCCCGTTTCGGGGTCTAGGAGACGCGATCCTCCCGTCAGCCAGTTATCTCGCCCCATCTTGAGTCCGGGCAAGTGGTATTACATCGTCAATTTTTGGTGTATGAGAATTCGACGAGGACGCCTCCATGTGGCCGGGACCGACATGTGATCGGACCGACGAGCAGAGAGGCGACGCCGATGCCTCGAGATCGGGGCCAAGAAGGCGTCCATTACCGATCGGTAACTGGCGGGTAGGGCTCGAGGCAGTGGTCATGAGCAGGGGGTAGCTCGACTCCCCCAGGAGCAGTAGCTCGTCGCACGGGGAGCAGAGGTTGCGATCGCGTGAGTTCGGCTACCTTGGCGCCGGGTTCCGGTGAGCCGTTCAGCCGAACTCCTGCACAGGCCACCTGAGGATGGGAACGAAAGAGTGAGATCAAGGCCGATTCTCTGGGCTCTGGCAGCGGTCATCGTCATCGTCGGGGTGGCGCTGCTCGTGATCACCCTGTCCTCGACCAACGCGAAGCCGGGAACCCACGAGACCGAGATCGCCCCGGGCAAGAGCGTGCCGTTCGACCTGGCCCACAATGCCAGGGCCGACGTGAGAGCAGGAGCGTGCACCCAGACCTCGCGGGGGTGGGTGCTGAAGGGCATCGTGAGGAACCCGGGTACCAAGACGACGAACTTTGAGATCGTGGTGGACTTCGTGACCCAGCCGGGTTCCACCGTTCTCGCGACCACCGTTGTGGACGTGCAAAGCGTGGCCTCGGGGGCGAGCGCCAACTGGTCAGCCAGGGGCGCTCCGGGCGACTCTCACGTGGCGTGCATCGTGCGACTGGCCCAGACCACGTCGTAGCTTCATGGGACGACAGCTCCCGGCGCGTGACAGGCTGTCGTGATGCAGCGCGACCGCAGACGGGACGTGGGTCTGGGCTTGTCCTTCCCTCGCCTGCAACGCAGGGTCTGGCCGATCGTGATCTCGATCGTCTACGTGAGCCTGGGGATCGCCTACGAATTCCGGTGGGGTCCCATCGTGCGCCACGTTCCCTCCTCGTGGATCGCCCCGGGAGACCTTCTCTCCGACTACGGCACAGCCATCCAATTCGCCACGGGACACTTCAGCGCCGTCTACCAGCCTGGCCGGGGTTTTCTGTCGTACCCGGGCCTCCTCCTGGCGTTGGCACCGCTGGCCGTCATCAACAACGGCTTTCACGGCTCTTGGATCGACATCAAGGTCCACGGGCATCTGATCGCCCGTCCCGAGGTGTTCCTCGCCCCCCACCTCCCGAGCGCCTTCTGGTACCAGGGGAACCTGGGCCCGAACACCGCTCACGGCATCGAGCAGGTCATTCAGCCGTCGGCGTACCCGTACCTGGTCTTCCTGTCCTTGGCCTACTCGTGTGTGGCCCTGTTCGCCTGCGACGCCCTGGCTGAGCGCCTCCAGGTCCCGTCCTCTCGGCGTGCGGTGCTGGCGGCCGCCGAAGCGGCGGTGTTGTGGAACGTGACCATCATCTTCGGGCACCCCGAGGACGCGGTGGCGGTGGCTTTCGCCATCTATGCCCTGATTTTCGCCATGGACGGGCGATTCGTCGGCGCCGGATGGCTCTTCGGCATAGCCCTGGCGTTCCAACCGTTGGCACTGATGACTCTGCCGCTCCTCCTTTTTATCGGGGGCAGGGAGCGCGCGCTGGGCCTGGTTGTGCGCGGCGTCGCTCCGGCTGCCGTCCTGACGGCGCCGCCTCTGATCGCGAACGTCCACGGCACCATCCACCAACTGGTCTCGCAACCGACGTTCCCCAAGGTGAAAACAGGCCACCCGACACCCTGGACATTCCTGGCTCCGAAGCTGGGCGGCAAGGGAAAAGGCGAGATGGTGGGGGGTGGGCCTCCCCGGATCGCCGTCTTCGTCATAGCCGCCGCGTTGGGGGCGTGGGCCCGGCGTTGGCGGGAGAGGCCGGAGATGTTGGCCTGGGCGGTCGCCGTCATCCTCTCGGTTCGCATCTATCTCGAAACCGTCATGTACTCGTACTACATCTGGCCCGCCCTGGCCGTGGCGTTGGTGGTGGCCGCCCGCGGCAGCAGTCGGCGCTTCGGCACAACAGTGGTCCTGGCCATTGTCCTCACCGTCGTGACCCAGTGGCGCATGAGCTGGGTCGAGTGGTGGCTCATCGTCGCGGTGGGCATCACCGCGGTACTGGTGGCGGCCTCACGCCCTCAGGCGCTCGTGCCACTGCCGAAGAGCCGGGGCCGTTCGGCGACCTCCAAGGCACCGACGAAGAGGGGTGGCCGGGCACCTGCCCAGCGGCAAGGTTCGGCGCAGGGCCGCTCAGGGACCGCCAAGGCGAACGGCACCACACCGGCCAGGGCGAAAGGCAACCGGAAGGGGGCCGCGGTCCGAAGCGGCGCAAAGCGGTCTCCTCGTCGCTGACGCCGGGATGACGCAATGCGAATAGTGATCTCCGTGCTCGCCACCATGGCCCTCGTGACCACCGGCTGCAGCCGCGCCACGACGTCGGGCGACACCTCGTCGCGAAGCCCGACGTTTCTCCGCACATTGTCGCCGAAGACGACGATCCACTGGACTGTGACGCAGAGCGGTGACAGCGGGATCGACGGGTGGCTGAACGGGGTGGACTGTGTCACCGAGACCATGTGCGTGGCGGTCGGCAACGCGTCCGCTCCCGGCGGGGGGACGACCGACGCGTTGGTCGAGACCTGGAACGGTAGGACATGGTCCCACGTCATTGCCCCGGCGGCGGCGGTCGTGCCGGCCGACTGGCTCTTCTCCGTGTCCTGCGCCAAAGCGGGGAGCTGTGTCGCCGTCGGGTACTTCGTCACCTTGAGGGACGGCGGCGCCGCCAACATGCTCATCGAGACGCTCGCGCACGGAATCTGGTCGGTGAGCCAGACACCATCACCGGGTGGCGCCATCGACGACAGTTTCCTCAACGGGGTCTCCTGCACCTCGCTGACGAGCTGCGTGGCGGTGGGCTTCACCCTTTCCACCAAATTCAAACCCCGGCCGTTGATCGTGGCCCTGACCAACGGTTCGTGGTCCATCATGCCCAGTCCGAGTCTCGGCGCAGGCGCAGGTGGCCTTCAGGCGGTGTCGTGCGTCACGCGCCATTCGTGCGTGGCCGTCGGTTACCGAGCCTCCGGCTCGACCGACCAGACCCTCGTCGAGTCGTTGACGGGGGGAGGTTGGTCCATCACACCCAGCTCGGGCTCAGGGCCCACGGGCCTCGTCCAGGCGGGGCTCGACGACGTGTCGTGTGTGACGATGGCATCCTGTCTGGCTGTGGGACGGCTACGAGGCCCGGTACCCACCATCGAGGTCCAGGCCAGGCAAGGCTGGTCCATCATGGACAGCCCCGACCCGAACGCGAACGACGTCGCCACGGGGCTGTACGGAGTCTCGTGCACGGTCACGACCAGTTGCGTGGCTGTGGGTGACCTCGCCACTGCACCGAAAGCATCCGCCAAGAACACACCCGACGGCGCGTTCGCGTCGCCCGCCGGTCCCCTTATCGAGACGAGCTCCGGGGGCACCTGGAGGATCGCTTCCACCCCGGGAATTGCACCGGGCGGCGGGCTTCACGCCGTCTCGTGTTCGGGCCGGACCTGTGTCGCCGTCGGTCAGTCAACTCAGGCGAACATCACAAAGACCCTGATCGTGCAGAGTCTTTCATGAGGTGCGTCAACCCACTTTGAGCCGGAGCGCCCTGGCGGCCCACTGAGGCGTCCGGAACCTGAACAGTCTCTTGACCGGACTCCTCTCGTCCTCGTCAGAGAGGCGCGGACGTTGTGGCATCGCCAGCCATCCGAGAACGCCCAGCTGGGCCACCAAGAACAGCCACTGCGACCATCGGGCCTGCACGGGATCATGCAGCCACCAGGTCAGCCAGATGGCGACGACGCACGTGGAGACAAGTCGCCACCAAGATTTCTGCGATGCGCTGATGGCGGGTAGGGCCAGAGCCGGCGCCAGGAAGTACGTCGGTAGTTCGGGCTCGAACGCCCGGAGGGCGAAGAGCAAGGCTAGGACCCAGACGATGAGTCGCGCCGCCGCCCGGCGGTCTTCGGGAAGGACGCGCGCCACCACGACTGCCGCTGGGATCGCCGCCAGGGCGATGAGGCCACGAACCGACGCGGCCACCCCCGGGTCCAGATTCCATATCGGCGTGATGTTCCCCAAGACGTCGTAGACCTTTTGGTGAATCAGCTGGGACACGGTCGCCGTCGGCGCGGTGATCAGGGGAACGAGCAAAACGCTCAAGGGAATGAGGACCATGGGAATCAGCGCCCCCAGCCATTGCCGGCGTTTGATGAGCACCAATGCGATGGGAACCGCCAGAAAGGCCAGGAATTGAAAGGCCAGGGCGGTGCCGAGCCACCAGCCGACGGCGCGAGGTCGGTCCTCGAGTGCGGCGACGAACCCATAGAGCATCGCCCCCAGAGCCACCAGGTCCTCGGGATGCCCACCCACGGCCGGCGTCGGCAGAGTGACCGCCATGGTGCCCAGCACGATCAATCGCCGACGCAGGTCGGTGACCCCCATATAGGAGAGCAACCGGTCGGCGGCACAGATGGGGAGCGCCATCGCACTGAGATAGAGCGGTGCCGCGATCAAGAATGCCTTCGGGTAGAGAACCAGGCCTTGCAGCGGGAAGGGAAGATGGAGAGCCAACCGGGCGATCGGTGCGAAGACCACCTCGACGGCGGGAGCAGTCTCGAGGGCCCGATCGAGAATGTAGATATGTCCGTAGCCGCCGTTGAAGGTCACGTCGGCGGAGGTCACCCAGGTCTCCCAGAAGTCCGTGAAGGTGGTGTTGTACCAGGCACCGACACCATGCAGCACCGAGGCGTCGAGCATGGCGAAGGCCATGGCGCCGACCACACCCACCAGTGAGACACCGAGGGCCAGCTTCCGGCGTCCGAATGCCTGCGCCGCCTGCTGCACAGGTCCGAACCAGGTCCCTGTCCGGCGGACACTGGCGACGACACAGAAGATCAAGGCGGCCAGAATGCCGAGCCACACGAGGACGAGCCCCAGATCGAGCCCGCCCGAAGAGACAGGGACACCACCGGGTGGAAGAAACTCGTATTGCAGGTACGCGACGCTCGTCGCCGTTCCCGGGGGAATAGGCCTCGCCGTCTCCGAGGAGATCTCCACCAACGTGGCGACGTTGGCTCGGGTGAAAGCGATGACCGTGGCGCTGTGGACGGCACTGTTGGCCGAGGACCCTCGAGGAAAGACACACTGTCCGGACACCGCTTTCGGTACCCCGGGAACGGAGACCAGCTTGCTGACCGGAACGCCGCGGAATGACGTGCACAGGTCCTGCGCGTCCCCGGCAGGGTTCGACAGGTGGAGCTTCTTCAGGGAGGACGACGACACGAGGACAATGAGAAGGCGATAACCGCCCGTGGCCCCGTCCCACTGAGCGGCGGCAACGTTGGTGAGGGTCCCCTTGGCCACACGAGTGACGCCCTGTTTCAACTGACGGGTATAGGCCGCGACCTTGATGTCGGGAAGCGCTTCCCAACCTTGGCCGGGGTTGGTCATGAAACGGACCAGCAGGGGATCGCCGGCGGCTACACGGCCACAGTCGGGAGGGCACGTCCCCACGGGAGCCGACTTGGCGGCCGTCGCCGCCCCTGCCGGGGTCGACATCGCCAGCTCGACGGCGGGCATGGCGACAAGGACCGAGCACATCGCAAGAGCGATCACGCGCCAGCGGGCCTTCGACCTCGCCCATCCCTTGTGAAAACCCGGCGTCATCGGGGCGCTACCGGTCGCCACTGATCGTGCGCTCGCCGTACACCGGTCAGATGATAAGCGGATTTAGAACGGCCATGATGGGGGCATGTCCGACCCGGAGCCGCACGTCTACCACCGCCTCTCGGTGATCGTCCCCGTGTTCAACGAGCGCAACACGGTGGCCGAGATCGTGCGACGCATGCGTGCCGTCACGCTGCCGGCCGATCTCGAACTCGAGATCCTGGTGGTCGACGACGGCTCGTCGGACGGGAGCGACAAGGTTCTGGCCGCCCTCGAGGACTCCACCGTGCGTGTCATCGCCCACGGGAAGAACCGGGGCAAGGGTGCGTCCATCCGTACCGGGTCTGGAGGCGGTCCGCGGCGACCTCGTCCTCGTCCAGGACGCCGACCTCGAGTACGACCCCGACGACTGGCCCCGTCTGATCGAACCGATCCTCAAGGGGAAGTCGCAGATCGTCTACGGGAGCCGGTTCACCGGTGAGCGCAAGAACATGTTCCCGTCGCACTGGTTGGGCAACCGTTTCCTGACCCTGGTCACCAACATCCTCTACCGGTCGACGCTGTCGGACATGGAGACCTGCTACAAGCTCTTCGACCGCCGGGCCCTCGCCGGCATCACCATCCGGTCGGAGCGCTTCGATTTCGAACCGGAGATCACGGCCAAGGTCCTGCGCCGCGGTTACCGGATCTATGAGGTCCCCATCTCCTACGCCGGCCGCGAGATGTCGGAGGGCAAGAAGATCTCGTGGCGCGACGGTGTGGGCGCCATGGTGGCGCTCGTCCGCTACCGCTTCTCACGGCGGATCTGATCGTCCAGATCCCCGGACCCCGGGTCACCCAGGGCCGTCTCGACCGGGGCCGATTCCGTTCAGGACACGGCACCTCACCAGGGCTTTCAGCGGCACATCAGCGCCGTTTCAGCCCGTGAGCGCAGGTTGTCGGTGGCGACCAAGACGATCGCCCGATGCCTGAGCGCATGACCATCCCAAAGGAGACGACGACCATGACTACCGCCTTGAAGTGGGCGAGATCAGTACACAGGACCCTTCACGGAGCCGGCGGCGCCATGCAGGGTTCTTCCCGGCTCGGACGACATGCAGTGTTGGGATCGGTCGTCGTCGCGGCGTTCACTCTCGGTGTGAACGCCTCTTCGGCGTCGGCGGCCACGCCGTCATCCCAGAACTCCGGGCCCTCTTCGGCTCAACCGGCCGCCAAGGTGAAGGCGCCGAAGGTTCCCAAGGCGTGCAACATCACCGGCGATGCGCGTGACGACGTGTTCACCGGAGCCGTCAACAACGGTTGGAACACTGCCGGCAACTGGAGCTTGAACCGCATTCCCGGTGCCGGTGACTTCGCCTGTATTCCCGCGACCTACGGGATGCCGGTCAGTCTCAACGCCAACGATGCGATCACCAACTACCAGATCCTCGGCGTGAACGACGAATCCAGCGCCGGTCTGGCCGTCACCAACTGGGGCATCACATTGACCGGAACGGCGAAGCCGTCGGTTGTCAAGAACCTCGTGCTCAACGGCATCTCCGGATCTGGTCTGGGCGTGGGCACCGGTGTCGTGCTCGACCTGACGGGCTCCTCCACCATCGACAGCGCGTCGACGTCGATCTCGGGGCCGGGCACCATCAACGACATCAAGGGTTCCACTGTCTCCACCGGACCGTATACGGGCGTCAGTGACGGACTTCAGTGGAACAACTACGGAACCGTGACCGGCGATGGTGTCGGCCTGTGTGACAGCCCGACAAACCCGGTCGTGATCACCAACGCCCCCAAGGCGAAGATGATTTTCAGTAGCGGCGGCGGCCTCAACGATACGGGTGGCTGCACCGGTAGCGTTCAGGGGATCGTCGTGAACGACGCGAAGGCCAGTATCACAGTCTCCAAAGCTTCGTTCTCCCTCTCTGCACCGTTCGACAACAAAGGCACGGTGACCGATGAGAAGAATCCGCTGACAGGGTCGACCGGCCTGACGATCTACTTCGGCAACACCGGCGCCAACGGCAACGACACCGGGACCTACACGGCGACCTCGACCAAGACGTCGTTGGGCGAGATCAACTTCTCGGGTCCCCGAGACCTGACCTCGTCCCGTCTCGGCGGATCGGGGACCTTCGGATTCAACGCCGTCGACGCCGGAGTCGATCTCGCCGATCCGACGCTGGCCAGCGTCGTTCAAACCGGGACGACCAACGGTGGAATGGTCATCACCAAGAGCATCACCTTCGACTTCTCGGAAGGTGGCGAAAACATCCAAACGGACACCGGAAGTCCGACGTCGACGGTCATCGACAACGGTGCCAGCGTCAACTTCTCCAACTGGAACGCCAATTTCGAGAATGGCCACAGCCTGGTCATCAATGCCGGCGGGACGCTGAATCTGGCCGGTGAATCGCTCTGCCTGGGGCCGGCCTCGAGCCTGACCAACAGCGGGCACATCGTGATGAGCGGTTCAGCGAGTGGCATGGCCGACGGGTACTGCGGTGGTGCCGGTGGTTCAGTGGTCAACACCGCCTCAGGATCGCTGACGTCCTCGAGCTCCAACGGACAGATCACGCTGCCGTTCGAGAACGACGGATCCGTGGCGGTGACGTCGGGAACCCTTCTGGTCGACGGCAACGCCGGCACGGCCGAAGCGGGATCCTGGAGCGTCACGCCGAGCGCAACACTGAACTTCAGCACTGGGACGTCGAACCTCTCCGGTACGGTCTCGGATCAAGGAACCGTGGAGATCGAGTGCTCCGCCACCGTGGATCTTGCTGGCCAGTCCTTCAACAACCTCAACATCGCAGGCCAGACCACCGGTGACTACTCGGTCACGGGCACTCTCGGCTTCTTCGGCTTCCCCTCGTGCAATCTGCCTCCCACCATGGACGTTCCCTCCGGGACGATTGCGGCGGCTGGCGACTTCATCCCCCAGATGTACAACGGAACTCTTCTGGAGACGACAGTCAGCGGTCCGTCCAGTTTCGGTCAGCTGACCGTCGGCGGTACCGCACAGCTGGCGGGCGATCAACTCGAGGTCACCACGGCATCAGGGTTCACGCCGACGGTCGGCGAGAGCTTCCAGGTCCTGACGGCTGGTTCGACGTCGGGGAACTTCAGCCTGACCGGAAACACCTGCGCCGGGCCTGGCATCGGATACCAGTCCGTCCCCGACGCCACCGGTGTCAGCCTCAACGTCGTGGCCGACGGGAGCTGCACCTGAACATTCAAGCTCGACACGGACACACGCAGAAGGGGCGGGTTCTTCGGAGCCCGCCCCTTCTCGTGCCCATTTGGCTGCTCAAGGGTATAGTCACCGCACTACAGACGGAGCCACGGGGACGAGGGGAACGGTGGAGTTCAAGGTTCTCGGTCCGCTCGTTGTCCGCAACGAAGCGGGCGAGGTGAAGGTGGCGGGCTCCCGGCGCAGAGGTCTCTTGGTGCGACTGTTGGTCGTCCCCAACCAACTCGTCTCGGCTGCCCGCCTGGCCGAGGACCTCTGGGAGGGTGCACCGCCGCCCAGCTGGCGGGCGGCCCTCCAGAGCCACGTCTATCTCCTCCGTCGGGAGCTGGGCCCGGATCGGATCGAAAGTCGCGACGGTGGCTACTTGATCAATGCCGCCGATGACGAGGTCGACAGCCGTCTCTTCGAGCTCGAAAGTGGTCAGGGTCGCGACGCCCTCGTCGCCGGCCAACCCGACGAGGCAGCCGAGCTCCTGCGCCGGGCGCTCGACCGCTGGAACGGCTCGGCTCTTGTGGACGTGGCCGACGCCGCCTGGGCGCTCTCCGAGGCCTCTCGGCTGGAGGAGCTCCGCCTGAGCACCCTCGAGCTGTGGTTCGATGCCCGCCTGGCGCTGGGCGACCACAGTGAGCTGGTGGCGGCGACTCAGGCGGCGGTCACCGAGCACCAGCTCCGCGAGCGGTTGTGGGGTCAACTCATCCTGGCGTTGTACCGCTCGGGTCGTCAGGCCGATGCACTGCGCGCCTATCAGCGGCTCCGGACAACTCTCGGAGAAGAGTTGGGCATCGAGCCGTCGGCTGAGTTGGTCGCCCTCGAACAGGCCGTCATCCTGCAACGACCCGAGCTGGACTGGATCGACAACAGGCCGACGTCGGTTCGCTCTCCCTCTCCGGCTGAGAGAGATCATCGGATACCGGTCCCGGCGCGGCTGATGACGACGTCGGAGCTCGGATTCGTGGGGAGGGCCGTCGAGCTCGCTCGCATCGAGGACGCCTACAAGAGCGCGGTGGCCACCGAACAGGTTCACGTCGTCCTCATCGCCGGCGAGGCGGGGATCGGCAAGACGTCGCTGGCGGCCGAGATGGCGAGGAAGGTGGCGGCCGGCGGGGCCACGGTTCTCTACGGTCGATGCGACGACGGACTCGGTGTCCCCTATCAACCCTGGACCGAGGCGCTGCGGCATCTTCTCGCTCACGTCCCTCCGGACATGGTGACGGAGCAGGCAGCTGCGAGGTGGGGCGAACTGGTGGCGCTGGTCCCCGAGTTGGCCAGTCGGGTCGACGCTGGGCACGAACCACGGTCGCTCGATCCCGAGACCGCCCGCTACATGCTGTTCGGAGCCGTTTCCAGCGTTCTTCAGAATGTTTCGGCAACAACACCGGTGGTGATCGTCCTGGACGATCTCCAATGGGCCGACAAACCGACGTTGCTCCTGCTCCGTCATCTCGTGGCCGCGTCGGGTTCCGAACGCGTGCTCGTGATCGCCACCTTCCGACCGGCGGACGTTGTGCTGGGGCATCCCTTGAGCGAGCTTCTCGCCCTCCTGCACCGGGAGAGGAATACGGACAGGATCGAACTGAACGGGCTGGACGACTCCGAGGTCGTCCACCTCATCGAGGCAGCGGCAGGTCATTCCCTCGACGCACAGGAGGTCGGCTTCGCTCACGCGCTGTACCGGGAAACCGATGGCAATCCGTTCTTCACCGCCGAGATCCTCCGGCACCTCATCGAGACAGGCACCATCTCGCAAGATGCCAACGGCCGGTGGGAGGCGGACATCGAGTTTCGCGATCACGTGCTGCCCTCCAGCGCCAGAGAGGTCATCGGTCAGCGCGTCGCCCGTCTGGGGGAACAGACCGAACGCGTCCTGCGGACTGCCGCCGTCATCGGAAGGGAATTCGATCTGGCCGATCTCCGGTCGGTGACGGAGCTGGACGACGAGATGCTCCTCGACATCATCGACTCCGCCACCAAAGCGGCACTGGTGAACGAGATCCCTGACTCGCCCGACCGCTTTACCTTCACGCACGCCCTGATCGAGCACACCCTCTATCAGGATCTGAGTTCGAGTCGTCGAGCGCGACTGCACCGGAGAGTGGCTGAGGAGATCGAGGACGCGTGCCACGGTGAACCGGGAGAACGGGTGAGCGAGCTCGCTCATCACTGGGCACGGGCGCTGGCGCCGAGAGAGCCGGCCAAGGCCGTCGAGTACGCCATGCGCGCCGGCGAGCGGGCCCTTTCGGCACTGGCGCCGGACGAGGCGATGCGCTGGTATCGACAAGCGCTCGAGCTCCTCGAACCCGGACAGGACCTGCGCACCCACTGCACCCTGATGGTGTGCCTGGGCGACGCGCAACGCCAGGCCGGGGATGCCTCCTACAGAGAGACCCTGCTCGACGCCGCCCGTCGTGCTCAGGAACAAGGGGCGAGCGATCTGTTGATTCGGGCGGCGTTGGCCAACAGCCGCGGCTTCTTCAGTGCCGTTGGGGGAACCGATCGCGAACGCATCGCCACCCTCGAGGCCGCATTGACGGCCGCCGGTGAGAATCCGACGCCTGACCGGGCCCGGCTCCTCGCCCTGCTGGCGCAGGAGCTCGTCCCCACCGGTGATCTCGAACGCCGACGATCGTTGAGCGACGAAGCCATGGCGATCGCACGGAACGGGGACGATGATGCCGTGCTGCTCGACACGCTGAATCTCCGCTTCAACGTCGCCCTGGGCGTCGACACGCTCTCTGAGCGCCGAAGTATCTCGGCACAAGCCCTCCAACTGGCCGAACGGATCGGAAACCCGGTGGCGACATTTTTTGCCGAGGTGTTCGGCGCCTTCGGAGCGCTCGACGCTGGAGACCGTGAATCGTGGGACCGGGCGGTGAGCCACAGCATCGACCTCGCGGACGAGATCGGGCAGCCCGCCCTCAAGTGGGTGGCTACCTGGGAGAAGGCAATGCGGAGTTGGCTCGACGGTGACCTCGACGGCTGCGAGGGTCACGTCATGGATGCCTTCTCGATCGGCTTCGAGTCTGGCCAGCCCGACGCCACCGTGGTGGCGGGGGCACTCCTCATATTCCTACGTTGGCCCCAAGGCCGAACTGACGAGATTGCGCCGACGCTGGCCCAGTTCGTGGCCGATGGGGTTGAACTGCCAGGTTTCCGGGCAGGACTCGCCATCGCACACTGCGAGGGCGGGCGTTTCGAAGAAGCGCGGTTCGTCCTCGATCAAGAGGTTGCATCGGAGTTCGCCAGTTGTAAGGACGATCCCTACCCCCTCAACACTCTCGTGGCGTGGAGTCACGCCGTTAGCGACCTCGACAATGTGCGCGCCGCCGAGTTGTTGCTGCCCAGCCTCCTCGGACACGACGACGAGATCGGTGGAGCAGGCGTCGTGACGGCCGGTGCGGCCGCGACGGCCATCGGTCAGCTCCAAGCAGTCCTCGGAGACATGTCTGCCGCCGAGGCGGCGTTCTCCCAGGGAGTCGTCGTCTGCGAGCGACTGGGATCCCCCTGGCTGCTGGCTCAGAACCGATGTGCGTGGGCGCGGTGCCTCCTGCAATCCGGCGAATCATCCGATCGAGTGAGGGCTGTTGCGAATATCGACGCGGCCCTGGATCTGGCCCGGCGATACGGCCTTGGCTCGATCGAGAGGCGGGCAGAGAGACTTCTGGCGTCAGCTGAGACCGAACTTCCAAACTAACGGGCGAGAGGGCGCCCGGCCATCGTCGACGAGCGGATCGAAGCGATCGGGAGTGAGGCGGAAGCCCTCTTCAAGGAGCCGAACGACAATCACTACCTGGTGGATGCCTCCACCGATCGGGCCCAGCCGTTCAGCTTCTTCCCCGGAGACGGGCAGCAGGACGGGAATGTCGACATCAACTTTTCGGTGGCGATCCAACCTCGGGGGTGACGCTCATACGTCTCGCGAACGAACGGCGTTGGTCATCGAGTGACTCCCGCCGGGACGGCGCATGCGAAGGGGAAGGCGTCCGTCCATCGCCAGGTTCCGTCGGAACCGATGACGAGCGCCTCGTAACCGTCGAGGGACTCGAACCAGTCCAGACCCTCGTCGCCGGCAACCACCAGAGCCGTGGCCAGTGCGTCGGCGACCCCGAGGTCGGGGCCGCTGACGCTGGCCGAATCGGCGCGCGCCGTCGCCCGGCCCGTCCGGGGATCGATCAGATGATTGCCGCGCTCGTAACAGCCCGACGTCGCGATCGTCCCGGTGAGCTCGACGACGCACGCCAGCTCCCGCGGCGCGGAGGGGTTGACGATACCGATCCTGAAGGGCGAAGTCGCGTCCGGACCACCGAAGCCGGCGATGTCGCCGGCGGCATTCACCATCGCCCCTGACATTCCGCTCGAGACGAGGTCGGCGAGGGCGCGCTGGGCGGCCCACCCCTTCACGTATCCGGTGGGATCCACCCCTCCCGGCATCGCCCACGGGTCGAACCATCCGCGCGAGAGCTCTCGGGCGACAGCACACCGTTCGAGGACGTCGGCGACCTCCGGGGGCGCCTCCTCGCATCGAATCTCGCCCCGGCGCAGGCGGCTCATGGGGCTGTCGACCTTCCATGTACTGAAAACGGCGTCGGCGCGTCGAAGGGTGGCACGCGCCCGAGCCAGGCCCAGGGAGACCTCAGGGGGGCTGGTGTGATCGGCCGGGAAGATGTCGATGGTCACCGCCGTGCCCATGACGTGCTCGAGATGGTGAATCGCCTGGGGACGCCCCGAAGACGTCATTCGATCGTCCGTCACGACAGGCCGAGCTTGCGCAGGGCCGCTTGGAGTGACTGCTCGAACCCTGCGCTCGTATAACTGGCACCGGACACACCTTGGATATTTGCGCTCTGTGCCTGTATCGCCTCCTGCTCGAGAATCGGAATCGACTGCTGGTCGATGGACTGTGACCGAGAGTTCCCACCGTCGTCGAGTGAGGCGATCCCCACGTTGGTGATCCGCTTGCCACTGGCCGTGACTGACACGGCCAGTACGCCGTAGTTGTAATTGACCTGCGGACCGGTCGCGCTCCGTGTCGGCGGCGGGAACCGTCGTGGGTGTCGTGGTGGTGTGAGCCGTGGATGGCGCGCTCGAAGCAGGCGGCGCGGTCGTGGTCGTCGGATGACTTGTCGTGGCGGAGGCACTCGGCAATCCGTTGAGCGTGAGTCGCCCTGCCTTCGTATGAAAGCTCAGGATCCCGACGAGCCCGGCCGCCGTGGCCACGATGACGATGGGCGCCCGTTTCACGGGCGAGCCCTGGATGAGACGACCATGAATATGACACTCCTTCAGAACGTGAATGCTTCGTGGTGGATCTTCTGGCGACGTACTCCGAGCTTTCGCAGCGCGGCGACAACCCTCTTGCTGAAGCCTTCCGGGCCACAGACGTAGACGTCGCATCGCCTGAGGTCAGGTACGAGCTGGCCGAGTGCGCGGGCGTCGAAGGGGATCTCACGGCGCGAACCGATGAGCTCGTGAAACTGCCCGCCCCGCTGCGCCACGTAGTGCGCAACCTCGTCGCGGTGGACGATCTCTTGCCGCGTCGACCCCCGCACGATGACGGTGACAGCTACCCATGGCGGGAGGTCCTCGAGCAGCGCCCGCAGGGGAGTGATGCCGACCCCGGCACCGATCAGGACGACCCGGTCGGATGTCCGGGCATGATGGGTGAAGGCGCCGTACGGCCCTTCGATACCGACCCGCGTGCCCGGTTTGAGGTGGGCGACGGCGCGACTCTGATCGCCGAGCCCCTTGACGGTGACCCGGATGTAGGGCGGTCGAGGGAGCGCGGAGAGCGAATAGGGGTGGGCGTGCCACCACAACTCCTTCGTGAAGAAGCGCCACTGGAAGAACTGACCACCCGAGACGGCCAGCCGGTCCAGTCGTCGGCCCGAGCAGATAACCGAGAACACGCCGGGTGCCTCCTCGTGCACGGTGACGACCCGGAGCTGGTGTCTGAGGCTCCGCCCGATCGGCTGGAGGACCCGGAACACGATGACCATCCCGGCCGTCGATACCCAGACGGCGATCCAGACCGCTCGGGTGAGGGGATGGCCGACGAACGAACCACCGGTGACGATCTGGTGGGCGAAGGCGAGCGCCAGCGCCAGGTACATGTAGAGGTGCACGACCCACCAGGTCTCGTACTTGAGGCGTCGCCGGGCGATCCTGATCGAGGTCACCCCGGCCATGATGAGGAGACAGAAGCCGACGGCGGCGGCGAGGACGTCGGGATACGAGGTGAGAAAGACCCACAACTGGCGCAGCGCCCCCACCTTGGCCAGCTGGGCATAACCGAGGGTTATGAGCACGACGTGGGCGGTGATGAGCCACAGCACCCAGGGTCCGATCCGCCGGTGCCACCGGACGAGCCGGTCTTGGCCCACGGCCCGCTCGAGCCAGGGCAGCCGGGCGATCAGGACAACCATGACCAACAGGAGATAGGCGCCGGTGAACCCGGCAAAGCGGCCCCCGGCGATGAGCCAACCACCGGGAGCGGCGAGCGAACCGCGGGTCTCACCGGTGATGACCAGAGCAATTGTGACGCCCAGGCCGAGACCGAACAGTGCGGCGAAGACGTCGGCCACCCAGGGCAGCGGAGCATGGCCGGGCCGAGCCACGGGCGCCCGGACAGCGGCGACGTGCCCATCTGCCGGGGTTATCTTCGTCGCCGGCGACATCGAATCATTCTCACGGAGCACTTTGAGCGACGTCTGTGCATGACCTGTGCGCTCGCTGTGAAGTCGTGCCATCCCGTAACGGCTGGGCACCGGTTGGATCGAGGTGGACGACATCCATGCTTGGCCGGTTGGCCCTGCATACCCCCCAGCGCCGGGGACTACTGACTTTGACTTCGAAGAAGTTGATTTCGGTCCAGCGCGACAACATAACGACGAAGCAACTGGATCGTCTTGGGACTCTCGTCGAGATGAGTGAAGGCAACGCTGAATTCGACTCCCTGATCACCTCGTCGTACCCATACGACGGAACCCGTCAGAGTGACGGGCCGGCCAGCGCCGATCGCAAGAGAGACAATCACCGACGATGCTCGCGATGGCGCCCAAAAACGGTCACCAGCCCATCGACACCTCACACCGCTCTCACTGATATCGAGTGTCTCGACTCTTAGCTTTCTCCCTCCGGAGACGACATCCACGCGACCTCGCATGGGCACACGAACATGACGGCGTCGATTGATGGCTTCGACCGATTCGTCCTCCTCGACAGGATCGCTCTGTGCGACCGCTTCCGCCCTTTCATCTTGTCCGACATCGACCCGCCAGGCAGCGACACCGCTATCCACGAGGCTGTGGAAGATTCCCGGAAGGCTGTGCATTCTGCTTTTCGACTGCCATTGCATCAGGATGGCTTCGCCCTTGGCGACCACCGTTACCTCACCGTCGAGCAGCGGTGCGGCAAGGAGCAAACCTGGCCGAGGTTGGGCGAGGTGCTCAAGCACGGAGGTCCGAACCGCCCCGGACTTCGAGTTGGGGAAAGTCAGAATGATCTGCTCCCCGCGTGCGGGTAAATCGACACCGGTGATCCGAGTGTGGGACATGCCGAATTGGACCTGCCTGTTCCTGACCTGAATCGCAATTCTATGACAGACCAGTGCACGATAGGTGTTTGATCGGGCTACGTGCTGAGAGCCCCCAGTGGGTGCCATCACAGCCGGGTGAACGAGGCCAGCCAGGCCTGAGCGCCTTCGGGGCTGAGGGTGATCTCCAGCACCGTCGCTTCGATGGAGTCGACACGCCAGCCGTCGGTGAAGCTGCGACGGAGCTCGTCCTGGTGCACCCGCCTCGGACCCCAGTCTCCCGGTTGCCTGTCACTAAAACAGAGCATGAAGTACCGCCCCCCTGGCACGACGACGCCACCGAGACTGGTGACGAAGCGGGCCCGGTCGTCGTCGTCGAAGACGTGGAAGAGCCCACAATCGAGCACCGTCTCGAACCGTGTCCCGAGACCGGACAGGTCCAGGGCGTCCCCTACCTCGAAGCGGACCTCGAGCGACCGCTGCGCCGCCTTCTCCCGGGCCAGCCCGATGGCGGTCGGGGCCGAGTCGATACCAGTGGCGCGGTGGCCAACGGCCGCTGCCATCAGTGCGTGTTCACCCGTCCCGCAGCCCACGTCGAGCACGTCACCACGGATCTCGCCCGCATCAACCAGGTGATCGAAGGCGGACTGGGGTCGGCCGATGTCCCACGGTGCCGTACCCCCCTCCTGGTAGGAGACGTCGAAATCCTCGTGCCGCCGCGCCACCTGAGCCAGCGTACCGGGCGTCTGCTCATCAGCCACTTGGTGATCGACCGCACCAACCGGCGGGCTGCCCCTTGACGCTCCCCAAGGGTGGTCCTAGTTTCGCCTGCCGGGGTGCCGAGATACCGCCGACGCGACTGTCGGGGAGTGACCGCACAGCTGTATGGCTGGGCAGAGTGTCTCAGGGAGGGGTTCGATGAGTCACCGCTTCGTTCCGCGTAGCACCACGTTGAAGACGTTCGTCGTCCTGGGGATGGTGGTGGGGCTGGGGCTGCTCGGCTCGGCCCAGGCCACCGCCGCCAGTACCGCCTCGAGCAGCGCCGTACCCGGCCCCCTGGTGGCGAGGCCGAACGCCACCACTGTGCCGGAGGCCACCTCCATCCCGACACGGGGTGAGTTCGACTGCAACGGCGACAGCCCTGTCGAGACGCCCGCTCGGGGGTCGCTGTGCACGGACGTCCGCGGCATCCTCGGCGTCGACAACGCCAACACGTGGGGCGGCCGCTTCTACGACAACGGCCAGTACATCGGGCACGACGAGCCCGATATGACCTTCCTTTCGAACCAGCCCGGGTCAGGCGACGACGTCACCTGGAACGAGACGCTGCCGGTCGACCCGTCGGCGGCCCCCACCGTCGGCACCCCCGGGAGCGACGTCTCGCACTGGTTCGAGCTCTCCCCCGCGCCGTGGTTCTCCATGGCGATGTGTGACCCGTATTCGTACCCGCAGCTGCCATGCGTGCCCGAGTCGGACACCAACGCTCCGAGCTGCGCCAAGGCCTTCAACTGCCCGAACAACTCCTATCCCGGCGCCGGTTCGGCCGTTATGGAGATGCAGCTGTACCCGCCCGGTAACCCGCCGTGGGTCGACAACGAGAGCTGCAGCGACGCCGGCTGGTGCGCGGCGGTCACCATCGACAGCCTGGAATGCACGGACAACTACGCCACCTGCCAGCCCAACTGCGAGGAGCCGATCAACTCCGCCTTCATCCAGACCAACGGCGTCCCCACCGGTCCTGCGGGACCAGGTGACTCGGACTTCGACACCGCCGTGCCGAACAAGGACACCCTCATCATGAAGCCCGGGGACCGGATCAGTGTCCACATGTTCGACGCCCCGGCGCCGCCGGTGAAAGGAGCGTTGGGAGGCAACGACGCCTTCGAGGTCGTCATCAAGGACCTGACCCGGCACACGTCGGGCTTCATGCAGGCATCGGCGGCCAACGGATTCGAGTTCATCGACATGAACTGCGACACCGCCCCCGCCAACTGGCAGCCGGAGTACGACACGGCGACGTCGGGCAACATCATCCCCTGGGCGGCTCTGCAGACGGACATCAGCACCGAGTACGAGACGGGTCACTTCGAAGCGTGCAGCAGCGTGTCCGGCAGTTACCCGCCGCCGCCCCCCGGCGAGCAGCTGCCCCCGCCCGCCTTCTACGGCACCGACTACAACCCGTTCGATCCCTACGACACCGGGGGGACGTACTCCACCTGCACCGGGGGCGACGAGGGCACCGGTAGCGAAGGCGACGAGACGACCGACGGACTGTGTTACGCCGCCAACGACACCCATGCCGGCTGGGACCAGGGTTCCGGGACGGCCAAGGGGCCGGGGATAGCCCTCTGCGAGGCCAACTACACCCAGAACGGTGACCTCGACTTCGACGGCACGCCGTACCGTACCGAGTGGCCCACGGCCGCCAGCCCGACCAGCCTCTATCCGTCGAGTTTCGTCGAATCGATGCCCACCACGAAGGGAAGCCAGTATCCCGAGTACTACTTCCAGACCGACGTCGCGCTCAGCGAGTCCATCTGTAAGGGCACGACCATCCCGCCGGCGAACCGCGTCTCGACCAAGGGGTGTGCGGTCCCGCCAGCGGGATCCGAGGTCGACCAGCCGGGACACACGGCGTTCTATCCCTACTGGAGCGAAGTGGACACGAGTGGGAAGTGCGCCATCGAGTTCGGCAACGTGAGCTCCGGCACCGGGGTGAACGATTTCGGCAAGGACGCCCAGTACGGCGCCGACCAGTTCCCGAACCTCGGCTATCCGGAGTTCGAGGGCACGATCTACGACAACACCTGCAGCACTCACCAAAGCTCGGGCTGAGACCTTACCGGGCAGGCGGCACCCTGTCCGACCAGCGTGACCACGACGACTGTTGATTATTCAGAGTCCCGGTCACGGGTCGCCCGCGCAGGCTCTGGGTTACTTCAACGTGCTGACCTTCGCCGAGCCCACGTCCCGTTGACTGACAACCTTCCCCGACTCCCCCGGCTCGCTGATGCCGCCGGCTTTACGCGATCTTTCACCGAGTCGACCGGAACCGATGTGTCACAGGACGTCAATCTGGCGAAAGGCCGGTCCCAGAGCATCGAGGCCGCATCGTTGGATTACCTCTGAACGGCGGGTCTCTGCGAACTCGCGAACTGTTATTCTGAGCACAGAACCGAAGACGCCCAGACCCTGCTTCATTCGGACTTTGGCCGGCGGTCACCCGCCAGACGGAGGTCCAAGAGATGGGTCGGGATCGTGAACCCGGTTGAACGAACGGCCCGCCGGGTCGATGCCTTCCAGAAGCGACACGCCCCGTTGGCCTTCCTGTTCGGGATCACGAAGAAGTTCGGCGACGACAACGCCGGCAGCCTGGTGTCCAACATCGCCTACTCGGCCTTCCTGTCGGTCTTCCCTCTGCTCCTCGTCGTCGTCACCGTTCTCGGGCTCGTTCTCTCGGGCCATCCCGGGCTCCGGCAGTCTGTCCTCCATTCCACCTTCGCCGACTTCCCCATCGTGGGACGGCAGCTGGGGGACAACATCCACCCGCTCCATCGCAGCTCTGTCCTGGGAATCGCCATCGGTCTCGTCGGTCTCGTGTGGGGAAGCACCGGACTCTCGCAGGCGGGATTGTTCGCCATGTGCCAGGTATGGAATCTGCCCGGGCCGGAGCGCCTCAACTTCGTCAAACGACTCGCCCGTGGTGCCGGCTTTCTCGCCGTTCTCGGCATAGGGCTGGCCCTGTCGACCTTCCTGGCCGCCTTCGGGACGTTCGGCCGTCACAACGTCCTGCTGGGCCTGGTCGGCGAGCTGCTGGCCGTCGTCGTCAACCTGGGTCAGTACTTGCTGGCCTTCAGGGTCCTGACTCCGAAGTCGGTCACCACGAGGGCAATTGATTCCCGGTGCGGTGATCGGCGGGGTGGCCTGGACGATCCTGCTGGCGCTGGGCGGCTATCTGATCGGGCACGACCTCCGCAACGACAGCGCCATCTACGGGCTCTTCGGGATGGTCCTCGGGCTCCTCGCCTGGGTCTACCTCGGAGCTGAGATCAGCATCTACGCCGCCGAAACCAACACGGTGCTCAGTCGGCACCTGTGGCCGCGGGCGATGGTCCAGCCTCCCCTGACGGACGCTGACCAGCGGTCCATGGCCCTGCAGGCAACTCAGAATCAACGACGTCCCGAGCAGCATGTCGTGGTGACGTTCTCTGATCCCCCGACACAAACCTGATCACCGAGTTTCAGAACCTCCGCCGAACCAGGAGCACGCCATGGACATGGACGAGGCCAATTCCGTGCCGCCTCTCCTCACGGGAGAGGACGTCGCTCCTCCGGAGCCGCTGATTCTTCCGGTGAGCGCACAACGTGAACTCGACGACACCGACGAGTCGCTGGGGGCATAGGGCAAGCCGTTCGATCATGGGGCACCGTTCTTCGTGGGCCTCATGGGTGCCCTGGGGGTTGCTGTTGCGTACGTCATCTTCAGAGGCATCGCCCAGATTGCCGACGTCCTGGTCATCGTGGGATTGGCCTTATTCATCGCCATCGGCCTGAACCCGGTGCTGGAGTGGTTGACCGGCCTCGTCTCCGCGGGCTCGCCGCGATCATCGTGACCTTCGGCTTCGTCCTCGTCGTTGCCGCCTTCGTTCTGGCGGCGGCGCCCCCCATCTCCCACGAGATTCACAACCTGATAACGAACTACCCGCGTTACAGGGCCGATCTGGCTTCCGGGAAGGGCTGGGCCGGGAAGCTGGCGGTGAAGCTCCACCTCACCAGCTATCTCAAGGGCAAGTCGAAGCTCAAGATCCCCGCTGGTGGCGTGTTCGGCGCCGGCAAGGCCATCCTCTCGGTCGGGGTGGCGACCATCAGCATCGTGGCTCTCACCATTTACTTTCTGATCGCCCTGCCCGGAGTGAAGCGGTTGTGGTTGTCGATGATTCCCCGTAGCCGGCGTGAGCGCGTCGGGCTTCTGACCGACGAGGTCTTCGACCGGGTCGGCGGCTTCATGCTCGGCAACCTCCTGACGTCCGTGATCTCCGGTGTGGGCACCTACGTGTGGCTTCTGATCTTCGGGGTTCCCTACGCCCTGCTCCTCGCCCTGGTGGTCGCCCTGTTCGATCTCATCCCGATGGTCGGCTCGACCATCGCCGGCGTCATCGTCTCGCTCGTGGCGCTGACGAAGGGGTTACCCGTCGGGATCGCCACGGCCGCGTTCTACGTCATCTACCGGTTCCTGGAGGACTACTTCCTCAATCCACGGGTGATGAAACACACGGTGAAGGTGACGCCGGGCCTGACGATCATCGCCACGCTCATCGGCGGCACGCTCCTGGGCATCATTGGAGCCTTGATAGCCATTCCCGTAGCAGCCACCATCCATCTGCTGCTCGAGGAGGTCGCCTTCCCTCGCCAGAACCGCCGATGACACGAAAAGTCGCCTCCGCCAGGCGACCCGCTGGCCGGATCCGGCGCAAGGCCGAGCGTTTTGAACGCCGGGACGGGGTATCTTTCACTGGAAATTCCTTTGTGTCAGAGACGATAGACAATGGGGTGAGAGACATGCCCGTCAAACATCTGCCCGCTGATATCGCCCCCGCGGTGGTGGCCGAGGTCGTCAAGGAACAGGGCGCCGTCGTCGTCGATGCGGTGGTACCCCCCGACCTGTTGGACCGCATCGGGGAGGAGCTGCGACCGTATCTCGACGCCACACCGCTCGGGCCCGATGATTTCGCCGGGCTCCTCACCCGGCGCACCGGGTCCCTGATCGCCCGCTCGCCCTCTGCCCGCCAGCTGGTGATGCACCCGCTGGCGCTGGGGACGACCAGCGAGGTCCTGGCCCACGCCACCAATTTCCAGCTGCACCTGACCCAGGCCATCGCCATCGGCCCCGGGCAGGCGGCTCAAGCCATCCACAAGGACCGGTGGGCTTTCGACTTCTTCCCCTTCCCCACCGGCTACGAGGTTCAGTGCAACACGATCTGGGCCCTCACCGACTTCACCGAGGCGAACGGCGCCACCCGGATAGTCCTCGGCAGTAGCACCGCCGCCGACACCCAGCCCTTCACGCAAGACGATACCGAGCCGGCCGAGATGGAGAGGGGTTCGGTGCTCTTCTACTCCGGCAGTGTGAACCACGGCGGCGGGGCGAATCTGACCGACGATGTCCGCATCGGCCTCAACATCACGTACAACCTGGCGTGGCTACGCCAGGAGGAGAACCAGTACCTGGCGACCCCACGAGAGATAGCGCGGACCCTGCCGGTGGAGCTCCTGCGGTTGATGGGCTACGACCGTGGCGCGTACTCACTCGGCTACATCGACGACCTGCGCGACCCCATCGAGGCCATTCTTCCCGGCTTCGGCGATGTCGGCTTCGCGGTGGCCGACAAGAGTGACGAAGGAGTGAAGAGTGGACCATGACCACGAGCATTGGAAGGAAGAACCCGAGGCAGAGGACTTTCCATCGGCCGAGTGCTATCTGACCCTGCTCGTGGGGCTCGCCGAGGCCACCAGGCTGGCCAAGGCCCTACGCAAGCAGAAGGAGCTGTCGCACTTCGCGGCCAAGGACATCCTGCGTGCCTCCGGTCTGCCGTTGCTCCCGTCCGGTGACTCCGAGGTTTCCTCCGACCTCGAAAAAGTGAAGCATGGCGAGAAACTGTCACCGGTTCTTCTGGTCGAAGGAGACCCTCTGTGGGTGGCTGACGGCTATCACCGGGTGTGCGTGAGTTATCACCTCAATGAGAAGACGCCGGTACCGTGCCGGATCGTGGCTCGTTCGTCCTGAGCAGCACGAGGTGGCGATGACAACGAGACAGGTAACGCCCACGAAGGGCCCGCTCGCCCATTACGAGCAGGACGTCATCGACCGCATCAACAACTTCAACGATCCGAGCCAGGAGTGGCGCCGGCTTTGTTCGGAACTGCTCGGCACTTTCCTCCTCGTGTTGGTGGCCGCGGGGGCGGGGATGATGGGCCATGCCTTCCCCGGCGTGATCAGTCACCAGGCGGCCGTCGTGGCCCCGGGCCTGATGGTCATGGCGATCATTCTTTTCATGGGCAAGGTGTCCGGCGCCCACCTGAACCCGGCCGTCAGCATCGCCTTCGCACTGCGCCGGGACTTCCCGTGGTGCCGGGTGCCCGGCTACATCGTCGTGCAGCTCGTGGGAGCCACGCTCGCCGCCCTCTTCCTCCACGCCGTGATCAAGGTCTCTGCCGTCTACGGTTCCAACGCCCCGGCGCACGGCTACTCCGACATGGCTGCGTTCTGGATGGAGCTGATCCTGACCATGGGACTGGTCAGTGTGATCCTCGGCACCGCGTCGGGGGCTCAGAATGTGGGCGTCATCGGCGCCTTCGGAGTGGCGGGCTATGTCGCCCTGGCCGGTCTGTGGGCCAGCCCCATTTCGGGCGCCTCCATGAACCCGGCCCGCACCTTCGGGCCCGACCTTGTCGGCACGACCTTCACCGGATACTGGGTCTACGTCGCCGGCCCGCTGACCGGTGCCCTGGTGGCCGTCGGCATCGCCTTCGTGTTGCGTGGCCGTAGTAATGGGTCGGGTGCCGGAGCGGCCCAAGGAAACCTCTTCACCGAGGTCGAATCTTCCCAGCCCTGAACACGGCCACCTGACGCGAGCGGCTACGCGCGGACCGAGGGCGACCGCCGACGTACGATGTCGCCGTCGAGCGCATGATCTTCTCGAGGAGTAGCTTCGGCGGAGGTGATCCCCCGAACGGGAGGACACTATTGACGCCCACCCTGGACCCCGCTGGACGCCGAGGAACAGGATGCGTCATGAACGGGGTCCCATCGTCATCGCCCGATCCAGCATGGCTGGAACCACCGCCCATCGCTGGAACGCCCCACGTCTCCGGCGACCAGGTCCCGTTTGCCGCTGATGGTGGAAGCGCGTCGTCGAGGACCAGCAGCGGCGTGAGCAGATTCCGCGACCCGCGAGACTGCCGAGCCCGGCGGCGGGCCCAGCGCTTTCGTCTGGTCGTCCAGCGGTCCCGTCAGACGGGGCTTTACGGGCTGCTCGACTACGCCTCGCGCAGGAGCATCGCCGATGGCCTGACACTCGATCAGCTGGAAGATGCGCTCGTCCCAGAGGCTTGGCAGGATCATGCACGCCCGTAATCGACCATCCGGTGCCCGACTTGTCGACCACCAGCGGACATCCCGTGTTCCCAAGCGGTGCCCAAGCTTTCATCACTTCTGACGACGAAAACAGAGGTTCCCGTATGGTCAACTTGCGCCCCCCAACGGCGCGAGCGGTGATTCGCATGGGCAAATATTCTCTGCGCAATGGTTCCCGGGAGCGGGTTCGTCCCCTGTGGACGAGTGATGGCAGCGCACACGATCGCCCGATGGAGCCGATTCATCGCTGGGTGAGTGACATCGCGTCGTCGCACGGCAGCCACCTTGCGGCGTGCGAGGACGGACAGGCTCTGACGTACCACCAAATCGATGCGCGTGCGAACGCGCTTGCTCATCGTCTGCGGGGTCTCGGCGTGCAGCCTGGCACTCGAGTCGGCCTCTGCCACGAGCGCTCCGTGGTCACTGTGATCGGCGCCCTCGCCACACTGAAGGCGGGGGGAGCGTACGTCGGACTCGACCCCGCCTATCCCGACGCTCGACTCGACTACATGCTCCGTGATGCCGACGTGGCGGTGCTCCTCACTCAGCCGTCGGTGACAACACGACTCACGTCCGTGGGAGCACCCGTGATCGACCTCGATTCCTTGGTGGCAGAGACGGGTGACGCCGAGCAGCCCCCAGAGGATCTCGCCACCACCGACGACGTCGCGTACGTCATCTACACGTCAGGCTCCACAGGCCAACCCAAAGGGGTCGAGGTCTCACACCGGAACCTCCTCAGCCTGGTCGCTTGGCACCACGACACCTTCGATGTCCGCCACACCGACCGCGCGTCGATCTTGGCCAGCCCCGCCTTCGATGCGTCGGTGTGGGAGGTGTGGCCGTATCTCACAGCCGGTGCCAGCCTCCATATCCCGGACGCGACGACGGTCGCGGCGCCGTGCTCACTGCGCGACTGGCTGGTGGAAGCCGGCATCACGATCGCATTCGTCCCCACCCCGATGGCCGAAGCCATGCTCGACCTGTCGTGGCCTGGTGACAGCACGCTCCGCTTCGTGCTGACCGGCGGCGACGTCTTCCACCGCCGCCCGCCAGCCGGCATCCCGTTCACCCTGGTGAACAACTACGGCGTCACCGAGGCGACTGTGGTGTCGACATCGGGCCCCATCTCGCCTGACGAGGAGCCCGGCCGCGCGCCCGGCATCGGTCGGGTGATCACCGGCACCCGTCTCTATGTGCTCGACGAAGACGGCCGGCCGATCCGGCCGGGCGAAGCCGGCGAGCTCTACATCGGCGGCGATGGCGTGGCCATTGGCTACCTCAACCGACCGGTGGAAACGGCCGAGCGGTTTGTCACCGACCGATTCGCCACCGAGCCGGGAGGCCGGCTCTATCGCACCGGAGACCTCGTTCGGATCGGGCTCGACGGCGAGGTGGACTTCCTCGGCCGTCTCGACACCCAAGTGCAGATCCGCGGACATCGGGTCGAGCTCGACGAGGTCGCTGCCGCACTCACGACCCATCCCGCCGTGGCCCAGTGCGTGGTCGTTGCCCCCGAGGACCCCCACGGTGACCGCCGACTCGTCGCATACATGGTCACGGCGAATGGAAACGTACCTCCTCGGAGCGAGCTGCGTGAGCACCTGGCCGCCTGGCTGCCGCAGTACATGCTACCGACGGCCTTCGTCGAGATGGATGCTCTGCCGGTGACGACGAACGGCAAGCTCGACCGCAACGCGCTCGCTCCGCCTGAGCGCATATCGGTCTCCGGCGGGCGTCTGACTCTGGGAACCACCTCTGTCGAGGAGACTGTGGTCGCGGTCCTCGAAGAACTGCTCGAGCTCGACCGGGTCGACAGGGAGGACAACTTCTTCGAGCTCGGTGGTCACTCGTTGATGGGAGCGCAGCTCGTCATTCGACTCGAGGACCTCTTCGACCTCGAGATCGACCTGCTGACCATCTTCGACAACCCCACCGCGGCAGGCATCGCCGGCGTGATCGAGGAGGAGCTCGGGGAGGGCAAGGGGGTCGAAGGCGCCGCCACACCGGCGCTCACCGACCCCACGGGATGGAGATGACAGCTCGACCGGAGCTCAGGAAGTCAGACGGGGCCAAGCGCCGGCTCGGCCTGTACCAGCTCCTCGACCCGGCGGTCGCCGCCGATCCCTACCCGCTCTACCACCAGCTCCGGGACAACGATCCCGTGTTGTGGGACCCGTTCCTCCATGCGTGGGTCGTCAGCCGTTATGAGGACGTCACGACCGTCCTGCACCGGTATTCGGCCGAACGGACACCGACGCCCGACCAGCTCGAGGCCCTCGGGCTGGAGGCGCTGGCCCCGGTCGCCCGCGTCATGGTCCGCCAGATGCTCTACCTGGACCCGCCGGGGCACACCCGGGTGCGGGCGCTGGCCGCGAAGGGCTTCACCCCCCGACGGGTAGAGGCGATGCGCGAGCACATCGAGGACATCATCCGACACCTGCTCGACCGGGTACAGGCCCGGGGGGTGACAGACGTCATCGCCGACTTGGCCCTCCCTCTGCCGGCGATCGTTTCGCTGGAGATGCTGGGACTGCCAAGCGACGACTGGCCTCAGCTGACCAGCTGGACGCGAACATTCGCCGAGCTGCTCGGCAACTTCCAGCACAACCCGGCGCGCACAGCGACTGTGTGCCAGGCCGTGGACGGCATGATTGCCTACTTCCGTCACGCCATCCGGACCCAGTCCCGACGCTCGCAGCACGGACTGCTGCAGGCGCTGGTAACCGCCGAGACCGACGGCGATCGGTTCACCGAGGACGAGGTGATCGCCAACGCCATCATCACCCTGGTCGGCGGCCTCGAGACAACGACCAACCTGATCGGCAACGGCATGTTGGCCTTACTCCTTCACCCCGATCAGTGGCAGCTCCTGCGCGCCGAGCCGACACTCGTCCCGGCCGCCGTGGAAGAGGTGCTCCGTTTCGAGAGTCCCATCCAGCACACCGCCCGCGTCGCTCCCGACGACAACGAGCTCGGCCACCGACGGATCGCCAAGCGTCAGGCGGTCATCGCCGTGCTCGGGGCCGCCAACCGCGACCCCGAACGCTTCCCGGACCCGGACCGATTCGACATCCAACGGGCGGACAGCGGCCATCTCGCTTTCGGTTGGGCCACGCATCACTGCTTCGGCGCTCCGCTGGCGCGCCTCCAAGGCGAGCTGGCGTTCTCGGCCCTCCTCGAACGGATGGGTTCAGCGCGACTGACCGACGCAGTGCGGTGGCGGAGGAACACGGGGGCATTCCGAGGCCTCGAATCGCTTCCGATCGAATTTTGACGCGATCACGGTGAGACCGGACCGGAGCCCCATCGTTTCCCGTCCTGGTGAGACCGAGGCTCCCCTGTCGTTCGCGCAACAACGAATCTGGCTCCTCGATCAGCTCGAACCCACGCCGTGGACGTACAACATCACGATCGCCCGCCGCCTGCACGGTCCTCTGCAGCTCGACCCGCTGCAGCGTGCACTTGACGGGTTGCTCGACCGCCACGAGGCGCTGCGCACGACCTACCCCGTCATCGACGGCCGACCCGTCCAGCACATCGGGCCGCCGGTGCCGTTCCCACTCACGATCGTCGACCTGACTGAGAGCGATGATGCCGAGGCGGAATCCACGCGCGTGGCGGGTGCGGAGGTGCGCCAAAGATTCGACCTGGCGCACGGACCGATCATCCGAGGCGTGCTCATGCGGTTGTCCCCCGGTGATCACGTCCTCGTCCTGACCATGCACCACATCGCCACCGACGCGTGGTCGGAAGCGGTGCTCCTCCGCGAACTCAGCGTTCTGTACGACGCGTGCGCTGGTGGTCGACCCTCCCCGCTGGCGGCGCTGCCGATCCGTTACGCCGACTTCTCTGTCTGGCAACGGGAACGGATGGCCGGCGACGTCCTCCACGACCAGCTCGAGTACTGGCTCCAGCGGCTCCAGGGGTTGCCGCCATTACTCGAGATCCCAGCCGACCACCCCCGGCCCCCCCGCCGTTCGGGTCGAGGGGGCGCTGTCGACATCCAGATCCCGGCGCCACTGACGACAGAGCTGCGCCACGTGACCCGCGCCTGTCGGGCCACCCTGTTCATGACCGTGCTGGCCGGCTTCCAGGCGCTGCTGGCCCGCTACAGCGGCCAGGACGACATCGCGGTCGGCACGGCCATCGCCAACCGCCCCCGGCAGGAGACCGAGGGCCTCGTCGGGTTCTTCGCCAACACCCTGGTGCTGCGTACCCAACTGTCGGGGAATCCGTCGTTCCGGGACCTGATCGCCCGCGTGCGCGATGTCGCCCTCGGCGCCTACCGGTACCAGGATCTGCCCTTCGAGCAGGTCGTGAAAGCCATGCGGCCCGAGCGGACCCTCGGCCACACGTCGCTGTTCCAGCACATGTTCGTTTTCCAAAACACACCCGAACACGACCTCGCCTTCGGGGGTCTCATTACCGAAGACTTCGCACTCGACCACGACACGGCCATGTTCGATCTCACGTTGACGTTGAGCGAGAACCACGAGACGCTAGTCGGCACGCTGGAATATGCCACCGATCTGTTCGACAGGACGACGGCAGAGCGAGTGGCCGGCGACTTCTGCAGGCTCCTCGAAGCAGCGGTGGCCGACCCCGACCGTGCGATCGACGAGCTCGATTTCCTCGACCCCTCGGAGCGGCACAAGGTGTTGGTCGAGTGGAATGACACGGGGGCGGCATTCCCGCACCGGTGCATCCACGAACTGTTCGAGGAGCGTGCGTTGGCCCACCCCGACGCCATTGCGCTGACCGCCGACGACGCGTCGCTGACCTACCGGGATCTCGACGAGCGCGCCGACGCCCTCGCCCGTCGGCTCCGGGCCCTCGGCGTCGGTCCGGACGTCCGGGTGGGCATCTACCTGTACCGCTCCATCGAGGCGATCGTGGCCATTCTCGCCGCACTCAAGGCGGGCGGTGCCTACGTACCGCTCGATCCCGACTACCCGGTCGCCCGCGTGGCGTTCATGGTCGAAGACAGCCAGGTCGAGGTGGTCGTGACCGGCGCCGCCTTACGTGATCGCATCGGTTGGTGTCGTGCTCACGTCGTCTGCCTGGATGTCGATGATGGTCCGACCGTGGACGCCAGGAAGGCTGCTCCGGTAGAGACCGCCCGATCCGACAACCTGGCCTACGTTGTCTACACGTCCGGTTCCACTGGCGTGCCCAAGGGCGTCATGGTGGAACATGGCGCCGTGGTCGCCCGGCTGTTCGGGGTCGACTACGTCCACTTCGACGAGGTCGGCGCCATCCTCCACATGGCGCCGCTGGCCTTCGACGCCTCAACGTTCGAGATCTGGGGCCCGTTGCTGCACGGGGCCCGCTGCGTCGTCTACCCCGATCAGAGGTTCGCGCTGGATCGCTTGGGCACGGTGCTGGCCGGGCGTGTCGACACGCTGTGGTTGACCTCGGCCGTGTTCAACGCCGTCATCGACGAGGATTGGCGATTGCTCAGCGGGATCCGACAACTCGTGGTAGGCGGCGAGGCCCTCTCCCCTGACCACGTCGCCAGGGCGATCGCCGTTCTGCCGCACATGCGCCTGGTCAATGGATACGGGCCGACCGAGGCGACGACGTTCGCCGCGACCTGCGAGATCCGGGGGATCGAGCCGGGCACCCAGCGGGTGCCGATCGGGCGCCCGATCGCCAATACCGAGCTCTATATCCTCGACGGCGGGCGGCGGCCGGTGCCCGTCGGCGTTCCCGGTGAGCTCTACCTCGGCGGCGCCGGTCTGGCCCGCGGGTACCTCAACCGGCCGGAGTTGACAGCCGAACAGTTCGTCGCCCACCCATTTGGCGCCGACCCGGCTGTGCGCCTGTACCGCACCGGCGACCTCGGCCGGTACCGTGCGAACGGCGACGTCGAGTTCCTCGGCCGCCTCGACGACCAGATCAAGGTGCGCGGCTTCCGGGTCGAACCCGGCGAGGTCGAGGCAGCACTACGCGAGCTCCCGGCCGTGACGGCCGCCGCCGTGATGGGTCGAGAGGACGATCGGGGCCAACGCCGCCTTTTCGCGTACGTCGTGACGGCGGGCTCACAACCGCTGTCGACCCACAAGTTGCGCGATCACCTACGGTCCCGGCTGCCCGAGTATCTCGTGCCCGACGGCATCGTTACCCTCGACTCGTTGCCGTTGACACCGAACGGCAAGCTCGACCGGCATGCGCTCGCCGCTCTCGAGGTGGTCGTCGAGCACGAGGCCCCGTACGCGGCACCGAGTACCGCCATCGAACGGGGACTGGCGGACCTCTGGTCGGAAATTTTCGGTGTCGAGCACATCGGCGTCGACGACAACTTTTTCTCTCTCGGTGGTGACTCACTTCTGGCCGCGGAGCTGTTCGCCAAGATGACACGATGGACGAGCAAGACCATTCCGTTATCGCTGTTGTTCAGCGGACCGACCATCCGCGAAGTGGCGAAGGCGCTCGACGACGATGATGGAGCAAACGAGACCACGCTTGTCCCCCTCCGGGCCGACGGGACGAAGCCGGCGCTGTTCCTGGCCCACGGTGTCAGTGGCGAACTGTTCGAGTACCTGCACCTCGTTCGACTGCTCGGTCCGGAACAGCCGGTCTACGGGTTTCGGGTCACGACGTCGCTCATCGACACCCAGCCGCTTCGCATCCCGGATCTGGCCCAGCGGTACGTGGCTGACATTCTCCGCGTGCAGCCCGAGGGACCCTACCGGCTGGCGGGGTTCTGCTTTGCCGGCCTTGTCGTCGTGGAGATCGCGCACCAGTTGGAGCAGCTCGGGCACGAGGTCGCCTTTCTGGGGTTGTTCGACGCAGAGCGTCCGCGGTCGGCACCCCCACCCCGGCGCGACACGACCACGTTGGCGTCGGTGTGGGAGGGCAGCCAGTCGGTCGCCGCGTACATGGGTCGCCGCTCGGCCAACGCGCGCACGAAGGCCCGCCGCTTGCCTCGGCTCATCATCCGTTGGTTCCATGCCCGTGATCGTGGGGACGACGTCGAACAGGTCTCCCTCTATGCGCCTCGCGTGCACAGGCCGTTGAAGATAAAGCGAGCACGTTACGACACGACCCCGACCACCTGCACTGTCACCTTCTTCCGCTCCGGTGCGCCGACGGCCCCACAGGGTGACGTACGCATGGTTCCCGAAGACGACGGAACCGACGAGTGCTACGTCATCGACGGACCCGGCGTCTCCCACCTCACGCTCATGAAGGAGCCGCACGTCCGCGTCCTGGCCAAGGCGTTGATCGACCGCCTCGATCGCATCGGGGACGATCGTGCCGCTCCGTCACTTCCCTCGATCGGATCATCGACCGGCGGGTGACGCCCAAGGTCGGATCGTCACCGCAACCTCCCCGTCGGCGGCGGCGGCGGCGGCAAAGCCATCTTCGACCTCGAGCCCGTACACGTACCACGCCCGTCGAGAGGCAAGCCCGGGATCCTCGACCGGACCACCCACACCCGCAATCGGGACCGCGAAGTCGGTCGTCGAGCGTCGCAGGCCGACACCAAGACCCTTGAGATACGCCTCCTTGCGGACCCAGCAGTCGAAGAACGCCTGCCGCCGATCAGGTCGGGGGACGTGGCCGATGGCATCCAGCTCGGCGGGAGAGAAGAACTCGTCGGCGATGTCTTGCCACACCAGATCGGCGCGAACCTGTTCGATATCGACTCCCACCGCGTGGCTCGCGCTCACTGCCATCAGTGCCATCGAACCAGAATGAGAGACGTTGAAGTTCGGCCATCGTCTCGTGGCGCCGCCAACTACCTCGGGCTTGCCGTCGGGCCCGGAGGCGATGGCCACGTCCTGAGGGGCCACCTGCAGGTAGAGGGCGAGCACTCTCCGCACCAACGCTCGGGTGCGGACCTGAAGGGAGCGATCCCGGTCTTGCCTCAGTCGGTCGGACCGGGCCCGCTCCTCGGGACTGAGCACCTCCCATGCCTCGCGCTCGGCACCTGGGTCAGGGGAAAAGCACACGAACCACACGTGCACCTCATCCTCGCCGATTCCATCTCGATCGCTGATGGAGACCATGATTGCCGAAAGCGTCACCTGCCACGACGTCCTCCCGGCTGACGCCGGCGGAAAGGCATCCCGGACCTTCAGGCACATACGCCGACCAGCTATCGCCGGCTGATACGGCCTGAGAATCCAAGCTCGAAAGCCTCAGTCAAACCCAGACCGGTTCAGACAGATCAGCTGGAGATCATCGGCGACTCCGTGCCAGTTGAGCCCTTGAAGATCACGATGGACAGCCGTATCCCTTTCTGCTACAGATACGGGCGGTCGGTTTAATGCCGAAGGGTCTGCCCCCGAATCGGGTGACTCCTAATCTTGCGAGGATTGCCTCGCAGGAGAGGAGCACAGGATGCCGAAGGCATTCCCCGAGCAGTTCCGCCGTGACGTCGTGGCCGTGGCTCGCCGGCGGGAGATCCCGATGGCGAAGATCGCGAAGGACTTTGGGATCTCCGAGTCCTGTCTCCACCGCTGGGTGAAGCAGGCCGACATCGAAGACGGCGTCCAGGACGGCGTGACAGCCGCCGAGCGCCAGGAGCTGCGTGAGTCGCGCAAGCGGATCAAGGTCCTCGAGCAGGAGAACTACATCCTGCGCCGCGCCGCGGCCTATCTGAGCCAGAGCAGCTCCCCAAAATGATCTACCCGCTGGTCCGCGACCTTGCCGCCGAGGATGTCCCTGTGGCGGTGACCTGCCGGGTGCTGAAGTTTTCCAAGCAGAACTACTTCAAGTGGCTTCGCCGCCCCTGCAGCCGGCGGGACTTAGAGAACGCCTATCTGACCGACGCCGCGGTCGACGTGAATCACGACGATCCCGAGTTCGGCTACCGCTTCATCGCCGATGAGCTCGAGCGCCTCGGGCACAAGGTATCGGAGAACCGGGTGTGGCGGCTGTGCTCTGAACAGCGCATTTTCTCCGCCCATTCGAAGAAACGGGGGCTCTCTCGCCGGCCTGGGCCTCCGGTCCATGACGACCTCGTCGAGCGTGACTTCAGCGCCTCACGTCCGAACGAGCTATGGCTGACCGACATCACGGAGCACCAGACGAGGGAAGGGAAGCTCTATTGCTGCGGGGTGAAAGACGTCTTCTCCAACCGCATCGTCGGCTATGCAACCGACAGCCGCATGACTGCCAGTCTCGCTGTCAGGGCCTTGCATCACGCCGTCGCACTTCGAGGCCCCGGTGCTACGGTCGTTCACAGCGACAGGGGATCGCAATTTCGCGCACACGTCTACGTCCGAGCACTGCGGGATTTCGGACTGCGGGGGTCGATGGGTCGGGTGGCGGCCGCTGGTGACAACGCGCCGATGGAGTCCTTCTATTCACTGTTGCAGAAGAACGTCCTCAACTCGAGGAAACAGTGGGCTACCCGCGAGGAGCTCCACCTGGCGATCGTGCGGTGGATCGAAGTCACCTACAACCGTCGGCGCCGCCAGCGGGCTCTTGGCAAGCTCACGCCGATCGAATATGAGACCATCTACACCGCTGAGATGGTCGCCTAAGTCTGGACAAGCAACGAGTCACCCGATTCGGGGGCAGACCCGAAGGCATTGCCAACTGGGAAGGCATTGCCACCGCTAATCGACGCCCGGGAAGTAGCGGTTCACCGTCAATGCCGATCGGTTTGGGTGGCCCGAACGTCAAGCTTGGTTGTATTTCAAACGGTCCTTATCCCCCTGTCGTCGCCCGAACGCGGTGCCGGAACCGAATTGGTCGAGTCAGGATTTGGCTCTGTTCTTGGCCTCCTGCCAACCGTCGATCAACGTCACGAAGTTGGCCAAGTTGTAGATGTCTTCTTCGCGCCAGAAGAGCCCGGCGCCCGCATAGTCGAGCCTCGTCCAGCTCGTGGCCGAGTGCTCGCTCCCGTCGCCCGGATCCGCCATATGGGTCCGGGCACAGAACACCGCCCGACAGTTCTCTTCGTCGAAGAGGGCCCAGTCGTGGCTGTACCGGACCATCTGGTCGTTGGGATACGACTTCATGAGAGGCACGATCCAATTGCGGACCTCTTCCCGCCCGTGCATCTCTCCGAAGACGTGTTCGACGTACGTGCAGTCCTCGGTGAAGAGGTCGGCGAAAGCGTTGTAATCGCCGGTTGCCGCGCACTCGTCACTGACGGCCACGAAGTGCTCGTAGGCCTGGCGTATCTCGTCCAGTGGGAATCGGGGCATCGGCTCGTCAGATCCGCTGGTCGGCCCACATGGATGACGAACGCCGGCGGAGATCCGTCAGGTCCGGACGTTTGGCGGCGAAGGCGTCGATGCCGTGGACGTCCAAGGGGCCGGCCGCCGGGTCGATAGGCAGCTCGAAGGCGGCCACCTGGCTGAGCACCCCGTCGGCGGCGTTTTTGAGCACGTACTTCGAACGCCGGATGGCGTAGCGGCTCTTTTCCAGCATCAGCTCGGTCAGGGCTCGGACCTCGGCATCGAGATCCTCACGCTCGACGACCCGGTTTGCCAGGTCCCACTCGGCGGCCTGCCGCCCGCTGAACTCGTAGCCGAGCAGGTTGATCTCCTTCGTCCGACGCCGGCCCGCGAATCGCTGCAACCGCGTGCAGCCCCCCCAGCCCGGGGTGATCCCCATGTCGATCTCAGGCATGCCCCAGCGGGAATCCGGCGTGGTGAGCACGAAGTCGCAGCACAGGGTGAGCTCGAGCCCGCCCCCCATGCACACCCCGTCGACGGCGGCGATGGTGACGACATCGACGAGGCCCTCCAGCATGGCGGCCGTCTCCTGGAACATGGAGACGATGAGGAAGGTGTTGGCCTGCGGGTTGGAGGCCGGTTCGGGCAGGGGGACGGCCGAATCGAAGGCGAGCTTGCGGGTGTTCAAGATGGGGAACTCGGCGATGTCGTCGCCGGCGCAGAACGTGTTGCCCGCCCCGGAGATGACCAGAACTCTGGCACTCTCATCGAAGCGGACGGCGCGCACGGCCTCGTGCAACTGCTTCTGCATCGACACCGACAAGGCGTTGTGCTTCTCCGGTCGGTTGAGGATGATCCGCCGCACCGGTCCGTCGATCTCGTAGCGGAAGTCGTCGTCGAATTCCATGCCACCCCACCTTCCTTGACGGCGCCCGGCCGCCGTGCTGGACTCAATCATCCGGATGATTCCACGTCGGCGAGGAGCGATGCAACCGATGGTCCACGGCTAGAGCCGATGCGCCCTGCCACGGGGGGCGGCCCGCCCCGTTACCAGGAGATCATGCGCGCCATCTCGGACGACATCTCGTCGGGTCGGGTGGCCGTGGGCGCGCGCCTGCCGACGGAACCAGAGCTGTGCGCGCGCTACGACGTGGGACGGCACACCATCCGGGAGGCCATCCGCGGTCTGGTCGAAGTGGGGATGGTCGAGCGCCGTCCCCGACTGGGCACGAGGGTCATTTCGGCCGAGCCGATCGTTGGATATCGCTGGCTCCCGGGATCAGCCGAGGACATAGCTGCGAACGTCAACGCCACCTGGATCGTCAGGCCCAAGGGCACCGTTGTAAGAGCCGACGAGGCGGCGGCGCACCGCCTCGGATGCCAGGTCGGTGATCGCTGGTTCCGTTTCGCCGGACCCCGCATCCTGCGTGATCGTCGGGTCAAGGAGCCCGTCTGCTTCAGTGAGCAGTACGTACCTGACACGGCGAAGGCTCGCAAGGTCATCGCCACCGCCGCTCTATCGCCTGACGATGTCGCCGATCAGGTGATCGAGCAGGAGATCCGCGCCGACCTTCTCGACGAGGAACAAGCCGAGGCGCTCCAAGCCGAATGCGGTTCGGCCGGTCTCGTCGTGGTCAGGCGACACCGCGACCCCAATGGAAGGTTGATCGCCGTCGGCATCCACACCCACCCCTCGGACCGCTTCTCCATCAAAGTGGACCTTCCACCGCGACTAACCACGTCATCGATATTCCGGGGCACTTGAGACGACGCACGGGCCGCGGCTCATCGCAATACTGAGCACCAGCGTCCGGGAGCTTCGCCGAGACGGTCACTCCAACTGGCAGCCCCTAGCCTCGCTCCCCGCCCCTCGGATTGCCCTGATTATGGCTCTAAGCAGCGAAAATGAGTCACCTGCAGAGATGAAGACTGCCAACTGGGAAGGCATTGCCAACTGGGAAGGCATTGCCAACTGGGAACCGAATGCCAGCAAGGCTGCCCGGGAGATGTAGCGGTTCTGCGGCGCCGGTTCGACAACGACCGGTCTATATCGGCGACGAGCGCATGATTGCGAATGGCTGGCCCTGTCGACGAGTTCCGAGGGGCCTCACCGGATCCGCCAATACAGGATGGAGGCTCGGGCGGTCCAGAACGGGCAATCGGCGCCACTCGGGGGCAGCCCCGTATCCGGCGGTTGGGGACGGTCGCGACTTCCATTGCGGCCAGGAACGCATGGGTCCCTCGTCATCGGGTGAACGTGAGGTGGGTGACGCCGCGGGGCGTCGAGACTGCCTCCACGTCGTACTGCTGCTCCAACGCCTCCAGGCCGTCCCACAGCCGAACACCGCGACCGAGCAGGATCGGCACCTGCACGACGTGCAGGTGGTCGACGAGACCGGCGGCGATGAACGCGCGCATCATGGTCGGGCCCCCGCCGATGCGGACGTCCTGACCGGCGGCTGCGTCCCGCGCCACCTCGAGTGCATCCGCTGGCGCGGCGTCGAGGAAGTGGAACGTCGTACCACCCTCCATCTCCAGCGACGGGCGCGGACGGTGGGTCAGGACGTACGTCGGCGTGTGGAACGGCGGGTTGTCGCCCCACCACCCGCGCCACTCCGAGTCGTCCTGCCAGCCCGGAGGGCCGAACTTGCCCGCGCCCATGATCTCCGCACCGATCCCGGGTCCGTGCCGGTCGGCCATCACGTGATCGACACCCTCGGTGCCGCCCGACTCGCCGAGGACTTCCTGGCGGCCGAACCGAGTGGCGAACATCCACTCGTGGAGCCGATGCCCGGCGTGGCCGAACGGCGTCTCGAGGGCCTGCCCCTCGCCGGTGCCGAACCCGTCGAGCGAGATCGAGAAGTTGTGGATGCGGACGCGCGACATGGCGGCTCCTTCGGGTGGTGGTGGTCGGTTGACCTGGCCTGTGGCGAGATTTCATCGGCCGTGGGATTCAGGCGACTCCGAGATGGTGAGCGAGCTTCTGCATCGTCTGCAGACCGAGCTCGACAGCGCCGAAGCCGATGGTTGCATCTCGCTGCTCGACGGTTGGGTGGAGCTGCCGCAGCGTCAACACCGTCTTTCCATCGGCTTGTTCATCGAGGACAATTGTCACTCGGAAGCGTGCCGGGTCATCGTCGGCGTCGGACCCGTGATCCAGCACCATCCTCTCGACTGGAACGACTTCGAGGTAGTCGAAGCGATTCGTGAACACGGTGCCGTCTCCGGAAACCATGTCGAAGCACGCTCGACCTCCCGGGCGCACGTCCATCTCTCGGACAGTGCAAGTGAACCCATCGGGACCAAACCATTGGCAGAAGGCATCCGCATCGGTCCACGCGGCGAACACCGCTTCGCGTGTGGCGTCAAGAACTCGAACGAGGACGATCTCACGATCGAGAGCCCACGTCGTTGGATCGGTGAAGTTCGGGGTACTGCTCACGGCTTCTCCAATGTCGGTGGGGATGCGGTTCGGTCAGATGTGCGCCGGAGGTGCGCATCGAGCCGGTCGAGACGGTGCTCCCACGCAGCTCGTGTGTGCTCGGCCCATGCGGCGATCTCGACCAGAGGCTCCGACCGCAGCCGGCATGGCCGCCGTTGTCCATCTCGGCCGCGACTGATCAGACCCGCCCGCTCGAGGACCTTCAGATGACGGGAGATGGCCGGGAGACTGATCGGGAACGGCTCGGCCAACTCGAGCACGGTTGCCTCACCGTCGGCCAACCGACGCACGATCGAGCGCCGCGTAGGGTCCGACAAGGCGGCGAAGACGACGTCGAACCGATCGGGGGCCGTCACGGTCATCGTTGCCGTCGCTCCTGCAGATACTTCACAGATTGGTTATTTAACAGAGTGACTACATATAGTCAAGGGCGCCCGGCACATCGCTCGAAAGATCGGGGGCGCGCCAGATCTGCCGATCTGGACGCCCAGGAGGCGGCTGTCGTGGAGGCCACCGAACGGACCGAGGTGGTCCGTTCAGGTTCCATCTCGCGGCCGCTCATGGCCCTCTTGCCAACCTTCAATTTGGCCAGATCATGATTCTAAGTAGGGACAATATGCCAACTGCAGAGATGACAAGTACTAACTGTTATCGCCTTCACAGCAGACAGATGAGTGCCATCGCTCCCCATCAGGAGAGACAGACGGCCTATTTATAAAGACTTTGATAGATTTTCCTAAAATCGCTAGGCTCACGGGGTGGATCCGGTTCGGAACCCCTTCAGCCCCGGCGCCGGTACCCGGCCGCCGGCTCTCGTTGGGAGGGAACGAGAGATAGAGGCCATGGACATCGCCCTCCAGCGCCTCCGGCTCGGCCGCGACGGGCGCTCGGCCATGCTCACCGGTCTCCGCGGGGTGGGGAAGACGGTCCTCCTGAACGAGTTCGAGCAGCTGGCCCAGGGCCGGGGCTACTTCCACGAGCACGTCGAGGTCAACGAGGACGGGGACCTCCCCGTCCGGCTGGCCTCGGCCTTCCGCCGGGTCCTGCTGGCCATGGACGCCCGGCGCCGGATCGGCGAGCGGGTCCACCGGGCTCTCGGTGTCCTGAAGGCCTTCAGCGTCCGCCTCCCGAACGGAGCGGAGCTCTCCATCGACGTCGACGCCGTGTCGGGGCCGGCCGACTCGGGCGATCTGGCCACCGACCTGGCCGGCCTCTTCACCGAGCTGGGCGAGGTGGCCCGCGACCACGATACGGGGGTCTTCATCACCGTCGACGAGCTCCACTACGTGAAGGCCGAGATCCTCGAAGCCCTCGTCATGGGGCTCCACCGCGCCGCCCAGCTGACGCTGCCCATCACGATCGCCGGCGCCGGACTCCCAACGCTCGCCGCCCTCACCGGCGAGGCCAAGTCCTACGCCGAGCGCATGTTCACCTTCCCCGTCATCGGCTCCCTCGACACCGCCCAGGCGGCCGAGGCCCTCCAGGTTCCCGCCGCCGACGAGGGGGTCCGCTGGACCGACGACGCCGTCGTCCGGGTCGTCGAGGTCACCCAAGGCTTCCCCTACTTCCTCCAGGAATTCGGGAGCCAGGCCTGGGACGCCGCCGACGGCCCCGACACCATCGACCTGGGCGACGTCGAGCGGTCCATCCCGGTGGCCACGGCCGAGCTCGACGACGGCTTCTTCCGGGTACGGACCGGCCGGACCTCCGACCCCGAGCGGGCCTATCTCCGGGCCATGGCCGAGCTCGGTCCCGGTCCCGTCCGGTCGGGGGCCGTGGCCGCCCTGCTGGGCAAGAAGACGACCGCCCTCGGTCCCACCCGCGACGGCCTCATCAAGAAGGCTGTCTGCTACTCACCGCGCTGGGGGGAGATCGACTTCACCGTCCCCATGTTCGACACCTTCATGAGGCGCTGGATCCCCGACCTCGCCTCCGTCGTCGACCGGCGATGATCACTCGGATGCTCTGCTATTTGCACTTGTAACTAAGTCGGCACGACGGGATTTTCCGCACCCGGCGAACGGCGGGCACTGAGGGATCCCTCAGCCAGCCTCATCGGTGCCGCCGTCGCTGGATGTCAGCTACACAACTGACGTTTGACCCCGGTCTCGTTCGATAAGCCCGACATTGAACCCGAAAAAGGAGGCCCGACAATGGTGTCCTCCGCCAAGGCGACCCGTAAAGCCCGCGTTACGATCCGCATGACGCCAGACGTACATCGGTGGCTCGTCGTGGGAGCTACTGCCGACCGTCGCACTCTTTTCGGACTTCGTTGTGCTGCGTAGCCGTTCGCGTCAGGACCTCCGCGCACTCACACGGTCTGGACAGGTCACTTGCCAAATCAGTGAGATGTTGATTAGAAAACTACGTCGCACTGGAACGCAAGTCGCGTCGGTGGCCGTGCCAGTGCTCTCTCAACTGTGACGCTATATAAAGTGGGTAGCCGATCCCGAGAAAGATATGCAACAGCAGGGCCACCACGGGAGAAATCGTTTGAGTAGCACCGTCGTCGAGCTGCATCTGTCGTATTCGTGCCGCCGTCGCGTAACTGCTCACGAGTGGCGGGATGAAAAGCAGGATCGCGCCAATGCTGATCGCTACGACCGCCCAGCCCGGCGAGACCTTGATGTCGGGGTCGTGGTGGCGAATCTCGTTATTGATCTTGTAATACCACACGAGGTAGTAGATCCCGAGAGTGATGATTGACAAACCCAGCACGCTGGCCGGGCTGCGATCTTTGCCGAGGCCCATCTCCATGACCGGTGTCTGGGCCGCTGTGAATGGTTGCATGGCCTGGGGTGGCATGGCCTGGAGAGTCATCGCCTGGGGCTGTATGCCTTGGGTTGGTGGGGGAGGCGGAGGCGGGGGCGGTTGATAATCAGGATGCTGCTCCGGTGGATACCACTTACTGTCTGAAGCCTGCCACCAACCCGGTCCCTGTGACGTGTCACTCATTTTCTGCCCCTGCCATTCAATCGACCACCCATTGCCGCAGGGACCGTACCGCGTCAAGCTTTCGTTCGCTCAGGGTGGCGTCGACCGTTGCAGTCGCAATAGCGCGCTCGGCTTAGGGCGGCGCCGCGCCAGACACCCTGGGAACCCTGCGCTTCAACGCGAACGAATCCCTTCGGCCCATCGGGTAACCAGCCCGCGTCTCTGGGTCAACGAGACGCTTGTCGACGCTCAGCGTCGGTGTGCCAGCCGGCCGAGAGGACGAGGGGGCGGAGAGGGACGGGGGGAGAGGGCGGTTCGAGGCTCATCGCCGACCTGAGACGGCCACAGTTCATGTGCGGGTCACCAGAATCTGACCGGTGAAGGCGACGCAGAGGGTCGCGATCTGTGCCTCGTCGATGGCAAGACGGAGGGCTCGCTGCGCCATGGCGACGCCGTCACCTCCTCGGCGGCCGAACAGCTCCTCCATGTAACCCAGTGCCTGTTGCGTCACCTCGGCTGATAGCGGGTTCGTCAGCAGGTCGCCAAGGGTCTCTCTCAGGGCTACGGGGCGGGCGGTCTGCATGATCCGGTAGACGTCGGCCGCATCCTTGTCCCTGAGCCGGTCCGGACGGCCTCCGTCGACACGGTCGTGGATCTTGTGAGCCTTGGCGACGAGCAGCGCAGCGACGCCGGCAACCTCGACGGTGACCCGGCGGTCGTCTGAAGGATCAAGGGCGGAGACGGTCATCGGACCGTGGTCGACGAGTGCCGCCTCCAGCCCAACGGCGCGCCTCGCCGCCCGGTTGCCGTGCGGCCCAAGACGTGCACCTCGTCGACCCACGCCCGTGCTGGCTGCTTCGGGGACGATGAGGTCCACCGGAATAGTGACGTCCTCCCCGGCGACCCGCTCGGTGGCGTGCCAAATGCCGGGAGACTCCAGGCGAAAGCCGGCGCTGCGCATCCCCTCGGCCAGCTCGGGCTCGGCGCCGAGGAGCGCTGGATCGAGGGCGAGGTCGCCGTCGATCGTGTACGGCGCGATGGTCATGGCCCCGTCAGTGAGGCCCGTGCGGAGATAGACAGCCTGCGCTCCGACGACAATGATCGCCTTGCCCTGCGAGGCGAGCGCGAAGAGAGCATCGAGAAGCACTCGCCGCGCCGCGATATACAGAGGATCGAGATCGAAGGGGTCAGCCATCGAGCACTCGCTCGGGAAGGTGGTCGAGACGCCAGCGATCTTCGTTCTCGATCATCCATTGCAGGAGGGCGTCGCCCTCCGCCGGCATTCGGCCATTGCCAGTGAGGCAGTCGACGGCTGCTTGTGAGGGGGCCACGTAGACGTTGGTACCGGCGACGGACGTTCGATCCCACACGACGGGATCGAAGGGAGTGAGGAGTGCGACGTTGGCACCTTGGTCCGCGGGGATGAGACCCAGGAAATCGACGACCGTCCGCGGCACATCCGCGTACACGGCGAGAAGTGCAGGTGCGGCGACCGGAGCGAGCCGGCTGGCGGCGAAGGATCCTGTCACAGCGACCTGCGGGCCGAGCCAAGCGACCTTTCCGAGCGCGTCTGCGGCTCCACCCGGTGCGAGATAGCGCTGCGTCGCGTTCGAACGGAAGACGTCGTACCCCTCCGCCCATCGAGGGAGCAAGCGAGAGATGTCGACGGACCCGACCCCCCCACGCGCCGTCCGTTCAACGAGGGCTTCGTCGTCGAGGGCATCGAGGAGACGCGAGACGTAGCTGATTGCGAGACCCGACGACGAGGCCAACTGGCGGACGCCGTAGGGGGGGCGGACGTCGACCAGCCATCGGATGAGCCGGCCCGCCTTCGGCCCCTTGACCCGGGCCTTCCGTCTGAGGGGCGGAGACGGATCCTTCACCGCGCCCTGGGTCTCGATGTACACGGTCGGGTTGTCCAGCCGTATCAGCGCGTTCCCGGTGAGATCGAGGTAATTGATCCTCTGGTCGGCCAGGAGTTCCTTCGTCCGTCCGCTGAGCCAGGGCGCGACCAACAAGATGGGGGTGTGCCCGGCGAGCGTCCGGAGCGTCTTCCCCACTCCGCTGAGGAGCCTGTCGACGTCCCGGGGACCGAAGACCCGCTTGGCCTCAACGACCATCGTGGTGCAGGCGCCGTTCGACCCGCGCAAGTCGATGGCCTCGCCCAGCCTGCCGCCCGGTGCCTGGAACTCGGCGCGATCGGTGGGACCGATCTCCCAGCTCTGAGGAAGGCGGCTGCGGAGCCACGCAACGGCGGCTTCGGCCAGTTCGTTCTCTGAAATATAGCTGTTCGCTGGCATCGTGAACACCACGTTAGCGTAATTCTGTTCTCTCTAGAGAGACCGTTCGCTATGCTGGGGAACAGTACTTTAGAGAGAACAGCCGTGGCCTTCTCGGGCCGCAAGGCCTAATGCGGCACGCCGTTCATCGAGACGGGCAGGTGCAGCAGCCCGCGGATCGGCCCTGAATGCAACCGCTCGGCGGCGCCCGTGACCGTCCACTGCGGTGCACGACGGATGAGCTCGGAGTAGGCGATCTGCGCCTCGAGACGGGCGAGAGGGGCGCCGAGACAGAAGTGGATGCCGTGGCCGAAGGCCAGTTGCCGGTCGACCGTCCGTCCGATGTCGAAGGTGTCCGGCTCGGGGAACTCCCGGCCGTCCCGATTGGCCGACCCGTAGATCAACAGGACCTTGTCCCCTTCCTCCATCGTCGTCCCGTGGATCTCGACCGGACGGGTCAACGTCCGGGACAGCGCCTGGACGGGCGAGTCGCACCGGAGGCTCTCTTCGATGGCGCCCGGCAGCAGAGAGGGATCGGCGACGATCGCCTGCCACTGATCGGGGTGTTCGGCGAAGAGGACGGCGCTGTTGCTCACCAGGTTGGTGGTCGTCTCGTTCCCGGCCACGAGGAGGAGGACGCACATCCCGAACAGTTCGTCTTCGCTCAGATGTTCGCCCTCGATCTCCGCCGTGATGAGGGCCGTCAGGAGGTCGTCACGCGGCGTTCGGCGTCGCTCGGCAATGAGGTCGGCGAAATAGGCGAGCAGGCTGGCTCCCGCCTCCATGGCCCTGGCCGCCGCTGCCGGGTCGTCGGGGTTGTCCTGAATCAGCTGGTCCGACCAGTGCCGGAACGTCTTACGGTCTTCCCGTGGCACGCCGAGAAGGTCGGCGATGACGATCGTCGGCAGCGGCTTGGCCAGGTCCTCGACCATGTCGCCGCTCCCGGCGTCGGCCAGGGCGTCGACCAGGTCCCGGGCGATCTCCCGGATCGCCTCTTCACGATCGGCGATCCGGCGCCGGGTGAAGGCCCGGTTCACGAGGCTGCGGAGCTGCGTGTGACGGGGAGGATCCATCATGATCATCACGGGCAGCATCTGGTCGGGGTTGTACTCGCCCATGCCCGGGAAGACCCCCTGCCCAGAGCAGAAGGTCCCCGGATCGTGCACGGCGTCCCACACGTCGTCGAAGCGGCTGAGGGCCCACACGCCCCGGGCCTCGCAGTAGTAGAGCGGGTGCTCGTCGCGCAGCGCCCGGTAGACGGGGTAGGGGTCCTCGTGCAGCTCGTGCGAATACGGGTCGTAGAGCTCGGCCATGTTTCCCCTCCCGCCCCAACAATCCCGGACCGTCGCCGCGACCCTAATGCTACGGTCCGCCCATGGCGGGAGGGGACGTGCGGTCCTGGACGGAGGCCCTCGAGGGATTCACGAAGGAGTCCTTCGAAGCGGACGGCAAGCGCCGCGACATCTACCGGGCCGGGACCGGACCCGCCGTCATCGTCATCAGCGAGATCCCCGGCATCACGCCGTTGGTGGCCGAATTCGGCCGCAAGGTGGCGGCCGCGGGATGCACCGCCGTCCTGCCGAGGCTCTTCGGAGATCCGGGGCGTCCTCCGTCGGGCACTTACATGTTCACCTCTATCGGCCCTGTCTGCATCTCCCGGGAGTTCTCGACCTTCGCCCTGCGGAAGACCAGCCCGATCACGGCCTGGCTGCGCCAGCTGGCCGCCGCCGAACATGTCCGCTGCGGAGGCCCCGGCGTCGGTGCGGTCGGCATGTGTCTCACCGGCGGCTTCGCGCTGGCCATGATGGTCGACGACATCATGCTCGCTCCGGTCCTGAGCCAGCCGTCCCTCCCGTTCCCGATCACGAAGAGGCACAAGGCCGACATCGGGATCTCCGATGCCGACCTCGTCCGCGTCAAACAACGGGCCGCCGAGGGCACCTGCCTCCTCGGACTCCGCTTCATCCACGACCCCTTCTGTTTCGAGGAGCGCTTCGCAACGTTGCGGCGCGAACTGGGTGACGCCTTCATCGCTGTCGAGATCGACTCGTCGCCCGGTAATCCGTTCGGACATCCCAAGGCCGCGCACTCCGTGCTCACCGAGCACCTCCAGGACCGGGAGGGCACCCCCACCCGGGCCGCCCTCGATCAGACCCTGGCGTTCTTCCGGGAGAAGTTGGGCGTCGGAGCGGGTCCAGGTACCACCGCCACCTCGTAGTATCTCGCCGGACCCGTCGATGGAACTCGGCGGTGTTCTCCCGACGGGAGCCGACATGGAAGGTAGCGAGGAACAGGGGGTCGCCGATCCGGCCGATGAGCCGGGCGACGCCGCGGCCGAGCCGTCGGCGTCGGACATCGAAGCGCGGCATGGAGCGACTCCGACGGATCCTGCTCTGGGTCGGCGACGCCGAGGTCGCCCGAGGTCTCCGCAGCCTCCCGGTGACGGACTTCGACCCGCAGCCACTGGCCATACGAACAGCAATGCGCGGCTCTGCGTCGCAAGCGAGATCCGGCCACAGCTCTTCTGCAGCCTCAGTACCGCCCCACCGCGCCGCTGGTGGCCGAGGCCATCTCGGAGCCCTGTACGGATGCCGTGGTCGCGGCCCTGGGCGACGCCGCCGAAGAACCCGATCGCCAGCAGGTCCTCCAGGCCCTCGAGGACGTCGGGGACCGTTTTTCTGCGAGCATGATCGCCCTCATGCTCGCCTATGTGTCGGTCACCGACATGGCGGCGGCCGACGTCTGTGATGAGATTCTCACCTCCGATGCGAGGTTCACCCCAAAGATCTGAACCGTCGCCGGTAGTAGCGGTGACGCTCCGTGCGTCGCTGGTCCCGGGTCGGAATGATCGTCATGTTCTCTGGCGCCGTCATGCTGGCCTCGCTCAGCAGCCCGGCGGATGGCAGCCCGTCCCGTCGTCCACGACACTCGGTGTGGGGGTCACGGCGCACACGGTGAAGGTGGGAGTGGCTCTGGTCAACTTCACCTGCATCGAGCAGTACGTCAACCAGATCCGCACCAACCAGTCCCGGGTGTACAACGCCTTCATCAAGTACATCAACACCCACGGCGGGATAGCCGGCCGGCGCGTCGTGCCCGACTACCAGAGCTACTGCCCGATCCAGAGCGCCCCGGCCCTGGCCCTGTGCACCCAGTTCACCGAGGACGCCCACGTCTTCGCCGTCATGGGCGACTTCGTCGACGACTCCGGTGATGCCCAGACCTGCATCGCCAAGGACCACCGCACCGTGCTGTTGACCTTCGACCTGACCCAGGCCATCATCAACCAGTCGCCACCCGGACTCATCATCCTGCCCGGGGAGACGCCCGAGCGGACCGACTCGGTGCTCATCAGTCTGATGAAGAGCCAGCACACACTGGCGGGCAAGAAGATCGCCGTGCTGGGGGAACTGGACAGCCAGACCGTTGTGGACAAGAGCGTCATCCCCGACCTGAAGCGCCTGGGGGTGCCCATGGGCAGCACCGCCATTCTCGACGTGACCGGCGCCGACACCTCGACGGCCCAGTCGCAGCTGGCCAGCTTCATCGAGCGCTGGAAGAGCGAGAACGTGACCGCTCTCTACGTCAGCGGTACGGATGTGGCCTCCAAGCAGTTCATCGAGACGGTGCGCCAGGCCATGCCCAAGGTGATGCTCATCACCGACGTCGACACCACCACCGTCCAGGGCTTCGGACAGCAGGAGCGGGCCGCGGGCCGGAACCCGAATCCCTATGAGGGCATCATCAGCACCGGCGGGCCGACCTCGTCGGAGTACGACGCCAGCTCCAACTGGAAGTACTGCGCGGCGATCTACAAGCAGGAGACGGGCAAGGTGGCGCCGAACGCCCTGACCGTGATCCACGCTCCGAACGGGAAGACGCTCGACACCTACGGGGGCATCAACGACGCCTGCCAGCTCCTCACGCTGTTCCAGGAGATCGGCGACCGGGTGGGGAAGAACCTGAACGACAAGAACTGGATCCACACCGTCGACCACTACGGCCCGATCCGCGACTACGGCGCCGGGCAGTACGCCTCGCTCCACACCGGCAAGTACGACGACAACGACACCTTCCGCCTCGAGGAGTTCGACTCCAAGCTCGGACCCCAGGGCGAGTTCAAGGCGCTGACCCCGCTGAAGGACGTCACCGCGTCCTAAGCGTCCGTATCACTACTATCCCCGCCAAGGGGGTCCGGTGGAGCCGATAGCGGGCGGGGAAGAGAGTTCGGCGGCGTCTCTCGCCGGGGCGGTCCTGGACGAAGAAGCCACCCGCCAGGCCGCCCAGGACGACGCCCGCCAGGAGATCGTCTTCCCCGACGACCTTCTCCCCGGGGTGGCGGCGCCGACGATGACGCTGCGCCAGGGTCTGAAAATCGGTGGCTGGTTCATGTTCGTGATCCTGACGGCCCTCGTCTCGCTCGACGAGCTCGAAGGGGCGGCCATCAACGTGCTCGCCCCCGAGATCCAGCACACCTTCCACATGAGCTCGGGGGCCATCGTCTTCATCGGCACCGCCTCGGCCGCCTTCTTCGTCCTCGGGGCCGTCCCCATGGGGTGGTTGGCCGACCGGATGAAGCGGGTGCCCATCATCGGCGTCTCCAGCATCCTGTTCGGACTGTTCGTCCTGGGCTCCGGCTTCGCCGTCAACTCCTTCATGTTGTTCTGGACCCGCTTCTTCACCGGCATCGCCAAGGCCAACACCATTCCCGTGCAGGGGTCGCTGATCGCCGACGCCTACCCGATCGGGGTGCGGGCCCGCATGTCGGCCGCCATGCAGGGTGCCTCCCACGCCCTGGCCCTGGTGAGCCCCGTCCTGGTGGCGGCCATCGCCGACATCGCCGGCGGGCAGCAGGGCTGGCGCTGGGCCTGGTACCTGCTCGGGATCCCGGTGTCGCTGGTGGCCATCGGCGCCTTCTTCATGAAGGAACCGCCGCGAGGTCAGTTCGAGAAGGACCACGTGCTGCACGAGGTGGTCGAGGAGCAGCATCCGGCCCCGATCTCGATGGAGGCGGCCTTCGCCCGGCTGAAGAAGATCGCCACCATCCGCACCGTCCTGGTGGCCTTCTGCGCGCTGGGCTTCGGCCTGTTCAGCCAGGCCACCCTGGCCTCGCTGTACCTGAACGACGACCTGCACGTCACCAACGTGCTCCACCGGGGCATCATCCTGACCCTGAGCGGGGTGGGCGCCCTGCCGCTGCTGCCCTTCATCGGGAAGTACTTCGACCGCGCTTACCGCAAGGACCCGGCCAAAGCCCTCGCCGTCGTGGGCCTGCTCATCCTGCCGTCGGCCATCTTCACCCCGCTGCAGTTCTCGATCCACAGCAACACCTGGTTCGTCATTCTGGGTATCCCCCAGGCCGTTCTCACCACGGCCGCCTTCGCCATGGTGGGACCGGTTCTCTACGCGGTGGTCCCCTACCGGCTGCGGGGCATGGGCACGGCCCTCACCACCATGTACATCTTCTTCATCGGTGGATTCGCCGGCGGGATCATCGCCGGGTTCTTCACCAACGCCTTCGGCATCCGCGCCACGGTCATCGTGCTCGGTGTTCCCACCAGCATCATCGGTGGGCTCCTCCTCATGAACGGGGCCCGATTCATCCGCCACGACCTGTCACTGGTCGTCTCCGAGCTCCTGGAGGAACAGGAGGAACAACGCAAGCGGGCCGAGGAAGGGGCGACCGTTCCCGTCCTCCAGGTGGCGGACATCGACTTCTCCTACGGCCCGGTCCAGGTGTTATTCGACGTGAACTTCGAGGTGCACCGGGGAGAGACCCTGGCCCTTCTCGGCACCAACGGCGCCGGCAAATCGACCATCCTGCGGGTGATCAGCGGGCTCGAGGTCCCCGAGCGCGGTGTCGTGCGCCTGAACGGTCAGAACATCACCTACGTGACCCCCGAGGCCCGGGCCCGCCTGGGGATCATCGAACTGCCGGGCGGCAAGGGGGTGTTCCCAAGCCTCACCGTGGCCCAGAACCTGGCCACCAGCGCCCGGCTCCTCGGGCGGCCCGGTCCCGAGACCGAACGAGCGGCTGCGCCACGTCTACGAGCTCCTGCCCGAGCTCGAGTCCCACTCCGACCAGCTGGCGGCCAAGCTGTCGGGCGGCCAGCAGCAGATGCTGGCCCTGGCCCGCGTGCTGCTGCAGGAGCCGGACATCCTGCTCATCGACGAGCTGTCGTTGGGCCTCGCCCCCATCGTGGTCGAACGGCTGCTGGCCATCGTCGAACGCCTGAAGAGCGAGGGTCAGACGATGGTCATCGTCGAGCAGTCGTTGAACGTGGCCCTGTCGATCGCCGACCGGGCCATCTTCCTGGACAAGGGCTCGGTCCGCTTCGAGGGCCCGGCCCGTGACCTCCTCGAACGCGACGACCTCGTCCGGGCCGTCTTTTTCGGCATCGAAGGCGGCTAGGGCGTGGTCTCGACCATCTTCACCTCGAACCTGCTGTTCATCGGCGTCGTCCAGGGGATGATCACCGCCCTCATCGCCATGGGCATCGTCCTCGTGTACCGCTCCAGCCGGGTCATCAACTTCGCCGTCGGTGACCTCGGGGTACCGGCCACCGCGTTGCTGGCCATCATGGTCGGGCTCCACCACTGGCCCTACTGGATCGGCCTGGTGGCCGCCCTGGCCGTCGGCGCGCTGTCGGGCACCGTCGTCGAGTTGGCCGTGATCCGCCGGCTGTTCCACGCGCCGCGCGTCATCGTGCTGGTGGCCACCATCGGCGTGGCCGAGCTGGCCCAGGCCGTGGCCCGGGCGCTGCCCAACTACGCCGACCGGGTCTCTCCAGACCATCCTTCCCCAGTCCCATCAACGGCCAGTGGAACATCGGCGCCGGCGTCACCGTGAGCGGCGCCCAGCTCCTGGCCATCATCGCCGTCCCGCTGACGACGCTCGGACTGTGGTGGCTCCTGAACCGCACCAGGTTCGGGGAGTCGGTCCGGGCGTCGGTGTCGAACCCGGACCTGGCCCGTCTCACCGGGATCAATCCCAAGACGGTGTCCACCGGGGTGTGGACCCTGGCCGGGTTCCTGTCGGCCCTGGCCGTGATCCTCATCGCCACCGGCTCGACCTCCACCGACCTGGTGGCCATCGGCCCCGACACGCTGTTGCGGGGCATGGTGGCGGCGATGATCGGCGGGATGGTGTCGTTCCCCGTCGCCTTCGGCGCCTCGATCGCCATCGGGCTCCTGGAGCAGGTCCTCATCTTCAACTTCCCGGCCCAGACCGGGCTTCTGCAGTTCATACTCTTCGTCGTCGTCGTTCTGCTCGTGGGGCGGGTGAGTCGCAAGGCCGAGCCCGACACGGCCGGGTTCCAGTTCGCCCCCCGGATCCGGGCCGTCCCCGAGCGTCTCAAACAGATCTGGTGGGTCCGCCGCCTGCCCCAACTGGGGGCCCTGCTGGCCCTGCTGGCCGCTGTCGCCCTTCCCCTGCTGCTCCGGGAATCCTCACAGCAGGCCACCTACGCCGAGATCCTGGCCTTCGCCCTGTGCGCCACCTCGGTCACCGTCCTCACCGGGTGGGCCGGACAGCTGTCGCTCGGGCAGATGGGGTTCGCCGGCATCGGCGCCCTCAGTGCCGCCGCCTTCGTGCGGGGGGTGTCGGTCGACATCGGGTGGGGCAGCGTGCGTGTGCTCAAGGGCTCCCTGCCGCCCATCCCCTTCGGCTTCGCCCTCCTGGCCGGCGCGGCGGTGGCCTGCCTGCTGGCGGCGGCCGTCGGGGTGGGGGCGCTGCGGGTCCGGGGCCTGCTGCTGGCCGTGAGCACACTGGCCTTCGCCATCGCCGCCCAGGACTACATCTTTCCGCTGAACTTCTTCTCTCTGGGCCAGGAGACGGTGCAGCTGCCCCGAGGCAACATCGGACCGTTCAACGTCAACATCAACAACCGGGGCTACTACTACGGCACGCTCATCGTGCTGGCCGTCGTACTCGTGCTCCTCGGACGACTCCGTCGCAGCGGCATCGGGCGCACCATCATCGGCGTGCGCGAGAACGAGAATGCGGCGGCGGCCCTGACCGTCTCGCCCATCAAGGCCAAGCTCACCGCCTATTCGGTCAGCGGCTTCATCGCCGGGCTGGGGGGCGCCATCCTGGGCGGACTGGCCGTCACCATCGGCTACACCGAATCCTTCTTCACCGTCGACGATTCCCTGGCTCTGGTGGCCATGGCCGTCATCGGGGGGCTCGGTGGCCGGGCCGGCGCCGTCATCGGAGCGCTGTGGGTGATCGGCCTCCCCGCCTTCTGGCCCAATAACAATCTCGTCCCCCTTCTCACCTCGAGCATCGGTCTGCTCATCATCCTCCTGTACATCCCCGGTGGCTTCACCCAGATCGGATACTGGTTCCGAGATGAGGCACTGCGTTTCATCGAAAAGCGCCAGCCGGCCGTGGCGGTGAAAGCATCGACCGAACCACCCACGTCGCTGACGGCCACCGTCCCCGTCGGCCAACGACGGACGAACGACGACGGTTCGGTTCTGCGGACGTCGGGCCTCACCGTCGCCTTCAGCGGCCTCCTCGCCGTGGACGACGTCAACCTCCGGGCCGGTCCCGGAGAGGTCGTCGGACTGATCGGATCGAACGGTGCCGGGAAGTCCACGCTGCTCAACGCCGTGGGCGGTTTCGTCCCGGCCGGCGGCCGGGTCGAGCTGCTCGGTCACGACGTCAGCCGCTTCAAGGCCCATAAGAGAGCCGCGTCTGGGCCTGGGTCGAAGCTTTCAGGCCGCCACCCTCTTCCCCGAACTCTCCGTCCGCGAAGTCGTCGAGTTGGCCCTCGAGGCCCGAGCCACGACATCATTCTGGGGAACACTGCTGTTCCTGCCCCGCTCCACCCGACTCGAGCGCCAGAGGGCGACAGATGCCGCCGAGCTGATCGACTTCCTGGGGCTCGGTCGCTATGCCGACCGCTTCGTGGCCGAGCTCTCGACGGGCACGCGACGCATCGTCGAACTGGCCGCACTCCTGGCCGCCAGCCCGTCGGTCATCTGCCTGGACGAACCCACGGCCGGCGTGGCCCAACGCGAGGCGGAGGCCTTCGGACCGCTGATCAAACGCGTCCAGGCCGAACTCGATGCCACCCTGGTCATCGTCGAGCACGATCTGCCCATGATCCTGTCCATCAGCGATCGCGTCTACTGCCTCGAGGCGGGTGCGGTGATCGCCGAGGGAACGCCGACCGAGGTCCGGTCCAATCCACTCGTGATCGCCTCGTACCTGGGCACCGACGAGCGGGCAATCGCACGCAGCAACGCCGACCTGGAGTCGTAACGCCGTTCCAGCATCGAGTTTATCGTCAGTTCGCGGCCAGTTCACATTGCGGTAACCCCAGCGGCATACGCTGACGACGTCGTGCTTTGGGAGGTTTGACTTCATGTCCATCCGACGATCTCTTCGGTCGAACCCGTTGACCCTCGAGCGGATCTCGCTTTTCTCCGGCTGCGGACCTCGCGAGTTGCAGAAGCTGGCCATGATCGGAACGCGTGTCCACGTCAAGGCCGGCCGGAAGCTGGTCGCCGCCGGTGATTTCACGAGCGAGATTCTGTTGGTCCTGTCCGGGACGGCATCGTGCTACGTCGACACCCGGGAAGTCGCCACTTTCGTGGCCGGCGACTTCTTTGGCGAGGTGGCGACCTTATGCGGCGGACCCCGTACCGCGACGGTCACGGCTACGACCGATATGGACCTCTGGGTCTTCGTCAAAGGCGAGTTCGAAGAGGTCCTGCGGGTGTCACCTGACATCGCTCGTCGGATGCTCTGCGCCATGGCTCGGCGCTTGCGGGCCGCCGACGTGGCGGCCTGAAGGTCGCACTGAGCAAGAAGAGTGACCGAACTGGTGACACTGTGGCGGCAGGTGGCGAATGGCTTCTCCGAGCGTGTGGAGGCGATTGGACCGCGTGACTGGTCAAAGCCGACGTGCTGCGGAGGCTGGGACGTGACCAAATTGGTCGACCACGCCATCTGCGCACAACGGATGGTGCCCAAAGCCCTCGGAGCGACCGGCGCCATCGACACCACCAGCGACGACGTCGTTCCATTGTGGAAGACGGTGCGGGATGCCGCCGATGCCGCCCTCGGGGCTCCCGGTGCACTCGACGAACGGGTCAAGCTCCCCTTCGGCGAGATGACCGCCAGCGACGGCCTCGGCTTTCCCATGAGCGACATGCTGGTGCATACCTGGGACCTGGCCCGAGCGATCGGTGCCAACGACCGATTGCATCCTGACGCTTGTGAAAAGGCACTGGCTGATCTGGAGCCCATCGACGATCTCCTGCGCGGTCCGGGCTTCTACGGTCCGAAACTTGCGCCCGCCGCCGGAGCCGACGTTCAGGACGAACTCCTGGCCTTCCTGGGGCGCAAGGTCTGAGGCACCACACTGAGAGTGCCATCGCATCCCCACTAGTGGAGAGCGGCGGCCACCTCATCTACTGTGCGCCATGATGGGCGGGCAGCGATGAGAAGGGGCCACGCAGACGGGCGTGGGCGGACGGGCGCACTTCTGATCGTCGTCATCCTCGGGGTCGTCGCCATCCTGGCCGCTCCGGAAGCGACGTGGGCATCCTCCACGCCTCCGACGACAGCCGCCGTCAACCCCGGGCTCCCGGCCAAACCGGCAGGCGGCGGACTGGCGGCCAAGTGGGACTGCACGTACAACGCCAGTACCGACGCCTTCACCGGCGCCTACGGCACGGCCTCGGCCATCGGCTGGGAAGGCAACGGGCAAGGCGTCGTCACGTGCCTCGGCGGGACCTTCTTCGTCCAGGACGGCATCTACCAGAACTACGGCTTCGGCATCTACAACGGTGCACCGACGACCTGGACGGATGCGGACGGATACCTTCCTGCGCAGATCACCACCTTCCACCGCTCGGGTGCGACCGTCTCCATCACGGAGTTCGCCGACCGGGTGGTCCTCGGCGGCGACGCCTACGTCGCCGTGTACAGCCGGGTCCGGGTCTCGAACCCGACCGATCACGGGGTCATGGCGGACCCGGAGGCTTCCCCGGGTCTGCTGCCGCTCGACACCACTCCCGACCTGGCGCCGGCCCACTCGTCGGTCGACCACGACTACGTCGTGGCCGCCGACCGTTTCGGGAACGACTACCCGTGGCCCAGTGCGGAGGCCCTGACCGGCGCGGGCGGCTTCGACCAGCACTTCACCCACATGCAGCGGTTCTGGAACCAGCAGCTGGCCCAGGGCGCCGGCGTCACCGTCCCCGACGCCTCACTCGACGACGCCTACCGCAGCGGCTTCATCTACACCGAGATCGCCCGCAACGGCGACCATCTGAACGACGGGGTCAACGGCTACGAGAGCGAGTACAGCCACGACGTCATCGGCATCCTCACCAATCTCTTCACCGAAGGGCATTTCTCCGATGCCCATGCGCTGCTCCTCCGGGCGCGCGAGGTGGTGGCCTCCCAAGGGGGGGAGTACATCGACGGGATGTGGACGTACCCATGGCTCTGGGCTGTCTACCTGGTGAAGACGGGGGATCTCAGCTTCGTCAAACAGAACTTCGCCACCGAGGGTCCCGGCGGTGCCGTCGAACCGAGCATCGAGGACACGGCGCACGCCATCGCCGCCGACCGGACCGGTCCCGGTGGGATCATGGAGCTGACCGACGACATCGACTCCAACGGTTACTGGACCATCGACGACTACGAGGCGTTGATGGGTCTGGCCGCCTACCGCTATCTGGCGCAGCGCATCGACGATCCGACCGAGGTGCGCTGGGCGACGGGTGCAGTACGACGCCCTGCTGGCGGCGACGAATCGCACGCTCGACGCCACCATCGCCCGCTTCCATCTCCACTACCTCCCCTGTTCCATCCTCGAACCCAATACCGCCAACCGGTGCAGGAACCCCGTCGACGCCAACTGGGCGGCACCGTTCGAGTTCGGGCGATGGGCGTGGGACGCGCAACTCTTCGACGCCACCGTCACCGGTCCCGGCCTGACGCTCATCGACTCGACGTACTCCTACGGTTTCGGTCGTCTCCGCGGCAAGCTCCCACCGAACACCTTCGGGGGTTTCCCCGACGACTACTACTCGACCGGCTACAACGCCGGTTATGGAGAATGGGGGCTGGCCAGCACGCACTACCGCGACCAGGGCATCCTGAGCTACGAGTTCATGATCGAGAACGACCAGGCCGGTCCGTACTCGTGGTGGGAGAGCTCGACCGCCCCCTCCAAGACGACGCCCTGGATCGGGAACCATCCTGCCGCCGGCCAGGGATCCTCCCCCCACGGGTGGGGCATCTCCGAGGCCAACATGGTCCTGCTGGACTCGCTGGTGGCGCAGCGATCCGACGGCACCCTGATCGTGGGCCGTGGCGTCCCCGCCCAGTGGTTGCGTCAGGGCCGGACCATCTCGGTCACCAATTTCCCCACCACCGACGGCAAGAGGATCGGCGTGAGGATCTCCTCGAGCGGTCAGTCGGTCTCCTTGACCGTGCACGGTCAGGCCCTGTCGGGGCCGGTGCTCTTCCAGCTTCCCTCGTTCGTCGACAACGTCGCCCGCACCTCGTCGGGCACGATCGACGAGAAGACCGGCACCGTGACCCTCTCGGCGCGGACTCGGAGCGTCACCGTTCATTTCCGGGCCACGCCGAAAGGCTGACGCCGGTCCCCGTTCCTACCGTCGGGTCACTTCGGAAGCGAGGATCGCTGCATGAGGGCCATGGTCACCATTGCCATGGTCACAATTGAGGAGATCCTCGCCTTCACCGGAATAGGTCGTAGGGTTGCGTCGCACCAGTCAGACATTGGATAATTGGATACAAATCAGCACGACTCAGGACAACGAAAGGTTGGGGGACAATGCGAATCAAGGCGGCAAAACTGTTGGTCGCTCCGTTGTTGGTGGTTCCGATGCTCGTAGCGGGCTTCGCTTTCAGTCAGACGGCCTATGCCGGGCCACCGAAAATCTCCTGTTCCATGTTGAGCGGTAACGACGCGTCGGGACCCACCACCGAAAGCGGATGCGTCAACGGCGCCAGCGGCAACACGACACTGACGGCGCCATTCTCCAGTTGTGAAAAGAACTGCACCTCGGTCGAGACGTGGAGCCCGAGTGGGACCACGACGACCCTGAAGTACAGCGCCAAGCTCCTGACGGGGTCGAAGGCGGGGAAGAAGTGCAAGAACGCCGCCGACACCATCATGGCGACCGAGACGGGCAAGGTCACGGCTGGTTACGGGGCGGGCGGCAAGTCGAAGGCCGAGGTGTGCGTGAACGGTACGTCCGGCGATCTGTCGCTCGTACCCGGAACCAAAGCCACCTTCTAGGGAGCCTTTGGGCAGCAGACGTTCAAGCGCGGCCGGCGAGACAGGCCGTAAGCGAATCAGGGAAGGAGCCCACCCCGGGAGGGGTGGGCTCCTTCCGTTTCACAGACGGGCCTATCTTGGATAGACATGCGTCCTGGCGGCATCCTCACGGAGGAGCTGAGGTCCCGGTGGAAGACCGACGGGTGGTGCGTCATCCCGGGCGCCTTCTCGGGAGACCAACTGACGCGAGCCCAGGAGGCCGTGGGGTCGCTGTTCCCCACACCGGCCGAGATGGACTCGGGAGTCGACAACGAGCGCACCGCTCCCTGGCGGACGAGCGACGCCCCCTGGCCGGAGTTCCCGTTCGACAGCGAAGCACTGAATGCCCTGGTCGTCCACGAGGCACTCATCGATGCGGCCCAGGAGCTCCTGGAGACCCCCGACGTCCTCCTCTATCAGGGAACGCTGACGGCCAAGTACTCGAATCAGACATCGGGGTACAACCAGCTGCTCCACACCGACTATCCCAACCACTCCATCCTCGTGCCCCGACGCGATCCCGGCTATCAGCAGCTCGAGACGTACATCTATCTGAACGACGTCTCGGCGGCCAACGGCGCCACCAAGATGGTGTCGCGTCGCCTGACCGCTGACATCCCCGTCGAGCGCCACACGCTCCGCTTCGACGACTATGCCGCCCTCTACGACGATCCGGGGGAAGCGGCCGGGCCGGCGGGATCGGTGGTGGCGTACCGTCCCGACGTCTACCACCGGTCGGTCGACCGGAACGAGCCGGGCGTTTCCCGGTTCATGCTCCACGTCGCCTACAAACCGTCCGGTGCGGAGTGGGGTGGGTACCAGGCGTGGCCGTTCAAAGGGTTCTCGCCCGCCTGGCACAATTTCGTCCAGGGCGCCAGCGTCCGTCAGCTGACGGCGGTGGGCTTTCCGAAGCCGGGCCACGCCTACTGGACCGAGCAGACTCTGGCCGGCGTCCAGGCGCGCTATCCGGGACTCGATATGGGTCCCTGGAGGGCTGCCTTCGATTGACACGTGCAGCTCGTGCCTCCACGCCCGGGGCGCCATGGGCAGGGTCTATTTAAAGAGAGTTTTTTACACATTTTTCTACAATCTTGGTCTCAGGGCCAGGTCCGGACCGGACCTCGGTCCTGTGGACCCGAAGATTCTCCCGTGCACGTTCGGCAAGGGCGGCGCTACGCTCCCGGCGTCAGCGGATGATCTCCGGGGATAGGTGACCGGGGACCAGCGCAGAGGGAGGTCGGACCATGTTCGGGGGGGCACGCAGGTCACTGACGGCGCTGTTGGCCGTCATCATAATTTCGGGGCTCGCTCTCGTCTCCACCGGCCGGACCACCGCCGTGGCCGACTCCTCGACCCAGGTCGACCTCCGGGTGCTGCTCATCGGGCTGACGAGCGGCGACCCGGTGACCCAGGCGTGGGAGTCCGAGTTGACGGCGGAGGGCGTGCCCTACACCCTGGTACTCCCCCAGGGGTCGTCGTTGACCCTGCCGAACCTCGTCGATCCGAACAACGCCGATCATGGGCTCTACGACGGGGTGGTCCTCATCCCGTCGACCTATCAATTCTCTTTTGGGACCCTGGGGACCTTGTGGAGCTACGAGAGCGCGTTCGGCGTCCGGCAGATAGACGGCTATGTCTATCCGGCCCCGGCGCTCCAGGGCATCGGCTACGACTCGTCCGCCTCGACCGATCTGTCGGATACGACGCCGACACTGACGACGGCGGGACTGGCCGCGTTCCCGGCCCTCCAAGGTCCGGTCCCGCTCGACGCCTCCACCTATGGCTACCCGTCCACGGTCCAGGCGTCGAATAGCGATACGGTGACGCCGCTTCTGCAGGATGCCAACGGCGACACGCTCATCGCCGTGGACCAACACCCAGTCCCCGACAACGTCACCGGTCAGTCCGGCGTGAGCGAGATGGCCATCACCTTCGACTACGGCCCCGGCTACACCTCGTGGCTCGTGCTCGCCCCCAGCCTCATCGACTGGCTGACCGACGGTGTCCACCTCGGCCTCACCCGTAACTACATCGAGATGGACATTGACGACACCTTCACTCCGGACAACGCCTGGAGCACCTCCACCCACTCCAACGACTACACCGACGCCGATTCGCTGCGCATGTCGGCCACCGACGTTGTCAATGCCGCTCAGTGGTCCCAGGCGAACGGATTCCGGATGGACCAGCTCTTCAACGGCGGCGGCAGCGTGGCCTACCAGAACGGCAATTCGTACCTCGCGCCGCCCGGGCCCGACCCGTTGCTGGCGCAGTTCCAAACCACGGATCCGACCACCGGCGAACCCTACGCCGACGACTTCGGTTGGATCAGCCATACCTACGACACGCCCGTCATGGATGTCGGCTGCGCCACCCAGAATTACATCGAAGCCGAACTCAACGAGAACACGAACTGGGCGGCGTCGGCACCGGGTGCGACGCCGGGGACCGGTGGTCTCGGACTCAACGAGTCGACCGATGACAACGTGGCGCTGGGAACGGAGAACCCCCAGGTGTTCGTGCCGGGCAACCACTCTGGGCTCGCCGACCTCGTCCCCGGTAACCCGGCCACGGTCGACCCCCCCGATCTCTCGTCCGAGACGGCCAGCGCCACCGGGGGCAGCTTCGCCGCCGACACCTACCAGTACGCCGTCACCGACCAATTCGACGCGTTGGACTCGCCGAGCACCGACCAGTCGGAAGCGTATGTGACGGGTCCGATGACCGTCCCGGCCGGCGGATCGGTGTCCCTCGTCTGGCAGGCCGTCTGTCACGCGGCCAACTATCTCATCTACCGCGAGGTTGCCGGATCCGGCGACTGGTCGCTCATCGGCTCGTACCTCACGCAACCCTCGTCCACCCTTCCCGACAACAGCTCCGGCAACCCGGTCTCGACCACCGACGTCTCCGGCGGGGGCGAGAAGGATCTCACCTTCGTCGACACCGGCGCGGCGGGGACGGCCCAACCGGCGGGGTGGACGCCACCGACGGTGGAGGACGCCGTCGAATCACCCTGGGAGCAGAACCCCTACTTCGTCCCCGCGCTCGCGGCGGTCGGGATCACCGCCGTGGGAGGGGACGCCTCCAAGGCCTACCCCGATCCCCCCGACAACCAGTTCGGCATTGGCGTGCCATACACCGGGAGCACGTACGCCGCCGGGCAGGCGTTCACCGACGGAACCGCTGAGGTCGTACCGCGCCACCCCATCAACATCTACTACAACGCGTCGACCGAGGCCCAAGAGGTCGACGAGTACAACACCGTCTATCTCCCGCCATCGCTGGGTGGAACATGTGTGGCCAACGCCACGACGACCTGTGAGACGGCACCGGCGACGTTCGCCGACATCGTCAACTCCATCGTGTCGGGCATGTTGCAGAACATGTTGAGCAACAACCCCGAACCGACCTTCGTCCATCAGACCAACATCATGGGCCAGCCCCCGGCCGGTCCACCCACCAACGGCCCGCCGCCGCCCACACCCGACACGACCGGTGACGGCCTGCTCTATTCGGTACTCAACCCTCTGTTGGCCGAGTACCACCAGTACTTCAGCGCCGCCACACCCTTCGAGCAGCTCACCGAGGGGGCGATCGGCAACGTCCTGAGCGACCAGTCCGCCTGGGACGATGCCCTCGCCGCCGGTTCGGTCGATGCGTCGGAGGAGAACGGCCTGGTGACTGTGACCAACAACGGCACGGCCGCGCTCAGTGTCCCCATGAGCATGCCGGTGGGCTCGAGCATCGACTCCGTCTCGATCGGTCAGCAGTACGGCGCCACCGATTCGGGTTGGGTGACCGTCCAGCCCGGTGCCTCGGTGACGGTGGACACGGTCGGATCGGCGACGTCCATCACCAGTGACTCGTCGGCCACGGTCCGGGCCGGATCCCCGTTCACCGACACGGTGACCACCTCGGGTAGCCCGGAGCCCGCCCTCTCCGAGTCAGGCACCCTGCCCGGCGGGGTGAGCTTCACCGACAACGGGAACGGCACCGCCACCCTGGCCGGCACGCCCGACGCCGGTACCGGCGGGATCTATCCGCTGACCATCAAGGCCGACAACGGCGTGGGCGGTCCCGTCACCCAGGACTTCACCCTCACCGTCGACGAAACACCCGCCATCACCAGCGGCACGGCTGCCACGGCCGAACTCGGATCCCCGTTCACCGACACGGTGACGGCCTCCGGGTTCCCGACGCCCACCCTCTCCGCGTCAGGCACCCTGCCCGGCGGGGTGAGCTTCACCGACAACGGGAACGGCACGGCCACCCTGGCCGGCACGCCCGACGCCGGTACCGGCGGGATCTATCCGCTGACCATCAAGGCCGACAACGGCGTGGGCGGTCCCGTCACTCAGGACTTCACGCTCACCGTCTCGACGGTACCGGCCTTCACGGGCGCTGACTCGACAACGTTCACGGTGGGGCAGCCCGGGACCTTCGCCGTCACCGCCTCGGGCATCTCGACGCCCACCCTCTCCGCGTCAGGCACCCTGCCCGGCGGGGTGAGCTTCACGGACAACAGGAACGGCACCGCCACCCTGGCCGGCACGCCCGACGCCGGTACCGGCGGGATCTATCCGCTCACCCTCATGGCCGACAACGGCGTGGGTGGTCCCGTCACTCAGGACTTCACCCTCACCGTCGACGAGGCACCGGCCATCACCAGTAGCTCCGCGGCCACTGCGACAGCCGGATCCCCGTTCACCGACACCGTGACGGCCTCCGGGTTCCCCACGCCCGCCCTCTCCGAGTCGGGCACCCTGCCCGGCGGGGTGAGCTTCACCGATCACGGCGACGCCACGGCCACCCTGGCCGGCACGCCCGACGCCGGTACCGGCGGGATCTATCCGCTCACCCTCACGGCCGACAACGGCGTGGGCGGTCCCGTCACCCAGGACTTCACCCTCACCGTCGACGAGGCACCGGTCATCACCAGCAGCTCCGCAGCCTCCTTCGTCGCCGGCCAGAGCGGCTCGTTCACGGTCAGCACGTTCGGCTTCCCCGTGGCCGACATGCATGAAACCGGCGCCCTACCCAAGGGGCTCACCTTCAACAGCACGGGCACCGGCACGGCCACGATCAGTGGAACGCCGACCAAGGCGGGTCGCGTCACCGTGCACATCGGCGCCACCAACACCTTTGGCACCGCTGGCCAGACCCTCACCATCACTGTGGGTCAAATTCCGGGGATCAAGGTTCCCGCAACGGAACAAGCGAAGGTCGGAAGACGCCTGAAGGTCAAGGTCACGGCGACGGGGTTCCCGAGTCCCGTGATCACCGAGTCGGGCACTCTCCCGCCGGGAATCACGTTCGTCGTCGGCCACAACGGGACCGGCATCTTGTCTGGTACTCCGGCTGTCGGTTCGTTGCGCAAATACACCCTGGTCTTCACGGCGACCAATGCGTTCGGCGCTGCATCGAAGCAGGTGAAGATCACCATCGAGCAATGACCCGGGCGTGCTGGGCACCGGCGCTCGGTCACATCATCCCGATGTACGTGTATCCCGCCAACCTACCGAACGGCTCTCAGGGAGAGGACCTGTGGAACGCGTGCCCAGGAAGCGGGCCTGATGGCGTTGTTCCCTACGTGATAGCCAATGTCGCCAACGGGGTGACCGACCCGCAGAATCTGCTCGGTTCACCAGTGTCGCCGGGGCCTGGCGCATGGTCGGTGGACGAGGCCTCTGCGTACCCGCCGTCCGGCGAACTCGTCGACCACCACTATCGGCGGGCCATCGCCGGGTGCGCCCGCCGCGGCGCCCGGCTCCTCGGGTACGTCAACATCGAGCATGGTGCCGCCCCGCTCGGATCGCCGGACTCGATCGATCCGGCCACCGTCCTCGGTCAGATCCGGTTGTGGTTCCTGTTGTATCCAGGGATTCAAGGCGTCTTCCTCGACGAGGCCACCACGGCCGACACTTTGGCCGGTCGTCGGTACCACCGGACCATCGTCAGGAACGTCCCTGGGACCGTCGTCACCAACGCCGGTCAGCTCCCGAGCTCTGACTGGCTCTTGGACAGCGGCTCCGACATGGTTGTCTACGAAAACTATCTGGCCGACTTCCAGATGATGCGGATGCCATCGTGGGCTTTGCGCGGTGACCGGCGGCGTCTGGGCGCCATCCTCCACGACGCGACGTCGCCCGCTGAAGTGAGACAGACCTGTGCCGAGGCCAGAGCCAAAGGCTTCGGGTACGTGTACGTCACCGACGGGAGACAGGACAGCGGGAACCCCTATGAAGGACTCCCGTCGGCCGCCATCTGGGAAGCGCTGCTCACCGAACGCCCGGGACACATCAGCCCGGGCCGGCGGTCGCTGACGGCGAGCGAACTTCCGACGTCCGTCTCGTAACCGGGAATCTGAGACGTGCAGATCGCACTCAGTACCGAGGGCACCTATCCGCACCACCGTGGCGGGGTCAGTGTCTGGTGCGACCAGGTGGTGCGGGGGCTGTCCGAGCACTGGTACGAGGTCGTGGCCATTGTGGGCTCGGGGAACGAGCAACCGCTGTGGTCGTGGCCACCGAACGTCGTCCGGCTCACGACGGTGCCGTTGTGGTCGCCGTCGCCGTGGCCCCGGCCGTCGAAGGCCGTCCGGTCCGCCATGTCGCCTGTCCTCCGGAGATTTTTGGAAACTCTTCTGGAGCAGGGGACGGTGGAGGACTTCTGCAGCGTCCTCCACGAGCTGTTCCTCGCCGCCCGGGACGGGCAGCTCCGCCCCGGAATGAGCTCGCCGGACGCCATCGAGCTCATGCTCGTGCACATGCGGGAACACGCCGGTGGCTCCTCGCTCGGCCGTGGCGCAGTGGGCCACGCGGAGATTCCGACGGTCGCCGACGCGGTGGGTGCTCTCGTCCTCATCGAGCACTTCCTGCGGCCGCTCGAGCAGACGCCCGTGAGGGCCGACCTCTGCCACGCCGTATCGAACGGCCTGGCCGCGTTGCCGGCACTGGCCGCCAAGTGGACGTCCGGGACTCCGTTCCTGCTGACCGAGCACGGGCTCTACCTCCGTGAACGGCTTTTGGCACACCGACCAGGGACCATGAACCCGCATGTCCGGTCGTTGGTCCTCCGATTCTTCAAGCGGCTCGTCGAGGCCTCGTACCTGATGGCAGATTGCATCGCACCGGTCTCCCACTACTGTCAAATGTGGGAGCTGAAAAGCGGCGCGGAGCACTCGCTGATCCGACCCGTCCACAACGGGATCGACCCCGATACGTTCGCCTACGATCCGGGCGAGCCGGACGAGCCGACGCTCGTGTTCGTGGGACGCATCGACCCGCTCAAGGACATCGAGACCCTTCTCAGGGCCTTCGCCATGATACGCGCCGTCGTACCCGGCGCCCGACTGCGGATGTTCGGCCCCCGGGAGTCGGTGGCCTACGGGCAGCGCTGTGATTCGCTGGTCGCCGAGCTGGGCCTGGGCGCATCGGCCACGTTCGAAGGTCACACCGCGACACCGGCGGCGGCCTACCGGGCCGGGCAGGTGGTCCTTCTGACCAGCATCTCGGAAGGATTCCCCTTCGCCGTGCTCGAGGCCATGGCGTGCGGACGACCGGTGGTGGCCACCGATGTCGGTGGGGTCGCCGAGGCGGTGGCGCAGGCCGGCCTCCTGGTGCCCCCGCGCGACCCGGTAGCGGTGGCTCAGGCGACGATCTCCTTGCTGGGCGACCCTGGACTCCGACACTCGCTCGGTCGCCAGGCCCGGGACCGGGTGATCTCGCACTTCACCCTGTCGAGGTTCGTGTCGAACTACAGGGAGCTCTGCCGGGACGTCGCCGGGCGGAAGGTCCGTTCGGAGTCGCTCCTCGACGCGGTGGGATCGTCGTGACGGGCGGGCGCACCGGATTGTCGGGCGGATCGTCCGTCCCTGCCGATATCAGCGAGCTCACCTATCTGCTCCCACTGGAGGTCGATCCCGTCTGCAACGCGGCGGTGGACCCCTTGGAGATCGCCGCTGCGTTGGAAGTCGTCGGAATCAGTAATCGCGTGGCACAGACGAGATTCGGCCGTCCAGACCTCTTCACTCTGGCCGAGGATCTGTACGACACTCGCACCGGTCGGACCGTCCCGCTGCGGGACCGGCCCGGTCGACCGCGCCCCGGTGGTGTGAAAGACCTGGCCGTCGGGCTCCTCTTCGTCGTGCCCGCCGTGAGCCTGACCGTCGCCGCCCGCGCCCTGCACCTGGTGGTGCCCTGGTGGGCCCTTCCCCTGGCCCTCACGGTCGGTTGGGCCTTCGGCCAGGCCACAGCCGGTTCCGCCCTCGTTCTTTCCAACCGCGGTCAGGACCCGGCGCTGGCTGTCCTTCCGAGCTTGGTGCTTACCGCAACGACGGGCATGTCGGCGGCGTTGGTGGGAATCATCTGGGGAGGCGGCGGCCCGAGCGCTGTGCTGACGATCACCGTTTTCTGCCTCTACGTGGCGTCGCTCACCGTCTTGTCGGTGTACAAGGAAGCGGCCTCCATGGCCATGGCCCTGGCCCCCGCGTTTCTCTTCTCGATCGCCTATCTGATCGAACCATCGAACCGGTATCTCCGGACGTCGGATGTCGTCGCCGTCATGGTGACAGTGCTGTCGTCACTCATCCTGGCCCTCCGACACGCCCGCATCGGCTGGTGGTCCCCTGTCGGGCTCGGGGCCCACGAGCGGCGCGCCGTACTCACCTACTTTAGCTACGGAGCCTGTTGTGGCTTGGCCATTTCCGTCGTCACTGTCGTGGCACGCGGTGCCCAGGGCCTGGGCCCGCTGTCCCTCGTCGCTCTACCGGTGATGCTGTCGTTGGGCGTGCTCGAGTGGCAACTCCACACGTTCCGGGCACGGGCGAGCAAGGCGCTACGCGCCTCGTCGGTCGCTGACTTCGAGCGCAGGGCGCTAGCCGTTCTGTTCCGCTCCACGGCCTGCTACCTTGCCGCGCTCCTCATCGTCTCGGCGGCGGTCGCCCTCCTTCTCGCCGGTTCCGGTCACGAGCTGCCGCTCTTGTCGCTCGGGGCCGAGGACGCCATCGGGGTGACGCTGTTCACCGGCATGATGGTGTCCATGTGTTCCGCCCTCCACTTGGGGGTGCGCAGCTGGCTGGCCGGCGGGGTCGCCTTCGCCCTCGCCCTCGGCGTGGTACACGGTCTCGGACTCGGGATAGACCGGACAGCCTTGCAGGGAGCCTCGCTCGCCGGGGCGACGGTGGCCATGATGTCGATGGTCGTCGGGACGCTCGGAGTCGTACGCGTGGCGTTCCATTACCAGGGTTGAGACGACCTGAGGTTGAGACGATCTCGCCGCCGTCGTCGACCGGCCCGAACCCTGAGTCAGACGGCGGCGACGGCCACTTTGTCGAGAACGGCGGCCAAGGTAGCCGGCGCGCTGATCATCACGTTGTGCCCGGCATCGAGGTCGACGACGTCGACGACATCGACCTCGCGGCGGAGGCGGGCGATGCAGGCGTCCTGGGTGGCGAGTGGTAACGCGATGTCCCGGGCCAGGCGGACGAAGATGACCGGCATAGTCCGGGGCGTGCCTATCCGGTTCACCGCCTCCGTCATCACCCCCACCACCTCGGTGCCGACGTGGGCGAGGACGAACCGGATCTGCTCCTCGTCCATGCCGGTGCAGAACATCTCCCGCACCGCCTCCTCGGTCAACCCCCCCGCCGTCCGCTCGAGCAGCTCCGCCGGCAGCATGTCGAGGACGGATCCGCCCTCCTCTGGCACCACGGCCGACACGTAGACGAGGTGGGCCACGCGGTCGGGGGCCCGCCGCGCCACCTCGGCGATTGTGGCCCCACCAAGCGAGTGCCCGACGAGCACGAAACGGTGCCACCCAGCGGCGGTGGCGGCGTCGAGCACGGTGGCGGCCCAGTCGGCCAGCGTGAGGGTCTCGCACTCGGGAACATGGACGAACCTCTCAGCGCCGCCCCGGATCGACACCGGCGGGAGGTCGACGGCCAGAACGGCCGTCGTGAGCTCGCCCAACGTCGGCTCCCAGCACCAGGCTCCGTGGCCGCCGCCGTGGACGAGGACGATCGGAACCGGCATTACTGCTTCGGACGTCTCCCCAGCAGTCTGAGAAGGAATGACCCGGCCCGCCCTGGCATGCCGGGGTGTTTGTGGTCGGACCCGTGACCGAAACGGCCACCTTCAAGACCAAATCCGGTGCTGCCCGTCAGACCCGGAAGCGGGAGCTCGTTGGGTTCCTCGTACTTCGGCACCTTGGCCAACGGATGCCTCGGCTTACGCGGCTTGTCCCCGGCTGAACCCATGGGTAAATCATGCCCCATGGACGGCGGCCACCGCCTTTGACCTTATTAGGTCGTTATAGCACAGAATCTATACTTCCTACGAACGTACGTTCGCCCAAAAAGCTAGAGTTCTCCCGGTGCAGGCTCTCGAGATCACTCCTCCAGGCGGACCGGCATGGGCGGAAGGGTTGAACGCCTCCCAACGGCTGGCCGTGGACCACCGGGACGGGCCCCTTCTGATCGCGGCGGGCGCGGGAACGGGCAAGACCCGGACCCTCGTCAGCCGCCTGGCCCGGCTCCTCGACGAGGGCGTGGCACCGGAGCGGATCCTGCTCGTGACCTTCTCCCGACGGGCCGCCGCCGAGCTGACCCGGCGGGCGGGGCAGCTCACCGATCCGGCGCTGGCCCGCCGCGTCGTGTCCGGGACCTTCCACTCGGTGGCCCACCGCCTCCTGCGCCGGTACGGCACGGCCATCGGGTTGGCCGAGGGTTTCAGCGTTCTCGGACAGGGCGATGCCCGGGACCTGCTGGGCCTCGTCCGGGCCCCCGTGGCGGCCGAGTCCCCGACGCGCTTTCCCCGCACCGACACAGTGGCGTCGGTCTACGGCCGCGTCGTGAGCAGCCAGATGCCGTTGGAGGAGACGGTGGTGCGGTGGTTCCCGTGGTGCTCGGACGACATCGAGGGGCTCCGCACGCTCTTCTCTGCCTACACCACGCGCAAGCGGACGCAGCGCCTCCTCGACCTCGAGGACCTCCTCCTCTACTGGCGGGCCGCCGTCACCGATCCGACCGTCGGACCCGCCCTCGGCGAGAAGTTCGACCAGATCCTGGTGGACGAATACCAGGACACCAATCTGGTCCAGGCCGACATCCTGCTCGCCATGTCGGGCCACGACATCGCCATCACCGTCGTCGGTGACGACGCCCAGGCCATCTACTCCTTCCGCGCGGCCACCGTCCGCAACATCCTCGACTTCCCGCTGCATTTTCCGGGGACATCGACCGTCACCCTGGACCAGAACTACCGCTCGACGACACCCATCCTGGAACTGGCCAACGCCGTCATCGCCCAGGTGGGCGAAGGCGTGCCCAAACGGCTGTGGACCGACGAAGGCGGCGGCGTCCGCCCCACACTGGCCACGTGCCCGGACCAGCAGGCCCAGGCCACGGCCGTCAGCCAGACCGTCCTCGACCACTACGAGACGGGCATACCACTGCGCGACCAGGTCGTGCTCTTCCGGACCGGCCATCACAGCGACCTGCTCGAGGTGGAGCTCCGCCGGCGACGGATCCCCTTCGTCAAGTACGGCGGCCTCCGCTTCCTGGAGGCAGCCCACGTCCGCGATCTGCTGGCCATGCTGCGCCTCGTCCAGAACCCGTGGGACGAGCTGGCCTGGATGCGGATGCTGCACCTGGCCCACGGCACGGGCCCGACCTCGATCGAGAAGATCGTGGGTCATCTGGGTGTGCGCCAGCCCGGACGGAACGGTCCCGACCCCCTGGCCATCTTCTGTGCCTCGCCCAGGAGTTGCGGCGGCGCACCGCGCTCGGCGGCGGACCTCGCCTCCCTGGCCACGGCACTCGAGACGTGCCAGGGCGACACGCTGTCCGCCGGCAGCCAGGTGGACGCCATCCGTGGTGCTCTCGAGCCCATGATCCGCCGGCACTACGACCATGCCGACGCGCGCCTGGCCGACTTCGACGCGTTGGCCCGCATCGCCGCCGATGCCCCGAACGCCCATCAACTGGTGGCCGACCTCACGCTGGACCCGCCCACCTCCACCGGCGACCTGGCCGGTTCTCCGTCGCTCGACGACGACTGGCTCACGTTGTCCACGGTGCACTCGGCCAAAGGAGGGGAGTGGGGCGTGGTCCATCTGATCCACGCCGCCGACGGAGCCTTCCCCTCCGATCTGGCCACCGGGAGCGCCGAGGAGGTCGACGAAGAGCGCCGCCTCTTCTATGTGGCACTCACCCGGGCCAAGCGCCACCTGCACATCTACGCGCCGCTGCGCTATCACCACGGCGATCCCGCCGGATGGACGGACAAGCACAGCTACGCCCAACGGACGCGGTTCCTGCCTCCCGAACTGGACGACCTCCTCGACCACCGGGCCATCCGGGGAGCCGATGACCTGGACCTGCCGGAGTGCCCACTGCCGCTGGCCACCGTGGTCGACGCCGAGCTGAGCAGCCTCTGGTAGGACACCGCCTTCATGAAGCGCGTCACGATCGGTATGGCAAAGTGGCACGAACGGCGTATTCCGACGGGTGTCCGAGGTGGCGGTGATGCGGAAAATGGCGTGCGGTGTGGCGGGAGTGGCTCTTGTTGTTCCTCTCGTGTTCCTGGTCTCGCCCGCCGGTGCCAGAAATGTCGCAGGGGCCCGGCACGGGCGCCACTCCCACATGAGCGCATCCGAGGCGAAGGCCTTGTCCACGGGTGTGACCGATCACGTCATCATCGTGCTGAAGGACCAGCCCACCGCGGGCCCGGTCAACGGACCGGCCGCCGTCGTCCGTCGTCACGCCATCACGTCGGCTCAGGCACCCATCCTCTCCGAGCTCCACCAGACGTCTGCCGTCAAGGTGCATGCGTACTCACTGGTCGACGCCGTGTCCGCCACCGTCTCTGCCGGAGAGGCGAGCCGCCTGGCCACCGACCCGTCTGTCAGTGAGGTGATCCCCGACGTGCTTGTGCGGGGGCCCGACGTGCCCGAGCCTTCGAGCGCCTCGACGGGAACGGGGCCACCGCCACCCACGACCCCGCTCCCCATCCCCCCCGGTGCCTGTCCGGCGAAGGGACAGCCGGCGTCCCTGGGTGAGGAGCTGGAGCTCATCCATGCCGACAGTACCTCTGCGTCCGAACCGACAGCCCGGTCACTGGGGTTCACCGGCGCGGGGGTGAAGGTCGCCTTCATGGCCGAGGGGATCGACACCGACAACCCCGATTTCATACGGGCCAACGGCAGCCACGTGTTCGTCGACGACAAGGACTTCAGCGGTGACGGCCTGGACGCACCCACCTCGGGCGGCGAAGCGTTCCTCGACGCCAGTGCCATCGCCTCTCAGGGCAAGACCTACGACGTCAGTCATTTCGGAACCGTTCCCCTGGCCGGTCCCTGCCGTATCCGGATCGAGGGTGTCGCCCCCGGGGCGTCTCTGGTGGGGATCAAGATCTTCGCTCAGAACGGATACTCGACCACGTCGGCCATCCTCCAGGGCATCGACTACGCCGTCTCCGTCGACCACGTCAACGTTCTCAACGAGTCGTTCGGCTACAACCCGTTCCCCATGGTCCAGGCCCAGGACATCGTGGAGGAATTCAACGATGCCGCCGTGGCCGCCGGTACGACGGTCACCGTGGCCGCCGGCGACGCCGGTCCGGCCGACACCATCGGTTCGCCCGACACGGATCCGAACATCATCGACGTGGGGGCGTCGAACAACTTCCGTTTCTACGCCGACACCGGCACGGACGGCTACGTACCACCCATCGCCACCAAGGGCTGGATCAGCGACAACATCAGCGGACTGAGCTCCGGTGGATTCGCCGAGTCGGGACCCACCGTCGATCTGATCGCCCCCGGGGATACCAGCTTCGCCGCCTGCACGGCCGATGTGGCCATGTACTCGGACTGCACCAATCTGGCCGATGCACCCTCGTCGGTCGAGTTCTCGGGCGGTACCAGCGAGTCGTCCCCCTTGACGGCCGGTGTCGCCGCCCTCGTCATCCAGGCCTACCGCAAGACCCACGGTGGTGCCTCACCGACGCCGGCGCTCATCAAGCAGATCCTGGTCAGCACGGCCGACGATCTCGGTCACCCCGCTGACGAGCAGGGAAGTGGCCTCGTCGATGCCTACCGGGCCGTGCTGGCGGCGGAATCGATCCCGGCGGGCCGAACCGGACAGGCCCACGGTTCGCAAATTCTGCTCAGCTCCGGGCAACTGCACGCCACCGCATCTCCGGGGACGGCCGAATCCTGGCCGCTCACGATCACCAACCTGGGACATGCGTCGTCCACATTGCACCTGAGCACCCGCACTCTGGGGGCGGCACTCGACACACAGCTCCGCACCGTCACGTTGAGCGATGCAGGGCCGCATTTCTTCAACAACTTCTACAACGCCACGGAGAATTACCAGACCACGACGTTCACCGTGGCGCCGGGCCGTGACCGGTTGGCGGTCGAGATCGCCTACAAGGGCCAGCACGTCCACAATTTCCTCGGGAACGTGGATGTCGTACTGATCGATCCGAACGGCAACTTCGCCGCCGACGCCGTCCCGCAGGGTGTCGGAAACGCAGCCGAGGTCGAAGTGCGCTATCCCACGGCCGGGACGTGGACGGCGCTGATCTTCTCCAACATCTCGTCGGAGAAGGGCACGGTGGGGCCCGTGCTGTTCCAGGCCCAGACGTTCGACTTCCAACCTCTCGGGACGGTGAGCCCGGCCCAGGTGACCATCCCCGCCGGGGGGACGGCGACGGTGAAGGTACGTGAGACCACGCCGTCCTCGCCGGGAGACGAGAGCGCGGCGGTCGTCGTCGCCGGTGCGTCGGGTCCGGCCTCGTCGGTCGCCGTCACGCTACGCAGTCTCGTCTCCCTGTCGTCCGGCGGCCAATTCTCCGGCGTCCTCACCGGAGGGAACGGGCGCCAGCCTGACCTGGGCCAGTCCGCCTATTACCAATTCGACGTGCCGGCCACCTCTCAGACTCTGCTCGGCGACGTCGAGCTGGCCGACGGGCAGACCGATCCCGTCATCGCCTACCTCGTGGATCCGGCCGGGCAGACGGTGTCGCTGGCCACCAACGAGCTGGTGACGCAGTTCTCGGCCTCCGGTCCGTCGGAGACACCCACCGGCGCGGTGGAGATCGGCACCACCTCACCCACGCCGGGGCTGTGGACCCTCGTCCTGAATTTCACGCCCACCGTCACGGGCAACCGGCTGTCGGAGCCCTACAGCGGAACGGTGTCGCTCGTCACCGGTCCGGCGGCGGCCCCCCAATTGCCCGACAGCAGCACGACCGTCCTGACCGCGGGCCAGCCCGTGACTGTGCCGGTCACGGTGGACAACACGAGCGCGGCGCCGCAGGACTACTTCCTCGATGGTCGGCTCAACGAGACGGCCACCGTCGGACTCGCCCCGCAGTCATCGCCGAAGCTCACGCTGCCCATGGCGGCGACAGCGTCCTCACCCTCCTGGCTCGTACCGGCGGACACGAGCGAGATGACTCTCAGCGCCGACGCATCGGTGCCCCTCACCTTCGACTGGGGCCCCGGTATCGGCGACCCCGATCTCAACGCCGTGAGCACGGGCAACACGGCGGTGGGAACGTGGTCCGACACGCCCATCACGTCGGGTGTCTGGCTGGCCGACCCGTCGGAGATCGGGCCCTACGGTGCGAGCCCGCCCCCCACGGTGAAGGCGTCCCTGGCGGCCACGGTTCAGACGCAGGCCTTCGACCCGTCGATCACCTCTCCGACCGGCGACCTCTGGCTGCAGGCGGTTGACGCCAAGGCCACCGTCCAGGTGCTCACCATCATGCCCGGTCAGTCAGCCGTCATTCCCGTGACCATCACGCCCAACGGCACGGCCGGCCAGGTCGTCTCCGGGACGATATACGTCGACGAACTGGGCGAGGTTCTCAGCGCCTCGGCCAACGCGGAGAATTACCAACCCGGTCAGACCTACTTCCAAGCGGGGACCCAGATCGCCGCTCTCCCGTACCTCTACCGCGTGGGCTGACCGGTTCTCAGAACGCGCCACTGACCCAGGACGATCCTGGGTCTGGTGGCGTATTTTGGATTTTCGGGATGTTCCTCATGCGGGGGGTCCGAGGACTACCCTCCTCTATTTTCCACAGCCTGAGGATATTCGTGAAGCGGGTGACCACGTGGTCCCGATGCGTGATTTCACGTGCCTCCCCGTGTCGATGATCAGCGCGATCTGGGCGTGAGTTCGGGCACCACCACGCGCCAGGATTCGGCGCCCTCGACCCAGTGTGCCGTTTCCGGTGGTGAGGGGACGAGCTGAAGTTGGGCCGTGTCGGCGAGATACGTCGCCGCCTCGAGATTCCCCGTGCGATACGTGACCTCACGGTGATAGGTGGTACGGATGTACTGGCCTACCGGAGTGCGGAACCAGAACACTTCGGTGGGGAGCGGGTCCTCGTCAACCATGGCCGACCATCAGTCTCCGGCGTCCGCATCGAGATCCGGCCCTGTCGCGAGAAAGCACGCGACCCCGGCCTCCCGCGCCGAGGCGAACAACTCGGACTCGATGTCGTCCCCCGTGCGCATTGAATCCCTGCGCATTGCATCCAGGGCTGATGCGCCCGGCTCAGGGTTCAGCGGATGCGTCATATCGGGGGTCCCTCCTCGGGCGCGCGCTGCCGTCGTGCGCCAAACGCCGACAAGTCCAGGTGTCTACCCCTTCAGTATGGGCTTCCAAACAGAGCTTCGGGCAGGCCGTCAGCGTCGAGTACGCAGAATCACCTGGGCGCTTACGTACTTTCGCTTGTACCCTTCCGGCCAGCTGCGGTGGAGCCACAGCCGGGCGTCAGTAGGGCGGCGCAATATCCAGAGACAAGGCCTGGGTGACACTCTGCGGCGTCGGCATGGTCGAGTCGGTGACCTCCACGGTCACGGTGTACTGGCCACTTGCCTCAGGCTTGCCGGTGATGGCCCCCGTGCCGCTGTTCAAGCGGAGTCCGGAAGGAAGCGAGTCCTGTTGGATCGTGTAGGTGTAGCCGGGCCTCCCTCCTCCAGCGATCACGGCACCCTTGTAGTCCCGACCCTGGCGGCCATCGGGCAGCGAGGTCCCGGCGATCTCCAGGGGATAGCTCATCCGGGGCATCGTGGCGGTGCAGACAACGCCACTGCCGCCCTGGGCCCAGGCGTCACACATCGGGCCCGACCCGACCAGGCGGTCGGGAGCGATCGAGTGCATGATCTCCATCTGGGTCACCAGGTCGTCATAGGGCTCGTTCTCGACGTCCACGAGGCCGAAGTTGTCGTTCTCACCGTCAGGGACACGACCCCCCTGCGGTTCGTCGACGTATTCGAACCATTCGTCCCCCACCACCCACGGCGCATTCTCGTACAAGGGCGCGATGTACCCGGCGTAGGCGAGCGCTCGGGCCGCCTGGGTCGGATAGACGGCGTAGACGCCGGGGACGGTGTCCGGTGTCTGGGGGGTCTCGCCGATGAAGGAGTACTCGGCCACCATGATCGGAATCCTGGCGATCTTCTCGAAATTGGCGAAGTTCGCCGTCACCTTGAGGTACTGCGGCCACAGGACGTGGATGTCATGGGCGAAACCCGGGTGAAGCGTGTAGTCGTCGATGCTGAACACGTTCACAAAGCGGGCGGCCGCTGCCAACAGCTGGGCCTGGATGTACTGGCCCTCGGCCTTGACCCCCAGGATCAGGTGGTGGGGGTCGTACATACGGATGGCGGCTGTCGTCACCTTGAAGTACCGGGTGGCGAGGGCGTAGACGAATGCGTTGGGGTGCCCGATGAAGCGTCGGGCGACGGTCCGACCGGGAGAGCCCGCCGGCAGCCCCAGGTACTGCGCGAGCTCGGTGGTCGGGGTCGAAATGGTCGGCCCCCACGTCAGCTCGCTGTCGGTGTACCAGCCGATCAGATCGGGGTCGTCGGCCAGGGGTGCGACCTGCGTGGCGGCCACCTCGTCGGCGTTGGTCACGAACGACGGAGCGAACCAGTCGTCCCCGCTCGCCATCGACAGTTGGACGGTGTAGGGCATCTGGCCGGCGAACTCACTGACGTCGCTGAAGGGGCCGAGGCTGTTGAAACCCCACGATCTGAGCTGCGCCACGGTGGCCGTCTCCCACGCGGCGGTGCTCGGGTACTGGTTCTGGATCGTCTCGCAGTAGGGACACTGTCCGGTCGTCTGGTCGGTGTCGGGAGCCGACGTGACATGGTCGACGCCGGTCGAGAAGAAGGGCTGACCGGTCGGTGTGACGAAGAACCATCGACCGTGCTCGTACGCCGTACGGAAGTAGCCGGTCGCCTTGGCCGCCGGCGCCGGCTTCCCCGATTGCCGCTGCTCGTCCGGTGCTCCCGATCGAACGTGACGGCTACCGGCCGCCTGGGCACCCACCGCCGGTGCCAGGGCCACCACCACCAGGCCGAGGACGATGGGGAGACGGCGCCATGAGGCCCGGGCTCCGGTGATGGCGGATCGCCGGCGGGCGTGACGCGTCGTCGTCCGAGCAATCGACACCGCCGCCCCCTTCCCCTCGGCCACCAGCGTACCGAACGTCACGGCCATCGCCTACCCTCGCGTCGTGAGTCTGCAGGTCACACGGGTGGGATACGGGTTCCCGGCGGCCGACTCGTTGCGCTCGGCCATCACCTCGGCGAAGGGTGGCGGGCCGCTCTCACCGGTCACCGTCGTCGTCCCCTCGAACTACGTCGGGGTGGCGACGCGCCGGTCGCTGGCCTCGGGTGCGCTCGGGCCCGTCTGCGACCCGGGGGTCGGCATGGCGGCCGTCTCCTTCCTCACCGTCTACCGCCTGGCCGAGCTGCTCGGATCCTCCCCTCTGGCCGCCTCCGGCCGCCGACCGGTCTCGACGCCTGTCATCGCCGCGGCGCTGCGAGCGGCTCTGGCGGAACGACCGGGGATCTTCGCGCCGGTCGCCGGCCACGCGGCGACCGAGACGGCGCTGATCGCCGCCTTCCGGGAGCTGCGCGATCTCTCCGACGGCGCGCTCGACGCGTTGGCGCGCAGAAGCGCCCGCGCCACCGACGTCGTGCGACTCCATCGCGCCGCCCGGGCCCGACTCGAGTCGGACTGGTACGACGAGGAGGACCTGATCGACGCCGCCGTCGAGACCGTGCACACCACCGGGCCCTCGGCCCGGGAACTGGGTGCCGTCATCGTCTACCTGCCGCAGCGGATCTCGCGCCACGGTGGGCTGTTGCTGAAGACGATCGGCGAACGTGGCGATCTGGCGGTGATCGCCGGGACGACCGGCGACCAAAGGGCCGATGCCGAGGTCGAGTTGTCTCTTCGGCGCATCGCCGGGAGCGGCACCGACCTTCGTCCGGCGGACATCGATCCCATGGCCGTGGTCGATGGCCGGCGCACGCGGATCGTCACCGTCTCGGACTGTGACGAGGAGGTCCGCGTGGCGGTCCGGGCCGTCGTCGATGCGGTCCGGGCCGGGACACCGCTGGACCGGATCGCCATTCTCCACGCCTCCCCCGAGCCGTATGCACGGCTGGCCCACGAGCAGCTCACCGCCGCCGGCATTCCCCTGAACGGGGCGGCGGTCATGCCGCTCACGGCCCGGGTGGCCGGCCGTACCCTCCTCCAGCTGTTCGAGCTCCCGGCGAGCGGGTTCCGACGCGTGGACGTCTTCGCCTGGTTGGCCGGTGCCAGGCTCCGGCGTGACGGCGGCGCCATTCCGGTGACGGCGTGGGAACGTCTGTCGCGCGACGCCGGGGTCGTCGGCGGACGTCGTGACTGGGACCTCCGCCTGTCCACACGGGCCGATGACCTCGACGCCCGGGTGTTGGCCGACGAGTCCGATCCCGACGCTCCCGAGTGGCGGGCCGATCGTTCTCGCGAGATGGCGGCCCGGGCGCGCGCCATGCGCGCCTTCGTCCTGGCGCTCATCGATGACCTGGCCGAGGCCGGAACCCGGCCCCGGCCGTGGGGGGAACGGGTGACCTGGGCCCGTGGACATCTGGCCAACCTGTTCGGCAGTGAGAGACGACGCACGACCTGGCCCGTGGCCGAGCAGAAGGCGGCCGAGCGCGTCGAGCGGGCTCTCGACCGGCTCGCCGGCCTCGACGCCGTCGAGGAGACGGTGGCGCTGGACGTCTTCACCCGCACCATCGAGCTGGAGCTCGAGGCCGACCTCGGGCGGGTCGGGCGCATGGGCGAGGGGGTCCTCGTCGGATCGATCTCCATGGGCGTCGGCCTCGACCTCGACCTGGTCGTGGTCCTCGGTCTGGCCGAAGGGCTGTTTCCGTCGCCCACCCGCGACGACTCGCTTCTCCCCGATCACGAACGCGAGGCCACCGGCGACGAGCTGCCCCCACGTTCGGACGGCGTGGAACGTCAGCACCGCCAACTGCTGGCGTCGCTGGCCGGCGCGGCGCGGCATGTGCTCTGCGTGCCGCGCGGTGATCTCCGTCGCAACATCGAACGGGTCCCGTCGCGCTGGGTCCTCGAGATCGCCTCCACGCTGGCCGACGAACGCTGGTGGTCGGACGAACTGCTCTCCTCCGGCCGGCCGTGGCTGGAACACGTCGCCTCCTTCGACGCCGGACTGCGCCACATGGCGGTACCGGCCAGCGCCCAGGAGTACCGGCTCCGGCTCCTCATGGGGCAGGGCTCGACCAGGCTGAGCGGGTCGGCCCTGGCCACCGCCGGCGACGCCACTCTGGACGCCGGCGGTGGTGCCGTGGCGGCCCGGCGCAGCGAATTCTTCACCCGGTTCGACGGGAACCTGGCCGGCCTCACCGTCCCCTCGCCGGCTGACCAGCCCACCTCGGCCACCCGGCTCGAGACGTGGGCCGGCTGTCCGTTCGCCTATCTGCTCCAGTCCATCCTCCGGGTGGAAGAAGTGGAGAACCCCGAGGACCAGCTCGAGATCTCACCGCGCGACTGGGGATCGCTCGTGCACGAAGCCCTGGAAGAGTTCATCGTCGAGGTCCTGGCCCGCCCGGCCGACGAACAGCCGGAACCGACAGAGCCGTGGTCGGCGGCCGACCGCCGACGCCTGTTGGCCATCGGCGAAGAGATCTGCGCCCGTTACGAGGCCCACGGTCAAACCGGTCGGGCCGTCTTCTGGAAACGCGACAAGAAGCGCATCCTGGCCGACCTCGACCGTTTCCTCCGGGCCGACTCCGACCACCGTCGGGCCCACGGCACCCGGCCGGTGGCGGCCGAACTGGCCTTCGGCCTGGGCCGCTCCGAGCTTCCCACCATCGCCCTCCCGCTCCCCGACGGGCGGTCCGTCCACTTCAGAGGTCTGGCCGACCGGGTCGACGTGGCCGACGACGGCACCATCCACGTCGTCGACTACAAGACGGGAAGTTCCCGTGGCTACGGGGACCTGTCCGAGGACAACCCCGACGCCCAGGGTCGGAGGCTCCAGCTCGCCGTCTACGGCCAGGCCGCCCGCATGCTCCGCGGTGCCCCCGACGCACCCGTCATGGCCGAGTACTGGTTCACCTCGACCAGGGGGGAGTTCGAGCGCATCGGCTACCGCGTCACTGCCGATGTCCTCACCAAGGTCGGTGCGTCTCTCGGCACCATGGTGGCCGGGATCGAGGCCGGGGTCTTCCCCCACTACCCGACGGCCTCCTCCACCTCCCCCTTCACCGAGTGCCCGTCGTGCGATCCCGACGGCCTGGGCGTGATCGACCTCCGCCGCGCCTTCGAGGCCAAGTCATCCGACCCGGCCATGGCCGTCTTCGTCGATCTGGCCGAACCGCTGACGGACACCCTGCCCAGCGTCGAGACGGAGCCGAACGGATTCGGTTGATCGGCGGTTACGACTGAAGAAGGCTGACCGTCTTGGCCAGTTCAGCGATGATGTCGCGTGCTCGCTTCCCGTCGAGGCTGATCTTTTCCCCGCCGTCGCGAGAGGTGTCGAAACTGACAACCCCTAGACAGGTCTTCTCCGATTTCACCTGCCCCCGCTCGTAGATGGGACATGCAAGAACAAAACGAACGCCATCCCAGATGTGTGCTTGGACCTCCGCCGGGGTACGCTTTGCTGGCAGTTTTCTAAATGTGGTGTTGCCGTTGGCGACGGCTTCAGCGATAACAAATAGACGCCTGCCGTCCTCGTCCATCTCATCCATCGGAATATCCGTAAACACGTCGTCATAGCTGTCACTCGATCGACTCGCTACATAGTGCAAAAGCCGACCCTTGTGGTCGAATCGATGACAGTACGCTCGTACTGTGACGACGTCCCAGCTCTCTGGGAACACAAGTGCCCTCGCAGCAATTTCGAGAACCTTCTTCAAAATCTCGACGCGCTCATCCCTGCTCATCACTCGATTGATCCGAAACAAGACCACGTGGGTGACCAGCACGCCAAGAAGCAGGATCAGCAACACGATCCCGAGCGGAACAAACTTACCTTTGACGATGCGATCGACAAGCGCACCCGCCAAGACGACGTCAGCCACCGTAAGAAAGCCGGAGACTACGTCCTCGTATTTGGTAAGAGTGCGCCGCATGACCCGCCTTTCATGTTTGCGGCTACCGAGGTCCGACCCTCGGATCCCGACCGAATGGACGCGGTAGAAGGTCGCGGAGGTGTAGCCGTTCGACCTCCTCGCCATGACAGATGAACACGTCGATCTCGGGTGCCAACTCCGACAGCCACTGTAAGCACATCCCACAGGGCAACGGCCACGAGTTGGTAAATGGCTCGTTGTCGGATTCCCCATAGAGGGCGATTGCCTTCATCTCCTTCCGTAAGCCAGCTACGACGACAGCTCCCATGGCGATCCGTTCGGCGCACACTCCAGTCGGAAACGAGATGTTCTCGACGTTGGTGCCGACGAAATACTGATCACCGGCGTAGATGGCTACGCCAACTTTGTAGTGCGAGTAAGGCGAGTACGACTCTTGGGCTGACGTCTGCGCCATCTCACAGAGATTGGCGACGATCTCGGAAGGGAGTGCAAAAGCGTCAGGAGGGACCATGCCGTCCACACTTTGTGCTCAGAGTCGGTGCGGCAGATCCAGACATGGCGAAACTCTAGACTGGGGACAGCTGCCGCCGCTGAGGCCTCGACCGAAGCACAGAGGCGCTTCCGACCTACCTTGCACAATCAAGCTGCAGCCCGGCGTTCTGCGTTTGGTCCTGACGGTCCGGGTGTCGAGCGGTTGTGCGCCTTGCCCAGTTCGGGAATAATGTCGTCCGCCTCTGGACACGGCCCTGGGAGCATTCAATCGGCGGGGGGTGGCGGCAGTGAACAATATCCAAGGAATAAGCCAAGAGGCCATCGACAAGTACTTTCGACTCCATCCCCAGGAGCTCGAAGTGGTGAGACCTCTGCTCTCACTGTTCGATCTGACAAGAGCGTTCAGGGAGAAGGACGCCAATGACTCTTATTCTGTCTATTTTTTGAACCCCAAGAACGACGTCGCATTGCGTCTCGGCCTCCTCCACAATCACGAGATTTTCTGTCTCTACAGTCCGTATCCTCAGCTCCAAGCCCGCACCCTCGGCGTCATGGACCGAGTGGCGAACACACATCGGGCCACGCTTGACCTCGGGGTTTCGATTCTCCTCTGCGAAGACCCAGACACCACAAGCGAGATTTGGGAAGTCCTCCTTCGGGAGACTGAGCGCCTTCCGATCGTCGCTCTCTCAACTGATCAAATACGCCGATTCACAAATCCGAAGGATCAGATTTTTCAAACCTTCGCCGATCAACATTTCTCCCGCGATCTCTTTGCTGTCGAGTCCCCACTGACCAGCGATTCCCTGTTCTACGGTCGCGATCAGCTTGTAGCCGGACTGTTCGATCGATTCCGCCAGGGTCAGAATTCCGGTATCTTCGGTCTGCGCAGAATCGGGAAAACGTCGATTCTTCATGCCGTCGAACGGCGGGTGCAGGCCGCTCATGAAGCAGGGACGGCTTACATTGACCTCCGCGGATGCTTCAGTATGCGTTGGTGGGATCTGCTCGCTCATATGGTCAAGGAAGCGGTGAAAGTCGCGAAGGTTCCAAGCAGTGCGCGACGAAAGATCCTGGCCATCGCTGAGGGCTACAACGACAGCAACGCAGGTATCGCTTTTCGCAACGATATCGAGGAGCTTCTGTCCCGACTGCCAGGCAAGAAGTTCCTCCTGCTGCTCGATGAGATCGAGAACATCACATTCGATCTGAGTCCTGCCGCTCACTGGGAACAGGAGGACTTTCTCCCTTTCGTATCTGCCCTACAGTCGACTCATCAAGGCCTCCATGGATCGTTCGCGTTTGTTCTCGCCGGCGTCAATCCCTTTGCCGTCGAGGCTGATCGCATCGGAAAATACGCCAATCCTCTCTTCTCTACGACCCGGTCCTTTTTCGTTCGGCCCTTCCCACCACCTGTCTTGCGCGAGATGGTGATAAGTATCGGACGCCACATGGGGATAGCGGCATCCGACGAGAGCTTCTTTGAGGAGCTCATCAGACAGTACGGAGGCCATCCCTTCCTCACGCGTAAGGCGTGTAGTCAGCTTTCCCAGTACGTAAAAGAGAGGCCGGCAACCTTCACCGCCTCTCTCCTGAACGAGCACCGGCAACAGATCGAGTACGTGTTACGTGAAAATGCCGGTCAGATTCTCAATGTCTTGGAGGACTGGTATCCGAACGAATATGAACTGCTCAAGGACCTGGCAACGGGCGAATCGACGCAGTATTCGGAATTTGCTCGTGAGACCCCTGAAATTCACCGAACATGTCAAGGGATATGGTCTCGTTGAAGACGTCGACGGAGCGCCAACGATCACCATCCGTGTTGTGGGCGAGCGCCTCAAGCACCGAGCCGCTGAGGACGAAAAACGCCCGGGGAAGCTGTCTAGTTCCGAACGCTCAGAACTCTCTCAAGAAGACATGCGAGCGGAAATATCACGGCGTCGAAACCTCCTGGAGATCCGCTTGAGGGAGATCGTCTCGCAGGGCCTCCAATATCGCTTTGGTAAGAAAGCGTTCGCCCGCTTGGTCGCTTCCCTCCCGGAGAAGCGCCACGAAGTCGTTCAATTCTTCTCGTTTGGTGAAGTCTTCTCTCAGCTCTACTTTCTCGAACTCGTCTACATCCTGGAGAACAACTGGGAGGCCTTTCAGAACTTCTTTTCTATGGAAAAGAAGGACGTGTGTGATCGGCTCAGAGCGATCAACGAGGCAAGAGCGGACGCGCATGCCCGGGATATCGATCCTGACCACTTCAGCGATGTACGCATGTACTTTCGCAAGCTCGAGCAGGCCACCCAGCGACCAAGTTGACCCTTTCTCGTAGAATTCGGACACGCTCGGGCCGATGCAAGGGTTCGGTGATATTCGTCGTCGGTCTCAGCGTGCTCACCGGTGCTCTGCTCACCTCGTCGCTCGTCGCCGGCCCGAGCGCCTCGGCGTCGACCGTTCCCATCCCCCGCATCGCCTGGTCGCCCTGCCCCCACACCGCCGGCTACCGGTGCGGGTTCCTCCGGGTTCCGCTCGATTATCAGGATCCGTCCCGAGGCTCGGTGCGCCTGGCCGTGATCGAACGTCCCGTCACCCACAGCCGGGGCGTCGTCATCTTCAATCCCGGTGGGCCGGGTGAGAGCGGCGTACTCATCCTCCCCCTGATGGCGAACGACGTGCCCGCTGCCGTGCGCGACGACTTCACCCTGGTCAGTTTCGACGAGCGGGGAACGGGGTCGAGCGATCCCCTTCTGTGCGGACCTTCGGTGGCGGCGGCGGCCGGTGCCATCGCCGGCACCGAGGCGGCCACCCGTGTCTTCGCCGGCCTCGAGCGCACCTGTCGCTCGGCCCATCCCGCTCTCTTCCCGACGGTAACCACCACGAATTCGGCCCGGGACATGAACCAGCTGAGGATGGCCCTCGGCGTCGATCGGATCAACTACTACGGCGTCTCCTACGGGACCGTCCTCGGATCGGTCTACCGGCAGCTCTTCCCGAGCCACGTCCGCTCGATGGTGCTCGACGGCGCCGTCGACGCCAACCTCAGTCTCACCACCGACGCCACTCTCGAGGCTCCGGCCATCGACCTGGCGATCCAGGACGACCTGGGCCGCTGCACCGCCTCGCCGGGCTGCCCTCTCGGAGCCCATCCGGTCACCTTCTACCAAGACCTGGCCCAGAAGCTGGCCCGGTCACCGCTGTCGGCACCGGGCGGAGACAACACCACGCTGGTCACCGAGGGCGATCTCACCACCGCCACCCTCCTCTACCTCTCCGTCCCGGGCCTCACCCCCGGCTTCTTCCCGGCACTGACGTCGGCGGCCGCCGGGAACGGGGCGCCGCTGCGCTCGGTGGCGGAGACCCTGGAGACCGACCTCAACGGACGATCGCTCGTCGGAGCGCTGTGGGCCATCACCTGCAACGACGCCGTCAGCCACCCCGACGCCACGGCCACGGCCGCCCTGGCCCGGTCGCTGGCGGCGCGCGACCCGCTCGGGGGGGCCGAAGCGGTGGCCAACAATCTCATCGCCTGCCCGGGGTGGACCGGGGCGCACGGGCCCGTCGCCCATCTCCACCCGACCAGTGCCCCGACGCCCCTCGTCATCGGCAACACCGGCGATCCCAACACCCCGTACGCGGCGGCCCACGCCCTCACCTCGGCCATCGGGGGGCGACTGGTCACCTTCGTCTTCACCGGGCACAGCTGGCTGCTCAACGGATCGACGAACGCCTGCATGCAGAAGGTGGTCGGCGACTACCTCGTGGACGCCGTTCTCCCTGCCCGCGGGACCCGGTGCGACGCCTCCCCGTGACGAGCTGCTGTCAGCAGCGATAGACCCGCTCCGCGTTCGCGGCGAAGAGTTTCTCGCGCGATGCGCTGTCGAGCCCGGCCGTCACGGCGCTGAACGTCTCGTAGAGCTCGTCGAAGGTGCCGTACATGGAGTCGACGGGGAAGTTGCTGGCGAACATGCAGCGGTCGACGCCGAAGGCCTCGAGGGCGTACTCGAGCCACGGGGCGAGGGCATCACCCACGGACTGCAAAGGCATGGCCAGGCCCGAGAGCTTGCACACGACGTTGTCGCCGAGGCCGGCCAGCGCGTCGATGCCGGCCTGCCACAGAGCGCGCTCCTCGTCGTCATCCGAGCGGGGCCACCCGGTGTGCTCGACGACCACGATCAGATCGTCGACCTCGGCCAGTTGGGCGGCCGCCACTGCGAGCTGATCGGGATGGGTCATCAGCTCGAACACCAGGTTCCGCTCCTGCAGGGCCCGGAGCACTCCGGCGTCGGGGATCGGCCCCATGTTGGCGCCCATCGGGCGCACCCCCCGGAAGCGTGACGCCGTCATCTGCCGGTCGAGGAGCTCGACGGCCTCGGCCACCGTCTCGGTCGGCGGGAGACCGCCGATGATGGCGTCGGGACCACGGCCCACCGACGCGAGGGCATCGAGCTCGATCGTCTCCTCGATCGAGGAGCGCCCCGTGGCGGCGGCGACGTTGATGAACTTCTCGACGTTCCACCGGGCGGACTCGGCCCCGTAGGTGTCGACGTCGAAACGGCGGAACATCCTCGACGCATCACCGGCACCGCCGGTCGGTGGATGCGCCAGGTACGGATACCAGTCCGTCCGGGCCGGGTCCCAGATGTGGACGTGCGCGTCCACGACGCGGGTGGGATCGGCGGACATCAGCCCTCCCCGTGCGGTACCCGGCCGGTGGCGCCGACGATCTCCCGGAGCGTGGCATCGAGCCAAACGGGGACGGCGGGACCCCCGTAGGTGACGCTGCCGATCGACCGTGGGTGGCTGCGGAGGCCGAGCCAGCCGTCGCCGACCACCAACTCCGCGCCGGCGAGATCCGATGACGCGGGATGGCGGAGCAGGTGTCCGACCAGCGCACCGACCGCTGGGCCGGCGGCGTCCTCCGGAGCCTCGATGCCCACCGCGAACGCGGTGACGCGCCCCTTCGTGGCGTCGGCGGCCGCCCGGGCCAACTGGGCCGAGGCCTGGGCCCGACTCCGGCCTTCGGTGGTGACGGCGTCGGTGAGGGTCACCAACTGGACCGGGCGGCCGGCGGTGGCGGCGTAGTCGGCGGCCGCCCGGGCCCATCCGGCATCGGCGTGGATGTGCTCGACGATTCCGCCGTGTTCGGCCAGCACCCGCTCCCAACCGGCGGCCGAGGGGGCCGGCGCCCGACCACCGGCGGGAGCCACGACGACGGCGTCGATCGGACCGGCCGCTTCGACGACGGCGCTCAGCGCTTTGGCGGCGTCGGCAAAGCCGTGGGCGACCTCGACGCGGTGGCAGGTGATGGACCGGGCCTCGAGGACGGCGGTGAGCGATGCGGCCAGTCGTTCTCGGTCGGTGACGACGACACAGGATCGCACCGGGGTCGATGCGATCTCGGCCGGGGCGGGCTCGGCCGGGGCGGGCTCGGCCGGGGCGGGTTCGTCGAAGATGGGCCCGAACCGGGGGTTGCTCCCACCGCCGCTCGCCTGGCTGGTCTCGGCCGAGGCGAAGGCGCGGGGGATGACGGCCTCGAACACCCGGGCCGGTGCGACCCCGTCGCTGCGCACCACCTCGAGCAGGCGGGGCTCTTCGATGACCGCCACCTCCGAGCCGCCGGCGAAGAGCACCCGGCCGCTGCACCACCCGAAGACGTCACCGACGAGGTAGGCGCCGAAGGGCCCGAGATCCTCGGGACCCCCCATCGTCGTGAACGAGATCCCGCCACCCCCTTCCCGGCCCGCCTTGCGGGCGCGCTCGAGAGCGGCGGCCACCATGCGGGTGGCGGCGATGGGCGACATGGCGTTCACCGTCACGCCCGGCGGCGTCTGGCGGCCCAGCTGCCACGTGAGCGCGGCGATGGCCCGCTTGGCGCAGCTGTAGGCGCCGGCGTCGGCGGCCCGCCATCCCGAACCGGAGGTGACGCCGAGGACGTGGCCGTACCCGGCGGCGGCCATGAGCGGCAAGGCGGCGGCGAGCACGTTGAGATATCCCCCGAGGTGCACCTGGAGCACCGCCAGCCAGTCCTCCTCGGTGCCCTGGGCGAAGAAGGTCGGCCGGGTGATGCCGGCGACGTTGACGACGGCGTCGAGTCCCCCGTGCTCGTCGACCAGCTCCCGGAACAGGCGGGCCACCGCCTCGCCGTCGGTCACCGACACCGACGAGGCCCGGGCCGAGCCACCGGCGGCCACGATGCGACCGGCGGTCGTCTCCTCCACCTCGGGGAGCGGCTCGGAGCCGTCGAGGGTCACCAGGGGATCGACGGTGACGACGAACCAGCCGCCCCGGCCGAGCTCCTCGGCGATGGCCGCCCCGATCCCGCCCCCGCCCCCGGTCACGACGGCGACCCGCTGACGCGTGCTCACGACGTCGGCGACCGGACCTCGAGCTCGAGGCCCTCGAAGGTGCCGGCCTCGAGCCACTGCTCGAGCAGCTCGCGGTAGGCGAACCAGTCGCCCATCCCGCGGCCGTAGTTGCCGTTGCGGGGGTTCAGCGCTTCCGGGTGCCCTTCGTTGTTGATGCGCGAGGGCGTGCAGGCGGACATGACGGCGCTGCCGTCGACGAAGGAGTCGACGATCTTCTGCGTCCACCGCTCCTCCGCCTCGGCGCTCACGTCGAACACCTCGACGCCCCGCTCCTCGAGCATCCCGACGGCGGCGCCGACGAACTGGGCACCGAGCACGGCCAGCTGCGTGTAGTTGACGGTCACCACCGCCTGCTGCCCCGGTGCCGGCATGACGAACATGTTGGGGAACCCTCGGCTCATCATCCCGAACAGGCTGGCGGCGCCGTCGGCCCATTTCCCGGCCAGGGTGACCCCACCGCGACCGATGATCTGATGGCCGACGCGACGGAACAGCGGGGTGAGCTCGGCCTCGAAGCCGGTCCCGTAGACGATGCAGTCGACCTCGTACTGCCGCCCGTCGACGACCAGGCCCTTCTCGGTGATCCGCTCGATCCCGGCGGGGCAGTCGATCAGGGTGACGTTCGCGTTGTTGAAGGCCGAGAGGTACTCGTCGTGGAAGCAGGGCCGCTTGCACAGGTACCGGTAGTACGGCTTCAGGATCTCGGCCGTGGCCCGGTCGCCCACCAGCTCGTCGATCCGGCGCCGGTGGGTGTCCATGATCCAGTAGTCGAGTTCTTCGGCGCTGCGCATGTACTGCGCCATCGTCATGTCTTTGCCTCGCGGCGGGTGCTGGACGGCGGCGTAGTGGTGGGTCCACCCGTCGTCCACCTGGTCGACCTCGACGGGCCGGCCCAGCATGACCGCCTGGAAGTTGTCCATCCGGGCCCGCTGCCAGTTCGGCTCGAGCCGTTGGGCGAAGTCGGGATCGGTGGGCCGGTTACCGCGCTCGCCGATGGCCGACGGCGTGCGCTGGAACACGTAGAGATGTTTCGCCGACTCGGCCAGCGGCGGCACGCACTGGATCCCGCTGGCCCCGACACCGATGAGCCCGACCACCTTGTCGGCCAGGCCGGTGAGGGGCTCGCCCGGCCCCCCGCCGGTGTACTCGTAGTCCCACCGCGCCGTGTGGAACGAGCGTCCGGCGAAGTCTTCCATGCCCGGGATCGTGGGCAGCTTCAGGAGGTTCAGGATCCCCACGGCCAGCACGTACCAGCGACAGCTGACCTCGTCGCCCCGGTCGGTGCGGATCAGCCACCGGGCTGAGTCCTCGTGCCACTCGGCACCGGTCACCCCGGTGTGGAACAGGGCGTCGGCCTCGAGGTCGAACCGGTCGGCGATGGCCTCCAGATGGCCCAGGATCTCGTCGCCGAAGGCGTAGCGCCGGGTGGGGATGTAGCCGAGCTCCTCGAGCATGGGGAGGTAGATGTACGACTCGACGTCGCACATCACGCCCGGGTAGCGGTTCCAGTACCAGGTACCCCCGATCCCACCGGCCTGGTCGATGATGCGGATCCGCTCGACGCCGGCCTTGCGGAGCTGCGCCCCGACGGTGACCCCGGCGATCCCGCCGCCCAGGATCACGACATCGACCTCGTCGACCACGGGAGCGCGCTCGGTGACCGGTGTGAACGGGTCGTCACGGTAGCGGGCGAAGTACTCGTCGGTCCGCAGGTCGCGGATCTCGGCGCGGCCGGGGACGAGCCGCTTGTCGCGCTCGGCGAGGTACTTGGCGCGGACGGCCTCGGGGTCGTAGGTCGCGGGGTCGCCGGGCATCTTCCAACATTACTGTCTGTACCGGCATCCACCATCTGGGGGTGAGCGTCGGAGTCCGGTGGGTGGGCAGGTCGCGGACGGCGTCGTGTGCCCTCCTGACGTCATGGATCGGCTGATCGTCGTCAGGACATAGGTTGGACCCAGGTCCTCGATTGACGTAGCGTATTCATCCGTTATGCCGGGACTCTGCGGGGCCAGGGACCCCAACGCCCGCTTACGACGCTATCGCCGCGGGCATGGCCCGTTCCTGGCACGCGCCATCGCTGTCTCCCTCGTCATCAGCGTGGCCGTGGCGGCGACGGTCGCGCTCCGACCGGCCCCGGCGGCGGCCGATGCCAAGTCGGACCAGACCCAGATCACTCAGCTGGGACAGCGCATCGCCCGGGACGGCGTTCAGGTGCAACAACTGGTCGTCAGCTACGACAGGGCCCAATTGCACCAGGAGGCGGTGACGGCTCAGCTGACCGCCGTCGAAGCGCATCTCGTTTCCGATCGCCGCGCCGAGGCCCGGAGCAACCGCGTTCTCCGACAACTCGCCCTCAACAGCTACATGACCGGTGCCGGTGACGACGCGGCGTTGTCGTTGTTCGAGTCGGAGGACTCGAGCACGCAGGTGAGCAAGCAGGAGTACATCCGGATCGCCTCCGACAGCCTCGACAACGCCGTCGACGCCGTCGACATCGACAAGCAGAAGACCCAGTCGGACGAGACCCAGCTGCGGTCCGAGCAGGCCCAGGCCGACGCCGACGTGCACCAGCTGGCCGATGAGCGTCAGGCGGCCCAGGCTGCTCTCACGAACGACGACGCTCTGCTGACGCAGGCCAAGGGCAATCTCCAGGCGCTGCTGGCGGCCGCGGCTGAGCAACGTGAAGCGGCCGAGCAGGCGCAGGAGCAGGCCATGGCGGCCAAGGCCGCGGCCGCCCAGGCCCAGGCGGCCCAGACCCAGGCCGTCCCTCCCGTGTCGGTGGCCTTCAACCCTTCACCGGGCTCGTACGCCGACCCTCTGCGAGGCATCAGTGCCCTCTCGCCGGAACGGATCGACCAGGGGGTGGATTACAGCGGGTACGGCCCCATCTACGCCGTCGGCGACGGCGTCGTGCTGAGCACGGTCAACGGGGGTTGGCCAGGCGGAACCTTCATCGCCTACCGACTGAGCGACGGGCCGGCGAGCGGTCTCGTCGTCTACGCCGCCGAGGACATCGACCCGCTGGTGACCGTGGGGCAGTCGGTGTCGCCCGGGACGGTCCTGGGCACCATGTACGAGGGTCCGGACGGCATCGAGACCGGCTGGGCCGATCCCTCGGGTGACGGCACCACCATGGCCGCCGACGCCGGACAGTTCTCCGGGGCCAACTCGACGGCGTTCGGGTCCAATTTCTCCCAGCTCCTCGCTTCACTGGGAGCGCCAGGGGGCATCCCGCAGAACGATCCTCCTACCGGGAGCCTCCCCCCGGGATGGCCCGCATGGTGAGGCGGACGGGAAGCGACGTGGCATCGACGGCGAGTCGAGCAGTCTCTGGTCGGGGGCCTTGCTCCTACGTCGACGTGGACGGCGGATCGCCGTGGCGACGGGGCGGCGCGATGCCGGGCACGCGGCCGGCGAATCGGGCCACGTACGGACCGCTCTGACCGAAGGCGACCCGGGCCACGGCCATCTGGCGGAAGAATCCTGTGCCGGTCGGTGAGAAGAGCAGCCAGGTGGCCCCGTCCTGAGTGAAGAGCGACTCCTCACCGGGACCGAGCCCGAGCGTGTTCGAGCCGAGAAGGGGGCCGTCGTAGGGCTCATCGCAGGGACCCGCCGGCCCGTGGCAGAAGGCGACGGCAATGCCGTCAGAGTCCTGATACGACGGGTTCGTCGAGAAGAAGAGGTAGTAGTGGCCGTCGTGAGCGACCATGTCGGGGGCCTCGATGAGCTTGTGCTCCCAGGGTCGGGTCGCCGCCAGGATCTCGTGTGGCTGCCCGATCATCGTGATGTCGTCCGGGGCCAGGCGCTGCGCCCACAACGTGGTCGGCATGTTCGTCGGCACGTCGGGGTTCTGTGCCGGCCCCCACGCCGCGTTGGTGTCCGCCTTCCAGTACAGCCACAGCTGACCGTCCGGAGCGACGAACGTGCGGGGGTCGATGATGCCCCACGGGCCGCACAGGACAGGTGTCGCACCGGGAGCGAAGGGCCCGAGCGGCGAATTCGCCACCGCCACGCCCAGGCACTTGGCCGGGGCACCCGTGATCAGGACGTCGTGGACGTCAGGAGCGCTGAACCACATGACGTACCGGCCGTGGGCGTAACGGACGTCGGGTGCCCAGACCCCGCCGCGGGTCCACGGGGGGAGCGTGGGCAGGGCGTCCACTTCCCCACCCAGGTGCTCGACGTTGCCGAAGGCCCGGACCGGAATGTTGGGCGGGGACATCCCGGCGGCGCTCGTGTAGAGGTAGTCCTGACGACGTCCCACGAGCACGGCAGGTTCGGGAATCGGCGTGTCGAAGGGGGGGACGAGCGTGGCCTCGGCGTACGCCGGTGCCGGGGGCGGGTCGAGCTGGTGAGCCGCCGGGCGTGCCGGGACGGGCCCGGAGCCCGAAAGCGCCGATCCGAGGGCCCCGGCGCCCGCCGCGGCCGCGACCACGGCGATGACAACCACCCACCAGGGCACCTGCCGGTGTGATGGCCCGTTGGGTTGCCGGTCGTCAGAGCTCGCGGCGCTCACCAGCGTCTGCGGCTGCTCCGATTCGTCCGGTACGTCCGTCTCGAGCTTCTCAATGACCTCAGTGTGCCGTGGCGGACCGGCGCGTGCGAACGCGCTCGTCCCGGTCGGCTCCAGGAGGCCGCCGGCGTCAGATCGGAATATGTCGCCGTCCCAGTCCGTGCGCCTGGCGGGGGGTGACGTTGCTGGTGGGCGGAGGGTACGCGACGCCGTCGTCCTCCGTTCCGGCGAGGGCATTGATGACGGCCTGCTCGGCGACGGACGTGACAGCTTCCTATAAGGATGCAGCGCGGATCGTGACGGAGAAGTGAAATCTCAGTGAACTGAACTTGTCGCACCACTTACGTACAACCCTCACGAGGACGGCTCGTTTCGTCCGGGGCGCGATGCCGATGAGCGAGGCGCGCTGCCGATGAGCGAGACGCGATGCCGATGAGCAGCCTGCCGGTCCCGACAATCGGGCGGCAGGGCGCAGGACAGAGCATCGCGCCGGAAAGCCCGTCGGACTGTGTCCCCATGGGAACCGCTCCCGCTCGGTTCTGTGATGAGCGAACGTACGCAGCCCAGGAGCCGTAGGCTCCGACTGTGCCGGACGACGACACCGACAGGGTGTTCGGGTTCCGCACCCGTCCGCGTAGCCCCCTCCGGTTCCTCGGTCGCACCACCCGCCACGGCGCCGACGCCGCCCGGACCCGGCTGACATTCACCCTGGGCGGACCCACCCGGACCCAGATCGTCGCCGTCCTGGCCGGCGTCCTCGCCTTGAGCAGCGCCGACGTCGCCACCGTGGGGGCCTCGGCCATCGAGCTCCGCCAGCATCTCCACATCGACAACACCGACATCGGGCTCCTGGTGGCGGTCAGCTCGCTGGTCGGCGCGGTCGCCGCCCTCCCCTTCGGCGCCCTGGCCGACCGGGTCCGGCGGACCTGGACGCTCGGATTCGCCATCTCCCTGTGGGGCATCGCCATGTTGTGGAGCGCCACGGCCAGCTCCTTCGGCAAGCTGCTCCTGGCCCGGCTGGCCCTCGGGGTGGTGACCGCGGCGGCCGGCCCCATCGTGGCGTCACTGGTCGGCGACTACTTCCCCGGCCGCGAGCGTGGCCGCATCTACTCCTTCATCCTCACCGGCGAGCTGATCGGTGCGGGGCTCGGCTTCGCTGTCACCGGGGACATCGCCGCCCTCTCATGGCGGGCGGCCTTCGTGATCCTGGCCATCCCCGCCTTTTTCCTGGCGTTCCTCGTCTTCCGGCTACCGGAGCCGGTGCGCGGCGGTCAGGGCGCGCTCCTCCCCGCTCCCGGCTACCGGCAAGCGCCGCCCGACGACGCCGGGGACGAATCGGCACCGGGCGGTATCACCGACGCCCAGCGCCTGGCCCTCGAGCGTCACGTCCGCCCCGACCCCCAACTGGTGGCCGAAGGGTCGGTCGACGGCATCGGGTTCATGGCCGCCGCCCGCTACGTCCTACGGGTCCGGACGAACGTGGCCCTCATCATCTCGGGGGCTCTCGGCTACTACTTCCTGGCCGGGGTCCAGACCTTCGGGGTCGAGTTCGTCCACGCCCAGTACCACGTCAACCAGGTCCTGGCCAACCTCCTCATGCTGGTCGTCGGCGGAGGGGCGGCGGCCGGGGTCCTCGTCGGGGGCCCGCTGGGCGACAGGCTGCTCGCGTCCGGGCACCTGAAGGGACGCATCCAGGTCCCCGCCTTCGCCGCCGTGGCCACCGTCGCCCTCTTCATCCCCGCGCTGATCACCCACAGCGTGGCCATGGCGCTGCCGTACATCATCCTGGCCGCCGCCTTCCTGTCGGCCCAGAACCCCCCCATCGACGCAGCGCGCCTCGACATCGTCCCCGCCCGCCTGTGGGGGCGGGCCGAGGGCATCCGCACGTTCGTCCGCACCGGCGCCCAGGCGCTCGCCCCCCTGCTGTTCGGCGCCGTCTCGGACCTGCTGAGCGGCCACCATCCCTACTCCGGTCTGCGCTGGACCTTCCTGATCATGCTCCTGCCCCTCACGGCCAGCGCCTTCTTTCTCTTCCGGGCCATGCGCTCCTATCCGCGCGACGTCGCCACCGCCGGGGTGGTCTCCCAGGTCACGACGGCGGGGATGCCGCCGGACGGGTGACGGCCTATGCCGATGCCGTCGGTCCGGCCGTCGTCCGGTACCGGCGCCGGAAGAGGAGATAGGCGACGGGACCGGCCAGGAGCGGGAGCCAGTAAGCGGCCACCCGGTAGGTGAGGGTGGCCAACAGGGCGTCGCCCACGGGGACGCCGGCCAGCACGAGCATGGCGCTCAGGGTCGCCTCGATGATGCCCAGACCGCCGGGGGTGATCGGGACGAGTCCGATGACACCGGAGACGGCGTAGGCCAGCAGCACGAGCGAAGGCCGGGGGTGGCTTCCTGTGGCTCGCAGGGCGGCCAGCAAACAGAGATAGTCGAATCCCAACCGGCCGGCCGACAGCAGGACGGCGTCGCGCCATTTCCTTCCGAGCACCGACCGGATCACGTCGCGCTCGCGCAGCAGCCGCCGGTCGAGATCCTCGACGGGGCGGTGGTGTCGGGCCATGGCGTTGCGGAGGCGCTGCGCGGCGCGGCCGAACCACGCCAACGGTCGATCGGTGGCCAGAACGACGACGCCGAAGCCGGTGAAGAGAACGAACCCGCCGATCCCGACGAAGGCGGCCTCGGCCAGACCGCTGCGCACGGGAGCGCCGAAGAGGATGGCGGGAAGGGTGAAGATCGGCAGGGCCAGGAGGCCGCCCACACCCAACAGGGAGAAGGCCAGCAGACCGCCGACCGCGGTATCGGTGGTGATCCCCGAGGTGGCGAGCATCCGGTACTGCACGGCGGCGCCGGCGGCGTCGCCGGCGGGAAGAACGTTGGTGATGGCGTTGCCGGCGAGCTGGGCCGTGATCACGGCGAACCAGCCACGCGTGCGCAGAGCCAGTCGCTGCAGGGCGAAGTCGCAGCCGAAATGAGCGGTCTCGGCGGCGAGGGCGACGACGAACCAGATCCAACTCAGCGTGGACAGACGCGGCAGAGAGGCGAACACCTCGGTGACGCGCGGCAGCACCAGATAGATGGCCACCCCGCTGACGAGCACCACCGCTGCCCTCTTGGCCACCGACCGCCACGCCAGCGAAGACGCCGGCCCCGGGGCGGGCACAGGCGAGGGATCGGGAGGATCATCCATCCGTACCCCTATACCCCAGGATCACGGCCGATCGCAGTCGGTGACGAAAGGAATGAACGATGTCTCCGTGGAAACATGAAGGGGTGGCTGAAACCATCACGTTCGTACCCTTCCCACCGGCGGACCTCGACGCATGGCTGAAGAACACGCTCATCCGTTACATCGATGAGCGGGTGGCGGCCGGAGATTCGCTCGCCGAGGCCGAAGCTAACGCCCATGCGTCCGTCGAGCACCTGTTTCCGCATGGCTCACCCGCTCCCGGTCAGCTTATTGGGCACCTGGTGTCGTCGAGGCAGACCATCGGATACCTGTGGATCGGGGTGGCCGGGACCGACCCCGGGAGATGGTGGGTGTGGGACATCATGATCGACGACGAGTTCCGTGGTCGGGGCCACGGACGAGAGGCCATGCTCCTGGCGGAGGAACTCGCTCGGAGGGAAGGCGCCTCGACCATCGGGCTGAACGTCTTTGGCCACAACCAGGTGGCGCGCAGTCTCTACTCCTCGCTCGGGTTCCGGGAGACGGCAGTGCAGATGCGCAAGGACCTCTCGTCCGTCACCGTCGAGCGTCGGGCGGGAGCGGCGATCGACCGGGGCTGACGGTTCAGCAGCGGTGCCCCCAGACGGCGAGGAGAGATGCGGCGCCGGACACGAGGTCATCGACGACGGCCGCGGCGGGACGGACGGCCGTCACCAGTCCGACGCCTTGGCCGGCATCGACGACGGCCGCGTGCGCGTCCGTCTCCTCGATCGCTCTGGCCAGGGCCGTCCGGGCCCCGGCGTCGGTGGCCAGATCGTCCTCGCTCCCGCCCCACTGATCGGTGAGGTCGTTACGCAGGACGCGTTCGTCGTAGCGCGCCGGCCACGGATACCCGAGGGCAAGGTCGAAGACCCCGGTGCAGGCCGTGTCCCCGCTCCCGGCCTCCACCATCAGGGCACGCACGGTGTCGGTGGCCAGCGACTCCGGACAGGTGGCGAAGGGTGTTCCGAGCCACGCCCCGGCGGCGCCGGCGGCCAGGACGGCGGCCAACCCCCGGGACGTGGCCACTCCCCCGGCGGCGAGCACGGGAACGGACACGGCGTCCAGCACCTCTTGAAGAAGCACCAGTGTGCCCGTCCGGTGCTCGCCGTGACCCCCGCCTTCGCTCCCGCGCGCCACCAGGATCTCGACGCCGGCGTCGACGGCCCGCCGGGCCGTCTCCACGTCGTAGACCTGGGTGGCGGTGGTGACGCCCGCATCGCGGACCTGCTCGGCCCACGACCACCCGTCGCCGAAACTGACCGAGATCAGGACCGGCCCGCTGTCGATGGCGGCGTCGAGAAGCCCGGGCTCGCGCTCGAGAGCCCAGGCGATGAGCCCGACACCGAAACGGCGGTCACCGTCACGCGGTATCGCCGTCTGGTGGCGGAGGAAGGCGACCGTCCCGGCGCTGCCGACCCCGACCATCCCGAGGCCGCCGGCCTTCGTTACGGCACTGGCCAGAGCGCCACCGGCGACGCCGCCCATGGGCGCGTTGAGAATGGGGACGTCGAGGCCGAACGATCTCGACCAGTCGGTCCACACGCTCTGCGTCATCGGGTCAGGGCGCTCTGCACCATGGCCCCGACCTGTTCGACCTCCAGGAGGAACCCGTCGTGGCCGAAGGCGGAGTCGATGACGACGACCTCGGTCCCTCCGGGAAGCAGGGCGGCCAGCTCGCGCTGGAGCTCGAGCGGGTAGAGCCGGTCCGTCGTGATCCCGGCCACCGTCACTGCCGCGCTGACCCCGGCCAGCGCCCGGGCCAGGCCACCGCGCCCCCGGCCGACGTCGTGGCTGTTCATCGCTTCGCTCAGCACGATGTACGAGTTGGGGTCGAAGCGACCGGCCAGCTTGTCGCCGTGGTGCTCCAGGTAGGACTCGATGGCGTAGCGCCCGCCCTTCAAGGGGTCCTCCGCCTCCTGGGGACGGCGGCCGAACCTGGCCTGGAACTCGTCGCGTGTCCGGTACGTCACCTGCCCGATCCCGCGGGCGATGGCCATCCCGTCCACCGGCCGCGCCCCCGTGCCGTAGTAGTCGCCGCCGGCGAATCCCGGGTCGGCCCGGATGGCCCGGACCTGCAACGAGCACAACGCGATCTGGTCGGCGGTGGCCGCGGCCCCGGCGGCGAGGACGACGGCCCGGCCCACCCGGCCGGGATGACCGACGCACCACTCGAGAGCCCGCATCCCGCCCATCGAGCCGCCGACGACGCCGGCCCACCTCTCGATGCCCAGGGCATCGGCCACCGCCACCTCGGCCGCCACCTGGTCGCGCACGGTCACGAGCGGGAAGCGCGACCCGTAGGGGGTGCCGGCCGGATCGGGCGACGCCGGCCCCGTCGTTCCCTGACACCCACCGAGTACGTTCGGACACACCACGAAGAAGCGCTCGGTGTCGATCGGGGCGCCGGGCCCGATCATCCCCTCCCACCACCCCTTCGTCGGGTGGCCCGGCCCGGCGGCGCCGACGGCGTGCGAATCCCCGCTCAGCGCGTGGAGGACGAGGACGGCATTGCCGGCGCCGGCGTCCAGTTCCCCCCACGTCTCGTAGGCGACGGTGACCTCCGGCAGTGATCCCCCGCCCTCGAGCGCCACGCCCGCGGTGTCATGGCCGCCCACCACCACGAACCTCCGCCCACCCGGAGGGTCACCGGGTGACCAGACGCCGGGGAGCGCGGCGGGCGTCACGCTCCCTTGGCGGCGCGGAACCCGGCCTCCAGGTCGGCCAGGATGTCGTCGATCGACTCGAGCCCGACCGAGAGACGGACGAGGTCGGGGGTCACGCCCGTCGTCACCTGCTCGGCCTCGGTCAGCTGCGAGTGCGTCGTCGACGCCGGGTGGATGGCCAGGCTGCGGACGTCGCCCACGTTGGCCAGGTGGCTGTGGAGCTCGAGGCCCTCGATGAACCTCCGGCCCGCGTCGGCCCCGCCGGCGATCCCGAAGGCGATGATGGAGCCGCCGCCCTTGGGCAGGTAGCGCTCCTGACGCTCGTGCCACGGGCTCGAGGCCAGTCCCGGGTACGTCACCCACCCCACCTCGTCGCGCGCCTCGAGCCACCGGGCCACGGCCGTGGCGTTCTGCACGTGGCGCTCCATCCGCAGGCTGAGGGTCTCGAGCCCCTGCAGGAACAGAAATGAATTGAGAGGGGCGATGGCCGGTCCGATGTCGCGCAGGTACTGCAGCCGCGCCTTCAGGACGAACCGGGCCGGGAACAGAGCCTCGGGAAGCTGGCCGAACACGAGCCCGTGGTAGCTCGGGTCGGGCTCGGTGAAGGCGGGGAAGCGACCGCTGCCCTCGTAGTCGAAGGTCCCCCCGTCCACGATCACGCCCCCGATCGACGTCCCGTGGCCCCCGATGAACTTCGTCGCCGAGTGGACCACGATGTCGGCCCCGTGCAGCAGCGGCTGGCACAGATACGGCGTCGCCAACGTGTTGTCGAGCATCAGCGGGATCTTGTTCTCGTGGGCGATCGCCGACACCCCCTCGAAGTCGAGCACGTCGCCCTTCGGGTTCCCGAGCGTCTCGGCGTAGAAGACCTTCGTCTCCGGCCGCACCGCGGCGCGCCAGGCGTCGAGATCGTCGGGGTCGTCCACGAAGGTCACCTCGGTCCCGAACTTCGGCAGCGTGTAGTGCAGGAGGTTGTACGTCCCGCCGTACAACGAGGCCGAGGAGACGATGTGGCCCCCGTTCTCGGCCAGGTTCATGAGGGCGATGGTCTCGGCCGCCTGACCACTGGCCACGGCCAGAGCGGCCACCCCTCCTTCGAGCGACGCCATCCTCTCCTCGAACACCGCCTGGGTCGGGTTCATGATGCGCGTGTAGATGTTCCCCAGCTCGGCCAGGCCGAAGAGAGCGGCGGCGTGGGCCGTGTCCCGGAAGGTGTAGCTGGTGGTCTGGTAGATCGGCACGGCCCGGGCCCCGGTGGTGGGGTCGGGTGCGGCACCCGCATGGATCTGCCTGGTCTCGAAGCCCCAATCGGACATGGCGTCGCCTCCCTGACTCGGTCCCCCCGGGTGGCTCCCCGGCACGGGGACGTCGCGCTGCGGGGCCCCATCCTTTCAATCCCGACCTATCTAGTCAACTTCTCTGTCCTCACGTCGAGTTCTCCGTGTCCTCACCCGGCAGGGGGCTAGCCCCAGGCCGAGAGGCCCGGTAGCGGCATTCTCAACCTGCCTTCCGTTTCGTACGGTGGGATCCATGACCACCGCCTTCCCACCGTTCGCTCCCGCCGCTCTCGCGTCGATCGCCCGCCGTGACGCATGATGGCGGGGGACGATGTCAGCGGGGTCCGGCTCCAGTTCCGGCTGGGAGGCAGTGAGAAGGTGATCCTCGTCTCCGAAGCCCGTGTGGAGCAGCTGCGCCGGATCATCCGCACCATCGGGGACGAGCCTTTCGACCGGCGGACGTGGTCCGAGCTCCTCTTCTTCGTCCTCAGCGTTCCGCTGGCGGCGGTCGGCACGGCCTTCATCGTTCTCACCCTGTCCGCCGGCTTCGCGCTGGCCGTCACCTTCGTCGGCCTGATCATCGTGGCCGCCTCGCTCCGGGCGGCCCGGGGGATCGGCGGATTCCACCGCGCTCTGGCCCGCAGCCTGCTGGACGAGCACATCGCGGAACCGCAGCCCTTCGTGGCCCGGCCCGGCTTCTTCGGCTGGCTGCAGACGGCGCTGCGCGATCCCATCGGGTGGCGGTCGGTGGCCTATTCGCTGCTCAAGATCCCCCTGGCCGTCTTCGGCGTGTGGTTCGCCTTCAGCGTCTGGGTCGACGCCTTCTTCTGCCTCCTCTTTCCCATCTGGGGCCGGACGTCGGGGCGCCCGCCGGAGTTCGGCATCATCGTCAACGTGTTCCAGCCGGGCTTCCTGTCGGCGGGAACGTCGGGGTTCTTCCACGGACTGTTCGTCTTCGTCACCGGTGTCATCCTCGTCTTCGTGGCGCCGTGGCCCATGCGGGCCGTCGTCTACATCGACCGTCGGCTCATGCGCGTCCTGCTCGGCCCCGACGCCATGACGGCCCGGGTGCGGACCCTCGAGCACGCCCGGGCCCAGACCCTCGACACGTCGGCCGCCACCCTCCGCCGGATCGAGCGCGACCTGCACGACGGGACCCAGGCCCAGCTGGTGGCCGTGGCCATGCGCCTGGGCCAGGTCAAGGAGAAACTGGCCGAACCGGCCGACGGCCTCGACCTCGACCAGGTGCGCCAGCTGGTCGACGACGCCCACAAGGGGGCCAAGGAGGCCATCGTCGAGCTGCGCGATCTGGCCCGCGGCATCCATCCCCCCGCCCTCGACATCGGCCTCGAGGGCGCCCTGTCGACGCTGGCGGCCCGCAGCACGGTGCCGGCCGATCTGACCGTCGCCCTCGTCGACCGTCCCACCCCCGCCATCGAAGCCATCGCCTACTTCTGCGTGGCCGAGCTCATGGCCAACATCGTCCAGCACGCCCACGCCTCGCGGGCCAGCATCAGCTGCGCCCAGCAGGGTCAGTGGTTGCGCCTCGTCGTCCGCGACGACGGGCAGGGTGGCGCCCACCCGGCCCTCGTCGGGTCGGCGTCGAGCGGACTCTCGGGACTCACCGACCGGGTCCACGCCGTGGACGGTCGCCTCCACATCACCAGCCCGCCCGGTGGGCCCACCGTGATCACCGTCGATCTCCCCCTCCACGCCTAGATGTCCGACTCCATCCGCGTCGCCATCGCCGAGGACTCCGGCGTGTTGCGCGACGGGCTCGTCCAGCTGCTGGCCGACCGCGGCTTCGAGATCACGGCGTCGGTCAGCGACGCCGAAGCGCTCGGCGCCTCCATCGAGGGGGACTGTCCCGACGTCGCCGTCGTGGACATCCGCATGCCCCCCACCTTCACCGACGAGGGGCTGCGGGCCGCCATCGACCTGCGGCGCCGGCATCCCGGACTGGGCATCCTGCTGTTCTCCCAGTACGTCGAGACGCGCTACGCCGCCGACCTGCTGGCCGACGACGCCGCCGGCATCGGCTACCTCCTGAAGGACCGGGTGGCCGACACGAGCGACTTCGTCGAGGCCCTCGTCCGCGTGGCCTCGGGCGGCACCGCCCTCGACCCCGAGGTGGTCACCCAGCTCCTCGGGGCCTCCCGGCGCACCGACTCCATCTCCAGGCTGAGCACCCGGGAGCGGGAAGTGCTCTCTCTCATGGCCGAGGGCCGCTCCAACGCCGCCATCGCCACGGCGCTGGTCATCTCCGAGGGCGCCGTGGAGAAACACGTGGCCAACATCTTCACCAAGCTCGACCTGCCCGTCTCGCAGACCGACCACCGCCGCGTCCTCGCCGTCCTGCGCTTCCTCGACTCCTGAGAGGCGGGAACGAGGACGCACTAACCTCACCGCAGGGGTCGGGCCCGAGGAATCGAGCCCCGCGGACAGGGAGGGCACTGTGCGGACTTCTCGAACTCCTGGTCTCGTTCGGCGGTTGAGCGTCACGATGGTCGTCGCCTGCACCGGTCTGACGTTGACGGGCATCACGAGCTCCGCCTGGGGACCGGCGGTGGCATCGGCCGCACCGGTCAACGTGACCACGTTCACCCCGACCCTCACCCGGGTGGGCACCGTCGATCTCTCCACGCTCCAGGTGCCGACCACGAGCGTGGCCATGGCGCCCCAGGACACGGCGCCGGCCGTCAACCGGGCGGCTCCGGCCCCCCGCATCGCCGACCCGCAGGCCGTGGCCCACCGGCCGGCGGGCCATGCGGCGACGACACCGGCCGCCACCACCGACCCCGTCACCACGCAGAACGTCAGCCGGGAAAGTGGCTTCGACGCCTTGACCGGCCCCGACCAGGCCGTGGCGAACGGAGGACAGGATCTCGAGCCGCCGGACCAGGGTCTGTGCGTCGGTGGGGGCTACGTCACCGAATTCATCAACAACGCCCTCACCGTCTACCAGCCCGACGGTGTCCAGGTCCTCCCCGTGATCCCGTCGTACGCCATCTTCAAGCAGTCGTCCACGGCGTTCTTCTCCGATCCCCGCTGCTACTACGACGCACCGACCGAGCGATGGTTCCTCCAGGAGTTCATCGTGGGCACGGTGGGCAAGAACGGACAGTCCACCTCGCCCAGCCTCCAGTTCCTGGCCGTCAGCGACACGTCCGACCCGACCGGCTCGTATTCCATCTGGTCCATCGTCACGACGGACGCCTCCACCGCCGGCTGTCCCTGCTTCGGCGACTACGACCAGATCGGCGCCGATGACAACGGGATCTACATCGCCACCGATGAGTTCCCCATCGCCGGGAACGGCTACAACGGGGTCGTCCTCTATGCGCTGTCGAAGGAGCTCATCGAGACCTTCTCCTCGACCGGCATCCCGCCTGTGGTCTTCGGGTACCGGATCACCCAGGACTACTTCGGCCAGCCGTACGCCCTGTCCCCGACCGAAACACCGCAGGGAGGTCGCTTTGCGACCAACACGGAGTACTTCGTCGAATCCAACGGCAACGCGGGCTCCGATGACCATCTGGCGGTGTACGCGCTGAACGACACGTCCCTGCTGGCGGTTCCCGCTCCCCCGAATCTCTACCGGACCGAGGTGACCAGCGAAGCGTACGCAGAGCCGTTCGACGCCAAGCAGGAACCGGGGCCGCGACCGCTGGGAGCGTCCGTCCAGGATCCCGAAGGGCAGATCCAGACCGACTTCGACGCCGTCATGCAGACGACGTACCTGAAGGGCCACATCTACGGTGAGCTCAACACCGCTCTGACGAGCGGGCGCGACGCGGCAGCCTGGTTCGTCCTGACACCGAAGCTGGCCCACTCGTCGCTCAGCACCACCCTCGCCCGACAGGGCTACATCGCCCCGCAAGGAGTGAGTGTCCTCTATCCGATCACGGCGATCAACGACCACGGGGACGGCTACATGGCCTTCGCCGTCTCCGGTCCCACCACCTATCCGAGCGCCGCCTACGTCACCTACGGTCCGGCCGGACCGACGGGCCCCGTCCGTATCGCCGCGGCGGGAGCGGCACCCGAGGACGGCTTCACCTGCTACGCCGCCTTCGTCGGTCCGACATACGGCGGATGTCGATGGGGTGACTATTCGATGGGAGTGGCGAGCGGTGGGCACATCTTCATGGCGACCGAGATCGTCCCCCCCGGTAGCCGGGACTACCTCACCAACTTCGGCACCTACATCTGGAACGCCCCGGCCCCGCCGGCTGGGTAACCAGTCCCACCCGGGGCGCTGAGCACCCGGGAATTCCACTTACCTGTCTCCCGGGCCGACCGCCGCTCCGCGGAAACACACGTGTTCCCGGCTTCTCGACGATGTCTTCAATTCCGACTCGGTCGGAGCTCGTGTCGAGATCCCAGCGGACGGTGAACCTCTGAACGCGCCGCGACCGATCTCTGTTCCAGGGCTACGAACAGTAAGGATCCACTCACACGATGGGGACCGGAACTCATCGTTCGGGTTCATGCGACAACGCCCAGGGACTCATCATTCGTGACGATGGTGCACGCAAACTCCTCCGTTGAAGATGGCGCGTCAGAGGACAGACAAAGGAGCGCCTGTCATGCATGTCCGTCGTGTTCCCGTGACGTTGGTGGCACTGGCAGTCGTGATCAGCATGCCCGTCCTCGGCCTGTCGGGGGTGGCGTCAGCCAAGGTCACTCCCCAGATCCTCGTCACCGTCTCTCCCAACCCGTTGATCGAAACGGGCGTCTCCGAGATCCATGCCGTCGTGCAGGTGGAGGCCAGGGAGGTATACGGCGGTATGTCGGTCGACATCGAATCACAGCAGCTCGAGTTCGCCTGTTCGGCCGTCTATTTCGCACAGAACAGTGGGGTCTCGGAGTCGGTCAGCTTCGGTCGGGACGAACCCGCCGTGGTGACCCTCGACAACGACGGCAACGCCACGGTCGAGCTCGACGCCTATGGCTGTCCCGCTGAGCACTACCTGCTCGAGGCCGATCTCGTCACGGCCCCGTATTACACGGCCACGACGATCCTCAAGGTCAAGGGGCCGGTCAAGACCCCCAACGGTCTCGTCGGCTACCCCAATCGGGAGGTCGAAACGGGCGACGGGACCTTGACCGGTTCCAACGTCTATGCCGTCTTCTACGTCGAGATGCCGGCGGTGTATGCCGAGGCGCCGGTGGGGATCTCCTCCACCCAGCTTCAGGGTCGGTGCCTGAGCGGATTCGAATGGAGCGCCGGTAATACGGGTTACCCGCCGACCAGGAGCACCATCGGCGGGGTCTCGACGTTCCTGGACAATGCCGGCAACGCCGTCTTCGTCTTCGAAGGCATCTCGTGTGCGGCCGGCACCTCGACGGTGACGGCCGTCCTGGGCAGTGGCGCCTACTCGGTGACGGGCAAATACGTCATCGACACACCGAGGCCGACCGTCTGAACCGGCAAGAGGGGGCAGGAGCGCTCTGCCCTCCCGACGCACGTACCATCCTGAGTCGTGGAACGGCGGCTCCCCCCCGACACTGCGATGAACCGTCCTCCCGACCAGGCGGCGCGGGACCGGATCACCGACGATCTCGGTACCACGCTGTTCGTGGAGGCGGGCGCCGGCTCGGGCAAGACCAGCGCGCTGGTCGACCGCGTCCTGGCCCTGGTGACGAGCGGCCGGGCCGAGCTGCGTGCCATCGCCGCCATCACCTTCACCGAGAAGGCCGGCGCCGAGCTGCGCGACCGCATCCGACGCCAGCTCGAGAAGCGGGCCGAGGATGATCCCGACAGCGAGAGCGCCCTCTTGTGCCGCACCGCCCTCGACCAGCTCGACGGCGCCGCCATCGGTACCCTCCACGCCTTCGCCCAACGCCTGTTGTCCGAACACCCGGTCGAGGCGGGACTGCCGCCGCGCGTCGAGGTCCTCGACGAGGTCAGCTCCAAGGTGGCCTTCGAGCGACGGTGGTCGATGTTCCGTGACCAGCTCCTGGCCGACCCCGATCTGGAGCGCACCATCCTCCTTCTCCTCGCCGCCGGCGTCCGCTCCCATGCGCTCCAGTCACTGGCCGAGGCCTTCGACGACAACTGGGACCTGGTCGAGGAGCGCGTCCCCGAGACCGCACCCGACCCGCCGTCGGTCCACGAGCTGTTCGGCGCGGCGCGTCTCGTCGTCACCCGGGTGTGTGCGGAGCCGTGCCGCGATCCGTCCGACAAGCTGCGGATCCGCCTCGACGAGATCACCGCCCGTCTGGCCGAGCTGGCCGCCATGCCCGACGAACTGGATCTGTTGGAGGCCCTCGGTCCGAACGCCGTGCCGAAACTGCCCAGCTTCAAGGTCGGTGGCCGGGGCAGACAAGCGTCGTACGACTGCGACATCAAGGAGCTCCAGGCGCGGGTGAAGGACGCGGGCGACGCGCTGGCGGCGGTCAGCGCCACCGTGGCCAACGCCTGCGCCGAGCGCCTGGGCAGCGCCATCCGTCGCTTCACACTGGAGGCGGCGGCGGACCGCCGGCACGCCGGCCAGTTGGAGTTCCACGACCTGCTCGTCCTGGCCCGCTCCCTGTTGCGCCACCGGGATCACGGGCCGGCCGCGCGGGCCACGCTCCATGAGCGCTACCGGCATCTTCTCCTCGACGAGTTCCAGGACACCGATCCCATCCAGATCGAGCTGGCCGTCCGTATCGCCGCCGCCGATCCCCGGAGCGCGGACGCGGGAACGGTGCCGTGGACCGAGCTGGCCGTGACACCCGGTCAGCTGTTCATCGTCGGCGATCCCAAGCAGTCGATCTACCGCTTCCGCCGGGCCGACATCTCGGTGTTCCTGGCCGCCGCCGCCCGATTCGGCTCCGAGGCCGGCGGGGTGGTCGAGCTGACGGCCAACTTCCGGACCGTCCGGCCCGTCATCGAGTGGGTCAACACCACTTTCGGTACCCTGATGGACGAACCCGACGACGTCGCCCTGCCGGTGCCGTCGCAACCCCTGTACATCGCCTTGGAGCCGACGCGGTGGGCTCCCGGTACGGGGGCACCGGTGGCCGTGCTCGGGCGCCACGAGCACCCGTCGGACACGCTGGCTGACGACTTGCGGGAAGCCGAGGCGGGCGAGGTGGCGGCCGTCGTCGTCCGCGCCGTGACCGAAGGATGGGAGGTTGACGACGGCGGCGGCGGCTGGCGCCCGGCCCGGCTGGGCGACGTCACCGTGCTCGTGCCGGCGCGCACGTCGTTGCCCTTCCTGGAGGATGCCTTCGACGGCGCCGGCATCCCCTTCCGGGCCGAGTCGAGCTCGCTCGTCTACGCCAGCCGCGCCGTGCGCGACCTCCTCATGGTGCTGCGCGCCGTCGACGATCCGACCGACTACCTCCGCATCGTCTCCGCCCTGCGGACGCCACTGCTGGCCTGCGGCGACGACGACCTCTTCCGCTTCAAGGTGGAACGGGGCGGTCGGTGGAGCTACCTGGCCGACCAGCCGGAGACCGTCCCCGCCGACGATCCCGTGCGCGCCGGTCTCGAGTACCTGCGCACGGTGCACGACCAGCGCCACTGGCTGGCACCGTCCGAGCTCCTCGGCCGCATCGCCGCCGACCGCCGGGCCATGGAGCTCGGCTTCGCCGAGGGCCGGCCCCGTGACGTGTGGCGACGCCTGCGCTTCGTCATCGACCAGGCCCGGGCGTGGAGCGAGGCCACCGGAGGCAATCTGCGCCAGTACCTCCGGTGGGTGCGCCTGCAGACGGCCGAGGGGGCTCGGGTGGCCGAGGCCATCCTGCCCGAGAGCGACGACGACGCCGTCCGCATCATGACCATCCACAGCGCCAAGGGGCTCGAGTTCCCCATCACGATCGTCTCGGGCATGTCGACGGTGCCACAGGGCCGGCCGGCACCCGCCCAGGTGGTCTTCCCCGCCGGTTCCGCCGGCGCCGGGACGGAAGGTGGGGTCGGGTACAAGTTCGGGAAGAACGTGACCACTCTGGAGTACGCCGAGTGGGCGCCCATCGACGAGCAGATGAGCTTCCACGAGCGCATCCGCCTGCTCTACGTGGCCTGCACCCGGGCGCGCGACCATCTGGTCGTCTCGCTCCACCGCAAGGCCCGGGCCAACCCGCCGGCTCCCACGCGACGCACGAACGCCGAGTTGCTCCTGGCCGGCATGGGCACTCTCGTCGATGCCCTGCCCGACGGCGCCGGGGCGGTCGATACGTTGCCCCTCGTCGTCCTCGAACCCCCGTCGGCACCGCCCCCGTTCGAGGAATGGGCGGCCGAGCGCTCGGCCGCGCTCCTCCGGGCGTCACGACCGACGGCGGTCGCGGCCACGGCGTTGACCGACGAGGGCGAGCCCGACAGCGAAGGCGAACCCGATCCCGGGCTCGAGAAGCGGCCCCGGGATCTCGATCTGCCCCCGTGGCTGAAGGGCCGCTACGGGACGGCCGTGGGCCGCGCCGTCCACGGCGTGCTGCAGACCGTCGACCTGGCCACCGGCGCCGGCCTCGAGGCGGCGCTGGCCGCCCAGTGCGAGGCCGAGGCCGTGTCGGACCGTGCCGAAGACGTCCGCCGGCTCGTCACCGACGCGCTGGGCGCGCCGTCGGTCCGCCAGGCGTCCACCTGTCCGCACTGGCGGGAGGTCTACGTCTGCACCCCCCTCGACGGGCGCCTGCTCGAGGGCTATATCGACCTGCTCTACCGGGGACCGGACGGCCTGGTGGTGGTCGACCACAAGACGGCGGCGACGTCCGACCCCGACGCGCTCGAGCGTCGGGTGGAGGGCTACCGCATCCAGGGAGCGTCGTACGCTCTCGCCGTCGCCGCCACCACGGCCGAGCCGGTGGTGCGGGTGACGTTCCTCTTCCTCACGCCCGACGGGGCCATCGAGCGGCATCTGTCCGATCTCGACGGGTCGGTGGCCGAGGTCCGTCGTCTGGTGGGCAGCGGATCGGAGATCGTCACGGCCTGAGACGCCGTCAGGGTGAGAGCTTGCCCGCCTTGATCACCTTGGTCACCGAAGGCGTCGTGGTCGTCGTCGTGGTGGTGTCCTCCGTGACCGTCCCGGTGGAGAGGACGGGATCGGTGGACGTCACCGGCCCGGTCGACAGAGTGGGATCGGTGGACGTGACCGGGCCGGTGGAAAGGTCGGACGGGTCGGTGGTGGCCTTCAGGGTGGTGGTCGACGCCGCCGCCGTGACCGAGACGGTCGACGTGGCCGATGTGTCCGCCGTGTCCGGGGTGCCGCCGGTGGAGGATGCCGACGGTGCGGCGGCGGCCGCACCGCCCGCCGACGAGGAATTCCCCGAAGGAGTCGCCGCCGACGTCTGGGATGTCGACGAGCTCGCCGAGCCGGCGGACGGCGATGCCGGCGGGACCGTCGTCGGCGTGACGCCCGATGCCTGTCGCGCGTCGGTGTCGGCGCCGGTCGGGGTCGGGGCGGCGGGAGCCACCGCTTCGGTGGGTGACGCGGCGGCCGCGGCGGCCAGGCTCGGTGACGCGGGGGCGACGAAGGATCCGAGCGAGATGGCGGCCACACCCGAGAGAGTGCTCATGGAGACCGTCGGGGCGGCGGCGATGGCCCCCACCTGAGCGGCGGCGCGCGGGATCACGGTGAGGAAGGGCACCTCGGCCATCCAGGCGGCGACGCCCACCGCCCAGTGCAGTCGACCGAGCGAGACGTTGAGAAGGGCGCGCACCACCGCCGGGTCGAACTGGGATCCGCTCTGGCGCGCCAATTCCTGGCGCGCCTCGGTGGCCTTCATGGGCCGCTTGTACGAGCGTACGGCGGTCATGACCTCGAAGGAGTCGGCCACGTGGACGATCCGTGCCGTCAAGGCGATGTCGTCACCGGCCAGTCCCAGGGGGTAGCCGGAGCCGTCGAAATGCTCGTGGTGGCCGCTCACACCCTCCACGCCACTCCCGAGAAACCCCCGCAACGGCTCGACCAGATGACCGCCGTCGGCCGGGTGGCGCCGCAACGTCTTCCACTCACTGGCCGTCGGTGCACCGGGCTTGTTGAGAAGAGAGGAGGGAACCAGGATCTTTCCGATGTCGTGGAGGAATGCGCCCCACCGGACCTCGTTCACCTCCGCGTCGGAAAGCCCCATCTCGACGGCGATGATCTCGGCCATGGCCCTCGATCGCTCGGAGTGACCCCGCGTCCGACGGTCGTGGGTGTTGAGCGCGGCGGCCAGGGTGACGACCTTCTCGGCCAACGCCGCGGGACCGTCCTCGTGGCTGGCGGCGCGGGCCCACTGCTGCAGCTTGCGCACACTCGTGCTCCGCAACGCCACCGAGAAACGCGACGGTGCGTGGTCGGGGAAGACCAGGCTGAGCTTCAACAGCGTGGCCAACGGCAGGAAGCGGCGGGCCAGGCGCTCGACGACGGCGAAGGTCCAGATCGAGACCACGCCGGCGACGACGATCCTGAGAGCCGTGGCCCCGATCCCGTCGCCCCCGATGGCGTAACCGGCCATCAGCCCCACGATGCAGGCCAGGACGAACGGCGTCAGCACGATGACGAACCGGAGCAGGGCCGAGACCACCGGCCACCGGCGCCACCGCCGGGAGGCGGACTGCTCTGCGTCTTCGGGCCCGTGGGCTGCGGGCGCGTCGGCCGCGTGAAGGTCGGTCGTCTCGTCGCGCGACGTCCGGGTCATCGTCATGGCGCTCCTCAGAAGTCGTGCTGGCGCCGGGAACCAGGCACCCGTGCGGAGGTGAAGCTACGAATAGTATGGAAATCACTACTCTCCGTAGTCAAGCGGTTGGGCGCGCCTTGGGCGGGCGTTGAGGAAGTTTCGGTGCCTCGTCCGCAGCGGCCCTGAGCGCCTGACCGACCTCGGCCAGGGAGACGCCGCACGAGGTGGCCAGCTTGCGGCACAGACGGAGATAGGGCCACCAGTCGGCCCGCACGAACTCGTTGTCGTCACATCGGGAGTACAGGTGGAGGCCCTGCAGAGCCGTCAGGGCCCAGTGGTCGGCGACGACGTAGGTGTCAGGCCGGCACGCAGCCAGGATGACGCTGCCCATGTCCGGCCCCCAACCGGGTATCCCGCCATCGTCCTGGACCAGGCAGTCCAGAGCAGCGATCGGGCTCCTCGTCTCCAGCGCCTTCTTGATGCACCGCTTGGCGTGCCCGCTTTCCCGCGGCCCGGTGACGCCGCGCAGAGCGCGCTCCCTCCTCGGAGGGTCGTCGGCGAACCTCCACTCGATGAGGGCCACCACCTGACGCCGCCTGAGTTGCTCCGCCCCGTCGAATTGGGTGAACCACTGCGCCTCGCTCTTGCGGCATTGCCTGTTGGCACTGTTGCTCACCCAGACGTAGGGGAAGGGATAGCGCTTGCGCCACTGCCGGATGAACCTGCGCACTTTTGCGTCCGAGGGCATCACGGCACAGTACGTCGAATCGACGATCCTGAGAGTCCTCTGGTGAACGTCTGTCACACAACGTTCAACAGCTGTCACACAACGTTAAGACTCCTCCAGAAAACCCATGACGGCATCGATGGCCCCGAAGTCCGATGGCGTGGCGAAATGGTCGACGCCGCGCAGGACCACGAGCTCCCCCTGAGGAAGCGCGGCCATCAGCCGCTCGGCACCGCCGATGAAGTCGCGGTCCCCGAGGACCACCAGCACGGGGCAGGCCACCGCCGCGATTTCCGCCTCCGTGAGCCTCCGGACCGGACGGCGCAGGAAGGCCACCAGCGCCTCCCGATCGTTCCCGGCCGATTCCGCCAGGCGGCGGAAGAGCCGGCCCTGCACGTCCTCGGGCCCCGTCTTGCCCTCCAGCGCGTCGACCGTGAGCATCGGCTCCGACCCGCCGAAGACGTTGTCCCCCAGTCCCATCAGGGCCAGACGTCCGAAGCGACCGGGATGGTCCACGGCCAGGCGCAACAGCACGCTGGCCCCGGCCGAGAATCCCACTGCGTCGAGGGCGCCGTCGGGGAGGTCCCCGTGCACCAGCTCCTCCACGTCGTCGTAGGCGGCGGGATCGGTGGGCCGGGGAGCGGTGCCGTGTCCGAGCAGATCCACCGGGACGATGGGGCGGTCGAGGTCACCGAGGATGTCGACCCAGCCGTTCTTACGCCACGTGTGGTCGAACGACGAGGCGAAGCCGTGGACCAGGGCGATCGGTGTCGGGCTGGCTTCGATGGCCGCCAAGCTACTTGTCCGGCGCCATCACAAGATGCACAAGGTCGTCTTGGCCGACGCCGGCGCGCTGGCGGGTGAGGTCGAGGCGCCGGCCACGGCCTCGACCTCGTACCAGTAGGTGGTGCCGACCCCGGTGACCGAGGTGTCGTCATAGGCCAGGGTGGTGCGCCCGCTGACGGTGGCGACCGACGCGTAGCCGGATGTCTTGCTGGTGCTGCGCAGGATCACGTAGCCCGTCACCTGCGGGGAAGGACTCGCCGTCCAACTCAGCTCGATTTCGGGGCCGATGATGAGAACCTGGCAGCCAGCGGTCGCCTGCAGCCCGCTGGGCGGCGCCGGAGGCGCCGGCGGTGCGGTGGTGGTTGTCGTGGCCGTCGTCGTCGTCGTGGTCGTCGTCGAAGTCGGGGACGTCGGAGAGGTTCCACCAACAGTGCCCGGATTCGACGGATTCGAACCGGGCCCGTCGGTCGTCGTCGTCCCGTCGGTACCCGGGCCATCACCGGTCCCGCCATCGGTGGTGCCGGCCGCCGACGGGTCCCCGTCGTTCCCGGCGTCTCCGGGCCCGGTCGATGACCCCGCCCCGCCAGGCCCGTGTGTCGCCTTTCCACCCCCGCGGTGGCCGGGAGCACCCGATCCGGAGTCCGCACCTCCGGCACCGTCATGACCCGACCCGACGGCACGACCGGACCCGGTGCCCGTCATCGAGGACGTCACTTTCCCCGAGGACGACTCGTGGGCGCCGCTCGGCGTGGCCGACACATCTGACCGGCTGGCCGAGCCCGCGGCCTGTTGTCCGGCGGCGAGGCTGACGACACTGACGGTGGCCGCTGCGGTGGTGATCGTCACCCGTGCCCCGATGGTGGCCATCCGGGCCAGCTGAGGTCCGACGTTGTCGAACGGCAGCGAACCCAACCACGTGAGAGGGGCGACGGCAGAGAGGCGCCGGACGGAGACGGCGAGGAAGGCGCGCACCATCGCGGGGTCGAACTGGGAGCCGGCGCCGGCGGCCAGCTCGGCGCGCGCTGCTTCGGTGGACATCACCTTCTTGTAGGTGCGGGCGCTCGTCATGGTGTCGTAGCTGTCGGCCACGGCCACGATCCGGCCGCCCATCGAGATCTCCTGCCCGGCCAGGCCGAACGGGTAGCCGCGCCCGTCGAAACGCTCGTGATGCTCGGCGATGGTGTCGGCCCAGGGCCCGAGCCAGGCCGCTAGCGGCGCCGTCAGCTTCGCTCCCTCGAGCGGGTGGCGGCGCATCACCTCCCACTCCTCGTCGGACAACGCCCCGGGCTTGTTCAGGACCTCGGGGTGGACGGCCAGCTTGCCGATGTCGTGGAGGAGGGCCGACCAGCGCAGGCGGTCCCGGTCAGGGGTCGGCAGAGCCAATTCGTCGGCGATGAGATCGGTCAGGGCCCGGACCCGTTCGGCGTGACCGCGGGTGAGCCGATCATGGGCGTTGAGCGCACCGGCCAGCGCCAGGATCTTCTCGGCCGCGGCCGACGGCTCGTCGTCGAGCCCCTGCGTCCGCGCGTCCTCGACGCGGCGCGCCAGGTCCCGGGTGTTTCCCGCCTTGCGGGCCACGGCCAGTCGCCGAGGGGCGCGGTCGGGGAAGACCAGGGTCATCTTGAGCAGCACGGCCAGCGGCAAAGCCCGGCGGGCCAGCCGGTCGGTGGCCATGAGGACGATGATCGGCACGGCGAGGACCGCCACCCACCACCCCACCAGGGCTCCGGTGGTCCGGGTCCGGGGCAGGAGGTGGGCGGTAAGGACGGCGGCCACGATCGACATGGCCAGGGGGATGAGGAAGACCGAGAGGCTCACCAGCGCGCCCAGCACAGGCCGACCCCGCCAACGGTCGTTGCCGGCGACGTCGGTGCTCCTCTTCCCGAACGGCGCCATCACAGGAGCATCGGCTCATTGCCTCCTGCGATTGAATCGCGCTCCCTACGTGGCGACGCGCCGTGCCTTCAGGCCCGCCCGGGTGGCGATCGGCGTGACGACCGTCTCCTCGTTGCGCCCGATGGTGTTCCACTCGTAGGCCATGGCCTCGAACTCGGCCGAGGACACCGGGTACCCGATGTGGTAACCCTGGGCCACGGCGCAACCGAGATGCCGCAGAGCACGGAGGTTCGCCTCGGTCTCGACCCCTTCGGCCACCACGGTGATCCCGAGATCCCGCCCCAGCTCGATCACGGAGCGCACGACGGCGGCGTCGTTCGGGCTCTTGTCCATCAACCCGACGAAGGACTTGTCGATCTTCACCTGGTGGACGGGGAGCCGGGTGAGGTAGGCGAACGACGCGTATCCCGTGCCGAAGTCGTCCACCGAGATCAACACGCCGATGTCGGCCAGCGCTTCGAGCACGGCCACGTGCCGCGCCTCGTCCTCCATGATCTGCGATTCGGTCACTTCCAGCGTCAGTCGCTCCGGCGCCACCTGGTAGCGGCGCAGCAAGTCGGTCACGGACGTGACCACGCTGTCGTTCGTCAGGTTGCCGATCGACAGGTTCACGGCCACGTTGGCATCGGGGAGTCGTTGGCTCCAGCCGGCGCACTGCCCCAGCGCCTGGTCGAGCACCACGTCGGTCAGGGGGACGATCAGGCCCGTCCGTTCCGCCAGGGGGATGAACTGGTCCGGGAGCAGGAGCCCCTCCCGGGGGTGGGGCCAGCGCACGAGAGCCTCGGCCGCCGTGATGAGCCCCGTCGTCAGGTCCAGCTTGGGCTGAAAGAGCACGTTGAGATCGCCCTGATCGATGGCCGTCCGCAGAGCCGAGACGAGCCCCACACGCCGGGGGCTGTAGGTGTCGCGCTCGGTCGTGTACCCGGCCACACCGGACCGGTCCCCCTTGGCCAGGTACATGGCGACGTCCGCCCGTTGCAGCAGGGTCACGGGATCCTCGGCGTGGTCGGGAGCCACCGCCACCCCCGTACTGGCACTCACCTCGACCTTCACGTCACCGATCTCGAAGGCCTCCTCCCACAAGGGTTCGAGGATCTCGTCGATGACCCTGACGGCGACGGTGACGTCTCCGTCGTAGGGGAGGAAGACGGCGAACTCGTCGCCGCCGAGACGCGCCGCCTTGGCCTCGCGCGGTAGGAGTTCTTTGAACCTCTGGCCCAGCCACTGGAGGAACGTGTCACCGGTGTGGTGACCGAAGGTGTCGTTGATCTCCTTGAAGCGGTCGAGGTCGACCAGGGCGACGGCGATCTTGGTACCGGTCGGGCGTTCGTCGAGAGCGCTGGCCAGGGACCGGTAGAACTCGCGTCGGTTGCCGAGCCCTGTCAACGTGTCGTGCGTCGCCTCCCATGAGAGTTGATCGATCAGCTCGTTGTTCTCGAGCGACATCGCCGCATGGTTGGCCAGGGTCTCGAACAGCTTGAGGTTGTCGGTGTCGAAGGTGGCGACATCGCCTTCGCGGTTGGCCACAGCCATCGTCCCGATCATCTGCCCGTTGCGTCGGAGAGAGACGACCATGCCGTCGGTCCAGCCCTGCGCCCGGAGCCAGGCGGCAGCCGTCTTCTCGCGGGTCCCGCTGCGCGCCAGCAGGCAGCCCTTGGGTCCGTCGGCCGCGTCCCACGAGGGTGACGCGGCCAGGGCCGACTCGACGAGCCCGCCGGGACCGAGAAGGTGTCGACTCAGATGTCCCCGCTCGTCGCGCAGCACCACCTCGGCCACGTCGGCCCCGAGGAGCTTGCGGGTCGTGCTCAGGAGCGACTCCATCACGCTCGAGTGGGCCGTCGAGTTCTGCATGGCCTCGGTGAAGCCGTACAGCAGCTGCAGTCCGGAATAGCGTCGTCGCGTCGTCGCCAGCTGGTGGTAGCCGAGAGCCAGGATGAAGGCGGTGCCGCACAGGAGGCCGAGGGCCCACGGTTGGGTGCGCAGGACCATGGCGGCGCACAAGGCCAGGGTGGCGCCGCACGACGAGGCCATGACGCCGCTGACGAAGAAGTTGGCGAGGACGCCGGTCGGTGGCCTTCCCGTGAGGGCGGTGATGGCCGTCGCCACTCCCAGAGAGCTCACCACGCCCTCGACGATCATGGCGGCGAAGGCCGCCACCCACACCTTCGGGTGGAGCACGGACTCGTTCCCGGCGATGGCGTGATAGACGAAGACGGCCAACGCCGCCTCCAAGGCGGCGATCGACGTGTTGAACGCGAGCTTGTTCAACGCCTGCCGTCGGATCACCCCCCAGGCGATGACGCAGCCGACGATCTGACCGACGACGACGTGGATCGACGGCGACAGGGCGAGCCCGATGATCAGAGGGATCTCCGACAGCGTCGCCGACCACGTGTTGCGACGGATGTCGAGGTGGACGGGGAACACCTCGGCCAGGACGAAGCCTCCGGCCAGCAACCACCAGGGAGCGGTGATGCCGCCCGTATGCGGGGATGACCCCGGGAGCCAGTTCGTCAGGACCAACGCCGCCAGGGCGGTCAAGACGGCGATGAGGAGCCACAAGCGGAAGGCCGCGGACGCCAGTAGCCGCCGCAGGGCGCCGGCTTCCTCGCTCGTCTCCATTTCCTCGGCCATCCCTGGGGGCGTCATGGCGAGCTCTCGGCTCTTTTCGGATCGACGACTCAGATCATCCGCTCGTCAACTGCTGCGCAAAACTCAATCAACGAACCCTAATGACGACGCGTGGTAGTGGGGGCGCCACGAAACGCGAGTTTTGCGTTTTGTGTTCGAGTGCTCGCCCAGTGATGCGCGTCATTGCCGGCCATCCCGAGGAGCCCCGGTGGGGGGACGCGACAGAAAGGGGCGGCGCCCGCGGGGCTGCTTCTGCCGTGGAAAGCCGAGGGTTTCAGGCTTTTCGGACGTCGTGGCGGCGACGCGTCGGCACCGGCACTGGACCGGTCGCGAGATGGCCATGACCGCGCCTTTTGGAACGTCCGGCGATCAGGCTTGAGCAACAGACACAAAACTTGCGTCCTGTGGGCTAGTCATCACTCTACGTAGTTGTTATCTTGCGTTGACCATCCATTGCCCACCAGTTGAGGAGTGAAAGTGACCCAATCGATGGAATCGACCGGCTCCCCCCACACCGGGTTCAGCAAGAAGATCCGCACCGTGGCCATCGGCGCCCTGGCGACGGCGGCTCTGGCCTTCCCGGCTGTGTCGGCCGTCTCGATCGTCGCCCACGACGCCGGACGTGCGCCGGTGATCAAGCCCGCCTCCCACCGCCTGGCCCTGGGCCTCAAGTCCAACTCACTTCGTCTGACCTGAGGTACCGGAGAGGGACGCGGATACCGGCGCTCTCGCTGGCGCCGGTATCCGCCGCCCTTCCGACCGTCGTGCCGCGACGGCCCTTCGAGGGGAACCGGCTCACGCACGACCCGTGTCGATGACCACCGGGGCGGGACGCCGGGCCCACGGCACTCACCTCGGCACCGCCGAGCCGTGACTCGCCCTTCTCTTGAACTGTCGTTCCGCTTGATCTTCCGTTCTGTTCAGCCATGTCCTGGTCTGTTCAGCCGTGTCCTGGGAGGCGTAGAAATGCAACGTCGTGCGTTCGTATTGGTAACGGCGGTCGCCGCCGCCGGTCTGGCCGGCGTTCCGGCCTTCCCCGTGCCGGCGGTGGCTCTGGCGTCGGGGGGAACCGACGGTCGGTCCACCGTGGCCGCGTGCGACGGCGGTGGCCGGGACTCGGGAACCACCGTGTCCTGCAACGCCATCCAGCTCGAGAACACCGCGGCGTGGCGAGGCTCGCACACCACGACCGCAGGGGTCGTCGACCCGGCGGGGTACGGCCCCGCCCAGCTGCAGCAGGCGTACGACCTGACGGCGGCCAGCGCCGTCGACGGCCGGGGAAGGACGGTGGCCGTCGTCGACGCCAACGACGACCCCTTCGCCCTGTCCGATCTCTCCACCTACCGCGCCCAATGGGGCCTTCCCCCCATCTGTGGTTTCGGGTTCCCCCGGGACTGCGTCACCTTCACCAAGGTCAACCAGAGAGGGACGGCCTGGCCGTTGCCCTCCCCCGACCCCGACTGGGCCCAGGAGATCTCGGTCGACCTCGACATGGTCTCGGCCGTCTGCCCCAACTGCAACATCCTTCTGGTGGAGGCCGACGCCGCCACCCCCGAGGATCTGGCCCGGGCGGAGGACACCGCCGCCGCCGCCCATCCGGTCTCCATCGGGAACAGCTTCGGCATGGACGAGAGCAACGCCGAGATCGACGGTGACGCCTTCTTCGACCATCCGGGCATCGCCATCACCGTCGCCGCCGGTGACGACGGCTACGGCGTGGAGTGGCCGGCCTCGTCTCCCGACGTCATCGCCGTGGGAGGAACGACGCTGTCCCCGGCGAGCGGACCGGGCCGGCCATGGAACGAGACGGCCTGGGCCGACGTCAGCAGCGGTTGCTCGACCGTGGAGCCGCAGCCGAGCTGGCAGAGCCGGGTGGGGGCCATCAGATCGCGGTGCGCCCGGCGCGCCGTGGCCGACGTCGGCGCCGTGGCCGACCCCGAGACCGGTGTCGCCGTCTACGACAGCTTCGGTCTGCCCGGATGGTCTGTCTTCGGTGGCACCAGCGTGGCCACCCAGATCATCTCCGCCATCTACGGCCTGGCCCCGACAGGGAGCGTCTCCCCCGGTGCGTCGGCGCTCTACGCGGCGTCGTCGAGAGACTTCTTCGACGTCACCACGGGAAGCGACGGATCGTGCGGCTCGGATCTGTGCACGGCCGGCGTGGGCTGGGACGGGCCCACCGGTCTGGGCACCCCCGACGGAACGGCCGCCTTCTGACCCTGGGGCGAACCGGGAAATCCCAGGTCACAGTCCTGGAACCGCCCCGAGGACCAGGATCGGGGCCGGGGGGGCCGGGGGGCCGAAACGTTCAAGAACGGGTCGTCGTGAACCGATCTTCATAGCCGAACCCGGGCGAGCCGGGGATCGGACCGACCCCCTGAAAGTCAGACATTCCCCATGCAGGCACATGTGTCGGAACCCTCGGCGCCGTCTCATCCTGGCCACCAGGGTGACGACGGGCCGGACGACGACGCTCGTGACGTGCCGGGGGCGGAGCAGACGGGGAACGGAGTCGAACGGATCCTCCTGAACATCGGGTCGCCGTACTTCCACGACGGCCGGATCGGTCCCGAGCACTATGCGTCGGACGTGGCCCCGACGTTCCTGGCCGTCATCACGGCGAGCCATGCCCTGCTGCGGGAGCTCTTCACCGAGATGGGGGCCTCGGTCTCGGCCACCGTCAGCGCCCGGTGTGACACGTTGGAGCTCCGCTACGGGGCCTCCGCCGGTGAGGTGCAGCTGGTGCAGCGCGACCCCGCACCGCAGGGAGGTCTCTCGGCACCGGCGACGGTTGGCACCGACGGCGCCGTGGACGAGTGGGTGCGCGGGGTGGTCGCCGCCCGTGACGCCGACCACTCCCAGGCCCTGTCGTCGTTCGAGGCGGAGGCGGCCGAAGCCGTCGACAGCGGTTCCCCGCAACGGGCGGCCATCGCCTACCGCGCCGCGTCGGCCGCCGCCCGGGCCGCCGGCCGGTCCGACGACGCCAACCGCCTGCTGCGACTGGCGGGCAAGGCGTACCTCGACATCGCCGAGCTGCCCGAGACCATTCCGCAGGGCGTCTTCATGGCCTTCCGGGAAGGGGCGCGCTGCTTCTTGGACGCCGGCAACCTCCCGCTGGCCCACACGTGCCTGTCCAAGGCGATCGCCATCGGCGAGACCCTCGGCTACACGGAATCGACGTGAGGATCTATCTCTCCACCGAGGGCACCTATCCGTTCGTCCTCGGCGGCGTGTCCACCTGGGTCGACATGCTCGTGCACGGTCTGCCCCACCATCAGTTCGACATCGGCGCCGTGGTCGACAATCCCCACTACCGCACGGTCTATCGGCCACCGCCGAACGTGACGATCCAGCCGTTGCCCCTGTGGGGTCTCGAACTGGCCGAAGAGTACCTCCCGCATCCCGATGCCTGGCGCCGGTCGTGGAGGACGTCGCCCTCGATCGTGCGCCACCGCTTCCTGCCCCCCTGGGAGCGACTCGTCAACTGCCTGGCCGCGCCGGAAGCCGACCCCCTGGCCCTCGGCGACGCCCTGGCCAGCGTGGCCCACTTCGCCGAGTCCCACGACCTTCGCCGGGCCCTGGCCGACGCGGGCACGTGGGCCGTGCTGCTCGACCGCCTGATGGCCAACCCCATCCAGGCCCGGTGCGGGCTCGCCCCGGCCATGACCTTCGCCCGCACCCTCTACCGGTATCTGCTGCCGTTGACGGTGCCCATCCCCGAAACGGATCTGTCCCACAGCTCGGCCGCCGCCCTCTGTGCCCTACCGGCCATCGTGGCCAAGTACCGCTACGGGACACCCCTGGTGCTCACCGAGCACGGCATCTATCTGCGCGAACGCCTCCTGGCCCTGTCGACCGAGCCCTTCGGCTCGAAGTTGCTCTTCACCAACTTCTACCGGGCCGTCTGCGAGCTGGCCTACCGTGAAGCTGATGTCCTGACGCCGGTGTGCGCGTACAACGCCGCCTGGGAAGAGACGTTGGGCGTGGAGCGCGACCGCATCCGGGTCATCCACAACGGCGTCGACCCGGCCCGGATCGAGGTCTGGCCCGAGCCCGACGGCGCGCCCACCGTCGGGTTCGTGGGAAGGATCGATCCCCTGAAGGACGTCCTCACCCTCATCCGCTCGTTCGCCCATGTCCACCGCGTCCTCCCCGACGCCCGGCTCCGTCTGTGGGGTCCGAGCACGTCCCCCGAGTACCTGGCCCTGTGCCGGGCGGCGGTGACAGAGCTGGGTCTGTCGGCGGCCGTGAGCTTCGAAGGGCCGACCGATGACCCTGCCGCGGCGTACGCCGCGTCACACGTGATCGCCCTGTCGTCCATCTCCGAAGCCTTTCCCTACACGGTCGTCGAGGCGATGTTGGCCCGGCGTCCTGTCGTGGCCACGGGGGTGGGCGGGGTCGGCGAAGCGCTCGGGGCGGCGACCTGTCAGGGGGTCCCCCTGGTGGTCGAACCGGGCGATCCGCGGGCGATGGCCGGCGCCCTGGTGGCGGTCCTCGGTGCGCCGTCCGTCGAGCGGGGCCGTGTGGGGTCCGAATTGCGCGTAGAGAGCCCTGTCGCTCTTCACGGCCCGTCGGCTCCTCGACGCCTATGACTCGATCTATCACGAGCTCGCCCCGTCCGACACCGCCGCGCCCGACACGCCGGCACCGCTGACGCCGGCGCCGGCGCCGGCGCCGGCCGAGTGGTGGCTCGACGCTGTCGACGACCCGGCCGTGACGGCTCCGGTGCCCGAGTCCGTGTCGTGACCACGACCCTCGATGCCGGCGACCTCGCCCTGCACATGGCGGCGCGGACGGTGGCTGGGCGGTGCCCGGCACCGCTCAACGCCATGGAGGTGGCCGTCGTCCTCGAGACGTGCGGCTACACGGCCACGCGGGCCTCGACCCTCGGGGCCGACGGACTCCTGGACCTCGGGAGCAAGGTGCTCGGCCTGATGTCCCTCTACGCGTCGCCCACGACGACGGCCGAGCCGGTGCCGATCGAGGAGGGACCCCGGTCGAACCGCCTGGTGGACTTCTCCCGGGGCCTCGTCTATTCGTCGCCCTGGCTCGTGAGCATCATCACCATGGTCGTGGCCGGGGTGTCGTTCTGGTCGTCCAAGATCGCCATCGCGTCGGTGGCCAACGCCGTGACGCTGGCCACGGCCGTCGCTCTGCTCGTGACGGCGCCGTTCATCCAGGCCTTCGGTCGCCGGGCGTCGTTCTACCAGGGACTCGGCGATCAGGGCATGATCGTGTGGATCACCCGGTGGACGCTCGAGCTCGGTGTCGTCGTGACCGGCGTCTCCTGTCTCGTCTTCTTCCTGGTGCGCGTCGTCGTCCATGCCGGCACACCGGCCACCGATCGCCTCGGTCTGGCCGCCGGACTGGCCATCGCCGGTCTCCAGGTGGGTCTGGCCTCGTTCTACATGCGGGGCGCTTTCCTCTCCATGGGGGTCGTCATGGTCGGTGGCGCGTCGGTGCTCGTGTGGCACGTCGAGCACGCTGGCGCCTATCTCAATCCGGTGGCACTCATCGTCTGGCAGCTGCGCCTGGTGGCGGTGATGGCGGCCGTCTGCTGGATCATGAGCGCGTGGTGGCTCCTGCGCGTCCCGTCGTCGGGGTCCAGTCCCCTCTGGCGGCCCTCGCCGAGAGCCGTGGTCCGCTCGGTCGCCCCCTACGCCGCCTACGGCCTCGGGTTCTTCGCCATCGTCGTGCTGCCCCAGATCGTGAGCGGCGGTCTCTTGGAGGCCCGCTACAGCTTCAACCCGTCGTTCACCTTGACGAGCGGCGTGGCCCTCATCGTCCTCGTCCCCCTCCTGGCCCAGACGGTGGCCACCACCGAGCATCTGCTCCACCGTCAGTTCCCCGAGTCTCTGCGACGCCGCAAGGTGGCGGAGATCGACACGTTCCGGCGCGACATGCGCCGGTACTGGCGGGGACAACTGGCGACCATGGTCGGGCTCGGAGGGGCCGCCGGCGTGGCCATCGTCGTCGGTGCCCCCGTCCTGGGCAAGAGCCTCCCCATCCTCGGCGATCTCTCCGGGCACCGGGGGCTCCTGGCCGCCTGCACCGTCGGCGACGTGCTCCTCGGCATCGGGCTCTTCTGTTGCCAGCTGCTGTTCTCGATGTCGGCACCGACGTGGCCACTGAGCGCCGCCTGCGCCGGAACGGTGGCCCTGCTCGTGGCCTCGGGCGGTGCCATGGCCTTCGGGGCCACGACCGCCGCCGGCATCGGACTGGTGGCTGCCACCTCCGTGTTCGCCGCCGTCGCCTCCTACGGAGCACACCGGACCTTCTCCCGCAGCGATCTGGCCTACTACCGGACCTTCTGACGATCGGGCCCGGCCGTGACCACCCAACTGACGGAGCCGGTCCGCACACCGGCACCTCTCGGTTCGCAGGCGCGCCGGAGTGCGCCCGAGAGCGGGTACGGAAGCGAACGCCGCAGTGCGCCCCGGGACGGGAACGGAAGCGCACGCAGGAGCGAGCGCACCCGCAGGAGGCGACGGCGTCCCGCGCACCGGATCCACCGTCGTCGGCGACTGGGGATCGCCCACGACCATGCGCAGCGATGGAGGATCGAGGTCACCGTCGGCGGCCTCGCCCTCGTCGTGGTCACGGTCGTGCTGACGGCGTGGCCGGCGGCGAGCCCGCCGCGGATCGCCCCCGACGGCACCACCCTGGCCCGTTCCGGCCTCGTGATGGCCGATCCGCTCGACCGGCCCGTCTCGCAGGGCCAGCTGCTCGACCACTACGCGTTCAACGGATCGGCCGCCGTCGGCGTGGGATGGGCGTGGGCCACCGCCTCGGGGCTCCAGGTCGGTGTCCACCCCCACGCCGGGTGGGCCGGATGGTTCGCCGTCACCCTCGACGCCGCCGGCCCCGGGGTGGTGTGGCACACGGACATGTCCCGGCCCCGGCGGGCCGTGACCGCCGGCAAGGGCGAGGCCGTGTTCGCCGTGCAGACGGCCACCACCCAGCACAACGGGGCGATCAACTATGTGGTCGTGTCGGCCCTGTCGCTCGGCGGCGAGGGTGAGTGGCTCGTCGGCTACGCCCACGGTGTGGTGGCCAACGCCGACACCGAGGTGTTGTGGCGGTCGCCGCTACGGGCCGACGCCCCCACCTCCGAACCGGTCACGATCCGGACCGACGGCCGTCACAGCCTCGCCGTCTGGCTGGGCGGTCGGCAGGTGTACGCCAGCGATCGGTTGCGTCTCGACATTCCGAGCCCGTTCCAGGCCTACCTGGAGGTGCAGAGCCAGGACATCGGGTACGCGGCGACGTTCCGGAACTTCTGGGTGGCCGACGCCGCCCCCGTCACCGTGACGGGGGTGACGCCCGGGGCCCGTCTGCGGCTCGTGAGCGGTCGCACGGCGGTGACGGCGGTCGCCGGGCGAGACGGGACGGCGTCACTGTGGGCGCCCTCGCCCACCCTCGTCGGCTCGGGCACGTTGACCGTGGTGGGGGACGGCCGGCGCCGGGACGTCGCCCCCTTCCCCTATGCCGGCGGAGATGTCTGGCGCTTGACCGGCCGCTAGCGGCGGCGCGCCGGGGATGCCGGCGCCTACCCCTGGCTCCCGAAGAACCCGGCGCCGCCGAAAGTGAAGATCCCCCCGTCGGCGGCCACCATCCAGTAGCCGGTGGCGCCCGCCGCGGCCATGCCCACGACGGGCTGATCGAGGTGGACCCCACCCTCCGATCCGGCGAAGGGGAGATGGAAGCAGAAGACTCCCCCGTCACTGGCCACGAGGCGGTAGCCGGCACCGGAGGGCGGCGCCTCCATGCCGACGACGGGCCGGTTCAGGTGGATGGCGCCGGTACTGCCGTCGAAGGGAGCGTCGAAGGAGAAGATGCCGCCGTCGGCCGCCACCAACCAGTAGCCCCCCGTCGCCTGGTCGGCGGCCAGGCCGACGACAGGCGCGTTCAGACGTTTCCCACCCATCGATCCCTGGAAGCGGGCGTCGCCGTAGGCGAAGACCCCTCCGTCGGACGCCACCAACCAGTAGCCCTTACCGTCGGCGGTGGCCGCCATGCCGACGACGGGTCGGGTGAGGCGCAGGTTGCCGGCACTGCCGTAGAAGGCGGCGTCACCGAAGGTGAAGACCCCGCCGTCGGCGCCCACGAGCCAGTAGCCACCCCCGTTCGCCGTGGCCGCCATGCCGACGATGGGGGCGTTGAGATGCCGTCCTCCCAGGGATCCGTGGAAACCGGCGCCACCGAAGGTGAAGACGCCTCCGTCCGACGCCACCTCCCAGTAGCCGCTACCGCTCGGAGTCGTCGCCATGCCGACGAACGGTGGCCGCACGGTGACCGTGGCGGCGGCGACGACAGGGCCGACGGCGTTGTAAGCCAGTGCGTTCGACGTCGTGGGAGGGACCACGACCTGGAGGCTCACGGCTCCCGACGCGCAGGGGGGGATCACCACACCGGCGCTCTCGTCGCTCGTCACCGCCGGCGCCGCCGTACAACCGGAGCCGTCGAACTCGACTGCCGACGCCCCGGTGAGATAGACGCCCTGGATGGTGATGTGCGAGCCGACGCCACCGGTCGAGGGGCTCAGACGGACGAGATGCGGCGGCGCGCTCGCCGGGTACGTGACCGACGAGTTGAGGAAGGCCGTGTCCGCGTTCGGGACGGCGGCGGTGGACTCTCCGAACTCCGCCGTCCACGTGAGGGAGCCCGGATACGGTCCCGAGGTGGCCGTGGCCTCGGCGGCGCCGGCTGCCGCCGAGGCGGAGCCGTAGTTGCCGAGAATGGCGTCGCGGTGGTTCCAGCCGGCGGGGTCGTCGGGCGACTCGGACGTGCACCCGGCATTGCCCACGTAGGGGTAGCAGCCGTCGGTGTACATCCACTCCCAGTCGGCCTGCAGCGCGTTGCCCACCCCGAAGGCGGCGATGCTCGGGCCCGCCGAGAAGGTCGACGACCCCGGTGCCGCCGGGTCCGTCGACTGCAGGGCCCCGGCCAGGGCATCACTGTCGGCGCTGGCGTCGAGCTCGGTCAGGGGCGGGAGGCCCCGGCTGGTGCGCTCCAGGTTGAAGACGACGAAGAGCTGCTGGGCCGGCGCCAGGCCGACGTAGTCGTTCGGCAGGATCATCGGCCCGACACCCTCGATGGATCGGGCGTAGTCGATGTCGAGAAGGGCCGAGTAGATGCAGTCGGGGGTGTTGTCGAGAGCGAACAGGTCGCAGTTGAAACCGACCTGGGCCGGGACGTTGGCGGACGGATGATTCGGCGGGAGGATGGCACGACCCTGATCGTCCACCGCCAGGACGGCCGGCCGCAGTGCGTGGCCGTGCCGCCCGGAATGCATGCCCGTCAGCTGGACGCAGCCGAGAATCGCCACAAGTGTCACTCCGACAACACCGAGACAGAGCGACGCACGACGTCGGACCGCGACGGGGAGTTCGTCGCGTCGTAGCCGCGTTCCGCTACGCCCGTGCATGCGCGTTTCTCACCACCTATCCGATTGTCGGAGATCGGATCCGAAGAATTCGGACCGTCGTCTGTCACCGCAAGTGAGGCACCATACGCGCTTTTCCGACGTCGGCACACTCCCGTTGCGAGGAGTGTCGTTTGACCAGGTAGAGGTGCGCGACGGCGTCACGGCTGGCGTCACATACCACTGGCGGACGCGACAGCCGGTCGCACCGTCGCCTGTGGACAACGTCGCGATTTGACACCGAACCGACCTCGGAGGACACGTGCGCGGTCGCCTCTGTCAGTGGAGGGCGGTCACGTCGTCGCGATGTCAGATCACCCCGACGATGATTCCTACTCTCGGTGCAGGTCGAGGTACCGCCCGTCACAGTCCCAGGTCACCGTGCACCAGGCCGCACCGGACCATGCCGCCGGATCATTCATCGCGACCGCGGGATAACCGGTGCTCGCCCTCCCGGTGTCATGACCTCGATACCGGCCGCCTTCGGGCTGTAGGTCGATCCCAGCCCGAACACGAGGGCGTCGCCCACGGTGGCGATCCCCGACCAGTTCGCCTGGGGAAGCTTCAGCCGGACGATCAGATGTCCGTTCCCGGCGTCGCGTATCTGCACGGTGGCCGCCAGGGCCTGGCCGTTGAACGTCATACCCCCGGCCACGGTCACGGGCGAGAACGAGGCGGCGTCGTCGTCCTGCCACTGCACCTCGCCCGTGCGGGCGTCGAAGGCATCGTCGGAGGGATTCTGCATGGGCGTGTCACGGGGATCGGACGGATCGCAGAGCTTTTGCCCGTTGCTCTCGAAGCGCCCGAAGTCCCCGAGGGCGGTGGCACCGTAGACCCGATGCCCGTCGTAGGCCGTGGTGGCGATGAATCCGCCCGAGAATCCACCGAAGACGACGTTGGTCGACCACCGGAGCTTCCCCGAGTCCGGATCGAGCGAGTAGTAGGTGCCGTCCTTACTCCCCTCGCCCAGGAAGAGAGCCTTTCCCTGAGTGTCGACGCCGGCATTGGCGCTGGCGCCGAAGTCCCAGTCGCATTCGAGGTCGGGCAGCGGGGGGCTGTACACCCACGCCAGTCGGCCGCTCGAGATGTGGAGAGCGAGAATGACGTCGGCCAGTGGCTCGTCATTGGTGAAATTGCAGTCGGCCGTGCCGTAGACGACCAGGCCCGCGGCAGGAAGGACGGTTCCCGACGACCAGACGCTGCCGCACCCGTCGTTGAGAACGGTGCCCCGGGCGTCGACATCGGTCTGGTGCACCCAGACCGGGTCCCCCGTGTCGACATTGGCGCCCACGATGTAGCCCCGGTAGCCGGATGCGCCGTCGACGTCGACCCCGAAGAGCACGAGGCCGTCGGCCACCACGGGCGATGAGAAGATCCTCGTCCCGTCGGTGTCAGGATCAGGGGGCCGGCCCGGTTGGCCGGTGTAGTCGTGCTTCCAGTACACCGCACCGGTGGCGGCGTTGAGCGCGTACAACGTGTAGCCACCGCCGAAGATGACGAGCGGTGGCCGGCTTCCTGTTCCCGGCTCGAACCATGCCGACGACGTGATGAGACCGCCGTCCGACGTGAGGTCGCGGTGTTTCTCCCCCGGGTAGGGGGTGACGCCGTTCTGGGCCATGACCTGCGTCTTCCAGCGCAGCTTTCCCGTCTCCAGGTTCACGGCATAGAAGGAGTCGTCCCACGAACCGACGTACACGGTCTGGCCGACGACGGTCGGGGTGGCGGTGACCGAGTCGCCGGTGGGGAAGATCCACGCTTTGCGCAACGTCCTCGCCGTCGCCTCAGTCAGCGTGGTGCGACCGTGGAAGGTGTGTTGGGCGTCGTGGCCGTAGGTGGGCCAGTCCCATGGACCGGGAACCATCGACGACCCCCCCGTGGACACCGGGGCACTGCTGCATCCCACCAGGGCGGCGCCCGTGCAGAGCAGCGCCGTCATCACCCGCCAATTGCGCCGATGGCCCGGCCCGGTCGAGACGGACTGCCCACCCTCCCGTGACGACAATGGTCTACCCGAAGCCGGCCGTGGCGGGAGCGTCGGACGAGGGGCCTTTGTCCGGTGCCGGGTTCTCGGCCGGGCCCGACAGGGGTGGGACGATCTTGCCTGTCGGGTACGGGCAGACCTGGGTGGCGGGGACGCACACGGTCACACTCGTGGGGAAGTCGAACCCGGCGTGCACCACCGTCGGCGTACTCGGCACGCCATGGGAGAAGGTCACCTTCATGGCCCGACCCCCGTAGTTGGCCGGCCCGCATCCATTGCCGATCATGTTGTCCTTGCACGTGATGTGGATGTCGATGAAATACAAGGTGCCGTCAGGGGCGAAGGCCATGCCGAACGGGTTGTAGCTGTTGGGATCGGTACCGAGCTGGGCGATCGTCTCACCCGGCACCGGGTCGCGACCGGGTTCGGGCTGGCCGTCCTGTGTCACCCAGCGGATGGACGGATTCCCGATGTAGCTGCTGATGGCGAAGCAGTCACATGTCGGATCCTTGGCGATGCCCGCCGGGAAGGAGAGGCCCGTGACGAACGCCGTCACCTTCACCTTCGGGCGCGGATAGATCCCGTTCGGGCACTGGGAGGCGCTGGTGGGCATGGACGAATGGGCGAAGCGGAGCACGCTCGAGGTGCCCACGTTGGGGACGAGAAGGTCGCCGTTGTCGGCCAGGGCCATCATGCCCGGCTGGGCCAGCCCTCCGGTCCCGTCGGTGTGGTGGGGCCCGACCCCGCCGGCGGTGGGCCCGTAGACGATGCAATAGGAGGTGTAGTTGGGCGCGAACCACTCCACCAGCCGTCCACTACTGGGCGAGGGGAACTGGCCCTGCGCGGTGGCGATGTCGTTGCCGAAGACATTGCCCTTCTTGTCGATGGCGCACCCCGTATAGGTCTGGTTGTTGTTGAACACTCCGTTGGAGGTCGGGGGCGAATCACTGCCGATGGTCTGGCCGGGCATTTTGAACTTGCCCTTCACGTACAGGGTCTGTCCGCTGAACGAGCCGTTCGGTTCGTCGAGCTCCTCACCGTCGGCCGGTTGCTTGTACGGCTTGGCGCTGCCGAGGTTGTCCTGGTTCGGCAGGGTGGGGTCGTACCCGACGACGAAACGGCCGTCGGGCAGGATGCACATCTGCCCGTTCGGGTCCCACGGGGGCGTGAGCTGCCCCTGGGTCCCGGAGGGCATGGCCAGGAAGTCCTCCTCTTCGTTCTGGTCCCAATAGACGAGGTAGGTGGACTTCCGTGTGGAACCGCCGGCGACGAGGGGGACGCTGACGCCCGTCGTGGTCCCCGTCGACGTGGACGTCGACGGGGTCCCCGACGAACAGGCGGCCAGCAGGGCCCCGAGGCACAGCCCGACCCCCAGCCCCGTCACGACCGTCCTCGAGCGCCTCATCGTCTTCTCCCGCCTGGGATCCACGCGTCTCCCCCCCGTCGGACGTGCCGTGGACGCGCTCGCCCGTGAAGGACTAGCAAAAGGTGACGCCGGTGTCAACGTTGTTTGCCGTGGTGAGCAGGGCTGCCCGGTGATCAGGAGGGTGCGTGGGCAACCGGCGCCGTGGTTGTCTCACGATCGACCCGACACTCGGCTTCCCACACCACGAGCCGGTCCCGTCCGGCGTGCTTGGCCGAATAGAGGGCCTGGTCGGCATGACGAACGACCTCGGCGGGAGTGTCGAAGTGGTCTGCCCACGTGGCCGTCCCGAAGCTCACGGTCACCTCCACCGGCGTGTCGGCCGAGCGGGCGTGCGACCGGAACCGCTCGGCCACGACGGGCGCCTCGTCCACGTCGGTCTCCGGCAGCAGGACCGCCAACTCGTCCCCGCCGATCCGACCCACGACGTCGGACACACGGGCTGCGGCCATGAGGGCCTGGACGACGCCCCGGAGCGTGGCGTCGCCCACGTCGTGTCCATGGGCGTCGTTGATGTACTTGAACCGGTCGAGATCCACCATGACGACACTGAAGGGGCGGCCGTGCCGGCGTGTCCGGGCCGCCTCCACCTCCAGCGCGTCCTGAAAGGCCTGGTAGGTGAGACAGCCGGTGAGGCCGTCGCGGGTGGCCAGTCGGTGCAGGCGGGCGGTCAACAACTCTCGGTCGCGGTCCTGGGCGCTGCGGTTGATGGCGGCCATGACGGCGATGCCCCCGGCCAGACCGAGCGACACCCCGGTCATCGTCGCCCGTGACGGACTGACGAGGGCACCGGTGACGGCGATGGCGGCGTAGAAGGCCTCGGCGATGACGGCGAGGCCGATCACCGTGGATAACGGGTAGACGAGAGCGGCAAAGAGCACCGGGAGCACGAGCATGCCCGTCACCGGGCTCTCCACCCCACCGTCGAGACCGGCCGCCACCGCGATCAACATGAGGGTGGTGACGGACCAGACGAAGAAGAAGGGCAGGCGCCCACTCGTCCGCAGGACCCGGTTCCCGACCGGGGCGAACACCCCGAGCCAGCAGGCCACGGCGCCGACGTCGATCACCATCAGCAGCCCGCGGTGCGGACCGTGCGGAGTCAGGACGAGGTATCCGAAGAGGAGGGTACCTCCGAGGGCGAAGGAGCCGAGACCCATGAAGAGGTGCCGACGCCACAGAGCGAATTCCCACTCGTCGTCGTGCGCGCCTAGGGCACGAGCCGGATCCGGCTCACGATCCATGGCTGGTCCCCGCGCCGGCACTCATCGTGTTGTGTCGACATCCGGCCATCCCGGTACGAACAACGGCGCCACAACGACACGGCTGCCGTGGGTGTCAGGTCGACCCGAAGCGCACCTCGTAGACGGGCACGGGCTCGGCGAACCCCTTGAGGCCGACCGCCCCTCGGGAGTCGAAGGCGAGACGTTTCCCGATGCAGAGATCGCGCACGGCGCTCGAGACGGCGATGCCACCGGGCGACGCCACCCCGCAGAGCCGGGCCGAGAGTTGGACGGCGGCGCCGAAGAGGTCGCCGCTCTCGGTGACCGGTTCGCCGACACTGATCCCGACGCGCACGTGGATAGGGCGCTCGGCATCGGTGTTGCGACGCTGGAGAGACAGCTGGATGTCGATGCCGGACTCGACGGCGGCCACCGTGGAGGTGAAGGACGCCATGATCCCGTCGCCGGTGTGCTTCACCTCGCGCCCACCCCGCGTCTGCAAGGCGTCGCGGACGATCTGGTCGTGGGCGTGCAGGAGCGTCATGAACTCTTCGTCTCCGAGTTCCTGGGTCTGCTCCGTCGAACCACAGAGATCCGTGAACAGGATGGCGCGAAAGGCGGAATCGACGTACACGTCACCCGGCTTGTGGTGGGGGATGTCCCCGAGAAAGGCGTTGATGGGACCCTGGCCGACCTCGATGACGTTGTCGGCCACCAGACCGTGGGCCTCCCGGTGGACGGCTTCCAGGGACTCACGGTCGGGCCCTTCGGCCAGACAGAAGACCTTCCCGTCGGTGTCGTCGAACCAGTAGGTGACGTAGCGGACGCCGTACTTCTCCTGGACGGCCAGATCGAGCTCGTGGGCGGCGGCGATCGCTTCCGCCGTCGCGTCCGGTGCATCGTGACGATCGAGATACAACGGCATACCGCTCAGGATAGTGAGTCAGAGGTCTGTGCGCCCCGGACGACCCCGGCGGGTGCCGGCGGAGCCTCACCGAGAAGCGGGCGGAATGTTCTGGTTGATGTGGAAGACGTTCCCGGGGTCGTAGGTCGCCTTCAGCTCGGCCAGCCGGTCGTAGTTCCCGAGGTAGGAGGAGCGTACGCGTTCGGGTCCTTCGTCCATGATGAAGTTGATGTAGGCGCCACCCGCCGATGTGGGGTGCAGCTCCTCCCAGTACCGCTTGGCCCAGTCGGTGATGAGACCGGCGTTCGCTGGATCGGGATCGACACCGACGATCACACCGGCCCAGCCACCGTCTCGATAGGCGAAGGCCGTGGCGTCGTCCGCCACCCGCGCCGCGGCGCCGTCGATGGGGTACAGGTGCATGGTCGAATGACCCGTGGGCAGCTGGGCGCCGTAGGTGAGATGCACGTCGATGGCCCGGTCGGAGATCTCCTCGAAGAAGTCCGCTCGCCAGTACCACTGCAGACCCGCCGGGTAGAGCGCGTCGAAGGCACTCTGCAGAACCGTGAACGGCATCTCGTGCAACCCGACCAACAGCGGGGAGCCGAAATCACGGATCGGGGCCAGGACCTCGGCCGACCGGTCGTGCGAGCCCGTGTAGCACCAGACGATGGCACAGGACTTGCGGCCCCACAGCTCTTCGGGGAACGGCGGAGCCGGCGGGATGGTGATCAGACCGAGCCAGCCGCTGAGCTCTCCGGGCAGCGCCGGGAGCAATTGGCGATACCACCGCATGACGTCCCCGGCATCCTCGAGGGCGTACAGAACAGGGCCGCCGATGATGGAGCCGTGCTCGCCGATGTCGTGGCAGGAGAAGGTGAAGGAGGTGACCACTCCGAAGTTGCCCCCGCCGCCGCGCAGGGCCCAGAAGAGATCGGGGTGCGATCGCTCGCTTGCCGTCACGCAGGAGCCGTCGGCGAGGACGACGTCGGCGGAGAGCAGGTTGTCGATCGTCAGGCCGAACCGGCGCGTCAGATAACCCACGCCGCCACCGAGGGTCAGCCCGCCGACGCCTGTCGAGGAGAGGAAGCCCGATGGCGTGGCCATCCCGTACTCGCCGGTGGCGGCGTCGACCTCGGACCAGGTGCAGCCGCCCCCCACCGTGACCGTCCGGGCCTGCGGATCGACTTCGATGTCGCGCAGGCCGGACAGGTCGACGACCAGTGCGTCGTCCCAGACGCCGAGACCCCCGGCATTGTGGCCGCCGCCGCGCACGGCGAGATCGATCCCGTGCTGACCGGCGAACCGCACGCAGGCGACCACGTCCGAGACATCCGAGCAGCGGACGATGGCGGCGGGGCGGCGATCGATCATGGCGTTGTAGACGGCGCGGGCGTCGTCGTAGTCCGGATCGTCCGGTGTGATCATGGACGCCCGGAGCCCGGCCGCCAGTTCGTCATAGGGGGGACCGGGGCGGTGGCGGTCGTGACTCTTGGTGGTCGTGGAAGTCATCGTCGGTCTCCCTCGGGTCCGGCAGGCCTCGTATGGCGGCCCGGCTGATACTGACGATAGGGACGGGGCGTTCGCTCAGCGTTCGCCTGAAGGATCGGGGAAGCCGACCCGGGCGAACGCTCACAGCCGCGCCAGGTCGGCTCGGCACCTCGATTCCAGGGACCGGCTGGACTGCTCACCGGCGACCGCCACGGCACGGTGCAGCATGTCCCGGGCACGGGGGCCGGGCTGAGACCGGCGCGCAGACGCAGGATCTCCGGCAGCCACCAGCGGTCGCGGCGCTCCTCGGCCGCCACCAGGGCCGCGTCGAGGATGGCGCCCGCCTCGTCACGGCGTCCCTCGGCCGTCAGGACCTCTGCCTGGAGGGACAACCAGTAGGGCATGCGGGCGTACGCCCCCAGACCCCGCAACCGGTTGATCCCGAGCCGGATATCGTCGGCGCCCGTCCGGCCCCCGGTGGTCCAGCCTTCGAGGATGAGGGCCCACTCGCCGTAGTAGGCGAACTCGTACCGCCGGCACAGGTCACGCAGTTCGCCGACGGCGTCCAGGAGAGAAGCCCTGTCACCACGCAACTGGTGGGTGATGCCGGCGTAGGCCAGGGCCACGGCGAGGCTGTAGGGATGATCGACCGACCTCCCTCGGTCCACGGCGTCGGCGCACCGCCAGACGGCACGGTCGGAGTCCCCCAGCAGCCACTGGGCGTGGGCCGCCCACGCTTGCGCGTGGATGTCGTGGTGCGTCCCCAGAATGAAGGTGGTCGCTCCCGACGAGAGGTCGATGCCCAGGTCGAAGTGTGAGAGGGCCGGGACCAACATGCCGAGGCTGGTCGCCGACCCGGCGAACGCGAAGTGCGCCTGGCCGGCCAGGTCAGGGTCGGCGCCGGCCAGGACCAAGGCGCGCTCTGCCAATTCGTGAGCCAGGGCGATGTGGCCCTGGACGAACCGGACGGAGAACAGGCCGACCAGGATCCGGGCCAGCACGGTGGGCCGGTCCAGCCGTTCGGCGAGGGTGGCGGACCGTTCCAGGGTCGATTGCAGCAACGGGGAGGAATAGCCGTAGAGGGCATTGAGGGGCGGCGCCATGGCCCGAAGGACGTCCAGCTCCTGCGCATCGCGATCACGCCCGTCCGGCATCCGGGCCACGAGATCCAGGCATCGCCGACGGTGCCGGAGGGCCTCGGCGTTGGCGAACACCGCACCCGCCACCTCGGCGGCACGGCTGAAGTACCCGAAGGCACGGTCAGGTCGTCCGCCACGGTCGTATTGCTCGGCCAGTTGTGCGGCGACATCGTCGACGTGTCCGGCGTAGAGGAGTTCGATTCCCTGGGCCAGACGTCGGTGCAACAGCCAACGACGAGGGGGACTGACCGAAGCGTAGGCGGCGTCGCGCAGGAGGTCGTGGGAGAAGTCGTATCCGTCGCGCTGTTCGCGCAAGATGCGGTAACGCCACAATTCGTCCACCGCCTGCACCAGGGTGTCGGGGTCGAGATCGCTCGCCTCGCTCAGCAGATCGAGACTGAAGTCACGCCCGACGGCGGCGGCCAGGCCGGCCACGTCCTGTGCGGCGGACGATGTCTGTTCCAGTCGGTGGCGGAGAACGGCGCGGAGGTCGTTGTCGGGAAGGGACCGGGCCGACGTGGTGAGATCCGGCAGGCCGTTGGCCACCTCGACGACGAAGAGGGGGTAGCCGCCGGTCGCCGCATACAGAAGCACCTCCTCACTCGTCGACAAGGGCCGGCTCAGCAGCGTCGACGCCAGCTCGCACGTTTCGGTCGGGTCCAGCGGTCGGAGGGTGATCTCGGTCATCAGGCCAGCCGACCGCAGGGCCCGCAGCGACGTCGCCACCGCTCGGTTGTCCTCCACCTCGTCGGTCCGGACGGTGGCGGCGACCAGGACGGGGGCATCCACGGCGAAGCGGAGCAGGAAGGCCAACCAGGCCACCGTCTCCTCGTCACACCATTGGAGGTCGTCGAGCACGAGCAACAGGGGTCGGTCGGTGGCCGTCACGGCTCGGGCCAGTCCTTCGAAGAACCGGTGCCGCTGCCAGGCATCGACCGTCCTGGGCGCGGCATCGGCCGCAAGGTCGTCGGCGTCCGTCGTCGACCCCGCGGCGCGAGGGGTCGCCCGCGGGACCAACCGGTCGACTTCGATCTGCCAGACCGGCTCCAGGGCGGCGGTGGCCGACTGGAGGTCGGCACTGCGGAGCCAGTCCGCCACCGGGGCGAGAGCCAGTCGACCCGACTGTCCGAAGCAGCGCGTGACCGCCACCGCCGCACCCTCGGTCCGGACGATGGCGGCCAGCTCGGCTACGAGGCGACTCTTTCCGACACCGGCCTCGCCCGAGACCACGACAAGGCCGCCCCGCCCCCCGGGGCCTGCCGCCAACGCTGCGTGAGCAGATCGATCTCGCCGGTCCGACCGATGAGACCGGCGGCCGCGCCGCCCCGTGGCGACGAGCCACCCGTCACGGCCGGAGGCGTCACCCGGTCGTCCCTGCGGTCGAGCAACCGGTCCACCATCGTCGTGGTCTCAGGGTCGGGACCGAGACCGAGCTCCTGCTCCAGGACGGTGGCGCACCGGTGATAGGTGCTCACCGCCGCGGCCCGGTCCCCCGACTCTGCCTGCAGCTCCATCACGACGCGATATCCCGACTCTTCGAGAGGTTTGAGGTGCACACGCCGGCGGGCGATCTCGAGGGCACGGGTGCGGTCGCCGCTGTCGCGATAGGCGCGAATGACTCCGTCGCACAGGTCCACACACGCGCGCACCAGGGGTTCTCGCTCGTCGAGGACCCAGTCGTCATAGGACCCGGGCATGAGCTCCCCCCGGTACTCGGCGATGGCCGCTTCGGCGTGAGCCACGAAACGGGAGCCCTCCCCACTGGATCGGGCCGACACCGCGGCGCGGCGCTCGGCTTCGAAGACCCGGACATCGACGCGACACGACTCCGAGTCACGCCAGGTCAGGGTCAGGGGCTGCACCACCAGCGACGGGTCGTCCTTCAGGATCGTGCGGAGGTTGTGGAGCTCGCGCCGCAGGTTCGTGCGGGCTTGCGCCTCGGTCGAGTCGGGCCAGAAAACGCCGGCCAGGTGTTGCCTGGCCTGAGGGACCTCGGCATGCAGGATGAGGTAGGCCAGGAGGGCGAGGGAGCGGGACGGTTGCGTGTGCGCCCCGATCTCGGGGCCGCCGACGACCCGCTGCTCACCCAGAAGACGGATCTCCACGATCTGTCATCCCCGTCGTTCGGCCCGCCAGCGTTCCAACTCGTGGCGGAGCCAGCCGTTCTCCCAGAAGCTGACGTCGCCGCCGGCGTCGAGGAGTGCCTCGTGGGCATCGATCATGACACCGAGGGCGCCGTCATGAGCCGGATGGCGCAGAAGCACGGCTTCGACGAGATGGACGGCGACGACCGGTTCGCCGCCGACGAGCTTGGCCCGGGCCCGCTCGACGGCGGCGTCGGGCCCGGCCAGGTCGACGAGCTCGGCCCCCGCCGCCGACGCCTCCACCGGGTACAGCTCGGTCGTCGAGCGCAGCCGGAACCATCCCATGTAGGTCTCCCAGATGGTGCGCACTCCCCACGCCACCGTGCCGTAGCCCTGCCCGACGCGCAGCTCGGCCGGCAGACGGATCTCCCGCATCAGGGTGTCGACGTCCTTGCCCTCGTTCATCCCGGTGAGCGTCTGGCGGTGGACATGGTCGACGGCGTCGTGGAGGCGGGCGAGCGAGCGGTCGATGAGCTCGGTTCCGACGATGGGATCGTGACGCCCGGTGACGAGCATCGAGGGCCCGAGGTCCCGCACCGTCCGGAGAGCGGCCAGATAGGGCTCGACGGTGCGGTAGCGGTCACCGCGCAGTGTGTTCAGGTTCGGGAAGTGCGGGAAGAGGGGACCCAGGAGGTTGCTGATGAGACAGATGCCGTGCTGGGGGAGCCAGACGACACAGCTGTCGAGGGTCTCGCCCCCGGGCGTCGAGATGAGCTCGATGGCGAGCTCGCCGACCGACAGGTCGAGCCGGTGATCGAAGGTGACGTCGGGAACCGGTGCGTCCTGGCGCATCGACACCCCCGGGTTCTCGGCCGCGATCTCGCGGGCCCGACGGCCGGAGACGTCGAACCAGATGGCGGCCGTGCGCAGGCGCAGGGCGGCGATGCGCTCGTCGTCGTGCTGACAGGCACGGTTGGCGGCCTGGGCGACATAGCGGGTGGCGGGCTCCCGGAACAGCGCCACACCGCCGACGTGGTCGACGTGGGCCTGGGTGGTGAGGATGTAAGGCGTGGGACCCGGGCAGACGGCGTCGAGGATGCGCCGGTGGTGCGGCGCCTCGTAGCCCATGCCCGTGTTCACGATCACGCGACCGGCGTCGGTGACGAGCATGTAGGCGGCCGTCGTCCCGCCCGAGCGGTAGAGGAAGTCGGTGATGCGGTGGGCGGGGTCGTCGTAGACCGGTGTGAGCAGCTCCTTGCCCGGTCGCTCGTCGATGAGCCGGTCGACGTCGTCGGGCGCCGTGCCGTCGGGCGCCGTGTGGTCGGGCGCCGAGTCGTCGGTCATGTGACCTCGATGGGGACGGGGACGGCCTCGTGGTAGAAGGCGAAGGCGCGGCGGACCTCGTCGGGGGTGACACCGAAGTCGGTACGGAGGTCGTAGACGATCTGGCCCTCGATGTCCCGGGGATGGTCGGTGAGGTACTGCACCGTCTGTGCCCGTGCCTCGTCGGTCATGGTCAGGCCGGCACGGTCGTAGACGCGGGCCACCGTGCCCGGCGTCGTCGGCCATGAAGTCGTGGAAGAAGACGTCCTCCCGTCGGTCGGGGGCGACGATGGCGCCGTCGCGCAGAGACGTTGCCAGGAGGCGGCCGATCCTGTCGGTCCAGTAGGAGAGGTAGAAGTCGGGTTCCGGTGTCCGGTAGGACACGCGCGCCGCGTAGGTCATCATCGTGGCCGCCGACTGGACCACCGACACGGGGTCGCGGTGGGTGACGACGACGGTGGCGTCGGGGAAGGTGGCGAGCAGAGGGCCCAGTTGTTCGAGGTGCTGCGGCGATTTCAGCACCCAGCGCTCGGCTGGGCCCTGCCGTGTCGGCCGACGTTGCCACTGGAGGATCTGGAGCACGGTCTTCAGGTAGGCGTAGTGGGGCGTCTGGTCATGGGCCAGGTAGTAGTCGCGCCACCGTGGTGCGCGCGCCACCCACTCCAGCTGGTAGCTGGAGAAGTCGGGCAGCTGCAGCTCGAGCTCCTCGTGGATGTGGTCGGGACGCATGGGGTGCATGGCGCAGAGGTGGGGCAGCAGCGAGTCCATGCCCTGCCACTGCGCCTCCGCCCTCCGGTAACGGGGATCGGCACCGTCCGGTCCGCCGACCTCGTCGGGGTCGGGGACGGGCTCGTAGCTCTCCCACAGCGGGAGGGAGAGCAGGCGGGTGTCGGCGGCGATGAGATTGACCAGATGGGTGGTGCCCGACCGGGGCAGCCCGACCACGATGATCGGCGCCGTGATGTCGACATCGCCGATCTCGGGGTGGCGGCGGAGCAGGTCATGGATCCGCAGGCGGTTGACGGCGTAGCGGACGCAGTCCCGGAACAAGGTCATCCGACCGAGACCGGTGCGCTCGACGTCGCCGTTGACCTCCTCGAGCCACAGTCGGAGACGGGGACGGAAATCGGGGGAGCCGAAATCGGAGAGCCCGGTGTGCGCCATGGCCGCCGTCAGCACCGCATCTTCGCTCAGCTCGACCGGATGGCTCTCGCCGTAGTCGAGGGCCATGCGTTGGATGTCGGTGAGTACGGGCTGGCGCAGGTCGGTGATGCGGATGCGCCGGCCAGTGCTCATCCCTGCACCGAGAAGCCGCCGTCGACGGGGATCGTCTGCCCGGTCACGTAGCGCGCCGCCGGGCTGGCCAGGAAGAGGACGACAGGGGCGATGTCGGCCGGCGTCCCGAAGCGGCGCATCGGTGTGCGGTCGAGGATCGGGGTGGTGAGCTCCTCGAACGGCAGCATGGGCGCGGTCATGTTCGTTTCGACGATCCCCGGCGCCACCGCGTTGACGCGGATGCCGTGGCGCGCCCAGGCCACGGCCAGGGTCTTGGTCAGCTGGACGACGCCCGCCTTGGCGGCGCCGTAGGCGGGGACGATCTCCATGCCGAAGAAGCTCGACATCGAGCCCACGTTGACCACACTGGCCCCACCCTCGACCGCGCTCTCCCGGAGGAGCGCCTGGCACGCCGACGCCATACGGAAGGCGGCGAAGAGGTTGATCGCCACCACCTCCTCGAAGACCTCGGGGTCGTACTCGCTGCGCCCGCCGGGCAGGTTCTGACCGGCGTTGTTGACCAGGATGTCCAGGCCGGACAGGGCATCGGCCACGGCCGCCACGGCGTCGGGGTCGGGCAGGCGGCACGGGCGGTACTCGAAGGCGCTCAGGTCGTGGTCGTAGTGGCCGGCCGACGGACGCGTGCCGGTGATCGTCACATGGGCGCCCGCCTGGCGGAAAGCGGTGGCGACGCCGAGTCCGATGCCGTTCGAGCCACCGGTGACGAGGACGCGGGCACCCGAGAAGTCGAAGGTCGCCGCCGCCATCGAGGGGTACCCTACGTGCGCGCTATGGAAACCGCACGACCCGGAGCCATCCTGCCCGGCTCCATACGGCAGAACGGTTACGTCGTGCGCGACCTCGGCCGGGCCATCGACGCGTGGCTGGAAGCCGGTGTCGGCCCCTGGCTCCTGCTGCCCCACCTCGAGCAGAGGGGCTCGGTGTACCGGGGCCGGCCCACCGAGCCGGTCGTCTCGATCGCCTTCGCCAATTCAGGCGACCTGCAGGTGGAGCTCATCGAACAGGAGGACGACTCCCCCAGCATCTACCGGGAGTTCCTCGACGCCGGGCGGGAGGGTTTCCACCACCTGGCCTGGTGGGCCGAGGATTTCGAGGGCGTGGCCCGCGCCGCCGTCGGGGCCGGCTGGTCGGTCGTGCACGCCGGCGACACCGGTGGGATGGCGCAATTCGCCTACTACGACGCCGGGGGGGCCACGAGCACGGTGGTCGAGGTCATGGAGCTGACCGACGCCACCCGCTGGCTGGTCGCCACCGTGCAGGGGGCGGCCGCGGGCTGGGACGGCTCCGATCCCGTGCGCAACCTGGTCTGACTCACCGGTACGAGCGGTCGACGGCCGCCGCCGCGTCGGCATAGCGCTCCAGGACGTCCGGGTTGCCGTCGGCGTCGAAGACCTCGGTGGTCCACGGTGCCGAGGTCGGGGCGGTGGTCGCCCCGGACAGGGCCCACGCCGCCTGACGGGCGGCGCCGTCGGCCACGTACTCCCCCACGGCGGGAACCACCACGGGACGACCGAAGATCGTCGGCGCCACGTGGCGAACGGCCTTTGAGCGGGCGCCACCGCCGATGAGGATGATCCGCTCGCCGGCGACGCCCACGTCCCGCAGCGCTTCGATGCCGGCGTGCACACCACACAGAAGGCCTTCCACGGCGGCGCGCGCCAGGTGTGCGGGTGTGGTGTTGCGTTGGCGGAGACCGACGAGGGACCCGGAGGCGGCGGGCAGGTTGGGGGTGCGCTCTCCTTCGAGGTAGGGCACGAACACCAGACCGTCGGCGCCCGAGGGCGCCGACAACGCCAGGTCGGAGAGTTCCTCGAGCCCTACGCCGAGCATCCGGGCCGTGGCCGTGAGGACGGGAGCTCCGTTCAAGGTGCACACGAGGGGGAGGAACCGTCCGGTGGCGTCGGCGAACCCGTTGACGGCACCGGTGGCGTCGGCCGTCACCGCGTCGCTCACGGCGTTGACGACGCCCGACGTCCCGATCGAGACGACGAGGTCGCCGGTGTCGATCCCGAGACCGAGGGCGGCCGCCATGTTGTCACCGGTGCCGGCGGCGATGACGGCCCCCTGGTCGGTGCGACCACTGACCCCGGCGGGGTCCAGGACGGCCGGTACAGCGGTCTCTCTCCCGAGCGCCCTCTGGAGGAGGTCGAAGCGGTAGCGGTTCTCTCCCGGGGACCAGTAGCCGGTGCCACTGGCGTCACCGCGGTCGGTGGTCAGAGCCTCGAGTCCGGCGGCTCCCGAGAGCCGCCACGTGAGCCAATCGTGCGGCAGACAGACGGCCGCCACCCGGCGGGCATGGTCGGGCTCGTGGGTGGCCAGCCAGCGCACCTTGGCCACGGTCAGCGAGGCGTCCGGCACGGAGCCGACGGCGTCCGCCCAGGTCCGGGCCGACAGCTCGCCGGTCAGCTCGGCGGCAGCGGCGGCCGACCGGGTGTCGTTCCACAGCAACGCCGGGCGCACCACCTCACCACCGTCGTCGAGACAGACCATGCCGTGCTGTTGGGCGGCGACCCCGACGGCGGCGACGTCGTCGAGTCCGCCGGCACCGTCGACGGCCAGGAGAAGGGCGAGCCACCACTGCGAGGGGTGTACCTCCGTGCCCGGAGGATGGGGGGCCTGCCCCCGCCGGACGAGAGCACCGGTGTCGACGTCGCGGACGACGACCTTGCAGGACTGGGTGGACGAATCGATGCCCGCCACCAAGGGCATCGTCAGCGGGCGCCGAGGAGGTGCTCGATCATGAGCTGGTCGATGCGACTGACGCCTTGGTCCCGCCGGCCCGCCGCCTCGACGTCGAAGTCCTCGAACGCTGACCGATCGGCCCGAAGGTCATTGGTCGTCTCTGCGGCCGAGAGCGTCGGGATCGAGAGATCGGGGACGCCGGCCGCCGCCAGTGCCTCGTGCACGGCGGGGTCGGCCCGGAAGGCGGCCGACCGCTGCTTGAGCAGGAGATACGTGCGCATGTTGGCCGCCGCCGAGATCCATACCTCGGCCACGCTCTCGGTGCGCAGCGGCTTGTAGTCGAAGTGCCTGGGTCCGGTGTAGACCGGTCCTCCGGCCGGGCCACCGTTCTCGAGGAGATCGACCAGCGCGAAGGCACTGATCAGATCGCCGTGACCGAAGACGAGGTCCTGGTCGAATTTGGGTCCGTGTTGGCCGTTGAGATCGATGTGGAAGAGCTTGTCGTGCCACAGGGCCTGCGAGATTGCGTGGACGACGTTGAGGTTCGACATCTGCTCGTGTCCCACCTCGGGATTCACGCCCACCATGTCGGCGTGTTCGAGCGTCGTGATGAAGGCCAGGGCATGGCCGACGGTGGGCAGGAGAATGTCACCACGCGGTTCGTTCGGCTTGGGCTCGAGGGCGAAGCGGAGCCGGTAGTCGCGGTCGATGGAGTACTGGGCCAGCGTGTCGATGGCCTCCCGGTAGCGGTCAAGGGCGGCCCGCACGTCCTTCGCCGTGTCGACCTCCGAGCCCTCGCGCCCACCCCAGAAGACGTAGGTGGCGGCACCCAGGGAGGCGGCCAGATCGAGATTGCGCATGGTCTTTCGCAATGCGTACCGGCGGACGCCGCGATCGTTGGCCGTGAAGGCACCTTCCTTGAAGACCGGATGGGTGAAGAGATTGGTCGTGACCATGGGCACCACGAGACCGTTCTCGTCCAAGGCATGGCGCAATCGTTTGAGGTGCGTCTCCCGTTCGGACTCGCTGCTGCCCGAGGGAACGACGTCGTCGTCGTGGAACGTCACGCCGTAGGCCCCGAGCTCAGCCAGCCGTTCCACGGCCTCCACCGGGTCGAGCGGCGGACGCGAGGCATCGCCGAACGGATCGCGGGCCTGCCAGCCGACCGTCCAGAGGCCGAACGAGAACTTGTCTGCCGGGGTCGGTTCTGTCGACATCGGTGTCCCCCTCGTCACCATGACCTCGCGGCATGGGACCCTCGGGCACCCACGTGGTTGTATGGGCGACTGCTGGGAAGCGTATAGGCACGGTGCCCTATCCTGTCGATCGCTCGAGGAGGAGAGAGATGCGCGAAAACGCGTTGCGGGCGATCTGGGCCCGGGATGGTGCCGCCCTCGGTGGATGGCTGACCGTACCGAGCAGCGTGTCGGCCGAGATCATGGCCCACGCCGGATTCGACTGGGTGTGTGTCGACATGCAACACGGGCTGATCGACTACTCCGAGATGGTCCACATGCTGCAGGGCATCTCCTCCACCGACACCGTTCCTCTCGTGCGGGTGCCGCGCAACGAGCCGGGCATCATCGGAAAGTGCCTCGACGCCGGAGCGTGGGGTGTGATCGTTCCGATGGTCAATTCCCGGGAGGAGGCGGAAGCAGCGGTGGCGGCGTGCCGCTACGCCCCTGTCGGCATCCGCAGTTACGGGCCGGTGCGCGCCAACTACTACGCCGGATTCGACTACTTCTCCCGTGCCGATCGGGAGGTGGCGTGCATCGTGATGGTGGAGACCCGGGTCGCCGTGGACAACGTGGATGAGATCGTGTCGGTGCCGGGGGTGGACGCCGTCTACGTCGGGCCGGCCGACCTGAGCGTCACGCTCGGTCTGGCGCCGGGACCGGACCAGCCCGATCAGAGCTTTACCGACGCCCTGGAGCGGATCCTCGACGCCTGCCGTCGCCACCATGTCGTCCCCGGGATCGCCGGGAACGCGACGACGGCCGTCACGCGGCTCGACCAGGGCTTCCGCTTCGTCGAGGTGGCGTCGGACGCGGGCCTGTTGGGACTCGGGGCCGGCGACGCCCTGGCACAGGTGCGACCGGGTGCCGGCCCCGCCGCCACGTCTGCCTACCTGTGATGGCGGAGTCGCCACGCCCCAAGGTGGTTGTCGCCCTCCCCCTCGCTCAGGCCCTGCTGGACCAGTTGGCCGGGTACGACCTGGCCATCGTGCCGAACGGCGGATCCGATCCGCGGTTCTTCGGCACCGCCGTGGCCGATGCCGAGGGCGTCCTGGTGAGCTCGAACGTCCTCGTCGACCGGGACGTCATCGCCTCGGCACCGGACCTCAAGGTGATCAGCACCATGAGCGTCGGGATGGATCACATCGATCTCGACGCGGCGAAGGAGCGGGGTATCACGGTCACCATCACCCCCGTCCTGAGCGACGCTGTCGCCGATCTGGTCCTCGCCCTGATGACGATGCTCAGTCGACGCATCCCCGACGCCATGGCTGCCGTCACCGATGGTCGATGGAAGGTGGCGCTGGGAGGGGACCTGTCGGCGAAGACACTGCTTCTGGTGGGGTTCGGGCGAATCGGACAGGCGGTGGCCACACGCGCTCTGGCGGCGGGGATGCGCGTGCGGTACGTCGATTCCCGTCGTGGGCTGCCGGTCGTGGCCGGCGTCGAACGCGGCGAGGGACTGGCCGAAGAGCTGCCCGGTGCCGATTTCGTCTCGTTGCACGTCGATCTCAACGGCGGGACGCGGGGTCTCATGGGCCGGGAGCAATTCACGTCGATGAAGCGCACAGCCTTCTTCGTGAACACCTCCCGCGGTGGCGTCGTCGACCAGGCCGCCCTGACCCGGGCCTTGACCGAGGGACAGATCGCCGGTGCCGGCCTCGACGTGCTCCAGGACGAGCCACCGCACCCCGACGACCCTCTGTTGAGGGCGCCCAACGTGATCATCGTTCCCCATATCGGCTCGGCCACCGTGGAGACCAGGAACGCCATGGCCCAATGCGCGGTCGACAATCTGTTGATGGTCCTGCGCGGTGAGAAGAGCCCGTTCGCCGTGATGTCGAGCTAGCCGGGTCGCCGGGCCCGGACCCGGGCGGAGCCCGGGCCACCGTTCACGGTGGCGGCGGCTGTTCCAGTGTGGCGTTGTCGGGGATCAGGTCGGCGCGCAACTGGCCCATGGCGAATTGGGCTGTCGCCGCCCCGTCGACCACGATGGTCTGGCCACTCACGTAACTGGCCAGATCCGACGCCAGGAAGACGACGACCTTGGCGATCTCATCGGGTTCACCCATGCGTCCGAGGGGAGCCCGGCTCGGCGGCCTGGCCGTGGACCCTCGGGCGCCGGCGATGCGCTCGGTCACGCGCGGCGTCGCCACCGCACCGGGGGCCACGCTGTTCACGCGCACGCCGGCGGGTGCCAGTTCGATGGCCAGTGAACGCGTGAGGGACATGATCCCGGCCTTGGCCGCGCCGTACGGTGCGTGATACGGGGCCGAGGCCAGGCCGCTCACCGAGGAGACCGAGACGAAGCTGCCTCCCGTGCCCTGGCCCACGAGCTGACGCCCGGCCGCCCGACCCAGGTTGAAGACGTGGCGAATGGTCGAATCGAAGCTGTAGTCCCAGTCGGCATCGGTGAGATCGACGACGTGGCCCCACCGGATCTCACCGATGACGTCGACCACGATGTCGAGCCCGCCGAGGGCAGCGACGGTTTCGGTCACCGCCCGGTCGGCGTCCGACGAGTGCCGGAGATCACCGTGGATGGCGGTCGCCCGTCCCCCCCGGGATGAGATCTCGTCGACCACCTCCGCCGCTCGGGCGGCGTCGATGTCGGCGCACGCCACCGCCGCTCCCGCTTCGGCCAGACCCAGAGCACAGGACCGCCCGAGCCCCGGCCCCGAGCCCGCCACCAGCGCCCGCTTTCCGTCCAAGCCCAGTTCCAACAACGACCTGCTCCCGCATCTGTCCGTCGAATCGGCTGACCCTCGTCAGGTCGCGGTGGCTCCCTCGCCGAGCTTGGATCGGAGGTCCGCTTCGAAAGCGAGGATCTCCGGAGCCATCGCCTTGGCCCGCAGAGCCTCGAAACGGGGGTAGCCGGCGTCCCGCTCGGCATCCCATTCATCGGCGAAGCGACCCGACGCAATGTCGTCGACGAGCTCCCGCATGGTGGTGACGAGGTCGAGGTGACTGTAGCGGTCGGCTCGCGACATCTGACCGTACTGACTGGTCGGTGAGTGGTACGCCATCTGCGCGGCACCGCCCTCCAGTCGCACCAGGCGATAGGTCCGCTCCACCTCACCGGAGAGCACCAGCTCGGTCACGATGGCTTCGATGGGCACTCCCCGCTCCAGCATGACCTGCACGAACGACTCGCTGACGCGCCTGAGCGCCGGTGCCAACGCCTGCTCGACGGCCAGGTCCAGGACGGCCTCTTGCTCAGGGGTGATCTCGATGGCCCCCTGGCGCAGTCCACCGATGGCCCTGGCCACGGCCAGGATACGACGTCGGGCCGTGCCCGTGACGTCGCGGTGGATGCCCACGGCGGTGATGAAACCGACACCCTCGAGGTAACAGCGGCGAACTTCGGGGCCGAGCATCCGGGGCGCGATCATCCCCACGTCGCACGGGGGATCCAGCCGCCCGAAGGCCAGCGTGTATCCGCTGGCCACGATCACAGCCGCGTCGGGGCGCGGGCTCAACGGCAGGGTGGGGATGACGTCGTCGGGGACGAGCACGCACACCACGTCGGCGCTGTTGGCGCCGTCGAGGTCGCTGGTGGCGAAACCGTCGCCTTCGGCCGCGTCGCGGCTCGGATCGGCCCGGACACAGACGACGACATCGATCCCCGAGTCGCGCAGGTTGAGGGCCCACGACCGGCCCTGGTTGCCATAACCGACCACGGCCACCCGCTGACCAGCGAGGACGTCGAGCTCGGCATCGGACTCGTTCAGGATCACAGTCACGTTTGTGACCGTACCCCTTTCCGTGCCGGGCGACCCGACTCGGCCGCCGGCTGACGGTTGCGGTAGGCCTCGACTGATCGTTCCCCAGGATGCCGGGACGCCTCCACCGTTGGGCAAACGTTGTGCAAGGCACCTGTCCCGCACGTCGACCACTTAGCTGGATCCTGTGACTCCCTGATGTACCGACTCCGACCGGAGGCCGGCATCGAGAGGGCAAGAGGTGGCCTGATGGCGAACGTCGAGCGATCAGCGGTTGACGCGGTCAGTTCCGCGCCCGCCACGAAGGTCCGCTCGGGGATCGTGGACCGGGTGGCGCACCCCATCAACCTGGCCGTTCCCGTGGTGGCCGTCGCCTTCTACCTCCTGTGGAGGCACCACCTGATCGCCTCGATCCCCTATTGGGCCATCCTGGCCACCCTTCTGGTCGCCGAGGGCACCAGCGTGGTCGCCTTCGGACTGTGGGGCGAGGCGCGCGTCGGATGGCGGTTGTGGGCCCTGGTGGGTGCCGATCTGGGTGCCATCGGTGCGGTGATCTACGCCATCGGCTGGGGCCCCGTCTTCGCCATCGCTCTCATCCTGGGCGCCGCCGACATGATGCGCCGCTCGGGCTCGTCGGTGACCAAGCCGGCCATCGTGGCCAGCACCGTCTTCATCGGGGTGGGCCAACTCGGAGTGGGTATCGGCTTCGTTCCCTCGCTCATCCACCCGCCGTTGGCCCACAGCTTGGCCGGCTTGGAGTGGGCGGGATTGATACTTACCATCGCTCTGCTCGGTTGGTTCGCCGCCGGGTGGGAAAAAGCCGAAGAGGAGCTCCGCCACCGCGAGCGTCATTTCTCTGCGCTCGTCACCAACTCACGGGACATCGTGATCGTGGCCGGGGCGGACGGCGTCTTGAAGTACACGAGTCCGGCGTTCGAGTCGGTGCTCGGCTACACGAGCGCCGACGCCCACAGTCTGATGGGGGACGTGATGCTGCACCCCGACGACAGGACGGCGTTGCGCGCCGCCATGTCCGCCGCCGGGCTGTCGAACTCTTCCGCCATCAACGAAGAGATCCGACTCCGACGGGCCGACGGCGAATGGATGTGGTTCGAAGCCGCCATCAGCAATCTGACCGACGATCCTGACGTGAACGGCTTCGTGGCCGACCTCCGCGACATCACCCGCCGCAAGGATGCGGAAGAGCGTCTGGCCCACGCCGCTCTCCACGACGCACTGACCGGTCTACCCAACCGCACCCTGATCCTCGACCGGACCGAGCAGATGCTCACCCGGGCCCGGCGGTCGCGTCAGTCGGTGGCCGCCCTTTTCATCGATCTCGACAACTTCAAGGACATCAATGACACGCTGGGCCACGAAGCGGGCGACAAGCTCCTACGGGCCTTGGCCCAACGGTTCGAAGGGATGCTGCGCGCCAGCGACACCGTGGGCCGCATGGGCGGTGACGAGTTCGTCGTCCTGACCGAATCGGTGTCCGAAGCGGCCGGCCCGGAAATGGTGGCTGAGCGCATCCAGGACGTGCTGCGAGAGCCATTCCGCGTCGAGGGGTTCGAGACGGTGCCACTCATCGTCTCGGCCAGCATCGGTATCGCCATCGGGGACCGGCCCTCGGCCGACGAGCTGCTGCGCGACGCCGACATCGCTTTGTACCGGGCCAAGGCTCTGGGCAAGGACCGGTCGGCCGTCTTCGAGCCGGCCATGCAGTCGGCCGTGTCCGACCGGCTCGAGCTGGAGATGGACCTGCGATCAGCGCTGGACCACGACGAATTCCTCCTTCTCTACCAGCCCGTCTTCGACCTGGACAACGTGCGCGCCTGTGGGGTGGAGGCCTTGATCCGGTGGCGTCACCCGACACGCGGTCTCCTCGCCCCCGATCTGTTCATCCCGACCCTGGAGGACACGGGACTGATCGTCGAGGTCGGGCGTTGGGTCCTCGTCGAGGCGTGTCGGCAGGCGGCGGCATGGCACGAACGCGGTCACGAGATCACCATGTCGGTGAACGTCTCCATGCGCCAGCTCGACACCGACGTCCTCGTCGACCACGTCCGCCACGCGCTGTCGGCCAGCGGGCTCGACCCCGGCTCCCTCATCCTGGAAGTCACCGAGACCACCCTCATGCGCGACACCGACGCCACGGTGAGCCGTCTCAGGGCGCTGAAGGAGCTCGGTGTGCTCGTCGCCATCGACGATTTCGGCACCGGGTACTCCTCGTTGGCCTACCTCCGGCAGTTCCCGGTCGACGCCCTCAAGATCGACCGGTCCTTCGTGGCGGCCATGGGCGATTCCTCCGAGTCGGTCGCACTCGTCCACACCCTGGTCCAGCTCGGTCGCTCGCTGGGGATCGAGACCTTGGCCGAAGGGATCGAAGACCAATGGCAGCTGGAACGCCTGCAGGGTGAGCGCTGCGAGCTCGGACAGGGCTTCCTCTTCTCCCGGCCTGTCGACCCGACGGCCGTCGAGGCCCTGTTTGCGCAGGTGCCCGAGCACCGGGAACCGACGGTCGCATCGGAACGGTGACCGGACGCTGACTGCCTGGACGAGATCCTCCCCGGCTCCACCAGTCGAACGAGCGACCCACTCCCTGAGTCCTGCCGCCGCCCGGCTGAGCACGCTCGCCGGCTTTTCTCTATACCTTTGACGGAGGAGATGAGCCGATGATCGTCGGGGTGCCACGGGAGCGCATGGAGGACGAGTATCGGGTGGCCATCACGCCCGCCGGCGTCCGTGAGCTCACCTCCACCGGGCACACCGTGCTCGTCGAGCGCGGCGCCGGCGACGGATCTTCCATCGCCGATGACGTCTTCACCCGGACCGGGGCGGAGATCGTGGCCGACCCTGAAGACATCTGGGCCCGGGCGGACCTCGTCTTGAAGGTGAAAGAGCCCGTACCCGAGGAGTACGGCCGTCTCGGCCTGCGACGGGGACAGGTCCTCTTCACCTACCTGCACCTCGCCGCCTCGCGGTCGTGTACCGATGCGCTCCTGGCCGGCGGGAACACGGCCATCGCCTACGAAACGGTGCAGCTGCCGGACGGGTCGCTGCCCCTGCTCACCCCGATGAGCGAGGTCGCCGGCCGCATGGCACCCGTCGTCGGTGCCCACCACCTGATGCGACCCGGCGGCGGACGCGGTGTGCTCGTCTGCGGTGTGCCCGGAGTCCGTTCGGCCAAGGTGGTCATCCTGGGCGCCGGCATCGCCGGCATGGCGGCGGCCACCCTGGCCGTCGGTCTGCACTGCGACGTGTACATCCTCGACCGCAACCTGGAACGGCTGCGGCAGGTGGACCACCACTTCCGGGGCGAGCTCGAGACGGTGGCATCGAGCACCCACGCCATCGAGGAGACCTGTCTCGAGGCCGACATCGTGATCGGCGCCGTCCTGGTCGTCGGCGCCCGCGCCCCCAGACTGGTGACGGACGAGCTCGTCGCCGCCATGCGCCCGGGGTCGGTGCTGGTCGACATCTCGGTCGACCAAGGAGGATGCTTCGAGTCGACCCACCCCACCACCCACTCGCATCCGACCTTCGAGGTGGCGAACTCCCTCTTCTACTGCGTGGCCAACATGCCCGGCGCCGTCCCCCACACCTCCACCCACGCACTCGTCAACGCCACGTTGCCCTACACACTCGAGATCGCGGGAAACGGCTGGCGCCACGCCGTGCGCACCGACGATGCCCTGGCCCGGGGGGTCAACGTCGTGGAGGGACGAGTGACCTATGAGCCAGTGGCCGATGCCCATGGGCTTCCCTACGCACCGCTGAGTACAATCGTGTGAGATTCGGCGGGCACCGGCGGGCGGTGCGCGTGCTTGGGGGCCATGATGCGAGTTCCACGGTTTGCTGCTGTGGTGACCGGCCCTCTGCTGATCGTGGCCGTGGCCGGGGCCACGGTGGGCGGAGCGAGCGCCGCGCCCTCGACCATCTCACCGACGGCGGTGCTCATCCATCCCGACCAGATCTACGCCGGGACGGTGAACACCGGTCCTCCGACCACTGCCCACTGCGAAGCCGCCTTCCACGTGGCGTGCTATCAGCCGGACCAGATCCAACAGGCGTACAACCTGCCCACGCTCTTCTCGAAAGGGATCACGGGAACGGGTGAGACGATTGTCATCGTCGATTCCTACGGTTCGCCGACCATCGGCCACGACCTGAACGTCTTCGACAGGACCTTCGGTCTGCCCGCCCCTCCCTCGTTCACCGTGATCCAGCCGGCCGGGCCGGTCCCGCCCTACGTGGCCGACAGCAACCGCGAGGGGTGGGCCGGTGAGACCAACCTCGATGTCGAGTACGCCCATACCGTGGCACCGGGAGCCAACATCCTCCTCGTCGAGACCCCGACCTCGGAGGACGAGGGAACGACCGGATTCCCCCAGATCGTCGAGGCGGAGCAGTACGTGATCGACCACAAGCTGGGCGACGTGATCAGCCAGAGCTTCAGCGCGACCGAGCAGACCTTTCCCTCGGCGCAGGCGCTCTTGGCCCTGCGGACCGCGTACATCGATGCCGACCAGCATCATGTGACCGTCCTCGCCGCCTCGGGTGACAGCGGGGCCGCCGACGTCAGGTTCCAGGGTGTGGACTACTACGACCACCCGGTGACATCGTGGCCCGACAGCGACCCACTCGTGACCGGGGTCGGTGGCACCCAGCTCCACCTGGACGCCAAGGGCAACCGCACCGCCCCGGACAACGTCTGGAACGACACCTACAACGTCCCCACCAACCAGTTCATCTTCGGGAACGCCGGCCCGAATCCCCTCGCCGGAGGCGGGGGGCTCTCGATCATCTTCCCCCGGCCCTCCTATCAGGACAGCGTGAAGGCGGTTGTCGGCGACCAGAGGGGTGTACCGGACATCTCCATGAGCGCCGCCTGCAACGGCGCCGTCGACGCCTACCAGAGCTTCCCGGGCCAGCCGGTGGGCTGGTACCCGGTGTGCGGGACGAGCGAGGCCACCCCTCTGTTCGCCGGCATCGTGGCCCTGGCCGACCAGCAGGCCGGCCACCGGCTCGGACTGATCAACCCGGCGCTGTACGCCATGTCGGCCAGCGGGGCCCCGGGGATCGTGGACGTGACCACGGGCGACAATACGGTGTCGTTCCCACAGAACGGGTCGGAGCACACGGTGACGGGCTTCTCGGCGCAACCCGGGTACGACCTGGCGTCAGGGGTCGGCACCGTCGACGCCAGTACGTTCGTTCCGGAGCTGGCCCAAGCGGCTCAGTGACGAAGCCGCGTCACTGACGGAATCGGCTCATGCCAGCCGGGGGAAGAGCTTCCCGGCGATCCAGTGCACGCACTCGAGAGCCAGGGCCGGGGAGATCTCGGCATTGGGATCGAACGGCGCCGAGGGCACCGACATCCCGGAGTCCCTGGCGTGGTGGAGAAGACCGTGGCACAGGTGTTTGCCGAGCATGCTGAGGGAACCACCGGCGGCCACCCGCTCCACCTGGAAGTCGGGGACCGGTCGCGGCGTGACACTCGGGCCACGTGTCCGGATCCCGGGGCACGTCCAGACTGAGCACGTCGTGGAAGGTCCGGGCGGCGGCGTCGCGACCGGTGAACGGCGTCCCCAGATCCCAGACCTCCCGGAGGGTGGCGATCATCGACGTGTGCCGGTACTCGTCGGTGAGGACGACCTCCTTCTCGACCCAGGGCGAGACGATGATGGCCGGGACCCGGTAACCGGACCGGTCGAACCGGAAGCCGAGCTCTCCGTCAGCAGCCGAGGCGGTCGGGCGGCGGAACCGGCCCGGGCGGCACATGGTCATAGGTGCCGCCGGGCTCGTCCCAGCCGATGAACAGGGTCGTGTTGAAGACGTTCGATCCGTCGCCGTCGACGGAGCCGACCGGACGGCGTCGTAGATGCGGGCCAGGAACGCCTCTCCGGCCAGGATCGACGACGGTGGGTCGATCGGGACCTCGAAGCCCGGGAGCAGGGCCCGTCCGAAGGCGGGGTGGTAGTCGCTGTGGCCGGCCAGCAGGTTGGGCTCGATGAGGGAGAAGTGGGGCAGGGTGCCTGCGGCCGCGTCCCGCTCGAACTCGGAGAACGGGCACGAAGTTGGTGGCGAACCGCTCTCGGAGGCGCGCCATGTGGATGATCCCGGTGAAGGAGATCGGGTCGGGCTCGAGCACATAGACCTTCCACGTCTTCCCGTGCCGTTCGAGCCGCTCGAAGATGGTCTCGGCCCGGTTGTGGCGCATGAAGTTGCTCATGGGCCGGTTGACGACGAACCCCGAGGACGTCGCCGCCGTCCAGAACGAGCGGTTGGTCATGGTCTGGGACGGGACCTCGCTGAACCAGTGGTCGAACACGCCGAAGCCCCGGGCGATGTCGCTGATGACGGGGACCTGCTCGGGGGTGTAGCCCGTCATGATCTGCGCTGTACTCGTCGTAGGTCGGCTGCCGACCCATCTCGACGGTGAAGAAGTTGATGTAGTCGGTGACGAAGCCGTCCATGGTCGGGACTCCGGCCGTCGGCCGGGACGTTGAACGGCGCCACCATCTCGGTGGCGTCCTTGAAGCGGTTGGCCTCGTCCAGGATGTTGAACAGCTGGGTGTTGGTGTGCTGGTACTCCTCACCCGCGTCCGGGTTCGGAGAGTCCATCGACGTGGCCACGCCGTAGGGGACGACCTGGCGCTCGGCGCCGTGTTCGGCCCAGTCGGGGATCGGATTGGACAGGTTCTTGCCGATCACCCCCTCGAACGACGGGACCTCGCCGGGCTGGTAGAGCCGGCCGAGCAGGTTGTCGAACGAGCGGTTCTCGAAGAGGACCAGGACCACGTGGTCCAGGGCATTCGCACGTTCGGACGGCATGGCGCAATCTAACCTCATGGCGTACGAGGGGACGTGGGAGTCCGTGACGGCCCACCGGGTGCCCGCGTGGTTCGAGGAGGCGAAGCTCGGTGTCTTCCTCCACTGGGGTCTGTACTCCGTCCCGGCGTGGGCTCCCCGGGTGCCCGACATCCAGACCATCCTCCGGAGCCACGGCCCGGCGTGGATGCTCCGCCACAATCCGTACGCCGAGTGGTACGCCAACACCGTCCAGCTGCCGGACAGCCCGACCCGACGGCACCACGACGAGACCTTCGGTCCCGGCTTCCCCTACGACGGCTTCGTCCCGATGTTCGACGACGCCTCGCGTGGCGCCGACGTCTCCGCCCTGGCCTCGGTCTGCCGACGCGCCGGGGCCCGGTACGTCGTGCTGACCACGAAGCACCACGACGGCTTCTGCTTGTGGCCGACGGCCGCCCCCCATCCGGTGAAGGGCGTCTACCACTCGCGACGCGACCTGGTCGGGGACGTGACCGACGCCGTCCGGGATCAGGGCATGCGGATGGGTCTGTACTACTCGGGCGGATACGACTGGCCGTACAACAAGGTCGTCTTGCGGGGACTGGGCGACGCCCTGCTGGCGGTCCCCACCGGCGTCGAGTACGCCCGCTACGCCGAAACCCACGTGCGAGATCTCATCCGCCGGTACCGGCCGTCGGTGCTGTGGAACGACATCGGCTGGCCCGCGGCCGGCAACCTCCCGGCCTTGTTCGCCGACTACTACAACAGCGTCGAGGACGGAGTCGTGAACGACCGGTGGGTGCAGTCGACGCGGCGGGGTCCGTTCACCGACGGAGTCCTACGCATGGCCGCCGGTGCCATCCAACGGGGGTGGCGCCTGGTACCCGACCGGTACAAACAGCTCACCTTCCCCGGGGCCCGCCACGCCGACTTCACCACCGCCGAGTACAGCCGATCGGACCGCATCGTGACACGGAAGTGGGAGGCCACCCGGGGGGTGGGCCACAGCTTCGGTGCCAACCACAACGAAGCCCCCGAGGACGTCATCTCCGCCACCGACCTCGTCCGGCTCCTGATCGATGTGGTGGCCAAGAACGGGAACCTGCTCATCGGAGTGGGGCCCGCCCCCGACGGCACACTTCCCGACTGGCAGGTGGCCCCGCTGATCGGGCTGGGCCGGTGGCTGCACGGCCACGGCGAAGCCGTCTACGGCACCCGGCCGTGGACGGTGCCGTCGACGACGACCTCGGAGGGGACCGATGTCCGCTTCACACAGGGCCGTGAAGCGCTGTACGCCGCCCTTCTCGCACCGCCGGGTGCCCGTCGTATCGTTCTGCGGGGGCTGGTCGCCCGGCACCTGCGTCAGGTGGATCTCCTGGGCGCGGACGACGGTGCCGTGGACTGGAGCGTGGACGGCGGCTCGCTGTCGGTGATCCTCCCCGAGCGGCTCCCCGTCTCGCCCGTGCACGTGCTGCGCCTGACACCGGTGTCGGAGCTCGGCGTCCCCGAGAAGTCCTCATGAGGGTCGACCACCTAGTCGCGTGTCTCCCCCTCGACGACCCAACGCTGCCGGAGATCCTCGAGCCAGGCCGGGAGCTCGATCTCGGGATCGGGCAGGGCCTGGGCTCCGCGGTCGGCCAGCGCCTTGTGGAACGCGTCGGTGTCGTCCCCCCACGACCGGGGATCGCCCATCATCACCTCGAGCAGCACGGTGCCGTTGCTCCCGGCCACGAAGGGACCAAAGGCGGCCCCCAAGGGAAGCTCGATGTGGGTGCCGGCCGGGCAGTGGCGGTCGCCGCACCACATCTCTCCCTCGATGACGAAGAGGACATGGGGGCTGTAGTGGCCGTGGCGCCGGACGACCACGCCGGGGTCCCACTTGGCGTACAGGGACAGGTACTGGGGATCGGGTGAGAACGCCAGCCACTTCTCCCACACCGAGGAGACCGAACCGTCTGCCTGGCGGATCGCCTTCACCTGCTGCCAGCCGACGTCGGGATCGTCGACGTGACGGAAGGTGGGCGCCAGTCCCGGTACCTTGACGTCGGTCTCGTCAGCCATGGCCCGGCACCACCATCGGCCCCACGGCCCCGACGGCGCACCGGGCGGCGGCGGTGATCAGGGCCGGCTCACGAACTGCACCGGGACGCTGGCCGAAACAGACGGCGGGACGGCGGGGAACGGGCTGAACCAGACCGTGCCCGTCCCGGCGCAGGGCAGTGTCAGCGCGGTCGACAGAAGCCGCGGCTTGTCGTACCGGACGAAGGTGGGGGTCTTGGGCGTCCGGGCGTCGGATCGGGCCGGCGGCGGGGTGTGGAAGAAGACCCCGATTTCCGAGCCGTCGCCGGTATAACCGAGCGAGCCCGGTGCCGGGGTGGGCGGGAAGAGCTGGTGGACGGCCAGGGTTTGGCCACGCACGGGGTGACCGGTCTGCCCGGGGGACAGCGGCCCGGCACAGGCCATCCTGATCGTGATCGGGTCGGCCGTGTTCCCGTCCGTGCCGTTGATGACACCGGTGAAGTACTGCTCCGGAGCCACCTTACCGATGGCACCGACGGGCGCCGCCACCGCCGCCGTGGCCACCAGAACGAGGACCACAGCACCTGTCGCCCGGTACAGATTCCGCATCTCCGCCCCACCCCCCCCGTCGGCCCTTTCCCATGGTGCGACCTGCGGGTGGCGCTCGTCAAGATCCCCCGTCGGACCCACGGCAGGGGCTCCTCGGCAACGGAGGTACCCTCCGCGCGTCGGTGAATCGGATCCTGGATGCGGTAACCTCATGGTGTCGCCCTAGACCTCGGTGACCCACTGAGACCCTGGCGGTGTCGCGGACATCGCGGCCCGCAGGGTTGAGAAAGGGACACCCATGTCGGGACTCGCCACGGCCCCCCCGGTCGCACCGCCGGCCGTCCACCATCAGATCGAGCCCATCGACGTCGCGGCTTCCCCGCCGCCGGCGTCGGAGTGGACGGCGGGACGGGTGGTGACACTCCTGCTCGTAGCCGGTCCCGTCGTCGCGCTCGCCCTCCTCCTCCCCTTCGGATGGGGTCGGATCATCAATACGGGGGACGTGGTCATCGCCGCCGTCATGTATCTCGTCACCGGTTTGGGGGTGGCGGTCGGACTCCACCGGCTCTTCGCCCATCGCAGCTTCAAGGCGAACCGGGTTCTGAAGGTGGTCCTCGCCGTGGCCGGATCGATGGCCCTCGAAGGGTCGATCATCAGTTGGGTGGCCATTCATCGTCGCCACCACATGTTCAGCGACCAACCGGGTGATCCCCATTCGCCCCATCGCTTCGGTCACGGACCCGTCGGGACTTTGAAGGGTTTCGTCTGGGCCCATGTCGGTTGGCTCTTCGCCAGCGATCCCACCGACCCGAAGCGATTCGCCCCCGATCTCCGCCGTGACCACGACGTCGTCGTCGTCGACCGGCTCTTCCCCGTTCTGGCCGTCACCTCTCTGGCCGTCCCGTTCGCCCTCGGGTGGTTGCTGTTCGGCACCCTGGCCGGAGCGCTCACCGCATTCCTGTGGGCCGGCCTGGTGCGCATGGCCGTCCTGCACCACGTCACCTGGAGCATCAACTCCGTCTGTCACCTCACCGGTCGCAGGCCCTTCACCACATCCGACCAGAGCACCAATTTCGCTCCCCTGGCCCTGGTGTCGTTCGGCGAGAGCTGGCACAACTTTCACCACAGCGCGCCGGCGTCGGCCCGCCACGGTGCGCTGCCTCACCAGATCGACATCGGCGCCCGACTGATCCGTCTCTTCGAACAGGCAGGCTGGGCCACCAAGGTCCGCTGGCCCACACCGGCCCAGATCGAAGCCCTCACGGCGCACGAGGGTGCATGACGAAAGGCGCAGTCCCGGGGCGATGTTCGCAATCACGACTACGTTGCTCGCGTGTGCTTCTCTCCGCAAGGTGACCTGGCCGGTGGTCTCGTGGTCACCACCATCGGCATCGATGCATGCCGGCATCTACGCGGCCGCAGCAACTACCTGCTGTTAGCGGCGACGCCTCTCGTGCTCGGCGCCCACCAGATCGACGAGTCGTTGGTGTGGTGGGGCCTCCAGGGACATGTCCCGCATCTGGCCGGCCGCATCGCCATGTGGATCTATCTGGTGATCGCCTTCGTCGTCGTACCGATCCTGGTGCCTCTCGCCATCCTCAGGCTCCAGCCCACCGCCCGTCGACAACTGGTGATCGCTCCGTTCGTGGTGCTGGGAGCGGCCGTCGCCGCCGATCTCCTGGCGACGATGCTGCGGGGTCCCGTCACGGTCAAACTCGGGTCCTACCATCTCGCCTACAGCATCGGCCTCGAGCACGGGCTGGTGGTCATCGGCCTCTACATCGTGGCCACCTGTGGATCGCTGCTGTTCTCGGGCTACCGGCACATCCTCATCTTCGGTCTGGCCAACGTCGTGGCCGTCGCCATCCTGGCCCGGCTCACAGCCGACGGGTTCGCGTCGCTGTGGTGCTTCTATGCGGCCCTGGCCAGCGGGGCCATCTCGCTCCACATGCGCTTCGCCAAACCCCACCGGGCCAATCCCTACGCCCTGACGTGAGGGTGCTTCACGGCGTCAACGTCGTCGATGAAGCGGAACGTCCCCGTCCGGCACCGGCGGTGACGGTGGTGGCGCCGCCGCTGACGCCAGCGGAGGACGAGGCGTTGGTGGCGTCGAGGCACTCGGTGGCCGTGTCGTTGTCGGTCACGACTTTGTAATTCTCATCACCGTTGTACTGGTCGAGCAGGCAGTACCAGCCCGGTGATCCCGGACTGATGGTCACGTCTGTCACCGAGCGGTCACCGGATTCGGGACTCAGGCCCGCCGTGGCGCCGGCGACGACGTTCGCCGCGGTACAGGGCGTGGCGCTCGATGTGGGCCCGCAGACGTCGAACGTGACGCTGCCGGTCGGGGATCCGGCGGTGGAGTTTCCGGTCACCGTGGCGGTGTCCACATCGGTGTCCTGGTAGGGGATGCTCTGACTACTGAGCGACGACTTGAGCGTCGGAGTAGCGGAGCCGGTGCCGCTCCCGGTGACGTCGAGGCACTCGGTGGCGGTGTCGTTGTCGGTCACGACCTTGTAATTCGCATCGCCGTTGTACTGGTCGAAGAAGCAGTACCAGCCGGGTGAACCGGGATTCACCGTCACCGCCGTAGTGGAGCGATCACCGGACTCGGATTCCAACTCCACCGTGGCGGTGGCGACGGCATCGGCCGCCGCGCAAGGCGTTGCACTCGACGTGGGCCCACAGACGTCGAAGGTCACGCTGCCCGTGGGGGATCCGGCGGTGGAGTTTCCGGTCAGGACGGCGGTGTCGACGGCGGAGTCACCGTAGGGGATGCTCGAGCTACTGAGCGACGACTTGATCGTCGGGGTGTCGTGCCCGGTGCCACCGTTGGTGACGTCGAAGCACTCGGTACCGGTGTTGTTATCGCTGGCCGCCTTGTACTTCGCGTCGCCGCTGTACCTGTCGAGCAGGCAGAACCAGCCCGTTGCACCGGGGTCGACGGTGACGGTGGCGGTGGAGCGGTGGCGCGCCTCGGTGCTCAGCGTGACGGTGGCCGAGCCCCCGTTCGGGGACGTGCACGGTGTGGCGGAGGACGTCGGTCCGCACACGGAGAAGGTGACGGTTCCGGTGGGAGAGCCCTTGGCTGCCTTGCCCACGACGGTGGCGGTGTCATTGACGGTGTCGCCATAAGGAATGCTCGTGCTGCTGAGCGACGACGAGACGGTCGGCTTCGGCTTCTGCGTTCCCTTGGCCCAACCGACGCCGGCCGTGCTTCCCACCACCAGTGCGACCACCAGGGCGGCCGCCGCGCCATATGAAGAGTAACGATGCATAAGTGATTCCCCATTTCGGCCGACAGAACTGTCGGCATAGGTACGCGTGCTGAATAGCACGTCATGCACTTCCCGCTTCTCACACGTTACCCGTCGGTGCCACGCTTTAAACCGATCATCGGGTCTTCGCCTCGCGCGTCACGCGGGTGCGTGAGCGTTCGGGTCGTCACCCTCAGTCCCATTACCCTGGCACCGGCGTTAGTGCCCGCCGTCCGATCGCACGTCGGCGGGTTCGAAGATATCGGAAAGAAATTCCCCGCCCACCGCCCGAAGGCGCCGCCTTTGACGCGTCACCTCACGAGGAGGGTCTTGCGTTGGTACTTCACGCCCTGCAGACGACGGACGATCTCCTCCACACTGAGGTCGTCACGCTTACGCAGACGCAGGGACAGAGCATCGAGCCGTTCCAACTCGCGACTGCGCAATCGTTCCTGTTCGGCCCGGGGTCGCAGCCGGAGGGCCCGATTGAACGACGCGTTGGCGGCGCCGGCACTGTCGAGGTCGAGGATCCTGGCCACACCACTGAAAGGCCTGCCCTGGTCGCGCAGGATGAGGGCCTGGTCGTCACGATCGGTGTCCGTGCTCATCGTTCCTCAGCTCCTCCTGTTACCGGCGGCCTATTTTCCCCGGCGCCAGGCGCTGGGGCGCGCCGTTTCACGACCATTCGGATGTGTTCAAGAGAGCTCAACAGACGTGACGCGCACGACGATGCGGTCTCAGAAGACGGTGACGACCCGAAGTGTCTGGTGGACCTGATCCACCGTTCGGTGCTGTCGGCCATGACGTTGCTCTTCTCTCCACGCTCCACCTCTTGCGGGAGACCCGGGCAACCAGCAACGACACACGTTCTGCGTGATTTCAGCCGTGCACTGGCATTAAGGGTACCACCTGCGCGGTAGCTGCACCCTGTGTCGATGTCGTTATCTCGATCCCGGCTTCGATCTTCCTCCGCCCCACGGCGGGGACGGTGGGGCAGAATCAGGACGTGTCCGCGTCACAACCGACCATTCTGGCGACGAGCATCGGTTTTCAATCCGATGGTCCCGACATGTGGAACCTGCGGCCCGGCCCGGCGTACTCATTGGCCGCCACGTTGGCGGGAGCGGGCCGGCATCCGAGGCTGTGCATCATCGGCACCGCGGGAGGCGACAATCCGGCGTGGCTGTCGGCGCTGCACCATGCCTTCTCGAAGCTCGACATGGTCGTGTCCCATCTCGACCTCTTCCCCATGCCCAACGTCGACGATGTCGAGGGTCACCTGGCCCGGCAGGACGTCGTCTGGGTGAGTGGTGGAAGCACGGCGAACCTGTTGGCCCTCTGGCGACTTCACGGCCTCGACCGGATCCTGCGCGAGGCGTGGCAGGCGGGGACCGTGCTCATGGGCGTCTCGGCCGGCTCGATCTGCTGGCATGTCGGAGGAACGACCGATTCCTACGGGCTCCCTTTGCGACCAGTCACCGATGCTCTCGGGTTCCTGCCCTATTCCAACAGCCCGCACCACGATGCCGAGCCCGAGAGGCGACCGCTGATCCATCAGCTCGTGGGTGACGGAACCCTGCCGGCGGGATACGCCACCGACAACGGTGCCGGGCTCGTCTACCACGGGACCGATCTGCACGAAGCGATCACCGAGACGCCGGGCGCCCTGGCTTACGAGATCCAGCGCCACGGCGACAGCGTCCGCGAGACGCCGCTCCCCACGCGTGCCCTGTGATCAGGCTCCCTGGCTGATCCTGCTGCGCAGGGCGGTCAGAGCCAGGGTCATGCTCACGATCCCGATACCGGCGACGGCGGCGAGACCCTCCATCAGGGTCCCGACCCGCCAACCAGCGGTGATGAGAGACCGCAGGGCGGCCAGGACGTAGGTGACGGGGTTATAGGTGGCGATCGTCGAGAACCAACCGGTGAGGGCCTGCTTGGGAACGACGGCGTCGCTCAGGAAGAACAAAGGGAAGAAGACGACGAAGGTGGCATTGACCGCCGCCGGGCTCCCGGTCTTGAGAGCCACGGCGTAGGGGAGACCGGTGAACACCAGCCCCCAGAGGGCCGACAGCGCCACGAAGGCCAACACTCCCGGTACTCCGGTGGCGAACCGCACCCCCACGGCGAACCCGATCGCCAGTACCGGTATGCACAGGGTGACGATGACGACGACGTCCGCCGCCATCAGGCCCAGCAGGAGGGCGACCCGACGGATGGGTGTCATGCACAGGCGGTCGAAATACCCACCTTGGATGTCGGTCACGAGAGTGGGGGCACGTGACATCCCGGTGACGGCGAAGGCGATGGCCATGGGAATGAGGAACGCCTTGTAGCTGAAGCCGGGCGCCCCGCGGGCCAGGTTCTCCAACGCACCGAGGTTGACCGTGTAGAAGAAGGCGGGGATGATCACGGCCGGGAGCACCGAGGCCGGTTCACGGGGGATCTGGCGCAGCGCCCGTCCGGCGACGGAGCGGACGTCGCGCAGGAACCCGCTCTCGCGCGCCCTGATCGGCTCCCCGCCACGCGTCCTCACGCGTCGCTCCCGACGGCCTCGATACGGTCACCGGTCAGCTGACGGAACACGTCGTCCAGAGTCGGGGTGCGCACGACGAGGCTCCGCACCTCGAGACCGGTGCGGCTGAGGGCGACGGCCACCGAGCTCACGGCCGAGGAGCTGTCGGACGTCCCGATCGTGATCGTGCGGTTCTCTCTCGAGACGGCGTCGACGACGTCGATGCGTCGAAGGGACTCGACGGCGGTGGGATCGTCGCCGGAGACCTCGACGACGATCACGTCTTGTCCCATGGACCGCTTCAGCGCGTCGGGCGGACCTTCGGCCACCAGACGACCGCGGGAGATGATCCCGACGCGGTCGGCCAGGGCGTCGGCCTCTTCGAGGTACTGGGTGGTGAGGAAGATCGTCATTCCCAGTTCCGAGTTCAGACGACGCACCTCCGACCAGACGCTGTCGCGACTGGTCGGGTCCAGTCCCGTGGTGGGCTCGTCGAGGAAGACGACCTCCGGGTTGTGCATCAGGGCGGCGGCCAGATCGAGACGTCGTTTCATGCCTCCCGAGTAGGTGCCGATTCGACGGTCGATGGCGGAGCCGATGTCGACGAGATCCAGCACCTCGCCCAGACGAATCCGGATCTCCGACGACGTCAGTCCATAGAGCCGGCCCTGGAGGGCCAGAAGTTCGCGACCGCTCTGACGATCGTCCAGAGCGGCCTCCTGCAGGGCGGCGCCGATGCGGAACCTCACCTCCTGGGGCTCGTCGACGACGTCATGACCGGCGACCACGGCGTGCCCGGCGCTCGGGCGCAGCAGCGTGCACAGCACCCGCACCAGTGTCGACTTGCCCGCTCCGTTCGGACCGAGGAACCCGTAGATCTCGCCCCGGGACACGTCCAGGTCGATCCCGTCCACGGCGGCGAAGGAACCGAAACGTCGGACCAGACCCGTGGTCGCAATGGCCGTCGGGGCCAGAGCAGGGGTGTCCCGCCCGGGCCCGTCCAGGTGCCCCTCATACTCGAGCACATCTCTCATACCAATGAGTATTCACTATACTGGCGGGTCAGGCAACCCCCTATGGCACTCGAACCACTCACCCCGGAACGCCGGCGGCGACAGACCCGGGAGTACCTGCTCCGGGCGGCGGCACAGGTGTTCGCCGAACGGGGCTTCCACGGCGCCTCCCTCGACCAGGTGGCGGCCGCCGCCGGGTTCACCAAGGGGGCCGTGTACTCGAACTTCAAGAACAAGGAGGACCTCTTCCTGGCGCTGCTGGAATCGAATCAGCAGCGCGAGATGGATGCCCTCCATGCCACTCTCGATGGATCCGACGTCCCTTCCATGGAGCGCCTGCCCGATTTCGTCACCTTGATCCGGGACCAGACGACCGATCTCGGGGACACGTGGAACATCCTGTACCAGGAGTTCGCTCTCTACGCCATGAGAAACCCGGCCGCTCGAAAGAAGCTGGCGGAGTTCGACGCCGCGGCCATCGCCAAGGTCGCCGACCTCATCGAAGCGGAACGGACGAGAAACGGGATCACGACGCCGGAGCGCGCCGAGGACGTCGCCGCCATCATCGTCGCCCTTTTCCACGGCATGAATCTCATGCGCGGCCTCAAGGTCGAGGGCCTGGACGAGTCGTTCCTCGAGACGGTCATCACCTTCCTGGCCCGGGCGCTGGTCTCGGTCCCCGAATGATCCCGGAATGACCGACCACGACCCGGGACCGTCCCGTCCGGGACCGGCTCATCGGCGCGGGATCAGGACGCTGGCGTCGACCATCCTGTGGTGGATCGACCCGGAGGAGAATCCCACCGGCCTCGTCTACGGGACCATCGCCGTCGGAGCCGTCCTCGCCGCCGAGAGCACACGCCGCGACACCTTCGCCGACACCGTCGGCGCCACTGTCCTCATTCTGTGCCTGTACTGGTTGGCCCACAGCTACGCCACCATGACCGGTCAGCGCCTGAAGACGCGCCAGGCCCTCTCGTGGCGGGCTCTCGGACGGTCGCTGCTCCACCAGACGGCCATCGTGAAAGGGGCGGCCCTCCCTATCGCCGTTCTCCTCGTCCTGTGGGCCGCCGGCGTGGCCCTGAGCACGGCCGTCACGGCCGGTCTGTGGACCAGTGCCGTGGCGCTCGCCGCCTTCGAGTTGGTGGCCGCCGTCCGCAGCCACCTGTCGCGCGTCCAGACCGCCGTTCAGGTCCTTCTCGGCTCGGTCCTCGGCGCCGGCGTCCTTCTCATCCGCGTCCTGCTCCACTGACGTCCGGCCGTCTCCTGCGTTTGACCCTGCCACCGGGCACTGCGACGATGCCCACGTGGCGACCCGCCGGCGACGGCCGGGTCGCGAAAGGGGGACGCCGTGACCGTCCGCTATGCGGCCAGGACACCGGAGCAACTGCGCAGTCGGGAGGTCGAGAAGACGTCGGTCGGCGCGTGGTCGACCGTCCTGGTGGCACTGTTCGAGACGGACCCCGACGTGCTGGCGTCGGTGCTCCCCCGCCCCCTGGAGCCATCATCGCGGCCGCTGGCCAAAGCCACCTTCGCCACCGTCGACATCCCCGGCCTGCCCACCTTCGGAGCCGGGAGCTTCTCGGTCCAGTGCACCCATGAGGACACCGTCGGCTACTACTGCCTCGTCATGCCCATGAGCACCGAGCAGTCGGTCATCGGCGGTCGCGAGACCTTCGGCGAGCCGAAGAAGATCGGCCAGGTCGCCGTCGATGTCGAGGGCGACTCGGTCCACGGGACGATGACCAGGATGGGCGTCACCTTCGCCGAGTTCTCCGGCCGCGTCACCGAGACGCTCGAGGTTCCGGCACCCGAGACCCGAACCGACTTCTACTTCAAGGCGCTGCCCGCCCCTGACGGCAAGGGCCTCGATGCCGACCCCGCCCTCGTCTACTGCACCCGGGAGGAGACGGTCCGGTGGGTGAAGGCGTGCGAGGGTGATCTGGTGCTGCGCGACTCGCGGTTCGATCCGGTGGCCGATCTCCCCGTCCGGTCACTCCTGTCGGTGACCTTGGGCGAGCGCAATGCCATCCAGCGCGGACGCATCCACTCGACGGTGCCGGCCGAATGGGTCATTCCCTTCATCCACCAGCGCTACGACGATCTCTCCCCTCTCGGCGAGGACTGAGGGGCGGCGTCATGGACTACACGGGCAAGGTGGCGGTCGTCACGGGCGGGGCCGGCGGGATCGGCCGGGGACTCGTCCACGCCCTTCTGACCCGGGGCGCGCACGTCGTCGTGGCCGACGTCGAGATCCCCGCCCTGTCGAAGGCCGTCGACGAACTCGCCCGGCGCGGGGCCGTGCGCGGCGTGCGCACCGACGTGGCCGATCCGGACTCGGTCGTCGCCCTGGCCGACGACGTCTACGGCACCGAAGGTCGCTGCGATCTCCTCTTCGCCAACGCCGGGGTCACCTCCGGAGGTGGTGGCCTGCCGTGGGAGCAGGAGATCAACGACTGGCGGTGGTGCTTCTCGGTCAACGTCTTCGGCGTGGCCCAGACCGTGCTCACCTTCCTCCCCCGGATGCTCGAAGCGGGCACCCCCGGCGAGATCATCGCCACCTCGTCCGGTGACGGCGGGGTGGCCCCGGTGCCGTACGCCAGCGTCTACGCCGCGTCCAAGGCCGCCGTCAGCTGCTTCGTCGAAGCGGTGGCCCACCAGCTCCGCACGGTGGGCGCCCTCATCGGTGCCCACGTCTTCTATCCGGGCGGGGGCCTGCTCGACACCGGCCTGTGGACCGCGGCGCGCAACCGCCCACCCGCGCTCGAGCGCGTCCGGCCCCGCCCGCCGGCCCCGGGAACCACGTTCGCCGAATTCAAGGCCCAGTTGGAAGCAGCCGGACTGCCGGCCCAGCTCGTCGACCTCGACTGGCTCGGGACCAAGGTGCTCGAGGACCTCGACGAGGGGCGTTACATCCTGGGCCCCGACGCCGACCGGTTCGCGCCGCTGCTCCACGCCCGGGCCGACGCCATCGGCCGCGGCGAACTCCCGCCCACCCTGTTGCACTGAGAGCTTGCCGCACTGAAAGACTGTCGTCATGGAGCGTCGCTACACCGTCATCTCGGCCGACTCGCACTGCGGGGCCGACGTCCTCGACTACCGGCCCTACCTGGCATCGAGGTTCCACGACGAGTTCGACGCCTGGGCGGCCACGTACGAGGTCCCCTTCGCCGATCTACTCGCCCCCATCCGGTACCGCAACTGGGACTCCGACCGGCGCCTGGCCGAGCACGAGAGCGACGGGATCGTGGCCGAGGTCCTCTTCCCCAACACCGTCCCCCCCTTCTTCGAGGAGGGGAACCTCGTCGCCCTCCCACCCGGCGAGGCCGATTACGAGCGGCGGTGGGCCGGAGTCCAGGCCCACAACCGTTGGGTGGCCGATTTCTGTGCCGCCGCTGCGGGACGCCGGGCCGGCGTCGTCCAGGTCTTCGTCAACCGCCTCGAGGACGCGCTGGCCGAGATCTCCTGGGCGGCCGAACACGTCGAGCTCTTCGGAGGGATCCTCCTGCCGTCGATCCCGCCGGGGTCACCCCTCCCCCCGCTGTACGACCCCCATTACGACCCGCTCTGGCGGCTGTGCGAAGAGGTCGGTGCCGTCATCAACATCCACGCCGGGTCCGGTCTCCCCGACTACGGCGAGCTCGAGATCGCCCGGGCCATCATGCTGGTCGAGGTGCCGTGGTTCAGTCACCGCCCTCTCTGGCATCTGATCTTCGGCGGCGTCTTCGAGCGCTTCCCGTCCCTCAAGGTCGCCCTCACCGAACAGGGCGTGGCCTGGCTCCCACGCGGGCTGGAGACGCTCGACTGGTTCTACGGCCGGATGGCGGGCGGAGGGGCGGCCGAGGCCGTCTTCTTCGGGGCCGCCGCCAAGGGCATGACGATGAAGCCCTCGGAGTACTTCGCCCGCAACGTCTGGCTCGGCGCCTCCTACCTCCGGTCGTCGGAGTCCGAGCTCCGCCCCCAGTTCGGTGCCGACCGCGTCATGTGGGGAGACGACTATCCCCACTCCGAGGGGACGTGGCCTTTCAGCCGCGAGGCCCTGCGCGTCGCCTTCGCCGGCGAGGACCCCGACGTCGTCCAGCATTGCGTCGGGACCAACGCGGCAGCCCTCTACGGCTTCGACATGGACGCCCTCGCCCCCCTGGCGGCGGCGGTCGGACCCCTCGTCGACGAGATCGCCGAACCCATCACCGCCAGCGCCTACCCCGAGAAATCGACGTCGAACGCCTTCGACACCACCCAGGTCCTCAGGTCCTGGTAACGGCTGCCCCCTCAGCCGTACTGCCAGCGCCGGGCCGGCTCGGATCCAGCCGGCCACTCCATGCACTGGACGTCGAACCAGATGGGGAGAAGGTGCTTCACGTAGAAGGCGTGGACGGTGAGGGTGGGCCCGGCCGCGAGGTCGTCGTACTCCTTGATGCGTAGCCGGGCATCGGTCTCCTGGAACCGTCGGCACTGGGCGAGGATGGAATCGACCTCCTGGCGGGTCTCCATCAGGAGACCGAGGTGGTCGTATCCGGGTGACGACATCGGCTCGTCGCCTTCGGCCAGCAGGATGAACTGGCCGTCGTCGGGGAGCAGGAGATGACAGGACTGCCCGACCACGTCGGTGTCCAGGGCGTCCCAGCCGAGGACGTCGCAGTAGAAGGCGTCGACGTCGGCACGGAACTCCTTGGTCAGCGTTCCCCGGGGGAACGACAGTTCCATGTGGTTGAACCGCATCCTGGCCATCGCGTCCTCGCTCTCCCGCCGACGGCGCCCCGCTCCGTCACGGCCCCGCCGGCCGTGACCTTTCTAGCGCCGTTCGGGCTCCGGCGTCCCGGACGGCGCGGTCACGAGCACTTCCTCTCGTCGACGGCCACCTCGTCCCGGCCCCCGCGGTCGAATGTCATGACGCGGTCGCCGGCGAACTCGGGACCACGGACCCACGCCCGCACCGGCGGGAAGACCGGCTGCCCGCTGGCGGCCCGGCCCACCGCCGACTCGGCCGGCGATTCCACCGCCGGCGCCGCCACCGGCTCGGCCACCCTCACCGTCGTCCGCCGCATCACGACGAGGACGACCGCGAGACCGAGGGCCAGGAAGACGGCGGACCCCCGCAGCGATGTGGCGATGGCGTGGGCCAGCACCTCTTGGGCCTGGATCCGCGCCGTGGCGCCCACGGCATGGTGCGCGGCGCTCCGGCTGGCGGAGGCGAAGACGGTGACGAGGATCCCCAGCCCGAGCGAGCTGCCGAGCTGTTGGGCCACGTTGACCACCCCCGAGGCGGCCCCGGCGTCCTTCGGGTCCACGCCGGCCACCCCGGCGGTGGTGAGCGGGGTGAGGGCGGTGCCGATGCCGAGGCCGAGCAGCAGCATGGGCAGGGCGATCTGCGGGAAGTACGCCGTGTCGGCCGAGATGCGGCTCAGCCAGGCCATGCCCACCATGGCCACGAAGACGCCGCCGATGAGCAGACGGGCGTTGCCGACCCGGGGAGCGAGGCGCGGGGCCGTGCGGGCCGCCGCGAACATGACGGCGGTCACCGGGAGAAAGGCGAGCCCGGCGTCGATGGCGCTGAAGTCCAGCACGCCCTGCAGGAACTGGGTCAGGAAGAAGAACATGGCGAACATCCCGCTCACGACCAGCACGCGGGCCGCGTAGGCGCCGGAGCGCTCACGGCTGGCGAAGAGGTGCAGGGGCATGATCGGTTGCTCGGCCCGGATCTCGGTGAGGACGAAGGCACCGAGGAGCGCGGCCCCGGCGACGAAGGAGGCCACGGTGATCCGCGTCCCCCATCCGGCGGAGGCGGCGCGGACGAACCCGTAGACGAGAGCCGTCATTCCCAACGTCGAGGTGGCCGCGCCGGCCAGGTCGAAGTGCCCGCGGCGTCGTTCGGACTCGGGCAGGTAGCGCGGCGCCAGGATGATCAGCGTCACGCCGATGGGGACATTGATGAACAGGCCCCAGCGCCACGACACCCAGCTCGTCAGCATGCCGCCGAGGACGAGGCCGACGCTGCCGCCCCCGCCGGCGACGGCGCTGTAGGCACCGATGGCCCGGGCCCGCTCGGGACCTTCGCGGAAGCTGATCTGCAGCAGCGCCAGGGTCGAGGGGGCGGCCACGGCGGCGCCGACGCCCTGGACGGCACGGGCCAGCAGCAGCCAGGTGGCCGACTGGGCCAGGCCCCCCATCAACGAGGCCAGGGTGAACACGGCGATCCCGGCCAGGAAGACGCGACGACGGCCCAGGATGTCGCCGGCCCGGGCACCGAGGAGGAGGAATCCTCCGAAGGTGAGGGCGTAGGCGTTCTGGACCCAGGTCAGCCCGGTCGGCGAGAAGCCGAGGGCCTTGTGGATCCGGGGCAGTGCCGTGATGACGATGGTGGCGTCGAGGATGACCATCAGGTACGTGGCCAGGATGATGGCCAGGACGATCGACCGGTTCGTGGCCCGGGGTTCGTCCCGGGGGGTGACCGGTGTCGGGGCGCGTGCGACCAGGGTGGAGGACATAGGGAGAAACTCCGTTCGGGAGGCTGACAAGACTTGGAAAGGGAGGTATCCTCCACAAAGAACAGGAGGGCCTCTCCGGTTAGTATACGGAGGTATCCTCCGTTTTGCAACCACCGCAGGAGAAAGGCCGATGACCAGCGCCGAGATCGTTCCCGAGGTCGCTCCTCCCCGTCCGATGCGGGCCGATGCCCGTCGGAACTACGAGAAGCTGATCGCCGCCGGGCGTGAGGCGTTCACCGAGGACGGTTCGTCCGCCTCGTTGGAGGAGATCGCCCGGCGCGCCGGGGTGGGCATCGGGACCCTCTACCGGCACTTCCCCACCCGCCAGGCTCTGCTCGAGGCCGTCTACGTCGAGGAGGTCGAGGCCCTGTGCCGGTCGGCCGAGGACCTGCGCGACCGCGAGCCGTGGGACGCCCTCGTCGCCTGGCTGCACCGGTTCGTCGAGTATGTGGGCACCAAGGAAGCCCTACGCGAGGAGTTGTTCGCCTACGTCGACCACGACGCCGACGTCTTCCAGCATTGTCACAAGATGTTCTACGGCGCGGGCGAGCCGCTGTTGGCGCGTGCCCAAGAGGCTCACCTCGTGCGCGACGACACCGATATCACAGAGGTCGTGCGCATGGTGGCGGGGATCGCCAAGATCCAGTCGGCCACGCCGGAGCAGATCGATCGCGTCCTCGACATGGCTCTCGACGGGCTTCGCTACCGGGCACCGGGAGCGGGCGGCTAGACCCTCGGCGGCGCCCCCGCCACCCGGGCGCCGGCCACCCGGGCGCCGGCCGATCGGTTCAGTGGGGGTCCACCTCGATGAACGTGACCGTGTTCCCGTCGGGATCGGCCACCGACGCCTTGCGGCCGGCACGGGCGACGATTTCGATCGACGCGCCGGTGATCCCCCGATCCTCGATCTCCGCCATCGCGCTCTCGAGATCGGGCACCGCCATCGTCACCAGCGCGTTCCCGACCCGTTTCCGGTCCTCGACCACATAGACCCAGGCCGAGTCGGCCACGCGCCACATCACTTCGTCGTCCTTCACGACGATGTCCGCCGGCCGGCCGAACAACCGGTCGTACCAGGTCACCGCGGCGGGGAAATCAGCCACCGGGACCCCGGCGAAGAGGACGTCGACCGGCACCCCGGTCACGCGTCCCTCCTCTTCATGCGCCACGCACCGAGGACGGTCCAACCGACCACCCAGGCCACGATGACGCAGACGGCCACGGTGGTCGACTCCGGGATCAGGTGCGGACCACCTCCGCCCGGTCCTCCGTTGTTCCCGCCTCCGAAAGCAAGAGGTAGGCCGCCCGGTTCCAGATGGGCCGTGGCCAGACCGACCAAGGCGCGTTGCAGGTTGATGAGGTGGGGGATCACGTTCGTCGACAGGATCGGCGTCAGGATGATCTCGAGCACGATCATGAGGATCACCGCCACCGTCCTCTGACCCAGGAGCGATCCGAGCCCCAGGCCGACGATGAACCCGATCGCCGCTTCCAGTTCGAGCCACAGCCCGGACTTGATCATGAGCGAGTTCGACGGATAGAGGAACTGTCGGGCGTAGTCGGAATAGTCCAACCCGGCGATCAGCCTGGCCACCTCCCGGATCTGGGCCTCGGGAACCTGCGTGGGGGCCGGCGCTCCCGGAGGCTGTGTGACCGTTGCCTTGCCGCCGGGGCCGTTGTTGCACGGAACGCTGTTGATCACCTGGCCGATCGTCGACGCGTCCGGGGAATTCGGCCCGAGGTTGACGCCGAAGTTACAGATGACCTCGTCGGGGTGGTCGGCAGCCCAGTTCTCGAGACCGGAACGCGACAGGTGGACGGGCACCCCGGCCCCGTTGTAGTTGAGGGACGTGGGGGCGGCGAACACGCACACGGCGCAGACGATGGTGAAGCCCACGGCCACCATGGGGACGACGATGGCCAACCCGGCGGGGATCCGGGCCAGGTAGAGCGACACACGGGAGCGGCCCGTCACCACCAGATGACGGAACATCCCCTCGGTGAGGTCGATCGAACCCGCCGTGCACCCGAGCGCGGCGGCCACGATGAAACCGAACACGTACATCACCCCGGCCACCAGGTGCGTGTAGATGTCGTAGCCGCCGGCGGGGCCGTACGACTTGGGTGCGAAGGCGTGGGCCAGCAACCGGATGACGAGGAACAGAGAGGGGAGGCCGATGTTCACCACGATCAAGGCGATCATGAGCCCGCGCCGCTTGCGCAGCTCCATGATCCTGGTGGTGATCATCGACAAGGTGGGGATCCACGATCCCCGGTGGTCGGTCGGCGCTTCGGCCAGCGGTTCCGGGACCGGTGCCGGGGCGCCGATGTCGGTCACGGTGGTCACGGGTTCTCCCCCAGTCGGCTCGTGACCGAGAGGAACCACGATTCGAGCGAGGCCTGGATCTCCTGGAGCCGGTAGACGGAGATCCCTCCTTCCACCAGGATGCGGTTGATCTCGGCGATGACGTCACGCGGCGTCCCGGCCGGGAGGCCGATCCCCAGTCCCAGATCGCCCACCTCGATCTGCGCCCCGAGGGTGGTGGCGTCCACCAGCGCACGCGCCCGTTCCGGCTCGGAGCACTCGATCTGCAGGGCCAGCGAGGCACCGGCCAGGAGCTCGGCGATCGGTCCCTGACGGATGATGTTGCCCCGGTCCACGATGGCCACGGCGTCACACGTGCGCTGCACCTCGTCGAGCAGATGGGACGACAGCACGACGGTGCGGCCTTCGGCCACGAGCGACAGGATCATGTCGCGCATCTCGTGCATGCCGGCCGGGTCGAGTCCGTTCATGGGCTCGTCCAGGATCAACAGTTGCGGATCGCCGATCAGACAGGCGGCCACACCGAGGCGTTGGCGCATGCCCATCGAGTACTTCGCCACCTTGTCATCGGCGCGGTGGAGGATGCCGACCCGTTCGAGCGCCGGTCCGATGCGGTCCTTGGCCGCCGGTTCCCGGGCCGCGGCCAGCAGGTGCAGGTTCTGCCGTCCGGTCAGATGGCCGTGGAACCGGGGCTCGTCGACGATGGCCCCCACCCGGGCCAGGGCGGTGGCCCGGTCGCGGGGGACGGGGTGACCGAGCAGCGACATCGTGCCGGCGTCGGCGCGCGTGAGGCCCAGGAGGACCCGGATGAGGGTGGTCTTGCCGGCGCCGTTGGGGCCCAGGTAGCCGAAGGCGCAACCCCGGGGGACGAGGAGCTCGACGCCGTTCACGGCCACGTTGGGCCCGAACCGCTTGGTCAGTCCGTGGGTCTCGACGGCCCACTGGCTCTCGGTGGTCAAGACCTCCCAACCTAGGGCGTCGTTCGACCAGCGAGAAGACAGCTACCGGGCCTCTTTCTGATGGGGGTAGCCCCCGGTCAGCGTGTGGGTGTGATCCCGTACTCGGCCAGCCACCACTTGGCCGCCGCCGCCGCTTGCGGATCGGCGGCCAGCGACGGATCCTGGCCCAGGTCCCGGGGGGTGGGGCCGATGCGGTCGGCCACCGGCCGCAGCGCGTCGAGGTCGAAGCCGTAGACCTTGGCCGCCGTGCCCCCCAGGAGCTGCCTGGCCTCCTCCACCGGGATCCCGCAGAAGTCGGACTTCAACTTGGCCGCCGTGTTGGGCCACGAACCCTCGGGATGGGGGTAGTCGGTGCCCCACATCACGGCGTCGAGGCCGAGGACGTGGCGGCGGCGGATCTCCTCGCGCGACATCGTCGACGCCCCGGCGAAGAGATTGGTGCCGAAGTACTCCGACGGCAGCTTGGAGATCTTCCCTTCGAGGAGAGCCGCCATCTTCTTGGTCGTGTGCCCGCCCCCCATGTACTGGTCCCACTTCCACTTCGAGTCGGCGATCCAGTAGGCGGCCGCCTCGGTGACCACGAACATGAGGTCGGGGTGGCGTTCGAAGGCGCCCGAGAACAGCAGGTGCCACGACGGGCGCGCCGCCCACCAGACGACCTCGGCCAGGTAGATCCCGAGGTGGCCGTTGTACTCCTCCTGCGGTGCCTCGCCGGAGTGGGTGTGCACGGGCAGGTGCGCGCCGGCGCACGCCGCCCAGAACGGTTCGTAGACCTCGGACGAATACGGCGGGCGGTCCCGCCACATCGTCGGGATCATCACGCCGCGGATGCCCGGTTGCGCGGCCGCCCACTCCGCCTCCTCGACGGCGCGCGACGGATCGTGGCAAAGCGGGATCAGGGCGATCCCGGCGCGGCGGTCAGGACTGGTCGAGCACAGATCGGCCAGGAAGCGGTTGTGGGCCCGCGCCCCGGCGAAGGCCCGGTCGGGATCGGTGATCTCCCCCGCCGCCAACCCGGCGTTGAACGGGGGCGAGCCCATCCCGGTGATGGCGTCGGCGTCGGCGAACAGGACATCGGCCGAGACGCCGTCCTGGTCGAGCTCCTTGTCGCGCACGACGGGGTCGTAGGCGCCGCGCAGGCCCTCCTCGTTGGAGGACTCCCACCCCATGATGTACTCGAAGTTCGTCTCCAGCTTCTCGGCCCGTTCCGCCTCCTTCTGGGCCACCCACTCGTCGAAGGGGGCGTGGAAGCGGCTCTCGAGATAGGGCCGGTAGTCGGCCAACGGGAGACCGCAGTGGCCGTCGGCGGAGATGATCACGTAGCGCTCGGACACGGCCTCCGGTTCGGTGGGCATGGACGAAGCCTAAAGCGGGGAGTCAGAGCGGGGCGCCCGGGGCCACCTTGGGCCACGGGAGGGCCTTTTCGGCCACCAGGGCCAGGTCGAGCAGCAGCGGCTCGCGGTGATGGGCGGCCAGGACCTGGAGACCGACGGGCAGCCCGTCGACCGTCCCGGCGGGGATGCTCATGGCCGGTGAGCCGTTCATGTTCGAGGGTGCGGTGAGAGCGGCGTTGTTCATGATGGCCCGGGAGAAGCCGATCTCGTGGATGAGGTCGGCGCCGGGGATGGTCGACGGGGGCGGGCCCTCGGCGGCGAAGGCGACGTCGGGATTGGTCGACGCCATGACGAAGTCGGCCCCGTCGAAGAGGTCGGCCATGGCTTCGTTGAGCTGGCGGCGGTAGGACTCGATGGAGGCGGCCCGCTCCAGGGTGAAGCGCTCCCGGGCCGCCTCGAGACCCATCCGCATCTCGGGGCTCAGGTCGTCGATCCTGTCGGGGTAGGCCGCGCCCAGCGTGACGAGAAGGCTCACCTGGCCGGCCATGGCCCACTGGCCGCGCAGCGGTGGGAGGGCGGGGCGGAGGTCGACGAGCTTCAGACCGGCCGCCGCCGCCAAGGCTTCCGCCGCGCCGGCGACGACCTCGGCCACCTCGTCGCGCACGCGGGCCGTGCCCAGGTCGGGGATGATCACGGCCGTCTTCCCGGCCAGGTCGTGAGTCCCGAGGGCCGACTCCCAACCGCCGACCGCCGGCAGGCTCAACGGGTCGCGCTGGTCGAAGCCGTTGCAGACGTCGAAGAAGCGCGCCGTGTCGCGCACCGTCCGGCTCAGGCACCCGAGCACACTGGTGAGCGGCTCGATCCCCGCGGCGGGGCCCTTCGGGATCCGCCCGTAGGTCGCCTTGAGCCCGAACAGACCGGAGAACCCGGCGGGGATCCGGATCGACCCGCCACCGTCGCTGCCGGTGGCGATGGGCAGCAGTCCGCCCGCCACGGCCGCCGCCGTCCCCCCCGACGAGCCACCGGGGGTGCGCGCCTGGTCCCAGGGATTCCTGGTCGTCCCGTGCAATGCGGTCGAGGTGCAGTTGATGCCCCCGAACTCGCTGGCCGTGGTCTGGGCGGCCAGGACGGCGCCGGCGCGCCGGAGCCGGCCGATGGAGGTCTGGTCGTGCGACGCCACCCGGTCCTTGAAGAGCATCGACGCCTCGGTGTACGGCCACCCACCGACCTCTTCGAGCTCTTTCACCCCGAAGGGCACGCCGCCGAACGGCAGTGAGACGTCGGCGCGGTCGGCCGCCTCGAGGGCGGCGTCGAAATCGGTGTGGCTGACGGTGTTGAGCGACGAACGCCCGATGGCGCCGATGCACGCCTCGAGCGCCTCGCGCGGCGAGAGCGTCCTCAGACGGAAGGCGTCGACCAGGCTGCAGGCATCGTCCAACCAGGGAGCCGTCATGTCGACCGACGGTAACATTGCCGCCAGCGGATCGCGAGGGGACCGAAGTGACCGACGCCGACCTGTTCCTCCCCGACCCGAGCCCCCGGGACGTGAGCGTCTCGGTGATCTCGGTCGACGACCACGTGGTGGAGCCGCCGGACACCTTCGAGGGCCGTCTCCCGGCCGGGCTCCAGGCCCGCGCCCCGCGGGTCGTCGAGACACCCGAGGGACACCAGGTCTGGGAGTTCGAGGGCGAGCGCTTCACCCAGGTGGGCATGAACGCCGTGGCCGGACGCCGCCCCGAGACGTACAGCCTGGAGCCGTTCCGCTTCGACCAGATGCGGCCCGGGTGCTACGAGATCGAGGCGCGGGTGCGCGACATGGACATCAACGGGGTGTGGGCGTCGGTGAACTTCCCCTCCCAGATCACCGGCTTCTGCGGACGGGTGTTCTTCGCCGCCGCCGACCGCGCCCTCGGGCTCGCCTGTACCCGGGCGTGGAACGACTGGCTCTTCGACGCCTGGTACCGGGCCCATCCCGACCGGATCGTCCCCCTCGGGATCACCTACCTGTCCGACCCCGTCGAGGCGGCGGCCGAGATCCGCCGCAACGCGGCCCGCGGTTTCACGTCGGTGACCCTCCCCGAACGGCCGCACGAGATCGGGCTTCCCTCCCTGTGGGACCGGGCCCACTGGGACCCGATCATCGACGCCATCGTCGAGACCGACACCGTCGTCTCCCTGCACGTGGGAAGTTCGGGCATGCCGAAGGCACCTCCCGGCGCCCCGATCCTCCAATTGGGGGCCACGCTGTTCGGCCAGCAGTCCCTGCAGGCGTGCGCCGAGTGGCTCTGGTCGGGCTACCCGATGCGCCATCCCAGACTCAAGATCGCCATGAGCGAAGGGGGGATCGGCTGGGTGGCCATGCTCCTCGACCGGCTCGACAACATGGTCGACCGCTCCGGCTACGGACTGGGCTGGGATCTGCGCCCGTCCGAGGTCCTCCAGCGCAATTTCTGGTTCTGCACCATCGACGACCCGTCGACCATCGACACCCGCCACCGGATCGGGATCGGGCACATCATGGTCGAGGTCGACTACCCCCACGGCGACAGCACGTGGCCCGACACCCAGGACGTGATCGGGAAGTGCTGGGGCCATCTCCCGGCGGCCGAGCTGCGGGCCCTGTGCAGCGAGAACGCCGCCCGTCTCTACCGCCACCCCTTGCCCGAGCCGGTCCTGCCCCGGGACTAGCCGATCGCTGGAGGAGCCGCCATGGACTTCACCCCGACAGCCGAGAAGCTGATCCCCGATCTGTCGCCGCGCGACGAGCTGGTGGTGCTGGCCCGCGCCCTGTGGCGCGAGGGGTACAACGACCACCTGGCCGGCCACATCACCGTCAACCTGGGCGACGGGACACTGCTGTGCAACCCGTGGCTGCTCACATGGGCCGAGGTCCGGCCGTCCCAGGTGCTGCGGATCGACCTCGAGGGTCGGGTCGTCGAAGGCGACTGGCCGGTCCCGCTCGGGATCCCGCTGCACCTGGAGATGCACAAGCTCCGGCCCGACGTCGCCTGGGCCGTGCACAACCACCCCCTGTACGGGACGGTGTGGGCCGACATGGGCGAACTGCCCGATGTCATGGACCAGAGCTCGGCCCTCGGCGGCGGCGGGCTGGCCCTCGTGAACGAGTACGACGGCCCCGTCAACGACCCGGCCAGCGCCCGGCGGGCCGTCGTACAGATGGGGGGCGCCGACAACGCGCTGCTGGCCGGCCACGGCGTCTTCGTCCTGGGGGGATCGGCCCGCGCCGTCCACCAGCGGGCCGTGGCCCTCGAACAGCGCTGCCAGCGGGCCTGGCACGTGCGGGCGGCGGGGAGCGGGGCCCGGTCGCCCCTGCCCGGGGCCTTCCTCGACTTCATGGCGGCCAGCGACGGCGAGGGTTTCCTCGGCTTCTGGGAGGCGGCCGTCCGCGCCGAGCTCCGGGCCGACCCCCACCTGCTCGACTAAAGGCGTCGCCCCGGTGAGTGTGCCGCCCGGTGAGTGTCTCGGCCGGTGAGTGTCTCGGCCGGCACGGACCATGTGTCGTCTCCGACACAGACGGCGTTACACCGTGCCCGCATGATGAGGGGGACACCGCACGACGCCCACCAAGGAGCGCACGATGCCCGACACCGCCGTCATCTCCCGGACCCTGCTCCTGCGCCCCGCCGAAGCGGGCGGGATCGCCGGCCTGTGGCACCGGGGACTGGACGAGACGTCGGTGGGCTCGCGCCACGTCCGCGCCGCCGCCGGCCTGTGGTTGGCCAGCGACCTGGTCTCCGTCGAGCTCGACCCGCTCCTCGGGTTGCGCCGGGCTTCGGGGATCCTGTGGGTGCGGTGCCGGCCGGTCAGGATCGCCTTCGCCGTCGACGCCTGGTCGGAGACGGAGACGGTGGTGTCCATCGCCCCCCGCGCCCTGCCGTCGGTCGTCCGCACCGAGCGCTACGCCGCCGCCGCCAGCGCTGCCCTCGAGGTGGTGGCGAACGGCCTCATGCAGACGAACGCCACCGTCGTGGCCCGCACCGCACGCCGGTCCCGGTCGGTGGCCGAGATCATGCGGGACCGGAAGTTCGAATGGCCGGCCCGGGCCCGGCGCGACGCCGTCCCCTTCGAGCCGGGCCCCCGCCCCCTCCCCGGCCCGGTCAGGATCGACGCAGCGAGGACCGGCCCGGTGAGAATCAACGGAGCGAGGATCAACGCCGTGAGGATCGACGCGCAACGGATGGGCGTGGGCAGCCGGTGAGTCAGCCCCGCAGCTCGTAGGCCTCCCACTCCGGTTCCGCCATCCGGGCCCGGAACTGCCGGAAGGGCCAGGGCCAGGCGGCGGGGATGCCGCGGTCGTCGAGGTACCAGCTGCGGCAACCCGTGGCCCAGATGGTGTCGGCGGCGGCGGCGACCCGGGCCGCCTCGAACGCCGCCAGGGCGGTGGGCGTGGCGCTGATCTCCCGGCCGTCGCCGCGGCGCAGGCGCTCGACCAACTGCATGATGTAGCCGATCTGGAGCTCCGCCACCTCGACCAGGGAGAAGTTGCCGACGGGGCCGTTGGGGCCGTTGAGCATGAAGAAGTTGGGGAAGTCGGGCACCGAGATCGAGAGGTAGGCCTCGGGACGGTCGACCCAGACGGCATCGAGGTCGACGCCGCCGCGTCCGATGACGGAGACCGGTCGCACGAAGGCGTCGACCTGGAAGCCGGTGGCGAGGACGAGGACGTCGAGCTCGTGCAGGCGCCCGTCGGCGGTGCGGACCCCGTCCGGTTCCACGCCGACGATGGCCTCGGTGACGAGCTCGGCCCCCGGTTTCTGGATGGCCTCGTAGAAATTGGTCGAGACGACGAGACGCTTGCAGGCGGCGCGGTAGTCCGGGCGCAGGCGCTCGCGGAGGACGGGGTCGGTGACGCTGTTCTCCAGGTTGTCGAGGCAGAAGCGCTCGATCATGGCCATCTCCGGTGACCGGGCGTCGACGATCCCGTCGGAGAAGTGGTCGAAGAGCTCGGCCACGCTGTCGCGGAGGGCTTCCATCAGGTGCCGGTCCGTCCGGAAGGCCGCCTTCTCCTCCTCGGTGTAGGCCGGATTGACGGCCGGCATGACCCACTGGGCCGTCCGCTGGAACAACGAGAGCGCGGCGGTCCGGTCGACGATGGCCGACACGATCTGCATGGCCGTCGACCCCGTCCCGACGATCCCGACGCGGGCGCCCTCGAGGGCCACGCCGTGGTCCCACCGGGCGCTGTGGAAGACGGCCCCGCCGAAGGAGTCGAGGCCGTCGATGTCGGGGTACTTCGGGTGGTGCAGGACCCCGGTGGCGGCGATGACCACGTCGACGTCGTCGTGCACACCGCCCGCCGTCGTGAGGTGCCAGCGGCCGTCGTCGAACACGCAGCGGACGACCTCGTCGCCGAAGCGGACATGGGGCACGACGCCGTGTTCGGCGGCCACCCGTTCGAAATAGGCCTCGATCTCGTCGCCCGGCGAGTAGAGCCGGCTCCACTCGGGGTTGAGCTCGAAGGAGTAGCAGTAGAGATGGGAGGGGACGTCGCAGGAGAGGCCGGGGTAGGTGTTCTCCCGCCACGTCCCCCCGAGGCGGTCGGCCTTCTCGTAGACGGTGTAGTCCGTCAGTCCCGCCTCGTCGAGGGTGATGGCGGACAGGATCCCCGCCATGCCCCCACCGATGACGGCACATCGAAGGTCCCTCATGACGAGGACTTTTATCCACCCGCCCCCCGTTGGCAAAGAGAGGTCACGACACCGCAGCCCGAGCCACTAGGACAGGGGGGTGTCCCGTCGCGGCTGGGTGCTGTTCATCGCCATGTCGGTGATCTGGGGCACCCCGTACCTCCTCATCCGGGTGGCCGTCCGCGACCTCTCGCCGGCCACTCTGGTCTTCGCCCGCACCCTGCCCGCCGCCGTCCTCCTCGTCCCCGTGGCCTGGCGTCGGGGCCAGCTCCGCCCGTTGGCGGCCCGGTGGCGATGGGTCGTCGCCTACACCGCCGCCGAGATCGCCTTGCCGTGGTTCTTCCTCTCCCGGGCCGAGGAGCACCTGACGAGCTCGGTGGCCGGCCTCCTCGTCGCCACCGTCCCCCTCATCGCCGTCGTCCTCTACCGCGTCGTCAGCCCCGACACCGAACGCCTCACCCACCGTCGTCTGCTCGGCCTCGTCGTCGGCTTCGCCGGTGTGGTGGCGCTGGTGGGGATCGACCTCCACGGGACCGACCTCGCCGCGGTGGCCGAGATGGCCGTGCCCGCCGTCGGCTACTCGCTCGGTCCCCTCATCATCAGCCGGCGCCTCTCCGATCTCCCGAGCCTCGGCGTGGTCAGCGTGTCGGTGGCCCTGACCGCGCTCGCCTACGCGCCGGCGGCGCTCGTCCACCGGCCGCCGCACGTCTCGGGCGAGGTCCTCGCCGCCGTGGCCGGACTGGCCTTTGTCTGTACGGCCCTGGCCTTCCTGCTCTTCTTCGCCCTCATCGCCGAGATCGGCCCGGCCCGGTCGACCGTGATCACCTACGTGAACCCGGCCGTGGCCATCGTCCTCGGTGTCGTCCTCCTGGGCGAGCATTTCACCGCCGGCATCGCCGTCGGCTTCCCTCTCATCCTGGTGGGGTCGTTCCTGGCCACGCGCTCGGCCCGGGCGGCCCCGCCCCCTTCACGCTCGTCCGGAACATCTCCCGACGTTCGCCCGCATAGTCGTTGAGCGCGTTGTGCATGGTGCAGCGGTTGTCCCAGATGGCGAGGGTGTGCCGGGCCCAGCGCCACCGGCAGGTGAGGTTCTCGGTGGTGGCATGCCGGTAGATGTGGGCCAGCAGCTCCTGGGACTCCACCGGATTCCATCCGGCGAAGCGCGTCGTGTAGACGGGATTGACGTAGAGCGCGGCGCGCCCGGTCACCGGGTGCTCGATGACGGCGGGGTGGACGTGCTCGGCGTAGGCGTCGGGTGACGGGGCGATGGCCATCGACGTGAGGTCCTGCACCTGGTCGAGGAACCCGCCCGTCCCGTAGGCCATCCCCGCCGAGTGCACGGCCCCGAGCCCGGCCAGGGTCTCCTTGAGTCCGCGCGACAAGGTCTCGAAGGCCAGGTACTGGTTGGACCAGATCGTGTCGCCGCCGAAGGGCGGGACCTCCCAGGCGTGGAGCAGGGTGTACGACGGCGGCACGGCGAGATAACTCAGGTCGCTGTGCCAGGCGTTGGCGAAGTTGAGTGCATCGTCCGGTTCCTTGATCACCCTGATCACGAAGGGACGGTCGGCCAGGGGGGAGACGAAGGGCGTCGTGTCCCTCCCGCCGAGCAGATCGGTGATCCGCTCGAGGTCGTCGAGGTCGAGACGCTGATCGGGGAGGAAGACGACGAGGTGATCGGCCAGAGCACGGCGCACCCCGTCGAGCTGTCCGCTCTCGGTCACGCCGGTCAGGTCGAGACCGGTGACCGTGGCCCCGAGGGCTCCGGCCACGCGGCTGGACCTCGAGCGTCGTCATCGCGTCCGCCGGGCACAGACCGACCGGGCCATGCCGGCCAACGTAGTGGACGACCCGTTCAGCCGCCGATGACGGGAGCGACGGGGGTGCAGGCCGGAGTCTGTCGGTGGGCCGGATCCAGGGCGTTCAAGACGTCGATGTCGGCGATGTGGTCGTACGGCATCGACAGGTGCTCGCCGAGGTCCAGCGGGCACTGCGTCTGCAACGTGATGTTCGTCACGTGGGGACCGGAGAGGAAGGCCGAGGTGTAGGGGGTCACGACTTCGTCGTACTCGCTCTCGATCACGGTGTAGTCGACGCCGGCCACCGTGTCACCGCCGGCGTTCAGGGTGGTCAGGAAGGACGATCCCGCCTCCTGCTGGGTGCAGGCCGTACACACGGGGACGTCGAAGGCACCGGCATCGGGGAGATAGCCGGCCAGGGTCGTGAGCCCTTCGAGCGTCGTGCCGTGGTTGGAGGGCGCCAACCCGATCAGGGTGTGGACTTTGGCCGCGCCACCCAGGAACTTGAGGAAGTAGCGCGGCATCATCCCCCCCTGGGAATGGCCCACCATGTCGACCTTCCTGGCCCCGGTGGCGGCCAGGACCTGATCGACGAACGTGGCCAGCTGCTGCGCCGACTGGGTGATGTCGCCGACCCCGTAGACGCCGAGGGCGCCGCTGCCGTCGGCGGCGCCGTAGTTCAAGGCGAAGACGCAGTAACCGTTGTCGACCAGGAGCGGAGAGAGCGCCTGCCAGGAGTCGGCCATGTCGGCGAAGGTGCCGTGGACCAGGACCACCGGACGCGGGTGGGCGGCGGTCGGTCGGCAGGACCAGTTGTTGGCTCCCGGAGGACCCGCCGTGCTGCTGGCCTGCGCATAGCCGAGGACACCGTTGTAGACGACGGGAAGGTGCGGGGAGCCCGACGCCGGGGTGGAACCGACGCCCATCAGAAGCGTGACACTGCCGGCGACGGCGGCGACCGTTGTCCTCAGACGTCGCACAGAACTCCATGGTCGCCGCTCCTCGTCCCCGAGGCCATGAGCGAAACCGCCTGCCGCCACTACGTGCTTCTACGCAGTCGCCTCCCCGGTGAGGTCCCGGACGGAAGTCCCGGGCAGAGAGGCGGACGGGGCGGTTATCGTCTTCGTGGAGATCGGGGGGGTCGGGTGGATCCGTACATCGTCTTGGGCAGTGCCGTCGTCGGTCTCCTGGTCGGTCTGACGGGGGCCGGCGGCGGGGCGCTGATGACCCCGATGCTGATCCTGCTCTTCGGGGTCAAGCCCTCCACCGCCATCTCGAGCGACCTGGTGGCGGCGGTGGTGATGCGCCCGATCGGGGCGGCCGTCCATCTGCGCCAGGGCACGGTCAATCTGCGGCTCGTCGGGTGGTTGACGATGGGATCGGTGCCGATGGCCTTCCTCGGTGCCTATCTCCTGCACCTCTTCGGACACGCCGAAGCAGCCGAGAACAATGTCGAGATCGCCCTCGGTGCCGCCCTCCTCGTCGGCGCCGCCGCCATGGTGCTGCGCTACGTCCTCGACCGCCGGGACGGGAACACCAGGGCCGGTGTCGTCCATGACCTGGACGTCCGTCCCCTGCCGACGGTGGCCATCGGGATGACCGGTGGGCTGATCGTCGGGATCACCTCGGTCGGCTCGGGGTCGCTCATGATCGTCCTGCTGCTGTTCCTCTATCCGGTGCTCGGGGCCAACCAGCTGGTGGGGACCGACCTGACCCAGGCCGTTCCCCTGACGGCGTCGGCCGCCCTGGGCGCCCTCGCCTTCGGCCACGTCGAGCTCTCGGTCACCACCTCGCTCGTCATCGGGAGCGTGCCGGCCGTGCTCGTCGGTTCCTTCCTGTCGTCGAGGGCGCCCGACCGCTACATCCGGCCGGCCATCACCTTCGTCATCTTCGCCTCGGGACTCAAGTACGTGGGTCTGGGGACGACCGCCCTGGGCTGGGTCCTGTGCGCCACCCTCCTGGTCGTCGGGACCGGCTGGCTGGTGCACGCCCGACCGTGGCGGAAGGCGGACCCGACGGCGCCCGACGTCGGGGGCGACGGCGTGTCGGCCGTCGGGTCCGGAGGGCCGGACTAGTGCTGACGCCGCTCCCCGAGGTCGGGTCGCCCTTCGTCGGCGGCACCCGCGTCGACCTCGCCGCGCTCGGGTACACGGGGGCCGAGTACGCCTTCTCGGGGAACGCCGCCGCCTACAGGCGGACCGGCACCGGCGTCAACGTGGTCGAGCACGCCGACTTCACCACCCGCCTGCTCGTGCACCGGCCCGCCGACGCCGCCGCCTTCAACGGGACGGTGTGGGTCGAGTGGCTGAACGTGAGCGGCGGGCTCGACGCCGCCCCCGACTGGATCTTCACCCACACCGAGCTCATGCGACGGGGGGCGGCCTGGGTGGGCGTCTCGGCCCAGAAGGCGGGGGTCGAGGGCGGCGAGGGCGTGTTGGGCATGCCCAGCCTGAGCCTGGTGAGCGTCAACCCCGCCCGCTACGGCCCCCTGCACCATCCGGGTGACCGCTTCTCGTACGACATCTACGCACAAGCGAGCGGCGCGGCGCGAACGGGGACGGGGACGATCCTGGAGGGACTGGCCGTCGAGAGGGTGCTGGCCGTGGGCCAGTCGCAGTCGGCCTTCCGGCTCACGACCTACGTGAACGACATCGACACCGTCACGCCGGTGCACGACGGCTTCCTGATCCACGCCCGCGGGCGCGCCGCGGCGCCCCTCGACGACGAGACGGACCCCGTGGCCGCCCTGCGGGGAGGACCCGTCCTCTTCGCCGAGGACCGGCGCTCCCCCGTCCTGTGCGTGGAGTCCGAGACCGATCTCATGAGCCTGGGCTACCTGGAGGTGCGCCAGGACGACGCCGACACCCTCGTCGGGTGGGAGATCGCAGGGGCCTCGCACGGCGACGTCTACACGTTCGTCGCCGGTCCGATCGATACGGGACGGCTCCCGATCACCGAGCTGGCCGCCGCCTGGAGGCCGGTGTCCGAGGTCTACGGGATGGCGCTCGACCGGCCCGTGAACGCCGGGCCGCAGCACTACGTGATGAACGCGGCGGTGGCGCAACTCGATCGCTGGGTGAGCGACGGGACGCGACCGGCCGCCGCGCCCCGCCTCGAGGTCCGCGATGGCACGTTCGTCGTCGACGCCACGGGCAACACCAGAGGCGGGATCCGCACGCCGCACGTCGACGTCCCGACGGCCCGGTTGTCGGGCCTGGGCAACGGCGGCCACGCCATCGCCTTCCTGTGCGGCACCACGACGGCGTTCGACGCCGCCACCCTCGGATCGCTGTACCGGTCGAGGGACGAGTACCTCGACCGTGTCACCGCCGCCACCGCCGATGCCGTGGCACGTGGCTTCGTCGTCGAGGACGACGCGGCGGAGATCACCGCCGTCGCCGCCGTCAACGCACCCCTCTGACCGGTACAGTGAGCGGCACCTGAGGGGAGGGGGGAACGTGGGGTCTCGCCGCGCCATCCTGGTGGTCGCCACGGCGCTCACGGCGGGCCTGCTGGGCGCCTACTCCCACCCGTCGCCGGTCTCCGCCGCCTCCGACCCGTCCGACGCGTCGACGGCGCCGGGGGTGTCGGCGCACGCGATCATCGTGGGCAGCCTGTCGACATCGACGGGCGCGCTGGCCGCCCAGTTCGGGCAGATCGTCGACGGGGTGGAGGCCTACCTCCACGCCGTCGACGCCGCCGGCGGGGTCGACGGCCGCAAGATCTATCTGAAGTACCAGGCCGACGACACCGGCAGTCCGACGGACGACACCACCCAGGCCCGCAACCTCGTCGAGAAGGACCACGTGTTCGCCGTCGTCGGCGTGGGGACCCCGTTCTTCGACGGCGCCTCGTTCTTCGCCGCCGAGGGCACGCCCGCCTTCGGCTACGTGGTCTCGCAGGACTGGAACAAACACCCGAATCTTTTCGGTGCCTACGGGTCGGATCTCGACTACAGCGAGGTGGAGCCCGGACTGGTCGACATCGCCAAGACGTTGAAGGCGAAGTCGGTGGCCGTCGTGGCCTACGACATCGCCGCGCAGTCCGAGGATTCCTGCGCGGCGGTGATCAAGGGCCTGAAGCGGGCCGACGTCCACGTGGGGTTCCAGGATCTGGCCTTCGGGCTGGGAGCCAACCCCACGGCCGACGTCCTGGCCATGAAGGCCGCCCATGCCGACTTCCTGATCTCGTGCATGGAGGGATCGGACAACCTGGCCTTCGACCAGGCCATGCACCAGAACGGCATGACCGACGTCCACACGCTGTGGCTCCAGGGATACGACCGGGCCTACCTGAAGCAGGACCCGGCCGACATGGTGGGGGCCATCTATCTCGAGCAGCACGTCCCCTTCGAGGCCGCCGCCCAGTTCCCCGGGAAGTACCCGGCCATGGAGCAGTACCTGAAGACCATGAAGAAGTACGAGCCGAAGTGGACGTACGACGATCTGGCCTTCCAGGGTTACCTGAACGCCGTCCAGTTCGTCCAGGGACTGCGCGAGGAGGCGAAGACGGGCAAGCCCCTGACGCAGGCGGACCTGATCGCGGCCATCAACAGGGAGAAGGCGTTCACGGGAGGGCTGACGACGCCGGTGAACTGGTCGGTGGCGCACGACGCACCGGGGAAGATCCTGTGCGGGTCTCTGGTGGAGGTCGAGCGCGGTGACGTGCTGAAGGTGATCGACGTCCAGAAGAACGACGAGGTCTTCGCCTGTGTCAACGACAAGGGCAACCTCGTCCGGGCGCCGGCGGGGACGCCCGGCCTCTGACCGACCGCACCGTCGACGCGGGCCGGCGGCGCGTCAGAGCCGACCCGACCAGGCCGGCGCGCTCGGCCGAGGCGGGATCGCGCTCCAGACGGCAGGGCATGCCGAAGACCATCGTGGCCCGGTCGTCGCCGTCGTAGGCCGGCCAGTCGGGCAACGATGCGTGACCCGGCGCACCGGTGCGGGCGAAGGCGATCCACGCCGCGTGCATGGCGGTCGGCCACCGACTGCGGCGGCTCCGGACCGGTGAGGAGCTCGATCACCGCGCTTGTGGAGATTGTCGAAGACGAAGGGGATGTCGAGGGCGTGGCACGAGCCGAGACGGCCGTCGAAGGCGGTCGAGGCGAATGCGAAGAGATAGAAGAAGGTCTGTCGAGGCTGGTGCACGGTCTGGGCCTCGGCCATCCGGACGGCCGGGAGGCGGAACATCCGGTCGGTCATCACGGCCTTGAAGAGCTCGTCGTCGCTGGCCCCGGGGCGGGCCCGACGATAGGTGGCGACCAGGGGGTCCGGGTCCGTCGACGAAACGCCGGAGCCGCCGCACGAGCATGTCGGCATCGGCCACGGGGCTGTCCATGAGCCCGAACAGGTTCCACTCGTCCCGGGTGGTCCCGGTGAGCAGCGGCACCGAGGCGGCCGAACCGTCGGCGATGGCCTCGAGGGGAGGGCGGGGAAGGACCTCCCCGTCGATCACCGGCCCGAAAGGGAGGCCCGAGGCTGAGGTCACCGGGCGCCGGAGGCGGCCGGCGACCATGGCCTGCGACACCGCCTGCTGAGCCTCGAGGAGACGCTCGGGCGGTGGCGGCGAGAACGGCGTCGAGACCGCCGCCGCCCAGCTCACCGACGACGGCCTCGGTGACGGCGACGGCGTCGTCGACGGCCGTGATGTTATGGGCGGCGCCGCTCTGGGCGATGGCCTTGGCGAACAACCCGGTGGCCGACGGGGTGCCGAGCAGGGTGCCGACGCTCATGGCTCCCGGCCGACTCGCCGAAGACGGTGACGTTGGCGGGGTCGCCGCCGAATCCGGCGATGTTGTCCCGGACCCAGCGCAGTGCGGCGATCTGGTCGAGCAGTCCGTTGTTGCCCGACGTGGCGTACGACGGGTCGAGGTGGCCGAGGTGCAGCCAGCCGAGGACGCCGAGCCGGTAGTTGATGCTCACCACCACCACGTCGCCGTGACGGACGAAGTTGGCCCCGTCGTACCAGGGGATGGCGCCGGTGCCGTTCACGAAGGCACCGCCGTGGATCCACACCATGACGGGCCGGCGGGCGTCGTCGAGGGCCGGGGTCTGGACGTTCAGGGAGAGGCAGTCCTCGTTCCAGTCGGGGGCGGGCCCTGCGCCGACCGCACCGAGGGTGTCCCCCACCTGCACGGCCACCCGGCCGAAGGCGGGTGGCGTCGCGCACGTCGTCCCACCCCGGATGCGGTTCGGGGGCCCGGAAGCGCCGGCCCCCGACGGGGGGAGCGGCGAAGGGGACCCCGGCGAAGAGCAGGAGACCGTCCTTGGCGCGGCCGGCGATCTTGCCCGAGGTCGTGTCGGCGATGACGGTCATGGGCGTCCCCTCCCTCTCCCCGCCGACCGGGCCGGCCGGGGGCGTGCCCAGGATGCCTCACCGGGCCGGCCGAACCCTTTCGGGAGAAATAAACAAAGTGTTCCCTTGTTTTAATCAGATGGAAGCGCACATGCTGACGGGACCCGGTGCCCGAGGGCCCCGGATCGGACAGGGGAGGGTGTCATGCCGGTCGCCATCGTCACGGGAGCATCGAAAGGGTTGGGAAAAGCCCTGGCCACAGGACTGGCCGACAGCGGGGTGGTCCCTCGTGCTCGACGCCCGGGGGAGCCACGAGCTGGCCCGGGTCGAGCAGGAGATCCGCTCGCGGCTGACCGGCGGCGCCGTGGTCCGGGCGGTGCCCGGCGACGTCACCGACGCCGGGCACCGCCGGGCCCTGACCGAGGCGGCGGCCGCCCTCGGCGGCGTCGACCTCCTGGTGAACAACGCCAGCACCCTCGGGGCCAGCCCCCTGCCCCGCGCTGGCCGACATCGCCCTCGACACCTTCCGTCGTGTCGTCGAGGTCAACACCGTCGCCCCCCTCGCCCTCGTCCAGGAAGCCCTGCCGCTGCTGCGCCGGTCGGCGAACCCCCGCATCCTGAACGTCACGTCCGACGCATCGGTCGAGCACTACGACTCGTGGGGCGGGTACGGATCGTCGAAGGCGGCGCTCGACCACCTGAGCGCCACGCTGGCGGTCGAGGAGCCGGGTCATCGCGCGTCTGGGCCGTCGACCCCGGCGACATGCGCACCGAGATGCACCAGGACGCCTTCCCCGGCGAGGACATCTCCGACCGTCCCGAACCGACGACCGTCGTGCCCCGCTCTCCTCGCCCTCATCGCCGGGGCCTCGCCGAGCGGGCGGATCAAGGTGGCCGAGCTGGCCGCCACGGCGGGCGGCGCACGATGACCCCGACCCTGACCCCGATGGCCGTCCGTCCCCTGGCCGGGCTGCACGACTTCGTCCTCCCGCCGGAGCTCGAGGCCACACGACCGGCCGAGGCGCGTGGGATGACGCGCGACGCCGTGCGGATGATGGTGGCCCGGCGCGGTGCGGCCACCGTGGAGCACACGACCTTCACCGAGCTCCCGCGCCTGTTCGACGAAGGGGACCTGCTCGTGGTGAACACCTCGGGGACCCTGGCCGCCGAGGTGCAGGGGGTCGACAGGCACGGCCGCCCACTGCAGGTCCACCTGTCGACGGAGCTGCCCGCCCACCTCTGGACCGTCGAGCTGCGCCGCGACGGCCGACCCGTCTTCACCGCCCGCCCCGGCGACACCGTCACCCTGGCCGCCGGAGGACGCCTCGACCTTCTCACGCCCTATTCGCTGCATCCCGAGGGCGTCCGGCTGTGGGTGGCGACCATCTCGACACCGGTCCCCCTGCTCACGTTCCTCGCCGTCCACGGCGAACCGATCCGCTACGGCTACGTGCAGGGGAGCTGGCCCATCTCGATGTACCAGAACGTCTACGCCACCGAGCCCGGCTCGGCCGAGATGCCGAGCGCCGGGCGGCCGTTCACGGCCGAGATCCTGACCCGGCTCGCCGCCCGCGGTGTCGGTGTCGTGCCCATCGTGCTGCACACCGGGGTCGCCTCGCTCGACGCCTCGGAACCGCCGTACCCCGAGCACTACCGCGTGTCGGCCGCCACCGCCCACCGCATCAACGACGTCCGCCGGGAGGGCGCGACGGTGGTGGCCGTGGGCACCACCGTGGTCCGAGCCCTCGAAACAGTCGTCGACCTGCGCGGGCACGTGCACGCGGGGAGCGGATGGACCGAGACCGTGATCACGCCCGACCGGGTGATCGGCTCCGTCGACGGTCTGCTGACCGGCTGGCACGAGCCCGAGGCATCCCACCTGGCCATGCTCGAGGCGGTGGCCGGCCGACCACTGCTCGAACGGTCGTACGCTGCAGCCCTGGAGGAGGGCTATCTGTGGCACGAATTCGGGGACGTCCACCTGGTCCTGCCGTGACCGGCACCGGCACGGCCGTCGAGCCGCCCCTCCAGGCCGTGCCCACGACGCGGCGGGCCATCCTGGTGGCGCTGAAGCGACGGGGGACCCGCCGGACGCAGGACCTGGCCGCCGAGTTGGGCCTGACCGTGGCCGCCGTCCGCCAACAGCTCGGGCGACTCGAGTCCGACGGGCTGGTGACGCACCATCCCGAGGCGGACGGCCGGGGACGGCCCACCCATGTCTACGAGTTGACGTCGTCGGCCGACGGGCTGTTCCCGAAGCGCTACGGGGATCTCACGACCGAGCTGTTGAGCTACCTCGGGGGGGCCGAGTCCCGCCAGGTCGACGACCTCTTCGAGCAGCGCCGCCGCCGCCGGCTCCACGAGGCCCGACCGCGGTTGGACAGCCGGACCCTGGAGGAGCAGGTGGACGAGTTGACGGCCATCCTCGACGAGGACGGATACCTGGCCGACGTGGAGCGCCTCGACGACGGGGGCTGGCGGATCACCGAACACAACTGCGCCATCCTCTCGGTGGCGCAGGGTTTCCGTCAGGCCTGCTCGAGCGAGCTGTCCTTCATCCAAGAGGCCCTCCCCGGCGCCGAGGTGCGACGGGTGGCCCACCTGATGGACGGTGCCCACGTGTGCGCCTACGAGGTCAGACCGGCGCTACCGTGAGGCCGGCGCTACCTTGAAGGTTGTCACCGACCGCCAGGACTGAAAGCCGCTCATGCAGATCGGCGTCGTGTTCCCCCAGACCGAGATGCCGGCCGACGCCGGCGCTGTGCGCGCCTACGGGCTGCGGGTGCAGGAGCTCGGCTACGCCCACGTGATCGCCTACGACCACGTCGTGGGCGCAGACCCGTCCGTCCACAAGGGGTGGGACGGTCCCTACGACCTCCACTCCACCTTCCACGAGCCGCTCGTCCTGTTCGGCTTCCTGGCCGGACTGACGACGCTCGAGCTCGTCACCGGGATCATCATCCTTCCCCAGCGGCAGACGGCGTTGGTGGCCAAGCAGGCGGCCGAGGTCGACCTGCTCACCGGCGGCCGCTTCCGGCTCGGCGTGGGCCTCGGTTGGAACGCCGTCGAGTACGAGGCGCTGGGAAAGGACTTCTCGGACCGGGGGAAACGGGTCGCCGATCAGGTGGCACTCCTCCGCCAGCTGTGGACGGAGCCGAGCGTCACCTACGCGGCGGGCGACGAACACGTGACGGGAGCGGGCCTCGCCCCCCTGCCGGTGCAGCGGCCCATCCCCGTCTGGTTCGGGGCGGCGTCGCCCCCCGCCTACCGGCGCGCCGGGCGTCTCGGTGACGGCTGGTTCCCCCTCGTCCCGCCGGGCCCGAAACTCGACGACGCCCGGGCCCTCGTCGACGCCGCCGCCGTCGAGGCCGGCCGGGACCCGAGCACCCTGGGCCTCGAAGGCCGGGTCAGCTGGGGAGACGGGGGAGCGGCGACGGTGGCCGACCACGCCGACCGTTGGCGCAAGATCGGGGCCACGCACCTGACCGTCAACACCATGGGCGCGGGCCTCGGATCGGTCGACGCGCACCTCGAGGCGTTGGCGACGGCGGCCGAGGTGCTCGAGGTGGGCCGGACCTGACGGCCTGCGGTTCCGTCGACGCGTCTACGGTCGAGGCCGTGGCCCCGGGACCGCATCCATCGGCCGGCGCCTTGAGGTCCGGGCAGCTCGGGACCGCCGAGCTGACCGTCTCGACGGTGGCCAACATCGGACCGGGGATCGACTTCTACTTCGCCTTCGGCGTGATCGCCGTCACCGCCGGTGTCGCCGCTCCCCTGACGATCGTGGCCGCGGGCGTGGCCGTCGCCCTCCTGGCGTCGACGGTGGCCGAGTTCAGCAAGGTCGAGCCGTCGGCCGGGAGCTTCATCACCTACGTGGAGTCCGGACTCGGACCACGAGCCGGTGTCGCCACCGCCCTCCTGGTCGCCGTCGGGTACACCGTCGCCATGGCCGGTGTCTTCACCATGTCGGGCGGGATGCTGTCCATGACGATCGCCCACTTCTCGTCATGGAGCATTCCCTGGGGGCCGCTGTCCCTGGTGCTCACGATCGCGGCCATCTGGTTGACGGCGCGCGGGGTGAAGCTGTCGACGACCGCCGTGGGCGTGGCCGTCGTGGTGCAGGTGGCGGTCATGGTGGCGGTCTGCGCCGTCGTCCTCGTCCAGGAGCGCGGCCATCTCTCGGGAGCGCCGTTCTCGTGGTCGCATCTCTCGGGTGGATTGACCGGCCTGTCGGCCGGATTCCCCCTGGCTCTCTACATGTTCATCGGCTGGGAGAACGGTCCCGCCCTGGCCGAAGAGTGCCGCACCCCGGTCCGGACGGTGCCGAGGGCCCTCTACCTCAGCGTGGCCATCGGCGCCGTTCTCTTCGTGCTCTTCGCCTACGCCACCGTGATCGGGTTCCACGACGACGTGCGGTCGATCGGGCGTTCCTCGGTCCCGTTCCTGACCGTGGCCGACCACTCCCTGGGCGGCGCGTCGTTCGTGGCCTGGATCGCCGGGATCGCCTCCGTCCTCGCCGCCTTGGTGGCCGGTTCCAGCTCCCAGGCCCGCATGATCTTCGACGGCGGGCGCCGGGGTTTCCTCCCCGCCTGGGTCGGGCGCGTCCGGGCCCGGGTCGACACGCCGGTGAACGCCCTCGTCACGATGGCCGTGATCGGTCTCGGCATCATCGGAGTGTGGGGGATCAGCCACGTGCTCGGCGTGGGGACGGGATCGATGAACCCCGTCGGCCTCTACGCCGAATGCTCGACCATGGGCACCATCATCATCCTGGTGGTCTATCTGTTGACCGCTCTCTCGCTTCCCGTCTTCATGTGGCGCCGTCACCGGACGGAATTCTCCGCCGGCCGTCACGCGGTCGTCCCCGCCCTCGGATCGATCGCCCTGATCGTCCCCTTCGTCGAGCTGTGCAAGCCGGGGCAGCCGGCGCCCTACGACGCCTTCCCCTTCGTCGCCCTGGGGCTGGTGGCGCTGTCCGCGGCCGTCGCCCTCGTCGTGAAGCACCGTCACCCGTCGACGGGAGCGGGGTAGGCACTGGGGGGACCTGTCACAGATCAGCGGGTCCAGCCGTCTCAATTGGCACCGCACCAACAGGCACCGCACCAACAGATTCGGACAAGGAGAGGTCATGGCCCATGTCACCCTGATCGAACGGCCGACGGGTCTCGTCGCCAAGCTCGCCGCCCGGTACTCCCGCCGCCGTTTCGGGCAGGCGGTCGAACCCGTGATGGCGGCCTCCCACCACGATGGCGTCCTGGTGGCCATGGGTGCTCTCGAGACGGTGGCCGAGCGGGGGTGGAAGCGGCTCGATCCGCACCTGCGGTGGCTGGCCGTGCAGGCGGCGGGAAGCGAGATCGGGTGCTCGTGGTGCATCGATTTCGGGTACTACGAGGGGATGCAGCGGGGGATCGACCCGCGCAAGGTCCGCGACGTGCCCCGCTTCTCCCACAGTGACGTCTACGACGAGGCCGAGCGGGTCGTCCTCGAGTACGCGGTGGCGGCCACGACCACACCGGTGACGCTGGACGACGAGCTGGTCGAACGGATGCACCGGCACCTGAGCGAGCCGGAGATCGTCGAGCTCGCCGCCTGGGTGGCCCTCGAGAACCTCCGGTCGCGGTTCAACGCCGGGCTCGGCCTCCGCAGCCAGGGATTCTCCGATCGGTGCGAGGTGGCCCCCCTCCCCCTGGCCTGACATGGGCGACCTCGAGACGTTCCTCGGGCTCCGGGCCTCGCTCTTCGGCGTGGCTTACCGCATGCTCGGGAGTGCCACCGAGGCCGAGGACGTCGTGCAGGAGGCGTATCTCCGTTGGTCGGGGCGCGCCGGCGGTGACGTGGCCGCCCCCTCGGCCTACCTGACGACGATCGTGACCCGGCTGTGCATCGACCAGCTGCGCTCGGCGCGGGTGAACCGGGAGACGTACAAGGGACCGTGGCTGCCGGAGCCGGTGGAGGCGCACTCCCCGGAACCGGGCGAGAGCGCCGAACTGGCCGACTCGCTCTCGCTCGCCTTCCTCGTGCTGCTCGAAGAGCTCCAACCGGTGGAACGAGCCGCCTTCCTCCTCCACGACGTCTTCGACTACCCGTACGACGAGATCGCCGGCATCGTCGACAGGAGCGAGGCGGCGTGCCGGCAGATGGTGTCACGGGCCCGACGGCGCGTCGACGAACCCCGGCGGCGCTTCGACGCCGACCGCGCCCACGGACGTGAGCTGACCCGTCGGTTCCTGGCCGCCTGCGGGACCGGCGACCTGGACGGGCTCTTGGCGCTGCTCTCCGATGACGTGATCGTGTGGACCGACGGAGGCGGCCAGGTGCGCGCCGCGCTCCGACCGGTCACCGGTCCCCACCGCGCCGCCCGTTTCCTGCTGTCGGTGGCGAAGAAGGTCCCCTCCGGGGTCGCGTCTCGGGAGGTCGACCTGAACGGGCAGCCGGGGCTGGTCTTCGAGGAGGAAGGCCGGGTGACGCTCGCCCTCACCCTCGACGTCGTGGAGGACCGGGTGGTCGGCGTCCGGGTGGTCACGAACCCGGACAAGTTGGTCGCCCTCCAGCCGGCCCGGCGGGCCCGGCTGGCGGACCTCTTCCCCCGTTGACGGCGTCGACGGACGACGGTCAGCGGGACCGGGCCGATACCTCTGTCGAAGAGGGACCCGTGCCCTTGGCGTTCACGGCGGCCACTGTGTAGAAGAACCTCGTCCTGGCCCGGGCGTGTTTGTTGATGAACACACAGCTGCTCGCCGTGCACGGCACCGTCGTGTAGAGCGTCTCGGCCCCGGAGGACCGCGACCGGAAGATCTTGTAACCCGTGATGACCGACCCGTTGTCGGCCGGTGCCTGCCAGCTCAGCACCACCCCCTTCTGCGTCGACGGGACGGCGGCCACGTCCCCCGGTGCCGCCGGCACCGATGCGCCGCTCCCCTCGAGAGCCTGTTGGGCCTGGGCCCATGTGAACACGACGTCGGTGGGGGCCGGGCCGCAGGCGCCCACGATGATGGCGGCGAAGGAGGGACCGTACGTTCCCGAGGCGGTATCGCCGGCCCCCATGTACTGCTGCGCCTGTCCACACGAGGCGAACGTGCCGAGGATGTTGTCCCGGTGTCCCCAGCATCCGGCCGGCGTCGACGGGGTACAGGATTCGTTGGGCGAGCCGGGCCCGTCGTCGTACATCCAGTAGTAGTCGGACCCCAGCGCGTTCGAGGTGCCGCCGGCCCAGATCGATCCCCACGAGGTGACGGTCGCTCCTCCGGTCAGAGCGGACGAGGAAAGGTCCGGGTCGGTGTTGCCGGCCGCCCCCGTCTGGGCCACACCGTCGAGCTGGGCGGTGAGACCGGCGAGAGGGGCGACACCGCGGTCCGTTCTCTCCAGATCGGTGATGGCGAAGAGCTGCTCGGGAACCGTCAGCGCGTCGAAGGCAGTGAGGTTGAGAGAGAGTGGCGACATGCTCTCCAGCGTCGAGCGGGCACTGTCGATCGCCTTCACGACGTCCGCGGTGCACGTCTCGGCGTCGTCCAGGGCGCTCGTCGCACAATCCCCGTCGTTCGTGAAGTTGGGCTTCGGGGACAGGCTCTGCGACGGATTTTGCGGCGGCACCATTCCCGCCGTCGCCAGCGCGGTGGCGCCGCTCGGACGTGCGCCGGATGCCAGGGGACCCGACAGGCTCGGTTGCACGGCCGCCGCGCTCACGGGGACCGTCCCTGTGACCAGGGTCGCCGCGAAGACACCGAGGCCGAGGCCGATCAGCGTCTTCCAGGTTCTCAGTGGCATCGGGCGCTTCTTTCCGGGAGGTTCACCGTTGGTCCCTCGACCGTCGACCACGAGGTGTATCGGGCACCCAACCGGACGATGAAATCAATTCCACGACAATCACAGGCGTCACGCTCTGTGAGCCGACGATTCCACCGGTCATGCCTGACAACGACTCCGCCCCCCCCCAAGAATCTCTCCCTTGATTCTCCCACAGAGACGTTGCTATTCAAACGGTCGCCCGCAAATGCACCGAACCGTCGGATCATGAAGAAAGCGCTGACCTAGGGTGGTGAGTGCCGCCCGGATCGAGCCCACGCCGCTCTTCGTGCATCCCCACAAGGAGTGCATGTGTCGACAGATCGACCTCATCGTGAGCACCGTCGAGAACACCGATGGACGCAGTGGCCGTTCATGGCAGGGGCGCTGACGTTGGTCCTCGCCGTGGCGGGACTCGGGGAGATCGCCACGGCACAACCGTCGGCGGCGGTCACCGTCCACCCGAGCACCGGCCCCGCCTTCGCCGGAGACGCCGGCGACCCTGATGTCGTCTACTCGGGCGGGACGTACTTCGCCTTCACCACCGGCACCCCGCTGGGCAACCACATCCAGGCACTCGTGAGCACGAGTCCGTCCGGCGGGTACCACAGCTACACGGGAAACGGTGACGGGTCCACGGCAATGGACGACCCACCGGGATGGGAGACGACCAACACCCAGACATCGCCGGGGGTGTTCGACTGGGGTGGCCACTGGTTGATGTACTACGACGCGGCCCAGTCCCCCGACCCGAGCGACAGTGGACACGACTGCATCTCGGTGGCCGTGGGTGGTGCCGTTCTCTCGTCCTCGAACCCCCAGTTCACCGACACCTCGAGCGGCGGGCTCATCTGTCAACCGACCGGGTCCATCGACCCGAGCCCCTTCGTGGACCCGGCATCGGGAAAGGCCTACCTGATCTGGAAGCAGAACGACGGAGGGTCGGCCGCCCGGGCGACGATCTGGTCACAACAGCTGAGCGCCGACGGGCTCAGCCTTGTCGGTGCACCGAGCGAGCTCATGTACAACGACACGGCCGCCTACCCGTGGGAGAAGACGGTCGAGGATCCGTCCATGGTCGACGCCGACGGGTCCTACACCTTGCTCTTCTCGGCCGGCGTCTACACGAGCACCAGCTACTCGGAGGGCATCACCACCTGCAGCGGACCGCTCGGGCCGTGCGGGCCGGACACGCAGGTCCTCACTACTTACGGCTCCGTCCTCGGCCCGGGCGGCGGCTCGCTCTTCGCCGACGCCACCGGGGCCTTCTGGATGGACTACGCGGCGTGGCAGGGCGGCAGTGGCGGGTGCACCAGCTACGGCTGTGGCGCCACCCGCCAGCTCTTCGTCACACCGATCCAACTCTCGCTGCAGGTGCCGTGCAATCCGCCCGCCTCCAAGAGCGGGTACCGATTCGTGGCCGCCGACGGCGGCATCTTCGACTACGGCACGTTGCCGTTCTGCGGTTCCATGGGCGGCCAGTTCCTCAGCCGACCCATCGTGGGTATCGCCTCCACCCCTGACGGCGGTGGCTACTGGGAGGTCGCGTCCGACGGCGGGATCTTCGCCTTCGGTGACGCCGCCTTCTACGGCTCGATGGGGGGCAAGCCTCTGGTGAAGCCGGTGGTCGGCTTCGCCTCCACGCCCAACGGCCGGGGGTACTGGGAGGTGGCGTCGGACGGGGGCGTGTTCTCCTTCGGTGACGCCGCCTTCCACGGCTCGATGGGAGGCAGGCCTCTGGTGAAGCCGGTCGTCGGTATCGCCTCCACCCCTGACGGCGGTGGCTACTGGGAGGTGGCGTCCGACGGCGGGATCTTCGCCTTCGGTGACGCCGCCTTCTACGGCTCGATGGGAGGCAAGCCGCTCAGCCGGCCGGTCGTGGCCATCGCCGCCACACCCAGCGGTCACGGGTACTGGGAAGTGGCGTCCGACGGCGGGATCTTCGCCTTCGGTGACGCGCCGTTCGACGGTTCGATGGGGGGCAAACCGCTCTCGAGACCGGTGGTGGCCATCGCCGCCACACCCAGCGGTCACGGGTACTGGGAGGTGGCGTCCGACGGTGGGATCTTCGCATTCGGTGACGCGCCGTTCGACGGTTCGATGGGAGACCAGCCTCTGGTGAAGCCGGTCGTGGGCATGTCCGCCTGAGGTACCGGGCACCGGGTCGACGACCACTCGACCTATCGTCACTCGTGTGAACCGGCGCAAGATCCTCGTCACCGGTTGCGCCGGGCATCTCGGTGAAGCACTCGTCCGCGTTCTCGGCGCCGCCGGCGCCGATGTCGTCGGACTCGACGTGCTCGACTCCCCCTTCACCACCGTCGTCGGATCGATCACCGATCGCCACTTCGTCCGACGCTGCCTGGCCGACGTGACCGGCGTCATCCACGCGGCCACTCTGCACAAGCCGCATATCGATTCCCACGACCGGCAGTCCTTCGTCGACACCAACGTCACCGGGACTCTCGTCCTGCTCGAGGAGGCCGCCGCCGCCGGCGGCGTCGCGGGCTTCGTGTTCACGAGCACCACGAGCACCTTCGGCCGGGCCCTCTCCCCGCCGCCGGGCGCGCCGGCAGCCTGGATCACCGAGGACGTCACCCCCGTCCCGCGCAATGTCTACGGTGCCACCAAGACGGCGGCGGAGGACCTCTGCGAACTCGTCCACCGCGACCACGGTCTCCCCGTGGTCGTTCTACGCGTGGCGCGCTTCTTCCCCGAGTCCGACGACGACGGCGAGGTCGGCGACCGGTTTTCCGACGCCAACGTCAAGGCCAACGAGTACCTCAATCGCCGCGTCGACATCGAGGACGTCGTGCACGCCCACCAGCTGGCCCTGGACCGGGCACCGGCCATCGGCTTCGCCCGGTACGTCGTCTCCGCCACCACGCCGTTCAGCGCCCAAGACGTGACGGGACTGGCGGCGGACGCCCCCGCCGTCGTCAGCCGCCTCTTTCCCGATCAGCAGGCGGAGTACGCCCGTCGGGGTTGGACGATGTTCCCCCGGATCGACCGCGTCTACGTCAACACCCGGGCCCGCACCGAGCTCGGCTGGACGCCCCGTCACGACTTCCGGTCCGTCCTCGACCGGTTGAAGGCCGACGAGGATCCGCGCAGCGACCTGGCTCGGGCTGTCGGATCGAAGGGGTACCACGCGGCGGCACATGGCTGACCGGTACGACGTCTTCGGCCACGCCCTGCGGGATTGGGCCCGGGGAGGCACCGACCCGGAGATGTTCGAGCGCGACGACGGGTTCACTGAGGTCGGAGCCGGGCACGAGCTGTACGTGGCCGGGTTCTCGGCGTGGCCCTCACCCGAACGCCAAGCCATGCGGTTCGCCCGCGGGCGTGTGGTCGACGTGGGCTGCGCCGCCGGCCGTGTCCCTCTCCACCTGCAGGAGCGCGGCTACGACGTCGTCGGCGTCGACACCTCTCCGCTGGCCGTCTCCACAGCGCGGGCCCGCGGTGTGACCGAGGCCTGGTGCATGTCCGCCGCCCACCTCACGTCGAGGATCGGCGACTTCGACACCATCGTGCTCTTCGGGAACAACTTCGGCATCTTCGGCACCCCCGACCGCCTGCGTCGGGCGCTCACGTCCTGGGCCGCCCGGACACCACCGGGAGCGAGGATCCTGGCCGAGAGCACCAATCCCTACTGTGGCGGCGCGCCGGCTCTCACCCGGGGCTACTACTTCCGCAACCGCGACCGGGGCCGGCTGCCCGGGCACGTCCGCCTGCGGATCCGTTACGGCGACGGCGTCACCCCGTGGTTCTCCTGGCTCTTCGTGTCCCGCCGGGAGATGAGGACGCTGCTGCAGGGGACGGGCTGGCACCAGGGCCGGGTCCTCGGAGGATCGCCGGGCGATCCCTATGTGGCCGTTCTCGAGAAGCGGTGACGGTCACTGCGCCGTGAGCGGCGTGTACACGACGTTCCCGTAGCGGTGCAGGCTCCTCGTCACCACCTGCTCGCGCAGCCAGCGGACGAGCTCGACGCGTCCGTGCGAGCACATCGGCTCGTCGTAGACGGCCATGGCGTGGTCGGCGGCGGCGGCCAGGACCTCGGGCTCGGCCGGACCGATCAGCCGCAACCGGGCACCGGCGGCGGCGGCCAGTGAAGCGGAGAACGCCTCCGCGCTCTCGACGGTGTGCGGCGTCTCCGGCTGTCGGCGCCACGGCCCGAGCGGGCGCTCGCTGGACACGCGCACCGGGGTGCCGGTCACCTCGGCCGCGGCCAGGGCCTTCGCCACCTCGTCGACGGACACGTCTGCCCTCACGCGCACGATCACACCCGGGTTGAACGACAGGTAGCGCAACTGGTTGGACTCGCCCGACAGCCCGGCCAGTTCCGTCACCCGCCCGAAATGGGAGTCCCACCAGCGTCGATAGTCGGCGGCGGCGGCATCGACACCGGTCTCATGGGCGTCGGACCAGCGCCGCAGGGCCAGGAGGTAATTGGGCCCGCCCGTCTTGGCCGTCGGACCGACACTCGAACGCTTCCACCCGCCGAAGGGCTGACGACCCACGATGGCTCCGGTGGTGGGGCGGTTGACGTAGAGGTTGCCCGCCTCGACGGCGTCCACCCAGCGGCGGTGCTCGGCCGGGTCGAGCGAATGGAGCCCCGCCGTCAGCCCGTAGGCGACGGCGTTCTGCCACGCCACGGACTGGGCCAGACCGTCGGCCCGCATGACGCCGAGGACGGGGCCGAACCACTCCGTGGTGTGCGCCCACGAGCCGGGCCGGACACCCAGACGGACTCCGGGGGACCACAGCCGGCGGTCAGGATCCAGGCACTGCGGCTCCACCAACCACGACTCACCGGGATCGAGGACGGTGAGCGCCCGCTCGAGCGATGTCGTGAAGGGACCCACGATCGGACCCACGTCGGACGCCGGGTCGTCGCCCGGACCCACCCGCAGGGCGCGCACGGCGTCGGCCAGCTGGCGCAGGAACGGGCTGCGGTCGTAGACGGAGGCGTCGACGACGGCCAGGCTGGCGGCCGAGCACTTCTGACCGGCGTGACCGAAGGCCGACCGGACGAGATCGGCGACAGCCTGGTCCACGTCGGCCGCGCCGGAGATGACCATGGCGTTCTTCCCGCTCGTCTCGGCCAGCAGCCGGCAGCCCGGCGTCCATCCGGCGAACATCCGGGCCGTGTCCCACGATCCGGTGAGGATCACGGCGCCCACTCCCGGGTGGGTGATCAGGTGCCGGCCCTCGGGACCGTCAGGTGCCGCCACCAATGCGACCCGGCCGTCGTCCAGGCCGGCACCGTGCAGCTGCTCGACGAGGAGGGCGGCGGTGGCCGTCGCCTCGGGACTCGGCTTGAGGATCACCGTGTTGCCGGCGGCGGCCGCGGCCAGGACGCCGCCGGCAGGAATGGCGTACGGGAAGTTCCAGGGCGGCGACACCACCACGACCCCGCACGGCACGCTGCGCACGTCGTTCTCGAGCGAAGCCAGCAGGTCCGTCCCCGCCGCGTACCAGCGGGCATAGTCGACGGCTTCGGAGACCTCGGGATCGGCCTCGGCGAAGGTCTTGCCCGCTTCGGCCGTCATCACGGCCACGGCGTCGGCGCGCCCGGCCGCCAGGGTGTGGGCCGCCTCCTCGAGGAGACGCCGACGTTCGCCGGCGGCGGTGGCGGCCCATGGCCCGGCGGCGTCACCGGCGCGGGCCACGGCCCGGTCGATCTCCGTCACGCCCGCTACCGACGGTGGCGTCGGTGACGACCTCCCCAGCGCGGCCACGGCCCAACGTCGATTGGCGGGCACGGTCAGATCGGTATCGGGCTCGTTCGTGAACCGGCCGTGGCGCGGCGGCGTCGCCAGTGGCCGCGTACGGTCAAGGTTCGTACGGTCCTGGGTCTGGAACGGCTCCGTCGTCACCGCGCGCCGGGCGCGCACCGACCGGGCGAAGCGATCCGCCTGCTCGTCCCAGTCGACACTCCCGGGCACCATGTCCAGCACATGCTGGAGGAAGCCCTCCGGGGTGGTGTTCTCGTCGAGGCGGCGCGCCAGGTAGGCCAGCGCGTTGCGGAAGTCCCGACGGGTCGTGGCCGGAACGTAGAAGAGCAGACGGCCCGACCGTTCGGCCACGGCGGCGGCCTGGTTGTCGGCCATCCCGGCCAGCATCTCGATGTCGACGGGAGCGCCCGCCTCCTCGGACAGGACGAGAGCGAGAGCCACGTCGAAGAGGTTGTGGGACGCCACCCCGACGAGCACCGCCCCGCCGGCCGCCGCCACCACCAGGCGTTCGAGGAGCCGCACGTACGACGCGTCGGTGTCGGCCTTGGTCGGATAGGGGGCGGCGGGCCAGCCGTGGAGCTCGGCCTCGACGTTCTCCATGGCCAGGTTGGCCCCTTTGACGAGCCGGATCCGGATCGGGGCCCGGCCGCTCTCCTGGCGTCGGAGGGCGAAGTCGAGGAGCCGGTCGAGGGCGGCGTGCGAGTCCGGCAGATAGGCCTGCAGAGCGATGCCGGCGGTGAGCGATCCGAACTCGTCGCCGTCCAGGGCCCGGATGAAGGACTCCACCGTGAGGTCGAGATCCCGGTGCTCCTCCATGTCCAGGTTGACGAGCTTGGCCTGACCGGCGGCGCTCGCACTGCGGTAGAGGTGGCACAGGGGGACGGTGATCCGAGCCACCGATCCCTCGAAGTCGATGAGCGTCAGCCCGGCAGCCACCGACGACACCTTGACCGAGACGCAGTCGACGTCGTCGCGTCGCAACAACTCGTCCACCGCCGCCGTCCGTCTCTCGGCCTCCTGCCAGCCCAGGATGGCCTCACCCAGGAGGTTGAGATTCGGTCGGCGGCCCGCCGTCCACAGCCGCGCCAGCCGACGCCCGAGCGGTGCCGGTTCGGCCGGGTAGACGAGCGCGCCCGTCTCCCGACGCAGGCGCGCCGCCACCAGACCCACGACGGGGCGCGGTGCCGGGCGCGCCGCCAGAGCGGCCAGGCGCAGAAGGACGCGGTCGACGGTGGAGACCCCGCCGAGGTCACCGGCGGTGACCCCGGCCAGTTGCCCGGCGGCCGTGCGGGCGTCGGTGGGACGCAGCACCCGGTCGGCCAGGGAGAAGATCAGGCGGGTTCCCGACTCGCTGGCCAGGAGCCGGCGCAGCCGCAGCTGGCGCCGCCGCTCGCCACGGGAGGTTCCGGCCCGGGCGGCGACGAGGAGCTCGGCGGCCAGGGCCACCGACCGGTCGATGAGCTCGTCCTCGGGGACCGGTGACATCTATGTCGGTGTCCAGTGTGTCGCCGGGGAGGCGAGCCAGGCCAGCACCTGCCGACGGGTCGTCGGGCCGTGGGGGGCCCACGCCGAGGGGAGGGCCCCGTCGGCGCGTAGGGCGGCGGCCTCGGAGATCTTCGTCGTCAGAGGGTCGGTGGCCAGCGCGCAGCGGGTGGCCGTGGAATCGATACCGAACAGTTGGGCGGCGTTGAGGCCGAAGATGGCGGCCTTCAGGTCGTCGGTCAGGGCGGGGTAGCCGAAGCTCTCCTGGTACTGCGCCGAGATCTGGAAGGCGCGCATGGCCATGATCTGTGGCTGCGGGCTCCCGTACCAGATGGAGTCGGTCCCCCACATCACCCGCTTCTCGCCCACCCGGCTGAGGATCTTCCCCATGGCGTGCGCCGCCTGGTCGGGTTGCGTGAGGAGCTGACGCCACATGGCGGCGGTGTCCACCCAGATGTTGTCGTTCGGCGGGACGCCGTGGCGGTCGAGAGCGGTGAGAACGGTGTCGATCCCGATGGTGGCGGCGGGATCGTAGGGACCCTCGACGTGGGACGGGTCCCACGCCGCGTGATAGATGACGAAGTTCATGTCGGGGAACTGACGTGACACGGCCACGATGTCGTCGGGATGGTTGAAGGCCGGGTCGAAGTCGACCAGGGGGAGACCCTTGTGGGCCACGAAGACCTTGATCCCCAGATCGTGCGCGTGTTGGACGGTGGGGAGACCGATCGCCGGGTCCTCCAACGAGTAGCCCTGACCGGTCGGGCTCCAGGCCGTGTACACCTTGAAGGCGGCCACGTGGCCGGAGTGCGCCGCGCTCGTCATCTCGTCGAGGGTGGCGCCGAGGGGCCCGACGTTCGGGGCCAGGATGTTCTCCACCAGCAGCCGGCTGGCCCCACCGTGGGTGAGTCCGTCGGTGATCTCCTGTGTGTCCACGGCGTCGGCGAAGGGGACGGGAGCGTTGGACGGGCCCGAGTTGGGGACGTCGGTCAGAACGGCGACGGTGGTGTCGCTGGCCAGGAACATGTCGTGGAGATAGGTGGCGCGGTCCACGCAGTCGAGGTGAGGGATGTCGGAGCAGCCGGCGGGGAGCATGCCCAGGATCAGGCCGACGGTCTCGGGGGCGTTGCGCACCCACGGCCCCGCCGGGATCACGTGGTGGGTGTGGACGTCGAAGATGAACTCCCCTTTGGTGGCGAGCGACTCGTGACAGGCGTCGACGTCGACGGGGGACGGCGTGGCGTACGTCCCACCGGGACCCTGGCTGCGCGTGGTCGGGCGTCGGTCCGACCGGGGGGTGGTGCAGCCGGCCAGCTCGAAGGCCGCCAGCGAGGCCGCCACCGCCCCGGCCCCCTGCAGGAAGTGTCGTCGGTCCACGCCCAGGCGCCCGGTGGCGTCGTCCACCGCCGACCGGACCAGTGCGTCGGTGGCCCGGTCGTCGGCGTTCGCCGACGCCGGGACGAACTCGCCGTTGGAGACGGGCCCGGCCGGGAGGGGAAGCGACACGTCCTCCTGATGGCGACGCGCACGGGAGAAGCGACCGACCGGAGCCACGCACGCCGACGCTATGCCCTGTCGTCGGTCTTGTCGGGCCAACGCCTGGTTACTGTGGGGCCAGTGGTGCGTCTTCCGACCATCGTGCGGGAGTGGACCCGGATCGGGATCACCGGTTTCGGAGGACCGCCCACCCATATCGCCCTCTTCCGCCGCCTCTGCGTCGACGAACGGGGGTGGCTCACATCACGGGAGTTCGAAGACGCCATCGCCGCCACCAACATGCTGCCGGGACCGGCCTCCACGCAGCTGGCCATCTTCTGCGCCTGGCGCCTGCGGGGCCGGTTCGGGGCGGTGGTCGGAGGCGTCTGCTTCATCGGCCCGGGGCTCGTCATCATCCTGGGCCTGTCCGCCGTCTTCCTGGCCCACCACCCACCCCTGTGGATCCAGGGAGCGGCGGCCGGGGCCGGGGCCGCCGTCGCCGCCGTCGCCCTGCCGCGCCTCGACCGCTCTCATGCCCGCCAGCTGGCGCCGGACCGACGACGACCGTGCCGGGCGGGTCCGGTGGCTCGGTTATCTCGTCGCCGGCGCCGCGGCCGCCGCCACCGTCGGTCAGGACCTGGTCCTCGTCCTCCTCGTCTGCGGGTTCATCGAGGTGACCGCCCGCACGAGCGCACGCGGTCGCTCCCCCGGAACTCCCGCTCTGTTCCCGGCGGCGGTCCCCGCCGTGGGCGGATTCTTCGCCCTCGTCTGGGTCGCCCTCAAGGTCGGGGCCCTGTCGTACGGCGGTGGGTTCGTCATCGTCCCCCTCATGCAGCACGACGCCGTGACCACGTACCACTGGATGACCTCCACCCAGTTCCTCAACGCCGTGGCGCTGGGTCAGGTCACTCCGGGCCCCGTCGTCCAGACGGTCGCCGTCGTCGGCTACGCCGCCCGGGGTCTCACCGGCGGGCTCGTGGCGGCGTTCGTGGCCTTCGCTCCCTCGTTTCTCTTCGTCATCGTCGGTGCGCCGCACTTCGACCGGCTGCGCGCCAGCGCCCGCGTCCAGGCCTTCCTGACCGGCGCCGGGGCGTCGGCCATCGGGGCCATCGCCGGCGCCTCCGTCCCTCTCGGCCTCGCCCTGGCCCATCTCTGGCAACTCGGTGTCCTCGCCCTGGCCGCGCTCTGGCTCCTCGGCCTGCGCCGCGGGGTGGTCCCCGCTCTCATCGCCGCCGGCGTGCTCGGCGTCATCGCCGTCATGGCCGGGGCGCCACCGTGAGCCGGGGCGCCGTCATCGCCGAGCCGGGTCAGGCGGGTCGCCGCCCATCATCTTGAGCATGGGCATCCCGCCGCTGCGCACGAAACGGACGATCAGGCCGGACGCGACCAGCAACGCCAGGACGTCGAGGACGGTGGTGGAGTTCCAGCGGATGGCCATCTCGCCCACCTTGGCGTGACGCGTGGCCGGCACGAGACCGAGCCCGTCGAAGAGCAGCCCCACGGCGTAGCCCGACAGCACCATGGTGACGTAGAAGCTGCCCAGGATGACGAGCATCATCCGCGTCCCGTAGTACTTCCGGTAGATGACGAGGATGGGCAGGATGATCAGGTCGGCGAAGATGAAGGAGAGCACACCGCCGAAGCTCATGCCCCCGTTCCACAGCACCCCGGCCAAGGGCACGTTGCCGATCGAGCAGACGAAACTCAAGAGGCTGATCACGGGGCCGATCAGGGGTCCCCAGAACGTCGACAGCAGCGGATGGTGCACGAGGAAGAGATGCCGCCAGAAGGAATCGGGGACCCAGGCGGCCACGCCCCCGGCGATGAGCAGACCGAGGACGATGTCCCGGATCACGGCCGCCCACTCCATGACGAAGATGTGCGAGATCGAGGTGACCGCCCCGCGTGAGCGCAGCCGGTGCCAGAGGCTGCCGTCGTCGCGGATCGTCATGTCCATGGCGGCGTGGCCCTCCATGGAACCGGCGAGCCCCAGCTCGGCATGGGCTCTCGCCTCGTCCAGAAGCCGGCGACGGAGAAAGAGCCGGAAGAGGACCGCCACCAGAACGATCATGAGGGGCCCACCGACGAACTCGGCCACGGTGAACTGCCAGCCGATCAGCAGGGCCAGGACGACACCCAGTTCGACGACCAGGTTGGTCGAGGCGATCTCGAAGGCCATGGCGGCGGTGAAGCTCGCCCCTTGGCGAAACAGAGCCCGGGCCAGCGCCACCGCCGCGTACGAGCACGACGACGAGGCCGCACCGAAACCGGCAGCGAGGGCCAGGGTGCGGGGACGGTCGTCACCGAGAAGCCGGACGATCGTGCTCCGCCTCACGACCGACTGGATGACGGCCGACAGGGCGAAGCCGAACACCAGGGCCCACAGGATCTCCCATGTCATCGAGCCACTGATGGTCACGGCGTGGCCCACCGCGTGCACCCACCTCATGATCCGTCGCCGGGTTGGTCGAGCCCGATCACCGGCGACCGCGTGAGGGCGAAGACACCGACGACGACCATGACCAGACCGAGGCCCTCCCACAGAGGGGCCAGCCCGTGCGAGGCGACGCGCTCACCGAAGAGCCCCAGGCCGATGGCCACGGCCACCAGGGGTTGGGCCACCGTCAGGGTGGGTAGCGACAGACGCAACGCTCCGGCGTGGAAGGCGCTCTGGGTGAGAAGCAGGGCCCCGACCCCGCCGACCAGCAGCGCGTAGGGCTCCCAGGTCCCGAGAGTGTGGAGCACCCCGCCGTCGAGAATGTGGCCGGTCCGCTCGGTAAGGGCGGCCACGTAGCCGAAGGCGGCGCCCGACCCGGCCCCGAGCAGCACCGCCGCCAGAGGGCGTGACCCCCGCCGGGCCCCGAGAACCATGGCCCCGCACCCCGCGGCGGTGACGACGCTCAGGACCGTCCACGCCAAGGCCGAGACGTGGGGACGACCGAGTCCCGGGTTGGCCACTCCGAGGAAGACGGCCAGGCCGGCCATGATGACGACCGTCGAGGCGATGTCGGAGCGGGAGATGCGACGGTGGTCGAGCCAGGCGGCCACGGGCAGGGCGAAGACCAGGCTGAGGACGAGGAGGGGCTCGACCAGGGGGAGAGCTCCCCGGCGCAGGGCCAGGAACTGGAAGAGGTAGCCGACGCCGTCGAGGGCGTTGCCCACGAGCCACATCGGCCGTCGGGCCAACCGGACGAGGAGTCCGACGCGCACCGACATCTCCGGCGGCTCGCCGATGGCGGCATGGTGCTGGAGCACCGCCGCCAGCCCGTAGGAGGCGGCGCTGGCGATCGAGAGGACGATGATCGAGACGAGACTGCGCCCGATGTGGTGGTGGAAGACCTTCAACCCCCACTCGACGAGTGCCACCACGGTGACAGCCTCCCGCGCCGGCCCCGCCGGCGTCAGGATCCCGGGCGGTTGCTATCCCCGCTCGGCCAGCAGCTCCCGGCAGCGGTCGGCGTTGCGGGCCAGGGTGGCCCGGAAGGCGTCCATGCGGGCCAGCTTGGCGTTCAACTGCTCCTTCAGGGACTCGTTCAGCGCCAGGGCCTCCTCGAGAAGGGCTTTGCGCTGGCGCCGGGCGGCCGCCGTGTCGACCTCCCGCTCGGCCCGGTAGGCGGCGCGCACCTCGTCGAGCCGTTGCTCGGACTCGAGGAACCCCTTGATCTCCTCCAGGTTCATCCCGAGCGCCTCGCGTAGTTCGAGGATGCGTTGGAGCTGGACCAGGTCGCTCTGCCGGTAGCGCCGCTCACCACCGGCGGTGTACTGCGAGGGGCACAGCAGGCCGAGCTCGTCGTAGTAGCGCAGGGTGCGGGCCGAGACCCCCGCCCGGGAGGCGGCGTCGCTGATGCGCAGTCCCGGTTCGCTCCCGCCGCAGGACTCGGCGTCCGCCGCATCGGGCGCCGCCGGGCTCTTCACCCCCGTGCTCTTGGCCACGTCGTCAGCTCACACCAACAGTGGCTCGGTCTCGGCCACCGCCTCCTCGGCCGGCTCCACCGGGGACGCTTCGCCGTCGGGCTCGGTGTAGTGGTACTTCCCGCCCCGCAGGAGCGAGGCGACGGCGCCGAACAGGCACACGATGGCGGCGAAGTCGAAGGCCTTCTCGAGACCCTTCCCGAAGGGGCCCGAGATGAGGTGGGGGAAGAACGACCGGCCGGTGATGGAGTGGGCCTGCGCCGCCGTCATGTGATGCAGCGCCGCCGGCCCGAGCAACGTGGCCATCGGGTTGTAGCCGAGGAAGGCGGCGAAGAGGGAGCCGACGGGGGGCAGGTGCGAGACGCGCGCGGCGGTGCCGGCGGCCACCCCCTGGGCCTCCAGGCCGTGCAGGAGGGCGGTCGGCAAGGTGGCGGCCAGGCCCAGGATCATGAGGGTGAAGAAGATCCCGATGGAGAGCACCTGGGCCGAGGAGTTGAAGGTGGCGGCCATGCCCGCACCCGCCCCGCGCTGGTTGGCGGGCAGGCTGTTCATGATCCCCGTCTGGTTGGGGGCGATGAACAGACCCATGCCGACCGAGTTGAAGAACAGCAGGGCGGCGAAGGCCGGGTACGAGAAGTCGACGGGCAGCGCCTGCAGCAGGATGAACGTGGTCGCCACCAGCAGCAGACCCCCCGAGGCGAAGGGCCGCGCCCCGTACCGGTCGGCCAGATGGCCGGCCAGCGGACCGGCGGCCAGGAAGCCGACGGTCAGCGGCACCATGTAGATCCCGGCCCACAGTGGGGTGGAGCTGAAGCTGTAGCCGTGCAGGGGCAGCCAGATCCCCTGCAGCCAGATGATCAGCATGAACATGAGGCCACCGCGGCTGAGCGACGCCAATCCACTGGCCACGTTGCCGGCCGTGAAGGCCCGGATGCGGAACAGGGTCAGCCGGAACATGGGGTGGGCCACGCGCGTCTCGATGCCGCAGAACACCGCCAGCAGGACGATGCCGCCGATGATCTCGGCCATCACCGTCGGGCTGGTCCAGCCCATGGTGTGATGTCCGTACGGGAGCAGGCCGTAGGTGATCCCCACCAGGATGAGGATGAGTCCGGCGGCGAAGGTGGCGTTGCCCAACCAGTCGATGTGGGCCGGCGTGCGGACACTTCTGTCCTCGAGCTTGCGGTAGGCCCAGACCGTCCCGAAGATCCCGAAGGGCACCGACACCAGGAAGACCAGGTGCCATTGCACGGGGGCCAGCAGTCCGCCCAGGACGAGGCCGATGAAGGCACCGCTGATGGCGGCCACGTTGTTGATCCCCAGTCCGAGCCCGCGCTGGTCGGCGGGGAAGGCGTCGGTGATGATGGCCGAGGAGTTGGCGAAGAGCATCGCACCGCCCACCCCCTGGCCGATCCGCATGCCGATGAGCCAGACGGCCGCCCCCGGGCCGTGCATCCAGGTGACCGAGAGCAGGATGGAGAAGACGGTGAAGACGGCGAAGCCCAGGTTGTACATCTTCACCCGGCCGAAGATGTCGCCCACCCGGCCGAGAGTCACCAGTAACACGGCCAGGACGACCATGAAGCCCATGAGCATCCACAGCATGTAGCCGGTGTTGGCCGGGGTGAGGGGGTTGAGCTTGATGCCCCGGAAGATGGCCGGAAGGGCGATGAGCACGATCGACTGGTTGATGAAGACCATGAGCGTGCCCAGCGTGATGTTCGACAGGGCGATCCACTTGTAGCGGCTGTCGCTCGACGCGGTGGCGACGGCGTTCCGGACCATGGCAATATCTTAACGTTAACGTCAAGGTCTTGAGGACACGACCGGTGGCCCCCCCAGCGGACCGGGTGGTCTCAGATCCCCGGGAACGGCTCCTCGAGGGAGCCGAGCACGTGGTCGCCATGGGCTGCGAGCAGCTCTTTCGTCGAATAGTGGCCGGTCGCCACCCCGACCGACACGGCTCCGGCGGCCTGCGCCGCGTCGATGTCCCGGGGAGTGTCGCCCACCACGGACACCTGGGACGGGGTGAGCCGGCCGTGCAGGCGGGCCGCCTTCTCGATGGCCAGCTTGGTGAGCTCGGGCCGGTCGGGTGAGTCCGAGCCGTAGGCGCCGAAGACGAAGTACCGGTTGAGGTTGCCCGGCATGAGCTTGGTCCGTGCCGCGCCCTCCATCGCCCCGGAGACGAGCCCGAGCATGATCCCGGCCTCCCCCAACCGCTTCAGCGTCTGCTCCGCCCCGGGGAGCACCCGGTACTCCTTCGAGGCCCAGATCTCGTCGGACAGGGCCAGCAGGTAGCGGGCGTAGAGGGCGCCGAGCTCGTCGGGGGTCGGGTCGCGCTGCAGCACTCCGCGGAAGGTCTCGGCCGCCACCTGGGGATCGGTCTCCCCGGCCGAGGTGTGGGCGCCGATGTCGGCCGGGATGTCGTAGAGCGCCTCGAAGGCCACCTTCCAACTTCTCGCTCCGGCCCCGCCGGTGTGGACGAGGGTCTCGTCCACGTCGAAGAGGACGACGACCGGTTTGGTCACGCCTTCTTCTCGTCGTGGCCGCCGAACCCCTTGCGCATGGCCGACAGGACCTTGTTGGCGAAGTCGTCGAGGTTCCGTGAGGCGAAGCGCGAGTAGAGCGACGTGGTGAGGACGGGGGCGGGGACGCCTTCGTCGATGGCAGCGATCGAGGTCCATCTCCCTTCGCCCGAATCCGACACCCGACCGGCGAACTCCTTCAGCTCGGGCGAGGCATAGAGCGCTTCGGCGGTGAGATCCAGCAACCACGAGGCGATCACGCTGCCGCGGCGCCAGACCTCGGTCACGCCCGTGGTGTCGATGTCGTACTGGTAGAACTCCGGCTCTTCGAGCGGGGCCGTCTCGGCGTCGCCTTCGATCTTGGTCTTGCCGACGTTGGCGTTGTGGAGGATGTTGAGGCCCTCGGCGAACGAGGCCATCATCCCGTACTCGATCCCGTTGTGGACCATCTTGACGAAGTGCCCGGCACCGTTCGGACCGCAGTGGAGGAACCCCTGCTCGGCCGAGTCGGGGTCGCCGGTGCGGCCCGGGGTCCGGGGGGCGGAGCCCACGCCGGGGGCGATGGTGGCGAAGAGCGGATCGAGGCGCTCGACGACACCGTCCTCGCCCCCGATCATGAGACAGAAACCACGTTCGATCCCCCACACCCCACCGCTCGTTCCGCAGTCGATCAGGTGGATCCCCCGCTCCGACAGCTTCTGGGCGCGGCGGATGTCGTCGCGGTAGTAGGAATTCCCGCCGTCGATGATCGTGTCGCCCGACTCCATGTGGGAGGCCAGGTCCTCGATGGTCTTCCCCGTGATCTCACCGGCGGGCACCATCACCCACGCCGCGCGGCACGGTGAGCTTCTGGACGAAGTCGGCCATGGAGTCCGCTCCCGTCGCTCCTTCGGACTCCAATGCCGTCACCGCTTTCGGATCCACGTCGTAGACGACGCACCGGTGTCCGTCGCGCATCAGGCGCCGGACGATGCCCGCTCCCATTCGCCCGAGGCCGACCATGCCGAGCTGCATCGGGTTCGCCGTTGTCATCGTGATTCTCCTGGGTCGCGGTCATCCTTGTCCGCTGTTCTACCCGCCGAGCCCCGCCGGCGCGCTGTCGAGACTGGCGAGGATGGCTTCGGCCAGCTCCCGGGCCGAGGCCGGGTCGAGCTCCACGGCCACCCGGAACCCGGGACCCCGGGCCGGGTTCCGCAGGTCGATGTTCAGGGTGTGCTCGGCGCTGGCGTGGACGGGGTGGTCGAAATAGACGGTGGCGTCCGAGAGGGCGAACCATCCATCGGCTCCCTTGCCGCTCCCGGTGACGGCGAGGGTGGTCGTCTCATAGGTGCACACGGTCGTCTCCCCTCAACTGCTCAGGTAGCGGCCGAAGAAGGAGAAGATCCTCTCCCAGCCGTCGTTGGCCGCCTCGGGCCGGTAGCTCGGGCGGTTGGTGGCGAAGAATGCGTGGCCGGCCCCTTCGTAGGAATGGAAGGAGTAGGTCTTCCCGTTGTCGGCCAGGACCTTCTCGAGCTCGGCTACCTCGGCCGGGGAGGGGTGCTGGTCCTCGCTCCCGAACAGGCCGAGGAGGGGGCACGACAGGTCCTTGGCCAGGTGCCCGATCGGCTGCACCTTGAGCGGGAGCCCCTCGGGGACGGGATTGATGATGAAGGCGCCGTAGCAGTCGACGGCGGCGTCGAGCGGCAGGCTGCAGGCGGCCAGGAAGGACTGCCGGCCACCCGAGCAGTAGCCGATGGTGGCCACCTTCCCGTTGGACGACGAGAGCGCCTTCATGTGGTCGGCGGCGCCACGAACGTCGCCCACCAGGCGCTCGTCGGGAACGCCGCCCTGGGCCCGGGCCGTCGCCGCCGCGTCGTCGGGGCTGGCCCCGGGGGCCTCGCGCCAGTAGAGGTTGGGGCAGACGGCCAGATAGCCGTGGACGGCGAATGTCCTCGTGATCTCCTTCGTCTGCTCGTCGTAGCCGGGCATGTGGTGGATCACCACGACACCGCCGGTCGGTGGCCCGTCGAGAGGTTGGGCCAGATAGGCCTCGATCTCGTCGCCCCCGGCGCCGGTGATCATCACCGTCTCCGCTCGCATCGCATCCGTCATGCCTGCCTCGCTTTCTCTTCTCGGCCCGGTCGTCCCGCATCGGGCGGTGACGGTTCCGGGGTGTCGAGTGTGTCGAGTCGGGCCCGCAGCCGGCCGGCGCTGGCCAGGCGTTCGGCCCGGAACGCCTCGATCCTGGCCAAGGTGTCGTCCAGACGGGCCAGGAGCTGATCGTTGGCCGTGATGGCCTCGGCGAGCAGGGCGCGCTGTCTCTCGGGCGAGAGGTCGCCGGAATGGAATTCGGACTTGACCCGGTCGAGGACGTCGACCTCTTCGGTGTCGAGGACCACCCGCACCTCGGCCAACGAGAAGCCGAGGAGTTTCTGGAGATCGCGGATCCTCGTCACCCGGGTCATGTCGGTGGCCGTGTAGTGGCGGTCACCGCTCGTGCCGTAGGAGGTCGGCGTCACCAGGCCGAGCTCCTCCCAGTAGCGCAACGTCCGCGTCGTGAGCCCCGTCAGCTTGGCCACCTCGCCGATCCGGAACACGACGGGGCTCCCCGCCGTCGTCGACGGATCCGGTGTCATCACCGCTGGTCCCGTGCTGCGCCACCCACCGCCGTGGCGACCTCCGCCGACCCACCGTCGGGTCCGGCGTCCTCTCCCCGCGTTCCGTTGGCCTGCGGCGACCGGTCGGCCCCCACGGTCACCGACCGGTCGGTCCCCGGCGTCTCGGCGTGGACGTACATCGTCCCCCGGCTCCACGAGGCGGCCGCCGCCAGGGCGCTGGCCACGATGGCGAAGTCGAGGGCGGCGTGCAGTCCGGCTTTGAACGGCGCCGTGATCAGCGAGGGGAAGAAGCCGTGCCCGAGGAGCACCGCCTGCTGGGCGGCGGGCAGGCGGGCCACGGTCCCGGCCCCGATGAGATGTTCGATCGGGTTGTACCCGAGGAAGGCGGCGAAGAGGGTGGACACCGGGGGCAGGTGGGCGGCGCGCTCGGCCGTGGCAGCCGGGACACCGTGGCTGACCAGGCCGTGGAAGAGGCTCTGCGGCAGCGTCGACGACAGGCCGACGATCATCAGCGTGAAGAAGATCCCGATGGAGAAGACCTGGGCCGAGTTCTGGAACGTCGTGTTCATCCCGGACCCCGCGCCCCGGTGCTCGGGCGGGAGGCTGTTCATCACGCCGGTGCGGTTCGGCGATCCGAAGGCGGCCATCGTGAGCCCCAGGAGGAACAGCAGGAGGCCGAACACCCAGTAGGAGAAGTCGATGGGGAGGAGCTCGAGGAGACCGAAGGAGATCCCGGCGCCGATCATCCCGCCGGTGGCGAAGGGCCGGGCCCCGTAGCGGTCCGACAGGATGCCGGTGACGGGACCGGAGATGAGCAGCCCAAGGGTCAACGGGATCATGGCGATCCCGGCCCACAGCGGCGTCCGGGCGAAGTCGTAACCGTGCAGCGGCAACCAGATCCCCTGCAGCCAGATCACGAGCATGAACATCAGCCCGCCGCGCGACAACGCGGCGAGGAAGCTGGCGAAGACCCCGGAGGTGAAGGCGCGGATCTTGAAGAGCTGCAGCCGGAACATCGGCTGGGCCACCTTGGTCTCGATGATGCAGAAGGCCACCATCAGGACCAGGCCCACGCCGATGGCACCGAGCACGAGGGGGTTCCCCCACCCCATGTTGCTGTGCCCGTAGGGCTCGATCCCGTAGGTGATCCCCACCATGATCAGGACCAGGCCGAGCCCGAAGGTGATGTTCCCGGGCCAGTCGATGGCGGCCGGCCGCCGTTGACCGAGCTCGCGCAGCTTCAGATACCCGAGCACGGTGCCGAGCAGGCCGACCGGCACCGACACGAGGAAGATCAGCCGCCAGTTGATCGGCGCCAACACCCCGCCGAGGATCAGTCCGATGAAGGACCCGCTGAAGGCGGCCGCCTGGTTCACCCCGAGAGCCAGACCGCGCTGTCCCGACGGGAAGGCGTCGGTCAGGATGGCGGCCGAGTTGGCCATCAGCATCGCCGCCCCGACGGCCTGGAAGATCCGCATCGTGATCAACCAGATCCCCGCCGCGTGACCGTGGGCCCACGTGATCGTGAGCAGCAGGGAGAAGAAGGTGAAGACGGCGAAACCCAGGTTGTAGACGCGGACGCGGCCGTAGATGTCACCCAACCGACCGAGCGTGACCACGAGGACGCTCGTCACCACGAGGAACCCGAGGATCATCCACAACAGGTAGAAGGTGTTCCCCGGTTGGAGGGGATTGAGCCCGATCCCCCGGAAGATGTCAGGCATGGCGATGAGGACGATGGAACCGTCGATCGTCGCCATCAGCATCCCCAGGGTGGAGACGAACAGAGCCGTCCACTTGTAGCTGTCCGGGGGTCCCAGGTCCGCCGGGCCCGGTGGGGTCGATCGCTCGAGGTGGGTCATCGCACTCCTGGGGATCCGTCCACACCCTGACGTGAACGGCAAGGTTCCTTCACGTTAACGTCAATCCCCGCCCTTCCTGACCACTCCGGGCCCGCTGGCCCGCCCGCCCGCCTGCCCCGCCCCGCCCCGCCCCGCCCCGCCCCGCCCCGGCTAGCGTGCCCCGGAAACGGAATATCCGATTCCGGTACGGAGGGGACAGGCGTGGCCGAGAAGAGGATCCACTACGGGGCCACCTTCGCCGTCCTGGCCATCGCCGCGCTCGCCTTCAGCCTGCTGCAGTCGATGATCATCCCCGCCATTCCCGAGTTGGAGCATGCGCTGCACACCTCGGCCACGGGGGCGACGTGGTTGCTGACGGCCTACCTCCTCAGCGCCGCCATCGCCACCCCCATCCTCGGCCGGGTCGGCGACATGGTGGGCAAGGAGAAGATGCTCGTCGTCGTCCTCGTCCTCCTCTCGCTCGGGACGTTGCTGAGCGCCGTGGCCACGTCGTTGCCCGTCATGCTCGTCGGCCGGGCCATCCAGGGCACCGGCGGTGCCGTCTTCCCCCTCGCCTTCGGCATCATCCGCGACGAGTTCCCCCGGGCCCGCGTCTCCACCGGCATCGGGGTCATGTCGGCCATCCTCGGGATCGGGGTCGGCGGTGGGATCGTCCTGGCCGGGCCCATCGTCGAGCACCTCTCGTACCACTGGCTCTTTTGGATCCCGCTGGTCATGACGCTGGCGGCCACGGTGGCCACCTTCGTCGTGGTGCCCGAGTCCCCGGTGCGCGCGCCGGGGCGCATCAACTGGCTCGGCGCCGGCTTCATGTCGGCCTGGCTCGTGACCGGGCTGCTCGCCGTCTCCGAAGGTCCGGTCTGGGGATGGATGGACGCCACCGTGCTCGTCCTCTTCGGCGCCACCGTGGTCCTGGCCGCCCTGTGGGTGTGGGCCGAGGTCCGCTCCGACTCGCCCGTGGTGGACATGACGATGATGCGCATCCCCGCCGTCTGGAGCACGAACCTGGCGGCCCTGCTCTTCGGGTTCGGGATGTTCGTGTTCTTCATCACCGTTCCCCAGTTCGTCCAGACACCGGCGCACGAGGGATACGGATTCGGCGCCTCGGTCACCCAGTCGGGCCTCTTCCTCCTTCCCTTCGCCATCGCCATGCTGCTCGTCGCTCCCCTCACCGGACGCCTGGCCATCACCTTCGGATCCAAACCGATCCTCTTCGTCGGCGCCGTCTTCTCGGCCGCCAGCTACGGATTCCTGGCCGTGGCCGACAGCCGACCGTGGGACGTCTACGTGGCCGCCGGCCTTCTCGGTATCGGCATCGCCCTCGGCTATGCCTCGATGGCCAACCTCATCATCGAAGCCGTCCCCACCCACCAGACGGGCGTGGCCACGGGGATGAACACCAACATCCGAAACATCGGCGCCGCCCTGGGCAGTGCCATCGCCACCAGCATCGTCGTGAGCAATCTGCTCCCCGGGGGATTCCCCACCGCCCACGGCTACACGGTGGCCTTCGTCGTCTCGGCGGTGTCGCTGGTGGTGGCCGCCCTGGCCACGCTGACCATCCCCAACCGGCCGCACTCTCCGGTCGTCACCTCTCTGGCCCACCCCGGGCTCACGGGCGAGGCCGAGGTCTTCGTGGGCGCCTCCGCCTACGCCCCGGAGGAGGGGACGTGACGCGCCAGCTCCTGCGCCGCGATGCCGAGATCAATCTGGCCCGCATCCTGGTGGCGGCGCGCGACGTCTTCGCCGAGCACGGCTACGACGCCTCGATGGAGCAGATCGCCGGCCGGGCCGGTGTCGGCATCGGCACCCTCTACCGGCGCTTCCCCAATAAGGGCGAACTCGTCGCCGCCGTCATCGAGGCGGCCCACGACAGGGCCCGGCAGATCGCCGAGTCGGTCCTGTCCGAGTCCTCTCCCGCCGACGGTGTGTTCGACTTCGTGCGGCGCTGCATCGCCGCTCCTTCGTGCTGGCGGGTGATCGCGGCCCGGGCCCCGAGGACCGACGACGCCACGCGCGACTCCACCGGCGACGCCCTCTCCCGGATCGCCCCCCTCGTTGACACCCTGCTCGACCGGGCCAAGCGGGCCGGCACCATCCGGGCCGATGTCGCCTTCACCGATCTCGCCGTCGTCTTGATGTCGGTGCGGGCGGTGGCCGACCTGTGCGACCCCCATGCCCCCGCCAGCTCGGCCCGCTACCTGGAGGTGGTCCTCGACGGACTCCGGCCCGGGGGGCGGGTGTGGGCCAACCCACCCCTGACGGTGGCGCAACTGGGCACGGTCCTCACCGGTCGGTCAGCCGACTGAGATCGGCGGTATCCCGACGCGCATCGGGTCCTCGAGGAACATCGTGAGCTCGTCCGTGGTGAGGGGGCGGGCGATGAAGAAGCCCTGGGCGATGTCGACCCCCAGGTAGGCCAACACGTTGAGGTTGCTCGATTTCTCGGCGCCCTCGGCCACGACGACCAGCTTGAGCGCCCGGGCCAGTTCGACCGTGGAACTGATGATGGCCCGGGCCCGGTCGTCGTCCTCCAAGGCGAGGACGAACGACTTGTCGATCTTCAACTCGTCGATGGGGAGCTGGAGCAGCTGCGACATGGACGAGTAGCCGACACCGAAGTCGTCGATGGAGATCCGGATGCCGCGTTCGCGCAGCTCGTCGATGCTCCTCTTCGCCCGTTCGGGGTCGGCACCGATGCAGGATTCGGTGACCTCGAGCGTCAGCCGGTTGTGGAGCACCTCGTACTGCTCGAGGAGATCGTCGATGAAGGCCGGGAGCTCTTCGTCCACCAGGTCGTAACGCGAGATGTTGACGCTCATCTGCAGGGGGTGACCGATCTCCTCGAGCAGGGCCGCCTGGGCGATGGCCATCTCCAGGACGGCACGGGTGAGTTGCGGGATCAGGCCCACCCGCTCGGCCAGGGGGACGAAGGAGTCGGGCTGGAGCAGACCGTGTTTCGGATTGTGCCAGCGCACCAGGGCTTCGACGCCGACGATCGTCTCGGTCTGGAGGTTGAGCGTCGGTTGGAAGTGCAGGGTGAGACTGCGCGTGTCGATCGCCGTCCGCAGGTCGTCGATCAACTCCAGGCGTTCGCGGCTGTTGAGGTCGTGGTCGGCGTGGTAGACGCACACGATCGACCGGCTGCGTTTGGCCTCGTACATGGCCACGTCGGCGCTGCGCAGAAGGGCGGAATGGGTCTCACCGTGATCGGGGGCGAAGGCCACTCCGATGCTGGCACCGACACGGACGGTCACGCCGTCGAGCGAGATCGGATCGAAGAGGGACTCGGCCAGCTCCTGCGCCACCACCACGAGCTCTTGGCTGGAGTCCACCACGCACGTGCTGGCGAACTCGTCGCCGCCGAGTCGGGCCACCGAGCCTCGGTTGGCGATCTTGCGTTCGAAGCGCCGGGCCACGATGCGCAGGAGCTCGTCCCCGCAGTGGTGCCCGAGCGAGTCGTTGATCTCCTTGAACCCGTCGAGATCGACCAACAGGACACCGACGCGCTCGGGATGGCGGGCCGTCTGTAACTTCGTTTCGGCGTCTTCGAGAAAGGCGCGCCGGTTCTGCAGGGCGGTCAGCTGGTCGGTGCGTGCATCGCGGAAGTTCTCGGCTCCCCGCCGCAGCTCCCGCAGTGTCAGGGCCATCCGGATGATCACGGCCCCGAGTGCCCCGAGGGCCAGGTTGGAGGCGGCCGCCGCATCGTGGCGGGCCAGAGCGGCGGCCAGGACGGCGAGGGACACGAATCCGAACACGATCGGCACCAGGGCGAAGCCGGGGGGAGCCATGCTGGCGTTGCGGCGGGGCAGGGTGCGCCGGTCTTCGCGTGCCCACGCCGCGATCCCCATGATGAAGAGGGCGATGACCCATGTCCCGCTGACCGGCCTCCCCTCCACGTAGGGACGCGAGGCCGTCTGGTTCAGGTACATGGCGTCACCGACGACGAACCACAGCACCCCGAGGACGAGCAGGCCCGTCGACCACGTGAGCCGGTACCGCCGCGGGGCCAGTCCGGCCACGATCAACATCAACAGGACCAGGTCGCAGGCCGGATCGGCCAGCTTGATGACGACCTGCCACGGGTGCCCGCTGACCGACAGCAGCGGCTCGAACCACAGCATGGCCGCCGCCGCCGCCGTGGCCAGCCCGGCGACCACGCCGTCGAGCCGCAAACTGAGCAGGCCGCGTCCGAACGACGCCTGGGTCATCATGGCGACGCCGGCGATGAAGGCCAGATCCGACAGCAGGTAGGCGATGTCGCTCGACGTCGGGCTGGAGGCGGGCATCAGGTGCTGGTCGTGGAACAGGTAGACGAAGTTGGCGATGGTGTTCAGCCCGATGCCGATCGCCATCGCTCCCCAGGCGGCCCTCAGCTTCCGGCGGTGGCGCACGCGCAGGAGGATGGGGATGATCGGCAGCGTGGCGGCGATGTTGCCCACCCACCCGTCCCAGAACCACAGGTACCCGCCCGGGGGTCGTCGCAGGGCTACCAATGACCCGCAGTACACGACGACGACGAGCGCGGCGGCCGCCTGCCACCACAATTGCGTCGACGTCACCCGGGACAGGCGCAGCAGATCGGGCAGGCGCCGGCGGAGGTCCATGGCCGCACCCAGATGGCGTCGACCGGCGACCGGAGCGAGGGCGGCGACGACCACGGTCTCGGCCATCGTCGCGCTGGTGACGAGAGGCCTGGCCGACGGGGGCAGGCGGGGTCGATCGGTGTCCCTCCCCGATGCGATCGCGGCCGAGTCCAATGCCTCCACCAGGGTGAATCGACCGTCGGCCATCGAGACTTGAGCGCCTCAGGCGAAGGCCCGGGACTCCTCGACCCGGTGCCGCCAGGTGACGGCCAGCCCGAGGAGGACGCCGTACCCGAGGAGGACGCCGGCATCGCCGAGGGACGGGGCCCGTCCGGCCACCACGGCCCATCCCAGGGAGGCGTCGTGATAGCTGGGCAGGAAGGAGGCGACGTGGCGGAGGACCACCGGGAGCTCGGCCACCGGGGTGAAGAGCCCGCCGAAGAAGCTCAGCAGGAACATCAGGGCGGTGACGAGCGGATAGGCCGTCTCGCTCGAGGCCACGAACCCGACGAGGACGCCCAGGGCGGCGAACGGGACGGCGCTGGCCCAGAGCACCACGGTCAGCGCCGCCCACGTCGCCACGCCCAGGCGCACCCCTCCGAGGAGCAGGCCGGTCGTCTCCACCATGACGACCACGGGCAGGGCGATCACCATGGAGGCGGCCGTCTTGGTGGTGACGTAGCTCCACGCCGGCAACGGGGTGACCCGCAGCTGGCGCGTCCACCCCGAGGCCCGCTCGGCCGCCAGCCGGGTCCCGCCGGCGTTCAGGGACGCCACCATGGCCCCGAAGCTGGCCATCGACACCATGAAGTACGTCCTCCAGGTGGTCCCGGCGATATGGGCGGCCGGATGCTCGTTGTGGAGGAAGAGGACGTAGAAGACGACGGGGAAGCCGACGCTGATCCCCACGTAGCGGACGTTGCGCAGCAGGCGCCGGACCTCGAAGCGCAGCAGGCCCCCCCAGCCCCGTCATCGTCCGGGCCCCGTCACCGCACCATCTCCGTCTGCGCTCGGGACACGGGCCCGGCGACGGCGTCCTCGACCGTGCACGCCTCGACGAGGTCACCGGTGAGGGCCACGAAGGCCTGCTCGAGGTCGGCTCCTGTGACCTCGATGTCGCTGAAGGCCACGCCCGAGGCCACCAGTGACCGGACGGTGGCGTCGGCGTCCAGGGAGTCGAGGACGACCTCGGACCCGCGCACGCAGGCCGCGTCCACGCCGTCGAGCTCGCGCAACCGGGCGGGATCGGCCCCCGGGGAAGCGAAGCGGACACGGCGCGTGGGCACGGCCGCCTTGATGGTCGAGGCGGCGCCGTTCGCCACCACCGTGCCCCGCCGCATCACGACGATACGGTCGGCCACGGCATCGACCTCGTCCAGGTGATGGGTGGCGAAGACCACGGTGCGACCCTCCTCCGAGAAGCCGCGCATGGTGGCCCAGAAGCGGCGCCGGCCCTCCACGTCCATGGCGATGGTCGGCTCGTCCAGGAAGACGAGCTCGGGGTCGCCCACGATGGCCAGCGCCAGCCGGACCCGCTGGGCCTGGCCGCCCGAGAGCCGGTGGGTCGTAGCGGTCGGCCAGGCCGCAGAGCCCGGCGCGTTCGAGGGTGCGCCCGACCGGAGAGGGGTGGCGGTACAGCCGCGACGTCATCGCCACCAGGTCGCCGACCCGCACCCCGTGGGGGAGCCCGCTCCCGCCGCCCACCTGGAGCATGGCCCCGACCTGGCCCGACGCCATGGCCGACCGGGGGTCCGTGCCGAGTACCGAGACGTCACCCTCCTGCGGACGCTGGAGCCCGAGGAGGATGGAGATGGCCGTCGACTTCCCGGCCCCGTTGGGGCCGAGCAGGGCGAGGGTCTCGCCCCGGGCCACCTCCAGATCGAGGTGGTCCAAGGCAACGAGCGACCGGTAGCGGTGGACCACGCCGGAGAACCGCAGCGCCGGTCCGCACCCACCATCGTCAGGACAAGGGCTCCCGCCGCGCCGTCGCATGATCGTGCAGTCATCGGCGCCGGGGCGCTCTCTATTGAGGGGCCCGCTCACGAGACCTCCACCCCGCCGGCCGGATCGTCCAGGGGATCCTTCGACCAGGACTTTTCTCCCCGGCGACGGCGACGTGGGGGCCGGCCCCCCGGGTCCCGAGCCGCCCGGGAGGTACGTTCTCGACGTGCGGGGATCGGTCACGGTGCACATGGCAGCGCCACCGGAGCGGATCTGGGGCGTCGTCAGCGACGTCACCACCACCGGCCGGTTCAGCCCCGAGACCTTCGAAGCCGAGTGGCTCGACGGCGCCACCGGACCGGCCGTCGGCGCACGGTTCCGGGGCCATGTCCGACGCAACGGGCGGGGGCCGGTGTACTGGACGACCTGCGTCGTCGTCGGGTGTGAGCCCGGTCGCGATTTCGCCTTCACGGTGGGAGAAGGCGCCAAGGCCCTGAACACCTGGCGCTACCACTTCGAGGCCACGGGTGACGGCACCGACGTGACCGAGTCCTTCGAGCTGGCCGACAAACCCGCCATCCGTCTCTACTGGAAGATCCTCGGGCGGGCCCGGGGGAGGACGAACGCCAACGGCATGCGGACCACCCTCGAACGCATCCGGGCGGTGGTCGAGGGTGACCCCGACGCCGGCTGAGGGGTCGACGGCGTCGCCGCCGGGTGCGGTCGGCTGGTAGAACCTGTCGATCTTCGACGATCTGCTCGACGCCAACCGGCGGTACCGCGCCGAGTTCCACGACTCGGGCGTGGCGGGAACGGCGGCCAGAGGTCTCGCCGTCGTCACCTGCATCGATTCCCGCATCGATCCGCTGGCCATGCTCGGTCTGCGGGCGGGCGACGCCAAGATCATCCGCAACGCCGGGGCCCGGGTGACCGGCGACGTCCTGCGCTCGCTCGTGCTCGCCGTCAATCTCCTCGGCGTGACGCGGGTCTGTCTCGTGCAGCACACGAACTGCGCCATGGTCGACTCCACCGAGGAGCAGATACGCGCCCGCATCGAGGCCAACCGGGGGGTCGCCACCACCGGCTGGGATTTCCTGGCCACCACCGATCAGCGGGCGACGATGCGCCACGACATGACGCTCATCGCCTCGTGCCCCCTGTTGCCGGCCGGCCTCGAAGTGGGGGGGTTCATCTTCGACGTGCACAGCGGTGCGCTGCTCCCCCTGGACGAGCCACCACCGGAGGATCTCCTTGACAGGGGCACTACGTAAGTCTTAACTTACCGTTAGTGGCTACTTACCAAACGGCTCTCAGCGGACTGGCCGACCCGACACGGCGGAGCATCTTCGAACGCCTCGGTGCCGGTCCCCGGGCCGTCGTCGAGCTGGCCGACGGGCTCCCCGTGAGCCGTCCGGCGGTCTCCCAGCATCTCCGGGTGCTGAAGGAGGCCGGGCTGGTGATCGATCAGCGGGTCGGCAACCGCCGCATCTACCAACTCAATCCCGACGGGCTGGGCGCATTGCGCGCCTACCTCGACCGCTTCTGGGACCGGGCCCTGGCCGACTTCAAGGCGGCGGTGGAAAAAGGCCCCGACAGCGAACAATCCGACACCGAACAAGGAGAAGGGACATGGTCATGACCACCACGGTCGTCTGCAAGAGCGTCACCGTCGAGGCGTCGGCGGACAAAGCCTTTCGTGTCTTCACCGAGGGCATTGGCCAGTGGTGGTTTCCCGGGCACCACCTCGGCGAGAGCGAGCTGAAGGACGTCGTTCTCGAGCCCCGGGTCGGTGGTCGCTGGTACGAGATCGGCATCGACGACTCCGAGTGCCAGTGGGGACACGTCCTCCAGTGGGATCCGCCCGGCCGCCTGGTTCTGGCCTGGCAGATCGATGCCAGCTGGCACTTCGATCCTGCCCTCGTCACCACGGTCGAGATCCGCTTCACCCCCGACGGTCCGAACCGCACCATCGTCGAGCTCGAGCACCGTGACCTGGATCGCTTCGGCGACGCCGCCGACACGATGCGCGGCAGGGTTCGACGCACCGGGCGGGTGGCAGGGCCTGCTCGACCGCTTCGCCGCCGCGGCGAGGTAGCGGGGTCGGTCGGAGCCAGGCCGCGACCGGCGAATCCGGCCGCGGCCTGGCCGGGCCACCACGAAGTGGGCATGATCAAGGGCGATGGCCACCTCGACGAGCGATATCTACTACGACCCCTACGACTTCGACATCGATGCCGACCCTTATCCCGTCTTCAAGCGCATGCGCGACGAGGCGCCCCTCTACTACAACGGGGAACTCGACTTCTATGCCGTGAGCCGGTTCGCCGACGTCGAGTCCTGCTCGATCGACTGGCAGACCTTCAGCTCGGCTCGGGGCTCGGTCCTCGAGATCATCCGTTCGGGGATGGAGACCCCGAAGGGAATGTTCATCTTCGAGGATCCGCCCCTCCACAACCTGCACCGGCGGCTGATGGCCCGGGTGTTCACGGCCCGGCGGGTCTCGGTCCTCGAGACCCGCATGCGTGAGTACTGCGCCGCTGTCCTCGATCCGCTCGTGGGCGGCGGAGGGTTCGACTTCGTGCGCGACCTCGGTGCCGACCTCCCGATGCGGGTGATCAGCGACATGCTCGGCATCCCCGAGCAGGACCAGGTGGCGGTGCGCGACCATTTCGACGAGGGCCTGCGCATCGAGGAGGGCCGACCCCCCGACGGCCACGACGTCGTGACGCGATCCTCCGACATGTCGAGTTTCGCCCCCTACATCAGCTTCCGGCGCCAGCACCCGGCCGACGACCTCATGACCGATCTCATCGAGGTCACCTTCGTCGACGAGACCGGCATCGAACGGCGCCTCGACGATGAGGAGGTCCTCAATTACGCCATGCTCCTCGCCGCCGCCGGGAACGAGACGACGACCAAGCTCATCGGTTGGTCGGGCTTTCTCCTCGGTGCCCATCCCGACCAGCGCCGCGCCCTCGTCGCCGATCCCGGTCTGATCCCGGGCGCCATCGAGGAGATCCTGCGCTACGAGGCACCGTCACCGGTCCAGGCCCGGTCGGTGACCAGAGACGTCGAGCTCCACGGCGCCACGATGCCGGAAGGTTCGATCCTGTTGATGCTCAATGCCGCCGCCAACCGCGACGACCGCCAGTTCGACGACCCCGACCGCTTCGACATTCGGCGCACCATCGACCACCACGTCACCTTCGGCTTCGGCCTGCACTTCTGCATGGGTGCGGCGCTCGCCCGTCTCGAGGGGCGCGTGGCCCTGGAAGAGGTGCTCGCCCGCTTCCCGGACTGGGTGGTCGACCACGACGGGGCCGAGCGCGTCCACACCACGACCGTGCGCGGCTGGCACCGTCTCCCCGTCCTCGTCTAAGCCCCTGTCGGGCCAGGGAAGCCGGTCACGCCGTGCTCCCTTTCCACCCCGAGCGCATTCAGGGTGAAGGCGACCAGGTGGTACTGGCCGACGACCATGCAGAGCTCGATCAATTGGTGCTCGTCGAAGCTCTCGGCCAGGACACTCCAGGTGGAGTCGGCGATTGTCGACTCGCCGTGCAACTCGTCGGCCGCTCTCACCAGGGCGCTGTCCCCGGAGGTCCAGCCGAAGGCGTCAGGACCGTCGATGACACGGGAGATCTCGGCGTCGCTCACACCGGCGGTGCGGGCGATACGTATGTGCTGGCCCCATTCGTATTCCGCCCCGGTGTTCCACGCCGTGCGGAGAATCAGCAATTCCCGGTCACGCGCCGGCAGCTCGCCGCGGTAGAGCAGATACCCGCCGAAACCCAACCACCGCTTGAACAGGCGGGGATGGCGGACGAGCGTGGCAAAGATGTTGAGATCGCTCCCGTCCACCCGGAGCGGATCGAGCAACGCCTTGGCCTGCTCGTCGCGCTCATCTTCGGGGAGTGGAGGGATACGGGGTGATCGGGGCGCGGCCATGGGACACGGGCATCATGGCATCCCGGCTATGACGAAGCCCTGCGCACGGGAAGGCCGCGCCCCGGGGCCCGTCCCGGTCCCGCCGCCGCCGTCACGTCGCGGGGCCCGACCTTCTCTCCGCACGATCCGCACACCAGCACGGCGTCGGCCGCCGAACCACAGTTCCTGTGGGTGACGACGATGGGCGGACCGTCCGGGGCCGAGTAGCGGTCGCCCCACTGGCGCATGGCGGTGAGGACGGGCCACAGCTCGCGGCCCTTGTCGGTGAGCCGGTAGTCGTAGCGCAGGGGGTGCTCGCAGTAGGGCTCGCGCCGTAGAACGCCGGCGTCGACCAGACGGGCCAGGCGCTGCTGGAGGATGTTGCGGGAGATGCCGAGGCGTTCCTGGAAGGCGTCGAAGCGGGTCACGCCGAGGAAGGCGTCCCTCACCACCAACATGCTCCACCACTCCCCGACGACCTCGAGGCACTGCGCCACCGAGCAGTCCATGTCGGCGAAGCTCTTGCGTTCCATGCGCCCAGGTTAGTGGGTTGCATAATAGAACGCAATGCCCTAGAGTGCCTCGCATGCCGAGCGCCACCGAGGTCCGCCCCCGCTCCGACGAGCCGGCGGGGACCACCGGGCCGTCCGACGGCGTGGTGATACGGCGCCGGAGGCTCGTCTTCGTGGTCACCGCCCTCGGTGCCTTCATGGCCTCTCTCGATCTCTCGATCGTGAACGTCGCCTTCCCCGCCCTCGAACGGTCGTTCCCCCACGACTCGCGGGCGTCGCTCGCCTGGGTGATCACCGGCTACAGCATCGTGTTCGCCTCGCTGCTCGTCACCGCCGGTCGCAGCGCCGATCGGCTCGGGCGGCGGCGACTGTTCTTCACCGGTCTGGGCGTGTTCAGCCTCGGCTCGGCCCTGTGCGGGCTGGCGCCCTCGGTGGATCTGCTCGTCGCCGGCCGCTTCATCCAGGGCAGCGGTGCCGCGGCCATGCTGCCGGCTTCCCTCGGGCTCCTCCTCGGTGCCTTCCCGAGCGAACGGCGCTCCCAGGTGGTCGCCCTGTGGGGTGGCATCGGCGCCCTGGCCGTGGCCACGGGACCGTCGCTCGGCGGGCTCCTCGTGTCGGGGCCCGGTTGGCGGTGGGTGTTCTTCGTCAACCTGCCCATCGGTCTCACCGGGTACCTCGTCGGCCGGCGGGTGCTCGTCGAGACGACGACGGTGAGCACGGGGGTGCGGCCCGATTATCTGGGCGTCGTGCTCGTGAGCGCCACGCTGGCGGCCCTGGTGCTCGGGATCACCGAAGGACCGACCTGGGGCTGGTCGAGCGGGCGCGTCATCGCCTGCTTCGCCGGCGCCGTGGTGGTGGGCGCTTCCTTTCTCCGGCGCTCGGCCCGTCATCCCGAACCTGTTCTCGACCTGACCCTCTTCCGGGCACGCTCCTTCAGCGTGGCCAACGCCGCCACCGTGCTCTACGCCATGGGTTTCTTCGCCATGCTCCTCGGGAACATCCTCTTCCTCACGAGCGTCTGGCACTACTCGATCCTGAGGGCGGGTCTCGCCGTCACGCCCGGACCTCTGGTGGTGGCCGCCGTCTCGGGACCGGCGGGCCGGGTGGCCCAGCGGATCGGCTTCCGGACGGTGCTGCTGGTCGGATTCGCCGTCTTCGCCGGTGGCCTGGCGTGGTACGCCACCGCCATCGGCCTCCACCCCTCGTACGTCACGCGGTGGCTGCCGGCGACCCTCATCACGGGACTCGGTATCGGGCTCACGTTCCCCGTTCTCAGTGCGGCCGCCGTCTCGAGTCTGCATGTCGAACGCTTCGCAGTGGGCAGCGCGGTGAACCAGACGGCCCGTCAGGTCGGCGGTGCCTTCGGCGTGGCCCTCCTGGTCGTCATCCTCGGCAACCCCCGGTCACCGGCATCGGCTCTCGTCAACTTCCGCCACCTGTGGGCGTTCGCCGCCGCCATGGCCGTGCTGTCGGGGCTCGTCACCACACTGTTGCGGCGCGGGCGGGCGGTCCCCGCTGTCGCGCCGGGCGCTCCCCCGACGTGAAACCCGATGCGGCACCTTCGTGGTCATCACCGGCGGGTGCCGCCGTGGCCACCACCGACTTCGACCGGGGGACGGCCATCACGCCGGCGGGGGACGGCTGGTGCGTCGACCTCGATCCCTCGTGGAGCATCGGGGGGTCGCTGAACGGCGGGTACCTCCTGGCCCCGATGACGAAGGCGGCGGCGGCGGCCACATCGATGCCCGATCCTCTGGCCGTGACGGCGACGTTCGTCTCGCCGCCGTCGGGCGGACCGGCTGAGATCACGGTCGCCGTGGTCAAGCGCGGACGTACGACATCGGTGGCCGACGTCGTTCTGCACCAGCAGGGGCGCCAGCACATCCGGGCGACGGCGGTCCTCGGCGATCTCGAGCGGCTCGACGGTCCGAACCTCGACGCGCCTTCGCCCACCGTCCCCTCCTTGGAGGAGTGCGTGTCGATCCGTGACCGGGCCGGGCCGAACGGGATGTCTCCGCCCGAGATCTTCCGCCATTTCGACCTGCGGCTGGCACCCCGCGTCGGATGGCTCACCGGACTCCGGCTGGGAACGGCGGACGCCGGAGAGGCCGTGATCGAGGGATGGTCGCGCTTCGCCGACGGGGGCGAGCCCGACGTCCACTCGTTGATGCTGTTCGCCGACGCCTTTCCTCCGGCGATCCTCGACCGTTTCCCGGCCGGTTGGGTGCCGACCCTGCAGTTCTCGGTGTACGTCCGCGCCCGGCCCCGACCCGGTTGGATCCGGGGTTCCTTCCGGACCCGGTCCATGGTCGACGGCCTCCTCGAGGAGGACGGTGAGCTGTTCGACAGCAGCGGTCGTCTGGTGGCACAGTCGCGTCAGTTGGCTCTTCTGCTCCCGCCGGCCTGAGGACAACCGGCGAAAACGGCGTGGCATGCTGGCGCCGTGGCCCGTCCCCGGCACTCCCGGTCCGTGTCCCCGCGCCGAACGCGCCACGCAGGTGCGGCGGGGTCCGGCGCCGGTCTCCCGAGGCGGACGCTGCTGAAGGCGCTCGTGGGGGCCGCCGCCGGCGTGGGGTTGGCGGGAGCCACGTGGTCGGTCACGAGGCACCGCACTCCACCGCCACCGGCGGGAGGGACATCGGGCTCCGAGCCCGGCCGGTCCGCCGCCCGGACCACGTCCACCGTGCCCCGCGCACCCCTGGCCGGCATGGTGGTGGGCATCGATCCCGGGCACAACGGGGACAACTGGGACCACACCAGCTACATCGACCAGTCCGTGTGGAACGGCCGCGAGGAAGAGTCGTGCGACACGACCGGCACCCAGGACGCCAACGGGTACACCGAAGCGCAGTTCGCCTTCAACGTGGCCCAGAATCTGGCGGCGCTCCTGCGCGCTCAGGGGGCCACCGTGGTCCTCACCCGGACGACCAACGCCGGGTTCGGGCCGTGCATCACCGAGAGAGCGAGCATCGTCAATAACGCCGGCGCCCACGTCGCCGTGTCCATCCACGCCGACGGTGGTCCGGTCACCGGACGGGGATTCTCGATCCTCGAACCGGTGGCGAGCGGCGTCAACGACGCCGTCATCGGCGCCTCCCAGGTCCTCGGCGACCACGTCCGTAGCGCCTTCCTGGCCGTCACGCCGATGCCGGTCAGTGACTACTACGGCGTGAACGGCGTGGTGCCCCGCGACGACCTCGGTGGCCTGAACCTCACGACGGTGCCCAAGGTCATGGTCGAATGCGGGAACATGCCCAACCCGACCGATGCCGCGCTCCTCGCCGATCCCGGGTTCCAGCAACAGGCGGCCAACGCCTTCGCCCAGGCCATCACCACCTTCCTCACCGGATCGACACCGGAACGCGCTCCGACCACCACCGCCACCACGACGTAAGCGGGCGCGACGAGACCCCCGGCGGGGGGACCGGGGGTCCGTCGTGGTGCGGTCTCGAGCGGGGCCGGAGACCTACGCGGCGCTCGCTGATGCCTCGCCCATGTGGGTGCAGTGGGACGACCCACCCGGCGGTGCCGTCTTCGACGAGCTACCCGGTGGGGGTGTCGTCGACGGGCCCCCGGGGGGAGGGGTCGTCGACGAACCGCTCGCCGTCTCCGTCGTGACCGATGTCGAGCTGGTCGAGGTGGGCGTCGTCGAGGACGAACTGCTCGTCGCCGCGCTGGCGACCGCCGCACCTCCACCCACGAGAACGCCCGCCAGCCCGACAACGGCCAATGTATGTCGGAGTCGTATCTTCATTTCTTCACAACCTTTCGCTTCCGCACCTTCCGGGCGCCGATCCCGTATCTCGGGGTCTGAAGACCACTTTGCGGCCTGTCCCTGAGAGGGGGCTGGCGACCCTTTGGGAGTTCCCTAAGGAATCGGTTGCATTCGTATGAAGGATCCAACGCCCAAGCCCAGGAAGTACGATGTCCCGTCGCGTGTCCCGCCCAGGGACCCCGATCCCGAAATGCCGACTTTCATGCCCGAATTCACCGACTCCCAGCCGGACCCGACGTCGAACATCGTGATCATCGGCGCCGGGCCCGCCGGGCTCACAGCCGCCTATGAGCTGGCAGTGCGGTACGGGATCACATCAACCGTCCTTGAGTCGGACTCGGTGGTCGGCGGCATCAGCCGGACGGTCGAACGCGACGGCTGGCGTTTCGACATCGGCGGTCACCGCTTCTTCACCAAGGTGAAGGAGGTCGAAGCTTTCTGGCACGAGGTCCTCCCCGACGAGGACTTCATGCTGCGTCCCCGCATGAGCCGCATCTACTACGGGGGCAAGTACTACGACTATCCGCTGAAGGCGTCGAATGCCTTGAAGAATCTCGGGATCATCGAGGCGCTCCGTTGCGTGATGTCCTACGTCTGGGTCCGTCTCCACCCCCCGAAGGACCAGACGACACTCGAAGGATGGATCGCCGCCCGCTTCGGCTGGAGGCTCTACAACCACCTCTTCAAGACCTACAACGAGAAGCTGTGGGGTGTCCCGACCAAGAACCTCCCCGCCGACTTCGCCGCCCAGCGCATCAAGAACCTCTCCCTGTCCAACGCCATCGTCAATGCCGTTCTCCCCCGGCGCAATCAGAAGGACATCACCTCACTCATCGAGGAGTTCCAGTATCCGAAGCTGGGTCCGGGCATGATGTGGGAGCGATGCCGCGACCTGGTCGAGGCGGCCGGCTGCAAGGTGATCATGAACACCCGGGTGGTGGGCGTCCGTCATCACGATGACAGGGCCGTCTCGGTGATTGCCGAGACAGCCGACGGAACCCGGGAAGAATTCCCCTGCGACCACGTCATCTCCTCGATGCCCATCTCGCAGCTGTTGAAGGCCATGGACCCGCCGGCGAGCCACACCGCCACTCTCGCCGCCGACGATCTCCGCTACCGCGACTTCGTCACGGTGGCGCTCGTGGTGCCTCTGGAGTACAGCTTTCCCGACAACTGGATCTACGTGCACTCCAAGGATGTCCAGGTCGGTCGGATCCAAAACTTCGGCTCATGGTCCCCCTACATGGTCAAGGAGGGCCGTACCTGTCTCGGTCTCGAGTTCTTCGTCTTCGAAGGAGACGAGACATGGAACAGAAGTGACGCCGACCTCATCGCCCAGGGCACACGCGAGCTCGGCATTCTCGGACTGGTGGACCCGTCCAAGGTCGAGGCCGGATACGTCGTGCGTATGCCCAAGGCCTATCCCTTCTACGACGAGCACTACAAAGCCAACGTCACGCGCATCGTCGAGTGGCTGGAGGACTGTGCTCCGAACGTCCATCCGGTGGGTCGCAACGGCATGCACCGCTACAACAACCAGGACCACTCCATGTACACGGCCATGTTGACGGCCGAGAACATCGCCCTGGGCACGGACCACGATGTCTGGAACGTGAATGTCGAAGAGGAGTACCACGAGGAATCGTCTGACGATGACGCCGCCTCCCGTCGCGGCGCACGGGGTACCGGCCGCGATGCCCCGGTCATCTCCCGCCGGCACTACGGCGAGGATCATCCCGTGCACAGGACTCCGACGTCCTGATCTAGGCGTCGGTCCCTTGCGTGATCATCGACGGGGTGCTCCCGTCCTCGTCCCGGACGCGACAGAGCCCCCGGTCACGCCGGGGGCTCTGTCATCGTTCTGTCCGGCGTTGGTGGCTGTCAACCCTTGACGATGCCCGTCTTCGTCTCCTGCACCTGGCCGAAGTTTGCATCGCCGTCGTAGCTGGCCTCCACGGTCCACGTGCTGGTCTTGGCGGTCGACGAGGCGTTGAACCATCCGGCCGGCAGCGAGCACGTGACGACAGCGGCGGGCTTCTTCGCACCGTTGGAGCTGAGGACCTGCCAGTCGTCCTTCCTCACGCTGCTGCAATTGTCCAGCGAGCTCTTCGTGGGGGCGTTACTCGCCGGGATGGCGAAGTGAACCTTCCCCGTGGGAAGCAAGCCGTAGCTTCCGGGCAGAGAGACAGTGACCACAGTCGCCCCGCCGCTCGTCACCTTCGGATCGAAAGTGATGCTCAAGTGGGACGCGGCCAGAGCGACCGCCTGCGAGATCTCGTCGTTGCTCCCGATGAAGTTGTCGTCGCCGGAGTATGTCGCCGTCACCGCGTACGGCGCGTCGGCGGCAGAAAGACGACCGGCCGCCACCTTGCAGGAGGCCGTTCCCGTGTGGCCGAGGGCAGGAGAGCTGGAACCGGAGCAGGCGACCGTGCTCGAGTTGCTGCCGACGATGGTGAAGGTCACCTTGCCGCTGGCCCTCTCGATAGGTGCCGACGTTGTCTTGAACGGTGCGACCGTAGCGACGAACGTGGCCGCGTGACCCGCCGTGAGTTTGGCCGGACCCTTCACCGCGGTGGTCGTGGTCGTCGTGGCACCGGCGGCGCTCGCGCTGAACGGGTTCAGGGCGAGGGTCGTCATCGTGGCGACCGCGCCTGCGCCGGCGACAATGGCAATCTTTCTCATTCGATTCCGAATCATGGTTCCCCCCAGAGCTGACCCCGGACTCGCATCGGCGCTCTGCCGAGTACGTGCGCGACAAACGCCTCCGTAGCCACGACCGAGTGTGACGGGGCATCCCCACCAGCGGCCCAACCAACCGTCAAATCTTGGCGGTGGTGGTTCCTTGTGGCGGTGTTGTCATTGCCATCACGGGAACGTAAGGCTCGTGCGGCCCGTTGGTACTTCCCAACGGAAGGTGGAGACCCCCTCGCCGTGAGATATCCGTCGGGCGTGGAGCGTCACCCGGACGAAACGAAGGTCGGCCCCCACCTGGGAACGGGTGAGCGCCTCATTCCCGGCGGTGGCGATGACCAGCACGACCTCCGGCGCCTTCACCGGCACGGTCTGGGGTGCCAACTGGAGCGGGTAGACGTAGCGCCGCTGGGAGAACCGGCCGATGACGCCGTTCGAGGCGATCACCTCCGCCGACGGCGGTGCGTGGTCGAGCGCCGAGCGCAGCGCCGTCGCTCCGGACGGGGTCACCGTCCACCACGTTTGTCGGAGGTGCACCAGGAGCCGTGCGTCCTGGACGACGGCCGTGAGGGCGAGGAGACAGGCCAGTCCCCAGACGATGGTGGTGCGGCTCATCCGCCGGGGACCGGGTGCGGTCCCGGCCTGGGCGGCGCCGGCGTTCACCCTCGCCGGCCGCGCCGCGAGCCATAACAGCACGACGACGTCGCCGACCAAGAGGAACGGGACCACGGCCAGGGTCTGGAACGAGTCGTTGACACTGCTGAAGGACGGGCTCATGGCCAGCCCGGCGGGCACGAGCGTCCCGATGCAGACAAGCAACCCGATCGGGGAGAGGACCCCCACCACTCCCGATGTGATGAGGGGCCGGACCATGGCGTGAGCGCGGGCGCGCAGCATGTGCAACGCGCGCACGGGGTGGCGCACCAATCCACTGAGCAACGCGAACGTTCCGGCATGACCGTTGTCAGCGACGAGGTAGGCGTACTGGCTGGCCAGATTGCTGGCTTGATTCGCGCCCACTCCTGTGACGATGAGGACCCACGCCCCGGCCCCGGCGCTGATGGCCAGAGCGGTCACGATGCCTCGGCCGTTCCTCGGTCGTCGGGCCAGCAGCACGATGAGCCCACCAATCCCGACGAACACGAGGAGCTCGGTGACGACGGCGCCGAACAGGACGCAACCGCCGGCGGCGAGGCCCGCTCGAGTCCACCGACCCGTCGACAGCCAGTAGCCGACCAGAACGAGAAGGGGGAGGCCGAGCGGGGTCAGGTGGACGTCGAACGAGACGGTCTCGTACCACCAGGCATTCGCCATCAGGACCACGAGGGCGAGGAGCCCGGCCACCGTCCGATGACGATCGAGACGGGTGGTTAGGAGCGCCCACACCCACCGCAGGGTGATCAATTCGGCCGCGGCAACGGCGACGTCCTGGACCACCAACAACCAGAAGGGCGAGCCGGAGATGACGTGGAGGAGGCTGAGCGGCCACATCACGAGGTCGAGGTGATCGCGCAGGAACGGCGTCGACGGGATCCTGATCGTGTCGAGGGGCGACAGGGTGCCGTGGGAGATCAGGTACCAGGCCTGCGCGTTGTGGGCGAAGTCCTCGAGAAGATCGAAGCGTCGGTAGAGATACCAGCTGTAGAGGATCAGCGCGACGAGCTGGACGGCGACGAGAACGAGGGAGATCGACCAGAAGAGCCCCGGCTTCGACAGTCGCCGGGACAGGGTCCCCTTCATTGCGTCGGCGCGCCCGGACGGGCACCCCGACGCTCTCCGACGGGGAGACCGGGGGTCGTGCCGACGAGCTCAGCGGCGGAGGGCGCGATCCTTCCGGCGGTGCCTCCAGGCGAGGAGGAGAGCGTCGATGGGATCGTCGGTCGTTCCGAGCGGTTCACCACAGGTGACACACACAACTTTGCGGGTACAACAACCGCCGAAGCCAGGATGCCGCATCGGCGGGTCGAACGCCGCCCATCGCCAAATTCGGCGTTGGTGGAACACCAATCTCCGAAGCCCCTCACCGTGCTCGTTCACTGTCACCCTCCCCCCCAATGGGGTGGATGGTACGAATCGAACCTGAAGGTTCCCTGTGAATTTCTCCATAAGTCAGGGCCCGATCCGGCGGAATTCCGGGGGAGGTGGTGAGCGTGGGGACGAAGTGACGTTCGTAGACTCGCGGAACGTGGAGGACGGGAGACCCGGCAATCCGTGGCTGGAGACCAAGGGCCCCCGAGGCGAGTACGACGAGCGTTTCGCACGGCTCGCAGCTCAGGGTCTCGAGGTTCATGGAGAGGCCGATCTCGTGGCATCGCTGGGTCTGCGCTCGGTGTTGGATGCGGGATGCGGGACGGGCCGGGTGGCAATGGAACTGGCCCGCCGTGGTCTCGAGGTGGTCGGTGTCGACCTGGACGGCGAAATGCTAGCGGTGGCGCGGGCCAAGGGCCCATTTCTCCACTGGGTCGAATCCGACCTGGCCGAGGTCGACCTCGGCCGCACCTTCGACGGGATCGTGATGGCCGGGAACGTCATGATCTTCCTGACGCCGGGAACGGAGGGCGCGGTCGTGACCAACATGGCCCGTCATCTGGGCGATGCGGGACTCCTCGTCGCCGGCTTCTCGCTCGGCCAGGGCCGCCTCGCCCTTGGCACGTACGACGCCCTGGCGGCGGACGCCGGTCTGGTGCTGATGGACCGGTGGGCCACGTGGGACCGCCGGACCTTCACGCCCGGAGCCGACTACGCCGTCTCGCTCCATCGCAAAGGCTGACCGGCTCAGGGCCGGGTCCGGGGCCAAGGGCCGGGCCCAATCAGTAGTGTTGACGTGGTCCCGTCACTGGAGGAATGACCATGACAATCACCGATCTCCCGCCGACCGCCATCCATCGCGGAGAAAAGGAGTTGCCCTTCGTCGACATCGGCGACGGCGGGACCCTGCAACTGCTCCAGGTCGATCTGGCCAACGGGGTGTGGATCGTCCGGAACCATTTCCCTCCCGATACGACCATCCCGACCCATAAGCACACAGGGCACGTACTGGCTTTCACCCAGACAGGTTCGTGGTTCTACAAGGAGTACTCCGACGTGGTGAACACCGCCGGCTCCTATCTCTACGAACCGGCGGGCTCGGTGCACACCCTCCATGTCCCCGCTTCCAACGAAGGCGTGACCGACGTGTGGTTCGCCATCCACGGAGCCAACCTGAACCTCGACGCCGACGGCAATGTCGAACTGGTCATCGACGCCCATGGAATCCTGCCCTTCTACCGCGCCCTCTGTGCCGAGCAGCACGGGATGCCCGACCCGCCGGTCGTGGTCATCGGAGGCTGACCCGGTGCGGGCCGCGGTACTCACCGACGAGCGGCCCCGGCTCGAGATGGCCGACGTAGCCCCTCCCACCGTCGGTCGTGGAGAGGCCCTCCTGCGGATCACCGGCTGTGGCATCTGTGGGAGCGACCTCCATCTCGCCAGTCAACTGGCGGCGCCGGGCGCCGTGCTGGGCCACGAGATCGCCGGGGAGGTGGCCGACGTCGGTGCCGGAATCGACCCCGCCCGTTGGCCGACCGGGACCCCCGTGGTGGCCCGGCCGTTCGGCGGCTGTGGAGAGTGTGTCCACTGCCGCGGTGGTCGAGCCGACCACTGCGCCCATTTCCAGCTCATCGGGCTGGAACGACCCGGTGGGTTCGCCGAGTTCGTGACCGTGCGCGGAGACGAACTCTTCAAGCTTCCCGCCAGCGTCGGCCCCGACGAGCAGCCGCTGGTGGAACCGCTCGCCGTGGTCCGTCGAGCCTTCCGCCGAGGCCAGGTGGAGCGCGGCGACCGTCTGGCCGTTCTCGGAGCCGGCCCGATCGGCCTGGCCGCCGTGGCCTGGGCGGTCGCCGTCGGAGTCGAGGTGGTGGTGGTCGGTGAGCCGTCGGCTCTGCGGCGAGAGCTGGCTCTGCAGCTGGGCGCCGCTGCTGCCTTTGATCCCACCAGCGGATCCATCGCCGCCGCCGTGGCCGAGACCACCGGTGGCGGCCCCAGCGTGGTCTTCGAGTGCAGCGGGCGCCCCGGCCTCATCGCGCAGGCCATCGAGCTGGCGGCGGTGGACGGACGCGTGGTCGTCGTGGGGATCTGTCCCCAGAACGACGAGATCTTCCCCTTCTGGGCATTGTCCAAGGAGCTCGATGTCCGCTTCGCCATCTACTACGGGCGGGAGGATTTCACCGACACCCTCGATGCTCTCGACTCGCTCCGGCTCGACGCCCGGTCGATGGTGACCGAGACCATCTCCCTCGAGGAGCTCCCCGAACGCTTCGCCCAGCTCGAGCGCGACCCCGACGCCGGAAAGGTGATCGTCCGGCCGTAAAGGGGCCCCGTCCCTACCCAACCGGGGCCGCGCTGTCTCGAGACATGCGCCGGCGGGGTTCCGAATGTGACGGTTCGACCCTGACAGGATCACGGTTGGCGCGCCGCTGTAACCACTTAGAGCGCTTCTAGCATCGCCGAGAGCCCGAATTGCCCGTCTGAATCCTCTATAAAAGTGCTCCCAGTGGTTGACATACCGCGGAAGAGCATTCGTCATTACTGACGATGGCGGGGCCGCCACACCAGTCTTAACGTGCCCACAAAGAGTAGTAACGCACAGCGCGTAGAGGTGCGCGCACTATCCGCATTGGGATGCGCAGGTCGCCTCCCAGGGGAATCGCACTGAGGAGAGCGAGACCCCCCGTGGAAGGCCTGTGACGTGCGAGGTTGCGGCCTCACCAACCGCCGTATCGAGGTGGGATCGAAGTGGGTAGACGCTCCCGGGGGGACCACGGGAAGGAGCGCACGACACGCCGGACGCTGAATGCCGGGATGACGGCGGTGATTTTGTTGCTGAGCGTGACCACCGCAGTTGTCATCGACCCTGTCGCCGCCTCAGCGCACAACAACGTTGTGACCGGCGTCGCCAGCTGCTCCCCCGTCGGCGCAAACCACGACATCACCTGGACGATCGCCAACGACTACAACCTCAGTGAGACGGCTTCGATCGTCTCGGCCACCGGTGGGGTCGGCACCGTATCCGGCTCACCGGTCAACATCGCGGCGAGCCCGGGCGAGCCCTACAAGACGGGCACCATGCAGCAGGTCCTGCCGGGATCGATGACGGGCTCGACCACGATCACCGTGAAGGGTGTCTGGTCCGACAACTTCAGCACGACGGACTCCGGGACGGTGTCGTTTCCCACGGCGTGCGTTCCGCCTCCCGCAACCGTCACCACCGCTCCCACGAAAACGTCCATCGTGCTGGGGAACTCCGACACCGACGGCGTGTCCGTGACCGGGGTGTCCGGCGTCACCCCCACGGGCACCGTCACCTTCTACGTATGCGGACCCTTCTCCACCGCCACCGCCTGCACCACGGCCGGCACCAACCTCGGTGCGGTCACCGTGTCGGGCTCGGGGGGAACGGCCACGGCCACCAGCCCCGCCTACTCCCCGACCGCTACGGGCACCTACTGCTTCCTGGGCGTCTACTCCGGCGACGGGAACTACTCGGGAGCCTCGGACGGGTCGACCACCCGTGAGTGCTTCACCGTCACGAAGGCCACTCCCGGGGTCACCACCTCTCCGACGAAGTCGTCCATCGTGCTGGGGAACTCTGACACCGACGGCGTGTCCGTGACCGGGGTGTCCGGCGTCACCCCCACGGGCACCGTCACCTTCTACGTATGCGGACCCTTCTCCACCGCCACCGCCTGCACCACGGCCGGCACCAACCTCGGTGCGGTCACCGTGTCGGGCTCGGGGGGAACGGCCACGGCCACCAGCCCCGCCTACTCCCCGACCGCTACGGGCACCTACTGCTTCCTGGGCGTCTACTCCGGCGACGGGAACTACTCGGGAGCCTCGGACGGGTCGACCACCCGTGAGTGCTTCACAGTCACGATGGCCACTCCCGGGGTCACCACCTCTCCGACGAAGTCGTCCGTTGTACTGGGGAACTCTGACACCGACGGCGTGACCGTGACCGGGGTGTCCGGCGTCACGCCCACGGGCACGGTCACCTTCTACGTCTGCCCCGGCAACACCAACCCCTGCACCTCGAGCAGCACCGGTGTCGTGGACCTGGGCACCGCCACCCTGTCGGGCTCGGGGGGCACGGCCACCACCACCAGCCCCGCCTACACGCCGACGGCCACCGGCACCTACTGCTTCTTGGGCGTCTACTCCGGTGACGGCAACTACCAGGGCGGTTCCGACGGGTCCACGTCCAGTGAATGCTTCACCGTGACACCGCGCTCAGCCGGGGCTGAGCACGGCGCCGACCAGCGGCACCATCGTGTTCGGGAACACCGACTCCGACGGAGCCACCGTGACCGGGGTGGACGGGATCACCCCCACAGGCACGGTCAACTTCTACGTGTGCGGACCCTTCACCACGGTCACCGCTGTGCACGACCGCCGGCACCGACCTGGGCACGTTGACCCTGTCGGGCTCGGGGGGCACGGCCACCACCACCAGCCCCGCCTACACGCCGACGGCCACCGGCACCTACTGCTTCTTGGGCGTCTACTCCGGTGACGGCAACTACCAGGGCGGTTCCGACGGGTCGACGTCCAGTGAATGCTTCACCGTGACACCGCGCCAGCCGGGGCTGAGCACGGCGCCGACCAGCGGCACCATCGTGTTGGGCAACTCCGACTCCGACGGAGCCACCGTGACCGGGGTGGACGGGATCACCCCCACAGGCACGGTCACCTTCTACGTGTGCGGACCCTTCACACGGTCAACGCCTGTGCACGACCGCCGGCGCGGACCTGGGCACGGTGACCCTGTCGGGCTCGGGGGGCACGGCCACCACCACCAGCCCCGCCTACACGCCGACGGCCACCGGCACCTACTGCTTCTTGGGCGTCTACTCCGGTGACGGCAACTACCAGGGCGTTTCCGACGGGTCCACGTCCAGTGAATGCTTCACCGTGACACCGCGCCAGCCGGGGCTGAGCACGGCGCCGACCAGCGGCACCATCGTGTTGGGCAACTCCGACTCCGACGGAGCCACCGTGACCGGGGTGGACGGGATCACCCCCACAGGCACGGTCACCTTCTACGTGTGCGGACCCTTCACCACGGTCACCGCTGTGCACGACCGCCGGCACGGACCTGGGCACGGTGACCCTGTCGGGCTCGGGGGGCACGGCCACCACCACCAGCCCCGCCTACACGCCGACGGCCACCGGCACCTACTGCTTCTTGGGCGTCTACTCCGGTGACGGCAACTACCAGGGCGGTTCCGACGGGTCCACGTCCAGTGAATGCTTCACCGTGACACCGCGCCAGCCGGGGCTGAGCACGGCGCCGACCAGCGGCACCATCGTGTTCGGCAACTCCGACTCCGACGGAGCCACCGTGACCGGGGTGGACGGGATCACCCCCACAGGCACGGTCACCTTCTACGTGTGCGGAACCCTTCACCACGGTCACCGCGTGCACGACCGCCGGCACCGACCTGGGCACGTTGACCCTGTCGGGCTCGGGGGGCACGGCCACGACCACCAGCCCCGCCTACACGCCGACGGCCACCGGCACCTACTGCTTCTTGGGCGTCTACTCCGGTGACGGCAACTACCAGGGCGTTTCCGACGGGTCCACGTCCAGTGAATGCTTCACCGTGACACCGCGCCAGCCGGGGCTGAGCACGGCGCCGACCAGCGGCACCATCGTGTTGGGCAACTCCGACTCCGACGGGGCCACCGTGACCGGGGTGGACGGGATCACCCCCACAGGCACGGTCACCTTCTACGTGTGCGGACCCTTCACCACGGTCACCCCTGTGCACGACCGCACCGGCACGTGACCTGGGCACGGTGACCCTGTCGGGCTCGGGGGGCACGGCCACGACCACCAGCCCCGCCTACACGCCGACGGCCACCGGCACCTACTGCTTCTTGGGCGTCTACTCCGGTGACGGCAACTACCAGGGCGGTTCCGACGGGTCCACGTCCAGTGAATGCTTCACCGTGACGATGGCCACCCCCGGGGTCACCACGACACCTACGAAGCCGTCCGTGGCGCTGGGTGGCACCGATCGGACGGGGTGACCGTTACCGGGGTGGACGGGATCACCCCCACCGGCACCGTCACCTTCTACGTGTGCGGGCCCTTCACGACCGCCACCGCCTGCACCACGGGCGGCGACGATCTGGGACTGTCACCCTCTCGGGGTCGGCGGGCACGGCCACGGCCACCAGTCCCGTCTACACGCCGTTGGCCGCCGGTACGTATTGCTTCCTGGGCGTTTACTCGGGCGACGGGAACTACTTCGGCGGATCGGACGGATCGACGACCCGTGAGTGCTTCACCGTCATGAGGGTCACTCCGGCGGTCACCAGCTCGCCGACTACCGGCACAGTCGTGCTCGGTAACTCGGACACCGACGGTGTCACCGTGACCGGGGTGGACGGGATCACCCCCACGGGCACGGTCACCTTCTACGTGTGCGGACCCTTCACCACCGCCACCACCTGCACGACGGCGGGCACCGATCTCGGCACGGTGACCCTGTCGGGCTCGGGGAGCACCGCCACCGCCACCGCCACCAGTCCCGTCTACACGCCGACGGCCACCGGCACGTACTGCTTCTTAGGCGTCTACTCCGGCGACGGGAACTACCTCGGCGGCTCGGACGGATCGACGACCCGTGAATGCTTCACCGTCATGAAGGTCACTCCCGGCGGTCACCACCTCGCCGGCACCAGGCTCCATGTTCTCGGTAACTACGAACACCGACGGTGTCACCGTGACCGGGGTGGACGGGATCACCCCCACAGGCACGGTCACCTTCTACGTGTGCGGACCCTTCACCACCGCCACCGCGTGCACGACCGCCGGCACCGACCTGGGCACCGCCACCCTGTCGGGCTCGGGGGGCACGGCCACCGCCACCAGCCCAGCCTTCACGCCGTTGGGCACCGGCACATACTGCTTCTTGGGCGTCTACTCCGGCGACGGGAACTACCTCGGCGGCTCGGACGGATCGACGACCCGTGAGTGTTTCACCGTCGGCGGCCCGCCGGTCCCGGTGACCACCTCGCCGGCCAACAGCACCATCGTGCTCGGTAGCTCGAATGCCGACAACGCCACGGTGACCGGGGTGGTGGGTGTCACGCCCACGGGAACGGTCACCTTCTATGTGTGTCCTGGTAACGCCAACCCCTGCACAGCTGGGGCTGCCGGGGCGGTGGACCTGGGCACGGTCGCCCTGTCGGGCTCGGGGGGCACGGCCACCGCAACCAGTCCCGCCTACACACCGCCCGCCGCCGGCACCTACTGCTTCCTGGGCATCTACTCGGGCGATGGTAACTACCTGGGCGGCTCGGACGGGTCCACGACCGATGAATGCTTCACCGTCACAATGAAACCGCCTACCGTCACCACGGCGCCCGCCAACACCACCATCGTGTTGGGTACCACCGACTCCGACAAAGCCACGGTGACCGGGGTGGACGGGATCACCCCCACCGGCAACGTCCACTTCTATGTGTGCCCGGGCAACACCAACCCCTGCACCTCGAGCACCACCGGAGTGGTGGACCTGGGCATGGTGGCCCTGTCCGGCTCGGGTGGGACGGCCACCGCCACGAGCCCGGCCTTCAAGCCGTCGGCCACCGGTGCGTACTGCTTCCTGGGCGTCTACTCGGGTGACGGGAACTACGGCGGTGGCTCGGACGGGGCGACCCTCCGGGAGTGCTTCACGGTCACCCCCGCCCCTTCCAGCATCACGACCTCGCCGACCAACGGGACGATCGCGCTGGGCGCCTCTGACGCCGACGGTGCCACGGTGACGGGGGTGTCGTCGGTGGGCGTCGCCCCCACCGGCACCGTCACCTTCTACGTGTGCGGTCCGTTCAAGAGCGCCACGGCCTGCACGACGGCGGGGACCAAGCTGGGCACCGTCACCCTGTCGGTCTCCGGCCCGACGGCGACCGCCACCAGTCCCGCCTACACGCCAACAGGCGCAGGCACCTACTGCTTCTTGGGCGTCTACTCCGGTGACGGCAACTACCTCGGATCCTCGGACGGGTCGACCACCCGCGAGTGCTTCACCGTCACGATGGATCCGTCGTCGGTCGTCACCGCGCCGACGTTGGCGAGCATCGTCCTCGGCCAGACCGACAGCGACACCGTGACGGTGACGGGCAGTCCGGCCGCCGGCTCACCGACGGGGACCGTCACCTTCTACGTGTGCGGACCGACAACGACCTTCACGCCCTGCACATCGACGAAGAAGAAGATAAAGAAAGCGGTCAGTCTCGTCCCTGGGCCCAACGACACCGCGACGGCGACGTCGAAGGCGTTCACACCGACTGCGGTCGGGGATTGGTGCTTCGCCGGGTACTACTCCGGCAGCGCCAACTATCTCCCTGGGTCGGACACCTCCGTCGGGGAATGCATCACCGTCAAGCCCCAGTGCGGCATATCGGTGAGCGTTAGTCCCAACCCGCTGGTCGAGACGGGCGCGTCTGAGGTTCATGCCGTCGTCCAGGTCGAGGCCTGTGCGAAGTTCGCCGGCGACAAGGTCAACATCGACTCGACGCAGCTCAAGAACACGTGTCAGACGCTCGCCTTCGGAAGCCTCCAGCCGGGGGCGCCACCCGGTTATCCGATCGAGGTGATCCTCGACAACGACGGGAATGCCACGGTGAGTCTCACCGGCATCGACTGTGCACCGGGCCAGAGCGTGATCGAGGCCGATCTCGTCGCCGCTCCGTACCTCACGGCGACGACCACCCTCGACGCCCTGCCCCCGAACGTCACCAAGGCCGGAGTGGTGGGCTACCCGGCCGACGAGGTGGAGACCGGTGACAGCACCGCCAGCGGGATCTCCGACGTCTACGCCGTCTTCTACGTCGAGACCGACCCCGTCTACGCCGGTAGCACGGTGGACATCAGCGCCAGCCAGCTCGTCAGCAGTTGTCTCGGGGGGGTGACATGGACCTCGAACACGGGAACGTCAACCGGCGCCACGGCGACGGCCACCCTCGACAATGACGCCAACGCCTTATTTGCATTCACAGGTGCCCAGTGCGCGGCGAACTCGTCGACTGTGATCGCCGATGTCGTGGCCGGCGCGCACACGACCTACTCCACCACGTACACGGTCCTTCCACCGACGGTCACGTAGACGTGTCCGAGGTGCCCACCCTCAGGGCCTCGTCACGTGCACGACGAGTGTCTGCTCCGTGGTGCCCATGCTGTTGGTGGCGGTGACGACAACGGCGTAGGTGCCTTTCGTCCCTTTCCTGGCCGTTCCTGAAAGCATCCCCGTCGCCGCATCGAAGCGCATCCCGCGGGGAAGCGCCCCCGACTCTGAGAAGGTCGGGGCGGGCGAACCGGTGGCGGTCACACTGAAGGCGAGGGCCTGACGAACCTCGGCCGTGACCGAGGAGCTGCTCGTGATCGTCGGTGCCTGGCCGGGAGCCGAGGGCGTGGCTATCACCTCGTTCGAGCGCAGCCCCTGACCGACACCGTTGATGGCGCTCACCTCGTAGTAGTAAGTGGTGCCGTTCGTTACCGCGTCGTCGCTGTCGGTGTCGGCGGTGACGGGGCCGAGAAGTGTCTCCCCTCCGGGGGACGTGCCTCGGTACAGGTCGTAGACCGAGATCGGGGACCCCCCGTCGGTCGGCGTACTCCAGTCGAGCGTCACCGAGTCGTTGCCGGCCGTGGCCGCCAGTGTCGGCGTACCAGGGACCGTGGGCGTGACGACGGTGAGGAGCAACGGGGTCGACGATGCGCTCGTGTTGGCGGCGACGTCAGTGGCTGTCACCGTCACCGAGTGGGGCCCGGCCGCCAGGACGGGCAGCGCGTCGCTCCAATTGCCCGAGCCGTCGGAGTTCGTGGTCCCGACCTCGGTGCCGTCGACGAAGACGGTGATCGTGTCCTGGGTCGGCGCACCGGCACCGTCGACCGTGGGATCGGACACCGTGGCCGTGCCGCCCGAACCCGACGCCGGGTCCAGCGTCGGCGCTGGAGGGGCCGCCGGTGGGGTCGTGATGATGGTGACGGCCAGGCCTGGTGAAGCGGCACTCTGCACGCCCGCTTCGCTGACGGTGGCGGCACTGAGCACGTTGACTCCGGCGGCGAGTGGATTGGTCATGACCGTCCAGTGGCCCGACGAGCTGGCCATCGCCCCCCCCACCAGCCGGCCGTTCTCGAGGATGCGGATGGGCACGCTCGGGACGCTGGTCCCGTCCAGGCGCAGACTCGTGTCGTTGGTGATGTCGTCACCCTGGACGCCGGAGTCGGTGACCGGATCGAGCACCGGCTCCGAGGGCGTCGCCAGGGGCTGCGTGTCCACGGTGAAGTTGAAGGGGCTGATGACGTCGGACGGATGGGGTGCCAGTTCCTGGCCCGTCAGCTGATGGGAACCTTCGGTCAACGGCGTGGTGTCGTCGATGCAGACGTTGCCGTTGGCGTTGGCCTTGAAGGTCCCGATGACGGTGCCGTCGATGGAGACCTGATACGACGACAGCGGGCCGTCCCCCGTGAGCAGGAACGAGGGGGTGTCGATGGAACTGGCGGTGGCATCCGAGCCCAGCTGGAGGTTCTGCACACACGTGCCGTTGTCCAGCTCGACGGCGTTGAGGGTGAAGGCGGCGGCGGATCCGGCGGGAGCCAGTGCGGTCCCCAGCACCAGCAGGACCGACCCGACCAGACACGCCGTCCGCTTCGAGCATCCCCCGGTGGTGCGACGGAGCGACCCCGGGCGGTCGGAACCGCCGGGGGAGGGGGCAGGGGGAAAGGCGGCACGGCTCGTCATCGTCAATAGACGTCTCGGCATGCCGGGGGAGACTTCTTGAGCCGGCCGGCCCGGCCGGGAGCCATCGGCGGGGCACCGGGAGCACAGGTCACCCACCCCTTACGCCGTACGGCCCCTCCGACGTGCGGCGTTGTCAAAATTGACAGTTGTGACGACCGGATTGTGGGAGTAGCACTTATGGCGTTGTGATGTCGTTGTGAAATGGTGCGTGCGGAGTCGCAGTGGCGGGCCTGGACCATCCGTTTCACCACACGAGAGGCCCGCAGAGTGAAGCCAAGATCCCGTCGCTTCCGACGAGTCGCCATGCTCGTCTCGGCGGCGGCTCTGGCCGTGCCCGCCGTGGTCATCGGGGGTTCGGCTGCGGTGGCCGTGCCCCGCCACACCGTGACCCCCGGCAAGAGCTGTGGGCCCGGTAACCCCCCGGCCACCACCACCTACGTCGGACAGCCCTATGTCTGCTCCTACTCCATCCAGGACACCGACGGGTTCCACGACGGGATGACCGTCAGCGACATCGACGACGTGGTGGAGTCGGCGGGCGGGGCGGTCGACTCCGGGAACATTCTCGGCTCTCTCCAGCTGATCTTCGACCCGGGCGTCGCCAATCCGAGTGCCATGGCGTCGTGCACCGGCGGGAGCGGTCTGGGCACGACGGCGAGCCCCTACGTGGGTGCGACCCTGTGCACGATTCCGTGGGACGCGGGGATCGAGACGGAGAACTACAGCTTCTACACGGTGGCCCCGGACGACTACAACCTCCCAAGTCACGAGCTGACGGACACCGTCACCTTCACGTGGGACTCGCTGTGCAGCGCTCCGGGCGGGAGCGGCATCAGCTGTCCCCCCCCCAACCAGAGCGCCACCATCGGCGGCAGCACGACCGTGCAGCAGCTGCCCTCGGACACCGCGACCCAGGTTCTCAACAGCAGCGGCACGGCGGTGACGACGGTGGCGGTGGGTACGACCGTGCACGACTCGGTCACCGTGTCCCCCGACCCGAGCGCCCCCACCGGAAGCCCGACACCCACCGGGAGCGTGACGATCGACTGGTTCTCGAACAACGCGTGCTCGGGTTCACCCACGTCGGCGAGCAGCCCCCTGACCCTCAACGGCAGCGGCCAGGTGGACGCCACCGGCTTCAGCTTCACGCCGAGTACGGCCGGGAAGTACGCCTTCCAGGCCACCTACAACGGAGATCCGAGCAACCCGGCCTACGTGGGATCGACAGGGCCGTGCGAGCCGCTCACCGTGGTCGACGCCGACATCACCATCGCGCCACCCACCGCCACCAACCCGGTCGGGGCCACGCACACCCTCACCGTCACGGTGGACGAGAACCCGGGTACCGGCTCCGTCGCCGCTCCCGACGGGACGAAGCCCTCGTTGTCGTTGTCCAACACGGGCGGGGCCACGGCGACGATCACCGGTGGCACCTGCGCGACGACCGGCACCGTCAGCGGCTCGTGCACCTTCACCATCAGCTCCCCCACCACCGGTTCACCCAGGCGACGGCATCGGTGACGGTCACCGTGGGAGGAGTCACCCTGAGCCCGGACCACGGACGGTCCCGACTCGAGCGGGGACAGCCCACCGGCCGACAAGACCTGGGTCCAGGCCAACAGCTCCGTCGTCACCACCATCCAACAGGGGGGCCAGACCGTCACCTCCGTCTCGGCCGGCTCGTCGGTCACCGACCAGGCCACCGTGTCCGGCGTGGCGGGGGGGGCCGCCCCCACGGGCACTGTGACGTTCACCTTCTTCACCAACGGCACCTGCAACGGCACCGGCATGACCGCGGGGACCACCTCCCTCACCGGCGGGGTCGCCACTTCCGACTCGGAGGGACCGCTCGCCGGTGGGAGCGACTCGTTCCAGGCCACCTACAACGGCGATGCCAACTACCTCACGTCGACGGGGAAGTGTGAGCCGTTGACGGTCGTCACGCCCGTCCTCACCATCACCAAGACGGCCGACGCCACCCCCGTGTCGGCCGGGACCAGCATCGGCTTCAGCATCACGGTGGGCAACTCCTCCACGACGGCCACCGCCACCTCGGTCACGCTGAACGACCCGCTGCCGGCCGGCACCGGCATCGACTGGTCGATCAGCCCCGCCTACTCCGGGCCCGGCACGTGCTCGATCACGGGAGCGGTGGGTTCGCAGGTCCTCGGGTGCAGCTTCGGCGACATGGCCCCGGGGGCGTCGGCCTCGGTCCACATCTCGAGCGCCACCACAGGCGGGTCGGCCGGCACCTACGAGAACACAGCCACGGCGTCGGCCACCAACGCGTCGAGCGTCATGGCGTCGGCCACCATCGTGGTCCGGGCCCCGGGGCTCTCCATCAAGAAGACGGCCGACGCCACCCCCGTCTCGGTCGGCACCGCCATCGGCTTCACCGTCACCGTCGACCAATTCGTCGGCCGCCGGCACGGGTACGGCCACATCGGTCACCTTGAACGACCCGCTGCCGGCCGGCACCGGCATCGACTGGTCCATCATCGCCCGCCTACGCGGGTCCGGGCACGTGCTCGATCACCGGTGCGGTCGGGATCGCAGGTCCTCGGGTGCAGCTTCGGCAACATGGCCCCGGGAGCCTCGGCCTCGGTCCACATCTCGAGCGCCACCACGGCCGGGTCGGCCGGGACCTACCTGAACACGGCGACCGCCAGTGCCACGAACGCCCCGAGCGTCATGGCGTCGGCCACCATCGTGGTCGAGGCCCCGGACCTGTCCATCACGAAGACGGCGGACGCCACCCCGGTCTCGGTCGGCACCACCATCGGCTTCACCGTCACGGTGGCCAACTCGCCAACCGCCGGCACGGGCACGGCCACATCGGTCACCTTGAACGATCCGCTCCCGGCCGGCACTGGCATCGACTGGTCCATCTCGCCCGCCTACGCCGGTCCGGGCACGTGCTCGATCACGGGAGCGGTGGGATCGCAGGTCCTCGGGTGCAGCTTCGGCAACATGGCCCCGGGGGCGTCGGCTTCGGTCCATATCTCGAGCGGAACCACCCTGGCGTCGGCCGGCACCTACAAGAACACGGCCACGGCCAGTGCCACGAACGCCCCGAGCGTCATGGCGTCGGCCACCATCGTGGTCGAGGCCCCGGGGCTGTCCATCACGAAGACGGCCGATGCCACCCCCGTCTCGGTCGGCACCACCATCGGCTTCACCGTCACGGTGGCCAATTCGTCGATCGCCGGGACGGCCACGGCCACCGGCGTCACCCTGAACGACCCGCTGCCGGCCGGTCCCGGCATCGACTGGTCCATCTCGCCCGCCTACTCGGGTCCGGGCACGTGCTCGATCACCGGAGCGGTGGGATCGCAGGTCCTCGGGTGCAGCTTCGGCAACATGGCCCCGGGGGCGTCGGCTTCGGTCCATATCTCGAGCGCCACCACCGTCGCCTCGGCCGGCACCTACAAGAACACGGCCACGGCATCGGCCACCAACGCCCCGAGCATCATGGCGTCGGCCACCATCGTCGTGACGGCGATTCCCTCGACGTCGCTCACGGAGACGGCCAGCGCCAAGGTCATCGCCAACGGAACGGCGGTGACATTCACGTACCTGGAGAAGAACACGGGGAGCATCGGCATCTCCGGGGTGACGGTCACGGGATCGCTCTGCGGGCCGGCCACCTTCGTGAGCAGCTCCGACCCGAGCACGACGATCCTGGACCCCGGCGCCACCTGGACGTTCACGTGCACGATCACGCTCACCAACTCGACGAGCAAGATCAAGAAGTTCGTCGACAACGCCACCGCCACGGGCACGAGCGTCGTGTCCGGGGACCCGGCGCCCACCGAGAAGGCCAAGGCCACGGTGAAGGTGAAGCCGGGACCGCCGCCCTGCGGTATCGCCGTGACGATCAGCCCCAACCCACTGGTCGAGACCGGCGATTCTGATGTCCAGGCCGTCGTCCAGGTCGAAGCGTGTCCGTCGTTCGCCGGCGACGTGGTCGACATCGACTCGTCACAACTCGTCGACTCCTGTGCGACGGTCTCCTTCGGCACCCTGCAGCCCGGGGTCCACTCTCCGACCAACTCCATCCAGGTCGTCCTCGACGACGACGGCAACGTCACGGTCAGCCTCACCGGGACCGACTGCGCCCCGGGACCGAGCCTGGTCGCGGCCGACCTCGTGGAGGCTCCGTATCTCACCGCCACCACGACGCTGAGCGTTCTGCCCCCGAACATGACAGCGCCCGGAGTGGTGGGCTATCCCGCCAATGAGGTCGAGACGGGCGACACCACGGCCAGCGGCTTCTCCGACGTGTACACCGTGTTCTACTTGGAGACCGATCCCGTCTACGCCGAAACGACGGTGCAGATCAGTTCGGCCGAGCTCGCCAGCCGTTGTGCCGGGGGCGTGACGTGGACGTCGAACCAGGGAACATCGACGGGCGCCACGGCGACGGCCACCCTCGACAACGACGGCAACGCCGTCTTCGCCTTCGCCGGCGCCTCGTGCGCCTCGGGTACGTCCACCGTGATCGGTGAGGTGGTGGGGGGGGCGCACACCACCTACAACTCGACCTACACGATCGATCCGCCGACCATCACCCCGTCGTAGCCGGGCCACTGCGTCGTCACCGGCTCCGGGTCGCCGGTGTCGTCAGCCCGGGCGCCGTCCGACCAGGGCGAAGAGTCCGACCGGTAGCTGTTCGCAGCCGAAGGCGCGACGTACCTCGGCTTCGACCCCCTCGGAGCCGAGGAGCGCGGGCAGGGCGGCGGTGTCGATCAGGACGTTGTCGTGCCGTTCGTCGTCACGGTGCCACGACCCGTCGTCACGACGGACGAAGATCGTCATCTGGCGTACGAAGCTGTCCGCCGACGGCGTCGAGACGCGGGTCACGATGGCCCAGTCCTCCTCGACCCGGGCCAGGTCCGGCGCCTCCCGGCGGGCGAGTCCGTACTCGAGGTCGCAGATGTCCACGGCCAGGACGCCCCCGGGGCGCAGGGCCCGGGCTATGGCTCGCAGCGCCCGGGCGACCGCCTCGGCATCGGGGAGGTAGTTGAGGGCGTGGCCGACACCGACGATGGCGTCGGCGGCCGGCAGCGGATCATCGGGCAGCGTCACCCGGCGGATCTCCTCGGCGCCGTCGATGCCGTCCCGGGCCAACTCGAGCATCGCCGGTGAGGCGTCGGTGGCGATGACCCGGTGGCCCGCCTCCACCAGGGCACCGGTGAGCAATCCGCTTCCGCAGCCGATCTCCACGACGAGGCCCCGGCGACGCCGGACCGGTTCGAGGAGCTCGAGCACGCCCGGCGCGCACGCCACGGCGTGGAAGGCGAAGCCCTTGTGGTGGACGAGGGCCAGATCACGGCGGTAGTAGGGGCCGGCGGGCGTGCCCATCTCTTCATCCTGCCCGCCCTGGTGCCGACGCGCCGAGAGGGGGGCCATCGGGCCCCCCTCTCGTGCGCGGTCGCTGGTTGTCAATCGGGAACTGCTGTGACCTCCGCTTTAGGCGACGGTCGGTGTCGGAGCCGTGATGGTGTAGTTGGTGGCAAAGGTGTCGTGCGTCCCCTGCACCAGGTCAGCCACGACCACCGACGTTCCGGGGGCACACGAGATGCCCTCGAAGATGAACACGGCGTTGCCGTCGTTGTCCAGGGTGGTGCTGCCACCGGTGGCGTCTCCGCTCCCGTTGTTGCCAGCCGACCAGGACTCGCCACCGAGGCAGCGGTTCTGGAGCTGGGCGGAGGAGATGACCACCGGCGTCTCGGCGTAGACCGGGTTGTCCTCGAAGTAGAAGACGGCGTAGACGTTGGAGCCGGTCGTGGTTCCATCGCCCACTTCGACCTCAGGATTCGGGAAGCCCGTGAGACCAGCAGCCGTCACGTTGGGCGGGTTCGCCTGCAGGACGGTGGTGGCGGTGTAGTACGGCGCGTTCACCAGGTCGGCCTCGATCAGGCTCGGCCCCGGGGCACACTCGGTCGCGCTGAGCTCCACCGTGGCGTTGCCGTCGTTGTCGAGAGTGACCGTGGCGCTCGCCCCCAGGTACTTCGACAGCTGGGTGCCGTCATTCTGGAGGAACTGCACCTGCTGGCACGAGTTGATGAGCTGCTGTGAGTAGATGAACACCGGGTCGTTGGCGAAGGCCGGCTGGGCCTCGACCTGGACGATGGCGTGGATCTCCGAGACACCGGTCTCGATGATCGGGTTCGGGCTGACCGTCACCTGGATCTCGGTCACGGGCGGAGGAGCCCCACCGGTCCCGCCACCGCCACTTCCGCCACCTGACGTGGTGCTCTTGCAGCCCGCCTTCTTGGCCGCCTTGCCCGAGTGGCTCGCACACCACTTCGGCGAACCTTTCTGGGCCGCCGAGGCGACTCCCGCCATCCCCAGAAGCGGCATGGCGACGACGACTGTCAGTGCGGTTATCCGCACAAAACTACGCCGAACGTTCATTTGCTCTCTCCTTGTCGTTAGATCCCCACGGCATCTTCATCGTTCGGTCGGGGCGTGACAATCGTCAGAGATGACGATTAATGCGTTTAGAGCCGGGATGACCACCTAAAGTGTCATCAAAATTGACCACTAAAAGGACTAGACCGGTCACTTTCAATGGCAAGTGGGCCCCGGGAGCGGCCTCGGAGCCGCGATGTCCGACTCCGACGGCCCCCGATCGGTGCCCCGGGGCCGGGTGCTCCAGCGGGAGACGGGGGTCGCCTCGGAGGGTGTCCGTCAGAGGGAGGGCCGGCCGGCCGGCCCGCCCCGGGTCGTCGTCCGCCCTGGTCGAGCAGTTCCCGACCTTGTCTTCCGGGACGGGGACGGACGCGCAGAGAGGGGGGCCCGAAGGCCCCCCTCTCTGAGTCCTGCTGGTTGTCAGTCGGGAACTGCTCGACCGACGCCTTGCTCGACCGATGCCTTAGGCGACGGTCGGTGTCGGTGCGGTGATGGTGAAGTCCACCGGGTAGGTGTCGTGCGTCCCACCGACCAGGTCAGCGACCACCGTGGACGTCCCCGGAGCACACGAGATGCCCTCGAAGATGAACACGGCGTTACCGTCGTTGTCCAGCGTCGTGGTCCCGACCGTCGAGTCGCCGCTCCCGTCGTTGCCAGCCCACCAGGTGCGGCCACCGAGGCAGCGGTTCTGGAGCTGGGCCGACGAGATCTCCACCGGAGTCTCGGCGTACACGGGGTTGTCCTCGAAGTAGAAGACGGCGTAGACGTTGGAGCCGGTCGACGTTGCGTCGCCCACCTCGACCTCAGGGTTCGGGTACGCCGTGAGACCAGGAGTGGTCACGTTGGGCGGGTTCGCCTGCAGGACGGTGGTGGCGGTGTAGTACGGTGCCGCCACCAGGTCGGCCTCGACCAGGCTGGGCCCGGGAGCGCACTCCCCAGCGTTCAGCTCGACCGTGGCGTTGCCGTCGTTGTCCAAGGCCACCGTGGCACTCTCGCCCAGGGGCTTCGACAGCTGGTATCCGTCATTCACCCGGAAGTCGACCCAGTCACAGGAGTTGACCAGCTGCTGGGAGTAGATGAAGACGTCGTCGTTGGCGAAGGCCGGCTGGGCCTCGACCTGGACGATGGCATGGATCTCCGAGACACCCGTCTCGATCACCGGGTTGGGATTCACCGTCACCTGGATCTCGGTGGTGGGGGGCGGAGGTCCGCCGGTGCCACCGCCGCCACTCGAGGAGGCGCAGCCCGCCTTGGCGGCCGCTTTGCCCGAGTGGTGCGCACACCATGCCTTGGAACCCTTGGGAGCCGCGGAAGCCACTCCCGCCATGCCGAGAAGCGGCATGCTCACAACGACGGCCAATGACACCAGCCGTACGAAACTACGGGACACGTTCACGTTCTCTCTCCTTGTCGTCGAATTACTCTCGTCCCATCTTGAATGTCACGAAGTGTGGCGACAATCGTCACAGTTGATGAATAAGACGCAAACAGAGGTAGAGCTACCACGTAGCGACGAACTCAAAAATGAGGGGACGCCACCCGGCCCACCGGGGTCGTGACGCGCAGAGAGGGGGGCCCGAAGGCCCCCCTCTCCACGTCGTGCTGGTAGTCAGTCGGGAGCTACTGAACTCCTTGACCGATGCGTTAGGCGACGGTCGGTGTCGGTGCGGTGATGGTGTACTGCAGCGAGAACGTGTCGTGCGTCCCACCGACCAGGTCACCAACCACCGTGGACGCCCCGGGAGCACACGAGATGCCCTCGAAGATGAACACGGCGTTGCCGTCGTTGTCCAGCGTCGTGGTACCGCCGGTCGAGTTACCACTCCCGTCGTTGCCAGCCGTCCAGGTGCGGCCACCGAGGCAGCGGTTCTGGAGCTGAGCGGACGAGATCTCCACCGGAGTCTCGGCGTACACGGGGTTGTCCTCGAAGTAGAAGACGGCGTAGACGTTGGAGCCGGTCGTGGTTCCGTCGCCCACTTCGACCTCAGGGTTCGGGAACGCCGTGAGACCAGGAGCGGTCACGTTCGGCGGAGCCGCGGTCAGCGTGGTGGTGGCGGTGTAGTACGGCGCCGCCACCAGGTCGGCCTCGAACAGGCTGGTCCCGGGGGCGCACTCGGTCGCGTCGACCTCCACCGTGGCGTTGCCGTCGTTGTCCAAGGGCACCGTGGCGCTCGCGCCCAAGGGCTCCGACAGGTCGGTGCCTTCGTTCACGTGGAACTCGACCGACCCTGCCTCGCAGGAGTTGACCAGCTGCTGGGAGTAGATGAACACGTTGTCGTTGGCGAAGGCCGGCTGGGCCTCGACCTGGACGATGGCGTGGATCTCCGAGACACCGGTCTCGATCACCGGGTTGGGGTCGATCGTCACCTGGATCTCGGTCACGGGGGGCGGAGGTCCGCCGGTGCCGCCGCCGCCACTCGAAGAGGCACAGCCCGCCTTGGCGGCCGCCTTGCCCGAGTGGTGCGCACACCATGCCTTCGAACCCTTGGCAGCCGCAGAGGCGACTCCCGACATGCCGAGAAGCGGCATGCTCACGACGACGGCTATGGACACCAGCCGTACGAAACTACGGGACACGTTCACTGTATCTCTCCTTGTCGTAGAATTGCTCTCATCCCATCTTGGATGCCACAAGGCGTGGCGACAATCGTCACAGTTGATGAATAAGCCGCAAAGAGAAGGGAGGACACTACGGCCAGCGCTCTCAATTCTGACGGTGCCCGCCCCTGCCGCCAGGGGCCGTGACGCGCAGAGAGGGGGGCCCCACGGCCCCCCTCTCCACGTCCCCCCTGGTTGCCCGTCGGGAGCTCTTTCGACCGTGGCCTCAGGCGACGGTCGGCGTCGGTGCCGTGATGGTGAAGTTCGTCCAGTAGGTGTCGAAGGACTCGACACCGTCAGCCACCACGGTCGACGTCCCCGGAGCACACGAGATGCCCTCGAAGATGAAGACGGCGTTGCCGTCGTTGTCCAGCGTCGTGGTACCGCCGGTGGCGTCCCCGCTCCCGTTGTTGCCTGCCGACCAGGTGTGGCCGCCGAGGCAGCGGTTCTGGAGCTGGGCCGACGAGATCTCGATGGGCGTCTCGGCGTACACGGGGTCGTCCTCGAAGTAGAAGACGGCGTAGACGTTGGAGCCGGTCGTGGTTCCGTCGCCCACTTCGACCTCAGGGTTCGGAAACGCCGTGAGTCCTGGACTGGTCACGTTCGGCGGCGCGGCGGTCAGCGTGGTGGTGGCGGTGTAGTACGGCGCCGCCACCAGGTCGGCCTCGACCAGGCTGGGCCCGGGGGCGCACTCGGACGCGTCGACCTCCACCGTGGCGTTGCCGTCGTTGTCAAGGGCCACCGTCGCACTGGCGCCCTGCTCAACCGACAGGTCGGTGCCCTCGTTCACCCGGAACTCGACCGACCCTGCCTCGCAGGAGTTGACGAGTTGCTGGGAGTAGATGAACACGTTGTCGTTGGCGAAGGCCGGCTGGGCCTCGACCTGGACGATGGCGTGGATCTCCGAGACACCCGTCTCGATCACCGGGTTCGGGTCGACCGTCACCTGGATCTCGGTGGTGGGGGGCGGAGGTCCGCCGGTGCCGCCGCCGCCACTCGAGGAGGCACAGCCCGCCTTGGCGGCCGCCTTGCCCGAGTGGTGCGCACACCATTGCTTGGAGCCCTTGGCCGCGGCCGAGGCCACGCCCGACATGCCGACGAGCGGCATGCTCACGACGACGGCTATGGACACCAGCCGTACGAAACTACGGGACACGTTCACTTGATCTCTCCTTGTCGTTGGTTCCCCCGCTGAATCTTGAATGCCACGAGAAGTGGTGACAATCGTCACACTTGATGAACAAATCGCGGGGAGACAGGAGCCCGCCACGGATAGCGCTGTGCGTAACGGCCACTTTCTGTATGTATCTCACCACCGACCATCACCAAACGGAGCAGATGCCGTTTGCCACGGTTATGTTGAAGCGCCGTCAGGACGCCGACCCGGTCCCCGGCCGAGGGAGCTGCACCATGACCACCGACACCGGACTCTTCGATCTCCTCGACCTCGCCCGCTACCCCGTCTCGGACCTGTCCGGACCTACGGGCCGGTCGGTCGTGGCCGATGGCCGGGCCCAGCTGGCGGCGACGGGGGCGGCCGAGCTTCCCGGCTTCATCGGGGCCGACGGGGTGGCCACCCTGGTCGAGGACGCCCGGGCGCTCGCCCCCCGGGCGCACCACTCCGGTGGCCAGGGAACGGCGTACCTGGAGTTCCCCGACTTCGACCTGCCCGCCGACCATCCCCGCCTCCGGTTCGCCCCCTACGCCGTCGCCGCCGTCGGCTACGACGTCATCCCCCGGACCTCACCGTTGCGCCGCCTCTACGAGTGGGACCCCCTGCTCGAGCTCGTCGCCGCCGTCCTCGACCGCGGGCCCCTCTACCGCTACGGCGACCCCTTCGGGGCCCTCAACCTGGCCGTGATGGGTGAGGGCGACGAGCTCCAGTGGCACTTCGACCAGACCGACTTCGTCGTCTCCCTGGCCATCCAGTCGGCCGACGGGGGCGGGGACTTCGAGGTGGCACCGCGCATCCGCAATGCGGGCGACGAGTGCTACCCGGAGGTGGCCCGGGTCCTCGACGGCGATGGCGACGGCGTCGTGACCCTGCCCATGACGCCGGGGACCCTCCTCATCTTCGAGGGCCGCTACTCGCTGCACCGGGTGAGTCCCGTCAGTGGGGGGACGCTGCGCCACGTCGGGCTGCTGGCCTACGACACGCAGCCGGGGACCATGGGGAGCGACCTCCTGCGGATGGACCGCTACGGCCGTACCGAACCGTTCCCCGAGCCGCCGACCACGTGGCCGCCGGCATGACCCCGGCCGGCCCGGGCGGGGCGGTCACCCGGATCGGGGAGGCCTTCGTCGGATCGGGTGCCCACGCCGCCCACCTCAACACCGTCCTCGGCGCCCGGGGCGGTCCGGTGGAGACGGCCTGGGCCACCTCCCTGGCCATGCCCCGCCCGGGCCATGTGGCCTTCGTCTGCGTCCTCCGTCCCGGTCTGGCCGTCAAACCGGCCACCCTCTTCGTCAACAAGGCGCCGCTGTCCGGTCCCGGGCACGAACGGCTGACCTGGGGGGCGGCCCAGGCCGGGGTGGCCTCGGGGGTCCTGTGGGCCGTGGCCGACGACATCGTCGCCGCGTCGGAGGTCGACGCCCTCCTGCTCATCGCCGCCGTCTGGGTCGACCCCGCCGCCACCGACGAGACGGCCGTCTACGAGAACAACCGGGGCGCCACCCGCCTGGCTCTCGAAGCGGGGCGCGACCACGCCCCCGCTCTGGGCGACCTCCTGGCCCGACGCGACGAACCGGCGAACCCCTTCTTCGGGTCCGGCGCCTGACCGTCACCCACCCGGCGGCGTGGCCCGCTACGGGATCCCGCCGTCGACGCGCAGCACGGCACCGGTGGTGAAGCTGGAGGCGTCGCTGGCGAAGTAGAGGGCGGCGCCGACCACCTCGTCGGGCTGGCCCCCGCGCTGCAGCGCATGGCGTTGCAGTCCGACGGCGATGGCCTCCATGTCCCAGGCCTTCGACACGTCGGTGAAGAAGGGCCCGGCCATGATGCAGTTGACCCGCACCGACGGGCCGTAGGTGCGGGCGAACCCCTCCGTCAGGCTGTTCATCCCCGCCTTGGCCGCCCCGTAGGGCAGGATCGAGGAGTTGGGCCGGATGGACCCGACCGAGCTGACGTTCACGATCGACCCGCCGCCGTGGCCGACCATCCGGCTCCCCACCAGGGCCGTCAGTCGGAAGACGCCTTTCATGTTGAGGTCGACGACCTTGTCCCACATGGCCTCGGTCACCTCGGTGGCGTCGCCGTAGAGGAGTGACATCCCGGCGTTGTTGACGAGGACGTCGACCCGGCCGAAGGCCCCGTAGGCGCTCTCGACGAGGCCGTCGAGCTCGTCCCACATGCCGACGTTGCAGGCCAGGGGCAGCGCCCGGCGCCCGGTGGTGGCCGTCACCTCGGCGGCCACCGCCTCACAGGCCTCGAGCTTCCTGCTCGTCACCACCACGTCGGCCCCCGCCGCGGCGAAGGCCCGGATCATGGACAGCCCGAGACCCCGGCTCCCCCCCGTGACGAGCGCCACCTTCCCGGTCAGGTCGAAGCGCTCGGCCGGCGTCCGCCAGGGATCGGCCTCCACCGGTGCTCGTCCCCTCACCGAAGGGTCGACGTCCCGGCGAGGTCAGCCGCCCTCACGGCCAGGGAGAGCACGACGTCGCCGAACGCCTCCATCTTCGGATTGTCGGCCTGACCCTTCATCACGCGGGCGTAGCCGGCCTCGAGGACGACGGCCAGCTTGAAACGGGCCAGGATCACGTAGTAGTCGATGTCGTCGACCGACCGACCGCTCTCGTCGGCGTAGTACTCGAGGAGCTCGGCCCGGCTGGGCATGTCGCTGTAGTCGACGTAGCTCCCGGTGCTCCGCTCCTCGTCGGGGTCGAGCCACCCCTGGATGACCCATCCCAGGTCGAGGAGGGGGTCGCCCACGGTGGCCATCTCCCAGTCCACGATGGCGGCCAGGCGGGCCGGGGCGCCGTGGCGGTACATGACGTTGGCGAACTGGTAGTCACCGTGCATGATCCCCGGCACGTAGTGGCGCGGCTGGCGGCCCCGCAGCCACTCGGCGGCGACGTCGAGACCGGGGATGTCGCGGAACTGCACGGCGGCCAGGTGGCTCATCCACCGGTCGACCTGGCGCTCGTGGAAGCCGTCGGGGCGGCCGAAGCCGGCCAGGCCCTTAGCCTCCCAGTCGACCCGGGAGAGCTTGGCGATCCCGTCGACCAGCTGGAAGGCCAGGCCGCGCCGTCCCTCGGCGTCGGCGTCGAACGGCGCCGGCCACCCGCCGCCACCCATCGGCGACCACCCGTCGACGTAGGCCATCAGGTAGAAGCAGCCCCCCATCAGGTCGGGGTCGTCGCACACGGCGAGGGCCCGGGCGTGGGGGACGTCGGTGTCGGCCAGCGCCGCGAGCAACCGGTACTCGCGCAGCATCGTCTCGTTGCGGCCCTCGGGGACGATCCGGGGCGGCCGGCGCAGGGCCATCCGGTGCTCGCCCCGACGGATCTCGAACAGCTCGTTCGACGCGCCGCCGGTGATGAAGGTGGCCTCGAGCGGCTCCCCGGATCCGGGAAGGTCACGGTCGTCCATCCACCGGGCCAACAGCGCCTCGTCGATCAGCCCCCGCGTCCGCTCCTCGTCCTCCTCCGCCGTCGTCGCTCCTGGCCGGGGGGCGGGCGCCGGGTCCGGTGCCGGCATCACAGGTTCGCCACTTCGAGCTCGAGGTACTCGGCGAACTTCTCCCGGGCGGCGGCGATCTTCTCCGGCAGGTGCTCGGTGGGCCACAGCCCCGGAGCCGCCTGGTAGCGCTTCAGCACCTGACGGGCCACCGTCACCCGGTGCACCTCGCTCGGCCCGTCCACCAGACCCATGATCGGCGCCATCATCCACATCCGCCCCAGCGGCATCTCGTTGGACACGCCCAGGGCACCGTGGACCTGGATGGAGCGTTGGACGATGTCGTGCAGCACCTGCGGGGTGAGCACCTTGATGGCGGCGATGTCGTGGCGGACCCTGCGGTAGTCCTGGTACTCGTCGATCTCCCACGCCACGTAGAGGACGAACAGCCGGAACTGCATCAGCTGGGCGTAGGAGTCGGCGACGTAGTTCTGCACGCTCTGCTTGTCGGCCAGCAGGCTGCCCTGGGTCTCGCGCGACAGCGCCCGCTCGCACATCATGTCGAGCGCCTTCTGGCAGATCCCCACGGTCCGCATGGCGTGGTGGATCCGGCCGCCCCCGAGACGGGTCTGGGCGATGGCGAAGGCCTGGCCCTCGCCGCCGAGCAGGCTCTCGGCCGGCAGCCGGACCTCGTTGTAGTGGATCAGGGCGTGCATCCCGGCGTCCTCGTCGTGCAGGGACTCGCCCATGAGCCCCACGTTGCGCACGATCTCCACGCCGGGGGTGTCGGTGGGCACCAGGAACATCGACATCCCCTTGTAGGCGCTCACCTCGGGGTTGGTCACCGCCATCACGATGAGAAAGGACGCCGTCCGGGCGTTGGAGGAGAAGAACTTCCAGCCCTCGAGCACCCACTCGTCGCCGTCACGCCGCGCCTGCGTGGTGAAGCGGGTGGGGTCCGACCCGCCCTGGGGCTCGGTCATCGAGTAGGAGGAGAAGATCTCCCCGTTGAGCAACGGGCGCAGGTAGCGCTCCTTCTGCTCCTCGGTCCCGTAGTGGGCGATGATCTCGGCGTTCCCGGTGTCGGGCGCCTGGGTGCCGAAGATGATCGGCGCCCACTGCGAGCGGCCCAGGATCTCGTTCATGAGCGACAGCTTCAGCTGCCCGTAGCCCTCACCGCCGAGCTCGGGGCCGAGGTGGCACGCCCACAGGCCCCGGTCGCGCACCTGCTGCTTCAGGGGGTCGACGACCTTGCGCAGTGTCTCGTCCATGGGGTGGAAGGCGCGTCCGCCCCAGACCAGGTCCAGGGGCTCGACCTCGTCACGGACGAACCCGTCCATCCAGTCGAGCTTCTCCTGGAACTCCGGTTCCGTGGTGAAGTCCCACGCCATCGGTGCCTACCCCCCTCGACGGCCCCTCCGGCCGCGGTCGGCGACGCCGCCGTCCGGCGGCGTCGTCTCAGCTCTGGCCCGAACCGTACTGGGCCTGGGGAATGGGTCCGGCCGAGGCCGCCGGGGGCGGGGCCGCGGGAGCGGGGGTGGACGACGACGTCGGCGGCACCGACGATGCCGGCACGCCGCCGGCGGCGGTGGCGGGGTCGACGGGGGCGGCATCGGCGGCGGTCACGGTCACGGCACCGTGCTCGGCCTCGAAGGCCTGGACCTCGGCCACCAGCTCGGCGATCCGGGTGTCGGCCCCGGGGGTGGCCCGACCCACCTTCTGGCTGTAGACATCCCGCCCAACTCGAGCAGCAGGGCGTCGGCATTGCGCTTGGCCTGGAAGTCGGCCAGCTTCGCCTGCCCGGCCTGACCCGCCTGCTGGGCCTTGTCGGCCAGCTGGGTGGCCTGCGCCTTGACCTTGTCCATCAATCCCATGACGTCCCTCCTTCGTTCGGACGCGGCACTACGCCACGGGCGCGAACCGCGGCTCGGCGCGCGACGACGCACGTCCAGCCCCGGACCGGGGGCGGATCCGGTCCCGGAGCCGGACACCGGGGGGTCGACCCCCGGAAGTACGGACGAGAGCGGGGCAACATTCACGGAAAAAGACTGACGGAGACAGCGGCGCGGCAAGACTCCACGGTTGCAGCCGACGGGTCCCGTCCCCTAGAGAACGCCCACGGGGCCCGACACCGTGGGTCCGGTGGAAGGCGGGTCGGTGACGACACAGAACTCCGGGGGCGCACCGTCGGTCGGGGTCGTGGTGGTGGGGACGGGCTTCGGGTGCCTCACCCACGTCCCGGCGTTGCGGGCCGCCGGCTTCGACGTCGTCGGGCTCGTCGGCCGTGACGCCGAACGGACCGAGGCGCGTGCCCGGCGCTTCGCCATCCCCCACGCCCTGACCTCGTTCGAGGCGGCCCTGGCCCTGCCCGGCGTGGCCGCCGTCACCATCGCCACCCCGCCGCACACCCACGCCCCCCTCACCTTGGAGGCCCTGGCCGCCGGCAAGCACGTGCTGTGCGAGAAGCCGCTGGCCCGCGACGCGGCCGAGGCGGCCACCATGCTGGCGGCGGCCGATGCCGCCGGTCTCGTCCATCTGGTCGGGGCCGAGTTCCGCTGGGCCACCGGCCAGCGCCTGGCCGCCCGGGCCATCGACGGGGGGCCATCGGCGAGCCCCGCCTGGCCACCTTCCTCCTCCACATCCCGTTGCTGGCCGATCCCGACGCCGAGGTCCCGGCGTGGTGGTCCGACGCCGACCAGGGGGGCGGATGGCTCGGGGCCCACGCCACCCACCTCATCGACCAGGTCCGCACCACCCTGGGGGAGTTCGACGCCGTGAGCGCCGGCCTCGTCTCGGTGGCCGACACGCCGCCTCGCCGCGTCCGTGGAACGTGGAGGACGCCTACACCGTCCACTTCCGGACCCGCTCGGGGGTGGACGGTGTGATGCAGTCGAGCGCGGCGTCGTGGGGCCCGATGCTCATCCACACCCGTATCGCCGGCACCGGCGGCACCTTGTGGATCGCCGGGGACACCGTGCGGGTGGCCGACCCCGACGGCGAGCGGACGATCGACGTCCCCGACGACATGATCGGGGACGCCCCCGAGGCGCCGCCGGCCGACCTCCTCGTCACCGCCTACGACCTCCTCCACGCCACCGGCATCGACCGGGGTCCGTACACGGCCTGGCCACCGCCTTCCGGCGGCGGATCCTCGGTCTCGCCGTGGCCGACGAGCCACCCCTGCCCACCTTCGCCGACGGCATGGCCGCCATGGCCGTCCTCGACGCGGCCCGCCGGTCGGCCGCCGGATCCGGGTGGGAGCCGGTGGTCATGCCCTGATCGGGTTCATCCGGGCTCATCGCGCTGATCGGGCTGATCAGGCGACCGGGTCCACCGGGTCAATACGGAGGGAATCCCTTCCCCGGCCTTCCCATGCCGGACCGCCGGGCGGCGCCCGTCGCCCTGGCGAAGGCGCGGCGCCACAGGCCCGCCCGTGGCGGCCCCGCCGTCGGAGCATCCCCGTCGGCCGGGAAATCCTCCTCGGTCGGGAATTCGTCGTCGGAGAACTCGAGGAACGGGGCCGGGTGGCAGGTAGTCGGCGGGAATGTCGTCGCCACGGCGGAAGTGGCGGACGAGGGCGATGTTCTCGACCGCCCCTCGACCTCGTAGACGGCGCAGAAGCGAGATGTCGCGCGCCGTCGGAGAAGGCGTCGGCCAGTTCGACATCGCCGTCTCTGAGCTGCTCATAGCCGTCAGCGCGTGATGCGGGCCACGAGGACGTAGACACAGCCGTCGGGCGCGTGGCCCACGGGCCGTCCGATCATGCAGTGATCGGGCCCGTCGTCGACCACGTGGACGTCGTCGTCGGCGGTACCCGAGACTCGCCTCGAGGTGAGCCGGGTCGTCGGTCGGGCTGAGCCGTCGCGCGTGCATCCGGTCCCTGATCGCCGCCAGCACCACACCGGGGATCCCGTCGGCGAGGGGACCCGTCGACCGGGACCGCTCCTCGAGAAGCGCGTCTCGTCGGGAGCCGGTTCCTCGTCCACGCTCAGAATTCAAGCAGGCCGCCCCGGCCGTGGGCGGCGAATTCGTCCTGCAGGGCGTCGACGTCGGCCGGCATGAGCAACCGGTACGTCGATCGGGCCTCGTCGTCGGCGCCGCGCCCGACGAACGGCCGCCACCAGACGGGTCGGTCGGTGACGCCACGCCGCGCGCGCGCAGAGGACGCTTGTCGACCTTGTTCGTCCCCGTCAGGGGAATCGGCGTCGGCCAGGCGGACGAAACGTGGCGCCCATTTCGTCCCCAGGTCCTCCTGCACCGACAGGAAACGGGCGAAGGCGACCGGGTCGAAGGCGGTCGGCGGCACGGAGCTCCAGGGTGGCCATCACCTGGTCGCCCGTACGCGGATCGGGGACGGGGTAGACGGCGGCGGTGACGACGCCCGGGCAAGCGGGCCAGGATCCGCTCCACGGGGGCGGCGGCGAAGTTCTCGCCGTCGACGCGCAGCCAGTCGGCCGGTCGTCCGGCGAAGTAGAAGAAGCCGGCCTCGTCGCGGTAGCCGAGGTCACCGGACCAGAACCAACCCCCCCGGGTGCGCTCGGCCTCGGCGGCGTCGTTGGCGTAGTAGCCCTCGAAGCGCGGCGCCCCGTTCCGGCTCACGATCTCCCCGATGGCCTCGGCCGGGTTGAGGAGACGTCCGGCGGCGTCGATGACGCGCCGGCGGACACTCGTGCCCGGACACGGGGTCGACGATGGCCACCTCGGTCCCCGGTGGGGGCATGCCCATGGCCTGTCGCGGGGTCCCGGGGACGCGGCTCATCGAGATGGCGCCCTCGCTCGAGCCGTAGCCCTCGACGATCGGGCAGTCGGAACCGCTTCTTGAAGGCGGCGATGTCCGACGGCGACGCGTCGGTGCCGAAGCCGAAGCGCAACGAGTTCTCACCGTCGTCGGGGAGAGGATCGGAGTGGCCAGGATGTAGGCCAGGGCACGACCGACGTAGTTGAAGTACGTCACACCGTAGCGACGGACGTCGGGGAGGAATCCCGACGCCGAGAACCGACGGCGCAGCACCAGGCAGGCGCCCGACGCCATGGCCGGGACGATGCAGGTGTTGAGGGCGTTGCCGTGGAACATGGGCATGGCGCAGTAGAGGACGTCGTCGGCCGTGAAGCCCGCCCCCGTGGCCATGGTCCGGCCGGCGTCGGCCAACCGTCCCTGGCTCACCCGCACCGCCTTGGGCGCTCCCGTCGATCCGGAGGTGAACAGCAGGAGGTAGAGCGTCGTCGGACGACGGCAGGCTGCCGGGAACAGACCCGGTGCGCCGCACGTCGGACGCGTAGGCCGGGATCGTCGACGACGAAGACACGCCCGGGGTCGACGCCCGTGTCGAGCCCGTCGATCAGCCGGCGCTGGTCGCTGTCGGTGACGAGGACCTGGCAGTCGGTGTGGCGGATGTCGGCGGCGAGCTCGTCCCCCCGACGCGTCGGATTGATCCCCACCACGGTGGCGCCGCTCAACGCCGCCCCGCCGAGAAGGAACAGGTACTCGGGCACGTTCTCGAGGAGGACACCGATGTGGAAGGGCCCGTCCTGCCGGATGCGACCCATCCACGACCGCCCAGCGTGGCCGACTCCTCGGCCACCTGGCGCCAGGTCCACGACGCGTCGCCGTAGCGGAGGCCGGTGTGGTCGTCATCGGCCCGATCGAGGAGCAGCTGGGCGACCGTCGTCATCGGGCCGACGATAGTGTCGGCTTCTTCCATGGGGATCTCCGCCGCACGCGATCTGGAAGTGGTGCGCCACGGGTTCACCCGGTGGTTGCGGGCTCGGCACCCCGACGGACCCGATCCGCACGTCGCCCCCATCGGGCGACCGGCCACCGGCCTGTCGAGCGAGACGCTCTTCCTCGACGTCGACTGGTCCGGATCGGGCACGAATCCCTGGTGGCCCGCCTCCCTCCCGACGGCGACGGCCTGTTCCCTGTGTACGACCTGGCCGCCCAGGGTCGTGTCCAGGAGACGGTGGCCGCCGCCGGGCTCCCGGCCGTCGTGCCCCTGGCCGTCGAGCTCGACGACACCTGGGTGGGCGCGCCGTTTCTCCTCATGCCCCACCTCGACGGGCGCGTCGTGCGCGCCGACACCGCCTTCCTGCGCAAGGGGTGGTTGGCCGAGGCGGCGGCCGATGACCAGGCGAGTCTGCACGCGGGCTTTCTCGACCTGCTGGCGGGCATCCACCGCATCGACGTCACCGACGGTCGGTGTGACTTCCTTCCCGGCGCCCGACAGCGGACCACGGGGGGCACCTTGGCCGGCGAGCTCGACCGGTGGGCGCAGTACCTGGCGTGGGCGGGCGAAGGCGACACGCCGGCCGTCCTGGCCGACGCCGTGGGCTGGTGCCGCCGCCGGCTCCCCGATCCCGAGCCCCCGCCGTCACTGCTGTGGGGTGACGTCCAGCTCGGCAACGTCCTCGTGGCCGACGACATGACCATCGCCGCCGTCCTCGATTTCGAGATGGCCTCGGTCGGCCCGGCCGAGCTCGACCTGGCCTGGTTCCTCGTCCTGCACCGGATGACAGTCGACCGATGCGGCTGCGACCTGGCCGGCTTCCCCGGTCAGGACGCCACCGCGGCCGCCTACGAGGCGCGGCTCGGTCGACCGCTCGCCGATCTGGCGTGGTTCGAGGTCTTCGCCGCCCTGCGCAGCGGGGCCATCATGGTCCGCGCCGCCCGCCTGCTGTCGCGCCTCGGCGTCGACGACAGTTGGCTCACGCGGGGCAACCCGACGGTGACGCTCCTGGCCGAGCTCATCTCCGACTGACGCTGTCGAGCCGGTCGGTGCCGGTTACGAACCCCACCCCGACGCGATGCCGGTCGGCTCATTTGGCGTCCGCGGGCAGGCAGTACGACACCCGGAGTGAGACGGCCGGCGAGGGACCCGCGGGATGTACCGAGAGGCAGTGTCGCCGGACGAACAGGGCTCGCTCGTCGTCCGAACGAGGGCCGGTGAGGACGAGATGAAACTCCCCGTGTGCGATGGCGGAGCGCAGGGCGCCGAGCGTTGGTTCGGGTGTCGATCCGTCGTAGCCGCCGATGGGCAGCACCTCCTGGCCGGTGGCGAAGATGAAAGGGGCGGCAATCACCGATGTCTGAGTGGCGAGGAGGTCGGGAGCACCGTCTCGCACCCTCTCGATGGTGGGCAGGGTGGCGATGGGTCGCAGGGGCGCACCGAAGAAGGATCTGTTGAAGACGGTGACGGCCATCGGCTGAAACGGCGTGTCGAATGCACCCAGATCGTTGATGACCACCGATGCCGAGGCGACGGCCGGGACGACCACCATGGCGGCAACGACAGTGAGTGCGCCGGCGACACCGACCGCCTTGTGATCCGTCTTGGCCTGGGCCGCGAGAGTCCCGGCGCCGAGCACAGCGAGCGTGATGGACACCGCCTCGAGCCAGCCGGGCACTCCGGTTCCGGCAGAGGGCACGAGCCACACCGCATAGGCGACGCTCACGACCAGGATGCCGACGACCAGCACGCGGACCCGGACCAGCCTGCGGTGCGCCCACGCCTGGGTGGCCGCAATGCCGAGGAGGGCGGCAATGGGCGGTGACAGGGAGCCGAGGTAGTACCAGTTGATGGCGCTGACCGAGAAAACGGACGCGAAGACGACAAGCCAGCACCCCCACAACACGACCGACGCGCGCAACAGATCGGTACGCGGGCGACGCCGCCGAGACCATAAGAGCGCCGGGACGACGATCACCGATGCGGGCAGCAGCCATCCGGTGTCACGTCCCGGCGGACCCTCGACGAGACGGGTGGCCGAGGCCGCCGGCGGAGCCTCGGCCAGGAATGGGATCCCCAGCGTCCGGCCCAGCACCTGATTCGGACTGCGATGGCCCACGCGCCCGAAACCGTTGTAGCCGAACACCTGACTGACCAGCGAGTCGTTGGTCGACCCGTCGACATAGGGCCGGTTCTCATGGGGAACCATCGACACGACAGCGATCCAGCTCAGCGACACCGCCACGGTGACGCCCACCATTCCCGTCGCCCAGGCGATCCGTCGGGACGGTCTCGGGCCGGCAGCGATCAGATACGTGACGACGAGGGCGGGCAGTACCAACCAGGCCTCGAGCATCTTCGCCTGGAAGGCGAGTCCCGCCCACACACCCGCCATCACCAGGCTCGTGACCCTGTTGGTGCGCAGGGCCGAGACCAGTGAGTCGGCGCTCAGAACCAGGAGCAGGACGAGGAGCGAGTCGGCGACGTTGCCACGATTCAATGTCACGGTGGCCGGCGAGATGCCCAGGATGGCGGCGGCGATGACGGCGGCGGCGGGGCCCGCGCAGCGACGCACGGCCCGGTAGAGGACGAGGACCGATAGGACACCCTCGACGACCTGGGGAAGGGCGATCGACCAGGTGTGGGCGCCGAAAAGCCGCACCGACAGGGCCTGGATCCAGAAAGCTCCGGGCAGCTTGTCGATCGAGATCGTCGCCGCCGGATCGAACGCAGCGAAGAGAAAGTTGTGCCAACTCATCGACATGCTTCGATCGGCGGCGGCGTAGAAGATCTCCGTGCTCGACCCGAGTCGCCATGCGTACAGCGCCGCCGACACGAGGGCGATGACCAAGAGACTCGGTCGCGCCCACCGCGGTTGCTCCGGCGGTGAGGTCCACGGAGCCTTCATGAAGCCCCGTCGGGTGCGCCGATCTCCATGACGGCCGCAAGGGTCCGGCGCATCACGTCGACGTTCGTGCGGCCGGCGCGGGCCACCAACGCCGCGTCGACCCGCTCGATGGCTCTCCGGACCACCGTCGCGACCTCCGCGCCCCGGGACGTGAGGGAGATGGTGAGCCTCCGGCGGTCGGCCGCATCCACCTCCCGATCGAGATAGCCCCGCGTAACTAGGGCGTCGACGAGTTGCCCCGACGCCTGCTTCGAAAGACCCAGCTGGACGATGATCCGGCTGAGCGGGAGACCGGCACGGGCGATCGCACCGACGACATACGGACCGTTCTTCGGGAGGTCATCGAAGCCGGCATCTGTCACCGCCCGCCTGACCGCCTCGCCGTAGGTTCGGCGCGCTCCGCGCAGGAGAGCCGGCAGGGGCACGTCCTCGTCCCGCTGCTCCCCCCGGGCCATACCGCCATCTTAGTCAAGAACGCGGACAGTCTGAGTTCGTACTAACTGCGCCGGCCATACCGCCCGCTCAGGCCTCCATCAGCCCCCGGCCCAGCCAGTCCTGGGCGTTGCGGACGCCGGGGAGGGCGAAGAAGTAGCCGCCGCCGAAGGGCTCGATGTAATCGGCCAACGGCTCGTCGATGAGCCGGGTCTGGGTCGCTTCGAACTGGCGGATCACGTCCTGCTGGAAGCAGTTGAAGATGAGTCCCATGTTCAGGGTGCCGTTCACGTCGATCCCGAGGTCGTAGTTGTAGCCCCGGCGCAGGATGCGGCTCGGCTCGGTCCGGGCCGTGCGGGGATTGGCCAGCCGCATGTGGGCCGTCAAGGGGACGTCGTAGCCGTAGGGGTCCTTGGCATAGTCGGGGATGTCGGTGTAATCTCGTCATGCCCAGCGGGGCGCCGTTGGCCCGGTAGCGCCCGATCATCGTCTGTTGCTCGTGCATCGAGACGCGGTCCCAGAACTCGGTGAACATCCGGATGAGCCGGATCACGTGGTAGCTCCCGCCGATCGGCCCACTCCGGCTCGCCGTGGCCTTTCACCACCCACAGGAGCTGGTCGGCGATCTTCGGGTCGTGGACGTCGGGGTTGGCGATACCGTCCATGAAGCCGAGATGGTTGCGCGGCACCCCGTCGGGCCGCGGCGGCGAGATGAAGCCGTCCATCCGCCAGCGCATCTGCATGGCCCCACGCGTGTGCCGGGCGATGTCCCGCAGGGCGTGGAGGACGGTGTCGGTGCTGCCGGCGCAGAGCTGGAGCATCATGTCGCCCCCCAGCTACTCCGGCGTTCAGGCCGTCGTTGGGGAAGGCCTGCATGGTGGTGAGACGGATGGGCCTCTGCGTCGCCAGCCCGAAGCGGTCGTCGAAGAGGGTCGTCGACACCCCCAGGGTGACCGTCAGGGCGTCGGGGGGGACGTCGGGCCCGAGTGTGCCGCTGTCCGACGGGGGGCTCTGCGTTCCCAGGGCCGGCGGGACCCCGCCGGCCGTGAGGAACCGGGCCCGCGCCGGTGATGGTGCGCAGCAGGTCGGTGAGGGTGGAGCGGTCCTCGGCGATGACGTCGAGGGCCAGGAAGGCGGCCGCCGGGGGCGCCGGGGTCAGGATCCCCGCCTGGTGCCGACCCTCGAAGGGCACGGGCCCGAGGGTGGCGTCGCTCTTGGCATCGGCCACCGGTGCCGACGGGGTGACGGCATCGGCCTCGGCCGACGCGGACAACGCGGCCGAGGCGCCGACGGCACCCAGTCCCGAGCGCAGCAGGAACTTGCGCCGGTCGATGGTCACGTCGTCGACCCCACGACCTGGAGGAGCTCGGGGACGAGGTCCAGGGTTTCGAGGGCGGCGCCGATGGCCCCGTCGACCTGCTCCCGTTGCGCCAGCGGCACGTCGGTGACCGCCACCCACTGCCCGTTCACCTGGGTCGCCGCCAGGGCCGCGTCCAGCGTGTCCAGTTCGGTGGCCGACCGTCGCCTCCAGGTCCGGGGCGCGCGGGGCGAGGACGGGCGCCAGCAGCGCGAGCAGCTCCCGGGTGCCGTCGACATCGGCCTCCACCGACGCCATGTCGGTGCCGCTTCCGTAGTCGTCGTCACCACTCAGCTCGTCGCGCAGGGCGTCCTCGAGGATCTCGTGCGTCCGCAGCGGGAGCTCGGTCGCCGGGATGGATTCGCCGGGGAATTGCCGCGCCAGCTCGTTGACGTCGGTCAGCAGCGTGCCGGTGTCACCGGCGGCCGCCGTCAGATCGTCGTTCTGCCACAGATCCATCTCCACCTTGTGGAACCCGGTGAACTGAGGACTGTCGACGCCGGCCTGGAGACGGTCGGCGGTGCCGTCGATGCTCAGGCCCAGGTCTCCGAAGGCGTCGTAGGCGCCGCCGATGCGGTGCCAGGTGAGATGGGCGGTGAGCCAGGCGGCGCGGGCGGCGGCGAGCTGTCCGTCGGCGATGGCGGCGCGCAGCAGCTGGACCTGACTCGACTCGAGGATCAGCTCGTCCGTCACGTAGGCACGATAGGAGGCGATGGCCCCGGCCATCTGCTGCGAGGTCACGGGGATCACGAACATGGGGCCGGCCGGACCGCGACACCGGGGCCGGCCCGACCGTGGCCGTCGCCGACGTGAGACGGCGCTGACCGTTCAGCCGGCAGCTCCACCGGTAGCGACCCGACTTTCAGGCGCAGCGAGAGCGTGGTGGTGGCGTCGGCGTGCACGGCCGCCTGGGCCACCGTCACGCCCGAAGTAGGGATTGAAGAGGTAGATCTCGCCCGGGTGGCTCGTCCGGTCGTCGATGCGGAACACGACAGGGCCGGCCGTGCGCGCCGACCAGCCCGGGACGCACCGCTCGGTGGTGACGAGAACGGGCGCCGGTGACGACAGGTACCGCGCCGGCGCCGGGCCGTGCGTCGAATCGTGTGACGTGCGGTGTGCCGGGGCGCCTGACGTGGCCGGCGACGACGGCGCGTCGACCACGACGACCAGGGCCGCCGTGGTCAGAACAATCGTGGCCACCACGAGAGCCGAGGCGACCGGGCGGCGGTACAGGCGTCTCATTCCTACCCCGCAGACCATGGAGCGGCGTCCCCAAGACCGTATACCGGGGCCGTCGACTATCTCGGTCGCACGGGTGCCTCGGGCCGGTCGGGCGCACCGGTCGGCGTCCTGAACGGTCACGGACGTGTGGGCTACGGTCGCATCCGGTATGGCCCACCGCGGCGACATCCCCGGAACCGGATCCCCACGACGCCAGACGGGCCCCGTCGTCAGCCGGCGCGCCATGCTCGCAGCGGCCGCCGTCGGGGCCACGGGGATCGTGCTCGGGGGGCGCGGCGTGCCGTCAGCGTCCCGGGGCGTCACCCCCGGCCGGGGGGGCGACGCCCGGCTCACCGCCGCCGCCATCCGTCAGCCCGGGTCTCTGCCCAATCCGGCGGCCGCGCCCGGCACCGAGCACCTGCCCGAGATCAAGAACATCGTCGTGGTCATGATGGAGAACCACTCGTTCGACAACATGCTCGGCATGTCGGGCCGGGGCGACGGGTTCCCCCTGGGTCACGACGGAAGCTGCCCACGGCCGCCTGCCCGAACGGCAAGGGCGGGCTCGTCCATGCCTTCCACATGCCGAGCGACTGCATGACCAACGGTGTGGGCAACGACTGGAACACAGGCCACCATTCCTACGACAACGGGACGAACCAGGGCTTCGTGGAGGCGTCGACGGGGGAGACGATGGGGTACTTCACTCGACAGCGACATGCCCTTCACGTGGGGACTGGCCCGGACCTTCCCCATCGCCGACCGGTGGTTCTGCTCGGCGATGGCGCAGACCAACCCGAACCGCCGCTATCTCTTCGCGGGCACGTCGCTCGGCCTGATCAACGACAGCCTGCCCTCGGAGCTGCCGCCGAACGGAACGATCTTCGACAGTTTCAACAAGTACGGCATCACGTGGAAGGACTACTACTCCGACAACCCCTCCCCCCTCGTGTACATCGGCTTGGCGGCCAAGACCTCGATCACCGACAAGTTCGTGAAGATGGCGGAGTTCTTCGAGGACGCCGCCGCCGGGACGCTGCCGCAATTCTCGATGCTGGAGCCGAACTACACCGTCCAGTCGGAAGAGAACCCGCAGGACGTCCAGTACGGCGACCAGTACCTGTCCGATGTCGTGAACGCCGTCCTGCAGGGACCGCAATGGTCGAACACCTTGATGATCTGGACCTATGACGAGTGGGGCGGCTGGTACGACCACGTCCCGCCCCCCGCCGCCATCGCCCCCGACGACGTGCCCCCCGACCTACCCCCCGGCTACTACCCGGGAGGGTTCGACCGCTACGGCTTCCGGGTGCCGGCCGGGGTGATCTCCCCCTATTCCCGGCCCAACTTCGTCTCCCACGCCGTCTACGACCACACCTCGGTGCTGAAGACGGTCGAGACGAAGTGGAACCTTCCCGCGCTCACCCGGCGCGACGCCAATGCCACCGACGTCCTGGCCATGGTCGACCTGAAGGCCAGGCCGGCGTTCCTCACCCCGCCCCGCCTCCCCGATCCGGCCAACGCCGCCGGGTCGTACACATGTCTGGCCACGGGCCCCGGACAGATCCCCCCGCCGTCGGCGGTGACGCCGTCGTGAGAACGACCCCGCCACCGCGCTCCCGGGTGGTCGGCGTCGCCTCGGCGCTCACGGTGGCGTCGCTCGGCGTGCTGTCGGCCTGTTCCGGGGGTACCCCCTCGGCCACACCCACGACCACGTCGACGACGAGCCGGCCGGGTACCACGACGCCCACCGTCGCCGCCTGCTCGCCGTCGGCCGTGGCGGCCTCCATCAACTTCACCAAGTTCGGTGGGACGTCGTCGACACTGGCCGGCGCCGTCGTGTTCCGGAACACCTCGAGCAGCCCGTGCGCCCTGCACGGTGTGCCCCGGGTCCAGATCGTGACGACCAGCGGACAGCCGCTCCCGGCGTACCAGGAGATCGGTCCGGCCAACGTGGTCACCGTCGTCCTCACCCCGGCGGCAGCGGCGGGCACCGGGACCGAGGCCGCCTCGAGCATCACCTTCTCGTCGTGGACGTGCGCCACCCACTCGTTCTCCCTCACCGTCCGGTTCCCCGGGTGGGGGAGCTCGGTGCCGGCGGCACCGAACGCCACCAGTGGCACCAACTCGACGACCCCCTGCTCACCGGCGGCGGAGACGGGCCAGACCGTCTACATGGGTTCGGTGGCCCCGGTCGCCGGCTGAGCTCCCGCCGGGTCGGCGACCCGGCCAAGTGCTGAGTCTCTCTCATACCGAGCTAGACTCACTAATGTGCACGATGAACCGACGGCCGAGAGGGCATTCACCGACAGCACGGCCGAGCTGGCCGAGCTGCTCGCCCACTCGGCCCGGCGCTTGCGGCAGGGCTCGGCCGCCCAACTCTCCCCCCTGGGACTGACCAACGCCCAGGCCCGGGTCCTGCGCATCGTGGCGTCGGCACCCCACCCGCCGCGCATGGCCGACATCGCCGCCCGCTTGGACGTCGTGCCCCGGTCCGTCACCACCATGGTCGACGGCGTCGAGGCGGCCGGTCTCATCGTCAGGGCGCCCGATCCCCACGACCGTCGCTCGGTGCTGGTGTGCCTCACGGCGCGCGGCCACGCCCTCCTAGCCCGCATCGAGCACGCCCGCCGGGCCACGGCCGACGAGGTCTTCGGCGGCCTCACCGCCGATGAGCGAGCCGACCTGGCCCGACTGCTCGGCACCCTGTGCCACCGCGACGGATGCCGGAGCGACGCCCACCGACACCACCAAGGCAGGACCTGACCATGGGCATGGGGATGGGCAGGGGCCACGGCGGACCCGGCTTCGGGTTGATGCGATCGTTCCGCCGGGACCAGTCGGTCGTCCATCAGCAGCTGCCGCCGGGCATCGTCCGGCGCATCGCCCGCTTCGCCGCGCCGTACCGGCGGATGCTCGTCGTCTTCCTGGTGCTCATCATCGTCGACGCCGTCATCGGGGCGGCCAACCCCCTCATCTACCGCGCCATCATCGACGTCGGGATCGCCCACCACCGCACCGGGCTGATCGTGGACCTGGCTGTGGTGGTCGGCCTGCTGGCCCTGGCCGACGCCGGGCTCACCCTGGGGCAGCGGTGGGTGTCGGCCCGGATCGGCGAGGGGCTCATCTTCGACATGCGGGCCAAGGTGTTCACCCACATCCAGAAGATGCCGCTGGCCTTCTTCACCCGCACCCAGACCGGTTCCCTCGTCTCCCGTTTGAACAACGATGTCCTCGGGGCTCAGCAGGCCTTCACCGACACCTTCAACTCGGTGGTGAGCAACGTCATCGGCGTGGCCATCACCCTGGGGGCGATGTTCTACCTGTCGTGGGAGATCACCCTGGTGGCCCTCCTCCTCCTGCCGATCTTCCTGGTCCCGGCGCGGTGGGTGGGGCGTCGACTGGCCGACATCACCCGTGAGAGCTACATGCTGAACGCCCAGATGGTCAACACGATGACCGAGCGCTTCAACGTGTCGGGCGCTCTGCTGGTCAAGTTGTTCGGCCACGGCGAGGACGAGGTGGAGGGCTTCGAGAAGAAGGCGGGCCGCGTGCGTGACATCGGCGTCACCCAGGCCATGTACTCGGCCGTTTTCATGGCCGCCCTGCTTCTCACCGCCTCGTTGGCCACCGCCATCGTCTACGGCTGGGGCGGGGTGCTGACCGTCCACCACGTCCTGCTCGTCGGCTCACTGGTCGCTCTCACCGCCTACCTGCAACGTCTCTACGGTCCCCTGACGGCGTTGTCGAACGTGCAGGTGGACATCATGACCGCCCTCGTGTCCTTCGACCGCGTCTTCGAGGTCCTCGACCTGGCCCCCATGATCGACGAGAAACCCGACGCCGTCACCATCCCCCGCGGCCCCGCCACCATCGAGTTCGACCACGTCGACTTCAGCTACCCGCGGGCCGAGGAGGTGTCCCTGGCGTCGCTCGAGTCGGTGGCCGTTCTCGACCAGAGTCCCTCCAGCCAGGTCCTCTTCGACGTGTCGTTCACGGCCCGTCCCGGCCAGCTCGTCGCCCTGGTGGGCCCGTCGGGCGCCGGCAAGACGACGATCAGTCACCTCGTCCCCCGCCTCTACGACGTGCGCGCCGGGGCGGTGCGGCTGAACGGCATCGACGTGCGCGACGCCACCTTGCGGTCCATCCACGACGTGGTCGGTGTGGTCACCCAGGACGCGCACCTCTTCCACGAGACGATCCGGTCGAACCTCGTCTACGCCAAGCCGGGGGCGACCGACGACGAACTGTTCGCCGTCCTACGCGCCGCGCAGATCCTGCCGCTCGTCGAGTCGCTGCCCGACGGTCTCGACACCCTGGTCGGCGACCGCGGCTACCGGTTGTCGGGCGGGGAGAAGCAACGGATCGCCATCGCCCGGCTGCTGCTCAAGGCACCCGACATCGTCGTCCTCGACGAGGCCACCGCCCATCTCGACTCGGAATCGGAACTGGCCGTGCAGGAGGCGCTGCGGATCGCCTTGGCCGGGCGGACGTCGCTCGTGATCGCCCACCGGTTGTCGACGGTCCGCGAGGCCGACATGATCCTGGTGGTCGACGACGGGCGCATCGTGGAGCAGGGGGGACACGCCGAGCTCCTGGCCGCCGACGGTGTCTACGCCGAGCTCTACCGGACCCAGTTCGAGCACCAGGCCGACGACGAGGGGTGAGCCGCCGGCCTCCGCCGGCCCCTGAGAGTCTCCCGCCGCCGCACTGGACGCCACCGCACTGGACGCGGCGGGCGACGGTGGGGTGCAATTCGGCCACCACCCCACCGCCATGACCACGCCCACGACCACAGGCCCGACGAACTCCGGCCCGACGACCCCCGGCCCGGCGCCGGATCCGGTCGACGCCCGGCCGCTGTTGCGGGGGTGGATCCACCTGGTGGCCGTCGTCGTGGCCCTGATCGCCGCTCCCTTCGTGGTGGCCCGGGCCCCGACAGCCGGAGCCGCCGCCGCCCTGGCCATCTACATGACGTCGATCGTGGCCCTCTTCGGGGTGAGCGCCGCCTTCCACCGCGTGCGGTGGTCCCCCGTGGCCCGCCGGCGGATGCGACGGGCCGACCACGCCACCATCTTCATCGCCATCGCCGGGACGAACACCGCCGTGGCCGGGTTGGCCCTGCGGGGCTGGGCCCAGGTCCTCATCCTGTGCCTGGTGTGGGGGGGCGCCGTCGTGGGGATCACGGTGCGCCAGGCGTGGCTCGATGCACCCAAGTGGGCGGTGGCCGTGCCCTACGTGGTCGTGGGCTGGTGCGCGCTCGTGGTGCTGCCGCAGCTGTTGCACGCGCTCGGCGGGGCCGGGTTCGGGTTGTTGGCCGCCGGTGGCGGCTTCTACACGGCGGGGGCCATCGTCTACTCGATGCGCAAGCCCGACCCCGTCCCCGGCGTCTTCGGCTACCACGAGGTCTTCCACGCCTGCACGGTGGTGGGGGCCACCTTGCACTTCGTCGTCATCGTCGCCTACGCGCTGCCACGGGCCAGATGACGTACTCCATCGTGGCCCGCGATCCCGAGAGCGGCGAGCTCGGAGTGGCGGTTCAGACGTGTTGGTTCGCCGTCGGTGCCCTCGTCCCGTGGGCGGTGGCGGGGGTCGGGGCCGTGGCCACCCAGGCCATGGTCGACGTCTCCTACGGTCCGAAATGCCTCGAGAAGCTCGAGGGCGGTGCCGATGCCCGCCGGGCGCTCGACGAGGTGCGCGCCGACGACGACGGGTCGGCCGTCCGCCAGGTCGCCGTGGTCGACGGCGCCGGTGGTGTGAGTGCCTTCACCGGAGACCTGTGCGTCGACCACGCCGGGCACCGGGTGGGGACGCAGTACAGCGTCCAGGCCAACATGATGGCCAGCGCCGAGGTGTGGCCGGCCATGGCCGCCGCCTACGAGACGGGGACGGGGACGTTTCCCGAGCGTCTCCTGGGCGCGCTGCGGGCCGCCGAGAGCGTCGGCGGTGATGCCCGCGGCCGTATGTCGGCGGCCGTGCTCGTCGTCGACGGGCGTCGGCACGCCCACCCCTGGGAGGGCATCGTCGTCGATGTCCGGGTCGATTACGACGAGCAGCCGTTGGCTGCGATCGACCGCCTGCTAGGGGCCGCCGACGCCTTCGACCACTGCAATCGGGGGGAGGAGGCTCTCTTCGGAGGCGACCCGGCGGTGGCGCTACGCGAGGTCGAGCTGGCCCTCGAACGCCTGCCCGGTGACGAGAACGCCCGCTTCCTGCGCGCCGGGGCGCTGATCGCCTCCGGTCGACCCGACGCCGGCGTGCAGGCTCTGCGCGATCTCATCGCCGCCCGGCCGACATGGTCGGTGGTGGTGCGCAGCCTGGCCGCCACCGGCCAGATGGCCCTGCCTCCGGGAGTCGCCCTGGAGGACATCGTCGCCCCCTGAGATCGATCCCCCGAGGTCAGTCCCGGGCGGCGATGTCGAACGCCCACCACTGGATCGTCCGCTCGAGGGCCACGGGTCGGTCGAGCGGCCACCCGGTGTCGGACGCCCACCGTCGCACGCGGGCCACCCCGGCGGTGATCTGGGCCCTGCTCAGTGTCCACGTCCAGGCATGGCGCTGGGCCTCCCAGTCGTCGAGGTCCTGGGCCAGTGTCCGTTCCACGATCATCGTCAACGGCGCCAGCGCCCGGCACCGCGCCCGCCCTTCCAGGTGGTGCATCAGAGGTCCGGGAACGGACAGGCCCGGACGCAGGCGGACGATGCCGATCTCCTGCAGGACCACGCCCGTCGGTTCGTGCCAGGGTGCCGCGGGAGCGCCACCGAAGTCCACGAGGAAGACGCCTCCGGGCGCCAACACCCTCACCGCCTCGTCGACGAGGGCGCGCCAGTCGGTGACGAGGTGCAGGACGTGGCTGGCCAACACGGCTTCGAAGACACCGGGCGCGCACGGCAGGGCGGCGACGTCGCCCACGCAGAGCGGAAAGGGTCGTCGGCCGCCGGCGTTGTCGACCAGGCGCTGCAGCATCTTCGGGGCGATGTCGATGCCCACGAGGGGCACACCTGCGGCCACCAGGGGGAGGGCGATACGGCCTGTCCCGACACCGATCTCCAGACAGGTGCGGCGCGGGGCGAGCTCGGCGACGAGCATCGACGTCAGCTCGGCGTGGACATCGGACGGCAGGGCACGCGTGGCGTCGTAGTAGTCCGCCGCGCGGTCGAACGACATCGCCGTCACCGGTGCAGGATAGGCCCGGCGCAGGAGAGGCGGTCACGCTCCGTGAAGGACCTCAACCGGCACCGCCCCGGCGCCGAAGAGGAACCATGCATGGTGCCTGGGCGTTCGACCTTCTGCTTCTCGTCTTCACCGGAGTCGTCACCGTGGTGGCCTTCCGCCAGATCAGCGTGGAGCGCGACGAGAACGACTGAGCAGTGTTTCAGTCCTCCGACGCAGAAGGCGCGGCACCGTCGTCGCCGACCGGATGCCGGCCCATGGGCGACGGCCACCAGTTCCACCGCCCGAGCAGTGAGACCGTCGACGGCACGAGGACGGTCCGCACCACGAACGTGTCGAGCAGGATCCCGACAGCGAGGCCGAAACCGATCTGGCGGACCTGACTGTTGCCCGGGCCGCTCCCGCCGACCACGGCCAGGACGGCGAACGTCCCCGCCAGAACGAGACCGGCGGACGTCACCGTCGGCCCGGTGGCGCCGACGGCGCGGACCACTGCCTGGCGCAGCGGTCGCTTCCGCGCTTCCTCACGGATCCGCGTCATGACGAGGATGTTGTAATCCTCGCCCAGAGCGAGCAGGAAGATGAACATCAAGAAGGGTAAGAGGAAGACGATCCCCCCCGATCCCCCGAGCTTGATGAACACGATCACCGACACGCCGAGCGATGCCAGGTACGAGAGCACGACGCTCAGGATCAGATAGACGGGAGCGACGAGGCTGCGCAGCACCAGGGCCAGCACGATGCCGATGGCCAGCACGGCGACGGGGACGATCTTGCGGAGATCGCCGTCGGAGATGTGGCTCACGTCGTAAAGGGCGGGCGCCTCGCCGGCCACCCCTGATGCGCTCGCACCCACCAGGTGGGCCACCCGGGCCACGTCGGCCCGGATGCCGGGCACGGCGTTCAGAGCGGTGGTGGAACCGGGGTCTCCGGCCCGCAGGCCGGCCTCCCACTGGACGGTGAGACCGTCGGGGCTGATGTAGCGGGCCGTGGCCAGATAGGCGGCGTAGAGGGCGGGCGCGATGGTGGTGCCGGCCGGGCTGAGGCGGTTGGAGTCCACCAGGGTCCGGGCCGCCGGCAGCTCGCCGTGCAGGGTCAGGAGCTCGGTCGGGGTGATGGCCGCGCCGTTCGGGTCGAGGGGGCCGGCCAGCTGGGTGAAGTCCCCGGAGTCGCGCAGGTAGCCGGTGGCGGCGGCGAGGACCGACGGTCCCTGCCAGACCGACGAGGGGAAGCGCATGACGAGGTTCGTCGGGTTGGTGCTGGCCTGGGGGAAGTAGCGGGTGAGGGCGGCGTTGCCGAGGGCGGCATCGGTACCGGCGGGAGCCGCCACCTGCCCACCGAACCCACCGGGCTTGAAGCCGGTGGCGAAGGCGGCCAGGATCCCGAAGACGACGACGCCGATGACCAGGGTCACCACCGGGCGCTGGACCAACCGTCCGGCGATCTGGCCCCAGACGCCGTCGGCGTGGGGGCGCGGCATCGTCTTCGACGGCCAGAAGAGCGCACGCCCGAGAACGGTGAGCAGCGCCGGCAGGAAGGTGAGGCCGGCACCGAGCATCACGACGATGCCGATGGCCAGAGGGATCCCGAGGTCGTGGTAGATGCCGAAGGTGGCCAGGGTGAGGCTCAGCAGGGCCACCACGACGGTGCCGGCCGAGGCCGTGATGGATTCACCGACACGGCTGACGGCGGTGGCCACCGCCTCCCTGGGGGGGCGCCCATCGAGCAGCTCCTCGCGCACGCGGAAGACGAGGAAGAGCCCGTAGTCGGTCCCCGCCCCCAGGATGAGCACGACGAGGAGGATCTGGGTGAAGAAGGAGATCTTGAGGCCGTGGGACCCGAGCGCGCCGATGAACGATCCCGACAGGCCGAGGACGAGAACGGCGGGGAGCAGCGTGGCGAACGGCGCCAGCAGGGAACGGAAGATGATGAGGAGGAGCACGATGATGAACAGGATGGAGAAGACCTCGATCAGGTTCCCCTGCTTGTTCGACTTCTCGTTGGTGGCGACGTTGGTGACGATCTCACCGGCCAGGTGCACGTGGAGGTCGGCGGGGAGCCCGGCCCGGGCGATGGCCGCCTGCAGGCCGTCGACGAGGACCTTGGGGCCGGTGGGGCCGAAGGGCTGCGTGGTCGACGTGGCCAGCAGCTCCGAGGCGTCGCGCTGCGCCGACTCGGCCAGGAAGCGGACGCTCGTGACCGTCGGGACCTTCTTCAGGTCGGTGGCCAACGTGTGCAGCGCCGCCTGATCGGCGGCCGAGAGCGTCGGGGCCGACGTCACCGCCACCACCGGGATCTGGGACTGGCTGCTGGAGCCGATGAGGGGCTGGGCCAGCACGGCGGCCTGGTTGCTGGGCGCGCTGGATGGCAGGAACTGACTGTTGTCGTTGTTCACCTGGCTGCCGAGCGAGGGCAGGGCGTGGACGGCGATCACCGTGCCGATCACCCAGGCCACGATGATCAGCCAGCGGAAGCGGACGACCCCCCTGCCCAGTGCTGCAAACGCGCGGTTCATCGACGGGCCCGAAGGCGGGAGCAGTGCAAGTCCCGGACGATAGCAAGCACCTCCGGTCGCCAGGACGCACCGACGCTTGAAATTTCGCCGCCGACCCCGACCGGTGGCGGCGTCGGTGCCGGGGGGCGCCGCCCGACTGGGCACAATGCACAATGGACGGGTGGCGCCCGACGACGAACGACACACGGGTCCACCGGGGGGCGGGCCGGGACCCGTCACGGTGCGCAGGGCGACGGGCGCCGATGTCGACGAGGTCCTGAGCGTCTGGGCCGGCGCCGGGGCCCACCCGACGTCGACCGATGACGCCGTGTCGGTGGGCGCACTGGTGGCGCGCGATCCGGGCGCCCTGCTCGTCGCCGAGATCGGCGGCCGCATCGTGGGCACCCTGATGGCCACCTGGGACGGCTGGCGAGGCAACATGTACCGGCTGGCCGTGCTGCCCGACGTCCGCCGACGCGGGATCGCCTCCCTCCTGGTGCACGAGGGGGAGGGTCGGCTGCGGGCGCTCGGCTGCCGCCGGATCACGGCGCTCGTGCTCGACGTCGACGCCCACGCCGCCGACTTCTGGACCGGGGTGGACTATGTCACCTACCCGATGACGCGCTACGTCCACAGCCTCGAACCGCACCGGGCGACAGAGCGGGACTGAGGCGACGGACGCCCCAAGTGGGTGCCTGATCGGCCCCGCGCTAACGTCGCGGCCGATCGGTGAGGGGAGGTGACGTTGGTGGACGCCGACGTGCGGTGGCTGCTCGACCGGGCTCAGATCCGCGAGCTGACGGCCCGCTACAACCGCTGCTTCGACGACGGCGACCCCGACGGGTTCGCCGCCACCTTCACCGAGGACGGCGCCATGGAGGTCGACGGGACCTTTCGCGTCGACGGACGAGCGGCGCTGGCCGAGATGGTCCGCCACACCCCCTACGGCGTGGTCCACGTCACGGTGGACGCCACCGTCGAGGTCGACGGCGACCACGCCGTCCAGGACGTGAAGCTCCTCGTGCTGGCGCGGCCCGCGGCCGACGCCGCGCCCGAGACCCGGCGCACGAAGGTGACGAACTCCGGCCGCTATCACGACGAGCTGGTCCGGACACCCGACGGATGGCGCTTCACCCACCGCACCGCCTTCCTCGACAGCGGCGTCGGAGGATCGTGACCCCGTGACCGTCACGCTGCTCACCGACCATCTGCGGGCCATGGCCGGGGCCTTTCCCGAGAAGATCGGCTACCGGGTGATCGACGCCGGCGAGATGACCTTCGGCCAGTGGGAGGCGGAGTCGAACCGCCTGGCCCGGGGGCTCGTCGACCGGGGGGTGGGCAAGGGCGACCGGGTGGCGCTCTACCTGAAGGCCGAGGAGGCCTTGCGCTTCATGGTGGCCTACGCGGCGGTCCACAAGGCCGGAGCCGTGGCCGTCCCCACCAACATCCGTCTCACCGACAGCGAGCTCGGGCACCTCCTCGGGCACGCCGAGGTGAAGGTGGTGCTCACCGACGCCGAACTGTCGGCCGCCGCCGGGCGCGTGACGGCCGGCCTCGAGAGCGTCTCCGCCATCCTCACCGCGCCCGCCGGCGGCGCCGGCGCACCGTGGTCGTGGGGTGACGCCGGCGGCGACGACGAGACCGAGTTCCAGGTGGCGGTGGACTCCGAGGACCTGGCCGACATCCTCTACACGTCGGGGACGACGGGACTGCCGAAGGGGGTGGCCATCCGCCACCGCAACGTCGCCCTCATCCCCGGGGCGCCGAACCCCAGTTATTCGGGGAACATCTGGCTGCACGCCAGCCCTCTGTTCACCTTCGCCGGGATCGGATTCATCTACAACCCGATGCAGCTGGGGCTGATGGGGGTCTACCAGCCCCGGTTCGACGCCGGACGGTGGCTCCAGATCGTGAACGACCTGAAGCCGCAGTTCGTCTTCCTGGTGCCGGCGATGGCCCAGCTCATCGTGACGCACGAGGCCTTCGCCACGGCCGAGCTGGCCTCGATCCAGATCTGCGCCGTCGGCTCGTCGCCGTTGGCGCCCTCCACCCTGCGGGCCCTGCAGGAGCGGATGCCCGAGGCGGCGGTGTCCAACTCCTACGGGATGACCGAGGCCGGACCCGCCTTCTGCTCGATGCCCAAGGGCGAGGCGCTGAAGAGGATCGGGTCGGTGGGCCAACCGATGCCACCGCTCGAGGTGAGGATCCTCGACGACGACGGGAAAGAGGTCGGACGGGGCGAGATCGGCGAGGCCGTCCTGCGGATGGAGGGCCGCCAGCGCGAGTACTACCGCAACCCCGAGGCGACCGCCGGGACGTGGGTCGACGGATGGCTCCACTCCGGGGACCTGGCCCGGATCGACGAGGACGGCTACCTCTACATCGTGGGCCGGAAGAAGGACGTCATCATCCGCGGCGGGAACAACATCCACGCCGTCGACATCGAGGCCGTCCTCCTCGACCACCCGGACGTGATCGAGGCCGGCGTGGTGGGGATCCCCCACGACGTCCTCGGCGAGGACGTGGCCGCCGTCGTGGTCCGGGCGGCGACGTCGGCCGTCACGGCCGACGAGCTGCGCGCCCACTGCGCCCGGAGACTGGCCGACTACAAGGTCCCCCGCCGGATCGAGTTCGCCGACGAGCTCCCGCGCAACGCCACCGGGAAGATCCTGAAGGACAAGCTCCGGCTGTCGCTCGACTGACTCAGCCGGCCGACGACCAGACCGACGACGTCGACGGTTGTCCGACCGGGCCCAGGATGAGGTCGGCCAGACGTTGCCGCTGGTAGCCCTGGGCGCCGAAGAGGACGTCGTCCTGCTTGGCCCGCCGGTAGAGGAGGTGGGCGTCGATGTCCCAGGTGAAGCCGATCCCGCCGTGGACCTGGATGCACTCGGCCGTCACGAAGTCGGCCGCCTCGGCCACGAAGCCCTTGCACATGGCGGCCGCCTTCTGACGCTCGGGGTCGTCGACGTCGGACGTCCACGCCGCGTAGTGGGTCCCGACGCGGGCCAGCTCCAGGCGGTGGAGCATGTCGGCGGCCTTGTGCTTGATGACCTGGAAGGTGGCGATGGGCCGGTCGAATTGGACGCGGACCTTGGCGTACTCGACGGCCAGGTCGAGGGCCCGCTGCGACGTCCCCACCAGCTCGGCGCACAGCGCCACCGAGAGGTCGTCGAGGACCCGGGTCCACAACGCCGTGTGGTCACCGGGAGGTCCGACCCGTCGGGCCCGGCGCCCGTCGAGGGCCAGGCGCGCCACCTTGCGGGTGACGTCGAGGGCGGGGACGGTCTTCCCGACGGGGGCGTCGAGCAGGAACGTGCCCAACCCCGTCTCGTCGACGGCCACCACCAGGGCCCAGTCGGCCGTGGCCCCGTCGAGGACGAGGGGCTTGGTCCCGCTCAGCACGACCTCCCCGTCGGTGGCCGGGGTGGCCCGAGCGGCGATGGCGGCCAGCGGGGCGCCGTGGCCGGGCTCCTCGAGGGCGACCGTCCCCCGGCGGCGGCCGGCGGCGAGGTCGGCCAGGAGGTCGTCGGCCCCGAGACGGACGGCGGCCAGGGTGGCGAGGACGGCCGAGGAGAGGAAGGGGCCGGGGAAGGGCAGCGCGCCGAGCTCCTCCTGGAGGACGACGAGGTCGAGGAGGCCGAGGCCGAGGCCGCCGGCTGACTCGGGGACGAGGACACCGAGCCAGCCGAGCTCGGCCATGGTCTCCCACAGCGCCGGGGTCACCCCGACGGGGTCATCGATCATGGCCCGGACGTAGGCCGACGGAGCTTCGGCCGCCAATGTGGTGCGGACGGCCTGACGGAAGTCGTCCTGCTCGGCCGAGAAGGTGAAGTCCATCGTCGTCGTCCGGCGCCGGGCGCTAACCGAGCCGCTCGATGACGGTGGCGTTGGCCTGACCGCCGCCCTCGCACATGGTCTGGAAGCCGTAGCGGCCGCCGGTGGCCTGGAGCTGGTTGAGCAGGGTGGTCATGAGGCGGACCCCGGAGGCACCGAGGGGATGGCCGATGGCGATGGCCCCGCCCCGCGGGTTGAAGAGGTCGGGGTCGGGCGAGAAGGCGCGGGCCCACATGAGGGCGATGGCGGCGAAGGCCTCGTTGCACTCGATGGCGTCGAAGTCGTCGATGATCATCCCCGTGCGGTCGAGGAGCTTGCGCGTGGCGGGGACGGGGGCCGACAGCACGATGGCGGCGTCCTCGGCCGCCACGGCGAAGGCGTGGAACCGGGCCCGGATGGGGAGCCCCAACTTCTCGGCCACCGACCGTTCGGCGATGAGCATGGCGGCGGCCCCGTCGGTCATCTGCGACGAGTTCCCGGCCGTGATGTCGGGGGCGGTGTCGGGTTCGAACGACTGGGCCGGGGGCAGAGCGGCCAGCGCTTCGAGGGTGGTCGTCCGGCGGATGCCCTCGTCGGCGGTGAGGAACTCGCCGGTGAGGGTGCCCTCGTCGTCACGGAGGGGGACGGGGATCGCTTCGCGGGCGAAGTGCCCCGAGTCCGTCGCCTCCGCCGCGCGCCGGTGGCTCTCGAGCGCATAGAGGTCCATGTCCTCGCGCGAGACCTTCCACTGGTCGGCCAGGACCTGGGCCACCCGGAACTGCATCCAGAGGCGGTCGTCGATCGCGTCGAGGAACGACTTGGGGAAGGGCCCGGTGCCCCCGCGGGCGTTCGAGGCCAACGGCACCCGGGACATCGACTCGGTCCCGCAGGCGATGGCCACGTCGTAGTGACCGGCCACGACACCGGCGGCGGCGAAGTGGACGGCCTGCTGGGAGGAGCCGCACTGGCGGTCCACCGTGGTGGCGGGCACCGACTGCGGCAGTCCGGCCGCCACCCAGGCGTTGCGGGCCACGTTGGTCGACTGCTCGCCCACCTGGGAGACGCAGCCCCCGATGACGTCGTCGACGCGCCCGGGGTCGATCTTGGTCTGGGTGACCAGGTGGTTCAAGGTGAAGGCGAGGAGGTCGACGGGGTGCCAGGTGGCCAGGGCCCCGCCCCGCTTGCCGAAGAACGTCCGGCACGTGTCGACGATGACCGCTTCGCGCGGGGCGGGCACGGCGCTAGCCCCGGCCCCGGCGGATCGCCCCCGGCTCGTCGAGCCAGCGGTTCAGGGCCACCGTGCGCTGGTTGCGGACGGAGAAGGTGTGGACGATGGCGCGGCGGATGCGCCGCTGCTGGTCGGCGGAGACCGCCACCTGGCGCAGGAGGTAGTCGGCCTGTTCGCCGTGGTCCTCCTCGGCGTAGGCGTGGACGCGGAAGTTCTCGACCTCCATGTCGTAGTGCTGGCGCATCCCCTCGTACATCTTCTTGGCATAGCCGGTGGCGGCGGCGAAGCGCTCGCCGGCCCAGCCGAAGGCGGCCAGACCCTCCTCGTAGGAGCGGCGCATGTAATAGAGGGTGGTGAAGACGGTGCCGATCGTCTCGGGCATGGCCACGTAGGAGATGAGCTCGTCGTCGGTGATGCCGAGCTGGTGGGCCCACTCGATCTTCATGTCGACGTGGTTGGAGTCCCCCGTGTACCCGGTCTCGTCGGCCAGGTTCTGGAGCCAGTGGGCGAAATGCTCGGACGAGGCCAGCGACAGGTCGTCGGCGTCGGGCGCGTTGGAGACGATCGAGCCGAACTCGGTCGTGTAGTAGCGGCCGAGGAAGTAGTACTCCTTGGCCAGGCGCCTCAGGTACTCCTCCGACAGACTGCCGTCGGCGATCGCCTCCCAGACCATGTTCTTGGCCGTGGCGATCTCCGTCTGCAGCGTCTCGAGCTCGTCCATGAAGTCGTCGACACTCTTGGCCGGCGACGCGCTGCCCTGACGGCGGATGTCTCTGAACTCCCTGGTCTTGCTCATGGTCCCCACCTCCGTTCGTCCCGCTGGGCAGGCCGCCGCCCCCTGGGGAGCCGGCGTCACAGTGTAGTAAGTTCACTGACGATGGTGTCAGGTCCGGCGACCGCCCGCCACAGCCCGTCTTTCCCCCGGTCATGAGCGCAGCCGTGAACACACCCGACCTGGCCGAGAACGAGGACCGGGCCGCCCTGCGGAAGCTGGCGCGCGACGTGGCCGAGCGCGAGATCGCCCCCCACGCCGCCCACTGGGACGAGACCGAGGAATTCGCCGAGGCCTCCCTCGAGGCGCTACGCCGGGCCGACCTGTTCACCGTGACGGTGGCCGAGGAGTTCGGCGGGATGGGCATGGGTGACATCGAGGCCGCCATCGTCCTCGAGGAGATCGCCCGGGTGGACGTGTCGAGCGCCATCCTGTGCCAGCTCGTCTTCAACGGGCCCCCGCGGGCCATCGAGCACCTGGGCAACGAGGGCATGCGGCGGGAGTGGCTGCCGAAAGCGGCCGCCGGCGAGCTCTTCTGCATCGGGATCACCGAGCCCGATGCCGGCTCGGCCGCCACCACCATGCGCGCCCATCTCGTGCCCGACGGCGACGGGTTCCGGCTCGAGGCCTACAAGAACTACGTGACGGGCGGGCACCGCGCCGTCGCCTGCCTGGTGTGGTGCCGCTTTCCCGGGAGCGAGGCGGGGACGGGGAAAGGGATCGGGGCCGTCCTCGTCGATCTGGCCCGCGACGGGGTGAGCGTGGCCGGGACGCACAAGAAGATGGGGCTCCGGGGCTGCACCGAAGCGGAGCTTGCCTTCGACGGCGTGCGGGTCGAAGCCGACGACGTGCTCATCACCGGCGATCCGGCCGACAACAGCGGCCTCAAGACCCTCTTGGCCCACATCAACCACGAGCGGTGCGGGAACGCGGCGATGTGTCTGGGGGCGGCCCAGGGGGCGCTCGAATACGCCATCGGATACATGCTGGAACGGACGGTGGGGACGAAGAAGCTGGCCGATCTCCAGGGCCTGCAGTGGAAGATCGCCGACATGGCCGTCGAGCTCGAGGGCGCCCGGCTCCTGCTCGACCGGGCGCTGGCCCTCGCCGGTGCGGGCGGGACGCCGCCACCGCTCGAGTCGGCCATGGCCAAGATCGCCTGCAACCTGGCCGCCAAGAAGGTGTGCGACGAAGCGATCCAGCTTCTCGGCGGCTACGGCTACAGCCGCGAGTACCCCGTCGAGCGCGCCTACCGCGACATCAGGGGTCTGTGCATCGGGGCGGGGACGGTGGAGATCCAACGCAACTTCGTGGGCACGTCGTTGCTGGCCGGGCGCGTGCCCGGAGGGCCGTGGTGGAAGACGCCGCGCCGATGAACACGCCCGGCGTGACCACCCCGGTGGCCGTGCTCGGTGTCGGGGCCGCGGCGCCGTCGCTGCGCCTGGCCGCCGCCGATGTCGCCGGCGCCTGGGGATCGGGTGGTGGGCGGGGCACGGTGGCGGTGTGCGACTCCGACGAGGACACCCTGACCCTCGCCTGGCAGGCGGCCGTCCGGGCCCTGGAGGCGGCCGGGGTGGAAGCCACCGCCTTGTCCGGCCTGTGGTGGGGAACGACCCGGCCCCCGTTCGCCGAGGGCCCGAGTCACGCCTTTCTGTCGACCGCGCTCGGGCTCGATACCGGCGCCACGGGGATGCTGTGCGCCGGATCACCGCACGCCGGCATGGAGGCGCTGGTCGCCGCCTGGGACGCGCTGGCCGCCGGCCACGCCCGCATCGCCCTGGTGGTGGCGTCCGATGCGCTCGTCCCGGGGGCGGGGACGGCCGGTGAGTCGACGACCGGCGCCGGGGCCGCCGCCTTCGTGCTCGGGGCACTCGATCCGGCCGGGTCGAGCGGCAACGGGGCGGGGACACCGGCACGACTGCTGTCCCGGGCCACGCGCGTGCTGGCCGCCGTCGACCGCTACCGCGGTGACGCCGAGAGGGCCACCGGTGACGTCTACGACGGACGGCTGTTTCGCGAAGAGGTCTTCGTCCCCCTGTTGGCGGCCACCGGCCGCGCTCTCGGGGTCGGGGAGCAGGGCACCCCGGGCGTCGGATGGGCCATCGCCGATCCCGACGGCAAGCTGGCCCCGGCCGTGGTTAAGCGCCTGGGCGGGACCCTGGTGTCGTCGACCATCCAGGCCACGCTGGGCGACACCGGATCGGCCGCCGCCCTGCTCGGCGCCATCCAGGGTTGTGCCGACGCCGAAGCTCCGGCCGTCGTGGGCCTGATCGCCTACGGAGGAGGTCGGGCGACAGCCGTCTCCCTCGACCTGGGCCGCGCCCTCCCGGGGGCCGGCGATGTCGTGGCCGCCGTGGGCGAGGGCCGACGCGTCTCCTATGTGCAGGCCATCCGGGCCCGGGGCCAGCTCGAGCCCATGAGCGATCCCATCCCCATGGGTGTGCCCCCGGCCGGCGCCGCCTTCGTACGCGGCAACGTCGAGATGCTCGCCTTCGAGGGGGCCCGGTGCCGGGCCTGCGGGGTCATCTCGACGCCACCGTCCATCCACCCCCGCTGCACCGGCTGCGGCGGAGGGGAGCTCGACGTCGTCCGCCTGGCGCGGGCGGGCAAAGTGCAGACGTTCGTGGTCAACCAGACGATGCCGCCGCCGTTCCAGGCGCCGCTGCCCATGGTGGTGATCGACCTCGACGACGGTGCCCGGATCATGGTCCAGGGTTCGTCGGTCGACGCCGACGATCTGGCCATCGACGACAGGGTCACGTTGGCGCTGCGGCTCTACGCCACCGAACGGGGGATCCCCGTCTACGGTTATAAGGCGTTCCGGGTGACCCCGTCGGATGGGACGCCCGAGTTGAGCGGTACCTCTGGTGCCATCGGTGGGTCGGCAAACGGTGCAGGGGGAGGTGGCCGGTGAGCTGGAACAAGGTGGCCGTCGTGGGAGCGGGCCTGATCAAGTTCGGCGAGCTCTTCGAGCAGAGCTACGAGCAGATGGCGGCGGGCGCCTTCGATGCGGCGCTGGCCAATGTCGACAAGGGTCTCGACCGCCGGTCGATCGACGCCGCCATCGTGGCCACCCAGCGGGGCACACTGTGGGGTCAGGAGGGGATCGGCGGCAACACCGTGCCGAGCGCACTCGGCCTGTCGGGCATCCCCTGCACGCGGGTGGAGAACGCCTGCCCCACCGGATCCGACGCCTTCCGGATCGGGGCCATGGTGGTGGCGAGCGGCGTGCACGACGTCGTCCTCGTCATCGGGGTGGAGAAGATGCGCGACAAGTCCGCCCAGGAGGGACTGCTGGCACGGGCCGCCTCCGGGCACCCGCTCTACAACCGGGGCGAGACGGCCCCCGTGCTGTTCGCCCCCTTCGCCACGCGGCACATGCACGAATTCGGGACCACCCCCGAGATGCTGGCGGCGGTGGCCGTGAAGAACCACCACAACGGGTGCCTCGATCCCTACGCCCACTTCCAGAACGAGATCACCGTCGACCAGGTACTCGCCTCGGCCCCCGTCTGCCGGCCGCTGCGCCTGCTCGACTGCTGCCCTCAGACCGACGGTGCCGCCGCCGTGATCCTGACCACGGCCGACCGGGCCCACGAGTTCACCGACAAGCCCGTCTTCGTGGCCGGGTTCGGCGTGGCCACCGACCATCCCTACCTCCACGAGAAGTCGACGTTCGTGGGCCTGCCGGCCACGACGGCCGCCGCCGAGCGCGCCTACGCCATGGCCGGCGTCGGTCCCGGGAACATCGACATGGCCGAGGTCCACGACTGCTTCACCATCACCGAGATCCTCGACATCGAGGACCTCGGATTCGTGGACAAGGGCAAGGGAGGGCCCGCCTCCCTGGAAGGGGAGACAGCCCTCGACGGGCGGCTGCCCGTCAACCCGTCGGGCGGACTGCTGGCCAAGGGTCACCCCATCGGCGCCACCGGCATCGCCCAGTTGACCGAGTGCTGGTGGCAGCTGCGCGAGGAGGCGGGTGAGCGCCAGGTGGCCATCAGGCAGGGAAACGCGCTGCAGCACAACGTGGGCGGGCGCGGATCGGGCGTGGCCGTCGTGAACATCCTGACCCGCAACCGCACCTGACCGGCCAACCGACACGCCGGCGATGATTCCCGCAGAGAGCGCGGCCGGCGTCGGCGCGCGCCGCTCGGCGCGACACCGGTTCAGGTGGCCGTTGGCCGCACTGGCCGTGACGGGTGCACTGGCGTCGGCCTGCTCGTCGGGCCCGGGGGCGGGGGCGTCGTCGGACCGGGTGGGCACCCACGCCTTCGGGTTGCTCGTCGAGCACCTCGTGGACCACACGCGATCGACACCGGCCAACGGGCCCGATCCCACCCACGACGGGCGCACCCTCGTCACCACGGTGCTGTTCCCGGCGCAGGGAGCGGTCACGGGACGACCGGTGGCGGGCGCCACCCCCGACCGCAGCGGCGGACCCTATCCCCTGATCGTCTTCGCCCACGGCTTCGGCTCGGACCCCACCAGCTACCTGCCCCTGCTCGAAAAGTGGGCCGGCGCCGGGTTCGTCGTGGCCGCCCCGTTGTTCCCGCTCACGAATGCCAGTACCCCGGGCGGTCCCGATCTCTCCGACTACGTGCACCAACCGGGCGACATGAGCTTCGTGGTGACGCAGATGCTGCACCAGTCGTCAGCCGGGACGGGGCCGTTGGCCGGCCTCATCGACCCCGCCGAGGTGGGAGCGGCGGGCCACTCCCTGGGCGGGGTGACGACCCTCGGGCTCGTGGCCAACACGTGTTGCCGCGACGCGCGGATCAAGGCGGCGGTGGTGATGTCGGGTGACCCGATCACCTTCCCCACGGGCCGCGTCGACGACGCCGCCGCGCCGCCCATCCTGCTCGTCCACGGCAATGCCGATCCCACCGTGCCCTACGTGTCGAGCGTCGACGTCTTCAACGGGGCCGACCCCCCCAAAGGCCTGCTCACCATCGTGGGGGGCAACCACGATTCCCCCGTCGATGCCACCGGGAAGGCCTTCGCCAGTGTCGTGCGGGCCACGACCGACTTCTTCGACCGCTACCTGCGCGGTGACAAGGCCGCCCTCGGTCGGCTCGAGGGCGACGCCCGTCAGGGCGTGACGACGTTGACCTTCGTGTCGGAGCCGGGGCGCCACGTCGTCCTCCCGGTACCGAAGACGACCGTCGGCCATCTGCAGGCCACCGTCACACCGACGACGGGGTTGGCCCAGGGTCAGGCCGTCACGGTGGCGTGGGACGGCTACACCCCCGGCCAGTCGATCAACATCCTCGAGTGTTCGAAGAGCCCACCGACCCAGGCGACCGACTGCGACCTCCACGACGCCGACATCCTCCACCCCGATCCCACGGGGACGGGCCGCCTCTCGTTCACAGTCACCACCGGGACCGTGGGCTCGGGCGTGTGCGACGCCGCCCACCCCGGCTGTGTGGTCGTGATCAACCAGGGCGGCTCGCTGGTCCCGTCGGCCAGCGTCATCGTGCCCATCTCGTTCGGTTGACGCGCCGCTCGGTAACGTGGACGGACGCGGCCCGTCTCTGCCCGGAACCGCCTCAGCTCAGGATGTTCACGGCGCGCGAGACCACGACGGCGACGGTCACGAGCGAAGCGAGTGATTGCAGCATCATGAGCAGCTTCGCCCACCCCGTCAGCGGCATGGTGTCGGTCGGGCTGAACGCAGTGGCGTTGGTGAACGACGTATAGAGGTAGTCGAGGAAATTCGGCACCCATCCCGGGGACGAACCTGGAGTCGACATCTGGGGAAAGAGAAAGTCGGGGCGGCGGTGGCCCGGCGAATCCCGGGCTGCGGGACCGCCACGGTCGAGCTCCCAGTACCACAGCCCGAACACGATGACGTTGGTCAACCAGATCGGCACCGACGCGTAGACGAGGGGGCGACCTCCTGCCTTGCTGCCATACAAGAGGGCGTGGAGGAGCTCGCCGAGCGAAATGACGTTGGCCACCGACGTGAGCGCGATCAACGACACACCGATCATCCGCAGGCGCCTTTGCTCTCTCGAGATGTGCCCCGGGTTGACGATGACGATAACCACGACGAGCGCCCCTTCGAGGGCGGGAACGAGCGCACGGTTCCCCAACCCTCGGATGAGACTGTCGGGCAGGATGAGCTGGAGGGCCAAGGCCGCCAGGATGGCCAGAAGGGCCGGCCATCGGGGCTCGCCGCGCGAAGCAATTCCCCAGGCCACCTCGTCGTCCCGGCTGGGCTTGGGCCTGTCATCCACGACGCCAACCGTAGCGAGGCGTCAGCGGACCGCCGTGGATCAGGAGGAATCAGGATCAGGAGGAAATCATCGGACGGCGCCGGTCAGCAGTGAGTGTGAACGCGACCCGAGGCGGCGCGGAACCGCAAAGAACTGACCACCTCGCTCCAACAGAGGTCGCAGAGTCTGGAACCGTCGCGTCCGTGTGCGCGCGACGGCCTCGAGCAGTTGGCGCACCTGAAGTCGAAGGAGTGAAAGACGGCCGGGGCAGTCATCGCTGCCCATTGTCAGGCCGCCACCATCCATCGAACAACGGGAGAATCACTGGCCACGGTGCAGGCGAAAGCACCTGGTGTACGCCCGCCACCGCCTCGCGTCACGATGGAGTCGGTTCCGTCCCCCACCTCCCGTCAGAGGCGGTGTTCAGCCATCCAGGCGGTGGCGAAGTCGACGAGGGGCCGCTGCTCCATCAGGGCGGCCGGGGCGTGGCCGACGCGACCGCGACGGACGCGCCCCGTCGCCTCGAAGGCGGCGCCGATGGCGGGGAAGTCGCTCTCGTCGATGTCCAGATCGGTGAAGGTCTGCCACCGCCGCTCCCCGTCGACCAGGACCGCCGCCCCCATGGGGCGGGTCCGCTTCGACGGCCACGTGGCCAGGTACTCGGCCAGATGCAGAGACGTGTTGCGGTCGTAGCCGACGCCCACCAGGAGAACCGACCCCTCGAGGTCGTAGATGCGCCCGAGCGGCGACGTGATCCCGAGCTGCTGGTCGATGCGGTGGCCCGAGGTGATCTCCGACGCGTGGTGGCCGACGGCGGTGAACGAGACCTGGGGGTGCGCGCTGCGACGGGCATCGGGATGGCGGAGGAGGCACTCGGGGATCGCCCCCATCCCCCGTGTCGGTGTCAGGTGGGGATCGAAGGCCGGCATCGACGACCGGATGATGGGCCACCACGATTCCGGCACCGGCGGGGCCACCCAGGGGGCCGGGTCGCTGTTGCCCCCGGAGTGCGTGGGCACGACCAGCGTGCCCCCGTCACCGAGCACCGTCCGCATCGCCTCGACGACGGCCTGGGGCCCACCGCACACCCAGCCCAGGGACGACAGCGACGAGTGCAGCAGGAGGGTCGCCCCCGACTCGACACCCAGGCTGACCAGATCGGCGACGAGCATCTCCACCGTCACCGGCCCACGCGTGCTGCGGGCGATCGCATCCGGTTCGGCCACGCACCACTCTTGCACCGGGCGCCGGTCCCACCGGGCGCCGGCGTCAGGACGCGGCGCTGTCGTCCTTCTTCCCGAGCAGGGGGTGGGCCGGCATGCCCACGGGCTGGAGGTGCTGACCGAGGACCTCGTGGAAGTGCTCGGCCACCTGCGCCGGCGTCCACCCGTCCCCGTTCCACATCTCGGCCACCTGCCGGGGCGTCTGGAAGATGGTGTAGGCGAAGCCGGTGCGCCCGAGGACCTGGCCGTTCACGTAGCTGGCCTCCTCCGAAGCCAGGAAGGCCACGAGTGGGGCGTTCAGGGCGGGGTTCTGGTCGGGAGGGGCCTCGGCCCCGCCGAAGAGGTTCTCCGTCATGCGGGTGAGCCCGGCCGGGGCCACGGCGTTGACGGTGATCCCGTAGCGACCGAGCTCGAGCGCCCAGACGAACGTCATGCCCATGATGGCGGCCTTGGCGGCGCCGTAATTGGTCTGTCCGAAGTTGCCGCGGAGGCCGGCCGACGACGTGATGTTCACGATGCGGCCGTACCCGGCCTCGCGCATGTGCGGCGCCGCGTGCCGGGTGCAGTTGAACGTCCCCTTCTGGTGGACGGCGATGACGGCGTCGTAGTCGTCGGCCGTCATCTTGAGCAGCGTGCGGTCACGCACGATCCCGGCATTGTTGACGAGGATGTCGATCGATCCGAAGGTCTCGACGGCCTGGGCCACGATGCGCCCGGCCCCGTCGAAGTCGCTCACCGACTCGGGGTTCGGCACCGCCGTGCCCCCGGCCTTCTCGATGAGACGGCACGTCTCGGCCGCCGGGTCCTGCGCCGCTCCCTCGCCACCGAGCGACGTCCCGAGGTCGTTCACGACGACGCGGGCACCCTCCGCCGCCAGGCACAGGGCGATCTCACGCCCGATTCCCCCGCCGGCCCCGGTCACTATGGCCACGCGGCCGTCGAGCAATCCCATCGTTCGTCCTTCCTGCGACTTGGTGACCGCTACGGTCCGGTGTGGTTGGCCCCGGCGCTCGTGGCGTCGGCGGTGGCCAACGAGAGACTGGAGAGCAGCTCTTCCATGGCCGCCGACGCCTGGGTGGCCGGGCCCATCCAGCACACGGATCCATGGGCGAGAAGGACAGCCGATTCGGCGATGGCCAGGGCCCGGTCCACCTGCTGTTCCACCACCAGGATGGCGCAACCGCTGTCACGCACGGCCAGGAGCCCGTCATAGACGCTGTCGATCACGACCGGTGCCAGGCCCAGCGAGAGCTCGTCGACGATCAGCAGGCGCGGAGGAGTGGCCAGGACCCGGGCCAACGACAGCATCCGTTGCTGACCCCCGGAGAGGGTGCCGCCCAACTGGCGCCGACAGGCGACCAGCGCCGGGAAGGCCGTGAACGCCCGCTCGCAGGCATCGGCCACTCCACGCCTTCCCACCTTCTGACGGAAGGCCAACGTGAGGTTCTCGTCGACGGTCAGGCTGGAGAACACGCCGCGGCCTTCGGGGACGTGCGCCACTCCGAGGTGGGCGATCTTGTGGGCGGCGAGCCCGGTGATGTCTCGGCCGTCGAAACGAACCGTTCCGGCCGACACCGGGACCAGTCCCGACGCCACCCGCGCCAATGTCGACTTCCCGGCGCCGTTGGAGCCGAGCAGGGCCACGATGCCGCGCTCCGGCACGGTGAACGAGACGTCGAACAGCGCCCGGTAGGTGCTGTACGAGGCACTCACGCCGTCGAACTCCAACAGCGGAGGCCCGGCCACCGGGGCCGGCGGGGGCTCGGCGGGGGCGAGACCGGTCATGCCGTCTTCCCCAGATAGGCCTTGCGCACCGCGGGGTCGGCCAGGACCTCGTCCAGCGTGCCGGCGGCGATCTGCTGGCCGAAATCGAGGACGATGACGCGGTCGACGACCTGGGCCACCATGTCGAGATCGTGCTCCACCAGGAGGACGGCCATTCCGTGATCCTCGCGTACCTGACGCAGGGTGTCGGCCAGCGCCCTCGTCTCGTTGACGTCGAGTCCGGACGACGGTTCGTCGGCCATGAGGAGGCGGGGTTTGCCCGCCAGGGCCCGGCCGAGTTCCACCAGGCGGCAGTGGCCCAGGCTGAGGGCGGCCACGGGAACGTCGGCCACGTCGTGGAGCCCCACCATGCCGAGCACGCGTTCGACGGCGTCCACCTCTTCGGGCTTGGGTTGACTGAGGTTCAGCAGGTCCTTCCACAAGGCTCCGTCCCCTCGCTGAGCCCGCGCCGCCACGAAGAGATGGTCACGCACGGTCAGCTCGGGAAAGACCTCGATGCGTTGGAACGTCCGACCGATGCCGAGACGGGCACGCTTGTACGTCGGCATCCCGTCGAGGAGCTCACCGTCGAAACGGACAGTTCCCCCGTCGGGACGCAACTGGCCACACAGGCAATTGAACAGTGTCGTCTTGCCGGCGCCGTTCGGCCCCACCAACCCGAAGATCTCGCCCGCCTTCACCGTCATGGTGACGTCGTGCAGCGCCTGGACACCTCCGAAGCGCTTGGAAATGGCGCGCGCGTCGAGGAGGGCCGTGGCGTCGGGCGCGACCCCGACGGCGGCGTCAGACACCGGGAGCACCGGGGGCGGCGAGCTGCGCCGCCGGGCCCGGACCAGGCGTGGCCTCGGCCGTACCGGGACTGGCGCGGCCCTGCCGTTGGTCATAGCGCTGGAACACCTTGGCGATCCGGTTCATCCACCTCGTCTTCTGGAACTCGAGGATGCCCTCGGGATGGCGCGCATAGGTCAGGGTGCCGACGGCAAAGAGGATGGCCTCGATCCCGTTGAAGCGGGGCGGGACGTAGAGGTCCAGGATCTGCTGGAAGACGGCGAACCCGATACCGGCCTGAATGGCACCTTCGATGGTCATGACACCGGTGGTGATCACCGCTACCACCCACACCAGGGAGACGGCGTAACCGAAGTCGTCGGCGCCGGCGACCGTCTGCGTGGTCCCGTAGAGAGCTCCTCCGAGGCCGGCGATACCCGCCGACAGGGCGAAGACGGTCAGCTTGGCCCTCGTCAGGCTGATGCCGAGGCTGGCCGCCCCCGTCTGACTACCCCGGATGGCAGCCAGATACCGACCCGTCGTGCCCCGCTGGACGAGGGCGACGATCGACATGACGAAAGCCAGGATGATCATGAGGAGGATCAGGAGGTGCTTGTCCCCGGGACTGCCGATGCCGAAGTAGCTGCCGGGGCCGGGCCGGGGGAAGGTGAGCCCGGTGTCGCCGGCGCCCGACCAGTTGTACTGGAAGAGAACCGTGTCGGCGAAGATGGCGAAGGCCAGGGTGACAAGAGTCAGCGGTAGGCCCGACAATCGCAGCGCCGGCAAGGCCACGATCACACCGACGCCGGCCGCCACCACCCCCCCGAGCAGAGCGCCGACCAGGATCGGGAGCCCGAAGTGCACGGCCATCTGCCCGGCGGTGAAGCCCCCGACTCCGGCGAACGTGGCCTGGCACAGCGACAACTGACCGGCCATGCCTGTCATGAGGGTGACGGAGAGGAAGATGATCGACAAGACCATTCCCAGGGCGAACGGGTACACCCAGTTGTCGGGGACCCACGTCAACGATGACACCACGAAGCCGGCCAGGAGCAGCCGCCAGCCCCACTTCACCGGGATGTCCAACCGACGATCGCGGATCTGGATCGACGGTGGCGGGGGTGGAGGGTCGACCGATGCCATCGGATCGCTGCTCTGCTCCAGATTCCTGAGCCTCGGATTGAACAGCAACACGGCCACGAGCACGACGAACGGAAGAGCGGGCGCCACGTTCTGCTGCAACACGCTGCCCGACGGCAGGAGCCACACGAGGAGGTTCTGCACGACGCCGAGCACGATGGACCACACGAGCGCCAGGGGCAGACTGCGGAAACTGGCCAGCGATGCCGCCGTGAGTCCCGCCACCAGCAGGGTGGTGAACGTGAGGGTCGTCGTCGGATCGAGGGACTGCCCCTGCGGGAGCATGAGGACGCCGGCCAGACCGGCGAGCGTGCTCGACAGGGCCCAGGCGGCGGCGGCCACGCCGGCCGAGTTCACCCCCTCGAGCTGGGCCAGACGCCGGCTTTCGACGACCGCCCTCATCTGCAGTCCGATGGCGCTCCACCGAAAGACGGCGACGAGCGCGGCCACGACGACGAGAGTGATCACGGTGGTGGCGATCACCGTGCCGTTCAGAGGCGTCTGGTAGAGGTGGGCGTAGACGATCCTGGGGTTGAGCCACAGATAGGCGATCTTGTAGCGCGTCTGGGGCCCGAACAGAATGGGGATCGTGAGGGGGATGGCGATGAGCAGCCCGACGGTCGACAGAACCTTGGCCGTCGTCGATGCCGTGGGGATGTGCCGGAACAGGAACCGGTCGAGTATCAGGCCGAGCGCCGGTGAAATCACGAGCACGGCGACGATGAACGCCGCCCACTGCGGCCAGTTCTGGTACTGGTTCAGCAGGTCGTAGGCGAACGCGGCCACGAAGGCCTGAGCGCCGAAGGCGAGATTGAACACCCCTGTGGCCCGGAACGTGAGCACCAGGCCCACGGCGATGAGCGCATATTCACACCCCTGGGGAACCCCCGGGATGGCGTAATTGAGGAAGTTGCTCACCGGGCACGCTCGACGGTCAGAGGCCGGGCGTGCCTGCCGGCGCCGGAATGATCTTGTTCTGGTTGTTGCCGCAGACGAAAACTTCGTCGCTCGGGGTGGCGAAGACGACCTTGAGCGCGTCGTGCGCCTCGACTTCCACGAATGCCGCGCAGTACGGCGGCAGGGCCGAGGTATGGGCGTTGGTCCAGTTCACCGGCGTGGTCAATCCACCGGTGAACGCCGTTTCCTTGTTGATGGTGGAGATCAGGTCGGCCTGGGTCAACGGTTTGCCCGTCTTGGCCTCCTCCTGGAGGCCCTGCACGAACTGCACCCCGTTCAGATACCCCTGGAAGGCATCGTCGTCGTAGGTCCACTTCGGTTCGTACTTCTCCATGGTGGCGAGGTACTGCTGCATGGCCGGGTACTTGCCGGGGAACTGTGTCGCCGCCTCGAAGGGCACGTGCTGCTCGAGGTAGATGACGCCCTGCATGACCTGCGGATCCTGCGTCAGGTAGGCCCGGTTGTAGCCGTTGAGCCAGATGGAGTGGACCCCGGTCATACCGTTCTGGTACATCGCCTCGTCGACAGCGAGGTTGTCCGATCCCTCCATGCACGAGATGAACATGTCCACGTGCGCCGCCTTCATGGCCAGGACGTCGGCGGTGGGGTTGGCTCCGAGTCCGAAGCCCACGTCCTCGAAGCCCACGTGGATCCCGGCCTGCTTGAGGCCCGCCACCACCGACTTGCAGGCGTCCTCCGACGAGGCGGCGATGCTGTAGGCCAGGACACCGACGGACTTGGCGTGGAGCTGCTGGGCCAGGTACACCTCGTCGGGCTGGCTCGTCGTGTACTGGAGGTAGGACCCGTAGGCACCGAACAGGTCGGGATGGAGGTTCCAGTCCTGGGTCACGACATAGCCGAAGGCGGGTGTGCCCTCGGCGGCGAAGAACGAGGCCCCGTCGAAGAACGGGGTGCCCACGCCGACCACGGCGAACACGTGGTCCTGCTCGACGAGGTTCCGGGCCTGGGTGGTGTCGTTGGTCGGGCTGCCGGTGTCGTCGGCGTGGTACTTCAAATAGATCTTGCGGCCGTCGACGCCGCCCTTGGCGTTGATGGCGTCGAAGTAGGCCTGGGCGCCGTCCTGGACCTCGGCGAAGCCCTCCGACAGGGCGCCCGATGCCGTGGCCAGGCTGCCCACGGTGATCGAGTTGTTCGTCACACCGGGCGCCGTCGACGAGACGTGGGTCCCCGATGTCCCCGTCGATCCCGTACCTGACGGAGACGAATTCGAGCAGGCGGCGGCCACCAGTCCGACGGCCAACACCGATACTGCGACCACACTCCCGCGGCGGTATCTCACGTTGTGTTCCCCCTGTTCCTGCCCGGTTGCCGGTCGCCCCGTTCCCCTCGATGCTTGCGGTAAAAAGCGACGCGACTGACGCCCATGTCAGTTCTGGTGCCGGTCACTGTAGTCTTACCCCGCCGAGTGCGTCGGGGCAGGCCGGGCGGGGCCGGGCGAAGACTCCGAGACACATCGGCTCCCGAAGATCGGGGGTCCGCCCACGGGCGTGCGATTCGTCACGGACGTCTCCGGGTGGTAATGGCCCTCAGCCGAGGGACGACCTCCCTCGGGGCCGCGTCACGACAAGAAGAGGCGTTCGGGGTCGAAGCGGCGCAGGGCCAACACCTCGTCGTGGGTGACCGGGTCGAGCTCCTCCACCCGCCGGGCCGTCTCCACGTCCCATCCGCAGACGTCGGCCAGCGCCCGCACGCGTTCCGACAGCGTTCCGTCGCCGCTGGGCACGGCGGCGATACGCAGGACATCCCCGTCGCGTCGCAGCACCCCCCGGTCGGTGACGATCCGGCTCACGTGTCGCCCGGGGCTGGTGACATAGCCGACGCGCTCCACGAGGCGCTCGGGCCGGGCCAGTGAGACGACCACGCAGGCGGTGGCGCGACTGGCCACATCGTTGGCCCCTCCTGACCCCACCAGGAACGGACCTCCCGGGATCGTGGTCGAGTTGAGGTTGCCGTGGCGGTCGATCTGGGCCGCGCCCAGACATGCCACCGTGCGCGTGCCCGGGCCACCGACGACCATCCCGAGGACCGTCGAGGCGTCGGCCAGGAGGGGGGTCCCGGGAAAGACGCGGTGGTTGAAGATGTAGGGATCGGCCGGCGTCGGGGTGTAGCCCCACATGCCCAGCTCGGCCGTGAGCTTGACGCGATGGCCGGCCTCGCCGGCACGGGCCACGGCCACCCAGGCGGCCAGGTTGGCCACGCCGGCACCGGCCAGAACGGCGTCGGCGTCGACGGCACGGACCTCGGCCAGAACCTCGCGGGCGCCGAAGGCGGCGGCCCGCTCCCAGGCGCTCGCCGGCTCGTCCTCGTCCACCGGGTGGGCCTCCACGTCCATCCGCCACGACAGCGGGTCGGTGCGCGCCTTCAGCCACGCCAGACGGTCGGTGCCCACCCGGTCGAGATAGGCCCCGTGGGTGGTGGGCTCGAGGACCCACTGGGCGGCCCAGGCGTCGAAGTCTCCCCTCGTCGCCGCGCGTGCGGCGGTCCAGAAGGCGATGTCCTCACCGTACGAGGACACCGGGAGCCCGGGCGCGTAGAGCCCGCCCGGATGGGCGCCGAACGGTGTCTCCACCACGGCGAGCACCCGGTGGGCGGGGATCTTCGTCCGGTGCCCCAGTCCGTCGAGCCTCTCGACCACGCGCTCCACGGTGGCGATGACGCCGCGCCGGGCCGCCCATGCTCCCCATGCGCTCTCGAGGAGGGGCTCGGACATCGCCACGTTCCCCTCCTCGTCGGCCACCGCCCCGTGGACCAGGGTGACGTCGGGGACGAGGGGGGCGAGCAGCCCCAGGTCACCGAAGGGCGACGTGGCCGTGGCGAAGGCGTCGTTGTCCGCCATGGAGGACCCGGCGAGCGACCCGGTGACGATGGCCGGGAGGCCGCGGGCGGCAGCCTCCAGGCGTTGCGTGAAGGTGAGGATCGACCAGTGCTCGACCTCGACGGCTCCCGAGGCATAGGCCTTCTGGAACACCGGGTTCGGGGTGTAGGTGGGGAAGGTGTCGCCGGAGTAGGTGGTGACGACCTTGCGCACCATGCCGCCGCGGAAGAACAACGCCCCCAGGGAGCTGAGGCTGACCATGATGAGCGTGAACCCGGCGTCGGTGCCCCAGAACTGGCGGGCCATCTCGCGCGCCGCCGCGCTCCACCGGCAGTGACCGCACAGGATCTGGACGGCGTCACCGGGGTGGACATGGCGCTCGACGGCGTCGGACAACGACACCTGTTTCACAGCAGCTACCTGTTGGTCCAGCGCGGGGGGCGCTTCTCGGCGAAAGCGGCCGGACCTTCCTTGGCGTCGTCGCTCGAGAACACCTCCTTGGAGATCTCCGACTCGATCCGGTACGCCTCGTGCATGTCCACGGCCAGGCCCCGCAGCACGCTCTCCTTCGTCTTGCGCACGGCGAAGGGCCCGTTGGCCGTGATGCGGTGGGCGTACTCCTCGGCCTTGGAGCGCAGGTCGGCCCCCGGGACCACGGCGTTCAGCAGACCCATGGCCAGGGCCTGCTCGGCGGGCACGCGATCGGCGCAGAGCAGGAATTCCATGGCCGCCGGATACGGGACCTGCCGGGGCAGCCGGACGGTCGTCCCCCCGCCGGCGAACAGACCGCGCTTGGGTTCCATGACCCCGAAGTAGGCCTCGGGCACCGCCACCCGGAGATCGCACCCCCCGAGCATCTCCATCCCTCCGGCGACACAGGCTCCGTTCACGGCGGCCACGATGGGCTTGTAGAGCTTGACGCCGCGCAGGACGGCACGGACCCCGTCGTCGATCCGGTAGCCGTCGAGCTCCTGGAGCTTCCCGCTGGCGATGTCCTTCTGCAGCTTCGTGATCTGGGGTATGTACGTCTTCAGGTCCGCCCCCACGCAGAAGGAGTTGCCGACGCCGGTGATGATCGCCACCCACGACTCGTCGTCCTCCGCGAATCTGTCCCAGGCCATGCGCAGCTGGGCGAAGTGGTCCATGTCGAGGCTGTTCATGGCCTCGGGACGGTCGATGGTGATCCACACCACGTGGTCGTCACCGGGCTGGTAGTGGACGGGCACGTCGCTATCTCCTCTGCTCGCGGGGAAGGCCGAGAATCCTCTCCCCGATCACGTTGCGCTGCACTTCGGACGTCCCCCCGGCGACGCTGGCCGACTTGCTCCACAGCCACTGCCGCTGCCACGGTCCCGTCAACGGCGCCTCGGCGCCCATGACGGCCAGAGCGGCCTGCGACATCTGTTGCGTCATGTCCGACCAGGTGAGCTTGACCCAGCTCGACTCCGGTCCCGGCTCCCCGCCCCGGGCCAGATGCGACAAGGTGCGCCAATTGTGGGTGCGCAGCACCGTCAACGCCACGTAGGCGTCGACCAGGTCGTCGGCCACGGCCGGATCGTCGAACGTCCCGTTGGCCACGGCCGTGGCGAACAGCCGTGACAGGTAGCCCTCGTGGACCACTTCCTCCTTGAACGGAAAATTGGTCCCACGTTCATGGGCCAGGGTCGTCGACGCCACCGCCCAACCCTGGCCGGCGGTCCCCACGAGCTGGTCGGCAGGCACGAAGACGCCGTCGAGGAAGACCTCGTTGAACTCGGCCTCGCCGGTGATCTGGACGAGCGGACGGATGTCGACACCGGGGGCGTGCATGTCGAGGACCAGCAGCGACAGCCCCCGGGGACCGGACGTGCCCGACTCGCTGCGGGCCAGGCACAGCCCCCACCGGGCGAACTGGGCGTAGGAGGTCCACACCTTCTGGCCCGTGACACGCCATCCGCCGTCGACCGGCTCGGCCGCCGTGCTCAAGCCGCTCAGGTCGGAGCCGGCCCCCGGCTCGCTGAAGAGCTGGCACCAGATCTCTTCGGCCGTGGTGATCGCCGGCAACCACCGGCGGCACTGGTCGGGTGTCCCGTGCGCCTGCAGGGTGGGGCCGGCCAGGTTGATCCCGACGCGGTTGACCAACTGGGCGGCACCGCTCCTGGCGTACTCGGAGTTGAACAGCGCCACCTCCACCGGCGACGCGCCCCGGCCCCCGTATTCGACGGGCCAGTCGATCCCCACCCAGCCGGCCGCGGCCAGCTTGGCCTGCCAGGCGCGTCCCCAGGCGACGGCCTCGGCCAGATCGTCGGTCTCCGGCGGTGTCTCGGCATTGGCCGTGAACCAGGCCCGGGCCTCGGCGGCGAAACGCGCCTCGGCGTCGGTGAGCGAGAGATCCACCGGCGCGGTGTCAGAGGTCCCAGGCCTGGCCGCGACCGGCGGCCACGAACGCCTCGTGCAGAGCGGTCTCGTCGTGGGCCGTGAAGGGTCGGTAGGCGTCCTCGCCGCGCCCCCGCACGTAGAGGGCGTCCCCCCCGGTGCGATCGGCACGGAACTTCTGATGGACCAGGGTGCGCGTGAGCACCTTGTTCGTCGGTGTGGTGGGAAGAGTCTCCGCCACCCGGACATAGCGCGGCCGCCATTTGGGACTGAGCTCGGCCTGGGCGTCGAGCCAGGCGGCGAGCGCGACCGGATCGAACGTGGCGCCCTCGTCCATCACCAGGGCCACCATCACCTGGTCCCCGGCGTCGACATCGGGGACGCCGTACACCGACGCCAGCATCACCTCGGGGTACCGCGCCACGATGGTCTCGATCGGCGCCGCCGGGAAGTTCTCGCCGTCCACCCGCAACCAGTCCGAGGTCCGGCCGGCGAAGTAGACCCATCCGTCCTCGTCGACGTAACCGAGGTCCCCGCTCCAGTACCACCCGTTGCGGGTGGTCTTGGCCATCGCCTCGGCGTTGGCGTAGTACCCCTCGAAGGGGCCCTGCCCCTCGACGTTCACCATCTCGCCCACGCACTCCTCGGCGTTGACGAGGCGCCCGTCCTCGTCGAAGCGGGCGCACGGCAGCTCGTTGCCGTCGGCATCCACGATCTTGATCCCCTGGCGCAGGCGCCCGACCGAGCCGCGCGGCGGTCCCCCCGACCGGTCCAGGGCGATCGCCCCCTCGGTCGAGCCGAACACGTCGACGATGGCCACACCGAACCGGTCGGCCACCGCCTCGACCACCTGGGGTGATCCCTCGTTGCCGTAGGCCAACCGCAGGGGGTTGTCGGCGTCGTCGGGGCGCTCCGGCGTGGCCAGCAGGTAGGCGAGGGGCTTCCCCGTGTAGTTGAACCACGTGGCGCCGTAGCGGCGGACGTCGTCGAGGAAACGCGAGGCACTGAACTTCCGGGCCAGCCCGACCGACGCCCCCGCCACCAGGGCCGGGGCCAACCCGACCATCAGCGAATTGGAGTGGAACAGGGGCATGGCCACATAGCCGACGTCGTCGGGACCGACACCGAGAACCATCGTCATCCGGTTACCGGTGGTCAGGAGGCGGCGTTGGCTGCAACAGACCGCCTTCGGCGCCGCCGACGTCCCCGAGGTGAAGAGCAGGGCCCACAGTGCCCCGATGTCGGGTTCGATGCTCCGGTCGACGGCGTCGTCGGGCAGTGCGGCCAGAGCGTCGGCCAGTGACTCGCCCAGTATCGGTTCCGGGTCGTCGTCGTCGGCGAACCGGCTCGACATCAAGATGCCGCCCGGGAGATCGAGCCCGTCGGCCACCGGGGCCAGAAGATCCTGGTGACGGGGCTCGGTGATCACCAGCTGCACGTCGGTGTAGGTGATGTCCCGGGCCAGGTGCTCGTCGCGCCGGGTGTGGTTGAGCCCAACCAGGGCGGCCCCGATGAGGCCCGCCCCGCACAGGGCGAAGACGTAGTCGGGGGTGTTGTCGAGCAGGACGGCCACGTGGGGCGGCCGGGCCGGATCGAGCCGCGCCGTGAAGAGGGCGGCAAATCTCTCCGCCTCCTCGAGCAGCTGGCCGTGCGTCCAGACCTGGGTCCCGAAACGAACGGCCGGGCGTCCTGCGATCTCGGGATCGGCTCCGTGGTCGCGCAGGAGGACCGCCGCGTTGGGTGCGGGCAGCGGTGCCTCGCCGGGCGCCGGTGCCAACGCCACCCGCTCGGACACGTCCGCCGGGGCCACGATATGCGTGCGGGACGCGTCGCGTTCTCTGACCACGGCGTCAGGTTAGGGCATCGTGCCGACAGGTAGCGTGGGCGGCCATGCCGGCCGCACGGGTGCGACGCGGACCCCGCCTCCGCCCCACTCTCACGCACACACGGGCCGCGCACTACCGGCGACCCGGTGGTCCGTGGGACCGCGGTCCGCTCGACTCCACCTTCGCCTCCGGTCCCGGCGCCGGGATCGTCGACGACGGGGGCCGCCTCGACGGCGACGCCGTGGAAGCGGGTGTGGCCACCGTGGCCGGACGCCTGCGCGCCGCTGGCGTACGCGGCGGCGACGTCGTGGCGTGGCAACTCCCGAACGGTGCCGCCGCCGTCGTCCTCTATCGCGCCTGCTGGCGCCTGGGGGCGGTGGCCGCCCCCTTGCACCACCGCCTGGGCGCCGCCGAGGTCGCCGGCGCCCTGGCCCAGGTCTCACCGGTCCTCGTCGTCGCCTCGCCCGATCTTCCCGCCGCCGACATCGCCGGTGCCCGTCCGCTCGGTCCCGCCCGCACCGTCGACGCCCTGGCGGACCTGTTCGCACCGGCGCCCCCTGTCGCCGCCGACTCCTCACCGGCGCGCGGCAGCGACGTGGCCGTCGCCCTGTTCACCTCGGGATCGACGGGTGTGCCCAAAGCGGCGCTGCACACCCACCGGGGCCTCGGTTACAAGGCCACCCTCATGGTCGCCGTCCACGGACTCGACCACCACGACGCCGTCCTCATGCCGGCACCGTTGGCCCATGTCTCCGGGCTCCTGAACGGCGTCCTCCTCCCGGCCGCGGCCGGGATCCCGAGCGTTCTCATGGCCGCATGGGACGCCGACGAGGGCCTGCGGCTCATCGAGGACGAGCGCGTCACCTTCATGGGCGCCCCGCCCGTCTTCTTCTCGCAGATGACGGCCTCGAGCCGTTTCCGCCCTGAGCGCGTGGCCAGTCTGCGGCTCGTCTCGACCGGCGGTGCCTCGGTCAGTCCCGCCTTCGTCGACGCCACCGCCGACGCCTTCGCCTGCCGGGTCAAGCGGACCTACGGATCCACCGAAGCACCGACCGTCACCACCTCGGGCCCCCGCGACAGCCTCGAGCGGGCCCGCGACACCGACGGACACGCCACCGGTGAGGTCGAGATCACCGTCCACGATCCCGCCACCGGCGCGCGCCTCGGCGCCGGCGAAGCCGGGGAGCTGTGGTTGCGGGGGCCCGAGCTCTTCGTCGGTTACGCCGACGTCGCTGCCACCGAGAAGGTCGTGGCCACACCCGGGCGGTGGTTCCGGACGGGGGACCTCGGCGTCCTCGATGGTGACGGGTGGCTCCGGGTCACCGGACGCCTGTCCGACATCATCATCAGGGCGGGCGAGAACATCTCGGCGTCGGAGGTGGAAGCCACGCTCGAAGCCCATCCCTCGATCCGCCACGCCGTGGCCGTGGCCGTGCCCGACCCCGACGTCGGTGAGCGCGTGGCCGCCTTCGTGGAGACGAGCGCCCCCTTCGACGTGGTCGCCTGCCGCGCCTGGTTCGCCGAGCGCAAGGTCACGCGCTTCAAGACACCGGAATTCGTCGTCACTCTCGACGCGCTCCCTGTGCTCGCCGCCGGCAAGCCCGATCGCGCCGCGCTGAAGGCGATGGCCGCCGGTCTCGCCGCCCCGTCCTGAGCGTTCGCCGTCCTGGCCGGTCGCGTCCCGGGGGGATCAGCGCCCGAGGTCGGCCAGGAGCTCGTCGGCCGACATCGCCCCGGGCGGCAGTCGGCGCCGTGCCGCCTCGCCGGCGGCCCTCTGGAGCAGGGCGTTGGCCGGTGTCGGCACACCGTGGAGGCGGCCAAGGAGGGCCACCTCGCCGTTCAGGTAGTCGGCTTCGATCCGACCGGTCCCACGCGCCAGGCTCTGCCACGACGACCCCCCGGGCCGGGGGCCTCCACCGATCGCCTGTGGCCGGATGAGGTCGCCGCGTCGCTCGGCGAATCCCTCGTCCGACACGAACTCGATGCCGGCAGCGCCGAGCGCGGCGATCCCCTCGGCGCGCGCCATCCGGGTGATCTCGCTCACCCGGGCCGACGGGCCGCACAACGCCTCGGCCGCGTTGCCCAGGTTCATCAGGAGCTTCGTGTACTTCCAGCGCATGATGTCGTGGCGCGCCTCGGCGTGGAAGGTGGCGGCGCGGAACGCCTCCGCCAGCGCCTCGGCCACCGGGTCCGACCCGGCGGGGTAACGCCCGACGTCAAGGATCCCCGGCGATGGCAGCGAGAAGGCCTGGACCACTCCCGGCTGCAGGTGGGCGGCCGGGCACATCACACAGATCCCGTAGACGGCCCCGCCCATCCTCAGGGCCATCCGCTCGTTCTCGACCCCGTTCTGGGCGCAGGCGACGGGGAGGCCGTGGGCCCCGGCGGCGATCAACGCCCGCAGCGCGTCCGCCGTGTCCTGGGTCTTCATGGCCAGCACGACGACGTCGTCCCCGCCCCACTCGACGGCGCCCGGCGTGTCCACCACGGGTACGTCGACGATGTCGTGGCCGACGGGCGTCTCGACACGCAACCCGTGGTCGCGCATGGCCTCGTAGTGCGGCCCCCGGGCGACGAGCACCACCTCTCGCCCGTTCTGGTGGAGACGGGCCCCGAGGACGCCGCCGATGGCACCGGCCCCGTAGACGACGGTCCGCACGGTTGGGCGACCGTCAGAGCACGGGGAGGCCGGACTCGGCGCGCGGGCGCAGGATCTGCGCCAGCCGCTCTCGGTGCAGTCCGGCGTCGCCGAAACTCATCTGATCGAGCTGTGAGCGCTTCAGGAAGAGGTGGAGGTCGTGCTCCCAGGTGAACCCGATCCCGCCGTGCACCTGGAGCCCCGAGGCCATCACCCGGCGCGCCGCGTCGGAGCACCACACCTTGGCCACCGATGCCGACGCCCTCGCCTCCGGGTCCCCGGCGCCGACGGCCCATCCGGCGTAGTAGGTGGCCGAGCGCATCCCCTCGACGTCGACCAGCATGTCGGCGCACCGGTGCTTCACGGCCTGGAAGCCGCCGATCGGGCGCCCGAACTGGACCCTGTCCTTGGCGTAGGCCACCGTCATCTCGAGGACACGGTCGGCGGCGCCGAGCATCTCGGCCGACACCGCCACCGCCGCCCGGTCGAGCAGGTCACCGGCGCGGTCCGGCCCTCCGAGACGCAGCGCCCGGCGGTCGTCGAGGGTCAGCCACCCCACGCTCCTCGTCCGGTCCATGGCCGGCTCGGCCGTCGGCCGCTCGGGACCGAGAGGAGCCACGGCGAAGAGAGCGGGCGACCCTTCGGCGTCGGCGAACACCACCACCACGTCGGCCGAGGGGCCGTAGACGACGAGATCGGTCCGCCCCGACAGCGTCCACCCGCCACCCACGTCCCGGCGGGCGGTGACCGCCCCGGGCCGACGGGACCAGGCCACGGCCCCCACGGCGTCGCCGGCACCCAACTGTTCGATCCAGGACTCGACGGCCACCTCCCCGAGCGCGGTCGTCGGTTCGATCTCGGCGTCGGCCAGGGCCGACGCCAGGGCCACAGCGGTGAGAACAGTGCCCACGAACGGCACCGGGGCCACGTGGCGGCCGATCTGCTCACAGAGCACGACCGTCTCCACCAGGCCCAGGCCGAGACCGCCGAGCGCCTCGGGGAGTTCCACCGCCAGCCACCCCTGCTCGGCCATGGCCGCCCACAGGAGATCGTCGAGCTGACCGGTCTCGTCGGCCACTTGACGGACCCTGGTCGTCGGGCACCGGTCGTCGAGGAGGGTCGATGCCGCATCCTGCAGCGCCCGCTGGTCGTCCGAGAGCTCAAAATCCACTCACCGACACTACCTACGAGCCAGCGGGCCAACCTGACGGTTGTGTCATGCTGGCCCGGCGCCATGGACCTGACGACCACGCCTGACCAGGAACACCTCCGCGCTGAGTTCCGCGCCTGGCTCCGCGAGCACCTTCCCTGGGAGTACGGCGTCGGCCTCCCTCCCCGCTTCACCGACCTGGGCGAGGAGGTCGCCTTCGGGCGGCGCTGGCAGGCGGACCTGGCCGCGGCGGGGTGGGTGGGCGTGACATGGCCCACCGCCTACGGCGGGCGCGGGCTCGGACCGGGCGAGAACTTCGTCGTCCAGGAGGAGCTGGCCCGGGCCCGGGCCCCCGAGCTCGTCGGTCGTATCGGCATCAACCTGGCCGGCCCCACCCTCCTGGCCCACGGCTCCGACGCCCAGAAGCAGAGGTGGCTCCCCGCCGTCCTGCCCGCCGCCGAGCTGTGGTGCCAGCTCTTCTCCGAACCCGACGCCGGGTCCGATCTCGCCGCCGTCCGCACCAGGGCCGAGCGCACCGACGGCGGATGGGTCCTGAACGGGCAGAAGGTGTGGACCTCCTATGCCCAGTTCGCCGACTGGGCCGTCTGTCTGGCCCGCAGCGACCCCGACGTCCCCAAGCACAAGGGCCTGTCCTTCTTCGTCGTCGACATGCACGGCCCCGGCGTCGAGGTGCGACCCCTCGTCCAGCTCACCGGCGAGGCCGAGTTCAACGAAGTCGTCCTCCACGACGTCCTCGTCCCCGACGACTGCCTGGTGGGATCGGCCGGTGACGGCTGGCGGGTGGCGGGCTCGACCCTCTCGCACGAACGCGGCGTGAACCCGAGGCAGCTCGTCATCCACATGCAGCATCTCGAGGAGCTCCTGCGCACCGCGGCGCGCCAGGGCTCCTTCGACGATCAACGCCTGCGCCGCCGGCTGGCCCAGGCCTACGTCGAGGTCCGCCTCTTCCAGCTGCACAACTGGCGGTCGCTCTCGAAGCTGGAACGGGGGCTGGCCCCCGGTCCCGAGGGCAGCTTCCTGAAGCTCTACTGGAGCGAGATGAGCAAACGGCTGCACGAGCTCGCCCTCGACGTCCTCGGCCCGGCCGCTCCGCTCTGGCGCGACGCCACCGACAATCCCGGCGACGGATCGTGGCAACGGGCGTGGCTCTATTATCAGGCGGCGTCGATCTTCGCCGGGACGAACGAGATCCAACGCAACGTGATCGGCGAGCGTGTTCTCGGCCTCCCGCGTGAACCCGAGTCACCGGTCGCCACGACCGGTGCCGGTGGGGTCGGCCCCGACAGCCGGGCGAGACAGGAGGCTGGCCGTGGCAACCACTAGAGCCGGGGGCAGACAGGCCGGAGGCAATGCCGCCGGGGCGACCGGGGACGAGGTCGTGCTCTACCGCGTCGAGGGTCCGGTGGCCACCATCGAGATGAACCGGCCCGGGGCGGCCAACGCCCAGAACACGGCCCTCATCGAGGCCGTCGACGCCGCCTTCGACCGGGCCGACGCCGACGACGACGTCCGCGTCGTCGTCCTCGCCGGTGCCGGCAAGCACTTCAGCTCCGGTCACGATCTGAAGGCGATCCTCGGACCCGAACCCGACGCCTGGGCCAAGATGCGCGAGACCCCGGAGGGCAAGTTCCGGCACGAGCAGGTCATGTACGTCGAGAAGTGCCGCAAGATCCACGACTTCCGCAAGCCCACCATCGCCGCCGTCCAGGGCAAGTGCGTCGCGGCCGGCCTCATGCTGGCGTGCATGTGCGACCTCATCGTCGCCGCCGACGACGCCGTCTTCTCCAACCCCGTCCTCCGGATGAGCGGCGCCGCCGTGGAGCTGCTCGTCGAACCGTGGGAGATGGGGATCCGTCAGGCCAAGGAGTTCCTGCTGGCGGCCGAGGAGATCGACGCCGACGAGGCCTGGCGCCTGGGGCTGGTGAACAAGGTCGTCCCCCGGGCCGACCTCACGGCCCGCACCCGCGAGCTGGCCGAACGCATCGCCCTCGTCCCGCCGGTGACGGCCCAGGTGGTCAAGGACTCCCTCAACCACGTCGGCGAGCTCATGGGGAAGTCGGCGTCGTGGAAGTACCACTTCATGGCCCATCACTGGGCCCACAACACCGCCACCTCGCTCCACGCCCTCGACGAGCGCAAGCAGATGGGCTCGATGAAGGAGGTCTTCGCCGCCCGGGACAAGGGCGATGCCCCCCCGGCGCACTCGGACTGATCGCCCGCTCGTGCCCGGACCCCTCGACGGCCTACGGGTGATCGACGTCGGCACCCGTATCGGCGCTCCCTTCTGTGCCGGCCTCCTCGGTGAGTGGGGGGCCGAGGTGGTGAAGGTCGAGCAGCCGGGGACGGGTGACTTCATGCGCACCATCGGTCCCTTCGCCGACGGCTACTCCCTCTTCTGGGCCGTCGAGGGTCGCGGCCGCAAGTCCGCCACCTGCGACCTGCGCACGCCCGAGGGTCAGGATCTCTTCCGCCGCCTGGCGGCCACGGCCGACGTCGTCTGCGAGAACTTCCGCCCCGGGACCCTGGAGGACTGGTGTCTCGGCCCTTCCGATCTCGACCCCCATCTGGTCGTCGTCCGCATCAGCGCCTTCGGACAGGACGGTCCTTATGCCAAGCGCCCGGGACTCGACCGCCTGGGCGTGGCCTACGGGGGACTGCTCCACCTGACCGGCGAGGCCGACCGTCCCCCGTCCGCCCCGGCGTCACCGTGGCCGACTACCTCACGGGTGTCTTCTCCGCCGAAGCGGCCCTGGCCGCCCTCTACCGCCGCGACGCCACCCCCCGCCGACGCCGGGGCGGCGGTGCCGACCCGGGCGCGGGCTCGGGCCAGGGTGCGGTGATCGACGCCTCTCTCTACGGGTCCGTTCTGCGGATCCTCGAGTGGACCGTCGCCGCCTACGACCTCCTCGGGACCGTCCGCCGCCGCGAGGGCAACCGCCTGGCCAACTCCGCTCCCCTCGACAACTACCCGACGGCCGACGGACGCTTCGTCTGCGTGGTGGCGGGGTCGGACGCCAACTTCGGCCGCCTCTGCCGGGCCATGGATCGACCCGATCTGCGCACCGATCCCCGCTTCACCACCCTGGCCGACCGGGCGGCGCACAGCGAGGTCATCAACGACATCGTGGCCGAGTGGACGGTGACCCTCACCGCGCTCGAGGTCGAAGAGGCCTGTGTCCGCTTCGACGTGCCCGTGGCCACGGCCTACACGGCCGTCGAGATCTCCGCCGACGCCCACTTCGCCGCCCGCCACGACCTCGTCACCATCGACGACCCCGTCCTCGGGGCCGTCCGGCAGCAGGCGCCGTTCCCCCGGCTGGTGGGTGAGACGGGCGCCATCCCGGCCGGCGCCCCTACGCTCGGCGCCGACAACACCGAGGTCTGGTGCGACATCGTGGGACTGACCCCGGACGAGCTCGAGGCCTTGCGGGCCCGGGCCATCGTCTAGGGCACACCGACTGATCAGGGGGCAACGGCAATGGCCAAGGACACGAGCGGGACCGAGACACGGATCGCGTTGATCACCGGCGCCTCCTCCGGGATCGGCGCCGCCCTGGCGCGCGAACTGGCGCAGCGGGGCATGACCGTCGGCATCGTGGCCCGCCGCCACGACAGGCTGGTCGAGGTCCTCGAGGCGTGCCGTGCCCACGCGCCGGCGTCGCAGATGTGGGTGGCCGATCTCTCCGACCCCGACGCGGCGGCGGCCCTGGCCCTCACGGCGTGGGACGCCTTCGGGCACATCGACATCCTCGTCAACAATGCCGGCGTCCCCATGCGCAAGACCATTCCCCACATCACCGCCTCGGACATCGAGCGCGTCATGCGCATCAACTTCCTGTCGTCCACGGCCATGACCCTGGCCCTCATCCCGCGCATGCTGGCCCGGGCCACCGGGACCATCGTCAACGTGGCCAGCATCGCCGGGCGCTTCGGGGTGACCACGGAAGCGGCCTACTCGGCCTCGAAGTTCGCCATGTGCGGATGGAGCGAGGGCATTGCCGCCGACCTGGCCGGCACCGGCGTGACGGTGAAGCTGATCCTGCCGGGAACGATCGACACCGAGCTGTGGGATCAGCCCGACAACGATCCCCCGCTCTACCAGGGGGACCTCGTCCCCGCCGCCGAGACGGCGGCCGGGATCGCCGACGCCATCGACGACGAGCACTTCGAGCACTTCCTCCCCGACATGAAGGCGGTCGTCGAGGCCAAGGTGGCCGACATCGACACATTCATGTCCGGCATGGTCGCCTTCCACCGGTCCCAGCAGGCGGCGGCCCAGGCCAAGGCCGGGGAGAAGGCCCGGTGAAGGCGCTCGTCTTCGGCGCCCCGCCGGCCCCCGAGGAGACGCGTCCGCAGCCGGTCGACGACCTGGAGCGGTTCCTCCTCTCGCTGCCCTTCGGGCTGCACACGGTGGACGACGCCCGTCTCGTCGGCCCCGACTGGGTGGTGACGAAACCCATCCTCTCGGGCATCTGCGGATCCGACGCCAAACTCGTCATGGGCGACTTCGGCGACGGCGACATCGACAACCCCATGTCGGCCTTCTCGTCGCTGCCCCACGTCCCCGGTCACGAGGTGGTGGCCGAGGTGGTCGAGCTCGGCCCCCGGGCACAGGGTGTGGAGGTCGGCGACAGGGTGGTCCTCAACCCGTGGCTCACCTGTGCGCCACGCGGCGTCAGCCCGGTCTGCCCCGCCTGCGCCGCCGGCAACCTGAGCCTGTGTTGGAGCTTCACGGCGGGACAGCTCGGGCCCGGTGTCCACGTCGGCGTGATCACCGATGCCCCCGGGGCCTGGGCCGAGGGGCTCGCCGCCCACGACTCGATGTTGATCCCGGTGCCCGACGGCATCTCCGACGAGCTCGCCGTCCTGGCCGACCCGTTCGCCGTCTCCCTGCACGCCATCCTGCGCAACCCGCCGCCGCCGGGGGGGCGGGCCCTCGTCTACGGCGCCGGCGCTCTCGGGGCCACGAGCGTGGCCGCGCTGCGGTGTCTGTACCCCGACGTCGAGGTGGCCGTGGTGGCCCGCTTCGCCGCCCAGGAGAAGCTGGCGCTGCGCCTCGGCGCCTCCCTGGTGGTGGCGCACGAACCGCGGCTGGCTGTCGTCGAGGAACTGGCCCACTGGTCCGGTGGTGTCCTGCACTCCCCGTTCGACGGCCTTCCCGTCGCCCATCCCGGTGGGATCGACGTCGTCTACGACACCATCGCCAAGCCCGAGACGTTCGAGGTGGGCGTGCGCGTGCTGGCCGAGCACGGGACGCTCGTCCAGACGGGGGTGGCCACGCCCGGACGCTGGGAGTGGACACCCGTCTACTTCAAGGAACTCACCATCGCCGGGTCCAACGCCTTCGGGATCGAGGAGATCGACGGGGTCCGCCAACACGCCATCGCCCACTATCTCGACCTCACGGCGTCGGGCCGTCTCGACCTGACCGGCATGCTCACACACCGGTTCCCCCTCGAGCAGTGGTGGGACGCCCTCGGGGTCCTCGCCCACCAGGACCGTAGCGGCGCCATCAAGGTCGCCTTCGAGCCGCAGGGGCCCGGCCGGCCCTGACCACCCTCGCGCCCCGAGCCTCGCTCCGATGGCCCCACTACGATGCTCACCACGATGGGACCAGGCGGAGCGCTCGGCGCCGGACACGCACGCGCCGAACCGGTGAGCGCCCGGACCAAGACTCCGACACCGGGTTCGACGTCCGCCGCGGCGAGAAGCAAGGCGGGCAGAAGCAGTAACGCGGCCGACGTCGCCGGAGAGCCGGCCAGCCGTCGGGCGCTGCGGTCGCAGGGTCGCAAGACCATGCGCAAGCTCCTCGACGCCGCCATGATCGTCTTCGCCCGTCGCGGTTACTACGCGGCGCGCGTCGACGACATCGTCAAGGTGGCCCGGACCTCGCACGGCACCTTCTATCTGTACTTCTCCAACAAAGAAGACCTCCTGCGCGCCCTGGTGGCCGAGGCCGGCGAAGTGGTGGCCACCCTCGACACGTCACTCGGCCCCATCGGGCCCGACGACCAGGGCTGGTGTGAGCTGCGCCGGTGGATGGAGCAATTCTCCGTGGCGTGGGAGCGCTACGCCCCCGTCCTGCGGGCCTGGACGGACCTGGCCATGAGCGATCCCGAGCTGTCGGCCCAGGGCCACGCGGCGGCCGGGGCCGTGGCCCAGACCCTGGCCCGCCGGGTGGCCGAGACCGGCCCCCAACCGGGCCTCGACGCCGACTCCGCCGCCGTCGCCGTCGTGGCCATGGTCGAGCGCTTCCACTACCTCCGCCAATTCGCGGGGGAGCCCGTCGACGCCCCTGCCCTCGACACCCTGGCCACCATGGTGCACCGGGCCCTGTTCGGCGGCGGGACGCCGCCCGCTCAGTTCCTGGCCGACGGCACGGGGACGCTCCCGAAGGCTGGCACCCTCCCGAAGGCTGGCACCCTCCCGAAGGCTGGCACCCTCAAGAAGGTGCGGTCCACCAACGGGGCCAAGGGCAAGAAGCCCTGAGCGTCGGTCAGACCGGTCCCGGCGACGGGGATCCGCCCCTGTTCCCGGCGTTGCGTCCCCGCTCCCAACCGCGTCGGGCGTGGGGCAGGGCCTCCACCGCCGACAACAGGCCGAAGGCCGGCTGGGTCAGGACGATGCTGCCGGCGATCTCCTCCCACGTGGCGCCCACCTCGGCGGCCAGCATGGCGTGGCGCGTCACGCCGAGGGGATTGCGCAGGATGACCGTGCACACCATGCGGATGAGCTCGTGGGTCTTGCGATCGGGTGCGCTGAGCGAGTCGATCTGGGCCAGCCACCCGTTCTGGGCGTCGTGCAGGGCCGGGGCCACCGCGTGCAGCTCGGCCTCGAAGGGGAAGTTCCAGTCGTCTCCGGCGTCCGGACCGCTGCTCTCCTTGGGACTCTCCTTGGGACCCACCTCGTCACCTCCGGGCCCCAGCATGGCAGAGGGGCGAGACCCTCACCTCGTCGGGCCGAGGGCGCGAAAGCGCGCGTACCTCCCGTCGGCCGCCTCCTGCCACACGGCGTCGGGCTCGACGCGGTATCCCACCCCCGCCCACCGGCGGGCGTCGTCGAGCGATTCCTCGAGGCCGGCCGCCAGGCGCGCCAGAAAGGCGGCGCCGTACGCCGCACCCTCGTGCACCGCCACCACGTCCACGGGGAGCCCCGAGGCGTCGGCCATGGCCTGCATCCAGGCGGCGGCCCGGGTCCCTCCCCCACTGGCCACGATGCGGCGCGCCTTGATCTGACCGAGATCGAGCATGTGGCGGACCACGAACCCCGTCGTCTCGTAGGCCGCCCGCTCCAGGGCGTCGGCGTCGTGGGTGATGTCCAGACCCTGGAGCGTCGACCGTAGCGTCGTGTCGTTGTACGGGGCCCGCTCGCCGCGCAGGTACGGCGTCCACACCGGCACGCGGTCGGGGTGCCCCCGGCGCGGCGGCAACTCCCCGTCGGCGGCGCCCACCGCGTCGCGGTTGGCCCGTCGCGTGGTGGGCAGCCGCCGCGATCCGTGCAGCAGCGACCGGGCCCAGTCGACGAAGAGGGCACCGGCGTTGCTGGGGCCGCCCACCAGCATCTTCCCCGACACGGTGTGGGGCACCGTCCACAGGCCGGGGGCGTCGATCCACTCGTCGACGACGGCCCACACGATGAGGGTGGCTCCGCAGATGACGAGGACGTCGCCGGCGTTGTCGGCTCCCGAGACGATCTGGTCGCAGAAGGCGTCGACCGTTCCCCCGGCCAGGGCGGCGTCGGTCCCCTTCACCGTGCCGGCACGCGCTCCCATCGGCACGATCAGGGGCATCTGCCCGGCATCGGCACCGATGGCCGACAGCTTGGCCGGGTCCCACTGCCCGGCACTGAGCAGCGACGCCGACATCATGGCCACCCCGGAATCGATGGCCGCCACCCCGCCCAGAGCGAAATTGGCGACGGCCTGGGCGGGCCAGTAGCCGAAGGCCCCCGGTGCCTCGGCCACCGCCCAGCGCACGAACCCCTCGGAGTCGGGCAGGACGTCGCTGCCCTTCACCGCCCCTTCGTCGAAGTCCCCGTCGGCCGGCGGCTCGAGCCGCCCCCGCCCGTCGCCGTAGAGGAGGCCGGGGATGCGGGGGCGGCCCCGGCGGTCGACGGCGGTGAGCGACGGGACCATGCTGCACACGCAGACGGCGTCGAGCGGGTCGCCGGCGCCGTGAACGGCGGCCAGGGCCTCCAGGGGACCCCGGCGCCAGGCCCGACCGGCGTCGTGCTCGAGCAGGTCGGGGGCGGGCGAGATCAGGCGGTGGGGCACCCGGGAGCGGGCCAGGACCTTTCCCGCCTCGTCGACGGCCACGGCCTTGACGGCCGTGGTCCCGATATCGATGCCTACGGTCACCGAACCTGACACGGTCGTCATCGTCAGACATTATGGAGGACTTCCAACCAAGAGGGAGGATCGAAGGTGGACAGCCGCCCGCGGGCGCTCGTCACCGCCCCCGTACGCGGGCCCGGACTCGAGCTGTTGCATGAACTGGCCGACCTCGTGATCGACCCCTGGATCGACCAGCAACCCATCCGCATCTACAACGCCGAGCAGCTGGCCGAGCGCGCCGCAGCCGTTGGGGCGACGATCCTCATCGTCGAGGCCGACTCCTGCAAGGGAGTGGTCTTCGAGCAGCCGCTGATCGCCGTGGCCAGCACCCGGGGCGACCCCACCAACGTCGACGTCGCCGCGGCCACGGCCGCCGGCATCCCCGTGCTGCGGGCACCGGCGCGCAACGCCGACGCCGTGGCCGAACTGGCCGTGGCCCTGCTCCTGGCCGTCAACCGGGGGGTAGTGCGGGCCGATGCCGACGTGCGCGCCGGCCAGACCTACCGCGACGGCACCATTCCCTACCAACGCTTCCGGGCCTGGCAGCTGGCCGGTCGCACCGCCGGGATCGTGGGCCTGGGGGCCGTGGGACGGGCCCTGGCCTGGCGGCTCGAGGGTCTCGGCATGCGCGTCGTGTCGAGCGACCCCTACGCCCCCGACGCCACCCACACCCTCGAAGACCTCCTCGAGATCTCCGACGTCGTCTCCCTGCACGCACCGGTCACCCCCGAGACCACGGGGATGATCGGCGCCGACCAGTTCGCCGCCATGCGCGACGGTGTCATCTTCCTGAACACGGCCCGGGCCCAATTGCACGACGGCGATGCCCTGGTGGCGGCCTTGGCCTCGGGCAAGGTGGGGGGAGCCGGTCTCGACCACTTCGTCGGTGAGAATCTGGCCACCGACGATCCCCTCACCACCTTTCCCACCGTCGTGCTCGCTCCCCACATCGGCGGCGCCACCTACGACACCGAGGCCAACGGCACCCGGACCATCGCCGAAGACCTCGTCCGCCTGCGTGCCGGGGTCACGCCCCGACACATCGTCAACCCCGAGGTCCTCGGGCACACCAGGTCGGCGGCCCCCGCCGCGGCGACGTAGGCCACGCCGTGGACTTCGCCACCACGTCCGAGGACGAGGACTTCCGCCACGAGCTGCAGACGTGGCTCGACTCGAACCTGCCCGAGTTCGCGGCCGAGGGCGAGATCGGTGACGAGAACAATGCCGACCGGCGCATCATGCTCCGTCGCCAGGCGTGGCAGCGTCGCCTGCACGAGGGCCACTGGGCCGCCATCAACTGGCCCAAGTCGTGGGGAGGACGCGAAGCGACGGTGTCGCAGAACACCATCTACTCGGAGGTCATGGCCCGGGCCAAGACGCCGGGCATCTACAACGCCAACGGTCTGTGGCAGATCGGCCCCATGATCCTGCGGTGGGGGACCGAGCAGCAGCAGCAGCAGTGGTTACCGGGCATCCTCGACGCCACCGAGCACTGGTGCCAGGGCTTCACCGAGCCCGAGGCCGGATCCGACCTCGCCAACCTGCGCACCCAGGCGGTGCTCGACGGCGACGACTACGTGGTCAACGGGCGCAAGATCTGGATCTCCACCGCCCATCTGGCCAAATGGGGACTGTTCCTCGTGCGCACCGACCCCACGGCCATCGAACGCGGGGCCAAGCACGAGGGGATCACCGCCCTCATCGTCGACATGGAGCTGCCCGGGATCGAGGTCACCGTCATCCGCGACATCACCGGCGGCGAGTTGTTCTGCGAGGTCGCCTTCGACGGTGCCCGGGTACCCGCCGCCTACCGCCTCGGCGAGGAGGACCAGGGCTGGAAGGTGGCCATGGGGACGCTCGGACACGAGCGCGTGGGGACGGCCGGTCTGTCGGTGTCGATGCGCATCGAGCTCGACAACCTCATCGCCACCGCCCGCATCCACAATCCCGGCGCCCTCGACGATCCCGCCATCCGCGACCGGATCGCCCGTTTGTGGACCCAGCTCGAGCTCACCCGGCTCCTGAACGCCCGGGCGCTGTCGAAGATCCTGAAGGGGCAGCCCAATTGGCCCGAGGTTCCCCTGGCCAAGCTCCAGTGGAGCTCGCTGTCGCAGACGATCGCCGAGCTCGGGGTCGACATCCTCGGACCGATGGGCGTGCTGACGCGCGGCGGACCCGATGCCGTCGACAAGGGCCACTGGAGCCACAACTACGTCTGGCAGCGCTACACGTCGATCGGCGCCGGCACCACCGAGGTGCAGAAGAACATCATCGCCGACCGCGCCATCAAGTTGCCCCGTCGCTAGGTCGGACCGAAGGCGCCGATCGACTGGGCCGGGGACCGGCGCCGATCGACTGGCGCCGGGGACCGGCGCCGCTACGGCCCGGGGACCGGAGCGGGGTTGTCCACCACGCGCCAGCAGTACCAGGCCACGACGCTGCGGTAGGGGCGGTACACCTCGCCGTAGTCGAGGAGGACGGCCGGCGCCGGGATCTCGGGCAGCCCCCAGGCCGAGGCGAAGCCGGCGCGTACCCCGTAGTCACCGACGGGCCAGACGTCGAGACGCCCCAAGGTGCCGAGGAGGAACATCTCCGCCGTCCACCGTCCGATCCCCCGCACCTGCACCAGGTGCTCCACCACCTCCTCGTCGCTCAGGCGACCGATGCGCTCGAGCGACACCTGCCCCCCGGCCACCTTCTCCGCCAGGTCGATGACGGCGGCCGCCTTGGCCCCACTGAGCCCCGCGCCCCGCAACGCCTCCAGCGGAGTGGCCAGCACGCTGGCCGGCGTCACTTCCCCGCCCACGGCGGCGACGAAGCGAGCGTGGATGCTGGCCGCCGCCTTACCGGCCAACTGCTGGTAGCAGATGGCACTGGCCAGAACGGCGAAGCGGGTGCGGGCCGGCCTCCGTCCACCCAGACGCGGCGGCCCGTAGTGCTCGACCAACGCCGCCAACACCGGGTCGTCGGCCGCCAGTTCGGCGGCAGCACGGGCAGCGGGTCCGTCGGCCATTGACGACGGAGCCTACGGTTCCGCGTCGGCGGCCCCGGCCGGGCCCGCCGTCGGACTCGGCTCGTCGGTACTTCAGCCGTCACCGCCGGTCGCCGATAAGACCGACTGGGACGGTAGGCTTCCTCCGCCCTGCATGACCGAGCGAGATCGAGGATGACGCCATGAGCGACATGTCCCAGGGGCCCGGCTGGTGGATCGCATCGGACGGCAAGTGGTACCCGCCGCACCTGCACCCGTCGGTGCGGGTTCCCGAGCCGTGGGAAGCGGAGGCCGCTCAGGGCGCCGACCTTTCCTCGCCGTCGTCCGACGCCTCCTCTCCGGTGACGAACCCCGGGAAGCGCTCGAGGACACCTCTCCTCGTCGCCGTGGCTGTCGTCCTCGTGATCCTGCTCGTCGTCGGGGCCGTGGTCGTGTTCGGCAGCTCCAAGAGCGCCAGCGCCGAGGTCGTCGACGCCGTCAACAGCACCCTCAGCAACGGCACCGCCCATCTGACCCTGAGCATCTCGGGCCAGGTCGACGGCACCTCGGTGATCGGAACGGGGACCGGAAACATCGACTTCACCGACAACGACCTCCAAGTCCAGATGACGGTCGGCGCCGGCGGTCAGCACGTGCCCATCAACGCCATCTATCTGGGCGGTGTGATCTACGAGTCGGTGCCCGGTCTGAGTGCCATCGCTCCCGGTAAGTCCTGGCTCTCGCTCGATCTCTCGGCGCTCCAGAAGGAGGAGGCGCAGGACCCGAGCACGTCCGAGCTGGGCAGCAACCCGGCCCTGATGTTGCAGGTGCTGGCGCAACAGGGCAACACCGTGGTCCCCCTGGGACCGTCGACCGTCGACGGGGTCGCCGTCAACGGCTACTCCGTCACCGTCGACCCTTCCTCCGTGGCCCGACAGCTCCAGAAGGCCGACCTCCCCTCCTGGATGCAACAGGCCGTGGCCGGGCTCAAGGTGCAGAACCTCGATATGAAGGTCTATATCGACAGCTCCGGCATGCTCCGCTCGTTCGAGACGCTGTCCTCGGAGACGGTGCCGGGTGCCGGGACCGTGAGCTTCGACGAGGCGCTCGATTTCTCGGACTACGGCGCACCCGTGACTGTGACCGCTCCCCCGGCCGGTCAGGTCGAGAGCTTCCAGCAACTTCTCCAGGCCGCCGGAAGCAGCGGGGTCCCCACCTCCTGACGGCATCCACCGCCGGTCACGTGCGTCGGGGTACGACGAGAACCCACCGCAGCGTTCCCGAGCGTCGGCGATCGGGTCCACCGCGTCGACGTCGGCCACGACCGCCCGCGTCGGCGTCTGCGGTGAACGGCACGTCACGACGGACGGCTGCCCGTCGGGCGTCGACCTCCTGCCTGACCGCCATGTGCAGCAGTTCGGGGTGCGTCACACCCCCATGATCGGCCTTGTCGCCGGCGCCCAGAAGTGGCAGAATCACCTATATGCGCAAGAAAGCTGCCAATGGCGGGACACCCCGCCGGCACCTGGTGGCGGCCGTGGTGGCCGACGGTTTCTCACCCTTCGAGTTCTCCGTCGCCTGCGAGGTCTTCGGCGTCGACCGGTCGTCGACCCTCGGTGTGCCCTGGTACCGGTTCGCCGTCTGCGCCGCCGAGCCGACCGCGGTGACGACCTCGATCGGATTCACCCTGACGGCGGACCACGGGCTCGATGTCCTCAGACGGGCCGACACCATCATCGTGCCCACCTTCGGTGAGGGGACCGACGGCGGCGAGCAGTTGCACACCGAGTTGTGCCGGGCGCACCGACGGGGGGCCCGGCTGATGTCGTTCTGCACCGGCGCCTTCGTGCTGGCGGCCGCCGGCCTCCTCGACGGACGGCGCGCCACCACGCACTGGGGTTGGACGGACGAGCTCGTCCGCCGGCACCCGTTGGTGCATGTCGACCCCGATGTCCTCTATGTCGACGACGGCGACATCCTGACCTCCGCCGGCACGGCAGCCAGTATCGATCTGGCTCTGTACGTCCTGCGCCAGGACTACGGCACGGAGATCGCCAACGCCGTGGCCCGTCGCATGGTGGTCGCCCCCCATCGCAACGGCGGCCAGGCGCAGTTCATCGCATCGCCGGTCCCCGATGCCGCCGCCTCGGACCTGTTTCCCGACACCTTCGCCTGGATGCAGCGACATCTCGATCGGCCGCTCACCGTGCCCGAACTGGCCCGACGCTCGGCCATGAGTCCCCGGACCTTCGCGCGGCGCTTTCTGGCCACCACCGGTGTCACTCCTCACCAATGGCTTCTGCGCCAGCGCGTGCTACGCGCCCAGGAGCTCCTCGAGACCACCGATCTTTCCGTCGACCTCGTCGCCAGCCGCTGCGGAATGGGCAGCGCCTCCAACCTGCGTCAGCACTTCCAGCGCATCGTCCGCACGTCGCCGCAGGCGTACCGCAACAGCTTCTCCTCGGCCCCGGCGTGACGTCGAGCCACCGTGGTCGGTCCCGCCTACAGGGTGCCCGAGACGTTGAGCTTGGCCGTCACGTCGAATGTGCCGTCACCGTCCTGGGTGGCCGTGGCCGTGCCCCCCACGACCTGTGAGCCGACGCGACCGGTAAAGGGAACGGTGAGTGCCCGCCCGGTGCTGCTCGCCACGGCGAACTCGGCATTGCCGGTGACCTGTTCGGAACCGTAGGTCCCGGCCACCTCGAAGGTGACGAGGCCGCCCTGCAGGAGCGGTCCGCTGCTCCCGGAGTCGAGCGACACACGGAGCGCGTAGGGGCTGCCCCCGAGGGTCCCCTTGTATAGGAAGAGCACGGCGTCCGACGGCGACGACGTGCCGAACCCCGGCGATGCCGACGTGCCGGTGCCAGCCACCGTTCCCGTCAGGGTGCTGCCACCCACCGTCCCCGAGAACGTCGGCGACCCCGATCGGGGAACCGTGACGTGGATAGTGGCCGTCTCCGCCCCGGGGGCGAACGCCGAGCCTCCACCACCGGAGACGAGAGCGACGACCACGGCCGCCACGGCCAGGGCCACGAGGACGACAGCGCCGACGACCCAGGGGACGGACGACCGTCTCCGGCGTCCCGGCGACGACGGAGACAGCACCGGCGCGCCATCCGGCTCCACCGGCGCGCCACCCGGCTCCGCGGTGCCACCCGGCTCCGCGGTGCCACCCGGTGAGGCGGTGCCGGCCGGTGAGGCGGTGCCGGCCGGTGAGGCGGTGCCCGCCGGTGAGGCGGTGCCGGCCAGTGAGGCGACGACATCGGGATGCGACTCGGGCGGGTACCACTTGCCGTCGGACGCGATCCACCAGCCCGGTCCCTGTGACATCTCGCTCACGGGTGCCTCCTCGATCTCCTCCCACCACCTTGACACCGTTGCAGCCCCGTCGTGCGACTCCACGGCCCACCCTGGGGATGACGGCTGTCTTGTGTGCAATGCCATCGTGGTCGACGCGTGGTCGTTGACTTATGGGAGTCCAGCCCCGACAATCCAACGATGAACGTGCTCACGGGAGGTGGACTCTCGATCATCCCCGTGGCCCTGGCCATCGCCGTCGGCGTGTTCTTCGGTCTGTCCGCCATCGTGGCCATCTTCGTCGTCATCGTCGTCGCCAACCGGGCCGATCCCGATCCGACGGGCCGTCGTCCGTTGGCCGTCTATCTCTTCGGCGTGTCGTTCTTCTCCATCTTCGTCGTGCTCTTCGGGAGCTTCGCCATGGTGCTCGGCCTCGTGCAGCTCATCGGTAGTCATCCCGGCGTGGTCAGTGCCTCCCAGCACCCCGTGGGTGACTCCGTCACCCGGGTCGTCGTACTGGGCGGGATCATCGTGGCCGTGGCCGCCGTGTTGCTGCTGACTCATCTGCGCCGCGGCCTGAGCCTGCCCGAGGTGGTCAACGGTCAACCGGGTCCCGTCGCCCGCGTGGCCCAGAGCTACGCCGCCAGCGTGTCGTTCCTATGCGTGATAATCGCCGCCGTGTCCGTCGTCGTCTTCCTCTACGAGGTCGTCCGCATCCTCGCACCCGGTGTCTTCGAACTGACGGGCACCCGCGTCGGTGCCGCCCGTGTGCTCCTCGCCGCGCTTTACCTGGCCTTCGCGGCGGCCGGCCTCGTGGCCGCCCATGCCCGTCATCTGCCCTCCGGCGGATGGGGGCCCCTGGTCCAGACGGGGCCGGGGCCGGGATACGGCGCTCCGGTCGGTCCTCCGGCGTCACCGTCGCCGTACTGACGACAGGGGTCAGCGGGTCAGGAGGAACTGCGTGATACCGGCGTCGATGGCGCGCGCGGCGCGTTGCTGCCAGGCGGGGGTGACGATGAGGGCGGCGTCGGTGGCGTTGCGCATGTTGGCGCACTCGATGAACACCTTGGGGACCGTCGTCAGGTTGATCCCGCCGAGGTCGTCTCGGGGCTGGATCCCGTCGACGCCGTCATAGGAGCTCACCGGTTCCCCCGTCCCGGCCAGGAAGCTGTTGCGGAGGTCGGTGCCGAGCACGGCGGAGGAGGCGATGACCCCGTCATTGGGTCCGTCGGCCACGGGTTCGAGGATGGCGAAGCCGCGGCCGCCAGGTGGTCCGCCGTCGGCATGGATGGCGACGGCGGCGTCGGAATGGGCCCCGTTGCCGATGGCAGCGCGCTGGGTGACGCACGGTCCGACACCGGTGTTGGACGTGCGCGTCAGCACCACGATGGCGCCCTGGGCCCGCAGGTCGGCGGCGAGGTATTCGGCCACGTTGAAATTGAACTGGGCCTCCGTGTAGCCGCTGTCGGTGGAGGAGCCGGAGGTGTCACACGCCTCTTCCTCGCGTCCGTTCCAGATCGGCTGGTCGATGTAGGCGGGATCGGCGCCGTTCCCCCCGTTGTGGCCGGGATCGATGGTGACGACCTGGCCCGCCAGGGGGGCTCCCTCGACGAGCCAGTATCCGGCTCCGCTGGGGATCCCGGCCATGCCGATGACCGGTTGGGCGAGGGGGTGGCCGGCGGCTGACCCTTCGAAGGCGGCGTCGCCGAAGGTGAACACGCCTCCGTCGGAGGCAGCCAACCGGTAGCCGCCGCCGGTGGGGGTCGACGCCATGCCGACGATGGGAGCGTCGAGGGTGGTGGCACCGAGCGAGCCGTGGTAGCCGGCGTCACCGAAGGTGAACACGCCTCCGTCTGACGCCACCAACCAGTAGCCACCGCCGGTGGGCGTCGCGGCCATGCCGACGATGGGGGCGTCGAGGGTGGTGCCTACCGAGCGAGCCGTGGTAGCCGGCGTCGCCGAAGCTGAACACGCCTCCGTCGGAGGCCACCAACCAGTAGCCACCGCCGGTGGGCGTCGCGGCCATGCCGACGATGGGGGCGTCGAGGGTGGTGGCACCGAGCGAGCCGTGGTAGCCGGCGTCGCCGAAGCTGAACACGCCTCCGTCGGAGGCCACCAACCAGTAGCCACCGCCGGTGGGCGTCGCGGCCATGCCGACGATGGGGGCGTCGAGGGTGGTGGCACCGAGCGAGCCGTGGTAGCCGGCGTCGCCGAAGCTGAACACGCCTCCGTCGGAGGCCACCAACCAGTAGCCACCGCCGGTGGGCGTCGCGGCCATGCCGACGACGGGGGCGTCGAGGGTGGACCCCAGGAGGGATCCGTCGGCACCGGCGGAACCGAAGTGCAACACACCGCCGGCCGTCGAGGCGGTGACTGTCTGCGCCGCGGCCGGCGACGCCGGCGCCAGCACAGGAACTGTGCCGGTCAGGAGCGGGCACAGGACCGACGCCGACACCGCGGCGAGGAGGCGGAGGTGGGCTGGAAGCACTCGGCTCATGGCATTCCTCCCCGATCCCGTATCGCCGGTTCGACGCTGTGGCGCGTCTTTCCGTGAACGCCGCAGGGCCGTGCCCCGTAACCGCACGCGAACGACGAACGGCGGAGGGCCATGATGATGACAGACCGATTCACGAGGACGCGTACGCCCGGTCGCGGACACCCGCGCACCGGCCGCTGGCGCCGCATGCTGGCGGCGACGTCACTCGGTACCCTCGTCGTGGTCGTGGTCGCCGGGGCTGCCGGCACGGGCGTGGCGGCGGCCGGGACCCCGACGGTGCAGGTGGCCACCAATGCGATGTTCGGCATCATCTTGACCACCGATTCGGGCATGGCGCTCTACACTCTCACCACGGACCACAACGGGCAGAGTACGTGCCACGGGTCCTGTGCCGCGGCATGGCCGGCGTTGACCGTTCCCGCCGGAACGGTCCCGACCGGGGGGCCGGGGGTCACGGGTACGGTGGGCACGTCCGAGCAGTCGAACGGGACCTTCCAAGTCACGTACAACGGCGCTCCCCTCTACACGTTCGTCGGCGATGCGTCCCCCGGGCAGGTGAACGGCAACAACGTGGCCGACTTCTTCGTCGTGACCGTGGCCCCGGCGACGACCACCACCACGACGGAACCCGGCGCCCCACCCCCCAACGGCGCACCGGCCGCCGGCACCGCACCGCCCACCGCCACCTCGTCGACACCGACACCGACACCGGCGTCGACCGGCCCGGCGCCGTCGACGGCCTCCTCGGCCAAAACGGCGCCGGGTGTCACCTCCGCCTCGGAAGGAGCGCTCGCCTTCACGGGCACGGGACCGGGCCTGACCTGGCTGTTGGCTCTGGGAGTCCTCCTCGTCGGCCTCGGCCTGGTGGTGCTCGGTGCCGTCCGGGCGGTCGGAACGGCCCGGACGTCGAAAGCGGAGACCTGAGCGCGATCCGGATCACCGTCCACGTCCACCCCCGGTCGTCGCACGAGAGGCGGGTGTGGGACGGCGACCGTCTCGAGCTGTGGATCCGCCAGGCCCCGGTCGACGGGGTCGCCAACGCGGCCACGCTGGCCGAGGTGGCCGAGTGGCTCGGCGTCCCCCGGCGCCGGGTGCGACTGGTGTCGGGCACCACCGCTCGCACCAAGGTCCTCGAGATCGAGGGGGTGGCGGCGTTGCCTCCACCTGACGGTCCACGCTGACGCCGTCCGCCTGCCCGGAACGCGCCTAGGTGGCGGCGCGCCCCGGGAGGTCGTAGAAGCGGCGGGCGTTGGCCCCCGCCACGCGGGCGAGGGCCTGGTCCGACAGTCTCTCCTGGTTGTGCTCGAGCAGCTCGGTCGTGGCCCGGGGCCAGGCGCCGTCCCAGTGCGGGTAGTCGCTGGCGAACATGATGCATTCGTCACCGAGCATCTCGGCCACGAAGGGCACGCCGTTCTCGTCGGGCTCGCACGTCACCACCACGTTGCCGGCGGCGACATACTCGGCCGGGGGCTTGCACCAACCGCCGGGGATCCAGTCGCCACGCGATTCGTAGTGCTCGTGCAGGCGCTCCACGAACCACGGCAGCCACCCCACCCCGGCTTCGAGGAACGCCACCCGGAGGGCGGGATGGCGGTCGAAGACGCCGCCGCTCACCAGAGCCGTCATGGCCGTCATCTGGTCGAACGGGAAGCTGATGCAGTGGACCTGGATGTAGTTGGTGAAGCGGTCCACCCCGATCTTCGGGAGGTGGATGCCCGGTGCCCCGTGGACACCGAGGGCCATGCCCATCTCCGCCGCCGCCGCGTAGAACGGGTCGAGGTCGGCATGGTCGAGGTTGCGTGTCTTCAGGCCGGGCGGGATCACCGTGCAGACGAGGCCGAGTTCCTTGGCCTCGGTCATCACGGCGATGGCGTCGGCGCCGTGTTCGATGGGCACCACGGCCGCGGCGAAGAGCCGTCCCCCGCTGCGGGCGCAGAAGTCGGCCGCCCAGGTGTTGTAGATCCGGGCCACGGCCGCTGCGAGGGCAGGGTCCTCGATGGTGGGGACGCACAGCCCGAAGCTCGGGAACATCACCATGGCGTCGATCCCGTCTGCATCGGCGTTGGCCAGCACACCCTCGGGCGATCCCGGGTCCACACCGGGCGCCTCGGTCATGCCGTGCTGCGGCGGGCACCCGGCGCCGGGGCCTTCGTAGAAGGGATAGGGACGGCCTTCGACGAGAACACCGAGGGAGGTGTCGGTCCGTATGCCGATCTGATCGGGGAACCTGGTCATGAGCTCGCCGAACAGCGACGGCGGCTCGATCATGTGGGCGTCGGCGTCGACGATCTCGACCGACGTCCTCATCACGCCCCCTTCTCGTCGAAGACGATCACGCTGCGCACGACCTCGCCCGCCTCCATGGCCCGGAAAGCGTCGTTGATGTCGTCGAGCCCGATCCGGCGGCTCACCATGCCCTCGGCGTCGATGGTGCCGCGGCTCACCAGATCGACGAGCGACGGAAAATCCCGGTCGGGGTCGGTCGAGCCGTAGACGCAGCCCACCAGGGTCTTGGCCCCCACGAAGAGCTCGAAGGCGGAGAAGGTGACCTGCTCGGAGGGCGACCCTGCCCCCACCAGCACGGCGGTCCCGCCACGCCGGGCCGCCTCGAAGGCGAGGCGGATCGTCGGCGCCCGGCCCACGACCTCGAAGGCGTAGTCGACGCCCAGCCCGCCCGTGAGGGCCTGGATGGCGGCGACGGGGTCCTCGCTCGACGAGTCGACGACGGCCGTGGCCCCCATCGTCTTCGCCGCCGGCAGCTTGGCCGCCATGCGGTCGACGGCCACGATGGTCGAGGCCCCGGCCAGTCGTGCCCCCTGGATGACCGACAACCCCACGCCGCCGCAGCCGATCACCGCCACCGTGGAGCCGGGCTCGACGCCGGCGGTGTGCCAGACGGCACCGACCCCGGTGGACAGGGCGCAGCCGACCAGGGCGGCGAGCTCGAGGGGGGCGGCGACGTCGACGGGAACGACCTGGCGCTCGGGCACGAGCGTCTCCTCGGCGAAGGTGGCCGTCCCCAGCCCGCGGATCAGCTTGACGCCGTCGACCGACGCGTAGGGACCGCCGATGGACTCGGCCATGCCCGTGTTGCACAGCATGGGCTGTCCGGCCAGGCACCAGAAGCACTGGCGGCACGGCGGCATCCATGTGAGGACGACGTGGTCACCCACGGCCACCCTGGTCACCGACGACCCCACCTCCGCCACCACACCGGAGCCCTCGTGGCCGAGGACGGTGGGGAACATGAAGGGGAGGGTCCCGTTCTGCACCGACAGGTCGGAGTGGCAGACGCCGCTGGCCGCCATCCGCACCCGCACGTCGTGGGGACCCACCGGCTCGAGCGTGATCTCCTCGACGACGAAGGGCGACCCCGCCTCGCGCAGCACCGCGGCGCGCACCGGCGCCCCGGCGGCCGGCGTCACGAGGCCACCGCCACGCCGGGGACGGTCACCGTGTCGGTGTCACGACCCGATCGGAGCACGGCTCCGGGGAGAGCCCCCGTGAATGTCCCCGTCCGTACGATCTCGGTGCCGTTCACGAGGACGTGCTCGATGCCCTCGGCCTCGGCGTAGAGGCGGCTGGCGCCCCCGGGCAGGTCGGAGCGCGTGCGTTCGGGGAGCTGCCCCACCCGATCGGGGTCGAAGATGACGACGTCGGCGAACGACCCCGGGACGAGGCGCCCCCGGTCGCGCAGCCCGTAGAGGCGGGCCGGGACCTCGGTCAATTGATGGACTGCCTCCTCCCACGAGAGGAGGTGGCGTTTGCGCACCCCCTCGCCCAGGAGCGACGTCGAGTAGATGGCCCCGCACATGACGTCGAGATGGGCACCGGCGTCCGACCCACCCACCACGGTGCGCGGGTCGCGCCACACGTCGGCCTTCAGCTCCCAGTCGGCCTCGGACTCGGGGATGGGCGGGCGCAGTCCCGTGCGCAGCTCGTCGGCGATGACGATGTCGAGGAGGGCGTCGAAAGGCTCCTGGTCCCGCTCGGCGGCCACTTCGCCCACCGACCGGCCCTCGTAGGCCTTGTTGGCGGGGGCGAACGTCTCGTCGATCAGGAGCATCTGCCAGTTGGCGAGGGCCCCGATGATGCCGGCCTCCTTGGAGCGCGCCCCCTCGTCGAGACGACGGCGCACGGCCGGGTCCGACAACTGCCTGATGCGCTCGGCCACGGGAACGGCGAAGAGCTCGCGCCAGCCCGGGAGGCCGTCGATGATGGCCCCGTGCTCGAAGGAGAGACGGATCTTCATGGTGTGGGGCAGCGTGAGCGCCACCACCGTCGCCCCCCGCTCGGCGGCGGCCGTCGACGCCGCCAGTTGGTGCTCGAGTCCGGCGCGGTTCATGGCCGACACACCGAGGACGTTCCAGTTGACGGGGCGGTCGGCCAAGAGTGACAACGTGGCCATCAGGTCGACCTCGTCGTCGGAGAAACCGTTCAGGCATCCGGGGACGATGATCTCGAGGGTGGTGCCGTCGTGCTCGCCCACCGCCGCGCACAACACCTCGATCTCAGCGCGGGTCGCCGCGCGAGGGGACGGGAGAGCCGTCACCGTCGTTGTGGGTGTGGGCCTGCGAGGTGGAGAAGCCGAGGGCACCCTCCTCGACGCAGCGGTGCACCATCGCCACCATCGAGGCGATCTGCTTCTCGGTGGCCGGCGATCCCACGGCCGACTCGCCCATGATCGAGCGCCGGACGGCCGAGTGCCCGACGAGGAAACCGGCGTTCACCCCGATGAGCCCGTCGAGACGACCGAGCCAGTCCCCGAACGAGGACCACGACCAGTCGAGCTGCTCGAGCGAGGAGAGCGGCATCCCTTCCACGCGCGCCATCATCCGGGCCAGGTAGTCGGCGTGCTCCGGTCCCGACGGGGCCAGGGAGAACCCGCAGTTGCCGCCGATCACGGTGGTCACGCCGTGCAGTGGCGAGGGACTGGCCGACGGGTCCCACGTCAGTTGGGCGTCGTAGTGGGTGTGGAGATCGACGAACCCGGGCGCGACAAAGAGGCCGTCGGCGTCGATGATGGTCCGGGCTGTCTCGTCGGTGTCGTCCACCGACCGCACGCGGCCGGCGTCGACGGCCACATCGGCCTGCCGGGCGGGAGCGCCGGTGCCGTCGATGACGGTGCCGCCGCGGATCAGAAGGTCGAGCATGTGGTCTCCTCCGGGAGTCGGCTACGAGGCCGGGAAGCGCAGGACGGTACGGGGACGGGTGAAGGCGCGCATGCCCTCGGGTCCGAGCTCGACGCCGTACCCCGACTGTTTCCACCCGCCGAACGGGGCCCGGTAGTCCATGGCGGAGGTCCCGTGGGCGTTCACGAACACGGTGCCCGCCTGGAGGCGGCCGATCACGTCGTCGGCCACGGCCTCGTCGGCCGTCCAGATGGAGGCGCACAGCCCGAAGGGGGTGGCGTTGGCCCGATCGACGGCCTCGTCCAGGCTGCGGTAGCCGAGGACGGGGAGCGCCGGCGCGAACTGCTCGTCGCACACGATGGAGGCGTCGTCGTCGGCGCCGTCGACGATGGCCGGCGAGACGAGGTAACCGCCGGCACCGGCGTCCTCGTCGCGGACACGCGCCGGGCGGTGCACCCGGGCGCCGGCCGCCTCGGCCTGGGCCAGCATGGCCTCCACCCTGTCGCGGGCCTGCGGTCGATGAACGGGGCCCATGGTGACCTCGTCGGCCAGTCCGTCACCCACCACCTCCGTCCCCACCCGGGCCACGAGGGCCTCGACCATGGCGGCGACGTTGTCCTCGGGGACGAACAGGCGCTTGACGGCCATGCACACCTGACCGCTCGTGATGAAGGCGGCCTCGACGATCTTGGCGGCCAGGGCGTCGTCGATCTCGACGTCGGGGGCGACGAGGGCGGCGTCGTTGCCCCCGAGTTCGAGGACGACCGGGGTGAGGGCGCCCGAGGCGCCGGCCATGACGGCCCGGCCCGTGGGCACCCCGCCGGTGAACGAGACCATGTCCACGTCCGGGTGGGCCACCAGGGCCTCACCCAGCTCGGCGCCCGGACCGTTGACGGCGTTGACGACGCCGGGCGGCAGGGCCTCGGCCATCGCCGCGGCCACGGCCAGGACGGCTCCGGGGCACGTCGGTGGCGCCTTCACCACCACCGTGTTCCCCGTCAGCAGGGCGGGCAGGAGCTTGTTGCCGAGCACGGAGACGGGCCAGTTGAAGGGGAGGACGGCGGCCACGACGCCGTAGGGGATGTACTCCACCGTGGTCCGCCGTCCACCGCCGCCGGTGAGGGTCCGGGCGGCCAGGGCGTCGGCGGCCAGGGGGGCGAAGGCCCCGGCCATCCCGCCCATGGTGCCGGCGTCGAACTGGGCCTCCCAGAGCACCTTGCCGTGTTCGCGGGTGAGCAGCCGGGCCAGGTCCGACGCGCCCACCACGGCGGCAGCGGCCGACGCCGCCTTGCCCACCAGCTCGGCCCGCTCGTCGTGCGACAGCGCCGCCCATCCCGGCGCCGCCCGGCGCGCCGCGGCCACGGCCCGGTCGACCTGCGCCGTCGACGCCGACGGTCCGTCGAGGACGACCTCGGCCGGCCGGACCGGGTTGGTGACCGGGTACGTCCCCGCCTCGCCCGCCACCACCTCGCCGTCGATGACCAGTCCGATGTGTGCGCCCACTGCGTGCCCTCCCCCGGAGAATGCCGTTCTCCGGGATGATAGTTTCCCTTCCCGATGGCAGCAGGAGCGGGGCCGGGTGTGGGGACTCTCGCTCGACGGTCGACGGTGGCCCGAGACCTGGTGGAGGCGGCCCGGGCCCTCATGTGGGAGACGGGGGCCCCGGTGTTCACCGTCAACCAGGTGGTGGCGGGCGCCGGGACGTCGCTCAAGAGCTTCTACCGCTGCTTCGAGTCGAAGGACGAGCTGCTGGTGGCGTTGTTCGAGGACGACGCCCGGCGCGGGGCCGAGGCGCTGGCGGCGGCGGTGGAGAGCCACGTCGATCCGGTGGCGCGCGTGCGCTGCGCCGTGGAGGGGCTGTTCGGGTTCATCACCGTCGACGGTCGGCTGCCCTACGCCGCCGCCCTCGTCCGCGAGCACCTGCGCCTGTCCGAGTCGCGGCCGGCCGAGCTGCGCGCCGTGCTCCAGCCCTTCGTGGAGATCTTCCGGTCCGAGCTCGACGACGCCGGACGACGTGGCGCGCTGCGGGTGGACGACGCCGGTCGGACGGCGCGGACGTTGTTCCATCTCGTCGTCTCGCACCTCCACGCCCTCATCTGCCACCAGATCGAGGAGTCCCCGACCGACGTGGCCGACGACCTGTGGGCGTTCTGCGCCGCCGCGCTCCGCCCGTGACCGTCCTCCTCCCCGATCCGGCACCGCGCCCCCTCGAGGTCCCGGTGATCTCGGTCGACGACCACCTGATCGAACCGGACGACCTCTTCGTCGGCCGCGTACCCCGGGCCCTGGCGGCGCGGGCACCGCACGTGATCGAGAACGACGACGGCGTCCAGTACTGGCACTTCGAGGGCCGGACCTACCCGAACATCGGGCTGAACGCCGTGGTGGGCCGGGCCCGGGAGACCTGGAGCATGGACCCGTCGCGCTTCGACGAGATGCGCCCCGGGTGTTTCGACATCCACGCCCGGATCACCGACATGGACATCAACGGGATCTGGGCCTCGCTGTGCTTCCCGTCACTGGTGGCCGGCTTCTGCGGCGCCGTGTTCTCGCGGGCGGAGGACCCCGAGCTCGGACTGGCCTGCATGCGCGCCTGGAACGACTGGCACCTCGACGTGTGGGCCGGGACCTATCCCGAGCGGATCATCCCGCTGCAGCTGCCCTGGCTGGGCGACATCGCCCTGGCCGCCGCCGAGGTGCGCGCCAACGCCGCCCGCGGCTTCAAGGCCGTGAGCTTCCCCGAGTTCCCTGCCGCGCTCGGCTTCCCCTCCATCTTCTCGGGTGAGTGGGACCCGTTCTTCGCCGCCTGTGAGGAGACACAGACGGTGGTGTGCTTGCACACGGGGGCGTCGTCGTGGGCCCCGCTGCCCTCACCGGCCCCCCCGTTCGAGCTCCTGCCCACGCTCTTCCCCGTGAACGCCCTCATCGCCGCGGCGGAGTGGCTGTGGTCCGGGGTGCCGTTGCGCTTCCCCCGGCTGTCGGTGGCCATGTCCGAAGGCGGGATCGGGTGGGTCCCGATGCTGATCGACCGCGTCGACTACGTCCTCAGCCACTCCGCCTCGGGGACCGAGTCGTCCGCCTGGCCGTCGGAGCTCCAGCCCAGTGAGGTGCTGCGCCGGAACTTCTGGTTCTGCACCATCGACGACCCTTCGATCATCGACGTGCGTCACCGGATCGGCATCGACCACATCATGGTGGAGAGCGATTATCCGCACGCCGACTCGACGTGGCCCGACACCCAGGCCGTGCTGCACAAGACGCTCGGCCATCTCCCGGCCGATGAATTGCGCAAGATCGCCTGCGAGAACGCGGCGGCGCTGTTCCGCCACCCCCTCCCCGACGCCGACGACTGGCGGGCATGACGGACACTCCCGGCGCCGACGACCACGCTGCCGGCGATCGAGGCGGCGGCGAGACGGCCGTGGTCGACGCCGACGGTCACGTGGTGGAGCCGCGCGGCGTGGGACGCCGTCCCCGAGCGGTACCGGCCGCGGATCGACGCCGACGCCCACGGCTTCGAGCACGTCGTGGTGGGCGACACCGAGATCCTGGCCGTGGCCCTCGGGACCCTGGCCACCCCCGGGGCCCGGTTCAGCGAGCCGGACGATCTCCGGTCCCTGGACGAGGCCTGGCCCGGGGGCTCCGATCCCGTGGCCCGGCTGGCCGACATGGACACCGAGGGGATCGACCGGGCCGTGCTCTACCCGTCGGTGGGCCTCTACTTCTGGGCTCTCAGCGACGGTAGGGCAGCGCTGGCCATCGCCCGCGCCTACAACGACTGGCTGGCGTCGTACTGCGCGGCGAACCCCGGGCGCCTGTTCGGCGCGGCCATGCTCCCGGTCCAGGACCCCGAGGCCGCGGCGGCCGAGCTGCGCCGGGCCCACGACGAGCTCGGGTTCCCGGCCGCCTTCGTCCGCCCCAACCCCTGCTGCGGCCGGTCCCTGTCGGATCCGGCCTACGAGCCGATCTGGGAGGCGGCCGAGGAGGTGGGGATGACCGTCGGCATCCACGAGGGGAGCTCGGTCATCGTCCCCACGCTCGGCAGTGACCGGCCCTTCAACCCCCTCGTCCTCCACGCCGTGTCGCACGCCTTCGAGGAGATGCTGGCCTGCGCCCAATTGATCGCCTTCGGTGTCCTCGATCGCCACCCCGACCTGCGGGTCGTCTTTCTGGAGGCCAGCGGCGGATGGGTGCCGTTCTGGATGGAGCGGCTCGACGAGCAGGCCGAGAGCTTCGGCGGCTTCTGCCCGCAGATGCGCCTGGCCCCGAGCGAGTACTTCGCCCGCCAGTGCTGGATCAGCTACGAGATCGACGAGAAGACTCTTCCCGCCCTCGTCCCCTTCATCGGCGGGGAGCGGATCGTGTGGGGATCGGACTATCCCCATCACGACGCCACCTTCCCGGGAGCGGTGACGACACTGCGCCGCACGCTGGCCCCGCTCGACGAGCGCACCCGGGCCCGGATCCTCGGAGCCAACGCCGCCGAGCTGTACCGGCTGCCCCCGTGGCGCGCTCCGACCTGACGATGGCGGGGGGCACACTGCTCGGAGACATCGCCCGCCAGGCCGCGGCGCGCTACGGGGACACCCCCGTCTACGTCACCCCCGACGGCGCCACCCTCTCCTACGCCGAGCTCGACACCGTGTCGGACGCCGTCGCCGTCGGTCTGGCCCGTCGCGGGGTGGGGGTCGGTGACCTCGTCGGCCTGCTCCTGCCCTCGGGGGCGGCCTACGCCGTGGCCTATGTGGCCGCCGCCAAGATCGGGGCCGTGACGGCCGGGGTGAACGACCGGCTGTCACCCCCCGAGCGGCGGCGGTGCCTCGAGATCGCCGGGCCCCGGGTGGTGATCGCGTCGCAGGAGCTGGCGGCCACCACCGACGTGGGCACCGTGGACGGGATCGGCGAGATCATCCGGATCGACCCCGGCGGACCACCGGCACAGACGCTGGCCGTGTTGCGGACGTCGGCCGCCGATGTCGCCCCCCTGCCGGCCGACCCCGACCGGCCCGTGGCCGTGGTCTTCACCTCGGGGACGACGGGGGAACCGAAGGGCGCGGTGTTCTGCGACCGCCAGCTCGACGCCATCGGCGAGGCCGACGGGGGCCGGCGCTGGGGGGCGGGGGGACGAGGTCTGTCGTCGACGTCGTTCGCCCATCTCGGCTTCATGACGAAGCTGCCCCAGGCGCTGCGCGGCGGGGGGACGACCTTCCTGATGGGCCGGTGGTCGGCCGGCGAGGCCCTCGAGATGGTGGCCCGCCACCGGCTGACCTCCCTGGGCGGGATCCCGACCCAGGTGGCGCTCATGTTGGCCCACGACCGCTTCGCGTCGACCGACATCTCGTCGGTCCGGATGATCGCCCTGGGCGGGGGGCCGGCGACGGCGTCGCTCGTGCGCGAGGCGCGCCGCCGATTCGGGGTCCCGGTGGTGGTCCGCTACACCTGCACCGAGGCCGGGGTGGGGGTGGGCACGGTGGCCGACGATCCTCCCGAGGACGCCGAGCAGTCGGTGGGACGGGCTCGCGCCGGGGTGGAGCTGACCATCCGCGACGACGCCGACCGGCCCCTGGCTCCCGGGGAGACGGGTCAGGTCTGCCTGCGCTCGGAGGCGGTGATGGCCCGCTACCACGGCGACCCCGCGGCCACGGCGGCGGTGCTCACCGCCGACGGGGCCGTGCGGACCGGTGATCTCGGCTACGTCGACGAGCAGGGCCGGCTTCATCTGTCGGGCCGGTCGAAGGAGATGTACGTCCGCGGTGGCTACAACGTCTTCCCCCTCGAGGTGGAGGAGGTCCTGTCCGACCATCCCGACGTGGCCCACGTGGCCGTGGCCCCCCGCACCGATCCGGTGATGGGCGAGATCGGTGTGGCCGTCGTGGTCGTCCGGGCCGGAGCGCCGGCGCCCACCCTCGAGGCGCTGCGGACCCACGCCCGGGACCGACTGGCCCACCACAAGCTCCCCGAGGCGATCGTCCTCACCGACGAGCTGCCCCGGACGGCGATGGAGAAGATCGACCGCCGTGCCCTGGCCGAGATGGTGGCGGCGGCGCCCTGAGCCGTCAGTCGGCGGGATCGGCGGCGATGAGGATGTCGTCGGGGCCACCGGTGTCGAGGATGGCGTCGATGATGGCACGGGCCATGGCGTCGGCCTCGAGGACACCATGGCGCATCATGGCGCCCTCGGCCCAGGCGGTGAAGGCGGCAGCGGCCGTCTCGGGATCCCATCCGTCGGCGAAAGCGGTGAGCGTGGGGCCGACGGCCACGCAGAGGACGCGCACCGACGGCTCCTCGTGGCGCAGTCCCTTGGCCATCTCGGCCAGCGCCGCCTTGGTCGACCCATAGACGGTGAGCCACGGCCACGGGTGCTCCCCCATGGTGGTGGTGGTGACGAGCACGACGGGGTCGGTGGCCCGCCGGAGGTGCGGGAGCGCGTGCGCCACCACGGTGGCGGCGCCGACCAGATTGGTGGCCAGCAGCTCGTGCCACTGGGCGGGCGAGGCGTCGGCCACGCGCACGAGAGGCGAGGCGCCCGACAGGTAGAGGACCATGTCGATGCCGCCCATGAACGACGCGGCGGCGTCGACGAGGGCCCGGCAGTCGTCGGGATCGGTCACATCGCAGCGCCGGGCGCGCACCTCGGCGCCGGCCGACCGGGCCTCGTCCGCCGCCTGCTCCACCAATTCGAGCCGGCGCGCCGCCAGGAAGAGGTGCGCTCCCGCCGCCCCGGCCGCCGTGGCCAGGGCCCGGCCGATACCCGACGAGGCCCCCACCACCAGGACCCGCCGCCCGTCGAGGGCTGTCTGCTGCGCCATGCCGACGCCGAGCGTACCGTCGCGAAGCTGACGACGCCGTCAGGTTCGGCGCCGGTGACGTACCATCACCGGGTGACCGCCAACGGCCCCCCCTTCCGTCTCCTGCCGCGTCTCGACGACGCCCACCGCTTCTTCTGGACGTCCGGGGAGGACGGCAAGCTGCGCTTCCTGCGCTGCGGCGAGTGCCGGCACTTCGTCCACCCACCGGTGCCCCGCTGCCCCTACTGCCTGGCCGACGCTCTCGCCCCCGAGGCCGTGAGCGGCCGGGGCGTCGTCCACTCCTTCACCGTCAACTGCCAGCAGTGGGTGCCCGACGCCGAGCCCTACATCATCGGGCTCGTGACCATCGCCGAACAGGACGACGTCCGGCTCACCACCAACATCATCGACACCGACGCCGACGACATGGTCGTGGGGATGGAGGTCGAGGTGGCCTTCGAACAGGCCGACGACGTCTGGTTGCCTCTCTTCCGACCGGTCGACGGCGCCGCCCGACCGCAGACGGGGGCGGCATGAGGGCCGACCAGCTCCTCGAGCGACGCGCCGTCATCTCGGGCATCGGGCAGTCGGCCGTGGGCCGGCGCCTCGGCCGCTCCGAGCTCGACCTCACGGTCGAGGGCGCCCTCATGGCCATCGCCGACGCCGGCCTCACCCGCGAGGACATCGACGGTCTCTCGACCTACCCGGGGATGGGGATGGGACCGGGCGGCTTCGCCGGACCCTCGGGGCCCGAGGTCCAGGACGCCCTGCGCCTGAAGCTCAACTGGCACGACGGCGGTGGCGAAGGCGCCGGGCAGATCAGGGCCGTCTTCGCCGCCTGCCTGGCCGTGGCCGCCGGACTGGCCCGGCACGTCCTCGTCTACCGGACCGTCACCGAGTCGACGGCCCAGGGTCGGGGCGGGCGCCAGGCGCTCGGGTCGCCCGGCATGGGCGGGATGGCCGGGTCGGGCGGGGGCCCACCGCGGATGGCGGGGTTCATGCAGTGGACGATCCCCTTCGGTGCCGTCTCGGCCGGGAACTGGTTGGCCCAGGTGGCCCGGCGGCGGATGCACGAGTTCGGCCTCACCCGCGAGCAGCTGGCCCAGATCGCGCTGAACGGCCGCCGCAACGCGTCGCTCAATCCGAAGGCCATCTTCCGCGACCCTCTGACCATGGAGGACTATCTGGCGGCGCGGATGATCTCGACGCCGCTGTGCCTCTTCGACTGTGACGTCCCCTGCGACGGTTCGACAGTCGTGATCGTCTCCCATGCCGACTACGCGCCCGACGCGCCGCGGTCGGTCGCCCATGTGAACGCCATCGGCACGGCCCTCCGGGGCCGGCCCAGCTGGGACCAGTTCGACGACATGACGACCATGGCGGCGCGCGACGCCGCCGCCAGCATGTGGGAACGCACCGATCTCACCCCGGCCGACGTCGACGTGGCCGAGCTCTACGACGGCTTCAGCATCCTCACCATGGTCTGGCTGGAGGAGCTCGGTTTCTGTGGCAAGGGCGAGAGCGGCAGCTTCGTGGAGGGCGGATCGCGGATCGCTCTGGGCGGTGAGATCCCCTTGAACACGAGCGGAGGCCAACTCTCGGCCGGGCGGCTCCACGGATTCGGCTTCCTCCACGAAGCCTGTCTCCAACTACGCGGTGACGGGGGCGACCGTCAGGTGCCCGGCGGTCCGGAGGTCGCCGTGGTGGCCAACGGCGGCGGGCCCATCGCCGGCAGCATGCTCCTCACCCGCGACCCGGCCTGAGCGCCGAGAAGGACCGTCACCGTCGCGGCATCAGGTCATGGCCGGCGCCACATCCTCCAGTCCCGATCGGATCATCGAGCGGAGCTCGGCCGTGTCCTCGTGGCCGTGCTTGGCCACGGCGTGAGCCACGGCGGCGTCGAGAACCTCGTCCTCGGTCCCCGAGATGGTGAGCGTGCAGTTGATGTCATTCGGAACCTTGCCACAGTCGATCATCTTCCGAGCCATGCCGGCTCCCTTCTCTCGGGCCGGCGGTCCCCGCCGGCGTCGTGGTGCGTCACTACCTGGCGTAGTTGCTGGCCCCGAACCAGTCCACCGTCACGACAGGCGTGTCGCCGACGACCCAGGCGTCGTGACCGCTGGGCAGGGACGTGACGTCTCCGGGGCCGGCCACGAATTCGGAGCCGTCGTCCATGAGGATGGCCAGCTGGCCACTGACGTGGTACTGGAAATGGGGCGCCTCGCAACTCGCCGTGCCGGCGATCGGCTTCACGTCGTTCGACCAGCGCCACCCGGGCTCGAAGACGAGACGCCCGACCTCGCCGCCCCCGACCTTCACGATCTCCGCCCGTCCGTTCGGGAAGTCCCGGGTCTCGTCCGGTCGGTCGAAGCTCCTGTGCTCGGTCTGCTGCATCGCCGTCTCCCCTCGCGCCGACTGGAACCCTGGTCACTGGTATCCTTACCTACTAATAAGTAGAGAGTCAAGGGGCGGTCGGACGACCGCCCGTGTGAGGATCGACCGGTGACGAAGGTGAAGGGCGACACGGACACCGCCACGCAGATTCTCGATGTGGCCGAACGCCTGGCTCAGGTGCGCGGCTTCAACGGCTTCAGCTACGCCGACGTGGCCGCCGAGTTGCACATCACGACGGCCGCCCTCCACTACCACTTCGCCGGCAAGGCCGAGCTCGGCCAGGCCCTGATGACGAGGTACGCCACCCGTTTCGCCGCCGCCCTGGCGACGGTCGAGTCCCGGGTCGACGACGCCGCCGGCCGCCTCGACGCGTATGCCGACATCTACCTCGACCTCCTGCGCAAGGAACGGATGTGCCTGTGCGGCATGCTGGCCGCCGAATACGAGACGCTCCCGGTCCCGATGCGCGACACCGTGCTGCGGTTCTTCGAAGCGAACGAAGAGTGGCTGGCGCGCGTCCTGGAGCAGGGCCGCGCCGAGGGCCAGCTGCAATTCGCGGGTCCGTCGGCAGACACGGCGCAGATGATCGTCAGTTCGCTGGAAGGCGCGTTGCTGGTGGCCCGTCCATTCGGTGACATCGCCCGCTTCCAGGTGGCGGCGGGCCGGGTGCTGACGGGCCTGCGAGCGGGGACCTCGGGAGTGGCGTAGATCCCGCCCCTCCCCGGACGTTCTTCTCCCGGTCTTCACACCGTGGGTGGGTCGGGAAGGCTGCGCTCGAGGGCGTCCCAGCTCACGGCCGACCGGAGGCGTTCGGTCTCGGCCCGCTGACCGCCGTGCAGGCCGAAGAGGCGCTTCGACCAAAGGAGGTAGGCGGCGATGACGACGTTGAGCACGAAGGTGACGAGCTTCAGCGCGCTGACCGACGAAGTGAGCTCGTAGATCTCGAAGGGGATGAGGACGATGGTGGCCACGAAGGTGAGGTACTCGGCCCAGCGCCTGGCCAACCAGAGCCCCACCATCTCGGTGGCCTCGAGCGCTCCGTAGGCGACGACGACGCCACCGGCCTCGTAGAGATGGGTGGAGGTGATGGTGAAGAGGTGCTTGAAGTGGCCGAGGAAGGGATGGGCCTGTGACGGCCCGCCGAAGGCCTCGACGAGCTGGGTGTAGTCGTATTGCAGGGCGACATGGTCGCCGGCCACGAAGAAGATGATCACGGCCACGACGGCGAGGACGGCGACGTGGATGGCACGGTCGCAGGCGATGAGGCGCAGGATGTAGCGGTCGCGCAACAGGCGCCCGCGCAGGGGGAGCTCGATCTCCTGCCGGTCGGGCACCGTGTCGCGGGCGGGCGCCGCCGGAGGAGGGACCGCCACCCAGTCGTAACAACGGAGACAGTGGTACCAACGGACGTCACCGACCTGGCGGACGACGGCGGCGTCGGCCTCGGACACCCGGGCGGCGTCCGTACCGACGAGGACATGGCCCTGCCAGCCACAGGTGAACAGCTCGAAGCGGTTGACGGGTCGGGCGCTCATCGGCCTACGACGGTAGTGGTGGGGACGGTGGGGCTCCCGTGACGTACCCCGGGCGCCGACGCTGACGCCGGTGTCAGTGTCCCGGGCTACGATCCCGGGGTGCAATTGCACTACGACGAGGAGACCGAGGCCTTCCGGGCCGAGTTGCGGGAATGGATGGAGGAGCACCTTCCGTCCGTGGAGGAGCGCCACGAGAAGGTGGTGTCGTCGGCCCACATCCCCGAGTGGGCCCGGCGCTGGCAGCGGGCCCTGTTCGACGCCGGCTGGCTGGTGCCGGGGTGGCCCCCCGAGTACGGCGGCCGCAACGCCACGCCCGTGCAGCAGATGGTGTACTTCGAGGAGCTGGCCCGGATCGGCGTGCCCCGCAGCTGCAACCCGCAGGGGCTGTCCATCATCACCCCTTCGATCCTGGACTACGGCACCGAGGACCAGAAGGCGCGCTTCGCTCTACCCACCTTGAAGGCCGAGGTCAGCTGGTGCCTGGGCATGAGCGAGCCCAACGCCGGCAGCGACCTGGCCGGGCTGCGCACGCGCGCCGAGCTCCACGGCGACCATTTCGTGGTGAACGGGCAGAAGGTGTGGACATCGGGCGCGCACCACTCCGACTACTGCTTCTGCTTCGTCCGCACCGATCCCGATGCGGCCAAGCACGCCGGGATCAGCGTGCTCATCATCGACATGACCACCCCTGGCATCGAGACGCGTCCCATCGCCGAACTCACCGATCGCGACCACGCCGACTTCAACGAGGTGTTCTTCACCGACGTGATCGTGCCGGCCGAGAATCTCGTCGGTGAGCTGCACCACGGCTGGTCGGTCGCCGGCGGATCGCTGGCCCACGAGCGCGGGATGCTGTGGATCAGCGAGTCCACCAACCTCGAGCGGATGCTCCAGCGTGTCGTCGCCACCGCCACCACCCCCCTCCCGGGGGGGCGGCGCCTCGACGACGATCCCATGTTCCGTGACACCGTCGCCCGCGCCTACGTCCAGTCCCAGGCTCTGCGGCTCCTCGGGTACCGGGGCTTCGCCAAGTTCGCCAAAGGCGAGGCATCACCCGAGCACTCGGTGCTCAAGCTGCTCGGCAGCGAGCTACGGCGCAACCTCTCCCTCGACGTCGGCGAGGCGCTCGGCGCCCTCGGCACCGATCTGGCGCGCCACGACGCCCCTTCGGTCGGTCGGGGCGAGGCCGAAGCCTGGCTGCTCCACTGGATGCAGTCGTTCTCCGGGACCATCGCCGGCGGCACCTCGGAGATCCAGCGCAACATCATCGCCGAGCGTGTGCTCGGCCTTCCCCGGCGATAGCACCGGCACACGACACGCAAGAGCACCGGCACACGACACGCAAGGAAACGAGGAGAGACGCATGCCGACCTATGGGCCCGAGGTTCTCGGACCACCACCGCGCGACACGTCCCAGAAGTATTGGGACCCCGAGATCCAGACGATGGACCCCGAACGCCTGCGTGCGCTCCAGGAGGAGCGCCTCGGGGTTCTGCTGGGCAAGGTCTTCAACAACCCCGTGCCGCTGTTCCGGGACAAGCTCATGGCCGCCGGCATCACGTCGCCGGCCGACATCAGGTCGCTCGACGACGTGCGCCACATCCCGTTGACGGTGAAGCAGGATCTGCGCGACGCCGAGGCCGAGGCACCGCCGTGGGGCACGTACCGCTTCACCGATCCCCGTCAGGCCGTGCGGGTGGGCCAGTCGACGGGGACGACGGGCTCGCCCACCATCTCCATCTGGACGCGGCGTGACCTGTGGATCGAGTACGAGTCGTCGGCCCGCGTGTGGTGGCGCTACGGATACCGACCGGGGATGATCGTGACCCACGCCCACCCCGCCTACCTGTACGGCGGAGGCCCCATGCTGTCGGGCTCCTACGAGTACTTCGGCATGCTCAACGTGTGGGTCCCGCCGCCCGACACCGACGAGCTGGCCGAGCAGGGTCTGCGCTTCTGGACGAGGGTGAAGCCCGACATCCCCTTCATGGGCTTCTCGACGGGACGGTTCTTCGAGGTGGCGGCCAAAGTGGGCATCGACCCCAAGGACGCCGGTCTCGAGTTCAAGGGCATGCCCGGCTTCGGCATGGGCAAGGGGATGCCCCTCATGACGGCGGGGGCCGAGTGCTTCGCCTACGTCGGCGGCGCCTGCGGCCAGATGCCCGGCGCCCACATCAACGAGGACTGGGGCATCGTCCAGGCCGTCGACCCCGCCACCGGGGCCGAGGTGGCCGACGGGGAATGGGGCGACCTGGTCGTCACCACCCTCGACCGCGACAACGGTCTGCTGCGCTACGACCTGGAGGAGGCGTGCGCCATCCTGCGCGAGCCGTGCTCCTGCGGCGAGACCTCGGTCAGGGGTCTGTGGGGCGGGCGCTTCAAGGACCTCATCGCCCTGCAGGGCACGCGTTTCCAGGCCAACGAAGTGGAGTCCGCCCTCCGGGGGGTCGGTGAGGTGAACGAGCCCACCCTCGAGTGGCAGATGGTCCGGCCCACCGACGAGACGCGACCCCTGGTGGTGCGGGTCGAGCGGGGGACGGGTGCGGGGGGCGACGACGCCGACATCGCCAAGCGGTGCGCCGGCGTCATCCGCGACGCCCTGGGCATCGACGCCGACGTCATCGTGCTGGCCCGCGAGGCCATCCCCCGTTCGGGCTACAAGGCGGGCCGGGTGGTCGACGAATGACGGCGGGAACCTCGCCGTTCGGCGGCGGCCGCCCCGACGTCATGCACCGGGTGACCCTGGCCGACGTCCTGCGCGACCACGCCCGCAACCGGCCCGGGTCGACGGGGGCGGTGTGCGGCGAGTACCGGCTCGACTTCCTCGCCCTCGACGGGCGCGTGAACCAGCTGGCCCGTGCCCTGGCCGGCGCCGGGGTGGGCCTGGGGGACCGGCTGCTGTGGTTGGGACAGAACTGCCACCGCCTCCTCGAGGGCCTGTTGGCCGCGGCCAAGCTGGGGGCGGTGTTCTGCCCCGCCAACTGGCGGCAGAGCGCCGAGGAGTTCGCCTTCGTCGTGGGCGACTCCGATCCGAAGGTGGTGTTCTGGCAGGAGGCCGAGATCGGCGACACCCTGCGCCAGGTGCGCGAGGACACCGGTTCGAAGGCGCTGTGGCTGCAGCACGACGGGGAGGGCGACGGGAGCTACGAGTCGTTCATCGCCGACGCCCCCACCACCGATCCCGCCGTGGCCGTCGACGAGGGCGCGGCCGTGCTCATGATGTACACGGCCGCCTTCACCGGGAACCCGAACGGTGCCCTGCTGTCGCACCGGGCCCTCGTGATCCAGGGGTCGTACATGGCGCAGATCCAGGGCGTGGGCGCCGACTACGTCTACCTGAACTGCGGGCCACTGTTCCACGTGGCCACCTTCATGACCACCCTCGCCACCTTCCTGTCGGGCGGGACGAACGTCTTCACCCCGAGAGCCGACGCCGCCGAGCTGTGCCGCCTCATCGCCGAGGAGGGGTGTACCGGGGCGTTCATCATGGGACCCACCATGGACCAGATCATCGAGCTGAACGCCGACGGCCGCTACGACCTGAAGACGCTGCGCGGCTTCCCCGGTCGGCGCGAGTGGACGGCCATGATCACCGTCGACACGAGCCCGTGGGGACAGAAGCCCGCCGGGTACGGCCAGACCGAGGTCATGGGGATGGCCACGTTGAACGCCCTGCAGCCGAGCATCGGGTCGAGTGGCCGGCCCGCCCCCTTCGTCCGCCTCGCCATGCTCAGCCCCGAGGGCGACGAGCTCCCCGCCGGCGAGACGGGCGAGATCGGCGTGCGGGGCCCCACCGTGATGAACGGCTACTTCAACCGACCCGAGCTCAACGCCGAGCGCCAGGCCCGTGGGTGGCACCACACCAACGACCTCGGCCGCATCGAGGCCGACGGATCGCTCACCTTCGTCGGTCCGAAGGGCCGGCTCATCAAGTCGGCGGCCGAGAACATCTATCCGGCCGAGGTCGAGGCGTGCCTGCGCAGCCATCCCGCCGTGGCCGACGCCGCCGTCATCGGCGTGCCCGACGCCACGTGGGGCCAGAACGTGACCGCCGTGGTGGTACTGGCCGAGGGGGCCACGGCCACGGCCGACGACATCATCGGCCACTGCCGCGAGCGGATCGCCTCCTACAAGAAGCCCAAGGCCGTCGAGTTCGTCGACGTCCTCCCCCGGCAGGGTTTCGCCGTCGACTACGAGGCCCTCGACGAACGTTTCGGCGGCGGCGGCTACCCCGGCGTCGGGGCCTGAGGGGCGTCGAGGCGCTTCATCACCCCGGCCGAGATCCGGCGCGTCAGGCCCCGGGGCCCGAAACGGGGCGAGACGGCCACGACCTTGTTGAGCACGCCGGGGACACAGACGGCCTGGTTGCGGTCGAGGGCGGCCAGTCCCGAGGCGACGACGTCACCGGCGTCGCTCCAGGCCATGTCGGGGACACCCGAGCTCTTCACCCCGGCGCGCTCCTGGAAGTCGGTGCGGGTGAACCCCGGGCACAGGGCCGTGACGTGGACGCCGGCCTTGGCCACCTCGTCGTGGAGGGCCTCGGTGAACGACAGGACGAAGGCCTTGGTGGCCGAATAGGTGGCGCCGCCCGGTGCGGGGGCGAAGGCACCGATGGACGAGACGTTCAGCAGCTTCCCCGACCGGCGCGGCACCATGACGGCCAGGGCGGCGTGGCTCAGGGTGACGAGGGCCAGGATGTTCACCTGGACCTGCCCCACCTCTCCGGCCAGGGGGAGATCGGCGAAGGCACCGTAGTGGCCGAAGCCGGCGTTGTTGATCACCGTGTCGACGCCGTCGCCGATGCGCGCCGCCACCGAGGCCAGGTGGGTGGGGTCGGCCAGGTCGGCCACCAGCACCTCCGACGTGGCGCCCAGGCTCTCGAGCTCGCCGGCCAGCTTGTCGAGGGCCGGCCCCGTCCGGGCCACGAGGACGAGATCGTGTCCGGTCGCCGCCAGCGCCCGGGCGAAACCGTCGCCGAGCCCCGACGACGCCCCGGTCACCAGGGCGGTCGGTCGGTTGGTCATGGCCGGGACCCTACTGCGAGAGTCTCGGCACCACCTCGGCCATGAACCGGCGCAGGGTCTCGTCGCCGGGGAAATCCCGCAGCCAGAGGATGAATTCGGAGCAGCCGGCGTCGATGTAGGCCTGGGTCTTCTCCGCCACCTGCTCGGGGGTGCCCACCAGATTGTCGGCCAGATAGGAGTCGACCGATCCGCCACCCCAGAGGTTCCCCCCGTCGGGCTCGGCGCACCACGCCCGCGCCTCGGCGTCGGTGTCGAAGAGGCGGCAGTCGGGACCGTGGGTGCGCGTGACGGCGTCGGGTGACCGGCCGATGTCCTCGCAGTAGCGGGCCAGCAGCCCCGACTTGCGGACGAAGGACTCGAGGCCCACCTGCCAGTTGGTGGCGTCGGCGTGGCGGGCGGCGATGCGCAGGTTCACCTGCTCGCCGCCGCCCCCGACGAGCAGCGGCGGGAGCTGCTGGACGGGCTTCGGATCGCAGTAGGCACCGGCGAAGTGGAGATGCTCGCCGTCGAAGGTGACGGTCTCCTCGCTCCACAGCCGGCGGATCACCTCGAGCGACTCGTCGAGGACCCGCAGCCGCTCCCGGTCGGCCAGGTAGGGGAAGCCGTAGGCCTCGTACTCCCGTCCGAACCATCCGGCCCCGAGTCCCAGGATGAGCCGACCTCCCGAGTAGACGTCGATGCAGGCCGCCTCCTTGGCCAGGAGCCCGGCGTTGCGGTACGACGCACAGGTGACGAGCTCCCCCAGGCGGATGGTGGTGGTGCGCTGGGAGAGAGCCGCCAGCATGGTGTAGGCCTCGAAGCAGTGGGTCGGTTCGCGTCGGGGCACGGTCTCCACGTGGTCGTAGACCCAGAGGTGGTCGTAGCCGAGCTGTTCCGCCAGCTGGGCCAGCTCCACCGAACGGGTCCAGGCGTCGGGGCCCGACCAGCCCGTGTACTCGAGCTTCCATCCCTGGGGGACGAAGACGCCGAAGCGCAGGGGGTGGCTCACGAGGTGAACTCCCACCACTGCAGCTCGCACATGAGGGGCAGGAGGTACTTCACGTAGAGGGAGTGGATCCTGATCGGCCCCTGCTCGTCGACATGGAGATCGATGAGGTCGACGCGGTCGTCGTGCTCACGGAACGCCTTGGCCCGCTCGGCCACCCCCTCGAGCTCGGCGCGCGAGCCGACGGCCAGACCGAAGTGGTCCATGCGCGGGCAGCGCATGGGGTCGTCGTCGGCGATGAGGAAGATGAACTGGTCCCAGTGGACGCAGCTCAGGATCAGGCGCTTGCGGTCGACGGTCATGGTGGGCATCTCGACGAAGCCGAAGACGTCGTCCCAGAAGCGCAGGATCTCGGCCCGTGGCGTCTCGGCCAGGAGGTCGGCGGGCACGCTCATGGCCACGTGGTTGAAGCGGGGATTGCCCGACGGGTAGTACGGATGGGTCATCGCTGCACCCCTGTCATCTCAGGACCACGGTCATCGCGGAACCCCTGTCATCTCAGGACCACGGTCATCGCGGAACCACCATGACCTTGCCGGCGATGCGGCCGCTGGCCAGGTCGGAGAGGGCCACGGAGATACCGTCGAGCCCGATGTCGTCGGGGGCGATGAGCAGCGACGCCGGGACGGCGCCCGACGCCAGCAGGGCCAGCGCCTTCTCGAAGCCGTCGGCGTCGTAGACGAAGGACCCGGAGATCTCGAGCTCGTTCAGGATCAGGCGGTTGGGGTCGAACGAGGGGGCCTCGATACCGGCCCCGACGAGGACGAGGCGGCCGCCGCGCCGCAACTGGTGGAAGCCGGCCTCCATGGCCGCCTTCTTGCCCGAGCACTCGAGGACGACGTGGACGGCGCGCGACGAGAGACGTTCGGGCTCCCACGGCGGGAACGTCTCGAGGGCGTCGGGGGCGATGACCTCGGTGGCGCCCAGGTCGAGGGCCAGGCGTCGGCGGGCCTCGCCCGGCTCGACCACGGTGACGGGGATGCCGCGCGCCACCAGGGCCACGATGGTGAGCGCGCCGATGGGTCCGGCGCCGAAGACCATGGCCGTGTCCCCGTCGGTGAGGCCCGAGCGGGTGATCCCGTGCAGGGCCACGGCCAAGGGCTCGGCCAGCGCCGCCTCCCGGGCCGAGAGGCCGGCGGGCAGGCGCAGCAGCGAGCGGGAGTTGACCACGATGTACCGGGCGAAGGCGCCGTTGTCGCTGTGGACGTCGATGTTGGCGTTGCGGCGCTCGCACTGCGAGGGCTTGCCCTCGAGACAGCGCCGGCAGGCGCCGCAGCGCGGCGAGGGACCGCCGACGACCTCGTCGCCGACGACCCAGTCGACAACACCCTCGCCCACGGCCGAGATGCTCCCGCTGAACTCGTGGCCGCCGACGAGGCCGGGCTTGCCCCATCCCTCGAGCATGAGATGGATGTCCGAGCCGCAGATGCCGCAGTGTCCCACCTCGACGAGCACCTGCCCCGGTCCCGGGCGCGGCACGGGCCGCTGCTCCACGGCCACCTCGCCCGGGGCCCGGTAGACGGCCACCGGCATCACGTCGGGGACGGACGTCATGCCGACGCCGCCGGTGTGTCCAGCCCGATCATGCGGGCCACCCGGGCGCGGTGCAGCGCCCCCGACCCGAACATGACGGCGGTCGTCTTCACCCGCTTCACGTACATGTGCATGTCGTGCTCCCACGTGTAGCCGATGCCGCCGAGGCACTGGATGCCCTCCTGGGCGATGAGCCGCTGGCAGTCGCTGACACTGGCCTTGGCCGTGGCCACGGCCAGCTCCCGCCGATCGTCGTCCTCGGCGATGGTGAGGGCGGCGAAGTAGGTGGTGGCCCGGGCCGACTCGAGGGCCACGAACATGTTGGCCAGCTTGTGCTTGATGGCCTGGAAGGACCCGATCTTCACCCCGAACTGCTCGCGCTCACCGACGTAGGTGTGGACGATGTCGAAGATGGCCTGGCACGTCCCCACCATCTCGGCCGAGAGGGCGCAGGCGGCCTCGTCCATGGCCCGGCGCAGCGCCGGGCCGCACGCCCCGGGCTCGCCGAGGACCCGGTCGGCGTCGACGCGGACGCCGTCGAGGGCCACGGTGGCGTACTGGCGGCTGGCGTCGAGGTCCTCCATGGGCTCGGCCCGCACCGACGAGCCGGGGACGACGAAGAGCCCGATGCCGGCGTCACCGCCGGACCCGGCGGGCACGCCACCGACGCGGGCGGCGACGACGATCTCGTCGGCCCGGGCCCCGTCGAAGACGAAGTGCTTCTCCCCGTCGAGAACCCAGCTCCCGCCGTCGGCCAGAGCCGTGGTGGTGATGTCGGCGGCCTCCCACGAACCCGACGCCTCGGCCACGGCCACCGTCGCGACGATGCCGTCGGCGGCCACCGCCCCGAGGAACCGGCGGCGCTGTTCGGGAGACCCGGCGGCGCGCAGGGCGGGCACGAACTGGCCCGCCGTGGCCAGGAACGGTGCCGGGGAGAGGACACGGCCGAGCTCCTCGGCCACCACCGCCAACTCGACGAAGCCGAGACCGATCCCGCCGTCCTCCTCGGGGACGGTCAGGGCGGGCCAGTCGAGCTCGACCATGCGGGCCCACAGCTCGTCGGTGCCCTTGCCCCCCTCGACCACGGCCCGGACGAGCGAGGGCGGGCACTCTCGCTCGAGGACGGCGCGGACCGAGCTCTGCAACTCACGCTGGTCGTCGGACAGTTCGAGGTCCACGGTGACGCCCCGCCCCTACGACGCCGGGGGTCCGGCGGCCAGGACCACCAGTGAGTCGACGGCCACCGCCCCCCGGGGGAGGACGACCACCGGGTTGAGATCGAGCTCGACGAGACGGTCGCCGCAGGCGGCCGCCATGCGGGCCACCGCCAGGACCACGTCCACCAGGGCCTTCACGTCGGCCTTGGCCTGACCGCGGGCCCCGCGCAGAAGGGCGTAGCCGCGCAGCGACTTCACCATCTCTTCGGCGTCGCGCCGGTCGAGGGGGAGGGGACGGACCGTGGCGTCGGCGAGGACCTCGGCGAAGACGCCGCCCGTCCCCACCAGGACGGCGGGGCCGTAGACGGGGTCGCGCGTGACACCGACGATCATCTCGACCCCGCCCACCACCTGGTGCTGGATCTGGACCCCTTCGATCACCGCTTTGCGGTTGGCCCGGGTGGCCCTCGTGACCAGCTCGGTGTAGAGCGCCTGGGCCTGACCGGTGGTGGCGACGTCGAGGCGGATGAGGCCGAGGTCGGATTTGTGGGGGAAGTCCGGGGAGGCGATCTTCATGACCACCGGGAAGCCGATGGTCTTGGCCAGGCGGCCGGCCTCGGCCGCCGAGTGGGCCAGTCCCTCGCCCGCCAGGGGGACGCCGAAGGCCTCGAGAAGGCGTCGCGAGGCGTCGGCCCCGAGGGGCCCGGCCACTCCACCGGCGTCGGCCAGCACGGCGGCGGCCGCCGCCGGGAGCGTCGTCGACATCTTCTTGCGCGACCGGAAGGTGGACGACGCCTCCTGGTAGAGGGCGAAGTTGCGCAGGGCACCGAAGCAGTTGCGAAACGACCGGAACATGGGGATGCCGGCGTCGATCAGGGTCTTGAACCCCTTCTCGTCGGTCTTGAACGAGTTCCAGGTGACGACGATGGGCTTGGGGATCTCGTCGGCGAAGGCCACGATGTCGTCGGCGAAGCGGTCGGTGAGCCGGCCGAGGGCTCCGGTGAGGCCGATGACGATGACGTCGACCTCGGGGTCGGCGGCGATGAGGTCGAAGACTCGTCGGCGGTCCTCGATGGGATTGGTGACGAGGAATTGGGCGCCGTTGTCGACCGGGTTGTCCACCGTGAGGTAGTCGGGGATCATCTCCCGCAGCGCCGCGCGTCTTCGCCGTGAGGATGGGGACAGGGACGCCGGACGCCTCGGCCACCTCGGCCATGAGGGTGCCCGATCCTCCGGAGATGGAATAGAGACAGCACCGGGGACCGGTGCCGGCCGGGAGCTTGGCGAAAAGGGCGGCCGTCTCGAGGAGCTCGTCGAGGTCGGAGACCCGGGTCACCCCGTACTGGCGGAAGAGACCGTCGACGACGGCGTCGGACCCGGCCAGGTGGCCGGTGTGGGAGGAGGCCATGCGGGTGCCCGCCGAGGTGGCCCCCATCTTGAGCGCCACGACGGGCTTGCCTTCGGCGTTGGCCGCCTCGAGGGCCCGGCGGAGCTTGGGCGGGTCGCGAAAGCCCTCGAAGTACCCGGCGATGACGGCGGTGTCGTCGTCGTAGGCGTAGTACTCGATGAAGTCGGCCGCCTCCAGGTCGAGCTCGTTGCCGGTGGGGACCCAACGGGAGAAGGCGATGCCGAACTCGGTCCCCTGGACGATGGGACGGCCCTGATGACCGGACTGGGTGACGAGGCCGATGCGGCCGCCGCGCCGGCGGGGTGGCTCGGGGAGGACCTCGAAGGCGTTGGTGTTGGTGTTGGGGCCGAAGACGCGGATGCCGTAGCGGGCCGCCACCTCACCCACCTCGCGTTCGGCCGCCGCCCCCTTCTCGCCCACCTCGGAGAAGCCGGCGGTGAAGATGAGGACGTAGGGGACGCCGTGCTTGCCGCACTCCTCGACCACCTTGGCCACCAGGCGGGTCCCGACGTTGATGACGGCCAGGGTGACGTCGGCCGGGATGTCGGTGACGTGCTCGTAGACGGGGATGTCGCCGATCTGGCCGCCCTTGGCGTTGACGAGGTACCAGCGGTCTCCCCAGCGCTCGGCATGGGTCTTGCGGACGCGGGCAGGGTCGGCGTTGCGGTTGACGGAGCCGACGATGGCCACGGCCTTCGGGTGGAAGAACTCCTCGAGGTCGGTCCGCTGCTGCATGACGCGTCAGCCGGCCGGCGTCTCGCCCATGAGGACAGAGAAGTCGAGCCTGCTGGTGAGCATGCCGGCCGAGAAGCCGCCGTCGGCGTAGATGTTGGCGCCGGTGATGTAGTTCGCCGCGTCGCTGTTCAGGAAGACGACGACGTGTCCCTGCTCCTCGGGGGTGGAGTTGCGTCCCCACAGGGGCTTCGGGAACTTGTCCATGAAGTCCTTGCCCATGGCGTTCTCGAACGAGGGCATCATCGGGGTCGCCGTCGGACCCGGGCTCGTCGAGTTGACGCGGATCCCCTTCGGAGCCAGGTCGAGAGCGGCGTGGAGGGTCCAGACGATGATGGCCTGCTTGGACAGCAGGTAACCCTCACCCACCTGCTTCGGGTGGGCCTCGCACCAGGCCTTGCCCTCGGCGTAGCCGGGGGTGGCGACGAGCTCGGCCACCTGGTCCATGGTGTTCTCCCAGCCGTAGGCGCCGGCCGACGAGATGGTGCAGACGGCGGAGCCTTCGGGCATGAGAGGGGCCACCAGCCCCGTGAGGTGCCGGGCGGCCACGAAGTTGACGAGCATGGTGTCGAGGCCCGAGAAGGGGGGGCCGGGGAGGCCGGCGCAATTGAACAGTCCGTGGAGAGGTCCGCCCAGGTCCTTCACGGCCTCGGCCATGGCCGACGGGTCGCGGAGGTCGACGGTCCGGAACGAAGCCACGTCGACGGGGGGCTCCTTCAGGTCGAAGACGTGGACCTCGGCCCCGAGCTCGACCAGGTCGCGCACGGCGGCGGCACCCATGCCGGCGCCACCGCCCCCGGAGACGAGGACCCGCTTGCCTTCGTAGCTCCACACGCTGGCCATGCCTCAGCCTCCCATCTGCAGGCCCGGGGCCCGCGAGTGGAAGATGTTGGCATTGACGGCGGCGCCGATGTCGGCCGGGTCCCAGCGGGCCGGGGATTTCTTGGGTTCGATCGTGGGGCCGAGAGACCAGGGCTCGTAGTGGGTGATGCGGTGGCCGACGGCGCGGAAGACCTGACCGGTGACATGGAGGGCCTCGTCCGAGGCCAACCAGGCCACCATGGGGGCCGAGTTGCGCGGGTTCATGGCGTTGTACTCACCCTCGTCGTCGGCGCCCGGCTCGATGACCTCGGCGTTCTTCATCAGGGTGCCGGTGATCCGCGTCATCCCGCCGGGGGCGACGGCGTTGGCCCGGACCCCGTAGCGGGCCAGCTCGAGCGACGAGATCACGGTCAGCGCCGCGATGCCGGCTTTGGCCGCTCCGTAGTTGGCCTGGCCGACGTTGCCCTGGAGACCGGCCGAGGAGACGGTGTTGACGATGGCCGCCCGGGGCTGGTTCCCCGCCTTCGAGGCTTCGCGCCAGTAGACCGCGGCGTGGTGGGTGGTGGCGAAGGTGCCCTTCAGGTGGACGCGGACGACGGAGTCGAAGTCCTCCTCGGTCATGGAGAAGAGCATGGCGTCGCGGACGATGCCGGCGTTGTTGACGAGGACGTCGAGGCGGCCGAAGTCGTCGACGGCCTGCTGGACGAGGGCCTTGGCCCCCTCCCAGTCGGCCACGTCGGAGTAGTTGGCCGAGGCCTGGCCGCCGTTCTTGCGGATGATCTCGGCCACCTCTTCGGCCGGGGCCTTGTCCTCCCCGCCGCCGTGGACCGATCCGCCGACGTCGTTGACCACGACCGTGGCCCCCTGGCCGGCCAGCTCGAGCGCCTCACCGCGGCCGATGCCGTGGCCGGCCCCCGTGACGATCGCCACCTTGCCGTCGAGAATTCCCATCGTCGTGCCATCTCCTTGGTCGTGTCGCTCTGTGTGTTCCAGTTGCCCTGTGTGTTGCGTTGGCGCCGTGTGATCCAGTCGACGCTGTGTTCGGTGACGCCGGGTCGGGGCCGCGCGAGCGCCCGACGGTGTCACGGGTGTGCCTCGTCGACCCTGACGCCGGCGGTGGCTCCGCCCGGCGGTGGGGCTAGCCCAGCCGGTAGAGCTCGCGGGCGTTCTCGCAGCACATCCGGGCCCGCTCGTGGTCGGGGACGCCGCCCATCGACTCCTCGACGATGCGCCGGGAGTAGGGCCAGTCGTGGCGGTGGTGGGGGTAGTCGGTCGACCACATGAGGTTGTCGACGCCGATCCAGTGGCGGGTGGCCACGGCGAAGGGCTCGCGGATGAAGGTGACCTTCCAGTTCCGGCGGAAGTACTCCGACGGGGTCATCTTGAGCGTGGTCTTCGTCCAGGTCCGGTTGCGCCAGTAGTGGTCGTCCATGTGCTCGAGGAAGTGGGGGACCCAGCCGGCCCCGCACTCGACGGCCACGCACTGGAGCTTCGGGGAAGCGGTCGTAGATACCGGAGTAGATGAACTTGGACATGAAGCCCGAGGCATCACCGACGGGGCCGCCCATCTCGGCCAGGCCGATGGCCCGACCGGCCGAGGCGGCCGCTTTCTTGAAGGAACCGGCCGTGCGGCCGCCCGCCTGGCGGAGACCGGAGTGGATGTGGACCGGCATCTGCTCCTCTTCGGCCACCTCCCAGAAGGCGTCGTCCTCGTCCGACAGAGTCGGGTTGCCCGAGGGATAGGCCGAGATGATGACGCCCTTGTAGCCGGCCGCCTTGGCGTCGCGGAGCCACTTGACCGACGTCTGGATGTCGACGCCGGGCATCTGGGCCAGGCCGATGAGGCGCTCGGGGGAGGCGGCCATGAACTCGTCGTGCATCCAGGTGTTGTAGGCCTCGAGACCGGCCAGGTGGTAGTCGTCGTCGTCCTGGGCCATGAAGGCGCCCATGGTGCGCTGGGAGGGGAAGAGGACCTCGGCGTCGACCCCGTCGAAGTCCTGCTCGTCGACGCGGGCCTTGCCCTCGAAGGAGCCCCGGAGGATGGTGTCGTAGGTCGAGCCGAACCACTCGAGGTCCTCGTAGCGCTTGCCGAATTGGCCGGCGTTGGTGACGAGGCCGAGGGGCATGGGCGGGGTGCCGGGGACGAGCTCCCAGGCGTCGCCCCCTTTCTCGTCCTTCACCAGCTTGGGGGCCCGGTCGTGGAACTTCTTCGGTAGGTACTTGGTCCACATGTCGGGGGGCTCGACCACATGGCCGTCCGCCGAGATGAGCCGGTACTGGCGAGTCATACGTCCTCCCTGCCGCCCCCGTAGGGCAGGCGCCGGCGAGCCCCCGAGGCCCCCGGAGTTCTCTGACTTTCGTGTCAGCTTACTGTGCCGCCCCGGAGCCGGGAAAGCCGACCCCGGACCCGCTCAGAACCCCTTGAATTCGGGGGGTCGGCGCTCGGCGAAGGAGCGGAGACCCTCGCTCGAATCGACCGTCGTGGTGATCAGTTCCTGGGCCCAGGCCTCGTCGTCGAAGGCCGTCTGGCGGTCGGAGTCGAGGGAACGGTTGAGGAGCCACTTGGCCATGCCGAGAGCCTTGGTCGGCCCGGTGGCCAGGCGGCCGGCCAGCTCGGCCGCCGTCTGCTCGAGGAGCTCGGGGGGAACGACGCGGTTGACGAGACCGAGGGCCATGGCATCGGCGGCCGAGAGGTCGTCGCCGAAGAAGATGAGCTCCTTGGCCTTCTGGAGGCCGATCAGGCGGGGCAGGAGATAGGCGCCGCCGCCGTCGGGGGAGATGCCCCGGCGGACGAAGACCTCGATGAAGCGGGCCTCCTCGGCCGCCACCACCAGGTCGCAGGCGAAGGCCAGGTGGGCACCGATGCCGGCGGCGGTCCCGTTGACGGCGGCGATGACGGGCTTCTCGCAGTCGAGGACGGCGGCCACCAGGCGCTGGGCACCGCGCCGGATGACGCGGGCGGCCTCGCCCATGACCCGGTCGGGTGCCCCGACGGGTCGGGGCGGGGCGGCGCGGCGGGCGCCGCCGCGGAGGTCGGCGCCGGTGCAGAAGCCCTTGCCGGTGGCGGTGAGGACGACGGCACGGACGTCGAGGGAGGCCGAGGCGTCCTCCAGGAGGTCGATGACGCGGTTGCGTTGGTCGGGGGTGATGGCGTTGCGGACCTCGGGGCGGTTGAGGGTGATCCAGGCCACCTGGTTGTCGACCCGGTGCATGACCTGGTCCTCGAGGGGCTGGTCCTCCGGCACGTCCGTTCCTCCTGCTTCTGCGCCACGGGGCGCGGGCCCGACCACCGGGCGGCGGCCCCAAGCATGACACGCACGTCACGCTTGTGATCGGGCGTACTAATGTCCCCTGCCATGCAGATGTCGGTGGTCGACTACCTCGTCCTCGGGGACGAACCGCACCTCGAGGCGAACGCGTGCACGTCGTGCGGCGCGCTCTTCTTCGACCGGCGCAACGCCTGTGCCCACTGCGGGAAGCTCGGCTTCGAGACGCCGGGCCCTGGCCACCACCGGGGTGGTGCGCTCGTACACGATCATCCACCGCGCCGCCCCGAACGTGCCCGTGCCCTACGTCTCGTCCGTCGTCGAGCTCGACGGCGGCGGTGTGGTGAAGGCCAACCTGGTCGACGCCGGGTCCGACCCGGAGAAGATCGAGCTGGGGATGCCCGTGCGCCTCGTCACCTTCACCTGCGGGGTCGACGAGGAGGGCACCGAGGCGGTGGCGTTCGGCTTCACCCCCGTCTGACGGGCGCCGGCGCGTCCGGCACGGAATACGTGGGCGACATGTCGTGACGCCACGGCCAGGAAGAGGCCGCGGATTTCTGCGAGGAGGTTGGTGATGGCAGACAACATCTGGATCATCGGGGCGACGATGACCAAGTTCGGGCGCTATCCGGACAAGGACAGTGTCGACCTGGCCAGCGAGACCGCCCTGGGCGCCCTGGCCGATGCCGGGGCCACGATGGCCGACATGCAGATCATGGCCGTCGGTTGCCTGCTCGAGGCGTCGAACATGCTCGGTCAGCACCTGCAGAAGCAGATCGGCCAGACGGGGATCCCCGTCTACAACGTGGCCAACGCCTGTGCCACGGGGGCCACCGCCGTGCGGACGGCGATGCTCTCGATCAAGGCCGGGGAAGCCGACATGGCCCTCGCCGTCGGCGTGGAGCAGATGGGGAAGATGGGCCTGCTCGGACCGGCCGGGCGCGAACGGGAGAAGCCGAAGGGCTTCGAGCGGTCGGGTCGTTACGGGACGGTCATGCCCGTCGAGGGCGTGCTGGGGACGCAGCTGATGCCGGGCGTCTTCGCCCAGGCCGGGATGGAGTACGCCTCGCACCACGACGGTGTCGGGTTCGAGCAGTTCGCCAAAGTGGCCGAGAAGAACCACGCCCACTCCACGCTGAACCCGTTGGCCCAGTACCAGAAGGCCTTCAGTCTGGAGGAGGTGATGGGCTCGGCCATGGTGGCCTACCCGAACACGCTGCTCATGTGCTGCCCGACCGGGGACGGATCGGCCGCCGTCGTGCTGTGCTCCGACGCCAAGCTGAAGACGCTCGACCCCGACGTGCGGCGGCGGGCCGTGAAGATCTCGGCCTCGGTGCTCACCTCCGACCCCTACGTGGCGTCGGACACGGCCCAACCCGACGTGTCCACGCTGACCCGGAACGCGGCGGCCGCCGCCTACGAGCAGGCCGGGGTGTCGCCGCAGGACCTCGACCTGGTGGAGCTGCACGACTGCTTCGCCACGGCCGAGCTCATCCACTACGAGAACCTGTCGCTGTGCGAGCCGGGCGGCGCCGGCGACTTCATCGACCGCCGCGGTCCGTGGCGCGACGGCGAGACCCCCGTGAACGTCTCGGGCGGCCTCATCTCCAAGGGCCACCCGATCGGCGCCACCGGGGTGGCCAATCTGTACGAGGTGGCCACCCACCTGCGGGGGGAGGCCGGCGACCGACAGATCGAGGGGGCCAAGGTGGGGCTGACCCACGTCATCGGCCTGGGTTCGGCCTGCGCCGTCCACGTCCTCGAGAAGGCCGCCTCCTGAGGTAATGCCCGAGACCCTTCTCGCCGGGGTCCGGGTCGTCGACATCGCCGGCGAGCCCGCGGCCATGACCGGGCGGATCCTGGCCGACCTGGGCGCCGACGTGGTGAAGGTCGAGCCGCCCGGAGGCGATCCCTTGCGGCGCGTCCCGCCCTTCGGCGCCGACGGCAGGTCGTTGCGCTTCACGGTGTGGAACGCAGGCAAGACGGTCACACAGATCCGGTCGACGGAGGATCCGAAGCTGGCCGAGCTTCTGGCCGGAGCCGACGTCGTGCTGTCCACGCCGTTGTGGCCCGGTTCCCTCGTCGTCGATCCCACCACCGCCCCCGGTGCCGTGTGGGTCAACGTCACGTCGTTCGGACTGACGGGACCGCGGGCGCGGTGGAAGGCGAGCGACCTCGGGGTGATGGCCTCGACCGGGAACATGTACTGCACGGGGGACCCCGACCGCGCCCCGGTACGGTGCACGGAACCGACGGGGTGGTCGCACGTCGGTCCCGAGGCGGCCATGGCCGCGCTGACGGGACTGGCCTCGGGGCGGCCCCAGGTGGTCGACGTCTCGGCCCAGGAGGCCGTGATGATCGCCTCCATGGGCCACGTCGGGCGTTTCCCCAAGACGGGGAACCGGGGGAAGCGCTCGGGGGCCAGCATCGGGGTGACGCGCGAGATCTGGCCCTGCGCCGACGGTTTCGTGTCGTTCGGTCTGCGCGGCGGCAAGGCGCGGGTGAAGAACCTGCAGACCATCACCGCCCTCGTCGACGGGGACGGTCTGGCCACACCGGCGCTGACCGATCGGGACTGGACGACATACGACCACAACAAGGCGAGCGCCGAGGAGCTCGACGCCATCGCCGCCCCGATCGCCGAGTACTTCCGGCGCCACACGATGACCGAGCTGTACGAGACGGCCGTCGAGACGAATCTGATGCTGGCACCGGCCAACTCGCCCGAGCAGCTGATCGAGAACAAGCAGTTGGCCTTTCGTGACTTCTTCAGTGACGTGGACGGGATCAGGCATCTGCCGCGTTCGTTCGTGCTCGTGACGAGCCCCGGTGACGAGGTCGAGCGGCCCGGGCCCACAAAGACGGCGCCCGCCACCGCAAGGCCGGTGGCCGCGGCCGGAGGCGAGCATGTGTCGCGCCCGTCCGGGACCTCGGCGTGGGCCGGAACGAAGATCCTCGAGTTCGGGACGGGCGCGGCCGGTCCGATCGCCGTGCGCTACTTCGCCGAGCACGGGGCCACCGTGGTACGGATCGAGTCGCGGTCGCGGCCCCGACTTCCTGCGGACCTACGGCCTCGGCCCGGGCAACCCTTGCGGCCTCGAGGGATCGGACATGTTCGACTCGGTGAACGTCGGGAAGCTCGGGGTGACACTCAACCTGAAGCACCCCGAAGGCGTGGCCCTGGCCAAGCGGCTGATCGGGTGGGCCGATGCCGTGGCCGAGAACTTCGCCCCCCGGGCCATGCGCGGCTTCGGTCTCGATTACGCCTCGTTGGCGACCGAGAAGCCCGACCTGGTGATGGTGAGCTCGTGTCTGCAGGGTCAGACGGGGCCGCACAAGGACTATCCCGGTTTCGGCGGGCAGGGTTCCGCCCTCGGGGGCTACAACCTGCTCACGGGTTGGCCCGACCGCGAGCCGGTGGGTCCGTTCGGGACCATCACCGATTCCCTGGCCCCGCGCTTCGTGGCCAGCGCGCTGGCCGCCGGCCTGCTCTACCGGCGGCGGACCGGCCGCGGTGTGCACCTCGACGTGGCCCAGGTGGAGGCGGCCGTCTTCTCGCTGTCCCCGTGGATCGCCGACTTCGACGTGAACGGGCACACCGGGATCCGCATGGGCAACCGCTCGGAGCGGTTCGTCCCCCATGGCGCCTTCCGCTGCGCCGGGGACGACCGGTGGGTGGCCGTCGCCTGCTGGGACGACGACGACTTCGCCGCCCTGGCCGGCGTCATGGGCCTCGACGCCGCCACCGCCGCGCCCTTCGCCACCGTCGACGCCCGCCGGGCCGCCGTCGACGAGATCGAGGCGTTGGTGGAGGCGTGGACGGCGACGCGCCGGGCCGACGCCGTGGCCGAGGCTCTGCAGGAAGTCGGCGTGGAGGCCGTCCCCGTGGCCGACCTCGGTGACGCCTCGGTCGATCCTCAGTTGGCGCACCGGGGACACTTCGTGACGCTGGAACATCCGTGCATGGGGCCCTGCGGCTACGAGCGCAACGGCTTCCGTCTCTCGGACGCCCCCGCCGGGTACGACCGGACGAGCCCGACGTTGGGCGAGCACAACGAGATGATCCTCGGCGACATCCTCGGTCTGGACGCCACCGAACGCCGCCGTCTGCTCGACGAGGGCGTCCTCGAGTAACCGGTCGTGTCCGTGCCCGGACGTTGACGCCGCCGGGCGGCTCGTCCCATGGACCGGGAACGAGCCGCCCGACACGGCGTCTCTAGCCGGCCGCCACTCCCACCTGTTGGGCCACCTCGGCGGCCGCCACCGCCGGGACGGTCACGAACGGCGGCTCGACGGCCCCGCCTTCCCGCTCGAGAACCCGGTCGACCTCCTCGGTGTGCTTCTCGGAGGAGAGCATCGACCCTTCCAGGTCCATCTCGATCTCGGCGAAGATCCCGCGGTTGCGCCGGCTGACGGCGAACAGCCATCCGGATCCGGCCAGGACGTAGGCCAGGAAGATGTACGGGAAGATGTCGACCGGGAACGGCGGCACGGGGTAGAAGCTCCCGATGAGCGGGACCATCAGCAACAGACAGGCCATGGCCGCCACCACCACGTGCCGGGTCGTGAGCTCCCCGATCTTCTTCAGGTACGCGGGGGCGGCCACCGAGATGAGGAAGTACGCCGTCAGGAAACCGAAGGCCGCCAGGGTCCCGGCGTCGCCGAAGGTGGTGAGGGGGTTGGTGAAGATCTCGAGCACCAACGGGATGGTGACGATGGCGAGGATGTACACGGTGATGGCGACGTGTGGCGTCTGGTTCTCCTGGTGCGCCCGGCCCAGGTGCTTGGGGAAGACCATGTGCTGGGCCATGGGGTAGATGATCCGCGACCCGGCGTTCAGACACGACAACGTGAGCGAGAAGAAGCTCACCATGGCGCCGAGCGCCACCGGGATCTTGAAGTACGAGACCCCGTAGATCTTGGACAACGTCGTCAAGGGCAGGGCGATGGTATTGAGCGGCGAGCCGTAGTGGCGGGCGCCGAAGACCTCGACGTAGCTCATGAAGACCATGAAGGCCCCGGTAATGATCAAGCTGACGACCACGGCCCGGGGGACGCTCTTCAACGGGTTCTTGGCCTCCCCCCCGAGGGTGGTGGCACTCTCGAAGCCGACGAGGGAGAAGATGCAGATCACCACGGCCAGGCTCAGCCCGTGGAAGGTCATCCCCTTGGCCTTCACGATGGTGGTGTCGATGGTGAGGCCGTGCTTGAACAGGATGATGAAGGCCAGGGCCAGGATGGCGGCCACCGACACACATTCAAACACCAGGGTGAGCAGCGACGAGACGTGGATGTCCTTGTAGGCGATGAACCAGCACACCCCGGCGCTCAGGAGGAAGAAGATCACCGGCGGCACCACGGTGTGCACCCCGATGCCCGACAGGAACTGTCCGGCGAAGATGGCGAAGCCGGTCAGGCCGGCGACGCCGATGAAGAGGTAGGCCCAGATCAGGCTCCACCCCGAGATCACCCCCGCCTTGGGCCCGAGTCCCCGACCGGTGTAGCCGTACATCGAACCCGGTAGGGCCGACCGCTTGGCGAACTGGTTCAGGCAACCGACGACGAAGAGCAGCATGACCGTGCCGAAGGCGTAGGCGAGCCACGTCCCGTTGCCGGCGTCGCCGAAACACAGAGCGATGATGAGGACGGCTGTCATGGTGGGCGAGATCACGGCGATGGACTGGGCCAGAACAGTGGGGAATCCCAACGCGTTCTTCCGCAGTCCCGGGTGACCGCCGGGCGGTACCGCCGGTGCTCGGTCGGCGGCTGGTTGCGTGCCGGTGCTTGTGGCCATGACGCTCACCGTTCCTCTCGTCTCGGTAAAAGAATCTGAGGCAGAACCTCTACGACTCACTTTCGATGAGAGGAAAGATGAACACAAGAGGTTCCGTGTTAAGCGCCGTTAAGGTCAGATGTCAGACGTGTTTCCGACATTTCCGCTTTGTTTCGGACCTTCCACCGTGCAACAGCCGGCGTCCGGAATCACTGTCGGCGAAAGGGGCGATAACGACACGTCGACTGACGTTGACGCGCTGGTGCAGACAGGGAACGGGCGCGATTCAGCGGCACACGTCGTTGTCCCGTACCGCGTGATGATTAACCGCGGTGACGAAAGTCGGTGATCAACAGGTACGTGGGAGTTAACCCGCGCTGCGATTACTCGTGGGACGTGAAGACACCCTCGGGAAAGGACTGGTCCTCCAGGAGGAGATCCTCGTAAAAGGCGCCGAAACCGCCGTCCGGATGGGCGATGGCGATCTCGAGCACCCAGAGATTGGGGTTCGGGCGGAAGCCGACGTCGGCCAATGCGCCGTCGTAGTGGGCGGAATGGGGGTAATCGGACAGGCGGTGCCCGGACAAATCCAGATTCAGTTTCCAACCCATCTCGCCCGCCGTCTTCTCGGCGAACTGGTACAGCTCCTGTCCGGTGATGCGCTCGTCGAACCAGGTACGCCGGACCTTCTCCCAGATGGTGCGGACGTCGCCTTTGGCCCGGTGGTGGTCGGGATCGTCGCCGAACACGAAGGTGTCGCCGGCGTCACCCTCGCAGTTCTGGAAGATGGGGCCGATGTCGATGAAGAAGATGTCGTTCTCCTGGAGCACCACCCCCGGCTCCGAACGGGCCATGAAGTCCTTCGTCGTGTTGGAACCACAGCGGACGATGATGTGGTGCCAGCCACGGCGCATGCCGAGGGAGGTGAGGATGCCACGGGCGACGTCCTTGGCCTCCTCCTCGGCCATACCGACCTTGACCTTGTCGGCGATCATGTGGACGGCACGCCGCGTCCGGGCCCGGACGTACATGAGCTCGTCGATGGCGAACTGTGGCCCCGTCGCTTCGATGGTCTCGATGTCCATGGCCGTTGTCATGTCATGACCTCCTCGCCGGTCGTCCGGCTCTAATGGATGTTCTGCACGGCGCGCCCGTCCTTGGCCGCCACCAACAGCACCTCGACGGCCTCCCCCTCGGCCCCCAGGCGGTGCGGTCGGTCGGCGTCGAAGTGGGCCGAGACACCGGGGCCCAGGTGGTGGGTCTCGCCGTCGTACTCGAGGCGCAGGATGCCGTGGAGGACGTAGAGCCACTCCTCACCGCGGTGGCGCGCCGGAGCGGTGGAGGGACGGTCAGGATCGACGGTGAGGCGCAGGGCCTCGAGGGCGCTCGACCCCGGGTACCCGCTGCAGGAGGCGATGGCGAGACCCTTCGACGCGCGCCGTGGTTCGTCGTCGGTGGAGATGGAGAGTGATGCTCGGGCACGCCCCTCCCCCAGGAGGGTGCTCACGGGGGTGCCGAGGGCGTCGGCCAGCGTGAGGAGCGCGGCGACCGACGGTTGGCGCTCCGCCGACTCCAGTCGCGACAGGTGCGCCTTGGACAATCCCGAGCGCTCGGCCGTCTGATCGAGCGTGAGGCCGGCACTCTCGCGCGCGGCCCGGAGGCGTTCACCGATGGAGTCGAGGACGGCGCCGGCGTCGGGTGCCACAGGACCACCCTACGGCCGTGTTGTCTCTGAGACAACCACTGTTGTCAGAGTTAACGGGGCCGAAACAGTGGGCCCGGCTTACGCCCGGTCGACCAGGCGCTCCCGGTCATGGGCGACGACGAGCTCGGCGAATCGGGCCAGGACGCGGGTGCGGTGTGGTTCCAGGGACACGAGGGCGGCAGCGGTGGCGCCGGCGATGGCGGCCGCGGTCGTCCCCGCCTGCTCGGTGTCGGCCCCGAAGGCGTCGAGGAAGGAGGCGACCGCCCGCCCGTCGACCTCGAGGTGGAACTGCAGGCCCCAGGCTCGATCGCCGCTGCGGAAGGCCTGGCTCCGGTAACGGTCGTTGGCCACCAGGAGGGTGGCCCCCGCTGGGGGGTCGAAGGTGTCCCCGTGCCAGTGGAGGACGGTGAGCCGGCGGGGCAGGCCGGCCAGGAGCGGGTCCTGTCCGGCCCCCGCCGTGAGCTCGACCGGGGCCCATCCGATCTCGAGACCGGCCGCTCCCGGGTAGACGGCCCCTCCCGCGGCCACGGCCAGCAGTTGGGCCCCGAGGCAGACCCCGAGGGTCGGCCGTCGGAGACGCAGAGCATCGGCGAGGAGATCGAGCTCGGCGCCGCGGGTGGGGAAACCCTCGTCGCTCGAGGCGGACATGGGCCCTCCCATGATCACGAGGCCGTCGACGTCGGAGACGTCGGGGGGGAGAACCTCACCGGCGAAGACGCGCCGGACGTCCACGGCCACGCCGGCCTCCTCGAGCGCGTCGGCGATGGCGTAGGGGCCCTCGGGCTCCACGTGCTGGACGATGAGACAGGTGGCCGGAGCCACGTCTAGACCTCCTCGGCCACCCGGGCCACCAGGTCGGCCACGCCACCGAGGGCCCGCAGCAGATCGTTCAGGTGGGTGCACGACCGGATCCCGGTGAGCAGCTCGGGCACCGAGGTCGAGAGCTCGGCCAGCTCGTAGCCGACGAGATCGCTGACGGCGTCGGCGGCCGCCGGGCACTCCGGGAACGGGAGCACCCTGGGCTCGGCCGCCACGGCGCCGACGACGGAACCCGTCCCCGAGGCGGTGACGACGTATTCGTGGAGGACGACCTCGGCGCCCTCCTCCTCGCCCACGGTGTCGCGGAACATGGCCCAGATCGAGAAGTCACCGTGGCCGTCGACGGCCACGTCGAGACAGCGGCGCCGGCGCATCCAGTCACGATCGAGGGGCCCGGTGGCGTGCCACCCCCAGGGGTCGGAGTCGTCGACCGGTGCGGGCGGGCAGTCCTGGATGGGCATCCCTTGCGAGGTGGCGATGGAGGCCACGGCCTCGCCACCCGTGCGCCAGCCCGAGCACAGATCGCTCATCCGGGCGAGCAGGTCGGCGGGGACGAGGGAGCCCGGGTCATGACCCTCGCGTCGGGCCAGCCGCATCCACGCATAGCCCGAGATGAGGGCGGCGGCGGGCATGTCGTCGAGCACCTGGCGCAGCAGCGACCCGGCCTCGGCATCGGGCACGACGCCGGCCAGGTGGCGGCGGAACCCTCCGCCGGCGCGCGCCCCGATGAGATCCCCGGTCCAGGTCGCCGCCGGTGTCGTCTCCAGCGTGATCAGGTTCCGGGCCATGTCGAAGCCGGCCGCCACCGCCGCCTCGGCCACGACGACGACGTCGTCGGGGCCGTCGGCGCCGGTGCGGAGATCGCGGGCCAGGCCCGTCATGTCGAGCGCGGCGGTGAAGCCCCGGCGGGGTCCGATGTCGATGGACATCGTCCGCCGGATCGATCCCGGGGCTCGGGGGACGAGGGTCGCCAGGGGCTCACGAGGGCTCACCGGTGTGCGCGAAGTCACAAGGCCACGCTACCGTTCCAGCCGCGTTCTCCGACGCCGGCGTCAGGTTCGCGTCGGGGCGAGAGCCTGAAGGAGTGGAGGGACAACGGACATGGCACGAAAGGTGGCGATCGTCGGCGCCTCGCTGTCGGACGTCGGCAGGGTGGACCACAAATCGGCCTTCGAGCTGCACCACCAGGCCACGTCCCGGGCGCTGGCCGACGCCGGGATCGACCGCCGCGAGGTGGACGGCTTCATGTCCCACGGTACCGGGGCGCTGCCCCCCATCGAGCTGGCCGAGTACCTGGGGCTGGCCCCGCACATCGACTACATCGACTCCACCGGCGTGGGCGGCTCGTGCTGGGAGATGTTCCTCGAGCACGCCGTGGCCGCCATCGCCCAGGGGCAGATCGACACCGTCGTCCTGAGCTACGGCTCGACCTCGCGGGCCGACCTGAAGCGCAGGACGAGGACGGCCAACCTCTTCTTCGGCAACAAGGGCCCGATCCAGTTCGACGCCCCCTTCGGCCACACCCTGATCGCCAAGCACGCCATGTCGGCCCGGCGCCACATGGCCGAGTTCGGGACGACCATCGAGCAGCTGGCCGAGATCGCCGTCTCGGCCCGGTACAACGCCGGGTTCAACCCCGACGCCTACTACCGGGACCCGATCACCATCGAGGACGTCCAGTCCTCGAGGATGATCGCCGACCCGTTCACCAAGCTGCACTGCTGCATCCGCTCCGACGGGGGCGGGGCCATCGTCCTCACCCACGAGGACCGGGCCCGTGACTGCGCCAACACCCCCATCTGGGTGCTCGGCACCGGTGAGGCCATCTCGCACACGACCATGAGCGAATGGGCCGACTTCACCGAGTCCCCCTGTGTGCGATCGGGGAAGAAGGCGTTCGCCCAGGCCGGCGTCACCCCCGACGACATCGACGTGGTGGAGGTCTACGACTCGTTCACCTTGACGGTGCTCCTCACCCTCGAAGGGCTCGGCTTCTGCAAGAAGGGCGAGGGCGGGTCGTTCGTCGAGAACGGGCGTCTGCGGGTGGGTGGTGAGCTCCCCACCAACACCGACGGGGGCGGGCTGTCGTCGTGCCAGCCCGGGATGCGGGGTATCTTCCTCCTCGTCGAGGCGGTCAAGCAGCTGCGGGGCGAATGCGGCGAACGTCAGGTGGCCGACGCCGCACTGGCCTGTGTCAACGCCACGGGAGGTTGGATCTCGTCGACGGGGACGGCCATCCTCGGACGTGAGTAGGCGCCGGGGCGCCACCACCGGGGCCGTCGTGGCCACGGGGTTGGCTCTGGTGCTCGCCTCGTGCTCGGGCGGCGCCGGATCGTCGAGCACCGCCACCACCAGCACGACTCGTCCGGCCACGACACCGACGGTGGCGAGCGCCGTGCCGCCGATCCGCCACGTCTTTCTCATCGTCCTCGAGAACAAGTCGTTCTCCGAGACCTGGGGACCGGACCCGGGGGCGCCGTATCTGGGCACGACGTTGCGCGACGAGGGCAACCTGTTGACGCAGTACTACGCCACGTCCCACGACAGTCTGGGCAATTACGTCGCCATGGTGAGCGGCCAGCCGGCCAACCCCGTCACCCAGGCCGACTGTGTGAGCGACTACGAGAACGTGACGCCCCCCGTCGTGACGAACGGCATCGCCACCGGCATCGGGTGCATCTACCCGGCGAGCGTGGGGAACATCGCCACCCAGCTGCAGGCGGCCGGGTTCACGTGGAAGGGCTACATGGAGTCGATGGCGGAGCCGTGCCAGCACCCCGCGCTCGGCCACGCCGACCCCGACGTGGTGGCCTCCCCCACGAACCTCTACGCCACCCGTCACAACCCGTTCGTCTATTTCCATTCCATCCTCGACACCCCGAGCTGCGCCGCCGACGACGTGCCGCTCACGCAGCTCCCGGAGGATCTGGCCACGGTGTCCACCACCCCCAACCTCGCCTTCATCACGCCCAACCTCTGCGACGACGGCCACGACGCCACCTGTGCCGCCGGGGGACCGGCCGGGTTCGCCGGCATCAACACGTTCCTCGAGACATGGGTCCCGAAGATCCTGGATGCGCCCGCCTTCAAGAGGAACGGGCTGCTGCTCATCACCTACGACGAAGCCGAGTCGAGCGGAACGCTGGAGGACGACACCGCCTGCTGCAACGAGCCACCGAGCATCAGCGCGTCGGACACCCAGACGGGGCTGGCGGGGATGGGCGGTCCCGGGGGTGGCCGGGTGGGCATGCTCGCCGTCTCACCGTTCATCGCCCCGGGGTCGACCACGGCCACGCCCTACAACCACTTTTCCCTGCTGCGCAGCATCGAGGACATCTTCGGCCTCCCCCACCTCGGCGAGGCGGCCGCGCCCGGCCTCGCCGCCTTCGGGCCCGACGTGTACACGAGGCCGCAGCGCTGAGCCCTGGCGCCGTTCAGCCGTCCGCCGGGTGACGCACGGGGGCGGCGAAACCGACGCGGCGCCCCGGCCGCTCGGCGTTCGGTGACCCGGCGTTCGGTGACCCGGCGTTCGGTGACCCGGCGTCCGGTGACCCGGCGTCCGGTGGCGGCGATCCGTCCGCCGCCCTCCGCGGGAGCTCTGTCCAGCCACCTCCGGGTCGACTGAGCCAGTGGACCTTCGGCCGGGTGGGGCGGCCCGAGACCGTCAGCGCCCCGCAGGTGCAGGTGGCCACGTCCCAGGCGTGGCGGAGCGTGAGCACGTCGAGGCAGGTCTCGCACCGCAACCGGCGCGGATACGCCGGCCGGCGTCGCTCAGGCGCGGGCACCGGAGAGCTCGCGTTCGGCGTCGGTGCCGGTGTTGCCAGGGTCGGCGACAGACGGTTGCGATCCCGCCCCCGGCGCGCACAGTCCCCGGGTGGGGGCGATGATCTCGTCGATGAGCCCGTATTCCTTGGCCTCGTCGGGTGTCATGAAGTAGTCACGGTCGATGTCGCGCTCGACGCGCTCGACGGGCTGACCGGAGTGGAAGGCGATGATCTCGGCCATCCGCCTGGTCGTGGCCAGGACCTCCTTCAGGTGGATGGCCATGTCGCTCGGCGCCCCTCTGGTCCCGGCCGTGCCCTGGTGGATCATGATCTTCGAATTGGGCAGGGCGAAGCGCTTGCCGGGGGCGCCACCGGCCAGGATCATGGCCGCCGCCGACATCCCCATCCCGACGCAGATGGTGGAGACGTCGCAGTGGACGTGCTGGATGACGTCGTAGATGGCCATCCCGGCGTAGGCCATGCCGCCGGGCGAGTTGATGTAGAGGGCGATGTCGCGTTCGGGATCTTCGGCGTCGAGATAGAGGATCTCGGCCACCAGGAGGTTGGCGATCTGGTCGTCGACCTCCTGGCCGAGAAAGACGATCCGCTCCTTGAGCAACAATGAGTAGATGTCGAACGAGCGGTCGCCGCGCGCCGTCTGGTCGATCACCATCGGGATCAAAGATTGACTCAGCATGCGTGCCGCCTCTCCTCGCTGGGACACCCATCACAGGTATCTCTCATATGAGATACCATATATGACGTCATGAACGAACGGCGTCATGAACCGAAACTTCCCGGGTTCGCCGAGATGGCGGCCCGGCGCCGGGCCCTGGCCGAGGAACTGGTCGAGCGGCGGATCTCGTTGGGTCTGTCCCAGACCGAGGTGGCGGCCCGGATGGGGACGTCGCAGTCGGCCGTGGCCCGCCTCGAGACGGGCCAGGTCGACGTCCGTCTCTCCACCCTGGAGCGCTACGCCGCCGCCGTCGACAACGTCATCGACTTCCACCTCGGCGACGAGCCGCCCCGGAGGAGCAGGGACTGAGATGGCTGCGGCCGCGTTCGGCGACCAGGTCATGTCGTCCCTGTTCGCCCGTCGGATCGTCGTCGTCCACGGGGAGCTCACCGGTGACAGGGCCTCGGAGACGGCCGCCGCTCTTCTGACCCTCGACGCCCTGGGCGACGAGCACGTCGAGCTGCGCCTCCAGGCGCCCACGGCGTCGTGGGAAGCGGCCGGAGTCCTCATCGACGTCATCGACGTCCTCGGCGTCCCCGTCCACACCGTGGCTCTCGGTCTGGTCGGCGGCGGTGTGGTCGGCGTCCTGGCCGCCGGGTCGCACCGGGCCATCTCGCCGCATGCCCGGCTCCATCTCCGGCACCCCGACACCTCGGCGTCGGGACGACCGGGGGACATTTCCCGGACCATCGAGGCCCAGACCTCGCTCCAGGCCGAATTCCAGCGGTTTCTGGCCGAGCGGACGGGCCGGCCGGTGCTCGAGATCGAAGAGGAATGGGGTCGCGGCGGGTACCTCGACGCCCCCAGCGCCATCGCCCTCGGTTACGCCGACGCCTTGTCGGTCTGACGACCGAACGTCGGCGCCACGAGGTGACGCTCAGCGCGCCGTCGCCAGTCCCGACTCGTAGGCGATGACCACCAACTGGGCGCGGTCACGGGCCCCGAGCTTGGTCAGGATCCGGCTCACGTGGGTTTTGGCTGTGGCCGCGCTCATGTGGAGTTCCTCGGCGATCTCGGCATTGGAGCGCCCCCGGGAGACGAGCACCAACACCTCCTGCTCTCGGGGCGTCACCGTCGCCAAGAGCTTGGTGTCCTGGTACCGGTGGGTGGACCGCGACGCGAATTCGGCGATGAGCGTCTTGGTCACACTGGGAGCGAGCAAGGCGTTGCCACCGGCGATGACGGTGATGGCATCGAGCAGGTCCTCAGGGGGCGTGTCCTTCAGGAGAAAGCCACTGGCCCCGGCCTTCAAGGCCTCGTAGACGTACTCGTCGAGTTCGAACGTGGTGAGGATGAGCACGCGGGTGGGGCCGTCGCCGCCGGCGGCGATGATCTGTCTGGTCGCCTCGATCCCGTCCATTTCCGGCATCCGGATATCCATGAGGACGACGTCGGGACAGGTCTCCCGCACGACACGGACCGCCTCCTGTCCGTCGGCCGCCACCCCCACCACGGCAAAATCGGGCGCCGAGTCGACCAGCACCCGGAAGCCGGCGCGCACGAGGGCCTGGTCATCGACCACCACCACCCTGATCACGATCCGACCAGCTTCGCCATCGGAAAACGGGCCACCACCCGGAAGCCGCCTCCGGGGCGGGGGCCGACCGATAGCGCGCCGTCGAAGAGCGCCACTCGTTCGCGCATCCCGACGATGCCATGGTGCGCCTCGCCGTTGGCGGCGGCGGCCTTGAAGGGTTGACCCCCACCGTCGTCGCTGACTTCGAGAACGAGGGTGTCGGCCTCGTCGCGGATCTCGACCAGCACCCGGGCCGGTCCCGCGTGCTTCACCACGTTGGTGAGAGCTTCCTGGACGATCCGGTAAATCGACAGACCGACGGTGGGTGTGACCGTGGCCACCGCCGCGCTCTGCACGTCGAGATCGACGACGTACCCGGCCATCTGGACCTGGGCGATCAAGGGACCGAGAGAACCGATATCGGGGGCGGGGGCGAGCGCGGCGGGGACACCATCGTCGCGTCGGAGGACCCCGAGCATGCGTCGGAGTTCGTCCAGTGCCGAACGGCTGGTCTTCTCCACCGCCGCCAGTGCCTTCTTCGCCTCGGCCGGCTGATCATCGATGACGTGACGCCCCACCCCTGATTGGACGGCGATGACACTCAAGCTGTGTGCCACCACATCGTGGAGTTCGCGGGCGATCTGGAGTCGTTCCTCGGCCACCGAACGCTGGGCCCGTTCGACCGCCTCGCGCTGACGCTGGGCCGCCTGCTCGGCCAGACCGGCGGTGTAGGTGCGTCGGGTCCGCACGCTGTCACCGACGAACCACGCCGCCACGGCAACCACGAAAGCCAGGCTGTCATCTCCGCTCCCGTTGGGACCGCTGACCGTGTAGTGGTGGAAAAGAGCGGCGACGACGAAGCAGACGAGGGCAACAGCCAAGGCCGGAACGGACTCCCGCCGTTCGTGGGTCGACGCCACCTGGTACATGGGGAAGGCCACGAAAGGATCGGCGATCGAGTTGGTATTGGACGCCACCGTGGCCAGGACGATGACGGAGATGATGATCGTAAGAGCGGCGATCGGCGCTCGGCGGCGTAGGGCGATCGTCACACCCGCGCCGAAGGCCGGGACGATCACGTTGAGATTGCCGTTTCTCCGGACGAAGGCGACGGCCACGACAGTGCAGAAGCCGGCGAGGACGAAGTCGAGATACTGGAGTTGCCGGGCCGAGACACGACTCAGGAGCGGGGGACGGGGAGTCCGTTCTGTCTGATCGGATCCACCCATGTGATCGAGCCTACTGACACACCGGTGCCCAGGTCATCGCCCCGGGCGCCCTATCGGGACTACTCCCAGGGGGTTAGACGACCGTTCCCCGATCAGGCACCGCCTACACCCAGAGACGGAGAGGAGAAATGTCCCTGCGACCGACGATGGGAGCCAGGCATCCATGCGAAGGTCGGTACATGACCACCACCCTGACGCACCCCGACATCGCGGACCGACACGCCGCTGACAGCCCGTGGGCGGTGGAGACCCACGGGCTGACCAAGAAGTTCGGGCCCAACACGGCCGTGAACGGCGTGGAACTCCTGGTACCGCGGGGATGTGCCTTCGGATACCTGGGGCCGAACGGCGCCGGCAAGACCACGCTCATCCGTGTGCTGCTCGGACTGACGCACGCCGACTCCGGCACCATGTCGCTTCTCGGCTACGACGTCCCCCGGCACCGTGCCACCGCGCTGTCCCGGGTGGGAGCCATCGTGGACGAACCCCGGTTCCACGGTCATCTGACCGGGCGCCAGAACCTCCAGATCCTGGCCGCCGCCCGCGAACCGGCGGCCCGCCGACGCATCGGTCCGGCACTCGAGCGGGTCGGCATCTTGCATCGGGCCGACGACCGGGTGTCGAAGTACTCGATGGGCATGCGCCAACGCCTCGGTGTGGCCGCCTGTCTGATCGGCGATCCGCAGCTGCTCATCCTGGACGAACCGATGAACGGGCTCGACCCGGCCGGGATGCACGAGATGCGCGACATGATCCTTTCCCTGGTGGCCGAAGGCCGCACCGTCGTGTTGTCGTCCCACCTCCTCGACGAAGTGGAGCGGACCTGTGACGCCGTGGCCATCGTGGACAAGGGCAACGTGATCCGCCAGGGACCGATCGCCGAGCTGTTGGCCGGTTCTTCGGTCGTGCTGCAGGTCGAGTGTTCCGATCCCGACCGGGCCGGCACACTGCTCGACGGCACCAGGATCGGGGCCCAGATCGACATCGATCCCGACGGCCTGGCCGTCACCCTGCCGGCGGGAACGGCGCGTCCGGTGATCGCCGAGGTCAATCGCGTGTTGGTGGAAGGCGGGATCTCGGTCTACCGATTGCAGGAGATCCAGGCGTCGCTCGAATCCTGGTTCCTGTCCGTCACGAGCAAATTGGGGGAGTCGGAATGACGACCATGACCGCTCTCGACACGGCGGCGCCGGCGGCGCCGGTCCCAGCCGGTCCCGACCACCGGGGTTCATGGATCCCGACCGTCTCCATGATCACCACCCGCATCATGGAGCTGCGCAAACGGCGGGGCCTCATGATCGCCCTGGTGGTGGTGAACATCGGCATCCCCACCCTCTTTCTCGTCATCCGGTTGCTGGCCCACGCCTTCGCGCCCAAGTCGTACGGGCCGGCCGGCGGCTACGAGATCTACACCAGCCTCGTGGCCGGGGTGATGTACGTCTTCGGCTTCATCGTGGCCGCCACCCTGGGCTGCACGGCCGGATCGGTCGACCTCTCCGAGGGGATGTTCCGGCACCTGGTGGTGACGGGCCGGTCGCGGTTGTCGCTCTATCTGGCCCGCATCCCGGCCGGGTTGGCCATCGTCGTGCCCTTGGTGGCCATCGGCTTCACCATCGTCTGCACCGTGTGCGTGTTCGCCGCGCCGACCCAGCTCAACTACGACGGTGTCACCGTGCCCGTCCACCTGTCGCGTGCCGGTTTCGAGAACTGGGCGGCCGACCACGCCGACGAGGTCGTCTGCGACCTCCCCTTCCGGATCGGGCCGTCGTCGTCGATCGGTCCCGTGGTCCAGGACGTCCCCTGCGGTCCCAACGGCCCGGGCCGCGTGCTGAAGCAACCCCCGGGAGTGAAGACCCCACCCCAACCGACACAGGCCCAGGTCCGCGCCGCGGCCCGACAGATCGCCGGGATGGACTATGCCGACTACAGCCGGCAGTTCCTGTATCCGCCGGACTCGCTGATGATCAAGAGCGGTTTGTGGCTGGAGCTCGAGGCCGTCATCGGCTTCATCGTCGGCCTGGGGCTGGCATCGCTCCTGGGACAGAGGACGGTGGCCGTGGTCCTGTTGATCGTGCTCGAGATCATCCTGACGCCACTCGTGTCCACCCACGTCATCCCCCACATGATCAACGGCGAGCGGGGGGTGGTCGGACTGGCCATGGCCCATCTGGAGCCGGGAGGGTTGCCCGTCGTCTTCACCGGGGGCGGCGGTCCGGGCGGCGGCGGCAACAATCTGGTGCCCGAGTCGATCACCGTGTCGGTGTGCGTCATCGTGGCCTGGCTGGTGGGCTGGACCGCCCTCGGCGCCTGGCGGATGATGACCAGGGACGCCTGATCTCGGGAGCCGCCTGACCGCACCGGCGGTCAGGCGGTGGCCGTCCCCGGCAGACCCATGGCCTTCACCTCGAGGTACTCCTCGAAGCCCTCGACGCCGTTCTCGCGGCCGAGGCCGGACTGGCGGTAGCCGCCGAAGGGGACGTCGGGGGCGTTGTACATCCCCCCGTTCACCATGAGCGTCCCGGCCCGGATGCGACGGGCCACGGCCAGGGCGCGTTCCTCGGATGCCGAGGTGACGGCGCCGGAGAGGCCGTAGATGGAGTCGTTGGCGATGCGGACGGCGTCGTCGTCGTCGTCGAAGGCGCAGATGACGAGGACGGGACCGAAGATCTCCTCCTGGGCGATGGTGGACTTGGGGTTCACGTCGGCGAACAGGGTGGGCTCGACGTAGAACCCCTTGGGCAGGTGGGCGGGGATGCCGCCGCCGCGCACCAGGCGGGCCCCGTCGGCCTTGCCCTTCTCGATGTAGCCGAGGACGCGCTCGCGCTGCTTGGCGCTGATGAGCGGTCCCTGGAAGTTGGCCTCGTCCCAGGGGTCGCCGTAGGTGACCGAGGCCATGCCCTCGGCCGCCATCTCGACGGCCTCGTCGTAGCGGGAGCGGTGGACGAGGAGGCGCGTGGTGATGGCGCAGCCCTGGCCCGAGTGGGTGCAGACCCCCATGGCGCTGATGGGGACCGAGGAGGCGAGGTCGGCGTCCTCGAGGACGATGTTGGCCGACTTGCCGCCGAGCTCCAGGAAGACCTTCTTCACCGTGTCCGAGGCCTTGGCCATGATGTGGCGACCGGTCACGGTCGATCCGGTGAAGGTGATCATGTCGACACGGGCGTCGGTGGTGAGGACCTCGCCCACCAGGTGGTCGGAGGAAGCCACCACGTTGACCACCCCGGCCGGGAAGTCGGTCTCTTCGGCGATCAGCCGCCCGAGGAAGGTGGCCGACCACGGGGTGTCGGGCGCCGGCTTCAGCACGATCGTGTTCCCCGCCGCCAGGGCGGGGCCGAGCTTGGCCAGGTTGAGGTAGAGGGGGAAGTTCCAGGGGGTGATGGCTCCGACCACGCCGATCGGCTCGCGGCGGATGAGGCGGCGTTGGGGCTGGCCGAAGACCTCGCGGACGGGGAGCCAGTGCTCGTACTCGTACTGGTCGGGCCGGGCCGCCCAGTAGCCGAGGTCGTCGATGGGGCCGTCGACCTGCATGATGTAGGTCAGCATCAGGGGGCTGCCGACCTCGGCCACGACGATGTGGCGGAGCTCCTCCTTGTGGGCCTCGAGGGCGGCGTGGAACTGCTCGAGACAGCGGCGCCGGAAGGCGTGGTCGGTGGCCCAGGTCGTCTCGTCGAAGGCGCGGCGCGCCGCGGCGATGGCCTCGGCCATGTCGGCCGTGGTGCCGTCGGCCGTCTCCCCGAGCGACTCCTCGGTGGCCGGGTCGATGTTGGCGAACGTCTCCCCGCCCGACGCCTCGACGAGCTTGCCGTCGATCAGGAGGCGCGGCTCGCCGCGGACCTCGGGTCGTGTCGCTCGAGCATCGGTCATGATCAGCCCTCCCCCTGGCGGCCGGCGGGCGCCGGCTCCATCCGTTCGGCGCGCAGGCGCGCCTTCATCACTTTGCCGTTCTCTTCCCGTGGAAGCACATCGACGAACTCGACGGCTCGCGGTCTCTTGTAGTCGGCCAGCCTGGTGGCCAGCCGCCCGAGGAGGGCGTCGGCGTCACGCGCCGCCCCGGGACGGAGCTCGACGACGGCGTGGACCTTCTGGCCCATCCGCTCGTCGGGCAGACCGAAGACGGCCGAATCGACCACGTCGGGGTCCTCGGCCAGGGCCGTCTCCACCTCGGCGGGGTAGACGTTGACCCCCCCGGAGAGGATGAGGTCGGTCCGGCGGTCGGCCAGGAAGAGATAGCCGTCCTCGTCGAGCCATCCCATGTCGCCCACCGTGAAGTAATCGTCGCGCCAGGCCCGGTCGGTCTTGTCGGGATCGTTGTGGTAGCCGAAGCGCTGACCGGCGAAGGAGGAGATGTAGATCGCACCGACCTCCCCCGCCGGCAGCTCGGACCCGTCGTCAGCGAGGATGCGGAGCGTTAGCCCCGGAAAGGGCCGGCCCACGCTGCCCGGCTTGGTCAGCCACTCCTCGGGGGAGATCACACAGGCCATCCCCTCGGAGGCCCCGTAGTACTCCCAGATGGCACCGGCCGGGAAGACGTCGATGATCTTGCGCTTCACCGGCACGGGGCACGGGGCGGCGGCGTGGAGGATCTTGCGCACGCTCGACCGGTCGAACGACGGCCAGTCGGCCTCGAGGATGCGGATGAAATGGGCCGGGACCATCTGGGCCGTGGTGACCCGCTCGGTCTCGATGAGGCGCAGCGCCTCGGTGGCGTCCCACTTCGTCATGATCACCACGGTGCCCCCCTCGTTGAGGGACATCTGGGAGTAGGCGGCCGGGGCCATGTGGTAGCCGGGCCCGCACATCAGGTGGACGTCGCCGGGGACCAACCCCCAGAAGGCGGCGTAGGGGTTGGGCGGCGCCGTGCGCGACGGGGCGGGGGCGGGGCGGACGATGCCCTTGGGCCGGCCCGTGGTGCCCGAGGTGTAGCTCATGGTCACGACGGCCGTGCCCAGAAAGTCCTCGTGGGGCGGGTCGTCCACCCCGGTGGCCAGGCGCGGGTCGGCGGCGGCGAGGCCCGCCACGCCCGTGGTGGAGACGGCGGCGGTGGCGGCCGCCGATCCGTCGTGGACGAGGACGATGGCACCGGAGTCGCCCACGATGTAGGCCGCCTCGGGGGCGGTGAGGCGGGTGGAGACGGGGACGACGAGGGCTCCCGACCGGGCCGCGCCGTACCAGGCGGCGAAGGCGGCGGGGCCGTTGCCGAGCATGACGGCCACCCGGTCGCCGGCCCCCACGCCGGAGGCGGCGAAGGCGTGGGCCATGGCGTTGGCGGCCCGGTCGAGCTGGCGGAAGGTCGTGCGTGTCCCCTCGCAGACGAGAGCCATCCGGTCAGGGTCGGCGGCGGCGATGGCGGCGAGACCTCGGGGCTCGGTCACAGGGCGGCCAGTGTACGACGGGGGACCGCGGCGCGCCTGACGCCGATGTCAGGTACGGGAAGGGCCCGGTATATGATCGGCGACACGTTCGGCGCCTCTCCGGTGCCCGCAGAGCACGACGCAGATGGGAGGGGCGCCATGCACGCAGAGGACCTCATCCTCGTGAGTGTCGACGACCACGTCGTCGAACCGCCCGACATGTTCGACGGGCGGGTCCCGGCCAAGTGGAAGGACCGCGCCCCCCGGGTCATCCACAAGGACAGCGGGATCGACGTCTGGTCCTACGAGGGCAACGAGATCCCGAACGTCGGGCTGAACGCCGTGGTGGGCCGGCCCCCCGAGGAGTACGGGATCGAGCCGACCTCCTTCACCGAGATGCGCCCGGGGTGCTACGACATCAACGAGCGGATCCGCGACATGAACGTGAACGGCGTCCTCGGGTCCATGTGCTTCCCCTCGTTCATCCAGTTCTGCGGCCAGCTCTTCGCCCGGACCGAGGACAAGGAGCTGGCCCTGGCCATGCTCCAGGCCTACAACGACTGGCACATCGAAGACTGGTGCGGGGCCTACCCGGGCCGCTTCATCCCGCTCTCGATCCCCGCCATCTGGGATCCCGAGATCATGGCGGCCGAGGTCCGCCGGGTGGCGGCCAAGGGCTGCCACGCCGTGACCTTCTCCGAGAACCCGTCGAAGCTCGGGTGGCCGAGCGTCCACAGCGACCACTGGGACCCCTTCTGGAGGGCCTGCTCCGACGAGGGGACCGTCGTCTGCATGCACATCGGCTCGTCGTCGGAGATCGTCATCCCCTCCCCCGACTCACCCTTCGACGTGCTCATCACCCTGTCGCCCATGAACATCGTCCAGTGCGCGGCGGACCTTCTCTTCTCGCCGGTGCTCCGGAAGTTCCCCGACCTGCGCCTGGCGCTGTCGGAGGGCGGGATCGGGTGGATCCCCTACTTCCTGGAGAGGGTCGACTACGTCTACTCCCACCACAAGGCGTGGACGGGCCAGGACTTCGGCGACATGCTCCCCAGCCAGGTCTTCAGCGAGCGCATCATCACCTGCTTCATCGACGACGCCTTCGGGGTGGAGAGCCGGGCCAAGATGAACGTCGACAACATCTGCTGGGAGTGCGACTACCCCCACTCCGACTCGACGTGGCCCCAGGCGCCTGAGATGGCCATGAAGTACCTCGACGGCGTCTCCGACTCCGACGTCAACAAGATCACCCACGAGAACGCCATCCGCCTCTTCCACTACGACCCCTTCAGTGTCCGGCCCCGGGAGAAGTGCACGGTGGCGGCGCTGCGGGCCGAGGCCACCGACGTCGACACGTCGCTGATGGCCCGGAACCCGAAGCACGAGCGCAAGCAGGTCTTCGCCGCCGACCTCGGCCACATCGGACGCGACTGAGAAGACCGACACACGTCCGCCGTGGTCGGTCCCCGACCGGCGGGCGGACCGGGGACGCGAGAGGACAGCGGGCGTGACGGACTGGACCAGGGTCCCGGTGGTGGTCGGTGCCGGCCAGGTGACGAACCGCGAGCAGGACCCCCTCGCCGCCCCCGATCCCTTCGCCCTCATGGCCGAGGCCACCGCCCTGGCCCTGGCCGGGGCCGGGACCGCCGTCGCCACCGACGTCGACCACCTCTGGATGGTCCACTCCCTGTCGCTGCGCCACGGCGACCCGGGCCCTGTCCTGGCCGGTCGCCTCGGCATCGACGGGGCCGAGACGCGGGTCTCGGGGATGGGCGGGAACATCCCCCAGTGGCTGGTCAACCGGGCCGCCGATCTGGTGGCCACCGGCACCCGCCCGCGTGTCCTCATCGCCGGGGCCGAGGCCCTGGCCACGCGCCGGCGGGCCCGCAAGCTCGGCGTCGAGCTCGACTGGCCGTCGTCGCCGGGCTGGCCCGAGACCTGGCCCCCCCTCGAACCCGACGTGGGGACGCACCCCGTCGAACGGGACCACGGGCTCGTGCAGGCCACCACCATGTACGCCCTCATCGAGACGGCGCTGGCCCACGCCGCGGGGCACGGTCCCGAGGCGCAGCGCCGGGCCATGGGGGAGCTGATGGACCGCTTCAACGCCGTGGCCGCCGCCAATCCCCTGTCGTGGTTCGCCACCCGACGCGACGGCACCGAGATCACGACGGTGACAGCGGACAACCGGATGATCTGCTTCCCCTATCCGAAGTACTGCAACGCCGTCATGGACGTCGACATGGGCGCCGCCGTTCTCGTCACCGACGCGGCCACGGCGCGCCAGTGGGGACTCGCTCCCGACGAGGTCGCCTACGTCGGCGGCTGGGCCGACGCCCACGAGGTCTGGTACCTCTCCGAACGGGCCCAGGTCCACACCGCCCCCGGGCTCGTCGCCTGCGCCGAGACCGCCCTGGCGGGTGCCGGCGTCTCCCTCGACGAGGTCGGGGCCTTCGATCTCTACGCCTGCTTCCCGTCCTCCATCGAAGTGGCCCGCGACAGTTTCGGTCTGGCCCCCGACGACCACCGACCCCTCACCCTCACCGGCGGGCTCCAGTACCACGGGGGACCGGGCAGCAACTACGTCACCCACGCCGTGGCCAACACCGTCGACTGGCTGCGCGCCGGGCACGGCGAGGTCGCCGTCGTCCACGGCAACGGGTACTTCCTCACCAAGCAGGCCGTCGGCGTCTACACCAGCCGGCCCCCGGCGACGGCGCCGACCCCGGCCGACGGGCTCCAGGAGCGCATCGACCGGCTCTCGACCCCGGTGCCCGTCGAGGCCGCCGTCACCGGCCCGGGGACGATCCTCGCCTACACCGTCCCCTACGACCGCGACGGGCGACCGGGCGACGGGGTCATGGTCGTCGACGTCGGTGACGCGGCGTCCGGTCCGCGCCATACCGTGGCCCGCACCGACACGGCCACGAGCGTCACCCTGGTGGCCGCCGACGCCGTCGGCGCGGCGGTGACGGTGTCGACCTCGGACGGCGGGAACGTAGCCCGCCTGGCCTGACCCGCCTGGCCCAACCGTCGTGGCCTAGCCCTCGAGGGCCAGGGCCTGTTCGGGACAGTTCTCCACGCCGGTCCGGGCGTCGTCCTCGCGCCCGGCCGGGACCTCGTCCACCAGCAGGACGCAGTGGCCGAACTCGTCGGCGTCGAAGAGGTCGGGGGCCAGCACGTAGCAGCGGCCGTGACCCTGGCAACGGTCGGTGTCGAGCCGGATGTGCACGACGGCAGACTACGGGAGAACTACGGGGTCGGGGGGAACTGCAGCGGCAGGTGGTGCAGGGAGCGCAGGCCTTCGGTGTACTCGAGGACGGTCCCGGGGACGAGCTCGTACTCGGGGATCCGCTTGTGCCACTCGCGCATCGCCACCCGGAGCTCCACGCGCGCCAGGTGCGAACCGAGGCAACGGTGGACCCCGCCACCGAAGGCGAGGTGCGGGTTCGGGTTGCGCATCAGGTCGACCGTGTCGACACCGGGATGGGCGGTGGCGTCGGTGTTGGCCGCACCGATCAGGAGCATCACGTGCTCCCCCGCCTTCATCGGGCAGCCGTCGATCTCGACGTCCTCCCCGAGCACCCGGGGGACGGCGGGGACGGGACTCTCCCACCGCAGCAGCTCCTCGATGGCCGAGGGGATGACCGACTCGTCGCCGGCCACCTGGGCCCGGTGCTCGGGGTTCTGCGAGAGGTGCCCGAAGATGCAGTCGAGTGTGTCGGTCACCGTGTCGAGACCGGCGATGATGAAGAGGAAGCAGATGTCGAGGATCTCCTCGTCGGTCAGCCGCACCCCGTCCACCTCGGACACCATGATCCGGGCCAGCAGGTCCTCGGTCGGGGCCCGGCGGCGCTCGGCCAGGGTCTTCTCGAAGTAGGCGTAGATGTTCTCGGCCGTCTTCTTCCGGATCGGCGCCTGGTCGTCCATGGTGGCGCCGGCCGGCCGGATGATCCCGTCCTTCATGGCCAGGAAGAGGTCGAGGTCCGCCAAAGGCAGGCCCATCAGGCGCAGGAACACCGTGCACGGCAGGGGGACGGCGAAGTCCTCGTGGAAGTCGCACGTCCCGCGGCCGGCGAACTCGTCCATGGTCAGGTTGACGAGCTCGGCCACCTCACCGTCGAGGAGGGCCATGTGCTTGGGGGCGAACAGCGGGTCGAGGATCCGGCGGTACTTCACGTGCTTCGGCGGGTCGACGCTCAAGGGGATCAGGGGCCGGATGTTGCCCAGCTGGACGGCCTCGGGCCCCGACGTGAACACGGCCGGACGGCGCAGTGCCGCCTCCACGTCCTCCCGGTGGGTGAGCAGATGGAACATCCCCTCGATGTTGTGCACGCGCTGCTGGCGCAACATCTCCGAGATCGCCCTGGGGTCGTCGGCCGACGCCAGGTCGACCATCAGCGACGGGGATTGGAGTTCGTCCTCGACGTCCATCGCACGTGCCTTTCACTACGGCCGCTGTCGCCACGGAGGGTGCCGAACCGGTGCCGGTCCGGGAAACGAGCGGGTACCGGCCACCTGGGGCCCGACACCCCTCACGTTAGCTTTTCCTGACGCAGATGTCAGCCCTGACGGCCATGTCAGGCTCGGCCCGGTGGCCGGGCTGCCCGGGGCCCTCAAGGACGGCTCTGCGGATGCCGACGCGGCTGGTACCGAACACCGCCCCTGACCAGGGCACAGTACGATCAGGCGAGGGGCAGAAAGGGGCCGTCGTGGTCATCGCAGGGAGCGACAGAGCGACCCGCCGTCGCAGCGTGCGACGACAGCGGAGCCGGTCGCCCTTCCCCTTCGGTCCCGACCTCCGCCAGGCACGCCAGCGCCTCGGCCTCAGCCTCGAGGCGGTCCAGGACCGCACCGGGGTCCGTCGCTTCTACCTCGAGCTCCTCGAGGAGGGCGACCTGACCCGTCTGCCCGACGAGAAGACCGCCGTCGTCGCCGTGCGCCGCTACGCCGAGACCCTCGGGCTCGACGCCGCCGCCATGACGCGGTCGGTGGGCGATGCCTGGCGCACCGTGGTCGAGACCCGCACCCCCGAATTGGTGGGAGCGCCACGGGGGGTGCCCCTGGTCCACGCCGACTCCGCCGCCGTGCCCCTCGCCGCCCCCGCCGCCGTTCCCACCGCCGGGGTCCATCTGAGCCGCTTCCCGGGCGACACCGGACACCTCCGGGCCTTCACCCAGACGGCCCAGGTGCCGCAGGTGGCGGCCCGGGCTCCGGTCCGGCCGTCGCTGCCGCCGGGACTGCGCTTCGACTCGACCGACTCCATCCCCGTCACACGCCGCGCCCGGCGTGACCTCCACCCCGCCCCCGTCGCCCTCCGGGTGGCTGTCTGGACGACCGTCGTCCTGCTCGTCCTCGAGCGCGGCGGGCATCGCCGTCCACCACTGGCAGCCGGCCTGGTTGACCAAGATCCATCTGGTCACCGGCCCCCCCGGTGTCACGCACCCCGCCGGCGTGGCGGCCCGGGCCCGGTCGCACGGCCCTCTCGTGTCGACGGCGGCGTCGGGTCCGTTGTCGGCCACGGTCTCGGTCCGCTCCCCGGTCTACGAGGTGGTGGTGACCACTCAGGCACCCTGCTGGGTCCACGTCAGCAGTCCCGCCAGCTTCGCCCCCCTCTTCTCGGCCACCGTCCCCGCCGGTACCACCAAGACCTTCACGTCGAGCAACGGTCAGCTCTCGGTGGAGCTCGGAGCCAGTCGCGCCACCGTGACGGTCCAGATCCTGGACAAGCCCGTCCCGGGCTGGTCACTGGCGCCGAGCTCGGCGCCCTTCGTCGTGAACTTCCACTCGGCGCCCACCTGACGCCCCGCTCCCCGGCCCGGCCTCGTCGCTGCGTTTGCGCGGCGACGGTCACCCTGGTTCGCTCTTGCCCGTGGCCGACCCCCAGACCAGTGACCCCGAGACCAGTGACCCGACGGCCGATGACGCCGTGACAAGCGACGCCGTGACAAGTGACGTGGAGACCGGTGACTTCGACGTCGACATCTACGGCTTCTGGGCCACGTGCCGGCGCGACGATCCCGTCATGGCCATCGAAGGCCTCGGCCAGGAGATGCGGATGGTCACCCGCTTCGCCGACGTCGACGAGGTCCTGCGCGACCCTGACCGCTTCCCGTCGCGGATCAACGCCGACACCATGGGACCGGTCATGGGCACCGTCATCCTGGCCATGGACGGCGAGGAGCACCGCCGCTACCGCAACCTCGTCGCCCGCGCCTTCCGACCCTCGGCCCTGGTGCGATGGGAGGACGAGCTCATCGCCCCCACCATCCACCGCCTCCTCGACACCGTCGCCGACCGCGGCCGGTCCGACCTGGTGGCCGACGTCACCAACCGCTACCCGGTCCAGGTGATCGCCGGCGTCCTCGGCGTCCCCACCGACGACTACGAACTCTTCCAGCGCTGGGGCCTCGAGATCTCGATGGGGCCGGAGGACTACGACGTCTCCAAGGCGGCCTCGAAGGCCATGCGGGACTACCTCACGCCCCTGGTCGAGCAGCGCAAGATCCACCCCGGTGACGACCTCGTCTCCGACATCGTCACGGCCGAGATCGACGGCGAGCGGCTGAGCGACGAGCACATCTACGGGTTTCTCCGTCTTCTGCTCCCCGCCGGCGCCGAGACGACGTTCCGGGCCCTCGGCAACTGCCTCGTCGCCCTTCTCTCCCGTCCCCCCGTCCTGGACCGGGTGCGCAACGACCGCTCCCTGCTCGACACCGTCATCGAGGAGACGCTGCGGTGGGAGACGTCGGTGACCATGGTCAACCGCGAGACGGCCTGCCCCGTCGTGCTCGACGACGTGCCCATCCCCGCCGGGGTCTCGGTGGTCGTCGCCACCGGTTCGGCCAACCACGACGAGGCCCGCTACCACGACGGCGAGGTCTGGGACCTCGATCGACCGGCCGCCGCCCACCTCGCCTTCGGCACCGGTCGCCACCAGTGCCTGGGGATGCACCTGGCCCGCCTCGAGCTGCGCGTCGGACTGGGAGCCATCCTCGACCGGCTTCCCGGTCTGCGCCTCGACCCCGCCGCCGACCCGCCCCACATCGAGGGGACGGCCTTCCGCTCGCCGCCGCGCCTCGACGTTCTTTTCGACACCTGACCCCGACACCTAGGGTCTGGGTCAGAGCAACGGATCGGGGGCCGTTTCATGACACCGAAGATCGCCATCGTCGGCGGCGGGAGCACCCACTGGGCACCACGCCTGCTCGCCGACTTCGCCAACACGGCCAGCCTGCACGACTGCTCGGTCGTCCTCACCGACATCGACGAGTCGTCGCTGCCCCCCATGCTCACGATCGCCAAGCACATCGTGACGACGCGGCACATCGGCATGAACGTCACCGCCACCACCGATCTGGGCGCCGCCCTCGACGGGGCCGACTTCGTGATCATCGCCCTCTCGGTCGGCGGCTTCGCCAGCATGGCCCACGACCTCGAGGTCCCCGCCCGGTACGGGGTGTGGCAGCCGGTCGGCGACTCCGTCGGACCGGGGGGCATCGCCCGTTCCCTGCGCAGCATCCCCGTCGTCCTGCGCATCGCCGCCGAGGTCGAGCGCTACGCCCCGCACGCCACGCTGCTGAACGTCAGCAATCCCCTGACGGCGCTGTGCCGGGCCGTCTCCTCGCAGACGGCGGTGCGAACGGTCGGGCTCTGCAACGAACTGGTCGGGCTCCAGTTCTGGCTCAGCCTCGTCTTCGACGCCGACATGCGCGAGATCGATCCCACCGTCGCCGGCGTCAACCACCTTCCGCTGGTCACGTCGCTGCGCATCGGCGGCGAGGACGGCTTCGCCCTGTTGCGCGCCGTGCTCGACGAGCCCGGTCGCCTCGAGGGGCAACCGGTGTGGATGGCCCCGCCGGCGGGCTCGCACTGGCGCCGGACGGATCCCTCGCGCGACTGGACCAAGGCCGACATCGTGGCCAACAACCGCGTCAAGTTGGAGGTCTTCCGCCACCTCGGTGTCCTGCCCGGCTCGGCCGACACCCACGTGGCCGAGTTCTTCCCCTGGTTCGTCACGCCCGCCTCCGACGAGGGCCGGGCCTGGGGGGTGCACCACTACGGTCTCGCCGGGCACACCCAGGACAAGGCCGACGACGGCGTGTGGGCGGCCGAGCTCGAAGCCGGGGGCGAGATCCCCCAGTGGACCTCGGGCGAACTGGTGGCGCCCCTGATCGACGGCATCGTCACCGGCCGGTCGCGCGCGCTGCCCGTCAACCTCCCCAACACCGGCCAGGTCACCGACCTCCCGCCCGGTGTCGTCGTCGAGTGCATGGGGACGATCGACGGCGACGGCGTCCGGCCCCGCGACATCGCCTCGGCCGGAGCGGCGGCCGAGCACCTCCGGCGTGTCGTCGCCTCCCAGGAGCTCACCGTCCAGGCCGCCATCGCCGGCGACCGGGGCCTCGTGCTCCAGGCCATGCTGGCCGATCCCGTGGCCGGCACCCTTCCCTGGGAGCACGTCACGGCCATGACCGACGAGCTCCTGGCCGCGTCGGCCCCGTGGCTGCCGCAGTTCGCCCCGTCCTCCTGACCCTTGCCCGGGGCGCTCCTGGCTCCGGTCCCGCCCTCAAGACGACCGGCCCACGCTCCGATGAACGGGTGTGACCACCTGGACCGACGGCGCCCTGCCGGCCTCCGACCCCCACACCGCCTTCCAGGGCGTCGCCGCGCGGCTGTCGTGCGTCATCGCCGCCACCGACGAACCGACGCTCGAGGTGGCGGTGCCCGCCTTCTTGGAAGAGCTCGGGGGTTTCGCCGACGTCGACGTCTCGTTCATCACCCTGGTCGACGAGAACGCGTGCGTCACCGACGACTGGCACTGGATCCGCCCCGGCTTGGCGGCGGCGGCGCCGGTGGTGCGGTCCCCCCTGTCGGCCATGTTCGGTTCCGCCATGGACGTCCTGCGGATCGGCGGCACCGTCGTCATCGACGATCTCTCGGGCATCGAGCTGGCGCCGTCGGAGCGGGCGCTGGCCACGGCCAACGGTCTCCAGGCCATCATGATCGTCCCCGTCATCGTGGGATCGCAGTTGCTCGGGGTCATGGGTCTGCAGGTCTTCCACCGTCCCCGGCCGTGGGACCGCAGCCTGGTGGTCCGGGTCGACCTCCTGGCCCAGACCCTCGTCCAGGCCGTCTGCCGGATGCGCGAGCAACGCGCCCTGGCCCTGGCCGACTCGAGAGCCCGGCGCATCGCCGAGTACATCCCCGACGGACTCCTGCTCCTGAGCGTCACCGGCGCCGTGCGGTGGGTCTCGCCGTCGTTCTGCGAGATGTCGGGGCTCGGTGTCAGCCGGATCCTGAACCGGGCGGCGTCCTCCTTCTTCCATCCGTCGCACCGCCAGCCCATCGACGACCAGCTGGCACGCGCCGTGCGCAGTCACGACGCCCGCCTCACCGCCCAGCTCCAGAGCGAGACGGGCGACTGGCGCTGGGCCGAGGTCTCGCTGCGCCTGGCCGCCGACGCCACCGCCGGAGTCCCCGACGAGGTCGTCATGAGTGTGCGCGACGTCCACGAGCGACACCTGCGCGAGAAGCACCTCGTCCGCCAGGCCGATCTCGACCCGCTCACGGGCCTGGCCAACCGCGCCGGCTTCGAACGAGCCCTGGCCACGCTGGCCGAGCGCGACGTCCGCGTCTCGGTGGCTTTCTGCGACATCGACGACTTCACCATGATCAACGACGAGTTCGGCCATGACGTCGGCGACGACGTGCTGCGCGCCGTGGCCGCCGCCGTCGGCAACATCGTGCGGGGGGACGACATCGTGGCCCGCTTCGGGGGCGACGAGTTCGCCGTCGTCGTCGCCCAGGTCGACGACCTCCACGCCGTCCCCCTCGGGGCGCGGCTCCTCGGGGTGACGCGCGATCTCCACGTCGGCAACATCGGCGTCACCCTGTCGGTCGCCGTCTGCGGACCGGGCCCGGCGTCCGACGCCGGCGCCATGCGCCAGCGCGCCGATCAGGCCCTCTACGTGGTCAAGCAGACCAACCGGAACAACTGGGTCGAGATCGAATGGGACCCACCGCCGGGGTGAGCGCTGACGGGGACGGCGGGGCGGGCACCGTTAGTCTGACCCTCCGATGATCGAGATCATGACCTTCCGCCTGACGCCGGGTGCCGACGAGAAGGACTTCCTGGTGGCCGACGCCGAGGTCCAGTCCGACTTCGCCTACCAGCAGGCGGGCCTGCTGCGACGGACCACGGCCCGCAGCGGCGACGGCACCTGGATCGTCATCGACCTGTGGCGCTCCGACGCCGATGCCGATGCCGTCGCCGCCCGGTGGGGTCACGACCCCCTCACCGCCCGGTTCATGTCGTTCGTCGACGCCGCCACCGTCACCACCGAGCGCTACGCCACCCTCGGATGACGCGGGGCCCGACCGTCTCGGCGGGCGCTACTGCTGGACGAGGACCAGGGGGATGCCCTCGGGGTCGTCGACGGCCGCCAGCGTCGGACCACCGGGGATGTCGAACGGCTCGGCCACGATCCGCGCCCCCAGCTCGACGGCCAGCGCCAGCGACGCGCCGAGGTCGCGGACCTGCACGTACAGCGACACCCCGGCGCGGTCTCCCTGGCGCATGTGACCCGCCGGTCCCGGCTCGGGGCCGCCCAGTCCGGCCGGGATCTCCATGATCGGACCGTCCCCGATCTCCCAGTGGCACAGCGCCCGGTAGAACGCGGCCTGGCGCTGCGGATCGCGGGCCACGATCTCCCAGTGCACCACCGGCCTGGCCCAGTCGTCACCCACCGCTGCCTCCGATCCCGCGCCTCCGGTCAGCGTCGCACACTCCGAGCGGCGCTGACGGCTCCCGGGGGCAGAGTGTTCAGGCGGCGTCCTCGCCGTAGTCGTGGTCGGGATGGTCCTGCTCCCCGAGACGCCAATAGCCCCGGGTGACGAGGGCCGACGGGTCGACCCGGTGCTCGTCCAGCAACGCCCGCCGGATCCGGCGCACGGCGCTCGCCTCGCCGGCCACCCAGACGCCGGCGGCGGCGGCCACCTCCGCACCGGTCACGGCCGCTTCCAGGGCGGGGCCGAACGACCCGGGCCGACGGTGCAGCCACGTAGTCGACACCTCGGCCGCACTCTCCAACGGCGTTTCGTCGGAGGCGTCGTCCACCTCGACGTAGACGTCGGCCGCGGCCGACGCCGGGAGCGCCGCCAGCAGGGTCCCGATGGCGGGGAGCGCGCTCTCGTCCCCCCCGACGATCCACCGGCCCGGTCCGAGCGGGAGCGGCATACGCCCACCGGGTCCGGCCACGGCGATCCGGTGGCCGGTCCGGGCCTGGGCCGCCCACGCCGATGCCGGGCCCTCGCCGTGGAGGACGAACTCCACCGACAGCGTGGACGTCGTAGCGTCGAACTGCCGGGGCGTGAAGGTGCGCATGACCGGACGGGCCTGGCCCTCGGGGAAGCGCAGGCCGTCGGGACCGGCCACGGGCAACGTGGGTGCGTCCTGCCCGGGGGCGGGGAAGAGCAGCTTCACGTGCAGGGTCGGGGCGGCGATCTCGAAGCCGGCCAGTGCCTCCCCACGCAGGGCCACGCTCACCATGCGGGGGGTCAGTCGGCGCACGTCGGCCACCTCGACGGGACGGAAGACACGACGCTTCGGACCGGTGGTGGGTGCGGTGGACATCAGCGACTCCTCGCAACGGTGACGGTGCCGTGGATCGGCACCCGGTGGTGGCCGCTCATGCCACTTCGGCGGCGACGGCGACGTCGTCCCCGTCGCGCCGGGCCAATCGGCCCCGGCGCACCATGGTGCCGACGGCGTCGCTGTCTCTCACCGTCAAGGCGGTGCCGGCGGCGACCACGGCGATGGCGGCGGCGGCCAGGAAGCTGACGTGGTAAGCGGTGAGGTCGGGGACGACGCGGCCGGCGGAGATCCGCGTGGGGCCGGCGGCGGCCAGGACGGTGGTGAGGACGGCCACGCCGACGGCACCGCCCAACTGGCGGGCGGCGTTGAACAAGGTGGACGCCCGACCCGTCCGTTCCGGGCTGATGGTGGCGAACGACGCCGCCTGGGCCGGGATGAACACGCACGACATGCCCAGCCCGATCAGCAGCATGAGCGTCCGCGCCCACCACAGGCTGGTGCCGAAACCGATGGCCGTCATGCCGGCCATGGCGGCGGCGACGAGCAGGAGCCCGCCGACCATGATGCGACGCGGACCGAACACGGGATAGAGCCGCCGGCTGACGATCTGGGCGCCGACGAGGACGCCGAGGGCCTCGGGGAAGGTGTTGAGGCCCGACTGCAGGGCGGTGAGGTGGAGACCGTCCTGATAGAAGAGCGCCACCATGAACAGCACCCCCAGAAAGGCGACCGCTCCGAGGGTCAGCACCAGGCTCGTCGACCGGAAGAGCCGGTCGCCGTACACCCGCAGATCGACGAGCGGCTTGGCCTTGCGCAGCTCGACGAGGACCAGGGTCACGAGGAGAACGGCGCCCACGCGGCGATGGTGGCGAGCACGGTCGTGTCGGCCCAGCCTTTGAGCGGACCCTCGGACACGCCGTACATGATCAGACCCAGACCGCTGGCGGCCAGGGCGAACCCGGCCAGGTCGAAGTGGCCGGGGTCGGCCTGGGTGTGGTCGTCGAGAAAGAGGGCGCCGAAGACGACGGCGGCGATGCCGATGGGGACGTTGACGTAGAAGACCCACCGCCACGACAGGTCGGTCACGAGGAGGCCCCCGAGAACGGGACCGAGCGCCGGGGCCAGCGCCGTCGGGATCATCAAGATGCTCGAGGCCCGCACCCGTTCGGCCGGCGGGAACACCCGGAACAGCATGGCCATCCCGACCGGGGTCATGAGCCCGCCGCCGGCCCCTTGCAGCACCCGGAAGACCACGAGCTCGCCCAGGCTGGTGGCCGTCCCGCACAGGGCCGACGCGGCGGTGAAGAGCACCACCGAGAAGAGCAGGACCTTCCTGCCCCCGAAGCGGTCCCCCAGCCACCCCGACGCGGCGAGGAACACGCCGGTGCTGACGAGGAAGCCGATGACGACGCTGTCGACGGCGTCGGGGCTCGTGTGGAAGTCCCGCCCGAGGACGGGGAGGGCCACGTTCACGATGGTGGTGTCCATGATGGCCATGAACAGCGCCGCCACGTAGACGACGCCGACGGCGACCTTCTGGTTCACGCGGCGGGATCGCATTCCGGTATCGTTGTATAACTCACTGAGCTTGTCAACCATATATCTTGCTGGATCATTGACTATGGAATACGATGAGCAGATGACCGAGGGAGTGGTTCCGAGCTACAGGGACCCGGCGAGCGAGGCGTGGGAGCGCATGCGTGAGCTGACCCATGACCCGCAGGTCCTCGGTCGGGTGCACGAGTTGGCGGCCGAGGTGGGTGTCATTCCCGGGGCGGCCAAGGCCCTCAAGTACCTCTCGACCACCGAGCCCACGCCCATGCGACAACTGGCGGCCTATCTGCGCTGCGACAGCTCCTACATCACCACCATCGTCGACAACCTGGAAGAAGCGGGGGTGGCGCACCGCCAGGCCCACTCGACGGACCGGCGTATCAAGGTGGTCGTGCTCACGGAAAAGGGCCAGGCCTTGGCCCAGCGGGTGGCCGAGGTCATGGCCACCCCTCCGCCGGCCTTCGACGCGCTGAGCGCCGACGAGACGGCGACACTACGCGATCTTGTCCGCAAGCTCAGCGTCGGCGCCGACGCACCGACCGGGTAGCTCGCCCGCTACGTCGGTTCGGGAATTCCGGCCACGGCCAGCTCGGCCTCCTTGGCCACGCGCCCGGGGTGGGCGTCGATGAGGATGCCGCCGATCACGGCCGCGGCCACCAGAGACCCGGCGGCCCAGGCGCTGGCGGTGGCGAATCCGTGCACCGTCGCCCGCGCCACGATGTCGGGACCGTGGGCATGGTCGACGAGATAGGCGGCCGTCGCCGTGGCGGCGATCGTGTTGAGCAGGGCGGTGCCGATGGAGGCGCCGATCTGCTGTGACGTGTTCGTCGTCGCCGACGTGATGCCGACGTCTCGGGGGTCGGCGTTGCTGGTGGCGGTGCTGATGCACGGCACCAGGGCGATGCCGAGCCCCAACCCGAGGAGGAGCTCGGTGGGCAGGACATGGGTGACGTACGAGGCGCCGGGAGTCAGCCCGGTCAGAAGGGCGACGCCGGCGGCGGCGAGAAGGAGTCCGGGTACGACCAGTACCCGGGTGCGGAGATGGGGCATGAGACGGCTGGCCAGCTGTGTGGCCGCCAACCCGTTCACGGCCATGAGCGGGAGGAAGGCCACACCGGTCTTGAGCGGAGAGTAGTGATCGACGGTCTGCAGCAGGTACGTGAGAAAGAGGAACGTGCCGTACATGCCCAGCACGGCGAGGATGATGGTGAGAAATGACCCGGCGCGGTTGCGGTTGGCCAGAATTCGCAGGGGCAGGAGCGGGCTCGACGCCCTGACCTGCACCACGACGAACAACGCCAGCAGGGCGGCGGCGGCGATGAGCGGAGCGATGACCCCGACCGAGCGCCAGCCGTCGGCGGCGGCCTCGCCGAATCCGTAGACCAGGGCCACCAAACCGCCGGACCCGAGAATCGCCCCTGGGATGTCGAGGCGGACGCCTGAGTGTCCGGGCTGTCTCGGAATCATCGTGAAAGCGCCGAAGGCCACGGTGCCGGCGATGGGGAGGTTCACATACAGGCACCAACGCCAATCGAGATACTGCGTCAGGAAACCACCCAGAATCAGCCCGAAGGCGGCGCCGCCGATGGCGATCGAGGCATAGATCCCGAAGGCCCGCCCCCGTTCGCGAGGGTCGGCGAACGTCGTGGTGAGAAGGGACAGGACAGACGGGGCCAACAGGGCTCCGAACATCCCCTGCAGCCCCCGGGCCCCGATCAGCATGCCGGTGGTCTGCGAGGCGCCACCCAGGGCCGAGGCGACGGCGAAGCCCACGACGCCGACCATCAGGGTTCTCCTGGGCCCGGCCATGTCGCTGATCCGCCCGCCCAACAACAGCAGACCACCGAACCCCAGTGTGTAGGCGGTCACCACCCACTGCCGGTCAGCGTTGGAGAAGCCGAGCGAGTGCTGCGCCGACGGCAGGGCGATGATCATGATCGTGGAATCGAGCACCACCATCAGTTGCGCCCCGGCGATGACGACCAGGATCCACCAGTGGGCGCGCGTCGGTGCGTCCGGCCTCTTCGGGGGCTCGGCGCGGGTCTTGAGATCGGTCATCGCTACAGCTTGCACCCGGGAGAGACCACCCACAGCGCGGCTGCGAAAAGCCCGGCGCTGCGGCCAGGAAGGCGAGTAGCGATGGTCGAACCGCCGTCGTTACCGGCGGTGGCGGACGTACTCGTAGATCTTGGTGGTGAGCACGCATTTCCCCGGCGCGATGATCTCCACCCGCAGGATCCCCCTGGCGACGTCGTAGTCCACACCTTCGGCCTCGAACGTGCCCCTACACACGCTCCTCTGAGGGATCGAGCCGAGGTCGACAACGTGTCCGGCCACGTCACTTCCGCGCAAGGCGTGCGCCAGTTCGATCTCCAAGAGCGGCTTCTCGTTGGTGAACAACGTCCGCGTGTCGTCGTCCGACGCGCAGATCAAGGTGGTCGTGGTGGTGAAGTCACATCCCTGGATGTCGTTGATCCTGTGATCGAGCTTGATGTAGCCGGCCAGACGCAGGGTGCCGCCTGCGGGGGAAGTCCGGCGGTTCAACAGCGGGGTGGGATAGATCTGAAGATGGCTCATCGTGTTCCACTCTCCCGCCACCATCCATTGGGCGCCAGGTGAGATCGCATCGAAGGAATTGTCGTAGAGCTCTCCCGCCACCAACCTGTGGACGTACCGCACGGTCGTACCCGACGGCTCGGTCACCAGGAACATCTTCGAGTGACCCGAACTCGGACCCTGGTAGGCATCGACGACGTATCCATCGACGGCGTCGGGGTCCCCGATATGCGTCCAGCCCTCGGCCGCCAGGCTCTTGGGGACCGTGCCGATCCCGCGGTAGAGCTCGTAGCTGCCGTGGCCGGGTCGGGTGACGGTAGCCACCCCCTCGCCCGCCGTCACGCTGCTCTCGTCGTAGCTGCCGATCCGCCGCCAGCCGGCGATGCCCGATGTCGACGTCGGCCTGGTCGGTGCGCCGGTCTTCGCCACGGCCACCGACGGCAAGCTCTGCGTGGCACCGACGCCGAGGAGTGTGGCGATCAGTGCGGCAAGGCTTCGGCTTATGCTCGCCTTCATGGCGGCCCTTTACAGGCGGAGCTGCATGTACCAGGGATAGGACACCGGCTTCCGCGACACCCTGCTCAGACTCTTCGCCGATTCGACCGGGAGGTCCAGGTCGAATCCGGCCAGGTTCTGGTGGAGCTGATCGACGGTGCGGGGGCCGATGATGACCGACGTCACACCCGGGCGCCCGATCAACCAGGCGATACTGACAGCGGTCGCCGTGGACCGGAGCTCGGCGGCAACCGTCTCCACCTGCGTGACGATCTCGAAGTTGCGGTCGGTCAGGGTGAGCGCTCTCATCCCTTCCGCCTCCATGTCGGAGCCCCTGCTCAGTCGGCCGTCGGCCGGGAGCTCGGCGTCCTTGGCGTACTTCCCCGTGAGCATCCCCCCGCTGAGCGGGCTCCACACGATGACACCCATGCCGTGACGCGTGGCTGTTGGAAGGATGTCGATCTCGATGTCACGCCAGATGAGCGAATACTGCGGCTGCAGGCTGACGAGGGGCGTGGCATGCAACCGGTCGGCCGCCCACTGAGCCTCGACCAGCTGACTGGCGAAGAAATTGGAGCATCCGATGTAACGGACCTTCCCCGCCCGCACGAATCCGTCGAGCGTGGCCATGCTCTCCTCGATCGGCGTGTCGTGATCCCAGCTATGGAGCTGGTAGAGGTCCACGTAGTCGGTACCGAGGCGGCGCAGGCTGGCCTCGAGAGCACGGGTCAGGTGGGCGCGGGAGGAGCCCCGATCGTTTGGTCCCGCCCCCATGACGTTGTATCCCTTGGTGGCGAGGACGACGTCATCACGTTTGGCCTTGATGGCACGTCCGACGATCTCCTCCGACGCCCCGGCGTTGTACACATCGGCCGTGTCGATGAAGTTCTGCCCGGCGTCGACGAAGGCATCGACGATCCGCTGCGATTCAGCCTCGTCGGTGCCCCATTCCTCGTTGCCGAAGGTCATCGTGCCCAGGCAGGCACGCGACACCTTCAGACCCGACCTCCCCAACGTTTCGTAGCTCATGGCCCGCAGCCTAATGGGGGTCGATCGCATCGTCCTAAGACATGGGTGATGCTGGTGGCCGAGCCGCCAACAGGTGAGCACTGACGCAGCCAGGGCTTCGAGCCTTATGTCTAGATCGTGCCCCTGTTGGTCGGTGAGGTTCCCGTGATGGCTGGTGGGATGTCGTGTCTCGAGCACTGATCCATTAGGTGGCTGCTGGGGCCTCGGGCTCGTTGTGTGTTTCGGTCGAGCGAGAAGGGAGCCCAAAGTGATTTTTGTAGGGGTGGACTGGGCTGAGGCCCACCACGACATATATGTGCAGACCGAGGAGGGTAAGCGGCTCGGTGGCGGCCGACTTCCCGAGGGAGTCGAGGGCATCGCCCGGTTCCATGACCTGGTGGGCAACCATGTCGAAGAACCCGCCGATGTCGTCGTCGGGATCGAGACCGACCGGGGCTTGTTCGTCGCAGCACTGGTCGCCGCCGGCTACCAGGTCTTTGCGGTCAACCCGCTGTCGACTTCTCGCTATCGAGACCGGCACGCAACGTCAGGGGCTAAATCTGACCCCGGCGATGCCAAGGTACTGGCTGACATGGTCCGCACCGACCGCCACAACCATCGACCGGTGGCCGCCGACACGGAGACGGTGCAGGCGGTCAAGGTCCTGGCCCGAGCCCATCAGTCGATGGTCTGGTCGAGGAAGCGTCAGACGAACCTGTTGCGTTCGACCCTCCGCGAGTTCTACCCCGCCGCCCTGGTCGCTTTCGACGATCCGAGCAGCGCAGACGCCCTCGAGGTGCTCCGGTTAGCACCCACTCCGGAGTTGGGATGGACGCTCTCGCGCTCGAAGATCGCCGGTGCCTTGCGCCGCGGCGGACGACAGCGCCGTGTCGACGAACGGGCGGCCGAGATTCAGAGCGCCCTGCGTTCTGAGCAGCTCGCCGCTTCCACGGCGGTGTCCACGGCCATGGGGGCGTCGGTGGCGGCCATTGTGGCCGTGATCGCAACCATGGTTACTCAAATCGGCACTCTGGCCAAGGAGCTCGAAGCGGGTTTTGAGAAGCACCCGGACGCCGAGGTGATCCGTTCCCTGCCAGGACTGGGGATCATCCTCGGTGCCCGGGTGCTGGGTGAGTTCGGCGACGAGCCGAACCGCTACTGCACAGCCAAGTCTCGCAAGAACTACGCCGGGACGTCGCCCATCACCCGAGCCTCAGGAACGAAACGGATCGTGCTCGCCCGTCACGCACGGAACCACCGCCTGGCCGACGCCATCTACGTGTGGGCCTTCGCCTCGCTCATCCCGTCACCAGGTGCCCGATTGTTCTACGACACCCGCCGGAAAGCGGGCGACACCCACAATCAGGCTCTTCGAGCGCTGGGAAACCGTCTCGTGGTCATCCTCCACGGCTGTCTCGAACACCACTCCGAATACGACCAGGGGGTCGCCTGGGGCCACCGAACCCCGATGGCCGATGTCGCTTGACTTTTACGGCCGTGGGATATCTAGACAGGCAGTCACCAGTCCTCACTTCGAGGAATTTCCGTCTCACCCTGGCGACGTCGCCCGGCCGGCGCGACCCTGTAGCTGATGTTCGAACGCTTCACGGACCGGGCACGGAGGGTGTTGGTGCTGGCGCAGGAGGAAGCGCGCCTGCTCAATCACAGCTTCATCGGTACCGAGCACATTCTTCTCGGCCTCATCCACGAGGGCGAGGGAGTCGCGGCCAAGGCCCTCGAGCAACTCGGCATCTCCTTGGAGGCCGTGCGCGAGAAGGTGGAGGAGACCATCGGGCTCTCCGGCACGGCGCCGACCGGGTCCCCGCCGTTCACCCCCCGGGCCAAGAAGGTCCTCGAGCTGTCACTGCGCGAGGCGCTGCAGCTCGGACACAACTACATCGGCACCGAGCACATGCTCCTCGGCCTCGTGCGCGAGGGCGAGGGTGTGGCGGCCCAGATCCTGCAGGACATGGGTGCGGACCTGGGTGACGTTCGTCAGTCGGTCATTGACCTGGCGTCCGGGGCGGGTGGCGAACCGCCGCCTTTCAACGGGCCGAGGCACCTTGTCCGCAGCGTGCCCGGCTCCGACGTCGTCCGCACCGTGATGGGCGGCGCCTTGCGGGTCTTGTCCGTCGAGGTCTACGACAACGCCGTCGCCGTCTCCTTCTTGTGGACCGTCCCGGAGAGACGGCGCGCAGATCTCCGTTCGCGCTCGGGGTTCATGACACCCACGCTGGTCGACGACGCGGGGACGACCTACGAGCACGTCGGAGGGAGCGGATCGAGAAGTACGTGGGAGTACTACGGGCGCCGGTTCTTCACCCCCGCTCCACCGGCCGAGGCGGACCGCCTCATCGCCCAGTGGAGCGGCGACGACGGAATCGTCGTCGCTCTCGATACCTAACTCGCCTCTGGCGCCTCCGCCACGAGCAGGGCGGCATCCGGCCAGAAGTATCGGTGGCCCATCGCTCGCCCGCCACCGGGAAACGGCCCTCGGAGCTTGCTCTCGACGCGGGTGCCTCCCCGAGCGTCGTAGAAGGCCTGGGCCGCCTTGTTCTGGTCGAGCACCCACAGGTGGATGGGCCCCGTTGGTCGGTGGCGGAGAAGTCCGAGCGCGGCTTCGGACAACAACCGCGTGCCGATGCCGTTTCCTTTCAGATCACTTCTGACATGGAGATTGTCGAGAAGGGCACCCCAGGTCGGATCGTGGTCGAACACGGTATGGGCGAAGCCGACGACGTCGCCACCGTCGGCCGCCACGACGGTGAACTGATTCAGCCGGGGAGGAGCCAGGCGTCCGGCCCAGACCTCACGACGATCAGCAACGACGTCACCGTCGAGGTAGGAATCCAGGTATGCGCCGCGATAGTGGCGACGCCAGCTCTCAGCATGGAGCGCAGCGATGTCACCGGCATCTTGCTCCGTCGCCTCTCGATATGTCACAACGGCGGCAGGTCGGGGTCGGTCGTACCGGGTGTCAGCCATGGCGCCTCCTCATCGATCCTGGCGTTGGCACCGCGCCGAAGCCGGCTGCCGGACCGTCACCGGGCCAGGTCCCTCAGATCACTCTTGATGAACGGACCCACGATACCGCGTCACGATCCGCTGTCGGCTGGATGTTCAGGGTTCGAGGACGATCTTGCCCAGCGTGTGACGCTGCTCGAGATCTCGGAAGGCCTCGCGCACTTTCGTCAGGGGAAACGTCTTGGCGATGGGAATGTCGAGGCGTCCATCGGCGATCAATCCGGCCAGCTCGCCCAACACCTGGGCGTTGGCGGCGGCGGCATTCCCGTCAGTCTTCGTCCCGAATTCCTGAGCGGCCGTCCGGTCAATGATCGTATCGATGCGTTCCGGCGGTATGCCCAAGCCGATCGCAAGCTTGACGTAACCGTCACCGAAGGTGTCGATGAACGCATCGACGTGTCCTTTGCCCGCCTCCGTGATGCGCTCAGCCACGCCGTCGCCGTAGACGACCGGGATCACCCCGTGGCTCTCGAGCCAACTGTGATGCGCCTCGCTGGCCAGGCCGATCACCGTGGCACCTTTGTCCACGGCCAACTGCACAGCGACCGATCCGACTCCTCCTGCCGCCCCTGACACCACCAGCGTGGCGCCTGGTGTCAGGTCCACGGCCCGCACCGCGGCGTAGGCGGTCGTCCCCACCACGAATAGCGAGCCCGCCACCGCCCAGGGCACATTGCTCGGGCGCGCCGCCAGGTTGTCGACGTCGACCGCCACCAGCTCGGCCTGGCTACTGCGGGTGTCGACGAAGCCCAGGACCTCGTCGCCGACGGCGAACCGGGTGATGTCGGGACCCACCTCGTCCACGATCCCGGCCAGGTCGCTTCCCTGGCCGGAGGGGAAGGTGGCCGGCCACATGGCGTCGAGCAGGCCCTTGCGGATGCTGGCCTCACCCGGATTGATGCCGGCGGCCTTGACCTTGACCAGAACCTGACCTGGCCCGGGAACCGGTCGTGCGACATCCACGACTTTCAGGACGTCGATATCGCCGTACTCATCGAATCTCACAGCCAAGGGCATTGGTGACTCCCTCCTCGTCGGTCGCTGGAGACAACCTCGCTAGGCGACCGCGGAACTCACCGAGACCGGATCTCGGTTCCCATCCCGGCGGTGATGAACAGGCATGTGGCCGTGCCGACAACGTCGGCGGTGTGCCAAACCCCTGGTGGATTGATGACAGCTTCTCCGGACCCGATCGTGGTCGAAGTGACCTCGCCGTCGATCTCCTGGAGGAGGGTGATCGCACCTTCGGTGCACAGCACCAGCTCCTGACCGTTGGGGTGCACTTCCCAGGAGTCCCATGATGCGCTGAAGGTATGCGTCGTGACGAGGCGCCCCTCGATTCCTTCGGCCGCGTGTCGTTCGGCGTATCGCTCGTACCACTCGCCTTCGCCGGTGAACGGTTCCTGGGGGATCACGGTGGCGCCGCGACCGAGGTGTACCGGGATCTCGTCGAGGCGGAAGCTCTCGCCGTCGCTCATGGGTGAGAGTCAGCGCTGCCAGCTAAGGGGTTTGCGGCGTGATGCCGGCGCTCTTGAGCATCCGGCGCAGGTCGATGACTTGTTGCTCGTCGATATCGCTGTGCCGCGGGGCGTCGAACGTCTGCGCCTCGGAGCCCAGAACCACCTTGTACCGGCCGTCATGTTCCGAAGTGACGGTGGCGACACTCTCCAGGAGGGCCAACACGTCGTGCCACTGGATGTTGTGACTGACCGGGTGGCCGAAGATCTTCTCCACCGTCGCCCGATGATGGGCGCCTAGTTCAACCTCTCGTGCCATGTCACTCTCCTCGGAATTCAGGTGTCGGAACCGGCGTCTCCGACCAAGGGTGCGTCCAGATCCCAACCGGCTTCGCTCTCGCCGCGGCGGGCGGTACTCGTCGGACCCTCGAGACCATCGGGGTCGTCTATCCCGCCGGCGAGCATGACCTTCTGTTCAGGGTCGTCGAACTCCGCGCCGGCTTCTTCGAGTTCACGTTCGTCCACCTGAAGGGTGGGGTCGAGCGCGGGGTCCTGCTCGACCTCCTCGATGAAACTCGGATCGATCCTGGCTTCGTCGTCAAGTGCTTCGTCTCCCTGCTCGAATGCCTCTGTCCCCAAAGGCTCGTCGGGTGACCAATCATCGTTCTCGCTCATGGCACGGACTCCGTTCCCGGGAAGAGCACCGTACCGATCGTAGGCTCTCCGAGTGCGTCGCTCCACCGGCTCCCGACGACGTTCCTCCCGCTACGTCAGTGCGCTGCTGACGGTGCGTCCGCACCGTCCATAAGTCCACGTCAGTGCGGCCGGAGACGGAGTGACCCACCGCAACCACGGGCGGTCGGCGCCCTGCGCCGCCTTCGTGCCGGACAGGGCCGAGGCGACGGCCACTCGCCAGCGCCTCTCCCCGCTGGTAAGACCGGAGAGCCCCTTCGAGGTCTGCCGCCGCGGCCAGCTCCCGGTTCAGGACCCATGCATCCTCCAAAGTGCTACTCGCTCCCTGCGCCGGGCTGGGGGGCATGGCGGCGACGCCGAAGCGCCGGGCCAGGCGGGCCGCGTCCAGGGAGAACATGACCCTACCCTCGACTGTTCGCTGTTCGAGCCGGTCTATCGGGGCGCCGATCCCGTCGAGCGATACCCCGAGCTTGCTCAACGCCGCGGCACCGTTGAACCAGATCGAGACGGCGGCCCCCGAGGTCCGAAGTGCCGGGGCCTCGTCGACGACGACGACCTCATGGCCGTTGGCTCGTAGCCCGCGGGCCACGGCCAGGCCTCCCGCCCCGGCTCCGGCGACGACCGTTCTCACTTCCCCCGCTCCTGTCTCGTGATTAGCGTTCCCTGGCATATGAGCGACTTTGGCGTCGATGCTGTCATATTCGATCTCGGCGGTGTTCTCGCCGATTTCGGCGGGGTCGGACCGATGCGCGCTCTGGCGGGGATCGACTCCGACGAAGAACTGTGGCACCGGTGGTTGACCTGCCGGTGGGTGAGGAGCTTCGAACGGGGCGGCTGCACGCCGGAGGACTTCGCCGCTGGAGTGGTCGCCGATTGGTCTCTGCCGATCAGCCCGAGGGGCTTCCTCGACAGCTTCCGCAGTTGGGTGGCGGCCCCCTTTCCGGGTGCCGAGGAACTGGTGCAGACGGTCAAGCGGTCGGTCCCTGTCGGCTGTCTGAGCAACACCAACGTCTCGCACTGGGCGGATTGTGCCGCCCATTGGCCTCTGGTGGATCTGTTCGACTTCCGGTTCCTGTCTTTCGAGTTGGGTCTCCTGAAACCCGATCGTGAGGTATTCGAGCACGTAGTGGGGGCCACCGACGTCTCGGCCTCGCGGCTGCTGTTTCTCGATGACAATCTTTTCAACGTCGAGTCGGCACGCGCCGTGGGCTTCGACGCCATCCGGGTTCGAGGCGTCGGCGAGGCACGACAGGCCCTCTTAGCAGCGGGGCTGCTGTAACACCCGACCCGGTCTCAGCCCCGAACGCCGGGGCGAGGCCTTACGTAGCCGGCGCCGTATAAGTGAATTCATCGGCCAGACTCGTGCTGCTGGTGCCCTGGGCATCGGTCACGGTGACATCGACCGTCCCCGAGCCCGCAGGGGCGTCGGCCGTGATGGTCCTGCCGTTCTTCACGGTCACCGAATCGGCCGGCGTGGAGCCGAAGTCAACGGTGCTTCCCTTCTTGGCGAACCTGGAACCAGTGATCGTCACCAGTTGCCCGATGGGTCCGGTCGGTGGACCGACGGTCCGGACGATGGGAACTCGCGAGGCGTAGGTGAAGACAGCGACGCGGTCGGGCGGGGTGGCGCCGTCGGGCGTCGCTACCGACACGGCGACGGTACCGACGGGTTCAGGGCCGGGGGTGACAAGGGTGATGGCCTGGCTCGACCGGATCGTGAATGGAACCGAGACGCTTCCGAACTCGACTTGCGTTGCGCTGCCGAAGTCGGTTCCGGAGATCGTCACATTGGTCCCACCAGTGTCGGCCCCGGCGCGGGGCGTAACGCTTTGAATGGTCGGACCGGTGACGTACGAGAACTGATCGTTCGGGGGATTGGGAGCGCTTGTCCCGAGTGACGTGGTCACGGCTATGTCAACGGTGCTGACCGACTCGGCCGGCGCTACGGCCACGATCACGTTGCCCTTGGGCGTGAAGGTTGCCGCTGGTGTCAGTCCGAAATCCACCGCAGTGGCGCCTACGAGATTCTTCCCCTTGATGACAACTATCGTTCCGCCGCCGATGGGTCCGTGCTCAGGGGACACAGAGGTCACCGTTGTTTCCGCGGCCTTTTTGGCGGTGGCCGCGGTGGCCCCGCCTACGACGACGACACACGCAAGGGTGGCCGCCCCAACCGCCATAACGCGAACCTTCTTCATCGCTCCATCCTCCCCCGTGAGGTGTCCCCGCCTGGCCCGCCACAGTAGCGTGGCCGACGTCAGTCATCACCAGGAAGAGAAACGAATTGGTCGGTCCTCTGTTGCACCTGAGGCCAGAGACCCTGATGTTCGCAATGTTCCGACTGCGGGGACTCCCTACTATGGGGGTCCGTTCGACGGCGAGTACGGGAGGGGACCGTCATGGCAACCGTGCGCGAGGGAAACAACTGTGTGCTGCTGATCGTTGACGTGCAAGTCGGCGTCATGGAGCAATCATGGGACTCCGAGCGAGTCGTCAAGAACGTGGCGCGCGCTGTCGAACGGGCACGGGCAGAGGACGTTCCCGTTGTGTGGGTGCAGCACTCCGACGAGGAGCTGCCGTACGGGACACCGCAGTGGCAGTGGGTACCGGAACTCGTGCCCGCTCAGGACGAACCCCAGATCCACAAGAAGTACAACTCCGCCTTCGAGCAGACCGATCTCGAAAAGGAACTGGCCAAGCTGGGCGCCACGCACGTGGCGCTGGCCGGTGCGGCGACCAACTGGTGTATCCGGGCCACGGCCTACGGCGCTCTCGACCTTGGCTACGACCTGACTCTCATCGAGGACGCCCATACGACAAGCACCATGGAGCTCGACAACGGGACGCGGCTCGAGGCCTCGAACGTCATCGACGAGCTGAATGTCTGCATGACATGGGTCAGTTACCCCGACCGTACCAACGGGACGGCCACGGCCGAAAAGATCGACTTCGTCACCCCGGGCGGCCATGGGTAACGACCGGCGCTGGGCCTAGCAGGTGTTCGTCTGCGTCACCGTCGTCATTCCCGCCCCCGTGGGCACGTACGGATCGGGCCAGGCACCGTCAGCGAAGCGATCGCTCATCCACTGAATGACGTCGCCCTCGGACGGCGAGTTGACGTAAACGGCGTCGTCGCTACCGTTCGTATCTATTGGTCCAACGGGCGTGCCCATGATGCTCACATGGTCGAGACCGGCGTACACCCACCGCTCAAGTTCTTGTGGGGGACTCAGCGAACACAACGCGGTGGCCAGGCTCGCGCTGGTGGAGGTCGGAGCGGTGGTGTCGTCACTCCCGTGGACAATGAGGATCGGCGCCGGGCCTGCCACGGTGAAGTCGGCCGGATCGTTCTCGTCGATGAGATGTTGCCAGGTGGGAGGAATGGACTCGGACAGAAAGAGCTGATTGTAGGAATAGTGCTCGTCCAGGTTCTCGAGGATGCCGACCAGGCACTGTGGCTCCGTCGTGATGTCCTGACCGATGAGCTTGCTTCCCGTCTTCGTCAGCAATTGCTTGAGTGGCGCCGCCTTGCCGCCGTAGTTACTGGAGAGACCTTCGGCCAGCATGAGAAGCAGCGGCCAGTACTCCGAGTTCGCGGCCAGTGACGGATACAGACTGGATACGACCTCTGCCCCCGGGGCCGTGGCGACGGCGCCCTTCAATGTGAGCTCCGGCGCGTACGTAGCGGCGATGTGATCGACCCACAACGCCGTCTGTCCCCCTTCGGACCAACCCCACGCCTGATAGTCCGAACTGGCGTCGGCCCCCGAGAGGTTGCGCGCGGCGCGGACGATGTCGATGTCGTTTCGCGCCGCCTCTTCTCCGACGAAGTACGGCAGGACCTTCTTCGATGTCGGATCCAGTGCGTTCTCGTTCAGATAGTCGGACGCAGTGACCTCCCACCCCTGGGCAAGAAGGTCGTTCACGTACGGCATCGCGGTGGGGGGATCGAGCGAAGGCGCACAATTCCCGGTCATGCCGTCAGTGGGATGTCCCCAGCTGACGACGGGCCAACCCCCGGGCGGCGCCGTGCCCTCGGGGACGATCACCAGACCGGTGACCTTCACAGGTTTGTTCTTCGGGAAGGACTTCGACCAGTACTCGACCTCGTACGTCGTGCCGTTGATACTCGGGGCACTGACGACCTGCGAGCTGATGAGCGTGCCGGGCGGTTCGGAGTGTCGACCTGACTTGCGGGCCTGGTGGGCCGTCGCCACGGCAGGAACCGCGTTCACCACCACTGACGCCACCACGAGGGTCACCAAGGCGACGACCGGTCGCATTTTCCGAACGTGACGTTTTGGCACTCGGGAGCCTCCGCAGAACTCGCCCACTTTCACGTTGGCTCAGAGTACAGCGATGGTCCCGTTTTCGCTTCGTCAATCGTGATGGGGAGGTGAATGGCGGCGGGGTGGTGGGGCTGTGGTGGTGGGGCTAGCTGGAATCGAACCAGCGACCTCAGCATTATCAGTGCTGCGCTCTAACCGGCTGAGCTATAGCCCCGTCGACGACGACCCTCCCAGGTCCTGGTTGCGGTCGTTCTCGTGGGTGACAGCGTAGCGTCACGGCGCCGACGTTCAGAACCTCGATCGGGGCCGTCGTGGACGTTGCAGCGGGGTGGGCACCGTCCTCCCATCCATCACCCGGGCGCAGCACCATGGAGGCGTGCATCGCCTCGTCACCCCCTGTGGAATTCTGGTCGCCGTCGTCGCCCTGGCCGGCTGCTCCACCTCCCCGGCGGCACACACGGCCGCCCCGACGACGTCCTCGAGTGCCCACCCCGTCCCGACGACGCCCCCGACGACGCCAGCACCCCCGACGTCCGCCGCCCCACCGCAGTCCACCACGGCGCCACCCGGACCCCGGTCCATCGGCCCCGTGATCCTCGAACCCGACGCCGGGATGACCCCCATCTACGACTTCATGAGTGAAGCACGCTCCTCTCTCACCATGACGATGTACGAACTGGCCGATCCGGCGTCCGAGCAGATCCTCATCGCCGACGCGGCGCGCGGTGTCCGGGTCCGTGTGCTTCTGGACTCGGCCCTCGAGGGCAGCCGCAACCAACCGGCCCGGGCCTATCTGGCCTCTCACGGCGTCACCGTCGTCTTTGCGCCGGCCAGCCGGATCACCCACCAGAAGACCATCTGCACGGACGACACCACCTGCATGGTCATGAGCCTCAACCTGGTGACCGATGACTACGCCGGGACCCGTGACGTGGCCGTGGAGGACGGCGATCCCGCCGACGTGAGCGCCATCGAATCGACCTTCGCCTCCGACTTCGCCGGCGGGACGGCTCCGGCCACCTCTAGCGGCGACCACCTCGTCTGGAGCCCGGGTTCGGAGACGTCACTCCTGGGTGTGATCAATGGCGCCCGACGATCCCTGGCCGTGGAGAACGAGGAGATGGACTCGACCGCCATCACCGACGCTCTGGTGGCAGCGGCGCGACGGGGAGTGGACGTCGAGGTCTGCATGACGGCGGACAGCTCCTCTACGTCGGCTCTCGACGAGATCGCCGCCGCTGGCGGCCACGTCCACCTGTATCCCGACCGCGACGGCGTCCTCTACATCCACGAGAAGCTGGTGCTGGCCGACGCCGGGACGCCGACAGCCAAGGCCGTGGTCGGTTCGATCAACTTCTCGACGAGCTCCTTGAACTACAACCGGGAACTCGACATCGCCCTGAACGAGGCTGACGCGCCCAGCCAACTCTCGACGCTGGCCACTGCCTTCCAGAGGGACTATGCCGGAGCCCCGTCGCTGTAGGAGCCGCCGCTATTCCCCGACGATCTCCTCGTCGTCCTCGGCGGCGACGGCAGCCACGGCAGCCACGGCGTGGCCGGCATCGAGGCTCATCAGCCGCACGCCGGTGGCGTCGCGGCCCTGGGCGGCGATCTCGCGTACGGCGGTCCGGATCACCACTCCCCCGGTCGAGACGAGCAGGATCTCGTCGTCGAGGCCGGCCATGAAGGCACTCACCACGCGCCCGCGCACGGCCGTCAGCTTGATGGCCCGTACACCCTGACCCCCGCGTCCCTGGCGGCTGAAGTGGTCGGTCTTGGTCCTCTTGCCGTAACCGGCGTCGGTGACGATGAGCACATCGGCGTCGGGTCGGACGACGTCCAACGACACGACTTCGTCGCCGCTCCTCAGCCGCATCCCACGGACGCCGGCGGCGTCACGGCCCATGGGACGGACATCGTGCTCCGAGAAGCGGATCCCGCTGCCGTTGTGGCTGACCATGACCACGTCATCGTCTCCCGAGGTGGCCACGACGCGCACCAACTCGTCGCCGTCACGCAGGGCGATGGCGATGAACCCCTCGCGACGGGACTTGTCGTACTCGGTGAAGGCTGTCTTCTTCACCTGCCCCGCCTTGGTAGCGAAGGTGAGGAATCCTCCCGAATCGAAGTCACGCGTGGCCACGATGGCCTGGATGGTCTCGTCCGGCGCGAGGGGAAGAAGGTTGACCACGGCCGTGCCCCGGGCCGTGCGTTCCTTCATCGGGACCTCGTGTGCCCGCAACCGGTAGACCCGGCCCCGGTTGGAGAAGAGCAGGAGGAAGGCATGGGCGGAGGTGTGGACCAGTTGGGCCACGAGGTCCTCTTCCTTGAGGCGCGCCCCCTGGACGCCGCGTCCACCGCGGCCCTGAGTCCGGAACGACGCCCCCAACACGGCCTTTATGTACCCCGCCCGGGTCATGGTGACCACGAGCTCCTCGTCCTCGATCAGGTCCTCGACCCCCATCTCCCCGGGATCGTGGGTGATCTGCGTCCGCCGGGGGTTGGCGTACTTCTTCTTGATCTCGCTGAGTTCTTCGGAGATCACGGCACGCAGTTTGACCGGATCACCGAGAATGGCTTCCAGCTCGGCGATTGTCTCGCGCAGCTTGGTCATTTCCTCTTCGAGCTCGGAACGACCCAGACGGGTGAGCCTTCCCAGCGTCATGTCGAGAATATGGATTGCCTGGTCCTCCGAGAAGGAGAACGGCGTTGCCATGAGCGCCTCACGCGCCGCGGGGCGGTCGTCGGAACCACGGATGGCGGCGATGACGGCGTCGAGCATGTCGATGGCTTTGAGCAGCCCCTCGACGATGTGGGCACGATCGCGCGCTTTGCCCAACCGGTGCTCGGACCGCCGCGTCACCACTTCGATCTGGTGGTCGACGTAGTGGGACACCGCCTGGGCCAAGCTCAGTGTCCGGGGGACACCGTCGACCAGAGCCACCACGTTGACTCCGAAGCTCGTCTGCATCGGAGTGTGCTTGTAGAGGTTGTTGAGCACGACGTTGGCGTTGGCGTCACGCTTCAGCTCGATCACGAGACGGGCCTGGCGCCCGGCCGAATCGTTCTGGGTCCGGCTGATCCCGTCCAGCTCCCGGGCGTGAACGAGGTCGGCGATCTTCTTCTCGACCACCTCGACCGACGTCTGGTAAGGGAATTCGGTCACGATGATGCGGGTCGTTCCCCGTGATTCCTCGATCTCGGCCACGGCCCGCATCTTCACGGAGCCCTTGCCGGTCCGGTAGGCATCGAGAATGCCTTGGCGCCCGAGGATGGTGGCCCCCGTCGGAAAGTCCGGTCCCTTCACGAACTGCATCAGGTCGTCCGACGTCGACTCCGGGTTCCCGATGACGTGCAGGGTGGCGTCGATCACCTCACCCAGGTTGTGGGGCGGGATGTTGGTGGCCATGCCCACGGCGATCCCCTGTGAACCGTTGACGAGCAAGTTGGGGAACCGGGCCGGCAGGACCACGGGCTCCTCGTTCGAGCCGTCGTAGTTGGGAACGAAGTCGACCGTCTCCTCGTCGATACCGGCCAGGAGCTCGAGCGCCAGAGGGGCCAGTCGGCACTCGGTGTACCTCATCGCCGCGGGGCCCTCGTCGGGCCCGGTACCGCCGAAGTTGCCGTGGCCGTCGATGAGCGGGTGCCGGAGGCTGAAGTCCTGGACCATCCGGACCAGTGCGTCGTAGATGGCCATGTCGCCGTGAGGGTGGTACGTCCCCATGACCTCGCCCACCACCTTGGCGCACTTGGCATGGGGCCGGTCGGGCCGGAGATTCTGGCTGTCCATCGAGTAGAGAATCCGTCGGTGCACGGGTTTCAACCCGTCGCGCACATCGGGCAGCGCCCTCGACATGATGACCGACATGGAGTACTCGAGGAACGAGCGCTCCATCTCTTCCTGGATCTCGATGGGCTCGATCGATCCCGACGGCGGATCCGGAACCTCGGTGCCCGTTCCGCCTGAACCGGAGTCCCCCGTTCCGCCGGAGGGTCGTCTGGCCATCGTGTGTCCTTGTCCCTTCGATCAGCGTGCGACCAACGGTGGGGTCAATCCGGCCCCCTCCTCAGATATCGAGGAAGCGCACGTCCTTGGCATTGCTCTGGATGAAGTGCCGCCGCAGTTCGACGTCGTCGCCCATGAGGACCGAGCACACCTCGTCGGCCACCGCCGCCTGTTCGACCGTCACCTGCAACAGCGACCGGCGGGCCGGGTCGATCGTCGTGTCGCGCAGCTCGTTGAAATCCATCTCGCCCAGTCCTTTCAGGCGTTGGAATTCCTTCTGGTGACTGGGATGCTCTTCGAGGAAGCGGGCGCGCGCCAGGTCGTCCTTCAGATACACCTTCTCCTTGCCCACCAGCGTCGAGTACAGCGGCGGCTGGGCGACATAGACGAAGCCCCCTTCGACCAAAGGCTTCATTTGCCGGAAGAAGAAGGTGAGGAGAAGCGTTCGGATGTGGGATCCGTCCACGTCGGCGTCGGCCAGGACGATCACCTTGTGATAGCGGATCTTCTCGACGTCGAACTCCTCGGCCAGCCCGGCACCGATGGCGGCGATGAGGGCCTGGATCTCGGCGTTCTTGAGCATCTTGTCGATGCGGGCCCGCTCGACGTTCAGGATCTTTCCCCGGATGGGGAGGATGGCCTGGGTCCGGGGGCTGCGGGCGTCCTTGGCCGATCCGCCGGCGGAGTTCCCTTCGACGATGAAGAGCTCGCTCTCGCGTGGATCGCGTGACGAGCAGTCCACCAGCTTGCCCGGGAGTCCCGCCCCGTCGAGGGCCGACTTCCGCCGGGTCAGGTCGCGTGCCGTTTGGGCCGCGATCCGCGCTCTTGCCGCCGTGGTCGACTTCTGCACGATCTGGTTGGCTTCGCGCGGGTTCTCCTCGAGCCATTCGGCCAGCTTCTCGTTGGTGGCCCTCTCCACCAGCGAGCGAATGGTGACGTTTCCCAACTTGGCCTTCGTCTGCCCCTCGAACTGCGGATCGGTCAGGCGTACCGAGATGATGGCTGTGAGTCCCTCACGGATGTCGTCACCGTCGAAGTTCGGGTCCTTCTCCTTCAGTTGGCCCTTGGCCCGCGCATAGCGGTTCACGACGTTGGTCAGCGCCTTGCGGAACCCTTCCTCGTGCATGCCCCCGTCGTTGGTGGAGATCCCGTTGGCGAAGGAGTGGATCGAGACGTGGAACCCGGTGTTCCACTGCAGCGCGACCTCCACCTCCTGGTCGTTCTCCGCCTGATCGAACGAGCACACCTTGCGGAACAGTGACTCCTTGGCCGCGTTCAGGTGCTTGACGTAGTCCACGATCCCGCCCGTGTAGCGGTAGACGATCTTCTGTTCGCGATCGGCGCGCTCGTCGGCGAAACGGATCTCGAGACCCTTGTTCAGGAACGCCATGACCTGGAGGCGCTCGAGAACGGTCTGAGCCCGGAATTCGACCTCCTCGAACACCGACGCGTCGGGCCAGAAGGTCACCGTCGTCCCGGTGCGGTCCCTCGGGGCCGGACCGGTTTCCCGGAGGGGCTCCTTCGGTTCGCCGCCGTCGGTGAAGACGGCCACGTAGTGCTTGCCGTCACGGTCGATCTCGAGCACGAGTCGCGACGACAGGGCGTTCACGACGGACACGCCGACACCGTGGAGGCCGCCTGACACCTTGTAGCCCGACCCACCGAATTTCCCGCCGGCGTGGAGCGTGGTGAGCACGAGCTCGGCGGCGGAACGGTCAGGGTACTGGGGGTGGGGATCGACGGGGATCCCCCGGCCGTTGTCCTTCACCCGGCAACCGCCGTCGGCCAGAAGGGTGACGTCGATCTGGGTGCAGTACCCGGCCATGGCCTCGTCGACGGAGTTGTCGACGACCTCCCACACCAGGTGATGGAGGCCGGTCGGCCCCGTGGAGCCGATGTACATCCCCGGCCGTTGCCGGACCGGATCCAGGCCTTCGAGAACGGTGATGTCGGTGGCGTCGTAAGAGGACCCGCGCGTTTTATCGACCACTTCCGGCTCAACCTTCAGCGCCACAAACGCGCCCTTTCCAATCCTCGAACGACGGGGAGAACCACGGCGACGAGGTCCTGGGGAAGGGGGCCGGGTCGTGTGATTCCGATGCTCTCAGTGTACCAGGAGGCTGTGCCGACTCAGGGCCCCGGGACTCCCGCCGAAGCGGGCACCACCGGGCCACCGGTGAACACCGGTCGGGGCCGGTGCTATCAGCCGTGCACGCGGATCTCGAGTCGGACGGGGGTGCCTTCGCTCCCGCATTCCGCGGCCACCCGCTCCAGAATTTCGGGTGCGAGATGCCGGATCTGCGTCGCCCAGGCGGGGTGGTCGGCGCTCACCACGAGAGTCCCGGCCACGAGACGGACAGGGTGGACGTGCGCGGCCACCGAAGGCCCCACCAGTTCCTCCCAGCGTCCGAACACGATCGAGATCAGGTCCGTCCGTCCGAGGCCGAACCGACCGGCCACGGCACCGAGAGCCTCGGACATGGGGACAGGCCCGCCGGGAATACGCCCACGGCTGTTGGAGCGCGGCCCCGGCCCCGTCATGGCCGAGCCGCCACGCTGGACAAGCGGCCGGCGGCCACCTCGACGACACGATCCGGCGTCACCACCGGGGGCGGATCGACAGCGGTCGTGAGGAGCACCTGGCCGGCCGGCAACTGATCGACGAGTGCCGACGAGCGCCGGGCGTCGAGTTCGGAGAACACGTCGTCGAGCAGGAGGATCGGCGGTTCGTCCGTGGCGCGCCGGCGCAGTTCGTGCGTCGCCAGCCGCAGCGCCAGGGCGACGCATCGTTGCTCCCCCTGCGACGCGTGGGTGCGGGCCGGTCCCGGGCCGACGCTGATGTCGAGCTCGTCGCGATGTGGACCCACGGAGGTGATCTGCCGGCGCAGGTCCTCGTTGCGCCGGGCACACAGGGCGTCGGCCAGCTCTCCGTCCCACGAACGGCGGTACGTCAGTGTCACCGGCTCGGGAGAACCGGCCAGGCGCTCGTAGGCCTCCGACACGAGGGGAGCAAGCTCCACCGCCAGCGCCTGGCGGGCGTCGGCCAGCTCTGATCCGGCTGTCGCCAGTCGCTCGTCCCAGACGTCGAGCGTGGCCACGATGTCGGCGTCGAGCCGGTTCCCGGCCTGGCGCAGGACCGATGCTCTCTGGCGCAGCACACGATCGACGTCCGACGTCAGGACCTCGAACCGCGGGTGCTGATCGACAAGCACGTCGTCGAGGTACTCCCGACGGCCGGCGGGGCCGTCCTGGACGAGATGGAGGTCATCGGGGGAAAACACGGTGACGCGCACCGCTTCGGCCAGCTCGGACCTCCGGCGGACCGGTTGGCGGTTCACCTGCACCCGCGCCGTTCCCGAGACGGGCAGTTCCGCCTCGATGAGGACCGGGCGCGTTCCCGTCACCGTCTCCGCTCGCAGAATCGCCCGTGGCGCGCCCGAACGGACGAGGACGTCACGAGAAGCTCCTCTGAGCGATCGCTGTGTGGCCAGCCAGCCCACCGCTTCGAGCACCGACGTCTTGCCCGACCCGTTGGGGCCGCGCAACACAGTCAAGCCGTGTGGGTCGGGTTCGACGAAAGCCTCAGTGAAACAACGGAAATCGCTCAGCCAAAGTGTGGTGATGGCCATACGGAACTGGCGAAGGCCACATTTAGGAGACGCGTACAGGCATCAGGAGATACCGGTAGTCATCGTGGTCGGGCGCACGCACGGTCGCCGGTTTGGTGGCGTCGAGCGTCTCGAGGACGACCTCATCGCCCAGAACGGCCTCGACACCGTCGATCAGGTAGCTGGGGTTGAAGGCGACGGTCAACTCCTCGCCCTCGTAGTCGGCATCGACGTCTTCGCTGGCGTGACCGACCTCTTGTGACACCACTGTGAGCTCCACTCCACCCGGGCGCATGGACAACCGCACCGGCGTCGTGTTGTCACGCACGAGAAGGCGTACCCGGCGCAAGGCGTCGAGAAGGGACTCCTTGCCCACGCGCAGCTGGTTCGGATACCCCGGCGGGATCAGCTGCCGGTAATCGGGGAATTTTCCGTCCAGGAGCCGGGTCATCAGCCGCACCCCGGAAGCGGTGAAGGTGGCATCGAGATCGCTCACCGAGAAGCCGACGTCGGAACGGCCATCCTCCTTCTCCTTGCCCCCGGTCTCCTTGCCCCCGGCCGCCGGGAGGAGCCGCTGCAGCTCCGTCAACGCCCGGGCCGGGATCAGGATCTGATCGGTCCCCTCGGGCAGGGGCCCGGTCCCGGTCAGGTCCCGCAGGGCCAGGCGGTACGAGTCGGTGGCCACCAGTCGGGTTCCCGTGCCTTCGGCCGCCACCAGCACGCCCGTCAACAGGGGCCGGGCGTCGTCGTTGGAGGCGGCCCGCACCACCTGACGCAGGGCCTCGGCCAGTGCGGACGCGGGCAGCTTCACCTGGTCCGGCCGCGGGTCGGGAAGGACGGGGAAGTCCTCGACGGAGAAGGTCCGGACCACGAAGCGAGACCGCGCCGCCGAGATCTCGACCTCGTCCTCTCCCCCCTCGAAGGTGACCGCCCCGGGCTCGAGGGACCGCACGATGTCGGCAGCCAGTCGAGCCGGCGTGACGACCGTTCCGTCGTCGAGACCGATCGCCTCGGTCTCGACCCGGACGGTCAGATCGAGGTCGGTCCCGACGACGGTGAGCCGGTTCCCGGCCACGTCGATCCGGATCCCGGAAAGGGCGGCGGCCGTCGAGCCGCGGGTGGTCACCGCCCGCCCGGCGGTGGTCAACGCCTCGACCAAGGTGTCGCGCTCACAACGGAACTTCACACAGGGCCCCTTGCTCTTTAAAGAATTGAATTCTGACAGTGACAGTAATAGGGGTTGTGGATTGTGGATGAGTGACCATTGGCCGAGGCCAGGGGTGGTCTTGTCGTCCACCGGCCATCCACCGACGTCCACCGACGTACCGGGTGTCCGGTCAGTGACCCCCCGTCATCCCCGTCCGGGGTATCCCTGTCCACAGCCGCGCCAGTCTTCCCCACAGGGTCATACACCGCTCTTGATGTGCAGGATCAGCTCGGTTACCTGGTCGTAGATCTGACGGCGCTCCTTCATGAGGGAAGAGATCTTGTCGACGGCGTGCATGACGGTGGTGTGGTCACGCCCGCCGAACTCCCGGGCGATGGCGGGATAGGAGAAATCCGTCATCTCCCGGAAGACGTACATGCCGATCTGCCGGGCAATGACGAGGGGGCGTCGGCGACTCGGGCCGCAGAGGTCGTCGACGGTGAAACCGAAGGTCGACGCCGTGGCCTCGAGAATCATGCTGGGCGTGATGCGGCGTGGTTGGCCCGCCAGGAGGATGTCCGACAGGACGTGTTCGGCCAGGTCACGGGAGAGGGCCTGTTGGTTGAGACTGGCGAAGGCACACACGCGGATCAGGGCCCCTTCGAGCTCGCGGATGTTGCCCTTGACGTTGGCGGCGATGAACTCGAGGACGTCGTCGGGGACGGGAAGGGGCTCACGTTCGGACTTTTTCTGCAAGATGGCCAGGCGCGTCTCGAGCTCGGGGGGCTGGACGTCGGTGATGAGGCCGGACAGGAAGCGGCTCCGGAGGCGGTCCTCGAGCGTGGCGATGGATTTGGGTGGTCTGTCCGAGGTCAGGACCACCTGCTTCGACGCTCCGTAGAGGTGGTTGAAGGTGTGGAAGAACTCCTCCTGGAGGGACTCTTTTCCTTCCATGAACTGGACGTCGTCGATGAGGAGCACGTCGCATTCGCGGTAGTGGCGCTTGAACGCCGCCGTGGTGTTGTTCCGGATGGCGTCGACGAACTCGTTCATGAACGTCTCGGTGGAGACGTAGCGCACGTGCCGGCCGGCGAAGTTGTCCCGCACGTAGTTTCCGATGGCGTGCAGGAGATGGGTCTTTCCCAGGCCGGCACCGCCGTGGATGAAGAGCGGATTGTACGAACGCGCCGGCATCTCGGCCACGGACAGTGCTGCTGCGTGCGCGAAGCGATTGGACGAGCCGATGACGAAAGAGTCGAAGCCGTACCGGGGATCGAGACCGCCGGCGCTGGCGTCATCAGGCCATTTCCGTCGCCGGCTCGGGTTGCCCACCGACGAACCGGTGTCGGTCTCGTCGCCCATGACCTCCGGGAGGTCGTCGACGACAGGCTCGGCCAGGGCCACCTCGGCCACGTCGAGGCGGACGGTGATCTCCTGGGCGGCCACGTCGGAGACGGCGGCGGCGATCAGTCCGAGGAAGCGGTTCTCGACCCGGTCCCGGACGAGCGTGCTCGGAGCGGTGAGGACGAGAAGGTCGCCGTCGAAGGCCTGGGGCACGAGCCCCGTCAACCAGGTCCGCCAGGTGGCGTCCGACACCTGTTCCCGGAGCGCGTCCGCACAGCGCTTCCACAGGTCGTTTGTGTCGTTCACCAGGCCCTCCGCCCCCCGATCACAGGTTTTGTCCACAAGAAGATCCACAGGTGTGGATTGACTCGGAAGCTCGTTCCCGGCCGTGGTGGGCGGGATGTCAGGCCCCGGGGAAGGAGGGCGTCGTGTCCGGGCGACCCTCGAGGAGGAGAGCCGACCGGTGTGTGAGGCACGGTACACCGCCCCCACAGGGGCTGCTAGTGGCTGATTCGGGCGTCCACGAAAGCGCTGCCTGGTCGGTGTTCTGGGACTCGCCTAACATCTACGGCACTACTCAGGGCCGACACGTGCGTCGCCGCACGAGGCCCCGGCTGGCCTGCCTCCCCCGCCGGCCCAGGAAGGAACGAAGGGACGTGAAGCGAACCTACCAACCCAACGTCCGGAAACGGGCGAAGAATCACGGGTTCCGGCACCGCATGTCGACGCGGGCCGGCCGTGCCATCATCCGGTCCCGCCGCCTGCGGGGCCGGAACCGCCTGTCCGCCTAGCGGCACCCCGGAGTGATCTGGCGCATCCGGGACCGCGCCACGTTCGAGGCGCTGCGACGGTCCGGCCGCCGGGCCCGCCGTGGGCCGGTGACTGTGACCTACGCCGCCGGCGGGGCGCCGCACCCTCGTGTCGCCTATGCCGTCGGAAAGCGGGCGGGGAAGGCGGTGGTCCGGAACCGATTGCGGCGACGGCTCCGATCGGCGGTGGCCGGTGTGGCCGGGCTGGAACCCGGTGCCTATCTCGTAGCGGCCGATCCGGGCGCATCGGGGCTCTCCTACGAAGATCTGAGGACACAAGTGGCAGCAGCGATGACAGCGGCGAGTACGGGCCGGCAGCGGTGAGCGCGACCACCGAGGCCCTTCCCACCCCCCGCCTCGCGGTCAGAGTGGCAGGACGAGGAATCGCCCTCTACCAGCTACTCCGTGCCGGTCGGCCGTCTCCGTGCCGCTATCTCCCCGGTTGCTCGGACTACGCCCTCGAGGCGCTCGAGCGGCACGGTCTCCTGCGGGGCGGGGCCCTGGCCCTGCGCCGCATCGGCCGCTGTCACCCCTGGGCCGCCCACGGCGTCGATCCGGTGCCCGAGTGAGGGGGGAACGATGGTGATGAGCGTGATTCCCGTCCTGGGCAGCACCCTGGGCAACGTCTTCAAGCCTCTCTACGACCTCATGGGGACGCTCATCGCGTTCTTCTACGCGCTGATCCCCAACTACGCCATCGCCATCGCTCTGCTCACGGTGGTCGTGATGATCGTCACGGCGCCGCTGACGGTGAAGAGCACCAAGTCGATGGTGGCCATGCAGCGCCTCAGCCCCGAGCTGAAGAAGATCCAGCAGAAGTACAAGGGGGATCGCCAGACCCTCAACGAAGAGATGATGAAGCTCTACAAAGAGCACGGTGTGAATCCGGCCGGCGGATGTTTACCAATGGTGGCCCAATTCCCCGTCTTCATCATTCTCTATGGAGTGATCAAGGGTTTGGCCAATACGATCACCCGGGGAAAGAATGGTCTCCCGGCCACGGTCGCCGACCCCAAGGGTATTTGTCACCAAGCCGTATGCGCGCTCCCCCGCTATATCGGAACGAACACGAAGTTGTACCGGAACCTGGTGCACAGCCCGGGAAACATCCCGGCTTTTGGGATCAATTTGGCCGACAAAGTGCTCAGTCACCACACTTTCGTTCAGGCCCTTCCCTACGCCTCCCTTATCCTCATTGCCATCGGGCTTCAATATTTCCAAATGCGGCAGCTAAATAACAGGAATCCTCAGTTCGCACAATCCAATCCGCAGGCGCAGATGATGCAACGCTATATGCCACTGATCTTCGCCGTCATTTACATCAACATCGCCGCCGGTGTCAACATCTACTTCATCATTTCCAGCCTGTGCCGGATCGGCATCCAGGAGGCGATCTTCCGCTCTGGCGCCCTCAACCGAGCGGCACCTGCGGCCGAAGGCATCCTCCCGTCAGGGGGGGAGGAGGCTCGGGCGCCAAGCCCCGCCGCCGCCCGCTCCTGGAGCGGCTGGCCGACATGCAGGCACAGGCTCTCGAACAGAAAGAGGCACAGCGACGGGCCCGAGAGGCCCTCCCCCCCGCGGGCGACGGAGACCCGGCGCCCAAGGAGGCCGGGCCATCCGCCTCGGGACCGACGCGAGGGCCGTCGTCGAACGGTGCCCCGAAGAGCGGTGGAAAGCCACCGCCGAAACCGGGCGGTGCCGGTACGCCGAAGGCGAACGGCCAGGGCTCGTCGAAGAACACGAACGGGGCCGCCAGTAACGGTTCCGGCGACCAGAAGCCGACGCATCCCCGCTCCAAGACGAAGCGGGAGAGGAAGGATCGATAGCGGTATGGAATGGGTCGAGACGACGGGGCGGACCGTGGCGGAGGCGAAGGACGCAGCCCTGGACCAGCTGGGTGTGGACGATTCCGATGCCGAATTCGTGGTGGTGAACGAGCCCCGAGCCGGATTGTTCGGAAGGATGCGCGGTGAGGCCCGGGTGCGCGCCCGTGTCCGGCCGACGAGTCCGCGTCCCAAGCGCGGTCGGTCACGACGCCCCGCCCAGGAGCAACGGCGCGACGGTGGAGGTCGAGGCGGATCAGGGCGCAGCGGCCCGCGGGCGACAGCCGTGGCCACGTCCCCTTCCCCCGATGTCGACGGAACCCTGGCGGAGGCGGCGCCCTCCAAGAACGGCTCGAGCGGCCAAAGGTCGGCATCCCGCAATCGCCGGCGCGGCTCGCGTGGCGGAGCCGGCCGCACCTCCGCTGGTGCTGCCGAGCGGACGTCGACCGGATCGAATTCAGGCCGGACCGGGCCCGAGAAAGAACGCCCCCCGCGCGGGGGAAATGGCCCGGGACGGCCCGGCTCAAGCGAGGAGGAGAGTGTGGGCGAAGTCCTGTCACTGGAAGAGCAAGGGGAGTCGGCGCGGGAATTCATCGAAGGCTTGATCGAGGAAATTGGACTCGAAGCGGCGGTGTCCGTTCGGGTGATCGACTCGGAGACCGTTGAGGTCGTTGTCGACGGTCAGGAGCTCGGCATCCTTGTCGGGCGCGGGGGAGCGACGTTGGGAGCCTTGCAGGAGCTGGCCCGGACGGTTGTCCAGAGTCGGACCGCCGGACCGACCGAACGGATCCTGGTCGACGTCGCCGGCTACCGGGCCAAGCGGGCCGAGGCCCTGCAGCGCTTTACCCGGCAGGTGGCCGAGGAGGTCCTGTCCGGTGGCTCCGAACAGGCCCTGGAGCCCATGTTGGCCCCCGACAGGAAGGTCGTACACGACACCGTGGCCGAGCTCGATGGCGTCCAGACCAGGTCCGAAGGTGAAGAACCGCGCCGGTACGTCGTCATCTCACCCCTGGGTGCCTCGTCCGACTCCGACTCTGACGACGAAGGCTGACAAGAGGCGCCGATCGCTCGGAGGTCTCGGCCGTCGGCCGGGGGCCTGGTTCGGTGAGTTCGCTGCCGCCGGGTGCGTCCCTACCCCTGCCCCGATCGCTCATCGAGGCCCTTGGTCAGGCACGCACGTGGGGCTTCCTCGGGGACGGTCCGCTCGACGTCCAGGTGGCCCATGCCGAAGGGTTCGCTGACGCCGCTGACGGGACCGTGCTCCCCGGGCCCTGGATGGACCTGGGATCGGGTGGGGGAATACCGGGACTGGTCCTGGCCCACCGGTGGCCGGACCGTGACGCCGTCCTGCTGGACAGCAGTGAACGCCGGACCCGCTTCCTGGCCCAGGTGGTCGACGAGCAGGGATGGGGATCAAGGGTGCGAGTGGTGACGGACAGGGCCGAGGTGGCCGGCCGGTCAGAGGACCTCCGGGGGGCCTTCTCCCTCGTGGTGGCCCGGTCCTTCGGATCTCCGCCCGTGACGGTCGAATGTGCGGCGCCCTTTCTCCGGCAGGGCGGCATCCTGATCGTGTCGGAACCACCGGTCTCCTCGTCGGTCGATGACGGTGCCGGGGCTCGGTGGCCCGAGAAAGGGCTGGCCAGCGTCGGTCTCGAGCGCCTGTCCGTGTGGCACGGTGCCTTCGGCTACCAGTTGATGCGCCAGGAGACCCCCTGCCCCGATCGCTTCCCGCGCCGGGTGGGCGTGCCCGCCAAACGCCCCCTCTATCGAGTGGGAGACGGGTTCCCGCCGGGATGAGAGGGGCGGACCCTGATGTTTCACGTGAAACACGCAATCCGCCGAGAGCAGGGCGGAGCATTCGGGGCCCCGCATCCCTCCAGGGAACGTTTCACGTGAAACAAACGTAGGAAAGACGCTCGTAAAGCTTGACCCGGGGTGTGGGGATGGGAAGGATGGGGCCCGTGAATCCGAACCATCTGCAGAGTTGACGGTGCGCGTCCGTATCAGAGGTCGAGATCATCGCCCCCACCAGGGCGAATCCCCCCAGGTACGCGGTGACGGTGCCGTCGAGGAGCCCCCGTCGACGGAGACGGTGTCAACCGAGACCGTGGCGGACGAAACGCTCGAAAGGCCCAGCGAAGAACCCCCCGACGACGAGCACGTCGCCGAGCTGGAGGAGGTGGAGGACGCCCCGATCTCGGAATCCCAGGCCGAGGACCCCCCCCTGGCCCGCCCGGCGAGAGATCCGATCGGCCTGGTGACCGAGGAGGACGTGGTGGAGGCGGGCGACTACGTCCCCCGTCCCGTTCCCCGGATCCTGGCCGTGGCCAATCAGAAGGGCGGGGTCGGGAAGACGACCACGGCCGTCAATCTCGGCGCCGCCCTGGCCGAGTTGGGTTTTCGGGTCCTGGTGGTCGACCTCGACCCGCAGGGCAATGCGACGACCGGCTTGGGCATCGACGCCCGGTCCTTCGAGCTCTCGATGTACGACGTCCTGATGAGGGACGTGTCCCTGGAGGATGCGGTCGAACCGACGAGCATGAAGAATCTGTTCGTGGCGCCGGCGACGATCGATCTGGCCGGGGCGGAGATCGAGCTCGTGCCCAGCTTCAGCCGGGAGTTGAAGCTGCGCCGGGCCCTCGAAGCCGTGGCGGGTGATTTCGAGTTCATCCTGATCGACTGTCCCCCATCGCTCGGCCTCATCACGGTGAACGGTCTTGCCGCGGCCGACGAGGTCCTCGTACCGATCCAGTGCGAGTACTACGCCCTCGAGGGTCTCGGACAGCTGCTGCGCAATGTCCACCTGGTCCAGGCCAACCTGAACGAGAAGCTCGAAGTCTCGACCATCGTTCTCACCATGTACGACGCCCGAACGAAACTGGCCGAGCAGGTGGCTGACGAGGTCAGGACGCATTTCGGTAACAAGGTGTGTCGGAATGTCATACCGCGGACGGTGCGCATCTCGGAGGCCCCTTCGTTCGGGCAACCGATCACGGTCTTCGATCCGACATCTCGTGGGGCGATCGCCTACCGGGAACTAGCCAAGGAGGTCAGCGGTGGCGCGTCGTAGCGGATTGGGGAAGGGCCTTGGCGCGCTGATCCCGGCGGAGGTGGCCCGCGACCGCAGCTCGACCCTGCGCGAGATCTCGATCTCGAGCATCCGGCCCAACCCGCTACAGCCCCGGACTCGGTTCGACGAGGAGGCGATGACATCGCTGGCGTCCTCCATCCGCGAGGTGGGGGTTCTGCAGCCCGTCCTCGTCCGCGAAGCCGGTGAGGACGATTACGAGCTGATCGCCGGAGAACGACGGTGGCGGGCGGCGCGCCGAGCGGGATTGCAGACGATGCCCGTTCTGGTGCAGACCGTGTCCGACGTCCACAGTCTCGAACAGGCGCTGGTGGAGAACCTCCACCGGGAGGACCTCAACGCCCTGGAGGAAGCGGCCGCCTTCCAGCAGCTCGTCGACGAGTTCGACTACACCCACGAACAGGTCGCGGCGCGGGTGGGGAAGAGTCGGACGACCGTCACCAACACCCTGCGCCTCCTTCAGCTGCCCGCCGGTGTCCAGCGGGCGTTGGCCGACGGCACCATCAGTGCCGGACACGCCCGCGCCCTTCTGGGGACGCCGGATCGAACCTTCCAGGAGGATCTGGCCAAACGGGCCGTGTCCGAGGGCCTGACCGTCCGCGCCGTCGAGGAATCGATCCGCCGTCACATCCAGGGGGCGGCGGAACCCGATCCGCCCGATTCGACCAACGGGGCGGTCCAGCCGCCGCCCGGGCCGGTCGGGCGTGCGCAAGGAGCGAAGGTCGAAGACGGCGCGGACCCCGGAACGCGTCGTCGCCTTCCCGCCCCGGGGGTCCTCGAACTCGAGGACCTCCTCTCCAACCACCTCAACACGCGCGTCAAGGTTGACATGGGGGCCAAACGGGGTCGGGTGCTCGTCGAATTCGCCACGCTCGAGGACCTCGAACGCATCTACAAGCTCATGGTGGGCGGAGGAGCACTGCCCCCTACAGTCTGACCTGATAGTGACTCACAGTGAGATGATGACGGAAATGTGCCTGGGTCGAAGCCTCAAAGAAACCCGGAGAGTGGGAATCTAACTCTCGATGGTATGTGCAGTGTCATCCACAACCTGTGCATGAGGCTGTGGACAGTCGACTGTCACAGGGTGCGACCCTCGACATGAGGATCGCTCAGTCGACGGGAGTGACGGCCCAGACGGTGAGAGCCTCGACGATGGCGTGGGCCAGGGCCCCGGCGCGTTCCACCACGATTGCCGGTGGGCCGACCTCACAGATCACGGCCGGCATCCGTGTCTCGCGCAGCACAGGCAGCGACATGCCCTGGATGCCGTCGGCAGGGATCCCGAGGGCGTCGGCGGCGAGCGTCTGCAGCAACTCGGCCAGGCGGCGACCGCCGGCTGATTCGTAGCTGTAACCGCGGTAGTACGAGGCGGAGCAGTGGGTCCGGTCGGGGTCCAGGCGCAGCCCCACGTACGCCTCGACGTCGGCGGCGTTGGCCGCCGCCGCCTGCAGCGAGCCGTCGGGATGGAGCAGGGGGACGACCTCGGCGCCGGTGGCCGCCAGGTGACGGCGTACGGCGGTGACGAGCACGTCGAGACCGCCCTCCTCCCCGATGGCCAGGCGCCGGCCGAGCAGCGTGCGCGGCGCCTGCCGGAGTCGTTCGCGGTCGCGCACCGTGCTCACCAGTTCGGGCTCGGCGTGACGGGGCATCACCCGTTTGAGCTCACGTAACGTCGATGCGCCCAGGATGCCGTCGACGGGGAGGCTGAGGTTGCGTTGGAGGTCGGCCAGGGCCGCCGAGGTGAGCCGGCCGAAGATGCCGTCGACGCGACCCGTGTCGAAACCGAGAGCCGACAGACGTTGTTGCAGGTCAGCCACGTCGTCGCCCCGGAACATCGGTGCGTGCAGGTACAGGAACCGGTCCCCCAGGCGGAAGCCGGCCTCGACCAGGGCCCCCCACGTCTGTTGACCGCAGACCCCGTCGACGCGCAGGCCCCGCCGATGTTGGAAGGCCTCCACCGCCGCGGCCGTCCCCACGCCGAAGAGCCCGTCGGGGTCGGGCGGGCAGGCCAGACCCACCCCTCCCAGGCGGTACTGCAGATCGGCGACGGCCGCCCCCCTGTCACCCGTTCGTAAGGGAAGGACGGACGCCGGGGTTACAGGTATGCCTGCAGCTCCTGCAGGAGCTGGGCCTTGCCCCGGGCTCCCACGATCCGCACCTGCGGCTCCCCGTCCTTGAACAGGATCATGGTCGGGATACTCATCACCTCGTACCGGCGCGTCACGTCCAGGTTGTCGTCGATGTTGAGCTTGGCGATCCCGATCTTCCCCTTCTGCTCCCCGAGGATCTCCTCGAGGACGGGGGCGATCATCTTGCACGGACCACACCACTCGGCCCAGAAGTCCACCAGGACGGGCGTATCGGCCGACTTGACATGCTCGTCAAACGTAGCGTCGCTCAGTGTTGCGATCCCCTCGCTCATCCCATTGCTCCTTCCGCTGCGTGCCTCGTGGGCACGCATGTCGAACAGACGTGTAACCCCGAGCCGGGGGGTCGCATTCCGGGAACGTCCATCTTCTGCCCCCCGACCTCCGACCCGGCGCCCCGGTGGGCCCGGTGCCCTGCGTGGAACGCCGGTGGTCGGCTCAGGCGTGGCCCACGGCATCGAGCCAGCGCTCGGCGTCGATGGCGGCCATGCACCCGGAACCGGCGGCGGTAACGGCCTGCCGGTACACGTGGTCCTGGACGTCACCGCACACGAAGACGCCCTCGATGTTGGTGCGCGAACCGGACGTGGTGCGGATGTACCCGGCCTCGTCCACGTCGAGCTGGCCAGCGAAGATGCCACTGTTGGGCACGTGCCCGATGGCCACGAACACGCCGGACAGGGAGAGCTCGTCGTCCTCACCGGTGACCGTGTTGTGCAGTGAGAGCCCCGAGACCTTCCCGTCGCCCAGGACCTCGTTGACGGTGGTATCCCAGCGGAAGACGATCTTGTCGTTGGCGAAGGCCCGGTCCTGCATGATCTTCGAGGCCCGCAGCTCCTTACGCCGGTGGATGACGGTGACCGTGTCGGCGAAACGCGTGAGGAAGAGGGCCTCTTCGAGCGCCGAATCGCCGCCGCCGATGACGGCGATCTCCTGACCACGGAAGAAGAACCCGTCGCAGGTGGCGCACGTGGAGAGTCCGTGGCCGAGCAGGCGGCTCTCGCCGGGCACGTCGAGCATGAGTGACCGGGCTCCGGTGGCCACGATCAGGGCCCGGGCCGACACGTCGGCTTCGGCTCCGGCGTCACTGTCGGTCCACACCCGGAACGGGCGCGTCGACAGGTCGACCTTGGTCGCCTTGCGCGTGACGAAGGTGGCACCGAAACGACCCGCCTGGTCGCGGAAGCGCTCCATGAGCTCGGGACCCATGATGCCGTCGACGAAACCGGGGTAGTTCTCGACGTCGGTCGTGAGCATCAGTTGCCCACCGGGCTGATCGCTGGTGGAGGAGGGCTCACCCTCGATGACCAGGGGTTTCAGGTTGGCTCGAGCCGTGTAGATCGACGCCGTGAGCCCGGCCGGCCCCGACCCGAGGATGACGACGTCGTGGGTCTCGGGCACGGTCAGGACGTCCCCGCGCGACCCCGGGACCGGCGTCTCGTCCACAGCACCAGCCCGCCGACCGTCAGGAGCCCGCCGACGAGGACGTCCGACGCCCAGACGCGGCCGCGGAAGGCGTAGACGTCGAGAAGACGGATGGCGGCGATGGAGAGCAGGACGCTCAGTATCAGCGCCATGGTGGCGATGATGATGCCGAAGACGAGGGCCCGGGTGACGAGCACCAGCGGGCGGATGACGCGGTCGTGGACGGCGGTGACGGTGTCCTCGACCGTGTCGATGACCCGCGCCTGCCACTGCGCCCCGGCATCGCCGGGACCGCTCGAGGCCCCGGTACCCTGCTCATTCATGCGCCCGAGACTAGTCGGGCGCCGCGATAGGGCCTGCTCAGCGTGCGAGTTGGTAGCACACCCCGACGGTTCCCGGGCCGGCGTGGGCACCGATGACCGGACCCAGGTCGCTCATGACCGTCTCGTGCTCGGGGTGGGCATTCTCGAGCAGCGCCATCAGCTCGTCGATGTCCCGGGCCACACCGTTGGCCACGGCCAGCCTCTCGAGGGGCCCCGACTCGAGCGCCTTCGCGGCCAGGTACTGAAGGGCGCGGGACCGGGTGCGCTGCTTGGACTCCACCTCGACCACCCCGTCGCGCACCTCGATGACAGGTTTGATCGAGAGCAGCGATCCCATGAGGTGGGCGGCGCCCCCGATACGTCCACCCTTCTTCAGGAAGTCCAGGCTCCCGAGGACGCCGTAGACGTGGGTGCGACTCCTCAGGGACTCGACCTCGGCCACGATCTCGTCGAGGCCGCTTCCGTTTTGCGCCATCTCCGCCGCGGCCAGAGCGAGCAGGCCTTCTCCCATGGTCACGGTCAACGAGTCGACCACCCGGACGGGCATGGACACGGGAAGATCGGCCGCCGCCGTGGTCGCTGCCTGGAAGGTGGCCGACAGACCCGAGGACAACGTGATGCACACGACCCCGTCACAGCCGGCCGCGGCGGCGTCCAGGTAGGCCTGGCGGAAGGCGCCGGGAGACGGGGCCGCCGTCTCGGGCATGTCGGGTCCTGTGATCACCCGGTCCCAGAACTCTTTGATGGACAGCTCGTCGCGGTCGATCAGCTCCTCGGCGCCGAAGCGGATGGACAACGGCACGACCCGTACACCGTGTTCGTCGGCCATCGACGGGGTCAGGTCGCAGGCGCTGTCGGTGACCACCTGGACTGCGGCCATCGGCCTCCCTCCGTTGTGGCGCCGAGCCGGTGGCGGCGACGCGTGCTTACGCGCCGAGTCTGCCACGGTCCGACGCCGGGCGACCGGTGCGGCGCGTCGGCCCGAGGCCCGCCGGCCGCCGGGGAGGACGTCCGGCCGGCGGCAGCGGGTCGGGTCGCGGGGGGAGCCCGGGCCGAACCCGTCGACCCCGCGGAGGCGGCGGATCGTCAGGAGTGTCGGGAGGTCGCGGTCCTTCCCGCGGTGGTGGTGACGACGACGGCGGGCGGCCCCTGCCCCCCAGGACACCGGCGGTGAGGACGAAGGCCCCGCCTCCGGCCACTGTTCCGGCGGCGACCCGCAGGAGCAGGCCGAGGTCGGTCTCCGAGGCCGTGACGTTGCTGGCGAGGGCCGCGCCCACCACCAGGGCGGCCGTCGCGATGGCGACGTGCGTCAACGGCCCGATGATGAGGTCGCCGTCGAGGCCGTGCACCCGGGTGCGTACGTGCACGAGGGCGGCGACGGCCGCCACCGTGTAGGCGATCGTGATGGACAGGGCGATGCCGCGGACCACCCCCAGCGGTCCGACGAGGGCGACGGCGGCCACGATGTTGACGCCGTTCTCGAGCACGTAGAGCCAGAAGGCGGAGCGCAGGTCCTGCACCGACTGCAGCACCCGGACGGCGTAGAGGAAGACGCAGAAGCCCGGGAGTCCGAGGGCCAACAGCGCCAGCGACGTGGCCGTCGGGACCGTGTCGGCCACGGTGGTCGCACCGTGGGCGAGGAGCAGGGCCACGAGCGGTCGCGACAGGATCAGCTCGCCCGCCGCCGCCGGCACCACGATGGCCATCGTGGTGCGCAGTCCCGTGGCCAGGCGTCGACGGAAGGCGACCAGATCGCCCCGGGACCAGTGAGCGGTGAGCTCGGGCGCCGTGGCCGACATGACCGACACGGCCACCACCCCGTAGGGGAGCTGGAAGAAGGTCCACGCGTAGGTGTAGGCACTGACGGCCCCCTGGGTGTGCCCGGCCAGGGTCAGGATCACGATCAGGGCCACCTGGTTGGCCACCACCAGACCGAAGGTCCAACCGGACAGGCGCAGGATCGTGCGCACGGCCTCGTGGCGGAAGTCCGGCTTCCAGGTCAGGCGCAGACCGGCACGCCGGAGGCTCGGCACCATCAGGGCCGCCTGGGCCACCACACCGGCCGTGGTCCCGAGACCGAGCAGCAGCAGTTGGTTCCGGTCGTGGGCGAGTCCGCCGATGGTCCGGGCGGCACGGTGCACGGTGATCCCGTAGTAGAGGACCACGGCGATGAGGACGACGTTGTTGGCGATCGAACTGAACATCGGTGCCCCGAAACGACGCCGCGCGTTCAGCAGAGCCGTCCCCAGGCTGATGAAGCCGTAACACGTCAGTTGGGGCACGAAGAGGATCAACAGCTCGGTGGCCACGTGCCGGTCCTGTGCCGCCTGCGCCGAGTGGTTCAGAGTGGTGGTGGCGTCGATGAGTAACGGGGTGAGAACGAGGAACAGCACCGACGCCGCCGCGATGACGATCAACGTCACTGACGTCACGGCCGAGATGGCGTCCCACGCGTCGTCGTCGGTGCGTGTCGTCAGGCGCTGGACGAAGACGGGGATGAACGTGGCCGACAGCACCCCGCCGAGAACGATGTCGTGGATGATGTTCGGCAGCGTGTTGGCCAGGTTGTAGGCATCGGCCAGAGGCGTGCTCGTCCCCAGGGCGTAGGCCAGCACCACGATCCGGACGACCCCGGTGGCGCCGCGACAACGTGGTCCCGACGGCCATGACGGCCGTGGCCCGTCCCACACCCGACTCGGTGTCGGCCGGCGCTGCGACAGTCGCCGGCCCGACGTCAGAGGACCGCGTCTCAGGGGACTCGGTGTCAGGGGCCCCGGCGTCGGTGGACTCGGCCCCGCCGCCGGCCGGCCGGTCCTCGTCGCCCGCCGGGCCGGGGGCGGGGGGATCGCCAGGCCCGGCCGGGCCGTCCTCGTCGCTCACGACCCGCCACCGCCACGCCGGCTGTGCGCCCCCCGGCGTGTCCGACGGTTGCGCCACATCGTGCGACCCCACCAGGTGAGCAGAACGGCGACGGCTGCCACCGACAGGGCGATGGCCACCGCCGACGTCGACATCGACCGGACGGTGAGCTGCCCGCTGGCCAGTTCCAGGCCGGTCTGAGGACTGTCCAGCGTGACCGACATCCGGAAGTCACCCGACACCCGCGACCGCATCTCGATGTACACGGCGTTGGTCCCGTGCATGAACGTGCACAGCGTCGACACGCTCGATCGTCCGCCCGCGTTCGTGACGACCGGGCTCCGGCACTCGGTGTTCGGAACCTGGGCGCCGCCGCCCGAGAAGGCGATCTTGTCGCTCGTCACGGTGAGGACGGCCTGAACGGGATACGGAGCGTTCTTGACCACCGTGATGGGGACACTCCCTGTCCGCGCCGTCAGGCGGACGTCGCGCGACGTGATCGAGAGAAGCGCCAACTGGCCGCGCAGCGCGTCCTCGAAGTGCGCCACGCCGGCGCGTTGCTGCGCGGATGAGAGGTCCTGCGACTCGGCCTGGAGCAGCTCGTCGTCGAGGGCGTCGGCCACCGCCGTGCCCGTGGCGCTGCCGGCGACGGCGGCCGAGAACCCCGTTAGCTGGGCCCGTGCCGCGGCGATGGCGCTTTCGGGGAGTCCGCTGGCCCCGACGGCCGCCGGCCGCCGGTTGGACGGTTGGGGGAAGCCACCGGTCGTACCCCCCACGGGGACCTCGGAGAAGAGGGTGCCCAGGGTGACGGCATCGACCATGGGATTCTTCGCCAACCCGGCGAGCACGTCGGCCACGACCGCGGGGTCGGCCGGCTCGGACGCCGGGGGCACGGCCACCACTCCACGCGCCTTGGCTGTGTTGGGCGCTTCGTAGTAGTCGAGCTCGAGCCCGGCCAGGATCTGATCGGCGGCCAGCGCCGGATCACCGTGCGCGCCGGGCTGCAGTCGGGCCGAGAGCACCGGGTCGGACAGGACGGCGTTGCCCGGGTGCGGGGACCCCTCCAACGTGAAGAGCCTGGTGGGCGTGGTCGACAGCGGGGGACCGGTCACGGCGTCGGGGGGGACGACGACGTCGCTGTAGCCCAGGCGGTCGAGCGCGGCCAGGGAGGCGGCGTCGAGGGTCGTGTCCGCCACCCAGACCTCGTCGTCCGAGCAGTCGGCGCCGTGCAGCCCGAGGACGGCGAGCGCCTCCGCCCCCCGGCGGACCTGGTCGTCGAGCTCGGTGGCCCCTCCCAGGGTGGCGGACACCAGGGCGCTCACGTCGACCGGGACGAACGGGCCGCACAGGGTCTGGCGGTCGGCCGCGGCCGTCAGCGAGATCATCGTCGCCAGCGCCGCCTTGGCCCGGGCCCGCTGGTCGCCGGCCAGGGCGGCCACGGTGGCCGGGATCGGAGCGAGCGTGACGGGCACGGATGCGACCGCTCCGGAGACGGCGCCCATGGCGTCGACGAGCGAGGTGAGCGACGGGGAGGTGAGCGACGGGACCCCGGCGGGGCCGGTCGACCGAGCCAGCGCCAGGGGGACGACCAGAGCGAAGCGCAGCGGTTCGATGTCGGCCGACGGGTCGGTGTACACGAGGTACGTGAGCAGGCGCGACGTCACCGTCCGCGACACGGTGTCGGTGAGCTCGAGCTGGACCGGGTACACCCCACCGTAGGTTCCGGGCTGGCACGTCCCGCCGGTGAGATCGGCGGTGAAGGGGCCGGTCCCCGCGCCCGGCGTGCCGCCGGTCGTCACCGGCACCGTCAGGTCGACGCCCCCCTGGGTGTCCTCGGGATCGGCCGTCAGCGACGACAGGGCGATGGCGCCGGAGCGGGCGACGACGGCGCCCACGGGGGAACCGCCCAATGTCTCGTCGAATTCGCTCGGGTCGGCCATGCAGCGGTAGACGCTCACGCCCAGGGTGAGATCGGTCCGGGCCACGGCACCGGAGACGCCGAGGCGCAGGGCGAACGGCGAGCTCGGCCCGGCGATCGAGGGGGGGGCCAGCAGGGTCAGCGTGGGTCGGGTCGGACCCGGGTGCCGGGTCGGACGCGAGTCGCCGGCGGCACCGGCCGGTGCCGTGCCCCAGGCGCCGACGACGGCCAGGGCGGTGACGCCCAGCACGGCGAGCATGCGACCCGCCTGCCCGCCGCCGCGCCGACGGCGATCGGTGCGGTCACCGCCGCGCGCGGGAGCGATGCTCGCCTCGGTCCGGTCCACCTCGGCGCGGCAGCCTATCGGCCGAGAGCGCGACGGCGTCGGCTGCGGGGCGCCTCTCCGCCGGCCTCCGTGCCGGTCAGATGCCGAAACGGGCGTCGCCCACGGCGGCCACGGCGTCCGGCGGCCCCCCGATCTCCACCTGGGCGGCGCCCTTGCGACCGGAGAGGTAGAGGGTCAGTTCCCCCGGCCGACCGGTCAAGGTGGCCGTCCGCTCGCCGGGCCGGACGTGGGCGACCCGCCCGTCCTGGTGGACGAGGTCGAGGCCCGTGCTCCCGAGGACTTTGTACGACCGCCGTCCGAGGGACCGCCAGAACTGTTCCTCGAGCTCGGCGATGTCGGCCACCGGCCGTGGCGTGGTGTCGCCGCCGCCCCGGCGCACGTCCTCGTGATGGATGAAGTACTCGGCCGTGTTCATCGCCGCGTCGAAGGGTCGCAGCAGTGCGGGCGGACCACTGCGGACCTTGGCCACGAGGGCGTCGTACGAGTTGGCCGCCGACATGCGTGCCATCGTCTGACGCAACGTCGACTCGAGCGGCGACAGGACGAGGCCGAGGGCGGCGATCGGCTTGCGTTCGCGGACCACGAGATGGGTGGCGAGGTCGGTCGTCGTCCAGCCCTCGCACAGGGTCGGGGCGGTCGGGCCCACGCGCGTGAACAGGTCGCACAGGGCGTTGCGTTCGGATCGGTGGGCGGGGACGGCCATGCGCCGGCACGCTACGGCGGGGCCCGTACCCGGTCAACGCCGGTCCGTCCGCCGGGGCCGGCCACGGGGGGGCACTACCCTCGGCCCGGTGATCCCCGCGCGAGCCCAGGCCCTGGTCGACGCCACCGCCGACCTGGCGGCGCGCTTCGACGACGCCGGTCACCGCCTCTACGTCGTCGGTGGTTCGGTCCGCGACGTCTTCTGCCGCGACGAGCCGTCGGTCGACGCCGACATCGACCTCACCACCGACGCCCTTCCCGACCAGACGGAGAAGATCGTGGCCGGCTGGGCCGACGCCGTCTGGCTGCAGGGCAAGCGGTGGGGGACCGTCGGCGTCCGCCGGGGGGAGCGGACGATCGAGATCACGACCCACCGGGCCGAGGCCTACCGACCCGACTCGCGCAAGCCCGACGTCGTCTTCGGCGACTCGATCGAGGTCGACCTGTCGCGACGGGACTTCACCGTCAACGCCATGGCGCTGCGCCTCGGGGACGACCTCGAGATCATCGACCCCTACGACGGCCTGGCCGATCTGGCCGCCGGCCGCCTGCGTACCCCGCTCGACCCCGAGGTCTCGTTCTCCGACGATCCGCTGCGCATGCTGCGGGCGGCGCGCTTCATCGCCGGCCTCGGGCTCCAACCCGACGACACGCTGGTCATGGCCGTCCGGTCCATGCACGACCGCCTCGCCATCGTCTCGGCCGAGCGCATCCGCGACGAGCTCGGCAAACTGCTCGTGGTCGAGCGCCCCTCTCCGGGGCTCTGGTTCGTGGTCGACACCGGACTGGCCGTCGAATTCCTCCCCGAGCTCCCCGCCCTCGCCCTCGAGCAGGACCCCATCCACCGGCACAAGGACGTCCTGGCCCACACCCTCGCCGTCGTCGACAAGACGCGCCCCGAGCGCCTGCTGCGCCTGGCCGCCCTCCTCCACGACATCGGCAAGCCGCGCACCCGGGATTTCGGGCCCGCCGGTGTCACCTTCCACCACCACGAGGTCGTCGGCGCCCGGATGGCCCGCGACCGGATGACGGCGCTGCGTTTCTCCAAGGAGGACATCGACACCGTCACCCGGCTGGTCGAGCTCCATCTCCGCTTCCACACCTACCGGCTCGGGTGGACCGACCGGGCCGTCCGCCGCTACGTCCGCGACGCCGGGCCGTTGCTCGACGACCTGAACGAGCTCACCCGGTGCGACTGCACCACGCGCAACGCGGCCAAGGCCCGTTCCCTCGGCCAGCGCATGGACGAGCTCGAGAAGCGGATCGAGGAGTTGCGGGCCGAGGAGGAGCTCGACGCCATCCGCCCCGAGCTCGACGGGCGCCAGGTCATGGACCACCTCGGCCTCGCTCCCGGCCCCGACGTCGGCCGAGCTCTCGAATTCCTGCTCGAGCTCCGCCTGGAGGAGGGTCCCCTCGGCGCGGACGAGGTGATCAAGCGCCTCGATGCATGGTGGGCCGACCGTCAGCGGCCGCCGGACTGAGTCGGTTCAGGACTGAGTCGGTTCAGGACTGAGTCGGTTCAGCCCTCGGACCGGGGCGGTCCGGACTCGGGCCAGACCGGGTTGGCGGCACCGGCGGCGAACTCCTCGACCATCCGGTAGGCCTCGTCGTCGTGGTACTGCACCGGCGGCGACTTCATGAAGTAGGCCGACGGCCCGAGCAGGGGCCCGCCGATGCCGCGGTCGAGAGCCACCTTGGCGCACCGCACGGCGTCGATGATCACGCCGGCCGAGTTGGGGGAGTCCCACACCTCGAGCTTGAGCTCCAGGTTGAGGGGGACGTCGCCGAAGTTCCTCCCCTCCATCCTGATGTACGCCCACTTCCGGTCGTTCAACCAGGGCACGTGGTCCGACGGTCCGATGTGGACGTCGTCGGCGTCGAGGACGGTGTTCTCGACCTGACTGGTCACGGCCTGGGTCTTCGAGATCTTCTTCGACTCGAGGCGCTTGCGTTCGAGCATGTTCTTGAAGTCCATGTTCCCGCCGAAGTTCAGCTGGTAGGTGTGGTCGAGGGCCAGGCCGCGGTCTTCGAAGAGCCGGGTCAGGACCCGGTGCACGATGGTCGACCCCACCTGGCTCTTGATGTCGTCCCCCACGATCGGGATGCCGGCGTCCCGGAACTTCCGGGCCCAGCCGGGATCGCTGGCGATGAACACGGGAATGGCGTTCACGAAGGCCACGCCGGCGTCGAGACAGGCCTGGGCGTAGTGCCGTTGGGCCTCCTCCGAGCCGACGGGCAGGTAGCTCACGAGGACGTCGGCACCGGCGTCGCGCAGGACCTGGGCCACGTCGACCGGCTCCCCCGGCCACTCCTCCACCGTCTCGCGGTAGTAGATCCCGAGGCCGTCGAGAGTCGGGCCCCGCTGCACGGTGACGTCGAGGTGGCCGACGGGGGCGAAACGGATGGTGTTGTTGTGCCCGGCGAACACCGCCTTCCCCAGGTCGATCCCCACCTTGGTGGCGTCGACGTCGAAGGCGGCCACGAACTCGACGTCGCCCACGTGGTACCCGCCGAGCTCGACGTGCATGAGCCCCGGCACCGTGTCGTCGGGATCGGCGTCCCGGTAGTACTCCACTCCCTGTACCAATGAGCTGGCGCAGTTCCCCACGCCGGCGATCGCCACCCGGACAGCACTCATCGAGCCTCTCCCTCCATCTCTGTCATCCCCTTCAACTCGGTCTCCCAATTGCTCTCGTCCCATTGCGACGGCCCCGACGCCACCGTCTGCGGAGCCGTCGTGCCGTGCTGAGCCCGCGCCCGCTCGGATGCGATCAGACGGTCGAGCCACGAGATGTCCCGTTCGGTCGATTCCGTCGTGTGCTCCATCAGGGACCGGGCGTAGGGGTCGAGCCTGCTCCCGGCCCCCGTGGCCGCCAACGTCTCGGTCAGGCGTTGGGCCAACTGAGCCCGGCGCCGCTCCAGCAGCCGCAGCCGCGCCTGCGGCGGGAGGTAGCGGGCAAAGGCCAGGCGCAGCCCGAAGCTGCGTGCGTCCTCGGCCCCGGCCCCGGTCTCGCTGGCGAGCAGGTCGGTGAACTGGCGCCGCCCCTCGTCGGTGATCCGGTAGACCTTGCGTCCCCGCCGGCCCCGGGCCGGCCCCGCCCGTCGTGACCGCAGGGCGGCGCGTTCCCCGCTCAGGGACCCCGTCATGGGCACGGGCCTCGCGCTGTCACCATCGGTCTCCTCGATGGCCCGCACCGCACCGCCGCGTTCGAGGCGCGACAGCGCCGGATAGAGCGAGCCGAACGAGATGTTGGAGAACAGCCCGAGCTCGTCGCGCAGGCGCTTGCGGATCTCGTAGCCGTGGAGCTCCTGGTCCTCCAGGAGCCCGAGGATGGCGAGCTCGAGCATCAGGCGTCGCCCTCCCGGCGGGGGGTCTTCGGGAATTCGGGGTTCGGATACATCGGTATGACCTATCGTATCGATATATCTACGGGTCGGCAAGGACCGGGAAAAAGAACGCAATTTGTCACGGGTCCCCGTCGGCACCCGGCGGTACCCTGGTTGACGATGAGCTTCGGTCATTCGGCCTTGCGAGGGTTCCCCGTCACGGGGACCGGCGGACGGGTGGAGTACCGCCTTGCCCGCAACGCCGTCGTGAGCGAGTTCCACAAGGGTCGCCTGTCCAAGCTCGACGTCTGCGACGCCCATCCCGAGCTCCTGCGCGCGGCGCGCAACGTCGGTGTCCCCCTGGCCGAGGAGTGCCCCATCTGCGAGGGCCCGCCCCTCGTCCACGTCACTTACGTCTTCGGGCCCCGCCTCCCCTCCCACGGCCGCTGCCCGACGACCGCCACCGAGTTGGCGCGCCTGTGCCGGCGCGCCGACGAGGTCGTCTGCTACGTCGTCGAGGTCTGCCCCGACTGTGCCTGGAACCATCTGGCCCGGATGTATCCCGCCGGTGGCCGGCACCGGGCGTCGGCCACGGCTGCCCGGCGCGGCAACGGCTGAGCCACAGGCGGGGCGGTCGGGGCGCACGGGGGCGCGCCCCCACAACCAGCGTGCGATGGTGCACGATTGACGGACTATCCGCGGGCGAGGGCAAGGGGAAAGATCGATGAGTCCAGTGCAGGCAGGAGGCGGCAAGGGGTCGGGCCAGAAGCCCGGCGGTGCCGCCGGAGGTCGCCCTGCGTCCGGTTCCAAGCCCTCCTCCGGCGCCCGCGGTGCCAGCGGGGCCAAGACACCGAACCGCCGTCCCGGCCCGGCCACCAAGCCGGGGTCGGGCGGTCGCGGCGGTAGCGGCGGCGGGAGCGGCGGGGGCAAGAAGCCGCCCGGCGCCTACCGCCCCGGCGCCGGACCCCCCCAACGCTTCTCCCCGTCGACGCTCGCCTTCGCCGCCGTGGCCGTCGTTGTCGTCATCATCGTCGGCTTCGTGATCTTCAAGGTCACCGACAACAAGAAGCCGAGCGCCACGCCGGGCATCTCGGCACCGACCGTCACCCCGGCCCCCGCCTCGCTCGTCAGCGAGGTCACCGGCGTGTCGAACAGCGTGATCAGCAAGGTGGGACTGCCCTCGCAGGACATGGTCGCCCCCCCCACCTACAAGGCGGGCCAGCCCCCGCTGACCATCGCGGGCAAGCCCGGCGCCGTCTTCATCGGCGGTGAGTTCTGCCCGTACTGCGCCGCCGAGCGGTGGGCCATCATCATGGCCTTCAGCAAATTCGGCACCTTCTCCGGCCTGCAGGAGACGACGTCCTCCCCGTGGGACACCGATCCGTCGACCCCCACCTTCACCTTCGTCAACGCCAAGTACACCAGTCCCTACCTCACCTTCTCCACGTCGGAGCACGAGAGCAACGACACCTCAGGGTTGGGGACGCGGACCACACTCCAGCCCCTCACGTCCCAGGAGTCGGCCCTGTGGGCCAAGTACGACAACCCCGAGGGCTTCCCCTTCCTCGACATCGGCAACAAGACGTTCGTCCTCGCCCCCAGCTACGTCCCCACCGTTCTGTCCGGACTCGACCAGCAGGACGTGGCCTCCAAGCTGACGAACCCGAAGGACCCCGTCACGCAGTCGATCGTGGGGACGTCCAACTACCTCACCGCCGGGATCTGCGCCATCACCGGGCAGAAGCCGGCTTCGGTGTGCTCCATGCCCGTCGTGGCCAGGGCGGCCAAGGCCATCGGCCTGACCTGATCCGATGGCCCCGATGACCCGAGGTCGGCGGTGAGTCCAGCGGACCGGTCGGTGAAGGCAACCACCGTCGCCGGTCCTGACGCGGCCGGACCGCTCGACGACTACGACGACGAGTACGACGACGTCGCCACGGACGACGAGGCCACAGTCGGACCCGGTCCCCGTGTCCGACTGACGGCGCTCCTGCTCTCGTTGCTCGGCCTGGCCGACTCCACCTACCTGACGATCACCCACTTCGAGAAGCAGGTCCTCGTCTGCCCGGCCAATTCGTTCATCAACTGCGCCAAGGTGACGACGAGCGCCCAGTCCGAGATCCTCCACATCCCCGTGGCCGTCCTCGGCCTCGCCTTCTACATCGCCATGACGGCGATCAACCTCCCGCCGCTGTGGAAGACGACCGACGTGCGTGTGGCTCAGCTGCGCCTGGCCATGGCCGTGTCGGGGATCGGGTTCGTCCTCTACCTGCTCTACGCCGAGCTCTTCATCATCAAGGCCATCTGCGAGTACTGCACCGGCGTCCACATCATCACGTTCGCCCTCTTCATCCTGATCGTCGTCACCTTCCCGTCGATGCTGCAGCGCTCCGCCTGGGCCACCTGGACCGACGACACCGACGGGGACGACGAGACGACACCCTCCACGCCCTAGGCGCCTGCCGGCGGGGTGACCGGGCCCGGCTCCGGTGCACCGGGATCTGGCTCCGGTGTCGGTACCATGGACGGCGGCGATGGGGCTCGCCGCAACCGGTCGACCACGCGGCCTGATGGCTCCTACTCATGCTTGGTGAGGAGGTCGTCAGTGACACCGGCCGATCCCCCCGGGAGCCGTGATACCCGGGGCCACAACGTCCGCCGACGGGTGGCCCGCGCCCTCGGTGCCGACGACGCCTTTCCCGTCGATCCCGACCTCGACCCGACCGACCTTGCCGGACCGGGGCGTCGTCACCGCCGGGCCCCGCTCCCGGTCCGACGCAGCCATCCCGGCGTGGTGGGGGCCATCGCCGCCGGCGGGTTCCTCGGGGCCCTCGCCCGCTACGAACTGCAGCTGGCGTGGCCGGTGCTCCCTGGCCACTTCCCGTCGTCGACGTTCGTCATCAACACCTCGGGGGCCTTCCTTCTCGGGCTCGTCCTCACCGTCACCATCGAGCGCGACCGGGTCCGGGTCCGCCGGTGGCGCTCCGTCCGGCTGTTCGCCTGTGTCGGAGTGCTCGGGGCCTGGACGACCATGTCCACCGTGGCCGTCGAGGCCGACACCCTCGTCCGGCACGGAAACGCCGCCACCGCCCTGGCCTACCTGGCCGCCACCATGGCCGCCGGGATCGCCGCCGCCGCCGTGGGAACGGCCATCGGCCGACTGCACCGTCGGGTGCGCCCCGCGGTCGTCATCGGCGACGGAGCCGATCGGTGATCGTGGCCCTGGCCGTCGGGCTCGCCGGGGCGCTCGGCGCCGTGGCGCGGTTCGTGACCGACGGTGCCGTCCAGGACCGCAGCACCGGCTCGTTCCCCTACGGCACGTTCACCGTGAACGTCATGGGATCGTTCGTCCTGGGGGTGGTCACCGGCCTGGCCTGGTACCACGGCCTCGGCGGCCGGGCCCACGCCGTGGTGGGGGTGGGCTTCTGCGGCGCCTTCACCACGTGGTCGAGCGTCACATGGGAGACCGTCCGCCTGGCCGAGGAGGGCCTCGGACGGCAGGCCGTGGTGAGCGTGGTCGGGGGCGTGGCCGCCTCCCTGGCCGCAGCCGCCCTCGGCATCGTGGTGGTTGCCCTCCTCTGAAACGGCGGTCGTCACGCCGGGCGAGCGCCGGTGTTCTGTGCGATCCTCGCTGTGTGCACGGAGGCATGCCGACGGTTGCCTCGGCCGCCCCCGGTGGCCCCAACCGGTTCGCCCAGCGGCTCTTCTCCCCGTTGCCCGAGCGCTACGACCGCCTGGCCGAGCTCCTGTCGTTCGGACAGAACGGGCGCTGGCGCCGGGCCATGGTCGACCACGTGGTGGAGGCGACGCCCGAGCTCGTCCTCGACGTGGCCACCGGTCCGGCCGGCGTGGCCCTCCAGATCGCGGCGCGTACCGGCGCCCGCGTCGTCGGCGTCGACGTGACCGAGGCCATGGTCCGCCGGGCCCGCGACAACGTCGCGCCCTCGGGGGCCCGGATCGAGCTGGCTCTGGGACGCGGCGAACAGCTGCCGTTCCCCGACGCGACCTTCGACGCCGTGACCTTCACCTACCTCCTGCGCTACGTCGACGATCCCGGCGCCACCATCAGGGAGCTCACCCGGGTCCTGAAGGCGGGCGGCGTCCTGGCCAACCTCGAGTTCCTCGTCCCCTCGAGCCGGTTCTGGCGCTTCTGGTGGTGGGGCTACACACGCCTCGTCCTCCCGCTGGCCGGTTGGGCGACCGGGGGGCGCCAGTGGTTCGACGTGGGCCGCTTCCTCGGGCCCAACATCACCTCGCACTACCGCCGGTTCCCCCTCTCGTGGACGGTGGGGGCCTGGGGCGACGCCGGCCTGGTCGACGTGGCGGCGCGTCCGATGAGCCTGGGGGGCGGCCTGGTGATGTGGGGGAGGCGCCCCCGTGCCTGAGGCGGAGCGTCGCCCCGCCTACTACGCGGCGGCCCGGGGGGGCTGGCGCGACTGGTGGACGCTGCTGCACCCGCCCTACACGGCGTGGCACCTCTCCTACGTTGTCATCGGCGCCTGTCTGGCCCCCCGGGTCGACTCGTCGCGTCTGATCGCCACCCTCCTCGCCTTCTTCCTGGCCGTCGGAGTGGCCGCCCATGCCGTCGACGAGCTCCACGGGCGACCCCTCGGGACCGCCATCCCGAACGGGGTCCTCGTCGCCGTCACCGCCGTCAGCCTCGCCGGTGCCGTCGTCCTCGGCGTCGTCGGGGTCACGCGGGTGGGCGTCGTCCTCGTCCCCTTCATCGTCGTCGGGCCGCTGCTCGTCCTGGCCTACAACGCCGAGCTCTTCGGCGGGGTCGTGCACACCACCGCCGGTTTCGCCGCGGCCTGGGGTGCGTTCCCCGTCCTCACCGGGTACGTGGCGCAGACATCGGACCTGGCCCTGGCGGCCGTCCTGGCCGCCGGTGGCGCCTTCGCCCTTTCGGTCGCCCAGCGCCTCCTGAGCACCCCGGCCCGCATGCTCCGCCGGTCCACCCGGGCCGTCGAGGGATCGCTCACCCTGGCCGACGGCACCGTGGTCCCCCTCGACGAGCGGGCCCTGCTTCGTCCCGTCGAGGGCGCGCTGCGGGCCATGTCGTGGGGGATGGTGGCCCTGGCCTCGGCTCTGGCCGTCGCCCGCCTGACCTGATCACCGGGCACGATTCGGCGGGCCTCGCCGGCGCGGAGAAGCTCGCCGGTCTGCATCTCCACCCGGGGAAGGCCCGTCACGCCGCACCGGTGACTGCCGCCGCCTCGACGTGACGGCGCCCTAGGCGATCTCACGATTCGCTCTGAGGTTCCGGCGAAAACCGTTGACCGTGGCCTCCACCACCCGGTCGTGGCCCCAACGCAGCAGAGGGGAGGCGAGACGCGCGGCGAGGCGCATCGGGCGTTGCTTCATCTCCACCGTCCAGGCCACGTCGGCCCGCGTCCCGGTGCCGCGCGAGGCCAGGAGAAGGTGGGCGTCGCCGACGAGGTCACCGCCGACCGATGCGTCGATCCGCTCCGGGCGCGTGCACCGGTCGAGCAGGACCTGCACCCGCATCTCGTAGGGGACGGGGGGCGAGACCACGCCCCGCAGGACCGAGCCGGCCTGGAGACCCCCGCCGTCGAGGCGGAATTCCCGCAGCCATCCCCACCACCCCTCGAAGCGCTCGGAATGCTCGAGGGCGGCCCACATCGCCTCGGGGGGCAGCTCGAAGTCGAAGGTGCCCCGGTAGTCGATCACGTACGGCGAACCTGACACTCAGCCACCCACGCTACGACCGATCGGTCGGCGATGGGTCTCAGCCGGGCAGCCTCTCAATCGGTCAGCAAGCAGCCAGCAAATCGGTCAGCAATCGGTCAGCAAAGCGGTCAGCCGGGCGGCGCCCCGGGAGAATCCTCCGCCGGCCGGTGGGGATAGAGGGTTCGGCACGACAGGCACCACCGTTCGGGTTGGTCGACGGCCTCGGCGCCGGTCACCCGACCCTGGTCGTCGAGGGTGACGTAGAGCCGGTACACCTCGACGAGTCCGTCCCCGGGACCGCCGCAGCTGGCGCAGGTCCCGTCCCCCGTTGCCCCTATGGCCGCCACCGGGGGAAAGGTACACTGGGGTCTTCGGTCACGACGCCGCCGGCAGCCCTCGAGCGCTGGACGGCAAGGAGGCCCCGAGCCAATGACTGACACCGGCACCACCGCGAACGCCCCGGCCCCCAAGGTCACCGTTCCGATGATCAGGGCCCGCAAACGCAGCCGCGGGAGCGAGCCCCTCGTCATGCTGACGGCCTACGACACGCCGGGAGCGCGGATCGCCGACGCCGCCGGCGTCGACATCATCCTCGTGGGCGACTCGGTGGCCAACGCCGTGCTCGGTCACGCCGACACCCTGCAGGTCGACGTCGGGGTGATGGCCCACCACATCGGCGCCGTCGGGCGGGCCTCGCCCCGGGCCCTGGTGGTGGGGGACATGCCGTGGCTCAGCTACCACCTGTCGCCCGAGGACGCCGTGCGCAACGCCGCCGTGCTCGTCCGGGCCGGCGCCGAGGCCGTCAAGCTCGAGGGGGGCCGGGTCCGCCTCGACGTGGTGGAGGCGCTGCTCAACGCCGAGATCCCGGTGATGGGACACCTCGGCCTCACCCCCCAGTCGGTCCACGCCATGGGCGGCTACCGGGTGCAGGGCCGCGACACGGCCGCCGCCGAGGCCCTGATGAACGACGCCAAGGCGCTGGCCGCCGCCGGGTGCTTCGCCATGGTCTTGGAGGGCGTCCCCGACGTGGTGGCCGCCCGCCTGACCGACGAGGTGGACGTGCCCACCATCGGAATCGGCGCCGGTGGGGGCTGCGACGGCCAGGTCCTCGTCTTCCACGACCTCCTGGGCCTGCGCGAGGGGACCCCGGCCAAGTTCGTCCGCCAGTACGCCGACCTGATGGCGGCGGCCGTCACGGCGGTGTCGTCGTGGGCGGCCGACGTCCGTGGGGGGACCTTCCCCTCCGAGGCCGAGACGTACCACCTCCCGTCCGGGCACTGATCCTCCGCAGCACCGAGTCCTCCGCAGCACCGAGTCCTCCGCAGCGCCGAGTCCTCCGCAGCACCGGGGCACCCGCCGGAGGGGGCCCGGTGGGCGTGGGCTACCATGGCTGCCGGCCACGACCGGATGATGTTTCCGGGTTCCGGACTTGGCACCCTGCTCCGCGCCTGGCGGGGCCCCGGGCGCTCGAGGCGTCGGGTCCAGAGGGAGAGGAGCCGCGCGTGCGGCCATACGAGACGGTGATCATCTTCGACACCGAGGTGGACGAATCGGCCATCACGGCTGTCCTCGAACGGGGGCTCGACCTCGTGCGCAACAGCGGCGGGACCGTGGGGACGGTCGACCGGTGGGGCAAGCGGACGCTCGCCTACGAGCTGCAGCACAAGCGTGAGGGTTACTACGTGGTGGCAGAGTTCACGGCGGAGCCGAAGGCCGTGGCCGATCTCGACAGGCTCCTCGTCCTGGCCGACGAGGTGCTGCGGCACAAGATCATGCGGGTGCCCGACGAGGCGATCGGCCAGACCCGGCCCAAGACGCCGGCTCGGCCCCGCCCGACGGCGACCGCTGACAACTAGGAGCGGAAGGACAGACGATGGCCAACGGGAACAACGTCGCACTGGTCGGCAACATCACGAGGGACCCCGAACTCCGGTTCACGCCGACCGGTCAGGCCACGGCGACCTTCGGGCTCGCCGTCAACCGGCGCTGGCAGAACCGCCAGACCCAGGAGTGGGAAGAGGCCACCTCGTTCTTCGACGTGGTGTGCTGGCGGGAGATGGCCGAGAACGCGGCCGAGAGCCTGAGTCGCGGCTCGCGGGTCCTCGTCACCGGTCGCCTGGAGCAGCGTTCGTGGGAGACGGCCGACGGTGACAAGCGGTCGAAGATCGAGGTGGTGGCGGACGAGATCGGCCCCAGCCTGCGCTGGGCCACGGCCCAGGTGACGAAGAACGAGAGGCGCGGCCCCGGTGAGGGTGCCCCCGCCCCCCGCCAAGCGGCGGCGGCCACGGCGTCGACGTCGGGCGAGCCGGCGGGCGGCGGCTACGGCTTCGACGAGGAACCGTTCTGATGAAGGTTCTCCTGCGCGACGACATCGCCGGTGTGGGCAAGCGCGGCGACATCGTCGAGGTGGCGCGCGGCTTCGCCCGGAATTACCTGCTCCCGACGGGCCGGGCCCTGGTGGCCGGCTCGAAGATCGAGAAGCAGGCCGTGGCCATGCGGCGCGGCCGGGACCTGCGCAACACCCAGGAGCGCGAGTCGGCCCGGTCGGTGGCCGAGATCCTCGGCGCCGCCACCGTGACGGTGTCGGCCCGGGCCGCGGCCGAGGGCCGTCTGTTCGGTTCCGTGAGCGCGGCCGACGTGGCCGCGGCCATCACCGCCCAGACGGGGGCCGAGGTCGACCGGCACCGGATCGGCCTGACGGAGCCGATCAAGACGGTCGGCACCCACGTCGTGCCCGTGCAGCTCCACGACGAAGTGAGCGCCGAGGTCACCGTCGAGGTCGTGCCCAACGCCTGACTGACCGTCACACCGGTTTCGTAGCGTCGGCGGCATGCCGGGCACGGACCGCGTGAGCAGGGTGAACAGGTTGTCCCCAGGGTTGTCCGCTGGTGTGCCCTGTCGTCCACAACGTCATCCCCCGGAAAGAGCCCCGATTTCCCCAGGTTGCTCCCCTCGTTCTCCGCAGGGCACATAGGCGAGGGTAAGGGTCCATGGCGCAGGCACTCGAAGAGGTACGCGTCACCCGTCTGCCGGGCGCGGGGGGGCGGGTGCCGCCGCACAACCTCGATGCCGAGGAGTCGCTGCTCGGCGCCATGCTGCTGTCGCGCGACGCCACGGCGTCGGCCATCGAGTTCTGCAAGGGCGAGGACTTCTACAAGCCGGCCCACGCGCATGTCTTCGGGGCCATCACCGCTCTCTACACCCGGGGCGAGCCCGCCGACCCGGTGACGGTGGCCGACGAGCTGCGCCGGTCGGGGCTGCTCGAGGCGGTGGGCGACCCTTCGGTGCTGATCTCGCTGCAGGTGAACACGCCGTCGACGGCGAACGCGTCCTACTACGCCCGGATCGTCGAGGAGCACGCCCTGCTGCGCCGACTCGTCACCGTGGCCGGGGAGATCGCCGAGCTCGGTTACAGCGTCCCCGAGGACGTGACCGAGGTGGTCGACCGGGCCGAGACGATGATCTTCGAGGTCGCCCAGCGCCGGATGGTCGACACCATGTCGCCGCTGCGCGAGCTGCTGGCCCAGAGCCTCGACCATCTCGAGGCGTTGGTGGAGCGGGGGGAGACGATCACCGGTGTGCCCACCGGCTACCGGGACCTCGACGCCCAGCTGGCGGGGCTCCAGGCCGGGAACCTGGTGGTGGTGGGGGCCCGTCCCGCCATGGGCAAGACGAGCTTCGCCCTGGGGATCGTGAACCACGCCGCGGTGCACGCCCGGGTGCCGGTGCTGCTGTTCTCGTTGGAGATGAGCCACCTGGAGCTGACCCAGCGGATGCTGTGCTCGGAGGCCGGGGTGGACGCCACCCGGATGCGCAACGGGCAGCTCCTCGAGTCGGACTGGCCCCGGATCTCCAACGCCATCGGGCGGCTGGGCGACGCCCCGATCTTCATCGACGACAACCCGAATGTGACCGTAATGGACATCAGGGCCAAGTCCCGCCGCCTGAAGGCGCGCTCGGGTCTCGGTCTCGTCGTCGTCGACTACCTGCAGCTGATGAGCGGGCACGGTCGCAGCCGGGCCGAGAACCGTCAGGTCGAGGTGTCGGAGATCAGTCGTGGATTGAAGGTGCTGGCCCGCGAGCTCGACATCCCCGTGATCGCCCTGTCGCAGCTGTCGCGCAATCTCGAGATGCGGCAGGACAAGAGACCGGTGCTGGCCGATCTCCGGGAGTCGGGGTCGATCGAGCAGGACGCCGACGTCGTGCTCTTCATCTACCGCGACGAGGTGTACAACCCGGACTCACCCGAGCGTGGGTCGGCCGAGATCATCACCTCGAAGCACCGCAACGGGCCGACGGGCGTGACCCATCTGGCCTTCGTCGACCGCTACACGCGCTTCGACGAGCAGGCCCGGGTCTGAGCCCGGGGCTACCGACCATCGCCACCGTGCCCGAGCTCCCCGACCACGTCCGGCGCAACCGGCGCGAGTGGGACCGCTGGGCGCCGGAGTGGGAGGAGGCGGGCCGGCGCAACTGGGAGCAGGACGAGCCGTCGTGGGGTCAGTGGAGCGTCCCCGAGGCGCAGCTCAAGATGTTCCCCGAGACGGTGGCGGGGCTGGACACGATCGAGCTCGGGTGCGGGACCGGGTACGTCTCGGGGTGGCTGGCCCGGCGCGGGGCGCGCTGCGTGGGGATCGACAACTCCGCCGCCCAGCTGGCCACGGCCCGGCGTCTGCAGGCCGAGTTCGGGCAGTCGTTCCCCCTGATCCACGCCAGCGCCGAGGACGTCCCCCTCCCCGACGCCGGCTTCGACCTGGCCATTTCCGAGTACGGGGCCATCACCTGGTGCGACCCCTACGCGTGGATCCCCGAGGCGGCCCGCCTGCTGCGCCCGGGAGGACGGCTCGTGTTCCTCACCAGCAGCGCCCTGCTCATGTGCTGCCTCCCCGACGAGCCCGACGCCCCGGCGGTGGAGCGGCTGCTGCGTCCGTACAACGGGATGCACCGCTTCGAGTGGTCCGACGACGACTCCGTCGAGTTCCATCTCGGCCACGGCGACATGCACCGGCTCCTGACCGGCAGCGGCTTCACCGTGGAGGAGCTCATCGAGGTCGAGATCCCCGAAGGGGCGACGACGCGCCATCCCTGGGTCCCCTACGAGTGGGCCCGCCGGTGGCCGTGCGAAGAGGTGTGGAAGGCGCGGCTCACAGGGTCTTGACGAGGTACTCGCTCATGGTGGCCGAGCGCAGGCGCCCGAGGTCGAGACAGGCGTTGACGCTGTCGAGCATGCGGGTGATGTGGTCGGTGAGCTCGTCGGCCGAACCGGCGTTGTAGAAGAGCATCGGATCGGCGACGTGGCCGGCCGACGGCCACGCCTCCTCGACGATGCCGTGGATCTCGGGGGCGTCGTTCGTGAGGGAGCGGACGACCTCGTTGCGGACATAGCGCGTCCGTGGTTGGAGCTCGGCCGAGAGCGGCGACTGGGTGCCGTGCCAGCGGGCGATCCACTCGGCGTAGGCGAGGGAGTCGGGCCGGTGGATGAGGGCGACGGTGAGGACGCCGGGCGAACGGGCGCCGTCGGGCCACGAGCGGGGCGGGCCGTGGGGGGTGGTGCCGTAGTCCTCGTAGAGGGACTCGACCACCAGGTACCCGGCGAAGCGCATCTGCAGGCCACCGATGGCGTGCTCGATGCGCTGGCGACGGTCGTAGGAGTCGACCCAGACCGAGACCTCGGCGCTGTGGGGTGCCTCGCCCGCCGGTGTGGGGACGGGTGAGGGAGCGTCGGCCGCCGCGCTGTCGTGGACGTTGACGCCGAGGCCCCGGGCCCCGGCGGCCAGCAGCAGGGGGGCGGTCTGGCCGAGGAGCCGGTCGCGCAGGGTGTCGCCGTCGACGGGGTCGTCGGTCCCCCACAGCAGGTAGACGAGCTTCTCCACCGGGTCAGTCTCCTCCGACGGTCGGGAGCGGGGGCGGGGCGACCGGTGTCCCGTTCGGCGGCGAACCGTTCGGCGGCACCGGCGGGGGCGGGGCCGGGGAGACCGGCGGTCCCTGGGGCGGAGGTGCCGTCGACGGGAGCGGGTCTCCGCCGTCGGCGAGGGGGGCGCCGGACACCGGGACGTCGGTGCGGGCCCGGGGGAGCCGGACCCAGAAGGTGGCGCCGGCGCCGGGTTCGGAGTCGACGCCGACGGTGCCGCCGTGGGCGGCGGCGATGGCCGAGACGATGGCCAGGCCGAGCCCGACACCGCCGGTGGCCCGGGCCCGCGACGGGTCGGCCCGGTGGAAGGGCTCGAAGATATGGTCGCGGTCGGCCGGGGCGATGCCCGGGCCCCGGTCGGCCACCGTCAACACGGCGGCGTCGCCGTCGGCCCCGACGGTGACGGCGATAGGCGTGCCGTCGGGGGTGTGGTTGATGGCGTTGGCCATCAGGTTGTCGGCCACCTGGCGCAGGCGGTTGGCGTCGCCGGGGACGACCACCGGCGCGGCCGGGTCGAAGGAGACCACCCGGTCGGGGGCGTTCACGCGGGCGGCGTCGACGGCGGCCGCGGCGACGGCGGTGAGGTCGACCTGTTCGTGGGCCAGCGGTCGCTCGTGGTCGAGGCGGGCCAGCAGCAGCAGGTCGTCGACGAGCTCGCTCATGCGGTTGGCCTCGGACCGGATGTGGCGCATCGAGGTGGCGAGGTCCTCGGGCCGGTCGCGCGCGCCCCGGTCGAAGATCTCGGAGTAGCCGCGGATCGAGGTGAGGGGGGTGCGCAGTTCGTGGGAGGCGTCGGCCAGGAAGCGCCGGAGCCGTTCCTCCGACGCCGCTCGTGCGGCGAAGGCCCCCTCGATCTCCGCGAGCATGGTGTTGAGGGCCACGCCGAGCCGTCCGACCTCGGTGTGCGCCTCGGTGTGGGCGACCCTCTGGGAGAGGTCACCCGAGGCGATGGCACCGGCCGTGCTTGCCATCTCGTCGAGAGGCTTCAGGCCGCGCCGGACGATCCACCACGAGAGCGCCCCGAGACCGACGAGGACGCCCAACGAGACGAGGCCTTCGACGAACAGAAGACGGTCGAGGGTCTGGTTCACGTCGGTCAGGGGGACGGCCACGACGACGACGAGGTTGTCGGGGCTGCCGAGCAGGTTGCCCGTGAGGGCGGCCACCCCTTCGTAGGACTGGGCTCCGCACCCGGTCCGCGTGACGTTGAAGATGGTGGCCTTGCGCGTCCCCGACGAGAACGGGAGCGGTGACGGGAGCCCCGGCGTCCGCTTGGCCGCATGGCCACCGCCCGGTCGCTGGAAGCAGGTCCATGCCAGCACCTGGCCCGTCTGGGCGTCGCGCAACTGCCCGTAGGCGCCCGAAGGAACCTGGGACGTGAGCGAGAACGGGAGATTGCACGACCCCGAGTTGGGCGTGAACGGGCTCGCCTCCTGCTGGATGCACTCCTGCAGAGCCCGGGCGACGGGGTCGGGGGCGGCCTGCAGCTGCTGGTCCAGGCGCTTGACCAGGAAGGACTGGAGCTGAGAGTAGGTGACGATGTCGGAGACGAGGAGGCCGGCCGCCACGATGCCGACGAGCACCAGGAGCAGACGGAGGCGCAGCGTCACCGGCCTACTCCGGCGGTGGGCGCAACGTGTAGCCGACCCCCCGGACGGTGTGGATGAGGGGGGGACCGAGGGAGTCGATCTTGCGGCGGAGATAGGAGATGTAGATCTCGACGACGTTGGCGTTGCCGTCGAAGTCGTAATTCCACACGCGGTCGAGGATCTGCGACTTGGAGACGACCCGACCGGAGTTGAGCAGCAGATAGTGCAGGAGCTTGAACTCGGTGGGGGTGAGGTCGATCGACGTCGTCCCCCGGAAGACCTCGTGGCTCTCCTCCTCGAGACGCAGGTCGGCCAGCTCGAGCCGTCCGTTGTCGCCCTCCCCGTGGACCCGGCGCAAGATGGCCCGGACGCGGACGATGAGCTCCTCCACCGAGAAGGGCTTGGTCATGTAGTCGTCGCCCCCGAGGGTGAACCCCCGGAGCTTGTCGTCGAGGGTGTCGCGGGCGGTGAGGAAGAGGACGGGAACCCGGGTGCCGCCCATATCCCGGCCCATGCGTTCGAGGACCTCGAAGCCGTTCAGGTCGGGGAGCATGACGTCGAGGACGATCAGTTGCGGGAGGAACGTCCCGATGGCGTCGAGCGCCTCGCGGCCGAGATGGGCGACGCGGACGTCCATGCCCTCGTAGCGCAGGGCCATGGAGAGCAGGTCGGTGATGGAGTGTTCGTCGTCGACGACGAGGATGCGCGGTGGAGTGGACACGGGGTACGGCCTCCTTGGGGCGATCCTGCAGGAGGGTTCTGTGAGTCTCCTGTGAACGGAGGGCCGATCCCGAGATTCTCAGAGACTTCACAGGCGTTTCACTGCCTTTTCGTATGCATACGGAGTGTCATTGTCCGAGCAGTGCCGGGCGTGGCCGTGTCGCGACTGAGGGCGACCCCCGGCCCCCGCACCGACGAGGGAGACACAGTGGGTCTGGTCCAAGCTCTGAAGAGGCACACGACCGGCGGCGGCCATGGCCGTTTCGCACGGTCGCGCCTGGTCCTGGTGGTGCTCGGGGGGGTGGCCGTGGCCCTCGCCGCCTGCGGGAGCTCGTCGGCCAACGGCGCGAGCACGAGCACGACAAAACCGTCGGGCACCGCCTCGGCCACGGCGTACTTCGCCTGCCTGAAGCAGCACGGGGTGACGATCCCCACCTTCGACCACGGGACCGGCGGTGCTCCGGGCGGCGGTGCGCCGGGCAGTGGCGAGACGCCCCCGTCGTTCACCCCCGGTTCGGGCTCGTTCCCCGGGGGAGGCGCCGGAGGGTTCCGCAACAACCCCGCCTTCACGAAGGCGGCCGCCGACTGTAAGAGCCTGCGGCCCTCGGGAGGGTTCGGCGGCTTCGGTGGGTTCGGCCGGGGGGCGGGGGGCTTCAACAGCACCGCCTTCGCCGCCTACCGCAACTGCCTGAAGCTCCACGGCGTCACGTTGCCCACGCCGGGCGCACGGCCGGCGGCGGGCTCGACCACGACCACCACGACGGCGCAGTCGGGCTCCACCTTCCAGGCGGCCGAGCAGGCCTGCGCCGCCCTGCGCCCGACACCGTCCACCACCACGACGACGGGCTGAGAAGGGACGACACAGAGATGAAGATCGGTAAGCGAATGATCCCCCGCAAGACGCTTGCCTGGTACGGCGCACTGGGCGTGGCCCTGGCCCTGGTGGCCACGTTCGGCCTGGAGTCGATCTACGGGACCTCGTCGGCCTCGCCGGGGACGGCGAGGACGGTGACCGTGGCGCGCGGCACCGTGTCGTCGAGCGTGTCGGCCTCGGGCAACGTCAGCGCGGCGACGTCGGACTCGGTCGACTTCGCGACGGGCGGGACCATCACCGCCGTCGACGTGACCGCCGGGCAGACCGTGACCGCCGGTCAGGTTCTCGGCACCCTCGATCCCACCGACGCCCAGGCCACGTTGGCGTCGGCCCAGGCCGCCCTGGGGGCGGCCCAGTACACCCTGACCTCGGCCGAACAGGGCGGGACCACCGCTCAGATCGACCAGGACCGCGCCACGCTGGAGACGGCCCAGAGCGAGCTCACGTCGGACGAGGACCAGTTGACGACCGACGAGACCGATCTGAGCGACGCCCAGAACCAACTGGCCACCGACGAGGCGCAAGGGTGCCCGGCGGCGACGGCGTCCTCGTCCTCGTCCTCGGCGGGCTCGGGTTCCGGCCTCGGGGCGCAGGACGCCACCGCCACCACCGGGACGGCCACGAGCGCCGGCGACACCGCCCTCACCCTCACCGGAACCGTCGACACCGGGGGGGCGGCCACCAGCTACTACTTCGAGTACGGGACCACGTCGGGCTTCGGCTCCGAGGTGTCGGGCACCGCCGCCGGCGCGGCCACCCCCACCCAGGTGAGCGCCACGGTCACCGGCCTGACCCCCGACACCACCTATCTCTACGCCCTGGTGGTGGGGTCGTCGGTCGGCGTGGCCGAGACGGCCACCACGGCCGCCAGTTCGTGCGTGGTCGGGCAGCAGACCATCACCACCGACGAGCAGACGGTGGCCAAGGACAAGGCCACCGTGGCCGCGCAGAAGATGAGTGTCGCCGCCGCCACGGCCGGCGACGCCGTGGTCCCCACCACGATCGCCGAGGACCAAGCGGCGGTGCTCCAGGACCAGGACACCGTCACGGCCGACCAGAAGGCCCTGAGCGAGACCACCCTGACCGCCCCCATCGCCGGGACTGTCACCGCCGTCAACGATGCCGTGGGTGACACGGTGAGCGGTGGGGGGACGTCGTCGTCCGGTGCCAGTGACTCCTCGTCGTCCAGCGACTCGTCGTCCACCGGTTCTTCGGGCACCGGCGGATCGGGCAGCGGTTTCTCGGGCTCCGGCGCGTCCTCCACGGGCGCCTCCTCGACCGGGGCGTCCTCCACCGGCGCGTCGTCGTCCGACTCGTCCTCCTCGTCGAGCTCGTCGGCCTTCGTCACCATCGAGAACCTGGGCGGTCTCGAGGTCGTCGCCGGGTATGCCGAGGCCGACATCGCCAAGATGGCGGTGGGCGAATCGGCCACCGTCACCCTTCCCGCCCTGCCGAACTCCGATGTCACGGGAACGGTCACGGCCGTCGCCTCCACGTCCACGGTGGTGAGCAACGTCGTGACCTACGACGTGACCATCGCCCTCGACGGGCCGCCGTCGACGGTGAAGGTGGGGATGACGGCGGACGTGAGCGTCGTCGTCCAGACCGCCACCGACGTCCTCGAGCTGCCGAGCGCGGCGATCACCACCACCGGCCCCCTCTCGACCGTGACCGTTCTGGCCAACGGGACGAAGACCGTCACCCGGGTGACGACCGGTCTGGTCGGCGACTCGACCACGCAGATCGACAGTGGTCTGAAGGTCGGTCAGGTCGTGGTCGAGCCGGTGGCGTCGGTCGCCGCCGCCACGACGGGCACGGGGACGACGGGCGGGTTCGGTGGATTCGGCGGCGGGCTGGGTGGTGGGTTCGGCGGCGGCGGATTCAGCCGCGCCGGATGACCATCCCTGTGGTCGACATCGCCGCCGGCGCCCCGCCGAGAGGGCAACGACCGGTCATCTCGCTGCGCAACGTGGTCAAGGAGTACCAGATGGGCGACACGAGCGTCCACGCGCTGCGCGGCATCTCGCTCGACATCGGCCGGGGCGACTTCGTGGCCATCATGGGCGCGTCGGGATCGGGGAAGTCGACGCTCATGAATATCGTGGGCTGCCTCGACGTGCCCACCCGGGGCCACTTCTGGCTCGACGGCGTCGACGTCCGCACCCTCGACGACGACGACCTGGCCCGCATCCGGAACCGGAAGATCGGCTTCGTCTTCCAGAGCTTCAACCTCCTGCCCCGGATGACGGCCCTGGCCAACGTCGAGCTGCCCCTGGTCTATGCCGGCGTGCGTCCCCACGAGCGGCGGGAGCGGGCCGCCGCCGCCCTCGAGGCGGTGGGGCTCGGCGCACGGAAGGACCACTTCCCGAGCGAGCTCTCCGGTGGCCAGCAGCAACGCGCCGCGGTGGCCCGGGCCATCGTGACCAATCCGGCGCTGATCCTGGCCGACGAACCCACCGGGAACCTGGACACCGAGTCGAGCCTGGACGTGATGTCGGTCTTCGATGCGCTGCACTCCCAGGGGCGCACGGTGGTCCTGATCACCCACGAGGAGGACATCGCCGCCTACACCGGGCGCGTCGTCAAGCTCCGCGACGGGCGCGTCGTCGACGACTACGGACAGGACCCGGCCGCGGCCCGCGGCATACACGTGGCCCACGCCCAGGCCGGTCGAGCGGGAGCGTCGCGGTGAAGCAGCGCGACGTGCTCAAGATGGCGCTCGGCGGTGTCACCGCCAACAAGCTGCGCTCGGCCTTGACGATGCTCGGGGTGCTCATCGGCGTGTCGGCCGTGATCATCCTGGTGGCGGTGGGGACGGGATCGTCGCGGTCCATCGAGCAACGGATCGACGCCCTCGGGACCAACACGCTGACCGTGATCAACACCGGTCGTTTCGGCGCCGCCCGCTCGGTGGCCTCCACGGGGACGCAGTCGCAGGCCGCCACCCTGACCAGCGCCGACGTCAAGCAGATCTCCGACCCCAACAACGCACCCGACGTCGAGTCGGTGTCGCCCGTCCTGAGCACCTCGGTGACCGCCACCTACCAGAGCGCCACCTACTCGACGACGGTCACCGGTTCGACCCCGTCCTATCTGAAGGCCAGCGACTACACGGTGGCGTCGGGGCGGGCCATCACCAGCACCGACGTGGCCCGCCACGCCCAGGTGGTCGACATCGGCTCCGAGGTGGCCAGCAACCTCTTCGCCGTGGGGTCGAACCCCTTGGGGCAGCAGATCATGCTCGGATCGTCGAACTTCACCGTGGTCGGCGTGCTCGCCTCCAAGGGGACGAGCGGCGTCACCGACCAGGACGCCGTGGCCATCGCCCCCTATACGGCGGTGCAGGACCAGCTCACCGGGGAGTCGCAGTCCTTCACCGAGCTCCTCGTCCAGGCCAAGTCGTCTTCGACCGTCAACCTGGCCCAGAGCGAGGTCGAGAACATCCTGGCCGCCCAGAACGACACCACCGTGGCCGACCTCCCCTTCCTCGTCGTGAACGAGGCGACTCTGCTGGGGGCGGCCACGTCGACGACCGGCACCCTGACCTTCCTGCTCGGGATCGTGGCCGGCATCTCGCTTCTGGTCGGCGGCATCGGTGTCATGAACATCATGTTGGTGAGCGTGACCGAGCGGACCCGGGAGATCGGGATCCGCAAGGCCATCGGTGCCCCGAAGCTGGCCATCCTCCTGCAGTTCCTCATCGAGGCCGTAGTGATCTCGCTGTTCGGAGGCGCGGTGGGGGTGGGCATCGGGTTGATCGGCTCGCGCTTCAAGATCGACGGCATCCAGCCGGCGGTGGCGCCCGATTCGATCATCCTCGCCTTCGGCGTAGCCCTCGCCGTCGGCATCTTCTTCGGCTTCTACCCCGCCAACCGCGCCGCGTCGCTCCGGCCCATCGACGCCCTGCGCTACGAGTAAGACCGAAAGGCGACGTCCATGTCCGAGTCCGATACCACGACGAGTTCCCCTACCGCTGCGGGACTCGACCCACCGACCCAGGAGATCATCCTTCCCGGGGCCGACGGCCACAGCGACGTGGTGCCGTCACCGGGGGCGAGCGGTGAACCGCCGTGGGACACGAGCGCCACCGACGACGACGACGAGTGGCCTGATCGGGGACCGCGCAAGGGCATCCGGGTGTCGGTGCCCACCGTCGTCCTCGTCGCCCTGTTGATCGCCGCCGGCGGGATCTGGGGCGGCGCCGCCCTCCAGCGCAGCCAGGGCACGACGTCGGGTTCGTCGTCGGCCGCCTCCTCGTTGGCCTCGCTCTTCCAGGGGCGGGGCGGTGCCACCGGGGGGTTCTTCGGCGGCACCGGCGCCGGCGCGCTGGGCGGGGCCACGACGGGAACGGTCACCGAGGTCTCGGGCGACATCCTGTACGTGACGAACGCCAGCGGCGATCTCGTGAAGGTGACGGTGGGCCCGTCGGCCACGGTGGACAGGAACGCGCCGTCGAGCCTCGGATCGCTAGCGGTCGGCGATACCGTCGTCGTGGAGGGCACCAAGGCGAGCAACGGATCGGTGTCGGCGACGTCGGTGTCCGCCACCGCCGCCGGGGTCACTTCGCCCTTCAGCCGGCTCGGCGCCGGCGCGGGCACCGGCGGCTGACCCGGCGCCGTCTCCGGCGGTGGAGCGCAGTGTCTCGTCGATGAGCCGGACGATCTCGTCGCAGCGCTCGCCCAAACTCATGGTGACCCCTCCTTGTTGTCTGCGGCATCGGTCCCACGGTCCGTGACCTGAAGCACGGCGCCTCACAACCCGGATCGGTGGTTGTTTTCGTCACCGGGCGTGGTGAGGGCCGCGACGATCCGGCCTACGATGCGGCCGGTGAACGGGCCGGGGCAGGACGGGAAGAAGGACACGACGGGGGTGGCGGTGGTCGACCGGGTGGCGTTGCGCGACCTGGTCGACGCCTACGCCCGCGCCGTCGACCGGCGCGACGTCCATGCCGTGGCGGCGTTGTTCACGGCCGACGGCCGGCTGGTGTCGCGCCTGCACGACGCCGGCGCCGGGACGCCGATCGTGCGCCAGGGCCGCGAGGAGATCACCGCCGCCCTCACCGCCGGCCTCGACCGCTACCTCCTCACCACCCACGTGGTGGGCGGTCAGGTCGTGACCATCGACGGTGACGGGGCCAGCGGCGACACCGTCTGCCTGGCCCACCACGTCTACGAGAAGGGCGGGGCCCGCCGCATGCTGGTGATGGCCGTCCGCTACGCCGACATCTACGCCCGGCAGCCCGGCGGATGGGGCTTCGCCGAGCGCCAGTTGACGCTCGACTGGCGCGAGGACCGGGTCCTGGAGGAGAGACTCCCATGACCATGAAATTCGCGGTGCTCCCGCCCGTGCGGGCCGGAGTCTGTGCCGACCCCGACTGGATGATCGGTTTCGCCCGGCACGCCGAGGACTGTGGCTTCGAATCCATCGTCCTCGTCGAGCACCCGGTGGTCATCAGCGACTACACGAGCCGCTACCCCTATGCGTCGTCGGGCCGGATGCCGCTGGCCGACGACTGCCGTATCCCCGACCCGATCGACGTCCTCGGCTTCCTGGCCGCCGTCACCAGCCGCCTGGTGCTGTCGACGGGCGTGCTCGTGCTCCCCGCCCATCACCCGGTGATCATGGCCAAGCGCCTGGCCACCCTCGACACGCTGTCCAAGGGGCGCGTACGTCTGTGCATCGGCGTGGGCTGGATGCGCGAGGAGCTCGAGGCGTGCGGGATCGACTTCGCCTCGCGGGGGCGGCGGACCGACGAGTGCATCGACGTGATGCGCGCCCTGTGGGCCGACACCGAGCCGGAGGGAGCGGCGTTCGAAGGGGAGTTCTTCCGCTTCGCCCACGCCCACACCCATCCGAAGCCCTACCGCTCCGGTGGCATCCCCGTCCACGTCGGTGGCCACAGCGCGGCCTCCATCCGGAGGGCGGCGCGACGCGGTGACGGGTGGCACCCGCTCGGGATCCGCGGCGAGGAGCTGACAGCCGCCCTGGCGCAGCTGCGCGACGAGGCCGCCGCCGCCGGACGCGATCCGGCGGCCATCGAGCTGACCCTCACCGGGGTGTCGACGGGGACGACCCCCGAGACCCTGGCCGAGCTCGACGCCCTGGGAGTGGACCGGCTGGTGGTGACGTGCCTGCAGCCCGACCTGGACGCCGTCAAGGAGGAGATGTCGCAGGTGGCGGAGACCGTGGGGCTGGTGCCGGCCCCCTAAGGTGATTCTCATGGAGTGGCGCGACGTCATCGGGCTGGCCGATGTCGAGGCCGCCGCCGAGCGCCTGCGGGCCGTGGGGGTGGAGACGCCCCTGCAGCGCAGCGACAGGTTGTCGGACCGCTACGGCGCCTCGGTCTACCTGAAGCGCGAGGACCTCCAGGCCGTCCGCTCCTACAAGATCCGGGGTGCGTACAATTTCATCGCCGGCCTCCCCCCCGACCGCCTGCGCGCCGGGGTCGTGTGCGCCAGTGCCGGCAACCACGCCCAGGGAGTGGCCTGGAGCTGCCGGCACCTGGCCGTGCCCGGCGTCGTCTTCCTCCCCCGCCGTGCCCCGAGGCAGAAGGTGGCGCGGATCCGGGTGCTCGCCGGAGACCTGGTCGAGTTGCGCTTCGCCGGTGACACGTTCGACGACGCCAACGCCGCCGCCGCCGCCTACGCCACCGAGACGGGGGCCACCGTCGTGCCCACGTTCGACCACCCCATGACGGTGGCCGGCCAGGGGACGGTCGCCCTCGAGACGATCAGGCAGCTCGGCCACGCCCCCGACGTCTTCGTCGCCCCCATCGGCGGTGGCGGGCTCATCTCGGGGATCGCCGTCACCCTCGACGGGCAGGGAGCGGCGACGCGCCTGGTGGGCGTGCAGCCGGCCGGCGCCCCGGCCATGGTGCGCTCCCTCGAGGCCGGTCACCCCGTCACCATCGACATCGCCGACGACTTCGTCGACGGCGCCGTCGTCCGCACGCCGGGGAGTCTGACCTACGCCATCGTCAACGAGCTGGTGGCCGAGATCGAGGTGGTGGCCGAAGGGCGGGTCTGTACCGAGCAGCTCGACCTCTATCAGGACGACGGCATCGTGGCCGAGCCGGCCGGGGCGCTCTCCATGGCCGCCCTCGACTCGCTCTTCGAGTCGATCGCCGGCCGCGAGGTCGTGTGCGTGTTGAGCGGGGGGAACAACGACGTGGCCCGCTACGGCGAGATCATCGAGCGCAGCCTCGTCTATCAGGGCCTCAAGCACTACTTCGTGGTGGCCTTCCCCCAGCAGCCCGGCGCCCTGCGCCGTTTTCTCGACGAATGCCTGGGACCGAGCGACGACATCGTCCTGTTCGAGTACGTGAAGAAGAACGACCGGGAGTTCGGGCCCGCCGTGGTCGGCATCGAGCTGGCGCAGCGCGATGACCTCGACGGACTCGTGGCCCGCATCGCCGCCTCGGGCCTCGATGCCCAACGACTCCCACCCGACACTCCCGTCTTCCGTCTCCTCGTCTGAGTCGGCCCCGGACCAGCAGCGGGCGTCCTACCCCTCGGCCACCTGCCGCCAGTGGGTGAGCACGCGATTCATGGCGTCGATCTGGGCGGCGTCGGGGGTCTGTTCCCCGACCGTCCCCGACAGTTCGGCCAAGCACCGGGCCCGCTGGGCCTCACTCAGCCTCGCTATCCACGGTAAGGCCAGGAAAAGGACCTCCTCGTCGGTCTGCGGTGCGTCCGGGTCGGGCGGGATGCGTTCCATCACCTGGTCGACACCCCTGGCCGACCAACCTCCGCGCCGCATCACCCTCCGCATCCTGGCCCGGGATTCCTCGTGCTGGCTCTGCGCTGTCCGGGCCAATTGCTGCTTCATCGACTCGACCCACTCGTCCGTGTCCTGCTTCTTCGGGTGGATCGGCCCCTTGTGCGGAGTCTTGCGGCGACGGCTCATGGAGATGTCGAGGGTACAGAGTGCCGTTGGGTTTCGACAAGGAAGTGGTGCGAGCGGAGGCACGGGGGCTTATGAACGAGAACACCACCGATGACGCGATGTTGGCTCCGTCGATTGAAAGTGACAGTGCCATCTACCTCGAAGTAACACCGGTCTAGATGAATCCGCAGTAGACGAAGTAATGGCCATGGCGTAGGGTCCGGTGTCTGAGGAACGTACCCGACGCTCTCTGTTTGGGCTACAAAAGGAAGGCGACGAGATGGCGCCCTGCCCTGTCTGCCAGGGGAACAGGTTTACCATTCAGACCTGCAATGGGTGTGGCGGTAAGGGCTATCACGAACAAAACTGCGGGGGCTGTGGTGGGAGGGGCTTTACTGAGGAGGCGCCTGGCAAGGGGTACCGCCCCCACTCCCCGTGCAGTTCCAGCGGCAAAGTCCGGACAATCTGCTCTTCGTGCCACGGGGCGAAGACCGTAAGGGTGACGTGCTATCGCTCTCACTGACTAGCCAGACAGCGCCCACTCCATCACGGGTCTGTAACTAAGGAAGATGACGATCGGAACCGTGTCAGGGATTCAGATCGCAACGCTGGTTGCTGCCTTCGTGGCGGCCCTCTCCGGACTCGTGGGTGTTGTCTGGGTTGCAAAGTTCACTCAGCAGGCTGAGCATGGGAAATGGCAGCGTGATCTACGGATTCGGTTGTATTCCACGTGCAGCGAGGTCGGTGATTCGTTACAAAATCACCTTCTGGACTTCGATCTCACGCCTGGAGTTCGTGATTTCGGAGCGATGGAACCGATTCTGGTCGAAAAAGGACGAGCGCTCGACGATCTGTTGCGCAAGATGAGTTCTAGCGTTGCTGACGTGCAGACCTTCGGTTCAACTCGCGTCGCGGCATGTGCAGGGATAATGCTCTCCAGATTTGCAGTTGCAGTATCCAGCGCTTGCAGCGGATCCGAGATTGCGTGGGTCGAAGAAGCTAGAGTCATGGCTTATGCGGACCTCGTGAGGTTTCGCGATGCCGTGCGCAAGTCGTTAGGAATCAGCGACGACTAGGGGCACCAGTCACAATGCATGTCAACGGAGCCGAGGTTGCCGCCACTGCCGCAATAGTCAGTTCGGGTCTGACCGGCTATGTCACTCACCGAATCACGCGCAGTCAGGTGAGTGCGTCGTTCAAGCTCGCTGAAGATCAGCGGACACATGAGCGAGAACTGATCACGGAAGAGAAGGCTCGTGAGGAACGTGCTGAGCGGCTAAATCGGTATCTGCTCTTGTTCACGGCGTCAAAATCGTCCGACTTACTTTCGCAATCGATCTATCGGGAAATGAGTAGGGACCCCAACAAGATCGGGTCGATTGAGTATTACAAGTACACGGCTCCACCGTGGGAACAGTTTCAACGGGCTTGGGCGGAAATGATGGTGTGCGGTTCTTCCAGGGGAGCGCGAGCTGCAACGTACCTAATGATCAAGATGGAGAGGTTGACTCTCGCTGCAGAAGAGGGCAGACCCATTGCTGAGCCTCTGGCGGAGTTTCGTGAGGCGCTCAAAGCTCTACTGCGGATGGCTCACGCAGAGCTGGATGATGCACCTTTGCGTTCAATGGCAGAAGACTATGCAGAGGTGTTTCGAATGCTCGATGATGCTGTAAGTGACGGTGATTCAGACGTGACGATTGAGGATCGAGGGGAAAGATCCGATGATGCTGGACTCGACGCAGAGTACAGAGGCCAACGACCTGGCGCTACGGGTGGCGACTGGCGGGACGCAACGGACTCGGACTACGACGATGCTTAGAGATTGAGGTCCTTCTTAGGGCGCACCACGATCTCCGACAGGTGCACGTTCGCCGGTCGGGTCACGGCCCACAGGACCGCCTCGGCCACGTCCTCCGGGGTGAGGAGGTGACCGGGGAGGGCTTCCTGGGCACCGGCCAGCACTTCGTCGGGCAGCCTCTCGCCCTTCGTGATCTCGACGGCCGGGATGTCGTCGCCCGCCACCGACACGAGACCCTGGAGGACGGTGCTGTCGAAGTTGCGGGCGAAGTTGGTGGCGATGGCCCCGGGCATGACGGTGAGCACCTTGATCGGTTCTTCCATCAGCTCGCGCCGCAATGAGTTGGTGATGCAGTTGACGGCGTGCTTGGTGGCCCCGTAGACGCCCGAGTCCGACCGCTGGGCCGCCACCGACGAGATGTTCACGAGATGGCCTTCGGCCCCGCACGCCCGCATGGCCTGCACGGCCGCCTGGCTCCCGACGAGCAGGGCGAAGACGTTGGTCTCGAGCATCACCCGCCAGTGCTCGGGGTCTGGTTCCGCGAGGATGGCGTCGGGGTGGCTGAGCCCGGCGTTGTTGACCATGATGTCGAGCCGTCCGGTGGACTCGGTGGCGTGGGCCACGAAGCCCCGCATCTCGTCGACCCGGCGGACGTCGACCACATGCGCCTCGGCGCTACCGCCGGCGGCCTCGATCCTGCTCACCGACTCGGCCATGGGGGCCGGTGTGCGCCCACCGAGAACCACGTGGGCCCCTGCGCCACCGAGAGACTCGGCGATGGCGCGGCCGATCCCGCTCGAAGCGCCGCTGACGACAGCGGTCCGACCGCCGAGGGCCTTGTCCGGTGACACGGGTCGGCCTCCTACGGCTTGGGTATCGGAGCTGGTTCGGACCTAGCGGCGCGGCGTCATGTCCAGGTCGGGCGGCGGCTGGTCGGGGATCTTCCACTTGAGGAAGGACTTGTCGTAGACGTCGTGGTAGGCGTTCGCCGCCTCGACCATGGCGTCGAAGGCGGCATCGAAGGAATCCCAGTCCTCGGAGTCGATGCACTTGGCCAGGGTCGCCACCTCTTCGTCGATGAACTTGTCCATGTTGTCGGCGTACTTGGGCCGGAGGAAGGCACCCTTCTCCATGAGGCCGCGTGCCTCTTTCAATTGGAACCGGGCCAGGGCCTGGTTGCGGGCCTGGCCGGCGTAGTAGCACTTCCAGATCCGGGCCCCGACGAGGGGCATGATCTCGGCCATGCCGGGCATGAGGTGCCCGAGCTCGCTCAGGTCGAAGGTGCCCTTCCCGGTATCGATGACGTGGTCGTGGTCCGCCGTGTCTGACATGCCTGAATTTCTACCACAGGCCCCCTGGCGCTCCCCGGGGCCACCGGCGTTGCCGCATTCGTTGACGGCGGGCCCTCTCGGTACGATGCAGGAGGTGAGTGACGTTCGGCCTCCCCCGGCAGAGGCGCCCCCGGTCCAGAGCCGGTTCTCGGCGTGGCGGGAGGTGCTGCGCACCACCAACCCCCCGACGGGCCGGCCCCTCGACGCGGTGTCGCGTTGGCTCGTGCTCACGAGGGCCGCCGTCCTGCCCATGACGCTCGTGGCCGGCGCCGTGGCCGCCCTCCTGGCCGTCCACCGCGCCGGTTTCCGGCCCGGTCTGCTCGCCGCTCGCCTTCGCTGGTCTGCTCCTCGCCCACGTGGCCAACAACCTCATGAACGACCTCTTCGACGTCGAGGTGGGAGCCGATACCTCGACCTACCCCCGCGCCCTCTATGCGCCCCACCCGGTGCTGTCGGGGATGATCAGCAAGAAGGGCCTGGCCGCCGGCGCCCTGGTGGTGAACGCCGTCGACCTCGGCCATCCTGGTGGTCCTGGCCGTCTACCGCGGCTGGCCGGTGGTGGCCTTCGCCCTGGCCGGCTTCGCGCTGAGCTTCGCCTACACCGCACCTCCGTTGCGCTTGAAGAAGCGCGGGCTCGGTGAGCCCGACGTCTTCCTCGTCTGGGGCCCGCTCATGGTGTGCGGGACGTACTACGCCGCCGTCGGCCACGTCCCCTGGGAGATCGTGGCCGCCTCGGTCCCCTACGGGCTCCTGTGCACGGCCGTGCTCATGGGCAAGCACATCGACAAGGCGCCCTTCGACGCCCCCCTCGGCATCCGGACCCTGCCGGTGGTGCTCGGCGAGGCGCGCGCCCGGATCGCCACCAAGGGTCTGATGGCGGCGTTCTACGTGACCGTCGTGGCCTGCGTGGCCGTGCGGGCCCTCCCCTGGCCGGCGTTGATCAGCCTGTTGGCGGTGACCAAGCTGGTGCCGTCGTGGAAGGCCCTGAGCCAACCCCGTCCCGACGAGCCGCCGCCCGGCTTTCCGGTGTGGCCGCTGTGGTTCGCCGCCGTCGCCTTCGTCCACACCCGCCGGGCCGGGTCGCTGCTCGTGCTCGGGCTGATCATCGCCGCCATCGCCAATATCCACTGACACCGGTCACTATTCACTGACTCCGGGAGGAGGTCCCACCGTGGGCATCGTCGACCAGCGTGAGCTCACCGACCGCAAAGCCCGCCACGGCGGGACACCGACGTCGGCGCCACCGGGGTGGCGCCGGTCGACGCCGACAATGCCGAGGGCAACGCCGAGGACTGCGGCTACGACGACGGTCGCCGGGCCCTCCGTCGCCGACGCCCTCCGACCGCTGATCGCCCAGCTCCTCGGCCAGCGCCTTCCCGTCCGGTTCGCATTCTGGGACGGATCGGTGCTCGAGCCGCCGGCCGGGGCCCCCGGTATCGACGCCGTGGTGCGGATCCGCTCGGTCGAGGCTGTCCGCCGCATCCTCTGGGCTCCGGGCGAGATCGGACTGGCCCGGGCCTTCGTCGCCGGCGACATCGAGATCGACGGCGACATCTTCGGTGCGCTGCGCGCCTTGAGCGACGTGGCCGTCAAGGACACGATGCGCCTCGGCGTCCGCGCCTTCCAGGCACTGGTGCAGGGGGCGCGCCGGGTGGGGGCGCTGCGCCTTCCCCCGCCCCCTCCGGCCGAGGAGGTCCGTCCCCGGGGGCCCCTGCACTCCCCGGGGCGCGACGCCCAGGCCGTCAGCCACCATTACGACGTCGGCAACGACTTCTACGAGCTGGTGCTGGGCCCGAGCATGACGTACTCGTGCGCCCGGTTCGGCGACGCAGCCGCCACCCTCGAGGAGGCGCAAGGGGCCAAGCACGAACTGATCAGTCGCAAGCTCGGCCTGCACGAGAAGCCGGGGGCCAGGCTCCTCGATGTGGGCTGTGGGTGGGGATCGATGGCACTCCATGCCGCCACCCGCCACGATGCCGTCGTCGTCGGCGTCACCCTGAGCGTGGCCCAGGCCGGGTACGCCCGCCGCCGGGTGGCCGACGCCGGCCTGTCGGACCGGATCGAGATCCGGTTGCAGGACTACCGCGACCTGAGGGGCGAGACATTCGACGCCGTCTCGTCCATCGGCATGTTCGAGCACGTGGGCTCCGAGCAGATGGGCCGCTACTTCGACACCTTGCGTACCCTGCTCGTGCCCACCGGCCGGCTGCTGAACCACGCCATCTCGTCGCCCGGAGGATCGAAGGTCACCCGCCGGACCTTCATCGGCCGCTACGTCTTCCCCGACAGTGAGCTCGAGGATGTCGGCGACGTCGTGCTGGCCATGGAGCGGCGCCGGCTTCGAAGTCCGCGACGTCGAGTCGTTGCGCGAGCACTACTCGCGGACCCTCCACGCCTGGGTGGCCAATCTCGAATCCCGCTGGGACGAGGCGGTCGCACTCGTCGGTGCCGCCCGGGCGCGGGTCTGGCGGCTGTACATGGCCGGCTCCGCCGTCGGGTTCGACGACGGGGGCCTGGGGATCCACCAGGTCCTGGGCGTTGCCCCGGCCGCGGACGGGTCGAGCGCTATGCCGGCGACCCGGCGACGGCTGGGCCTTCTGAGGGTCACGGGCCCGCCCAGCACGACGTCGGGGGCGAGAAGATCGGGGCCGTCGTCACGGTGAGGCCGGACGGCGGATTGATGGTGATGGTCGGATTGTTCGGGTCGTTGACCGAGTTGCCCCGTGTCCACGTGTCCTCGCACTGCAGCAGGGCTCTCTTCTCTGGTTGATGGCGCGAGGCCTTGTCCCCGCCCGCCCACATGTCGAAGCGGTACTTCTGGAAGTTCTTCCAGTCGTAGTCGCACTCCGAACACTCGTCCTCGTGGATGAAGTACCGCTCCATGTACGGGACGTAGATGAGTGTGCACCAGGGCAGCTCGTGCACGTCGGTGGCGAAGGTGATCGGGTCGGCGTACGTCCCCGTGCCGCCCGCCCCCTTCCGGGTTCCGCAGGGATGGGCGATGTCCTTCCCCGGAGGTGAGTTGTCGACGTAGCCGTAGAGGGTCATGAAGGCCTGGACCGTTTCCGTCGTCCCCGTCGTCCTCGACCCCGGCGCCGACGAAACCGACGAGGCCGGCACCGTCCGGGCCGTGGCCGTCGTGGGGATGGCGAAGAGGACGAGGCACACGGCGAGAAGGCCGAGTCCGGAGGTCTCACTGTCGGGCGCCCCACGGGCGAAATCATCAACACAAATGTATGCTCTGCCGCGGGCGAACGCCCGGTGGGGGGTGGCGGGGGTCGTGGGACTGCTCCGCAGGAATTCGCAGCTGTTCGGAGCCTCCTGCATCGTGGCCGCCATCGTGGCGGGAGCGGCCCTCCCCGTCGTGATGAACGCCGGCGGGGTCACATCGTCGTTGGCCGTGAGCCGGACACCGGTGGCCGCCTGCTCGCCGCCGATGATCGCGGGATCCGCCGCACCGGTGGCCGACGCATCACCGCCCTGTACGCCGACGATGGAGGCCAAGCCCCACACCGGCCTCCTCGACGGCCAGAACATCACGGTGAGCGGCTCGGGTTTCCCGCCCAATGACTTCCTCCCCCTCACCGAGTGCCCGACCGGCGCCACCAATGCCGAAGACTGCGAAACCGAACTCGAAGGGTTCGCCCAGACCGACCAGACCGGAGCGTTCTCCACCAGTCTGACCGTGATGCGGCAGATCCCGACGGAGACGACGACCCTTGATTGTGCCCGGCGCGGGGCGTGTGTCGTCGTCGCCGTCAACGAGGCCAACGACACGGTGGAGGCGGCCACGCCCATCACCTTCAAGAACGTCCCCCTGCCGACGCTCTCCGTCAGTCCCGCCACGAACCTCTCCGACGGTCAGAACGTGACGGTGAACGGTGCCCATTTCGATCCCAACGGCCAGGTGACCTTCACCGAGTGTCCGGCCGGCCAGGTGCAGCTCTACTTCGCCTGCGACTCCGACATCTTCGACCAGGTGACCGCCGGCCCCACCGGGACGTTCACGGCCACGTACCAGGTGGCGCGCATCCTGACCACCAATGAGGGCCCCGATGGCGGCTCCGTCGACTGCGCCCAACCCCCGGGCTGTGTCCTCGCCGCCCTCGGGAATTACGGCGATGACCTCACCGCCTCGACCCCGTTGTCCTTCAATCCCAGCGTGCCGCCGCTGCCGCCGCTCGATCTGAACCTGAAACTGAAGCCGACGGGGCACGTGGCCACCGACGGGGGAGCGGTGCTGTCGGCCACCATCTCCTGCACGACGAAGGCGCCGGTGGAGGTCAGCGTCGGCGTGACCCTCACCGAGGATGCCGATTCCGAGTTGGCCTCCTCGACGATCACCACGGGGACGACATGCGTGAAGACGCCGGGACCGGTGACCTTCACGGTGCCGGAGCAGGACGTGCCCTTCTCCGCCGGGGTGGGCGAGGCCACGCTGTACGTCTCGGCCCGCAACGGGAGCGCGCTGACCCAGGAGATGGTGAGCGGAGCGGTCACCCTGACGGTGCCCGCCCACCAGCCCCCGCCCGTCTATGACGTCGCCCTCGGTGACTCGCTGGCAGCCGGGTTCGCCTCGCCGCCTGGGCAGGGCTACGCCAACGACCTCCTGACGTACCTGCAGGCCAAGGTGCCCGACCTCCAACTCGTCGACCTCGGCTGCTCGAGCGAGACGACGACAACCATGATCGAGGGCGGCATCTGCACCTACCCGGCGGGGTCCCGCAGCTGGCTGCCGCGGTTGCCTTCCTCGCCGCCCACCGGGGATCGGTGGATCTGGTGACCGTCGACATCGGGGGTAACGACTACCTCGGCTGTCTCGAACGCCAACCCACCCTCCTACAACGCCCAGTGCATCGAGACCACGGACGAGAGCGTGACGACCAACCTCAGGACGATCATGACGCAGATCCGTGCCGCCGCCGGAGCGACGGTCCCCATCGTGGGCATGAACTACTTCGATCCCTTCCTCGACTACTGGCCCGACGGTGCCGCCGGAAGGGCGATCGCCAGGACGTCGGTGCCCGTCGTCGGGAACGTCAACGCCACCATCGGCGCCGTCTTCACCGGGGCGTCGTCCCCCGTGGCCGACGTGGCCGGGGCGTTCGAGACCACCGACCTGAAGCACAAGGTCACGTCTCCCTGGGGCCGGGTGCCGGTGGCCGTCGTCAACACCTGCACCTGGCTCGACTTCACGTGCGCCAAGGGGCAGGGAGGATTCGGCGATGACACCAATGCGGCCGGGTCGAGCGTGATCGCCGGCGCCTTCGAGAAGGTGGTCCCGGCGGACCTCGTCACGAGAGAACCGGTTCCGCACTGAGCTCACTGCGTCAGTCCCGGACGCGACTGGAACTGACCCCCGGGACGATGGCCAGCGGCGGCGATGCCGTCGCCCGTGACCGCGATGGGAAGGCCGTCTTCATCCGGGGGGCTCTCCCCGGCGAGGAGGTGCGCGTCACCCTCGTCGCCGATCACGCCAAGTACGCCGTCGGGCGCGTCGACGAGGTGGTCGAACCATCACCGGACCGGATCGTGCCGCCGTGTCCGGAGGTCGGACGCGGGTGCGGGGCCTGTCAGTGGCAGCACATCTCGGTCTCCATGCAGCGTCGCTTGAAAGAAGGCTTCGTGGTCGAGGCCATCGAGCGGGCCGGGCTCGACTGTCCCGCCCTCGATCCGACCGTCGAGCTGACCCCCTGGGCCTTCCGGACGACGATCAGCGCGGCGGTCACCGACGGGCGCGCCGGCTTCCACCGGTCACGGTCGGACGAGGTGGTCGCCGTCGACGGCTGTCTCGTCGCCCATCCGCGGCTGACCGAGCTCCTGGTCGGCGTCCACTACCCGGGGGCGAGGAAGGTGCTGCTCCGCTGCGGCGCCCACACCGGGGAACGGCTGGCGGCGACGACCCCGAGCGGTCTCGAGGTGCGCTTGCCCGACGGCGTCCATACCGGGCACTTCCACGAGTCCGCCGCCGGACGTCTCTGGCGGATCTCGGCCCGCTCGTTCTTCCAGACCCGGGCCGACGGTGCCGACGCCCTGGCCGCCATCGTCACTGCCGCCGCCGACGAGATGGGCGCGCCGGGCACAGCCGTCGATCTCTACAGCGGTGTCGGCCTTTATGCCGGTGTCCTGGCGGCGCGGGGGTGGTCGGTGACGGCCGTGGAAGGTTCACGGAGCGCCGTGGCCGACGCCGGGGTCAATCTCCGGGAGTCGGATGTGACAGTGGTCCACGCCGATGTCACCGGGTGGAGTCCGCCCCGGGCCGATCTCGTGGTAGCCGACCCCAGCCGCATCGGACTGGGCCGTCGGGGAGTGGACGTGGTGGCGGGGACGGGCGCCCGCCGGGTCGTCCTGATCAGCTGTGACGCCGCCAGCCTCGGCCGCGATGCGGCCCTGCTCCACCAGGCGGGCTATGCGTTGAGTGCCGTGAGCCACGTGGATCTCTTCCCCCACACCTTCCGAGTCGAGGCGGTCACCGTCTACGACCGGTGACGGTGACGGCGGGGGCGGGTTCCCCGGCGACGCCGGTCAGCAGGGCTTCGGGTCGAAGGACGGCGGCGCCGAGGAGGGGATCCCCGTCGCGGCCGTCAAGGTGATGGGCGACCCGTAGGGGTCGAGCGGCGGGGTGGACACGGCATCGGGGGAGTTCCCGAGGAACTGGGTGATGAGCGTCTGGGACTGGGGTTCCTGCACGATCTCGACGCTGCCCGCCGGCGAGCCCGCCCCGTAGGTGGGGATCGTGGCCGTCTTCAGGTTGGAGCCTGAGAAGCCGTGGTACTTCACGGCCAGGGACAGCAGATCGGACGACGACAGACCGCCGATCCTCACGTCGTGGACGACCGAGCCGATGAAGGCGTTCAGGGTGAGCGGGTTGTACGTGCGTTCGGCCTTGTCCATGAGGGCCTCGATGACGACGTTCTGGCGCTCGATCCTCCCGAGGTCCCCGGTCCCGTCGGCGTCCCAGACACCGGGGGCCACCTCGTATTCGTAGTGGCGCGACCGGGACAGGGCCAGGACCTGGGAGCCGTTCAGGTTGAGGCAGCCGGTCTGGTTGATGGCGAGGCCGGAGTAGTTGCTGCCGTCGAGGTCGTCGCGCACCGGATAGGGGAAGTCGAGCTTGATACCGCCGACGGTCTGGACGGCGTTGATGAGGCCGTTGAAGTTGACGAGCACCCAGGACTGGATGGGGATGCCGAAGCTGTTCTGGATGGTCTGGACGAGGGAGTCGACGTTGTCGTTGAGAGCGGCGTTGATCTTCTGGTCGCGCGTCCCGAGCAGGCTCACCCACTGAGGGCTCAGGCCCGAGAGCTGCACATAGGTGTCACGGGGGATGGACAGGAGGCTGGCCGTTCCCGTCGCCGGGTCGATGTGGGCGATCTTGATCGTGTCGCTGTGGGCTCCGGTCGTGGTGGTGTCGGAGCCGAAGGCTTTGTTCTCGGCCGGGGTGTTGTCGGCCCGCGAGTCGTCCCCGATGATCAGGATGTTGAACGGTTGACCGGAGACGATGGCCGTGCAGCTGGGACACTTCTCCGTGTTGATCTGGTCGAGTCGGTAGCGGAGGTACCCGTAGGAACCGCCGATAACCACCAGGAGGACGGCCACGACCATGACGGCCGTGCGCATGAGGCGCGTCTTCCGGCTCAGCCGACGGCGGGGCCTGCGTACCGGCGCCGAAGTCGACGGATGACCCGGAGTGGTGACCGCCGCCGCCATCTCGGGGCTGGCGGGTGTGATGCGCCTTGGCGCCGCGTGTCGGGGCGCGCGGGAGCCGCCTCGACGTTGCGGGAAAGGCCGGTCGTGGTCACGGGCCATGCAACGACGACGGTACCGCAGGGACTCCCGTCGTCGGGGTCATCCCCGACACACAGGGTCGTCGGCCGACTTCGGACTGCAGTTTCTGTGCACGGCCTGTGACGGTTCCTGTACCCGGGTCAGCGGGAATTCTCGACAACCGAACATCGGGGACAGCCCCCGTGGAGATCACGGCACGACCGGATGTCACTGTGTTCGGCCAGCCAACCGTCGTGGGCCGGAGTGGTGGCGCAATCCGGCTCCGAGCATTCGAGGCTCAGGTCGGCGTGGACGACGGCGATGCCGGGACACATTGCAGGGGTGTCCGGTCCGCTCGCGTCCGAGGACGCGGTCACGTCGGCGTCATCGGCTCCCGCCCCGTGGCAGACGGCGCACCGGGTCCCGAGGACGGTCCTGCAGTTGACGACATAGCGGTGCCGACGGACGGCTTCCATCAGGGTGCCCTGACCGAGGCACCCGGGCATGGAACACGATCCCGTACCGTCGGCGTGGATGAGCAGAGGCTGGGCACAACTCATCCGATCCGATCCTGACGACGAGGGGTACGGTCCCACCGGGCGGGCCCTGGGCCCTTCCCTGTGCCAATATGGCACTTAACAGTGTCACATAGACGATGTAGGGTGTCAAGGTTGGTCGCCATGCAGGCAGGCAGGGGGTGCGGCAGGCAGTGACCAGGGGGAACACGAGTGGTGGTGAGCCGTCCGGGACCCAGTCGCCCGGGAGCCGGCCGACCCTGGGAGAGGAGACCCGCGCCGTGACCCAGGCGCGCGATCGTCCAGGGCGCCGCCGCCGCTCTGGCCGCCAACGGCTTCGACGCCACCGTCGACGACATCGCCGCCGCCGCCGGAGTGAGCCGGCGCACCGTGTTCCGTCATTTCGCCACGCACGACGAGGTGCTGACGGCGGCGATGGCGGAGATGCTCGTGGCCTACGACCGGTTGATGCCGGGGCCGCCCGACCCCGGGACGGACCTCGAGACGTGGCTGACGGAGACGGCCGTGACCCTGCACGAGCTGAACGCCGGTCTCCTGGGGAAGGCGTTCTGGGAGATGCACGTGGAGCGTCCGGGGATCACGCCGGCCGAGCGCGACCGCCGGCGGATCGGGTATGCCGTGCAGCTGGCCGGCCACGCCTGGCGGGTGGCCGAGGGGGAGGGGAAGCCACCCCCGTGGGTGGTCGACGCCTTCGCCCTGCTGCTGTCCGCCTTCGCCACCAACTGTCTTGTCGGTTACAGCGCCGAGAAGGCGGGACGGGTGAGTGCGCGTGTCCTCAAAGCAGTTCTCATCGCCGCGCTGGAAGAGGAGCAGGGAATCGTCCTGCGCTGAGGTGCTGCGGCACGGCGGTTACTGCTGTTCTGACCAGTCCATCAGGAGCCAGTGGACCTGCGGCGGGAGAGAGACGCCGAGCTGGGCCAGCCAGCCGAAGATGTCCCAGTACTCCCGGTGCACCGTGATCCTGCCGCTACTCGTCGTGCCGACCGAGGCGCCGTGGATGGTGAAGGGCCGGCCCGACGCCGGCAGTCCCTGGGCGATGGTGCCGTCGTTCGTGCCGACCATCTCCCATTCGAAGGCGTACCGGTCGCCGTCCTGTTGGGTCGAGACCAAGGAGACCGAGAGGTCGGAGGAGTTCTTGTGGCCGAGGGAGACGTGCTCGGCGATGGTGGCCGGGCGGAGGACGCGTCCCCAGGGCACGTCGACGTAGATGGCGTCGTCCGTCATGCGGGAAGCCAGGAGGGCGCCGTCGTCGTTGTTCCAGGCGTTCAGCCAGTCATCGAACAGGTCGGTGGCCACGGTCCACCTCCGGCGGCCGCTGTGATGGCACGAACGATACTCATCGGCGGGCGGCCGGGGCGAGGAGGGACTCGGGGCTCGGTGGCGGCATGGTCTGGTCGACGACGCGCCCGTCGCGGAGGAAGACCACCCGGTCGGCCCACGAGGCCAGCTGGGCGTCGTGGGTGACCACCAGAGCGGCCACGCCACGGCGGCAGGCGGCGAGGACCAGACGCATGACCGCCTCGCCGTTGGTGGCGTCGAGAGCACCCGTCGGTTCGTCGGCCAGGAGAAGGTGGCGCTCGCCGACCACGGCGCGGGCGATGGAGACCCGTTGGCGCTCCCCCCCGGAGAGCTCGTCGGGATAGTGCGACGCCCGGTCCGCCAACCCGAGCTCCTCGAGGACCGTCATCGCCACTGCCTGCGCTTTGCGGGCCGGGAGCCCGTCGAGCTCGAGCGGGAGGGCGACGTTCTCCACCGCCGTGAGTCCGGCCAGGAGGTTGAAGTCCTGGAAGACGTAGCCGATGGAACGGCGTCGCAGCCGCGCCAGCTCGTGGCGCGCCATGTCCGTCAGCGAGGCGCCGCCGACGGAGACGTCGCCGCTGGTCGGCTCCTCGAGGCTCCCGGCGATGGTGAGGAGGGTGGACTTGCCCGACCCGCTCGCCCCCATCACCGCCACCAGGGTCCCGGCGTCGACCGAGAGGGTGATGTTCCGCAGCGCCTGGACCTCGGTGTGCCCCGAGCCGTAGCTCTTGGACACGTCGTGCATCTCGAGATAGCTCATTGCCAACCAGCATCAGGGTTCGACGCCCCGACGACAATCGGGGATAACCCTGACCGCCCCTGTTTGCCCTTCTGTTCGGCTCTTTTGGGGGCCAAGATGTGCCGGGGTGCATGAAGCGAGTGGGATTGAGATCGGTGAGGCTCGGTCAGGGCAGACGAGTCAGCTGTTACCAGTGAGATATCCCAGGAACCTTTGGATGAAGGACGGGTCCTTCACCGGGCCGATCCTCTCCGCGTGTTTGCTTCGATAGATCTCTTCGAGCGAAGCGCTTCCGACCAGCTCTCCGTTGACGTCGGTGACGTGCTCTGTCTCGTTCGGGCATTCCGTGGCCAGAAGGGCACCTGGGTCGGCTCGTCCGAAGTGAGCGGCGTCCAAACGGTCGAACCCGTTCCTGATGGCACATGTGCCGCGACTCGGGGTCAGACCGTAGATCGTGCAATTCCAGCCGCTTCGCGCCGAACCACACTGGACGACACCACCAGAAGGGAGCGCTGATTGGACGACATCGGCGATCGACGACGGAGTCAGATCTGGTCGGGGGACGACAAGGATCGCGATCCCAAGTGCTGCGACGATGATGACGGCCCATCGCAGAGATGCCTTCCCTAGGCGTCCCGCCAAACGCGACGTGGTCTTCTCGAGACTTGCACGGACTCCCTGTACCTTTTGGAGCCTGGCGGGCAACTCGGGAGGCAGAGTGGATGCTCCCGGCTGGTATTCCCGTTGCCAAGACTTGACGATGGCATATTGGGAGACGAGATCCTTGAGGACGGCCGGCTCGATCTCCGATGCGAGCACCGACACATTGGAATCGAAAGCCGAGTGGGGCAGATTGCCCATCCAGCTCTGTGGCACCGCCTTCAGGCTGGTGTCGATACGCGTCTCGACGTCCGTCAACTCCTGGGCCACCAAGAGCCCGGCGACATAGGCGGATGCTCTTCGGTTGCGCCGAGCCACGACCAAACTCACGACGCCACCCAGAAGGGCGCCGGCCACAACTCCCAGGAGCCCGATCAGTGCGGTATCCAACGCTTACGTCCTCGCCTCCACGCCAGTACCGGAAATGCTAGGTCAGACATCGTTCTCAGGTCGGGGTTGTCGATGCCGTGTTCGACCACAAGGGCCTTAGCTTCAGGTTGACCCTGGGTTGGCAGTCGTGTCCCGCCTGAAGATGTAAAGCCGACCGTTACCGTCAAAGGCGGCCTGCGATTCCACATACTCCCAGCCCTGCTTCGCCATGTCGTTGAGCATCATCTGAAGGCCACCCATGCCGGCGGTGTTCTTGTAGGTGTGCCCAGCCCCCAGCTGCTGGATCTCGTATTGCCATTGAGTTGTCATGGACTCGAAGGTATCGCTACTGCGCATGGCACCACCGGTCGGTTTCCGACAGGCGAAGCGCCTCGACGAGAGACGGGGTTGTCAGGCGGTGCCGATGGTGGCGAGCCGGGGGATCACCGGGCCCCAGATCTCTTCGAGCCATTTCGCCGGTTCCGGAGTCGTCGATCGGGCCATTATGGTCTGCACACCCACGGCGCCCAGCATCTCGGCCTCCGCCAGGATCGTGTCCGGGTCGGCGAAGTCGTCCACGTTGATGAGCGTCGTTACTTCGATCTGCGCCGGATCGCGGCCGGCATCCTCGCAGTGACGGCGCAGGATCTCGAGCTTGTGCGCGATGGTGGCGGCGTCGCCGAAGATGTTGCAGGCATCGGCGTAGACGGCGACGAGGCGCAGGGTCTTCCGCTCCCCGCTTCCACCGATGAGGATCCGAGGGCGCGGCGAACTGACCGGACCTGGCGAGCAGAGTGTCTCCGCCAGTTGGTAGTGCGTGCCCTCGTAAGGCCCGTCGTCGTCGCTCCACATCTGCCCGCAGATCTGGAGGGTCTCTTCGAGTCGCTCGAAGCGTTCGGCGACCGGAGGGAAGGGGACGCCGAGGCCCCGGTGCTCACGCTCGTACCAGGCGGCGCCGATGCCCAGCTCGGCCCGTCCCCCGGAGAGGACGTCGAGGGTGGTGACCGTCTTGGCCAACAGACCGGGATGGCGGTAGGTGACGCCACCGACGAGAAGGCGCACCCGGAGGCGGTCGGTCTTGGCGGCGACGAAACCGAGGGTCGTGTACCCCTCCAGCATCGGTTCCTCGGCCGGCCACATCATCTCCATCTGGAACCAGTGGTCCATGACCGAGAGGGTCCGGACGCCGATGCCCTCGGCCGTTTCGGCCAACGCCGTCAACGTGGACCCCATCGCCGCCGGACCGCCCGGCCAGGTGAAGCGAGGGACATGGATATCGAGATGCATCGTCGTCTCCTGATCATGCCGATTCGATGCGACATTCCTAGCCCTGTCTCGGCGAGCTCGCATCGGGCCCAAGAACGGCATGCTGACCGGAGCACCGTGCCGGCGAAAAATTGTGTGTCACGTTGGGGAGTCGGAAACCCCAGGTCACCCCATCATTAGGGGGAAGCGCCTGACCGGAGGTCGCATGTCGCAACCCAGTCGAGAGGGTCGGCGAGCGACAGTTGGAAGGTAAGGGAACTACCGTTCCTTCGTGGTGAGCAAACGCACCATTCGACGGGCCGTTCGAGTACCTCTGGTGGCCCTCGTCGTTGTCGGAATGGTGGGCATCGCCGGCGGCCCGAGCTCGGCGGCGGAGAGATCCCGTTCGTCGATCGCGCACTTCTCGTTCGGTTCGGATTGGCCCGAGTATCACCAGAACGGACTCGGATCGGGTGTCGACCCGAGTGGCACCGATCTCTCGCCCGCCAGACCGGCGTGGAGCTCCACCCTCGACGGCCCGGTCTTCGGAGAACCGCTCGTCGAGGCCGGCCGCGTCATCGTCGCCACCGAGAACGACACCGTCTACGAGTTGGCGGCCAACAGTGGACAGGTGATGTGGTCCACCCATGTGGGAACGCCGGTGCCCGACTCGGATCTGCCCTGCGGCGACATCGGACCGAACGTGGGAATAACAGGGACGCCGGTCATCGACGAATCGCGCTCCGAGGTGTTCGCCGTGGCCGACGAGGACGTCGACGGCTCCATCGGCCACTATCTCGTGGGCCTCGACCTCTATACGGGCGCGGTGCTCCTTCGGCAACCGGTGGACCCGGCCGGAACGAACCCTGCCAACGAGCTCCAGCGGACCGGCCTGGCGCTCGACGATGGTCAGGTGGTCTTCGGCATGGGGGGCAACGACGGCGACTGTGCGCAGTACTGGGGGTATGTGATCGGCGTTCCCGAGTCGGGGGGGGCGGCGCACGACTATCAGGTCGATGCCGTCGCCGGCAACCACGCCGGAGCCATCTGGATGGGAGGCGCGGCACCGATCGTCGATGGTCAGGGGAACGTCTGGGTGGCGAGCGGTAACGGCTTCGGTTCGAATCCCGCGCCTGGCAACCCCAGTGACTCGAGCGATGCCGTACTCGAGCTGACACCGACGATGCAGCTCGCCAGTTACTTCGTTCCCTCCTCCTGGCAGAACGACAACAACAGCGATTTCGACCTCGGCTCCTCCTCGCCCGCTGTGCTTTCGAACGGCGTCGCTTTCCAAGCGGGGAAGTCGCAGACCGCGTATCTCATGAACCAGTCCCATCTCGGTGGGGTGGGGGGCCAGACCTCGATCGTGGAACCGGGATCGTTCTGCGGAAACGACGTCGACGGTGGCAATGCCATTGACGGCGATGTCGTCTACGTCCCGTGCATGGCGGGGATCGAGGCGGTCCAGGTTTCGTCGGGCACCTCGGCGAGCGTGCTGTGGCAGACGCCGACCGGGTCGCCGGGCCCGGCCGTCGTCGCCGGCGGACAGATCTGGACGATCAAAGGAGGGACGCTCTACGGGCTGAACCCGGCCAACGGCGTCGCCGAGCAGTCGTTCGCCCTGACCGGCGAGGCCAATCACTTCCCGACGCCGACAGTGGCCGACGGTCTGCTCCTGGCGCCCGAGTCCGACGGTGTTGCTGCTCTCGACGGGCCTGCCGGCCTGCCGCCCGCACCACCTCCGGCGCCCCCACGACCGGGGTACTGGTTGGCTGCTCGAGACGGTGGGGTCTTCTCCTTCAATCCACCGTTCGAGGGATCGGTCCCGGGGCTCGGCGCCCACGTGAGTGACATTGTGGGGATGGCCTACGACGCCGCCACGGGCGGGTACTGGCTGGTCGGTCGCGACGGGGGGGTCTTCTCCTTCAACGCCCCGTACGAGGGGTCGGTCCCCGGGCTCGGGATTCACATCGAGAACATCGTGGCGATGGCCTACGACGCCGCCACGGGCGGGTACTGGCTGGTGGGGAGCGACGGCGGTGTCTTCGCCTTCAACGCACCGTTCGAGGGGTCGGTTCCCGGGCTCGGCGCCCACATCAACGACGTCGTGGGCGTGGCCGGTGACGCGACGACGGGCGGCTACTGGCTGGTCGGTCGTGACGGTGGCGTCTTCGCCTTCCATGCCCCGTTCGAGGGGTCGGTCCCCGGACTCGGGGCCCACATCGACAACGTCGTGGGGATTGCTGATGACGGTTCGACCGGCGGCTACTGGCTGGTCGGCAACGATGGTGGCGTCTTCGCCTTCAACGCGCCCTTCGAAGGGTCGGTGCCCGGGCTCGGGGCCCACATCGACAACGTCGTCGGGATGACGTCTGACGGTGCTACCGGCGGCTACTGGCTGGTGGGCAGCGACGGCGGTGTCTTCGCCTTCAACGCCCCCTTCGCCGGATCGCTGGGTGGGTTGACGCTCGACCAACCTGTCGTGGCGATGGCAGCCCCTCCCCCGCCCTGATCGAACACTTCGTCGAATGGCGAATACCGAAAACGGCGAACGACGTCTGGCTAATCCCATCTGAAGAACGTGCGCCGCTTCAGTCTGCTGATGACTCCCTCTCTTGGGTCTTGCAGGGCCTCGGCCTTGTGAGTCCTGAGCCACGCAACCAGCTGGCTCGTGGTGCCCAAGGTCTCGTTCTCGTCCATATTCACGACGTAGACGTCAATCGAGCCATTGTCCGTCGTCACCGACAGTTCGGTGGCGCTACCCGAGCCGAAACACCAGACCTGAGGCGCTCCCGGGGTGGGCACTGCCTGGAGTGTCCAACCCGGGCGGCGCCTCAGCAGCTGAGCAATCTCTTTCCTAAGGTCGTCATCAGCTCGCATCGTCGCCTCGGCTTGTTGGGAGAACGGTAGTTCAGGCAGTCACCGTGACTGGCGGGAGTCTGCACCGACAATTTTCAGGTCGACTCGCGGATCCTTTCCAGGCCGTCGAGCATCAGATCGAGCCCGAACTCGAACTCGCTCCCGTAGTCGTAGCCAGGCTGGAGGATGTGCTCGATTGTGAACTCGGTGAGGTGGGGATATTCGTCGGCGGGGACCTGCGCCAACATCGTCTGCGCCACCTCGACCGTCTCCTCCTCGGTGTCGCCCAAGGGCAGGGTGGCCTCTTGCAGCGCGAAACCGTAGATGTAACTGTCAATGGCGGAGAACGCGTGGGCGGTCATCGCTACCGAGAAGCCCGCGGCGCGGAGGCTCCCGATAACGGCGTCGTGGTGTCGGAGCGTTGCCGGACCCGGTGAGGTCCGGGTCGACATCAGGGCGATCGCCCAGGGGTGTCGCCTCAGCGCCTGGCGGGCGGACTGCGCCCGCTCCCGCATCGCCGTCTTCCAGTCGCCTCCACCCGAGGGCAGGTCGATCTCGCTGAAGACCAGGTCGACCATGCCGTCGAGGAGAGCGTCCTTGTTGGCCACGTGGTTGTACAGCGACATCGCCTCGACCCCCAGGGCTTCGCCGAGCTTGCGCATGCTGAGCGATGCGATCCCTTTCTCGTCGGCGAAGGCGACACCCCCGAGGAGCACGCGATCCCTGGTCAGAGACCTGCGGGGCTTTGTCTCGGACTTCGATGGCGGGGCCATCTTCGCTCCTTTCTGGTCCGCTCTTGACAACCTTACAGCGTAAGCATACCATTTACTTACAACGTAAGCCAACAAACATCGGAGCGACCATGAAGACAGCGACGCTTGAACGATCGATGGAGCCGACGCTCGCTACCTCAGTCGCGACCACGACCGCTCCGACCCAGCGGCACAGTGGACCGTCCAATGGGTCAACCAGGAAGACCTCAGTCCTTGTCGGACTGCTCTTCCTCACTGCCACCTTCACGTTCGCCATCGGTAACGCTCTCATCCATTCGTACTTTTCGAGCGTGACTGCGCACAACATCACGCTCGTCGCTGGCGTCTTCCTTCTGGCTTGCGATGGCCTCGCGGTGGCTATCAACGGTGTTGTGATGCGCCGAATCCTGATGCCACACGCACCGATTCGCTCGCAGGCCTACCTCTACTTGCGGGTAGCGGAGTGCCTCACGGTCGTGGCGGTCGGCGCGTACTTCCTGACAAGCCACGCTCAGTGGGGCGCGTACGTACTAGCCGTCTACGCCGTCGCTGGTGCGGCCGGGCTCGTCCTTTCGTCGGCCTTGTTGACAACGAGGATCGTGCCGAAGAGCCTGTCCAAACTGGGAGTCATCGGCTACCCGATCTTCCTGATCGGCAGCATCCTGGCCATGTTCAACGTGATCGACGTGACACACGGCGCTGGGATGCTTGCGTTAGTCCCCGGGGGCCTCTTCGAGTTGATTCTCCCGATCTGGCTCTTCACCCAAGGGTTCCCCTCTCACCAGATCGAGGGACGATGACCTCGGCAGCGCACGCCCGACTGACTGACGTGCAACAAATGAGCGCAATGAATGCAACCCAGTCGATTCACAAGGCGAGCACCGTCGCGGGAGTCGGACTCCTGGCCATGTCGGTGCTCTCGGCTCTTGGATACCTCGTCGCCGTAAAGGGGCTCGTGGTTCCGGGCAATGCGGCACGGACGGCCAACAAGGTTGCAGACCACGAGGGCCTGTTCCGGTTTGGCATCCTGAGCCTCTACGTCGTGGCCGCACTCGATGTCGTCGTTGCATGGGCGCTGTACCGGGTGTTCGAGCCCGTGAGCGATGCGTTGTCCAAGCTCGCGGCATGGCTCCGGGTTGCGTACGCCGGGGTCTTCGTCCTTGCCATCAACCAGCTCGTCGCGGTGCTGAGCGTGCGCACCCCGACGCTCGGGCATATCAATTCTTTCACCAACATCTGGGACGCTGGGCTCGTCCTCTTTGGCCTGAATCTCTTCGTCCTCGCCTACCTGACCTCCAGATCGGGGTATGTGCCGAGGTTGCTGGGCGTCCTGCTCGCCATCGCTGGGTTCGGCTATGTGTTCGACTCCGCCGTCCGGGCGCTCGCCCGAGGGTCCTCGCCCGATGTTTCGGCCATTACCGGCATCGGTGAGTTCGCGTTTGCGTTATGGCTCGTGATCCGAGGACGCCGCATCGTACTGGGATCTCTCAAAGACGACTGCTCGATGCGCAGTGTGGCGATCCCACCTCTCGTGCTGCCGGCAATGGAGGCTCACCTCAAGGCGTTTACGGGTCCCAACTGAATTGACCTCAAGCTCGTCGGGACGAAGGGCCGGGCTGTCCGTCGGGCGTGCCAGCACGAATGAGCTCATGTCACGGCTCGGCCATGCCGACGTCAACGGCCGCTTTGCGATATCAGCACGCGACGGAGAGCCGAGACGCCGCAATCGTCGAGGGCTGGCTGAACAAGTACGGCCTCTGATCAGGACATTTTGGGGTCAAGCCCATGGAGAGCGGGCGAAGGGAATCGAACCCTCGTTCTCAGCTTGGGAAAAACGTCAGGACCGACTCGGCGAACGTCGGCGAACCAGAACGGCAGGTCAGCGGCTCGGCGAACGAGGGCGAACGTCCACAAACGGATACGGATGCGCCATGAATGCGCCATGACGCTGACGTCAGTGTCGACGGTCCTTCCCCCGTCAGGTGGGCCCCTCCTTCGGCCGCAGGTTGAGCAGAGGGGTTCCAGTTCATCGACCCAGTGAAGGCCGGCGACGACCCTCGCCTTCAGAAAGGAGCCGATCGGGACGATGCTTGCAATCGCGAGCATGATCGCCAGGCACAAAGGGTCCGGGTCGAGGAAATGATGAGAATCCCCCGAAACTCATCTGCCACCGAACAGTCTGCCGAGTCGTTGGAGTAGATGTGGAGCGAACTGTGGACGAGGGGTGGAAGTGCGAAAGTGGAGGCGCCTCGACCTTCGTCACCTTCTACCGGGCCGAGTACCCCGGAACGGTCCGTCTGGCCCACGCCCTAACCGGCAGTGCCGAAGCAGCCGAGGACGTTGCCCAGGAGGCGTTCGGCCGGATCCTTGACCGGATCGACGGCCTGGACAATCCCGGGGGTTACTTGCGAACAACGGTGGTCAACCTCTGCCACGACCGGGCGAGACGACAGGTCCGTGAACAACGAGTAGAAGCCGCCCCACGAGCCGGATTGACCCTGTCGCTGGGAGCATCCGAAATGATCGATGTACTGCTGCGCCTGCCGTATCGGCAGCGGGCGGTCCTCGTCCTTCGTTACTGGGGCGACTGGTCCGAACGTGAGATAGCGGCGGCTCTGGGGTGCCGATCAGGGACGGTCAAGACACTGGCGTCCCGTGGTCTCGCTCGGCTGAGAAAGGAGATTGCGTCGTGACACCCAACGAGATCGAAGACCGGCTCCGCTCCTCTCTGGATGAGTTGACAAACGCAACGCCGCTCCCAAACCGCAACCACCCCCGCGAGGATCACACCACGCGCCGTGCATCGAGGACGTTTTCTGGGCAGATCGATCCAACGATTCTCAGAGGTGTCGAGGAACGATCTTTAGGTGTTCGGAACACCGATTTGAACGGAGCCAATGCTCCGCCTCCAGGGAATCATCGACGGGGTCGAAATTCTCGTCGGTTCGACGATGGCCGCTCTTGTCATCGCCGCGTTCGTGTTTGCTGTGGCCTACGGGCCACGTAGCTCTGACATCAGAGACAAGACAGAGGCTGCGGCTTGGCCACAGGTACAGACAGCGTGGATCGTTCCGACACCCAAGGGATACGACGCTGACTCCACCGAGGCTGGCGCAGCTCCTACGGGCATCGAGACCCTCAAGGATGTCGCAGGGTCTGGACCGGAAAATGGGAATACCGAGGCTCTGCGTCGTGCCGGCTGGCGTTCGGGCGTGGCCGAGTATTGGATACAACCGTCACAACTGCAAGATCCGAGCACGATCAATCTCAATATCGATCAGTTCGCATCAACGGCGGACGCAGCGGCGTACCAGGCAAAGACCGTCTCGTACACCAACAAGACCCTCAGTGCGTTGTACACCAGAACCCTTCTCCAATCGAGTCTCAGAGGGATTCCGGGAGTCGTTGCTGAACAGTTGACGGTTGGACACGTACCATCGGCGGCTGGAGCTCTCATCGTCTATCACCGAGGCCCGTACGTGGTCACGTTCTTAGCCTTCAAGGCCCCCATAACCGGTCTCGTCAAATCGCTTGCGCAGGCTCAGTTCAGTCGCCTTCCCTCGTCATCAGAAAGCAGTGGGACATCCATCGTCCGTAGCTACGCGTCGTCTCCCCACGTCAGCATGGCGTGGGCCGTTCCGACGCCTGTCGGGTACGTGGCGCTGAAAGGTGGAGGTCCCCCCCCCTCACTTTTTGGGAGTCCAGACCCTGAAAAGCGCCGAATGGCATAGACCAGGTTTGCGTCAGGCTGGTTGGAAGTCAGGCATCGACGAAGCGTGGGCGCCGAAAGATTTAGTCCAGTCGGGGCGTCCCTATGATGCAAATCTCACCATCGATCTGACGATCGATCAGTTTGGCTCTTCTGCTGAGGCTGCGGCATATCAAGCTAGGGCCATCTCGCGATATGAGAAGGAGAAAGACGAGGGCGTTGCAAACCACTTTGTCCCGATGAAGCGCCCCGACGTTCCCGGGGCCGTCGTTGATCAGAGCACGGGGTCAGGAGTTTCCTACACCTTGGTGTTCTTCCACCGTGGTGCGTATGAGGTCTCAGTAGGAGGCGGTAAGAGAAATACCTCGGTGGACGTGGAGCGCCTCGTCGAACACATGGCGCAGACTCAGTTCGCTCGGCTTCCCCATTGAAAGCTGCCACGTGACAATGCGAGTCGCCTGGCCGCAGAGGCGATCGCCAGATCTCCGATATCAAGGTGATCCCGGTCGGTCATGCTTGGCTACCTGGCTCTATCTGAGTGTCGGCATTCGGAAATACCGCTAGGTGGCAGCATGGTGTTGTGCCTGACTCCGAAAGAGGCGACGATCGCAGCAGAGATATGGACGGGTCGGATCTAGGGATGGCGGCGGCTGCCCTTGACGAAGACCGTATCTGGCCGACGACCAAAAGCGAACCGACGGATCGCTATGAGCCATTGGATGTCGATCGGTACGATGACCGTGCCGTCGTCCTAGGTTGGTCTAGGGGCCCGTCAGGGGGCGGCCTCAATGCGAACGTCTTCATACGTCGGAACGGCAGATGGGAATACCGAGGCGGTGGAGGTGGCGGGGGCGCTGGTTTATTCAAAGAGCGTTGGCGCATCAGAAGGCACGAATCGGCGCCGCTCGACGTTCAGAGCAAGGGCTGGATTTTCGGCGGACTGAGCCACGCCACTATATTGTGCCTCCCCCAGGTCTACACGGTAACCATTGAGAGGTCCCAGGGACTTAGACACGCCGATGTCTCACAAAGACCGGGATGGATCGCCATCGTCTGGCCGGATGGTGACGAACCGCTTGTGCGTGCCTTTGATGCGAGTGGCGTAGAGGTTCACTCCCTTGCTGCCGAAAGTTTCGTTCAGCAAGAGCCGGGCATGGTGCCTTCACGTTGTCCCACCTGCCGCAATGGGTGGCTTCTTGTTCCCAAGGAACTGGTGGCACCCATGTACGAACTTGAGCCTCTCCCTGACGGATATGAGACGGTATGTCAGCCGAACAGGATGGGCGGTCGGACCCGGACCAACTGTGGCTTGCGGCATCGACATGTACATGGCGTGGGCTGGCTGCAGGACCCAAGGTCAAGCGATTCCTGACGTGGCACGGCGCACTATGAGCGCAGCCGAGGTCGAGTGGGCTCAAGCATTCGAATCGGGTTTCAGGGCCCGCTCGGCCGCCCGGTCCTTTGGACCACCACCCGAGCGGGTTAAGGCTGACGTTGGATAATCGAACAATTGATGATGAACCTTTTGGCCCAGTCGGGTGTCATATAGGTATGGAGGGGGCAGCGGAGGCATCGGTAATTGCCCTGAAGGGTGGGTCGATCACCGGCCCCGAGCTTGACGATCTGTTTCGCCGCCGGCGTGTACCCATGATCCGGCTGGCTCGCGTCCTTACCGGCTCGATGGCGGTGGCCGAGGAGCTGGTGCAAGACGCGTTCATGAAGCTCCACGAACAAATTGCGCGGCCTAATAATCTAGAGGGATATCTCCACACCACCGTTGTGAATTTGGCCCGTAACCACCTGCGCCGCCGGCAACTCGAGCACAGACACTCGGTACCAGATCGAGTCACCTTCGAAGACCCCGAAATTGACGAGCTGTGGTCGATGGTTTGCCGCTTGCCGTTTCGACAGCGTGCTGTTCTCGCACTGCGCTTCTACGAGGATCTCCCTGAAGCGGACATCGCTCGTGTCCTGGAGTGTCGCCTGGGAACCGTTAAGTCGACGTTGCACCATGCCCTTGCCAAGTTGCAGAAAGAGCTCTCATGACCGACACCACATCACTTGAAGAGCGTCTACGTAGCCTCTTTGAATCGGTCGCCGAGAAGGAACCCATCTCGCCAGCGCCTATCAACGTGCATCTGTGGCAACAGGAGCCACACGGGACACCTCAGAATCGAGGACGCCGGGTGTTGATGAGCGCTCTGGCGGCAGCCGTGATCGTCGCCGGTGGAGTGGTTGCCCTCGCTTACGGTCCGCGGAGCTCCCCTGAGCCTCAGCCGGGATCCGAAAGTGGAGGGTCGATGTCCGTTGTCGGCAACTACACAATGACGTACCTGACTCCGAGAACACCACCGGCCAGGGATTCGGGAGGGTGGGAGACTTTCGTCGACAATTTCGCCGGACCTCCCGTCCGCTTGACGATGGAGCAGGATGGCACATTCATCGCGCCCGATTATCTCCTTGATGGATCTCGCCGTAGCGGGACGTGGAAGGTATCGAATGGGACGGTCACGCTGAGGTTCATCTTTCCGGCATCGGGCCATACCCCCTCGAGCTATGTGCAGACGGCACGACAGCTCGGATCGAATCTGGGCTCATCCTCCAGCCCTGGTGTGGTTGTGTTGAACGGCAAGAGGGTTGACAGGTGGTATGCGGTGCGCAATCACGGACGTTTGAGTTACGACGCCGCTAAGGCCCAGTGGATGGGAGACGCCCTGGTAGTGGGCACCGGAGGCCAGGACCCACCGCTGCAGTTGGCCATCACCGACCTGAAAAACGGGGAGGTTTCCGATGCGGGAAACACGTCCGGGTACGGCGCCGCAATCACCGCCATCAAGGCTTTCGAGTCCATGCCAATCACAGACGTGACCCCGGGTATTTCGGAACAGGAGAATGCCGTGGTCGCCACGATCAACAGGTTCTTCGGTCTGCCACCGACCCCTTGGCCCGGGGAATGTGATTCGTCTGGACCCGGGAAGCGTGCAGCCGCCACAGCGTGGGCAACCGAGCCAGTGCAAAGCCTTACCGGAGTGGTGGCATTACCCTTGGCGAAGGCGGTGACGGACCTCAGGCACGGGCTCACGGCGGATAGAGGCGATACGTCCTGCTATGCGGCAGCCATCGCCGACCTCCAGAGCTTGAAATCGGCGAAACGAGCAGACCTCTCAAAGGACATTCCGTATGGCGATGAGATCGGATATCTCAATCAGTTCTTCAACGGGCGGCAGTATGTCCTAGGAGGTGCGGACAACCCAGTTGTACCGTAGGACTGAACGCCGAGCTTTCCGAGTGCCGCGTCTCGCCCTCAGCTTGGGAAGCCCCGAAGAGATCGACTCGGTACCAGCACCTTCGGGCGGAGCGGCAGGTCGCGATCCACATTGAAGGCCCGCCGTGCACGGTTACGGACCGCCAGGGTTCATTGGCGTGTGGTCTGGCTGTGGTCTGACCCTTGGCGGCTGCCCTGCAGACTTGCCGATCGTGACCGTAGTGTCGGGTGCCGATAACGTCGACGTTGCGCCCAAACGACGAAGCCTTCCACAGGCTGGTCGCACTCATCGATAGGCATGGATGGGCGGTCCGGATGGTGGCTCCACTGCTCGGCGAAGAGGGGATGACCTTCGCCTACACCGTCGGGCCGACGGCCATGAGGCACCCCGAGGTTGTCGAACAGGGCTTGCCGAATGACGTTGGTCAAGCGTTCTTGAACCTCGTGGGTGAGGAAGTAAGGAAGGGAAGGCGGTTTGAGACCGGATCCATCGTTACGGACCTGTCGACAGGAAGGCAGCCCGTGGCGTTTCTGCGCGTGGACGACACGTCGGGGCTCACCGCCGTAGAAGTGGTGTACAGGGAGGTGAACGCCCTCCAGCTTGTATGGAGTGATAGTTCTGGCCATCTTCCTTGGGAACCCAGCTTCGGCCCGGGTTCTGACCGACAGCCGGTCCTCGGGAGGTGGCTGGAGCCCTAACTGAGGAAGCCATTCCCGAGTGGTCGACCGTATTGCGGGGTGGATGCGCCCCATGGGTCAGCGAACTGACGAGACTTGGTGCCATGAGCGATACCTTCGAAGCGTACGCCCTTCCGTGGTCGATTTGGCCCTGGGGGGGTCTAACTCTGACTCATACCGACACGGACGTGTGCCTGAGTGTTCAGTGGAGTTTGGGGCGATAATGCCGCAGTCATCACCGCCATACGCCGAGTTTTGGGTGAGGTCGAGTTCGAACTGGCTGCGTTCGCATCGACGAAGCCCCACCGAGACGACGAAGACCTACTCAGTGTCTCGGGTTACGACATCGTCCCCAAGCGAAGGGCCGGCGGCGCCGGCGCATTTCAGCACGACCAGGCTGAGTGGCTACGAACTGGCGTCTGTCCCGATCCGAGCTTCTACTTCTCCGCCGACTCAAGATGGCTGGGGGCCGAGCGGCCCTCGTGGGCGGCCCGACAGCGGACGAGCCGTCAGCCAGAGGATGCAATGCATTTTTCTGTTGGACGGCCGCGACGGATACATCGAGATACTTGCGTCTGGTTTCGCTTGGCGCGCTTGGCGCCCCGGACGACCGATGAGGGGTGCCGTCTCGGGAGATCCGGTGATGAGCGGTGCATGGCCCGACGGCGACTCCCGCATTTGAGGAAATGACTCCGACGCACCGGTAGCGATGGGCAGGAGCGGGATTGGTGCCTCAGCTTTGGGAAGAAACCAAGTGGCAATTTCGGAGCCAGCCACAACTCGCCGAAAGCCCAGGTCGACCCACGATTCCGGTTTTGCATGAGCTCTGCGAAGAGGAACAAGTGCCCAGGCCGACTACGACGACCGGACCTTCAGTGATCCGTACCGCTCGAGTCCGCGACCGATTGCCGTTCCCGACGATGTCGCCAAGCTAGTCGTCGATCCAAGGAAGAAGCTTGTTGAGTCCGCCTGCTGCGACCAAGGCGCCAGTGGTTGCCACCGTCAACGCCGTAACGGTACTCCATGCATCCAAGCCGCCGTAAACTACGCTGCGCTTGCTGCGAAGGCCTCCGAATGACCAAGACGTAGGCGGTGTACCGATCTCACGCAAACCGTGGATCGATTGCGCGTCCACACCCTCTATCGCGCCGTACGGGGCCTAGTGGTCCATGCGTTGAACTCTCGTTGAAGCTCAGCGGCGTCCGCCTCATCCGCGCCAGAGTCAATGCTCTTGATTTCAGGGAAGTACAGCCAGCTGTCGGACTCGTGTGTCACCAGCCAGCTGATGCTCCTCTTCAGCCTTGCCATAAACACACTCCCAATGTCGACATGGGGAACTCCTCACTTCAACAATGTTCTATCAACTGGCCGGGTCGCCATCCGTGATTCCCCCCGCCTGACGGTCCCAAAGCCGTTGGCGGAAGTACCGGAAGTGAGCAACCCACCACGCACGAGTCCGGCTCGCACGATACAGGTGGACGAACGATCCGACAAATAGCCGAATCGCCACCAGAGTGGCGATCCAGAGGGCCGCTCGCCAGCCGTCTCGCCCGACGCCGGGGCTTACGTTGAGTGCAAGCATAGCGGCACATGCCGTGCTCGCCACGGCGGAGCAAGCAAGGAGGAAACGGGGAATCGCGAAACAGCGCGAAGCCATCCGATGGTCACTCCGTTGGGTGACCAAGGTCACGACGGCCGCCGGCAAAAGGAGGATCAGAGCAGCAGCGAGATTCGAATTGAGATTTGCAGAACGCACAACGTAATTCACGTTCGCCATGCGATCGTAAAACACCTGGACGACTGCCCACAGCAAGATGGAAGCAAAAAGACTCTCCAGAAAAAATCCACTCTTGAAGGCGTAAAAACTGCAAACAAAGTCGGCTCGTCTGAGATCCCTGCCCCGAGTGTCCACGTAGACGTGCGCTGCGGACTGAAGCCGATCGTCGTCTCGTATCCATTCGGGGCGAGGTGCGTCGATGTACTCAAGCCTTAGTCCGGCGTCGATTATGCGAAATCCAGGCGGTGCCTCAGCTGATAAATGAGAGCTTTCGCAGTCTCCGAAGCCTCTGTTCATCCGTATCCGCAGAGACCACGCCAAGAAGGACCCGAACACTAGCTTACGAATCGTGCCGACAAAGGAGCGAATCCTTCTGTTGGACCGGAACCAATAGAGGCTTGGGATGCTCTCCGTATAGCGAACGGTGATGATTCCGCGCCTCGAAGCCAAAGCCGTGATCGGAATTTCTACGAGGAGCAGGTACTCCTGCTGCCACCGAACCAGGTCCTTTAGAAGCTCTCCCTGTTCGGTTCCGGGTAGGTTCACATGACCATCAGATATACACTTGAAGGCCCTTTCCCGGACCGAGAGAGTGGTACCGCGCGCCAATCGGGGAACGAACATACGGGGTTCAGCGAGGAGCGCCTCGATCATGCCTAGCGTGTTGTCCGGAAGGATTGCCCACTTTTCTCTGAGTCCAGCGATAATAAAGTTCCGCTCTGCATCGCGGGTAGGCCTCATCAGTTCACCACAACCCCCGAGGTCGACGCGGGTCATCACATGCGACGTACGACTGAGGCAGAGCAACGGAAGGATGTAGGTCGAATCATCCTCAAGCGGTAGATCCCCTTCGTCAAATAGAGCTAGATCAATGTAGAACTCAACCACCCTTTCGATTGTTCGTTCATCCAGGACTGAGACACGTTCGACTCGCCGCCTTATCCAAAGACGGCACAGCTCCGGGCTGATCAGGTCTAGGAGTTTTGCTCCAAGGGGGCGCCCAAGCGCGTGGTGATCCCCAATTGTGGACATTCCACCCCCTGAGCCCCCGCCGGGCGTTGAGATAGTAGACGAAGAAGATTTAAAGGTCTACCAGATCGCCTGGAACCCAGATTGCACCCGTTCCTTCAACTCAGGCGGGTACCCGTCGATGATGCCCGTTTCCTGTCCATAGCTCCATCTCGCTTCCAGGGTAGAGACGCTCCGAGGCTCCCAGGTGGGTTTCCGCTTCCGTGTTTTGCGTGCGGCGACCCCTAATGACCTCAACTTGGTGGTCCGAAGTATGGTTTGTGTCATGCCGCCCACATCGCCAGCCCTTGAAGCGTTGCGTTCACGCGAATCTCTATCTTCGCAGTTTGGCGACAACAACCTGCTGTTGTTCGCGTTGGAGACGAGATTCGGTATCGATGACATTGTGACCGAGGCAGCGACCTGCCTCACGGATGGCGCCGACGACCGGAAGTGTGACGCGGTTTACATCGACCGGGAGACCAACACGGCAGTGATCGTTCAAGGTTATCTATCAACCACCGATCGAGAAGCCGCTCCCTCCAACAAGGCAGCGGATCTAAACACGGCGGCATCTTGGATCTTCAGTTTGGATTACGGAAGGATGAACGATAGCTTGCGAGGAGCAGCTCAGGATCTTGACGAAGCCATCCGCAACGAAGAGGTGACTCGGGTTGAACTCTGGTATTGCCACAATCTTCCAGAGTCAACAAACGTTCAAGTTGAGATGGACCGTGCTGGTGCCACAGCTCAGACCCTTATCCGTACTACGTATCCTGGAGTAGACGTTGACGTGTCCAGCATTGAAGTCGGCAGGTCGCGCCTTGACGAATGGTACTCCTCGGTCCAAAACCCGATTCTCGTCGCCGACGGGATTTCGGTAGAAATTGACGGCTGGTTTGAGGAGGTCGGTACGGATTGGGCAGCGGTGTGCGTCTCAGTACCGGCCAATTGGTTGACGGACTTGCACGATCACTATGGCGACAAGTTGTTCTCAGCCAACGTTCGCGGCTACTTGCCGAGTCGCAGAACCGCGCAGAACATCAACCACAATATGGAAGACACGGCGCGTAAGAAACCCGGGCGCTTTTGGGCCTATAACAACGGCATCACTGCCCTGGTGCACGACTACCAAACGCCTGAGGGCCCGGATCGTCGAGGTACCCTCGAACTCACTGGCATCGCCATCGTCAATGGAGCTCAGACTACAGGCGCTCTTAGCCGTTCAAGTTCGGCAGGTCTCGGCGAAGCGTCGGTGCTCGCTCGCTTTGTTCGGAGCGATAACGATGAGATCATTGACGAGGTAATCCGGTACAATAATAGTCAGAATCCCATCAAACCAGCGGATTTCCGAAGTACGGATCGAAATCAAGAGCGATTGCGAAGACAATTCGCGGCGATTCCAGATGCTGTGTATTTCGGTGCGCGACGTGGAGGCGAGCAGGACCGAGCCAGGAGACCAAGCAATTTGGTTCCGTCCGAGACAGTGGCACAGTGCCTCGCTTCGTTTCACGGACAGCCCGGTGTTGGCTACCACCAGCTTCGCAGTATCTGGGAGAATGACCAGATTTATTCGATGTATTTCTCCGACAACACAACGGCAGTTCACATCGTCTTCACTTATTCTCTACTGACGGCGATCCAACGCTCGAAATCAGAGTTTGTTCAGCGGGAATCCAAAGGCGAATTGGCGGAGGACGAGCGGGAGACACTAGCGGTCTTTCGTCAACGTGGATCCCAATTCATGCTTCTTGCAGCAATTGCATCATGTATGGAGATCATCCTCAGTAGACCGGTTGGCAATCGATTCTCACTCAGCTTCGGACCTGATGTGAGTCCGGCAAAAGGTAGCCAACTCTGGGGTCCTGTGGTTGATGTGATGCTCCCATTCGCCAATGCATTGAGAGCCGATGAGCTGAGGGGGAGCCTTAGGAATCAGAGTCGAGTGGAGGAGGCACTCGGCTCGTTTCGAGCAGTGATTCGATCAACGGCCCGGGGAAATCAGGAAGTATTCGCTGAATTCGCTTCGCACGTCCAAGGCGCTTGACAAGGTAGAGGAGCTCATCCTCAGCTTGGGGAACTCGTCGCGGCCGAAGTAGCGAATGTCGACGGGCCAGAACGGTATCAGCGACTTGAGGCCGACACTTCTGGGGAGTTTTGACAGGGGAGAGGACCGCCCCCGGTGGACGTACACAGAACCGAGTGAAACCCCGGGATTCGCGGAGCATTTCGAAATGTTGATCAAAGGCGCTACTGATCACGGTCACCTCTGGCCTCGCGGCGAATGAAGGCACCAGGGTCACGACTCTCGCGAGCGATCTGTTTCGCACCGATTCCCGTACTGACCTCGACCTTATCGCCGAGGTCCTTAATGCTAACTCTGACAGTCGGCAACCAGCGGATCGCCGCTGCCCAGGTCGCGTTGGCATAACTCAGCAACGATTCAAGCGCCTCGTCAACCAATTCGCGGTAGGTCGCGAGCGGGGGGGCCTTGTCGTCTGGTTGGGGCGGCCACTGCACGGTGACGTTGTCCTGCGCCCATATGGTCACTCGTCCGAGTGCCGGAATTTCCCGATAGGTTGGACGATCGCGGTGAATGACGGCGTTGCGATATCTTCGTGCCCCTCGGCTGGCCTTCATGTAGTCAAAGAACGGCCTATTGAGCTCAAAGTCTTGCAAAACGCCGAGGGGGTCTCGCCGAGAAGCACGAAGACCCGTGAGCAGGTCTCGGGTGCTAATCCAGGATTTAGGTTCCGGCTGATCCGGCTCAAAGTGGCAGGCGCGGACTTCGCTACTGGTGGCTGCATTGATTTCCCATGCCAGCCGAATGTGGGCGTTCGCCATATGGTCGCCGGCGGTCACAATATGAGTGCAGGCATTTTCAATAGCGTAGCGAGACATGCGCCATGGAAACCGAGCTCTGGAGGCCCCGTCCGAAAGTTCTTCTCCCTCCCCAAGGGGGTCCCGCGGCGTTTCTCTCTGGAAGAAGCGTTCGCACGCCACTGATTCAGCGAGCTCAATAGATCCCTGCACGATTAGGTCGGCCGCCTCGTAGACGGCCACCAGAGCCGCTCGGACGTGGTTCGGTCCGATCGCTGCGTCGATGAGGTCGACGGCCTGGTTTCTGAGGCTTCCAAATACCTGGCCGGCAAAACGAAGAGCTTCGGCCCGCCATGGCACCTCAGCGATAACTATCGAGCGCTCCTCGGGAGTGAGTAAGTCGGTTGCAATTAACAATGCATCCTCCGATTGCCATCGCCAGCTGGCGATCGGCTGGCGTACCCGTAGAGATTGAGATCGACCATATGGACACCCACGGCCGAAATGCGATGCCGAGCCGGGCAGTGATTCACCAGTATGCGACCCAGGGGCCATTCGTGCGGGCAACAATTGTCTCTCGGAAATCCGATGGAGTGAAGCTCGCCACGGGCAAGAGTTCGCATTGATTTGCTCGGTTTAGGAATCCGATCAAAGCCGCCTGTTCAGAGACGGCCGAAGGCGATAAGCGGTTTGAGCAGGGAGGACGCCGCCAAGCGCCGACGGCTCAGGACAGGTCGCCTCGGCGCTTGTAGGACAAGTTGTACGACAAGTGTGAGGTGTTACACCCCTTCCCTAGAGTCTCGGTCATGACCGACAACGAAGGCGACTGGAAGGACCCAACTCGCCTGGCCATCGCCCAGGTAACAGCGAGGCTCAGCGATTTTCGCGACGGATCGGAGGGCTTGAGCCTGCCAACCTGGCTGGAGGGCGTCGACGGCGGCAACCCTAACGCGACGATGTCGCTTTCACTAGGACTAATGAACCTTTCGCTGATCCTCGTCGGAAGGACGGCTAGGGCTGAGGGTACGACGGCGGAGAGGGTCCTTCAGTCTATCGCCCAGTTTGTCGCATGAAAGGCTCGGGAATGTGAGTCTTCCTTCGATCCAACTTCGTCCAGGCGTCAACATCGATGAGGTGATCCACGATCTCCGAACGATCGGAACGAACGCTTACGGCCAGGCAATGCCAGTTGGGCCGCCCAATCCTGTCGATCGTCAGGCCGCCTATGTCAAGTGGGCAACGGCAGCCGAGCGGGGCCTACGCAGCGTGTTGCCCCAGAGCGAGATCACCAAGTTGTTCAGTGGCGCGCGGCACCGGGACATTTGTTCGATGACGCCTGGAGCTCAGATTCTGCCGATGATCAGTGCTGAGGTCGACGATCAGACAGTTCGATTCGAGAATCTTGCCTCCGAATTTGAGCGGGCTCGGAGCCTCTTCAAGGGGCCCGACCTATGCGTTCTTCCCGACTCGAGCTTCTATATAGAGCATCCCGAACAGCTCGAGAAGGTCAACATTCACGAGCTTGCCAAACGCCAGGGATCAGTGCGAGTGCTGGTGCCGATGGTTGTCATCGACGAACTGGACGGCTTGAAGAGGGCATCGTCGAGAGAAGTGAGATGGCGGGCTGGCTACTCTCTGGCCTTAATCGACAGGGTGGTCAGCGACCCGCCCAGGTCAGGGCTGCTTCGGGAACGGACATCCCTTCCCCGACCCCCTCGAGGTGAAGTGACGATTCAGATCATCTTCGACCCGCCCAATCATCGGCGTCTTCCGATCAACGACGACGAGATCGTGGATCGCGCCGTCGCCTGTCAGCTCTTCGCCGAGAAGGTGACGATCGTTACATACGACACAGGTCAATCCACCCGAGCGAGGGCGGCTGGATTGCAGGTGATGAAGCTCTCCCACGACCGCTGCCCCGAGTCGGCCGCGACCTGAGTCCGGGAGGTGATTTCACCTTGTCAAGCGTGAGAGGCTGAGTTCTATCTGGCCGACTAGACGCGGTGGGGTTCGTCTCTGACCGAATGTAATCTCTCCGATTCCGGTGTCAGAATGGCTTAGTGCTCGATTCAATCTGCGTTCGGAACCTAGAAGTCGCTACTCCCGACTCACCACTGGACTTAGGTTTTCTTGCCGAGTGCCTCCTGTTCTACGGCACGGTCCAGTTGGTTGCGAACAAGGGAATGCTGAAGCAGCTGCTGTCTGCACTCGGTTCCGACATGCTATTGGGCCTTATGCAGGATGGTTTCCTCCAAATCCATTACTCGAACAGCTTCGCTGCTGTTAAGACCGAGAACACCGGCACTCCAAATGAACTCCACCTACCGGTCGTCTTGAGTGCTCCAGAGCTGGGTCTTTCGGAAGTCGCACCTCAAGTATTCAGAGAATTTACTGGAAAGTCTGGTCTGGGTAGAAGGCTTGCGGGTGCCTTCCAGCGCCTAGCTCACGAAGTAACAGTCGATTCCGGTGATCGAATTCAGCAATTGATGCTGGACGATTTCCGTGACCAGGTCTATATCGTTTCTGCCGTCCGGGCTCTTCTAGGCGTTATCGCCCCAGAGTACTCTCCTCCCGATCAAATCGAGTTCGACCTCGTGGCGGCTGGCGATGAGTTCCGAGTTCACACGAATATCGATTTCGTGGAAGCAAACGTAAGTCATCACCGACATTATTCGATCGACGTCAGCACAATCACACCGGCGTTTCTTCTATCTCACATCGCTAGCGTGCGCGACCAGCTTGAATTCGCTGCGTCCTTCGGCTCTGAGCTCGCCACCACGTCGGCGAATTCGGCCGTCATGAGGACAAAGTTTGAGGAGATCGTAGAACGTCGGCGAAGTAACGATGAGATCCTCGCCAAGTTTCAGGATCGAGTGATACGTCACGGTAATGCGCTCCGCGAAGCGATCAACTCCGGTGCTCGTGACCTTCGCGACTTTATCCCCATCCTCTACGAAGCCCAAAAATTCAAGACGTGGCTCGGAAGACAAGAAGACCCGTCAGAATTGCTCGTGCAGTACTACGAAGACCTCGCACAACGAACATGGATTTCGTCGCTGCCGGCAAAGCTCTTCCGGTGGGCCGTGGTCGTCGGGGTTGGAGTTCTGACGCCCCAACCCGCTGGTACGTTCGCCGCCGGGACGCTTGCCGCCGCCGATACCTTCCTAGTTGAGCGGCTAATGGGTGGGTGGCGGCCGAGTCGATTTGTCGAGTCGTCCCTTGAACCTTTTACGCGACGGCAATAGCTCATTATCCGACTCTGGGGGCAAATGTCCCCTATTCGTAGTCAAGAAGGTCCCGACGTGCGTGAATTCGTGCGTACTCGGCTGCGATCGGCGTCCATAGCTTGTTACAGGATGGCCTGGAGGTCGCCAAGTGAGTCATCCATTCCTATGTGGCACGAAGCTCCGGGCGCTCACCGTCGTCTAGCGCGGTGTGGAGATAGCGAAGCGCTTGATGACCAAACGCCGACATTTGATAAAGCGTGACCGCCGAAGGGGGATCTGACCCCGTTGGCTGGACGACCAGCGACAGAATCCCCTTCGCGACTAACTGCGCGACCAACGTTTCGGCAGCCGAGGGATCATCGGACAGGTGCTGGAGCTTGTCAAGCGGAATCGGTTCGACACGATGCCTCAACTCGATCTCGACCATGAGCCGTACATGAGCCGGGCCTAGCTCGACCACGACCGGCAGAACGAGAAGGGCACCCTGGATCACCGCGTCGTCGCCCGAGAATGCTGCAGCGCTCACGCGGGCCAGCATCTCGATCTTTCGACGGTCCGCCGTTCGGATTGCCGCTTCGGCGGCCTGCTCTAGGAGCGACACACCGTCATCGTCACCCGGTGCCGAGAGCCGATCGATAACGTCGTCGACGGTGACGCCTCCTAGCCTGGCAGTCTCTTCCGAAAAGTCTCCCCATCGGCGTTCTCGCCTCCGTCGAATCCCAGCCGATGCCTGCGGGAGTGTTCCACCAAGGCTCGGTGAGGTAACAGCGAGCTCCCACTCGACCGCTAGCTCCTCGCTGTCGGGTGGGTCCTCTCGCTTCATGTGCCAAAGATACGCCGTCCCTGCCTAGAGTCACACTTAAGCGTGTTCAGACGACGACGGCGACGGTCTCCAGGCCGTGTTCACGATGATGAATACACGCGGGTAACTGGCGCTGCGTCAGTGCTCGATCTTCGTAGAGGGACTCCTCACACACTCAGCTAGGTCCCTGGCCCCCTCGGACCCTGCTGCCTTGCGATTCCTCTGACCTGGTGTGCGGCATGCCGGCGGGGCGCCGAAGGTGGCCCCGCCGGCGTACCCGCTAACACCTTGATCGGTATGGCAAAAAAGCCAATTCCCTCTTCCGAAACCTGGATAGTCAGCTTGTGAACGTCTGAGCAGAGAACCATCCATTTGAGAGAACCCAACCGTCTATTGGTCATCACCACAAGGGACAGATGTGAGTTCGCCAAACGCAGCTCGGGTACCGCTGGGCACCAGGTCACCGAGCTGGTCCTGTGTGGCCGACCGCCGCTCGGCGACCTGATCCGGGGCCGCTCTTCGTGGCTGACCTTATGAGCGCACCAGCAGGCACGATCGAACCGGACCGCACCGCTCTCATCCCGCCACCGTCAGCCGACAACGAGGCTGCGCAGCAGCCGATGGCGTCAGCACCATCGCCGATAGATCGGCCTTGGACCGCGGATGGGACTTGTTCTGAACAGGTGAACCGGTGTTGGCGGGACCTCGGCCAGCTTCGGCGTCGCCTCGAGGCCGTCGGAAAACGAGCAGCTCAGAGTATGACTTTCTCGGAGGTCGGAGAAAGGTAACAAGTTAGGTAACACCCTGTTGGCCACGGTGGGGGCCGTGAGAATGACCTGGTGTCCAACCCCGTCAGCCCGGCAGGGCCGCCTCCCAACCAAGGTGGCGCGCCTGTTCCTCGAGCTGTTCCACGTCCATCGGGAACGTGGCCATGGCCGCTCGGCCCGCCTCGAGACGCCGGCCGAGCTCCCGGACACCTCCGAGGGCCGCCCCCGTGCGGAGATCCAGCAGGCGCAGGGCCAGGTTGGCCTGGGCACAGCGCAGTCCGTGGGAGAGCGCCGTCGTGGCCCGGACCGGGTCGTCCAGCTCGTCCAGGTAGGAATCTGCCAGGTCGAGGGCCACGGTGGTGATCTGGTCCTCGATCTCATTGGCGATGGCCACGGCCCAGGCGAAGGGCGAGTTCTTCTTTCCGTCGAAACAGCCGTTCAGCACCGGACCGCGCACGAGCTCCAGGGCTCGGCCGGCGTCCTGGTTTCGCAGCAAGAGGAACATGGCCCAGTCCGAGGTGACGGCGTCGGTCATCTCGTAGCGGTAGCGGTCGATGACCACCACCCCGGGACCGATGGCCTTGCGGAGATGGACCATGTACTTGCGGAAGGTTGCCGGCGTGATGGGTTGGCGGCCGAGGCCCCAGACCGATTCCCGCAGCTGGACGGAGGTGAAGCTCCGACCGGGGTTGAGCACGAGGAACACGACGATCTCACGGAGGGGTCCGGCCATGACGGGCGGTTCCACGCCGGCGATCTCGAGCCAGCCGAGGAGCTTCACCACGATGCTGTGACGTGGTCGAGGTGGCAGCGGTTCGACACCCCCCTCCTCGGGGAGCCGGGCTCCGGCCAGTTGGGCGCCGAGCAACGGAGGGCCGACGAGGATCACCCGACCCTGGCGGTCGGCTCGGTAGAAGGCGCGGCGGCGTCTCCATACGACGAGTCCGGGTATGGCCGCTGCGACGACGGCCAGCGAACCGACACCGATGCCGAGGGCCTTGGCCGGCGACACCGAGGCCGAGATGACGGAAGCCCGTCGTCCTGGCCCCGAGACGGTGGGCACCGGAATCGAGACAGCCGGTGCGGTGCGGAACCCGATTGTCGTCGGGGCTATGGCATAGGTCTGCGAGGTGCCGTTGTTGCCGTCGGCGGTGACGGTGGTAGCGCCGATCTCGAGGGTGGCCCTGGTGGTCGAGTCGGCGACCGGGAAGTACCAGTCGGTCCTCGACGATGCCGGGCCCAGATCGACGCCGGCCGGGGACACCGAACCCTCGGCCGTGACGAGGGTGCCGGCGCTCACAGGGAGAGCGAGCGGCACAGAAGGGACCTGGCCCTCGGCCGTCTGGAACTCGATCCACAGATAGGACTGGCCCGGCGGCGCAGCCGGCACGTACGACGGCGCTCCGCCGAGCAAAAGAGTGGATGCGAGTACGTCGACCTGGACGGGAAACGGACCGCCTCCGGCGCCGGTGGCGCTCAAGAAGACCGGCACCTTGGCCGGTTCGAAGGTCCCCTGCGAAGCAGCTCCGAAGGCCGGCACGCCGAAGAGCACGGCTGCCGCCGTTACCCCGACTCCGGCGAAAACGCAGCGAAGCAAGCGGGTCACACGAGAGATGTTGGCACGCCGTTTTGCGTCCACCGCTTGCTCGACCCCACGAGCAACAGCCGTCACAGCCTGTCGAGCGAATGCACTACCGGTTCGTGAAATCGGCGACACATGTCCACGGAACCTCCGTGGCTCCGGGCGACCGGATACCGGAAAGAAAGGACCACTGATGCGATTTCCCGTCGACATCACCAAGATCCAGCTCGTCTGCGGAGGAGAGGCCGAACCGTCTCTCGTCTTCGAGACCGGTGAGCAGCGCACCAACCGGAAAGGTGAACCTTTGTTCCAGGTTCAGCTCATGGCCGGAGGCGAAGACCGGCCCATCGTCATCCCGGTGCAGGACCCCGGTGGAACCGAAAGGGCTCGCCTTCGGGACCCCGGTGCGGGCGGTGGGTCTCACGCTCGTGCCCTGGACGTCTCGCAGCGGTCCCGGTGGGGGCGTCAACTACGAGGCCGACCGCATCGAGCCCGCCCGTCAGGCGGCCTCGTGAACGGGATGGGGAGGCTCTGGCTGCGCTTCGGCGTGGCCGGAGCCCTCGTCGCCGCTTTCGTCGGGTATCCGTTCGGGGCCGCTGTCGTCACCGGGATCCTGACCCTGCTGGTGAAGATCGAGACCCGGTCATGAGGACCCGCCGCCAGCGGGAGAACCCGATCGACACCGTCTTCCGGATCACCTGGGGCCGACGCATCGAGACAGCCGTGGCCCTGGTGGCCACCGCCGTGCACCGGGCCCTTCCGCATGTGCCCGATCCCCATCTCCTCCAGCTCTGGATAGCGGTGGGAGCCGGAGCTCTGGTCCTCACTCGTCCGAGCCGCACGTGGCTGGTGGAGGCCCTCGTCCGGGAACGCACCGAGCGACAGTTCGCCCAGGCCACCGTGGACGTCGGGCTGGACCCGGCGGACATCACCGCCATGCGTCGTGTCCCCTCGGGCAACCGGCTCACCTTGTGCGATTCCCCCAGGGTCGACGACCGAGGACTACGACAAGGCGTCCGAGGCCCTGGCCGTGTGCTTCCGGTCGAGAGACGTCCGGGTGCTGCGGGATCCGGCCAACGCCGGACGGGCCGAGCTCACCATCGTGACCTGCGACCCGTTGGCCGGAGCGGGAACACCGTGGCCCGGCATGGGGGCCCACCAGACCAACCTGTGGATGCCGGCTGCCCATCGGGGTCGACGAGGACGGCGTCCCCGTGTGGCTCGATCTGGCCGGCCACCACGTGCTCGTCGGTGGGGAGCCGGGAGCGGGCAAGTCCAACGCCCTGTCCATGATCGTGGCCGCCGCCGCTCTCGATCCGCACGTCGACCTGTGGTGCCTCGACGCCAAGCTGGTGGAGCTGGCTCCCTGGCGAGAGCTGGCCAAGGCCTTCGTCGGTCCCGACATCGCCGAGGCCACCGTGGCCCTGGGCGTTCTCCAGGCCGAGATGACCCACCGCTACGAGTGGCTCCTCGAGCAGAAGCTACGCAAGGTCACCCCCGACACCGGTCTCGGTCTCGTCCTCGTGGTCATCGACGAGATGGCCCTCTACATCCAGGGCAAAGGCAAGGAACGAGACGAGTTCGCCCTGGGGCTCCGGGACCTGGTGGCCCGGGGGCGGGCGGCCGGCATCGTGGTGGTGGCCGCCACCCAGAAACCGGCGGCCGACGTGGTGCCCACGGCCGTCCGCGACCTCTTCGGCTACCGCCTGGCCCTGCGCTGCTCGACCAGGGAGGCCTCCGACACCGTGCTCGGGTCGGGCTGGGCCGCCGCCGGCTACAGCGCCGCCGACATCGATCCGGCCACCCGGGGAGTGGGTCTGCTCCTGGCCGACACCGGTGTGCCCCGACGGCTGCGCTGCCACCACGTCACCGACGCCGACATCGACACCATCGTCCAAAGGGCCGTTGCGTTGCGCAGTCGTTCCGGGAGCCGGTCATGACCGATCTGTTCACCGATCCCCGGTTGCCCGAGGCCCTGGCCCGGCTGGCCGCCCCCGGCGGCTACGAAGCCTTCGAGGACCAGGTCCGAGGTGCCCGCTTCTGCCGGCGCCCGGTGCGGCTCAAAGGATCAGTCGTCCAAACCGGGGCCGACGGAACCACCAACGTGCTCTTCGACTCGGCCAGCCAACCGGACCGGGTGCTGCTGAAAGCGTGCGGGACCCGACGTCAGACCCTGTGCCCACCGTGCGCCTCGATCTACCGGGGCGACGCCTTCGCCCTGGTGGCGGCGGGGCTGCGCGGTGGCAAGGGCGTTCCCGAGGAGGTCACGAATCACCCGGCCGTTCTCCTGACCCTCACCGCACCCAGCTTCGGGGTGGTGCACCGGACAACTCGGGACGGGACCTGTCACCGTTCGGGACCCCGTTGCCCTCACGGCATCGCTCTGCGCTGTGGTCGGCGTCACGCCGAAGGTGATTCCCTCCTCGGCCAAGCGATCTGCCCCCGCTGCTACGACTACGACGGCGCAGTGCTTTTCAACGCCAGCGTTTCCGAGCTCTGGCGCCGGACCACCATCTACGCCTTGCGAGCCCTCGGGAACCTGGCCGGGATGAGTGTGCGGGCCGTGGCTAAGGAGGTTCGTCTCAGCTACGTGAAGGTGGTCGAGTTCCAACGCCGGGGCAGCGTCCACCTCCACGCTCTGGTCCGTCTAGACGCCGTCGGAGATGGACTTGCTGCTCCCTCCGAACGATTCAACGCCGAGCTGCTGGCCGTGGCGATGGAGTTGGCAGCCCGGCGAGTCTCGGCACCGTTGGTCGGAACTCAGAGTCCAACTGCCGGCCGGGTGCGCTGGGGCCGGGAGCTCGACGTGGCCGTCATCACCGACAAAGAGGCCGGCCGACGACGGGCGGCGGCCTATCTGGCCAAGTACTCCACCAAGTCGACCGTGGACACCGGGGCACTCGACCACCGGCTGAGAGCAGGGGTGCCCGAAGCCCTCGAGCTGCCGGAACATCTCCGGAACCTCGTCGAGAGTGCCTGGCGCCTTGGTGACGCAGGTTGGGGTCAAGAGCTCCGCCTTCGGGCCTGGGCCCACACCGCCGGGTACAGAGGTCACTGCCTGACCAAGTCGAGACGCTTCTCGACCACCTTTGCGGCGCTGCGGGCCATTCGTCAGGAATGGACGGTGGCCGAGAAGCGGGCCAGTGCACAACGGATCGTCGAAGCGGCGACTGAAGATGAGACCGACGGGATCGTCAGCGAATGGATCTTCATGGGCATGGGATATACGACCGCCGGCGATGCCTGGCTGGCCGAGTCCATCGCCGAGGAGGAACGCCTGGCCCGTCGTTCCGCCTACGAGGAGCATCAGGATGAACTGGCGGAGTGTGGGTGATGGACAAGCTGCTCCTGACCGTCGAAGAGGCCGCAGAAGTGCTCTCCTTGGGCCGCACTGTGATCTATGGCCTGATGGCCCAAGGCGTCCTCGAGTCGGTTGTCGTCGGGAGATCCCGACGGGTCCCCGTCGAGGCCCTCAACCTGTTTGTCCAGGGACTTCCTCGTGACAAGGGCCCAGGTGACACCCATCGGTCAGAATGGGGACCGGGCGATCGTGCACTGCGCCCTCGTGGTTGAACCTGCGTCAAGCCGGAAAGTGCGCCGAGGAATGTCGAGCTCCACAACAGGGAGCGGAATATGAGTGTCAGTTCTCGACGCCTGGCCGACGGTCGAACCGTCTATGACGTGCGACGTCGTGACCCCTCCGGACGTCAGTACAAACGTTCGTTCAGGACCAAGAAGGACGCGGAGGACTTCGCCGCCAACGAACGAGTTGGTCAAGGTCAGGGGACGTGGCTGGACCCACGACAGGGAAAGGTCCTCTTGGGCGAATACGCCACGACGTGGCTGAAGAGCCGAGTCAACCTACGAACCCGTACCTGGGAACTCTACGAAGGCCAGCTCCGTCGGCACGTACTTCCAGCACTCGGACATCTTGAGATCGGCGCCGTTGCCAACGCTGAGATCCGATCCTGGTACGCAAGTCTGTTCGACAAGGGACTCTCCCAGTCTTCGTGTGCCAAGACCTACCGATTGCTTCGGACGATCTTCTCGACAGCGATCGAGGACGGTCTCATCATGAAGAACCCGTGCACGATCAAGGGTGCCGGAGTGGCCCGCAGTCCCGAGCGCCCGATCGCCACCATTGACCAGGTCTTTTCGCTGGCCGACGCCATCGACTCCAGGTATCGGCTCGCTGTATTACTAGGGACCTTTGGAGGACTCCGGGTCGGTGAGCTTCTGGCCCTCACTCGGAAACGGATCGATTTCGAACGCGGCACGGTCGAGGTCGTCGAACAGCTCCAGGAGTTGGCGCAGGGCGGTTACGAGAAAGGTCCCCCGAAGACCGAGGCTGGGCGCCGGGTGGTCAGCCTGCCTGCCTTCCTCATGGAGGAGCTGGCGGTCCATCTGGCCGAACACGGGGAGTCTGGTCCCGAGGGTCGACTCTTTCGAGGCGCCGAAGGTGGTCCCCTTCGGCGAGCCGTGCTGTTCCGGGCGTGGAGCGAGGCCAGGGCGACAGTGGGGCTCGAGCACCTTCACTTCCACGACCTTCGCCACACGGGAAACACCCTGGCGGCGTCCACGGGGGCGAGTACCCGGGAGCTCATGGCCCGGATGGGGCACGCCAGTGCTGAAGCCGCCCTCCGGTATCAGCATGCGACCCGGGAGCGGGATGAGGCCATCGCCTCACGACTTGACGAGATGGTTATCAACACCACGAGGCCAGCCGCTGGAGCGACAGCGGCAGGACAATTCGACTCTGCAACTGGACTGTCTAACGTCACGTCGCTCGAAGAGCACAGGGCAGCGCGTCAACGCGCAATGGCACAGCAGATGCGCCATGAATGCGCCATGGTTGACGATGCAACAACTGAATTACTGAGCGATGAAGCCCCTGACCAGGACTTCGATGAGAGCGGGCGAAGGGAATCGAACCCTCGTTCTCAGCTTGGGAAGCTGATGTTCTGCCGCTGAACTACGCCCGCGAGAGCCGGCCCACACTATCGTGCTGCCCGTGGTGCTCTCAGACCGGACCATCCGTGAAGAGCTGGACAAAGGGCGGATCATCATCGATCCCCTGGGGCCCGGTTGTATCCAGCCGTCGTCGGTCGACCTCCACGTCGACCGCCACTTCCGCCTCTTCCGGAACCACTCGATGCGGGTCATCGACGTCCGGGAGGACCTGGAGGACCTGACCGAGCTGGTGGAGGTCCCCGACGGCGACGCCCTCATCCTCCACCCCGGGGAATTCGTCCTGGGGTCGACCCGCGAGCGGGTGTCGCTCCCCGACGATCTGGTGGCCCGCCTCGAGGGGAAGTCGTCGCTCGGCCGCCTGGGCCTGCTCATCCACTCGACGGCCGGGTTCGTCGACGCCGGGTGGGACGGGCACCTCACCCTGGAGCTCTCGAACGTGGCCAACCTGCCCATCACCGTCTACCCGGGGATGAAGATCGGGCAGATCAGCTTCTTGCAGATGACGACGGCGGCCGAGAACCCCTACGGTTCCCAGGGCCTCGGATCGAAGTACCAGGGCCAACGGGGGCCGACCCCCAGCCGGTATTTCGAGAATTTCCGCAACTGATCAGTACCCCTCGGCTGACCAGACCCCTCAGGAGGAGACGTGCCCGTCAGGATCGCCATCGGGATGGCTGTGACCGTCGTCGCCCTCGCCATCGCCGGACACCGGTTCTTCTTCCTCTTCCGTCTGGTCAAGTCGGGGAAGGCCGACGCCGGCCGCTTCCGGGACGTCCCCGCCCGGATCTGGGCCGAGCTGTCGGAGGTGGCCGGTCAGCGCAAGCTCCTCAAGAAGCCGGTGGCCGGTCTGGCCCACTTCTTCACCATGTGGGGCTTCACCATCCTGCTCCTCACGATCATCGAGGCGTACGGGGACCTCTTCTAGAAGACCTTCGCCATCCCCGGGATCGGCCACTGGCCCGCCATCGGGTTCATCGAGGACTTCTTCGCCGTCGCCGTCCTCGTCTCCCTGTCGGTCTTCGCCGCCATCCGACTGGTGGATTCCCCCAGCCCGGCGCGAGCGCGGCCTCACGTTTCTACGGGTCACACCTCGACGCCGCCTGGGTCACCCTGGCCATGATCGCCTGCGTGATGCTCACCCTCCTCGGGTACCGGGCGGCCCAGACGCGGACGGGTGACTTCCCCTACGACCACAGCTGGTGGACCTTCGCCTCGCACGGGATCGGTGAGGCGTTCACCTCGGTCGGGCGGGGGACGGCGCTGAACTTAGAGACGACGTTCCTGATTCTCAACATCGCCTTCATCACAGGCTTCCTCGTCTTCCTGTCCTACTCGAAGCATCTCCATATCTTCCTGGCGCCCATCAACGTGGCCGCCTCGCGGCGCCCCATCGCCCTCGGACCGCTCTACACGACGCCCGACATGGACATGGAGAACGTCTCCGAGGACACCGTTTTCGGCGCCGGCCACATCGAGGACCTGAGTTGGAAGCAGCTCCTCGACACCCTCACCTGCACCGAGTGCGGGCGCTGCCAGGACGCCTGTCCGGCGTGGACCACAGGCAAGCCGCTGTCGCCCAAGCTCCTCATCATGGGGCTGCGCGACAACCTCTTCGAGTCGGCGCCGCGCTTGTTGGGCGGGGGACCGACCGACGGTACCGACGCCGCCACGACGGCGGCCGAAGTGCCCACGTTGGTGCCGGGGACGATCGACTCCGACGTGCTGTGGTCGTGCCTCACCTGCGGGGCGTGCGTCGAAGCGTGCCCGGTGGACATCGAGCACGTCGACACCATCGTCGACATGCGCCGCTACGAGGTGCTGATGGAGTCCAAGTTCCCCCCCGAGGCGGGTCTCATGCTCCGGAACATCGAGAACCAGGGCGACCCGTGGGGCCTCGGTGCGGCCAAGCGGACCGAATGGACCGACGTCCTCGACTTCGAGGTCCCCGTCATCACCGGGACGATCCCCGACGAGATCGAGTACCTCTACTGGGTGGGCTGCGCCGGTGCCCTCGACGAGCGGGCCCGTAAGGCCACCCAGGCCACGGCTCGACTCCTCCACCGCGCCGGGGTGAAATTCGCCATCCTCGGGCCCCGGGAGTCGTGCACCGGCGACCCCGCCCGTCGGCTCGGGAACGAATACCTCTACCAGGAGATGGGCAAGGCCAACATCGTCACCTTGAACGAAGCGGGGGCCAAGAAGGTGGTGGCCTCCTGCCCCCACTGCTTCAATTCACTGTCGCGGGAGTACCCGGACCTGGGTGGCAACTTCGAGGTGATCCACCATTCGATGCTCCTCAGTCATCTGATCGAAACGGGCCGACTCACGTCCGGTTCTCTCGACGCCAAGGTCACCTACCACGACCCCTGCTACCTGGGTCGGCACAACCGGGTCTTCGACGAGCCCCGGCAGGTGCTCGACTCCATCAGCGGAGTGGAGCAGATCGAGATGCGTCGCTGCCGGGAGAAGAGCTTCTGTTGCGGCGCCGGTGGGGCCCGGATGTGGATGGAGGAGGACATCGGCAAGCGGGTCAACCTGGAGCGGACCGACGAGGCCCTCACCACAGGAGCCGACGTCGTGTCGACGGCGTGTCCCTACTGCCTGATCATGCTGGACGACGCCGTTCGGGCCCGTCAGCGCGAGGACGACGTCCGGGTCATGGACGTCTCCCAGGTGATGGAAGCGTCCCTGACCGACCAGACGATAGGAAAAAGCTCTTAGTTGAACGCCCTGTTGTCCGCTTCCCGGAGGCGTTCGGACATGGCCACGAGCAGCTTGTGGGCCAGCGCCGGCATGGCTTCGAGGAGCCCGTTGAAGCGCCGCTGCTCGAGGACGAGCAGGGTCATCTCGGTGTCGGAGATGACGGTGGCCGACCGGGGACGGCGGTCGAGGAGGGAGAGCTCGCCGAAGTAGCCGCCCGGCCCCAGGGTGGCGGCCTTGCGCCCGTTGCGTCGGACCGAGGCCGTTCCCTCCACGATGAAGAAGAACTCGCGACCCACCGACCCCTCCTCGCAGAGGACCTTTCCCGCCGGGACGGTCACCTCGTCGACGGTGCGGCGCAGGGTGCGGAGTTGGCTGGCCGTCAGGGCCGAGAACAGCCAGATGTTCCCGAGATCGGTGTCTTTCGGTCGCGGCGTCATCCCCGGGAGGCTAGTCAGCCCCTAATGGCGATGCCGGTTGTCGCCGGGCCGGTTGTCGCCGGAAAGGGCCGCGGTACCCTTTCCGCATGCCGGACGGCCGTGGATCTGACGACAGAGAGGACGGCCCGCCCCGGTTGAGCCTGTGGCACCGGGTCCTTCTGGCTCTCCCCAGCCTGAGGCGTGACGGGGACAAAGGCCCGCCCATCGAGCGCCTGCGCAACGCCTTGGTGAAGCCGGTCGAGCCCAGCGCCGCCGCCAAGGCCAAGGCGGCGGACGTGCCCATGACCCTCGAGGAGCTCGAGGCGGCCAACAAGTCCGCCGACGACAAGGAACGGCTCGTCGGGCTGCTCCTGGCGCCGGTCGCCGCCGCCATCTCCATCATCATCAGCAACGTCAAGATCGCCGGGGCGCGGGCGGCCCTTCTGAGCAACGGCAAGGTCAACCCCCAGCACCACAACCTGTCGACCTATGACGAGCTGGAGCTGATCTTCCTGGCTCTGGCCGTCCTCATGCTCGGGACGGCCTTTTACCGCAAGCGCCTCGCCCTCGGGATCGTCATGGCCCTCTTCGGATTGTCGCTCTTCAACCTCCCTCCCTACTGGGGGTTCGGCTTCCCCTACATCCTGGCCGGTGCCTGGCTCCTGGTCCGGTCCTACCGACTCCAGAGGGACCTGAAAGAGGCGAGGGGCGAAGCACCGTCCCGCTACGGTCCGCCACGCGGCCGCGGGCCGACCGGCCCCGGACGTGCCCGTCCCAACAAGCGCTACACCCCGCCCAGCCCACCGCGCCGTTCCACGCCGCCGAAGTCCAAGTCCAAGGCGAAGCCCGAGGACGAGAAGCGGGCCGGCTGACCACGATCAGCGTCGAGCGGGCCGGCGCCGCGTCCTGGCGGCGGCTCCCACCAGGAGGGCCAGGCCGACGAGGACGACGAGAAGGACCGTCGGGGCGATGTACACCCTCCACGACGCCTGCTCGGCCGCCAGCATGCGTGCGGTCGTGACGAGGGCGGGGTCACCGGGGACCGAGACTCCCCGGACGACCGTCCCCGGAGGGCGCAGGGTGTTGCCCGGAATGTTCTCGTTGTAGCGGCGGCCGTCGAGGGTGAACGACCCCCGGCAGGCGTAGCCGGCGGCGTTGCTGCCGCTGCCGCCGAGCAGGCCCCGACACCCTGACGACGTGATCGTGACGGCCACGCCGTGGTGGCGCAGCCGGGTGATCTGGCTGTTCTTCTGGGCGCCGGCCACGAACAGGACGACGATCAGGACGGTCAGGCCGATGAGCAGGAGACCGACGGCGACACGGGCCACGGCCCGGGTGTCCACTCCGGCTCCGGCGCCGGACGCCCGGAGAGTGGAGAGGGGCTCGCCCTGCGTATCGGGGTCGCCGGCATCCGGATTGTCGGGGGCTCGGGCGATGCGGAGATCGTAGCGGGGAGGGTTCCGGACCGATCGGGGCCCGCCGGCCGCCGATCTCGTTCACGCGCTGGTAACACTCACGTGACGATCCGGAAACGACCGCCCGCCATCATGTCGGCGGCAGGGCGAACTCCTGCTGTGGCCTTGGCGGACCCGTTCTCTTCCGGTGATGCCTTGTCCATGGCCCGGGGCGCCAGGACGCATTGACGAAACGAAGGGAGTACCCGCCGTGCTAGGGGCTGCACACTTGGTTCCGTATCCCAGTTGGCTGAATACGGGCGACAACACCTGGCAGGTCACCGCGGCCACGTTCGTCGGCCTGATGAGCCTGCCCGGACTGGCCGTGCTCTACGCGTCGATCGTGCCCAAGAAGTGGGCGGTCAACGTTCTGGCCATGATGTTCGCCGGCTTCTCCCTGGTCCTCATCGCCTGGGTGCTCTGGTCGTACAAGATGGGCTTCGGTTCCACCTCGATCGGCGGCGGTGTGCACAACGGCGTGCAGACCCAGTTGAGCAACGTGGGCTGGGTCAAACACTTCTTCGAGAACCTGGTGGGTAAACCGGGCCAGGTCCTCAACTCGGTCAACGAACAGGGTCAGGCGGTGTCGGCGGCCAACACGGCGGTGCCGTTCCACTTCCCCACGGACTCGCTCCTCTACTTCCAGTTCGTGTTCGCCGCCATCACCCCCCTGCTGTTCCTGGGGAGCGTGCTGGGCCGGATCAAGTTCAGCGCCTGGTGCCTCCTGGTTCCGCTGTGGTCGACCTTCGTCTACGGCGTGGACGCCTTCCTCCTCTGGGGCGGCGGCTACTTCGCCCAGGAGGGGTCACTCGACTTCTCCGGTGGGTACGTCATCCACATGTCGGCCGGTGTCTCGGGCTTCGTGGCCGCCTGGGTCTTAGGACCACGGCTCCTCCGGGATCGAAGAAACGCCTTGCCCAACAACCTGGTGATGGCGGCCGTCGGGGCCGGCATCCTGTGGCTGGGCTGGAACGGCTTCAACGGTGGAGACCCGTACTACGCCGGTGCCGACATGGCCGCCGCCGTCGTCAACACCAACCTGGCCACCGCCGTCGGCCTCATGGTCTGGGTGGCCATGGACGCCTGGCTCTCGAAGGAGAAGAAACCCGCTTTCCTCGGAGCCGTGAACGGCATGATCTGCGGTCTGGTCGGGATCACACCGTGCGCCGGGTTCGTGAACGGCTGGGGTGCCATCGCCGTCGGTGCCATCTGCTCGGGCGTCGTCTGGATCTGCTGGAACTACCTCTCCAAGGTGCGGCCCTTCTCGAAGGTCGACGACGCGCTCGGGGTCATCTACACCCACGGCATCGCCGGCTTCTTCGGCGGCATGCTCCTCGGCATCTTCGGAGACCCGAACACCCTGGAGCTGGGGTGCGGCAACCTGAACGGCTCGGGGCAGGTCATCAGCACCACGCAGCAGCAGTACATCACGGCCCACGGCGGCTGCACGCCGTTCGGGGTGGACGGCCTCATGTACACGGGGTCGGCCCACCAGCTGTGGGAACAGTTCCGGGCCGCCATCTGGGTCATCTTCTGGTCGGCCCTCGTCACCTTCATACTGATGAAGCTGATCGGGTTGGTCCTGCGCGGAGCCCGGTACGACGACGCCGTTCTCGAAGTCGGCGACCTGGCCATCCACGGCGAGGAGGCCTTCCCCGAGGAGACGCTGGCGCAACGGGTCGGGATCAGCTCCATGGCGGGAGACCCCACATCGCCGTCGATAGCATCGAATGATCCTGATCGGGGGCCGCCCTCCGGAGCGGAAAGCTGACCGGACCACTACGAGCCCAAGGAGAAACTGATCATGAAGCTGGTCGTAGCGGTTCTCAAGCCGTTCAAGCTCGATGAGGTGAAGGAGGCGCTGAAGAACGCCGGCATCCAGGGGATGACGGTGGCCGAGGCCCAGGGCTTCGGACGACAGCGGGGACACACCGAGGTGTACCGGGGTGCCGAGTACGAGGTCGACTTCGTTCCGAAGATCCGGATCGAGGTGCTCGTCGACGACGCCCAGGCGGCCGAGGTGGTCGACGCCATCGTGGCCACGGCGGCCACGGGCAAGATCGGCGACGGCAAGGTGTGGGTCGTCCCCGTCGACACCGTGGTCCGTGTCCGTACCGGCGAACGCGGGGCCGACGCCCTCTAGATCGGTCTGGTGTCCGGTGGGGTCGGCGGCGGGCCGGCCCCACCGGCCTCAGCCCTTCCGGGACGTCAGCCGGCCTGGCGGGCCGTGGCCTCTTTCGCCGCCTTGATGGCGTCGGGATCACCGAGGAGGCGTTCCTCGGTGATCGACAGGTCCGGCCCCAGGTGGAACACCCAGGGCACGCCGGTCGGGATCTCGACCCCGACGATCTCCTCGTCCGACAGGGCCAGGAGGTACTTGACGAGGGCCCGGAGCGAATTGCCGTGGGCCACGACGAGGACGCCGCCGAACGCGTACAGGTCGGGGACGATGACGTCCTCCCAGTAGGGGACCATCCGGGTCACCACGTCGGCCAGGCATTCGCTGGCCGGGAGGGCGGCGGCCGGGACCGAGCTGTAGCGCCGGTCGTGGACGGGGTGGTGCTCGGGGGCGATGGCCGGTGGGCGGATCGAGTAGCTCCGGCGCCAGATCTTCACCTGGTCGATCCCGTACTCGTCCGTCGTCTCCTTCTTGTTCCTGCCCTGGAGGGCGCCGTAGTGACGCTCGTTCAGGCGCCAGTGCCGGCGGACCGGGATCCAGGAGCGCCCGAGCTCGTCGAGGGCCAGGTTGGCCGTGCGCACGGCCCGGGTGAGCACCGAGGTGTGGAGGACCTTCAGGTCGAGGCCCCTCTCCTGCTCGACCAGGATGAGGCGTCCCGCCTGGCGGGCCTCCTCCTCTCCCAGCGGTGTCAGGTCGACGTCGACCCACCCGGTGAAGAGGCCCTCGGCGTTCCAGGTGGACTGGCCGTGGCGGAGGAGGACCAGGTCGGGCACGACTCCGAGGGTAGCCCGGCCCACGGCGCCATCACACCCTCCCGCCCCTGTCGCCGGGGGCGAATCTTTCACAGGGTGGCCAGTCGACCACCATCACCGTTGTCCATGGGTCGACCCGGTATAGAAATATTGACTCCTAAGCACTCAGGATCGCTATACTGGTGATCATCAATCAGGGACTGGCGAAGGTCGCCAGGTACCGGACCAAGATTACGGAGGCAACACAGATGTCCAAGGCGGTCGGAATCGACCTCGGCACGACCAACTCGGTGGTGAGCGTTCTGGAGGCCGGTGAGCCGGTCGTCATCCCCAACGCCGAGGGGGGGCGGACGACACCCTCGGTCGTCGCCTTCTCCAAGTCGGGCGAGGTTCTCGTCGGTGAGGTGGCCAAGCGCCAAGCCATCACCAACCCCGAGCGGACCATCCGGTCCGTGAAGCGACACATGGGAACGGACTGGACCATCGACATCGATGGCAAGAAGTACACGGCCCAGGAGATCTCGGCCCGGATCCTGCAGAAGCTCAAGAGGGACGCCGAGTCGTACCTCGGTGACACCGTCACCCAGGCCGTCATCACCGTCCCCGCCTACTTCGACGACGCCCAGCGCACCGCCACCAAGGAGGCGGGCCAGGTGGCCGGCCTCGAGGTCCTGCGGATCATCAACGAGCCCACCGCCGCCGCCCTCGCCTACGGGCTGGACAAGGAGAACCAGGAGCAGACGGTCCTCGTCTTCGACCTCGGCGGTGGGACCTTCGACGTCTCGGTCCTCGAGATCGGTGACGGCGTCTTCGAGGTGAAGTCCACCTCCGGGAACACCCACCTCGGTGGGGACGACTGGGACCAGCGGATCATCGACTGGCTGGTGACCGAGTTCAAGAACACCGAGGGCGTCGACCTGGCGGCCGACAAGATGGCCCTCCAGCGGCTGAAGGAAGCGGCGGAGAAGGCCAAGATCGAGCTCTCCTCGGTCCAGGAGACCCAGATCAACCTGCCCTTCATCACGGCCACCTCCGAGGGCCCCAAGCACCTCGACCTGAAGCTCACGCGGGCCAAGCTCTACGAGCTCACCGCCGACCTCGTCGACGCCTGCAAGGGACCGTTCGAGCAGGCCATCTCCGACGCCGGCCTCAAGATGTCCGACCTCGACCACGTGGTCCTCGTCGGTGGCTCGACGCGGATGCCGGCCATTCAGGAGATGGTCCAGTCCCTCACGGGCAAGGAGCCCCACAAGGGCGTCAACCCCGACGAGGTCGTGGCCATCGGCGCCGCCGTGCAGGCCGGCGTCCTGAAGGGTGAGGTGAAGGACGTCCTGCTCCTCGACGTGACCCCCCTGAGCCTCGGGATCGAGACCAAGGGTGGTGTCATGCACCGCCTCATCGAGCGCAACACGACCATCCCCACCAAGCGCTCCGAGGTCTTCACCACGGCCGACGACAACCAGCCCTCGGTGGAGATCCACGTCCTCCAGGGCGAGCGCGAGATGGCGATGTACAACAAGACGCTGGGCAAGTTCCAGCTCGTGGACCTGCCCCCGGCGCCCCGCGGCGTTCCTCAGATCGAGGTCACCTTCGACATCGACGCCAACGGCATCGTCCACGTCTTCGCCAAGGACCAGGCCACGTCCAAGGAGCAGTCGATGACGATCACCGGCCAGTCCTCTCTGGCCAAGGACGACATCGACCGTATGGTCCGTGACGCCGAGGCCCATGCCGACGAGGACCGCAAGCGCCGCGAGGAGGCGGAGATCCGCAACAACGCCGACTCGCTCGTCTACCAGACCGAGAAGCTCCTGCGTGAGCAGGGCGACAAGTTCCAGGGCGACGAGAAGGACAAGGTCGAGGCGGCGCTCAAGGAGGTCACCTCCGCTCTGTCGGGTTCCGACACCGACAAGATCAAGGAGACCACCGAGGCGCTGGTCAACGCCAGCCACACCTTCTCGCAGCGTCTCTACGAGGAGGCGGCCAAGTCGTCGTCGGGTCCCGCCGCCGGCGGTGGCGGCGATGACCACGCCGACCAGTCCGACGACGAGGTGGTCGACGCCGAGATCGTGGACGAGCCCTCGGCATGAGCCCGTCGGTCGATGACGCCGGTGGCAGCCGCCACCGCGCGCCGGGCGCCGGCGCCGGACGGGTCACCCCCGCCGGCGCCGGGACGCCCCCGCGTGGCGGGCGGCCCTACGTCGTCCGCCCCGGGGAGGGCTTCGCGCCGCCCTCGGGCGGCGACCCCGCGGCCGCCGGTCACGCCGGCGCGGGAGGCGGCGGAGCCGGCGGCGACGATGACGTCGTCGACGCCGTGGTCGAGCCCGTCGTCGACACGCCGCACGACGCACTCACCGTCGCCACCCGCGAGCGTGACGAGTACCTCGACATGCTCCGCCGGGTCCAGGCCGACTTCGAGAACTACAAGAAGCGGATGCTCCGTCAGCAGACCGATCAGCTCGAACGGGCCTCGGAGAACCTGGTGGCGAAGCTGCTGCCCGCGCTCGACGCCTTCGCTCTCACGCGCGCCCACCTGACCGACACGACCTCTGTCTCGCCCGAGGTGAAGGCGTTGCTCCAGGCGTCGGACCTCATCGAGGACGTGCTGGCCAAGGAAGGTCTCGAGCGGATCGACGATGCCGGCGTGGCGTTCGACCCCACCGTCCACGACGCCGTCGAACACGCACCGGCCACCACGGCCGACACCGGCCCGGCCGCCCCCGGTGGGGCAGCCGCAGCGGGCGCCGCAGACGCGACGGACGCGGCCACCCAGCCCCCCGCCGTGGCGGCGGAGCCGGTCGTGGACGGCGTCCTGCGCCCGGGGTACCGGTGGAAGGGCCGCGTGATCCGCCCGGCCATGGTGCGCGTGCGCGGGTGAGGTGAACGGTGCCCGCACAGCGTGAATGGTTGGAGAAGGACTACTACGAGACGCTCGGTGTGCCGTCGACGGCCACCGACAAGGAACTGACGCGCGCCTACCGGAAGCTGGCCAAGCAGTACCACCCCGACACCAACCCGGCGTCGGAGGACAAGTTCAAGGACATCACCGCCGCCTACGACGTCCTCGGTGACCCGGCCAAGCGCAAGGAGTACGACGAGATCCGGCGCCTCGGCGCGTCCGGGTTCGCCGGTGGTGGCTTCGGTGGTCCCGGCGGCGGCACCTTCCGGGTCGAGGACCTCGGCGATCTCGGTGACCTCTTCGGTGGTCTCGGCGGCGCCTTCGGCGGCGGCCGGCGCCAGCGCGGCGGGACGGGACCGCGGCGCGGGGCCGACGTCGAGGCCGAGCTCCACCTGTCGTTCGAGGACGCGGTGCGCGGCGTGACGACATCGGTCAACGTGGCCGGCGAGGCGCGCTGCGAGACCTGTCACGGCAGCGGTGCCGCGCCGGGGACCCACCCCGTGACGTGCCCGATGTGTCACGGCACCGGCGAGCTCTCGGACAACCAGGGCCTGTTCTCGCTCAGCCGCGTCTGCCCGCAGTGCAGCGGGCGCGGCACCATCATCGAGACCCCCTGTCCCACCTGCCGGGGCACCGGCGTGACGCGCCGGACCCGGTCCGTGAAGGTCCGGATCCCCGCCGGCGTGGAGGACGGCCAGCGGATCCGCGTGAAGGGACGGGGAGCGGCGGGCCGCGCCAACGGGCCGTCGGGCGACCTCTACGTCGTCGTCCACGTGGACAAGCACCCGCTCTTCGGGCGCCGGGGCAAGAACCTGACCCTCGTCGTGCCCGTCACCTTCGCCGAAGCGGCTCTCGGGACGACGATCACCGTTCCCACCCTCGACGATCCGGTGACCCTGCGGGTCCCGGCGGGGACGCCCACGGGCCAGACCTTCCGGGTCAAGGGACGCGGTGTCCCCTCCGGCGGGCGACGCGGCGGCGGGGATCTCCTCGTCACCGTCGAGGTGACCGTGCCCAAGAAGATGAACGACGAACAACGTGCCGCCGTGGAGGAGCTCGCCCGCGTGTCCGACGCCGCCCCCCGCGCCCACCTGACGGCACCGTGACCACGACCCCGATGAGGCAGAGAGAGCGATGAGCATCAACGAATCACGACCCATCCCCATCCGGCCCCAGCGGCCCTTCGGCGGCCCCGCCGAGCCGGTCAACGGCCCGACCGATCCGGCCGGCCGCGCCGAGGCAGCCGACCGCGCCGTCTACGTGATCTCGGTGGCGGCCGAGCTGGCCGGGGTCCATCCCCAGACGCTGCGCGTCTACGAACGGCGCGGCCTGGTGGACCCGTCGCGCACCGGCGGCGGCAACCGCCGCTACTCGCCGCGCGACATCGAGCAGCTGCGCCGGATCCAGGAGCTGACCGCCGCCGGGCTCAACCTCGAAGGGGTCCGCCGCGTGCTCGAGCTCGAAGCCGACGTGGCCCGCCTGACGGCCGAGATCGAACGGATCCGGGCCGAGGCGCAGGACGCCGTCGAGCGCACCCATCGCCATTACCGCCGGGACCTCGTGCCCGTCCGCCAGTCGGTGGTCGTGTCACGCCTCGGTGCCCCGAACCGCCGTAGGAGGTAAGCGACCCATGGCCATCGACCCGAACCGCTGGACGATCAAATCGCAGGAGGCCTTCGCCGCCGCCTCCGAGCTGGCCCGCCAGGAGAACAACGCCGAGATCACCCCCGACGCACCTGCTGGCCGCCCTGCTGGCGCAGCCGGAGGGACTGGCCGTCCCCATCCTGGGCCGCGCCGGGGTGGAGCCGACGGCGCTGGCCGAGAAGACGAACGAGCGTCTGCGCACCATGGCCAAGGCCTACGGGACGGCCCAGCCGTCGCTGTCGCGCGACCTGAGTCACGTCCTCGACGACGCCGACACGGCCCGGCGCGACATGGGCGACGAGTACCTGTCGGTCGAGCACCTCCTGCTGGCCCTGGCCGACCGGACGGGAGCGACGCGGGATCAGTTGTTGTCGGCGCTGCGCGAGGTGCGTGGCAGCCACCGGGTGACGTCGCAGAACCCCGAGGAGCAGTACCAGGCCCTCGAGCGCTACGGCCGCGACCTGACCGAGGCGGCCCGGCAGGGGAAGCTCGATCCCGTCATCGGGCGCGACGAGGAGATCCGCCGCGTCATCCAGGTCCTGTCGCGCCGCACCAAGAACAACCCCGTCCTCATCGGTGAGCCCGGGGTGGGGAAGACGGCCATCGTGGAGGGCCTGGCCAACCGCATCGTGGAGGGCGACGTCCCCGAAGGGCTGCGAGACAAGAAGGTCGTCGCCCTCGACCTGTCGTCGATGGTGGCGGGGGCCAAGTACCGCGGCGAGTTCGAGGAGCGCCTGAAGGCGGTGCTGAAGGAGATCACCGACGCCGAGGGCGAGGTCATCACCTTCATCGACGAGCTCCACACCATCGTGGGGGCGGGGGCGGCCGAAGGGGCGATGGACGCCGGGAACATGATCAAGCCGATGCTGGCGCGCGGCGAGCTGCGGCTGATCGGCGCCACCACCCTCGACGAGTACCGGAAGTACATCGAGAAGGACGCCGCCCTCGAGCGGCGCTTCCAGCCCGTCCTCGTCGGCCAGCCCTCGGTGGAGGACACCATCGCCATCCTGCGGGGGCTGAAGGAGCGCTACGAGGTCCACCACGGGGTGCGGATCCAGGACGCGGCGCTGGTGGCGGCGGCCGTGCTCTCGGACCGGTACGTCACCGGACGGTTCCTGCCCGACAAGGCCATCGACCTGATGGACGAGGCCGCCTCGCGGCTGCGGATCGAGATCGACTCGCTCCCCACCGAGATCGACATCGTCACCCGGCGGATCCGCCAGCTCGAGATCGAGCGGATGGCGCTGGCCAAGGAGACCGACTCCGCCTCGGCCGACCGCCTGGCCCGGATCGACGAGGAGCTGGCCAACCTGACCGAGCAGGCCGACGCCATGACGGCGCGCTGGCAGGGCGAGAAGGACGCCATCGCCTCCATCCGCACCCTGAAGGAGGAGCTCGAACGGGACAAGGGCGAGGCCGAGCGCTTCGCGCGCGACGGCGACCTGACGCGCGCCTCGGAGATCCGCTACGGGCAGATCCCCGTGCTCGAGCGGCGCATCGAGGACGCCACCCGGGCCCTGGCCGAGCTCCAGGCCGACGGGGCCATGCTGAAGGAGGAGGTCGACGCCGAGGACGTGGCCGAGGTGGTGAGCCGGTGGACCGGCGTCCCCGTCACCCGCCTGCTCGAGTCCGAGCTGCAGAAGCTCGTCCACATGGAGCAGGACCTGGCCGAGCGCGTCGTCGGCCAGGACGACGCCGTCCGGGCCGTGTCCAACGCCATCCGGCGCAGCCGGGCCGGGCTGTCGGACCCGCACCGTCCCATCGGCTCCTTCCTCTTCCTCGGCCCCACCGGGGTGGGGAAGACCGAGCTGGCCCGGGCCCTGGCCGAGTTCCTGTTCGACGACGACCGGGCCATCACCCGGATCGACATGGGCGAGTACCAGGAGAAGCACAACGTGTCCCGCCTGGTGGGCGCCCCCCCCGGGTACGTCGGCTACGAGGAGGGCGGGCAGCTGACCGAAGCCGTGCGCCGCCGGCCCTACGCCGTGGTCCTGTTGGACGAGATCGAGAAGGCCCATCCCGACGTCTTCAACGTCCTGCTCCAGGTGCTCGAGGACGGGCGCCTGACCGACGGGCAGGGGCGGACGGTGGACTTCACCAACACCGTCCTCATCATGACGTCGAACCTGCCCGGGGATCCCCAGGACTTCTTCAAGCCCGAGTTCTTCAACCGCATCGACGAGATCGTCCGCTTCCGGCGCCTCGACCGCGACGACCTGCGCCGGATCGTCGACATCCAGCTCGACCACCTGCGGGCCCGCCTGGCCGAGCGCCGCCTGGGCCTCGAGACGACCGACGCGGCCAAGGACTGGCTGGCGAAGACCGGCTACGACCCCGACCTCGGGGCCCGGCCGCTGCGCCGGGTACTCCAGCGGGCCGTCGAGGACCCCCTGGCCCTGACCCTGCTGAAGGGCGGCTACTCCGAGGGCGACACCGTCACCGTCGACGTCGCCCCCGACGGTGCCGGCCTCGTCCTCACCTGAGAGGGGCCCCCGGGTCCGGGCTACACTGAGACGTAATCCGGAGCCATTTGGACGGAGGAGCACGCGTGCCCGCAACCGTGGTCGTGGGGACCCAGTGGGGGGACGAGGGCAAGGGCAAGCTCACCGACCTGCTGGCCCGCGACATGCAGATGGTCGTCCGCTACCAGGGCGGCCACAACGCCGGGCACACCGTCGTGGTCGACGGCGAGTCGTTCGCCCTCCAGCTCGTGCCCTCGGGGGTGCTCTACCCCCACATCACCCCGGTGATCGGCAACGGCGTGGTGGTGGACCCCGGGGTCCTGCTGGCCGAGCTCGACACGCTGGCGGCCAAGGGGATCGACGTGAGCCGGATGGTGGTGAGCGGCAACGCCCACCTGATCATGCCGTACCACCAGGAGCTCGACCGGGTGACCGAGCGCTTCCTGGGGAAGAACTCCCTGGGGACGACCCGGCGCGGGATCGGCCCCGCCTACGCCGACAAGGCCTCGCGGGTGGGGCTGCGGGTCCAGGACCTCCTCGACGCCAAGATCTTCCGCCAGAAGCTGGAGGTGGCGCTGAAGGAGAAGAACGCCGTGCTGGCCAAGGTCTACAACCGGCTGCCGATCGAGATCGAGACGATCTGCGACCGCTATCTGGGGGAGTACGCGCCGCGGATGGGGCCGATGGTGGCCGACACCGTCTCCCTCGTCCACGAGGCCCTGGAGGCGGGGCGCAACGTCCTGCTCGAGGGGGCCCAGGCCACCTTCCTCGACCTCGACCACGGGACCTACCCCTTCGTGACGTCGTCCAACCCGGTGGCCGGCGGCGCCTGCACCGGCAGCGGGGTGGGGCCGCGCGACATCGGCGAGGTCATCGGGATCGCCAAGGCCTACGTGACGCGGGTGGGGGCGGGCCCCTTCCCGACCGAATGCCTCGACGAGGTGGGCGAGGAGATGGTCGAGCGCGGACGCGAGTTCGGGACGAACACCGGCCGCCGGCGCCGGTGCGGCTGGTTCGACGCCGTGATGATGCGCCAGGCCGTCAGACTGAATTCGTTGTCCGAGGTGGCACTGACGAAGCTCGACGTCCTCGACACCTTCGACACGGTGAAGGTGTGCGTGGCCTACGAGTCCGAGGGGGAGCGCTTCATCCACCCCCCGTACCACCAGTCCACCTTCCACCAGGTCGTCCCCGTCTACGAGGAGCTGCCGGGGTGGCGCGAGGATCTCTCGGGGGCCACCGAGCTGGGCGACCTCCCCGCCGCCGCGCGCCAGTACATCTCGTTCCTGGCCACCCAGATCGGTGTCCCGATCAAGCTGGTCGGCGTGGGCCCCGGACGCGAGCAGTTCGTCCGCTTCGCCGCATGAGGGGCGCCCGACCGTTGGTCTGCCGGCGTTGAGGGTCTGTGTCGTCGGCGCCGGGGGGCGCGAGCACGCGCTGGCCCTGGCCTTGGCCCGGACGGCCGAGGTGGTGGTGGCCCCCGGGAACCCGGGGATGCCGGGGACCCCGGTGGGGGGGTACCCGATCACGGTGACCGAGATCGCCCCCGAGTCCGTCCCGGCCGATCTGTGGGTGATCGGCCCCGAGCAGCCGCTGGTCGACGGGCTGGCCGACAAGCTGCGGGCCGACGACCGCCTCGTCTTCGGGCCCGGCGCCGACGGGGCCCGGCTCGAGGGGTCGAAGGCCTTCATGAAGGCGGTGCTCGACGAGGCCCGCGTCCCCACGGCGCGCTGGGGCGCCTTCGACGAGGTGCGCGAGGCCCACGAGTTCATCGGCGAACTTCCGGGGCCGTGGGTGGTGAAGACCGACGGGCTGGCCTCGGGGAAGGGTGTGCTCGTGACCGACGACCGGGCCGAGGCCGAGGCCGACGTGATCAGCAAACTCTCGGGCGACGCCTTCGGCGACGCCGGGCGCCGGGTCGTGGTCGAGGAAGCGTTGGTGGGCGCCGAGGCTTCGCTCCTCGTCCTCTGTGATGGCAGACGCATCGTCCCCCTGCCGGTGGCCCAGGACTACAAGCGCCTGGAGGACGGCGACGACGGCCCCAACACGGGCGGGATGGGGGCGGTCTCGGCGCCCGGCCTGGTGGCCGAGGCGACCGTCGACGAGATCCTCGACGTCTGCGTCGAGCCCCTGGTCGCCGCGCTGCGCCGGCGGGGGATCGACTACCGCGGCGTCCTCTACGCCGGGCTCATCCTCACGACCGACGGCCCGCGGGTGCTCGAGTACAACGTCCGTTTCGGGGACCCCGAGACCCAGGTGGTCCTGCCCCGGGTGGACGAGGACGTCACCGGGCTCCTGGCCGAGGCGGCCGCCGGCCGCCTGCGCACCGATCCGCACCCGACGAGCACCTCCGCCGTCTGCGTGGTCCTCGCCTCCGAGGGGTACCCGACGGCCCCGCGCACCGGCGACCCCATCGAGGGTCTCGAGCGCGCCGCTGTCCTCCCCGACGTGAACGTCCTCCATGCCGGGACGGGGAGCGACGACCGGGGCCGGCTGGTGACGGCCGGCGGCCGGGTCCTCGGCGTCACCGCCACGGGGCCGACCGCCGGCGACGCCCGGGAGAAGGCCTACGCCGCGGTGGACATGATCAACTGGGACGGGATGCAGTACCGCCGTGACATCGCCGCCGCGACCGGGACGGGGGAGCGGTCGTGATCCCGCGCTACTCACTGCCCGAGATGGCGGCGCTCTTCACCGACGAGGCCCGGTTCGAGAAGTGGCTGGAGGTCGAGCTGCTGGCCGTCGAGGGCCTGGCCGCCGCCGGCGAGGTCGCCGCCGCCGATGCCGCCGCCGTGCGCTCGCGCGCCCCCAAGGTCACGGCCGACCTGGTGACGGCCATCAACGACCGCGAGAAGGTGACCGACCACGACGTGGCCGCCTTCGTCGACGTGGTCCAGGCGGCCATCGGCGAGCCCGAGGGATCGCTCGTCCACCACGGCCTGACGTCGTCCGACGTGGTCGACACCGCCCTGTGCGCCACCCTGACCGCCGCCGCCGACCTCCTCCTCGACGCCTCCGACGCCCTCGTGGCCGTACTGAAGACCCGGGCGCTGGAATTCATGGACACCCCGATGGCGGGACGGACCCACGGGATGCACGCCGAGCCGACGACGTTCGGGGCCAAGCTGGCCCTGTGGTGCCTGCAGGCCGACCGCGACCGCCAGCGGCTGCGCGCGGCGCGCCAGAGGGTGGCGGTGGGGAAGCTCTCGGGGGCGGTCGGGACCTATTCGAACATCGACCCGGGCGTCGAGGACTTCGTGTGCCGGGCCCTCGGCCTGACGCCGGTGCCGGCCACCCAGGTGATCGCCCGCGACCGCCACGCCGAGCTGTTGTGGGCCTGCGCTTCGGTCGGGGCGACGATCGAGATGATGGGGACGGAGATCCGTCACCTGGCCCGGACCGAGGTGGGGGAGGTCGAGGAGGCGTTCGGGGCCGGGCAGAAGGGCAGCTCGTCGATGCCCCACAAGCGGAACCCGATCCTGTCCGAACGCCTGACGGGGCTGGCCCGTGTGCTGCGCGGTTATCTGGGGGCGGGCCTCGAGGACGTGGCCCTGTGGCACGAACGTGACATCAGCCATTCCTCGGTGGAACGCGTCATCCTCCCCGACGCCTGTCTGGCCACCTACTACGTCCTGCGGCGCGCCACCGGCCTGATCGACGGGCTCGTCGTCCACCCCGAGCGGATGGAGGCGAACGTCACCGAGGGCTCGTTCGGGTTGGTGTTCTCGCAACCGGTCCTGCTGGCCCTGGTGGAGTCCGGGATGGGGCGCGACGCCGCCTATCGTGTCGTCCAACGCGACGCGCGGCGGTCGTGGGAGGAGCGTCGATCATTTCGGGCCGTCCTCGACGAGGACCCCGAGGTGACGTTGACGGAGGCGGCCCTCGACGAGGCGTTCGACGTGCGGCGGGCGTTGCGCCACGTCGGACGCTTCGCCGACGCTTTGAAGGAGATAGAGCCTGAACGAGATAGAGCCTTGAACGAGATAGAGCCCTGAAGGAGGTAGAAGGGTGACCCTGGAACTGGTCCACGCCGGGAAGGTCCGCGAGCTGTACGACGCCGGGGACGGTCTCCTCGTCATGGTGGCGTCGGACCGGATCTCGGCCTTCGACGTCGTCCTGGCCGAGCCCATCCCCGACAAGGGTCGGGTCCTCACGGCCATGACCGTCCACTGGCTGGCCCTGCTGGCCGACCTGGCCCCCAGCCACCTGGTCTCGGCCGACCCCACCGATCTCCCCGCCGGGGCCGCCTCGCTCGGCGGCGACGCCGGCCTGGCCGCCATCGCCGGGCGGGCCATGCTCGTGCGGAGGGCCGAGATGCTCCCCCTCGAGTGCATCGTCCGCGGCTACCTGGTCGGGTCGGGGTGGGCCGAGTACGAGAAGTCGGGGACGCTGCACGGGACGCCGCTGCCGAAGGGACTGCGCCAGGCGCAGCGCCTGCCCGAGCCCATGTTCACCCCGTCGACCAAGGCCACCGAGGGCCACGACGAGAACATCTCGTTCGACGACGCCGTCGAGCTGGTGGGGAAGGAACGGGCCGAGGAGGCCCGCGACATCTGCGTCGAGGCCTACCGCCGCGCCGCGACGGCGGCCGAGCAGCACGGGATCATCGTGGCCGACACCAAGTTCGAGCTCGGCCTCATCGACGGGCGCCTGGCCCTGTGCGACGAGGTCCTCACCCCCGACTCGTCACGTTTCTGGCCGGCCGACGAATGGAAGGAGGGGACCAACCCGCCGTCGTTCGACAAGCAACCGGTGCGCGACTGGCTGTCGGCCACCGACTGGGACAAGAAGCCCCCGCCCCCGGCACTTCCCGAAGCGGTGGTGCGGGCCACGAGCGAGCGCTACGTCACCGCCTACGAGCGGATCTCCGGCAAGGCCCTGGCCGACTGGTACGGCGGCGCCCGATGAGTGACCGGTGAGGAACCGGTGAGGCGCCGGTGAGGTTCGCCGTCCGCGTCGAGGTGCGCCTGCGTCCCGGGATCGCCGATCCCCAGGGCGCCACCATCGAACGGGCCCTGCCCGCGCTGGGCTTCGACGGCGTCGAGGACCTGCGCGTGGGGAAGGCCATCCGCTTCACCGTGGAGGCGCCCGACGAAGCGGCGGCCCGGGCCCGGGCCACCGCGATGTGCGAGCGCCTGCTGGCCAACCCCGTCATCGAGGACGCCGAGATCGAGATCTCCGCCGGTGCCCACGACGACGCGGCGGTGGTGCGGTGACGACGCGCGATCGGTGTCGTCGTCTTCCCGGGGACGAACTGCGAGCACGACGTCGTGCGGGCGCTGCACATCGTGGCCGGCGGCGACGCCGGGAACGGGACGGGGACGGAGGCCGAGCTCGTCTGGCACGGCGAGACGTCGGTGGCCCGCTTCGACGCGCTCGTCCTGCCCGGCGGGTTCGCCCACGGCGACTACCTGCGCCCCGGCGCGCTGGCCCGTTTCTCGCCCGTCATGGAGGCGGTCGGGCGCTTCGCCGCCGACGGGGGTCCCGTGATCGGGATCTGCAACGGCTTCCAGGTCCTCACCGAGGCCGGCCTCCTCCCCGGCGCGCTGCAGAAGAACCGCGGTCTGCGCTTCCTGTGCACGACGGTGGCGGTCGAGGTGTGCACCACCCGGACGCCGCTCACCGCCGCCACCGACGTCGGCGCCGTCCTGCGGCTCCCGGTCAACCACTTCGAGGGCAACTACATCTGCGACGCCGCCACCTTGGACGCGCTGCGGGCCGAGGACCGCATCGTCCTGCGCTACGCCGAGAACCCCAACGGATCGCTCGACGACATCGCCGGGATCTGCAATGCCGAGGGGAACGTCGTCGGCCTCATGCCCCATCCCGAGCGCGCCTGCGACGCCTTGACGGGGGCGACCGACGGGATGGCGTTGTTGCGGGGCCTGCTGGCCGTGGGCGACCGGCCGGCCACGCTCTCGGCCTGAGTCAGCTCTTCTCGGTCAGCTCTTTTGGGTCAGCTCTCGGGGGCCCGGCCGCGCCCGATGCCGGCGCGCTCGAGGACATCGGTGCCGACCCCGGCGGCGCGCCAGGCGGCGAAGCCGATGGACTTGCGCTCCCCGTAGGACCGGGCCACCTTCACGAAGCGCGCCTCGAGCTCGGCGATGTCGTCGCCCGACGTCGCCCGGGCCAGCTCGGCCTCGAGGTCCTGGCGTTCCTGGAGGAGGTGCAGACGCGCCAGCGCGTCGGCCCCCGACAGCTTGTCGGCGATCACCTCGAGCCGGCGGGAGATCGTCTCCGGGGTCCGGCGCCGTCCCGGGCGGGGCCGCTGCTCCTCGATGGCCTCGAGGTAGAGGCGGACGGCCCGTCCCTCCTCGCGACCCCGGGCCAGCGCCTCCTTGTGGGCGGCCGACATGGGCCGCTTCGGGGCCTTCTCCGACGCTGCCATGGTGAGATCATGCCGCGTAGCCACCGGGTACGGTGAGAATCGATGACGTTGCACCGCGCCCTCGGTCTCACCGACGACGAGGCGGCGCGCATCGCCGAGATCCTCGGCCGTCCCCCCAACCACCTCGAGCTGGCCATGTACGCGGTGATGTGGAGCGAGCACTGTTCCTACAAGTCGTCGCGCCGCCACCTCGGTCGCCTGCCGACCGTTGGGCCCCAGGTCATCGTGGGGCCGGGGGAGAACGCCGGCGTCGTCGACGTCGGCGACGGGATCGCCGTGGCCCTGCGCATCGAGAGCCACAACCACCCGTCGGCCGTCGAGCCCTACCAGGGGGCGGCCACCGGCGTGGGCGGGATCCTCCGTGACATCTTCACCATGGGGGCCCGGCCCATCGCCCTCATGGACCCGCTCTTCTTCGGCCCCCCCGACGACGCCCGCGGCCGGTGGCTGGTCGAGGGGGTGGTGTCGGGGATCTCCGGCTACGGCAACGCCGTCGGCGTCCCCACCGTCGGGGGCGAGCTGACCTTCTCCGACTGCTACGCCCGCAACCCGCTCGTCAACGTGCTCTGCCTCGGCGTGCTCCGGCGCGAGAACCTCGTCCTCTCCGGCGCCCACGGCGAGGGGAACCTGGCCGTCCTCCTCGGCTCCACCACCGGACGCGACGGGATCGGTGGCGTGAGCGTGCTGGCCTCGGCCGGTTTCGGCGAGGGCGGCGGGGCCGACGACGACAAGCGACCGAGCGTGCAGGTGGGCGACCCCTTCGAGGAGAAGCGCCTGATCGAGGCCTGCCTGGAGCTGCTCGGCCGCGGCCTGGTGGTCGGCATCCAGGACCTCGGCGGCGCCGGGCTGGCCTGCGCCACCTCGGAGACGGCCGGACGGGCCGGGATGGGGATGGACGTCGACGTCGGCGCCGTCGCCCGGCGCGAGCCGGGGATGGAGCCGTTCGAGGTCCTCACCTCCGAGAGCCAGGAGCGGATGCTGGCCATCGTCACCCCCGCCGACCGGGCCGAGGTCGAGGACGTGTGCCGGCGCTGGGAGGTCCGGGCCACGGTGATCGGTACCGTCACGGCCCCGCTCCCGGTGACGGCCGACGGTGGCGGGGGCGGGCGCCTGCGGATCTTCGACGGGCCCGGCGGAGCGGTGCTGGCCGACGTGCCCGCCGCCTCGTTGTCGGACGACGCCCCCCTCTACGACCGGCCCCTGGCGCCGCCGGCCGATCGCGCAACGCGGCGGGCCGACGACCCGGCCGCCCTCGCCGCGCCGGCCGACTGCGGGCCCGACGTCCTCGCCATGCTGGCCGACACCTCGTGGGTGTGGCGTCAGTACGACCATCAGCTGTTCCTGAACACGGTGTCGGGACCGGGCGGCGACGCCGCGGTGCTCCGCCTGGCGGCACCGGGTCTGCCCGCCAGCCGCCGGGGGCTGGCGCTGTCCACCGATTCCAATCCCCGCTGGTGCGCCGTCGACCCCCGCGCCGGGACGGCCCTGGTGGTGGCCGAGTCGGCCCTGAACGTCGCCTGTGCCGGCGCCCGCCCGGTGGCCCTCGTCAACTGCCTGAACTTCGGCAACCCCGAGCACCCCGAGGTCATGTGGCAGCTGTCGGAGGCCATCGACGGCATGGCCGAGGCGTGCCGGGCCCTGGCCATTCCCGTCGTCGGCGGCAACGTCAGCCTCTACAACGAGTCCGGCGGCATCGACATCGATCCCACGCCCGTCGTGGCCGTCCTGGGCGTGATCGACGACCTGGCCCGGCGCCCGCCGGGCGCCGTCCTGGTGGAGGGGACGGCCCTGGTGCTCCTCGGCGCCACCGACCGTTCCCTGGCCGGGTCGCGCTGGGCCGTCGAGCAGCGTGGCCACCGCGGGGGGGTCCTCCCCGCCCTCGACCTCGACGCCCACGGGGCGCTGCTCCGGTTGGTGGCCGGTCTGGTGGCCGCCGGCGATCTCGTGGTCGGCGTCCACGACGTCTCCGACGGCGGCCTCGGCCTGGCCCTGGCCGAATGTGCCGTGCACGCCGGCGTGGGCTGCCTGGTCGACGGCGTCGACGGTCACGCCGAGCTCTTCTCCGAGTCCCCCGGGCGCGTCGTGGTGGGGACGACCGATCCGCACGAGGTCCTGGCCCGTGCCGCCGCCGCCGGGGTCCCGGCCCGCGTCCTCGGTCATCCCGGGGGCGACCGCCTGGTGGTCGAGGGCCTGGTCGACGTGGGCGTGGCCGACGCCACCGCCGCCTGGCGCGAGGCGCTGCCCGGCGCCCTGGGTCAGCCGCCCGCCGCCTGATCAGGGCGCGCCGCGAGCTCGTCAGGAACAGCCGCGCCGCCAGGTCCTCGAGGGCCGCGTCGGGGACGTCGAGATCGCCCATCCCCGTGCCCACGGCCAGGTCGGGCTTGAAGGTCCCGTGGTAGTCCGATCCGCCGGTGGCCACCAGGCCGCGCCGCCGGCCATCCGTCGCAGGGCCCGCCGCTGGTCGGGGGAGTAGCGGCCGTAGATGGCCTCGATCCCGCCCAGGCCGGCCTCGGCCAGCTCGCCCACCAGCCCTTCCAGCGACGAGGGGTCGAGTCCCAGGGTCAGGGGGTGGGCCAGCACGGCGATGCCGCCCGAGGCGACGGCCAGACGGGCCACGTCGGTCGGGGACAGGCGGGCCTTGGGCACGTAGGCGGCGCGCCCGTCGGCCAGGAAGCGGTCGAAGGCGTCGTCGATGTCGGCCGCCGCCCCCGCCCGCACCAGGGCCCGGGCGAAATGGGGTCGGCCCAGTCCCGCCTCGCCGCCCGCCTCGGCCACCATGGCGTCGTAGTCGACGGGCACGCCCAGCTCGTCCAGCCGGGCCCGGAGCCGGAGGTTGCGCTCGGCCCGGTCCCGGCGCAGCTTCACCAGCTCGTCCTGCAGCGGCCCCTCGCCGGGCACGACGAAGTAGACGAGGACGTGGACCGAGCCGCCGATGGCGGGGCGACCGGGCCGTGGCGGCGGCTTGCGGCACGACACCTCGCACCCGGGCACGAGCGTGATCCCCGCCCGCACCGCGGCCGCCCGGGCCTCGGCCTGGCCGTCGAGGCTGTCGTGATCGGTGAGGGCGACGGCCGAGCAGCCGGCGGCGGCGGCCATCTCGGCGATGGCGGCCGGAGGCTCCGAGCCGTCGGAGACGGTCGAATGGGTGTGGAGATCGATCACCGGTCGAGGCTATCGGCGCCGTTGGACCCGGCCGCACCGGGGGACGGTAGGCTCGTCCGAGGTGGGGAGCGCGGCGCCGGTGAACCAGATGGCGCCATGAGGGCGATGCGGTGAGGGCCGAGTGAAAGAAGCCTGTGGCGTCTTCGGCGTCTACGCCCCCGGCAAGGGGGTGGCCCAACTCACCTTCGACGGGATCTACGCCCTGCAGCACCGCGGCCAGGAATCGGCCGGGATGGCCGTGAGCGACGGCGAGGCCATCATGGTGGTGAAGAACATGGGCCTCGTCACCACCGTGTTCGACGAGCGCACCCTGGCGTCGCTCCCCGGCGATCTGGCCATGGGCCACACGCGCTACTCGACGACGGGGGCGTCGGAGTGGCGCAACGCCCAGCCCGTCTACCGCTCCGTCGGCGGGTCGGGCTTCGCCCTCGGCCACAACGGGAACCTGACGAACACCGCCGCACTGGCCGAGGAGGCCGGGATGTTCCCCGGCGTGGTGGCGTCGGACAGCGATTTCGTGGCCGAGCTGCTGGCCCGCGAATTCCCCACCCCCGCCGAGGGGGGCACCACGCCCGACGGCGCCCTGGAGACGGCGCTGCGCGCCGTGCTCCCCCTCATCGAGGGGGCGTTCTCCTTCGTCGTCCTCGACGCCACCCATGTGATGGGCGTGCGCGACGCCCACGGATTCCGCCCCCTGTGCCTCGGCCGCCTGGGCCCGGCCGACCAGCCCGAAGGGTGGGTGCTGGCCTCGGAGACCCCCGCCCTCGACATCGTCGGGGCCACCTTCGTGCGCGAGCTCGAGCCCGGCGAGCTGGTGATCATCGACGACTCGGGGGTGCGCTCGGAGCAGGCCATTCCCATCGACGCGCGTCGACCCCCACCTGTGCATCTTCGAGTTCGTCTACTTCGCCCGCCCCGACAGCCACCTCTACGGCAAAGAGGTGCACGCGGCACGCCGGCGCATGGGGGAGCGCCTCGCCGCCCAGGCGCCGGTGGAGGCCGATCTCGTCATGGGCGTCCCCGAGTCGGGCGTGCCCGCCGCCGAGGGCTTCGCCCGCGCCTCGGGCATCCCCCACGGCCAGGCCCTGGTGAAGAACCGCTACATCGGCCGCACCTTCATCACTCCCGGTCAGGGGCGCGCGAGGAGAGCGTGCGCCGCAAGCTGAACCCGTTGCGGGAGAACATCGAGGGCAAGCGGATCGTGGTCGTCGACGACACCATCGTGCGCGGCACCACCCAGAGGGCGGTGGCGCGGATGTTGCGCGAGGCGGGGGCGCGCGAGGTGCACCTGCGGATCTCGTGCCCACCGGTGACGTGGCCGTGCTTCTACGGCATCGACATCCCCAGCCGCGAGGAGCTGATCGCGGCGAAGAGCACCGTGGCCGAGCTGGAGGAGTACCTCGGGGTCGACTCCCTCGCCTACCTGTCGCTCGACAACCTGGTGGCGGCCATCGACGCCCCCGGGGCCGGGTTCTGCTCGGCCTGCCTCACCGGGACCTACCCCGCGCCCGTGCCCGTCGAGCTGCGGGCGCTGGGCGCCCCGCACCCCCGTCAGGCCGCCCCGGCCCGCGCCTGACGTGCGCGCCTGACGTGCCGGAAGGCCGGGTCGACGGGGGCGCCACCTACGCGTCGGTCGGCGTCGACATCGCCGCCGGCGACAGCGCCGTGGAGCGCATCCGGGCGCACGTGGCGTCGACGGCGCGTCCCGAGGTCCTCGGCGGCATCGGCGGGTTCGGTGGGTGTTTCGCCTTCGAACCGGGACGCTTCGCCCGTCCCGTCCTGGTGGCGTCGACCGACGGCGTCGGTACCAAGGCCCTCGTGGCCCGCGACGCCGGTCGCTTCGACACCATCGGCATCGACCTCGTGGCCATGTGCGTCGACGACCTCGTCTGCGTGGGCGCCGAGCCCCTGTTCCTCCTCGACTACGTCGTCACCGGGAAGCTCGACCCCGACCAGATGGAGGCGCTCGTGGCGGGCGTGGCCGACGGGTGCCGCCAAGCCGGGTGCGCGCTGCTCGGGGGCGAGATGGCCGAGCACCCCGGGGCCATGGCCCCCGGCGAGTTCGACCTGGCCGGCTTCGCCGTGGGGGCCGTCGAGCGCGACGCCATGCTCGGTTCCGACCGGGTGGCCACCGGCGACGTGCTCATCGGCCTTCCGTCCCCCGGTCTGCGCTCCAACGGCTACAGCCTGGCCCGCCACGTGCTGCTCGAACGGGCCGGGGCCGCCCTCGACGGCCCCGCCTGGGCGGGCGCCGACCACACGCTGGCCGACGAGCTCCTGCGGCCGTCCGTCGTCTACGCCCCGACGGTCCTGGCCGCCGTGGCCGCCGTGGCCGCCGGCGACGTGCACGCGGCGGCGCACATCACCGGCGGCGGCCTGCCCGGGAACCTGACCCGGGTCCTGCCCCGGGGCTGCGACGCCGAGCTCGAGCGCCACCGGTGGGTCACGCCGACCGTCTTCACCGAGATCCAGCGGCTGGGGGACATCGACGACGACGAGATGGCGCGCGTCTTCAACCTCGGTCTCGGCATGGTGCTGGTGGTGGGCCCCGACGGCGTCGACGCCGTCCTGGGGGCGGTCACCGCTGCCGGCGGCGACGCTCTCGTGGTGGGACGGATCGTGGACGGGACCGGCCGTGTGCGCCTGGACGGGCGACGGTGACCGCCGCCGACGCCGGAGCTGCCGCCGACGCTGGAGCTGCCGCCGACGCCGGAGCCGACGCCGCCGGCGGGCTCGAGGCCCTGCGGGCCGACGTGCTGGCGCGCTCGGTCCGCACCGGTGACTTCGTCCTCAAGTCCGGTCGCCGCTCGACGTGGTTCATCGACGCGAAGCAGACCGTGTGCCGTCCGGGCGGGATGCTGCTCGTGGCCGAGGCCGTGCTGGGCGTCCTTCCCGACGAGGCCACCGCCATCGGGGGGCTCACCATGGGGGCCGATCCCGTGGCCTACATCACCGCCGGGGTGGCGGCCACCCGCGGCCGCCCCTTGAAGGCGTTCAGCGTCCGCAAGGAGCCGAAGGACCACGGCGGCGGGGGGCGCATCGCCGGCGCCCTCGATCCCGGCGACCGGGTGGTGGTCACCGAGGACGCCGTGACCCGGGGGACGTCGCTGCTCGAGGCCGTCTTTGCGGTGCGCGAGGCCGGGGCCGAGGTGGTCCTGGCCGTGGCCGTGGTCGACCGGGGGGGACGGCGGAAGCCCTTCTCGGAGGCGAGGGGGTGCCCTTCCGGGCCCTCCTCGGCGCCCCTGACCTGGGTTTCGACTACGACGAACGCTGACCACCCTGGGGTCCGGGAGGGCCGTACCGAGTGTCACAGCCTCCCGGTAGCGTGGGAGTCACGACGTGTAATTGATCCCCGGGCGGGGAAGGATGGACGGTGAGGCGGGGATCCCCGTCGGTCGCCGTCTGATCCCACAGCAGGTCGGACCGTCACCCCCCAGACCCCGGGGTCAGCACACGGGACACCGCACATGGCCGATCTCCTGACAACGGCGCAACGCTGCGACCTGCTGGGCTCGCGTTACCGGCACGTGCGCGAGACGACGGAGATCCTGGCCGCGCCGTTGACCCCCGAAGACCAGACGGTGCAGTCCATGCCCGACGTGAGCCCGACCAAATGGCACCGGGCGCACACGTCGTGGTTCTTCGAGACCTTCCTGCTCGAGCCGAGCCTGGCCGGTTACCGGTCGTTCCACCCCGCCTTCGGCTACCTCTTCAACTCCTACTACGAGGGCGTCGGCGCCCGTTATCCCCGGCCCCGGCGGGGGGTGGTGTCGCGTCCCGGTGTGGCCGAGGTGGCGAAGTACCGGGCCCACGTGGACGAGGCCATGGCCCGCCTGTTGGGCCGCGGTCTCACACCGGAGCTCGACGATCTCGTCGAGCTCGGCCTCCACCACGAGCAGCAGCATCAGGAGCTGCTGCTCATGGACATCAAGCACGTGCTGTCGTGCAACCCGCTCCAGCCGGCCTACGCCACGGTCACAGTGTCCCCGCCGACGCCCCAGACGCCGGTGCGGTGGATCGGGCACGAGGGTGGCCTGGTCGAGGTCGGCCACGACGGTCCCGGCTTCGCCTTCGACAACGAGTCGCCGCGCCATGCCGTGCATCTCGAGCCCTTCGAGCTCGCCGGGCGGCCGGTGACGTGCGGCGAGTGGATGGCCTTCGTGGCCGACGGCGGCTACGACCGGCCCGACCTGTGGCTGTCCGACGGCTGGGCCACCTCGCAGGCCGAGGGATGGGAAGCCCCGCTGTACTGGTTCCGTGTCGTCGACGACTGGTGGTTGTTCACCCTGGGCGGCCCGCAGCTGGTGGACCCGGCCGAGCCCGTCTGCCACGTGAGCTACTACGAGGCCGACGCCTTCGCCCGTTGGAGCGGGGCGCGCCTGCCCACCGAGGCCGAGTGGGAGACGGTGGCCGCCGCCCCGCCCGGGGACGCCGTCGACGGCAACTTCCTCGACTTCACCGTGCTGCATCCCCGGCCCGCGGAGGCGACGCCGTCGTTCTTCGGTGACGTCTGGCAGTGGACGTCGAGCGCCTACAGCCCCTACCCCGGCTTCCAGCCGGCGCCCGGTGCCGTGGGTGAGTACAACGGCAAGTTCATGGTCAACCAGTACGTGCTGCGCGGCGGCTGCTGCGTGACGCCGCCCGACCACATCCGGGCCACCTACCGCGACTTCTTCCCCCCCGCGGCGCGCTGGGCGTTCTCGGGCCTGCGGCTCGCCCGCGACTGCTGAGGGGCCGTGGCGACCACGGCGACACCCTCGATCGATATCCACCTGAGCGGCGACGACCTGCGCGCCGCGCTCGAGAACGACGTACGGACGGGGATGACAGCCGCCGCCAAGTGGCTCCCCCCGGTGTGGTTCTACGACGACCGCGGCAGCCAGCTCTTCGACGAGATCACCCGTCTGGACGAGTACTACCCGACCCGCGCCGAACGCGGCCTGCTGGAGGCCCACGCACCGGAGATCGCCGCGCGCTCGGGGGCCGACACCCTGGTCGAGCTGGGCGCCGGGACGTGCGACAAGTCACGCGTCCTGCTGGACGCCTTCCGGGCCGCCGGCACGCTGCGCCGGTACGTCCCCCTCGACGTCAGCGACAGCACGCTGTGGACGGCCGCGCTCGCCCTCGTCGACGAGTACCCCGGTCTGGCCGTGCACGCCGTGGTCGGGGACTTCGACCACCACATCGTGCGCATCCCCATCGAGGGACGGCGGATGGTGGCGTTCCTCGGCAGCACGATCGGCAACTTCTACCCCGAACACCGCCGCCGGTTCCTGTTCGACCTCGACTGCACCATGGCCCACGGCGACAGCTTTCTCCTCGGGACCGACCTGATCAAGGACGAGAAGAAGCTCATCGCCGCCTACGACGACGCCGCCGGGGTGACGGCCGCATTCAACCGCAACGTCCTCCACGTGCTCAACCGCGAGCTGCGCGCCGGCTTCGATCCGCAGCGGTTCCAGCACGTGGCCGTGTGGAACGAGGAGGACCACCGCATGGAGATGCGCCTGCGCTCGCTCGACGACCAGGTCGTCCCGATCGCCGATCTCGATCTCGAGGTGTCGTTCGCCGCCGGCGAGGACCTGCTCACCGAGATCAGCACCAAGTTCACCCGGGCCGGCGTCGAGTCCGAGCTGTTCGAGGCCGGGTTCGTCGTCGACGCCATGTGGGAGGCACCGCAGGGCGAATTCCTCCTGACCCTGGCCACGCCGTACTGCTGAGCTGCGCCGGATACGCCCTCGGGTAGCGGCTAATCGACCGGCTCGGGCGCTTGCCCGGCCAGGTCGGACAGCGCGTCGAGGATGCCGCGGTGAAAGGTGGGATAGGCGTAGATCATGTGGCGCAACCGCTCGGTGGGGACGGCCTCGTGGACGGCCAGGGTCAGAAGGCCGAGGACCTCGCCACCGACCGGTCCGGCCGAGGTGGCCCCGACGAGGACACCGCGCTCGGCGTCCTCGACGAGCTTGACGAAGCCGTCGTTGCCTGCCTTGTGGATCCACCCCCGGGCCGATGACGACACGAGGGCCGAGCCCGTGCGGACGGTCAGGCCGGCCTCGCCGGCGGCGGCCTCGCTCAGGCCGACGGAACCGATCTCGGGGTCGGTGAAGGTGACGCGGGGCACGGCCCGGTAGTCGGCCGGGGTGACCGGCTGTCCGAGAAGCTGGGCCAGGACGATGCCGGCCTGATACATCGACATGTGGGTGAAGGCCCCGTGGCCGGTGATGTCGCCGATGGCCCACACCCCGTCGCACACGCGTAGGTGGTCGTCGGTGGGGAGGGCCCGTGCGCTCTCGTCGACGCCGACGGTGGCGGCCGCGATGGCGGCGAGGTCGACGTGGCGACCGGTGGCCACGAGCAGGCGTTCGCCGCTCACGCTGTCGCCCTTGTCGATCTCGACCTCGAACCGTGCGCCGTCGTAGCGGACGGCGGTGACGTGCGCGGAGGTGCGGACGGCGATGCCCTCGCGGGCGAAGACCTCGGCCACCAGTTGTCCCGCTTCCGGTTCCTCGGGGGGCAGCAACCGGTCGGTTCCCTCGACGACGGTGACGGCGGCACCGAAGCGGGCGAAGACCTGACCGAGCTCGACACCGATGGCGCCGCCACCGAGGACGACGAGGGAGGCGGGGACCTCCTCGGCCTCGATCGCCTGGCGGTTGATCCAGTAGGGGGTCCCGGCCAGACCCTCGACGGGCGGGACGAACGCCGTCGTCCCGGTGTTCACGACGACGCCGCGACGCGCCTCGAAGGTGCGGTCGCCCACGACGACCCGGCGCGGTCCGTCGAGGCGCCCCCGGCCGCGGACGAAGCGCCCCCCCTTCCCCTCGAAGCGCTCCACGGCCGCGCCGTCGTCCCAGTTGTCGGTGGCCTCGTCGCGGATGCGGGCCGCCACCGGCGCCCAGTCGGGGGTGACCGTCGACGTCCCCGCCATCCCCGGGATGCGCCGGCCCTCGGTCAGGAGGTTGGCCGCTCTGATCATCATCTTCGAGGGGACGCAGCCCCAGTAGGGGCACTCGCCGCCGACGAGGAGATCGTCGATGCCGACGACCTCGAGGCCGGCGGCGGCAGCGCGCTCGGCCACGTCCTCGCCCCCGGGCCCCATGCCCAGGACCACGACATCAACGCTCTCAGTCACCGGTCACCGTGTGTACCGAAGGGCACGTGGCTACGGTACAGCAGGCGTCGCGCGGTTTACACGGCTGACGATGCGGGTAACCTGCGCGTCGTAGACGGAAAGGCCTTGACCGCCGCCGTCGCTGTCACTCCAGTCCCCGGTGGCGATGTCCCGCACACAATCGACGAGTGAGGATGGCGTCCATGCGCGTGTCAACGGGTATCGGAAGAGGTTCCGCAGGAGGATCCACCACACAATCCGCACAACGGCGGAGCCGTGTGGTCCGGTCGGCGGGCGTCGTCGCCCTTGTGTGGTCGGCCGGTCTTGTCGCCGTCGTCGGTGAGGGCACCTCGGCCTCGGCGGCCACGACCCCGGTGGTCGTCTGGACGCCGACCACCACCCCCACGACCGGGCTGAGCCCGGCCGCCGCCACCAATGCGCTGGTGGACGTGAAGGGCGTGACGTGCACGAGCGCCGGTGCCTGCGTGGCCGTGGGGATCTACACCGACACGTCGGGCGACGTCCAGGGCCTCATCGAGACGCTGGCGGGCGGGACGTGGACGGCGACGACGGCCCCCCTCACCGGTCTCACTCCGGCGTCGCGCACCACCACGACGGTGAACCTGGTGGGCGTGTCCTGCCCGGCCGCCGGCTCGTGCGTGGCTGTGGGCTCCTACGTCGACGCCTCCGGTGTGACCCACGGCCTGATCGAGACCCTGTCCGCCGGGACGTGGACGGCGACCATCGCCCCCGTCACGGGGCTCAGCCCGGCCGCCGGCGCCACCCTGCCCAACGCGGGGCAGACACTCCTCACCGTCTCGTGCCCGGTGGCCGGGACATGCGTGGCCGGCGGGTACTACACCGACACGTCGGGCAACGTCCAAGGGCTCATCGAAGCCCTCGCCGCCGGGACGTGGACACCGACGACCGCCCCCGTCACCGGGCTCAGCCCGGCCGCCGGGACCAACCCGGTCGTGCATCTCCACGGCGTCTCGTGCCCGGTGGCCGGCACCTGCGTGGCCACCGGCGTGTACACGGACTCCACCGGCAACGTCCAGGGCCTGATCGAGTCCCTCGCCGCCGGGACGTGGACGGCGACGACGGCACCCACCACCGGTCTGACCCCGCCCGCCAACGCGGCGCCGGCGGTGACCTTCGGCGGCGTGTCGTGTGCGATGGCCGGTTCGTGCGTGGCCGTGGGGGGTTATTCCGACACCTCGGGCAAGCAGCAGGTCATGACCGAGACACTGGCGACCGGAACGTGGACGGCGGCGACGATCACCCCGACGACCGGGCTGAGCCCGGCGGCGGGGACCGGCTCGTCGGCGCCCGCCCTGACCAACCTGACGTGCCCGGGGGCCGGCTCGTGCGTGGCCGTGGGGTCGTACGTCGACACCGCCGGCATCGGCCACGCCTGGTTCGACGCCCTGGCGGCGGGGACGTGGACGGCGGCCACCGCACCCGACGGCGCGCTGAGCAACGGGCCGCAGGCCGACCTGCGCAGTGTGTCGTGCCCGGCGGCCGACGCCTGCGTGGCCGTGGGGCACTACACCAGCTCCCAGGGTGACCAGGCGGGGCTGATCGAGACCCAGTCCACGACCACACCGCAGCCGGGGACCGGGGGCTACTGGGAGGTGGCCTCCGACGGCGGGATCTTCACCTTCGACGCCCCCTTCGACAACTCGATGGGCGGTCACACGCTCGACGCACCCGTGGTGGGGATGGCCGAAGACCCCTGCACCGGGGGCTACTGGGAGGTGGCCTCCGACGGCGGGATCTTCTCCTTCGACGCCCCCTTCGACGGCTCGATGGGCGGCAAGCCGCTCGATGCCCCCGTGGTGGGGATGGCGGCGTTCCAGGGCCCGTCGGGATGCGGGTACTGGGAAGTGGCCTCCGACGGCGGGATCTTCTCCTTCAACGCCCCCTTCTTCGGCTCCATGGGGGCGAAGCCCCTCGACAAGCCCATGGTGGGGATGGCCTTCGACCCGGCCACCGGGGGCTACTGGGAAGTGGCCTCCGACGGCGGGATCTTCTCCTGGAACGCCTCGTTCTACGGCTCGATGGGCGGCAAGCCGCTCGACAAGCCGGTGGTGGCGATGGCGGCCGACCCGGCCACCGGGGGCTACTGGGAAGTGGCCACCGACGGCGGGATCTTCACCTTCAACGCTCCGTTCTACGGCTCGATGGGCGGGCAGCCGCTCGACAAGCCGATGGTGGGGATGGCCACCGACGGCCCCACCGGCGGCTACTGGGAAGTGGCGTCGGACGGCGGGATCTTCACGTTCAACGCCCCCTTCGACGGATCGATGGGGGCCAAGCCGCTCGACAAGCCGATGGTGGGGATGGCCGCCGATGTGTAGGTGCATCCCCGAACCGGATTCCCGACGGCGATGAAATTCCGCACCATGGTCAGGCCGCGCTCGTCCTTCAAAGAATCCCCATGGTTGCCGCCTTCACAGGTGTTCACCGACACGTCCAGGGTCGACCTGTTCAACGACCCACCGTGGGAGACGGGGTCGGACTTCTCGTTCCGGCGGACGCCGGACGAGTCCCGTCGTCCCTTGCGGTGGACGGCGGGCAAGGCCGGCTCCCTGCGGCGTCTCTTCGTGAAGCGGGGCCGGCACAGTCGCCATCTGGCCTGACCGGTCGACCCTCGGGCGGGCGGTTCCGGCATCTGGCGGTACCGTTCGTGGCGATCGTCATCGCCGCGTCCTCCGGATGCGCCTCCCCGAGCGGGCCGGCGGAGGCACGGACCTCCTCACCGCTGTCGGCGTTACGGGCTGCCGTCAACGCCGTTCTGACGGCATCCAGCTTCACCCTGGTCACCACCGAGCTCGGGCCCCCGCCCTCCTCTGAGGGCGGCGTCGCAAGGACCGTGACCAGGGCCATCGTCGAGAAACCGGACCGGATCGCTCTGAGCGGAGGACCGAACGTCGTCATCGCCGTCGGCTCCACCGGATACTTCCCGGCTGAACGGGGGAAATGGACCGTCCACCATCACGCCGGAGAATCGGACAACTTCATGAACTCGACCCTGGTGTTCCTCCATGTCCTCGAGCGGACCACGTCCGTCAGCCGTCACGGCGACACGTATGTCGTCCCGCCGACCGAGGTCGTCAGCCTGCTCAATTCGACCCTGCTGCCGGAGTGGCACGACGCCACCGGTGCCAGCTGGTCGGCCACGGTCCAGGGAGGCTCGCTGCGGTCGATGACGCTCCACTTCACCCAGGGGTCGCAACCGATCGGTGGCACCTGTGGGGCGACATCGTGCACGATCCCGGCCTCGCCGGTGACGGTGACCACCGCGGTCAGCCGGGTGGGGACGTCTCCCGCCGTCAACGCGCCGACGCCGGCATCCATCGTCAGCTAAGACCCGGCCGGCCGCACTCCCCCGAGGTCAGACCATGGAGGAGATGAAGGGCCGGGTATCGGGTTCGGTGGCGGTCCGGAGCACCGCCCACTGGTGGAGGTCATCGTCCGGTGAGACGGATTCGATCGCCCAGCCCCGGTTGGCCACGAAGAACGACGTCGCTCGAGCGATGGGCGGGAGCTGATAGTCGTCGACGACGATGACCCCGCCGGGTCGGACGAGGCGTCCGAGATAGAACAGGTCGACGAACACCCGGTCGAAGCGGTGACTCCCGTCGACGAAGGCGAGATCGAAGATCTCGCCCCCTGTCAGGAGACGGGGAAGGACGACCTGGGATTCCTCTGCGTAGTGCTCCACCAGGTCGGCCACGCCGGCCTCGGCGAGGACCTGGAGACCCAGGTCGGCGAACCGGGTCGCCTGATAGGGATCGATGACGACGTGGGTGGGTGCCACGTGGCCACCGGCCAGCAGTCCTTCGCACACGAAGAGGGCCGAGATGCCGTAACCCAGTCCGATCTCGACCGTCCGCGCCGCGTTCTCGCGCACCACCCAGTCCCTCAGGTCCTCCCCCTCGGCGGCACTGACGGCGACGGGGAAGAGCGGATGGACCGAACCGTCGGATCGGGCGGTGGCGGTCCCGCGACGAGTGAGTCGTTCGATCACGTCGCGTACCTGCCGCTGACGCCCGTCCACGACGGCATGATGCCCCACGGGGTGGTCATCAGTGAGGAAAAGATGAGCGCCCGTGCTCGGGCGCCGGGGGTGCACAGCGACGATCCCTCACGAGAGCCTCATCGTGTCCCTAAATCATGGCCTTACCCTGCCGATGACAGCAGGACGTGGAGGCCACGATGAAGCGAAGGACGATCGGCCGGGCGCCGCGGGCACTGGCGACAGTGTGCGCCGTCGTCGTCGCCGTGACGGCCGTCACGGCGGGAGACGCCTGGGCACGAAGCGCTCCGGGCCGACCGGGCACCCATCCCCTCTCGTCGGTGTACGGCGTGGGCGTCGATCTGGACCCCGCCGAGCTGGTGGTGGGGAGAGGAGATCAGCCCACCGGCGTCGCCCTCGCCGATCTGATGGCGCAGCACGGGGTCCAGCTCGTGCGGCTGATCTGGGGTGACCAGAACTCCAGAGTGCTGGACGACGGTGGCTGGAAGACGGTGTTCTCCCGCCTGGCCGCCGTGCACATCAAGGCCATTCTCACCCTCCACATGCAGGTGCCGGGTGCCTATGAAGGTCCCGGGGTGCACGACGACGTCATCACCGACCTCCAAGATGTCGTCGGCACCGAAGAAGGGGTGCTGGCGCAGGTGAAGAGGCAGTGGGGAGGTTCGTACCCGGCCAACCTGGTCGCCCTCGACGTCTTCAACGAGCCGGAGCTGACGGACTGGACGGTGGGAACGCTGCGACGGCTGGCCGAGACGATCAGCTCCTACTCGGGACGGATTCCGGTCACGATCGGCGGGTGGCGTGACGGCCATGCCCGGGCCCAGGGCGACTTCAACAGCCCGTCCCTCGCCGGTCTGGCCTCGACGATCGGCAATTTCGTCAGCCTGCACATCTACCCCGACAACAGGGGGAGCAGCCTGTCGACGACGAGCGTCTCGGAGATCGAGCCGTACGCCACGTCGTTCCTCACGACCGCCGTGGCCCAGATCGACCGGGCCGGCCACGCCCGGATCCCGATCGTCATCACCGAGACCGGTGGACAGAACGGACAGGCCCCCGGGGGAGGGTTCCACAAGTACGTGTCGGGGTCCCCGGCGCACCAGGCGGCGACCCTCCAGGCCATGGTCGACGCGGCCCGACAGTTCGAGCCGGAGGGGGTGCGCGGCGTCCTCGACTGGATGATGGTCCCGCCCCCCGGTGAGCGGTGCGACGGAACGGCACTGGTCTGTTTCGGGGGGACCTACACCTCGCCCGCCCTCTCGATCCTGGCGGCCAACCCGTTCTCCCGCACGAGGACCTGAGCAAGCCTGCCCCAGCTTCGCCCGAGCCCGTGAAGGTGGCGCCGTCGGTGCCCCTTGCGCCAGGTGGAGATAAAGTGATATCAATTAATATCACTTTGCGGTCGTATCTCCAGGAGGCATCATGACCGAGCCTGTCCCGTCGTCCGCCCCATCCGAACCGGCTCCGCGCGGGCCTTCGCGAGCCAGCGTCGTCATCCAGGAACGCCCGGCGTGGGCCATCAACGGCTGGCTCGGCGTCCTGGTCGTGATCGGCTGCATCGTCGCCGTCGTCCTGCTCGGGCACAGCTCCGCCAAGGGTGTGATCGCCGCGCCGATCGTGGTGGGGGTCGTCATCCTGGCGTCGCTGATCATCGTGCAGCCCGGCCAGACCAGGGTGGTGAGGTTCTTCGGCCGCTATGTCGGCACCGTGCGGGGGAGTGGCCTGTCGTGGATCCTGCCCCTCACAGACCGGCGGAACGTGAGCATCCGGGTGAGGAACTTCGAGACGAACCACCTGAAGGTCAACGACGCCGACGGCAATCCCGTCGAGATCGCCGCCATCGTGGTCTGGCAGGTCGCCGATACCGCCCGTGCGCTGTATGCCGTCGATGACTACCTCAACTTCGTCAGGGTCCAGGCCGAGTCAGCGTTACGTCATGTTGCCACCACGCATCCCTACGACGACGCGGCGGGGCAGGGTCTGTCGCTGCGCGGCTCGACCGACGTGGTGGCCGGCGAACTGGCCACCGAGATGGCCGATCGCGTGGCTATCGCCGGAGTGGAGATCGTGGAGGTTCGCATCAGCCATCTGGCCTACGCGGCGGAGATCGCCCAGGCCATGCTGCGTCGGCAGCAGGCCAACGCCGTCGTCTCGGCTCGCTCGGTCATCGTCGACGGCGCCGTCGGGATGGTCGAACTGGCGCTCGAACGGCTCAGTGAGCGCGGCATCGTCGACCTCGACGAGGAGCGCAAAGCGACGATGGCGAGCAACCTCATGGTCGTTCTCTGCAGCGACCAACCGGCCTCGCCGGTGGTCAACACCGGCACCCTCTACTCGTGAGTGATGAATGATCGCAAGCAGGTGCTGGTGCGGATGGACCCCGCTGTCCACGATGCCCTCGCCCGCTGGGCCGCCGACGACTTCCGCAGCATCAACGCCCATATCGAGATGCTGCTGCGTCGAGCCCTCGACGACGCCGGGCGCATGCCCAAAAAGGTCGGACCCCTCCCCAGGCGCGGCCGGCCTCCAGCCACGTGAGCGGCCGAGCTGAGCGATGGGACTGATCAGAGATGCCGCCGAGCGGATCTCCGTGGTGTGGGGATACGAGGTCGCCGTGACCGCCGTGCTCATCGACCACCATGAACGGGCCGTCTTCGAGACCCACTCGCCTGAAGGCCCGGTGGTGGTGAAGGTGGATACCTCCGAGGCCAGATACCGAAGAGAGGAGTCCGTGCTGCGGGCCGCAGGCCGAGCCGGACTTCCCGTCCCGGCCATCGTCCTCTCCGATGCCGGGCACGCCTCTCTCCTGGTGCTGACGCGCATCGAGGGGTCTCCCCTGCAGCGGGGGGTCGACGATGAGGCGTGGCGCGATGCGGGCCGTGTTCTCCGGCGTCTTCACGGCGTGGCCTGGCCGGCCGAGGCCGGCTCGGCCGGCTGGTCGGGACGGAGTTGGCCGGACCATTTCCGGTGGTGGGCCGATCACGAGCGGGATCAGTTGCTCACGTACGACTCCCTTCCGACGGCTGTGATCCACCAGATGCACCACTACCTGAGCGCGACATTCGCGGACATGGATGATCCTGAGCTACGCCTGCTCCATGGAGACTGCCAGGCCGATCACTATCTGGTGATGGTGGGCTCTTCGCGCATAGCGGGAGTTCTCGACTTCGGCGACGCTGTTCTCGGAGACCCCGTCTGGGACCTGGCCATCCTCACCCTGGACGAGCCCGACATGTTGGGTGAAATCCTTCGCGGTTATCATCCGGACGTGTCAACGGAACGCCGGACAAAGGGCCTCCTCGGTGCCTATCAACTCATCCGCCGTCTCGGCTCGGCTCGTTGGATGCGCGAGCACGGCCAATCCCATGAACCTGACCTGGAGGCCGCACATCGCATGGTGGTGAGACGCGGATGGACAGTGTGAGAAGCGTGATGTGGCCGGATCCATGAAGGGGAGCGACGTTTCGTGCTCGTTCTGCGGCAAATCACAAAAGCAGGTCGAAAGGGTGATCGCCGGGCCAGACGGCGTCTATATCTGCAACGAATGCGTCGAGCTTTGTCGTGACATCCTGGGCGAAACACTCCAAGCCCCTTCGCCTGGTCAGGACGAGCGCGCTATCCGGCTCGACAGGCGCACGGTCCTGTCAGCCAGATTGCGGGCGCTGGAGAGTTGGACCGAGATCAACGAAGCGGTCCGAGCCTGTCAGGATCGGCAGGAGGCGGTGGACCGTCTGGTCGCAGCACCGTTCAATTTCAGCAGTCTCGAAGCTCAGGTCGTTCTCGACATGGGCATGTGGCACCAGACGGCCGCCGCTCTGTCCCGATTGCGCCAGGAGATCGCCGAGCTCAGTGACACTCGTGACGGGTAGGTCACCTACCGATCAACCGTCCTGTGCCAACTCCGAAACCAACGCCTTCACCCTGGCGTCGATCGCATCCCGGATCGGCCGGACCTCCTCGAGGGACCTCCCCGCCGGGTCGGGCAGTTCCCAATCGACGTATCGCTTGCCGGGGTACACAGGGCAGGAATCGCCACAACCCATCGTGACGATGACATCGGCGTCGTGGGCCATTGCATCGGTGAGTTTCTTCGGCCGCTCGCCGGAGATGTCGATGCCCCACTCGGCCATGGCGGCCACCACCGCGGGGTTCAGAGTCTCTCCCGGAGCAGACCCGGCCGAGTGGATCACGATCGCGTCTCCCGCCTGGCGGGTCAGGAGGGCGGCAGCCATCTGCGACCGACCGGCGTTATGGACGCAGAGGAACAGCACCACCGGACGATCGTGGCTCATCGGGTCGTCGTCTCGGCCGCGGCTCGATCCGTGTGGGGGACGAGGACGTCGCCTGCCTCCGATGCCGTGATCGCCGGATAGAGGAGTCTGATGACCAAGACGGCGATGCAACCGCCGACGACCTGGGCGGCGACGAAGCCCGGAACGGAGGCAGGTGCGATGCCGGCGAAGGTGTTGGAGAACATCCGCCCTACGGTGATGGCCGGGTTGGCGAAGCTGGTTGACGAGGTGAAGAAGTAGGCGGCGCCGATGTAGGTCCCGACGGCGGCCGGGGTGCCGCGGGACCGCCCCGAACGAGCCAGGGCGAAGATCACCAGCAGCAACCCCAAGGTGGCGACGACCTCGGAGAAGAAGTGGGCAGGTGAGCCCCGGTGCTTGGTCGAAAGCTCGACGGCAGCCTCCGAGAACATGATGTTGGCGGCGACGGCTCCGGAGATGCACCCCGCCACCTGAGCCGGGAGGTAGGCGGCGGCATCCCGCCACGCCAGTCCGCCGAAGCTGGCGTCCACGAAGGACACCACCGGGTTGAAGTGGCCCCCGGAGACGGGGCCGAACATGAGGATGATGGTGAACAATCCGGCGGCGGTCGCCGCCGCATTCTCCAAGAGCTGCAGGCCCGTGTTGCCCGGCGACAGGCGCTGCGCGGCGATGCCCGACCCGATGACGACAGCGGCCAGAAAGGCGCTGCCGAGGAACTCGGCGAACAGACGCCGCCACAACACCGGTTGAACCACGGGCCGACTAGCAGCAGGCGGTCGCCGGTGGGGCAACCTCGGATTGCAGCCCGCAACAGATGCTCTCGGCGTCCCCGCACGACCCCGTCTCGGCCGGCGCGTCGGCCAGAACCGTGTAGACCTCCCAAGGTGCACCGTCAGGGTCCTGGACCCACACCTTGTCCTGGACGGCGTAGCAGCAGGTGGTCTCGTGTTCCCCGGTCGTGGCCAGCCCGTCGGCGGCGAGGCGACCATTGGCCCGCACCACGGCTTCTGGTGTCTCCACCTCCACTCCCAGGTGGTTGAGTGCCCCCATCAGGCCGCTGCCCCGGTCGTGACGGGTCTCGATGAGCACCAGCTTCAGCGGCGGATCGGCGATGGCGAAGTTGGCGTAGCCGGGGCGGACCTTGGCGGGGGGGGAAGAGAACAGCTTGGCGTAGAACTCGATGGCTGCATCGAGGTCGGAGACGTTGAGGGCGAGCTGCACACGGGACATGGAACCACTCCAATATATTGACGTTGGTCGATGCGACCAGTATGGTGATCGTATCGACATCTGTCAATGGGAGTAAGGGTGCCTGTTCGCAAGACCGCCACCACAGTGAGCCGAGACGAGCTGTGTTGCGGCGTGCTCACGAGGGAGTCGATGTCGAAGCGTGAGGCCGAAAAAGCGGCGCCGGTCCTGGCCGCTTTGAGCGATCCGGTGCGCCTGCGCCTGCTCTCCATCGTTGCCGCCGAGGGCGAGGTCTGTAGCTGCAACCTGGAAGGCCCCTTGGGCAAGAGCCAGCCCACCGTTTCGCATCACACCCGCATCCTGGCCGAGGCCGGATTGATCGTCGGGGAACGGCGGGGCAAGTGGACCTGGTGGCAGATCGTGCCCGAGAGGCTGGAAGACCTGAGGCGTCTACTCGGCGGCCGGTAGAGACCGAGCCGAAGAGGCGAAATGCCGGTCGATAGACTGTGCCGATCCTGGGGGCCGGCCATGACGTCACGTACCGCAACCATCTTGGTCACCGATCTGGTGGGATCGACCCAACTACGCGTTCGCCTCGGTGAGGAAGCCGCCGACGGCTTCCGCCGTGCCCACGAGGGCATGTTGCTCGAGGTCGTCGAAGGGCATAGCGGGACAGTGGTGAAGAGTCTGGGTGACGGGATCCTGGCGTCGTTCCCGAGCGCGGCCGCGGCCATGAGCGGAGCAGTGGGTATCCAGCAAGCTGTCGATGCGTACTGCCGACGCCATGCCGAGCTCCACCAGGTCCGCATCGGGATCTCCGGGGGTGACGTGGCCGTCGAGGACGGCGATGTCTTCGGCATCCCGGTGGTCGAAGCGGCGCGGCTGTGTGCCGCAGCCTCCGGCGGGCAGATTCTGGTGGCCGAGCTGGCGAAGTCGATGGCTCGCGGACGAGGCGACCACGTCTTCGCCGGGGTCGGCGCTCTTGACCTGAAAGGGCTCGATGAACCGATCGTGGCACTGGAGTTGCAGTGGGAACCGCTGCAAACCCTTTCTCCCGTAAGGCTTCCGACGCGCCTGTCCGCCGAACACCCCTTCGCCTTCGTGGGCCGACACCAGGAGCAGGCGGTCCTCGAAGGGGTGTGGAAGGAAGCGGGCGCCGGGCACCGCCGAGTCGTTCTGCTCTGCGGCGAAGCAGGCATCGGGAAGACGCGGCTCGCCAACGAGGTCGCTCGGGTGGCCCACGTTGAAGGCGCCATCGTCCTCTATGGCAGCTGTGAGGCGGATCTGGCCGCCCCCTACCGGCCGTGGGTCGAGGCACTCGGGTATCTCTTCGCCGAGGCTCCCGACGACCTGGTCGCCGCCATCGACCCTCGACGTCTAGCTGACCTCACGCGCGTGCTCCCGCAGGTCCGTGAACGGTTTCCTGACCTGCCGCTGGCGACGGTGAGCGACCCCGAAACGGAGCGATATCTCTTCTACCAGGGAGCCCTGGCGGTGTTCGCCTCGCTCGCCGAGAAGGTGCCGTTGCTGGTCGTGCTCGACGACCTGCACTGGTCCGACCTCCCGTCGCTCGCCCTCCTCGAACATCTCGTACGGAGCACCAGCGACGAACGGCTTCTCTTCATCGGCACCTACCGCGACACCGACTTCCAGCTGGCCCAGTTCGGCGAGGTGTTCGCCCGCTTGTGCCGCCAACAGGGCGTGCTGAATCAGTCGCTGCGGGGGCTGGGAGACGAAGAGATCATCGATCTCATGGAGCGCGCCGCTGGGCAGGAACTGGGCCAAGAGGGGGCGGCGATTGCACGGGCCGTGCACAGGGAGACGAACGGCAATCCGTTCTTCGCTTCGGAGCTGCTCCGTCACCTGAGGGAGACGGGGGCGATCAGCCAGCACCCCGACGGAACGTGGACATCTCGGTGGGAGGCGGACGAACGCGCCCTGCCGACCAGCATCCGGAGCCTCGTTGCCAGCCGGTTGGCCCGTCTGGGGACAGACGCCCAAAGCACCCTCTCCCAAGCGTCGGTGATCGGCCGGGAGTTCGACCTGGATGTCCTTTCTGCCGTCGTGGACCTCGACGACGACAAGGTGCTCGATGCCCTCGAGCGGGCGGAGGCGACGGGACTCGTGGAGACGGTGTCCACCGGATGGTTCCGCTTCTCCCACGCACTGGTCCAGCACAACCTCTACGCCGAGATCTCACCCACTCGCAGATCCCGCATGCACCTCAGAGTGGCGGAAGCTCTCGAGGATCTCGATCTGGCCGGCCGGCGACCGGCCGAAGCGGCACGACACTGGGTCGCGTCCGGCAGCGCCAAGGGGGTGCGGCGCGCCATCCACCTCTCCTGCGAGGCCGGTGCGAAGGCAAGCGAGGCGCTGGCACCCCAGGAAGCGTCCCGTCACTACGCCACCTCCCTCGACCTGCTGGCCCGCCTCGACGACGATGACGAGACTCTTCGTTGCGAGCTCCTCCTCCTCCTGGCCGAGGCCCAGTGTGAGGCCGGCGATCCGCAATTCCGCCAGAACGTCGTGGACGCGGCCACTATCGCCGATCGGCTCGGAGATACCGAGCGATTGATCCGTGCCGCTCTCACGGACTACCAGCGCGGGTACATGAGCATCGACGATCCGGACCGAGTGCGGATCCTGCGTCAGGCGCTGGCCGTTGCGGGGGAGAGGGACAGCCCTGAACGGGCGAAGTTGCTGTCATGTCTCTCGCTGGAGCTCAGCTTCTCCGACACGGCAAGGTCCGGCGCCGCCAGTGAGGAGGCCAGGGCGATAGCCGGTCGTCTGGGCGATGCGGCGACCATGGTGAAGGTCCTCATGCACGGAGGCGGGGGCCGCTTTCCGACGCCCGAGGGTCTGGCCGGACGCAAGGCGGCCGCCATGGAGGCACTGGGGGTTGTCCAAGAGCTCGGAGATCCGGTCCTGATCTTCGGGGCGGCGTTCGGTTGCCTGCAGTCGGCCATGTGGCTGGCCGAACTCGATGAGGTCGACCGGAACCTGGCTCTCATGACTGACCTCGCTGACGAGGTCGGGCGTCCCGACTTCCGGTGGATCGCAACCTACTGCCAGGCCGATCGTGTCCTGATCGCCGGCGATGACGTCCGCGCCGAGGCGCTCGTCGAAGATGCCTACCGCATCGGACGTGAGACAGATCAACCAGGAACCCTGACGATGTACGCGGCGGGCATGGAGGGAGTGCGGTGGCACCAGGGGCGACGCAGTGAGATGCAACTCCTCCTAGCCGAGGCGGCGGCGAGAGACCCGAACCTGTCGATCCTGAATGTCGTTGTCGGCGACATGCACAGCGGTGGGTCGCATGTTCAACCGGAGGAAGAAGAGTTGGCGGAGCAGGTCCGGAATCTTCCCCGGGACCAGACATGGCTCATCTCGATGACCGTCCTGGCCGACATGGCCCTTCGTCGGCGCGACGGCGAGGCGGCACAACTGGCCTATGACGAGCTGTCACCCTACGACGGCACTCTCGCCGCCTCCACGGGGGTATGTCGCGGCGGGGTCTCGCACTTCCTGGGTGTGCTCGCCATCGCCCTCGGGTCCTGGAGCGCCGCCGAGCGCCACCTCTCGGATGCCCTGTCACTGCACGAAAGGCTGGAGGCACCCTTCCACACGGCCCGGACCGAGCTCCAGTGGGGCGAGATGCTGAGCGAGCGCGACGGGTCGAGTGTCCCGGATGCCCGACGGCACCTCGAGCGGGCACTCGCCATTGCCGCCCGCCACCACTGTGCGCAGGTCGAGCGCCGCGCCCGGCGACGGCTGGACGTCCTCGGATCTTCGACCGTCGGATCCGGGTGACGGGTTCGATCCGACGGTCATACAGGGCTCACAGGAGATGTGGCCGGTGCGGGCGACGCCGATGGCGGAGAGTGGGAGTCACTCCTACGATGAGCGGCGATGCGACGGGAATTCGATCCAGACGTTCTCCATGAGATCGTTCAGGAGACTCTTCTGTGGCGTGACCACACGTTGCCCCGTCCAGCCCTGGACGAAACGTACGCCCACCTCCTGAGAGGGGTGGAGGCCCGTTATCCGGGCCGCATCCAGTGGCCGTCGAAATGGCTGTTCGACAGGTCGGCCGGTTTCCTCCAGGCGCTGGCCATCTTGTATGTCTCGACGTCGGAATACATGTTGATCACCGGGACGCCGGTTCCCATGAACGGCGGAAGCGGCCCGTTCCGAGGCGAGCTTTTCGACTGGGTCATCGACGGCGAGATCGTCAGCTATTGGCCCGGTCAGTTCGATCGTCATCCGACCCGGCCGGGGGAGTGTGATCACCTGCCTCGAGGGATGATGAAGGGGGCGGCCATCACCGATCATTACTGGGCCTTCGAGTACGGACGCGGATCGATCATTTCGATGTGGCCGAGCACTCTCTTCGGAGCCCTTTTCACCGACTGTGACCTCCGGAATCTCGGGGAAATGATTGGTGTGGCGGTCGCCGACGAGTGCAGGAACTTTCTGCGACCCACACCTCCACCACCGGCATGGAGCAACTGGATGGGGAACCAGAGCTGCGATCCTCTCTCGATCACCCAGGCTCGCGACGTATCCGATCTGCGGGAGGTGGTCCAGGATGCGAGGCGCGAGCGTCAGCGCGTCCGCGCCTTCGGTGCCCGGCACTCCTGGAGCCCCATCGTGCCCACATCCGGGTACTTGGTCGATATGACCGGTCTCGACCAGTGTCTCGCCGTCGATCCCGAAGCGGGGACGATTCAGGTCCAGGCGGGAATGCGTTTGGAGGACATGACCAACGCCGCATTCGCTGCCGGCCTCGCCGTCCCCAGCCCCACCGTGGCCACCAACTTTACGGCCGGGGGCATGGTGGCCACCGGTTCGCACGGGACGGGTATGCAGACGGAGACGTTCTCGGACGCCGTGATAGCGATGACGATCGTGAACGCCGACGGAGAAGTGGTGGAGCTCACGGCGGACGATCCCGACATGGTCGCGGGGCGCGTGGCGCTGGGGACACTGGGTCTCGTCCATGACCTGACGTTTCAATGCACCCCGAGTCAGAACGTACGGGCGATCGATCAGAAGGCTCCCTTGGAAGAGGTGATAGAGAACCTCCCCGTGCTCGTGCGCGACCATCACGCGGTCATGCTCATGTGGTACCCGTACACGGAGACGGCGTGGCTCAAACTGTGGGACCCCACCGATGCGCCCGTCACCTACGGTCTGCTCGAGCGCCTAATGACCCGGTGGACCCAATACCTGTTGGAAGGCGTCCTGGGCGTGGCCGGCGAGCGGATGGTGATGCGGCTGGCGCCATCGCTGACACCGATGCTCATGAAGACCGTCATAGCCCTGACGCCGCAGCGCGACCGGGTCGAATCAGCCGCCGACGCCTACCATTTCCAGTTCGTCTATCCCAAATGCTGGGACTCGTCCTGGGCCGTACCCCTCGAGGACGCGTCCGCCGCCTGGCAGGCGCTGCAGGCGATCGTCAACGACTTTCGGGCCCGGGGCCAGTTCCCCGTGAACCTTGTCGTCGCCTCTCGTTTCGTGAAAGCGAGTACCTCCTTGCTCTCCCCTGACTACGGGCGTGACTCCTGTTATATCGAGGCCACCACTCTGGACGGCACCGAGGACGTCGAAGCTTTCTACCGGGCGGTCGAAGACGTCATGATGTCCCGATTCGACGCCCGACCACACTGGGGCAAGGTCTTCTACGACACCGACCGGGTGCGGGAGCGCTACCGCCCGCAGCTCGAGCTCTTCGAACCGATTCGTCGCCGCTGGGACCCTGACGGCCTCTTCCTGAATGACTTCCTGACCGACCTGTTTGCCGCCGCTCGTTCCGATGAGAAGAGCTCCGAGCCGGCGAGTCCGGCCTAATGGGGGTCGACCTCCTCACTTCATGACTGAGTGAGGCTGGTTGCCGAGCCGCCATCAGGTGAGCACTGCTTTGGCCAGGGCCTTGAGCCCTACCTCTAGATCGTGCCCCTGGTGGTTGGTGAGGTTCCCGTGACGGCTGGTGGGATGTCGTGCCTCGAGCACTGTCCATTAGGAAGCTGCTGGGGTCCTCGGGCTCGTGTTGATGCCGGTCGGACGAGGAGAGGGACCCAGATGATCTTCGTAGGGGTGGACTGGGCCGAGGCCCACCACGACGTGTACGTGGAGGACGAGGACGGCAAACGCCTCGGTGGCGGCCGTCTTCCCGAAGGAGTGGAGGGCATCGCCCGGTTCCATGACCTGGTCGGTGACCACGTCGAGGAACCCGGTGAGGTGGTCATCGGGATCGAGACCGACCGGGGCCTGTTCGTGACGGCGCTGGTGGCCGCCGGCTACGAGGTGTTCGCCGTCAACCCGATGTCGACGTCGCGTTACCGGGACCGACACTCGACTTCGGGGGCCAAGTCCGATCCTGGGGACGCCAAAGTGCTGGCCGACATGGTCCGCACCGACCGCCACAACCACCGACCCGTGGCCGCCGACTCCGAGACGGTGCAGGTGGTGAAGGTGCTGGCCCGGGCCCATCAGACGATGGTGTGGTCGAGGAAGCGCCAGACGAACCTGCTGCGCTCGACGCTGCGGGAGTTCTATCCGGCCGCTCTGGTCGCCTTTGACGACCTGGCCAGCGGCGATGCGCTCGAAGTGCTTCGCCTAGCGCCGACCCCCGAGCTGGGCCGGACCATGTCACAGTCGAAGATCGCCGCCGCCTTGCGCCGAGGCGGCCGTCAGCGCCGGATCGACGACAGGGCGGCCGAGATCCAAGAGGCTCTGCGGGCTGAGCAGCTCGCCGCACCGGCGGCGGTGTCGAGCGCCATGGGGGCGTCGGTGACCGCCAGTGTGGCCGTGATCGCCACCATGGTGGCCCAGATCGCCACCCTGGCCGGGGAGCTCGAAGCGGGTTTTGAACAGCACCCGGATGCCGAGGTGGTCCGATCCCTGCCAGGACTGGGGACCATCCTCGGCGCCCGGGTGCTGGGCGAGTTCGGTGATGAGCCGAACCGCTATGGCACCCCCAAGTCTCGCAAGAACTACGCCGGCACGTCACCTATCACCCGGGCGTCGGGGACCAAGCGGGTGGTGCTGGCCCGCTTCGCCCGGAATCACCGTCTGGGTGATGCCATCTACCTGTGGGCCTTCGCTGCCCTCACCGCCTCACCTGGCGCCCGGGCCCTATACGACACCCGACGAGCGGCAGGTGACACCCATCACGCCGCTCTCCGGGCCCTCGGGAACCGACTGGTCGGCATCCTCCACGGCTGCCTCGAGAGCCACACGGCCTACGACGAGACCATCGCCTGGGCCCACCGGACGGCTCCCCTTGCCGAAGTTGCTTGACAGTTGGAACCGTGGGATATCTAGAGGAGCCAACGACACGGCGGGACACCGTGAGGAGGCCCTGCCCACCGGCGTCTGCCTCTCAGGCTCGGCCGAGCGAGGACGAACCGCCAGATCGAGCAATGGAGTAATGGCACTGATCGGCCGAGTGGGGTACGTGCGTGCCACCTCGGTGAATCCGGCGGCGGAGAACATGGCAACGGTTCCGGTAGAGATGGCAGGCCTACTCACCCGAGCAGAGCGCAGGGCGGCCACATCCAGTCCCGGTCCACCTCTGACCCTGGAATCTTCGGTGGTCGGGACCGGCGTCGATCCGGTGACCTCACGCTTTTCAGGCGCGCGCTCTGCCAACTGAGCTACCCGACCGAGATCTGGGCCTCGAACGGCGAGGCCTGGCGGTCCTGACGGGATTTGAACCCGCGACCTCCGGCTTGACAGGCCGGCGTGCACTCCAAACTGCACCACAGGACCCCGGTTAGCTCTTCCCCCACCGGGTGCACCCCCAACGGGATTCGAACCCGTGTTACCGCCTTGAAAGGGCGGCGTCCTCGGCCACTAGACGATGGGGGCTCGGACCAATCAGGGCGCCCGCAGATTAGCAGGTCCTCCTACGGACCCCCCGGGGTGGGCAGGGTCAGGCAGAGCCGTTTCACCCCGGTCCGGACAACTCCCACGAGACGCCGTCGCCCGTGTCGTGGACGGCGACGCCGAGGGCCAGGAGGCGGTCACGGACGGCGTCGGCATCGGCGTAACGCCCGCCCGAGCGCGCCTCGGACCGTAGGGCCAGGGCCAGATCGACGAAGGGTCCGACCACCGTGGCCGGGTCGCGGGTCCCGGACTCGGCCACCTGACCGAGCTCGCTCACCATCGACCGCAGCGCGGCGCGACCGCGGTCCATCTCGTCGGACTGCAGGGTGTCGGCCCGCCACGACCACATCTCGTCCTCGAGGGCCAGGATGGCACCGACCATGGCGGGGGCGTCGCCCTGGTCACGCCCGGCTCGGAACGTCGCCTCATGGGCCCGGACCGCTTCGAGGAGAGGAGAACCGTGGCCGTCGACCGGTCCGCCTCTCTCTGACGTCGTGGTGACGGTTCCCGCCGCGTGACCGTCGTCCGTCGTGGCTTCGGGCTCGGCGACGCGACTCCCCGCACTCGACGAGTGGGCCAGTTCGTCGGCCAGCTCGCCCAGGCGATCGATGGGGACGGTCCGGCCCGACTCGATGGTCGTCGACCGGCCCCGGGCCCGGACGGTGACGACGCCGCGACCGGCGACGACGGCGGTGCCGGCGTCGAGGTCGAGGCACAGGGCCGTGTGCTCGTCGACCCCGAGGACGAAGACGCCGTCGGGGAGGTCGTCCTCCAGTCGGGCCAGGCGCGCCTCGCCCAGGTAGGAGAACCGGGTGTCGTGGGTGCCGCCCTCGGCGTTGTCGTAGTGGGGGATGAGCGCCACCGGGAGGCCGAGCGGACCGAGGAGATCGAGGCCCTCGATCCAACGCGCCTCCTCCCCCACCTTGTAGACCTCGTAGACGGGGACGGCCACCGCCCCCAGCGTGAGGGCGGCGGCCGAGGCGAAGGTGACGGCACCACCGAGGGCCAGCTTCTCGGCCAGGACGGCGGGGACGAGGGTGCCGCGCCACTGGCGCAGCGCATAGGTGGGGCTCCCCGGTCCGGAGAAGACGAGGGGGGCGGCGGCCAGGCGGGCGATGACGGCGTCGCCGTGGGGCGGGGCCAGGTCGGCGGCCGAGCGCAGGCCGGCCACCTCCAGGGTGGCTCCGACGCTGTCGCGGAAGTAGTCGACGGCGCGCGCCGCGATGTCGGGGGCGTTGGTCTGGAAGCCGAAGGGGGTGTCGAGGAGCACACCGTGGACGGGTCCCGGGCCCAGGCGTTCGACGACGGCCCGGTGCACCTTGATCATGGTCGGCGCCGTCTCCCCCGAACCCATGATGGTGAGGAGGCGGGGGAGGCGCCCGGCGGCGGTCATGGCGCGGCGTCGTTCACGGCCGGTCCGGGCCGGCGGTGCCGGCGTCGGGGAGGGCGGCGGCCAGGGCGTCGACGATCTCCCCCTGGAGCATGCTGAGGTAGTGGTAGATCGTGAACTCGGTGGCCCGGGGATCGGTCTCCTCGACCATGGCGCCGTCCTCGGACACGTCGAGCTGCGTGCCGAGGACGAGGCGGAGCACCTCGAGGGCGTCGAGCCACTCGTGGATCTCGCCCTCGTCGAGGGAGGCCGCGCCGGCCGTCGAGGAAAGGGTGTCGAGAGCCCGCTGGTGCTGGTTGAGGAGCTGCGCGCCCATCATCTCGCGGTAGTCGGCCTCGGCCTTGGCGTCGTCGGTGTAGGCGACGGGGAAGACGCGCGCCGTCGACGGGTCGTCCCGCTCGAGCAGTTCCTGGACCTGGCGGGGGAGCATCTCGAGCAATTGCTGCTCGGGACCTTCGAGACCCACCCGGAAGCGACCCTGACGGTCGCGTCGGAAGCGGTGACGGGGCACTAGATCGCCATCGTCTACGACGTCTGTTCCATGGTGGCCCACAGGCCGTGCTCGTGGAGGCGGAAGACGTCGAGCTCGGCCCGTTCACGCGGACCCGAGGTGACGACGGCCCGTCCCTTGTGGTGGACGTCGAGCATCAGGCGCGACGCCTTCTCCCTGCTGTAGCCGAAGAGCTTCTGGAAGACGTAGGTGACATAGGACATCAGGTTGATCGGGTCGTTCCAGACGATCACGAGCCAGGGCCGGTCGGGGCGGACGTCGGTGTCGCCGGTGGGCCGGTCGACCTCGGCCGGCGCCGCCCCCGGACCGGTGCCCGATCCCGGGCCCGTGCCGGACTCCGTCACCGACCGGACCCGACGGTGCTGCGCGGCGTCACGACGGCGGGGACCAGGCCGGGTTCGATGGATGGGGCCGCCGGCACCTCGGCCGGGTGGTGCCAGAGGCCGGCCACGAACCAGAGCATGGCCGACCACAGGAGAGTGACCCCGAAGACGTGGACGCCGACGAGGAGAGGGGGGAGGTGGGTGAAGTACTGGGTGTAGCCGATGACACCCTGGGCCACCATCACGGCCAGGAGGACCCGGCCCCGCTCGGCCACCCGCGCCGGGGCCCGGGTGTGCTCGAGGAGGTAGAGCATGGCCAGGGTGAGGGCCCCGAGGACGAGGACGATCTCGGCGTGGGTGCGGGCCATGTCGGCCAGGGGGACGGGGATGCGCTTGGCCCCTTTGCCGCCGGCGTGGGGGCCGGCCCCGGTGGTGGCCGTCCCGGCGGCGATGGCCAGGACGAGGACGCCCAGCATGGAAGCGGCCAGGCGCCGGACCGACGTCGTGACCATGAGGACGCCGGGGCCCGGCGCCCGCCCCGCCCGCAGGACCAGCTCGACGGCCACGGTGAGGAGGGCGATCCCCACCATGAAGTGGACCATGACGACGTAGGGGTTGAGCTTCGAATAGACGACGAGGCCGCCGATGACGGCCTCGGCCAGGATGCCCCCGATCAGGCCGGCCGACAGCCAGGTGAGATCCCGCCGTCGCGGCGCCCGCAGGAGGGCGGCGAGGAGGACGACGGCGGCCACCAGGCACAGGGCGACCACCACCATCCGGTTGGAGAACTCGATGGCCGGGTGGAGCGACAGGGGTGGGGTGAGGTGGTGGAGCGAGCAGGTGGGCCAGTCGGGGCAGCCGAGGCCCGAGTCCGACAGCCGCACGGCCGCGCCGGAGACGATGTTGAGGACGGTGAGGCCGAGCGCCACCTGGGCGAGAAGCCGAAAGGCCCGGGGTCCGACGGGGGGGAGCACCGGGAGAATGGTACCGGGGGGCACCTCCGGCCTCGAAGGCGGGAAGAGCCCTGCCTTGTCCGGGCCTGCCTTGTCCGGGCCGGCCTTGTCCGGGCCTGCTTTGTCCGGGCCGGTGCCGCACCGTAGGCTCGGCGCCGATGACCTCGCTGTCCGCCTCCGTGCCGGTCGTCGGGACGGAGAAGCTCCGCAGCTATCTGGCCCTCACGAAGCCCCGCATCATCGAGCTGCTGCTCGTGACCACCCTGCCGACGATGTTCGTGGCCCGCCGGGGCGTCCCCGGTGTCTGGCTGATGGTGGCCACCCTGGCCGGAGGGGCCCTGGCCGCCGGCGGGGCCAACGCCATCAACATGGTGGTCGACCGCGACATCGACAAGCTGATGCACCGGACCCGGAACCGGCCCCTCGTCACCGGGGCCATGACGCCGCGCGCCGCGTTGGTGTTCGCCCTCACTCTCGAGGTCGTCGCCTTCGCCGAGCTGTGGAGATGGGTCAACCTGCTCTCGGCCGTCCTGGCCGTCTCGGCCACCGCCTTCTACGTCTTCGTCTACACGCTGTGGCTGAAGCGGATCTCGAGCCAGAACATCGTGATCGGCGGCGCCGCCGGGGCCGTCCCCGTGCTCGTCGGGTGGGCGGCCGTCACCGACAGCCTGGGCTGGGCCCCGGTCGTGCTCTTCGCCGTGATCTTCATCTGGACCCCCCCGCACTTCTGGGCCCTCGCCATCCGCTACCGCGACGACTACGAGACGGCCGGCGTCCCCATGCTGCCGGTGGTGGCCACCCTGAAGCGGACGGCGCGGCAGATCCTCGTCTACACCGTGCTGCTGGTGGTCGTCACCCTCGTGTTCGCCGCCGTCGGACACATGGGGGTGCTGTACGTGGTCTCGGCCGCCGTGCTCGGCGCCGGCTTCCTCGTCTACGCCGTACGCCTGCGGCAGCTGGCCACCCCGCGCGCGGCGATGCGGTTGTTCCAGTACTCGATCACCTACCTGACGCTCCTCTTCGCCGCCATGGCCGGCGATGTCCTCGTCCGCTTCCACTGATCTGCTGACCGGGCCACCGGGGAGACGTCCGGGTCGCCGCCGGGTGCTGTCGCTCGTCGTGGGCGTGGTCCTGGCCGTCGGCGTGTGGGTGGGGCTGACCTCGTTCACCGCGCCGGGCCCGACGAAGGCGCACCCTTTTTCCCTGCCGAGACTGGGAGGGGGACCCCCGGTGCGCGTGCCCGTCGTCGGTGAGGGGGCGCGCGAAGCGGTGGTGGTGACGTTCTTCGCCTCCTGGTGCGGGCCCTGCCACAGGGAACTGCCGTCCGTCGCCCGCGTGGCGCGCCAGGCCGAGGCGGCCGGGGACAAGGTGCAATTCATCGGTGTCGACGACAACGACGCGCCGGCCAGCGGCCTGGCCTTCGCCCACCGCAGCGGCGTGACCTTCCCGGTCGGGCGCGACTCGCTCAGCCTGGTGGCCCCGACCTACGGGATCCCGGGGAACCCGGCCACCGTCTTCATCGACGCCGCCGGAAACGTCACCAGGACGGTGCTCGGCCCCGTCGCACCGGCCACGCTCGAAGCGGAGATCGCCCGGCTCGACGGAACGTAGGGTTGTCGTCGACGGACGAAGGAGGACCAGATGCCCGCTGCCGCCCGAGGGGAAACGACGGTGTCATCCGAGGGGTCCCGGGTGGCCGTGTCCCGACGCATCGAGGCCGGCGCTCCGACCATCTTCGCCATCGTGGCCGACCCGACGAGACACACCGAGATCGACGGATCGGAGATGTTGCGGGGGGCGCTGACCGACACCGTGGTCGCCGGGGTCGGTGACGTCTTCGTCCTGAAGATGTACCTCGACCGGCTCGGGGACTACGAGATGGCCAATCAGGTGGTCGAGTACGAGCAGGACCGGCGGATCGTCTGGGAACCGCGACGCCACGACGTCGACGAACCCTCGGGGGGACACCTCTGGGGCTACGAGCTCACACCGGACGGCGAGCGCGCCACCGTCGTCACCGAGATCTTCGATTGTGCCCGGTGGCCCGAAGCCGACAAGCCCTTCATCGACTACGGCCGGGAATGGATCGAGGCCATGACGAAGACCCTCGAGCGCCTCGACGAGATGGCGACGGGCGGCGCGCTCGGGGACTAACGCCGTCGGCCGGTGGCGGCGAGGGCCAGGGCGACGGCCTCCTCGGGTCCGGTCGCCGCGAGCACCCCGTCGACGGCGGTACCCCGGCGGGCCAGCTCCCACGAATCGAGCCCGATCACCGGCGTCCCCGCCTTCAGGGCGAAGGCGATCTCGGAGAGCGTCCCGAATTCCCCGCCGACGGCCACGACGGCGTCGGCCGTTCCCACCACGATCGTGTTCCGAGCCTCACCGATGCCCGTGGGGATGGCGACGTCGACAAAATCGTTGGCCTCGCCGCGGTCGGGTCCGGGCAGGATCCCGATCGTCGTCCCTCCGGCGGCCCTCGCGCCGCGGCAGGCCGCCTCCATCACGCCGCCGAGCCCGCCGCAGACGAGGACCGCCCCGGCCTCGGCGATGCGCCGGCCGACCTGTTCGGCCGCCTCGCACTCGGCCGCCGCCGCCCGTGCCGCGCCGACGACGGCGATGTGCAGTTTCCGGGTCACTCCCATCGGCCCGTCACTCCCATCGGCCCGTCACTCCCATCGGCCCGTCACTCCCATCGGCCCGTCACTCCCATCGGAAGGTGGCGATGGCGGCCGCCGGGGCCAGGACGGCCCACAGGACCAGGGCCAGCCACGCCCACCCGGGAACGGCGAGGCCGGCCCCGAGCGCATCGTGCAGGGCCTGGGCCAGCGCCGCGGCGGGGAGGATCTCGGCCACGTGCACCAGCCACCTCGGCAGGGCGTGCAGCGGTGAGACCATGCCGGAGACGAGGAGGAGCAGGAGCCACAGGCCGTTGGCGGCGGCCAGGTTCACCTCGGCCCGCAGCAGCCCGGCCAGGAGGAGCCCGAGACCACCGAACCCGGCCGTGGCCAACAGAATGGCGGCGACGGCCACCCCGGCCCCCCCGGCGTGGGGATGCCAGCCGAGGGCGACGGCCACGGCCACCAGCACCACGGCCTGGATGACCTCGACGACGACGACGGCGGCGATCTTGGCCCCGAGGAGCGAGGGTCGCCCGAGCGGCGTCGACCCCAGTCGCTTCAGCACCCCGTAGCCGCGCTCGAAGCCGGTGGCGATGCTCAGGTTCACCAGCGAGGTTCCCATCACGGCCAGGGCCAGGATGCCCGGCGCCAGGAAGATGACGTTGCCGGCGATGGCCGTCCGGACGAGCCGGACCTCGGACAGGAAGACGAGCAGGATCACGGGGATGGCCACCGTCAGCAGCAGCGACTCGCCGCGCCGCAGCGTCATCGCCACCTCGGCGCCCGTCTGGGCCGCCAGCCGCCGCCAGGCCAGGCGGGTCACAGGGCGGGCTCGCCGTCGGCCCCCGGGACGGCCCCGTCCTGGACGGCCCCATCCTGGACGGCCCCGTCCTGGACGGCGCTCAGATAGGCATCCTCGAGGGAGCGGGTCACCGTCCGCAGGTCGGCCAGGGGGAGATGGTGTTGGTCGAGCCAGGCCGCCACCGCCGCCACCCGCGCCGCCGAGGCGTCCCCCGCCACCGCGTACTCGCCGGGGCGCTCCTCGACCACGTCTCCCGGTTCGGCCCCCACCGCGACCGCCAGCGCGACCGTGTCGACCCCGGCCGGCGCGCCGAAGCGGATCCCGGGCGAGACCCCGGTGGCGGCCAGCTCGGCCACCGTCCCCCGTGTGACGGCGCGCCCGCCGGCCAGGATCACGACCTCGTCGGCCAGACGCTCGGCCTCGGGGAGCTCGTGGGTGGTGAGCACGACACAGACGCGGCGCCGGCGCAGCTCCGCGATCACCTCACGGATGGCCAGTCGCCCCTCGGGGTCGACCCCGGCGGTGGGCTCGTCGAGGAAGACGACCTCGGGCCGCCCCACCAGGGCCAGCGCCAGTGACAGGCGCTGCTGCTCCCCCCCCGACAACCGCCGCCACGGGGTCCGGGCGGCGGCCCGGAGCCCGACCAGGTCGAGCAGCGCCTCAGGGTCCTCGGGCGACTCGTAGTAGCGGGCGAAGAGCCGCAGCGCCTGGCGCCCCCCCATCACCGGGTAGATCCCGCCGCGCTGGAGCATCACGCCCATCCGGGTCACGAGGGTCCCGTGGTCGCGGCGGGGGTCGAGGCCGAGGACGCGGACCGCCCCCGAGCTCGGGCGCCGGTAGCCCTCGAGGGTCTCGACCGTCGACGTCTTCCCGGCCCCGTTCGGACCGAGCAGGGCCAGGACCTGGCCGCGTTCGGCCTGGAGGGACAACCGGTCCACCGCCGTCAGCGCGCCGTAGCGGACGACGAGGTCGCAGCAGTCGATGGCGGGCATCGCGGCGAAGGCTACCGTTGTGCGAACCATGATCGACATCCGCCTGGCCAGGGAAGATCCGGATGCCGTGAAGGCGGCCCTCGGCCGTCGCGGTGTCGACCCGACCGACATCGACCTCCTCGTCGACGCCGATGCCCGCGCCCGCAACGCCGTGGGTCGGCGCGACGAGCTGCGCGCCACGGTCAAGGACCTCTCGCGCCAGGTGGCCGACGCCCGGCGCGCCGGTGACGACGGTCTGGCCGGACGCCTGGCGGCGGAGAGCCGGTCGATCAGCGACGAGGGGACGAAGCTCGGGGCCGACGCCGACGCCGCGCAGGCCGAGGTGCGCGACCGCCTCCTCTGGCTGCCCAACCTCCCGGCCGACGAGGCCCCCGACGGCGCCGGGCCCGAGGACAACCCGACCGTGCGCCGGTGGCCCGACGAGCCCCGCACCTACGCCGAGCACCAGCGCGTCCCCCACTGGGAGGTCGGCGAGACTCTGGGGATCCTGGACATGGAGCGGGGGGCCAAGCTGTCGGGCTCGATGTTCCCGCTCTACCGGGGGGCGGGGGCCCGGCTCATCCGGGCCCTCACCGCCTTCGCCCTCGACCACCACGCCGACGCCTTCGAGGAGGTGCGGCCTCCGACCCTCGTCCGGACCGACACCATGGTCTCGACCGGTCACCTGCCCAAGTTCTCCGACGACGCCTATCACATCGAGCGTGACGACCTCTGGGCCATCCCGACAGCCGAGGTCCCGCTCACCTCGATGTACCGCGACGACATCCTCGACGAAGCGGCCCTCCCGCTCCGGCTCACGGCGGCGACGGCCTGCTTCCGGCGCGAGGCGGGGGCGGCGGGGCGCGACACACGGGGGCTCCTGCGGGTCCACGAGTTCGACAAGGTCGAGCTCTTCGCCTACGCCACCGCTCTCCAGGCCGCGGCCGTCCACGCCGACATGGTGGAGCGCGTCGAAGTCCTCCTGCGCACCCTCGACCTCGAGTACCGCGTCCTCGACCTCTGTACCGGGGACCTCGGCAACTCGTCGGCCCGCACCTTCGACCTCGAGGTCTACGCGCCGGGCTCCGAGATGTGGCTGGAGGTGTCGTCGGTCTCGTGGTTCCGCGAGTACCAGGCCCGCCGGGCCAACATCCGCTACCGGCCGGCGGCCGGCGGCCCCCCCCTCTTCGTCCACACCCTGAACGGCTCGGCCCTGGCCTGGGCCCGCATCTGGGCCGCTCTCGTCGAGACGGGCCGCCGGGCCGACGGGTCGGTGGCGCTGCCCGAGGCGCTCGCCCCCTATCTCGGCGGGGCCACCGTCCTCACGCCCCGCTGACGCCGGCGGGGACCTCGAAGCGGTAGCCCACGCCGCGGACGGTGGTGATGATGGCGGGGGTCGACGGGTCGATCTCGACGTGGGTGCGGAGCCGCTTGATATGGACGTCGAGGGTCTTCGTGTCCCCCACGTAGTCGGTCCCCCAGACGCGGTCGATCAGCGTGTCACGGGTGAGGACGCGCCCCGGGTTCTCGATGAGGAGGGCCAGCAGCTCGAACTCCTTGCGGCGCAGGTGGACCTCCTGACCGCGGACGAAGACCCGGTGGCGGTCGGAGTCGACGCGGACGTCGCCCACGTCGCGCGCCCCGTCGGCGGCGGCGCCGGCGACCAGCCCGGGGTCGGGGACCGGACGCGGGGCGCGGCGCAGGACGGCGTGCATCCGGGCCACCAGCTCGCGCAGTCGGTAGGGCTTCGTCACGTAGTCGTCGGCCCCCATCTCCAGGCCCACGACGGTGTCGATCTCGGTGCCCTTGGCCGTGACCATGATGATGGGCACCGTCGAGCGCGACCGGATCGACCGGCAGACGTCGATCCCCGACAGCTTGGGCAGCATGATGTCGAGCAGGACGAGATCGGGCCCGATCCGGTCGAACATCTCCAGGGCCTCGTTGCCGTCGCGGGCGATGCTCACGTCGAAGCCCTCGCGCGACAGGCCGATGGCCAGGGCGTCGACGAACGACTCCTCGTCCTCCGCCAGGAGGACGTTCACCCGGGTCCCGTCGGTCGGGTCGGCCACGGCTCAGCCCACCTCGGACTGGGTGGGCAGGATCAGACGGAAGATCGAGCCTTCGCCCTCCCGGGACTCCACCTCGATCCGAGCCTGGTGGTTGGCGGCCACGTGCCGCACGATAGACAGGCCGAGCCCCGTGCCACCCGTCATCCGGCTGCGGCCCTGATCGACGCGGTAGAAGCGCTCGAAGATCCGATCGAGGTCGCGCGCCGGGATGCCCACCCCGTGGTCCTCCACCTCGAGACGGACCTCCCCGTCGCCCACCGTCCCGGAGAAACTGACCAAGTTGCCGTCGTAGGAGAACTTCACGGCGTTCTCGAGGAGGTTGTACAGAGCCGAGACGAGCTGGCGCCGGTCGCCGAGGACGGCGATCGGCGGGGTGGGCTCGGCCATCTCGATCTTCACGTCCCGTTGCTCGGCCGCCGCTCGCATCCTCTCCACCGCCTCGGCCATGAGCAGGTTCACGAGGACGGGCTCGCGCGGGGGAGCCTCCTCGGACTCGATCCGCGACAGGTCGAGGAGGTCGTCGATGATCCGGCTGACGCGGAACGCCTCGGTGTGGATCCGGCTGGCCAGGCGCTGGGCCACGGTGGGATCGGTCTCCGCCACCAGTGTCTCGGCCAGCAGGCCCAGGGCCCCCATCGGGGTCTTCAGCTCGTGGCTCACGTTGGCCACGAAGTCGCGTCGGATCTCCTCCAGGCGCCGTCGTTCGGAGATGTCGTCGATGACGGCGATCACCCCCAGGGTGCGACGGCCGTCGTCGATCAGCTGGGTCCGCACGGCCAGGGTCCGGCGCGGCGGTCCGTAGAGATCGAGCGTCTTGTCCGCCGCTCCCGTCTTCCAGGCGTCGGCCAGCAGCTCGACCACGGCCGTCGCCGCCAGCGCGTCACCGTGGCGACCGCCCATCAGGCCCACGGCGCGGGCGTTTCGGAAGACGACCTCCCCGTTCTCCTCGCAGACGATCACGCCCTGCGGGAGCGTGTCGAGGGCGTGGCGCAGGCGGATGGCGTCGGCCGAGGACTCGGCCACGGCCTCCGCGGCACGGTCGGTGACCTGCTCGAGGTGGTGCAGCGCGGGCTCGATTCCGGTCGGGTCCTCCTCCGGGGTCTCGACGCCGAGGCGGGTGGCGAGAGCCGACAGGCGTTGCTCGAGCGAGCTGCGCCCCGACCGCCGTCCGAGGACGGTGGCCACGATGATCCCCAGCAGGGCCAGGACACCGACGGCGACCAGCCCGACGATGGCGATGGAGTCGGAGATCTTTCCGGTCACACCCAACACCGCGCTCCAGGCCATCGGTCACCAGCATGGCAGGCCGGGACCGGCTTCCCTGCGTCTTCCCTGCCGCGTCGTGAGTAGACATGAAAAAGTATGAAACAGCTTGAAAGGGGGCAACGGGTTCTCTAGAGTGCCGAGCATGGTGCTGACCGATGTGACCCTGAACCCCGACCCGGCGAACCTGCCCGGCGGCGAGGTGCTCCAACACCTGACCAACGGGCTCGGGGGCTGGGCGTTGATCGGCGCGCTGGTGGCTTTGGTGATCGGTGCCGCCGCGTGGGCGCTCGGATCGCACGCCCAGAACTACCAGCAGTCCATCACCGGTCGGAAGACCGTCCTCGTCGCCGGCCTGGCCGCCCTTCTGATCGGCGCGGCGCCGGCCATCATCAACTTCTTCTTCCACGCCGGTCAGGGTGTGCACTGACATGGGCGTCCACTGACATGTCGATCACCGGCGCCGTCGGCGACGCGGTGACCGGTGTCCTCGGTGGCGTGGTGGGCGGCGTCGCCAGTGCCGGCTTCGCCGCCGTCTTCACCGCCGCCGGTCAGTGGGTGGCCACGGGCGCGGCCTGGCTCCTCGGCCAGGTCGGTCGGGCCATGTCGGCCACGACGACGGTCGACCTGTCGTCGGGATGGTTCTCGGCCCACGAGTCGGTCATGGCCACGATGGCGGCCGCCGTCGTGCTCCCCATGATCTGTTGTGCGACCTTGCAGGCGCTCTACCGTCAAAGCGCCTCGATGCTCGCCCGCGCCTTTCTCGTCCAGCTCCCCCTGGCCCTTGTGCTCACCGGTGTCGCCGTCGAGCTGGTCCAGATGGCGCTGGCCGTCACCGACGTCCTCTCGGCCCAGGTCCTGTCCGGCGCCGGCGTGGACACCACCAACATCCTCGCCCCCGTCTCGTCGTTCCTCCTCGGCGTCGGCGTCGTCAACGCCCAGGTGCCCGCCTTCGTCGTCTTCGTCGGCGGCCTCCTCGTCGCCCTCGCCGCTCTCGGGCTCTGGCTCGAGCTCGTCGTGCGCGCCGCGGCGGTCTCGGTGGCTGTGCTCTTCCTCCCGCTGGCCCTGGCCGCCATGGTGTGGCCGGCGGTGTCCCACTGGTGCCGGCGCCTGGCCGACACCCTGGTGGCGCTCGTCCTGTCCAAGCTGGTCATCGCCGCCGTGCTGGGCCTGGCCCTCGCCGCGCTGGCCGGCGGTCTCGGCGTCGGTGCGTCCGGTGCCGACGGAGGCGGTTTCGCCGCCGTCATCACCGGCATCGCCCTGCTGATCATCGCCGTGCTGTCCCCCTTCACCCTCCTGCGTCTGATCCCGGCCATCGAGGCGGGCGCCGTCTCCCATCTCGAGTCGGCCCGTCACCGTCTCGGCTCGCCCATCCAACAGGCCCAACAGGCCCGAAACCTGGCGCTCGACATCGCCCGCGACAGCAAGCGCGCCGCCGAACCCGAGGGCGGTTCTGACGCGGTCACCGTCGGGAGTGCGCCCCTGTCCGTGCAGCAGCTGACAGGGCACTTCGACCGGGACTTCGATCGCTTCAAACACGGCGCCGGCGACGGCTCCGGTGCTGACAAAGCCGCCACCGCACCCCGGAGCGCGGCGTCCGACAGCACGCGTGAGGGAAGTGCCGGTCCCACGCCGGGAGGCGACGGCACGGGGACGCCGCCGTCCGCACGGCCGCCCACCGGTGCCGGTTCCGACGGCGATGGGTGACGACGAGGGAGCGCCCCGTTACCGGTTCGGGCCGCTCGAGCGTCGCGGGCTCGTGGCCGGATGGCGCGGCGGACAGATCGCCGTGGTGGCAGCCGGGCTCGTCGTGGCCGTCGGTGCGCTACGCGCCCGGCCCTCGGCCGCCGGTGCCGTCGTCGCCTTCGTCGCCGTGGCGGCGGCGGTCGTCACAGCCACGTGGCCCGTCGGTGGTCGCACGGCCGAGGAGTGGGCACCCGATGCGGCGCGCCATGTCGACACCCTCAGGAGACAGAGACAGGTGCGGCGGCGCGCACCGTTCGCCACCCTGCGCTTCCTGCACGTCGATCTGGCCACGACGGCAACGGCCGGTGGCGGACCGAGCGCCGGTGTGATCCACGACGTGGCCGCCCGCACCTACACCGCCGTTCTCGGCGCGTCGGGACCGGGGTTCGTCCTCCTCGGCGCGGCTCGACAAGGCCCGCCAGGTGGGTGGGTGGTCCGGGGTCCTCGCTTCGCTCGCCCGCGAAGGCACCGCTGTCCACCGGCTGCAGTGGATCGAGCGGAGTCTGCCCGACGACGGTGCCGAGGTCCGTCGGCACATCGCCGAGCGGGCCGTGCTCGACGCCGACAGCATCCCCCGCCGCTCGTATACCGGCCTGGTCGACGGTGAGGTGGCCGCCGTGCACCGTCACGAGGTCATGCTGGCCGTGACGGTGCACGCCGGTCACGCGGCGCGGGCCATCCGTGCCGCCGGTGGCGGTCAGCGCGGTGCGTGCGCCGTGCTCTTGCGGGAGGCGGCGTCGTTGGTCCGGCGGCTGGGCGAAGCCGGTCTCGACGTCACCGGCGTGCTCAGCCCCGGTGCCGTGGCCGACGCTGTTCGCCGTGGCTTCGACGCCGACGTCCACCGTTGTGACGGGGCACCGGGGCACACCGGCGGCGACCGGGTGGTGGCGGAGAGCGGATCGGGGTGGCCCGGACCGATGGGACTGCTCTCGGAGTGGGGCCGCCTCCGGACCGACGCCACCTGGCACACGACCTACTGGATCGCCGAGTGGCCGCGCACCGATGTCGCCGCCGACTTCCTCGGCCCCCTCCTCCTCGTCTCCGACATCCGGCGGTCGGTCTCGGTCGTCATGGAGCCGGTCGCCCCCTTACGCGCCGCCCGCCGGATCGAACAGGCGCGGACGGCCGACATCGCCGACGCCGAGCTCCGTCGGCGCGGTGGCTTCCTGGCCACGGCGCGCCGCCGACGGGAAGAGGAGGTCCTCGTCCAAAGGGAGGACGAGCTGGCCAACGGACATGCGTCGTTCCGGTTCTCCGGCTACGTCACCGTGAGCGCGCCCGACACCGGCGTGCTCGACGACGCCTGTGGGCGGGTGGAGCAGATGGCCGGGCAGGCCGGCCTCGAACTGCGTCGCTGCTACGGGGACCAGGCCGTGGCCTTCACCTGCACGCTGCCCTTCGGACGCGGGTTGTCCTGAGTGGTTTTCGCCGGCAAGGAAGCCGGCAAGGTGACCGGTTCATATTTCGGTCCATGGGCGTTCCCGCGCATCAGGCCACCACGCGGCATCTCGGTGCCGCCTATCCGTTCGCGTCCGAAGCAGGGCTCGGTGGGCGTGGCGTTCTGATCGGGCGTGACCTTCTCGGCGGAGCCTTCGTCTACGACCCCTTCGAGCTCTACAACGCCGGCGCGCTCGACGAACCCGAACATGGTCGTATTCGGTCAGATCGGACGGGGGAAGAGCGCGTTCGTGAAGACCTATCTCTGGCGTCAGGCGGTGTTCGGCCGTCGGGCCTGGGTGGTGGACCCGAAGGGCGAGTACACGCCGTTGGCCCGGGCTTGGGGGATCGAGCCGGTGGCGCTGCGCCCGGGGTCACGGGTGCGTCTCAACCCGCTCGACGCCCCACCGGGCGGACCGGGGTCGTCGTCCGACGAGGTCACCCGACGGCGGGCGGAGCTGCTCTCCTCGCTGGCCGCCGCCAGTCTGGGCCGGTCGTTGACGGCCATCGAGCGGACGGCCATCGAGCTGGCCGTGGCCCGCGTCTCCGGGGACGGGCGCCACCGGAACGGGGGTCGGAACGCCCCCACCCTGCCCGAGGTCGTCGACGCGTTGCTGGTGCCGAGCGACGCATCGGCGCGTGCGGTGCACACCACCTCCGATGCGCTGGCCACCGACGGTCGTCCGGTGGCGCTCGAGCTACGGCGACTGGTGGCCGGCGACCTCAGAGGCATGTTCGACGGCGCCACGTCCCCCGGCATCAGCCTGAACGGTCCCCTCGTCGTTCTCGATCTGTCCGCCGTCTACCACTCGGCCGCGCTCGGCGTGCTCATGACGTGCGCCGCCGCCTGGTTCCAGGCGGCCGTGGCCGGGCTGCCCACACCTAACGACGACCGGTCGCCATCGGGCGTGGTGGTCGTCGTCGACGAGGCGTGGGCCATCCTGGCCAACCTGGGTGTCGCCCGTTGGCTCCAGTCCAGCTGGAAGTTGTCGCGCGCCTGGGGTGTCTCGAACGTGGCCGTTCTCCACCGGCTGTCGGACCTCACCTCCGCCGGCGCATCGGGTTCCGAACAGGTGGGTCTGGCCCAAGGGTTGTTGGCCGACTCCGAGACCCGGGTGATCTATGCGCAGTCACCCGGTGAGGTCGAGCGCGCCGGCGAGCTTCTCGGGCTGTCGTCGACCGAAACCGAGCTCGTCCCCCACCTGCGGCGTGGAGTGGCGCTGTGGAAGGTCGGCGGCCGCTCGTTCCTCGTCCAACACCGGCTGTCGGCGCTCGAGGCGCCGATCGTCGACACCGATGCCCGCATGGCCGGGGCCGGTACGACCGGCCCCGGCTGACAGCCCGCTCCCGTGGGTGCCGTGGTCTTCATGTTCGCCACCGCCATCCTGTTGACGGCGTGGTTGGCGGCGCGGCCGTCGGATGGACGGGGACCGCTCCATCGCCGGACGGGAGCGGCCGGTTCGTTCGGGTCCCGCTGGGTTCGGCGGCGGGAATCCGGTCACGAGCCGGCGCGTTGGGCCAGCCGCAGGGACCTCCGCCCCCTGATGATCCGGGCACCGGAGACGGGTCGCCTCATCCTCGGTGTCGCCCAAGGACGACTGGTGGCGGCCGATGCCGGCCATTCGCTGCTGGTCGTGGGGCCCACCCAGAGCTTCAAGACCACCGGTCTGGCCGTTCCCGCTCTGCTCGAATGGCGCGGTCCGATCCTGGCCGCCTCGGTCAAAGGAGACCTGCTCCGCGACACGGTGGCCTGGCGGGAGTCGCGGGGACGCGTCTGGATCTACGACCCCACGGCCTCGACCGATCGCCAGACGGCCCATTGGTCACCGGTCACCGCCGCCGCGACGTGGCCGGCGGCGCGTCGCGTGGCCCACAGCCTGGTGGAGGCGGGCCGGACCTCGTCGGGTGCTCTGACCGACGGCGACTTCTGGTACGCCACCGCGGCCAAGCTCCTGGCCCCGCTCCTGCTGGCGGCGGCGTGTTCGGGGCGCACGATGGCCGACGTCGTGCGGTGGATCGACGAACAGGAGACAGAGGAGGTGGCCGACGCCCTCGAGACGGCCGGCGAGTGGCAGGCCCTGCAGGCGTTGCGGGCCACGTTCGGTCGCGACGAACGCCAACGCAGTGCCGTCTACACCACGGCGGAGACGGTGGTCGAGGTCTTCGCCGACCCGGCGGTGGCGGCGTCGGCCCGGCCGGGACGGCACGAGATCGATCCCGTCGGTTTCCTCGACGGGAACAACACCGTGTACCTCTGCGCTCCCGCCCACGAGCAGCGTCGGCTGCGACCCCTCTTCTCCGGGCTCGTGACCCAGATCGTCGAAGCCGCCTACGACCGCGCCGCCCGGCGGGGCGGCCCCCTCGACCCGCCCCTCCTCGTCGTCCTCGACGAGGCGGCCAACGTGGCCCCGTTGACCGAACTCGACGTTCTGGCGTCGACGGCGGCGGGCCACGGGATTCAACTGGTCACCGTGTGGCAGGACCTGGCCCAGCTCACCGCCCGCTACGGCGCGCGGGCGGGAACGGTGGTGAACAACCACCGGGCCAAGCTCTTTCTGTCGGGGATCGCCGATCCCGCCACCCTCGACCACGCCAGCACCCTCATCGGTGACGCCGAGCACCCGGTGGCGTCGACCACCGTCGACCGCAGCTCGGCGCGGTCCACCACCATGACGGCCACCTACCGCCGCCTGGCCCCGGCCGACTCGCTGCGCCGGATGGTTCCCGGCACCGGCGTGCTCATATCGGGCCACCTCCCACCGGCGCGGCTCACCCTGCGCCCCTGGTTCGACGACGCCGAGCTCCGGCGCCGGGCGGAAGGAGGAGACTGAGACGATTCCCTAATGGTAACGAATGTGTTACGGTAACAATTACGTTACCAAAGGGGATGGCTGATGAGTGTGACAGTGGTGCGGTACCGGACCAAGCCCGAAGCGGCCGAGGAGAACCAGGGGCTGATCGAGAAGGTGTTCGGCGAGCTCGAGGCCCGTCGCCCGCCCGGCCTCCGGTATGCCAGCTTCCGGTTGGCCGACGGCGTGACCTTCGTCCATGTGGCGTCGGTCGAGACCGATGACGGCGCGAACCCGCTCACGACCACGCCCGCCTTCTCGGAGTTCGTCCGGGCGATCGCCGACCGCGTGGACGAAGGACCGTCGGCGTCGGACGCCGCCGTTGTCGGCTCCTACCGGTTCTGGCCCGGTGACACCGGGGACGCTTCATGACCGACGGTGAGGGGAGTCCGGGACACCCGTGGGTGCTCACCACGCCGAGCGGCGGCTCGCAGTACACGGCCTACCGCGACGGAACCCTCGACCCACCGGCCCTGGTCGTGCAGGTGGGGAAGACCGAGCTCCGCTACCACCTCCGTTGCATCGACGACCTGCACGCCATGCTGACCGAACGCGGCGACTGGGTACCGTTGGGCAACGCCGACGAGCAGAAGCCCGCCGCCGACGGCACCGTGGAAGCCTGGGGTCGGGACGAGGAGAATCCGGTGGGAGGGTGGTACGGGTTGAAGAAGGGTCTGCGCGGTCGCTTCGCCAACTACGTCCCGCCCGTTCTCGAAGTACTCGGTCTGGCCGAGGTCGAGCACAACGCCCGCAACAACCGGATGCGCGCCCTCCCGACGTGACGGCGAGCGAACCGGCCGGCGATCCGTTCGAAGCTCTGGGTGACCCCAACCGGCGGGCCATCGTCGAACTGCTCGGCTCGGGGGGTCGATCGGTGGGTGAGCTGGCCGACGCCCTCCCCATCAGCCGACCGGCGGTCTCCCGCCATCTCCGTTTGTTGAAGGAGGCCGGTCTGGTGGTCGAGCAGGCCCAGGGGACGCGCCGTCTCTACAGCTTGCACAGCCAGGGTGTCGAAGCCGTGGAGGCCTATCTCACCCAGGTGTGGGGCGATGTGGCCACCAGATTCCGGCTCATGGCCGAGAACACGCCACCGGGCAGGCGACAGGGCGCGGCGCAGGGCACCCCCCGGCGCAAGAAAACGTCGGGGCCCTCGTGATGGAGCCGCTGCGGCTCAGCTTCGAGATCCAGTGCCCGGCCGGACACGCCTTCGAGATCTGGACGACGCGGCTCTCGTCGTGGTGGCCCAAAGGTCATTCGGCCTCGGGGAACCCCGACACTGTCGTCGTGTTCGAGCCGCGCCCGCAGGGCCGTATCTTCGAACGGACCCCGGACGGGACCGAGATCGACTGGGGCGAGATCACGCAGTGGAGTCCGCCGCACCGCCTCTGTTATCTCTGGCACATCAACCGTGACCGCGCCGATGCCACCGACGTCGAGTTGACGTTCGTCGATCAGGGCGACGGCACCACCCGGCTCGACATCGTGCACACCGGGTGGGAACGTCTGGGCGAAGTGGGAGCGACATGGCGGGAGGCCAACACGGCGGGGTGGAGCGCCCTCATACCCAGCTTCGTCGCCGCCGCCGAAGCGTGAGTCGACCGGTATGTTGCTGAGGCCATGCGACGAGGAGAGCAGGGGACCCGGCCCGGGCACCGGCCGGCCGGCTGGTTCCTTCTCCTGACCGTCCTGACCGCGGTCACGGTGGCCGCCGGCTCCTGTGCGACAGGACGCGTCGCGGCGCCGGCCAAGGTGGCCGCCGACGTCGAGCCGTCGTCGGGTTGCGACCGACCGGAACCCGTCGGCGCCGTCGCGGCAGGCGAGGAGTGGTCCCGGAGTCTCCATGCCGGCGCCGTCGACGGGTCGTACGGGCTGTCGGTGCCCCGGACGTACCGGTCCCGGCGCCCGACCCCGCTCATCCTCCTCTTCTCCGGATTCGATTCCGACCCGGCGCAGTTCTCCGCTCTGACGCACCTGCCGGCGCGGGGATCGGCGGACGGCTATCTGGTGGCCGTGCCCCACACCAAGAGCGGCGAGTCGGAGTGGCAGTTCAGCGGTCACGGGACCGACGCGTCCTTCGTCGACACCCTCGTCGGATCCCTCGAGCGCAGCTACTGCGTCGATCGGAGGGCGATCTTCGCCGCCGGCTTCTCGGCCGGTGCCGCCTTCACCATCTCCTACTCCTGTGCCCATCAGCACCAGATCGCCGCCATCGCCACCGTGGCCGTCGAGTTCCAGCTCGGGTGCACCCGTCCGATGTCGATCCTGGCCTTCCACGGGACCGACGACCCCCTCGTGCCCTACGACAACGGCGCCGTCGGGCTCTCCCTGCCCGGCGTGAAGGTGCGGGGGACGCTGCTCAACATGGGGGACTGGGCTCGTCTCGACCACTGCCGGACGCCGCCCCGCCTCGCCCCGGTCGGGTCCCAGGTGATCCGCCGGCAGTGGTCGCGGTGTGCCGACGGCACGACGGTGGTGCTCTACACCGTCCTCGGCGGCGGCCACGCCTGGCCCGGTGCCGATCCCGCCAAGGCCGTCGGACTCACCGCCGAACAGGTGAGTGCCACCACCCAGATGCTCTCGTTCTTCAGCCGCCGGACGGATGGCGTCGTCACCCAGTAGGAGAACGTCGTCCTGTGAGGAGAACATCGTCCTGCGCCGGCTCTCGGCTCTCCCCGTCCGGCTGTCGGCCTGACGGCGTTCGTCAGTGCGGGGAACCGGGTGCGACGAGGGGCCAGGGTCGTTCGCGTTCGGCCACCACGGCCAGGTCGAGCAGGAGCTGCTCCTCGTGGTGGCGTCCGATGATCTGCATGCCGACGGGAAGTCCGTCGACGGTGCCGACGGGGATGGAGACGGCCGGGTTGCCAGACAGGTTGGCCGGCATGGTGAGGGCACCGTTGTTGCCGAGAGCGCGCTCGAATCCGAATTCGGCGATCAGGTCGCGCCCGCCCACCGTGGTGGCCATGGGTCCGGCGGCGTTGAAGGCGACATCGGGGTTGGTGGCGGCGAAGAGGAAGTCCACCTGGGCGAAGGTGTCGGCCATGACCTCGTTGAGGGCGACACGGAACATCTCGTTGGCGCCCGCCACCTTCAGGTCGAAGCGGCTGAAGGCGACGTTCACGGCGAACTGGATCTCGGGGGTGAACAACTCCTCGCACGCCGGGTAGCGGTCGCCGAGGTCCCCGATCAGGGTGACGAGGTTGCCCATGGCCCATTCGAACCCGGCTTCGGGGAGCGTGACGACCAAGTCCACCCGCTCCAGTCCGACGTCGGTAATGAGCGCCTCGGCTCCGGCGACCACCCGTTCGACCACCTCGGGCCGGACGATGGCGTCGCCGATGTCGACGACGATGGCGGCGCGCTTGCCGCGGAGGTCCTCGATGTGCGTGCCCAGGTCGCGTTCCCACCCTGAGACTCTGGGGAGGCTGAGGGTGTCGCCGGCGTCGAAGCCGTTGCAGACGTCGAACCAACGGGCGGTGTCGCGCACGGACCGGCTGATGCAGCCGAAGACGACGGTGAGCGGGGTGTGGTGGGTGCGGGGACCTCGGGGGATGCGGCCGAACGTCGATTTCAGGCCGAAGGTGCCGGTGAACCCGGCCGGGATGCGGATGGAACCGCCCCCGTCCCCGGCGGTGCCGAGAGGGAGGATGCCGCCGGCGACGGCCGCCGCCGTCCCACCGGAGGAACCTCCCGGCGTGTGCGCGTGGTTCCAGGGGTTGCGCGTCGTGCCGTGGAGGCGGGTGTGGGTGTAGTTGACGCCACCGAATTCGCTGGCCGTGGTCTGGGCCGTCAACACGGCACCGGCAGCGGCCAGACGGGTGACCACCGTCGAGCTGCGCGTGGCCACCCGGTCGGCGAAGACGAGCGACGCCTCGGTGTCGGGCCATCCCTCGACGATGTCGAGCTCCTTCACTCCGATGGGGACGCCACCGAAGGGAAGGGTGATGTCGGCCCCGGCGGCAGCGGCACGGGCGTCGTCGGCGGCGACATGGCTGAACGCGTTGAGTTCCGACCTTTCGATAGCGGCCAGTGCGTGTTCCAGTGCCTCGGGTGGGGAGATCTCACCCCGGCGGAAGGCGTCGACGAGGGAACAGGCGTCGCCCTGCCACGGCTGGTCGGTCATCGGCGCAGGCTACGCCATCGTGTCCCGCGGCGAGGAGGCGCTTCCGCGTAGCGTGGGGGGATGTCAGAGGACCACGAGGAGAAGACCGTCGCCACCGTTCCCCCCCCGCCCGCCCCTTCCGCCCCCACCCCGGCCACGGGCCCTCCGGTCGGCCCGCTGACCCTGGCCATCGACATCGGAGGCACCGGTTTGAAAGCGTCGGTGCTCGACGCCCATGGCGCCATGGTCGCCGACAGGGTCGTGGTGAAGACGACGTATCCGTGCCCGCCGACGAAACTGGTTGACGATCTGGCCGCACTGGTGGCGCCTCTCCCTCCGGCCGACCGGGTGTCGGCGGGCTTCCCGGGGATGATGCGCAAAGGCCGGGTGCTGTCGGCCCCGCACTTCGTGACCGACGCGGGACCGGGGACCAAGGTCGACGACGAGCTGGTGACGCAGTGGGACCACTTCGACTTGGCCGGGGCCTTGAAGAAACGGCTGGGCAAGCCGACCAAGGTGGCCAACGACGCCGATCTCCAGGGCGCGGCGGTGGTCAGTGGGAAGGGGCTCGAGCTGGTGATCACCCTGGGCACGGGCGTGGGCACGGCGCTGTTCTTCGACGGACGGCTGCTGCCCCACCTCGAGTTCGCCCACCACCCCTTCCGCAAGGGTGAGACCTACAACGAGCAGCTCGGGGACGCCACGCGCAAAGAGATCGGCAACCAACGCTGGAACAAACGTGTGCGGCGCGCCATCGACACGTTGAGGGCCCTCAGCTTCTTCGATCACTGCTACATCGGTGGGGGGAACTCCAAGCACCTGACCGGAGATCTGCCCGCCGATGTGAGCACGGTCGACAACACGGCCGGGATCCTGGGCGGGATCAAGCTGTGGGGGGGCCGGCAGCTGCCCGTGTAGGTCGCGGGCGCTCGACAGAGGAGCGGACGATGGTGGACTCGCCGGCTGGTGCGGAACAGCAGCGGCCCTCAAAGGGTCGGCGCCTCAGCCCCCGCGCCGCCCGGACCCTCGGCGTCGTGGTCGTGGCGGGCGCCATTGTCGCCCTCGTCGTCCAGAACTCCCAGAGGGTCACCATCCGCCTCTGGTTCATCACCGGTCACGTCCGGCTCATCTGGGTGATCGTCGTCTGCCTCGTCGTCGCCGGTGCCGGCGGCTACGTCGCCGGCCGGCGCGGGCGCCGCCGCCGCCGCTGACGTCCCTCGTCGGACTGAGGGCGCCGGCCCGCCCGAGGGCCGACAGCTGGCCGCAGCGGCGACTACCGTGCCGCTGCATGCAGGCCGTGACCATCGTCGACGGCGAGCTCGAGTGGGCCGGCCGTCCCGACCCCGTCGCCGGTGACACCGAGATCGTTCTCGCCGTCAAGGCGGCGGGGATCAATGCCGCCGATCTCATGCAACGTCAGGGCTTCTATCCCGCTCCCCCCGGAGTGCCGCCCGACATCCCCGGTCTCGAGGTGGCCGGGGAGGTGGTGGCCGTCGGATCTCGGGTGTCGCGCTTCGTCGTCGGGGACGGCGTCATGGGCGTGGTGGGAGGTGGTGCCCAGGCCGAGATGGCGGCGATCGACGAGCGCTGTGCCCTGCCCGTTCCCGTCGGACTGTCGTGGGCGGAGGCCGGCGGGTTTCCCGAGGCGTTCTCGACGGCCCACGACGCGCTGTTCACGCAGTGCGGACTGGCCATGGGTGAGCGGGTGCTCGTGACGGCCGCCGCCGGCGGGGTGGGAACGGCCGGCGTGCAGCTGGCCGCCACCACCGGCGCCACGACGGTGGCCTCGGTGCGTTCGCCCGCCTTGCGCGAGGCGGTGGCCGCCCTCGGGGCCGAGCACGCCGTCGACCCCGAGGAGGCCCTGGGGCTCGGGCCCTTCGACGTGGTGTTGGAGCTGATCGGCGCGGCGAGCCTGCCCGGCGCCATCGGTGCCCTGAGCGTCGGGGGACGCGTCGCCGTGATCGGGGTCGGCAGCGGCGCCCGGGTCGAGGTCGACCTCCTGACTCTGATGCACCGGCGGGCGCGCGTTTCGAGCTCGACGCTGCGCTCCCGAACGATCTTCGAGAAGGCGGCCGTGGCCAGAGCGGTCGAGACGCACGTGCTGCCGCTGGCGCAGTCGCGACGGGTGCGCGTCCCGGTGGAGGCGACGTACCCGATGGAACACGCGGCGGAGGCCTACGAGCGCTTCGCCGCCGGCGGCAAGTTGGGCAAGATCGTCCTCGTCGCCCCCGGCGTCGACGGGTAGGCGAGCCCGGTCGCCAGCGACACGAGGCCCGCCTCCGTCACCTCCGTGACCGTCATGGCGTCGACGTCGCGGAGCCAGACCAGGTTCCGCCGGTGGAGGTCGGACGACGGGTCGTAGCGGTTGAGGGCCACGACCGGTATGGAGTGCTCGACCAGAGCCCCCATGCTGAGGCGCACGGCGTTGATGGTGCCGAGTCCGGCATCGGCCACGAGGACGACCCGGTCCGGTGCGAGGGCCGAGACCATGTCGAGGACGTCGCCGTCGGCGGCCTGGGGGGACCGGACGCCGCCGGCCGTCTCCACCAGGCCGACGTCGACGGCGGGTGAGGGCCAGGCGAGCTCACCGACGAGGTCGGCGACGGTGGGAAGGGAAAGGCCGAGGACCTCCGCAGCCATGGGCGGGGCCAGGGGGACCGCGTACCAACGCCCCGGCGGGCAGACGGTGGTCGGGTCTTCGTCGCTCGCCGCCGCCAGGACCTCGGCGTCGGTCGGGCCCGAGCCGACGGCGAAGGACTGGGCCGGCTTGCGGGCCGCCACCGACAGTCCGGCCCGGCGCCAGGCCTCGAGGAGGCGGGCCGACACCCAGGTCTTGCCGACGTCGGTACCGGTGCCCGCCACCAGGACGATGACCGCCGGGCGGGTGCCGGTCACGGCGAGGGTGGAGACCCGACCGGTGCAACGGCGCCGAGCGCCTCCAGGAGCAGGGCGATGTGCTCGGCGGTATGGGCGGCCGACAGCGTGACGCGCAGGCGGGCTGTTCCCGGGGGGACGGAGGGCGGCCGGATGGCCGGCACCCAGACACCGTGGCGGCGCAGGACGGCCGAGGCGGCCACCGCCCGCTCGTCGCTCCCGAGGACGACGGGGATGATGGGACTGGGGTGGCCGGGGGCCACGGACTCGACGTGGGTGGCGAGCCGGGCGCGCAGGGCCGTCCCTTCGGCTGACACGAGGACGCGCAGGGCGGCCAGGGCGGCGGCGGCGTCGGCCGGGGTGGGCGCCGTGGTGAAGATGTAGGAGCGGGCACGGTTCTCGAGGTGGTCGATGAACGGGCGCGTGCCGGCCACGAAGCCGCCGAGGGATCCGAGCGTCTTGGACAGCGTCCCCACCCGCAGGACGTCGACGCCGGCGAGGGCGGGGCCCATGTCGGGGCCGAGGACGTCGTGGGCCTCGTCGAGGACGAGGAGAGCGCCGTGCCGACGGCAGGTGTCGGCGATCTCCCGCACGGGTGCGACGTCACCGTCCATGGAGAAGACGACGTCGGTGACGACGAGGGTGGGGCCCGGCGCCTGATCGAGGAGGGACTCGAGGTGGTCGACGTCGCCGTGGCGGTAGACGACGACCTCGCCGCGCGACAGGCGGGCCCCGTCGACGATCGACGCGTGGTTGAGCTCGTCGGAGCAGATGCGGACCCCGCCCTCGGCGAAGGCACAGAGGACCCCGAGGTTGGCGGCGAATCCGGTGGGGAAGACGACGGCCCGTTCCGCTCCCTTCCACGTGGCCAGCTCCTGCTCGAGCTCCTCATGACAGGGCCGGCTACCGGTGACGAGACGGCTGGCGCCCGCCCCCGTGCCCCAGACGTCGAGGGCCTCGTGGGCGGCGGCGATCACCGACGGGTGCATCGAAAGGCCGAGGTAGTCGTTGGAGGCGAAGGCCACCACTTGTTCGCCGTCCTCGGTGAGCACACCCTCGGGACCGCGGGCGTCGAAGGTCACGGGATGGCGCCACCGCCCCTCGGCACGGAGGCGCTCGTTGCGCGCCTCGACCAACGACGACCACACCGTCTCCGACCCGGCTGTCTCCGACCCGGCTGTCTCCCACCCGGCCGAGACGGTCATGACGCCACTTCGGCCAGAGAGTCCACCAGGGTCGAGACGATGCGGTCGATCTCGTCGGCCGTGACGGTGAGGGGGGGCATGACGACGACGACGTCGCCGAGGGGGCGCAGCAGGACCCCGCGACGGACCGCGGCGGCGCAGACGCGACGGCCCCACCGCAGGCCGGGACCGGGGGGCCGCAGCTCGATGCCCACCATGAGCCCGCGCTGACGGACCGAGAGGACCGGCGCCAGAGGGGCGACCGACGCCGAAAGCAGAGAGTCGAGCTGGTCGGCGCGGGCGACGACGTTGCCGAGGACGCCGTCTCGTTCGATGAGGTGGAGGTGCTCGAGGGCGACGGCGGCGGCCAGAGCGTTCCCGGCGAAGGAATGCCCGTGGTAGAAGGTGCGCGGGCCGAGGTCCTCGCCGAGGAAGGCGTCATGGACGTCTCCCGAGGCCACGGTGGCCGACATCGGGAGGTAGCCCCCGGTGAGGCCCTTACCCAGGCAGAGGAGATCGGGCCGGAGGCCGGACCATTCCGACGCGAAGAGCCGGCCGGTGCGGCCGAAGCCGGTGGCCACCTCGTCGACGATGAGGAGGACCCCGGCGCGGCGCGCCGCGTCGGCCAGACGGGCGACCTCGGCCGGCTCGGTGACGAGCATGCCGGCCGCCCCCTGGACGAGAGGTTCGATGACGACGGCGGCGAGCTCGCCGCCGTGGCGCTCGACGGACGCCACCGCCTTGTCGGCCCAGCCCGGGTCGTCGTAGCCGGGGGTGCGGACGACCGGGAAGCGCAGCGCGTCGAAGACGTCGGTCCCGAAACCCCCGCCGCCGAGGGAGAGGGAGCCGACCGTGTCGCCGTGGTAGGCGTGACCGAGCGCCAGATAGCGCGTCCGGCCCTCGACGCCTCGATTCGTCCAGTACTGGAAGGCGATCTTCAGGGCCTGCTCCACGGCCGACGCCCCGTCGGAGGCGAAGAGGAAATGGGGTGAGCCGACCGGGACCACGGTCGCCAACGCCTCGGCCAGCTCCACCACCACCCGGTTGCCGTGGCCGAGCAGGGTGGAATGGGCGACGAGGTCGAGCTGGCGAGAGAGCGCGGCGTCGAGCTCGGGGACCCGGTGGCCGAGGGTGGTGACCCAGAGCGACGAGATGGCGTCGAGATAGCGGCGGCCGTCGACGTCGACGAGTTCGCGGCCCTCGGCGTGGTCGACGATGACCGGGGTGTTGTCCCCGTAGGTGGACATCTGGGTGAAGCCGTGCCAGACGACCGCCGCGTCGCGGGTCACCCAGTCGCGGGCGTCGTCGTGCGGAGGGGGGGCGCCGGGAGTCATGGACGTCAGACCTGGGAGCGTCCCCGCTCGACGACGCCGCGCCGGCGCCGCTCGATGTCGGCGGGGTCGACACCGCCACGCTGGAAGACGGCCGCCGCCGCTCTTTCGGCCCTGCGGGCCTCGGCACCGGGGACCCGGGAGGCCGTCTCGTAGGTGGCGAGGATGGCGCGGAGCGCGCGCTGATCGGACGAGACGATGTCGGCGGCCAGACGGTGGGCGAACGGGAGGAGGGCGTCGTGGTCGACCACGTGGTTGACGAGTCCCCAGGCGAGGGCCTGGCGGGCGTCGACGAAGTTGCCGGTGGCACTCATCTCGCGGGCCCGGCGGATGCCGACGGCCTGGGGCAGGGTCACGGTCAGGCCCCAGAGGGGGTGGACGCCGACGCGGGCGTGGGTGTCGGCGAAACGGGCGCGCTCCGAGGCCACCAGGAAATCGCAGTTGAGCGCCAGCTCGAGGCCGCCGGTGATGGCGACACCGTTGACGGCGCCGATGATCGGCTTCGACGTCGGCAGCGTGGGCCCCCGGACCTGCCGGCGAACCTCACCGTCATCGTGGTCGGCGGCCCCGTTGTCGGCGCGGTCGCGCCGCAGGGCGCCGCCGTCGCGACCGAGCTCCTTCAGGTCGAGGCCGGCACAGAAGGCGGGGTCGGCGCCGGTGAGGACGAGGACGTCGACGTCGTCGCGGTCGTTCGCTTCGCCGACGAGGCGTCCGAGGGTGTCGATGAGCTCGATCGACATGGCGTTGCGGGCCTCGGGCCGGTTGAGGGTGACGGTGGCCACCCGGTCCGCCACTTCGAGCAGGACGACGTCGGACATTGGAGGACGCGCCCCGGTCGACTAGGTGGTGACGATGACGGACGAGCCGTGGCCGAAGAGGCCCTGGTTGGCCGTCACCCCGACGCGGGCCCCGTCGACCTGGCGCCCCTGGGCCTGCCCGCGGAGCTGCCAGACGAGCTCGCAGACCTGGGCGATGGCCTGGGCCGGGATGGCCTCGCCGAAGCACGAGAGGCCACCGCTCGGGTTGACGGGGATGCGACCGCCGACGGCCGTGTCGCCGTCGCGCAGGAGCCGTTCGGCCTCGCCCTCCTTGCAGAGGCCGATGTCCTCGTACCAGTCGAGCTCGAGCGCCGACGAGAGGTCGTAGACCTCGGCCACGTCGACGTCCTCGGGACCGATGCCGGCCTCCTCGTAGGCGGCGTGGGCGATGGAGTGGCGGAAGCCGGATCCGATCCCGCCGTCGACGGAGACGGCCGAGTCGGTGGCGAAGTTCGGCATCTCGATCACCGTCTGGGGAAAGCGCGGCGTGACGGTGGAGACGGCCGGGATGGTCACCAGGCCGGTGGCGCCGGCGTGGCGACGGGCGAAGTCGGTGCTGGCCAGGACCAGGGCGGCGCCCCCGTCCGAGGTGGCGCAGATCTCCAGGAGGCGCAGAGGGTCCGCCACCATCGGTGAGGCGAGGACCTCGTCGGTGGTGACCGCGGCGCGGTAGCGGGCGTTGGGGTTGGCCAGACCGTGCCGGGCGTTCTTCACCTTCACCGCCGCGAAGTCGTTCTCGGTGGCTCCGAAGAGCTCCATGCGCCGCCGGGCGTAGAGGGCGAAGTACGTCGGGTTGGTCGCACCCATGAGATGGAACCGGAGCCAGTCGGGGTCGTCCCTGCGGTCGCCGCCGACAGGGGCGAAGAAGCCTTTGGGGGTGGTGTCGGCGCCGACGACGAGGGCCACGTCGCAGAGGCCGGCGAGGATCTGGGCCCGGGCGGAGGCGACGGCGGTGGCGCCCGAGGCGCAGGCGGCGTAGGAGCTGGCGACGCGGGCGCCGGTCCAGCCGAGGGCCTGGGCGAAGGTGGCGCCGGCCACGTAGCCGGGATAGCCGTTGCGGATGGTGTCGGCCCCGGAGACGAACTGGACGTCGCGCCAGACCAGGCCGGCGTCGGCCAGCGCGGCGCGGGCGGCCGTCAACCCGTACTCGACGAAGTTGCGTCCCCACTTCCCCCAGGGGTGCATCCCGACCCCGAGGACGGCGACCCGCTTGTCGTCAGCCATGCACATCTCCCCGATGGTCGGCGGCGGCGTGGTCGCCGGGGGCCACCGGGCGCCACTTCCAGACGAGGTACCGGTGGTCGTCGTCCTCGTAGAGGACGTCGGTGACGAGCTCGACCTCGGCGCCGATGGAGAGATCGTCGACCCCGACACCGGGCACGACCTGACCCATCACCACCATCTTCTCGGCCGCCAGTTCGACGGCGGCGATGCAGAAAGGCTCGTAGGGATCAGCGGCCTGATAGGGCAGGGGCGGCTGGTAGCGGGCGTCGGTGTAGGACCAGATGTGGCCGCGCCGGCTCAGGGGGGTCTCGTCGAACTCCTGGCCGTCGCAGTCGGGATTGCGGCAGAAGGACGTTTCGCGCGGGAAGGCGAACGTTCCACAGGTGCGGCAGCGACTGCCGAGGAGCGCCGGTGCTCCGTCCGTCGTGAACCAGCCGTCGACGGCGGGGACAGCGCTCTTGGTGGGGGCCACCGGGCGAGTCTAACGCTCCGTCAGATCTCGTCCCCGGGCCCGATCCGACGTCCCCGCCGGGCCGGTCGGCACCGGTCGGGGACCCGGCGACCGGGATCGTAGAGTGGGCCATGCCCTTCGACCTGACGGTGGTGGACTCCTTTACCGACCGACCGTTCGCCGGCAATCCGGCGGCGGTGGCCGTGGTCGACCGCTTCCCCGACGAGAGCGAGATGCAGCTGATCGCCCGGGAGATGAACCTCTCGGAGACGGCCTTCGCCGTGGCCCGGACCGACGGGTCGTACGACCTGCGGTGGTTCACCCCGTCGGTCGAGGTCGATCTGTGCGGGCACGCCACCTTGGCCACCGCCCACGTCCTCGGGGGCAGCGGGAGTTTCGTGACCAGGAGCGGGCTACTCACGTGCACGAACGGGAACGACGGGTGGATCGAGATGGACTTTCCGGCCGACCCTCCGGCGGTGGCCGAGACACCGGCCTCGCTCGGGATCCCCGGGGTCCGGTGGTGCGGGCGCGGACGGACGGACCTCCTCGTCGAGTTGGCCGACGCCGGTGCCGTCCGGTCGCTCCGTCCCGATCTGGCGGCCATCGCCACCCTCGGGGTCCGGTGTGTGATCGTGACGGCCCCCGGTGACCGGGCGGGGATCGACTGCGTCAGCCGTGTCTTCGCCCCGGCCGTGGGCATCCCCGAGGACCCGGCCACGGGATCGGCGCACTGCACGCTGGCTCCGTTCTGGGCCGAGCGACTGGGGAGGACCGAGCTGGTGGGAGAGCAGGCCTCGGAGCGCGGCGGGATCGTCCGGATGAAGGTGGCCGGTGACCGGGTGATCCTCGGGGGTCGGGCCGTCACCGTGTCGAACGTGCGGATGCTCGTCTGACCGATGAGCACTCCGGCGACGGCCAGGCGGATGTGGCGGGTCTACGACACGTTGCACGCGGTGACGTACTTCGCCCCCGAGGCGGACGAGGAGTTCCGCGGCTGCGGGTTGAAGGGCTTCTGGATGGGGTACTTCGCTGGGCGCTCGGCGCCGATGGGTGCGGTGGAGCCGGCCGTGACGACGGCGACGTTCTACAACTTCGCCCCCAGGCTGGTGACCCGGGCACTGCCCGACGCGTGGGGATTCGCCTCTCCGGCGGCCGTGCTCGAGGCGCGCCTGGCCGGGGTCGACCGCGCTTTCGGACGGATCTTCGGATCCGACCGGAGCGGCTCCGACCTGGCGTCGGCCGCCGCCATCGCCCGCCGGGCGGCCGAGAGCGTGACCACCGTCGGCCGACCGCTGGCGGCGGCGAACGCGGCACTGGCATGGCCGGATGATCCGATGCTCGTGGTGTGGCAGGCGACCACCATCCTGCGGGAGCATCGCGGCGACGGCCATGTGGCCGCCCTCGTCGAGGCCGGACTCAACGGGCTCGAGGCCCACATCTCTTTCGTCGGCGCCGGCGGGGTGACGCGTGGTGTGTTGCAGCCGGCCCGGGGTTGGAGTGACGAGGAGTGGGAGGGCGCCGAGCGCGCCATGGTGGCGAGAGGGTGGTTGGACGAGACCGACCCCGGGAAGCTCACCCTGGTCGGTGCGGCCGCCCGTCAACAGATCGAGGAGGCCACCGACCGGATGGCCGTCGAGCCCTGGCAGAAGATCGGCGACGAGGCCACGGCCGAGTTGAGGGCCCTGCTCAAGCCGATGGCCGCCCGGATCGCCGAACTCGGGCTGATCCCCGTCCTCAACCCGATCGGACTGGACCCCGAGACCTGAGCGCCCGCCCGTCGTCCGACGACCAGAGGGTCGGGTCCGGCGGCGCGGATAAGATCACCCGCTGTCGTCGGCTCCGGCCCTTCGACCCCGCTGGGGTCTGTCGGCCGTCGGGGCATCTCGGCGGCACGACATCACCCGGCGCTTGTAGCTCAATTGGATAGAGCATCTGACTACGGATCAGAAGGTTGGGGGTTCGAGTCCCTCCAAGCGCGCTAAAAGCGCAGGTCAGGAGACCAACGACGTCTAGTTGTCGGCGCAACATAGCCAACAATTCAACCCAATGGCGTCCCATTCCCGTCCGTGAGCCCAGCTCAGAGGCAGTAAGGGCGTGCTGCAGAAAAGCCAACATTTCAGTCGGGCACAATTGAGACGGGTCGGCACTGTTTGAGACGCTCATCGACGTGGTGGTTACCGGCCACTGAGAACGGCCGATGCGACTCTGCTGATGCGTTCGGGATCGGCGATTATGTCAAGCTCGACGATCTTGTCGTTGACGACGGTGAAGGCCATGACCCCGTGGGGTTGCCCATTGAGGGTGATGACGACGCCCGCGGCTCCGTTGATCAACGCAGGATGGAGAAGTGCCGCCGGATTGGCACCGAGGCGCGCTTGTCGAGCGACAGCCCCTGCCCCGCGCACGACCCGGGACGCAGCCGGACGACCCGGTCCGGAGTCAACTCGCAGGACCACGTCGGGGTGGAGCAGGGCGACCAATGCGTCGAAGTCACCACTGCGGGCTGCCAAAAAGAAAGCGTCGACCACCGTACGTTGACGAGCGAGGTCGGAATCTGGGATTTCGGCTCCTCTGACCCGGCGCCGTGCCCTGCTCGCCAGCTGCCTGGCCGCAGTCGGGGACCGGCCCACCATGGAGGCGATCTCCTCGAATGGCAGATCGAACATGTCATGGAGAACGAAGGCGAGGCGCTCAGCGGGAGCCAAGGCATCAAGCACGACCAGGAGTGCCAGGCCGACCGAATCGGCCAATAGCGCTTCGCCTTCTGGTCCAAGTTCTCCCACTGGGCTGATGACAGGATCCGGTAGATGCATCTCCAGGGATACCTCGCGCCGGACATTGCGTGAGCGGAGCATGTTCAGACACACACGAGCGATGATCGTCGTCAACCATCCACCAAGGTTCTCGACTGCGCTCGTCTCGGTCCGGCTTGCTCGCACCCAGGTGTCTTGGACAGCATCGTCGGCCTCGGTAAGCGAGCCGAGCATCCGGTAGGCGACGGCCCGCAAGTGGGTCCTCTGCTCCTCGAAGCGCTCTGCCAGCCAGTCGTTCTCGTCCATCCGCACATCCTTGACTAACGGGGTCACCACAATGACCCGGAGGCGACTGCCGATGTGACAAGCAAGGGGGACCGTCTTCGGCCGACGACACGTCGTCGCTGTCCGGCGGAGTCGAGGGCAGGGCGATCCAGGTTCTCTCCCAAAAAGGGGCTGCTCAACGCCGTTCTTTCATGCGACGGTCACACTGACCGGTGGCCAGGGGTCAAGGAGAGCGACACAACAATTCCGATCCCTCGACAAGGAGATGCAATGCAGTCGCGCATTCCCAATCCCGTTCTCAGTGTGCCCGGCGTCCTCGACGCCCTCCAGAATCTGTCCAAGGCGGCCGACGATGCGGCCAGCCAGGCTGGATTGTCCCGCACGACGTTGGAGCTCGTCAACCTACGCGCCAGCCAGATCAATGGTTGTGCCGTCTGCTTGGACATGCACTCCGCGGAGCGAAAAAAGCTGGCGAAACCGACGAGCGCCTCTTCACCCTGGCCGCCTGGCGGGACACCCCGTACTTCACCGATGCGGAGCAAGCCGCACTGGCCTTGGCCGAGGCAGGGACCCGTCTGGCTGATCAGGGCGCTCCGATACCCGACGCGGTGTTCGACGAGGCGGCCAAGCACTACGACGAAGCGGCCCTGGCCGCGCTGGTCGTTTGTATTGCGGCCATCAACACCTGGAACAGGCTCAATGTCATCACCGGTCAGGAAGCCGGGGAATGGACTGCGCAATGGGCCAGTTGAGCCAGTGACGAAGGAAGCTCGTAGCCGCGACCGGCGTCGCGCTCGACACGGTGACCCGACTGGAGAACGACGCCGACATCTGGGTTGCGACGGCACATGGGGACCAGCCGCACTTGATCCCCTTGTCATTCGCGTGGACGGTCTCCGGATCATCCTGGCGACGCCCTCCGACTCGCCCACGGCCCGCAACTCCGCCAGGAGCGGCGTCGTCCGGCTTGCACTCGGCACCGCCCGAGACGTCACTACCTTCGACGCAGCCACGGAGGTCATCTCCTGCCGGGCGGTCGATGCGCTCCTGGCGGAGACCTACCGTCGGCGCGTTGAGTGGGACCCTCGGCACGAGGTGGTCGAGCATTCGTTCTTGGTGGCCACCCCGACGACGGTCCGGGCCTGGAGGAGTGTTCCCGAGCTCGAAGGGCGAACGATCATGCGCGACGGCCACTGGCTCGACGCCTAATGCGGCGCCGACCAGTTTTGCCCAGGCCAGGCGCCGAAGCGAGTTGCTCGGTGACGTCGGTCGGACCAGTTGCTTCAGCCCCGCGATGCCTTGCGAGCTACGGGAACGCTGGAGTTCTCGACAGCTCGAGCGGGCTGACAACATCCCAAGGTCGCCTTCCAAAAGCCAACACGCGAGCCGACAATTGGGTCCCTTCGCGTCCCGCATCGTCCCATCTCGTTTCGCGACCTCCTGAAAATATGGGCGTCCACCCGGACAGATGCGACGGGACGGGAGTCTCAGCGACGCCATGACACAACCAAGATCGCGCTACGGATCAGAAGGTTGGGGGTTCGAGTCCCTCCAAGCGCGCTGAGAAAGTTCAGTCCGGACGGCGTTTCCCACACAGGAGACTTAGAGATCGCTCGCCTTCAGGATGAGCCCTCCGACGCCACCGGTACCCTCACCAACGGCGAAGCACGTCGTGGCTGACGGGCAGGTGATGCTGGTGAGGTCACCCGTCATCGGAGGAACGGACTGGCTGCTCCATTGGATGCCCAGATCGCTGGACGAGAGCACCGTCCCGTCTCCCCCTCCGCTATATCCATCGGCGGCTCCCAGGAAGCCCACGGCAAAGCAGCTTTCGTCAACGGGACACGCGACGGCGTTGAGATTGTCGTCAGTCGGGATGGCATACCCGCTCCATAGGTTTCCTCCGTTGCGGGTGACAAGAACGGCCAAGGTCCCGGACGGACAGGGATCGTCTCCCTCGTCCTGGCAGTTGAAGTCTTGCCCGACGGCGACACAGCTCGTCGTGGATGCGCAGGTCACGCCCGTGAGAACCGGTTTCGTCCTATTGGGAATGTCTTGCGCGTTCCAGATGAACCCGGTGTCGTCAGTGGCGAGGAGTTCCGGGGTACCCGCCGTGTAACAAGTGGTGGTCGACGGGCAGGTGACGCTGTCCAGTTCTCCGTCTCCGCTCGAATAGACGGTGTGCCACGTTCGGCCGGAATCGGCTGTCACGTGGATATCGTCCCCAACGACGTCGCAGATGGTCGTCGATGGGCATGCCAACGCTGACGCCGAGAAACGCGCCAGGACTCTCCACGTGCTGCCGCCGTCTGTGGTGGAGAGAAACTTCTGCTGGCGATCCCTCGGCACCACGGCGATGGCATAGCACGTCGTCACCGAAGGACACGCAAGGGCGGCGAGGATCAGGTCCGGGGGAAACAACGTGAAGTCCCAGGTGGAACCGGAGTCGGCCGTCGCCAGAATGCCGTTGTACGCCGTGGCGTAACAGACGGCGATCGATGGACAGGTCACCTCACCCACCGCCCCAATACCTGCGGGGAACGTTCGAGTGCTCCAGGTCCTGCCCGAATCTGTGGTCACGTTGACACTGCTGCCACCTGCGTCTCCACCCAGACAGGTAGTTGTCGACGGGCACGCGATCTCGCCGAGAACGTGGGGCCCCGGGGTGTCCAGGCTGGTGCGCCAGGTTTTCCCCGCGTCGGTCGACGAAATGATGGCGCCAAACTCGCGGGACCCGATCCCTCCGGCTCCAGTGGCGAAACAGACTCTTGTCGACGGACAGGAAACACCGGACACTCCGATCCGGAGCGGGATCCGCTCTGAGACCCAGGTTCTCCCGGAGTCGGCGGTCACGAGAATCCCAGTGGGCATTGAATCTGATCCCAAATCCTTGGAGGTCCCGTTGGTGACGCACATCGTCGTCGACGGGCAGGCAATGGCGTCACCATAAGGGTCGAGACCGCCTCCGCCGCCCACCACGGATCCGTCGTCCAATCCTTGTCCTATGGTCCAGTCGGACCCTGCATCCCTGCTGACCACATAGTCCCCGTCATCGCTGACCGCGTAACACACCGACGTTGACGGGCAAGCGATATCAGTGAGGCCGCCGACGGCAAAGGCCCCGTCACCGAGAGCAGGAGGAACGATTTGGGATGTCCACCTGCTCCCCGAGTCGGTTGTCTCGAGGACAGATGGCCCTTCGTTGTGGATCGCCCCGACGGCGTAACAACGCATCACCGACGGACAAGCGATGCTCGCAAGACTCAACCCTTGGGGAATATTTGGAGGGGTCCAGGTCGTCCCTGAGTCGTGGGTCATCAGGATCGCGCCGTCGTCGGTGACAAAGCACACTGAGACCGAGGGACAAGAGAGACCGGTGATTCCCCCGACACCCGGCGGTAGCGCCTCGGTCCGCCATGTGGTCCCGGTGTCGGTGCTCTTGAGGACGTCTCCTGCTTTCGAGCTGTCGGTGCCCGCTGCGTAACAGACGGAGGTCGAAGGACAGGCGATCTCTGAGGCTCCCGAAGTCGCAGGAAAGGAGGCGCTCACCTGCCACGTAGATGTCGTCTGCACAAGAGGCAAAGACGAAACGGGCGTCGTCGCTGACGGCAATGGGCTGGCGGAGGTCGTTGGTATCGTGTTCCGACGATCCCGAGGAGAAGCAACGGCCATCCGGGCACCTTGTTTCGACGAAGCTGACTCTGACCAGACAGCGGTAGCCAGGGTAAGGGCCACCAGTCCTCCCACGCCGATCCAAGAACCCCATCGACCAGCCGCCATTGGCTCGAGGCTACGACCAGCTCGGCGCCGCTGTGGTAAATCCGGAAGCCTCGAGGGTCTCTAGTGGTAGAGGCCAGGAATGCTCTGTCGAGAGGGTGGGACGCAGGCCCGTGGAGGAAGAGTTTGAGGGCTTCTTTGCCGATGCTGAACCGCGGCTACGGCGTGCCCTCATCGCCATGCTCGGTCCCCAACGCGGACGTGACGCGACAGCCGAGGCGCTGTCCTATGCATGGGAGAACTGGGCACATGTCCAACAGCTCACGAACCCGGTCGGATATCTCCTCCGAGTCGGCCAGAGTCGTACCCGCCCTCGAAGGATCCGGTCGATCTTCGCTCGGCCGGACGAGCCCGAGCCCTGGTGCGAGCCCGCGCTCGGACCCCTGTTGGCCCAGCTCTCGGATCGTCAGAGAGTCGCCGTCGTCCTCGTCCACGGCTTCGGCTGGACGCTCCGTGAGGTGGCCGAACTCACGAACACCAAGGTCACCACGGTGCAGAACCACCTCGAGCGGGGTTTGGCGCGACTCCGCCGCGGTCTGGAGGTGACGCAGCATGAGTGAGCTGGCCCATGACATCCGTACCTACATCGACAACGCCGCACCTCCTGTGACTCTCGAGGAGGCTCGTGGCAGACACCACCGGAAGGGTGTCGCCGATCGTCCTGCCGAGCTCCTGACGACCGAGGGCACGTCCATGCAGTCCGCTCCTTGGCGGCCGACGGCAACGCGGGTCGTCACAGCGACCGTCGTCGTCGTGGTTGTGCTGACAGGCGTGGGGCTCCTTGTGGCACTCGGACCGCGGTCGTCAAACTCCACGACGACGCCGTCCAACTCCGCCCTGGCTCCGTCGCACCGACCTCTGATGACAGCGCGGCAAGCCATCGCCATGGAGCTTCCGAGCGTGGAACACGTCACCAGGGCGGCGGCGAAACTGACCACGTACGGACAGGTCCTGGCGGCAGCGGAGCCCCAATCATCGTTTCCTAACCTCGGACCGGATGCATTGTCGGCCAGGGTCTGGGTGGTGGCGATTGCCGGTACCGTGAATCCCAACACCACAACGGGCCTGCTTCCTGAGCGCTACACGTGGGAGGCGGTGTTCATCAATCAGCAGACCAGGAAAGCCGTTGGATCAGTGGACGGCAGTACCGGTGACTGGCCACCATTCTTCAATGCTCTTCCGGACTTGTCGCACGCACACGCGAATCCGCATCCGGGAGGGACGACACTGCCGGCGAACCGTCCGATTCTGCTCGGCGGTGACGGAATCGGGTCGGCTGTCTTCGGGCAGACAGAATCCATGGCCATCGCCAACCTCGAGAAGGTGCTCGGAGTACCGCTCAGCGTCGAGCCGACGCCGTCGAACAACTGCACCATCGACGCATATCTCCAGTGGTCGACGATGACCGCCTACTTCGACCATGAACGCTTTGTGGGCTATAGCACGGGCTCTCTCATCGGGGGACCCGGATATCGGGACATTCCGAACGTCGTCACGGCCGGGGGGCTGCGTATCGGGGACACGCTCACGCAGGCGCAACGTATCTATGGGGCTGCGCTCAGGACCTCCCTGGCTCAGGGAGGGAGTTGGTTTGCAGCGACGTCGACAGGGACGCTGGCCGGCAACCTCACCGATGAGGTGAACGAAAGCACGCCGAGGCCTCGGATCGCCGACATCACGGCCGGATCGGTCGGCTGCCCCGCCGTGTCACCCTAGTTTGAGGTTTCTGGTGAACGCATGGCCAGGCTCCAAGCCCCTCTCCGCCCGGCGGCATAATCGGGCCATGCCTCCTGACAGCCAGGGCGTCGTGGCGGTCGCCGCCAAGGCGGCGGCTGTGGGATTGTGCGGGCTCCTCGTCTCCATCTCTCCCGTGACCACGCCCTCTGCATTGGCGACGACGCCTTCGGCCCCTCCGCTTTACGGGGTGACTGTCGACAACGTGGAGAACATGCAGGCCGTCCTGGCCGCCGAGCGTGCCCTGCCTGAGCGTCCGATGACCCGCGTGTATTTCAACGTCGCCGAACCGGCCACCTATTACACGTCACCGGTCTCCCGGCTGCATGCGGTGAGCGGGGTTATGGGCGAACTGCTCGACTCGAGTGACGCCACTCGCATCACCACCAGCGCATTTCAGAGCCGGGTCGAGTCGTATCTCTCGGATCTCGGCTCCTCCGTGGACATCTGGGAGATCGGCAACGAGGTCAACGGGAACTGGACGGGGCCTTATGCGACGGGCGCCGAGAAGATCGACGAGGCCTACGACGACGTGGCGGCCACAGGGGCGGACTCGGCAATGACCCTCTATGCCAACGAGTTCGCCCCGAACAACTGCGGCGACGGCACGGCGGAGTTGACCCCGGTGCAGTTCTCCGAGCAATTCGTGCCGGCGGCGGTCCGCGCCGGACTCACATACGTGTTCGAGAGCTACTACCCCACCCAGTGCCACAATACGTACCCGACGAGCGCTCAGGTGTCCGCCGAGATGCAGCGGCTCCACGCCCTCTATCCCAACTCCTTGCTCGGCTTCGGCGAGGTCGGCCTGCCCCAGCCCGTGAAGACCGGGACGCGGGCCAAAGCCGAGAAGGTCATGTCGTGGGCCTACGACCTTGCCCCCGGGCTCCCGTATTACGTCGGCGGCTACTTCTGGTGGTACGCGCGGGAAGACGCCTTTACAGGGAAGGCGCTGCTCGCCCCCGAGCTCTCGAAGGCATTCCAATCTGAGGCCGCTGCGCTCCAGTGACTACTTGGGCCACGGGTCGTCGAGGACGCCCAGCTGAATGAACAGGCCGAGCTTGTCGGCTCCGATCCATTCCCGGACGACCTTGTCACCCTCGAAGTGCATGATGGTGATCACCCACTCGTCCACGGTCCGTCCCGTCGGGTCGCGTCCCACGTATCCCCCTGTGTCAGTGCCGCGAAATGTCAGCCTGAGCACGACCGTGTCCCCGGACACGATCAGTTCCTCGACGTCCATCTGGAGATCAGGAAACGCCTGGTGATAGCGGCGGATCGGCTCGACCCTGGCCGAGGGACCTGCCCCAAACGGGTTGGCGTAACCCTCGCCGTAGAGGTCAGCAGCGGCTTCGTAGTTTTTGCGATTCCAGACCTCGTCGACGAACGTCCGCACTTGCCTGTCGCGCTCGGCAACTTCCATCACTGTTTCTTTCCCCTTGGCCGTAGTTATCCAGAAGATCGCCGGGAGCTTATGCAACCGGGCTCACGGGCGGTCCTGGCGCTGTTGGCACCGCGACAGGCGGGCTGACAGGCGATGCCGGCGGTGCGCCCGTTGGCCGAGCCAGCCGAGCCGGGACCACGGCGCCGCGCGGGGATTGAGTCAGATGTAGTCCGGAGCGGGGCCGTGCCCGTCGCCGAACCCCGGTGATCCGGCAACGCTGGGTTGGAGCCGGGCGCTCCACTTCTCCTCGATGTGGCCGAGACGCCAGATCACGAGGGCACCGGCCCACGTGAGGACGAACATGCCCACGATGACGAAGCCCGCCGCGTTGATGTTGAAGCTGGCCATGTCCTTCCAGAACGCTCCCTTGAGCTTCAGTTCCGTCGGCGCCAGGCCCAGGACCTCGATTGTCCCGATGAAGAAGCAGATGGCGACGGACAGACCGGTGATGGCCAGGTTGTAGTACACCTTGCGGACGGGGTTGAAGAACGCCCACCCGTAGGCGACGTTCATGAAGATCCCGTCGACCGTGTCCATCATGGCCATGCCCGCTGTGAACAGGATGGGCAGACACATGATGGAGTACCAGGGCAGCGCCCGCGTGGCCAGGAGGGCGGTGGTGGCCAGGAGGGCCACCTCGGTGGCGGTATCGAATCCCATGCCGAAGACCACGCCGACGGGGTACATCTGCCATTCCTTGGTGATCGCCTTCATCCACCGGCCGAAGAAGCGGTACATGAGACCGCGATTCTCGAGCTGCCTCTCGAGCTCGGCTTCGTCGTAGTCGCCTCTGCGCATCGAGCGGAAGACGCGCCAGATGCCGGCCAGGATGACGATGTTGAGGACGGCGATGAGGTAGAGGAACGCCGCCGACACGACCGTTCCGAAGATGCCGCCGAACACCTCCAACCCGGAGCCGTGGTTCGAGACGGCCGGGAACACCGTCTTCTCGGCCACCACGATCCCCACGCCGATGACGATCACGATGGTCGAGTGCCCGAGGGAGAACCAGTAGCCGATGCTCAACGGGCGCGGTTGTGGTGTTCCGCGCCGGTCGTTCATCAGTTTCCGGGTGGTGTTGTCGATCGCCGAGATGTGGTCGGCGTCGAAGGCGTGACGCAGTCCCAACGTGTAGGCCAGGACGCTCACGCCGATGCCGAGGCCCCGGTAGTGCCCGGGCACCACGAAGGCGATGAAGATGCCGAACCCCAGGACGTGGAGTGCGACGATGCTGGCGAACATCCAGCGGGTGCGGCGCCACTCTCGTGGGGTGAGCGAATTCCGGACCTGCCTGAGCCGCCCGACGGGGAGGGATGTCTCGGTCGTGACCATGGACGGCCCTCCCGGGTCCCCGTGCTCCACCTGTGGCTGCGCTCCTGCTCCCACCGCCGGTTGTCTACCCGAGATGCGAACTGGGTGCAAGAGGATGCAGCTCGTCTCATGACCCCTTGACCGCCTACCATGTCCGTGTGAGCAAGCTCTTCGCTCCCGTGGACGCCGACCGGACCCCCCCGGCCACCGTGGAGGACGTTCTGGCCCTGGTCCGGGCAAGGGGCGGACGGGTGACGTCGGCCCGCCGGCTTCTCCTCGAGGCCGTCTTCGAGGCCGAGGGCCACCAGACGGCGGAAGAGCTTGCGGCGGTGGTCCAAGCGAGAGCGCCCGATGTCCACCTTTCGACGATCTACCGGAATCTGGAGGATCTCCAGGAGCTGGGCATTGTCGTCCACGCCCACCTCGGGCACGGGCCGTCGACCTACCATCTCGCCGCCACTGCGCACGGCCACCTCGTCTGCGACGGTTGTGGAGCGGTGATCGAAGCTCCCGACGACTTGTTCGCCGCTCTGTCCCGCTCGACGAGATCGCGTTTCGGGTTCACCATCGATCCCCGCCACTTCGCCATGCTCGGTCGCTGTCGCCGATGCCAGGAAGCGGTGACACGAACCGGTTAGTACGGTGCTGCCCGGATGACCGAGCGGATCGACGTGGATGTCTGCGTGGTGGGGGCGGGCTTCGCCGGGCTCACGGCGGCCTTGCGATTGCACCAGAACGGCAGGGCAGTGGCCGTCCTCGAAGCCCGCGACCGTGTCGGTGGACGTGTGTGGACGCAGGAGCTGTCGGACGGCTCGCCCGTCGACCGGGGAGGTGCGTGGCTCGGTCCCCGGCATGATGCCGCCTTCGGCCTGGCCCGCGAATTCGGTGTGTCCACCTACAAGACGTGGGTGAAGGGATCGCATCTCCTCGTCGACGGGGGTCGGAATCGCCCGTACACCGGTCTCATCCCGAAGATCAGCCCACTGGCCGTCATCACGATCGCCCTGGCGCAGGCCAGGCTGGACTGGACCTCCAAACGGGTCCCGCTCGACACCCCGTGGACGGCCAAACGGGCCGAGGAATGGGATGCCCGCACGGTGGCGTGGTGGCTCGAGAACTCTGGGATCCGTACGACGGCCGGACGCGATCTTTTCGAGATGGCCGTCCGGGGTTTGTTCACCGGCGACCTGGGCGAGACGTCGTTCCTCCACCTGCTCTTCCTCGTCCGTGCGCACGGAAGCATCAACACGCTGTTCTCGATCAAAGGCGGGTCCCAGGAGAACATGGTCGATGGCGGCGCCGGTTCCGTGGCACGACGGATGGCCGACGCCCTGGGCGACGCCCTGCACCTGAACGCGCCGGTGCGGTCGATCACCCAGCGCCACGATCATGTCCTCGTCGGGACCGACGGCGTGTCGGTGGCGGCCGGCCACGTCATCGTCTCGATTCCCCCCGTCTTGGCCCTCGAGATCGCGTTCGATCCTGTGCTCCCCGGGGACCGCACGGCGCTCTACGCCAGCGCCGTGGCCGGGCCCGAGACGAAGACTCTGATCGTCTACGACGAGCCGTTCTGGCGGGCCGACGGATTCAGCGGCCAGAGTGCCGAGCCCAATTCGGCCGCCGAGGTCACACTTGACGCATCCCCGGCGCCCGGTAGCCCGGGAGTGTTGGCGTCGTTCACGTTCGGGCCGGTGGCCGAACGTGTCGCCGCCCTCGATGACGGCGTGAGGCGGCGAACCGTTCTCGAGGCGCTCGCCGCCCGCTTCGGGTCCCGGGCCGGGTCCCCGGTCGACTACATCGAGACGGCGTGGTGGACCGAGAAGTGGACGCGTGGGTGCTCGATGGCGCACTACCCGCCCGGGATCCTCTCGAAATACGGACACCTGTTGCCCGAACCGTTCGGGCGGGTGCACTGGGCCGGGACCGAAACCTCGACGAAGTCGCACGGCGCCATCGACGGAGCCATCCTCTCGGGCGAACGGGCCGCCGCCGAGATCCTGGACTACGCCCGGAGCTGACCCTCCGACGATGCCGAGCGGATGCCACTGGTCGTGGCGCTCTTCGGTTTCCTTGTCAAAATTTGGTAGAGGGTGAGGACGGCGAACCAGGCAATCCAGGTAGCGACGAACAACGCGACGAACTCCAGCACCACCAGGAGCACGGCGAACACGGGCACCGATGTCATCTTCGACAGGTTCGGCCTTCCCGATCAACCGGGGCTCTCCGGCGGATCAAAAAAGGCCCAATCGACATCGGATCCGACACGCGTGGCGATCGGGGACTGTCGAGATCAAACGACCGGACTGGTTGACAAAGCGAGCGCAGCCCTGGAAGCTCGTTAGTAACCAGAGCGAGGCGGAGAAGCAGCGAAATGGCTTACGACATGCGGAGTCGACCGGTTCGGCGCGTCCGGACGTCCATCACCTTCGGGGCGGTGGGCGCCCTGATCGGCGGTCTCGGGCTCACCCAGATGGCGGGAGCGGCACCCAGCGCCACGAGCGCGCTGGCGAACAGTCGACCGTCGTTCGTGAGCCATGCCCGGGATCTCGGTGCCGTGCGGGCGTCGGAGCCGGTGGATTTCGAAGTTCTGCTCAAGCTGCCCGATGAATCGGCCGTGGCGGCGGAGGTCCAGGCGCTGTCCACGCCTGGCAGTGCGTCGTTCCGGAAGTTCCTGACGCCGGCCGAGTTCCGCTCGACCTACTCACCGTCGGCCGCCGCCGTCGCGGCCGTCGAGTCCTGGGTCCGCAGCGCCGGCCTGAGCGTGAAGTCGGTAGCCCCGAGCCGCCTCTATGTCGAGGTGTCAGGAACCATGGGGCGCGCCGAGTCTCTGGTGGGCACCACTCTCCACACCTACGCGTATCAGGGTCAGGATCTGGCCGAGCCCGTCGGCGACTACAGCATCCCGGCCGCCTTGAGCGGAACGGTGGCCGGCGTTGTCAATCTCGATGATGCGGCGCTGCTGCAGAAGCCGGCCGATGACACTGGACAAGCATCGACGGCGAGGACGTCGAACGCCGTTCCCGACGGCACGTTGCCGGGGCCACCGACGGGAGTGCACTACGGCATCCAGCCGTGCTCGTCCTACTACGGGCAGCTGATGGCCACGGACAAGCCGAAGGCGTACGGTCAGACCTGGCCCTACACGATCTGCGGCTACGACGCCGACCAGTACGAGGAGGCGTTCGGGCTGTACAACGAGATCCAGGGTGGAAACGACGGTCAGGGCGTGACCGTGGCCATCACCGACGCCTACAGCTCACCGACCATGCTTTCGGACGCCGACACGTGGTCGACCCAGAACAGCCTTCCGACCTTCGGGCCGGATCAATTCACCGAGGTCACACCGCGCGCCGACGGGTACAACGACGAAAAGGAGTGTGGCCCGCAGGGTTGGTACGGCGAGGAGACACTCGACGTCGAGTCGGTCCACGCCATGGCACCGGGAGCCAACATCGTCTACGTCGGCGCCAAGAACTGCGCCGGTGGACTGGACACCGCCTGGGCCTCGGCCATCGACAACCACCTGGCGTCGGTGGTGACCGATTCATGGTCCGACGGCACCGAAGCGCTGCCCGCCGGTGTGATCAACTTCTACCACGAGTTCCTGCTGGAAGCGGCCACGACCGGCATCACCGTGATGTTCTCGTCGGGCGACGACGGTGACGAGGTGGCTGCCACCGGCACCAAGCAGGTTGGCCTGCCGGCCTCCGATCCGTACGCCACCGCCGTGGGCGGGACCAGCACCGAGATCGGACAGAACGGCAACATCGTCTTCCAGGCCGGCTGGTCGAACTTCTACTCGAGCCTGTCGCCGAAGAACACGTGGAAGCCGAAGCCGCCGGGAGCCTTCTCCAGCGGAGCGGGCGGTGGGACCAGCATTCTGTACACCCAACCCTCCTATCAGGCGGGCGTGGTGCCGACCAAGATCTCCGAGTACTTCGGGAAGACACCGATGCGAGCCGTCCCCGACGTGGCCATGCCGGCCGACCCGAACACCGGTCTGGAGATCGGCGAGACCCAGAAGTTCTCGGACGGGACCTACTACGCGACATACCGTCTCGGCGGGACGAGCCTGTCCTCTCCGCTCTTCGCCGGGGTGGTGGCCGACGCCGTGCAGTACAACGGTGCAGCCATCGGATTCATCAATCCCTTGCTGTACAAGGACATCGACACGTCGGCGATCACCGACGTGCTGGCGCCGGGCACGCGTGAGGCCACCGTTCGCACGAACCTGACCGATCCGACGAATTCGTCGAGCCCCCTCGCCTGGGTACTCCAGACCATTGACGTCCCGACGACGATCTTCGCCGGCAAGGGATATGACGATCAGACGGGCGTCGGGACCCCGAACGGTCTGTTCTTCCTGCAGGCCATGAAGTACTGACGCCGGGACGTACGAACCCGCCCGGACGCCACCCCGGGGAGGTGGCCCCCGTGCCGGTGGCCGAATTCGTGGGTATCGTGTCATTGACGCCATAGCGGCGATGAGGCACGCTGACCTCGATGAAGCAATTCCCCGTGGTCATCGTCGCCTTCCCCGGGCTCCAGTCGCTCGATGCCGTGGGCCCGTACGAGGTCTTCGCCGGGGCGACACGGGTGGCCCGGTCCACGAGCCGGTCCGGTGGCTACCAGGTGTCACTCGCCTCGATCGACGGGCGCCCGGTCCGGGCCGAGAGCGGCCTGGGCCTGTGTACGGTGCCGCTCCCCGATCCCGGCCGGCCGATCGACACTCTGGTGCTTCCCGGGGGCGATCAGGCGCAAGCGGCCCGCAGCGACGAAGAGCTGGTGTCGTGGATCACGGCGGTGGCCCCCCGATGCCGACGGGTGGCCACGGTGTGCACGGGTGCCTTTCTGGCCGCCGAAGCCGGACTCCTCCACGGTCGCCGGGTGACGACCCACTGGGCGCGCGCCGAGCAACTGGCGGCCGAATTCCCGTCTCTGGAGGTCGACGCCGATCCGATCTACATCCGCGACGGCAAGTTCTGGACGAGCGCCGGTGTCACCGCCGGGATCGATCTCGCTCTCGCCCTGGTGGAGGACGACTTCGGTGTCGAGGTGGCCCAGACCGTGGCCCGCTGGCTCGTGATGTTCCTGCACCGTCCGGGGGGCCAGACGCAGTTCGCATCGCCTGTCTGGGTGCCCCGTGCGGAACGCTCCGCCGTCCGTGCCACGCAGACACTGGTGGAGGCGGCCCCCGGCGGGGACCACCGCCTGCCGGCCCTGGCTGCCGCGGCCGCCATGAGCGTGCGCCATTTCACCCGGGTCTTCACGGCCGAGGTGGGGGAGACCCCGGGACGGTTCGTCGAGCGGGTGCGCGTGGAGGCGGCCCGCCGCGACCTGGAGACCACCAATGACACCCTGGACATCCTGGCCGCCCGCTGTGGCTTCGGCACGGCCGAGACCCTGCGACGGGTCTTCCAGAGGCGTCTCGGGGTTGCTCCCGATGCCTACCGGCGGCGCTTCCGCGTCGTCGCCGACGAGAGGAAACCGGCATGACCGAACAGCTGCAGGTCGTCATTCCGTTGTTTCCCCGGTTCACCGCTCTCGACGCCGTCGGTCCCTACGAGGTGCTGCAGCGGATCCCGCAGTTCGACGTCACCTTCATCGGCCACGAGCGGGGGGAGGTCCGCACCGAGAACGGCATGTTCGGCGTCACCGTCGACGCCCGTTTGGAGGAGTATCCCGCGCCGGACATCATCGTCTTCCCCGGTGGAGTGGGTACCCGTCCCCTGGAGTCTGACGAAAGGGTGCTCGAGTGGCTGCTCCGTGCCCACCCCACGACCAGGCTGACGACGTCGGTGTGCACCGGATCGCTCGTGCTGGGCGCGGCGGGACTGCTGCGTGGTCTGACGGCCACCACGCACTGGTCGTGCTATCCCGAGCTCGAAGCACACGGGGCTGAACCCACCGCCCAGCGGGTGGTGGAGCACCTGGACCGCCGGATCGTCACGGCTGCCGGGGTGTCGAGCGGTATCGACATGGCCCTGCGTCTCGTCGAGCTGTTGGTCGACCGCACCGCCGCCCAAGCGGCGCAGCTCATGATCGAGTACGACCCGCAACCGCCGTTCGACACCGGCTGCCTGGCCAAGGCCGACGACACGGTCGTCGCCCGGGTCATCGAGTACGCGCAGGTCCGCCAGTAGTCCTTCACCGGGTCACGCCGCCTGTTCCTGCTCCTCCTGAATGGTGTGGAGGATGAAGGCCGAGGCTTTCTGGATGCGGTCGCAGGATCTCTTGATCCCGGCGATGGCCTGGGATCCACCACCGGCCCAGGTGGCGACGTAGCCGAAGCTGTAGGCACCCGTGTCCAGCCCGATCCCCCGACAGACGACGTAGGCGGTCGATTCGGCTTCCAGTTCGGCCAGCGCCCGGTCCTCGACGCGTTCGTGGAGCAGGGCGTGAGCGACCTCGTGGGCGAGGGTCTTCACCCGTTGGGCAGGGGTGTTGTGGAGGTGGATGCGGATGCGGTGCTCGGATGGGGAGCAGTCGCCGTTGGTGGTGTCACCGAAGTCGTGGTCCTCCACCAGGAAGCCGAGGGAGAGGGCGACGGAGAGGAGTCGGTCGTAGAAGGCCTCGGGATCGCCACCGGCCAGCTTGGTGCAGACAGTCGGTGGGGCCTCGCCGTCGGTCTGGGAGATGTCGAAGACGGGGACGTACTTGAAGCCGCGGACGATCCGTCCGTCGGCATCCTCGTCCGGTCCCGTCTTCCTCCCGACCATCGGGGCCAGGATCCAGATCGCCTTCTCCCCTTTACGGACGAAGCGGTTCAGCCGACGCCAGGCGTTGAAGCCGGCGACCTGGGTCGCCCTGGCGTCCTGCGACGCAATGAGTAGGACGTTGCCGTAGCTGTAACGGTGGAACCGGCTCTGGAAGACGAGGTAGTCGCGCCAGGCATCGGACGAGGTGAGCCTGGCGATCCCTTCCTCGAGTTGGGCCACGAGACCCGCGTGGGTGTTGTCGGTTGTCATCGGTCGGTTCCGTTTCCCCGTGGCCGGCTCGCTCGTGAGACACGACGCCGGCACGGTGGTGGCACGCAGGGGCCCCGGGGGGGCGAGAGTCGACCGAACCGGCCAGACAGCTGTGGGGGAGGGGCGGAAGGGCGTCACCGCGATGACGCCGACGAGGGGAACGTACCGAGCCGCTGTAACGGCCACGGTCAATCGGGCGGACGCTCCGACGGCACCAACGCATCGAGGGCGATGGCGCCGCTCGGGGACGACACATGGAGCTCCGCGATGTCGGGTGGCGCGCCGACCTCGACGTCGACACCGGGGGGTACCCGTCCGCCGAGCCATGCCAGGATCGGCGCCCGGTCGGGGACCACCACCCGGAGTCGGGCGAAGCCGGTCGCTCCGTTGGGATGGGTGACGGCGTCGCGCGCGGGGTGGGTATGGGGATCGTCCCAGGCCATGAAGGCGCAGCGCCACGGTTCGCTCCAGGCGGCGTCGACGGCGACCGATCGCCACGTGACCGATGTCCCGTCGGGTCGGAGACGACGCCGTCGTTCGACCGGATGGCCGACCCGTATCGCTGTGGCGTCGATGTCATGAGCTTCCACCGACCATCGGGCCAGACCGGGACCGCGCTCCGACAAGGCGGCCACGACGGGCCGTCCCTGGGGTGACGAGCGAGCTTCGGCCTCGTCGACGACGGCGAGGATCTCCAGATACTGCCGGCCGAAAGGAACGACGAGGTTGGCCGTACCCCGACCGGGATGCCGGCCCCCGTCCAGAACGGTGAACCCGAGCTCCTCCAGGCGGCGGCGGGCCGCCCGAAGATCGGTGGCGAGAACGATCGCCTGTACGAGTCCGTCGTCCACAACGAGATTCTGGTCCTTTTGGTACGTTCGGCACCGTGGGGACGAGCATCCGGTGAGTGGTCGACCGCTGCTGGTGCTCATGGTGACGGCTCCACTTCTCGTCGGAGTCCTGTCGCCGGTGGCTGCGGAGACGGCGTCGGCGTCGGCCCCGGGCGCCACACCGGCACTGGTAACGGATCCCGCCGGACTGGTCAACCCGTTCGCCGGCACTGGTTCGGCCCCGGTGGCCCCGGGCAACATCGGGGAATTCCCCGGTGCCGATGTGCCCTTCGGGATGGTGCAGTGGAGCCCGGACACCACTCCCGACCGTGTCGACGGCAGTGGCTACTCCTATGCCGACTCACACATCTCCGGTTTCAGCCTCACGCACATGAGCGGAACGGGCTGCGCCAGTTACGGAGACGTGCCCGTGCTCCCGACGGTCGGGCCCATCGGGGCCGACCCCGAGACGGCCAGCGACTCGTTCTCCCACTCCGACGAAGAGGCATCCCCGGGGCGCTACCAGGTGGGACTGGACGCCTCCAGGATCACGGCCGAGTTGACGGTGACGACCCGCACGGGTCTGTCGAGCTTCACCTTTCCCCGCACCGGTCAGGCGAATGTCCTGTTCAAGGTGGCCGACAGTGCCAACGGCGTCACCCACTCCAGCTTCCAGATCATCGGTAACGACGAGATCAGCGGCCAGGTGACGAGCGGGCAGTTCTGTCAGACCGGCACGTCGTACACCCTGTACTTCACCGCTCGCTTCGACCGGCCGTTCTCCTCGGAGGGGGCCTGGAACGGTTCTTCGGTATTGCCGGGAACCAGGAGCTGCGCGGGCGAGGCCTGCGGCGCCTTCGTGTCCTTCGGCACGGAGACCGATCGAACGGTTCTGATGAAGGTGGGTGTGTCCTTCGTGAGCGCGGGAAACGCCACCCAGAACCTGGATCGCGAGGACGCCGGGTGGTCTCTCGGCAAGATCGAGTCCCTCGCCCGTCAACGGTGGAACGCGATTCTCGGGCGCGTCCGCATCGGCGGTGGAACCCGTCCGGCTGAGCGCACCTTCTACAGCGCCCTGTACCACTCACTGCTCCATCCCAACGTGGTCAGCGACGACAATGGCCAGTACATCGGCTCCGACGGGCGGGTACACAGTGCTCGGACCCACGAGCAGTACGCCAACTTCTCCGAATGGGACGTCTACCGCTCGGAGATCCAGCTCGTCTCCCTGCTCGCTCCCCACCAGGCGGGCGACATGGTCCAGTCGTTGGTCAACGATGCCGAACAGGGAGGGTGGCTTCCGAAGTGGGCCATCGTCGGTGGCGACGCCTCGCAGATGAACGGCGACTCGGCGGATCCGATCATCGCCGACGCCTACGCCTTCGGGGTCCGGGGATTCGACGCCAGGGCGGCCCTCGCCGCCATGGTGAAAGGTGCGACGCAATCCGAGCCCATCCACGGCCTGGAGATCGAACGGGAGTATCTGAACCAGTACCTGGCCCAGCACTACGTCGATGCCGGTTCCCTCGACCTCGACTCGATCGACTACTCCGACGGGGGTTCCGTCACGCTCGAGTACGCCATCGACGATTTCTCCATCGCCCAGCTGGCGTCGGATCTCGGAGACCGGTCGCTCTCGCTCACGATGATGCAACGGGGCCACGACTGGGAGTACCTGTTCGATCCGACGACCGGATATATCGAGGCACGCAACGCCGACGGGAGCTTCCCGCCCGGCCCCGCGTTCCAGACGGCGATGTTCGAGGACGGCGGCGAAAAGGGATTCGAAGAGGGCAACGCCATCCAGTACACCTGGTCCGTCCCCCAGGATCTCGGTGCCCTGGGCAGCCTCATGGGCGGTGACGCCAGCGCCGTCAGCAAGCTCAACGCCTTCTTCACGCACCTGAACGCGGGACGGTACCGCCCCTATGACTGGGCCGGCAACGAACCGAGCCTGTGGACGCCGTGGGAGTACGACTACTTCGGCGCACCGTCACGCACGCAGGACGTCGTCAGGCGGATCGCCACCACGCTCTACTCCGACCATCCGGACGACGAGCCCGGGAACGACGACCTCGGGGCCATGTCGTCCTGGTACGTGTGGGCCGCCATCGGCCTGTTCCCGGTGACGCCGGGCACCGCCAACCTGGCTCTGGCCAGCCCCCTGTTCCCCGCCGTCGTGCTCACGCTCCCCGACAATCGGAGGCTCGTTCTCCACGCCCCGCGGGCATCGGCGTCGTCCCCCTACATCCATTCGTTGACCGTCAGCGGTGTGAAGCTGGCGGCACCCGCCCCCTCGTGCACCGCCGGGGGGACCGTGTCGACGTCCTCACCGACGGGAGGCTGGGATCGGCCCTGGCTGCCCTCTTCGATCATCACCACCGGGGGAACGCTGACCTACGGGCTCTCGTCCACGCCCGACCCGTCGTGGGGCGCGTCACCGGCCGACAGCCCCCCCTCGTTCGGGACCGGGCGCTTGCCGGCCGTCGGATTCTCGGTGCCCAGCGGGGGAATGTCGCTGCACGTCGGCCAACCCACCACCCTGCAACTGGGTGTCAGGGAGATCACGTCCGGAGGCGCGCCGGTGCGCTGGACCGCAACAACCGACGCCGGACTGACGCTCTCGGCCGCCAGCGGCGTCCTCACGCCGCCCCACTCCGAGGGCTGTTCCAGCGCGGGGGAGGTGACGCAGCCGGTGACCGTCGATGCGTCGGTGGCCGGGTCGTTCACCGTCGTCGTGCACCTGATGACGATGACAGGGACGGTGCTGGCGCCCGTCGTGCTGGATGTCGCGGCCTCAAGCTGAGTCGGCACCCCGCCGGTTGGTCGAGGAGCCGATCCCGACCGGACACTCCCCCTCGAGCGCCACCCGGTTCATGCGTCGGGGACCGGTGAACTCGAGGAGTGCGTAGTGCATCGTGCACCGGTTGTCCCAGAAGGCGACGTCACCTTCACGCCAGTGCCACCGGACCAGGCGCTCGGGTTGGATGGCGGCCTGGTGGACGACGCCGAGTAGGGCGTCGCTCTCGCTGCGCCGGAGACCGTCGATCTTGTCGGTGAACAGTGGGTTCACGAACACGCTGCGGACCCCGGTCTCGGGGTGGACCCGTATCACGGGATGATGGGTGGCCTCGGCGGCCGCCGTCCGGCGGGCCTTGTCCCCCCCGGGATCACGTTGCGAGAAGTAGCCGCCCGCCTTGGCGGGGGTATGGGTGGCGGTGAGTCCGTCGAGGAACCCGCGCAATGTCGGCGACAGGGCCTCGTAGGTCGCCGCCATGTCCGCCCAGATCGTGTCCCCCCCGACAGGGGGAACGACGATCGCATGGAGCATCGCCCCCAGGGGAGGACGCAGTTGAAAGGTGAGGTCGCTGTGCCAGATGTCGGCGCGGGCACCCTCGTCGGAGTCGAGCGCCAGAACTTCGGGATGACCTTCCACGCTGGGTTCGACGGGATGGGCCTCGGTCGGTTCGCCGAAGAGGCGGGCCACTGCGGTGAGGGCGCCGGGATCGAGGGACTGGCGGCGGAAGAAAAGGACCTTGTGGCGAAGGAGCTCCTGGCGGAGCTGTGCGACCACGGCGTGGTCGAGACCGGGGGTCAACCCGACGTCGGTGACCACGGCGCCGAGAGCGGTCGTCAGGGGGACGACGTCAACCTCAGACATGTCCCGAGGATAGGTCTCTCGCAGCGATCACAGTCGATTCACAGGTGCGCGGGATCGGGCGTGCCACTCCCCACGTGACCTCAGGCACTCGCTTCGTGTCGGTATCCTCCACGTGTCCGTCAACTTCACCGCGTCCATCAACTTCACCGTGTCCGTCACCTTCACCGTGTCCATCAACTGCCGTCGTGCCGGCGTCCGCCCGGCGGGGGCGTGTGCACCAGGAAGAATCCACTGGCTCTCACCGACTCATCCAGACGGGGCGGTCCACCCCCGGGTCCCCCCGGTCCGCCCCGGGCGGGCGAACCGGCCCGGGGCCGGGGCGCGCGCCGCGCCGCGGCGCCCGCATGGTCACCCCGGTGGCGATCGTCGTCGTCGTCATCGTCGTGGGCTTCGCTCTGGCCGTGTTGGGCGGACGAACGAGCCAGGCGGGAAGCGGCTCCGGTGTGCCCACGACAACTCCGGTGCCGATGACGCCCCTGCAGGCGCGCATCGTCTCGATCGCCATGGGCCAGGTCGGGTACTCGTCTGATCCCCCGAACACCTACTGCAACAAGTTCAGCGCCTACTGGGTGTCGGGAAACGACGATTGTGGCAACAGCAATCTCGACGAGGAGTGGTGTGCCGATTTCGCGGCCTGGGTGTGGATGAAGGCCGGGGTGACCGTCGACTACCAGTACATCAACGGCGATCTCAACTCGTCGGCGGCGAGCTTCTACGAATGGGGGGTGGCGAGCGGGACGTGGCACACGCTGGGGTCGGGGTACGTGCCGCAACCCGGAGACGTCGCCGTGTACGGACTCGACATCCCCGATCTCTTCGCCCAGCACGTCGCGATCGTCACCAGCTTCACGCCCGGCGACCGTGGTCCCAATGTCGTCAACGGCGACGGTGACCACAAGGGTTTCAGCGTGGTCGAGACGGGTCAGGACGAGGTCGTGGCCGACGTCGCCGACTCCTCGGCCGCCCACCTCTCCGGTTACGTCTCGCCCACCACGTCGTAGCGGTCGACGCCCGCCCCTCCCGGGCGTCGTCCCGGACCCGCCCGGTCTGTCGGGGCCGCCCGGCGACCGGACCCGGTCAGCCCTCGCCGTGCCCGTGGTGGGGGTGTCCGCCTCCCCGTATAGTTCGGCCACGAGGGGGGTACCGGTCTCCGTCCCTGGGGGCTGTTCTGGCGGTACGGCGGCGGGCCCCCGGTCATGCGCCAGGCGGCGGCGGGTATGGACGACCAGGACGAGGTCCGAGATGACGAAGCGTGACGATGTGATCGTTCCCACTCCCGCCGAGGGCGAGGCGACGACCCTGTCGGCGGACTCATCGGAGGGCTCCGGTCACAGTGTCCCCCCGGTCTCCGGTCGTCCCGGGCGCGGCGGGAAGAGGGTGGGAGACACGAGGGCGGCTTCGGACACCGGACCGGATCGATCGGTGCCGGACAGCCCCGCTCCGCCGGGCGACGGCGACACCGGGCCGGGGGCCCGGTCCGGCGTTTTCGCCTCGGGCGCAACCGAGTGGGCCGCCCTGGCCGATCCCCATGCGTCGGCGCCGGGGGGGACCTACAGCACCGGAGTCACCGGTCACGGCGCCGATATCGGGGTTCTCGGCACCGACGACGGGACCGGCACCGGCGTGGGTGTCCTCGGCACCGTCACCAATGCCGAGAACAGCCAACCGGCCGTCTATGGATTGACGCGGGGCCGCGGACCCGGGGTCCAGGGTGAGAGCGACGGCCCCGGTCCCGGTGTCCTCGGAACGGACAACGGGACGGGGACCGGATACGCCGTGTTCGGGGAGCTGTCGAACCCCCGGAACCCGCGGGCGGCCGTCTACGGAACGACGGCCGGTACGGGGGCCGCCGTCGAGGGAGACAGCAACGGGGCCGGTCCGGGCGTGTTCGGGTTCAGCGAGGGCACCGGCCCCGGCGTCAGGGGAGCGAGCGTCGGGCGGAATCCCGGGGTCGAGGGCCAGAGCTCGGGGACGGGACCCGGTGTGCTGGCCCTGAACGACGGGAGCGGTCCCGCCCTCGAGGTCCAGGGTCCGGCCACCTTCTCCCGCAGTGGGGTGGTCACCGTCGCCGCCAGGAAGAAGAGCGTGACGGTGTCCTTTCCCGGCGTCACCCCGACCAGCATGGTGTTGGCCACTCTCCAGACCGTGGCCAAGGGGGTGGCCGTGGCGTCGGCCGTTCCCGCTGTGGACTCGTTCATCCTCAAGCTGACCCGGGCGCCGAAGACCGACGTCGTGGTGGCCTGGTTCGTCCTGGGGTCTTAGATATCGACCACCGACGTGGCATCGACGCCGAGGACACGAAGGAGGCGGCCCACTCCGAGGAAGGTCGCCATGCAGATCGTGAGGTCGAGGATCTCCGCATCGGTGAAGACGGTCCGAAGACGGGCGAAGAAGGCGTCGTCGATGGCGAGGTGGTCGACGGCGAAGCGCTCGGCGTAGGCGATGGCCAGGCGCTCGGGCTCCGAATAGTCGGCCGACGTGCCGTGGTCGGCGACGTGCGCGTAGAAGTCCTCCTCCACTCCCTGCTCTTTGACCGAGGTGGCCCGGAACGAGAGGCAGACCGGACAATCGTTCAGCTGGGCGATCCGCATCCGCGCCGCCTCGCGGACGCGGACCGGGAGCACGCTCTTGTTGTAGGCGGCGTCCACCAGCCGATTGAGGGCGCTGCCCATCTCGGGCCGCAGCGTCCACATCTGAACGGCGTCACCGCCATCGCCGGGCGGGATGTCGATGCGTGCCACCCGGTCAGGCTAACGGGCGTCGGGGGAGTGGTCAGCCGCCATCGCGTCAGTCCGTGCGGACGGGATACCAGCCCACGGCGGCGTCGTCGACGGTGTGTTCGCGCGCCGTCCTGGCGCGCGCCGCCGCGGCCCGGTCGACCGGTGCGAAACGAACAGGATCGCCCGGGCGGAGCTGGCCCAGGCGCCCGAGGTCGGCGGACACGACGGTGGCCACGACCGGGTAGCCGCCCACGGTGGCGTGGTCACAGAGCAGGACGATCGGTCGACCGTCGGGGGGAAGCTGGATGGCGCCCGTCACCATCCCCCGCGAGGCGGTGACGGGAGCGGGAGCATCCAGACGCTCGTCCGATCTCAGGCGGACCCCGATCCTGTCGCTCGACCGATCGACCTCCCACGTCGTCGAGACCAAGCGGTCGACCGTGACGGCCGGGAAGGTATCGGGGCCGACGATGACGCGGAGGGCGCCGCCGTCGTCCGACGCCTCGGGCTGCCGCCGGCCACAGGGACGGCCGGGTGGGCCGAGGCCGAGGGTGTCGCCGCCGACGAGAGGGCCGGGTCCCAGACCGCACAGCACGTCCGACGACCGGCTCCCGAGGACGGTGGGGAGGTCGATCCCCCCGCTGACGGCGATGTAGGAGCGCAGTCCCCGGCGTTCGTCGCCCGTGGTCATCGTCTGTCCGGCACCGACGGGCACGATCGAGTCACCGGGGACGGCCCGGCCGTCGACGCTCACCTCGGCCGTCCCCACCACGGCCACGTGGGCCGGCGCCGAGAAACGCAGGGTGGGGCCCCGCGCCGTGGTCTCGATGGCGGCGGCGTCCTCGGTGTTGCCGACCAGCCGGTTGGCGATGCGCAGCGCGTAGGGATCGGCCGCCCCGGCCCGGGGCACACCGAGGCCGGCGACGCCCCGACGGCCGCCGTCCTGGACGATCGACAACAGCCCGGGGTTCTCGACGAGGAGACGGCGGTCGGTGTCCGAACGCAGGGGTCGGCGCCGTGGCGCCGGCGGTGTGACGTCGGGAACCTCGGCCGGGCGGAGGCGGACCAGATCGCCCGCCCGCAGGGCGGCGTACGGCGGGGTCACGGGATCGAACAGGTGCATGCCCGTACGGCCGACCACGTGCCAGCCGCCGGGTGAGGGCTGGGGGTAGACGCCGGCGAAACCGCCGGCCAGGGCGACCGACCCACCGGGAATGGCGGGCCGCGGCGTCGGTCGCCGGGGCACGGCGGCGAGGTCGGGCGGGAGCCCGATCAGATAGGCGAAACCCGGGGCGAACCCGACGAAGGCGACCCGGAGGTCGGCCCCGGTGAGGAGGTCGACGACCCGTGACGGTGACAGCCGGGCCAGGCCGGCCACCTGGTCGAGATCGGGCCCGTCGAGAGCCACGGGGATCTCGACACGTCGAGCCGTCGACGGGCCCGGTGCGGAGGCGGGCAGGGAGGCGAGCAGGTCGCCCATGGCGGCGACGTCGGTCGTGGTCGGATCGGCGATGACCGTCACCGACCCGAAGCCGACGATCACGTCTTCGATGCCGTGCCGGTCTCCGGCGGCGATGGCCGCGGCCAGCCCGTGGGCCTCCTCGACGCTGCCCACGTCGACGATGACGGCGGTGTCCCCGAACGCACGTACCGGACGCGCCGGTCTCATGTCACGAAGGGTTGAAGGGTGATCCCCGCCGCGGTGAGAGAGCGGCGCACGTGGCGGGCCAGTTCGGCCGCCCCCGGCGTGTCGCCGTGCAGGCAGATCGACGAGGCGCCGACGGTGATCGGGGTTCCGTCGACCGCCGCCACCCGGTGTTCGACGGCCAGTGCGACGGCGCGCGCGGCGACGTCGTCGGCGTCGGTCACCACGGCGCCGGCGTCGCCCCGGGGGACCAACCGCCCGTCGGGGAGGTAGGCGCGGTCGGCGAACGCCTCGGTGGCGACGGCCAGCCCGACATGCTCGGCGACGGCGACGGCGACCGATCCGCAGGGAGCGAGGAGCGCGAGGTCGCCGTAGGCGCGCAGCGCGTCGCAGACCGCTCTGGCGCAGGCCTCGTCCTCGGCCATCCGGTGGTAGAGGGCGCCGTGGGGTTTGACGTAACGGACCCGCGTCGCGTAAGCGTGGGCCAGACCGTCGAGGGCGCCGATCTGGTACAGGAGGTCGTCGGTCAGGCGCGTCGGTGAGATGTCCATCTCCCGGCGTCCGAACCCGGAACGATCGGGGTAGGAGGGATGCGCACCCACCACGACATGGCGCGTCACGGCCTGGCCGAGCGTCCGGCCCATCACACTCGGGTCGCCGGCATGGAAGCCGCACGCCACGCTGGCACTGGTCACGACATCGAGCAGGGGGGCGTCCCCTTCGGGTCCGCTGGCGTCCTCGCCCACGTCGGCATTGAGGTCGATGACCGGCACCGCACCAGTATCCCCGCGACGCTCAGCGGACTGTCACCCCACTGGAGCGCACGAGCCGGTCGTGCCATGCCTGACGTCGACGGTCCCACAGCGGAGACAGCCCGTCGAGGAGGAAGAGGACGGGGCCGAAGGAGGCGCGACGAAAGCCACCAGGCGCCGCGTCCGCTGGACCATCGGTCGACCGAGGGCGTCGAGGGGACCGGGGGTTGTCCCGCGCTGCCCACCGGTGGACGGTACGGGCCCGCGGCGAGGAGGGCGGCGGGCCGTCGTCGGCCATGGGCATGCCATCGGTCAAGATGGGCGGCCGCGGCGCATCTCCGGCCAAGGCCGACGATCTTCGTACGGGACCGGGTCACGGACGGAAGGATCTCCCTCGATGAACTGGGTCGACTACCTGCTCCTGGCCCTGGTGGTGGTGTCGGGGATCCGCGGGCTGCGACTGGGGGCGGCGAACCAGGTCCTGTCGTTCGGCGGGTTCTGCCTGGGCCTCTTCCTCGGTGCCGTGGTGGCGCCGCCGCTCGTCGGGTCGGTGAAGGGAAGTGCGCGCAGCTTCATTGTGATCGGTGTGGTCTTCGGGGCCGCCTTCGTCTTCGGTGGCGTGGGGCGGTTCCTCGGAGCCCGCTTCTCGGGGGCGCTGCGGCGCCTGCACCTCGGCGTCGTCGACTCGGTCGCCGGTGTGGCCGTCGCCGTGGTGGCCACACTGGTGGCCGCGTGGCTGGTGGGCAGCTTCCTGGCCAACAGCCGCTTCGTGTCGCTCGACGCCGCCGTGGACCGGTCGCACATCCTGCACGGTTTGGACAGGATCCTCCCCCCGGTGCCGTCGGTCTTCTCCCGGGTCGAGTCGTTCCTGGATTCGGAGGGCTTTCCCATCGTGTTCGCCGGCCTGCCGCCCGAGGCCGCTCCGCCGGTGTCACTGCCCACCAATCTGGCCGTGCGTGCCGCCGTGCTGAAGGCCGAGCGGTCGACCGTGCAGATCGTGGGGGCGGGCTGCGGTGTGATCCAGGAGGGCTCGGGATTCGTGGTGGCGCCCGGCCTGGTGGTGACCAACGCCCACGTCGTCGCCGGCGTGGCCCGACCCGTGGTCCTGGACGAGGCGGGTCACCACGCCGCCACGGCCGTGCTCTTCGATCCGCGCCTCGACCTGGCCGTGTTGCGGGTCCCCGGGTTGAGCGACCCGTCGCTGCCCATCGACACGGCCACCGTTCCCCGGGGGACGTCCGGGGTGGTGCTCGGTTATCCCGAAGGTGGGCCGTTCGACTACCGACCGGCGGCCGTCGCCGCCTCCTTCGAGGCCACGGGACTCGACATCTACGGGAAGACCCAGACCTTGCGCCTGGTGTACCAGATCGAAGCCGTCGTCCAGCCCGGGAATTCGGGGGGGCCGCTGATCGCGTCGGGGGACTCGGCCGAGCAGATTCCGAGCGGCACGGTCATCGGCGTCGTCTTCGCCCGGTCCACGATCAATCCCGACGTGGGGTACGCACTGGCCATGGCGGCGGTGAAGGCCGACGTGAACCGTGTCGGTCCGTCGTCGCCGGCGGTGGGGACGGGGGCATGCATCTCCGATTGAGGTGTCCGGTGCCCCGGTGGGTGTGTGACGCACGTGTGCGGCGGGGCTCGGGGTAAGAATGAGGCCGTGGCCCTCCCCATCGAGGATTACGCACTCATCGGCGACACCCACACGGCTGCCATCGTGGGCCGCGACGGATCGATCGACTGGCTGTGCCTGCCCCGGTTCGACTCCGAGTCGTGTTTCGCCCGGATCCTCGGGGACGAGAGCCACGGATTCTGGCGGATCGCCCCCGTGGCCGCGCAGGTCGAGACGAAACGTCGGTACCGGGGGGACACCCTGGTGCTGGAGACCGAATTCGAGACGGCCGACGGCGTGGTCCGGCTCGTCGACTGCATGCCCATCCGCGAGGTCCATCCCCAGGTGGTGCGCGTCGTGGAGGGGGTGAGTGGGACCGTCGATGTCGGGATGCAGCTCCGCATCCGCTTCGGCTACGGATCGGTCCTGCCCTGGGTGCGCCGGGCGGGCAGCCTGCTCACGGCCATCGCCGGCCCCGACGCCCTCTCGCTGTGGACACCGGTGCACACGCATGGCAAGGACATGACGACGGTGGCGGACTTCACCGTCAAGGAAGGCGACCGGGTGCCGTTCGTCTTGACCTGGTACCCCTCGAACGAGGAAGTGCCGCGCCCGGTCGACGCCCGTTTCGCCATCGAGGACACCGAGACGTGGTGGGAGGACTGGACCTCGACGTTCCACTTCGAAGGGCCCTGGCGCGACGCCGTGATGCGCTCGCTCGTCACCCTGAAGGCCCTCACGTACGAACCCACCGGGGGCATCGTCGCCGCCCCGACCACATCCCTTCCCGAGACGTTGGGAGGGGAGCGCAATTGGGACTACCGGTACTGCTGGTTGCGCGACGCCACGTTGACGTTGGAATCGCTCATGCGGGGCGGCTTCTTCCAGGAGGCCATGGCCTGGCGCGACTGGCTCTTGCGGGCCGTGGCCGGCGATCCGGCCGATCTGCAGATCATGTACGGGCCGGGAGGTGAGCGGCGTCTCGAGGAGTGGGAGGTGGAGTGGCTCCCGGGCTACGAGGCGTCGTCCCCGGTCCGGATCGGGAACGCGGCGGCCGGCCAGTTCCAGCTCGACGTCTACGGCGAGGTGATGTCGGCGCTGTACGTGGCCAGCAAGGTCGGGGGCACCCTGAGCGAGGTGGCATGGGGGCTCCAACGCGTCCTCATGGGCTTCGTGAAGTCCATGTGGTCGGAACCCGACGACGGGATCTGGGAGGTCCGGGGGCCGCGCCGGCACTTCACCCACTCGAAGGTCATGGCCTGGGTGGCGGTCGACCGCGCCATCAAGATGGTCGACGAATGCGGCGAGAGCGGACCGGTCGACGAATGGCGGGCGCTGCGCACGACGATCCACGACCAGGTCCTCGCCCAGGGTTTCAACACGAAGGTCGGGGCCTTCACCCAGTACTACGGATCCGACGGCCTCGACGCCAGCCTCCTCATGATGCCGCTGGTGGGCTTCCTCCCCGCCACCGACGACCGTGTCCGGTCCACCATCGAGGCCATCGAGCGCGACCTGACGGAGGACGGCTTCGTCCTGCGCTACCGGGCCGCCGAGTCCAACGCCGTGGACGGCCTCGAGGGCCACGAGGGCGCGTTCCTGGCCTGTTCGTTCTGGCTGGCCGACTGCCTGTACCTGATCGGTCGCAAGGACGACGCCGTGGCCCTCTTCGAGCGCCTCCTGGCCCTGACCAACGATGTCGGACTCCTGGCCGAGGAGTACGACGCCGTGGCCAAGCGCCAGGTGGGGAACTTTCCCCAGGCCTTCTCGCACGTGTCCCTGGTGAACTCCGCCTACAACCTGAGCGACCATCCCGACGGTGACGCCCGGCGGGTGGCGCCGCTGTTGCCACGGATGGCACAGAACCATTACCGGCAGTGGCGCCAGGGGCGGGCCGGGAGCCGGGGTTCGACTCCGCAGAGCCGCAGGAAGAAACAGAGATGAGGGTGCAGCCATGAAGGCATTGACGGTGCAGCCGGGAACGGCGGGGTCGGCCCGTCTCGACGACGTCGACGAGCCACCCGCCTCCGACGGATCGGTGCTGGTCGAGACGCTGGCCGTCGGGGTCTGCGGGACCGACATCGAGATCACCACGGGCGCCTACGGGTGGCCCCCGCCGGGGCGCGAGCGGTTGATCCTCGGCCACGAGTCGCTCGGCCGGGTCCTCGAAGCCCCCGCCGGTGCCGCCGTGGCCGCCGGCGACCTGGTGGTGGGGATCGTCCGGCGCCCCGACCCGGTGCCCTGCGCCAACTGCGCCGTGGGTGAGTGGGACTTCTGTGAGAACGGCCGGTACACCGAGCGCGGCATCAAGCAGCGCGACGGCTACTGCTCGGAGCGCTACCGGATCGAGCCCGACTTCGTGGTGAAGCTCGACCCCGCCCTCGGGCGCTGCGGTGTCCTCCTCGAGCCGACCAGTGTGGTGGCCAAGGCGTGGGAGGAGGTGGACCGCATCGGCGGCCGCGCCCACTGGGCGCCGACGCGCGCCGTGATCACCGGGGCCGGACCGATCGGGCTCCTGGCCGCGCTGATCGCCGTCCAACGCGGCATGGAGGTCCACGTCCTCGATCAGGTGACGTCCGGTCTGAAGCCCGATCTGGTCGCCGCCCTCGGGGCCACCTACCACACGGGGACGATCGAAGACGCCTCCCCGGCGCCCGACGTCGTCGTCGAGTGCACCGGGGTCGCCTCCCTCGTGTTCGACGCCATGGAGCATTTGGGACCGAACGGCGTCCTCTGTCTCACCGGTGTCTCGTCGGGCGGGCACTCGATCGACGTGGACGCCGGATTGCTCAACCGGTCCCTGGTGCTGGCCAACCAGGCCATCGTGGGTTCGGTGAACGCCAACCGCCGTCACTACGAAGCGGCCGCCGCCGCCCTGGCCAAGGCCGACCACGGCTGGTTGGAGCGGGTGGTGAGCCGCACTGTTCCGCTGGCGAACTTCTCCGAGGCGCTGGCCCGGCAGCCGGACGACGTCAAGGTGGTCATCGAGATAAACCAGTGACCGTCGAACAGTGACGACCGAGATCGCTCCCGGGGTCATCGAGATCGACACCCTGCTGGGCGGATGGGAACGGGTGACGGCCGGCTACCTCCTGACGGGACCGGCGCCGGTGCTGGTGGAGACGGGGAGCCAGAGCTCGGTGCCCGCCCTGTTGGCGGCGCTCGACGGACTCGGGGTCGGCGCCGACGACCTGGCCGGGGTGGCCGTGACCCACATCCATCTCGACCACGCCGGCGGGGTGGGCGACGTGGCCCGGGCCTTCCCCGCCGCCACCGTCTACGTCCACGGGAAGGGGGCCCGGCACCTGATCGACCCCACCCGCCTCGTCGACTCCGCCGCCCGCGTCTACGGGGGCCTGCTCGACTCGTTGTACGGGCGCCTCGATCCCACACCGGCCGAGCGGATCCACGTGCTCGAGGACGGGGAGGAGATCCGGGTGGGACCCGACCGCGTGCTCGTGACCGTCGACTCGCCGGGCCATGCCAAGCACCACCTGGCCCTGCACGACTCGGCCAGCGGGATCCTCTTCGCCGGTGACGCCGTCGGGGTCCGGCTCCCCGACGCCGGCGTGCTGCGTCCGTCCACGCCACCCCCGGACTTCGACCTCGACCAGGCCATCCATTCGCTCGGCCGTTTCGCCGGGCGGCACCCGGCCGGCCTGGCCCTGGCCCACTACGGCCTGGTCCCCGATCCGACGTCGCTGCTCGACGAGGCGCAGGACACGCTGCGGCGCTGGGCCGAGGTGGCGGAACGGGCCTGGCGCCAGGGCGGCGACATCGCCGCCGCTCTGGACGAAGCCTTCGCCGGTGACATCGGGGCCGTCGATCCGGCCCAGCGCGAGAAGCTCGAGACGTTGAACGGCGTCCATTCCAATGCCGCCGGTTTCCGTCGCTGGCTCGAGACGCGCGCCGGCGGCCGGGGGGAATCGGAGGGCCCGGGCCTGGCATGATGGCTCCGCCACACGGCGTTGCACGCGACACGGCGGTGCACGAGGACGGGGGGGCTGATCGTCATGCAGGTCACCATCATCGGCGGGGGGAGCTACCAGTGGTCGCCCAAGCTGATCACCGACCTGTTGGCCGTGGGTCCCCTGGCCGACATGCACCTCGTCCTCGAGGACATCGACCCCGCCCCGCTCGAGAAGATGGAGGTCTTCGCCCGGAAGGCCAACGAAGCCATGGGCACCAAGCTGACGGTGTCGACCACCACCGACCAGAAGCGGGCCGTCGACGGGGCCGACTTCGTGATCGTCACCATCTCGACCGGCGGTTTCGACTCCATGGCCTTCGACATCGACATCCCGGCCAAGTACGGGATCCGGCAGTCGGTGGGCGACAGCGTGGGCCCGGGGGGCATCAGTCGCGCCCTGCGCAACATCCCCATCCTCGTCGGGATCGGCCGCGACATGGAGGAGGGCTGCGGGGACGCCTGGATGCTCAACATCACCAACCCGATGACATCCCTCACGCGTTCGGTCTGCCGGGAGACGTCGATCAAGACGGTCGGCCTGTGTCACGAGGTCGGCCATTTCTGCATGGACGTGGCCATCGCCTTCGGGAAGCCCCACACCTCGATCAAGCCCACCGTCGTCGGCGTCAACCATTTTCCGGTGATCACCGCCCTCGATATCGACGGGACCGACGGCCTGGCCCTGCTCCGGGAGATGGTGGAGGAGCTCGGCGGTCTCGACGCCCTGCGCCCGGGCCCGTCCCGGCCGGAGGCCGAGCCGTTCACCAGGGCCGACTTCGCCTACCGGCACGCGCTCAAGCTGACCCTGCTCGACCGCTACGGCGCCCTGCCCGGTGCCGGTGATCGGCACGTGGCCGAGTTCATCCCCTCGGCCCTGACCGAGGCGTCGGGATGGGGCAAGACGTGGGGTATCGAGCTCACCCCCATGGCCCGCCGCGAGGAGAGCCAGGCCGAGTACATCGCCGAGGTCGACGCCGTCCTGGCCGGGACGACCGAGGTGCCGACGTGGGACTCGGGAGAGATCGTGGCCCCGGTGATCGACTCGCTGCTCACCGGCACGCACCGTGAGCTCCCGGTCAACCTGCCCAACGCCGGGCAGTGTCCCGACCTGCCGCCCGACGTCGTCGTCGAGGCGATGTGCATCGTCGACGGCGACGGGATGCGGGGACGCGACGCCCCCCACGCCCCGGCGGCCATCACCGAATGGATCCGCCGACAGACGGCCGTCCAGGAGTTGACGGTCGAGGCCGCCGTGACGGGCGACCGGAGAGTGGCGTTGCAGGCGTTCGCCCTCGACCCCCTGGCGGGACGGGGGGACCTGCGGGCCACCGAGGCCATGGCCGAGGAGCTGCTGGCGGCCACCGCCCCGTGGCTCCCGCAATTCGCGTGATGAGGGTCGCGTAATGAGGGTGGTGTCATGAAGATCGGATTCGTGGGTCTCGGCGCCATGGGGCTGCCGATGACGCGCAACCTGCTGGCCGCCGGCCACGACGTGACGGTGGCGTCGCGCAGCCGTCCACCGGTCGAGGCGGCCGTCGCCCTCGGCGCCACCGATGGCGGCACCCTCGCCGACGTGGCCGCGGCGGGCGAGGTCGTCATCCTCTGCGTCCCCAATTCCCCCGAGGTGGTGGAAGTGGTCGACGCCATGGTGCCGGCACTGCGTCCGGGGACGATCGTGGTCGACTGCTCGACGATCGATCCCGACGTCGAGCGGGCCCAGCACGAGAAGGTGGCAGCGACCGGAGCCCGGTACCTCGACGGCCCGCTGTCCGGTGGCACCGTCGGGGCCGAGCGGGGGACCCTCACCGTGATGGTGGGAGGGGACGCCGCCACCCTCGACGACGCCCGCCCCGCCCTCGATCCCGTGGCCGGACTGGTCGTCCACGTCGGCGGCCCGGGAATGGGCCAGGTGGTGAAGCTCTGCAACAACCTGATCTACGCCGCCCAGATGGTGGCCACGGCCGAGGCCACGGCCCTGGCCGTGCGGTCGGGGGTGGACATGGCCAAGCTGCTCGAGGTCCTCCTGCACTCGACGGGCGACTGCACGGCGGTGCGGACGCGGCTGCCCGTTCCCGGCGTGGTGCCCGACAGCCCGGCCTCGCAGGGATGGAAGCCCGGGTTCATGACGGACCTGATGGCCAAGGACCTCGACCTGGCCCTCGGCTACGGGGCCCGGGCCGGCGTCCCCCTGGTCGGCACGGCCACGGCCCGCCAGGTCCTCACGGCGGCGTCGACCGCCGGCTACGGGCGCGAGGACTTCTCGGCCCTGGCCAAGGTCGTCCTGCGCGCCGCCGGCGTGGAGTGACGTCCGCCCCCCGCCACGCCCTGGCGGCGCCGGCGCTCATCCTGGCCGCCGACCACCGCCCCCGCGGGGTCATGACCATCGAGGGCTACGCCCCCTATCTCGCCGCGCTGACCGCCGCCCTCCCGGCCTGCGACGGCATCCTGGCCAGCCGTCAGCCCCTGGCCGATCTGGCCGCCTCGGGTGCGGTCGGACCCGGGCACCGCACCTACCTGTCGATCAACCGGACCGGCCTGGCCGGATCGGCCTTTGAGCTCGACGACCGTCTGGTGACGACCGTCGAACGGGCCGCCGCCGACGGGTGGACGGGGATCAAGCACATGACGCGGATCGACCTCACCGACCCGCTCACCGCCGCGGCGCTGGAGCTGCTGGGCCGGGTCATCGACGAGGCCCGGTTCGCCGGCGTCGAGGCCCTGGTCGAGTCCCTGTCGTGGCGAGACGGGCGGATGGCCCGTGACACCGACGCCGTCGTCTCGGCCGCCGTGATCGCCCACGACCTTGGCGCCCCCGTACTGAAGGTGCCCGTGCCCGACGTAGCCCCGGGCCGCGACCGGGTGGCGGCGGTGGCCCGCGTGGTGGCGAGCGTCGGCGTCCCCGTCCTCTTCCTCGGCGGGCCGCGCAGAGAGAGCGGTCGCCAGGCCGTCCTCGACGAGGTGCGCGACGCCATGGCCGGCGGGGCGGCGGGGATGGCGATCGGCCGCGTCGTCTTCGAGGACCCCGAGCCCGAGAAGATGGCCCGCCTGGTGGCCGACGCGGTGCACGGCGGTTGATCCTCACCCTCGACCTCGGGACCTCCACCACCAAGGCCGTTGTCTGGGACGGCGCCGGCCCCCGCGCCGTGGGCCGGGCCCCGGTGGAGACGACCTTTGCCGCGGGGGGGCGGGCCGAGCAGGACCCCGCCGCCTGGTGGTCGTCGGTAGTGGACGCCTGTGCCGAGGCCCGCGCCACCTCGCCCGGGACCTTCGCGGCGGTCGAGGCGGTCGGTTTCGCCGCCGCCCGCCAGACCTTCGTCCCCGTGAGCGCCGCCGGCGAGCCGCTCGGACCGGCCCTCGTGTGGTCCGACCGCCGGGCGTCGGCGGAGGCCGGGGCGATGGCAGCAGCATTCGGTGGGACCGACGCCGTCCGCCGACGGACCGGCGGCGTCCTCGACGGGGCGGCGGTGGTGGCCAAGGCCGCCTGGCTGGCGGCGCACGACCCCGACCGGTGGGCGGCCGCCCGCTGGTTGCTGACCCCGCGCGACCTCCTCGTCCGGGTGATGACGGGGGAGGTCGTGAGCGACGTCACCATGGTGGCGGCGGCCGGGCTGTCCGACGCCTCGGGGGAGCCGGTGGCGGAGCTGATGGCCGTGATCGGTGACCGGCTCCCACCGGTGCTGGCGCCGCCGACGGTGGTGGGGGCGATGACCGCCGGCCCCGCCGCCGAGCTGGGCGTGCCCGCCGGGATGCCCGTGGTGGTCGGCGCCGGCGACCGGGCCTGTGAGGTGCTCGGGACGGCCGCCGCCGCCGACCGGCCGATGGTCTCGTGGGGGACGACGGCCAATGTCTCGGTGGTGGCCGACGCCTTTCCCGACCCCGCCCCGGGGGGCGTCACCGTCACGCGCGGCGCCCTCGGGGGCTGGCTCCTCGAGGGCGGGCTCTCGGCCGCCGGTTCCCTCGTCACCTGGTTGTCCCGTCTCACGGGGACGGGCCCGGGGGAGCTGATGGCCAGGGCGGCCGCCGCCCCCGCCGGTGCCCGCGGCGTCGTCGCCCTGCCCTGGTTCGGCGGCGCCCGCGCCCCCTGGTGGCGCGACGGGGCGGGCGGTGGCTTCGTCGGACTCGGCCTCGACCACGACGCCGGCGACCTCTGCCGCGCCGTCGTCGAAGCGGTGGCGTGGGAGGTGCGGCGCTGCCTGCAGGTCTCGGGAGCCCTGGCCGTGTCCACCTCCCTCGCCCTCACCGGGGCCGACGGCACGACGGCGCCGTGGGTGGAGGTCCTCACCGCCGTGACCGGACGCAGCGCCGTCCGCCGGCGCTCGGGTCAGGCCGCCTCGGCCGGCGCCGCGCTGCTGACGGCGCGCGCCATCGGCGCCGACTACGACCTCGACCGCCTCGATCCCGTGGTCGAGACCGTCGCCCCCGACGCCGCCGCCGTGGCCCGGTACGCCGAGCTCGGGGCGTTGGTCGACGAGGTGGCCGAGACCGTGGTGGCGCTCGACATGCGAGAGGCGGCCCCGTCGAGAGCAGCCCGATGAAAGCGGCCGGATGAAAGCGGCCAGATGAAAGCGGCCAGATGAAGCAGGTGCGCCTCGCCTACGGGCGCGCCGGGCTCGTGGCGTCGGTCCCCGACGCCGCCGCGGTGATCACCCCGACCGACCTTCCCGGCCTGCCCGACGAGGAAGCGGCGGTCCTCGCCGCGCTGCGGGCGCCGGCGTCGGGCCCGCCGCTGGCCGACCTGGTGGGGGACGCGCCAAGGTGGCCGTCGTCTTCCCCGACCTGACGCGGCCGATGCCGAACCGGACGGTGTTGCCGCCGCTCTTGGCCGAGCTCGAACGCCTCGGGGCCGGACCCGACCGCGTCGAGTTGCTGTGCGCCACCGGGACCCACCGCCAGGCCACCGCGGCGGAGATGGTCGAGCTCGTCGGGGCCGAGATCGTGGCCCGCTACGCCATCCACGATCACCGCGGTGACGACGGGACCCATGTCGAGGTGGGCGTGGTCGACGGCGCGCCGGTCCTGATCGATCCCCGCTACGTCGACGCCGACGTCCGGATCCTGACCGGTTTCGTCGAGCCGCACTTCTTCGCCGGGTTCAGCGGGGGGCCCAAGGGCATGTGCCCGGGACTGGCCGCCACCGAGACCATCCTCGAGGCGCACAGCCCGGCGCGGATCGCCGACGAGCGCGCCACGTGGCTCGTCACCGACGGGAACCCGGTCCACGACTTCGTCCGCGCCGCTGCCACCCTGGCACCGCCGACACTGTCGCTCGACGTCGCCATCAACAACGGGCGCCGTCTCACCGCCGTCTTCGCCGGTCCGCTCCCCGACGGACATCGCGCCGCGTGCGCCTTCGTCGAGGAGACGGCCGTCCAGCGCGTCGACGGGCGCTTCGACGTGGTGGTGACGACGAACGCCGGGTATCCGCTCGACCGCAACCTCTATCAGGCGGTGAAGGGAATGGCGGCGGCCGAGCGCGTGGTGGCCGACGGCGGCGTCATCGTGGTGGCCGCCGCCTGCACCGACGGGCTCCCCGCCGGAGGTCCCTTCGCCCGGCTCCTGGCCGACGCCACCGACGGCGCCGCCCTGGCCGGTGCGGACGGCCCGTCCGAGCCCGACCGGTGGCAGGTCCAGGTGCTCGGACGCGTGCTGCGGCGCGCCACCGTGTGGCTGCACAGCGACGGCCTGAGCGACGACGAGGTGCGCGCCGCGCACCTGTCGCCCGTGGTCGACGTCTCCGACGCCGTGGCCCGGGCCGTCGACCGGGCCGGCCCCGGGGCACGCGTCTGTGTGCTCCCCCAGGGTCCCCTGACCGTCGCCACCGCCCCCTGAGCGAGACGCCCCGTCGCTTATCGCTGACGACTACGTCAGGGATAGAGTGCCGACGATGTCCGAGGGGGTGCTGTTCGAGTTCACCGTTCCCGACGAGCTCCTCAGGGAGGCCGTCACCCGTCTGCCCGACCCCGAAGCCGTGGCCGCCATCGGGGTCATCCCCGGGACGGGCGAAGGCAAGCCGCCACCGCTGATCGGGATCCTGCGCGAGAGCGGGTTCGCCCCCTTGGTCCTGCTCACGGTGGCCGCCATCGTCCCGAGCACGTTCGGGGCCGGGATCAACCTGATCGGCAACAACCTCGAGCACTCCTTCCACCTGAGCGACGCCGGGCTCGGGGCCGTGGCCTTCGTGGCGTCGGTCTCGCAGTTCCTGTGGGCGGTGCCGCTGGCGCTGTGGGCCGACCGGGGATCGCGGAAGTTGGTGGCGGCGGTGGCCCTGCTGATCTTCTGCGTGTTCGGCATGCTGATGGGCCTGTCCCCGAACATCTGGTGGTTCGTCTTCCTCTACCTGCTGGCCTCGTTGGGCGTGAGCGTCAACCAGACCGTGCACAACTCGTTCCTGTCCGACGCCTACCCGACCGAGGGTCGCAGCCGGGTGTTCAGCTGGCACTACCTGGCCGACCCGATCGCCCAGACGGTGGGCATCTTGATCTTCGGGGCCATCGTCACGTACACGCACGACTGGCGCTGGGGCCTGGTGGTGGCCGGTGCCGGCATCCCCATCGCCCTGTCCCTCTTCAGCCTGCACGAGCCGGACAAGGGCGCCAACGAATCGAGCCACATCCTGAAGGCGTCGGGCATGGACCTGCACGCCCAACAACAGAGCGCCCCCCGCGTCCTGTTGGGATCGGCCGTGACGCGGCTGCTGCGGATCCGGTCGCTCTACTACCAGCTGGTGGCGGTGGCCGTCCTCGGCTTCGTCGGGATCAGCTCGGCGCTGTTCGGCAACCTCTATTTCGTGCGCGTGTGGCACCAGAGCACGGCCCACCGCAGCTTCATCAACTCCATCATCGGCCTGGCCGCCTTCCTGGGGCTGCCGGTGGCCTACACGGTGGGCGACCGGCTCTTCCGTCGCGCCCCCCAGGCCCCGCTGCTGCTCGCCGGCGTGTGCATCGCCGTCTACGGGTCCCTGTACAGCGTGTCGCTCTACATGCCCAACCTGTGGATGGTGGTGACCCTGCAGTTCCTGGCCAACGCGGCGGTGGCGCCCATCGCCATCTCCATCTTCCAGACGCTGGCGGCCACCGCCCCGGCCGAGATGCGGTCGATCTGCTTCGCCATGTTCGGCGTCTACTCCGCCATCCTGGGCGGATTCGCCGGCGGGATCATCCTCGGGGCCGTGAGTGACGCCTCCAACGTCACCACCGCGCTCACCTTCATCGGCCCCGTGTGTGTGGTGGGCGGCTTCCTGCTCGCCGTCGGGTCGCGCTACGTGCGGCGCGACATCACCATGGTGATCGAGGACGTCCTCGAGCGGTACACCGAAGGAAAGAGACGGCAGGAGGGAGGTGCGATCCCCGCGCTGCAGATCCACAACCTCGACTTCTTCTACGGGACCCAGCAGGTCCTCTTCGACATCAACCTCGAGGTGGCCGAGGGCGAGATCGTGGCTCTCCTCGGGACCAACGGCGCCGGCAAGAGCACGTTGCTGCGGGCCGTCTCGGGCCTCGACCATCCCCATCGGGGGGTCATCCGCATCAAGGGCGCCAACTGCACGTACCTCGAGCCCGAGCAGATCATCGACCAGGGGGTGGCCCTCCTCGTGGGGGGGAAGATGACCTTCCCGGGACTGACGGTGCGCGAGAACCTGCGCGTGGGGGAGTACTCGTTCCGGCGCGAGGGACCCCGCGTCCGGGCCGCCATCGACGAGGCCGTCGGGGTGTTCCCCGAGCTCGAGGCCCGCCTGGACCAGCCGGCGGGAACCCTGTCGGGGGGCGAGCAGCAGATGCTGGCCCTGGCCCGGGTCATGATGACGACGCCGCGCCTGCTGATGATCGACGAGCTAGCCCTCGGCCTGGCGCCGATCACCGTCGAGCGCCTCATGGCCATCGTGCGCCGGGTCAACGCCGAGGGGGCCACCGTCATCCTCGTCGAACAGAGCGTCAACCGGGCCATGAGCCTGGCCCGGCGCGCCTTCTTCATCGAGCGGGGAGAGGTCCGTTTCGACGGACCGACGGCCGAGCTCATGGAGCGCGACGACCTCCTGCGGCCGGTCTTCCTCACGGGTGCCGCGACGGGCTCGGACTGAGCGGGCGTGTCCCTCCCCCCGTCCGTCGTCCTCGAGGGGGCCATCCTCGGTCTCGACTACGGGCTCCTGGCCGTCGGGATCGTCCTGATCTACCGCACCAGCAGGGTGGTGAATTTCGCCCAGGGCCAGCTCGGCGTGGTGGCGGCGGTGTTCCTCGTCAAGCTGTTCTACGACTTCGGTTTCAACTACTGGGTGGCGCTCGTCATCTCGGTGGCCCTGGCCGCCGCCGTGGGGGCGTTGTCCGAGCTCATCCTCCGTCGGTTGTTCAACCGGCCCCGGGTCCTCGTCATGGTGGCCACCATCGGGCTGTCCCAGGTGCTGTTCCTCTTCACCCTGTTCCCCTTCATCCGGCCCCAGAAGCTGTACCGCGCCTTTCCCGTGCCCATCGACTGGACCTTCCATATCGGTACCTTCCTCTTCTCCCCCGGTGAGGTCCTCACCCTGATCGTGGCCCCCGTCGTGGTCGTCGCCCTGGCCGCCTTCATCCGCTTCTCGTCGTGGGGCCTGGCCATGCGGGCCACGGCCGAGAACGCCGAGTCGGCCCGCCTGTCGGGGGTGTGGGTGCGGCGGACCTCGACGGTGGCCTGGACCCTGGCCGGCGCCCTGTCGGCGGTCACCGCCGTGCTCGCCTCCCCGGGACAGACGAGTGCCCTGACCGACGTCCTCAGCCCCGACCTGCTCCTGCTGGCCCTTCTGGCCGCCCTGATCGGGGGCATGGTGAGTCTCCCCGTGGCCTTCATCGCCGGGATCGGTGTCGGGGTGGTCGACGACCTGCTCCAGTGGAACATCACCAATCCGAGCACCGGATCGGCCACCGTCGAGCTCATCCTCTTCCTCCTGCTCCTGGGGGCGCTGCTCGTGCGGGCCGCCTCGCTGCAGAAGGGGACCCGGGTGGGGGAACGAAGTTCGTGGGCCATGGGAACCTCCTCCTTCCGCACCGCCGGCGACGCGCTGCGCAAGAAGGTGGGCTGGACCGGCGTCGGCGCCACCCTCGTGGTGGCGGCCCTCCTGCCCTTCGTCATCGGCGTGGGCCACTCCTTCCTCATGTCCCAGATCTGCCTCTACGGGGTCATCGCCTTGTCGCTGACCGTCCTCACGGGGTGGTCGGGCCAGGTGTCGCTGGGCCAGTTCGGGTTCGTGGCCGTGGGGGCCGACATCGCCGCCCACATCGGCGCCAGCGTCCCCCTCGTGCTGTTGTTGCCCCTGGCCGGAGTGGTGACCGCCCTGGTGTCGATCCTGGTCGGGCTCACGGCTCTGCGCATCCGCGGTCTCTACCTGGCCGTGAGCACGCTGGGATTCGCCCTGTTCATGCAGACGTCGGTGTTGGCCACGCCCTGCTTCACCCTGCCCCTCATCCACCGGACGATCTGCTCCGGTCTGCCCGATCCCGAGTCGACCCTCATCTCCCGGCCGTCGCTGTTCGGGCTCAACCTGTCGTCCGAGCAGGCTTTCGCCTGGTTCTCGTTGGGGGTCCTCGTCCTGTCGGTGCTCATGGTGCGGGTCTGGCGCGACCGGGGGGTGGCCCGCCGCCTCATCGCCGTGCGCGACAACGAGGTCGCCGCCGGCTCCGCCGGCATTCCCGTGGTGCGGACGAAGTTGCTGGCCTTCGCCCTCTCCGGCTTCATGGCCGGTTACGCCGGCGTGTGCCTGGCCTTCGCCACCGAGCGCTTCAGCACCGACACCTTCGACCCCACCTTCTCGATCCTGGTCGTCTCCATGGTGGTGATCGGCGGCCTCGACTCCATTCCCGGGGCGCTCCTCGGTGCGCTCTACCTCGAAGGTCTGCCCGCCATCTTCGGTTCCACCCCCACCGTCGAGTTCCTCACCAGCGGCGCCGGGCTCCTCGTCTTCATCCTCTATCTCCCCGGCGGGATGGCGCAGATCCTGCACCGGTTCGGCGACCTCGTCACCGCCGGCGTCGAGAACCTGCGCGACCGGCGCGGCGGCGCCCCACCGGGCGATCCGGCCGACGCCCCGTCACAGGACCCCGCCGCCCGTCCTCTCGACCCTGAACCGGGTCTGCGCAACCCGGCCGGTGCCGGCGCGTTGACGATGGCCGATCCGTGACCGACGCCGCCACCGGGCCCGTGACCGGCAGCGCGGCGACCGCCGTGGCCGACGGCGGCGACACCTCGAAGGCGGGCCCGGCCCGCCTCGACATCGAGGACCTCGTCGTCGCCTACGGCGGACTGCGCGCCGTGAGCGGCGCCAGCCTGGCCGTCGAGGCGGGGGCGATCGTCGGCCTCATCGGGGCCAACGGGTCGGGGAAGACGACGTTGCTCGACGCCGTGTCGGGCCTCGTGTCCCCCTCGGAGGGACGGCTGCTGCTCGACCGCGTGGACATGGCCGACTACCGACCCGAGGAGCGGGCCCGGCTGGGCATGGTCCGGTCGTTCCAGGACTGCCGGCTCTATCCCGAGCTGACGGTGGAGGACACGCTCATGTTGTGCGAGGACGCCCGCCGCCCCGTCAACGTGCTGTCGAGCACCCTGCAGATGCCGTGGGCGCGTCGGGCCGAACGGGAGAAGCGTGCCGCCATCGACGGCGTGATCGCCTCGTTCGGGCTCGAGAGGTTCCGGCTCCACCAGACCGCCCATCTGTCGACGGGCACGCGCCGGGTGGTGGACCTGGCGTCGATCGTCCTGGCCAATCCCCGTCTGCTCCTGCTCGACGAGCCCACGGCCGGGATCGCCCAGCGCGAGGCGGAGGCCTTCATCCCCCTGTTGCAGCGGCTGCACCAGGTGACCGACTCCACCATCCTCCTGGTGGAGCACGACGTGCCGCTCGTCTTCGAGCTGTGCTCGACCGTGGTCGTCATGCAGACGGGAGAGGTGGTGTCCGTCGGCACCCCCGACGAGGTGAAGCGCGACCCCAAGGCCCTGGCCGCCTATCTGGGGGCCAGCGACGAGGCCTTGAACGTCTCGGGTCCGTTGGCCGCCTCGTCGACCGCGTCCGGCGACCCGGAGCCGCCGGAGGAAGACGGGTGACGGCGGGGGCCCTCGACGGGATCCGCATCCTCGACCTGTCCCAGGGCATCGCCGGGCCGCTCGGCGTGCTCCTTCTGGCCGAGCACGGCGCCGACGTGATCAAGGTGGAACCGCCGGGGGGCGATCCGTTCCGGTCCTACGAGGGCTACCGGGTGTGGAACCGCAGCCGGCGCTCGGTGGTGGTCGACCTCAGAACTGACGAGGGGCGGACGCAGTTCCGTGATCTCGTGGCCAGTGCCGACGTCGTGGTCGAGAGCTTCCGCCCCGAGGTGGCCGGGCGCCTTGGTCTCGGCTACGAGGACCTGCGCGCCGCCAACGACACGATCGTCCTGGTGTCGTGCCCCGCCTACCCGCCGGGGCATCCGCTGGCCGACACCCCGGCCTACGACGCCCTCGTGCAGGCCTCGAGCGGCCAGATGTGGGCCCAGCCCGGTTGGCGCCCGGGGCCGATCTTCCTGCACATGCCCGTGCCCTCCATGGGGGCGGTGTTCCTGGTCGCCACCGGTGCCCTGGCCGCGCTGTCGGCCCGCCAACGGACCGGACTCGGTCAGCACGTGCAGACGTCGTTGCTGGCCGGGGCACTGCTCTTCACGACGCAGCTGTACCAGGACGTCGAGAACCCCGGGCCCGGATACCACGAGCTCATGGCCAAGACGTATCCGCCCGGGATCCACCAGACGATGCTCTTCGAATGCGCCGCCGGCGGCTGGATCCACATCTCGGTGATGTCGGGGCTGCCGCCGCTCAAGACCCTCGACGAGGTCGTCGGCCTCGACGACGCCCCCGACATCCTCACCCTGATGGGCCTGTCGCCGGACGAGCGCGCCGAGCTCGACGTCCGGCGCCGGCAACGGATGCGGGAGTGGGACCGCGACGAGCTGGTGGAGGCGCTGCGCCGCCACAACCACGCGGCGGAGGCGGTGGTGCCGGCGCAGGACGTGCTCGGTCACGTCCAGACCGTGGCCAACGAGACGGTGGTCACGGTGGACGATCCCGACCGGGGCCGGACCCGGCAGATGGGGGTCCCCATCCACCTGCTCGGCACCCCCGGTGCGGTGAAGGGACCGCAACCACGCCGTGGGCCAGCACACCGCCGAGGTCCTCGGTTCCCTCCCGGCCCCCGCCGGCGCCGCCGCATCGCACGGCGCCGGCATCACAGCGCCGCGCACGGCGCCGGCGCTGGCGCTCGGCGGCGTGCGCGTGATCGATCTCGGCCAGTACCTGGCCGGGCCCTTCGGCCCCATGATCCTGGCCGACCTGGGCGCCGACGTCGTGAAGATCGAGCCCGTGACCGGTGACTCGATGCGCTTCTCGGCCAAGCCCTTCATCGGCTGTCAACGCGGGAAGCGGTCGTTGGCCCTCGACCTGAAGCACCCGTCGGGTCTGGAAGCGGCCACGCGGCTGATCGCCGGGGCCGACGTCGTCCACCACAACATGACGCGGGGCGTGGCCTCACGCCTGGGCATCGACTACGCCGCGTGCCGGGAACTGCGGCCGGACATCATCTACTGCAACACGTACGCCTACGGCCTGGAGGACCCGCTGGGCCGCTTCGGCGGCCTCGATCCGCTCTACCAGGCGTCGTCCGGTCTGGAGTACGAGGCCGGAGCCGTGCGTCACGGGAACGACCCGCTGTACCTGCGCTTCGGGATGTGCGACACGGCCAACGCCATGCTCTCGGTCGTGGGCGTCCTGCTGGCCCTCGTCCATCGGACCCGGACCGGCGAGGGTCAGGAGTTGTGGACGTCGCTGCACGACGGGGGGATGGTCTTCACCTCCGACGTGTGGACTGGGCCCGACGGTGCCGTGTGGGACCGGCCGCAGATGGACCGGGGACTGCACGGTATCGACGCGCTGTACCGGCTCTACCCCACGGCCGGCGACGGCTGGATCTGCCTGGCGGCGGTGACCGAGGACCAGTGGCAGGGACTGTGCCGGGCGCCGGGTCTCGACGACGTGGCCGGCGACGCCCGTTTCGCCACCGCCGCGGCCCGGCGGGAGAACCGCCGGGAGCTGGAGGAGCGGTTGCACGGTGTGTTCGCCACGGCTACGGCCACGCACTGGGCCGAGGTCCTCGCCGCCGCCGGTGTCCCGCATCAGGTGCCGCTGGACACCGAGGACGGGCGCCAGATCCTGGGCGACGCCGTCAACGTCGCTCTCGGGTACGTGGCCGACTACGAGCACGGGGTCCTCGGGCGGCTGCGTCAATTCGGCCAGCTGATTCAGATCTCACCGACATCGGGACGCATCGCCGGGCCCCCGCCCCTGGTGGGGCAGCACACGCGGGAGCTGCTGCGCGAGGCGGGCTATCGCGACGCCGACATCGACACCCTCGTCGGCGCAAGGGGTGGCCTACGAACCTGACGACGCCTACCGGGAGCGTTTCGTCACGTGACACGGGCTCCGTGGCCCGCCACCGTCAGCCCGCGGGGTCGGGGGGGCGGGCCGGTCCGTAGGGACGGGGACCCCGCAGGGTGACGCGGTGAGCGACGCGCAGCGCGTCGCCGTAGTCGTCGAGGGCGTAGTGCAACGTGGCCCGGTTGTCCCAGAAAGCGACGGCACCCACCTGCCACCGGAAGCGGCAGCTGAACTCGGGGCGCTGGCAGTGGCGGTAGAGCAGATCGAGGAAGGCGGTGGACTCGAGGGGGGAGAAGCCTTCGATGAAGCGCGTGAACTGCGAGTTGACGAAGAGCCCGTTGCGGCCCGTCTCGGGGTGGGTGCGGACGACCGGGTGTGACGTCGGCAGGAGCTTGTCGTGGCGTTTGCCGTCCCATTCGTAGCCGCCGTTGGCCTCGACGTCGGCGGCGAACCACGGGTCGTGGTGCCAGGCGATGAGCCCGTCGCAGAACCGGCGGATGGGTTCCGAGAGCGCGTCGTAGGCGGCCTGGAGGCTCACCCACATCGTGTCCCCCCCCACGGCCGGGGCCTCGCGCATGTGGAGGATGGACCCGAGCGGCGGTGTGGCCAGGAAGGTGATGTCGGTGTGCCACCACGAGGCGCGGTCCTCGCGTCCGTCGATGGGGAGGACTTCGGGATGGCCCTTCAAGGAATCGATGACCGGATGGGCGGGGGTGACCTCGCCGAATTGCCGGGCGAAGTCCGTCTGCACCTCGGGGCTCAGGTCCTGATCGAGGAAGAACAGGACGAGGTGATGGGCCAGGGCCGCCTTCACCTGGGCCACCACCGCGTCCCCGAGCGGGCGGGACAGATCGAGGCCGTGGACCTCGGCCCCGATGACGGGGGAGATCGGTCTGATGTCGAGCTCCGTCGCGATGACCACGTCGTCCATGGTGCCCCACCCGACCGCCGGCCACAACCTGCCCGGTGGACCGGGTGAGAGCCGCCTATCGTGTGCGACCGGCGAGGCACCGGTGGCGCCCAGACGATTGCGGACGCCCGGCGACGAGGAGGTAGGGGCGATGGCGAGGTCGGACGGGTGGGGTAGGTCGTGGCGACGTCCGGGCGGCCGGGTGGGTGGGGGCCGCCGTGCCGGTGTGCTCATGGCCGTCGTCATCGTGGCGGCGTTGGTCGTGGCCGTGACGTCGGGAGCGTCGTCGAGCTCGGCCTCGACGTCGTCGTCGGCCAAGGCGGCCGGCATCGCCGCTCTGAACAAGGCCAGCACGAGCAGTCGTGGTGTCACGAAGACCACCATCAACGTCGTTTTCCCCATCTCCAACCTGACCAGCCTGGCCTCGAACTTCGGTTTCGCCGGGGACGTCGAGTTCGGCGAGCAGAAGAAGGCCATCCATACGTTCGTGAACGCAGCCAACGCCAACGGCGGCATCAACGGTCGCAAGATCAATCCCATCATCGTCACCTTCGACCCCACCAACGAGGCCGAGATGCGGGCCGACTGCCTGCAGTGGACGCAAGGGAACCCGCCCGTCTTCGCCGTGGTCGACGGGTTGGGGTCGTGGACGGGCGACAACGAGCTGTGCATCACCCAGGAGGGTCACACGCCCTTCATCGGGCAGTGGACGACCACCACCAACTGGACGAAGGAAGGCGCCCCCTACCTGTGGTGGACGGGACCCGATCAGGCGTCGATCCTGAGCACACTCGTGTCGTGGGCCAAAGGGGCGAAATTGCTGGGTGGCTCCCGGAAGGTGGCCATCGTGGCCGGAGACCGGGCCAGTGACCAGATGGCCTTGAAGGACTACCTGCTCCCCGACCTCAAACGCGACGGGCTCCCGAAGCCGATGATCGAGACCATCCCGGCGGGCGCCTCGGACACGGCGGCCACCAGTGCGGCGGCGCCCCTGATCGTGCAGCGCCTCCAGGCGGCCGGCATCAACTCGGTCGTCCCCCTGATGCCGTTCAACGCCATGTTCCCGTTCCTGCAGGCACAGTCCCAGGAGCAGTACTACCCGAAGCTGCTGCTGTCGGACTACGAGGGCTCCATCGAGTCGTCGCTCGGGTTGATCCCGCAACCGTACGAGAAGGAGCTCAACGGCCAGGAAGGCGTGACGGTGGAGACCCTGGGCGGCACCGACGCCCCCATCGCCGAGAGCCTGGGCGGCTACGACCCCGGCGTGGAGAAGTGCTACAAGGTGTGGCACGCCGCCTACCCCAAGCCCCCCCCGGGTGAGACCCTCATCCACGGAGAGAAGGCGACGCCCTACATCGAGGAACAGGGACCTGTCGCCGGGTGGTGCCAAGGCGTCGAGCTGTTCGCCCTGGCGGCCAAGAAGGCCGGACGCGACCTGACACGGCGTAGCTTCGTGAAGGCGATGGCGAGCATCTCGTCCTATCAGGGGACGTACTCACCGGACATGAGCTACGGGCCGGGGAAGTACGCCGGGCCCAACGACTACCAGGTGGTCGAGATCCACAACAACGTCCCACCGTCGAAGTTGTGCGTCCTCACGTCCCAGAAGATCACCCAGGGCACGTGTTGGCACGTCATCCAGAGCTGGAGGCCGCTTGTCACGGGTTGAGGAGGTGGCGCCGGCGGACACCCAGGTCCGGCCCCGTAACTTCTCGCCGTGGTTCTCGTGGATGGTCCGCCTCTCGGAGCAGGCACTCGTCGACCCGCTACCGACCGAAGGCGGTCGTGTCCTGGACGAATGGCGGGTGCGGTGCCGGGCCCGCCTGGGAGAGTTGCTGGGTCCGACGCCCCGCCGCGTCCCCCTGGCCCTCGAGACGCTCGAGAGCGTCGCCTGCGACGGGTACCGACGCGACAAGGTCGTCTTCGACACCGAGGAGACGATGTCGGTTCCGGCCTATCTCCTCGTCCCCGACGGTCGGGTGGCGCCGGGGCCGGCCGTCCTGGCCGCCCACGGCCACGGTCCCGGGAAGGATCTCGTATGCGGTCTGGCCGAGACGCCGGCGCCCAACGGCGACTACGCCGTCCAACTGGTCCGCCGCGGCTACGTGGTCCTCGCTCCCGACATGCGGTGCTTCGGCGAGCGCGAGGACTGGAACCCCGACGACCACTACGCCTGCGACACGAACCTCGTCCATGCCGTGATGGCCGGGGAGAGCCCTCTGGCCCAGAACCTGTGGGACCTGGCCCGGTGCCTCGACGTCCTCGAGGACCATCCCCTCGTCGATGGCGAACGGATCGGCATGGTCGGACTCTCCTACGGCGGCACCGTCACCCTGTTCCTGGCCGCCTGGGACGAGCGGGTGGCCGCCTGCGTCGTCAGCGGGTACTTCTCGTCATGGGCCGAGTCCCACAAGATGCCCTGGAACATGTGTGGCTCGCAGGTGCTGCCGGGGATGCTCGGTCAGCTCGAGCACGTGGACCTCGGGGCCCTGGTGGCGCCGCGACCCATGCTGGTCGAGAGCGGCACGGACGACGACCTGTTCCCGGCAACGGTGGCCGCCGCCGGGTGCGAGAGGCTCCGCGCCGTCTACCGGTCCCTGGGTGTCGAGGGCGACAGGATCGTCCACGAGGTGTCCGACGGAGGCCACCAGTGGTACGGGGTGGGGGCTTACCCCTTCCTGGCGCGCTGGTTGGGCGGTGCCGCGGAGCCCGGCTCGTAGCGCCGCCGCCGTCCGTCCTCCGGCCCGGACTCCTCAGCCGGGGACCTGCCAGTGGACGAGATCGGTGCTGCGGGCGATTCCGATCTTGGCGTGCCCCCAGCCGTCGAAGGCGGTGAGCTCGTCGCTGCCGGCGTACGTGGCGTAGTAGTAGCCGTCGACGGCGTGGGCGTCGCAGAGGAAGACCGAGTTGGCGTGCTCGTAGCCCACGCTGGAGATGCCGGGTCCCGAGTCCCACGTCTGCGACGGGATCCGGAGCTCGGTGCCGGCCGTCCAGTGGAGCCACGAGGCGGGGACCGACGGGTTGCCGACCAGTCTGAACATCCACGGCTGGTCGAACGTGTTGGACGTCGCCACCAGGCGCCAGTGACCGTCGACGGTGAGGAATTCGAGGTTCTCCACCGTGTCGCCGTAGAGGGAGATGTCGGGGCGGCCGACGGAGACCCACGGCCCGTCCAGTGACCCGCTGCGCGACCAGGCGACGGCGAAATGCTGGGCCCCGGTGGTGGTGGGCAGTCCTTCCTTGTATCCCAGGATGAGGCCGTGGCCCGTCCAGGCCAGGGCGGGATCGATCATCCGGTCCGTCGCCGCGGGGTCGAGGCTGCGGGCCAGCGGGTGGGGAGACGACCATGTCTCGAGGTTCGTCGACGTCCGGTAGTAGAGCTTCGCCTGTCCTCCTCCCTCTTCGCCCGGGCCCGAGTCGTACGTGACGACGAAGGTCCCCGTCGGGCTGCGGACGATGTCCGGTGAGACCACGCCGATCACACCGCCCTGCGCCGGCCACAGCGACGGGGTCGACCAGTGGCGGAGGTCGGCGCTGGTCGCGGTGCCGATGTCCCAGCGCACGCCGCCCGGGAGGTGGGGGTCGGCGGTCACGTCGCTGAAGAGCAAGTGCCAGCGGCCACCCGCCCAGACGAGAGCCTGGTCCTTCACCCCGGCGTCCGCTTCACTCAGGATGGGATTCGCCAGTCGGGACCAGGCCACGGCCGGTCGGCCCGAGCCCGGGACCACGCAGGCATGGTCGGCGCCGGCGGCGACGACGATCTTCGGCGCCACCGAGGCCGTGGGGGCCGACGCGCACCCCGCCGTGCCCATGATGAGCACCCCCAGGACGAGCGCAGTCCGGATCGTCAGTCCCACTCGAGACCGGCGGCCGACCCGGGATCGAGATGAAGGGCGACATGGGGCCGGGTCCGCAGGACGGAAGCGGGGCACGCCGGTGACACCGGACCGGTGAGGGCGAGGCGGACGGGCTCCGCCTTACGCGCCTCGGGGACGATGGCCAGAACGGTGGCCGCGCCGAGGAGGGCTGGGATGGTGACGGTGACCGCCTCGGTCGGGACGTCGCCCAGGGCGGCGAAGTGGCCTTCGTTGACCTGTTGTCGACGGCAGTCGGCGTCGAGCTCGACCACCTTGACCGCCAGGGGATCGTCGAAGTCGGCGACGGGGGGGTCGTTGAAGGCCAGATGGCCGTTCTCCCCGATGCCCAGACAACAGAGGTCCAGGGGATGGCTCCGCAGCAGCTCGGCATACCGGTCGCACTCGGCTCGGGGGTCGGCCAGACCGTCGAGGTAATGGGCGCGACGGGGCCGTACCTGGTCGACGATGCGCTCCCGGATCCAACGTTGGAAGCCGGCCGGATGGTCCGGACCGGCTCCCACGTACTCGTCCATGTGGAAGACGACGACGTCGGACCACGGAACGTCGGGGGTGGCGTGCACCAGGGCGTCGACGAAGGCCAGCTGCGAGTTGCCGGTGGCGAACATGGCGTGGGCCACCCCCCGTGATGCAACGGCGCCACGCAGCACGTCGGCGGCGGCATCGGCGGCGGCCCGGGCGAGGGCATCGACATCGGGATGGACGGACACCGTCATCCGGTCGACTGTGCGGATCTGTGTCCCGTCCCCCATGGGCCGCACTGTAGGCCGACCCCCCGGCGGCCCGGCGGCCCGGTGGCGTCGGGAGCGGGGCGACGGTCATGGTCACCACCATGGAACCGGTTCTACAGTGCGCTGACAGAGCCCCGGCCACGATCCCCAACTAGGGTGTCGTCGTCTCGCCGGCGGGTCCGGCAACCAGGGAAAAGGGGAGGGAGTTCACATGACCCACAAGGGCGCATTGATCCGCATCGGGGCTGTCCTGATGCTGTCGGGCCTGCTCCTGACGGCGTGCAGCTCGAGCCCTAAGGCGGCCCCGTCGACCACCGCCACCCAGACGACCACGGGGGGCAGCTCGGCCGCCGCCCTGAGCGCCGCCATCGCCGCCACCACCGCCGGCTACAAGGGCACGAGCACCAACGTCAACCCGACGTCTCGTCCGGCGGCCAAGAACAAGACGATCGCCATCATCTCCGCCGGTCAGGGAGCGGACAGTAACTCGGTGCCCGTGTTGGGCGCCCAGCAGGCGGCCACGGCCATCGGTTGGAAGTCGACCATCTATGACGCCATGCTCAACCCCTCCAACTACGCCGGTCTCGTGCGCCAGGCCATCGCCGCCCACGTCAACGGCATCATTCTCGATGCCATTGACTGCGACAAGGTGCAGGGTCCCCTCGAGCAGGCCAAGGCGGCAGGCATCGCCGTCACCGCCATGTACGCCTTCGACTGCAACGACCCCAATGCCGGGAACGAAAAGAAAGGCCTGTTCAACGGCATCACCAACTACGGGGCCAAGAACTCGGACCTCGACACCTTCACCGAGTCCTACGGTTCCGACCAGGCCAACTACGTCATCGCCAAGTCGGACAACAAGGCGAAGATCATCGTGGTCCAGGACCCGGAGTTCACCGTGCTCTATTACACGGCGTTGGGTTTCGACGACACGATCGCCGCCTCGCACGGATCCAAGGTCATCGCCACACTGGACATCACCCAGGAGGACCTCGTCGACGGGAACGTCGTCAAGAAGATCCAGGCCGAGCTGCTGCGCTACCCGCAGGCCACCTGGATCAAGAGCCCCTTCACCTACGCGACGACGCTCGGCATCGTGCCCGCCCTCGGGTCCAACCCCAACCACATCAGTGTCATGGGTGGCGAGGGGTTCCACGATGAGCTCGACGACATCAGGAGCGGGAAGATCGTGGCCACCAACGCCATCTCGTCCAACTGGACTGGGTGGGCCGCCGTCGACACCCTGAACAGCATCTTCAATCACACGAAGCCCGTGGACAGCGGGATCGGCTGGACGCTCGTCGACGCCACGCACAACCTGCCCGCCGACCCCACGGCCGACTACGAGCCGCCGATCAATTACAAGGCCGAGTACATGAAGGCGTGGGGCAGGAGCTGATGTCCGGCCCCGGCCAGCCGGGTGAACCGCAGACCTCTCCACCCACGGCACCGGCTCACGACGAGTCACCGACCGCGGGGTCGCCCTCCGGGGCGGCCCTGCGGGTCGACCATCTCTCCAAGACCTTTCCCGGGACCCGGGCTCTCATCGACGTCTCCTTCGCCATCCAGCACGGTGAGATCCATGCCCTGGTCGGGGGGAACGGGTCGGGTAAGTCGACACTGATCAAGATCCTGGCCGGCGTCTACCACGGCGACCCCGGGGGCACGATCACGGTGGGCGGTACGACGCTGGCCGCCGACCACACGAGCCCCGCCCACGCCCGGGCCCTCGGGCTGCACTTCGTCCATCAGAACCCGGCCGTGTTCCCCGCCCTGTCGGTGGCCGAGAACATGGTGATCGGACATGGCTTCACGACCACTGCGGCCGGGTCGATCCGGTGGCGGGCGCTGCGCCGCCAGACCCAGGCCCTGCTCGATCGGTTCGAGATCAACGTCCGTCCCGAGGCGCTGGTGAGTTCCCTGCGCCCAGCCGAGCGCGCCATGGTGGCCATCGCCCGGGCCTTGCAGGACCAGGAGGGACAGCACACCGGGGTCCTCGTTCTGGACGAGCCGACGGCGTCGCTGCCGCGCGCCGAGGTGGTGCGCCTGATGGGGGCGTTGAACCGGTTCGCGGCGGCAGGACAGACGATCCTGTTCGTGAGCCACCGGCTCGACGAGGTGATCGACACGGCCGCTCAGGCGACGGTCCTGCGTGACGGGCGTGTCGCCGGCACCCTGATCGGTGACGAGATCACGGAGGGACGGCTCATCGAGCTCATCGTCGGTCGGACACTCGACCGCATGTACCCGGTGATGCCGCCGGTCGAGAGCGACGAGGTCGCCCTCGAGGCCAGAGGTCTGACCGGCGGACCCCTGCGCGGTGTCGACTTCCAGCTGCGCAGGGGCGAGGTGCTCGGCATCGCCGGTCTCCTCGGATCAGGCCGCTCCGAACTGCTGAAGATGATCTTCGGTGCCTATCCGATCAAGTCGGGAACACTGCTGGTGGACGGGAAGCCGGTGAAGTTCCGTGACATCGGTGACGCCATGGCGGCCGGGATCGCCTATGTCCCCGAGGACCGGGGCGGCGAAGCCGCCTTTCTCAACCAGAGCCTGGCCGACAACGTGGTGGCCTCGTCCATCCACCGCTACTGGCGGGCTCTGCGGCTGCGGAACCGGGCCATCGACCACGACGCCCGCGACATCATCGGCCGGTATTTCATCCGGGCCTCGTCGGAGAAGCAGATCATGGGGACCCTGTCGGGGGGGAACCAGCAGAAGGTGGTGCTGGCCCGCTGGCTGAGCCGCAAACCACGCATCCTGCTTCTCGACGAACCCACCCAGGGTGTGGACGTCAACGCCCGGGCGGAGATCTATTCGTTGATCAGCAAGGCCGTCGGGGACGGGTGTTCCGTCCTCCTCGTCACGAGCGACTTCGAGGAGCTGTCGAGAGTGGCGGACCGCGCCGTCGTCCTGAGCGGCGGGCGGGTGACGGCGGAATTGCGCGGCGCCGACATCGAGCCCGTCCGTCTGACCGAACTGGCCTTCAGCACCCAGGAGGTGGCGTCATGACCACCGTGTCCGACGCCGCCGCCGAAGAGGCCGGGACCGGAGGTCGCAGCGCCGTCCCCGACTCGTCGTCATCGGGACCGCCGGGGCGCAGCCGGGGTCGCGAGTTGGCACTGGCGTTCACCGAGCGGTATGCGCTGGTGGTCCTGTTCGTCGCCACCCTCATCTTTTTCAGCGTATGGTCGAAGACCTCGAGCACGTTCCCTCACGCCACCAACATCAAGAACGTCCTGGGCGGCGAGGCCTATTCGGGGATCCTGGCCTTGGCCATCATGATCCCTCTCGTCTGTGGCGAATTCGATTTCTCGGTCGGCAACAGCGCCGGGCTCACGCAGGTCCTGTGTGCCGGCTTCATGGCCCGGCTCGGCATGCCGTTGATATTCGCCATCCTCCTGCCCATCGGGATCGGCGCCTTCATCGGACTGTCCAACGGGAATACGGTGGCGCGGATCGGGGTGAACTCCCTCATCGTCACCCTGGGGGTCTCGTCGGTGCTTCTCGGAATCGTCGAGTGGTACACGAACGGCCAGTCGATCAGCAACAACATCTCACCGTGGCTGACGAACATCGCAGCCGACACGTGGTTCGGGCTCCCCGTGACCGTCTACATCCTCGCCGTCGCCGCCATCATCGTGTACTACATGCTCGAGCACACCCCGTACGGCCGCTATCTCTACAGCATCGGCTCCAATCGCGACGCGGCGCGTCTGGTCGGACTGCGAGTGGAGCGGTACGTCCTTCTCGCCTTCGTCCTGTCGGGGACCTTGGCGGGGATCGCCGGCGTGCTCCTGGTGGTGAACAGCGGTGGGGGGAATCCGCAGGCCGGGCAGATCATCGACACCCTGCAGGCCCTGGCCGCCGCCTATCTGGGGGCGACGGCCATCAAACCGGGCCGGTTCAACGTGTTGGGGACCATGATCGCCATCTACTTCCTGGCCTTCACCGTGACCGGCCTCTCCCTGGCCGGCGTGGCCGACTGGATCAACAGCGTGTTCGACGGCGGCGCCTTGTTCGTCGCCGTCCTCGTCTCCACCATCATCGGCCGCCGGCGGGCCGGGACGAGCTGATCGATCGCCGGCCGCACGACCACACCGACCGAGAAGGACCGGACCATGGCTCGCAACACGAAGGCAGACCAGCTGAGAGGCGTGCAGATGTTCTCCGCCTGCACGGACAAGGAGCTGGCGCAGATCGCCCGGGCCTGTGACGAGATCGTCGTCGAGGCCGACGCCGTCGTGGTGGAGGAGGGTACCGCCGGCGAGGGCTTCTACCTCATCGTGACCGGCGAGGCCGACGTCTCACGCGGGGGGCGTCCGGTGGCGACTGTGGGCGCCGGGCAGTATTTCGGGGAGCTCTCCCTGCTCGACGAGGCCCCTCGCAACGCGTCGGTCACGGCCCGGACAGCGATGACCCTTCTCCGGTTGAGGCGGCGGGAGTTCTCGGCCGTGCTCGACTCGTGGCCCGGCGTGGCTCACAAGCTGCTTCAGCAGATGGCCAGGCGCCTGCGCCAGGCCGACGAGCAGGCGGTCACCAACTAGCCGCCCCCCTCCAGCGAGCCGTGGGTCCCGTCACGCTCCTGCGTCAGTGGGGGAGGTGACGGTGAGCCAACTCGTGCCCGGATGCGTCTCGACGAGGCGGTGTGCAGTGCCGGCCGGGAGCATGACCCAGTCCCCGGCTCCGAGCTGTAGCCGCTCGTCACCGACATCCAGCGTGGCCCGTCCCTGCAGGACGAGCACCCATTCGTCGGCGTCTTGGCGGTAGTCGGCGGGTTCGTCGAGGCGGCCACTCAGGATCTGGTCGACCGCCACAGGACCGAGGTCGGCCAGCCGTACGACGTGCTCCCCGGTGGCGGGTGCGGCGCCGGGGTCCAGCAACCGGCCATGGGCGAAAGGCATGGGAACGACGCTATTACGATGGCTTCATGGGGTGCCTTGTCGCCATCTTCCTGTTGTTGGCCCTGATCTTCGTCGGCTTCGGTTTCGTGATCCATCTGCTGTGGATCATCGCCGCCGTTTTCTTCGTGTTCTGGTTTGCCGGCTTCGCTTTCGGCCGGGGCCACCGCCGGGGTGGGCGGGGACGATAGACGGACGAGACCGGTCCCGCCTGTCGGTTCACGCCCGATCGAGCTGATCCCGCAGAGCCGTCCACTGGCGGCCCAGAGCAGGCAGAGCAAGTTCTCCGGCGGCGTCGTCGGCGGCGTCGGTGAGCTGCGCGGCCAACACTGTCTCGCCACGATCCAACCATGTCTGGGCCCAGTCGAGTTGGCACCGGGCGGTCCACACCGGGCTCGAGAACTCGCGGCTGAAGGCGATGGCCTCGGCGAAATGGCGATCGGCTTCGGCCGGGCGCCCAAGGAGCATCTCCTGGATGGCGAGCAGCCGCGACGCCGGGCCGCAGCCGGCGCCGCCGCTGCACATCTGGATCCCATCGTGGGGGCGCAGGATTTCGACGAGCTCGGCGGCGGCACGACGATCACCGACACGGGCGGCGACCTCGGACCACAGCGCCACAGCCACCGGCCAATCGACATCGTCGGGGATGTCGTTGAAGGCGGCGTGCCCGGCCCGGTGCAGGAGGATGGCGGCGTCGTCGCGATGACCGCTCTCTACCAGGGCGAAGGCCTCGACGGCGGCCGCCGCCCCCGCCGGCGGGCGAGACGTGACGTCGCCAGTGGACGCGGGGATGAGCTCGGCCATGCGATCCTGCTCACGTCGGAGGGCGAGTTGGGCGATGGCTCCGACGGCATCGCTTTGGGCGATCCCCGTCGCCTCCCTCACGTCGGACGCCTCGGCGGACAGGGCCTCGGCGACGTCCAGTCGGCCCTCGAGGGTGGCCAAGGCCTGGCTCAGCAGAAGGTGGAAGCGCAGAGCGACCTGGTTCTGACCGCCCGCCGCCGTCCGTTCCAGAGCGGTCGTCAGCGTCCGGAGGCTCTCTGAATCGCCCGCCATAAAGGCGCAGAAAGCGGCGTGCGCCTGTGCCGTCGCCAGCCCTGCCGGGTCGCCCAACCCCTGGGCCGCCTCCAGGGCCTGGCCGAACAGCGGTCGGTCGAGCGCGAACCGGCGTCCTGACCACGTCGAGCGCGGGCGGGCCCAGAAGTCGGCCGCCGCCACCGCGACGAGAGCCCGCGGGTCTCCGGACCGGCGCGCCAGCTCCTGGGCCTCGTCGAGCACGGGGCCGCGGGGGTCGGAGTACTCGACGAAGATCGACTCGACGGCCAGCGCGCCGAGAAGACCGGCCCGGCGGCCCGGCGAGTCGCCGGGAAGTGTCAACGCATACTCGAGGAACTCGATCTTCTCGGGGTCACTCTGCTGGCCTGCGTCGAAGGACGTGCGCACGCCGACGAGGAGCGCCTCCACCATGGGTTGGTCGAGCCCCGCCTTGCGGGCCAGGACGACCGCCTCGCGCAGGTGGGCGCCGGCATCGCCGACTCCGGAGACCCACTCAGCTTTGGCCAGGAGAGTGAGAACGTCGACGTCGTCGCCGATCCTCGCCGTGTCGGAGTCGTGGGGGGAGGCGATTGATCGGAGCTTCCGGGCGCCACGCCTGACGGCGCCGACCAGGGGTTCCTCGGTGCCAACGGACGCGACGACGGGAGCCGGGATCGGGAAACTGTGGTCGATCTGGTCGACCTGGTCGATCCCGTCGGCATCGGCGAGGTCGACGCGAGCGAGCTCGTCGACGTGGGTCGGCTGGTCGACGTGGTCTCGGCCGACATGGTCGAGGTGGGCGAGATCGATGAGAGCAGGCTGATCGACTTCGGCACAGTCGACATGGTCGAGGTGGGCGAGATCGATGAGAGCAGGCCGGTCGACGTGGTCACGGTCGACATGGTCGACGTGGGCGAGATCGATGAGAGCAGGCCGGTCGTCGTCGGCGCAGTCGACATGGTCGACGGGCGCCGGTATCGGTTCGGAATTGCTGACCCCGCACCGGTAGAGGGTGGTGCCGGATTCGACGTAGTACGCATGCCCGTCGAGGTGTGCATATTCGAGGATCATGCAGTCGTAGCGCCGGGCCAGACGGGCCAGCTCGTCGAATGTCTCCACATCGACCACGAGCGGAGCCTTCGGTGCCGGATTGGCCGAGAGACCCACCAGGTCGTGGCTGTAGGCGGCGTGGATGCGCGACGTTTCGTCCATGCGCCGTCGCCGCACCACCCAGAGCCATGTTCCGAAGGCGGCGAGGATGGCCAGGATCAGGCCCCAGAGTCCGAAACTCCTGACACCGGCCACACTGGCAGAGCGTCCCATGAGCGCCATGCGTGTCGGTACGAGGATCCGGTGTTCCACCGACCCGGTGCGATCAAGGGTCATCTGGTGAGCGGCATCAGCGCCGGCACCGGATGAGACCGAGACCACGTTGAGGTACTGACCCTCCACTGAGAATGTGAGTGTCGGCGCGAAGGTGTCGCGCACAGGGGCCCCGGCCATGGTCCCACCCACGTGCACCACGGGCGTGACCACGATGTCGGGGTCGATGAGGGGCACCCCCGTCTCGAAACCGAAGGTCTTCTCCAGGGCCGGAATCTGGGTCAGGTCGAGGGGGACGTCCACCGTGGCCACCGAACCGGAGAAGGCCGTCGGCACTACCGCCGTCAACGGCGCCGTCCACCCCCCGGGTCCCTGGACGGTGGCCGTGGCACCGATGGTCCCTTTGATGACCGGCTTCGCGCCGAGGGCGTGCGACGTGAGGGCGTAGTGGAAGCCGACGTCGAGCTTGTCGACGAGATGGAGAAACACCGGATCGCCGGTCGTCACCTTCCCCGTGGGGTAGGTGAGTCCGGCCGGAGCCGCTCCGGTGTAGGAGAAGCTGACGTGCTCGTTGTAGGAAAGCGGGCTCACGCTCGGGTGGGTTGTCGGCCGCGTCCACGACATCATGGTCACGAGGCCGAAGAGCGCCACCACGGACAAGGCGACGGCGATGGGCCACGCATCCACGCCCACCGTGCCGGGAGCACCGCGTGGTGGCCCCGACCCGGCGGCTGGGCCGCCGCCCTGGCCCCGGGTACGGCGTCGGCGCGTCGCGCCACCGATGCCGAGTGCGACCACGAGGAAGGCCAAGAAGCCCAGGACGAGGGGCGACCGGAACCAGCCGAGCACGACTCCGCCGCCCGAGATGTGGAGCCACAGCCGGCCTTCGATGGCGGCCGCCGGCAGTCGGACCGGGTCCAGGAACGAATTGTCGTCACCCTTGAAGGTGAACCGTCCGGCGTGTTCGGCCACGATGCGGTGGAGCACGACGATGTGCAGGAGTGGGCTGTGGTAACCCACGACCTCCCCGACGTGATACCGCGGAGTGGGCACGAGGACGGCGAGATCTCCGGTGTGGAACGTCGGTTCCATGCTGATCCCGTGCGTGGTGACGAGGGCGACCTCTCCGGTGGCCAGAGTCACGATGACGGTGAGGCCGACCATCGTGATGAGGGCGGCGCCGATGCGTCGAAATCGTCGCCCCATGATGCGCCCCCTCCCGAAGTCGGGCGGTGCAGGCCGTCGTACGACCTGCACCGCCCGATTCGGATGTCGTTACGCCCCTGGCGCCACCACGATGTCGGTTGTGGTGATCGTGGAGACCAGGACTGGGGTGGTCAGGGGGCAGGCCGAATACGTCGTGAAGCCCGGACTCCCCGCTGTGAAGGAACCCGCGGAGTCGACCGAATCCATCGTGCCCGTGCCGTTGAAGCCGATCTGGGCCGTCGAACCGTGCGTGTCACCCGAGGTCACGAAAGTGACCGCCGTGACATGCGAGGGGTCGTTGCCGTCCAGCGTGTAGGTGACCGAAGTCACTGTGGCACCTGACGCGTGGATCGTCCCGTAGGCGGCTGGCGCGTTGGTCGGCGTGCCGTCGGTGATGGTGTTGGTGAATGCCGCCGAGCCAGCGAGCACGAGTGCCCCGACTCCGATAGCGGCGATAAGCGTCCTCTTGTTACGTCGCACGACTACTCCTCTCGTCCGTGAGATGGCCCGGTAGGCCTGGTGCGGCGGAACCCCCCCACACCGTTTTCATACGCACTTCCTTGCGCGCAAGGTCTCCAATCGGCAGGTGGGGCAAAAAGCTGAAGCGACGTCGTCGATTCCTCTGTAGGACGGAGGTCACCCCGTCTGCGTCGAGATGGTTCCGCCGCCCAGACCGGGCCTCAGTCCGCTGGCCGGGCGAGGCGTAGGAGCCTCTGCTCGACGCGCACGCGGGTGCTTCGACAACCTTTGCCCAACGATCGTCGTCTTCGGCCACGATCGACGGCGGCGGCGACAAGCTCGACAGGCTGCCGCGCAGACCCATTCGCCAGGATGGACGGTGTACCTGTGGTCGATCGGTGCTGAATTCATCAACACTGCATAAAATCCTGTGATGGAGAGACGCCCGGATGTCGGAAGGTGACGATCGGCCCTTTTCCCTGCCGCCTTCCTCCTGTCCACCATCCCGTCGCTGTCGCCCTCGATCTCCCTGGAATGGACGCGAGCGCAGCGAGGGTCGAGGCGGAGCTTGGCGCGCACGCCGCCTCGGACCGGGACAAATGTCGCGGGTACTTCCCGACGCTCGAGGGTATTCCGGGGATCGATAGCGATCTGCCGGCCTGCCATGCCTTCTCCTTCCGATTTCCGCTGATCAGGCATGGTGGTGCTGCGTATCGGTTCAACTTTGTCCGCCTGTCCTTGAAGCGGCAGAGTGTCGAACCCGCATACCATCTCGATTCGGACACGGCTACTGCGCTGAGTGGTGACCTCACGACCCTCAGACGACGACGGGTTGTGAGGTTGATGCTGAACCTGAGCTCGTAGAGCGAGCGGACACTGCGCTATCTGGATGTCGACCCGTCCTGCGTCGATCTCGTCACCGAGGGGTCCTACGTCCGAGCAGCAGATCCATACGCGCTTTCGACGCGCGTCCTCACGGCCGCTATCCCGGCGCGGTGCGGCTCCCGTGGCGCGGGGCTCGTGTTCGCGGCCAACCTGGTCCTGCATTCCGGTCGACAGCGCCCACGGGCATTTCGTCGCCGCTTACGGCATCGACGCACGCGATGACACGGCTCCGATCGGCTGCCCCGAGTAGAATGCGGCCAAGACGCCGTCGCGTAGCTTCCCCTGGTCGGCTGGCTGGAGCCTGTGGCCGAAGACGAGTTGGCGGAGCTCTCCCGGTTGGCGCGTTCCCCGCCGGCCGTGTGCCACCGCCAGGTTGTCGAAGACGAGCAGCTCTCCTGGCTGCAAAGCCACGGAGATCTCGATGTCGTGCACGGGAACGCCGTAGCGCGGAAAGAACCTGAGCTCCGCATCGAGGCTGTCAAACTCCATCCCGCAGAGAAAGCCCGGCTCGACCTTCACGCTCGGGAGGAGGGGCGGGCATTCGGCTGCGGCAGCCTCGACGATGCGAGCGAGGCTTCCCTCGACATACCCCCGGTCATCGTCCCAGGCGCCGTGGGTCCGGCCATAGGCAGTCAGCCGCTCGACGAGCTCCTCGGGCGGTGGCCAAGAGCGCTGACCCAGGAGCGCGACAAGAGGCACCAATCTGGTGACCGCTTGGGCTTCGGCGACGTGAGTCGGGACATGGAGCGCCGTGTAGCGCGCCACATCCTGCTCGATCTTCGGATCGAGCGGCAGGCCGAAGTCGAAATGAAGCGTCTGGAAATCACGCGTCTCCCCGCCCTCGAGGGGGGGAGTGACGAATTCACCGATGACCGACAGCGGGCGCCGATCGTGCTCGAGCCAGCACTCTTCGACCACTGCCCGCGCCACTTCCTCCGCCTCGTGAGCGGTCCGGTGAGGTCCGGCGATCCGTACGAACCCGTGGGCGTCCAGTTGTGCCGCCAGCGCGTCACGCACGGGGGTCATTCACCGGCCTCGGCCTGGGACAACGTTGTGACCGGGCTCAATGCCAGGTTGCCGGATTCGTCCTCAAACATTCCGAGGTCGGCAATTCGAACGCCGATTGGCGTGTGGCGGTTGGGTCAGAGGGCGTCGTGGACGTTGGGGATCGAGGTCGTGGTCCAGGCTCCTCCAAGGCACATCTCGTCTGATGACCCGTCACCCCAGGTCACGAAGTGGGGAGGGACCTTGCGCAAAATTGGCAACTCTTGAGCAAGGGTCGGATCGTAGGTGCAGGTGATCTGGAGCTTGTCCCCTGCATGCACGGGGATGGGAGTTTTCAAGTTGTAGGCCTTTTGGTAATCGAAGTTGTAGTTGGGGACGCTGAGGACCGTCCGGGCTTGCGGTGTCCCTGGGTTGAGGACCATCGAGAAGCTGCGGCCGAGCAGATGCATGTGGGCTTGAACGCGAACGATGTAACCGCCCCTGCCGATGGGCCAGATACACGACGTCGTGTCACCCACCGGCGGGTTCGAAGGATTGCGCCCGCAGAACTGCTCGAGAAGGTTCACCGTCTCGACGGCGCTCGCACCGAAGCGCCGTCCCAGGTCGGCGAGGGATGCTGTCCTGTTGCAAAGCGGTCCGGTCACCCCGGTTGGGCAAGGGATGTCGGGGGGAGCGAGCGCTATTTGGCCTCCGAGCGGCAAGAGCGGCGTCGAAGTCGGCACGGTGTCGAGCGTGAGCGAGTTCTGAACCGGCTTGTCACCTACGAGCAGGTTGTAGTGGACCTGCATGATCACAAGACTCCCGGCGGGAAGCTCGATCCCTGTCCCCTTCGGCAGATCGTCGGCACCGTGGCCCGGGGCCCAGACACTCAGCCAGTCAAGATGCAAGAAGTCTAAGAGGGACGCCCCGGGCAGTCCCGGTGCCCCGAAGCACGTCCACCCACGGTTCCCGGTGTTGGCGTTGTCTTTGAGAGCGGTAGGCGCGAGGGATGGTGGGACCAAGGCCAGGATGGCGTGGTGGTCTTCGGGACTGCCAGGGATGAACTGGCTGGTGATGATGTAGGAGTCCCGGGTGACGTGAGGGTTGAGCAAGGTGCAGTGGTAGTCGTCGGTCGTCCCCACGGCCGCTTTTGGCGTGTAGGACGGAGACACCAGCATGACCGTGCTCACGTGCTGGGTCGCACGCCGAGGAGATGCTGAGGTGGTGGTTACGACGGCAGTGAGCACCGCCCCCGTGAGGACGAGAGCGAAGACCCCGGCCGTGACATTTCGCCGGGAGAGCTGCCGGCGAACGCGGCCACCAGCGGTAGTGGAACCCTGGTTGGCTGGCTCGTGTTCGGACCGTTCGTCCAGATCGGTCATTTCTCCCCCGTTGCTGCGCTTGGCCCAATCGGCGTGGAACGCCGCCAATCGTCTCTCTCGATCGCGTTGTTCCCCAGCAGGCTAACCCAGCGAAGCTCGAACCGTCGCTGGTCCAGGAGCAACAGAACGGGATCCACGACAGCAAACGACGCTGCTCCTTAATACCCAGGCGACATTCAACTCGGCCTGCCGACGGTCTATGACCAGTGTCAATCGGGCCTCTTCCTCGAACCTCTGGAACCGGCGGTGCGGCAGGAGAGGCCCCCAGTGCCGAATCTCACCGCTACAAGAGGTCGGGCCGAGGGTCGGTTAGCATTCGCACCCAGGCAGACTCAAGTCGGGGCGGCGTCCCCTAACAGGCCGAGTTGGTGCCAGGACGGGGGCGGGAGACAATGACTGATCTCATCGAGCATGCGGACGCCGACTCCGCCGATCAAACGGGCGAGCGGGCCTCACGAGTGCGTGTCCTGCGGAAGAGGCGTCGCCTCGCCGGCACCATGCGCCTGCGGGTCGTGATCGTGGCCATCAGCGTCGTGCTAGTGGCGGGCGCGCCCGGCGCGGTGGCGCTGGCGGCCAGTTCGGGGTCGACCAAGACGAGCCCGTCGTTGCATCATGTGGCCACCGTGTCGGTGGCGTCACCGAGGTATAGGCCCCGGGCGGCCGTGGGGGCGACCGACGACTACCACTGCAGCTTGGTCAACCCGCACATCCTCCGGAACTCGTACGTGATCTCGAGCCAGTTCAAACCGGGCAGTCCTGAGGTCCACCACGCCGTGCTCGCCCTGGTGCCCTCGTCCATGGCAGCCCAGGCCATCGCCGCCAACGCGGCGACCGGCGGCAAGGGATGGACGTGCTTCGGCGCGCCAGCGCTTCCCGGTGCGTCGCTCGCCGCTTTCTTGAGCACCCCATTCCTGAGCGTGTGGGCGCCGGGGCACGGCGAAGACGTGCTCCCCAAGGGCACGGGGATCTCGCTACCCAAGGGGAGCCTGGTGATTGAGCAGGTGCACTACAACCTGCTGGTGGGCGACAAGCCGGTCACGAACAGGCTCGTGCTCCACACCGTGCCGATGTCTACGCCGTTGTTGCCGATGCAATCCCAATACCTGATCGCTCCGCCGAACATCCCATGCCCGGCCGGCGTGACCGGGCCGCTGTGCAACTATCAGGCGTCCCTCAACTACCTGCACCAACGCTTCGGCGCCGGCGGCGTTGAGATGGCCAAGCTCATCGACCAGGCATGCGGTGAAAATCCGGACGCCCCGCCCGTCGGTGACACGGCCACGTGCACGTGGCGGGTCTCATCGAACGGCTACATCGACAGGATCCAACCGCATATGCACCTGCTGGGGGTCAAGTTCAATATGGTGCTCAATCCGGGGACGCCGCAAGCCAAGACCATCCTGAACGTCCCGAACTACAACTTCGACTACCAAAAGGCGTACAACGTGTCGCCCATCCCGGTGAGTCGCGGCGAGCAAATACAGATCAACTGCACGTACAACCCCAAGCTGGCACAAGAGTTGCCGATCCTGCGCAAGGCGCCTCCGCATTTCGTCACATTCGGCGACGGATCATCCGACGAGATGTGTGTGGGCGTCACGTGGCAGACGTCGTCGCTGCCCAACTCGCACGACTCGCTCTGAGTTACTGAGATCACAGCCGCAGCGCCCATGGCCCGGCAACCCAGGGACCATTCGGTAAGTGCCGATGCGGGGTGTCCCCCGATCTACCAGCGGCACCCTTTACGGGCAAGAACGGGGGGATGCCCCCGACCATCGCGTGTGCCCAATGAGCCATGTGTGGAGTGTGGGGCTTGTTTGGGAAGGAAGGGCACCGCGACTCGTCGGGTGACTGTAACCTTGCCCTCTTAGCCACGGTTGTGGCCGGGTGGGGGCCTTATGCGGCGCTGGGGATATTTCTTTGGAGTTCTGGCCATTGTCGTCGCCTGTGCCTATTCGACGGCAACGTCCCTGCCGACGACGACAGCCGCCGCTGACGGGACCGACGTCGGCCTGGCCTGGTCGGGGCCACCTGGCATCAACGACGGCTTTGCTGTGAACGCCGTCTCCTGTGTCTCGTCGACGTTCTGCATGGCGGTCGGCGACTGGTCGGTCGAACCCAGTGACGGGGCGGATGCGATGACGTTCGATGGAAATAATTGGTCCGATCCTTCCGGTGCAATCGCTTCGGAGGGTCTTACGTCCTTGTCGTGTACGTCGGAGACCTTCTGTATGGCGACCGGCTACGGCGGGGACTACACGACATTTGATGGGTCGACCTGGTCCGCGTCAAATACGATTACGTCGCCTCCCGTCATGCTGAACGGGGCCACGCGTGTTTCGTGTGCGACCCCCTTGCTGTGCGTCGCTGTCAGCCTTGGCGAAGGAACTGCCTACACCTATGACGGGAGCACCTGGTCACTCGTCCCTTCGGTGCAGGGCACGGATGGGTTGACCAATGTGTCATGTACTGCTCCATCGACGTGTGTCGTGGCCGGCCCAGGCCTCCTCGCAACCTTCGATGGCACGACTTGGACTGTCACGTCTGAGAGCGAGTCCGCAGCTGAGAACATCGACGCTGCGTCCTGTGCGACACCTACTTTCTGCGTCACCATCAATATTGCTAATGACATCCAAGTCTTTGACGGAACGGGGTGGACGGACGATGGGATCATCGACGCCGCCAACCCCATTGTTGCCGTGTCGTGCATCGACCCGTCGTACTGCGCCGCCGTTGACGAAGCGGGCAACGTCGTTCAGTATGACGGTACGGCCTGGAGCGTGGGCCCGGTTGTCGACGCGAGTAACTATCCATCCGCCCCGGCGTTAGATCTCCTTTCGTGTGCCTCCTCGACCTTCTGCGTTGCTATCGACCAAGATGACGATGTCTTCTACAACAGCGGTGGCACCTGGACGACCAACACGACGACTGTCGAGGACGAAAACGGCCTCCAAGTCTCGTGTGTCTCGCCGACATTCTGTGTGGGCGTGGACGGAACCGGCAAAGCTCTCACCTTCGATGGTGACAGTTGGACGGGCCCATCAAGTACAGGACTCAATGGCGCTATCGACAGGGTGTCCTGTGCGTCATCCACCTTCTGCATGGCTGTCGATGGCGTTAATCAGGGTTTCATCTACGGTGGCTTGACCTGGACACCGACTTCCGCCCTCACCGGCGCAGAGCTTTCCCTTGTCTCTTGCCCGACCGCAGGATCATGCGTCGGTGTTGGCTTCGTCGATACCTATATCTTCAGCGACGGATCGTGGACACAAGCAAAAGCGAAGACCTCGAATATCCTCATCTCACTGTCGTGTGCCTCGGCGACCTTCTGTGGAGCCACCGACGAGAGCGGAAACTTGTACATCTTTAACGGAAGCACCTGGACCGAGCAGTCCGATGTGATGCCGAGTGACAACACCCTCAACTGGGCCCCTTCGATCTCGTGCCCCGCGGTTGGGTTCTGCATGGCTGTCGACAACTATGGCGACGCGATCACCTATGAGGACGGAGCGTGGTCTCTGTCACCCATCGGCGGGGAGGCGGGTGGCCTTGTCCAGGCCATGAACCAGATTTCCTGTGCCACCACATCGTTCTGCGTGGGCCTCAATCCAGGGGGAATAACCGCTGTCTACGAGAACGGTGAGTGGACGCAGATCGCACCGATGGGGGCCGCGTTGCAAACCGGAAACGGCGGTAACTCCATCTCGTGTCCGACGACCTCGTTTTGCGTCGGGATGGACGGCGCCGGACTCATCCAGTACCTGTACCCCGACGCCACGGCGACCGTGGGCGGGGCCACTGTCGGATCGGCACCAGCCGATCAGACGGTCACCTATTCGGCCACGGTGAGCGCTCAGGCCTCGGACCTGGTCGTCGGCCCCACTGGGCAGGTCGATTTCGCGGTGGGATCGCTATCGCTGTGTAGCGCCACCCTGTCGAATGGTAAGGCGAGCTGCGCATCGAGCGCGGCGCCAACTGGCCAGGACACGGTGACTACTCAGTACAGCGGCGACATTTATCACGCTCCGAGTGCCGACACCTCCGAAATCACAGTGGGAGAAGGGGAGGGGCCGCCCACCGTCTCGATCGTCACGCCCGCTGAAGGGGCCGTGTATGGAGTGGGCAGGGTTGTGCACGCGGAGTACAGCTGCCAAGCGCCTGAGGGGACGACCGTCACAGCCTGCAGTGGACCCGTGACATCAGGCTCGGACATCGGGACCTCTTTAGCGGACGTCGGTGTGCACCAGTTCAGCGTGGAAGCGATGGATGCCGACGGCCAGACGGCGACAGCAGCCACCACCTATACGGTCGTCGCGGCACCACATATCACGAGTTTCTCCCCGGCGAAGGGGGCCGCCGGCGCCGTCGTGACCATAAACGGGACCAACCTCTCCTCGGCAACCACGGTCATGATCGGCACCAAGGCGGCTCACATCCTCACAGACACGGCTTCGACAATCACTTTTGACGTTCCCGCAGGGGTCAAGACTGGATTCGTCTCAGTTGTCACTCCCGGCGGAACCTCAAGATCGACCAGCAAGTTCAAGGTCAAGCGGTAGTCGGCTCTCGAACCTCGAACACCCGCACCTCTCGGAACGACATCGCTGCCTCTTGGTCCGTTGACCGGCGGCGAAGAGGGCACCGGCTGGCGGGCCGGCGCTGATGGACCCCAGGGGTGGTCCCATGCTGCTGGGAGAACTCAACCCAGGGTGGTCCCCTGCCACATGCGGTCGCCTGCTGGCCGACTCCACCTCGACGAGGAGATGGGAACAGGCCGACGGTGGCGACGTTGCAGTTCACGGTCGGCGATCCGTGTCAGCGATCGGACCTCGGCAGTGTTCGAACTCGGACTACCCGCCGTTCCGAGCGATCGGACACCAAATAGTGCCTTCTACCAGGGGAGACGTCAAATTAATGACAACGGGCGCGGAGAGCCTGAGACAGTATTCAAACCCTTCTCAGTCACTCCTCTGGGTGCTTGACCTACAGCACTCCAGATATTTTCCCAGGTCAAGCGTGCTTTTACAACGAATCCCTGCTGCTAAATGCCCGATGCGAGAACTTCAGCCGCCTCGACCAAGCGGGATGCATATGCCCTACCAGCCTCATGGGCCCAGGGGTCGGTCACTGAGTCTGAAGTGCTGGTCTAGAAGCCGTGCCACGAGAAGCCCCACGCAGATGAAGATCGAAAGCCAAGTGGCACTCAGGCGTACAAATGGGCAGGCATAGAGATTTCGTCGGAAGCCATACTGGCAATTCTCGTCGAACACGAGGCAATGTCGTTGTCTCTGGTCCGAGCAATTGATGCCGAGATGAGAGTTGCGTATTTTTCGTCACTCCCTGGTACATCCTGCTCCTCGTCGCTTGGTCAGGATCCGATGCTCGGGTCGGGACCGTCGAGTGTGGGATTCTCCGTGAAGTCCGACGGGATCACCGGTTGGAGCTTTGCCAGGTTCGCAGAAGTCGCGGGGAGGAACTGGTAGTCGTCCTGGACCGTCTGCATGCCGCTGGGGGCGGCGGCCTGTCCGACGCCCGGGTTGGGTGCCGTGACCACCGTGCGGACCGGCAGATAGCTCGAGGTGTTCACCCAGATGTCACCCGATGAGCCAGGTCCGACGAAGCCGGAGATCGCGAGCTCGACCGTATTGACGCCGTCGACTGTGGCGTTGCCGACCACTCGCGCGTTGCCGGCGGCGACCTCCCGTCGGATGTCCGCAGAAGTCAAGGGTAGGTTGAAGCTCACCTGCGCGGACTTCTGGTCCACCCACTGTCGGTCGTGGTAGTCAACGTCGACTGCCTCGCCGCTCGTCGTGACGGACGTGCCCCAGGGGAACTCGTCGGAGTCGGTCGCGCCGGCCGGCATCGTGCCGGTTTGAGCGAAGTCCTGGACCAGGCCGGAGTCCGTACAGCCCGTGCAGTCCTGAAAGTACTCGATACGTTCGCTGACCGTCTGTCCGGAGCTCGGGTCCCACGGGCTCAGCCATTCATGAAGGGTCAGGGTGACACGCGGCGTCGACTGCACCTCCTGGTCGTAGAGCACGTAGGTGCTCGAGGTTTGAAGGGCGTCCACGAGCTGAGTCGTGATCTTCTCCGTGGACAGAAGGGCGGTGGAGCCGCCTGGCCCCCGTGACGCAAGGCTTGCGACGGCAGCAGCACCAAGCGCCACCGCAGCGCAGCCACCGACGAGCGCCACCCGCTTCTGCGTTACGTGTGGCGGCCGCCTGCGAGCCACGCGGGGTGCGAGACGCCGTTGGGCGGCGAGTAGCTCCTCCAGCAGCTCTGACTCGAATGGGTGAAGCGGATCGTTGACGGAATTGCTCATGGAATCACCTCGCTGGTTGGTAAGGGTCGGAGTCCAGAGCGTTCCGCGGTGCGGCCATCGAGCCGGCGCTGCAGGGCGCGTCGTGCTCTATGCAGCCGGACTCGGAAGACCGCTGGACGTACACCACCGACGAAGGCCGCCTGCTCGTTGGTGAGACCCTCGTGGCCGATCAGCCAGAGCACCTCGCGGTGGCGGTCCGGCAGCTGCGCCATCGCCTCCTCCACGGAGGCTCGCTCGCGGGAGGCGTCGATCTGCTCATCGATGCGCGCCATGTCGTCGGCGACGAGGTGCCGCTGGCCAGCATGGCGGCGAGCGATTTCGTGAATTCGGCTCTCACGGCGGAGCATCCGCACCCATTGGCGATGGGCGACACCGAGGATCCACGCCGGAGCGCTGCCGCGTCGGGGGTCGAAGCCCCCGCCGTTCTCCAGCAACGCCAGGAAGGTGGCGGCGACGAGATCGGCGACGTCAGCCGGATCGCTGCAGCGACGGGCTGCGTAGCGAAGCACCAGGTGGCGGTAGCGGCGGAAGATCAGCTCCAGGGCCGCGGGGTCCGTTCGGATTCGAGCCAGCAGCTCGGCATCGGTCGGTTCGTCGGTCACGTCTTATATTGGCGGGCCGGCGTCCCAGCGTTACAGCTCGCGGGTGGCTTGGATCGAGAGGGTTTGCTTACAACACCCGGCCCTAAGCGAACCAGGGATCCGGGATCGGTCCGGACGCTCCATAGCTCGCTCCTTACTCTTCGCTGATCACATCTTCTTGGGTGTGCTCATATCCGCACGCGGTGCAGGTTGCAACTAACTCCTCACCGAACCCGTCCCGCACGTCGCGAGGCATCGATACCGAGCTGATGGCGCTCTTTCAAACCCACCCGTGAACTGGGATTTGGTTGCCTTGTTCCACAACAGGGGCGGAGGAGGTGGGATTCGAACCCACGGTGGCCTTGCGACCACAACGGTTTTCGAGACCGTCCGATTCGTCCGCTCTCGCACTCCTCCAAGTGCACCTTCGTGCTTCCGTGCTCGGCGCTTGCGTGCCGTGCTCGGTCACACGAAGCGCCAATGGTACAGGCACGATCCGGCCGCGGGATCCTCCGAACGGTGCCGCGGCGGTCACGCACGCTCCCCCGGTGCCCTCAGCGTCGGGCGGCGAAGAAGCGCGCCAGGAGGAGTCCGGCCTCGTCGGCCAGGATCCCGGCGGTGACCGGGAGCTCGTGGTTGAGCCGCGGGTCCTGGCAGAGCTGATAGAGCGATCCACAGGCCCCCGCCTTCGGATCGGCGGCGCCGAACACGAGGCGCCCGGTCCGGGCGGCGACGAGGGCGCCGGCGCACATGGGACACGGCTCGAGCGTCACCACCAGCGTCACCTCCGGCAGACGCCACGTGCCGAGCTCCCGGGCCGCGTCACGCAGGGCCAGGAGCTCGGCATGAGCTGACGGATCCTGGAGCCGCTCCCGTTCGTTGTGGCGGGAGGCGATCACCCGGCCGTCGACGAGGGCCACGGCCCCGACGGGAACGTCGCCGTGATCGAGCGCCGCCCCTGCCTCGACCAGGGCCAGTCGCATGGCGTCGGCGTCGTCCACCAGCGCCACGGTAGGGCAGACGGAGGGCAGGGGCCGCCCCTGCCCCTCCGCCGACCCCTCGTCAGCGGAGGAGGTGGGATTTGAACCCACGGTGAGTTTCCCCACACACGATTTCCAATCGTGCCGATTCGGCCGCTCTCGCACTCCTCCGGAGGCTGCCCGCCCGCAGCAGCAGGGAGGCTATCGTCTCGGCCGGACCGCTCGGTGCTCCGTGCGGCGGCCGGGTCCTGCGCAACGGGCGCCCGTGAACCGGGTCAGGGCCGGAAGGCAGCAGCTCTCAGCGGCGCCGTCCGTGTGCCGCAGCAAACCTGGCCGTCGCACCGAACACCGAGCCGGTGCCTGCCTTCGGTGCGACCCCCCACCGGTAGGCTGCGGCGGTGGCCCCCGAAGGCGACCTTGCATCGATTCCGTACCAGTCGCTCTACCGGCGCTTCCGCCCCCAGCGGTTCGCGGAGGTGCTCGGACAGGAACACATCAGTCTGGCCCTGCGCAACGCCGTCCGCGATGACCGGGTGGGCCACGCCTACCTGTTCAGCGGGCCGCGGGGAACGGGCAAGACGTCGACGGCGCGCATCCTGGCCAAGGCGCTCAACTGCGCCGCGCCCGAAGGGGGCGAACCGTGCGGCATCTGCGATTCCTGCGTCGAGATCGCCCGTGGGACGTCCCTCGACGTCCACGAGTTGGACGCCGCCTCCAACAACGGTGTCGACGCCATGCGCGAATTGGTGTCCCACGCCGCGCTCGGGACGCCGGGGCGCTGGAAGGTCTACATCGTCGACGAGGTGCACATGCTCTCGACGGCGGCGTCCAATGCGCTGCTCAAGACGCTGGAGGAACCTCCCGGTCATGTCGTCTTCGTGCTGGCCACGACGGAAGCGCAGAAGGTCCTGCCCACGATCCGCAGCCGGACGCAGCACTTCGAGTTTCGGCTCCTCGGGCCCGATGTTCTCGTCGATCTCCTCCGGAAGGTCCGTGACGACGCCGGTCTCGATCTGGGGGACGACTCGATCGACGCCGCCGTGCGCCGGGGCCGGGGATCGGCGCGCGACGCCCTCTCGGCCCTGGACCAGGTGGCCGCCGGTGGCGCCGTCGACGACGAACTGGACATGCTCGCCGGTCTGGCCGACGCCCTGGCCGAGCGCGACCCCGGCCGCGCCCTCGTCTGTGTGGCCGAGGCCTCCGAGGCCGGTCACGACATGGCCCAACTGGCGGGGGCCCTGGCCGACCATCTCCGCCAGGCGTTCCTGGTCTCGGTGGCCCCCGATCTGGTGGCGGTGCCGGGAACGGAGCGGCCCCAGGTCGAGGAGCTGGCCCGGAAGATGGGTCTGGCCGCCGTGGTCCGGCACATGGAGGTGCTCGGCAAGGCCCAGGTCGACATGCGCGACGCCCCCGACCCCCGTGTCCACCTCGAGGTCGTCCTGATCCGGCTGGCGCATCCCGAGGCCGACGACTCGCCCGCCGCCCTGCTCGAGCGGATCGAGCGGCTCGAACGGGGCCAGGATGGCGGGGCTCCGACCACCCCCCCCGCTACCGGTGGCGCCGAACCGCCGACCCCGACGGTGGTGACCGCGCCGGCCACCGCTCCGGCTCCTCCCGCCGACGGCGAGGTCAGCGGGCCCGAGATGGCGCGCCGGAGCCTCGGGGCGGTCGGTCGCAAGGCACCGGACCAGAAGCCGGTTGCACGGGCGAAGGCGTCGACACCGGCCCCGTCGACACCGGCCCCGTCGACAGCGAGCCCCTCGACACCGGCCCCGTCGGCCCCTCCGTCGATGAACGGCGGGCCGGCCGGTCCCCCCGGTGAGGTGTCGAGGGACCAACTGGTCCAGTTGTGGGGGGACGGCCTGCTGGCGGGCCTGCCGGGACGGGCCCGGGCCCGGTTCCGCGTGGGTCGCTTCGTGGCCGTCGAGGGAGGCACCGCCGTCTTCGCCCTTCCCAACGAGACCCACCGGTCCTACTGCGAGGACGTCCGCCTCGAAGTCGAGGCCGCCCTCGGCCGCCATTTCGGGTTCTCCGTCCCTCTGCGGTTGGTGGTCGACGAGGAGGCCGACGGCGACCCGGCGCCCCCGGCGCGCCCGGGTCGGGGGCCCGCCCGCTCCGCACCGGTCGACGACGCCGGCGCCGACCACGGGGCCGGACCCGACCTGCTCGACCCGGCGGTCCTGGCGGCGGAGACGCAGCTGGCGGGGGCGGGCTTGTCCCCCGAGGAACGGTTGAAGCAGGCCTTCCCGGGCGCCGAGGAGGTCTAGCGCCGTGTACACGGCTTCGCTGCAGGCCCTCGTCGACGAGCTCGGTCGTCTCCCCGGCATCGGACCGAAATCGGCCCAACGCCTCGCCTTCCACATCCTGAAGATCGCGCCCGAGGACGCCACCCGTCTGGCCGACGCCATCGTGGCCGTGAAGGAGAACACCACCCTGTGCCCGCGTTGCTTCAACGTGGCCGAGGGCGATCTCTGCACGATCTGCAACGATGCCCGTCGCGACGCCACCGTCATCTGCGTCGTCGAGGATCCCCGGGACATCGGGGCCGTCGAGAAGACGCAGGAGTTCCGGGGCCGCTATCACGTCCTCCACGGCTCCCTCAATCCCATCGAGGGCGTCGGGCCCGATCAGCTGCGCGTCCGCGAGCTCCTGGCCCGGCTCGAACCGGAGGGGGTGACCGAGATCATCCTGTGCACCAACCCCAACCTCGAGGGCGAGGCCACGGCGATGTACCTGGCCCGGCTCTTGAAGCCCATGGACATGACCGTGACCCGCATCGCCAGTGGTCTGCCCGTCGGCGGCGACCTCGAGTACGCCGACGAACTGACTCTCGGTCGTGCCCTCGAGGGCCGGCGCCCGGTGGACGCCTGATCAGTCCCACAGACGCGGCTGGTCGGTCCCGTCGTCGAGGGCGAAGTATCCGGGGATCTCGTCGGTCGGTGTCTCGAGGTAGATCTTCGCCTCCGGCGGCTGGGCGAAGCGGCCGTGGCTCCACCGCACCTCGACGTGACCTTCCACGGCGCGCCTGCGTCCCGTGGCCCGCTCGCGGTAGAGCACCGACCAGTCGACCTGGGGTTGTCCGGCGTCCCCGGGCCGGATGTCGAGGCCGAGGAACTCGAAGGCCTGGCGCCAGTCCCAGGGGCTGGCGATCCGCAGCCGCAACGAGCGTTTGGCGTCGGCCCCCAAAAGGAAGTACGTGGCGTTCCCGATGCGCAGGAGCCTCCACGCCTGACGCTCGGCCGCCCGTTGGCGGGCCACGTTCTCCTGCCACCGCTCGGCCGAACGGGCGCTCACGCGCGCGCACAGGGCGCGGTAGTGGTCCTGCGCGCCGACCGGGTACGACCGGCCCGGCAGGGCCGCGCGCAGGCGGCGCCGGTCGACCTTGGTCAACGCGTCGGGATCCTCGGGAAGATCGTCGAGACCGGTGATCTCCCGGCATGCCGCGTAGAGGGTGCGGTACTCGTCGGGGGCGGTGCGCTCGTACCAGTCGGTCTGTTCCCAGTCCCCCACGGTGGCCAGCAGTCCCTCGAACAGGCGCGCCGGCGACGGGTTGGCGATGTTGCGTGACAGGTACTTGCAGCTGACGAGGTAGACGTGGTCGATGCGCAGGTCGACGGGTGCCACCTCGTCACCCGGTGGGCGGCGGCCCCCCGTCCACTCCACCAACCGCGGCCGTCGTCCGCCCAGTGCGTCGGGGGCCTCCAGGAAGGCCCGACCGTTGGCGAAGGCGGTGACGAACTCGGCGGCCAGGGCCCCGGCCCCGTACAGGGCGGTCAGGCGCGACCACGTCGCCGCCGAGACGGCCAGCTCGGACGGCCGCGCCGCCAGAGCGGCCCGGACGTCGGGATAGGGGAACATGCCCAGCGCGGTCGCCAGTTCGGTGACCGTCGTGCGGTCATCGGGCACGGAGCGTCATTCGGTGGCGACAGGACCCTTCGCGGCGTAGGTGCTCAGGCGGGCCCGGTCGGGCGCCGACTCCATCTCGACGACGTCGAAGACCGGGCCGAAGCCGTCGGACCGGTCCGTGTGCCGGAGCGTGGCCAGCGCCTGATCGCCGGCACTCCCCGCCACCGGCGCATCGGTGGTGATGAGCACGAAGGGGATGTCGGGATGGGCGGCGTGGAGCACGGCCGCCTTCCCCAGCGCCTTCCACAAGGCGTCGGCCCGTCGCAGGCCCGCCCGCGTGCTCGTGAACGTTCCCGAGACGTCGAAATGCCACGTCCGTCCGGTGGCGTCGACTCCCGAGAAGCTGACCTCGATGCCGTTGCCGGCCCGGGCGTCGGCCGTCAGGTCGACGAAGCCACTCCGGTCGAGAAGGTCCCGCGCCAGCTCCCGCGCCTTCTCTCCCGCGCGCCGCGCCCGGGGCACGAGATCGGCGTCGTCCTTCTCGTGCATGGACCGGTCTTGTTCGACGCGGATCCGCTGTTCGGCGATCTCCACGTACGACGTCTCGGTGTCGTAGCCGACGAAGCGTCGTCCCGTCCGCACGGCCGCCACCCCCGTCGTGCCCGATCCCATGAAGGGGTCGAGGACGAGGTCGTCGCGGTAGGTGTAGAGCTCGATGAGGCGCTGGGGGAGCTCGACCGGGAACGGTGCCGGGTGTCCAACCCGCGTGGCCCTCTCGGCGCCGATCTCCCAGACGTCGGTCGTCGCCTCGATGAACTCGTCCTTGGACACCGAGATCTCGGCCGGCAGCCCGCGCCCGGCGCGCTTCTGGCGGGAGACGGCCCGGTCGAACCGGCCCTTGCTGGCGATGATCACCCGTTCGGTGACGTCGCGGAGCACCGGGTTGGCCGGGCTCTGGAACGATCCCCAGGCGCACGACCCGCTGGCCCCGCGCGCCTTCAGCCAGATGACCTCCCCCCGCAGGAGGAGCCCGAGCTCGTCCTGGAGGATCCCGATGACGTCGGCCGACAGCGACCGGTAGGGCTTGCGACCGAGGTTGGCGACGTTCACGGCGATGCGCCCGCCGGCCTCGAGCGTCCGGACCGATTCGGCGAACACGGCGGTGAGCATCTCGAGGTACTCGAAGTAACTGGCGGGGACGTGGCCCTCGCCCAGGGCCTCCTCGTACTCCTTGCCGGCGAAGTAGGGCGGAGAGGTGACGACGAGGGCCACCGAGGCGTCCTCGACCTCGTCCATGTGGCGGGCGTCACCCAGGATCGGCTTCTCGGCGATCGGCGAACGGACGACGGTGTCGTCGCCGCTCAGGACGGGGGCCGTGAAGCGGTCGTAGAACCCGCTGGCGTCGTGGGACTCGCGCCGACCGACCCCGAAGGCCGAGGTGGAGGTGGGCTTACGGCGTCCGGTCATCGTTCGCTCATGCGGTGCAGTGATACTAACGGGATGTAACGATTCCCCCCGGGACCGACGACCGGTCCGCGGCCGGCGGGAAGGGGTGGCCGTCGGGCGAGAGGCCGTCAGGGAAGGGTGCGGACGAGCAGGGCGTCGCCCTGGCCGCCGCCGCCGCAGAGGCTGGCCGCCCCGAGGCCCCCGCCCCGGCGCTTGAGCTCGTGGAGCAGGGTCAGGGCCAGGCGCGTCCCCGACATCCCGATGGGGTGGCCGAGGGCGATGGCCCCGCCGTTCACGTTGGTGACGGCGTCGGTGATGCCCAGGTCGGCCATCGAGGCCAGGCCCACCACGGCGAAGGCCTCGTTGATCTCGAAGAGGTCGACGTCGCCGATGCTCTTCCCCGCCTTCTCGAGGGCCTGGCGCACGGCGTTGGCCGGCTGGAGGAGCAGCGAGGCGTCGGGGCCGGCCACCTGGCCGTAGCCGAGGACCTCGCCGAGCGGCGTCACCCCGAGGGCGTCGGCCTTGGCCCGGGACGCCACCACCACGGCGGCGCCGCCGTCGGAGATCTGGCTGGCGTTCCCGGCCGTCACCGTGCCCTCCTTGTCGAAGGCGGGCTTGAGGGCGCCGAGCGATTCGGCCGTGGTCCCGGGGCGCACACCCTCGTCGGTGTCGACCATGATCGGGTCGCCCTTGCGCTGCGGCACCGAGACGGGGACGATCTCGTCGGCGAAGCGGCCGTCCTTGATGGCGGCGGCGGCCCGCTCGTGGGAGAGGGCGGCGAAGTTGTCCTGCGCCTGGCGGGAGATCCCGGCGGCGTCGTTGTAGCGCTCGGTGCTCAGACCCATGGCGCAGTGGTCGAACTGGCAGTAGAGGCCGTCGTACATCATCGAGTCCACCAGCTCGCCGTCGCCCAGCCGGTAGCCGGCCCGGGCCCCGGGCAGGAGATAGGGGGCCTTGGTCATCGACTCCATCCCCCCGGCCACGACCACGTCGGCCGCCCCGGCGCCGATGAGGAGGTCGGCGAGGAAGATGCTGTTCAGGCCGGACAGGCACACCTTGTTGATCGTGGTGGCGGGGACGGACATGGAGATCCCCCCGTTCACGGCGGCCTGGCGGGCCGTGATCTGCCCCTGGCCGGCCTGCAGGACCTGGCCCATGAAGACGTAGTCGACCTGGTCGGCTGCCACGCCGCAGCGCTCGAGGGCGGCGGCGATGGCGAACCCCCCGAGGTCCATGGCGCTGAATCCGGCCAGGGCGCCGGACAGCTTGCCGATGGGGGTGCGGGTACCCCCGAGGATGACGGAACCGGGCATGAGGACCTCCGAAAGGGCCGGCGGCCACGTCCGGACCGCCGGGTGGCGCCCCTCGTCCGGGGCGTTCCCCCGAGCCTATCCAGTCGGCCCCCGCTCTGGTGACCCACGGGTAACCAACCGCCGTTCGGAGGTAACGTGCCCACCCATGCACGCGATCCTGGACGCCATCCTGGCCGGCGCCACCGGCGACGAGATCTCGGCCCTCCCCCTGCCCGAGACGTACCGGGCGGCGTTCGTCCTGCGTGACGAGGTCGAGATGTTCGCCGGGGTCGACTCGGCCGACAAGGACCCCCGCAAGTCGCTCCACGTGGCCGAGGTGGCCGTCCCCGAGCTGGCCCCCGACGAGGCCTATGTCGCCGTCATGGCCTCGGCCATCAACTTCAACACCGTCTGGACGTCGATCTTCGAGCCCCTGCCCACCTTCGGGTTCCTCGACCGCCTGGCCCGGGAGAGCATCTGGGGGGCCCGCCACGCCCTGCCGTACCACGTGGTCGGCTCCGACGCCTCCGGCGTGGTCCTGCGGGTGGGGTCCCTGGTGCGGAACTTCAAGCCCGGGGACAAGGTCGTGGTCCACTGCAACTACGTCGACGACCAGGACCCGTCGGCCCACGACGACTCGATGCTGGCGGCCAACGAACGCATCTGGGGGTTCGAGACGAACTTCGGCGGCCTGGCCGACCTGGCCGTGGTGAAGGCCAACCAGCTCATGCCCAAGGCCACGCACCTGAGCTGGGAGGAGGCGGCCATCAACGCCCTGTGCAACTCGACGGCCTACCGGATGCTCGTCTCGCGCAACGGGGCCGAGATGAAGCAGGGCGACCGGGTGCTCGTCTGGGGGGCCAGCGGAGGTCTCGGCAGCTACGCCGTCCAGCACGTCCTGAACGGCGGGGCCACCCCCGTCGGCGTGGTCTCGTCCCCCGACAAGGTGGCCCTCCTCCACGATCTCGGCGTGGAGGCCGTCATCGACCGCAAGGCCGCCGGGTACCGGTTCTGGAAGGACGAGCACACCCAGGACGAGTCCGAGTGGCGGCGGCTCGGCAAGGACATCCGGGCCCTCGTGGGCGACGACCCCGACGTCGTCTTCGAGCACCCCGGGCGCCAGACGATGGGTGCCTCGGTCTTCGCCTGCAAGCGGGCCGGCACCGTCGTCACCTGCGCGGCGACGTCCGGGTACATGATCGAGTACGACAACCGCCACCTGTGGATGAAGCTGAAGACCATCAAGGGCTCCCACTTCGCCAACTACCGCGAGGCGTGGGACGCCAACCAGCTGATCTGCCAGGGGAAGATCGTCCCGCCCCTCTCGGCGCTCTATCCCCTCGAGAACGTGGGCGAAGCCGCCTACCAGGTCCACCGCAACCTCCACGAGGGCAAGATCGGCGTCCTCTGCCTGGCCCCTTCCGAAGGCCTCGGCGTCGACGACCCCGAGCTGCGGGCGGCCGTCGGTGAGGACCGCATCACGCTCTTCCGGAGACACGGGGCATGACCGGGGCCGTGCTGACCGAGATCGACCACGTGGCCATCGCCGTGCACGACCTCGATGCCGCCGTCGCCCACTACCGGACCTGGTTCGGGGCCGACGTGGCCCACCGGGAGGTGGTCGAGTCCGACGGCGTCGAGGAGGCCCTGCTCCGGGTGGGCACCTCCTATGTCCAGCTCGTCTGCCCCACGCGTCCCGACTCGCCCGTGGCCAAGTTCCTCGAGCGCCGGGGTGAGGGCCTCCACCACGTCGGCTACCGGGTGACCGACTGCGCCGCCGCCCTGCAGCGCGTCATCGACAGCGGTGGGAGGGTCATCGACAAGGTCCCCCGGCCCGGCTCGCGCGGGACGACGGTGGCTTTCATCCATCCCCAAGGTGACCTGGGTACCCTCATCGAGCTCGTCCAGGAGTAGCGAGGGCCGCCATATTCGTCCCCCGGGACGCTCGGATAGCCTCACGGTTCATGGAACATCCCATGTCCCAACGCCTGGCCGACCTGAAGGCCCGCAAGGAAGAGGCCCTGCACGCCGGCTCGCCCCGCGCCGTCGAGCGCCAGCATTCGAAGGGCAAGATGACGGCCCGCGAGCGGATCGAGTACCTCCTCGACGAGGGATCGTTCCAGGAGCTCGACATGCTGGCCCGCCACCGGGCCCACGGGATGGGCCTGGAGGAGAACCGGCCGTACACCGACGGCGTCATCACCGGCTTCGGCGCCATCGACGGGCGCCGGGTCTGCGTCTTCTCCCAGGACTTCACCGTCTACGGCGGGGCGCTCGGCGAGGTCTTCGCCGAGAAGATCCACAAGATCATGGACCTGGCCGAGTCGATCGGCGTCCCCATGATCGGCCTCAACGACGGCGCCGGGGCCCGGATCCAGGAGGGGGTCGTCTCGCTGCACTCCTACGGGCAGATCTTCCACCGCAACGTCCGCGCCTCGGGCGTGATCCCCCAGGTGAGCGTGATCATGGGACCGTGTGCCGGCGGTGCCGTCTACTCGCCGGCCATGACCGACTTCATCTTCATGGTCAACGGGACCTCCCACATGTTCATCACGGGCCCCGACGTGGTGAAGACGGTGACGGGGGAGGACGTGACCCTCGAGGAACTCGGCGGGGCCATGTCCCACGCCACGAAGTCCGGGGTGGCCACCTTCGTGGCCCCCGACGAGAAGACCTGCCTCGACGAGGTCCGCTACCTCCTCTCCTTCCTCCCCTCCAACAACCTGGAGGAGACGCCGGTCGTCGACACGGGCGACGACCCCGACCGGGGCACCCCCGAGCTCGTCGACCTCATGCCGGCCACGGCCACCCAGCCCTACGACATGAAGAAGGTCATCACGTCGGTGGTCGACGCCGAGGACTACTTCGAGGTCCACCCCCACTGGGCCATGTCCATCACCTGTGGCTTCGCCCGCATCGACGGGCGCGCCGTCGGGATCGTCGGCAACCAGCCCGCCGTCCTCGCCGGTGTCCTCGACATCGACTCGTCGGAGAAGGCGGCCCGCTTCGTCCGGACCTGCGACGCCTTCAACATCCCCCTCGTCACCTTCGTCGACGTCCCCGGCTTCATGCCCGGGACCGACCAGGAGTACGGCGGCATCATCCGCCACGGCGCCAAACTCCTCTACGCCTACTGCGAGGCGACGGTCCCCCGGATCCAGATCATCACCCGCAAGGCCTACGGCGGTGCCTACGTCGTCATGAACTCGAAGTCCATCGGTGCCGACCTGGCCTTCGCCTGGCCCTCGGCCGAGCTGGCCGTGATGGGGCCCCAGGGTGCCGTCGAGATCGTCTACCGCCGGGAGCTGGCCGAGGCGGCCGACCCCGTGGCCCGCCGGGCCGAGCTGGTGGAGGAGTACACCGAGCGTTACGCCAATCCCTACATCGCCGCCGAACGCGGCTACGTCGACGACGTCATCGATCCGAGCGAGACGCGTCGCGTCCTCGTCAAGAGCCTCCGCCTCCTGGCCTCCAAGCGCGAGGAGCTGCCGCGGCGCAAGCACGGCAACGTCCCGCTGTGAGCACCGGCGCGTTCCCCGCAGGTGGTGGCCGTGCATCCCGCCCCCGAGCCGGCCGTCCTCACCGCCATCGTGGCCGCCGTCGAGGAGGCCTGGCCCCGGCCCCTCCCGGCAACCGGCGCCGACGGGCAGGCGGTCTCGGCCTGGCGCTTCAGTGGCCGCTGGTGGTCGAAGCCCACCGCTCTGCGACGCGATCGCCCCCGGGCCGGCGGCTGAGACGCAGCGGACGCACCCACCGCCGGCTGACCGCTGATCGTCAGCCGGACGCGGTGCAGTCCGGGGGGTCGACGAGACCCCAGAGGCGGATGACCGACAGGGGCATGATCATGCGGGAGTAGCACGGCGGTTCTCCGGCAATTCCCACCATCGTCCAGCGACCGCCGGGCGACGGGAGGGTCCCCGGACCGGGGATCTGGTAGAAGATCCCCGTCTCGCCCCCGTCCTGCATGGCCACGTCGGGAGAATTCGACGTGTCGGTGTCCGGTCCGCGGTAGGTGAAGCTGGCGTAGGCCCAGTCGAGGCCCGTCTGCGGGTCGTAGGCCAGGTACGTCGACCCCGGCTGCAGCGAGATCTCCGAGCCGTAGAGCGCCTGCCACCCGTGCTCGGCCAGGTAGGTGTCGAGGAGGCCGCTGTTCATCGCCGCCGTGGCCGCCAGGTTCGTCGCCGCCGGCTGCGCCGGGCGGGGTGCAACGGCGCCCAGCTTTTCACTGAACGTGCACGACGCCGGCGCCGGCGGGTCCGCTTCGCCCTCGGCCGCGGCGACCACCGCCGGGGAGAAGAGCCGATCACAATCTTCGATGGTGATCGTGGCGGCTGCCTTGGCGGCGGTCGTCACCTGCGCCGTGGCCGTCGTGGCGGCCGGGTCGCCCTTGATGGTCAACGTGAACGGAGCCGGTGAGGATGCGCGTCCCGAGAAGGAGAAGTACCCCGCCTCCTTCCCGTCCTGAAAGGCGAAGACGGCCACACCGCCCAACGTGTCGCTCCCGGCCGGACCGGGGTTCACCACCAGCGCGTAACCGGGTCGGCCCACGGGGGTATCGGTATACGTCGCCGGTGCCACCGTCGGTGCGTGCGGCGAGCCCGACGTCGACGAGCCCGACGTCGACGAGCCCGGGGTCGTCGTCGGTGCCGTCGGTCGGGACGGTGTGGTCGTCGGTCTCGTCGTCGACGGTGCCGTCGTGGTGGCCCGCGAAGCTTCTTTCGGTGACCCGGCGCATCCGGTCAACAGCAGGCCGCAGGCGAGGGCCGTCACAGGGGTGAGGGGGCGCACGGAGGCAAGTTACTCCTCTGTGCTGGAATCGGAGGATGCTCGAGACAGAAGACGAATTGCGGCGCCTGCAACACCTTCTCGACGCGAGCGCCGACGGAGCCGGCGCGCACCTGCGGAGCATCATCACCGACGAACGACGGGTACTTGCTTCACGGGTCCTTCCAGTTCAGCTCGGGGAGGGACGCGGTCCGCATGCGTCATCTGGCCGCCCGCCCCGCCGTCAGTGCCGTCCATCTCCCCGGCGACGAGCTCGCCGTGACGGTCCATGGCCGGGCCGAGATCTTCGAGCTCTCGGACCCCACGCACGGGGAACTGCGTCAGGCCATGCTCGACGGGTATCTGCCCAAGCAGGGCCCGGCGTTCGAGACCTGGCTCGACGGGGAGGACGCCATCGGGGCGCGGATCGTCGCCGACAAGATGTTCGCCTTCTCCTTGGAGCGTTGACGTCGCCGCTCGGCGCGGGCGTCGGTGACGGCTCAGCCTGCCGCCGCGGCGGCCCGGTGTTCCTCGGCCAGGGTGACGAGGTCGGCCATGATGCGGCCGAAGTCGAAGTCCTTCGGGGTGTAGACGGCCGCCACCCCCTTGTCGCGCAGGAGCTTGGCGTCGTCGGCGGGGATGATGCCTCCCACCACCACGGGGACGTCGACACCGGCGGCCCGCAGGCGGTCGAGGATGTCGGGGACGAGCTCCAGATGGCTGCCGGACAGGATGGAGATGCCGACGACGTCGACGTCCTCGTCGCGGCGGCGGCCACGATCTGCTCGGGCGAGAGGCGGATGCCCTGGTAGATGACTTCGAACCCGGCGTCGCGGGCGGCCACGGCGATCTGCTCGGCCCCGTTCGAATGCCCGTCGAGTCCCGGTTTGGCGACGAGCAGACGCGGTGGGCCGCCGGTGCGGGCGGCCAGGGCCTGGGTGCGGGCCCGGACGCCGGCGACCTCGCTCCCGCGGTGCCCGACGGCGCCGGCCACGCCGGTGGGGGCGCGGTACTCGCCGAAGATCGCGCGCAGGGCTCCCGCCCACTCCCCGGTGGTGCCACCGGCGTGGGCCAGGGCGATGGTCGCGGGCATGACGTTGTCGTCGTCGTCCTCGGCCGCCCGGCGCAGGGCGTCGACGGCCCGGCGCACCGCGACGTCGTCGCGCGCCGAGCGCCAGGCCACGACGTCGGCGCGGAGCTCGGCTTCGACGGCGGGATCGACCTTCAAGATGGTGGCGGCGCCCTCCGGGCCGTCGACGAGGGGCGACGGTTCGCTCTCGGTGAAGCAGTTGACGCCGACGACGGGGAGCTCGCCGGTCTCGATCCGGCGGACTCGGTCGGCCTGGCTCTGCACCAGCCGGCGTTTCAATTCGTCGACGGCCTCGAACGCACCGCCGAGGGCCAGGACATCCGCCAACTCCGTCCAGGCGGCGTCGGCCATCTCGTTCGTCTTCTCCTCGATCACGATCGAGCCGGCGAAGATGTCGTCGTACTCGAGGAGGTCGGTCTCGAGGGCCAGGACCTGCTGGATCCGCAGCGACCACTGCTGGTCCCACGGACGGGGGAGGCCGAGGGCCTCGTTCCACGCCGGCAGCTGCAGGGCGCGGGCGCGGGCGTCGCGTGACAACGTCACCCCCAGCGTCTCGAGGACGATGCGGGGGACGTTGTTCTCGGGCTGGGCCTCGGTCAGGCCGAGCGAATTGACCTGGACCCCGTAGCGGAAGCGGCGCAGCTTGGGATCCTCGACCCCGTAGCGCTCGGCGCAGAGTCGGTCCCACAGCCGGGTGAAGGCGCGTACCTTGCACGTCTCCTCCACGAAACGGATGCCGGCGTTGACGAAGAACGAGATGCGGCCGACGACGGCCGGGAGCTCCGATGCGTCGATCTTGCCCGAGTCGCGCACGGCGTCGAGGACGCCGATGGCCGTGGCCAGTGCGTAGGCCAGCTCCTGGGTGGGGGTGGCCCCGGCCTCCTGGAGGTGGTAGCTGCAGACGTTGATGGGGTTCCAGCGCGGGACGTGGCGGATGGTGAAGGCGATCATGTCGACGATGAGGCGCCGGCTGGGGGCGGGGGGGAAGATGTAGGTCCCGCGCGACAGGTACTCCTTCACGATGTCGTTCTGGGTCGTCCCCTGGAGAAGGTGGGGGTCGACGCCGGTGTCCTCGGCGTGGGCGATGTAGAGGCCGAGCAGCCAGGCGGCGGTGGCGTTGATGGTCATCGACGTGTTCATGGTGTCGACGGGGATCCCGTCCATGAGCTCGTGCATGTGACCGAGGTGGGCCACGGGGACACCGACCTTGCCCACCTCGCCGGCGGCTTCGGGGGCGTCGGGGTCGTAGCCCGTCTGCGTGGGCAGGTCGAAGGCGACGGACAGGCCCGTCTGGCCCTTGGCCAGATTGGAGCGGTAGAGGGCGTTCGACGCCCGCGCCGAGGAATGGCCCGAGTAGGTGCGCATCACCCAGGGCGTGTCCCGCCGGTGGTCGGGTCGCAGCACCTGGCTCACCTCCCTCTTCTGGTCCCGTCTCCTCTGGTCCCGGCGGCGCCTGCCGGACGCGGCCCCTCTCTAGGCGCGGTAGTCGTAGAAGCCCTGACCGGACTTCCGCCCGAAGAGCTCGGCGGAGACCATGCGGCGCAGCAGGGGGACCGCCGCGTAGTTGGGGTCGCGGTACTCGTCGTAGAGGGCGTCGAGGATGGCCAGACTGGTGTCCAGGCCGACCAGGTCGAGAAGGGCGAAGGGGCCCATGGGAAAGCCGCACCCGCCCTTCATGGCGGTGTCGATGTCGTCACGGGTGGCCACCGCCTGCTCGAGGAGGCGGACGGCGTTGTTGAGGTAGGGGAAGAGCAGGGCGTTGACGATGAACCCGGCCTGGTCCTTCACCTCGACCGGTGACTTCCCGCACGTCTCGGCGAACGTCCGGGCGGCGGCGATGGTGTCGTCCGAGGCGGTGATGGGCCGGACGATCTCGACCAGGGCCATCACCGGCGCCGGGTTGAAGAAGTGGATCCCGCAGACCATGGCGGGCCGCCCCGTCTCCATGGCCATCTCCACCACCGGGAGGGTCGAGGTGTTGGTGGCCAGGATCGTGTGCTCCCCGCAGACGCGGTCGAGCTCGGAGAAGAGGTGCTTCTTCACGGCCAGGTCCTCGACCACCGACTCGATGACGAGATCGCAGCCGGCCAGCTCGCCGAGATCGGAGACGGGCGTGACCCGGGCCAACGCCGCCTCGCGCTCCTCGGCCGGCAGCTTGCCCTTGTCGACTTGCTTGGCCAGGGACTTCGCCATGCCGGCGACCATCCCGTCGGCCGTTCCCTTGGCCCGCGACCGGAGGACGACCTCGAAGCCGTGGACCGCCGCCGTCTCGGCGATACCCGAACCCATGATGCCGGAGCCGACGATTCCTATGCGTTTGAGGGACATCTCCGTATGTTACCAAGCAGTAGGAAGAGGACCTCCGGGACCGTCGGCGCGTCAGCGTCGGGCGCTGCGCAGGGCCCGACGGAGCACGGCCGGCCCGATGCGGACGAAGAACTCGGGGGAGATCCGGTAGGCGGCCCAGGCCAGACGGGCATGGCGCGGGGCGACGATGAAGGCCCGATTCTTGGCCACACCGGCCAGGACGTCCTCGGCCAGCGATGCCGGTGGATAGGGCTGACCGATGGACCGGGAGAGCATCCGCCGACCGTCGGGCAGGCTGCCCACCGGCGGCAGGTCGGGCGGGTTGCCCTTGTCGAGGATCGGGGTGTCGATGACACCGGGGCAGACGACGCTGACGCGGACCCCGTGGGCGGCCGCCTCCATGCGCAGGCTGGTGCTCAGCCCCACGACGGCGTGCTTGGTCAGGGCATAGGGGGTGAGAACGGGAGCGGGGATGAGCCCGGCCAGCGAGGCCGTGTTCACGATGTGCCCCCGACCCTGGGTGATCATCACCGGGTAGGCGGCGGCCACGCCGTGGACGACCCCGCGGAGGTTGACGTCGATGACGCGGTTCCAGTGGGCCAGGGAGAAATCGGCGACGTCGCCCGCCATGCTGACGCCGGCGTTGTTGAAGAGCAGATCGAGGTGTCCGTGATCGGCGACGGTGCGACCGACGAGCTCGGAGAAGGCGCCGCCGTCGGCCACGTCGAGGGCGGTGCCCGACACACGGACGCCGGTGCCGTCGGCCAGCTCGTCGGCGGCCGCCTTCACCCCGGCTTCGTCGATGTCGGCCAGGACGACCGTCGCCCCCCGCCGGGCCAGGGCCGTCGACAGGGCCCGGCCGATGCCCGAAGCGGCACCGGTGACCACCGCCACCTGTCCGTCGAATCGCGTCGGGCCGGCCACGCAACCGATCCTACGACCGGTCGGCGCGGGAGGACATAGGGTGACACCCGTGCGTGGCGAGTGTGGACCCCTGGCCCTGGTGGGCGGCGACGAATGGCGGCCCGGGTGCGAGTTCGACGCCGAGCTCCTCGCCGCCTCGGGGGGGACCGACGTCCTCGTCCTGCCCACGGCCGCCGCCTACGAACACCCCGAGAAGACGGTCGAGAGCGCCGAGGCGTGGTTCAAGGAGATCGGCGGGGTGGTGCGGGGACTGATGGTCCTCGGCCGGCCCGACGCCGAGGACGAGGCCAACGCCGCCACCGTGCGGGCCAGCCGCTTCACCTACCTCGGGGGCGGGTCGCCGATGCACCTGCGCTCGGTGCTGAAGGGGTCCCGGCTCTGGGAGGCGCTCTTGGCGGCATGGCGCGACGGCGCCGTCGTGGCCGGTTCGTCGGCGGGGGCGATGGTGCTCACCGACCCGATGGTCGACTCGCGGGGAGGGGCGCTGACCGTGGGCCTGGGGATGGTGGAGCAGATCGCCGTGATCCCGCACTTCGGTCACGAGAACGCCGAGAAGGTGCACCGGTCGATCGCCCTGGCCGCGCCCGGCCTGCCCGTCGTCGGGATTCCCGAACGCACCGCTCTCATCCGCGACCCTGACGGCGGATGGCGTCAGGCCGGCCAGGGCCTCGTCGAGGTCTTCGTGAGCGGCAAGCCGGCCGGGTTCGAGGCGCTGCCCACCTGAGTCCGTCAGTCGGATTCTTCGATGGTGACGGAGTCGATGGTGACGCGCTCGCTGGGCGCGCCCGACGGCGTGCCGACGGCGTCGATGGCGACGATCGTCTCGAGGCCGGAGACGACCTTGCCGAAGAGCGAGTACTTGGGCGGCAGGCCCATGCCGTCGGGTCCCGAGATGACGAAGAACTGGCTCCCGTTGGTGTCGGGCCCGGCGTTGGCCATGGCCAGTGAGCCGAGCTCGTAGCGGCCGGCCTTGGGGAGCTCGTCGGCGAACTTGTAGCCGGGACCGCCCGTTCCCTTCCCGGTGGGGTCACCACCCTGGAGGACGAAGCCGGGGATGATGCGGTGGAAGACGATCCCGTCGAAGTAGTGGTAGCGGGCGAGGACGACGAAGCTGTTGACCGTGCGCGGCGCGGCGATGGGATCGAGAGCGATGGTCATGGTTCCGTGCGACGTCACCATGGTGGCCGTGTAGCGCTTGGCGGGGTCGATGCACATGGGCGGTTCGGCGTCGAACTTGCGGCGCGGCGCACTGGAGCCGTCGGCGGCGGGACATTCGAAGGTCATGGGGGTTGCCTCTTCCCGTCAGGATTCGGAGATGGTGACCGAGAGCATGCGGTGGGTGACCTTCGGGGTGCCGCTCGACGAGCCGTCGGCGTTGATCTGCTGCACGACGCCCTGGCCCGAGGTGACGTGCCCGAAGAGCGAGTAGCCGGTGTTGTTGTACGGGCCGACGAGGATGAAGAACTGGCTGCCGTTGGTGTTGGCCCCGGAGTTGGCCATGGCCACCTCACCGGTCGTGTAGCCGCCGTGGGGCGCGGAGTTCTCGTTGGCGAACTCGTAGCCCGGCCCCGAGTCGGAGCCGCCGTTGGACTGGTTCGGGCTGCCGGTCTGGTCCATGAACGTCGGGATCACCCGCATGAAGGCTTCGCAGTCGAAGAAATGGTGATCGGCGAGGAAGACGAAGGAGTTGACGGTCTTCGGCGCGTCCTTGGCGTCGAGGGCGATGGTGAAGGTCCCGACGTCGGTCTTCACCGTGGCCGTGTAGTTCTTCGACGTGTCGATGGTCATGGCCGGGGCGCTCGAGTAGGTGGGCTTGGTGAGCGGGGTCGTGGGGCTCGAGGGACACCCGGCGGCCACGGCGGCCGTGTCGGCGGCGGTCTGGGCCGCCGACGTCACCGCCGTCGTGGTGGTGGTGGGTGCGGTGCTGGTGGTGGAGCTTCCGGTGGTGGTGCTCGTCGTGCTGCCGGCCGTCTTCTTCGGGCTGTTGCCGGAGACGAGGACGTAGATCCCGGCGGCGACGGCGACGAGGACGACGACGGTGATCGTGCGCCGTACCGTCGAGCGGCGCCGCTGCGCCCGCTGGGCAGCGGCGATCTTGGCGTCTCGGGCGGCGCGTTTGCGTGCCCGCTTCTCTGTCGGCATGGCCCGACACCCTACCCGTCCGCCCGGCACCGGGTCGGTCGGCCGCCCCGGTGGGGCACCCCCGGGACAGGGCCGCGGGGCCGGCGAGGGGCTCGGGCGACCATCGCCGCCGACGCCTCATGGGCGCGGTGGCCCGGGTGACGGGCGGTAGCGTCAAGAGATGACGTTGGTCGTCCAGAAGTTCGGTGGGACCTCGGTGGGCGACGCCGACCGGATCCGCGCGGTGGCCGACCACGTGGCCCGGACCCGGCGCAACGGGGACGACGTGGTCGTCGTCGTGAGCGCCATGGGCAAGACGACCGACGACCTGATCAGGCTGGCCGACGACGTGAGCCGGATCCAACCGCCACGCGAGCTCGACATGCTGCTGACGTCGGGGGAACGCGTCACGATGGCGCTGCTCGTCATGGCCCTGGCCGAGCTCGGGATCGACGCCGTCTCCTTCACCGGGAGCCAGGCCGGGATCATCACCGACACGACCCACACGAAGGCGACGATCGTCGAGGTCCGCGCCGACCGGTTGCGCGAGGCCCTGAAGGCGGCCCGCGTGCCCGTGGTCGCCGGTTTCCAGGGGGTCTCCACCGAGCGGGACGTGACCACCTTGGGGCGCGGCGGCTCCGACACGACGGCCGTGGCGATGGCAGCAGCGCTGGGCGCCGATGCGTGCGAGATCTACACCGACGTCTCGGGCGTCTTCAGCGCCGACCCCCGGATCGTGCCCGAAGCCCGCCGGCTGTCCCGGGTCAGCTTCGAGGAGATGCTCGAGGTCGCCGCCAGCGGGGGCCGGGTGCTGTCGTTGCGCTCGGTCGAGTTCGCCCGCAACCACCACGTGCCCCTGCACGTCCGTTCGAGCTTCACCTGGGAACCCGGCACATGGGTCGTCGAGGAGGATGTGTCCATGGAACAACCCGTCGTGACCGCCATCACCCACGACACGTCGGAGGCCAAGGTCACGGTGACGGGAGTGCCCGACCGGCCCGGTGTCGCCGCCCACCTCTTCCGGGCGCTGGCCGATCGCAAGGTCAACGTCGACACGATCGTGCAGAACACGTCGCTGCACGGGACGACCGACATCTCCTTCACCGTGCCCAAGGTCGATCTCGACACGAGCCTGCAGACCGTGGCCTCCCTGGCCTCGGAGATCGGAGCGGGCGAGGCCCTGGCCGACGACGGGATCGCCAAGGTGTCGCTCGTGGGGGCGGGGATGCGGAGCCATCCCGGGGTGTCGGCCACCATGTTCGAGACCCTGGCCGACGCCGGGATCAACATCGAGATGATCTCGACGTCGTCCATCCGGATCTCGTGTGTCGTGCGTGCCGATCGCGTGGAAGAGGCGGTCCGGATCCTGCACAACGCCTTCGAGCTGTCCGATTGAGGCGGCGGGCGGGGAAGAGCACGCCCGTCACATAGGATTTGTCCATGCGGATCGGTGTCATCGGGGCCACGGGCCAGGTGGGGACCATCATCCGCGCCGTCCTCGTCGAGCGCGCCTTCCCCCTCGACGACGTGCGCTTCTTCGCCTCGTCGCGGTCGGTGGGGCGCCGCCTGCCGTGGGGCGGTGGCGACGTCGACGTCGAGGATGCGGAGAGCGCCGACTACAGCGGGATCGACCTGGCCCTGATGTCCACGGGAGCGGCCGCCTCGCGGATCCTCGCCCCCCAGGTGGCCGCCGCCGGGGCCATCGTCATCGACAACTCGTCCGCCTGGCGGATGCACCCCGACGTGCCGCTCGTGGTCCCCGAGGTGAACGCCGACGCCCTCGACGAGATCGCCATGGGGATCGTGGCCAATCCGAACTGTACGACGATGGTGGCCATCCCGGTGCTGGGACCGCTGCACGGCGAGGCCGGGCTCCGCCACCTCGTGATCTCGACCTACCAGGCGGTGTCGGGGGCGGGACCGACCGGGGTGAGCGAGCTCGAGGACCAACTGGCCAAGACGGTGGAGGGCGCCGCCGCCCTCACCTTCGACGGCGCCGCCGTCGAGTTCCCCCCGCCGACGGTCTTCGCCGGTCCCGTGGCCCACAACGTCCTGCCGCTGGCCGGCACCCTCCTCGACGACGGGTCGGGGGAGACCAACGAGGAGCGGAAGCTGCGCGACGAGTCGCGCAAGATCCTGGGCATTCCCGATCTGGCCGTCTCGGGGACCTGCGTCCGGGTGCCGGTCTTCACCGGACACAGCCTCTCCATCAATGCCGCCTTCGCACGTCCCCTGACCGTCGAGCGGGCCGTCGCCGTCCTGAGCGCCGCTCCCGGTGTCCGCGTCGTCGACGTCCCCACCCCCCTGGCCAGCGCCGGGACCGATCCCGTGATCGTCGGGCGCATCCGGGCGGACCCGACGGTGCCCCACGGGCTGGCCCTGTTCGTCTCCGGCGACAACCTGCGCAAGGGGGCGGGGTTGAACGCCGTGCAGATCGCCGAAGCCCTTCTGGCCCGTCGCTTCTGAACCGGGGACGTCAGCTCTCGGGAGTCGGGTGTGACGGGCGGACGGTGGCGGCGCGCCCGGCGAGCACCGAGATGCGTCGGGCCAGATTGACGGCGTGGTCGCCGAAGCGCTCGTAGAAACGGGCGACGAGGGCCGCTTCGATGGCCACCGGGAGCGGCATCGATCCGCTGGCGATCTCGGCCGTGAGGGTCACGTGCAGCTCGTCGAGCTCGTCGTCGAGGGACTCGACGTGTTCGGCCACGTCGGGAGAGCGGTCGGCGTAGGCGTCGGCCGTGGCCCGCCACATCTCGCTGGCCACTTCGCCCATCTGCTCGACGTGTCCGCGGGCCCGGTGCGACAGCTCCATCCCGAGGCCGCGCACGGCCCGCCGTGAGACGTGCTCGGCCAGGTCACCGCTGCGCTCGAGGTCGGGGAGCATGCGCAGGACGGCCACCAGGTAGCGCAGCTCCTCGGGTCCCGTCGCCCGCTGGGCCAGTTGCCGCTGGGCCAGCTGCTCGACCTCGAGGTAGAGGGTGTCGATCATCTCGTCGCTGTCGGCCAGCACCCGGGCCGCTTCGCGATCGCCGGCCAGCAGCGAGTGGGTGGCCCCGGCGACACCTTCGCCGACCAGGGCGAAGAGTTGGATGATCTCCCGGTCGATCCGGTCGAGGCTCTCGGAGACCTCGTCGGAGCCGCCGTGGAGGGAGAAGAGGCGGGCCACGCCGCCACCGTACCGCCGTCGGCCGCCCGACGTCGCCGTCCACAACCGGCGCACAACGATCGGCGCCGGGGGAGAGACGGGTGGCCCGACATCCGGTGGTGTCCGACCGCGGGACGGTACCGTCGGTGGGGTGACGACCGACAGGGGACGGCACCGCCCCACCCCCGGGCGGAGGGTCCGATGAGTGCCGCAGACCAGGGAGCGTGCTCCGAGGTCGTCCGCCTCGACGGCCACGTCGTGGACTCTCTGCTCCTCCCGAAGGTTCTCGACGCCATCGTCGACGCCGGTGCCTCCTACGAGATCCTGGAGCTCGAGATGGGGACCACCACTCTCGACCCCAGTCACGTGCGGATCCGCGTCAACGCCGCCGACGAGGCGGCTCTCGACGCCCTGCTGGCCGACGTCCAGGTCCACGGGGTCAACCGGGAGGACGCGTCGGACGCCGAGCTGGTGGCGGCGCCGGCCGACGGCGTGCTGCCGGCCGAGTTCTACTCCACCACGAATCTGGTCACGTGGGTGCGGGTGGGGGGTCACTGGATCGAGAGCGGGCGCCCGGAGATGGACTGCGCCCTCGTCGTCGACAGCGCCCCGCCGCCGGAGGCGGGCCCGACGGGGCGGCCCGTGGTGGGGCCCATGGTGAGAATGGTCCCGATGCACCGGGTGGGTGCCGGCGACCAGGTGGTCGTCGGGTGGCGCGGCGTCCGGGTCGAGACGCCGGCCCGCGCCGACGACGCCGAAGGATTCGGGTTCATGACGTCCGAGGTCTCCTCGGAGAAGCCCAAGGCGGTGAGCCTGGCCCGTGTGGCCGCCAGCATCCGCGACGCGCGCGATCGTCGTGCACGCGGCACCGGCGGTGGGCGGGTCCTGGCCGTGTGCGGGCCGGCCGTGGTCCACACCGGCGCCGCCCCGGCCCTGGCCCGGTTGGTGCGCGACGGTTGGGTGCAGCTGCTGTTCGCCGGCAACGGGTTCGCCACCCACGACATCGAGTCCAACGTCCTGGGCACGTCGCTCGGCGTGTCGCTCGGTGAGGGGGTGCTGTCCGAGCACGGGCACGCCAATCATCTGCGCGTCATCAACGAGGTGCGCCGCTTCGGATCGATCGCCGCCGCCGTGGAGGCGGGATGGCTGCGCGGCGGGGTCCTCTACGAGTGCGTGCGGGCGGGGGTGCCCTTCGTCCTCGGCGGCTCGGTGCGCGACGACGGGCCGCTGCCCGACGTGATCTCCGACACCGTGGCCGCCGCCGACGCCATGCGGACCCTGCTCGACGACGTCGACGTGGCCGTGATGCTGGCCACCACACTGCACGCCATCGCCACCGGCAATCTCCTGCCCGCCGGCGTGGAGACGTACTGCGTCGACATCAACCAGGCCGTCGTGACCAAGCTGGCCGACCGCGGCAGCCACCAGGCTCTGGGCATCGTCACCGACGTCGGCCTGTTCATGGGCGATCTGGCCGACCGCCTGTGCGGCGTCGAGCCGTGACGGCACTGGGCTGGGGTCGCCGCTTCCTGCTCTGCCGCCCCGTCCACTTCACCGTGGCCTACGAGATCAATCCGTACATGCACGTGCAGGTCCATCCCGACCCCGAGGTGGCCCTGGCCGAGCACGACGGCCTGGTGACGACGTTGCGGACCGCCGGGGCCGAGGTCGAGTTCCTCGATCCCGTGCCCGGGCTCCCCGACCTCGTCTTCACCGCCAATGCCGGTGTCGTCGACGGCGGGGCGTTCGTCCCCAGCCGCTTCCGGCACCCCGAACGCCAGGGCGAGACCGCCCACGACACGGCCTGGTTCTCCGCCCGCGGCTTCCGCGTCACCCCACTGCCGGGCGACGAGCCCTTCGAAGGAGCGGGCGACGTCCTTCCGTTCGGAGCCGAACCGGGGGGCGGGGGCCGACCGGTGCTCGTCGCCGGCTACCGGACACGTTCGGCGGTCGGTGCCCAGACCAGTCTGGGCACCCTGCTCGGGGTGCCGGTGCGGACGGTGGAGCTCGTCGACGAGCGCTTCTACCACGTCGATCTGGTGTTCTGTCCGCTCGACGAGAGGCGCGCCCTCGTCGCCCCCCAGGGCCTCGACCGGTACGGCTGCCGGGTGCTCGAGGAGCTCGTGCCCGAACCGGTGTGGCTGACCGACGACGAGGCGGCGTCGTTCTGCGCCAACTCGGTCGTGGTGGGTGACGTTGTCGTCATGCCCCGGTGCACGGCGCGACTGGGTCGGATCCTCGAGGGGGCGGGCTTGTCGGTGGCCGTCTCACCCGTCGGTGAGTTCCTGAAGGCGGGTGGGGGATGTCGGTGCCTGACCCTGGCCCTCGACGTCGATCTCTCGGCGCCGGTGGCGGGATCAGTCGACGAGGGCCTGGTACACGAGCTGCCGTAGCTGTGACCGGATCGGGTGCGTGCTCGACGGAAGCAGTTGGGTCATGAACAGCGCCGTCATCTCCTCGGCGGGGGAGACGAAGAAGGCGGTGCTGGCCGCTCCGCCCCAGGCGTACTCGCCCGCCCGGGACAGGACCTTGTTCTTCACGGGGTTCTGCGTCACCGAGAAGCCGAGCCCGAAGCCGACGCCGTCGAACGTCGTCTCGGCGAAGAGGGGACGCCCGAACGCCTCGAGGTCGGCGTCGCCGGGGAGATGGTTCTGTGTCATGTAGGCCACGGTGCGGGTCCCGAGGAGACGGACTCCGTCGAGCTCACCGCCGCCCAGGAGCATCTGCATGAAGCGGTGGTAGTCGGAGGCGCTACCGATGAGCCCGCCCCCTCCCGACAGGCAGCTCGGGCGCGTGAGCGGCGAAGCCCCGAAGTCGTCGAGGCGCGTCGCCGCCCCGGTCCCGGGGGCGGGGACGTACAGAGCGGCCAGGCGGCGGGTGTCGGCCTCGTCGACGACGAAGGCGGTGTCGTCGAGGGCGAGGGGGCCGAAGATGTGATCGGAGAAGAAGGCGTCGAGGGACTGTCCCGAGGCGACCTCGACGACGCGCCCGAGGACGTCGCTGGCCACCGAGTAGTTCCATTCGGTGCCTGGTTCGAACAGCAGCGGCAGCCCGGCCCACGCGTCGCAGCAGGTCTCGAGGTCCCAGCCCTTGGGCGATGCCCACTCGAACCCCGCCGCGCGGTACATGGCGTCGACGGGGTGGGCGTAGTGGAACCCGTAGGTGAGCCCGGCCGTGTGGGTGAGGAGATGCCAGATGCGGACGGGCTCCACGACGGGATCGGTGACCGGTCGCAACGACGATCCCGAGCGGAACACGCGGACGTCGGCGAAGGAGGGGATGAAGCGGCTGACGGGATCCTTCAGCTCGAAGGCACCCTGCTCGTAGAGCATCATGGCCGCCACCGACGTCACCGGCTTGGTCATCGACGCCAGGCGGAACAGCGTGTCGTGTTCGACGGGGAGCTGTGCTTCGACGTCGCGGTGGCCGTACGTGGAGAGATGGGCGATGCGACCGCCGCGGGTCACGAGGATGAGCCAACCGGGAAGGAGGCCGGCGTCGACGTAGCGGGCGAAATGGGCGTCCAGGCGGTCCAGGCGTCGGCGATCGAGCCCGACGGCGGCGGGATCGACTTCGACGGCCAGATCACCCACGACGTTCCCCCTGTCACTCGAGCGTTCGTGGGCCGGACCCTAATCGGCATCGACGTCGGCATCGATGAGACGCGGGCCGCCGGGCCAATTCACATAGCGCCACCACCAGTCCACCAGCACGATCAGGCGGTTGCGGAAACCGATCAGATAGACGATGTGGAGCCCGAGCCACGCCAGCCATCCGAGGCTCCCCCGCAACACGAACCCCCGGGGGAACTCCGTCACCGCGGCGCGGCGCCCGATGGCGGCCATCATCCCCTTGTCCTTGTAGTGGAAGGGCTCGGTCGGTCGGCCCGCCCGGCGCCGCAGGATCTGGCGCGCCGCGTGGTTCCCGGACTGGATGGCCACCTGGGCCAATTGGGGGCAGGGGTCGCCCCCCGGAGCCCGGGGCACGGCGGCGGCGTCCCCCACGACGTACACCTCGGGGTGACCGCTGAGCGAGAGGTCGTCCTCCACGACGACCCGCCCGCCCCGGCCGTGGTCGGCCGCCAACGCGCCCGCCAGGGTGGGATCGACGGTGACCCCACCGGCCCAGACCACGGCGGCGGCGGCGATCCATTCCCCGCCGGCGAGACGGACACCGGTGGCGGTGACCTCCTGGACGGGCTCGTTCAGGCGGACGATCACACCACGCGAGCGCAACGTCTCGGCCGCGTAGCGGCCCAGGGCGTCGGTGAAGCCGGCCAGCAGACGATCGCCGGCGTCGAGGAGCACGACCCGGCTGCGGCGGGGGTCGATGCGCAGGCGGTCCTGACGGATCGACACGTCGAGCAGCTCCATGAGGGCTCCCGCCGTCTCGACACCGGTGGCACCGCCGCCGACGACCACGAAAGTGGGCGCCCCCCCGTCGAAGTTCTCGGGGTGGGCGTCGGCCCCCTCGAGGGCTCCGAGGACGGCGTTGCGCAACCGTCGGGCGTCGCCCAGCGTGTAGAGCGGCTGGGCGTGCTCGGCCGCTCCCGTGATGCCGAGGAACCCGGCCGTGGCCCCCGTTCCCACGATCAGGTGGTCGTAGTCGATGGTGGCGTCGTCGGCCAGGGCGATCCGGCGTCGGTCGAGGTCGACCGCCGTCGCCCGGCCATGGCGGAAGACGACGTTGGGGTCGCGGCGGAAGATGGTGCGGACGGGGTAGGCGACGTCGGACGCATCGAGTCCCGCCGTCGCCACCTGGTACAGCAGCGGTTGGAAGGTGTGGAAGTTGTGGTGATCGATCAGTGTCACCTCGACGGGTTGCCGGGCCAGGCGCTTCGCCGCCGCCAGCCCGGCGAAGCCGCAGCCGATCACCACGACCCGGTCCATGGGCGCGGACGACACCGGATCGACGGTCGCGGGTCGGTCGGCGCGCGGCATCGGTCAGTGGGCGGCCAGGGTCCGCGCCGCCGCCGTGATGTCGCTCACCTGCGGGAGGATGGCGTGCTCCAGCGACGGCTCGTAGGCCACGAAGGTGTCGGTGGCCGCCACCCTGGTGACGGGGGCGTCGAGCGCCCAGAAGCAGTGCTCCGCCGTCCACGCCGCCACCTCGCCTCCGAATCCGGCCGTGAGGGTGTCTTCGTGGACGACGAGCAGGCGACCCGTGCGTTCGACCGACTCGGCGACGAGCTCGTGGTCCCACGGTGCCACCGTCCGCAGATCGATCACTTCGGCGCTGCATCCCTCGGCGGCCAGCTCGTCGGCGGCGACGAGCGACTTCTGGACGGTGGCCCCCCAGGTGACGATGGTGAGGTCGCGCCCGGCGCGGGCCACGGTGGCGCGCCCGAAGGGCACCGTCCATCCCTGATGGGGAAAGGGGTCGGCCGCGTAGCGCTGGCGGTAGAGGTGCTTGTGCTCGAGGAACAGTACGGGATCGTCGGAGGCGAAGGCGGTGCGTAGGAGACCGACGGCGTCACGCGCGCGCGACGGGAAGGCCACCAGCAGGCCGGGGGTGTGGGCGAAGATCGACTCGCCGCTCTGGGAGTGCCAGATGCCTCCCCCCGTCAGGTAGCCGCCGATGGCGACCCGGACGACCAGGGGACAGGTGAAGGCACCGTTCGAACGCCAGCGGATGGTGGCCATCTCACTGCGCAGCTGCTGCATGGCCGGCCAGATGTAGTCGAAGAATTGGATCTCGGCACACGGGCGCAGCCCGCGGAGCGCCTGGCCGACGCCGCGCCCGACGATGTTCGACTCGGCCAACGGGGTGTTGTAACAGCGGGCCGAGCCGAAGCGTCGCTGCAGGCCCCGTGTCACGCCGAACACCCCGCCCTTGCCCTCGACGTCGGCCAGAAGGTCGTCGTCGGCGTCGGCCACGTCCTCTCCGAAGACCCTGATGCGCTCGTCGGCGGCCAGGAGCTCGTGCAGGGTCCGACCGATGGCGTCGGCCAACAGCACCGGCTCGCCCGTCGCATCGGCGGCGGGTTCGGGCGCGGGTCGGGTGCGGGGGGCGGCGGCCACGACGTTGTCCGTCACGGTGGCGGGGTCGGGGCGGGGGGCGCCGAGGGCTTCGTCGGCCGCCCGGGCGGCGATGTCTTTCGCCCCGGTCCGGATGGCCGCCGCCTCGTCCGTGGTCAGGACGCCGCCCTGGACGAGGTCGCGTTCGAACGTGTCGATGGGATCGTGGGCCAGTTCCCGGGCCAACTCGTCGGCGCCGCGGTACTTGGTCTGGGAGTCGGCGGCCGAGTGGGAGTACGGACGGGTGACGCGGGCGTGGATGAGACCCGGACCCTCGCCGGCGCGCACCCGGGCGACAGCCCGGGCGCCCACGGAGCGACACGCCGCGTAGTCCCATCCGTCCACCTTCGTCACCGCCAGTCCCCGGAAACCGCGCACCAGCTCCGACACCGGAGCCGGAGCCTGGTCGGCCGATCGCACGGAGATGGCGTAGCCGTTGTCGGCCACGACGTAGAGCACGGGGAGGTGGAGCCGGCAGGCCGTGTTCAGGCTCTCCCAGAACTCGCCCTCCGACGTCGTCCCCTCGCCCAGCGACACATAGGTGAGTTCGTCGCCGTGGCTGCGGCACCCGGGCAACGCCGGTCGGCGCGCCAGATAGCGGCCGGCCTCCGCACACCCGACGGCGGGGAGGCACTGACTGCCCGTCGGACTGGACTGGGTGACGATGTTCCGGCCGGCGTCCCCCCAGTGGCACGGCATCTGGCGACCACCCGACGCCGGATCCTCCGACGAGCCCACCGCCTCGAGGAGGATGGCCCGCGGCGTCACGCCGAGGGCGAGGACGAGGGCGCGGTCGCGGTAGTAGGGGAAGAACCAGTCGTAGGCGGGGCGCAGCGACCGGGCCAGGGACGTGAGGAGGATCTCGTGTCCGGCACCCGAGATCTGGAAGAAGACCCGGCTCTGCTTCTGCAGGAGGATCTCCCGGTCGTCGAGGGCGCGCGACAGGCAGGCCAGGCGGAAATCCTCGATGAGCTCGTCGGCCGCGAAGGCGTCGAGCGTCCCACGGTGGACGCCCGGGACGTGGATCGACCCCGACCCCGCGGCCCCCGCCCCGGTGGCGTCCGCCCCGGTGGCTTCGTGCATCGTTTCCGACGCTACCGCTTCCACCCCTCGCAGATGTCCTCCCCCTCGTCGCCGGCCACGTCGGCCCCCATACCCGTCGCCGTTACACCCCCCCGGTACGGTGGGCCGCGCAGCGCCGGTGACGAGCGAGGCCGGCCCGGAAGGACACCCATGACCGCCTGGAGTGGGCACCCGTGATCGTCGGACTCGTCGTCGGGATCGTGGCCGGCGCGGCCGTGGGGGGAGCTGTGGTGCTCGTGGCCTGCTCCGGTCGCCAATCGGCAGCGTGTCGCGGAGCTCCAGGCGCAGCACGCGGCCGCCTCGGCCACGGCGGACGCCGAGCTCGTCCGTCTGCGCAGCCTCCTCGACCGGGAGCGCGCCACGGCGGCCGAACGGCAGGCCACCCACGACGAGGCACGCGAGCTGGCCGCCGGCGTCTTCGCCGAGCTGTCGAGCAAGGCCCTCGAACAGAACAACGCCCAATTCCTGGCTCTGGCCGACGCTCGCCTCATGGAGGCGCGACAGGCCGCCCAAGGGGACCTCGATCAGCGGCGCCAGGCGATCGAGCAGATCCTCACCCCCTTGGCCGATCAGCTCGGCCGGTACGAGCAGAGCCTGCGGCTGCTCGAGCTCGAGCGTCAACGCGCGTACACGGGGCTGAGTGCACAGGTGATGCAACTGGCCGAGTCACAGGAGAAGTTGCAGTCGGAGACGAGGAACCTCGTGACGGCCCTGCGCTCGCCGGCCACGCGGGGCCGGTGGGGCGAGATGCAGCTGCGCCGCGTCGTCGAGATGGCGGGCATGCTCGAGCACTGCGATTTCGACGAGCAGGTGCAGACGGTGGGGGAAGAGGGACGTCTGCGTCCCGACATGGTGGTGCACCTGCCCGGCACCAAACGGGTCGTCGTCGACGCCAAAGTCCCGATGCAGGCGTTCCTCGACGCCACCGACGCCACCGACGACGACACCCGCAAGGCGCATCTCGTGAGTCACGCCCGACAGCTGCGGGCCCACGTCGACGCCCTGTCGAAGAAGTCGTACTGGCAGCAATTCGACGACTCGCCCGAGTTCGTGATCGCTTTCATTCCCGGTGACCCGTTGTTGGCCGCCGCCCTCGAACACGACTCGGCGCTGCTCGAGCACGCCGTGGCCAACCACGTCCTGCTGGCCACCCCGACGACGCTGATCGGGCTCCTGCGTGCCGTCGCCTACGGATGGCAGCAGGACGCCCTGGCCGAGAACGCCCGGGAGGTGCAGCAGATCGGGCGCGAGCTCTACAAGCGGCTGGCCACCTTCGGCGAACACATGGCCCGCACCGGGCGCAGCCTCAGTGGGGCCGTCGACGCCTTCAACAAGGCCGTCGGCTCGCTCGAGCGCAACGTCATGCCCCAGGCGCGTCGGTTCCAGGAGCTCGGCGTGGGCGGGTCGGACAAGGAGGTCCCGATGCTCGATCAGGTGGACGCCGTGGCCCGCCGCCTGCAGGCGCCCGAGCTGGGCGGGTCCGTCCTTCCCCTGGCGGAGAAGGCGCCCGGGACTCGAACTGCTGGAGGGATCGGGGGAGCAGCAGCACGAGCTCCCGGGAGTGGCCGAAGGCTGAGGGTCCCGGTCAGGTGCCGACCAGGTCGTCGGCCACCCGACGTGCCTCGACCAGGGCGTCGGCCAGTTCGCTGCCCTCGAGGACGTGCTCCATCGTTTCGGGTCCACCGACGAAGACGAGGACGCAGCGGCACACGTCGAGGCCCGTGGACGACGCCAGGGCGGCGGCGTAGGCGGCGACCTGGAGCCGGTAGGTGGCGACGGCGGCGGCCAGGGCGCCCCGGTCCCGGATGTGGTCGGTCTTGTAGTCGACGACGACGAGCCCGTCGTCATCCTCGAAGAGGAGGTCGACGAATCCTTCGAGGACGCCGCCATCCGCGAGGGGAGCCGTCACCGAGACCTCGCGCCAGTGGCGGCGGGAGGCGCCGTAGGTCACCGTCGGGCTCATGAGCGCCCGCTGGACCATCGTCGCCACTTCCGACGCGTGGTCGGCCACGCCGTGGGCGAAAGCCCGGGCCCGGGCCACCTCGTCGGCCGGCCTGCCGCCGGCGTCATGCCCCGTGACCGGATCGAGATCGGCCAGCGCCGCGTGAACGGACTGTCCCATCCGGCGCCCGAGCTCCGCCCGTTCCGGTTCGACGAGGGGTCGACCGGACGGGTCGGGCGTGACGGCCCCCGCGGGCACGAGGGCGCCGGGACGGGTCGTCCCGTGGCGCGCCACCGCCGTGGCCGTGGTCACGGGACGGCGTCGCAATGCGGCCAGCATGCGGGCGCGGTCGGACTCCCAGTGCACGGGCAGGACGTCGATCTCGACCGGTGCAGCGTCGGTCCCGCCGGGCCCCGGGACGAAGGGCGTGTCGTGCTGGTCGGGCAGTGGGCGCCACAGCGACGGGTTCTCGGCGCAGATCCTCGTCACCAACGCGGCCAGGCTCGCATCGGTGCCGCCCTGGCGCTGCTTGTGGTGCAGACAGACGACGAGATGGTCGCGCGCTCGGGTCATGCCCACGTACAGCAGCCGGTGCTGTTCGAGGAGGTCGAGGCGCTGCTCGCGCAGACCGGCCTGTTCGAAGCCGGCCGTCCGGAAGCGTCCGACCTGGATCTCGGGGACGTCGTCCTCGGTCCACAGCACCACCGGAGGTCGCGGCCCGTCGGCCTGGTCACGCTCCAGTCCGGCCAGGACGACGACGGGGAACTCGAGGCCCTTGGCGCCGTGGATGGTCATGACCCGTACGGCGTCGTCGTCAGGGTCGGGAGGGCCCACGCCACCGATCCGGCCGTCGCCCGCGGCACCGGAGTCCCGGCCCAGGTGAGAAAGTCCCGCAAGGTCCCGCCCGGTGACTCGTCGAACAGGCGGGCCTGGTCCTGGAGCCACCGCAGCCGGTGCCAGTGGTCACGGGGTCGGCGATGGGCGAGGGCGAGCTCGAAGCTGCGCAGCTCCCGGAAGGCGGCGCCCACCATGGCCGACGGCTCGGACCACCACCGTTGGCGGTGCAGACGGTCGAGAACGGCCATGGCCCGGGCCACCGGGTGCGCCTCCGAGCCCGGTGGGGGCGGCGTGCCGCGGATCCCAGGTACCGCCCGCCGCGTGCCAGGTCACGAGGTCGTCGTCCCCGCAGGCCAGACCGGGCGAGCGCAGGGCGCCGAGAACGGCCACGGCGTCGGCGGGGTCGTCGGTGGCACGGAGGACGGCCAGCACCTCGCGCACCTCCTCGGCGCCCCACAGAGAGGGCCGCCCCCTCGAGCCGGTAGGGCACGCCGGCCGCCTCGAACGCCTCCTCCAGGGCGGCGAGCGACGAGCGGGCCGGGATGAGCACGGCGACGTCCGCCCAGCCGCGGCGGGACGGCGCCCTCCGCTGACGGTGTCCTCCACCATCCATCCCCGACCCACCATGTGGGAGATCGCCGCCGCGGCATCGGCGGCCGCCCGGCGACGGACCTCGGGGGTCGAGGCGGCCACCGCCCCGCCGACCATGACGACCGGTGGCGGGCCCGGTCGTCCGACGCCGGCCGTTCGTCCCGTGGGCCGACGATGCCGGCGTCGCCAGGCCGGCGTCGTCGATCCCGTCGAACGTCAGTTGCACGGCGCCGGCGGTGGGCGCCGCACCGGGGTCGTCCCCCGAGCCGTCGCCCGTGGCGGGCGTGCGCGCCGGGAGCAGCCTGTGGTGGGTGGCCTGACCGGGGCCGGTGCCGTCACCGAAGATCTCGGCGAAGACGACGTTGACGAAGTCGACGATGCCGGGGACCGATCGGAAGTTGGTCTGCAGGACGACGGTCGATCCGATCCCGGCGCTGACGCGCGTCGAAGAGCTCGATGTCGGCCCGCCGGAACCGGTAGATGGACTGCTGGGGATCGCCCACGACGAACAGCGCGCCGGGGCGGGCGCTCCCCCACGTCGGTCGTCCCGTCGACGGCGGCGACGAGCCGGGCGGCCAGTTCCACCTGGATCGGGTCGGTGTCCTGGAATTCGTCGATCGAGCAGCCGGCGGTACCGCTGTCGCAGCGCGGCCACGGGGTCGCCCCCGCCCCGAACCAGCCGCCGGGCGTGCACGAGCAGGTCGTGGAAGGTGAGGCGGCCCTCGACCCGCCGCTGTTCGGCGGCGGCCAGCGTGAAGGTGGCCAGACGGGCGACCAGGTCGCCGAGAACGGCGCGCCGTACCTCCTCGAGGAGGTCGAGGCGCGCCTGCTCGGCCTCGGCACAGGCGGCCCGCACCTCGGCGATATGGCCGGTCCAGTTCTCCTGCCGTCCCTGGGCGCAGCGAAAGGGGGGCAGGGTGTCGAGCAGCTGGAGGACGGCCAGCTACGTCAGGGCCGGCCGCCGTCAGGAGAGCGCCCGCACCGGCGAGCGTTCCGCTCAGGTGGCGGGCCATGTTGTCCCCGTCGTCGGTGCACCAGCGCCGTGCCCCCCGGGCACGTGCCAGAGCATCGATGACCGGGCCGGGGTCGGTCGGGGGCCAGTGACTGTCGCACGCCGGCACCCGGCGCAGGTACTCGAGCGCACCGTCTTCGAGCCGGTCCCAGTGGGCGTGCAGGGCCCGCGCCACGGCGGCCAGATCGGTGTGGCGCAGCCCGGCCGAGAACCCAAGGACGAGAGCGCGCTCGGCGTCGGGTTCGTCGAGAAGGGTGTCGGCATAGTGGTTCCAGCGCTCCTCGAAGTCAGCGGCGTCGGCCGTGTCGTCGAGCACCTCGAACCCCGGGGGGAGACCGGCATCGACGCAGTGCTCGACCAGGATGCGCTGGGCGAAGGAGTGCAAGGTGCAGATGGCGGCGTCGTCGATCTCGGCGCGGGCCGCTGACCATACCCTCGTCCCCAGCGGCGGCGGCCACGTCGACCGCCCGCCGGATCTGTTCGCGCAGCTCGGCCGCCGCCGCTTCCGTAAAGGTGATGGCGGCGACTTCGCGCAGCGTTACCGCACCCGTGCGCACGAGCGCCACGATGCGGCCGACCAGTGCGGTCGTCTTTCCCGTGCCGGCTCCGGCGACCACGGTGATATTGGTGTCGAGGTCCTGGGCGATCCGGAGACGGGCGGCGCCGTCGCTGGTGTGGGTGTCCATGATCACGGCCCGTCGTCGGGATCGACGAAGCCCTTGACCACGGAGCCGGACAATCCGTCGGGGACGTCGCCGTTCATCAGCGAGACCACGCCGCGGAGCTCGGGTCTGTTGTACAGGCGCCCCCACTCCCGGTCCCGTGACGTCGGGCAGACTTCGTCGAAGTCGCATCCGGTGCAGTTGGCGAAGCTTCTGTATGTCGGTGCTCCGGGAACCGGGGGGTAGCACCCGTCCTCCACTCCGTCGGCGATCAGCCGGACGACGTGGCGGAACCGTGCTTCCACGTCGGGGGTGACGGCGAGGTGAAAGCAGGGGGCACTGCGCTCGCCGGAAAGGAGCCAGTACCGGGCGTGGACGGGTCGCGGGCCACCGAACAGGTTCAGCGCGGCCGTGGCGTACAGGGGGAGCTGGAGGAACCGGCCTCCCGCCACCGGGTCGCGGGTGAGGTCGGTCAGGCGACCTTGGCGCCCCGTCTTGTAGTCCGACACCATCAGCTGTCCGGACGAGGTCCGGTCGACGCGGTCGACGCTGCCCTGGAAGGCGACCGATCGACCGTCGTCCAGGGAAACGGTGACGGGCGGGGTGTCGTCGTCCCCTCCGGGGCCGAACGAGAGTTCGGCGGCGATGGGGACGATGTCCCCCTCCTCCGCATGAAAGCGCAACAGGTCGCGGACGATGGCCGATCGGTCCAGGCGCCACAAGAGGGGCTTGCCCACCAGACCACGGGCCTCGGCGTCGTCCAGTCGCTCGGTGGCGATGGCGAGGAGCCGTTCGACCGACCGTACCGCCCCTGTCACCCGTTCGGCGACGTACGCCTCGAGGATGGCGTGGACGAGGCTGCCCCGCGTGATCGGCTCGATCCGCCACAGCTCCTCGGGCCGGACGCGCGCCGACACACGCAGGACGCGGTCGAAGAGATACCGACGCGGACACTTGGCGTAGGTCTCGAAGCGGGTGGCCGACACCGGCGTCTCCGGGTCGAATGCCGAGACACGCCCCGGACCCACGTACCCGTCGAAGCGCGTGAAACGCGGATCGGACCTGTCGCGTGCGGCCGCGAAGCCGCCAGCCAGTCGGTCGTCGCCGGCGGCCGCCCGGCACGGATCCCCTCCCGCGCCCACCCAACGATCGAGGGCGCGCAACTCGAATTCCGGAGCCGAGACGGCCGGCTCCGCCGCCGCCAGACCGGCGGAGAAGGAGTCCACCTCGCACCGGCGTGGTGTCGGCGTCCACCAGGTCGGTCATCCAACGCGACGGGACCTGGGCGCGACCAGTGCGGGGATCACCCCGGGGTCGGGTGCCGATGCGCTCCCGTTCACCGGCGGCGACCGCACACCCGAGGTCGTGGCGGACGACCTCCAGACGGTCGGCCCGGGTCAGGAGGGTTCCCGAGGCGTCGGCCCGGCGGATGTCGTCGCTCAGAAGGCCCCCGTCTCCCGCGTCCTCACCGGGGACCAGCGCGTCGGCCAGTCCGACGACGACGACGGAGTGGAACCGCAGGCCCCGGGCCCCCGCGTACGGGGCCACGAAGATCCCGTCCCCGAAGCCGCCTTCGGGGCTCTCGGGGGCGTCCAGCACGGTCGCTTCGAGCTGCGTGCGCACGGCGCGTCGAAAAGACGCCAGATCGGCGCCGCCCGAGACGCGATCGAGGTCGCGCAAGGCCGACACCACTCCCCGTACCTGGCGGGCCGCCGCCGCCTCCGCCCCGGGCCACCCGCCCCCGTCGGCGGGGGGGAGGTAATGGTCGAGAAGGCCGACGGCCCACGTGCCGAGGGCCTGCCATGAAGCGCCGGGTGGCGCCGTCCTGTGACAGAGGTCGTCGACGAACGTGGCCAGGGCCGCCGCCTCGTCGGCCTCGGGACCTCCGCGGTCGACGACCCGCCCGAGCCGCTCGTGCCACTGACGGGGTCCGCGCACCACGCCGGCGTCGGCCGACACCACGTCCCACCGACTCGCGGGGACCGGGGTCCTCCCGGGGCCGATGGTGACCGGCGCCGCCGAGAGCCAGTCGATCACCTGGTGGCGTGGCCAGTCGCTGTCGGCCAGGTCGAGCAGGCCGAGCAGGGCCCGACCGGTCATGGAGCGGTCGAGACGGCGCAGCCCGGGCCCGTTGCTCGCCACCCCGGCGTCGGTCAACTGCTGGTGGAGGATACGGGCGTAGGTGGGGCCGGCGGGGTGGAAGACGGCTTGCTGCCAGAGCGGGGTCCCGGTTCTGGGCGGCGGCGATGACCGAACGCACCGCCGTGCGCGCCTCCTCGTCGGGGTCGGCGCACGAGCGGACCTCGGTGAGGGTGACCGTGGGGTTGTCCGGGGACACAGCGTCGACGATGGCGGGTCCCCGAGGAGGTCGCAGGAGCGCGCGCTCCACGGGGGAGGTCGGGCCGAGGTCCCAGGACACCACCGGTGCGACGGTCCGGGCCGGTAACGGGCGGCAACGGGCGACGGCCAGGGCCTCGGCGATCAGGTCGGCCTCGTCGGCCAGGCCGCTCTCGTGCAGGGTCCGGCGCGACGGCTCCGAGAAGAGCGACGAGGTCAGCTCCCCGGCCGCCCCCGCGGCGGATGGTGTCCAGTGCCGCCGGCGGGCACCGGCGCAGCTCGTCCAGGGCCCGCTGGAGCTCGACCGGAGCCGACGGATGGGACGAGAAATGGCCGAGCCACCCTGTCGCCGCCCGCGCCTGCGCGCCGATCACCTCGAGATCGAGCGCCGGCGACACCAGCCGCCGACCCTGCGCCGCCAGGCACGGTTCTCCGAGCGTGCGCACCAGGCCGGAGAGGGTGGTGCAGCTGACGTTGACCCAGCCCCGGCGACCATCGACGCCCCATCCCGGCACCGAGCGCCCGGCGGACGAAGACGGCGGCGTAGCCCGACGGGGCCACCACCGTGACCGGTGCCAGCGGGTCGCCACCCTTGGCGTCCTCCAGTTCCCGGCCCAGACCCTCGAGCGCCGTCGTCGGCGGCACCGGTGGCGGTCGAGCCGGGGATCACCCGCGCATGCTACGGCCCGGTTGTGGTGTTCCCGTCCCTCACGACGCGGGCGGCACGTGGTCGGTGGTCACCCCACCGCTTCCGCGGCCGGTCACCGGGGCGATCCCGGCCGGTGGGGCGTTCCGTAGGCGTGACGGACCCGCAACCGCCACCAGATGGCCATCGTGTCGCGCAGCATCTCCCCCACCACCCTGAGCGATACGGTGCTGGTGAAGCGGAGACCGATGCGCACGGGCGCCTCGACCAGATGGCGATAGCCGAGGAAGCGGGCCACGACGAGGAGCTCGAGATCGAAGGCGTAGCCCTGTTCGACCATCGAGGGCAGAACGTCGACGAGGACGTCACGCCGGACCAGCTTGATCCCGGCCTGTGTGTCGCGGACGTCGAGATGGAACAAGAGTCGGACCAGTTGTTGGTAGCCCCATGAGTACAGCCGGCGGGCCGGTGGGTAGACGACCTGGGAGGAGCGGTGACGCTTGCTCCCGAGGACCACGTCGGGACGTTCGGTCCGCACCACCTCGACAAAGTCCCCGAGCAGTTCCGGGGGGACATCCCCGTCGGCGTCGATGAACCCGAGGTACCGGCCCCGTCCGCGCTCGAGGCCGGCGCGGACGGCTTGACCCTTGCCCCCACGGGACGGCAGGACCACGCGGGTCACGACATCGGGAGCGACGTCGTCGAGGGTGGTCTCACTGCCGTCGGTGGAGCCGTCGGAGACGGTCACGACCTCGAAAGACGCCCCTGAGGCCCGCAGCACCTCGACGGCCCTCTCGACGGTCGACGCGCAGACGGTCGCCGGGGTTGTAGTACGGCATCACCACGGTGACGTCGAGCTCGGCCGCCGGGAGCGGGCCGGCGCTGCGCCGGTGGTGGCCGGATGAGTCCCGGCGGTGCCCCTGCCGTGTCCCTGACCTCCCACGACCGACCCTTTCGTCCCGGCATGTCATGAGCCGGATGGCGCCGCCGCTCGAGTTCGAGCGCAATTCACTGTACGCGACGGCCCCGTCGTCGGGACCCTCGCTCCCTCAGGGATTTCCGGTCGAGGGCAGAGGTCAGTGCACGATCGTGTAGACGGCCATGGCGGCACCGAATGCCAAGCAGTAGAGGCCGAAAGGCGTCAGGGTCCTGGTCTTGAAATAGCGGACGAGGAACCGCACGGTGACGACGGAGACGACCGCAGCACATGCGGCGGCGACGAGCGCCTCGGCGCGCACCCCGTTGCCCTAGGGGACCGACGAAGTCCGACAGCTTGAAGATGCCGGCGGCGAGGATGATGGGCGTGGCCAGGAGGAAAGCGAAGCGGGCCGAGTCCTCGTGGTCGAGACCGCGAACGAGGCCGGCCGTCATGGCTGACACCGTCGCGGCTGATCCCGGCGATCAGGGCTGACGACTGCGCCACGCCGATGACGACGGCCTCCTTGTAATCGAGCGTCTCGAGCTTCCGCCCGCCGTCGTGCTTCGCCCCCTCCCGCAGAGCGAGGTCACGGACAGCCGAACGACGACGCACCCGCTCGGCCGAGGAGGATGATCCCGTTGAGGATGAGGAAGAACGCCGCCGCCGTCGGTGTGGCCAGCGCCACGCGGAGCGGATGTTCGAGAGCGACGGCGAGAACGGCGGCCGGGATGGTGGCGACCACGATGAGCTACGCCCGGCGCTCGACGGGTGTCTCGATGCGGCGCGTCACGAGCGTGTGGCACCAGGCGGCGATGATACGGATCCAGTCCCGCCAGAAGAAGAGGAGAAGGCCGACGGCGCTGCCGACGTGAAGCATCACCACGAAGGCCAGCCAGTACGACGACTGCGAATCCGACTGGACGGCGACGACGGAGTGCCAGCCGAAGAGGGTGGGGAACAGCACCGTATGGCCCAGACTCGACACGGGGAACAGCTCGCTGAGGCCCTGCAGGACACCCAGGACGACCGCTTGGAACATGCTGATCGGGTGGTGACCGGTGCTATGGGTCGCCGAGAGGGCGAGGGTGTGGACCGCACGGCTCGACATCAACGGAGGCACGCGTCGGCCCCTTCCTGAGGTGGGTGCGAGGGCTGTGCCACGCTAGGCATGGGCGACGAGGCACACAACGACACGGCCAGCCGCTCGAATTCATGCCCTCTTCTCGTGGTTCTCAGGGCGTTATGCAAGCGTTCCCAGCCTCCTCCCAGCTTGATCAGCGATCCTGGGGGCTGGACGGGCCCAGGAACGCCCTTCCACCGCTGCGACGTCCCGGCGAAGCGCTCCGGCTCGGGACATGGCCCATCGACGGCCCGGCGGTGCGCAGGAGCGGCGAGGGAGGTGGCACGGTTGCGGATTCTCGTGCTGGGCGGAGACGGGTACCTGGGGTGGCCAACGGCGCTCCATCTATCGCGTCGTGGGCACGACGTGGGCGTGGTCGACAACTTCGTTCGCCGTCAGTATGACCACGAGATGGGGGTCGACAGCCTCGTTCCCATCACCCAGCTCCAGCACCGGGTCCGGATCTGGGAAGACGTGTCAGGGCTCAAACTGGAGACCTTCATAGGCGACCTCACCGATCCCGTCTTCGTCGACACCACCCTGGCCCGCTTCGAGCCTGAGGCCATCGTGCACTTCGCCGAGCAACGCTCGGCGCCTTACTCCATGATCGACCGCCAGCACGCCGTGTACACCCAGGTGAACAACGTGGTGGGCACCCTCAACCTCCTCTACGCCATCGCCGAGCGCGATCCGTCGATCCATCTGGTGAAGCTCGGCACGATGGGTGAGTACGGCACCCCCAACATCGACATCGAAGAGGGCTTCATCGAGATCACCCACAAGGGCCGGACCGACACGCTTCCGTACCCGAAGCAACCGGGCTCCTTCTACCATCTGTCGAAAGTCCACGACAGCCACAACATCCAGTTCGCTTGCCGGATCTGGGGACTGCGGGCCACCGACCTGAACCAGGGGATCGTCTACGGCCAGGAGACGGGGGAGACCGATCTACACCCGGACCTGGCAACCCGCTTCGACTACGACGGCGTCTTCGGCACCGTGCTCAACCGTTTCTGCGTCCAGGCCGTCGTCGGGCACCCACTGACCGTCTACGGATCGGGTGGACAGACTCGCGGGATGCTCGACATCCGCGACACCCTCGCCTGTGTCGAGCTGGCGTTGACGAATCCGGCCGACGTCGGCGAATTCCGGGTCTTCAACCAATTCACCGAATCCTTCTCCGTCCGCGAGATGGCGGAGATGGTGGCGGAGAATTATCCCGGTGCGGCGCGCATCGAGAACGTCGAGGACCCGCGGGTGGAGAAGCAAGAGCACTACTACCGGGCGGCACATACCAAGCTGCTCGATCTCGGGCTCGTCCCCCATCTACTCGAGCCGGCCACGATCCGGTCGTTGCTGGCCGTGGTCGACCGTCATCGCGACAGGGTCGACCCCGTGGCCATCCGTCCCACGGTGCAGTGGCGGAGCACGGCCAGCTCGCTGCGGCCGAGCGCCGACGTCAACTCGGGCTGAGCCACCACCGCTCGACAGCGATCGGCTTGACGAACCGCGGCTCTACAACCCCGGGGCCGCGACGAACCGGCAGGCTCAGGGTCCGGCGCGGCCTGATGCCGTGCACGAGCGCGGGTCGAAGGGCGCCAGTGCCTGTGTCGGGGGCGACGGGGGCGCCAGGACGGCGGCTTCGCTGCTGGGCGTCGTCGGGCTGGGCGTCGTCGGGCTGGCGGTCGACGGCGTGCTGGGTGTCTTGACCGAGAAGTCCGTTCCCGTCACGACGGTGACATCGGCGCCGTTCGACGGATCGCCGAGTCCCATGACGACGGCACCGTCGAGGTCGTGGGCGACCCGTTCGGCGGCGGCCTCGTGCCCGGCGGAGTAGGTGACGGTCGTCTCCGACACCGCGCCCAACGGCGGCGTGTCCCCGGTGCCGACGACCTCGAAACCGAGGGCACCGAGGGCCGACCCGGTCGCCGCCGCCTGGCCGGTGACCCCTGTCCCGTTCAGAACCGACACGGTGACGTTCTTGGCCGCAGGGAGGGCCTTCCCCGTCATGGTGTCCTGGTCGGCGGAGACCCCGAGGAAGTTGTCGACGACCTGCAGGTCCTGGGGTTGGCTGGTGAGCTCCACGCTTCCGTAGTCGTAGCCGCCGGCCAGGTAGTCGTCGGCGTCGACGATGACCGGCATCGTTTGTTGGGGCGCCGTATTGGGATTCACCCCGTGGAAGGTGAGAACCGTCCCGAGCATGTCGCCGAGCGAGAAGCTCGAGTCCACCTGGAGCATGGGGGCGAGCGAACCCAGGAGGTCGTTGTCCGTGACGGGGTTGCTCAGTCCCCGGGTCGCCACGGCCGTGGCCAGGACGCGGAGGAATTCGTGGTCACGCCGGATCCGGCTCAGATCGCTCTCGGGATCCTGGGGCCAGTCCCGAGGGTCGTTGGTCTTGACGCTCGGCGGCTTGTACTGGAGGTGCCGCGCCCGCACCACGGCCAGAGCCTGGAAGCCGTTCAGCAGGTGGCAGCCGGCGGTGGGGATGTTGAGTGACGACTCGGCGTCGTACAGGGGCATGGGGAAGTACATCTTGATACCCCCCAGGGCGTTGACGATGCCCTGGAAGCTGTCGAAGTTCAGCTCGACATAGTGGTGGATGGGAATGCCGAAGTCCTGCTGGATGGCGTCCACCAGACGTTCAGGCCCCTGCACGAGGGCGGCATCGATCTTGTTCGGTCCCGTGCTGCGGGCGTTCGGGACGAACAGGTCTCTCGGGATCGAGAGGATCGATGCTGTCTTCCGCCCCGGGTCGAGGTGCAGGATCATGACGACGTCGCTGTTGACTCCCGTCACGCCCTGCGAGCAGAGTCCGAAGGCGGCGTTCTGCTGCTTCAGCGCGCATCGTGAGGTCGAGCCGACGAGCACGATGTTCTCCACTCCCGACGGGGGCACGGCTTTGAGGCCGTTGACCACCACGTGCTGGATCTGATGGTTTCGGTACTCCACATAGCCGAAACCGGCGGCCGCCACGACAACCACGATGGCGATCAGAAGGGCAGCGATTCTGACGAGACGCTGCACGAGACGCTGCCGCCTGGTCCGGCGGACGTCGGCGCGCGCGTAGACACGAGGAGGTGCAGCCGGGGTGCTCTCGGGCACGGCAGGCGAGTGTAGTGGCGCCTGAGGCCCGATCCCGGCACCCTCGTCGCGTCGCCGTCAGCCGGTGTCCCGTGGGCCACGACCGATAGGGTCCCCGAGATGGTCGGGGAACGACGCCGGCTCCGACGGCGACGCGGCGTGGGGCGGGGGGTGGCCCGGGTGGCCGCCCCCCTGGTCGTGGCGGCAGTGATCGTCATCCTGGCCATCGGCGCCGTGGCCCAGATCGGACCGGCCTCAGGACCCGGTCGACGGACCGTCGATCGCAGCTTCGCCGCGCTGGCCGGACCGATCGTGGCCCGGTCGAACGCGTCAGGCGCCGCCCTGAACACCCTCATGAATGACGGCCCGTCGCTCCTTCGCGTTGCCTTCTTCTCCGACCTCGACTCCCTGACTTCGGCCACCGCCGATGACGACCGTCAATTCGCCGCCCTCACTCCCCCTGAGCCTGCCGACGACGCGGCCTCCCGCTGCACTTTGGCCATGGATGACAGGCGGAAGGGCACGGCCGAGGCCGCCAGCGCGCTCGAAGGTCTTCTAGGCGGGCACCGTGGTCTCGGAGGCGGCGACGAGGCCGCCGCCGCCCGTAGGCTGGCCACGGCCGGCGCCCTGCTGACATCGGCCGACGCATCCTGGGCGTCCTGCCGCCGGACGCTTCACCGGGCCCCCGGATCGGCTCGGTTGCCGCCGTCGGTCTGGGTGACGGATCCCGGTGTCTGGAGTGAAGGCTCGTTGGGCCCGTTCGTCGCCGCGCTGGTGAGCTCTGCTTCCCTCACGACCACCCACAGCCTGGCCCTGCTCTCCGTCTCGACCGATCCCGCCTCGGTGCCCGGAGCATCCGGCGTCAGCGTCCTGCCGCCGACATCGGCTTTGCACGTCCTGATCGTGCTGGCCGACCAGGGCAACGTGGACGAAGCGGGGGTGACCCTCGTCGTGACGGCCGTGCCCCAGGGGACGGTCCGGGCGCCGGCCCCCGTCCGGGCGAGGACGAACGTCATGGCCGGCCATTCGGTGACCCTCACGCCACCGCCTCTGGCTGTTCGACCGGGCCGGTCCTATGTCTTAGACATCACGGCCACGGCGCAGGCGGGCGCGAGTGTGTCTGCTTCGCTTCCCGTCAGGGTCTCCGTCGTCCCTCCGCCGCCGACGACCACGACCACCACCACGACCACCACGTCGGCGACGTCCACGACCGTGCATTCGGGGTGATCAGAAGGGGCCCCGGGATGACCAATCGACGAACGGAGCCCTAGGATCGAGGCCGGGAAGATCACAGGAGGATCCCGTCGTGGCCGAGAGCATCACCATCATCGACAACCGGACGGGGAACCAGCTCGAGATCCCTATCGACCATGGAGGGGTGGCTGCCACCGAATGGTCGAAGCTCCTTCCGGGGATCTGGTTCTACGACCCGGGCTTCGTATCCACCGCCGCCTGCGAGAGCACGATCACCTACCTCGATGGTGACAAAGGCATCTTGCGCTACCGCGGCTATCCCATCGAAGAGTTGGCCGAGCACTCGACGTACCTCGAGGTGGCGTACCTCCTCCTGCACGGCGAGCTACCGACCGAGGCTGAGTTCGAGGCGTGGAACCTCGAGGTCACGATGCACACGTTCATCCACGAGAACGTCCGCAAGAGGTTCCTCGAGGGTTTTCACTACGACGCCCACCCCATGGGGATGCTGGTATCGGCGGTGGCGGCGTTGTCCACCTTCTACCTCGACGCCAAGGAGATCTTCGATCCCGAGTCTCGGCACAAGCAGGTCACCCGCCTGATCGCCAAGATGCCCACGCTGGCTGCCGCCGCCCACCGCTTCAGCGTGGGTATGCCCTTCGTCTACCCCGACAACTCCCTGGACTTCTGTTCCAATTTCCTGTCGATGATGTGGAAAGTGGCGGAGCCCCGCTTCGACGCCAACCCCATCCTGACGCGTGCGCTCGACATCCTGTTCATCCTCCACGCCGACCACGAGCAGAACTGCTCGACCACCGCGATGCGAGTGGTGGGATCGTCGCATGCCGACCCCTACTCCTGTTGCGCCGCCGCCTGCGCCGCCCTCTACGGACCCCGACACGGCGGGGCCAACGAGGCCGTCATCCGCATGCTGACCGAGATCGGCTCGATCGAGAACGTTCCCGCCTTCGTGGAGTCGGTCAAGACGGGTGAGGGCGGGCGGCTGCAGGGTTTCGGCCACCGCGTCTACAAGAGCTATGACCCGAGGGCCAAGATCATCAAGCGGACGGCCGACGAGGTCTTCACCGTGACGGGCAAGAACCCGCTTCTCGACATCGCCCTCAAGCTGGAGGAGATCGCCCTCTCCGACGAGTACTTCACCTCGCGCCGGCTCTATCCCAATGTCGACTTCTATTCGGGCCTGATCTACCAGGCGATGGGCTTTCCCCTCGAGATGTTCCCCGTCCTCTTCGCCATTCCCCGGACGGCCGGATGGCTGGCCCACTGGCAGGAGCTTCTCGATCAGGACTCCAAGATCGCCCGGCCCCGCCAGCTGTACATCGGGACCGATGAGCGTCCCTACGTCCCCATCGGCGAACGCTGACCTTCAGGGACTGGGCCGGGGGACGAGGCGCATCAGACCCTCCTGCACCATCGACACCACCAGGGCGCCGTCGCGGGTGAAGAGAAAGCCCCGCGCCAGGCCACGGGCCCCAAAGGCGTTCGGGCTGTCCATGTCGTAGAGGAGCCACTCGTCGACACGGAACGGTCGGTGGAACCACATGCAGTGATCGAGGCTTGCACCCATGAATTCGGCATCGTCCCAACTGATCTCGTGAGGGGCCAGCATCGTGTCGAAAAGTGACATGTCCGAGGCGTAGGCGGCGATGCAGGCGTGGAGGAGAGGATCGTCGCCCAGGGTGCCGTCGGCGCGGATCCACAGGCGCTGGATGGGCTCCTTGTTGTCATGCTTCATCCACGGCAGCTCTCCGACGTGGCGCTGATCGATCGGATGGGGTCGGGCGAACCAGTCGGCCAGCTGGTCACGCAGGGGCTCGAGTCGTTCGCGCATGCTGGCCAGCGTCTCGGGGCCGGGGACGTCGGGCATGGCGACCTGGTGGACGAAGTCGCCTTCTTCGTCGACCTGGAAGGACGTCTGCATGTTGAAGATCGCCTGCCCGTGCTGGATGGCCACCACCCGCCGGGTCGTGAAGGAGCGCCCGTCGCGGATGCGGTCCACCTCGTAGAGGATGGGGACGTTCGGATCACCGGGTCGGAGGAAGTAGGAGTGCAGCGAATGCACGCGTCCCCGCTCGACCGTCCGTCCCGCCGCCATGAGCGCCTGCGCCGCCACCTGGCCCCCGAAGACGCGCTGGCGGTGCTCGTCGGGGCTGACACCGCGGAAGATGTTGACCTCGATGGGCTCGATGTCGAGGAGCTTGACGAGGAAGTCCAGGGCGTCGCTCACCGCTCCATCCTGACAGTGCTCGGTGAGGGGGGGCGACATCCGGTGCTCACGCCATGGCGGGCCGGACCGGGCCGGTGAGCCGCCGCTACGGTTTCGACCGTGGCCACGACCCCCTTTCCCGACGGGTTCCTGTGGGGTGCCGCCTCGGCCGCCCACCAGATCGAGGGGGGCAACGTCAACAACGACTGGTGGGCCTTCGAGCACGCATCGGGGACACCGTGTGCGGAACCGAGTGGGGATGCGTGCGATGCGTGGAACCGGTGGCCCGAGGATCTGGCGCTGCTGGCCTCACTGGGTTTCGGTGCCTACCGCTTCTCGCTCGAATGGAGTCGGATCGAACCGGAGGAGGGCGAGTGGTCCTTGGCTGGCCTGGACCAGTACCGGCGCCAGTGCGCGGCGGCCCGGGAGTTCGGCCTCGTCCCCATGGTCACGTTCCACCACTTCACCACCCCCCTGTGGCTGGCGCGGCGCGGAGGTTGGGAGGCACCCGACGCCCCCGAGCTCTTCGCCCGCTTCTGTGCACACGCCGCCGCTCACCTGGGTGACCTGGTCGGCTGGGGGTGCACCCTCAACGAGCCCAACATCGTGGCCTCCATGGGCTACCTGGCGGGAGTGTTCCCGCCGGGGGTGCACGACGCCGGGCGTCGGCGGGCGGTGAACGACGCGTTGTGCCGGGCCCACCGGTTGGCCGTCGACACGCTGCGGGCAGGCCCTGGCGACTTCCCCGTCGGATTGACGCTCGCCATGACCGACTACCAGGCGGTGAGCGGCGGCGAGGCCCGACGCGACCGGATCCGACGGTCGATGGAGGATGTGTACCTCGCGGCCACGGGAGGCGACGACTTCGTCGGCGTCCAGTGCTACACCCGGATGCGGGTGGGACCCACGGGGGCCCTGCCCCCCGAGGAAGGTGTAGCTCTCACGCAGATGGGTTACGAGTACTGGCCCGGCGCCCTCGAGGCCACCATCCGACGGGCCTGGGATGTCACAGAGGGGACGCCTCTGGTCGTCACCGAGAACGGTATAGGGACGGGCACCGACACAGAACGGATCTCGTTCGTGACCGAGGCGTTGGCCGGTGTGCGCCGCTGTCTCGATGACGGCATCGACGTCCGCGGCTACGTGTACTGGAGTCTGCTCGACAACTTCGAGTGGGTCCTCGGCTATCGACCGACCTTCGGGTTGGTGGCGGTCGACCGTGAGACCTTCGAGCGACGGCCGAAGCCGAGCGCGGCATGGCTCGGTTCCGTGGCCCGCGACAACGCCGTCGAATTCCGCTCCTGGGCACGGTAAAACGGGCCATACCGGTGAGCGGTGACGCGTCGGCGAAGCCAGTTCGGCAGCGGAGCCGGACTAGATTGGCCGGGATGTCCGGACTGGTCGCACGCCTGGTGAGCCTCTGGCGCCTCCGCAAGACACCCGAGGGCAAGAAGATGTTCCGCTACACCATGGTGTCGGTCATCTCCACGGTGGTGTCCTTCGTCACCCTCGGCTTGGTCTACGGGGTCTTCCGGGTGTGGACGGAGGTGCCGAGCACCCTCTTCGCCAATGTCGTCGCCGCCGTGCCCTCCTATTACCTGAATCGCCGGTGGGCCTGGGGGAAGACCGGGCGGTCCCACATCCGCAAGGAGGTCCTGCCCTTCTGGGGTCTGTCGATCGCCGGCATGCTGTTGTCGATCCTCACCTCGTCCGAAGCACGTCGGATCGGCGTCGACTACTTCGATCATGATCATCTCATCCGGACGGCGATCGTCGAAGGGATGAACCTCTTCGCTTTCGGAGTCCTGTGGCTGGTGAAGTTCGTGGTGTTCCAGCGTCTGTTCCGGGTGGCACCGACGACCGACGTAGCCGCGCCCGGCGCCCCCCGGGAAGGCGCCGATCCGGCTCTGGCGGAGGCCGGCCCTCCGGCGTGAGCGGGACCCGTCGCTGAAGAGGGATCAGTCCCTGAAGTTCGTGAACTGGAGGGGGATGCCGAAGTCCTCCTCCTTGAGGGACTTGATCACGTCCTGCAGATCGTCGCGTTTCTTCCCCGACACCCGCAGCTGGTCGCCCTGGGTCTGCGACGAGACGCCCTTGGCGCCGCGGTCCTTGATGAATTTGTTGATCTTCCTGGCGTGGTCGGCCGAGACTCCGGCGTGGATGGCGATCTTCTGCCGGACCGTCCCTTTGGCCGCTTCCTCGATCTTCCCCGCCTCCAACGCCTTCAACGACACCTGACGCCGGACCAGCTTCTCTTCGAGGACCTGGTGGAGGGCGCGCAGTCGGTCTTCCGTCGACGAACGCAGGACGAGCTCCTTCTCGCCCAGGTCGATCTCCGACTCGGTGCCCTTGAAGTCGAACCGGGTGCCTGCTTCGCGGTTGGCCTGGTCGACCGCGTTTCGGACCTCTTGCATGTCCACCTCGGACACGACGTCGAACGTCGGCATGCGGGCCACGATAGTCAGCCCCGTTCGGCCCCCGCCCGCACGAGAGGCGGCGGCGCCGAGCGCCGGCGCGACCGCGGTATCGTCTCGCCCCGCGGGTCGGTGCCCGAGTGGCCAAAGGGAGCAGGCTGTAAACCTGCCGGCATTGCCTACGAAGGTTCAAATCCTTCCCGGCCCACCAGTGCGGTGGCCCCACAGTGGTGGGGCCCGAGCCCTCGACGTGCGGGGCGGGGCGACTTGCTCTGGGGCCGCTTTTCGTTACAATGACGTTACGAACGTTCGAGAAGCGACATGCAAGCGTTCGAACGGGCAGCCTCCGGTGAACCCCCGGAGGCCGTGGAGCGGCCCTTCACGATCCCCCACGTGACGAGGACCGAGGCAATGGGCGTAAAGGACTTGGCGGTCGCCCGAGGGCACGACGGCGCGGGCGTCCGCGCGGCCGCGTCCCGGGTCCTCGACCGCCTGTCGATCTGGGACGAAGCGGTCCGTTCGCGCTGGCCGTTCTCGGCGCTGGTCGGGGCCGACATCTCGCCGGACGCCACCGGTGACGGCTCTCATGTCCTCGTGCGTCCGGCCATCCTCGGGTTCATCGCCATCTGCGCCATCACGGCCGGCGTGGCCCAGGGGCAGTCGCCGTTCACCTTGAAGGCACCAGGGGCCTGGTTCTTCGGCGTTCCCACGCCGACGACCACGGCGCACGCACCGCACGCCTCGCCGGGCTTGTTCTTCGGCCTGGTGGCGGTCTACGGCGGTCTCGTCCTGCTCATGCGCGTCTGGTACGGCCTCATCCGTACCCTGTCGCAGCGTCCGGGCGTGCCCGTCCGCAAGATCATGGCCGTCTTCGCCCTCTGGATCCTTCCGTTGTTGATCGTCGCCCCGCTGTTCAGCCGCGACGTCTACAGCTATGCGGCCCAGGGCGAGATGATGAGTCACCACATCAACCCCTACCACTACGGCCCCGGCGTGCTCGGAGCGGCGCCGGCGGTGAGCCTCGTCGACCACCTGTGGCTCAACACCCCCGCCCCCTACGGCCCGTTGTTCATGCAGATCGACGGAACGCTGACGAGCCTTTCCCTCCACCACGAGCTGCTCGACGTGGTCTTCCTCCGGCTGCTCGCCATCGCCGGCGTCGGGCTCATGGCCCTCGGTGTCACCAGCCTGGCCCGAAGCTTCGGCCGAGATCCGACCTACGTCCTCACCCTGGCCATCTTGAACCCGGTCACGGTCCTGCACCTGGTGGGGGGCGCCCACAACGACGCGCTCATGCTCGGTCTCCTCGTCTGTGGCATCGCCGTGGCCCGTCGGGGGAGACCGGTCCTCGGCATCGTCCTGTGCGCCCTGGCCGCGGCTGTGAAGGTCCCCGCGGCAGTGGGCATCCTCTATATCGGATGGGAATGGATGGGCGCCGGGATTCCCCTGCGGGCGCGCGTCCGTCCCATGCTCACGGCCGGTCTGATCTCGGCCGGGGTCATGGGAGCACTGTCTCTCGTCACCGGTCTCGGCTGGAGCTGGGTACTGAACCTGGGGGCTCCGGGCACCGTCCGGTCCTGGGTGGCCCCGGCCACCGGAGCGGGCATCGTCCTCACCGATGCCGCCCACCTCGTCGGGATCGGGGTGCCGTTGCAGACGATGCTGACGGTGACGCGGACACTCGGTCTCGGGGCTGCGTTGTGTGTGGGCATGTGGCTGCTGTGGCGGTCGGAACGGATCGGGTCCCTGCAGGCGCTGGGGCTGACCCTGCTGCTCGTGGTCGCCCTGGGGCCGGTCGTGCAACCCTGGTACCTGTCGTGGGGGCTGGTCCTCCTCGCCCCCGTGGCCACCGGCAGGATCCGGTCCCTGATCATCGGTCTGTCGATCGCCTCGGCCTTCATCGGGCTGCCGGGTGGGCACGCGCTGGTGACCGATCTCCTGGGCGCCGACCCTCTGCAGGTAGCCGTCGCGCTCCTCGTCTGCCTGGGCATCCTGACGGTGCCCCTCACTCCCCTCCAGCGCCAGCGGCTCCTCGTGTCGTGGCGACGCCGTCGTGGTCCCGGATCGGGGCCGCAGCTGGGCGGAGGAGAGCCCGAGCTGGGCCTCGTCAGCGCCTGACGGCCGGACAAGGGTGCGCCCCGGGACTCCTCTCGTGCCGGACCGTCACAGCATCCTCTGGAGGACGGCCACGTCGATCCAGCGGCCGAATTTCCGGCCGACCTCGCGTTCGACACCGATCAGGATGAAGCCGGAAGCCCGGTGCAGAGCGATCGAGGGCTCGTTGTCGCCCGAGGTGCGGGCGATCACCGTGTGGAAGCCCTGACGGGTCGCCAACTCCACCAGCTCGTCGAGCAGAAGACGGCCGACACCCTGTCCGCGGCGGTCCCCGGCCACGTAGACGGAGTCCTCCACGGTGGTGGCGTAGGCGGCCCGGTCGCGAAACGGGGACAGGGAGCCGAAGCCGGCGACGACCCCGCCGTCGACGGCGACGACGGCCGGATGGACGCCCTGGTGGCGCTCGATCCAGGACAGCTGGTCGGCGTGGGTCCGGGGCTCGATGTCGAACGTCACCGTGGACCCCGAGACCTCGGTGTTGTAGATCGCCCGCAGGGCTTCGGCGTCGCCCGGACGCGCCAGCCGGATGTCCATCGGCCGATCGTACCGGCGGCTCGTCGAGCCTCCGGGTGGCCCCGGGGGACGGGGGGAGGCTCGACTATGATCGTCCGGCGCGCAGGCGCTGTGTCGGCCCCCTTAGCTCAGTCGGCAGAGCACAGCCATGGTAAGGCTGGTGTCGTCGGTTCGATTCCGACAGGGGGCTCCCCGGCGGCGTAGCTCAGTCGGTCAGAGCACACGGCTCATAATCGTGGGGTCGCGGGTTCGAGTCCCGCCGCCGCTACCGGCGCAGGCATGGCCGGGCCCTCATCGCAGGGGTGCCCGGAAGAAGAAGGGCAGGGCAATGGCGAAGAACGAGAAGCGTGTCCAGGTGACGCTGGCCTGCGAAGTCTGCAAGCGGCGGAACTACATCACGATGAAGAACAAGCAAAATGACCGCGAGCGGATCGAAATGAAGAAGTTCTGCCGCTGGGACCGCAAGCACACCGTCCACAAGGAGACCCGCTGACCCTCGGGGAGCGGGACCGCCCCGGCCCCCATCGTCCCCTGGTCCACCCCTGTGCACCAGGGCGAGGTCGTCGGCGGCCCAGGCGTGGTGGATGGTAATCTGACGGCTTGACCCGCGAGGCCGGCCGGTCCGGTGCCGGAGTCCCGGCGCCGTAGGGCAGTAGCTCAATTGGTAGAGCACCGGTCTCCAAAACCGGTGGTTGGGGGTTCGAGTCCCTCCTGCCCTGCCACCAGCTGTCCGTCGAAAGGCGAACGACACCGTGAACCGAGAGATGAAGCGCATGCAGCAGCGCCAGGGCCAGGTCGAGGCCGACGGCGCGCCCGCGGCGACCGACCGCACGGCAGCGCCGCGCCCTCGTTCCGACCGCGGTGCCAAGCCCGATCTGAGCCCTCCGGCACGGGTCGCCGAGTTCGCCCGCGAGGTGCGGTCGGAGCTGCGCCAGGTGGCCTGGCCCACACGGTCCGAGGTGGCCAACTCGGCCACCGTCGTGTTCATCACCCTGGTCGTGCTGGTGGTCCTGATCTTCCTCCTCAACTACACCTTCTCCCACTCGATCTCCTGGCTCTACCGGCCGGCCTCCTAGCCATGAGCGAACTCGAACTCGGGCCCGACGACCAGGACCCGGCGGGCGGAGACGCCGGCGTGACCGGCGAGAGCACCATCGACGAGAGCGCCACGGAATCGGTCGACATCGCCGAGGCCGTCGACATCGCCCAGCTCAACGGGGCGGCCGAGACAGTCGTCACCGCCGACCCGGGCGACGCCGAGCCGGGCGACGCCGACCCGAGTTCCCCGGAGCCCGTCGTGGTGGCGTCGGGGCCCGCTCCCGGTTGGGAGATCATCGACGAGGACGACGACGGGGAACCGGTCGTCGTCGAGAGTCCCTACGACCGACCGGGCCGGTGGTTCGTCGTCCACACCTACGCCGGATACGAGAACAAGGTGAAGTCGAACCTGCAGAGCCGGATCGTGTCGATGAACATGGAGGACCGGATCTACGAGGTCGTGATCCCCATGGAGGACGTGGTCGAGTTCAAGAACGGCAAGAAGGTGGTCGTCCAGAAGAAGGTGTTCCCGGGCTACCTGCTCACCCGCTGCGACCTGGACGACGACTCGTGGTCGGTGATCCGCAACACGCCCGGGGTGACCGGATTCGTGGGACCGGGGACGAAGCCGACGCCGCTCTCGCGCCGTGAGGTCGAGAGCATCCTCCAGGTGCCCGTGGCCGGAGCGGGCGGGGTGGAGCAGGCCAAGAAGACCCGGCCGAGGCTCGAGTACGAGGAGGGCGAGACGGTCCGGGTGAAGGAAGGACCGTTCGCCGACTTCTCCGGGCAGATCGACGAGATCAACGAGGACCAGCTGAAGCTCAAGGTCCTGGTCAACATCTTCGGCCGGGAGACCCCCGTCGAGCTCGAATTCAGCCAGGTCGCCAAGCTCTAGATCCAGGAGACGCACAGTGCCCCCGAAGAAGAAGATCCTCGCCGTCGTCAAGATCCAGCTCCCCGCCGGGGGCGCCACGCCCGCGCCCCCCGTCGGGACGGCCCTCGGGCCCCACGGGGTCCAGACGATGGAGTTCTGCAAGCAGTACAACGCGGCCACGGAGAACCAGCGCGGGACGATCGTGCCCGTCGAGATCAGCATCTACGAGGACCGGTCGTTCTCGTTCGTGCTGAAGACCCCGCCGGCGGCCATCCTCATCCGACAGGCCGCCGGGCTGGAGAAGGGCGCCACGGCCGCCGGCCGGGAGCAGGCCGGATCGATCACGGACGCCCAGGTGACCGAGATCGCCCGTGTCAAGCTGCCCGATCTGAACACCGACGACATCGAGTCGGCCAAGCGCCAGGTGATCGGGACCGCCCGTTCCATGGGCGTCGCCGTCAACGGCTGATCTGACGTCGGACCAGGGACACTGAGAGGAACCTGTCGTGCACAAAGGGAAGAAGTACGTCGCCGCGCTGGAGCGGTTCGACCGTGAGGAGCTGTACAACCCGGCCGACGCCGTGGGCCTGGTCAAGGACATGGCCACCGCCAACTTCGACGAGACGGTCGAGCTCGCCGTCCGCCTGGCCGTCGACCCCCGCAAGGCCGATCAGATCGTGCGGGGGACGTTGAGCCTCCCGTCGGGGACGGGGCGCACCGCCCGTGTGGTGGTGTTCGCCGCCGGTGATGGAGCGGCCGAAGCACGCGAAGCCGGCGCCGACGAGGTGGGCGCCGACGATCTCGTGGCCAGGGTCGAGGGAGGGTTCCTCGACTTCGACGTGGCCATCGCCACACCGGACCTGATGGGCCAGGTGGGCAAGCTCGGGCGCGTGCTCGGCCCCCGAGGGCTGATGCCCAACCCGAAGACGGGCACGGTCACGACCGACGTGGGCAAGGCCGTGGCCGAGTTCAAGGGCGGACGAGTCGAGTACCGGACGGACAAGGTGGGCAACGTCCACGTCCGGGTGGGAAAGGTCTCGTTCACCCGCGAGCAGCTGCTGGCCAACGTCCATGCCGTGATCGACGAACTGGTCCGGGCCAAGCCGGCGGCGGCCAAGGGCCGCTACCTCCGGTCGGTCTCCGTCTCGTCCACCATGGGCCCCGGTGTCCACATCGACCCCGCCCAGGCACGATTCGTCCCCGACGAGCTGGTGGCTTCGGCGTAGTAGATTCTCCCGGGGCGATCCCGTACCGGACTGCCTCACACGACACAGCCGTTGCCGTAGACCTCCGGTTGCGCCTCACGGCGCCGAAGGGGCCCCAGAAGGCCCGCCCGACAAGGTGACGACCAGAATCCGCTCGACGGGGTCCCTCCGGTCCCTGCTCGGTGGCTGCGGTCACGGCCAAAGGGGTGCGAAACGGCACCTTTTCCGAGCAGAGGAGCGACGATGGAGAACCCGAGGGCCGAGAAGGTGGCCGTGGTCGACGAGGTGCGTGAACGCCTCGAAGGGGCCCGGGCCGCCATCCTGACCGAGTATCGGGGTCTCTCTGTCCGCGAGATGGCGGCATTGCGCCACGCCCTCGTGGCTGCCGGCGGCGACTACAAGGTCTACAAGAACACCCTGGTCAAGCTGGCGATCGCCGGGGGCCGTCACGAGCCGCTGGACGCCCTTCTCCAGGGACCGACGGCCATCGCTTTCGTCTCGGGCGAGGTCAGCGCCGTGGCCAAGGCGTTGCGCGACTACGCCCGGGGCAATCCGAATCTCGTCGTGAAGGGGGGCCTGCACGGCGAGGGCTTCCTGTCGGCCGAGGATCTCGGGGTCCTCGCCGACCTCCCACCGCGCGACGTCCTGCTCGCCCGTATGGCTGGTGCCGTCGCCGCCCCCATGCAGCAGCTGGCCGGTCTCATGCAGGCGCTTCCCCGGAGCCTCGCCTACGGCCTGTCGGCCCTGCTCGACCAGTTGGGTGGTGCCCCCGCCGAGGCCGAAGCCCCTCCCGCAGGAGCAGCAGCGGCCGAGGCCGACGTCGAAGCCCCCGCCGAGGCCGAAGCCCCTCCCGCAGAAGCAGCAGCGGCCGAGGCCGACGTCGAAGCCCCCGCCGAGGCCGAAGCCCCTCCCGCAGAAGCAGCGGCCGGGGTCGAGGTGGTGGCCGAAGCACCTCCGGTCGAGGAGGTATCCGACTGAGGAGCCGCCGCCCACGGCCAGTGCGGAACCCGAGGCTCCGGCGGCCCCCGCCGAGCCCGAGGCGGACGCGAACGGCGACGGAGAGTGAGATCACCAGCGAGCAGAGGCGCCACGCTCACGACCGATAGATCGAGAAACCAGAAGGAGCACAACGACAATGGCTGACAAGACCCTGACCAAGGACCAGATCCTCGACGGGATCGCCAATCTCTCGGTCCTCGAGCTCTCCGAGCTCCTGAAGGAATTCGAGGAGAAGTTCGGTGTGACCGCCGCGGCCCCCGTCGCCGTGGCTGCCGCCCCCGCCGCCGGTGGTGGCGACGCCGGCGGAGCCGAGGAGGAGAAGTCCGAGTTCGACGTCGTCCTGACGGCTGCCGGCGACAAGAAGATCCAGGTCATCAAGGAAGTTCGCGCCCTCACCAGCCTGGGCCTCAAAGAGGCGAAGGACCTGGTCGACAGCGCGCCGAAGCCGGTGCTGGAGCGGGTTTCGAAGGAAGAGGCCGAGAAGGCGAAAGCCCAGATCGAAGAGGCCGGAGGCACTGTCGAGGTCAAGTAGGGCCGGGGAAATGGCCTTGACGGCATCCCGGCGCGTCCGTACCCTGTCGGGGGCGACAGATCGAGGGTTGCCCCCCGCGGTGCCTGCGCGTATACTGTCCGGTTGCCGTGCCCCGTCTTCGCTGCCACTCTTGAAATCTGACCTCTGAACGACGCGCGCCCAGGCGTCTGACGCCGAGGTCCGCTGCGTTCGGCCGCCCGCCCGAGTCACCGTTTCCGCCCGCCCGAGTTCCCCGTAGTACCGATACCACCCTCCGCCCTACACGGGATCTATTGCCTCACCCCGCTTCACCCCCGTCCTGTCACACATCGCCCCACGCCTGGGAGGAGTAGGCCGTTGCCTGCACGGTCCAAGAGTCCCGAACGTTTCTCCTTTGCCAATCTCGACGAGGTCCTGCCTCTCCCCGACCTGATCGCCATTCAGCGTGACTCCTTTCGGTGGTTTCTCGACAAGGGTCTGGCCGAGGCCTTCGCCGACATCAGCCCCATCGAGGACTTCACCGGCCAGCTGAACCTGGAGCTCGAGTTCGACCCCACCGATCCCGACCTGCGTCCACCTCCGAAGTTCCGGGAGGAGGAGTGCAAAGAGAAGGACATGACGTACGCCGCCCCCGTCTTCGTGCGGGCGCGGTTCATGAACGCCCAGACCGGTGAGATCAAGGAGCAGACCGTCTTCATGGGGGACTTCCCGATGATGACGGACAAGGGCACCTTCATCATCAACGGCACCGAGCGGGTGGTCGTGAGCCAGCTGGTGCGTTCCCCGGGGGTGATCTTCCAACCGGGCCGCGACGCCAAGACCATCGTCACCGGGACTGTCCACCCCTACCGCGGCGAGTGGATCGAATTCGACGTCGAGGCGAAGCCGTCGAAGGACGTCACCGCCGGCGCCCGCGTGGCCCGCAAGCGGCGGCTGTCGCTCTTCGTCCTGCTGCGGGCGCTCGGCTACGAGGACGAGGGGTTCCTGAACCGGTTCGTCCGGCATTTCGACTTCCTCGAGGGCCAATGGGAGAAGGAGCGCGACATCGCCCCCACCCGGGAAGAGGCGCTCCTCGAGATCTACAAGCGCGCCCGGCCCGGTGAGCCGCTGTCGGCCGAAGCGGCGCGCGGGTACTTCGAGAATGCCTTCTTCAACCCGAAGCGCTACGACCTGACCCGGGTGGGCCGGTACAAGCTGAACCGGAAGCTCGGACCCGAGATCGAGCGGGTGGCCACCATCCTCGACATCGATCTGGAGCGCCCGGCGCCCGACCAGGGTGTGCTCAGCCCGTCGGAGATCCTGGCCACGGCGACCTACATGCTCCACCTGGCCGACGGGGAGTCCGGTTACCGGATCGACGACCAGGACCACTTCGCCAACCGGCGGATCCGGTCCGTGGGCGAGCTCATCCAGAACCAGGTCCGGGTGGGGCTGTCCCGGATGGAGAGGGTCGTGCGCGAGCGCATGACGACCCAGGACGTCGAGGCCATCACGCCCCAGACGCTCATCAACATCCGGCCAGTGGTGGCCGCCATCAAGGAGTTCTTCGGCACCAGCCAGCTGAGCCAGTTCATGGACCAGAACAACCCGTTGTCGGGGTTGGCCCACAAGCGTCGTCTGTCGGCTCTCGGCCCCGGAGGCCTGTCCCGGGAGCGGGCCGGGTTCGAGGTCAGGGACGTCCACAGCTCCCACTACGGACGGATGTGCCCGATCGAGACGCCCGAGGGCCCGAACATCGGTCTGATCGGCGCCCTGGCCACCTACGCCCGGGTCAACGAGTACGGGTTCATCGAGACCCCCTACCGCAAGGTGGTCGACGGCCGCGTCCGCGACGAGATCATGTATCTGGCCGCCGACGAGGAGGAAGAGCACGTCATCGCCCAGGCCAACGCCAAGCTCGACGGCGGCGGGCGGTTCGTCGACGAGCGCGTGCTCGTGCGCCGCGGCCCGCAGGGGGCCGGCGTGCGGGTGGGGGCCACGACCACGTCCTACGGGACGACGAGCGAGATCGACTACGTGCCGCCGGCCGAGGTCGACCTGATGGACGTCTCCCCGAAGCAGATCGTGTCCGTCTCGACGGCGCTGATCCCCTTCGTCGAGCACGACGACGCCAACCGCGCCCTGATGGGCGCCAACATGCAGAAGCAGGCGGTCCCCCTCGTGGTGCCCGAGGCGCCGTACATCGGGACCGGGGTCGAGGCCCGCGCCGCCCGTGACGCCGGAGACGTCCTGCTGGCCGAGGGCGACGGGAACGTCGTCGAGGTGTCGGGGGAGAGCGTGGTGGTCGAGTACCGGTCCGGTCAGCGCGACCGGCTCGGGCTCGAGCTCGGGCGCCGGACCTACAAGCTGGCCAAATTCCGCCGGTCCAACCAGAACACCTGCATCAACGCCAAGGTCGTCGTGGACGAGGGCCGGAAGGTCTCGGTCGGCGACGTGCTGGCCGACGGGGCCGCCACCCAGAACGGCGAGCTGGCCCTGGGGAAGAACCTTCTCGTGGCCTTCATGCCCTGGGAGGGCTACAACTTCGAGGACGCCATCATCCTGTCCGAGCGCCTCGTGCGCGACGACGTCCTCACGTCGATCCACATCGAGGAGCACGAGGTCGACGCCCGCGACACCAAGCTGGGCGCCGAAGAGATCACCCGGGACATCCCCAACCTGTCCGAGGAGATCCTGGCCGACCTCGACGAGCGCGGGATCATCAGGATCGGGGCCGAGGTCGGTCCCGGAGACGTGTTGGTGGGAAAGGTCACCCCCAAGGGGGAGACCGAGCAGACACCCGAGGAGCGCCTGCTGCGGGCCATCTTCGGGGAGAAGGCGCGTGAGGTGCGTGACACCTCGCTGAAGGTGCCCCACGGCGAGTCCGGCAAGGTCATCGACGTCCGGGTGTTCTCCCGGGAGGACTCCCACGAGCTGCCACCGGGCGTGAACCAGCTGGTGCGGGTGTACGTGGCCCAGAAGCGCAAGATCTCCGAAGGCGACAAGCTGGCCGGCCGCCACGGGAACAAGGGGGTCATCTCCCGGATCCTCCCCATCGAGGACATGCCGTTCCTGGCCGACGGGACCCACGTCGACATCATCCTGAACCCCCTGGGCGTGCCCAGCCGGATGAACGTCGGGCAGGTACTCGAATCGCACCTCGGCTACGCGGCACGATGGGGCTGGGAGGGCGTCGAGGGACTCGAGCCGCTGACGGGGGTCCTGGACGCGAAGACGCGGCCGAAGACCGACCCGGCCGTGTGGGTGTCGACCCCCGCCTTCGACGGCGCGCACTGGGACGAGGAGGACGACGCCGGCAAACACCCGACCATCAGGAAGCTGTTCGAGAGGTTGCACCCCGATTCCCAGGACGGGACCCGGCTCATCGGGACGGATGGGAAGGCCACCCTCTACAACGGACGGACGGGTGAGGTCTACGACAACCAGATCTCCGTGGGCTACGTCTACATCCTGAAGCTGGCCCACCTGGTGGACGACAAGATCCACGCCCGGTCGACGGGGCCGTACTCGATGATCACCCAGCAACCCCTCGGGGGAAAGGCGCAGTTCGGTGGCCAGCGCTTCGGCGAGATGGAGGTGTGGGCCCTCGAGGCCTACGGCGCCGCCTACGCCCTCCAGGAATTGCTGACGATCAAGTCCGACGACGTGCTCGGTCGCGTGAAGGTCTACGAAGCCATCGTGAAGGGCGAGAACATCCCCGAACCGGGGATCCCCGAGAGCTTCAAGGTGCTGATCAAGGAGATGCAATCGTTGTGCCTCAACGTCGAGGTCCTCTCGCTCACGGGCGAGGAGATCGAGATGCGTGAGCTCGACGAGGACGTCTTCCGGACGGCCGAGGAACTCGGCATCGACATCAGCCGGCCCGAGCGAGGGTCGGACGAAGAGGACGAGCGCCGCGCTGCGGAGAGGAGCTTCTAGCCGTGCTGGACGTCAACAATTTCGACCAGCTTCGAATCGGGCTGGCGACAGCCGAATCGATCCGTTCGTGGTCCAACGGTGAGGTGAAGAAGCCCGAGACGATCAACTACCGGACGCTGCGTCCCGAGAAGGACGGCCTCTTCTGCGAGAAGATCTTCGGGCCCACGAAGGACTGGGAGTGCTACTGCGGGAAGTACAAGCGCGTGCGGTTCCGGGGGATCATCTGCGAGCGCTGCGGCGTCGAGGTCACCCGGTCCAAGGTGCGGCGCGAGCGGATGGGCCACATCGAGCTGGCCGCCCCCGTCGTCCACATCTGGTACCTGCGCGGGACCAGGAGCTGGCTGGCCTATCTCCTGATGGGGACCGAGGCCCGTGAGGAGCTGAAGGCCAAGCAGCTGGAGAAGGTCATCTACTTCGCCGCCAACCTCGTGACCTGGGTCGACGACGAGCGGCGCCACGAAGACCTGCCCGTCCTCGAGGAGGAGCTGGCCACCGAGATCACCGACCTCGAGCGCCAGCGCGATCTCGACATCGACCGACGCTTCAAGGCCCTCGAGGCCGAACTGGCCGAGCTCGAGAAGGACGGGGCCAAGGAGACCGAGATCAAGGCCAAGCAGAGGCTGTCGGAGAAGGAGATCGGTTCCGTCCGCGAGCGCTTCGAGAGTGACATCGATCTGGCCAAGCGTGCCCTGGACGAGTTCCGTGACCTGTTCCCCCGCAAGATCATCGAAGACGAGTTGCTGTGGCGGGAGCTGAAGATCCGCTACGAGGACTACTTCGAGGGCGGGATGGGGGCGGAGGCCATCTCGCGCCTGATCGACCGGATCGATCTCGACGTCGAGGAGGTCAAGCTCCGCGAGGCCATCGATGCCGCCGACGGCCGCCGTCCGCTGTCGGCGCAACGGCGCCAGAAGGCCATCAAGCGCCTGAAGATCGTGACCGCCTTCAACCGGCGCGACGACCACGGCCGGCGGATCAACGACCCCCGGGCCATGATCCTCGGGGTCGTCCCCGTCATCCCGCCCGACCTCCGGCCGATGGTGCAGCTCGACGGTGGCCGGTTCGCCACCTCGGACCTGAACGACCTCTACCGCCGCGTGATCAACCGGAACAACCGGCTGAAGAGGCTCCTCGATCTGGGTGCGCCCGAGATCATCATCAACAACGAGAAGCGGATGCTCCAGGAGGCCGTCGACGCACTGTTCGACAACGGCCGGCGCGGACGTCCGGTGACAGGGCCGGGGAACCGTCCCCTGAAGAGCCTGTCGGACATGCTGAAGGGCAAGCAGGGCCGGTTCCGTCAGAACCTGCTGGGCAAGCGCGTCGACTACTCGGGGCGATCGGTGATCGTGATCGGGCCCACGCTGCTGCTGCATCAGTGCGGGCTGCCCAAGCTGATGGCCCTCGAGCTGTTCAAGCCGTTCGTGATGAAGCGGCTCGTCGACCTGGAGCTGGCCCAGAACATCAAGTCGGCCAAGCGGATGGTCGAGCGTCGGCGTCCCCAGGTGTGGGACGTCCTCGAAGGGGTCATCAAGGAGCACCCGGTTCTGCTGAACCGGGCCCCGACCCTGCACCGGCTGGGTATCCAGGCCTTCGAGCCCGTCCTGGTCGAGGGCAAGGCCATCCAGGTCCACCCGCTCGTGTGCACCGCCTTCAACGCCGACTTCGACGGTGACCAGATGGCCGTCCACCTGCCACTGTCGGCCGAGGCCCAGTCCGAGGCCCGGGTCCTGATGCTGTCGGCCAACAACATCCTGTCCCCGGCGACGGGGCGGCCCATCACGGTGCCGACGCAGGACATGGTCTTCGGTGCGTACTACCTGACCCTGGACGTGGACGACGCCAAGGGCCAGGGTCGGTCGTTCCGCCACGCCTTCGAGGTGGAGAGCGCCTTCGAGGAGGGCGGGGTGGCCCTGCACGCCAAGATCAAGCTCCGGCCCTTCCCCGGGTCGTCGCTGCACACGGCGGTGGCGAAGTGCCTGGGCGAGGATCCCGAGACCGAGGAGCAACTCGTCCTCGAGACGACACCGGGCCGCGTCTTCTTCAACAGCGCGCTGCCGAAGGGCTTCCGGTTCGTGAACGACGTGGTGGGGAAGCGCAACACCCCCATCGGCGGGATCGTGGAGGAGATCGCCGCCACCGAGCCCAAGCACGTGGTGGCGGCCAGCCTCGACCTCATCAAGGCACTGGGTTTCCGGTACGCGGCCCAGTCGGGTCTGACGATCTCCATCGACGACGTCCGGACCCCGCCCGACAAGCGGGCCATCCTCGACCGCTACGAGCGCGAGGCGGAGAAGGCGGAGACGCAGTTCAAGCGGGGGATCATCACCGACGACGAACGGCGCCAGAAGGAGATCGAGATCTGGACGTCGGCCACGTCGGAGGTGGGACGGGCCATGGAGAAGTCGCTGTCGGAGATCGCCTTCAACCCGCTCGACATGATGGTCGACTCCGGGGCCCGAGGGAACTCCCAGCAGATCCGGCAGATCGCCGGCATGAAGGGCCTCGTGTCGAATCCGCGGGGGGAGATGATCCCCCGGCCGATCAAGTCCTCCTTCCGGGAGGGCTTGTCGGTCCTCGAGTACTTCATCTCCACCCACGGCGCCCGCAAGGGCCTGGCCGACACCGCCCTGCGGACGGCCGACTCGGGCTACCTGACCCGGCGCCTGGTCGACGTGGCCCAGGAGCTGATCGTCCGGATCGACGACTGTGAGACGGCCCGCAGCGTGTGGCTCGACGGCTTCTTCCCCGACGAGGCGGGTCGACGGTCGTACCTCGAGACCCGCGCCTACGGGCGGGTGCTGGCCGAGGACACGACGCTGTCCGACGGGACCGTGCTCACCACGGGCACCGTCCTCGACGACGATCTCGTGGCGCTGCTGCGCGACGACCCGCAGATCACGCGGGCCCGGGTCCGCTCCGTCCTCACGTGCGAGTCCGAGCACGGGGTGTGTGCCACCTGTTACGGCCAGTCGCTCGCCACCGGGCGGATCATCGAGCTCGGGGAGGCGGTCGGCGTGATCGCCGCCCAGTCGATCGGGGAGCCGGGGACGCAGCTCACGATGCGGACCTTCCACACCGGTGGGGTCGTCGGTGAGGACATCACCCACGGCCTCCCCCGGGTCGTCGAGCTGTTCGAGGCCCGCACCCCGAAGGGTGCCGCCGTCCTCGCCCATCACTCGGGCGTCGTCCGCATCGACGACGAGGAGGGTGGGCGGCGGATCACCGTGGTGGCCGACGACGGCACCGAGGAGTCGGTGCTGGTGAACGTCCGGGCCCACCTCGAGGTGAAGGCCGGCCAGGAGGTGTCCGCCGGTGACGCCCTGGTCGAAGGGCCGAAGGACCCGAAGGAGCTGCTCGAGGTCAAGGGCATCCGCGAGACCCAGCAGTATCTCGTCGAGGAGGTCCAGAAGGTCTACCGGGACCAGGGTGTGTCGATCCACGACAAGCACATCGAGCTGATCGTGCGCCAGATGTTGCGCCGGGTGCTCGTGGCCGAGCCCGGGGACGCCCCCTTCCTCCCCGGGGAGCGGGTCGACGCCCAGGTGTACGCCGAGGTCAACCGCAGTCTGGTCCAGGACTCCCAGCGCCCGGCCGAGGGCCGGCCCGAGCTGATGGGGATCACGAAGGCGTCGCTGGCCACCGACTCGTGGCTGTCGGCCGCCTCCTTCCAGGAGACGACCAGGGTCCTGACCGAGGCGGCCATCGAGGGCAGGTCCGACCACCTCTTCGGCCTGAAGGAGAACATCATCATCGGGAAGCTGATCCCGGCCGGGACGGGGATGGAGCGGTACCGGGACATCGCCGTCGACCTGCCCGACGCCGCCGGCGTCTCGCTGCGGACCTACGGCTTCGACGAGGAGACCGAGGACCTGGCTGCGTGGCTCCGCGATGTCGGGGGTCCCGTGGGTGGGACCCCGGCCTTCGGGGACCCGGCGGAGCTCCAGCCGGCGGCCGCCGTGGGGATCGCTCGACCCCGGGGTGGAGAGCCTGGGGGCCACGCCCAACGGCGACGGCCACGGGTTCGGGGCCGAGGGCAACGGCCACCTCGACACCGGGGCGTAGACGAGCAACCGTTGCCGTCGGCGCCGACCGGCCTCCGGCGGCCGTCGAGGGCCCGGGTTTCCCCAGGTCAGCGCCTGTTGCCTGCGGGCCACAGGGGCTCTATCATGGAGCGTTCGCGCTGCGGCGCCCTTCCGGGCGCGCCGTAATTTCTTGTCCCCGCGAGTCAAGTCCTGTTCCACCGCCGAGAGGTCACGCGTGCCCACGATCGAACAGCTGGTCCGCAAGGGCCGGCAATCCAAGCAGTCGAAGACGAAGACCCCGGCGCTGAAGGGCGCGCCCCAGCGGCGCGGCGTCTGCACCCGGGTGTTCACCACGACGCCCAAGAAGCCGAACTCGGCCCTGCGCAAGGTGGCCCGTGTCCGGTTGACGAGCGGGATCGAGGTGAGCGCCTACATCCCCGGGGTGGGGCACAACCTCCAGGAGCACTCCATCGTGCTCGTCCGTGGGGGCAGGGTGAAGGACCTTCCCGGCGTTCGCTACAAGGTCATCCGGGGCGCCCTCGACGCCGCCGGCGTACGCGAGCGCAACCAGGCGCGGTCGCGCTACGGCGCCAAGAAGGAGTCCTGAGATGCCCCGGAACGGACCGGCCGCCCGCCGCGAGATGACCCCCGACCCCGTCTACCGGTCGGTGCTGGTCACGCAGGTGGTGAACAAGGTCCTGTCGCGTGGCAAGCGGACCCTGTCGGAGCGGATCGTCTACGGCGCTCTCGAGACGGTGCGGGACAAGACCGGGGGCGACCCCGTGTCGATCCTGAAGAAGGCCGTCGAGAACACCCGGCCCGAGCTCGAGGTGAAGAGCCGGCGGGTCGGCGGCGCCACGTACCAGGTGCCGGTCGAGGTGCGCCCCCGCAGAGCCACCACCCTGGCCATCCGGTGGCTGGTCGGGTTCTCCCGCCAGCGGCGAGAGAAGACGATGGCCGAGCGCCTGGCCAACGAGGTCCTCGATGCGGCCAACGGTACAGGCGCGGCGGTAAAGCGCCGAGAAGACATGCACAAGATGGCCGAGTCCAACAAGGCCTTCGCCCACTACCGCTGGTAGGGGGCATGCCGGCCCCGGTGCGGACGCATCGGGGCCACCCCCAGTAACGACTTTGAGAGCAGAAAAAGAACATGGCTGACGCACGCCCCATCCGCGAATTCCCCATCGCCCGGACCCGCAACATCGGGATCATGGCCCACATCGACGCGGGCAAGACCACGACGACCGAGCGGATCCTCTACTACACGGGCAAGAACTACAAGATCGGCGAGGTCCACGAAGGCGCCGCCACCATGGACTGGATGGTCCAGGAGCAGGAGCGGGGCATCACCATCACGTCGGCCGCCACGACCTGCAAGTGGCGCGACTGCTGGATCAACATCATCGACACACCGGGCCACGTCGACTTCACGGTGGAGGTCGAGCGTTCGCTGCGTGTCCTCGACGGCGCCGTGGCCGTCTTCGACGCCGTGGCCGGCGTCGAGCCCCAGACCGAGACGGTGTGGCGCCAGGCCAACAAGTACGAGGTCCCCCGGATCTGCTTCATCAACAAGATGGACCGGATCGGGGCCGACTTCGAACGGTCGGTCCAGATGATCCGGGACCGGCTCGACGCCAACCCGGCCGTCATCCAGATCCCGATCGGGTCCGAGGGCGGCTTCCAGGGGCTCGTCGACCTGGTGACCATGCAGGCCCTCATCTGGGACGAGGGGATGGGTGAGAAGTGGCGCGAGGAGGAGGTGCCCGACGATCTCGCCGCCGAGGCGGCCGAGGCCAGGCACCAGCTCGTCGACGTGCTGTCGAACTACGACGACGCCATCACCGAGAAGTACCTGGGCGACGAGGAGATCACGGCCGACGACCTGCGTCGGGCGCTGCGCCGGGCCACCATCGCCAGCCAGATCGTGCCCGTGCTGTGCGGGTCGGCCTTCAAGAACAAGGGCGTCCAGCCCATGCTCGACGCCGTGGTCGACTACCTGCCCAGCCCCCTCGACGTGGCCCCCACCCCCGGTCTGACCATGAAGGGGGAGGAGATCGTGCGCAAGCAGGACGACGCCGAGCCCTTCGCCGCCCTCGCCTTCAAGATCATGACCGACCCCTACGTGGGCAAGCTCACCTACATCCGGGTCTATTCCGGCACCTTGACCAAGGGCTCGGCCGCGCTGAACTCGACCAAGGACCGCAAGGAGCGGGTGGGCCGCATCCTGCAGATGCACGCCAACCACCGGGAGGACAAGGACGCCATCTTCACCGGCGACATCGTGGCCGTGGTGGGGATGAAGCAGACGACCACCGGGGACACCCTGTGTGATCCGGACCACCCCGTGATCCTCGAGGCCCTCGAGTTCCCCGAGCCCGTCATCCACGTGGCCGTGGAGCCCAAGACCAAGGCCGACCAGGACAAGCTGGGCAAGGCCCTGTACTCCCTGTCCGAGGAGGACCCCACCTTCCGGGTCCGCACCGACGACGAGACGGGCCAGACGGTGATCTCGGGCATGGGCGAGCTCCACCTCGAGGTGCTCGTCGACCGGATGCTGCGGGAGTTCAGCGTGGACGCCAACGTGGGCAAGCCCCAGGTGGCCTACCGGGAGACGATCCGCAAGAAGGTGGAGAAGGTCGAGTGCCGCTACATCCGCCAGACCGGCGGCCGGGGCCAGTACGGCCACGTGGTCATCAGCCTGGAGCCGACCGGCCCGGGCGGGGGCTACGAGTTCATCGACAAGATCTCCGGCGGCGTGATCCCCAAGGAGTACATCCCGGCCGTCGACGCCGGAATCCAGGAGGCCCTCACGAACGGCGTCCTGGCCGGGTACCCCATGGTCGACGTCCGGGTCACCTTGACCTACGGCTCGTACCACGACGTGGACTCGTCCGAGATGGCGTTCAAGATCGCCGGGTCCATGGCGGTGAAGGACGCCGCCCGCAAGGCGAGCCCCGTTCTGCTCGAACCGGTCATGGCCGTCGAGGTGGTGACCCCCGAGGAGAACATGGGCGACGTGATCGGGGACCTGTCGTCCCGCCGGGGCAAGGTCGAGGGCATGGAGCAGCGGGGATCGACCCAGGTCGTCCGCGCCCTTGTACCCCTGGGCGACATGTTCGGCTACGCTACCGACCTGCGTTCGCGGACCCAGGGTCGGGCCACGTACACGATGCAGTTCAGCGCGTACTACGAGGTCCCGGACTCGATCGCCCGCGAGATCATCGCCCGGGCGCGCGGGGAATAGGGCACGGCCGAGGCGCCGCACGGGCACCTCGGAGACGCCCCAGCAGCACATCGAAAGCACTCACGGATAAGAGTTCGAAAAGCACAGAGGACGGTGGTGCCCGAGGGGGTACCGCCCAAGATCAGGGAGCCGGAGCGAGAGCATGGCCAAGAAGAAGTTCGAGCGCTCGAAGCCACACGTCAACGTCGGGACGATGGGGCATATCGACCACGGCAAGACCACGCTCACCGCGGCCATCACCAAGGTCCTGTCGGAGAAGAACCCCGACGTGTCCTTCACCCCGTTCGACCAGATCGACAAGGCCCCCGAGGAGAAGCAGCGGGGGATCACGATCCAGATCGCCCACGTCGAGTACGAGACCGACAAGCGGCACTACGCCCACGTCGACATGCCGGGCCACGCCGACTACATCAAGAACATGATCACCGGTGCCGCCCAGGTCGACGGGGCCATCCTCGTCGTGTCGGCCGCCGACGGTCCGATGCCCCAGACCCGTGAGCACGTGCTGCTGGCCCGTCAGGTGGGCGTGCCCTCGATCGTGGTGGCCCTGAACAAGGCCGACATGGTCGACGACGAGGAGCTCCTCGACCTCGTCGAGCTGGAGGTACGCGAGCTGCTCACCTCCTACGACTTCCCCGGTGACGACGTCCCCGTCATCCGCGTGAGCGCCCTCAAGGCGCTCGAGGGCGACGCCGAGTGGACGGGGAAGATCATCGAGCTCATGGATGCCGTCGACGACTACATCCCCGAGCCCGAGCGGCCCATCGACAAGCCCTTCCTCATGCCCATCGAGGACGTCATGTCCATCACCGGGCGTGGCACCGTGGTCACCGGCAAGGTGGAGCAGGGCCAGGTCAAGGTGGGTGAGGAGATCGAGATCGTCGGTCTGCGCACGACGCAGAAGACCGTCGTCACCGGCGTCGAGATGTTCCGCAAGCTCCTCGACGAGGGTCGGGCCGGAGACAACATCGGGGCCCTCCTGCGAGGGACGAAGAAAGAGGACGTGGAGCGCGGCCAGGTGCTGGCCAAGCCGGGGTCGATCACGCCGCACACCAACTTCGAGGCCAACGTCTACGTGCTGACCAAGGAGGAGGGTGGCCGCCACAAGCCGTTCTTCAACAACTACCGCCCGCAGTTCTACTTCCGCACCACCGACGTCACCGGCTCCATCAGCCTGCCCGAGGGCACCGAGATGGTGATGCCCGGTGACAACACCGAGATGACGGTGGAGCTGCAGAAGCCGATCGCCATGGACGAGGGCCTCCTGTTCGCCATCCGCGAGGGTGGGCGTACCGTCGGCTCCGGCCGCGTGACCAAGATCCTCAAGTAGGGGTCGGGCGGACGGACGAGGGAACGGGGCACGACGACGGTGGCTGACGCAGCGAGGCAGAAGATCCGGATCAGGTTGAAGGCCTACGACCACGAGATCCTGGATCAGTCGACGGAGAAGATCGTCCAGACGGTCCTGCGGACACAGGCCAAGGTCCAGGGCCCCGTGCCCCTGCCCACCGAGAAGCACCGGTACACGGTGATCCGGTCCCCCCACAAGTACAAGGACAGCAGGGAGCACTTCGAGATGCGGGTGCACAAGCGCCTGGTGGACATCATCGAGCACACCCCGAAGACGGTGGATTCCCTGCAACGCCTCGACCTGCCCGCCGGGGTGGACATCGAGATCAAGATCCAGAACGTCTGAAACCCCCGGGGGCCCCTCCCCGGGGTTGGCGATCCCACTGGAAAGCCACCCACCCATGGTGTAACGTCGCAGGTCGGGCCGATTTCAGGCCCTGAAAGCCGGATCGACGTCCCCGAGCGCCCACCCGCAGAGCGGTGGGGACCTTGGGGCACAACCTGACGAGCGCTCCACTCGGGTTCCCCGGGCGGAGCGTTGGCATGCGAACCGGGCACTGTTTCTGGTGCCCACCATTCGGTGACCTGCGGCCCCCCGCGGCAGGTCCCCACCGAGGACGGAAGGACTTCACGCGACCGTGGCGACCAAGGCGATCGTCGGCGAGAAGGTCGGCATGACCCAGGTCTGGGATGAGCAGCACCGTGCCGTACCGGTCACGGTGCTGCGGGTCGCGCCCATGCGGGTGGTGCAGGTGAAGACCACCGAGCGCGAGGGCTACTCCGCCCTACAGGTGACCTGGGGCGTGCGGCGGCCGGGCACCTTGAACAAGCCCGAACAGGGACACTTCGCCACGGCCGGGGTCGAACCCGGCCGTCATCTCGTCGAACTGCGCATCGACGACGCCAGCGGTTTCGAGGTGGGCCAGCGGCTGACGGCCGACGTCCTGGCCGCCGGCGAGCGGGTCGACGCCATCGCCGTGTCCAAGGGCAAGGGCTTCGCCGGCGCCATGAAGAGGCACAACTTCAAGGGGCAGGGCGCCGCCCACGGCAACCACAAGAAGCACCGGTCGCCGGGGTCCATCGGGGCCTGTGCCACGCCGGCCCGTGTCTTCCGGGGCACCAAGATGGCCGGCCGGATGGGGGGCCACCAGGTCACGTCGCTGAACCTCGAAGTGGTCCAGGCCGATCCCGACAAGGAGCTCATCCTGGTGAAGGGGGCCGTCCCCGGTCCCCGCGGCGGGATGGTCGTGCTGCGCGACACGGTCAAGGGCACGAACGGCCGGAGCCCGTCATGAGCACCGTGAACGCACCGGCGCGGCCCCCCTCGGTCATGCGGCGGGAGCGCCCCGCGCCCGAGCGCCACACCGTCGACCGTCGACGCGTCGACGGAAGCGTCATCGACCAGGTGGTCCTCGCCCCCGAGATCTTCGGCATCGTCCCCAATACGGCGGTCCTGCACCAGGTGGTCACCGCGCAGCTGGCGTCGGCCCGGGCCGGAACCCAGTCCACCAAGACCCGGGCCGAGGTGGCCGGCGGTGGGGCGAAGCCGTTCCGGCAGAAGGGCACGGGCCGCGCCCGTCAGGGCTCGACCCGTTCGCCGCAATGGGTCGGCGGGGGGATCGCCCTCGGGCCCAAGCCCCGCTCGTACCGGCAGCGGACCCCCAAGAAGATGATCCGCCTGGCGCTCTACTCGGCTCTGTCGGACCGCGCCGCCGAGGGCAGGGTCGCCCTCGTCGACGAATGGTCGTTCCCGGCCCCGAGCACGAAGGACGCCGTCGCCGCTCTGGCCGCTCTCGACCTCCAAGGCCGGGTGCTCGTGGTCCTCGGTCCCGAGGACGGCATCGCCGACCGCTCCCTGGCCAACCTGCAGCGGGTGCAGACGCTCCAGGTGGGCGAACTCAACGCCTACGACATTCTCCGCAGCGACTGGGTGGTCTTCACCGACGCCACCGTGCCCGGTGAGACCGAGGCCGTCCCCGCGTCATCGGGCACCGCCGCCCGCCCGCCCCGCCGAGCGGCCGCCGCCAAGAAGGCGGCCGGAATCGCCGTTGCCGAGGAGGACGCGCCCGACGAGGCCACCGTGTCCACCGAGGACGCCGCGTCCAGCGAGGACGCCACGTCCACCGATGACGACGTCTCCGCCGAGCCCGTCGACGCCGTGTCGGCGGAGGCGCCGGCCGACGGCGAAGGGGGCGACCAGTGAGAGACGCCAGTCAGGTCCTGCTCAAGCCGGTGGTGTCGGAGAAGTCGTACCGGCTGATGGAGGACGGCGTGTACGTCTTCGTCGTCGCTCCCGATGCCACGCGGATCGAGGTCCGCCACGCCGTGGAACAGACCTTCGGTGTGCGGGTGACGAACGTCAACACCCTCAACCGCAAGGGAAAGCTCCGTCGGAACCGGAGAACGAACACGGTCGGAAAGCGTCCCGACACCAAGCGGGCGGTCGTGACCCTCGTGAGCGGCGACCGCATCGACCTCTTCGAGAAGAACTGAGAGGACGCCACCGATGCCGTTGCGCAAGCGCAAGCCCACCAGTGCCGGTCGCCGGTTCCAATCGGTCTCGGACTTCTCCGAGATCACCCGTTCGCGGCCCGAGAGATCGCTCGTCGTTCCCAAGCCCCGGACCGGCGGCCGCAACAGCTACGGGCGCAAGACGGCCCGTCACCGCGGTGGGGGCCACAAGCAGCAGTACCGGATCATCGATTTCAAGCGGGACAAGGACGGCGTGCCGGCCAAGGTGGCGGCCATCGAGTACGACCCGAACCGCAATGCCCGGATCGCCCTGTTGCACTACTACGACGGCGAGAAGCGTTACATCCTGGCTCCGGCCTCGGTGGGCGTGGGCGACGTGCTGCAGAGCGGCCAGGGAGCCGACATCAGGCCGGGGAACGCCCTGCCTCTGCGCTACATCCCCGTCGGTTCGACCATCCACAACATCGAGCTGCGTCCCGGTCAGGGCGGGAAGATGGCCCGGGGCGCCGGCATGAGCGCACAGCTGGTGGCCAAGGAGGGCCTCTTCGCCACCCTGCGCCTTCCCTCCACCGAGATGCGCCGGGTGCCGATCGACTGCCGGGGCACCCTGGGCGAGGTGGGCAACGCCGAGGCCGAGCTGATCTCGATCGGGAAGGCGGGCCGGAACCGGTGGAAGGGTGTGCGGCCGCAGACCCGGGGCGTGGCCATGAACCCCGTCGACCACCCTCTGGGCGGCGGCGAAGGGAAGTCGTCGGGTGGACGCCACCCGGTGTCGCCGTGGGGAAAGCCCGAGGGCCGGACCCGGACCCGGCACAAGCCGTCAGACCAGATGATCGTGCGCCGCCGCCGTACCCGCGGTGCGCGTCGATGAATCGGATCCGAAGGGGCGACAGCTCATGCCGCGTAGTTTGAAGAAGGGACCCTTTGTCGACGACCACCTCTTGAAGAAGGTGGACGCCCTCAATGCCACGAGCGAGAAGCGCGTGATCAAGACCTGGTCACGCCGGTCGACGGTCATCCCCGACATGGTGGGGCACACCATCGCCGTCCATGACGGCCGCAAGCACGTGCCCGTGTACGTGACGGAGTCGATGGTGGGTCACAAGCTCGGCGAGTTCGCCCCGACGCGCACCTTCCGGTACCACGCCGGGCAGGAACGGCAGGCGAGGCGCTGACATGCCCGGGGTGAAGACCAACGAGGTGGCCGGGACACGTGCCGTTCTGCGCCACTTCCGCATGTCCGCCTACAAGGCGCGCCAGGTGCTCGACCTCGTGCGGGGCCAGGACGTCGACCGGGCAGCCGAGATCCTACGGGCCACTCCCCGCGAGGGGGCCCGCGTCGTGAGCAAGGTCCTCGCCTCGGCCGTGGCCAACGCCCGCAACAACGATCTTCTCGACCCCGAGGACCTGTACGTGTCGGCGTGCTATGCCGACGAGGGCACGACGATCAAGCGCTGGCGCCCACGGGCCCGGGGCCGGGCCACGCGTATCCGCAAGCGGACATGCCACATCACGGTGATCGTGAGTCGCCTGCCCGACGACCGGCTCGAACGCCGCCGGGCGCGCCGGGCGGAGCAGACCACGGCCGGGCGTTCCCGCCGGGTGGCGGCCTCGCGGCGCAGCAGCGCGGCCGCCGACGACACCGGATCGACGAAGGCGTCCTCGACGAAGGACACGGCGCCGGTGGACGAACCGGTCGACGCCGACGTGGACGACGTCGACGCCGTGACCGACGCAGAGCTGACCACCGATGCCGAGGGCACCGGGGACGAGGACGCGTCGACGGCCTCCGACGAGGCGCCGGGCGATCAGGCGGAGTCGGACGAGGCGGCCGAGGCCGGGGACGACGAGGCCGCCGCGGCGGACGCAGAGGAGAAGGACTGATGGGCCAGAAGGTCAACCCGTACGGGTTCCGCCTCGGGGTGACAACCGACTGGAAGTCGCGTTGGTTCGAGGAACGCAACTACCAGGACTTCGTGGTCGAGGACTGGAAGATCCGTGACTACCTCACCAGCCAGCTCGAATCGGCGGCCGTGAGTCGGATCGAGATCGAGCGCACGCGCGACCGCCTGCGCGTCGACATCCACACGGCGCGACCGGGCATCGTGATCGGACGGCGCGGATCCGAAGCGGATCGTCTCAAGAAGAAGCTCGAGGACATCACCGGCCTGCGGAACCGGATCCAGCTGAACATCCAGGAGATCAAGCAGCCCGAGCTCGACGCCGCCCTGATCGCCCAGAGCATCGCCGACCAGCTGGCCCGGCGTGTCGCCTTCCGTCGCGCCATGAAGAGGGCCATGCAGACGGTGACCAAGGCGGGGGCCCTCGGCGTCCGGGTGCAGTGCTCGGGACGTCTCGGGGGCTCGGAGATGGCCCGCAAGGAGGGATACCGCGAAGGGCGCGTCCCTCTGCACACCCTGCGGGCCGACATCGACTACGGATTCCGCGAGGCCAAGACCACCTTCGGGCGGATCGGCGTGAAGGTGTGGATCTACAAGGGCGACATCCTGCCCTACAAGCTGTCGACCGAGGACAAGATCTCGCGTGAGGCGGCCATGGCCGCCGGCGAGACGTCGGGCCAGTCGGGTCCGCGCCGCCTCGTCACGGCCGGCGGCGGTCGTCGCCGGGCCGAGCTGGGCGAGCCCGGAAGCGCACCGGTCGACGAAGCCACCGGCTTGGCCACGACGACCGACGACGGTCCCGATGTCGACGGCGAGGCGACGACGGCGGCGCCGTTGCCGGGGACGACACCGGCCAAGCCCGATGACCTCGAACGCCTGCTGGCCGAGGAAGAGGAGATCGAGCGCCGGACGCGCAACGAACACCACGAGACCCCGCACTTCCGCAAGGAGTCGGACTGATGTTGATGCCCCGGAAGGTCAAGCACCGCAAACAGCAGCGGGGCCGTCTCGGTGGTGCGGCCAAGGGCGGCACCACGATCACCTTCGGCGACTTCGGGATCCAGGCGCTCGAGCCGGCATGGCTCACGCAGCGCCAGATCGAGGCTGCCCGTATCGCCATGACCCGGCACGTGAAGCGCGGTGGCAAGGTCTGGATCCGCGTCTTCCCCGACAAGCCGGTCACCCAGAAGCCGGCCGAGACACGGATGGGGTCGGGCAAGGGCAACCCCGAGCACTGGGTGGCCGTCGTGCGCCCGGGGCGGATCCTCTTCGAGCTTGCCGGCGTGGACCGGGACCTGGCCAAGGCGGCCATGGAGCGCGCCATCCAGAAGCTGCCGTTCAAGGCCCGCTTCGTCGTCCGTCCCGGGACCCACGGGACGGCCGAGGTGGAGGTCTAGCCATGCCCAGTGCCACCGAACTGCGCGAGCTCGAATACGAAGAGCTCGAGACCCGCTTGAACGAGTACCGCCGCGAGATGCTGAACCTCCGGTTCCAGCTGGCCACCGGGCAGCTGGACAACTACTCGCGCCTCAACGAGACGCGGAAGAACGTGGCGCGGGTCCTGACGGTTCTGCGCGATCGCGAGATCGCTCTGGCCGAGGGGCGAGATGCGGGTCCGGTGATCCTCGAGCCCGTGATGCGTCCACCGCGGCGTCGGACGCCGACCACCGGCGACGACGTCCCCGAGCTCGATGTCGACGACGACGAGATCGACGAGGTGGGCGTGGACGAGGAGCTCGAGGCGGACGTCGACGACACCGAGGACGAAGCGCCGACCGATGTCGACGGCGACGAGGAGGACGAGTGATGACCGAGCAGTCCACGCCGGCACCGCGCAACGGGCGCAAGGTGCGTGAGGGCCTCGTGGTCTCCGACAAGATGCAGTCGACCGTGGTGGTCGCTGTGGTCGAGCGCGTGCGACATGCCCGTTACGGGAAGACGGTCCAGCGGACCACCAGGCTCTATGCCCACGACGAGGCGAACGACGCCAAATTGGGCGACCGGGTCCGCGTCATGGAGACGCGTCCGATGTCGAAGCTGAAGCGCTGGCGCGTGACCGACGTGCTCGAGCGTGCCCGATGATCCAGCAGGAGTCCCGGCTCAAGGTGGCTGACAACTCCGGCGCCCGTGAGGTCCTGTGCATCAAGGTGCTCGGGGGCTCGCGCCGGCGCTACGCCGGGATCGGCGACGTCTTCGTCGCCACCGTGAAGGATGCCATTCCCGGCGCCGCCGTGAAGAAGGGGGAAGTCGTCCGGTGTGTCGTCGTCCGCACGGCGAAGGAACGGCGCCGGCCGGACGGCAGCTACATACGATTCGACGAGAACGCCGCCGTTCTGATCAACGAGCAGCAGCAACCGCGCGGGACCCGCATCTTCGGTCCGGTGGGCCGCGAGCTGCGCGACAAGAGGTTCATGCGGATCGTCTCGCTTGCTCCGGAGGTGCTGTGATGCGGATACGCAAGGGTGACACCGTTCAGGTCCTGAGCGGGAAGAACCGGGGCAAGCGTGGGCAGGTCATGGTCGCCCTCCCGCAGGTGGGAAAGGTCATCGTCGACGGGGCCAACCTGTCGAAACGCCATACCAAGCAACGCGGTTCGACCATGCAGGGCGGGATCATCGACAAGGACATGCCGTTGCCGGTGTCGGCGGTCGCCATCGTCTGCCCGGTGGACGGTCCCACGCGCATCGGCATGCGGATCGACGAGACGGGTCGCAAGATCCGTGTCTGCCGCAAATGCGGGACGGAGTTGTGATGACACCCGCCGCCACCCGTACCCGTCCTCGCCTGAAGGAGCGGTACGACACCACCACCCGGGGCGAGCTGCAGGCGCAACTGGGACTGGCCAACACCATGGAGGTCCCGCGTCTCGAGAAGATCGTCATCAACATGGGCGTGGGCAAGGCCACGCAACAGCCCTCGCTCATCGAAGGGGCCGTCAAGGACCTCGAGGTGATCAGCGGACAGAAGCCGGTGGTCACCCGGGCCCGGACCTCCATCGCCGCCTTCAAGCTCCGGGAAGGCATGCCCATCGGCGCCAAGGTGACCCTGCGCGGCGACCGGGCCTGGGAGTTCCTGGACCGGTTGATCGCGCTGGCCATCCCCCGGATCCGAGACTTTCGGGGCCTGTCGCCCCGGTCGTTCGACGGTCACGGCAACTACACGTTCGGGGTGACCGAACAGCTGATCTTCCCCGAGGTCGATTACGACCGCGTCGACACCACACGCGGCATGGACATCACCATTTGTACAACCGCTCGCAACGACGACGAGGGCCGCGCCTTCCTCGTCGCATTCGGGTTCCCGTTCCGGCAGCAGGAGAGCATCTAACACGATGGCCAAAAAGGCATTGATCGAGAAGCAGCAACGTACGCCCAAGTTCAAGGTCCGCGCCTACACGCGGTGCCGACGCTGTGGACGGCCCAAAGCCGTCTTCCGCAAGTTCGGGCTGTGCCGGATCTGCTTGCGCGTCATGGTCCATGCGGGGGAGATCCCCGGCGTGACCAAGGCGAGCTGGTGAAGGGAGGGCCGCGCTCATGACGATGACGGATCCCATCGCCGACATGCTGACCCGTATCCGCAATGCCAACACGGCGATGCACGACACGGTGAAGATGCCCACCTCCAAGCTCAAGCAGTCGCTGGCCGGTATCCTCGAGCGCGAGGGGTACATCGGTGGCTTCGACGTCACCCCGTCGACCACGGGCCCCGGCAGCGTCCTCGAGATCAAGCTCAAGTACGCACCGGACCGGACACGGACGATCGGCGGACTGCGCCGGGTGTCCAAGCCCGGTCTTCGGATCTACGCCCAGGCCGATCGCATCCCCCGCGTCCTCGGTGGGATGGGCGTGGCCGTCGTGTCGACGAGCCAGGGGTTGATGACCGACCGCGAGGCGCGTTCTCGGCGCGTCGGCGGGGAGGTGCTCTGTTATGTCTGGTGATCCGACCGTGTCGGCCCCGCGCCGGGCGGAGCTCGCCGCGTCGGGGGAGGTGCACTGATGTCCCGCGTCGGTCGCTCCCCCATCGCCGTGCCCGGCGGGGTGACGGTGACGGTGGACGGAACGCTCGTCACCGTGGCCGGGCCCCAGGGCACCCTGGCGCGCCCACTTCCGGGTGCCATCACCGTCCGCCAGGAGGAGGCCAACCTCATCGTCGAACGACCTGACGACCAGCGTCAGAACCGGGCTCTGCACGGGCTCACGCGGTCGCTCGTGGCCAACATGGTGACCGGCGTGACGGCCGGCTTCACCAAGGAGCTCGAGATCGTGGGGGTGGGCTACCGCGCCGCCGCCCGCGGGCCGGGTTCGCTCGAGCTGGCGCTCGGTTTCTCCCATCCCGTCACGGTCGACGCGCCCGACGGAGTCACGTTCGACGTCCCCACGCCGACCCGGATCGTGGTGAAGGGGATCGACAAGGAGAAGGTGGGTCAGGTGGCGGCCGACATCCGCAAGCTGCGCAAGCCCGAGCCCTACAAGGGCAAGGGCGTGCGGTACCTCGGCGAACGCGTCATGCGCAAGGCCGGAAAGGCGGCCAAGTAGCCGTGGCCACCACCGCGCAACGCACCCGCGCCCTGCGCATCAGGCGCCATGCCCGGGTCCGCAAGCAGATCGTGGGCACCACGGCTCGTCCCCGTCTGGCCGTGTTCCGATCGGCCCGTCACATCTCGGCCCAGGTCATCGACGACTCCACCGGGCGCACGGTGGCGGCCGCCGGCACCGTCGAGGCCCCGCTGCGGTCGGGGTCGGGCGGGAACGTGGACGCGGCCAAGACCGTCGGCCGGCTCATCGCCGAGCGGGCCACGGCCGCCGGGGTGACGAAGGTCGTCTTCGACCGCGGGGGATTTCGCTATCACGGGCGGGTGGCCGCCCTGGCCGACGCCGCCCGCTCAGCAGGACTGGAGTTCTGACCATGCTCGACGGACAATTCGAGGAGCGGACCATCCGGGTGAACCGGGTGGCCAAGGTGGTGAAAGGTGGCCGACGGTTCTCCTTCACCGCCCTGATGGTCGTGGGCGACGGCAACGGTCGTGTCGGTCTCGGCTACGGCAAGGCCAAGGAAGCCGGTCTGGCCGTCCAGAAGGGGATCGAGGAAGCGCGCAAGAACATGTTCAACGTGCCTCTCGCCGGATCCACCATCACCCATCCGATCATCGGCGAGGCCGGGGCCGGACGTGTGATGCTGAAACCCGCCGCCCCCGGTACCGGGGTCATCGCCGGTGGTGCCGCCCGCGCCATCCTGGAGATGGCCGGCATCCACGACATCCTGTGCAAGTCGCTCGGCTCGTCGAACGGGATCAACGTGGCCCACGCCACCATCGCCGGGCTCAAGTCGCTCAAGCGACCGGAGGACGTGGCCCGTCTGCGGGGCAAGCCGGCCGACGAGGTCATCCCGAGGGGTGTCCTGCGCGCCTACCGCGAGCGCCAGCGGGCGTCCGATCTGTTCCAGGGGGTGGAGGCGTGACGGCGTCGGCCTCCGAAGGCGATCTGTTGGTGACCCAGGTGCGTTCGGCCATCTGCACCAAACCCAAGCACCGCGGCACGTTGCGGGCACTCGGACTGCGCGGCGTGGGACGCTCGCGCGTCCTGCCCGACCGGCCCGAGATCAGGGGCATGCTCGCCCGCGTCCCCCATCTGGTGACGGTGGAGACGGCCTCGCCCGACGCCGCCGCCGCCCAGCGGGTGCGCACGCAGGCCAGCCGCCAGGCACGCCGGGCGGCCGAGGGGAGGCAGACGTCATGAAGATCCACGACCTGCGACCGCCGGCCGGTTCCAACCGGGCCCGCCGCCGTGTCGGGCGCGGCATCGCCGGCAAGGGCGGCAAGACGGCGGGTCGCGGGACCAAGGGACAGCACGCCCGCAACACGGTCAAGCCGGGCTTCGAAGGCGGGCAGCTCCCGTTGGCCCAACGCATCCCCAAGCTCAAGGGCTTCCACAACCCCTTCCGCGTCGCCTATGCCGTGGTCAACCTCGACACCCTCGAGACCTTCGAGGGCGACGTGGCCACGCCCGTGACCCTGGAGGCTCGGGGTCTGGTCCGCAAGGGTGCCCTGGTCAAGGTGCTCGGTCGGGGCGAACTGCACCGCGCCCTGCGCGTCGAGGTGCACGCCGTGTCGGCCGGCGCCCGTAGCGCCATCGAGGCCGCCGGTGGCCAGGTGGAGTTGCTCCCGCTTCCCTTCGGCCATGGCCGGCCACCCGCGCGGGGAACGCGCTCACCAACCGGTAGCCTCTACATCTTGGGCAACGGCGCCAGGTGCGCCGGGAACGCGACGAGGAGGGGCGGTGCTCTCGAGCCTCAAAAACATCTTCAAGGTTCCGGACCTGCGCAACAAGGTCGTGTTCACCCTTCTCATCATCGGCCTGTACCAGCTGGGCGCCAATCTCATCGTGCCCTTCGTGTCCATCAAGGAGATCCAGCAACTCGAGGCCCAGGCCAAGTCGGCCGGGATCCTCGGCTTCCTGAACCTGTTCTCCGGCGGTGGGCTGCTCAAGATGGCGCTGTTCGGCCTCGGGATCATGCCGTACATCACCAGCTCGATCATCATCCAGCTGCTGTCGACGGTGATCCCCAAGCTCGAGGAATGGCGTGATCAGGGGGCGATCGGGCAGAAGAAGATCACCCAGACGACCCGGTACGTCACCATCGGCCTGGCCCTGCTGCAGGCGTCCGGCCTCGTCTACGTGTTCCACAACGGCGCCGCCGGTCTCCTCGGCTCGTCCTCGTCCAACATCGATCTGATCCCGAACTTCAATCTGTACCGTGCCGGCTTCATCGTCCTCACGCTCACGGCCGGGACCGCCTTCGTCATGTGGCTCGGTGAGCTCATCACCCAGCGCGGCATCGGCAACGGGATGTCCATCATCATCTTCGCCAACGTGGTGGCCGGGATCCCCGCCGGCGGTGCTCTCATCCTGTCGCAGGGTGGGAAGTTCGAGTTCGGCGTCATCGTCGCCCTGACCCTCGTGCTTCTCGTCTTCGTGGTCTTCATGGAGCAGGGTCAGCGCCGCATCCCCGTCACCTTCGCCAAACGGGTGGTGGGGCGCCGATCGTACGGCGGGTCGTCCACCTACATACCGCTCAAGGTCAATCAGTCCGGTGTGATCCCGATCATCTTCGCCAACTCGATGCTCTACATCCCGATCCTCCTGGCCAACGTCGTCCCCTGGGTGGCGTTCCGGACCTTCGTGAACGACCGGATCACCCCGACCAGCCTGGTCTACGTGGCCTCGTACGGGGTCCTCATCTTCGCCTTCACCTTCTTCTACGTCTATGTGGCGTTCGACCCGCATCAGCAGGCCGACATCATCCGCAAGCAGGGCGGGTACATCCCCGGCATCCGGCCGGGACCGCCCACCGAGCGCTATCTGGCGCGTATCCTCAACCGCATCACGCTCCCGGGCGGTCTCTACCTCGCCGCGGTCGCCGTGACCCCTTCGATCCTGATGGCGGCATGGCACATCACCGGCTACCCGTTCTTCGGGACCACCCTCCTCATCGCCGTCGGCGTGTCGCTCGAGACGATGCGGCAGATCGACAGCCAGCTGATGATGCGGAATTACGAGGGCTTCCTGAAGTAGCGGATGGTACCCGGCGTCAGGCTCGTGGTCCTGGGCAAACAGGGGGCCGGCAAGGGGACACAGTGCGTGCGACTGTCGCATCACTACGTCGTCCCGCACGTCTCCACGGGGGACATGCTGCGCGGCGCGGTCAAGAGCGGCGACGACCTCGGGTCGAAGGTCAAGGAGAACATGGACAGCGGCGAGCTGCTGGGGGACGATCTGATCATGGAGATGGTGGCCGAGCGTCTGGCCGAGCCCGACGCCCGGGCCCGTGGCTTCATCCTCGACGGGTGCCCGCGCACCACGCACCAGGCCGAAGTCCTGGCCGCCCTCATGACCCCGGGAGACATCGACGCCGCCGTGGACATCGAGGTCCCCACCATCCAGGCCATGCGGCGACTGGCGGGCCGGCGCGTCTGCAGCGACTGCGGCGCCAACTACTCGGTGTCGGCCCCGCCCAAGATGAATTGGACGTGCGACGTCTGTGGTGGCGAGGTGATCCAGCGCGAGGACGACGTCGAGGACGCCATCGGGCGGCGTCTCGAGCTGTACGAACGTCAGACCGCGCCCCTCATCGACTGGTACTCGTCCCGGGGGCAACTGGCCAAAGTGAACGGGATCGGCTCCCCCGACGCCGTCCTGCGTCGGATCATCAGGTCGGTGGAGGAGCGGCGCCAGCGCCGCGGACGCTCGCGATGACGTCGCCGACGACTGCGGTGGCCCCGGCCCGAGGGGACGCCGACCGATGAAGAGGACCCCAGAGGAGATCGCCAAGATGCGACGGGCCGGGCGGGTCGTGGCCGAGATGCACGCGGCCACCCGTGCGGCGGCCAAGCCCGGGGTGACCACCCTGCAGCTCGACGCCGTGGCCCGCGACGTCCTCGACCGACGCGGGGCCAAGTCCAACTTCCTGCACTACCGGGGCTTCCCGGCCGTCATCTGCACGTCGCCCAACGACATGATCGTCCACGGGATCCCCGGCGACTACGTCCTGCAGGAGGGGGACATCATGTCGATCGACTGCGGGGCCATCGTCGAGGGGTACCACGGCGACGCCGCCTTCACCATGGCCGTCGGGGAGGTCTCGCCCGAGGCACAGCGACTCATCGAGGTGACCGAGCAGAGCCTCTGGGCCGGGATCGAGCAGCTCCGGTCGGGGACCCGGCTCCACGAGGTCGGGCGGGCCGTCCAGGACGTGGCCGAGAAGGCGGGCTTCTCCGTGGTCCGGGAGTACGTGGGCCATGCCATCGGGACGGCCATGCACGAGGAGCCCCAGGTCCCCAACTACTGGCCCGGCAGCGGCGGCCCCATGCTCAAGGCGGGCATGGTCTTCGCCGTGGAGCCGATGGTGAACGCCGGCGGGGCGGCCACCAGGGTGCTCGACGACGGCTGGAGCGTGATCACGGCCGACGGGAGCCTCTCGGCCCATTTCGAGCACAGCATCGCCGTCACCGACGACGGGCCCGAGGTCCTGACCCTGCCCTGAGCCCCCGCGGCCGGGCTCCGGACCCGCCCCCCCGGAGCCCCACCCCGTCCCGGCGCTGGTCGCGCGACCCCGGAACCGCTATGCTCATAGGTCGGCTCGCTAGGCCTGACCTGGGTCTGGTCCCTCCGGCTCCGGTCGGTGGGGGAGCGGGTCGTCACCGCTCGAACCGGGACCCCACCCGGGGTGGCACGAGCGGACCGGGACACATGGCACCTGTGGCTGGGTGCGGCGTGCCCGGTGGAGAAGAACGAGGAGAAGTCACCTGCCGAAGCCCAAAGAGGATGCGATCGTGCTCGAAGGGACGGTCGTCGAGCCGTTGCCCAACGCCATGTTCCGCGTGGAGCTCGAGAACGGCCACAAAGTGCTGGCCCACAGCTCGGGCAAGATGCGGATGCACCGGATCCGCATCCTCCCCGGCGACCGGGTGCAGGTGGAGATCACACCGTATGACCTGAGTCGAGGGCGGATCACGTACCGCTACAAGTGAGTGTGTCTGCACACCGCGGAGAAATGGAAAGAAACGAAATGAAGGTGCGACCGAGCGTCAAGGCGATCTGCGAGAAGTGCAAAGTCATTCGCCGGCACGGGGTGGTCATGGTCATCTGCGAGAACCCCCGGCACAAGCAGCGCCAGGGCTGAGCGGATCAGGACGAGGACGGAGAAGGGGCAGCGTGGCACGGATCAGCGGTGTGGACATCCCCCGCGAGAAGCGGCTGGAGATCTCCCTGACGTACATCTTCGGCGTGGGCCGGACCCAGGCGCAGCGCGTCTGCTCCGAGACCGACACCAACCCCGACACCCGGGTGCGGGACCTGACCGACGAGGAGGTCACGCGCCTGCGGACCTGGATCGACGCCAACCTGAAGGTCGAAGGTGATCTGCGCCGCGACATCGCCCAGGACATCAAGCGCAAGATGGAGATCGGGTCCTACCAGGGGATCCGCCACCGCCGTGGGCTGCCCGTCCACGGACAGAGGACCCACACGAACGCCCGCACCCGCAAGGGTCCCAAGAAGACCGTCGCCGGAAAGAAGAAGGTCCGCAAGTAATGGCCAAGACCGCCAAGACCCCCAAGTCGGCGTCGACCCGCCGTCCCCGCAAGCGGGAGCGCAAGAACGTCGCCTACGGCGTGGCCCACATCAAGAGCTCGTTCAACAACACCATCGTCAGCATCTGCGACCACGAAGGCAATGTCCTGGCCTGGGCGTCGGCCGGCAACGTCGGCTTCAAGGGCTCGCGCAAGTCGACGCCCTTCGCCGCCCAGCTGGCGGCCGAGCAGGCGGCGCGCCGGGCCATGGAGCACGGTGTCCGGAAGGTCGACGTGCTCGTCCGGGGACCCGGGTCCGGCCGTGAGACGGCGATCCGTTCGCTGTCCGCCGTCGGCATCGAGGTCGCCGGTATCAAGGATGTCACCCCCATTCCTCACAACGGCTGCCGCCCCAAGAAGCGGCGCCGGGTCTGAGGACGGGGACGGAAGGGAGTACCACCGATCATGGCGCGTTACACGGGGCCCGTCTGCCGTCTGTGCCGGCGGGAGCGGACCAAATTGTTCTTGAAGGGCGAGCGTTGCTACTCGCTCAAGTGCCCTGTCAGCGACGCGGTGAGCGACCGCCATTCCCGGGCGTACCCGCCCGGTGAACACGGTCGGGACCGCATGCGGCAGGGATCGGAGTACCTGGCCCAGCTGCGTGAGAAGCAGAAGGCCCGGCGCATCTACGGCGTCCTGGAGAAGCAATTCCGGATCGTCTACGCCGAGGCCAACCGCCAGCCCGGGATCACCGGCGAGAACCTCCTGCGGCTCCTCGAGCTGCGGCTGGACAACGTGGCCTTCCGGGCCACCTGGGGGGCCAGCCGGGCCCAGGCCCGCCAGCTGGTACGGCACGGGCACGTGCTCGTGAACGGCAAGCGGGTGACGATCCCCAGTTACCGGGTGCGCGAAGGCGATGTCGTGGCCCTGAAGCCCTCGGCCCGTGAGATGTACGTCGTCCGTCGCAACCTCGACACGCTCGATCGTCAGCTCCCGCTCTGGCTCGAGGCGGGCGACGGCCGTCTCTCGGTGCGGGTGACCTCACTGCCGCAGCGCGAGCACATCGACGAGCCGCTGCGCGAGTCCCTGATCGTCGAGCTCTACTCGAAGTAGCCCCGTTCCCTCTCGACGCCGTCCCGACCCGGACGGTCCCGTCCCCGTCGAGTCCGACCTCCCGAAACCAAACCGACCACCTGCAGGAGCGATCCAGATGCTCATCATTCAGCGACCGACCGTCGAGTCCCTCGGCGAGGAGGAGGGGAACCGTCAGCGGTTCGCCATCAGCCCTCTCGAGCCGGGGTTCGGGCACACGCTCGGTAACTCGATCCGCCGGACCCTGCTGTCCTCCATCCCGGGCGCGGCTGTGACCCAGGTCCGGTTCGACGACGCCCTCCACGAGTTCACCGTCCTGCCGGGGGTGAAGGAGGACATCACCGATGTCATCCTCAACCTGAAGGACATCGTCCTGCGGGTCCACAGCGACGACCCCGTGACGCTGCGGTGCGACAAGCGGGGACCGGCCGACGTCACGGCGGCCGACCTGCAGTTGACGGCCGACGTGGAGGTCCTGAACCCCGAGCTCCCGGTGGCCACGTTGAACGCCAAGGGGCGCCTGGCCATGGACGTGACCGTCGAGCGTGGCCGGGGCTACGTGTCGGCCGAGCGCAACAAGCGGTCGAGCACCATCGGCGTCATCCCCGTCGACTCCATCTTCTCCCCCGTCCGGCGGGTGGCGTTCTCCGTCGAGCCCGTCCGGGTCGAGCAGTCCACCGACTTCGACCGGCTCGTGCTCGACATCGAGACCGACGGTTCGCTGACCCCGCGTGAGGCCTTGGCCTCGGCCGGCGACACCCTGAGGTCGCTGGTGGGGCTGGTGGCCGATCTCGAGGACGAGCCCCAGGGCCTCGAGCTGGGCGAGGTGGGCACCTCCACCAGTGGATCGCCCGACCTCGACCTCCCCATCGAGGACCTCGACCTCTCGGAGCGGCCGCGCAACTGCCTGAAGAGGGCGCAGGTGAACACCATCGGGGAACTGGTCGAGCGCACGGCGGACGACCTTCTCGCCATCACCAACTTCGGGCAGAAGTCGCTCGACGAGGTCATCCAGCGCCTCGACGAGCGGGGACTGTCCCTGCGCGTCAAGGACTGAAGGTCATGCGTGGCATCCCCCGTAAAGGCCGGCGCATGGGCGGTGACGCCGCCCACGAGAAGGCCATGGTCGGCAACCTCGTCGCCTCGCTGATCGCCGCCGAATCACTGGTGACGACCGAAGCGAAAGCGAAAGCGTTGCGGCCCGTCGTCGAGAAGTGCATCACCGCCGCGCGCAAGGGCGGTGTCCACCGCCAACGCCAGGTGGTGGCGCTCATCCGGGACAAGGACATGGCCCACAAGCTCTTCGAGGAGATCGGTCCCCGGTACACCGACCGGCCCGGTGGCTACACCCGGATCCTGAAGCTCGGGCCCCGCCTGGGCGACAGCGCGCCCATGGCGCGCATCGAGTTCGTTTGACGCTGTTCGACCCCCCCGACGCCGATGGTGGCGCCATACCACGGGGGGACGGTGACGAGACCGACGCAGGCGAGGGCGCTCCCGACCGGCTCCGTCTCCGTCTGGTGGTCGCCTACGACGGTGCCGGTTTCCGGGGCTTCGCCGCCCAGCCCGGTCAGCGGACGGTGGCCGGTGAGCTCGTCCGGGCCCTCTCGACGGCCCTGCGCCAACCGGTCGACCTCACCTGCGCCGGTCGCACCGACGCCGGGGTCCATGCCGCCGGGCAGGTCGTCCACACCGACGTGGTGGGCCCGGTGGACACCGTCAGCCTCGTGAAGGCCGTGAACGCCATGCTCGGACCGGCGGTGGTGGTCCGTACGGCGGCGGTGGCCCCACCCGGCTTCGACGCCCGGCGGTCGGCCCGGGCGCGGCACTACCGGTACCTCATCCTCCAGGGTCGCGGGCCCGATCCCCTCCTGGCCCCCCTGGCCTGGTACGTCGCCGACCCCCTGGACGTGAGGGCCATGGCCGCCGGAGCCGACGCCCTGCTCGGCGAGCACGACTTCCGTGCCTTCTGCCGTCGTCCGCCGGGCTCGGCCCCGGGAGATCCCATCCTGCGCCGGGTCCTCGATGCGTCGTGGCGGGAGGCTCCGTGGGCGCCCGGTGGCCTCGACGACGACGCCCGGCTCCTGCGGTTCGACATCACCGCCCAGTCGTTCTGCCACCAGATGGTGCGCTCGATCGTCGGCATCCTCACCGAGGTCGGCCGGGGCCGCCGACGGGCCTCGGACGTGACGTGGATGCTCACCTCCGGGGACCGCTCACGGGGCGTGACCCTGGCTCCCCCCCACGGACTGAGCCTCCTCTCGGTCGACTACGCCGGTGCCGACGGTCCGTGACCGACCGGCGTGGGACGGGGGACGACCTGGGGATTCCCCTCCGGGGAGCTTGCTCGGCTCCCCGTCCACCATCTAGTGTGAGAGGTCCCGACTGGTGACGGAGACAGGCCCGTCCTCTCTCCGATCAGCGGTGCCGGTCCTGGTCAGGGCCGTCATCCGGCGGTCGGCCCGACCCCGAACAACGATCAAGGACCCCGCGTGCGCACGTTCTCGCCGAAACCCGTGGACATCACCCGGACATGGCACGTCGTCGACGCCGACGGCATGGTGCTCGGCCGCCTGGCCACCGAGGTGGCCACCATCCTGCGGGGCAAGCACAAGCCGATCTTCGCCCCCCACGTGGACACCGGTGACCATGTGATCGTGGTCAACGCGGCCAAGATCGTCCTGAGCGCGGGCAAGGCGGACAAGAAGTTCGTCTACCGCCACAGCGGCTATCCCGGCGGGCTCAAGACGGCCAGCTACGCCGATCTCCTCGTCACGCGGCCCGAAGAGGTCGTGCGACGGGCCATCCGGGGCATGCTGCCCCGCAACCGGTTGGGCCGCCAGCAGCTGGCCAAGCTCAAGGTCTACGCCGGCCCGGATCATCCCCACGAGGCCCAGCAGCCGCAGGCGCTCGACGTCCCCGGCGCCCGGGCCCGGACCTGACGCCCGTCCGGGCCCTCGAAAGGACAAGGAAACCCACGTGTCGACCAAGCCGAAACTTCCCGTCCCCCTCAGTCAGACGACGGGACGCCGCAAGCGGGCGGTGGCCCGCGTCCGTGTCCGCACGGGCCAGGGGACGATCACCGTCAACCGCAAGCCCATCGAGCAGTACTTCACCTCCGCCACCCACCGCATGGTGGTGACCGAGCCGTTGCGGCTGACGAACCTGGCCGAGGGCTACGACGTCGACGCCACCATCGACGGTGGAGGGGTCTCGGGCCAGGCCGGTGCCATGCGTCTGGGCATCGCCCGTTCGATCCTCGAGCTCGACCCCGAACTGCGCCCGACCCTCAAGAAGGCCGGTCTCCTGACCCGCGACGCCCGTGAGAAGGAGAGCAAGAAGTACGGCCTCAAGAAGGCCCGCAAGGCGCCCCAGTACTCGAAGCGGTAGTCGGCCGTGGGTGTCCGGTTCGGCACCGACGGCATTCGTGGTGTCGCCAACGCCGAGCTCGGAGCGGAGCTGGTTCTCGCTCTCGGCCGGGCAACGGCGCGGGCGCTTCCGGCCCGGACGTTCCTCGTCGCCCGGGACACCCGCCGGTCCGGGCCTCTCCTGCAGGCGGCCCTGTCGGCCGGCCTGGCCAGTGAGGGGGCCGACGTCGTCGACCTCGGCGTCCTGCCCACCCCTGGCGTCGCCTGGCACTGTGCGGCGCGCCATCTGCCGGGAGCCGTGATCTCGGCCTCGCACAATCCCTTCACCGACAACGGGGTGAAGCTCTTCGCCGCCGGGGGACTGAAGCTCCCCGACGCCGCCGAAGCGGCCATCGAGGAGGAACTCGACCGCGTGCTCGCCCCCGTCGGCGCTGGGCCGCGGTCGCCGACCGGTCACGGTGTGGGTCGTCTCCTGTCCGATCCGGCCGCCGCCGACGGCTACATCGACCATCTGGTGGCCGCTCTCGAGGGGCGCTCCCTCGAGGGGATGCGGGTCGTGGTGGACTGCGCCAACGGCGCCGCCACGTCCATCGCCCCCGTCGTCCTCGAGCGCCTGGGGGCGACCGTCGACGTCATTGCCTGCGAACCCGACGGGACGAACATCAACGACGGCTGCGGCTCCACCCACCCCGAACGGGTCGGCGCCGCCGTGGTGGCCCGTGGGCGCGGCCGTCGGTCTCGCTCTCGACGGCGACGCCGACCGGTTGGTGGCCGTCGACCACCGCGGTGAGGCGACCACCGGCGACGAGCTCCTCGCCCTCTTCGCCACCGACCTGGCCGGACGCGGGCGCCTGGCCGGGAACACCGTCGTGGTCACCGTCATGACGAACCTGGGTTTCCGTCTGGCCATGGCCGAGAAGGGGATCGCCGTGCGCGAGACGCCCATCGGCGACCGGTACGTCCTCGAGGCGCTGAACGCCGACGGCTTGTCCCTCGGGGGCGAGCAGTCGGGGCACCTCGTCTTCCGGGAAGTGGCGACCACCGGCGACGGTGTTCTCACCGCCGTCCTGCTGTTGGACCTGCTCCGGCGTACCGGCCGGCCCCTGGCCGAGTTGGTGGCGGCCGTGATGCGCCGCCTGCCCCAGGTCCTCGTGAACGTCGCCGCCGCCGATCCGGCCGAGGTGGTGGCCCGTGGGGATGTCCAGGCCGAGGTGGCGGCGGTGTCGGTCGAGCTCGGCGACGGCGGCCGGGTCCTGTTGCGGGCCAGCGGGACCGAGCCCCTCGTCCGGGTCATGGTCGAGGCCGCCGACGAGGAGATGGCCCTGGCCGTGGTGGCGCGACTGTCCGCCGTCGTCGAACGCGCCGCCTCCGTCCCGAGCACGCCGTAGCCTGGGCCTATGTGCGGCATCATCGGAGCCACGGGCGATCACGGTGTCCTCGATCTCCTCCTCGACGGTCTGGAGCGCCTCGAGTACCGGGGCTACGACTCGGCCGGCGTGGCCCTCGACTACGGCGGCGGCCTCTACCGGGCGCGGGCGGCCACCGGGACCCGCTCGCTGGCCGACCTGCGCAAGGTCGTCGAGAACGCCCCCTCGGGGGTGACGGCGGGCATCGGCCACACCCGGTGGGCCACCCACGGACACCCGACGGAGACGAACGCCCATCCCCATCTGGACTGCACCGGCCGCGTGGCTGTCGTCCACAACGGGATCATCGAGAACTGGCGGGAGCTCGCCGCCCGCTTGCGCGCCAGCGGACACGTGCTGTCGTCGGAGACCGACACGGAGATGTTCGCCCATCTGGTCGAAGAGGAGATGGGGTCGGGGGCGTCACTGGCCAACGCCGTGCGAGCGGCGCTGCGCGACGTGCGCGGCGCCTTCGCCCTGGCCGTGGTGGCGGCGTCGGAGCCGGGGACGATCGTGGCCGCCAAACGCGTCTCGCCCCTCGTCGTGGGGATGGGCGAGGGTGACACTCCCGTCGGTCTCCTGGCGTCGGACATCCCCGCCCTCCTCGGGCACACGCGCCGTTTCTGGGTCCTCGACGACGACCAGGTGGTGGAGTTGCGCCCCGGTTCGATGCGCGTGACGACCCTCGCCGGCAAAGAGGTCGAACCGACGGAGCTGAAGATCGACTGGGACATGGCGGCGGCCGAGAAGGGCGGCTACCCCGACTTCATGGGCAAGGAGATCCACGAGCAGCCCCGCGCCGTGGCCGACACTCTTCTCGGTCGCCTCCTGCCCGACGGGACCATAGGGCTCGACGAGTTGCGGATCACCCCCGACGACCTGCGCCAGATCGACAAGGTCTTCATCGTCGCCTGCGGCACGAGCTACCACGCCGGGATGGTGGCCAAGTACGCCATCGAGCGCTGGGCCCGGCTCCCGACGGAGATCGACATCGCCTCGGAGTTCCGTTACCGGGACCCCGTCCTCGACGGCCGCACCCTCGTCGTCGGCGTCAGCCAGTCGGGCGAGACGATCGACACCCTCCAGGCCATGACCGAGGCCCGCCAGTGGGACGCCAAGGTCCTCGTCATCTCCAACGTGGTCGATTCGTCGATGGCGCGGGTGGCCGACGGCGTCCTCTACACCCATGCCGGTCCCGAGGTCGGGGTGGCGTCGACGAAGACACACCTCTCGCAGATCGTCGCCCTCGAGCTGCTGGCGCTCTATCTGGCCCAGCTGCGCGGCACGCTGTCGCCCGACGACACCCGCCACCTTTTCGCCCAGATGGCCGAGCTCCCGGGCCTCATCGAAACGGTCCTCGGGCGCGAGGACGCCGTGGCCGCCGTCGCCGGCCGGTTCACGTCGACGCGCGACTTCTTCTTCCTCGGGCGTCACGTCGGGTTCCCCGTCGCTCTCGAAGGCGCGCTCAAGCTGAAGGAGCTCTCGTACCTGCGGGCCGAGGGCTATCCCGCCGGTGAGCTCAAGCACGGGCCCATCGCCCTCATCGAGCCCGGCACGGTGGTGGTGGCGGTGGCCACCCGCACGCGCCTGTGGGACAAGATGATGTCGAACATCGCCGAGGTGCGCAGCCGGGGGGCCACGGTGCTCCTCGTGGCCAACGACGGCGACGAGGAGACGGCGGCCGAGGCCGACGAGGTCCTGTGGGTCCCGGCCACCGAACCGCTCTTCGCCCCGGTGGTCGACGTGATCCCCCTGCAGCTCTTCGCCTACCACCTCGCCACCCTCCACGGTCTCGACGTCGACCGCCCCCGCAACCTGGCCAAGACCGTCACGGTGGAGTGACGGCGCCCGCGGGCGTGGTCGACGGTGGGCGTGTCCGCGGCATCGGGGTGGACGCCGTCGACGTGGCCCGCTTCCGGACCCTCCTCGCACGGCGTCCGGCGTTGGCGCAGCGCCTCTTCACCGACGCCGAGCGTTCGTATGCGCAGGCGGCCCGGGACCCCGGCCCCCGCCTGGCGGCGCGCTTCGCCGCCAAGGAAGCGGTCCTGAAGGCTCTCGGGGTCGGCATCGGGGCCACCGCGTTCCGCGAGGTCGAGGTCGTCCGCAGCGACGACGGGGCTCCCCGCCTGGCCCTGGCCGGACGGGCCGCCGCCCTGGCCGCGGCGCGCGGGGTCCGGTGGTGGCACGTCTCGCTGACCCACACCGATCTGGTGGCGGTGGCCTCCGTCGTGGCCGAGGGCGATCCCCTCGCCGCCGACGATCGGGGCGACGGGGGTGACCCGTGATCCCTGTCGTCACCGTGGCCGAGATGCGTGCCATCGACGAGGAGGCCCACGCCACCGTGGCCCACGACGTCCTCGTCGACCGGGCCGGGACGGCCGTCGCCGCCGCCGCCCTGCGTCTTCTGGGCGGGGCCTACGGACGTCGCGTCGTGGTGGTGGCGGGCAAGGGCTCCAACGGTGCCGACGGCCGGGTGGCCGCGGCGCGCCTGCGCCGGCGCGGGGCGCGCGTCGAGGTGGTGGAGGCGGCCGACGCCCCCGACCGGATCGGCCGCGACGGCGGCGTCGACCTCGTCGTCGACGCCGCCTACGGAACCGGGTTCACGGGGACCTACCGGGCCCCGTCGGTCCCCGCCGGGGTGCGCGTCCTCGCCGTCGACATCCCGTCGGGCGTCGACGGCGACACGGGGGAGGCCTGCGGCGAGCCGCTGCGCGCCGACGTCACCGTCACCTTCGCCGCTCTCAAACCGGGACTCCTCCAGGGCGACGGGCCCCTCCTGGCCGGCCGGGTGGAGGTGGTCGACATCGGTCTCGACACCGGCCGGGCCCGGCTCCACGTGGTCGAGGACGCCGACGTGGCCCGCCTGCTGCCGGTGCGCCCCCGCGGGGCCTACAAGTGGCAGTCGGCCGTCGCCGTGGTGGCCGGGTCGCCGGGCATGACGGGGGCAGCCGAGCTGTGCGCCCACGCCGCCTATCGCGCCGGCGCCGGGATGGTCCGCCTCGGGATTCCCGGTGCCGATCCGGCGTTGTTGACGGCGGGCGAGGCGGTCTCGACGGCACTCGCCTCCGACGGATGGGCGCCGACGGCCCTCGAGATGGTGACGCGTTGCCATTCCCTCGTGGTCGGTCCCGGTCTCGGCCGCGGCGACGACACCGGCACCCAGGTCCGTCGCCTCGTGGGCGGGGCCGCCGTCCCCGTGGTGGTCGACGCCGACGGGCTCGTGGCGCTCGGGACCGGGTCCGAGATCGCCGACGTCGTGGGCGCCGGCGACGGCGTGCGCTGTGTCCTCACCCCGCACGACGGCGAATTCGCCCGTCTCGTCGGGGCCCCGCCGGGGACCGACCGCATCGCCGCCGCCCGGGCGCTGGCCGCCGACTCCCGTGCCGTCGTGCTCCTGAAAGGACCGACCACCGTCGTGGCGGAGCCCGGGGGCACGGCCCTCCTCGTCACCGCCGGGTCGCCCCGCCTGGCCACGGCGGGCACCGGGGACGTCCTCTCGGGGGCCATCGGAGCCTTCGTGGCCCGCGGCCTCCCCCTGTTCGAAGCGGCCGGCCTGGCCGCCCACGTCCACGGTCGCGCCGCCGCCTTGGGCCCCCCCGAGGGGCTCGTGGCCGGCGATCTGGCCGATCTCCTCGGCCGGTGGCTCTCGGACGTCCGTCGTGGCTGAGAGCGGGACGGGGACGGCGGCCCCCCCGGCGGCGGCGGATCGGCGCTGGCCCGGCCTGCGCCCGGCGTGGGCCGAGATCGATCTCGGTGCCGTCCGCCACAACACCAGGCTGCTGCGGCGCCTGGCCGCCCCCGGTGTCCTCTGCGCCGTCGTGAAGGCCGACGCCTACGGCCACGGGGCCGTGCCCGTCGCCCGCGCCGCCGTCGAGGCCGGCGCCCGGTGGCTGGGCGTGGCCCTCGTCGAAGAGGGGGTGACACTGCGCGACGCCGGCATCGACGCCCCCGTCCTCGTTCTCTGCGAACCGACGGCCGAGGCCATGGGCGAGGTGGTCGGGCGGGGTCTCACCCCGACGGTGTACTCGCGCGCCGGCGTGGCGGCGGCCGCCGCCGCCGCCGCCGCGGCGCGCACCGTGCTCGACGTCCACGTCAAGGTGGACACGGGGATGCACCGCGTCGGTGCCGACGCTTCCGACGTCGTCGACCTCGTCCGGGCCGTCGACGCCGCCCCCGGTCTGCGTTTCGCCGCTCTCTGGAGCCACCTGGCCGTGGCCGACGAGCTCGGCGACGAGGAGAGGGCCTTCACCGCCGAGCAGCTCCGGCTCCTGGCCGTCTCCCGCGCCGCGCTGGCCACGGCCGGGTTCGATCCGCCCCTGGTCCACATGGCCAACTCGGCCGGGGCCATCGCCCATCCCGGGGCGCGTCTCGACATGGTCCGGTGCGGCATCGCCCTCTACGGGGTCGATCCCATGCCCGCCCTCGGCCCCGTCCTGGCCGACGACCCCGCCGTGCGCGGGGGCGAACTCCTGCGTCCCGTGCTGTCGCTGCGCGCCACCGTCTCGCTCGTCCGGTCGCTCGACGCCGGCGAACGCCCGTCCTACGGCCGGCGCCGTCCCCTCGAGAGCCGGTCGTCGGTCGCCACCGTCCCCGTCGGCTACGCCGACGGGATCCCCCGGCGCTACTTCACCGCCGGCGGGACCGTCCTGATCGGCGGCCGGCGTCGTCCGCTCGCCGGTATGGTCACGATGGATCAGATCGTGGTGGACTGCGGACCCGACGCCCCGGTCTCGGTGGGCGACGACGTCGTCCTCATCGGGACCCAGGGGACGCAGTCGCTGACGGTCTGGGACTGGGCGACGACCCTCGGGACGATCGGCAACGAGGTGCTCACGGAGATCGGGTCACGGGTGCCCCGGGTGGTGGTCGACACCGACCCCGCCGTCGGGGCGTCCGAGGAGGAGGACGGGTGATGGGCAGGACAGGGATCACGGGACGTCGCCGGGGACGGGTGCTGGCGCTCGGCGCCGGCGCCGCCGCCGCCGCCGGTGCCGCCGGGTGGGCGCTGCAGCACCGGGCCGTCTCCCGCTCGTCGGCCACGGCCCAGGAGATGACGGCCGAGGGCCTGAGCCTCCCCGACGACCTCCGCCATCACTTCGTGGACGTCGACGACGGCGGCCGCATCCATGTCGTCGAACGCGGGCAGGGCCCCCCTCTCGTCCTGCTCCACGGGATCATGCTCTCGTCGGCGCTCTGGGTCCACCAGCTCCGTGATCTGGCCGACCACCACCGCGTCATCGCCGTCGACCTCCGTGGCCACGGACAGTCCCTCCCCGGGTCGGCGGGGTCGGGGATCGAACGGCTGGCGGCCGACGTGGCCCAGGTTCTCGAGGCGCTCGGCGTCGAGGAGGCCGTCGTCGTCGGGCACTCGATGGGCGGGATGGTGGCCCTCCAGCTGGCCGTCGACCTTCCCGTGGCCGAGCGCTCCCGCCGGCTGGCCGGGATCGTCCTGGCCTCGACCACGGCCGGCCCCTTCGCCTCGCTCCCCGGGTGGACCGGCGTGGTCCGGGCCACGGGACCGTTCACGGCCCGGGCGCTGCTCATCGGCGAGCGGTGGGGGGCCAAGGCCCTGCCCTCGCGCGACCTCCGGTGGTGGCTCGTGCGTCTCGGCTTCGGCGCCGATGCACCCGCCGCCCAGGTCCGCTTCGTCGAGGCCATGCACCGCGGGACCCCGTCGCGCACACTGGCCGACCTCATCCCCTCGCTCGCCACCTTCGACCTCTCGGGCCGCCTCGGCTCTCTCGACGTCCCCGTCCTCGTCGTCGTCGGGTCCCACGACAAGCTCACCGCCCCGCGCCTGGCCCGGCGACTGGCGGCGGCGCTGCCCGACGCCGCGCTCGTCGAGCTCCCCCGCTGCGGCCACATGCCCATGCTCGAGCGGCGCCACGAATTCTCGCGTCTGGTGGACGAGTTCACGGCCAAGATCTCCTGACCACCGTGGGGACCCTGGCGGAGATCCGGACCGAGGCCATGGGGTGCACGCGCTGCGCCCTGGCCGGCACCCGGACCCAGGTCGTCTTCGGGGTGGGGGACCCCGCCGCGGAGCTCCTCTTCGTGGGCGAAGGCCCCGGCCGCGACGAGGACCTGGCCGGTGAGCCCTTCGTGGGCCGCTCGGGGAAGCTCCTCGACAAGCTCGTCCACCAGGAGCTCGGCCTCGACCGCAGCCAGTTCTACATCGCCAACGTCGTGAAGTGCCGACCACCGGGGAACCGTGACCCGCTGCCGGCCGAGATCGAGTCGTGCCGCCCGTTCCTCGAGGCCCAGCTGTCCCTCATTCATCCGTCGGTCGTCGTGACGTTGGGCAACTTCGCCACCCGGCTCCTGCTCGAGACGACCGAAGGCATCCGCCGGCTGCGCGGCCGTGTCTACCCCTTTCGCGGCGGCCACCTCGTCCCGACCTACCACCCCGCGGCGGCGCTGCGCGGCGGGGCCGAGGTGGTGGCCGAGATGCGGGCCGACCTGGTGCGGGCCAAGCGTCTCCTCGCCGGCGAGACGCCGTGACCGGGGCGCCCATCGTGGCGCGCACCGCCTCTCCCGAAGAGACCCGCCGACTCGCCGCCGCCGTGGCCGGGGAGCTGGCCGCCGGTGACCTCGTCCTCCTCGTCGGTGGCCTCGGGACGGGCAAGACCACCTTCACCCAGGGCCTGGCCCGCGGCCTCGGCGTCACCGACCCGGTCACGAGCCCCACCTTCACCCTGGTGCGCGCCTACCGCTGTCCGGGCGGCCCCGTCCGCACCCTCCTCCACGCCGACCTCTACCGCCTCGACCGCCTCCAGGACGTCGTCGACCTCGGGCTCGGCGAGATGGTGGAGGACGACTCGGTGGCCGTCGTCGAGTGGGGCGACGTCGGCGCCTCGGTCTTCGGACCCGACGTGCTCACCGTCGAGCTGGTCGCCGGCGGCCCGACGGAGCACGACGCCGACGAGGAGCGGATCGTGACCCTCCGCCTCGACGGGAGCTGGCCGGCGCGCCGCCCGTCCCTGGCGGCGCGCCTCGGTCCGTGGACGGCGGTCGACGACACCGATGGCGTCGACGGCCGGCGTCGGCGCGAGGCGTAGGCGCCGTGCTCGTCCTGGCCGTGGAGTCGGCCACCGACACCGCCGGCGTGGGCCTGGCCGACGAGAACGGCGCGCTCGGCTCGGTCGTGGTGGCCCGGGGGCGCCGACACACCGAGACGATCGCTCCCGCGATCGACGCCGTCTGCCGGCGGGCCGGGGTGACCCTGTCCGATCTCGACATGGTCGGTGTCGACGTCGGGCCCGGCCTCTTCACGGGCCTGCGCGTCGGGGTGGGCACGGTGAAGGCGCTCGCCTTCGCCCTCGACGTCCCCGTCGTCACCGCCACCAGCCTCGACGTCCTGGCCCACGCCGTCGCCGCCGCCGGGGCGACGGCCGGCCGGCTCCTCGTCCCCGTCGTCGACGCCCGCCGCGGCGGGGTCTTCTCGGCCCGCTTCCGCGCCGCCGCCGCCGCAAGCACGGCCGGCACGGCCACGGGGGCGCTCGTGGCGGCGACCGGCGACGGCGCCGCCGAGGCCGTGTGGACGCCGGAGGCGTTGGCCGCCGACCTGGCCGGTCTCGGCGAACCGGTCGTCCTCGCCGGCGACGGCGCCCTGCGCTACGGCGCCCTCTTCGCCGCCGTGGCCCGCGTCACGCTGGCCGGGCCCGCCTTCGCCGCCCCTCCGGTGGCGGCGCTGGCCGAGCTGTGCGTGGCCCGGGGTCGCGCCGGCGCCGCCGAGGACGGCGCCGCGGTGATGCCCCGCTACCTGCGTGACGCCGACGCCCGGATCAACTGGGAGCAGCGGATCGCCCCCCGGGCCGTCACCGGTGCCGGCGGTGGCCGGTGACCGCCGGTCGTGGGGACGACGGCGAGCGGGACAGGGCCCCGGGCGCCGTCCCCCGTCGGGGGGTGGCCGGGGCCGTGCGCATCGCCCCCTTCCGCCGCCGCCACCTCCGCTCCGTCGTCCGGATCGAGGAGGAGGCCTACCCCCGGCCGTGGTCGGCCACCCTCTTCCTCTCGGAGCTGGCCCAGCGGTCGTCGCGGCGCTACACGGTGGCGAGCATCGGCCCCATCGTCGTCGGCTACGCCGGGCTGATGACGGTCGAGGACGAGGGCCACGTCACCACCTTGACCGTCGACCCCGGGTGGCACCACCGGGGGATCGGGACCGTTCTGCTCCTCGACCTGGCCCGCGCCGCGCCCGGGCTCGGGGTGCAGCACCTGACCCTCGAGGTCCGGGTGGGCAACGACGCCGCCCAGGAGCTGTACCGCCGCTTCGGTTTCGCCCCCGTCGGGGTGCGGAAGAACTACTACGCCGAGACGGGCGAGGACGCCATCATCATGTGGGCCCGCGACATCGACACCGGCACCTACGCCGAACGCCTCGCCTCACTGGAGGCGCACGTCCGCGGGGACCCCGTGACCGTGACCGCCCTCCTCCTCGGCATCGAGACCTCGTGCGACGAGACGGCGGCGGCCGTCGTCTCGGCCGACGGGGAGGTCCGGTCGACGGTGGTCTCGTCCCAGATCGACCTCCACGCCGCCTACGGGGGGGTCGTCCCCGAGATCGCCGGTCGGGCCCATCTGGAGCTCCTCCCCGCCGTCCTGGCCGCCGCCCTCGACGGGGCCGGGCTGCCGGCCACCGCCCCCGGACTCGACGCCGTCGCCGCCACGTCGGGCCCCGGCCTCATCGGGTCGCTCCTGGTCGGCCTGAGCGAGGCGAAAGCCCTGGCCCTGGCCTGGGACGTCCCCTTCGTGGCCGTCAACCACCTCGAGGGCCATCTCTTCGCCGCCCTCCTCGAGCATCCCGACCCCGCCTGGCCGCTCGTGGTGGTGGCCCTCGTCTCGGGGGGCCACTCCCTGATCGTCTCGATGGAAGGTCCGGGGCGCTACCGGCTCCTCGGGCAGACCCTGGACGACGCCGCCGGGGAGGCCTTCGACAAGGTGGCCCGGTTCCTCGGCCTCGGCTACCCCGGCGGCCCGGCCATCGAGCGGGCCGCCGCCACCGGCGACCCCGAGGCGTTCGCCTTCCCCCGGTCGATGGTGGCCGAGGGCCTCGACCTGTCGTTCTCGGGCCTGAAGACAGCCGTCGTCCGGGCCGTGGCCGCCCACCCCGACGCCTCCAACGAGGACGTCGCCGCCTCGTTCCAGCAGGCGGTGGTGGACGTCCTGGTGGCCAAGGCCGTCCGGGCCACGACCGCCGTCGGTGCCGGCGGCCTGTGCCTGGCCGGCGGGGTGGCCGCCAACGGCCCGCTGCGGGCGGCGCTCCAGGCGGCCGGGGACGGCCTCGGGATCCCCGTCTGCCTGCCCAGCCGGGCCATGTGCACGGACAACGCCTCGATGATCGCCGCCGCCGCCTGGTGGCAGCTCGAGTACCTGGGACCGAGCCCCCTCGAGACGGCCGCCGATCCCAACCTCCGCCTGCGGCTCCTGGCCTGAGGGGCCCCGGGGCGGGCTCCCGGAATCCGGCCCGTCGCGGTTGCTGCGGGGTCCGGGGCCCGCTATCGTTAGCACTCGCAAGGTTAGAGTGCTAATGCCCACAGGAGGCTCCCCAGTCATGAAGCTCCACCCCCTCGAGGACCGGATCGTCGTCCGCCCCGGTGAGTCCGAGGAGACCACAGCCTCCGGGCTCGTCATCCCCGACACCGCCAAAGAGAAGCCACAGCAGGGCGAGGTACTCGCCGCCGGTCCCGGACGTCGCGCCGAGACCTCGGGCGAGCTCATCCCCATCGACGTCAAGGTCGGTGACACCGTCGTCTACTCCAAGTACGGCGGCACCGAGATCACCATCGACGGCGAGGACCTCCTCATCCTCTCCGGCCGTGACGTCCTCGCCAAAGTCCTGAAGAAGTAGCCGGACCACAAGAAGTCGAAAGGTACTGATGTCCAAGATTCTGAAGTTCGACGAGGCGGCGCGCCGCGGCCTCGAGGCAGGCGTGAACAAGCTCGCCGACACGGTGAAGGTGACGCTCGGCCCGAAGGGCCGCAACGTCGTCATCGACAAGAAGTTCGGTGCGCCGACGATCACCAACGACGGCGTGACGATCGCCCGCGAGGTGGAGCTGGAGGACCCGTTCGAGAACATGGGCGCCCAGCTGGTGAAGGAAGTGGCGACCAAGACGAACGACGTCGCCGGTGACGGCACCACCACGGCCACCGTGCTGGCCCAGGCCCTCATCCACGAGGGACTGCGCAACGTGGCCGCCGGGGCCAGCCCGATGGCGCTGAAGAAGGGCATGGAGAAGGGCGTCGCCGCCGCGGTGGCCGCCATCAAGAAGCAGGCCAAGGAGATCGACTCCAAGCACGAGATCGCCCAGGTGGCCGCCATCTCGGCGGCCGACTCGAACATCGGCGACGTCCTGGCCGAGGCCATCGACAAGGTGGGCAAGGACGGGACCGTGACGGTGGAGGAGTCGAACACCTTCGGGCTCGAGCTCGAGTTCACCGAGGGGATGCAGTTCGACAAGGGTTTCCTGTCGCCGTACTTCGTGACAGACCCCGAGCGCCAGGAGGCCGTCCTCGACGACCCCTTCGTCCTCATCGCCAATCAGAAGGTCTCGGCCGTCCACGACCTCGTCCCCGTGCTCGAGAAGATCATGCAGACGGGCAAGCCGCTGCTGATCATCGCCGAGGACGTCGACGGGGAGGCGCTGGCCACCCTGGTGGTGAACAAGATCCGGGGGACGTTCACATCGGTGGCGGTGAAGGCTCCCGGCTTCGGCGAGCGTCGCAAGGCCATGCTCCAGGACCTCGCCGTCCTGACCGGTGGTCAGGTGATCTCCGAGGAGATCGGCCTGAAGCTCGAGAACACGACCATCGACCTGCTCGGCTCGGCCCGCAAGGTGATCATCACCAAGGACGACACCACCGTCGTCGACGGTGCCGGTGACGCCAACGACGTGAAGGGCCGGATCGCCCAGATCAAGCGCGAGATCGAGGACACCGACTCCGACTGGGACCGCGAGAAGCTCCAGGAGCGGCTGGCCAAGCTGGCCGGGGGTGTCGCCGTCGTGCGCGTCGGGGCCGCCACCGAGGTGGAGCTGAAAGAGAAGAAGCACCGCATCGAGGACGCCCTCTCGGCCACCCGGGCCGCCATCGAAGAAGGCATCGTGGCCGGCGGCGGCACCGCGCTGGTCCGCAGCCGTGCCGCCGTCGAGAAGGTGGCCAAGACCCTCGACGGTGACGAGGCCACCGGGGCCCGGATCGTGGCCCGTGCCCTCGACGAGCCGCTCAAGTGGATCGCCATCAACGCCGGCCTGGAAGGCGCCGTGACGGTGCGCCAGGTCGAGTCGGAGACGGGGACGACCGGTCTGAACGCCGCCACCGGAGCCTTCGAGGACCTGGTGAAGGCGGGCGTGATCGACCCGGCCAAGGTGACCCGCTCGGCGCTGCAGAACGCGGCGTCGGTGGCCGGGCTCCTGCTCACGACCGAGGCCCTCGTGGCCGACAAGCCCGAGAAGGCCGACGGCGGTGCTGCCGCCGCCGCTGCCGCTGCCGGAATGGGTGGCATGGGCGGGATGGGCGGAATGGGAATGATGTAAGAGGTCCGATCTCTGAGGCCGACGGCGCCGGAGACGGCGCCGAGCGGTCGAGAGGTGACGACGCGGCCGGGCCCGACAGGGTCCGGCCGTTGTCGTGCCCGGGGCGGGACGGTGACCGGCGTAGCGTGCACCTCTGATGGAGGGGTCCGGAGCCAACACCGAGGCCGGCGGACGCGTCGCCCCCGTCCCCCGGGAGGGGGGACGTCAGGTCATCCCGCGACCCCCGACGGCCCGTGCCGGGGCGCCGGCCCCGTGGGCCGGCCTCGGGGCGGGCCGCCGGGGGGGGATCACGGTGGCGCGGGTCCGCGGCGCCTTCTCGGTCGAGAGGGGGGCACCGTCGTGGGCGCAAGCGATGCCACCCGACGGCTTCCCTGATCCGGGCGCCCCGTCGGCCGTGCTGGCGGCGATGTTCGACGGGGGGGGCGAAGCGCGGCGTGGTCCTCACCCGGCGGTCGGCCCACCTGCGGTCCCACCGGGGGGAGGTGAGCTTCCCGGGGGGTCGGCTCGACCGAGGGGAGACCCCCGAGGAGGGGGCGTTGCGGGAAGCGGCCGAGGAGATCGGCCTCGATCCGGGGACGGTGGAGATGGTGGGGCGGCTGTCGGCGGTGACGACGTTCGCGTCGGGGAGCTTCATCACCCCGGTGGTCGGTCTCCTGGCCGCCCGGCCGCAGCTGGTGCCGAGTCCGAACGAAGTCGAACACGTCTTCGACGTGGCCCTGGCCGAGCTGGCCGAGCCGGGGATCTTCCGGGAGGAGTGGTGGACGGTGGCGGGGAGGGACCCGTTGGTCGGGGGTGACCCGTTCCCGGTCTGGTTCTTCGAGCTGCCCGACGACACCGTCTGGGGGGCGACGGCGCGGATGCTCGTCGAGCTGTTGCGTCTCGTCCTCGAGGTCTGACGGGCCCGTGCCCCCCGGACGGTAACGTGGGAGGACGCTGGCGAGGGAGGCACGCAGGGATGGCTGACATCGAGATCGGCATCTACAAGTCGGGCCGCCAGGCCTACGGCTTCGACGACATCGCCATCGTCCCCAGCCGCCGGACACGCGATCCCGAGGATGTCGACATCTCGTGGGAGATCGACGCCTTCCGCTTCGACCTCCCGCTGATGGCCGCGGCCATGGACGGCGTGGTGAGCCCGCGGACGGCCATCGAGATCGGACGCCTCGGCGGTCTGGCCGTGCTCAATCTCGAGGGGCTGTGGACGCGCTACGAGGATCCCGACGCGTTGTTCGACGAGATCGCCAAGCTCGACGACGACAAGGCGACGGCCCGGATGCAGCAGATGTACCTGGAGCCGATCAAGCCCGAGCTCGTGACCGAGCGGATCCGTGAGATCAACGCCGCCGGCGTGACGTCGTGCGCCTCGGTCACACCCCAGCGCACGACCGAGATGGCGCCGGCCATCCTGGCCGGAGAGCTCGACATGCTCGTTATCCAGGGCACGGTGGTCTCGGCCGAACACGTCTCGAAGACGGTGGAGCCGCTGAACCTGAAGAAGTTCATCCGCGAGTTCGATCTCCCCGTGATCGTGGGCGGGTGCGCCTCGTACCAGGCCGCCCTGCACCTGATGCGGACGGGAGCGGTGGGGGTCCTCGTGGGCGTGGGCCCCGGGAACGCCTGCACGACCCGGGGGGTGCTCGGGATCGGGGTGCCCCAGGCGACGGCCATCGCCGACGTGGCCGGTGCGAGGATGCGCCACCTCGACGAGACGAACGTCTACGTCCACGTGATCGCCGACGGGGGGATGAGCCGGGGCGGCGACATCGCCAAGGCCATCGCCTGCGGGGCCGACGCCGTGATGCTCGGGTCGCCGTTGTCGTCGGCCCAGGAAGCGCCGTGCCGGGGATTCCACTGGGGGATGGCCACCTTCCACCCGACCCTGCCGCGCGGGGCCCGGGTGCGGACGACGGTGCGGGGGACGATGAGCGAGATCCTCCTCGGCCCGGCCCACGAGAACGACGGTCGGATGAACCTGTTCGGGGCGCTGCGGACATCGATGGCGACGTGCGGGTACCAGTCGGTGAAGGAGTTCCAGAAGGCGGAGGTGATGATCGCCCCGGCACTGCAGACCGAGGGGAAGGCGTTGCAGCGGTCCCAGGGTGTGGGGATGGGTCGCTGACCGCCGGCCGCCTGTGACCGAGGGTCTCGAGACCGTCCTCGTCGTCGACTTCGGCGCGCAGTACGCGCAGCTGATCGCCCGCCGCGTCCGCGAGGCGCGCGTCTACTCGGAGATCGTCCGCCACGACATCAGCGTGGACGAGGTGGCGGCGCGGCCGACCGACGGGGATCATCTTGTCGGGCGGTCCCGAATCGGTGCACGCCGAGTGGGCACCGCTGCTCGATCCCGGGATCTACGACCTCGGCATCCCCATCCTGGGGATCTGCTACGGAGCGCAACTCGTCTGCTCCCAGCTGGGGGGGACCGTGAGCCGGACCGGACGCGGCGAGTACGGCCGGACCCCGCTCACCCGGATTGGGACGTCCCCGCTGTTCGCCGACTGGCCGCCCGACGGGAAGGCCGACGTGTGGATGAGCCACGGCGACTCGATGAGCGAAGTCCCGCCGGGCTTCGTGGTGACGGCGTCCACCCCCGACGCCCCCGTCGCCGCCCTCGAGAACGGCGACCGCCGGATCCTCGGGGTGCAGTTCCACCCCGAGGTGGTGCACACCCACTGCGGGCAGGAGCTGCTCGAGCGCTTCCTGTTCGACGTGTGCGGCGCCCGGCCGCGGTGGACGCACACGAACATCATCGAGTCGTCGGTGGCCGCCGTGCGCGACCAGGTGGGGGGGGACCGGGTGCTGTGCGCCCTGTCGGGGGGCGTCGACTCGGCCGTGGCCGCGGCGCTGGTCCACCGGGCCGTCGGCGATCAGCTGACCTGTGTCTTCGTCGACACCGGGCTGATGCGGTCGGGTGAGGCCGACCAGGTGGAGGAGACGTTCCGCAGCCAGTTCCACGTCGACCTGATCCACGTGAAGGCGGTGGACCGCTTCTTCGGCGTCCTGAAGGGCCTGACCGACCCCGAAGCCAAGCGCAAGGCCATCGGGGAGACCTTCATCCGCGTCTTCGAGGAGGTGGCGCGCGACGTCGAGGACGCCCGCTTCCTCGTCCAGGGGACGCTGTACCCCGACGTGATCGAGTCGGGGACGAAGGACGCGGCGAACATCAAATCCCACCACAACGTGGGCGGGCTGCCGCAGGACATGGCCTTCGCCCTCGTCGAGCCGCTGCGGCAGTTGTTCAAGGACGAGGTGCGGTCGGTGGGCGAGGAGCTCGGGCTGCCCGAGGAGATCGTGTGGCGCCAGCCCTTCCCCGGCCCCGGACTGGCCGTGCGGATCATCGGCGAGGTCACCCCCGAGCGGGCCGGGATCCTGCGGGCGGCCGACGAGATCGTGGTCGAGGAGATCAGACGGGCCGGGCTGTACCGCCACCTGTGGCAGAGCTTCGCCGTCCTCCCGGCCGTGCGCACCGTCGGGGTGATGGGCGACGGGCGGACCTACGCCTATCCGATCGTCATCCGGGCCGTCACCTCCGACGACGCCATGACGGCCGACTGGGCGCGCCTGCCGTACGACCTCCTGGAACGGCTGTCGAGCCGGATCATCAACGAGGTGGACGGCGTCAACCGGGTGGCACTCGACATCACGTCGAAGCCCCCGGGCACCATCGAGTGGGAGTGACCGTGACCGGTTCCCCGTTGCACCGCTTCGGCGGGCTCGGCTCCTTCGACGGCGTGGACGAGTTCGAGGACCTCGCCGGGGCCGCCCCCATCGGTGAGGGTGGCAGTGCCGGTGAGGGTGAGGAGGCTGGCGCCCCGGCACCGAGAAAGCCGCGGTGGAGCGACAGCGTCCCCCACCCCGACGTCCTGCTCGAGGACCTGAACGAACCCCAGCGGCGCGCCGTGGTCCACCGGGGCGGGCCGCTGCTGGTGGTGGCCGGGGCCGGGTCGGGCAAGACGCGGGTGCTGACGCGACGGGTGGGTCATCTGATCGCCACCGGCGACGCCCGGCCCTGGGAGATCCTGGCCATCACCTTCACCAACAAGGCGGCCGACGAGATGCGGACGCGCCTCGTCGGACTGGTGGGGCCGGTGGCCGAGAAGATGTGGGTCTCCACCTTCCACGCCGCCTGCGTCCGCATCCTGCGGGCCCACGCCGAGCGGCTCGGCTACCGGAAGTCGTTCACCATCTACGACGACACCGACTCCCGGCGCCTGGTCGAGCAGATCCTGCGCGACCTGAACATCGACGCCAAGAAGATCCCGCCCCGGTCCGTGCAGGCCACCATCTCGGGGGCGAAAGCCGAGATGATCGAGGCCGCCGCCTTCGTCGACCAGGCGCGGTCGGTGTTCGAGCGACGGATGGCCGACGTCTACGTCGAGTACAGCAAGCGGCTGTTCGCCGCCTCGGCCATGGACTTCGACGACCTCCTGCTCCTGGCCGTCAAGCTGTTCCGCCAGGAGAGCGACGTCCTCGAGTCGTACCAGAAGCGGTTCCGGCAGGTGCTGGTGGACGAGTACCAGGACACCAACCGGGTGCAGAACGAGCTGGTGATGCTCCTGTGTGCCGAACACCGCAACGTCTGCATCGTGGGCGACACCGACCAGTCGATCTACGCCTTCCGCGGGGCCGACATCCGCAACATCCTCGAGTTCGAGAAGGCCTTCCCCGACGCCGAGATCATCCCGCTGGAGCAGAACTACCGGTCGACGAAGACGATCCTCGACGCCGCCAACGCCGTGATCGTGAACAACACGAGCCGGGTGCCGAAGGAGCTGTGGACCGACGGTGAGCGCGGCGAGCCGGTCAACCGGTTCCGGGCTGAGGACGAGTACGACGAGGCGGCGTGGGTGGCGGCCGAGATCGGGCGGCTGCACCACGCCGAGGGCCTGCGCTACGGCGACGTCGCCATCTTCTACCGGACGAACGCCCAGAGCCGGGCCCTGGAAGAGGCCCTGGTGCGGTCGACGATCGCCTACAAGGTCGTGGGGGGGACCCGCTTCTACGACCGGCGCGAGGTGAAGGACATCCTCGCCTACCTCCGCGTGGTGGCCAATCCGGCCGACGAGATCTCGGCCCGGCGCATCGTGAACGTGCCCCGCCGGGGGGTGGGCGAGACCTCGGCCGACCGCCTGGCCGCCTGGGCCCGCGACGGGGGACGGGCCTTCGCCGACTGCTTCGACCGGGGGGCCGAGGCCGGCGTGACGGGACGGGCCGCCGCCGGTCTGGCGTCGCTGGCGCTGCTGCTCGACGACCTGCGGGCCGACGCCGACGCCGGGGCCGGCCCCGCCGCGCTGATCGACGCCGTGGCCACGCGGACGGGGTACGTGGCCGAGCTCGAGGCGCAGGACACCCTGGAGGCGGCCGGGCGGCTGGAGAACATCGCCGAGCTGATGGGGGCGGCGGTGGACTACGACTCCCTCGACGAGTTCCTCGAGTCGGTGGCCCTCGTGTCCGACGCCGACGAGATCGAGGACGACGGCAGCCGGGTGTCGCTGATGACGCTGCACACGGCGAAGGGCCTCGAGTTCCCGGCCGTCTTCCTGGTGGGGATGGAGGACGGGGTGTTCCCCCACCTGCGGTCCCTCGACGACCCCCTGCAGTTGGAGGAGGAACGGCGCCTGGCCTACGTCGGGATCACCCGGGCCCGGCGCCACCTCTATGTCACCCACGCGTGGAGCCGGACCCTGTGGGGGTCGACCTCGCACGCCATCCCCAGCCGCTTCCTGTCCGAGATCCCGGCCGAGCTCGTGCGCGACGTGGGGGCGTCGGCCACGCTCCGTCCCGATCCGACGCGGCCGGGCTCGCCGCGTCCGCGTTTCTCCCGTGTGGGCCGGCGGGGCGGGCCGGGGGACGGAGGCGACGGCACCGACGACGACACCTGGACCGCCGCGGCCGAGACGGCCCACGACGAGGACGCCTGGCACGATCCCGACCCGTGGGCCGACGAGACGGTCGACGACGCCCGTCCGCGCCGGGCACCGACGACGTCCGACGCCGGACCCCCGCGTCCGCCGACGACGGCGGCACGGAGCCGGCGGTCGACGGGGACGGGGACGGGGCGCCGGAGCCGGCTGCCGAAGATGGCCGAAGAGCGCTTCCGTTCGGGTGCCTGACCGGGGCGAGGCCGACCCGTCGGGCCCCGGCGACTGGGATGCCCGCACCTACGACCGGATCTCCGATCCGATGACCCGGTGGGGGCGTGACGTCCTCGCCCGCCTGGTGGTGGACAGTGACGCCACCGTGCTCGACGCCGGGTGCGGCACCGGTCGGGTCACCGAGATGCTGCTCGAGACGATGGCCGACGGACGGGTGGTAGCCCTCGACGCCGCGCCCTCGATGCTCGCCGAGGCGCGTCGTCGCCTGGCCGGTTTCGGTGACCGGGTGCTGTTCGTCGCCGCCGATCTCCTCGACCTGGCGCCCGGGACCCTGGGGGGCTGGGCCCCGGTCGACGCCGTGTTGTCGACGGCCACCTTCCACTGGGTGCTCGACCACGACCGGCTCTTCGCCAACCTGGCCGGGGTCCTGCGCCCGGGGGGCCAGCTCGTGGCCCAGTGCGGGGCGGCCGGGAACATCGCCCGTCTGATGGCGGCCGTGCGCACGACCGGGACGGAGCGCACCGGGGCGTGGTTCTACGCCACCCCGGAGGAGACGCGCCGGCGCCTGGAGGAGTCGGGATTCACCGAGATCGAGGTGTGGACGCACCCCGAGCCCACGCCTATCGATCCGGCCGAGCTCGCCACCTATCTGGAGACGGTGTGCCTGCGGACGCTGGTCGCCCCCATGGCCCCCGGGGAGCGGACGAGATTCCTGGAGTCGGTGGCCGTCGCGCTCGGCGAACCGGTGATCGACTACGTCCGGCTCAACATCGTCGCCCGGCGGGGTGGCGACGAGACGAAAGCGGGCGCCGCCGCCTGAGGCGCCGGCGTGGACAGCGGCGGGTGCCGCTGTGGCGCCCGTGACCCGTGGGACTGCGCTGGCGCCGGGCGGGGTGGGGGTGCCTACACTCAGTGCCCGATGAAGCGTCCCTACCGGGTGATCGTGGCCAAGCCGGGCCTCGATGGCCATGACCGAGGTGCCAAGGTCATCGCGCGCGCCCTGCGCGACGCCGGGTTCGAGGTGATCTACACCGGGCTGCACCAGACCCCGGAGCAGGTCGTCCAGGTGGCCGTGCAGGAGGACGCCGACGCCGTCGGACTGTCGCTGCTGTCGGGGGCCCATCTGACCCTCGTGCCCCGTGTCCTCGACGGGCTGCGGGCCGAGGGCCTCGGCGACGTCCTCGTGATCGTGGGAGGGATCATCCCCGACGCCGACATCCCGGCCCTGAAGAAGCTCGGGGTCGCCGCCGTGTTCACCCCCGGCGCACCGCTGCCCACCATCGTCACAGAGGTGGCCGACGCGCTCGACGCTCGCGAGGAGGCCACGTCGGGAGGATGACCCCCGGGGGATGACCTCGGGAACGACGGACACACACAATCGCGGACCAGAGAGGGAGCAGCGGTGGATCTCTACGAGTACCAGGGGAAGCAGTACTTTGCCCGGTTCGGCATCCCCATTTCACCCGGCGGCGTGGCCGACACGGTGGAGGAGGCGGTGGCCCGGGCCGATGCGGCCGGGTATCCGGTGGTGGTGAAGGCACAGGTGAAGGTGGGCGGCCGGGGCAAGGCCGGTGGCATCCAGCTGGCCGACGACGCCGACGCCGTGCGCCGTCACGCCGCCGCCATCTTGGGAATGGACATCCACGGCCATGTGGTGCACCGGCTGTGGATCGAGAACGCGTCGGACATCGCCAAGGAGTACTACGCCAGCTTCACCCTCGACCGGGGGGCCAAGCTCCACCTGTGCATGGTCTCGGCCAAGGGAGGGGTGGAGATCGAGGAGGTGGCCGCCACCGACCCCGACGCCATCTCCCGGCTGCACGTCGATCCGGTCGACGGGCTCTCGCTGGCCGCCGCCGCCGACCTGGTGGCCGCGGCCGGCCTCGACACCGAGGCCAGGGAACAAGCGGCCGCCCTGCTGGTGAAGCTCTACACCTGCTACGTCGAGGGCGACTGTGACCTGGCTGAGATCAATCCGTTGATCCTCACCACCGACGGTCGGGTCCACGCCTTGGACGCCAAGGTCACCCTGGACGACAACGCCGCCTTCCGGCATCCCGAATGGGACGCCTTCGCCCACGACGAGGAGCTCGACGAACGCGAGAAGCTGGCCAAGGAGAAGGGGCTCAATTACATCGGCCTGACGGGTTCGGTGGGGATCATCGCCAACGGGGCCGGACTGGCCATGAGCACGCTGGACGTGGTCACCCAGGTGGGGGGAACGGCGGCCAACTTCCTGGACATCGGGGGGGAGCCAACGCCGACGTCATGGCCGCCGCCCTGGACGTGATCAACAGCGACGGGGCCGTGCGGGCCATCTTCGTGAACATCTTCGGCGGGATCACCCGGGTGGACGAGGTGGCCAACGGGGTCGTCGAAGCCCTGCGCCGGGTGGACATCACGTCGCCGATCGTGTTGCGGCTCGACGGGACCAACGCCGAGGCGGGCCGGGAGATCCTGGCCGAGCACCTGTCGGACACCCTCATCATGGAGCCCACCATGCTCGACGCTGCGCGTCGGGCGGTGGAGTTGGCGGGAGGAAAGAAGTGAGCATCTTCGTCGACCAGAGCACGAAGGTCATCGTCCAGGGCCTGACCGGGGGCCAGGGTCGCTTCCACGGGTTGCGCAACCGCGCCTACGGCACCCAGGTGGTCGGCGGGGTGACGCCGGGCAAGGGCGGCACCGACGTCGACGGCGTCCCTGTCTTCGACAGCGTGGCCGAGGCCGTGGCCGCCACCGGAGCCGACGCCTCGTTCGTCGTGGTCCCCCCCAAGTTCGCCGCCGACGCCATCGTCGAGGCGGCCGACGGGGGCATCACCTTCATCGTCTGTATCACCGAGGGCATCCCGGCCCAGGACGAAGCCCTCTTCTACAACCGCCTGCGCCGCGACCACCCCGGCACACGCCTCCTCGGTCCCAATTGTCCGGGGATCATCTCGCCGGGGAAGTGCAACATCGGGATCACCTCGGGTGACATCGCCATGGCCGGCGGACCGGTGGGCATCGTGAGCCGGTCCGGCACCCTCACCTATCAGGCGTTGCACGAGCTGTCGCAACAGGGGGTGGGCCAGACCACGTGTGTGGGGATCGGCGGCGACCCCGTCCCGGGGACGAGCTTCATCGACTGCCTGGCCGCCTTCGAGGCCGACCCCGACACGCGCGCCGTGATGATGATCGGCGAGATCGGGGGCTCGGCCGAGGAGCAGGCGGCCGCGTTCATCGCCGAGCACGTGACGAAACCGGTCGTCTGCTACATCGCCGGCGTCACCGCCCCCCCGGGACGCAAGATGGGTCACGCCGGCGCCATCATCTCCGGTTCGCAGGGAACGGCGCAGGCCAAGATGGCGGCCCTGGCGGCCGTCGGGGTGTCGGTGGCCCAGAACCCGACCGAGGCGGGGGAGAAGATGGTCGAGGTGGTGAAAGGCCTCTCGTAGCCGGGTCGGGCTCCGTCGGCGCGCTGGTAGCGTGACCGCGTGCGACTCGGAGTGCTCGTGTCGGGGACAGGGACCATTCTCGAGGCGCTGTTGGCCGAGGGTCTGCCCGTCGTCGTCGTCGTGGCCGACCGTCCCTGCCGGGGCCTGGAGATCGCCGCCGACCACGGCGTGGCCGGGGAGCTCGTCGACCGGACGGCGTTCGGCGGCTTCGGGGAGGGCTTCGCGCGCGACGCCTTCACCCGTGGCGTCGTCGAGGTCCTCGAGCGCCATGACGTCGACCTGGTGGCCATGGCCGGGTTCGGCACCGTGCTCGCCCAGGCGGCCCACGATGCCTACGGGGGTCGGATCCTGAACACCCACCCGGCGCTGCTGCCGGCCTTTCCCGGGTGGCACGCCGTCGAGGACGCCCTCGCCGCCGGGGCCACGGTGACGGGGTGCACGGTGCACGTGGCCACCGTGGACATGGACGCCGGGCCGATCCTGGCCCAGGAGGAGGTGGCCGTGCGCCCCGACGACACCGCCGCCACCCTGCACGAGAGGATCAAAGAGGTGGAGCGACGTCTCTATCCGGCGACGATCCGGAAGGTGATGGCGGCAGGGATCGGCCCCGGGGAGCGCGTCCGGTGAAGGCCCTCCTCTCCGTCTACGACAAGACGGGCCTGGAGGCGTTCGCCGCCGGGCTGGTCGAGCTCGGATGGGAGCTCGTGGCCAGCGGGAACACGGCCCGGGCGCTGTCCGAGGCCGGGATCGCCCACGTCGAGGTGGCGGCGGTCACCGGCGCCCCCGAGATGCTCGGCGGCCGGGTGAAGACGCTGCACCCGAAGATCCACGGCGGCATCCTGGCCGACCGGTCGAAGGCGCAGCACATGGACGAGCTGGCGGCCGAGGGGATCGAGGCCATCGACCTCGTCGTCTGCAACCTCTACCCCTTCAGCTCCGATCCCTCGATCGAGCTGATCGACGTCGGCGGTCCCACCATGGTGCGCGCCGCGGCCAAGAACCACGCCCACGTGGGCGTGGTCGTCGACCCGGCCGAGTACCCGGCCGTGCTGAAGGAGCTGCGGGAGGCCACGGCGTTGTCGGCCGAGACCCGCCGCCGCCTGGCCCGCGCCGCCTTCGCCCACACGGCGGCCTATGACGCCGCCATCGTCGGCTGGTTCGACGCGGGAGGGGCCGGGGGAGAGGTCGATCTGCTCCCGCCCACGCTGCACCTGGCCCTCGGACGGGCCGAGGAGCTGCGCTACGGCGAGAACCCCCATCAGCGCGGCGCCCGCTACCGGGCCGCGGGGGAGCCGACGTGGTGGGACGGGGTGGTCCAGCACAGCGGGACGGCGCTGTCGTATCTCAATCTGTTCGACGCCGACGCCGCCTGGCGTCTCGTCCACGAGCTGCGGTCGCCCGAGGCGGCGGCCGTGGCCATCATCAAGCACGCCAACCCCTGTGGCGCGGCGGTGGCCGGCGACCTGGCCGCCGCCTACGCCCTGGCCCTCGAGTGCGATCCGGTGTCGGCCTTCGGCGGCGTGGTGGCCCTCGGGGGACCGTGCACGGCGGCCGTGGCCCGGGTGGTGGCCGACGGGCCGCAGGCCGACGTCATCGTCGCCCCCGCCTGGGAGCCCGAGGCCGTCGACATCCTGGTGGCCCGGCGCCGGTCGACGCGCCTGCTCGAGGCCCCGCCCTACCGCGGCGCCGCCCTCGAGATACGGAGCCTGGGCGGCGGCTACCTCGTCCAGGACGCCGACCGCTTCGAGACCACCCGGTCGGAGTGGCAGGTGGCCACCAAGGCCGTCCCCACGGCCGAGCAGTGGCGCGACGTCGAGATGGCCTGGCGGGTGTGTGCCCGGACGTCGTCGAACGCCATCGTGGTCGTCGCCTCCGGCCAGGCCGTCGGGATCGGGGCCGGGCAGCAGAGCCGGGTGGAGGCGGCCGAGATCGCCGTGCGCAAGGCGGGGGGCGCGCCGCGGGAGCGGCGGCGGCCAGCGACGCCTTCTTCCCCTTCCGCGACGGCTTCGACGTCCTGGCCGGCGCCGGCGTGGCCGTCGTCGTCCAACCGGGCGGGTCGGTGCGCGACGCCGAGGTGATCGCCGCCGCCGACGAACAGGGGACGGCCATGGTGCTCACCTCCGAACGCCACTTCCGGCACTGACGTGTTGAGGGACAGAACGTGACCAGGTACGGAGGAGCGACGTGACGGCCACCATCCTGAACGGCGAAGCGGTGGCCGCCCGCATCCGGGCCGAGGTGGCCGATGCCGTGGCCGAGCTGAATCGCGCCGGGATCCACCCCGGGCTCGGGACCATCCTGGTCGGTGACGACACGGCCAGCGGGCGGTACGTGGCCATGAAGCACGAGGACTGTGCCGAGGTGGGCATCGTGTCGGTGCACGAGCACCTTCCCGCCGACGTCGGCCAGGACGAGCTCGAAGCGGTCATCGCCCGCTTCAACGCCGATCCCAAGGTGCACGCCTACCTGGTGCAGATCCCGCTCCCCGCCGGCCTCGACGAGGAGGCGGCCCTCCTGGCCGTCGATCCGGCCAAGGACGTCGACGGCCTGCACCCGCAGAACCTCGGCCGCCTGGTCATGGGGACGCCCGGCCCCCTGCCGTGCACGCCGGCCGGCATCGTCGAGCTCCTGGCCGCCTACGACGTGCCGGTCGAGGGTCGGCACGTGGTGGTGATCGGTCGGGGGCTCACGATCGGCCGTCCCCTGGCCCTGCTGCTGGCCCTCAAACGGCCCCATTGCAATGCGGCGGTCACCGTGGTGCACACCGGGGTGACCGACCTGGCCGGCCTGGTGCGCACGGGGGACGTGGTGGTGGCGGCGGCGGGATCGGCGGGGTTGGTCACCCCCGAGATGGTGAAGCCGGGGGCGGCCGTCGTCGGTGCGGGGACGTCGTGGCGGGGTCGGACGCTGTTGTCCGACGTGGACGAGGCCGTGGGCGAGGTGGCGGGCTGGATCACGCCCCGCATCGGTGGCGTGGGCCCGATGACGCGGGCCATGCTGCTGCGCAACACCGTGCGGGCGGCCGGGCGGGCCGGGGAGCCCGGGGCGTAGGTCCCGACCCGCCGGTAGGCTGGTGGGCCCATGGCGTGGATCTCGGACATGCTGGCCAGGGGGCGGACGTACTCCTTCGAGTTCTTCCCGCCCAAGAACGACACCGAGCAGGCCACGCTGGTGCGGACGCTGCGGGAGCTCGAGCCGCTGGCGCCGTCGTTCGTCTCCGTCACCTACCGCGGCGGGCGGGAGTCGCGCCAGCGCACCCACGACCTGGTGGCGGGGATGCTGCGGACGACGTCGCTCACCCCCATGGCCCACCTCATCTGCGTGGCGCATTCCCGCCTCGAGCTGGCCGAGGTCCTGGTGGCGTTCCGCAGGGCGGGTGTGGAGAACGTGCTGGCCCTCGGCGGCGATCCTCCGGTCGAGACGGCCGACGGCGTCGGCGAGCTGCTCTACGCCACCGAGCTCGTCGAGTTGGCCCGGGCCATCGGCGGCTTCTCCGTGGGGGTGGCCGCCCACCCCGCCGGCCACCCGTCGTCGCCGGACCTCGGGACCGACCGCGACATGCTGGCGGCCAAGCTCCGCTTGGCCGACTTCGCCATCACCCAGTTCTTCTTCGAGGCCGAGGAGTATCTGGGCCTCGTCGAGGATCTGGCCGCCCGGGGGGTCACCAAGCCCGTCCTTCCCGGCATCATGCCCGTGACCTCGCTCACCTCGGTGCCGCGCATGGCCCTGATGGGGGCGGCGGTGCCCCCCTGGGCCGTCGAGCGGCTGGAAGCAGCGGCCGCCCTCGGGGGCGACGAGGCCGTGCGCCAGGCGGGCATCGAACTGGCCACCGAGTTGTGTGCCCGGCTCCTGGACGAGGGTGCGCCGGGACTGCACTTCTACACGCTCAACCGCTCCAGCGCGACACGCGAGATCCACGCCGCGCTGGGACTCACGGGGATGGTGGGCACGGGGTAAACGGACGCCTCCTGGTGTGGTGGGTGGCCGGTCTTTGCCCTTAGGCTCGCCGTCATGGCAGAACGCATCACCGTGGGCGACGACGGGGTCCTCCTCGTCCCGAGCGAACCGATCATCCCCTTCATCGAGGGCGACGGCACCGGCGTCGACATCTGGCCGGCGTCCCGTCTCGTCTTCGACGCCGCCGCCGCCAAGCACGGGCGCTCGATCGCCTGGAAGGAGGTGCTGGCAGGGGAGAAGGCCTTCAAGGAGACGGGTGAGTGGCTGCCCGAGGAGACGGTCACCGCCTTCCGCGACCACATCATCGGGATCAAGGGACCCCTGACCACACCCATCGGCGGGGGGATCCGCTCGCTGAACGTGGCCCTGCGCCAGATCCTCGATCTCTACGTGTGCCTGCGGCCCGTGCGGTGGTTCACCGGGGTCCCCTCACCGGTGCTCCACCCCGAGAAGGTGGACATGGTGATCTTCCGGGAGAACACCGAAGACGTCTACGCCGGCCTCGAGGTGGAGGCGGGGAGCCCCGAGGCGGGGCGGCTGGCCTCGTTCCTGCGCGACGAGATGGGATGGGACATCCGTCCCGACTCCGGTATCGGGATCAAGCCGATGTCGGAGACGGGCTGCAAGCGCCTGGTGCGCGCCGCCCTCGTCTACGCCCTCGCCCACCGGCGTCGCAGCGTGACGCTCGTCCACAAGGGGAACATCCAGAAGTTCACCGAAGGGGCGTTCCGCAACTGGGGTTACGAGCTCGTGCGGGAAGAGTTCTCCGACGTGGCCGTGGGCTGGGACGACTGCGACGGGAAGCCGGGCGACAAGCTGCTCGTGAAGGACACCATCGCCGACATCACCCTGCAGCAGGTGCTCACCCGGCCCGACGAGTTCGACGTCATCGCCACCACCAACCTGAACGGTGACTACCTGTCCGACGCCCTGGCCGCCCAGGTCGGCGGGATCGGGATCGCGCCGGGAGGCAACATCAACTACGTCACCGGCCACGGCGTGTTCGAGGCGACGCACGGGACCGCCCCCAAGTACGCCGGTCTCGACAAGGTCAACCCGGGCAGCGTCATCCTCTCGGGCACGATGATGTTCGAGCACCTGGGGTGGACGGACGTGGCCGACGACATCGTCCGGGCCCTCGAGGCCACCATTGCCGACAAGGTCGTGACCTATGACTTCGCCCGGCTGATGGACGGGGCCCACGAGGTGAAGACCTCGGAGTTCGCCGCCGCCATCGTCGAGCGCCTCTAAGGGCGAGCGACCGTCTGGCCCGCCGTCGACGGGCGACGGTAGCCTCCAAGCCATGGCCCAGGCGAAGACCCCCGTCCACGTCACCGTCACCGGCGCCGCCGGTCAGATCGGGTACTCCCTGCTCTTCCGGATCGCCTCGGGTCAGTTGTTCGGACCCGACCAACCGGTGGTGCTCCGTCTGCTCGAGATCGAGCCGGCCCTGCCCTCCCTGCACGGGGTGGTGATGGAGCTGGACGACTGCGCCTTTCCGTTGCTGGCCGGGATCGAGCCGACCGCCGACCTGAAGACGGCCTTCGACGGGACGTCGTGGGCGCTGCTGGTCGGCTCCATCCCCCGCAAAGCGGGGATGGAGCGCAACGATCTCCTCACCATCAACGGCGGCATCTTCGGTCCCCAGGGTGAGGCCATCGGGGCCCACGCCGCCGCCGACGTGCGGGTGCTCGTGGTCGGGAACCCGTGCAACACCAACTGCCTGATCGCCCGGGCCCACGCCCCCGATGTCCCCGACGACCGCTGGTTCGCCATGACCCGGCTCGATCAGAACCGGGCCGTCAGCCAGCTGGCCCACAAAGCGGGGGCACCGGTGTCGTCGGTCACCAACGTGGCCATCTGGGGGAACCACTCGTCGACGCAATTCCCCGACTTCGAGAACGCCCGGATCGACGGTCAGGCCGCCACCGACGTGATCGACAGGAAGTGGCTCGAGGGCGAGTTCATCACCACCGTGCAGCAGCGCGGGGCTCAGATCATCGAGGCCCGGGGCGCTTCGTCGGCGGCGTCGGCCGCCAACGCCGTGGTCGATTCGGTGCGCAGCATCGTGACGCCGACGGCCAAGGGCGACTGCGTGTCCCTGGCCGTGGTCTCCCACGGCGAGTACGGCACGCCCGAGGGTCTCGTCTTCGGTTTCCCCGTCGAGAGCGACGGGGGCGGCTGGCAGGTCGTGACCGGACTCGACCACAGCGCCTTCGCCGACGAGCGGGTCCGGTTGACCACCGAGGAACTCCAGTCCGAGCGCGCCGCGGTGGCCGATCTGCTGCTCGGGCCGGTCTGAGCCGACCGGCGACCGGAACGGCGGTCGGCCGCCGTCGTCGTCCGTTCAGACGGTGGCCGGTTCGGGGATGTCGATACCGCGGCGTTGCAAGAAGGCCAGTTTCCGTGACAGGGCACTGCGCCAGGCGTCGAGGTCGGCTTCGAAGTGGACACGATCGCCCTCTTCGTACGCGTGCTCCAATTCGTCGAAAGCGGCGTCCTCGGCATCGAGAAGCTCGCGGTATCGACGAAGGGCCTGATCGTCGAGCACACCGGGCACGGTCATGGGACCTCCCTCTTCCGGCGTCCCGCGTCGGACGCCTGTCCTCTACGACTTTACTCCCGGGCCCCCGGACGTGTCAGGGGCCGGAGGCCGGTCGTCGGTGTCCGCCCACAGGTCGGCCAGGTGGGGCTGCAGCGTCTCCAGAGCGACTCCGCAGGCACGCAGGACACCGAGATCGCCGCGGATCTGGGCCCGCCCGGCCGCCAGGGCCGCCGTCGGAACCCAGGCCCCGGCGAGGAGGGAACGGGCATCGTCCCACCCCACGCGCACCGTGACGGCGGCCTCGGGAGTGGCGCCACCGGTGACGGCCAGCCGGCCGCCGTCCACCGTCACGGTCACGGTCGCCCCCGACCCGTCCCCGGCGATGACGGCGGTGGCGAACCCCCCGTCTCGGACCGAGAGGCCGGCGTCGGCCGGGGGCGCCGGCAGCTCGACGAGGAGAGCGGCCTCGTTGAGGGCGGCGATCCACTCGGGGCTGAGGAAGCGGAGCACCTCGGCGCCGACGTTCAGGAGGGGCCGGCGACCCCGGGGGTGACGGTGGGGACGGCCCCGTCGGCCGAGGTGGGCGCGGCCACGGACGGAGCGTCGGCGGCGGCCTCGGCGGCGGTGCGCTTCGTGCGCCGCAGGATCTTGCGGCCGAGCCAGGCCACCGGGTCGTAGGAGGCGTCGACCACGCGCTCCTTCAGGGGAATGATGGCGTTGTCGGTGATCTTGATGTGCTCGGGGCAGACCTCGGTGCAGCACTTCGTGATGTTGCACATGCCCAACCCCATCCGCTGGCGCAGAAGCTCGCGCCGGTCGTTGGTGTCGAGCGGATGGGATTCGAGCTCCATGAAGCGGATGAACAGGCGGGGGCCGGCGTAGTGCTCCTTGTTCTCTTCGTGGTCCCTGATCACGTGGCAGACGTCCTGGCACATGAAGCACTCGATGCACTTACGGAATTCCTGTCCCCGGGTCACGTCCACCTGCATCATCCGGAACGTACCGTCGGGCGCGTCGGGGGCCCGGGGTGCGAGGGGCGGGACCTGCCGGGCCATCGTGTAGTTGAACGAGACGTCGGTGACCAGATCGCGGATGACGGGGAAGGTCCGCATGGGGGCGACCACCACCGGTTCACCCACGGGGAGCTCGTCCACGCGGGTCATGCACATGAGGGCCGGCCGGCCGTTGATCTCGGCCGAGCACGAGCCGCACTTCCCCGCCTTGCAGTTCCACCGGCAGGCCAGGTCGGGGGCGGGCCCCGCCTGGATGCGGTGGAGGACGTCGAGGACGACCTCGCCTTCGACGGCAGGCATGACGTAGTCGGTAAAGGCACCGCCCGAGGGGTCACCCCGCCACACCGTCATCGTCAGGTCGGCCATCAGTGGGTGTCCTCCTCGAACAGGGCGCGGAGCTCGGCGGGCATCTGGGGTATGGGCTCGGCGTCGAGCGTGAACTCCCCGTCGGGGCGGACACGCTGCACCAGGTTGATCGCCCCGAACTCGGCGTCGGCCTTCGGGTAGTCGTCCCGCGTGTGTCCGCCGCGGCTCTCTCGACGGGCGATGGCTCCCTTGGTGGTCAGCCGGGACACGGTGAGCATGGCGGGCAGATCGGTGGCCAGGTTCCATCCCGGGTTGTACGTCCGGGGGCCCGACACCGCCATCGCCGCGCAGCGCTCGTCGAGCTTGTCCAACTCGGCCAGGGCGCTCGTCAGCTCCGATTCGGTCCTGATGATCCCCACCAGTCGCTGCATGGCGTCCTGAAGGTCGTGCTGGATGTCGTAGGGGCTCTCGCCCTCGCTGCGTTCCAGCGGCGCCGTCGCCTGGGCGAACACGGCGGCGGCGTCACCGTCGGTCACCGTCGGCGCGTCCGTCCTGCCCTCGGCGAAGTCCGCCGCCGCCATCCCCGCCCGCCGGCCGAAGACGAGGAGGTCGGACAGCGAATTGCCACCGAGCCGGTTGGCCCCGTGCATGCCGCCGCTCACCTCGCCCACGGCGAAGAGACCGGGCACCGTCGTCGCCTCGGTGTCGGCGTCGACCCGGATGCCCCCCATGGCGTAGTGGCAGGTGGGCCCGACCTCCATGGGCACAGCGGTGATGTCGACGCCGGCCAGCTCCTTGAACTGGTGGTACATCGACGGCAGGCGGCGGCGGATGTACTCAGGGCTGCGGCGGGAGGCGATGTCGAGGAACACACCTCCGTGGGGGCTGCCCCGGCCCGCCTTCACCTCGGCGTTGATGGAGCGGGCCACCTCGTCACGGGGCAACAGCTCCGGAGGGCGCCGGTTGTTGATGTGGTCGTCGTACCAGCGGTCCCCCTCCTCCTCGGTGTCGGCCGTCTCGGCCGCGAACATGGGGGGGATGTAGTCGAACATGAACCGCTTGCCTTCGGAGTTTCGCAGCACGCCGCCGTCACCGCGCACACCTTCGGTGACGAGGATGCCGCGCACCGACAGGGGCCAGACCATGCCCGTGGGGTGGAACTGTACGAACTCCATGTCGATCATGTCGGCGCCGGCCCATGCGGCCATGGCGTGCCCGTCGCCGGTGGACTCCCACGAGTTCGACGTGTACTGCCACGACTTGCCGATACTGCCGGTGGCCAGGATGAAGGCCTTGGCCGTGAAGATGACGAACTCGCCGCTGGGCCGCCAGTACCCCGCCGCCGCCGCCACCCGGCCGTCGGCGTCCTTCAACAGGCGCAGCACCTTGCACTCCATGAAGACCTCGATGCCGAGGGCCACGGCCCGTTGCTGCAGGGTCCGGATCAACTCGAGCCCGGTCCTGTCGCCGACGTGGGCCAGGCGGGCGTAGCGGTGACCACCGAAATCGCGCTGGAGGATCCGACCGTCGGCCGTGCGGTCGAACAGCGCACCCCAGCGCTCGAGCTCGTAGATGCGGTCGGGTGCTTCCTGGGCGTGGATCTGCGCCATGCGCCAGTTGTTGAGCATCTTGCCGCCGCGGATGGTGTCGCGGAAGTGCACCTGCCAGTTGTCCTCGGGCCAGACGTTGCCCATGGCCGCCGCCGCGCCGCCTTCGGCCATCACGGTGTGGGCCTTGCCCAGCAGGGACTTGCAGACGAGAGCGGTCCGCAGGCCCCGTTCCTTGGCCTCGATGGCGGCGCGCAGGCCGGCACCGCCGGCGCCGATGACGATGACGTCGAAGTCGTGGGACTCGTAGTCGGGCATCGTCGGCCTCAGAAGATCTTGGGGTCGTGGAAGGCGCCGCTCGACACCAGGCGCACGTAGAGGTCGGCCACAGCCACGAAGGTGAGGCTGGCCCAGGCCAGCTGCATGTGCCGGGCGTTCAGGGGCGTCAGGATGCTCCAGATCTTGTGGCGGACGCGATGGCGGGAGAACTGGTTGACGTTGCCCCCGCACATGTGGCGACAGGCGTGGCACGACGCGGTGTAGAGCCAGAGCAGGGTGGCGTTGATCACCAGGACCACCGTTCCCAGGCTCACGCCGATGCCTCCGTCACCGGGTAACCGGAAAGCCATGATGGCGTCGATGGTGAGGATGGTGTTGAAGATCAGAGCGATGAAGAAGAAGTAGCGGTGGACGTTCTGGAGGATGAGGGGAAAGCGCGACTCGCCCGAGTAGCTCCCGTGGCCGTCGGCCACCCCGCACGCCGGGGGTGACTGCCAGAAGCTCCGGTAGTACGCCTTGCGGTAGTAGTAGCAGGTGAGCCGGAACCCGAGCGGTCCGCCGAGGACCAGGATGCCGGGGGAGATCGCCCACCAGGTGATGAACAGCGCCCCCCGGGCGCCGTGGACGCAGCTGGCGGTGAGGCACGGGGAATAGAACGGTGAGATCAGATCCCGGTGGGCGGAGGCTCCTACGTAGTAGTGCGCATTCTGGAAGACGGCCCACGTCGAGTAGACGACGAAGGCGGTGAGGAAGCCCGCCGTCGCCATGGGGCTCGCCCACCAGCGATCCCGGCGCAGGGTGCGGGCACCGGGCCCACCCCTCACCCCGCCCAGCAACACCGGTACCGGTCTCAGGTCCTCGACGGTGCTCACGCCTTCCTCGTCCCCTTCTCTCGACCATGCCGGCGCGACGTGGCCACGGCCTCACCGTGATGCGCCTGCTCCGCCCGTGCGGCCGGAACGTCATGCCGGTCAGCTCCGGCGCGGGGGCGCCGACGGGGCATCATCATTCCACCTGGGGCCGAGCGGGGCGAAACCTCCGGGGGCCCCTTCCCGCCTGTCGGCCCCGAAGCCCGGCCGCCTAGGCTCGGACCCATGAGTGCCTCTTTCCCCCCCGCCCCGCCCTCCGGCCTGCCGGTCACACTCGGAGACCTTCGAGCGTCGGGGTGGGAGTCCCTGCCCATCCACGAGGAGCTCCGGCGCAATACGGCAGCCCGCATCGCCGCCGGCCTGCCCCTGGTGGAGGGGGTGATCGGGTTCGAGGACACCGTGCTCCCGCAGCTCGAGAACGCCCTGCTGGCCGGTCACGACATCATCCTCCTGGGGGAACGGGGCCAGGCCAAGACCAGGATCGTCCGCGCCCTGACCTCCTTGCTCGACGAGTGGGTGCCCGAGGTGGCCGGGTCCGAGATCCGTGACGACCCCTACAACCCGGTCTCGCGTCCGGCTCGCGACCTGGTGGCGAGCGAGGGCGACGCCACCCCCATCCACTGGGTGCACCGCGATACCCGCTTCTCGGAGAAGCTGGCCACACCCGACACCTCCATTGCCGACCTCATCGGGGAGGTCGACCCCATCAAGGTGGCCGAGGGTCGCTATCTGTCCGACGAGCTCACCCTCCACTACGGGTTGGTCCCCCGTTCCAATCGCGGCATCTTCGCCGTCAACGAGTTGCCCGACCTGGCCGAGCGGATCCAGGTCGGCCTCCTCAACGTGCTCGAGGAGCGCGACGTCCAGGTCCGGGGATTTACGGTCCGCCTGCCCCTCGACATCGTGCTGGTGGCCACCGCCAACCCCGAGGACTACACGAACAGGGGCCGGATCATCACCCCGCTGAAGGACCGCTTCGGTGCGCAGATCAGGACCCACTACCCCCCCGACACGACCACCGAGCTCGCCATCATCGCCCAGGAGGCGCGGCCCGCCGTCGACGCCCCGGGGACGCCGCGCGTCGAGGTCCCCGCGTTCATGGCCGAGGTGGTGGCAGAGCTGTCCCAGCTCGCTCGCCAGAGTCCGCACGTCAACCAGCGTTCGGGCGTCTCGGTGCGCCTGAGCATCTCCAACTACGAGACGCTGACGGCCAACGCCGTGCGACGCGCCTTGCGGCTGGGCGAAGCCCAGGCGGTCCCCCGGGTGAGCGACCTCGGTGCCCTCGTCGCCTCCACCCAGGGAAAGATCGAGATCGAGTCGCTCGAGGAGGGTCGCGAGGACCGCATCCTGACGGGGCTCGTGTCGGCGGCCGTCCTCACCGTCTTCCGGCGTCGGTGTCCGACGGAAGAGCTCGGGCCTGTCGTCGGTGCCTTCGACGAGGCCCGCGTCATCCACGCCGGCGACGATCTTCCCGTGGCGGCGTACACCGACATCCTGACCGAGGTGCCCCCCCTCAAGGCCCCCGTGCTCTCACTGGCCGGTAGCGAGACCCCGGGGGCGGTGGCCAGCGCCATCGAGTTCATCCTGGAAGGGCTCCATCTGACGAAGCGACTCAACAAGGAGGCGGCCGGTACCAAGGCGACCTACCGGGGACGCGGATGACGATGCCCCGGCCCTCGCCATGACGAGCCGCTGGTCGTACCGGCGATGGGACGGCTCCCAGCGCGGCTTCGAGGACGACATCGATTCGCTCTTCTCGGAGCTGGCCGACGACCTGCTCTACCACGGCGATCCCGATGCCGCCCTGCGGCGTCTTCTCAATTCCGGTTTCCAGCGTCCCGACGGAGAACGCGTCCAGGGGCTCCGGGAGATGATGGAACGGCTCCGTCAGCAGCGCCAGGAAGAGCTCGAGCGCGGCGATCTGGGAGGTGCCTTCGAAGAGCTGGCCCAGGAGCTCGATCAGGTCGTGGCCGAAGAACGTGCCGGCCTCGAAGCCCTCGCCGATGATGCCCGGAACTCAGGAGACGAGCGCCGTCGGGAGGTCACCGACGAGGTGGTGGCCGAGCGCAGCGTCCAGCTCGAGTTGCTGCCGAACGACCTGGCCGGCCGCGTGCGCGGCCTCCAGCAGTACGACTTCACCTCGTCCCAGGCCCGCGAGCACTTCGAACAGCTCCTGGAGCGGCTGCGGGAGGAGGTGGCCAAGAGTTGGTTCGACCAGATGTCCGACGCCCTCACGAGTCCCGACCCCGAGCAACTCGAGCGCGTCCGCCAGATGCTCGATGCTCTCAACCGGATGATCGAACAGCGCGAGGCCGGCGAAGCGATCGATCCCAGCTTCGAGGACTTCATGAGCCGGTTCGGCGACTTCTTTCCCGCCAACCCTCAGACCCTCGACGAGCTCCTCGAACAATTCGCCGCCCAGATGGCCGCTGTCCAGGCCGCCATGGACTCGTTGTCCCCCGAACAGCGGGCCCAGCTCCAGGCGCTGGCCGACTCGCTGTTCGAGGACCTCGACCTCCGTTGGCAGGTGGACCGGTTGGCACAGAATTTGCAGCAGGCAGTGCCAGGGGCGGGATGGGGAAAGCGGTATCGCTTCAGCGGGTCGGATCCGATGGGCCTGGCCGACGCCGCCGCCGCCGCGCGCCGTCTCGGCGAGATGGACCAACTCGAGCAGTTCCTGCGCTCGGCGTCGTCACCCGGGGCGTTGGCCGAAGTGGATCTCGACCAGGTGGCCAAGCATCTCGGTGACGACGCCGCCCGGTCCCTCGACAGCCTGGCCCGTCTGGCCAAGGAGCTCGAGGAGGCCGGCCTGATCGAGCAGAAGGAGGGCCGGTACGAGCTCACCGCCCTCGGGATACGCAAGATCGGGCAGAGCGCCCTTCGGGACCTCTTCTCGAAGCTGGCCAAGGATCGGCTGGGTGCTCACCCGAACGTCTTCATCGGAACCGGCCACGAACCCGAAGGCCAGACGAAGCCCTACGAGTTCGGTGACCCCTTCACCATCGACATCCAGAGGACGGTCCACAACGCCGTCCGGCGCGGCGGGACGGGCACTCCGGTGCGACTCTCCCCCGAGGACTTCGAGATCTCGCGCACCGAGCACCTGACCCGCACCTCGACCGTCCTCATGGTCGACCTGTCCCTGTCGATGCCGATGCGTGACAACTTCCTGGCCGCCAAGAAGGTGGCCATCGCTCTCCACACCCTCATCTCGACCAGGTTCCCCCGCGACTTCCTCGGCCTCGTCGGCTTCTCCGAGGTGGCGCGTGAGATCAAACCCGAAGAGCTACCCGAGGTGTCGTGGGATTTCGTCTACGGCACCAACATGCAGCACGGCCTCCTCCTCAGCCGACGCATGCTGGCTCACCGACCGGGGACGAAGCAGATAATCATGATCACCGACGGTGAGCCGACGGCCCACCTCGTGCCGCAGGCCGGGGGGGACGGTTATGAGGTGTTCTTCAATTATCCACCCGTCCCCGAGACGGTCCGGGCGACGCTGTCCGAAGTCGTCCGCTGTACGCGTGCCGGTATCACCATCAACACGTTCATGATCGATGCCAACCGGTCCCTGCAAGGTTTCGTGGAACAGATGACCAAGCTCAACCGGGGTCGGGCCTTCTTCACCACCCCCGAGACTCTCGGCGACTACGTGCTCGTCGACTTCCTCGAGCATCGGCGGACATCGCGGTCCGCCACACGACGCGGCGCCTGAACCATCCGCCGTCCGCCCGGCCCCTCGGTCCGGCCCGATCGACCCCGGCGCGTCGTTCCGTCGTTGTCACTCAACGTGAGATTTTGATCAGCGAATGCGAGCTTCCTCTTGCACCCGCCGCGTTGATGGTGGAAGATGACACCGTTGTAACTACACCAATGCCACTAGATGGCGAGGGGAGGCGTACCGGTGGACATCGTTTCACTGCTGTACGGCCGCCAGGATCGCGACTGGCAGACCAGAGCTAACTGCATGGGGGTCGATCCCGACCTCTTCTTCCCGGAGCGTGGTGCGTCCACGCGGGAAGCGAAAGAGGTCTGCCGGGGATGTGTCGTGCGGGAGGACTGCCTCGAGTACGCGCTGGCCAACGGAGAGAAGTTCGGGATCTGGGGCGGACTGTCGGAGCGCGAGCGTCGGCGGCTGCGTCGGGCTCGGGCCATGAGTCGCCGCGTCTCGGAGACGGCGTCGGCCTGAGGCACCCGGCGTCGCTGGGCCCGTCGCTTCAACCGGTGCCGGCTCTCTCGAGACGGGCTTCGAGGGTCCGTTCGGGATCGAGATCAATCTCTCGCCAGCGTCCCTCCGGTGCAGCTTCGACCACGGCGGCCGGCGCCAGTCCGACGAGTTCGGCCCGGGTGACCGACGTCCCGGCGCGGCGGGCCAGGCGGTCGACCTCGTCGTAGATCCGGGCCGGTCCGACCGACAGCGGATCGATGAGGTTGCACGACACCTGGGTCACCGCGCCGGTGCGGAAGCCGAGGGCACGAACGGCCGGACCGCGGATGGCGGCGGCGATGGACGTCGCCACGTCGAGGTCGCCGGTCGCCAACCACACGTTGTAGGCGACAAGGGCCAAGCGGGCTCCGACGGCGCAGGCCCCGGCGGTCTGATGGGCGACGGCGGGGCCCGTGTCCGGATCGAGCTCAGCAAAGGCCCCCTTGCGCACTGCGGGAAGTGACCGCTCCGGCCCATACAAGAAGCAGGGGAGGGCGAGATCACGGCCGGCCCACGTGGCGAACCGGTCGCGCGCGGCCACGGCGTCGGTCAGGTCGCCCGCCCCGATCACGGGACTCCCCCGGGCGTCGAGCGGGGTGAAGGGGACGACGTCGATGGCGCCCAGGCGGGGGTGGACACCGCCGTGGTGGCGCAGGTCGATCAACTCCACCGTGCGACGGGCGACGGCGCGTACGGCCTCCTCGAGACCCTCGCCCGCCATGGTCAGGACGGTCCGGTGGTGGTCCGGGTCGCGGTGGACGTCCAGAACCGTGTCACCGCCGGCGGTCGCCAAGGCGGCGATGACCTCGGCGTCGCGACCCTCGCTGACGTTCACGACACAGGCGAGCGAGCCTGATCCGGTCGAGCACCCATCTGCGGGCGCCACCGGATCAGTTGTGGCCGGAGGTCAGCCTGGAGAGTCGATGGGAGCGGAGAATGCGTCTGCGTTCACGCTCTGACGTCCCGCCCCACACGCCGTGGTCCACGCGATTGGCCAGGGCGTACTCGAGGCACGGGCCCTTTTCGGGGCACTCATCGCAAATACGACGGGCCACCTGAACCCCGATCCCGTCGCTCGGGAAGAAGACCCTCGGGTCCATCTCCCGGCACTTGCCCCGAGCCATCCAGTCGGTGTCCATCACACCTCCGATACTGACGCCAGACTATCAGCGCCCTCCCGCGTCCCATGCATCTCTGACTACGGTTCACCAGGGCCGTTCCGTCACTTTCGGACCCGGACGAACCTCTGTCGGGGCACCGCTCACCGTTGGTAGGCTGTCGTCCCGGTCGCAGAGGCCGGCCCCGCCGCCGCTCGAGGACAACCAGGTCGGGGCGACGACGAGGAGGCGAGTCTTCGGTGCCCGACGAAATCGAGGAGAGCGAGGAGGAACCCCAACCTCCCCAGGGTCATATCCGGGTGGTCTATCTGGGACCCGTCGCTCCGCACTGGGAAGTCCAGTCCAACTACGGCGATGCTTCGGTGATCGACCCGTTCCGGGACCGGACGATCGCCCGGCTCACTCTGCTCCCTCCTCACGATCCGCAGTTCCGACGCAACCGCGAGCGCGTCGTCCGCGATGCCGAGCGCGAGCATCTCGAACTCGAATGGGATCTCGGGATCCCCGACGAAGAGGACGTCGTCGCTAGTCCTGACTGATCCGCTCGAGCCAGAGCCCCGGCGCATCGACCTCGGCCGGTGTCGGCAGCGTCTGCGGCGATGACCACAGACGGGCCAGTCCCTCCTCGCCGGCTCGGTCGAGGACTCCGCTGACGAACTGGGTTCCGCGGGCGACCTGGGCCGGACCGAGATCGAGACCGAGGAGCAATTCGGCGGTGCGATCCGCCGTCTCCCGGTCCACCTGGCGCCGTCGCCAGGCCTCCGCTAGCGCCGTACGTCCGCCGAGGAGACGGCCACCGGCCCGGTCCAGGACATGTTCGACGTAGCCGAGCAGGGCGGAGGTGACGGCTGTCAATTCGTCCGAGGCACGTCGGCGCTCGGGCGGGAGGTCGGCCCCGAGGAAGGACTCGGGATCGCCGAACAGCCTCTGGAGGGAGTCGGGGTCGGACGGATCGAGGCCCTGGAGCCGGTCGGTCAGGGCATCGGTGTCGCCGGCCATGCCCTGCACGACCTCCGTCAACAACCCCCGTAGGCGGTCGGCGACGTGGGGGCGGTTGAGCACGGCGTTGATCGTCAGCTCGCGGAGACAGACCCACAGTCGGACCTCGTCACCGGGCAGGCTCCAGTCTCGGGCGAACGCCTCGACATTGGCGGGCACCACGAGCAGGGAGGTCGTAGAGGGTCGGGGGACGGGTAGCTCGTACTGCCCGAAGGTCGCTCGAGCGAGATGTCCGACGGCCGAGCCCAATTGCAGGCCCGTCAATATCGGCCCCATCGTCGCCATCCACCGTGCCACGAGGTCCGCCGGACCGGCAGCGCCGCCGGCCGCATCCCCGAGGTCGTCAGGGTCGAGGTCCACGAGTCCGAGGCCCGTGGGAGCCCCCTCGGTGGGGTCGGCGGGAGAGTCGGCGTGTGATCCCCCGTCGGTCGCCGTGGTGGCGCCCCCCGTCCCCGCCCCCCCGGGGCTCTCGTCGAAGAGGAAGCGCCAGTCCTCGACGGTGCGCCAGGCCCATGCCCCGGGTCCCACGGCGATCACCTCGACCGGTGCCCCCGTCGGCGTCACCGACAGCCCGGTGAGCTCGGACACATGCAGCTCGGCCACGCGCGCGAGTTCCTCGAACTGGATGCGCTCGGACGGATCGACGTTGCCCTCGGGTCGGCCGCTCGTCGCCGCACCCTGGGCGAGCGTCCGGGCGAGCTCGATCTTTCCTCCGCCCGGGGTGGCGCCTCCCATGAGCTGGAGAAGGTCGCCCAGGAGCTGCTCGAGCGAGTTGCCGCTCCCACCGGGGCCGGGAATGTCCACCCCTGGCATCGTAGGCGCCGGCGCCGGCGGTACGGTCACGCCCTGTCGGGAGACGGCGCCCGGCCGGTGCCGCTGGTCAGCCCGTGGGTGAGCCCGCCAGTGTCATCGTCGTCATCATGTCCTGGCCGGCCCGGACCAGCATCACGCTGACCGGCGTTCCCGGCGGGCTCGTGTAGAGGCTGGCCTGCAGGTCGGCCAGAGAGTCGATGGGATGCGAGTCCACCGCTTCGACGACGTCACCCTGACGGAGCCCGGCCGAGGCGGCCGGGCTCCCGGCCATGATGGCGGTGATCCGGGCTCCCCCGTCGTCGGGGGCGTCCGTGCACTTGATGCCCAACCATCCGTGCTCCACTTCGTGCGTGGTGGCCAGCTCCTGGGCCACTCCCACGGCCAGAGCCGCCGGGACGAACACCCCCGTGCGGCCGCTCGACATGTGCTTGCGGGCGTCGAGGATACCGACCACCTGACCCTGGGCGTTGAGCAGGACTCCACCCAGGGGGGCCGGGCCGAGGGGCATGTCGGCATCGATCGTGTCGACCAGACGGATACCGCTGCTGAGGGTGTCGGCCGTCCCCACCCGGCGGACCTCTCCCACGGCGGCCGTGGCCGCTGTGTCATCGGCCGCCGCTGCCACGGCACTGCCGCACAGGCATGCGGCGATGGCCAACTCGCCTGGCTGGACGTCCCCTTCGGCGAAGGGGGCAGCGGTGAGTCCCCCTCCGGTGCTCACGACGGCGATGCCCGAGTCGGGATCACTGCCGAGGACCCGTACCTGGCGGTGCTCGCCGGAGGAGGTCACGATTTCGACCCGGGTGGCGGTGCCCACGGCGGCGGCCGAGGTCACGGCCAGGTCGCCGCCGGCCAGGACGATCCCGGTCATGTGAGACGCCCGATTCCCGTCGACCGGTCCGATGGCGATGAGGGAAGGACGCAGCGCCCTCATCATCTGGACCACGAGGGGGGCTGTGATCACCGAGGTCCCGGGCTCCGTCACCAGGCTGGCGTTCGTGGCCGGGGCCACGGCCAGAGTCGCCGGGGCGACCCCTGGTGAGTTCGAGACAGTGAAGGCGACCACCACGGCCGTAGCGACAGCGGCCACGCCGACGACGCCGGCGGTGAGGGCGAACCGGCGGTCTCGCCGGGTGGTGGCCGCGGGGACGGTGAGGGCGGCCGAACCGCCCTGGGGCTGCCCGTGTCTGGCCACCTCGGACGGGTGACGCCAGAGACGGTCCTCAGGCGGAAGCCAGGCTGGCGCCTGGATGTCGTCTTGTGCGGAGTCGTCGGGGTCATCGGGCAAGTCCCCAAAATTGAACGGTCCGCTTCCTTCCACGGCTACGAGATTACCGGTGCCCTCTGTTCGAGGGAGGTCGCGCACAGTGGCGCGAGGCGATGGCCATCCGCGCCCGGTGTGACCACGCCGTACGATGGCGTCGTGCGGGTGAGGCGACGTGGCTAGGGATCTCGCCATCGACCTGGGCACCGCCAACACTTTGGTCTACGCGCGGGGCCGGGGAATCGTGCTGAACGAGCCGACGGTGATCGCTCTCAACACGAAAACCCAAGAGGTGCTCGCCGTCGGTCAGGACGCGTGGCAGATGATCGGGCGGACGCCCGGCTACATCGTGGCCGTCCGACCATTGCGTCAGGGAGCGATCACCGATTTCGACATCACCGAACGCATGATCCGACTCCTGCTCCACCGCTGTGGCGTGTCCCGGCTCAATCGGCCCCGAGTGCTGATCTGTGTTCCTTCCGCCATCACGTCGGTCGAGCGACGAGCGGTGAAGGAGGCCGCCCACCGGGCGGGCGCGTCGGCCGCCTATCTCATCGAGCAGCCCATGGCCGCGGCGATCGGTGCCGGACTCCTCATTCACGAGCCGATCGGAAACATGGTGGTGGACGTCGGCGGAGGGACGTCGGAGACCGCCGTCATCTCCCTCGGCGGCCTGGTGGCGTCGCAGGCGATCCGGTGCGGCGGTTTCGACATCGACACCGCTATCCAGACCTTCGTCCGGCGTGAGCACGGCGTGGCCATCGGTGAACGCACGGCGGAAGAGATCAAGCTCGCCATCGGCTCTGCCGCCCCCTATGGCGGCGAGGTCAAGGCCGAGGTCCGAGGACGCGAGCTCATGACCGGCATGCCGAAGACGGTCGTCCTCTCACCGGCCGAACTGCGCGAGGCGGTGGAGGACCAGATTCGCCAGATCATCACCGCCGCCGTCCGATGCCTGGGCGAAGCACCCCCCGAATTGGCCCAGGACATCATCGCCCAGGGCATCCACCTGGTCGGAGGTGGCGCCCTCTTGCGGGGACTGGCACGGCGCCTGGCCAACGAAACAGAGGTCCCCGTCCATCTCGTCGACACACCGCTCGAGTGTGTGGCGCTCGGTGCCGGTCGGTGTCTCGACTCGTTCGACACCTTGCGCGATCTCTTCGTCGCCGCCGAAGCCTGAGTCGGTCGCAGGACGGCGCCACTCTCAACCGTCGGCCAGCAGTTCCTCCGCCGCTTGACGCACCTGCCAGTCGCGATCGTCCAGACAACGTCGCAAGCCGTCATCGGCCCTCGGGTCGTCGAAGGCGGCCAAGGCGATGGCCGCCCGGCGACGGATGTTCGGTGTGTCGTCGAGAGCGGCCAGGATCACGTCCAAAGTGTCCGGGGCGCCGACGGCGCCTAGAGCGGCGACCGCCGCCTCTCGACACACGGGGGAACTGTGCCCGGCTGCCACCCGGCTCAACTCGACGACGGCGGCCGATCCGCACCGCGGCCCGAACTCACCCAGTGCCCACGCCGCCGTCTCCACCACTGACGGATCCGTGTCACCGGTCGCCCGCACCAAAGCAGCGGCGACCAGGGCGCCCGGGTTGGCGGTCTCCCCGTCGCGAGCGGCCAGTGCGCAGGCCCGCCGGCGCACGCCCGGATCGGTGTCGGCGAGACCCTGGAGAAGGATGTCGTCGTTGAGCGCGCCGAGACGCCCCAGAGCGCCGAGCGCGGCGGCACGCACCGTGGGATCGGGGTCGGTCGTGAGCATCGCCGCGCTCGCCCGGTCGCCACCGTGACCGGCCAGCACGGCTCGTCGACGGCGTGTCCCCGCTGCGTCGCCGGCCGGCCCCGAACCATCCGTGATCACGGTGTGACCGGTGGCTGTCGTCCGTGCCCACGCCGGGCGCCCCGGCGAGAGGGCCTTTCCGTGGCAGGCTGGGGACCGTCCGATCGAGACAACGCCATGTCGACCTCCGAAATCACGCTACCGCCCGCCGTCGTGGCCGCCGCCCGCCGTCGGCGGCGCGGGCCGATGATCTGGCTGGCCGTCGGAATCGTGCTCGTGGCCCTCTTCATCGTGGCCTCGATCGTCACCGTCCCCTACGACGAACTCGTCCCCGGTCAGGCCCAGGCCGTTTCCCGTCTCATCACCGTGCCTCCGGGCAAGGGGCACCGGCTGCACGGACAGGTTCTCCTCACCGACGTCGGCCTGATCGAGAACTTGCACGCCATCGCCCTGATCCCGGCCTGGCTCGACAGCGACGCCACCCTGGTCCAGACGAGCGAGCTGACGGGCAATCTGCCCGAGGCCGAAGAGAACGAACAGGGAACCGTGGACATGGCCGAGTCGCAGTTGACGGCCGAATCGGTGGCGTTGCGGCAACTGGGTTACTCCGTGCCCGAGCGCGACGCCGGGGCCACTGTGTACGCGCTCGATCCGGGGACTCCGGGATACCGTGCCCTCACGGTGGGCGACGTCATCACGGCCGTCGACGGGGTGACGACACCCAACCCCGACGCTCTCATCGCGGCGATCCGATCTCATCTCCCCGGCCAGAGAATCACGTTGCAGGTCGGTTCGATCGCCCATCCCACGTCGGGCCGCGCTGTCTCTCTGCGCCTTGCCTCCGGCCGCGAGAACGGCAAGGTCGTCCCGCTCGTCGGCATTATTGCCATGGGGACCCAACCCGTCTACGACATGCCGTTCCGCATCGCCATCAACTCCGACCAGATCGGTGGGCCGTCCGCCGGCCTGGCCTGGACGTTGGGCATCATCAACAGCCTGTCCGGAGGTGATCTGACCGGCGGTCGGTCCATCGCCGCCAGCGGCACCATCGATCCCGACGGGGGCATCGGCGACGTCGGTGGGGTGGCCCAGAAGACGGTCGCCGTGGAGCGCGCCGGGGCCACCGTATTCTTTGTCCCCGACTTCCCCGACTCGATCGACGCCGCCCAGTCCAAGGCCACGGCGAACCTCAAGGTCTTCCCGGTGTCGTCGCTCGGTCAGGTCCTGCGAGACCTTCGGTCTCTGGGCGGGCACCTCGGTCGCGCCTCCGCCGGACCACCGCCCGGGCCTTCCGGGCACGCCGTGCCGAACGACTGGCAGGAGTCGCCGTGGTCCTGAGCCCCCGGAGGGGGAAGCCGTCACGTCCCGGTGGCGCGTCGTAGGCTCTCGTCCATGCCCGAGGACCGCCGGCTCACGATCTCGACGTCGTCCCGTCTCCATCCCGACGAGGTCGCCCGCCATACCTTCGGCACGGCCAGGCGCGGGTTCGACCCGGCCGAGGTCCGGGTCTTCCTCGAGCAGATCGCCCACGAGATGGAGGCCGCGGCCGACAGGGAAGAGGAATTGCACGCCGCCATCGCCGAGGCCGAGCGACGCGCCGCCAACCCCGTCCTCGACGAGGCCACCCTCACGGCCGCACTGGGGGCCGAGACGGCGCGGGTCCTGCGGTCGGCCCACGATGCCGCCACCGAGCTGGTGACGAAGGCCGAAGCTGACGCAACCCGTCTGCGGGCGCAGGCCGAGGACGACGCCACGCAGCTCCAGACACGGGCCGAGCAGAATGCCTCGGGCCGGATCGCCCAGGCGGAAGCAGTCGCCTCCGACGTCAAACGTCGTACCCAGGAGGAAGTGGGCTCCAAGCTGGAAGCGGCGAAGCTGGAGGCCGAGGAGCTCGTCGCCCAGGCCCGCGCCGAATGTCGGGCCATGGTGCAAGAAGCACAGGAGGTCCGAGCCCGGGTCCTGGCTGACCTGACGCGCCGCCGTCGGGTGCTGCACAGCCAGATCGAGCAGTTGCGTGCCGGGCGGGAACGCCTGGCGGAGACGATCAACAATGTCCGCCACACCGTGGACCGGATCACCGACGAGCTGTTCAGGGCCGAGGACGAGGCCCGCTTGGCCGCGGAGGCGGCCGGCCGCCAAGCGGCGGCCCAGGACGGGGCCGAGGACGTGACCCGCTCCGTCGCCGCCGTCGATGTCCGCGCTGCACCGGCCCCCGCCCCTGAAGAGATTGGGACCGGGTCGTTGGACGAGGACGAGACGTCGCGCCGGCAGGCGGTCGAGGATCTCTTCGCCCGCTTACGCGCCGAGCGACACCGCGCCGGGGACAGCGCCGATGCCGCCTCCGGTCCCGACGGCCGGCTGTCGATCGGCGACGTACCCGGAGGTGCCCCGGTCCCGCCCACGGCCGATCCGCACCCGGGGCCGAGTGCCGAGTCCCCGGCAACCCCCTCCGATTCCGCCGAGGCGGCACCGGGATCGGCCGTGGACGCAGTCGAAGCCGGTGTGGTCCCCGATCCACGCCTGGCCGACCGAGGCGAGATGCTCAACCCCGTCGTCTCCACGCTGGTCCGGCGCCTCAAACGAGCGCTCCAGGACGACCAGAACGACATCCTCGACAGGGTCCGGGCCGGCGGCGGATGGGGACCTGAGGTCCTGCCCCCTGCCGACGAGCACGAACGTCGCTACGTGGCGGCCGCCATCGAGAACCTGAGGGATGCCGCCCGGTCGGGGGCGACCTTCGCCGGAGGCAAGCCGGACGACGCTCCCCCGGTCGATGCCGTGGCCGGCGAGTTGGCGGCGGCCATCGTGGTCCCACTGCGGCGGCGTCTCGACGGGGCCGGCGGATCAGTCGATGTCGGAGACGACAGCGCCCTGATCGAGCATGTGGGGGCGGCCTTTCGCGACTGGAAGGGAGGGCGCGTCGAGCGCCTGGCCGGCGATCAGGCGCTGGCCGCTTTCTCGCAGGCCTCCTTGGCGGCGGCACCGGCCGCCACCACGTTGCAGTGGATCGTCGATGACGGCGGAACCCAGTGTCCCGACTGCGACGACAATGCGCTCGCCGGACCCTTGGGCCGCGGTGAGCTGTTCCCGACCGGGCATGCGTGCCCACCTGCCCACGCCGGCTGCCGCTGCCTTCTGGCTCCGGCCGAAGCGTAAGCTCCCCACCGGTGCGCTCCCCGCAAGATCTGTCTCACCTGCCGCGTCGCCCGGCGCGCCGGGGACGCGTCTGGATCGCCGTCGCCGTCGTCGTCCTGATCGTCCTCATCACTTCGTTGAAGGGGCTCGCCACCTTCTACACCGACTACCTGTGGTTCGGGTCGGTCCACCTCAGTAGCGAGTGGCGCCGACTCTTCGTCGTCAAGACGGGCCTTTTCTTCGGCTTCGCCTTGATCTTCTTTGTCTTCCTCTGGGTGAACCTAGCCGTCGTGGACCGTTTGGCCCCGCAAGAGCTCGCTCTCGGTCCCGAGGACGAACTTGTTCGTCGCTACCAACAGCGCGTGACACCACGGGCCGTCCTCGTCCGCAGCATCGTCTCGCTCGTCGTTGCGCTGATCGCTGCATCTGGGGCCATAGGACAATGGCGCAACTACCTCCTCTTCGTGGACGGCGTCTATTTCACCGGACCCAACCGCAACGACCCGCAGTTCCACAAGAACATCGGTTTCTTCCTCTTCAAGCTTCCCTTCCTGTCTTTCATCGTCCAGTGGGCCTTTATCTCGCTCGTCGTCATCGCCGTCCTCGTGGTCATCGCCCACTACCTGAACGGCGGGATCCGGGTGCAGTCGGGTGCACCCAGCGTCGCCCCCCAGGTGAAGGTCCACATCTCGGTTCTCCTGGCCTGCATGGCGTTGGTCAAGGCGTTCGGCTACATCCTGGCCCGTTACAACCTCGATCTCTCCCAGAACGGCTACGTCCAGGGCGCCACCTACACCGACGTCCACGCCCGGCTGCCCGCCCTCACCCTGCTCTTCTGGATCTCGTTGCTGGCCGCGGCGATCCTTCTCATCAACATCCGTCGGCGAGGTTGGGCGCTTCCCGTCCTCGGCGTCGGACTGTGGGCCTTCGTCGCCATCGTGGTGGGAGCCATCTATCCGGCCATCGTCCAGGCAGTGAAGGTGACACCGGCCCAGAACACCCTCGAGCAGAAGTACATCATCCGTAACATCGCCGCCACTCGCTCCGCCCTCGGGCTCAACCGCGTGGTGCAGAAGACGTTCAGCGCCACCCAGTCCCTGACCTCGTCCCAGGTGGTCGCCAACCAGCCGACCCTCAGCGCTGTCCAGCTCTGGGACTCGACACAGACCGCCGCCACCTACACGAAGCTCCAGGCCACGAGGTCCTACTACTCGTTCAACACTCTCGCCGTCGACCGCTACAAGGTCGACGGAACGCTCCAACCCATGGTGGTCGGAGTCCGGCAGGTGAACGACGGCGACCTGCCCTCCCAGGGCTGGGTGAACACCCATCTCCAGTACACCCACGGCTACGGCATGATCCTCGCCCCGGCCAACGACGCCAACAGCCATCAGCCCGTCTTCTCGATCTCCCAGGTCCCGTCGCAGTCCTCACCCGGTGCGCCCACGATCACGCAGCCGAACGTCTATTTCGGAATCGCCAACCCGAACGACGCCGCCTACGTCCTGGCCAACACCCGCCAACCGGAGATCGACTACCAGGTGTCGGGGGCGCAGAGCCCCGTGACGAGCCATTACACGGGCCCGGGGGCGACGGGAGGCGTGCAACTGAGGAATTTCCTCGTCAAGGCGGCCTTTGCCATCCGATTCGGCGACTTCAATCTGCTCGTCTCCGATCTGGTGACGCACCAATCGAGACTGATGTTCGTCCGTGACATCACGCAGATGGCTCAGAAGGCGGCACCCTTCCTGAGCTTCGACTCCGACCCTTATCCCGTCCTGTCCGGGGGACAGATCTACTGGATCCTCGACGCGTACACGACCAGCGACAACTATCCCTACGCTCAGAACGTCAACACCTCGTCCCTCCCGGTCAACAGCGGGTTGAACCAGACTTTCAATTACGTCCGCAACTCGGTCAAAGTCGTGGTCAATGCCTACTCCGGCAAGATGACGTTCTACGACGTCACCCCGTTGACCCGAACAACGGATCCCGTCCTCAAGACCTGGGAGAAGGTGTTCCCCGGCATGTTCACCCCCGTGTCCGAGATGCCGGAGTCGCTGCGGGCCCACCTCCGCTATCCCGAGGACCTCCTCTCCGTTCAATCGGCGATGTTCGGCCGGTATCACATCACCCAGCCGCTCGCCTTCTACAACGCCACCAACGCTTGGACGATCTCACCCAGCGCTGGTGCCGGCTCGCCGAATCAATCCCTGCAGACCTTCTCGACCAGTGCGTCGGGAACCGTGAGCAGCTCTGTGATCCGGATGGCGCCGGAGTACGAACTCTTCAAGGTTCCGGGCCAGAGCAGTCCGTCGTTCAACCTGGTCGATGCGTTCGTCCCCGTCTCGATGGGGGATCAGATCCAGACAATGGCCGGCTTCATCGTGGCCGGATCGGACCCTGCTGACTACGGCCGACTCACCGTGTTCCAGACACCGCCGATCGATGGGCCTGCTCTCGTCGACGCCGATATCTCGGCGACGCAGGCGATCTCCAAACAGATCAGTCTTCTCAACCAGAACGGTTCGAGCGTTCTGCTCGGCACCCTGCAGGTCGTCCCGGTCGGCAACGCCATGCTCTATTTCAGGCCGTTCTACGTCGAGTCGTCGCGTAATCCGTTTCCGAAGCTCGACTACTACATCGTCGTCTACGCCGGCGCCCAGCAAGGGCAGAGCAAGGTCGCCTTCGATACGACCCTGCAGGCTGCGCTCAACGACCTCTTCCAGGTCTCCCTGCCCGGCACCAGCTCCCCGACGGGCCCGTCCACCGCCGTGAACGCGACCGTCCAGAACCTGATCACCCAGGCCAACACGGACTTCCAACAGGCGCAGACCGATCTGAAGAACGGCAACTTCGCCGCCTACGGCACCGATATCACGAGCCTCCAGAACGTGCTCAAGCAGCTCCAGCAGGCGTCGCAGGCCACGAGCCCGTCCTCGAAGGTCTCCACGCCGAAGCCCTCGACCACCAAGACGACGAAGACGAAAGCCGGTACGACTACGACATCCGTGCCGAGCGGCGTCGCCCTTGGTTCGACCAGGGGCTAACAGAGGAGAGCCGGGAGGGGCGGAATCGCCCCCGGCCGGCCGGGTGCTAATCTGACTGATCGCGACGCGGGGTGGAGCAGTCTGGTAGCTCGTCGGGCTCATAACCCGAAGGTCGGAGGTTCAAATCCTCCCCCCGCCACTAACGGATTCTCAGGGGTCCAGTCGAAAGCCCACGATCTCGTGGGCTTTCGTGCTGTTTCGGCGTCCTTCCGCGAGATTATCCACAGGCGTATCGGGACTTCTTATCGGGACCCCCTCAGCCTTGCGTACGCGGGGTATGCCGGGTGGCGCGACGCGAGCGGCCACACGCTGCACCTTTGCGATTGAGGATCGGATCGGTATGGCAAGGCATAGGGCCGCCGTCTTCATGCCCTATGCAGTTTCCCTACTCACCGCGACACGCGCTTTTGAGCGAATATGGCGCGGGGGCATGCTTGGGATCGACACACCTTCGTCGCGAGCGCTGCCAAAGCTGAGCAACGTGACGTTTTCGACGCTCAACTCGCCAAGGTCGTGACAGCCGTGCGCGAACTCTGGTCCAACTGATCCGAGGAAGCCTTGAACGCGGATCCGTAGTTGTGCGCCATGATCGTCGATCTGCTCACCGTCGGCGCCTGACCGGTCTCTACGTCGGCTACTCGGGCTGGCGGACCCTGCCGACACTCGTCGCCTTTTGTGCCGCCGCGCTGCTCCTGGCCATGGACGCGCTGCCAGACGGGAGTGGTCAGCTGGTCCTCCCCACCGGATGGCCGCAGCACCGCCGCATGTACCCCGGGAGAATTGAGGAGGCGCGTCCGCCGCCCTTGGCAAAGCCGAGAGACCTCCGGAGGGAAGAGCAGGATGCTCTATTGACCCAGACTATAGCCTCAGTATATTGTTCCCTCTATGAGCGTTCCCTTTGCCCTCCTTGGTCTCCTCGAGCGTGAACCGAGCTATGGCTACGACCTCAAACGCGACTACGACACCTACTTCGGCCGAGGTAAACCGCTCCAATTCGGCCAGGTCTATGCCACCTTGGCCCGCCTCACCCGTGACGGGAAGGTCGCGCCGGGAGAGATGGAGGCGGGAGGGGGACCCGATCGAAAGCTTTACGCCATCACGGACGGCGGGAAGCACGAATTCGAGACGTGGCTGAGCGAGCCCATCGAGCCCGCGCCACACCTCCAGACCGATCTCTTCGTCAAGGTGGTGTTCGCACTCATGTTGGGCCGCTCGGCCGAGCGCTACCTCGACACTCAACGGGCGGCACATCTGCGCAGGATGCGTGAGCTGACCGCGCTCAAACATGATGGCGACCTGGTCGACTCACTCTTGGCCGATCATGGCCTCTTCCACCTCGAGGCCGACCTTCGCTGGATCGACATGACGGCGGCTCGCCTTCCGGCATTGGCCGATGTGGTGGCGTCGTGAGGACGGCGAGCGGTTCCGAAGTGATGCTCATGCGCGGTACGGTCCTCGAGGCCCGGAACCTCGTCCTCTCGTTCGGGGAAACGCCAGCGCTTCGTGGCGCGAGTCTTGCGGTGAAAAAGGGTGAAATCCTCGCGATGATGGGGCCGAGCGGCTCGGGCAAGTCGACGCTGCTCCACTGCCTGGCGGGGATCCTCGTGCCCGACTCGGGCGAGATTCACGTCGACGGCGAGCGTCTCGACACGATGAGCGAGAAGCAACGGAGTTCGCTGCGACGAGACCGTTTTGGGTTTGTCTTCCAGTTCGGCCAACTCGTCCCCGAACTTACGGCGGAGGAGAACGTGGCGCTACCGCTGCTCCTCGGGGGAGTTCGCCGCCAGGAGGCTCTCCTCGTCGCTCGGACCTGGTTCGAACGACTTCAACTCGAGGGCCTGGAAGGTCACCGCAGCGGAGAGATGTCCGGCGGGCAGGCGCAGCGAGTCGCGCTGGCGCGTGGAATGGTCGCCCAGCCTGAGGTGCTCTTCGCCGACGAACCGACGGGATCACTGGATTCGCTGACCGGAGAGCACGTCATGGACCTCATGACCTCGGTGGCCCGTGAGGAGGGAACGACGATCGTCCTCGTCACCCACGAGGCACGCGTCGCCGCCTACGCGGACCGCGAGGTGATACTCCGCGACGGTGTCGTGATCTCGACCGAGGAGATGCTCGGATGATCCGACTCGGGCTTCGCCTCAGCTTGAACGGAGGCAAGGAGGCCATGGTCCGCGTCTTCGTCACTGCGGCAGCCGTCGCCCTCGGCGTCGGACTGCTGCTGGCTGCCCTGGCCGGTGGCAACGGTCTGAACGCTCAGACCGACCGGGGTGCGTGGCTCGACTCGGCGGCGCAGGCGTTACGACCGACGTCGACATCGGACGGGCTGTGGTGGCTGTCGAGCGTCGATCAATTCGGCAGCCAGGCGATCGATCGCGTCGACCTTGCCGCCGCCGGGCCGAACGCTCCGGTTCCGCCGGGGATTGCACACGTGCCCGGACCCGGTGAGTACTACGCCTCGCCGGCCCTCACGACGCTCATCATGTCCCAGCCGGCGAACGAGCTTCGGGACCGGTTTCGGGGGCGCCAAATTGGGACCATCGGCGCCGCGGCGCTTCCGTCCCCGAACTCGCTGATCATCGTCATCGGCCACACCGCCCGCCAGCTCTCGCGGGCACCTGGTGCGGTCGAGGTGGGAGCCATCCAGCGCACGCCGGCCAACTGCTATCACTGCCAGAACCCCGTCGGGAGCGGACCTGTTCTGCAATGGATCCTGGTTGGCGGAGCCATCTTCCTGTTGCTGCCGGTGCTCATCCTGATCGCGACCGCGAGCCGGCTGTCGGCGGCGCGGCGTGAGGAGCGCTGGGCCGCGATGCGGCTCGTCGGCGCTACGCCGCGGCAGATTTCTGTGGTCTCCGCGGTGGAGGCAGTGGTGGCGGCGCTCACGGGCGTCGCAGCCGGATTCGCACTCTTCTTCGTCTTCAGACCGCTTCTCTACCACGTGCCGTTCACCGGAGCGCCCCTCTCCCAAGGCGACCTTTCGCTGCACTGGATCGACATCGTGCTCGCCGTGATCGGGGTCCCGCTCGCTGCTGTCGTGGCAGCGCGCCTCGCGCTTCGCAGGGTCCAGATATCGCCTCTCGGCGTGAACCGGCGAACGTCGTCCCGCCCACCGCGGATCGTACGGATCATCCCGCTGCTCGCAGGCATCGCCCTACTTGCATACTTCGACGCGCACGGCAAGCCGGGCAGCAATGGGGGCCAGCTTCTCGAGCTTCTCGTGGGATTCGTGCTCCTTGTCGCGGGGCTGGTTCTCGCTGGACCGTGGTTCACGACCGCTGGTTCCCGACTCATGGCGAAGCGGGCCAGTCGTCCCGCCACGCTCATCGCCGGCCGGAGGCTCCTCGACAATCCCAAAGCAGCTTTCCGGTTCATCAGTGGGCTCGTGATCGCCCTTTTCGTTGCCAGCGCCCTCGTCGGGGGGCTCAGCTCCATCGCCTTCGTCAGCAGCTCTGGAGGAGGAAGCGCGGGGAAGGGCACCCTCGCCGAACTGTTCTGCAGCTTCTCGACGTCGAACTGTCCCGCTTCGGCGCAAGTTCCTTCGGTCCCAGGCCAGGTACTAGCAGAGCTCCAATCGACGCCCGGCGTGCGTGGCGTGGCGGTAGTCCACCAAGTCCCGCCTGGTCAGCAGGCGAACTGGGGCGGGCCGGCTGGGGTTGTCGCGTGCGCCCAGCTAGCGAAGACGCCGGCGATCGGCACGTGCGCTCGAGGAGCGACGGTGGCGAGTATCGGTTACTTCCTTTCGAACCTCCTTGGGCACAACTCGCATGCGTCGTCGACGGCGTGGCCGTCCGCGCACCTGTCGCCGGCGAAGGCCGCTCGCCTTCCCGTTGACGCGGTTGTCGTCGCCACCGACGGGTCCTCAAGATCGCTCGAACGGGTACGGACCACACTCGAACGGGCGTTTCCCTTCGAGGGAGCGCCGCTCGGAGTCGAGTCGCTCGATCCGTCGAACGCGCGCCTTCTTACGATGATCCAGGACATGACCGACATCATCATCGTGGCGAGCCTTATCATCGCCGCCTGCAGTCTCGCGGTGAACATCGTCGCCGGGTTGGGCGAACGCAAGCGCCCGTTCAGCTTGCTCAGGCTGACCGGTGCCCCCACCAAGCTCCTGCATCGCATCGTTGCACTGGAGAGTGCTCTGCCCCTCCTCGTTGTTGCCGCGGTCTCGATCGCGGTCGGCCTCGTGTCCGCTGCGCTCTATCTACATTCCCAGGTCGGCATTGCGTTCAAGGTCCCGGGAATTGCCTACTGGGCCACTGTCATCGGAGGTCTCGCGGCGTCTCTGGCGATCATTGCCTCGACGTTCCCGCTTCTCGACCGGATGACGGGACCCGAGGTTGCCAGAAATGAATGACAGGCGTCGGTTCCCCAGAACGCTCCCGGCGTGGTGGGCGTTGCCTTGGCCGCCCGTTCTTGGGTGCGACAGCATTGTTGGGGCAGCTGAGGTCCGGGCGGCCCATCGAAACAAGGAACCCCGCCATCGTTGAATCGCCGGTCGGCGCGTCCCGTGCAGAGCCCGACGTCGGCAGCGCACGCACCTGCTCAGATTAGGACGGCGTTTCCCGCACCGACAGATTGGAACGGGGATACTCAGCGTTCGTTCCTTTCCCACTACATCTCCTGGCACTCAACCTCTACGCTGCTCGTGACGCCTTTGATCACGACGACGGGACGTGAGGCCCGGCAGACATCAGTACCTCCTTCGTACTGCGGACTCCGCGCTGAGACGGCGTAAGTACCGACAGCTACCGGTACCGAGAATCGACCATTGGCGCCGACGGTGACGCCAGTTATGTGCCCACTCGACCCGTGGAGGGTGATCTGTCCGCTGAGAGCCCGCGGGCCTGCGCTGGGAGGACCACCTACAGCCTGGAGCGTGCCGGTCAGAATCCCCGTCGGACCTGGGGGGCCATTAGGCGATGAGAGGTCACAGCTAGCTAGCGAAACCGAAGCAAGCATTAGAGGGAGTAGAGAGAGCAGGGTCAGGGACTTTCGACGCACGGCATAGCCTCCTTTGTGTGTAGTTGGACGACTTGTTCGAACTCACTGGTCAGCGAAGCGCAACCAGCAGTGACCAATGCACGTAGGCCTTGCCCTCGTTCATGCCCAAGCACGAGAAGCGGCATCTTGGATCACTTCGTGCTCAAGCGGCACGGCGGTGGACCTGCCAGACAGTCACCGCGATGAGCAGCACCGACAAAGCGAAAAGCCCACCGCCCTCAATCCCCTGGACCGACCAGAAGCGGTTGGCCGGCTGGTAGTTGGCGCGCAGGACGTCCGCGACAACGACGGCAAGAACGGTGTAACCGGCGAGGGTGGCGACGATCGCCGGGACAACCCGGCGGATGAGCATGCCGGCGAAGGCGCCGATGGCGAAGGCGGCCAACGTCCAAGCGGGGAACACGACCCCGCGCAAGTCGAACAGCCAGTGAACGAGCGCAGACGTCGGGTCATAGAGTCTGCCGGAGGCGAGATACGGCTGGTAGTACCAGGAAACCAGCGCACTGAAGGCGCCGGCGATGGCGGCCACCGCGACCCCGAGCAGCACCAGCTTGGCGAGCGTCCAGCGCCATCGCCCGAAGCCCTGGGTCCACGCGTAGCGGAACGTGCCGTTCTCGATCTCGCGGGCCAGCACTGGGCGCCCCGACGAATGCCCCGATCAGCGCGGGCAGGGGCTGCAGGACGAAGCCACCTTTCAGAATGCCGCCGGTCACACGGAAGTTGAGGATCAGCTCACTGCAGGCAGTCGAGCCAACCGGGTGGCAGTCGATGGCGGCGGCATAGGCGTGGTGCAGCTGAAGGCCGACGATCCACAGCCACACCGCGAGCGCACCCAGGAACACAGCCACGCCGCCCAGCCCAACTCGGTGATGCCGCCAGGTGACCCAGGCCATACGCCGCCACGGCAGTGGCCGAGGGTTCGCGTCCTTCTCCAGAGGAGCGGAATGGATGACCGTCGTCACGTTGTCACCTTCACCGGCTCTGCATCCTGCCGAGGCCGGGCCCGCCAACGCTGGGGATCGTCCGGCCCTGAGCGCCTGGCCGGCGTGGCGTCGAGCGAGGAGTTGCAACCTGGTCGTCCGAGTCCGTCGGTGCGGTGTCGCCCGGTACTGACTCCCAAGAGCTGTGCGTGCGCAGGTCAGAGTCTCCGTTTCGAATTCGGTCCGCCGGTGCTGGTGGCGTCGACCCCCACGAGAGTTCCTCGACGTCCCAGTCGTAGAGCGGTGATGCCCAGGTTGCGCGCATCAGGCCGCCCGACGGCGGACCAGCCAGACGGTCACGGCAAGGAGCAGCACCGACAGCGCGAGCAGCCAGCCGCCCTCGATCCACTGGAACGGCCAGAAGTGGCTGGCCGGCTGGTAGTCGGACCACTGGGTGTAGCCGTGTTGGACGAGGCACGTCGTTGGGCTGAAGGAGCCTGATATTCCGATCCGGCCGCCAGGTCCAGCAGCGACAGACGAAGGGCAGAGCTGCTGGAATAGACTCGATAGGGGGTCGGCCACCGAACGCGTACTTTTCCGGCCTTGGTCCACCACTCGCTCGTGATCCACGCGGCACTGGGTAGGTTCGAGCCTTTCGCAACCAGCGGTGTCAGGTAGTGCTGGCGCAACACATTCCCCGCCAGCAAGGCGAGACCGGTGTAGGCGGCGAGGGTGGCGACGATCGCCGGGACGATCCGGCGGATGAGCATGCCGGCGAGGGCACCGATCGCGAAGGCAACCAGCGTCCACGCGGCGAACACGACCCCGCGCAAGTCGAACAGCCCGGGAGAAAGCGGGGACGGCGAGGAAAACACGGCCCCGTTGCCGGAGGCGAGATACGGCTGGTAGTACCAGGAAACCAGCACACTGAAGGCGCCGGCGATGGCGGCCACCGCGACCCCGACCAGCACCAGCTTGGCGACCGTCCAGCGCCGTCGCCCGAAGCCCTGGGTCCAGGCGTAGCGGAACGTGCCGGTCTCGATCTCGCGAGCCAGCATGGGCGCCCCGACGAATGCCCCGATCAGCGCGGGCAGCGCCTGCAGGACGAAGCCACCTTTGAGAATGACGTTCGTGGCCTGGAAGGCGTTGATCAGGTTCTGGCAGGCCGCCGAGCTCGACGGGTGACAGGCAGCCGCGGCCGCATACGCGTGGTGTAGCGAAGGCCGGCGGTCCAGAGCCACACCGCCAGCGCGCCCAGGAAGGCCAGCCACGCCGCCGAGCGCGACCCGATGGTGCCGCCAGGTGACCCAGGCCATCCGGCGCCACGGCAGTGGCCGCAGGCCTGCGTCCTTCGCTGGGCGGAAGGGTACGGTCACCGCGGTCATCTCGTCACCTCCGACGGGTCGGCGCCCGAGCCGCGGGCCGGGCCGGGGAGCGCCGCCGCGCCTGGACTCCCGCAGATACGCAAGGGTCAGCTCTTCGAGGGTGACTGAGCGCGCCTCCCATCCCGGTGGCACCGGATTGGAGGTGTCGTAGCGGACGAGCAGTTGGACCTGCGACGCAGTGCTGCTCGCGTGCACGACGTTCCAGTGCTGCGTATACCGAGCGGACTCCGAAGCCGGGCCGATGAGCATGCGGTGGGCCGCGAGAAGGTCCTCGACCTCGCCCGCCACCTGGATGTTCCCGTGCGAGACGAGCACGAGGTAGTCGGCGACCCGCTCCAGTTCGGCAAGGACGTGTGAGGAGAGCACGACCGAGACTCCATCCTCGGCGGCCGCTGTCATCACCGTGGCCATGAAGTCCTCTCGGGCGAGCGGATCGAGATTGGCAAGGGGCTCATCGAGAACGAGGAGCTGCGGCCGGCGCGCCAGCGCCAGCGTCAACGCGACCTGGGCCTGCTGGCCCCCGGACATCTTCCCCGCCTTCTGGCGCAACGGGATACCGAGCTCGCCGAGGCGACGCTCGGCGTAGCCCTGGTCGAAGCGGCGGTTCAAGTTGCGCGTCTCGTGCAGCAGGTCGGCAGCCGACAGGTTCTTGTAGAGCGGCGCGTTCTGCGCCACGAACGCGATCCCATCGAGGGCGGCCAATGACCCCGCCGGCCGACCGCCGAGGACGGAAATAGTGCCCGAGCTCGGATCCGTGAGGCCGACCGCCAGGTTCAACAAGGTGGTCTTGCCCGGCGCCATTTGGTCCGACCAATGCGGTCAAGTGCCCCTCGGGGACGGCCAGCGTGCACTCGCGCAGGGCCCACGTGCTGCCATAGCGTTTCCCGAGGTCGTTGGCTTCGATGACGTTCATGCGACATCCTCCGTTTCGCTGCGTGGAGCGCCGACCTGCCGTTGCCGCCAGGCGATCGCGTGCGGTAGCCGTTGTTGACTCATGCGTGCCCGTCCATCAGGTCGGACGGACCTGGTCCCTGGCTCCCTGCGTCGCGGTAGCTCAGTGCCTTCATTGTGAGGAGTGGGGTCGTCACCAGGGAATACGGCTAGGCGGCGTCTTGCAGGTGTACCTAGGTACACCCGCCTTGGGTGCTCAGCCCTACTGCCACCGCGGTGTCGTGTCGGGACAGACTGGGGTGCCGCGACGAGGGAAGTCGATGCGTCATGGGTGCAGCGGTGATGGTGGAGACAGACGGCCGACGAGGCGGGTCGCGTCAGCGACTGAGCGCCGGACTCCTCGCGCTCGTCCAGGGATCGGCCTTCCTCGGTCTGGCAATGGCCGGCTTGGCCCTCCTCGTGGTTCTCGTGCTGGTGCCGGGCCTGGCGGTGCTCGGCGTGGTGGCGCTGGTCGGCCTGCCCCCCAGGCATGGGCTCGTGCTGGCGCTGGTGTTGTGGGCTGGCGACCTCTTGGTGGTGCGCTACGGCGTCCTTGTCGCTCTGCTGTGGACCCGCCGACTGGCGAAGCTCACCCGGCGGCTGTCGGGGGAGTGGCTGGGGTTGCCGATCCTCGAGTCCTACCTGCCGGCGCCCGACCACGACGTCAAGAGGTTGAGCGCGGAGCGGCTGCGGTGGATGGTGTCGGACCCTGCCACCTGGCGAGACCTTCTCTGGATGGTGACCAACGCCTCATTCGGGTGGATCCTTGCGATGGTGCCGGTCATCCTGGCGTCGGCGGGGCTGATCGGCTGCATTGGCTACGCGATCGTGGGCGTGTCCCACGCATCTCGCCCCCTCGAGCGGGTAACGCTCGCGGTGCTGGGCGTGGCCTTGACCGCCTTGGCGTTGTGGTCGGCACCACTTCTGCTGCAGGCGTACGGCGGCTTGGCCCGCGCCATCCTCGGTCCTCGCGAAGATCCGGCGTTGGCGCAGCGGGTCCGGCACCTGGCCGAGACGCGTGCTGAGACCATCGACGCCAGTGCGGCCGAGATTCGCCGCATCGAGCGGGACCTGCACGATGGGGCGCAGGCTCGACTGGTGGCGATGGGCATGGCGCTGGGCGCCGCCGAAGATCTCCTCGATACCGACCCCGAGGCGACCCGCAAGCTGTTGGTCGAGGCCCGTCAGGCGTCGGGCAAGGCACTGGCCGAACTGCGCGCCCTCGTGAGCGGCGTCCACCCACCGGTCCTCGCCGACCGGGGCCTGGTCGACGCCATCCGCGCTCTGGCACTGGATTCCGTGCCGCGAGTGGAGGTGACCGCCGACCCCATCGGGCGCCCGCCGGCGCCCGTCGAATCGGCCGCCTACTTTGCCGTGTCCGAGCTGCTGGCCAACGTGACCAAGCACGCCGAGGCCCGTCAGGCATGGATCGACATCCGATATCGGCAAGGGATGCTGAGCGATCTGTGTCACCGACGACGGTCGAGGAGGCGCCGACCCAGGACGCGGCACCGGACTGCGCGGCATCGAGCGACGACTCGCCGCCTTCGACGGAGTGTTGGCGCTGAGCAGCCCACCTGGCGGACCGACGGTCGTCCAGCTGGAGATCCCGTGCGAATTGTCATAGCCGAAGACCTTTTCTTGTTGAGGGACGGCCTCACCCGCATGCTCGAGGCTCACGGCCTGGAGATCGGTGCGGCCGTCGACAACGGGGACGATCTCGTCGCCGCCGTGACGGCCGATCCGCCCGACCTCGCCATCGTCGATATCCGGCTCCCGCCTTCTTTCACCGACGAGGGCCTCCGGGCGGCCCTGGCGGCGCGGAAGCAGGTGCCGGGTCTACCCATCTTGGTGCTGTCCCAGTACGTCGAGCAGCTCTACGCCCGCGAACTGCTGGCCGACGGCACCGGTGGCATCGGCTACCTCTTGAAGGACCGGGTGTTTGACAGCGACCAGTTCGTCGAGGCGATACGTCGGGTCGCCGCCGGTGGAACGGCCATGGACCCGGAGGTGATCGCCCGCCTGCTTGCCCGGAACACCGACAACGACGCCGTCAGCGCGCTCAGCCCGCGCGAACGCGAGGTGCTTGGCCTCATGGCGGAGGGCCGGTCCAACGCTGCCATCGCCCAGCGGCTCGTGATCACCGAGCGCGCCGTGGCCAAGCACACGGCGTCGATCTTCCTGCGGCTCGGCCTCCAACCGTCCGAAGACGACAATCGCCGCGTCCTGGCGGTGCTGGCGTACCTGGGCACCTGACAGTGTTCTATCGCCGTCACCACGTCGAGATGGCCAGCTACGGTAGGTGGTCGTCCACGGCAGCCAAGCATACGGAGACGTATTTTCATCAGCCTGTCGCTGTTCTTCTTACGCCGATCGGTGTAAGACAGAGTTGTGGTTCATGATCGTGAAAGAGTTGATATTGCCGCGGTGACCAGGGGCGAAGACGCCTCGCTGGGCATGGATGACCCGGTTGGAGCGACCATCCAACTGTGGCGAGCCCCCAATCGAATTTGGCCCGCGTTTCCGACCCTGTTTCTGGTCCGGGCCGCGTCCAGGATCGGTCGGGGCCGGGGCCGGGGCCAACGCCGGAGCCCTGCAATAGGTGAGGGTGGTGTTGTCAGCGTCTTCCTCGACGGCTCGAAGGTCGGCGCCATCTCGCCCAAGCAGATCACGGTGTACAAGGTCACACCGGGGGAACATTCCTTGAGCCTGCACTTCCTCGGGGGCTTGCGGCGATCGAGGAAACTCCATGTTCCTCTGGCCGAGGGCCAGGAGAAGCAGTGTGTCTGTTTGCTGAACGCGTTCGGGTGGCCCTCCATCCGGCCCGCCACTCCCAACGACGTTGCTGCAATGGAAAGCCAGCGCTCTGCATCTGATGACGGCTCGGATCCTGCCTGCGATGGCTTCGACTAGAGAGTCGGCACCCGAGCCCGAAGCAGATCGTTCCGGCGCCGCCTGTCCGTATGAGAGAGCGTCGGGAGAGGATCACCGATCGGCAGTCCCCAAGTACGCGCGGTGTTCTCCTGGTGGTTGATCAAATGATCGGTGGGACTGAATAGTTACCTAACTTGTTACGATTAGGCGATGATCACGGCCGATATTTTCAGGACTGGGCAGTGGAATGATTTTTTCATTCTGGTCGGAACAGGCGCGGTCACGCTCACCGGCTTAGTTTTCGTGGCGATGTCACTCAACCTCAAAGTAATCGCTATCGACGCGACGCATCGTTATCGAGCCATAAACACACTTACAGGTCTGGCATTGGTTTTCATGCGCTGTGCGCTGGTACTCATGGGAGCTCAAAACCACCGGTCAGTGGGCGCGGAGCTGTTTCTAGTCTCTGGCATTTCGGCAGCCGTTTTCATCAAAGGCTACTCTCAAGCCATTAGAATGAGCGACGGACTAAGATTCTCTCGCATATTCGGCGGAAGCCTCATACATCTGACTGAGATGATCGGTGCGGCACTGTTCTTTTTTGGGTATCTGGCCGGTCTTTATATTGCAGCGCTAGCTATTGTTACCAATACTTGTTATATGATTACGGCAGCTTGGCTACTCGTCATCGGCGTTTTCGACCATGAGACGTGACTGTGCAGGTCGTGCCCGTCGATTTTCGGAGCCGCAGTGAGTTCAGGGGCAGATTTCTGATTGGGCTGGCACGCTCCAGAGGGCTTCTGTTGTTGCCATGCGGGCCGCCCGCAGCGCCGGCAGGAGGTCCGTGACCGCGCCCATCCCCCCGAGCCACGCCACGAGGGCCTCCCGCGCCTGCTCCTGTCCGCCCGCGACCGGGCGGCATGAACAATGAGACAGGTGCGCTGCCTCTGTCCATGCCGCCCGAACGGGTCGAGCCGCGTCTAGGGCCTGTATTGCCAGACGAGTTGGATGTGATCTATCTCGCCGGTTGCGAGAGTGATGTCCTGCGGCTGGCTGCATTGGTCACCGGACATCTTGGGACCACAGCCGATCACCGTGTAACTGCCCGGCGAGAGCTTGATATCGAACTTTCCTGACTTCCCGACGTGCCTTTCGAGGACGAGGGGAACGGAGTTGAACTCCACTTCGACGGTTCCGGCCGTGGGCTGGAACCCACCGGGGTATGCGCCACCTTCGACACCGAGTTCGCCGACAATTGCCGACTTCTGTCCGGCTTCGGTGCTTGCGTGGGCCGGCGCGGCCAGTCCGATCACTGTGATACTGCTGGCGAATAGCGCCAGAGCAAGTTTGATCATGCGGGACATGATGCTCCTTTCGGTCTCTGTCCTTGGTGACACCGACCAAGGACGTCTTCGTCTGTAGGCGATCGAGGTTCTGGAGCCTCAGGGAGCTCGCCCGCACCTGCACTGAGACCCAGCGGCCACGGTCAACCGGCTGATTACGCGGTGACGGAAACAGACACCATGCTGGCGTATTCCGTTGCCACTGGTGACGAGACTCGATCGAGATGAGACCCCCCACCAGCCACCAACATCGAAACGGTCTGCAGCCGCATTCCGTTACAAGGCGCATGTTCGGCTCGAAGAGGTGCGTCACGCGTGGGTGCCAACGGTCTGCGCCCACGGACGCTCAGGAGCAGAGCAGGAAACCCGCTCCAACCCCCGAGAAGACGCCACACGTCATCGGACTTCCCACTGGAACCAGCGGATGCCGACGACACTGAACACGAGGATGTACCCGAGTACCGCCAACAGCGACTCGACGTCACGGGTGTTCCATGCGGAAAGGTTGAGGACGCCGGCGAAGAGTGTCATCACCGTCCCCACCGGGCTCCATTGAGCCACGGTGTCCCATGTGTGGCCGAGCGAACCGCCCTGGCCGAGAAGGCCGAGAAAGATGAGGCCGATGTAGAGCAGGCGCGCCGTGGAGTTGACCGTCTCGGAGGACTTGACCAGGGCAACGACTGCCTGTCCGATGCACAGGAACATGGCACCTCCCAGGATGCAGACCAGGAGGACCAGCCCGTATTGACCGACAGAAAGCGAAAGGTGGTGAACACGCGCGCCGAGGATCACAACGACAAGCGCGATGATCAGGTTGGCCAGGGTCTGGACGGTCAATCGGCTCACCATGATGGCCCACGTGGACGCAGGCGTGACGCGTAGGCGCTGGAACACGCCTTTCTCCCGGTCGCGTGCCACGGCGAGCGAGTACCCCATGATCGACGTTGAGGCGATTCCGTAGGTGATGCTCAGTCCGATGACGAAAAGGGACCCTCCGAGGTGCGCGGTGCCCTTCTTGGAATTGGTGGATACCAGAATGAGATACGGGAGCAGGATGCTCAGAATCAGCGATCGCCGGTTCTTCAGGAAGACGATGAAGTCAGCCCGCAACAGCGACGTGAAGATCAGGCGTGTGTTGGGTGCCGTTGTAACGGATTGTGCGCTAGTCACGGATCTCGCTCCCGGTCAGGCCGATAAAGACGTCTTCGAGTGTCACCGCGCCACGAGCGGCCTGACGAACGAGCGGATCGTCCCTGTGCTGCTCGATCAGCTCGGCCGGCGCACCGGTCGCTAGCACATTGCCATGGTCGATGATGGCGACCCTGTCACACACGGCCTGGGCCTCCTCCATTGAGTGCGTCGTGAGAAGGATGCTGCCTCCCTGGTCGCGAAGGTGCTCAATGCGGAACCACAATTGACGACGCGACTGCGGATCGAGACCGGAGGTTGGTTCGTCCAGCAGAAGCAGCACCGGGTCGTGGATGACGGCGATGAAGAGCGAGAGCCGCTGCTGCTGTCCACCGGAAAGCTGTTTGAAGAGCTTGAGCGCTTCGTGACCGAGCCCGATGCCCTCGAGGCGTTCAGTGATCTGGTGGTCCGACAAGCTGACTCCGTAGAGCCCGGCGTACAGCTGGACGATCTGCTTGACGTTGAGCTGTGCTTGGAAGCTCGTTGCCTGGAGTTGCACGCCCATCTTTGACCTGGCCAGAGCGGGATGTCGCTGGACGTCCACAGCATCCACCAGCAGGGTCCCTCCGTCGGGCTTGAGCAGGCCCTCGATGGCGCTGAGTGTGCTCGTCTTGCCGGCTCCATTGGGGCCTAGAAGGCCGAAGATCTCTCCACGGTTGATATGCAGGCTCACTCTGTCGACGGCTTTCGTGGTGCCGTAGGACACGCTGAGCTCTCGGACATCCAAGATGGCGTTCTGTCGTGGTTGGTCCTCGCTACTCACTCGGTGCCCCTTCCCGACGCGACGCACGAGTCACGTTCGGACCAGGACGGCTGGGACATGACCCGAGTGTGGTACCAATGACGACTTTGAAAAGGAGATTCATTCCCGGCCTCTCTTTGCGGGTCAGCTGCATTGTTCTCTGGGTAGTGGCGTTTCTTCGTCGGACAACACCTCGGGGGTCAGGAGGCGAGAGAGCAGGTCGATGGCGGCGATCACGTCGGTGAGCTCCACTCGGTCTTCAGCGGTCAGCTCTCTGGCGAGGATGTCGTCGATCGGCACCGAGCCGAGACGTTCTTGGATGGCCTTGAGCGCCGGGGTCGTGCGCACCAGAGTTCGCCGGCGGTCGAGAGGGTCCTGTTCGCTCTGCAGGAGCCCCAACTGCCGAAGCCCTGCCACCGCGGTCGACACGAGACTTTGGGGAAAGCCAGTCCGCTTGGTGATCTCCGTGATCGAGCTGTTCGGGTGGAAGGCGACGTCTACGAAGACCAGCCGCCGGCTCGTTGCCGTCTTGCCTCCTGGCAGGGCGCCTTCGGCGATCTGCATCAGCTTGCGGCCAAGCAGGAAGAGCGACATGGGATTCACATCAGAAAACGATACATCATATTCTGATGAGATGTCCCTGAGTCCAACCGCGAGTCCGAGATCCCTTCGAGGGCGGGCCGTTCTCTCGACCTCTGCCCGGGAGGGGATCATGTCGGGCGGGGCGAAGACGAGACACGCGGTGCCAGCGCCGTCGGGGCCGGTAGAGGGCTTGACTCCCCACCGACGTCCTGTACCATACTGAGTATGATTAAGGATCGGGTGAAACGGTGAGCGTTCGTCACGCAATCCTCGCCCTGTTGAGTGAGGGCCCGAAATACGGCCTTCAGCTGCAGAAGGAGTTCGAGTCGAGCACCGGCGAGGTATGGCCGCTCAATATCGGACAGGTGTACACGACGCTGCAGCGTCTCGAGCGTGACGGGTTGGTCGAATCGGACGAGCCCGAGAGTGAGGGCCCGCAGAAGGGCTTTCACATCACTGACGCCGGATCGACCGAACTCTCGTTGTGGCTGAACACTCCGCCGGACATGACATCGCCGCCTCGTGACGAGCTCGTGATCAAGGTGCTCTCAGCTCTCCGGGTACCGGGGGTCTCGGTGCACGATGTGATCCAAGTCCATCGCCGCTACCTCGTCGAGCTGATGCAGCAGTGGACGCGCCTGAAGGAGGACGAGGGCGACTTTGATCTCACCTTTGCCCTTGTCGTCGATGCGGAGCTTTTCCGACTTGACTCGGTCGTGCGGTGGCTCGACACAGCCGATGGTCGTTTGAAGCGTGCTGCCTCTGAGCCGCCCACTTCCTCGACGAAGCCCCGACTGGCGCGGCGACTGGTCGTACGCCGGTGAGTTTCCTCGAACTGCGACGCGTCTCCAAGTCCTACGGAGAGGGCGCCAACGAGGTGCACGCGATCCAAGATGTCGACCTTGCCGTCGAATGCGGGACGCTCGTGGCGGTGATGGGCCCGAGCGGATCGGGGAAGTCGACCCTGCTCACCATCGCCGGCAGTCTCGAGGAGCCGACCAGCGGCGAGGTGGCCATCGACGGCGCGTCGCTCCAGGCGATGTCCCGCAACGACAAGGCGCGCCTCCGACGACGCACGATCGGCTACGTCTTCCAGGAGTTCAACCTTTTGGCCGGGCTGACTGCGGGGGAGAACGTCGCCCTGCCCCTCGAGCTGGACGGCTTGGGCGGGAAGAAAGCGCAAGCCGCCGGAATGGCTGCCCTCGAAGAGTTGGGACTCGCCGATCGAGCGACGCACTATCCCGATGAGCTCTCGGGCGGTGAGCGCCAGCGAGTCTCGATTGCTCGCGCCGTCGTGGGAGATCGTCGACTCCTCCTCGCCGACGAGCCGTCGGGCGCGCTCGACTCGACGAACGGCGAGGCGGTGATGCGGATGATCCTGGGCGCCTGTAAGCAGGGAGTCGCCGCCGTCGTCGTCACCCACGACGCCCAGCTCGCCTCATGGGCCGACCGGGTGGTCTTTCTCCGCGACGGTCGCGTCGTCGATCAGACGATGCCGCCGCCGAGTCCCGAGGCCCTGCTCGAGGAGAGCAGTCAGTCCGGACCTCGTCGGTAATCGCTCACTGCGCTGGACAGGAAAGCTGCACCACATGCCCTCGGCCCGATGACCCGTTGACATTCGTAGGATACTCCGTATAGTTATAAGTGTCCTACTAAACTTCTTACCGCCTAATCCGGCAAAGGATGGTCTGCCTCCGATGAGCCTTCTCGAACTCCACCAGGTTTCGAAGTCCTACGGCGAGGGCGAGACCGCCGTATGTGCCCTCGACGAGATCGACATTTCTGTCGATGAAGGACACCTTGTCGCTGTGATGGGTCCGAGCGGTTCCGGGAAGTCGACGCTCCTAACGATCGCCGGCAGCCTCGAGGAGCCGACGTGCGGCGAGGTGCGCATCGGAGGGGTGGCGTTGACCAGCCTGACCCGCAACGACAAAGCGCGCCTTCGTCGGCGGACGATCGGCTACGTCTTCCAGGACTTCAACCTCCTCCCGGGACTCAGCGCCGCAGAGAATGTCGCGCTCCCGCTCGAGCTCGACGGCGTCCCGGCACGCAAAGCCCACCAGGCGGCACTGGCTGCGCTCGAGCAGCTCGGTCTGGCCGATCGCGCCGGGCACTTCCCCGACCAGCTCTCCGGCGGTGAGCGCCAGCGCGTTGCCATCGCTCGTTCCGTGGTCGGTGAACGGAAGCTGCTCCTCGCCGACGAACCATCGGGTGCGCTCGACTCCACCAATGGCGAGGCGGTGATGCGATTGATCTTCGACGCGTGCAAGCGTGGGGTGGCCGCGGTCGTAGTCACTCACGACGCCCATCTCGCATCGTGGGCTGACCGCGTGATCTTCATCCGTGATGGGCTGGTCGTCGACCACCTCGCCCCCGACCTTCCTGATGCGTCCCTCGCGACGCCCCGCACGTAGCGCGATCGAACGCAAGATTTCGAAGGAGCCCCGATGACTACTACCGTCCTCACACCGCTCGCCGCCGCCCGCCCCGTCGATGGCGGCGCACCGGCTCGTCGAGCCGTCGTCCGCTGGGCATGGCGGCTCTTTCGGCGCGAGTGGCGTCAACAGTTCCTGATCCTCGCCCTGATTGCTATCGCGGTGGCGGCGACGATCGTGGGCTCGGCCGTCGCCATGAACAACCCGCCGCCGAAGAACTCCGGCTTCGGTACGGCGCAGGACTCCATCTTCTTCTCGAGCGATAACGCGCACACAACGAGCGTCATCGCGGGCCTGGAGCGCCGCTTCGGTCGCGTCGAGCTGATCGAGAACGAGACGCAGTCGATCCCGGGATCGATCAACACCTACCAGGTCCGCGCGCAAGACCCGCATGGGCCGTTCAGCGGTCCGATGCTCGCGCTCGTCTCCGGGCACTACCCGTCGGGCGCCGACCAGGTCGCCGTAACGAACGGCGTTGCCTCGGCCTTCCACCTGAGGGTGGGAGCTATCTGGCGAGTCAGCGGTGTTGAGCGCCAAGTGGTGGGCATCGTGGAGAACCCGCAGAGCCTCCTCGACGCGTTCGCGCTCGTCGTGCCCGGGCAGGTGAAGAACCCCACGGGGATCACTGGGTTGTTCGACGCGCCGGGCGTGCCTTTGCGCTCGATCGGCAACAACGTGCAGACTCCGGCCTCCGTCGCGCAGTCGAACCCGATCAACCCCGAGACGATCTCGCTGGTCGCACTGGTCCTCGGCATGCTGCTCATCGCTCTCGTCTCGATCGGCGGTTTCACCGTGCTCGCCCAGCGCCGCCTGCGCTCGATCGGCATGCTCGAGTCAACCGGCGCGACGGACCGCCACGTTCGTCTCGTCATCAGCGCCAACGGGGTCGTCGTCGGTGTCGCCGGGGCGATCCTCGGCTTCGTCCTCGGGCTCGTCGTTTGGCTCGCCTACCGCCCAGAACTCGAGCAGAGCTCGCACCACGTCATAGGAGTGCTCGCGCTCTCGTGGACCGTGGTGATCGCTGCGATGGTGCTCGCAGTCATCGCCGCCTACTTCGCTGCCTCCCGTCCGGCGCGGGCGATCACCAAGGTGCCGATTGTCCAGGCGCTGTCGGGCCGACCGGCGCCGCCCCGACAGATCCACCGGTCCGCGGTCCCCGGCATCGTCTTCCTGGTGGCCGCTTTCTTGCTGCTCGGCTACTCCGGTGGGACGAATCACGGCAACGGGAGCGGTGGGGCACCGGAACTCCTTTTCGGGATCGTCCTGCTCATCCCTGGACTCATCCTGCTCGCTCCGTTCTTCCTCTCGTTGACGGCGCGCCTCGGTCGCCGCGCGCCTATCGCCACCCGGATCGCGCTGCGTGATCTCGCCCGGTATCGGGCGCGCTCGGGTTCCGCGCTGGCGGCGATCAGCCTCGGGGTCTTCATAGCGGTGATCGTCATGCTTGCTGCCGCCTCCCGCTACGGCAATGTCCTGGATTACGCGGGCCCGAACCTTTCCTCGAACCAGCTGGCACTTCACGCCAACACGCCACCACCCCCGGGGACACACGTCTTTGGCCCGAACGGCAATCAGGTGATCCAGAAGTCCACGACACCGACGGCTAGTTCTGCAGAGTTGGCGGCGAGCGCAGCCTCGATCGCCAAGAGTCTCGGCGCGCAGCTCGTCCCCCTCGAGACGCCGAATGCGGGATTGAACGGGACGAACCTGGGACGGCAGTGGGATGGAGCGATCTATGTGGCGACACCCCAGTTGCTGCGGGCGTTCGGGATCACGCCCTCGGAGATCGCCCCGAACGCGGACGTCTTGAGCTCGCGTCCTGGTCTGTCGGGCGTCTCCGGTCTCGTCTTCAACTACACCTCCGGTGGTAAGTCCGCAGAAAGTCCATACGCACCCGGCGGGGGATCATCGACCCAGGAATGTACGGCCGCCACGGGTTGTCGCGCCCACCCGGTGATCCAAGAGATCGGGGCGCTACCAGGCGGGACATCGGCGCCGAACACGGTGATCACCGAGCACGCCATGCGCGAGTTCCACATCCAAGCGACCACGAGCGACTGGCTGATCCAGGGATCGCAGCCCTTCAGTGCTACCCAGATCAGCAGCGCTGAGTTGGCGGCGTCGACGACCCAGCTCGTAGTCGAGGCGAAGAACGACCAACCCACCTCGTCCACCGTCATCAACTGGGCGACGGTTTTCGGCATCGTCATCGCCCTGGGCGTGCTCGGGATGTCGGTCGGACTCGTCCGGAGCGAGACAGCAAGCGACCTCCGTACGCTGGCGGCGACTGGTGCGTCCAGTTACACGCGGCGCACATTGACTGCCGTGACGGCTGGCGCGCTCGGGTTCCTCGGTGCACTCCTCGGCGTCGTGGGCGGTTATATCGGTATGATCGGTTGGCTGCGGAGCAACTCGCTGAACGGGGGGATCGCCGCGCTCGGGAACATTCCCGTCACGGATCTCCTCCTCATCCTCCTCGGCATGCCGGCATTCGCGGCCATCGTTGGCTGGCTCTTCGCCGGCCGCGAACCTGCCGCAATGGCGCACCAGCCGATTGAGTAAGGGCGAAAAGGAGTGTCTGTATCTCGTCAGCTCCGGTGTCGCATCAATCAAACCGATAGTGCCTACGGCGGCGTCCTCGAGCACTCCCGTCGTCAGTCTTGACGCGATGGTCCAGCCATTAGCACCGCTTCAGGTCCCACCGGCCTGCTTGGAGCGCAGCTCAGCGATCTGGGCGCGAGCGGCTTCGATCAGTTCGACGTTGGTATGGGCGTGACCGGCCAGGCCCCATCCTCCTTGGACCGCCTCGGTGAGAAGAACCCAGGTCCTGTTCGATACGGAGGCGTCGGCGGCCGCAGCTGTGATCAGTTCGGTGAACTGGCTCACGACTGCCAGCTGCTTGTCCCGGTCGAGTGCACCGGCGTTGGTCAGCACCTGCACCCTGACGTACGTGTTCTCACCATCGACGTTGGACATGGCGTCATCGGCCAATGCATGGACGAAAGCGGCCGTGTTCTGCCTAAACATGGGGATGTCGGGGACCCCTTCTATGGTCATCAGTGTCTGCGCCAGGTCGACGGCCAGCTGGTGCGGATCAGTGAAGGTGCCCGCCGTCGCGTACACATCGATCATCGGCACAGCGTTCTCCCTCCCATCCATGTCATCGTTTCGCCGTTCCAGCGACCTGGGTCGGGCGGCAGCGTCTCCGCTCGCGTCACACAGATGCGAGCACTTTGAGGATCAAACCGGATGCGACGTCAGGCTGGGCGATGAAGGCGACGTGAGAGCCGTCCACAGTCTCGGTGGCGGCGTTCATGCGCTGAGCCATGAAGCGTTCGCAGTCGGGCGGGATCGCATTGTCGTGCTCGGATACCAGGTACCAACTCGGAATGTCCCGCCAACCGACGGCTGATGCCGGCTCGGCGAACGCAGCCGCCGCCAAGGGGCGCTGGCTGACCGCCATCGGGCCGGCGACATCATCGCTCAGATCAGCGCAGAAGGTCTCGTGGAACTGCTCGATCTTGATGAACAGATCCGGGCCGCCTGCGGCTCCGGGCGCGTCGTAGGGGTTGGGAACGTTCGTGGACGCCAGCATCGACGGCGGGAACGGCTCCATCACGCTGACGCAGCTCTCGCCTTCGTCCAGTGCGAAAGCAGACAGGAACACCAGCGCCCGGACGTCGTTCACGTTGGGCGCGGCCTGGGAGATGACGGCGCCGCCGTAAGAGTGGCCGACAAGGACGACGGGCCCCTCGACCGTGGTGGTGTAGCGCCGAATGGCCTCGGCGTCCGACGCCAGACCACGTAGCGGGTTCATCGGAGCCCTTACGGGTACGTCTTGGGCCTGCAAAAGTCGGATCACCGCGGCATATCCAGACGCGTCAGCGAATGCGCCATGGACCAGCACCGCGGTCGGTTGTGTGCTCATGATTTCCCTCCGCTGCGTCGTCTCACCGGGCAGCGGCACGCTCACTAGAGCAGTCGCTCCAGAGCTTTCTAGACCGTTCGCTCCAGTAAAGTCAAGGGGTGGCGCGTGACCGTGACACCCGGGCTGACCTGGTGCAGACGATGGCGCGGCTGCTGCGTGATCAGGGATACACGGCCACCGGGCGGGCGCAGCTGCTGGCAGAGAGCGGCGTGTCCAACGGATCGCTGTATCACCACTTTCCCGGCGGCATGGAAGAACTCGCCGAGGCCGCGCTGGAGGCATCAGGCCACGTAGTCGCCGAAGCCCTCCGCGGATCGTTGGACGGGGCGCCCGACGCAGCACTCGGTGTCATCCGGTTCCTCGACGTGGCCGAGGGACCGGTTGGCGACGAACCGTGTGCGGGCTGCCCCATCGCGCCGACCGCACTCGAGTCACCCATCATCAGCCCACGCCTACGCGCCACTGCAGCGCGGTGCTTCGACCAATGGGAAAGCCTCATTGCAGTACGGCTCCGGGCTGACGGATGGCCAGAAGACTCGGTTGCCGAGACGGCCTCGGCCGCTCTGGCCCTCATCGAGGGCGCGCTACTCCTCGCCCGTGTGAGTGGGCGGGTGAGTCACCTTGCTTATGCCAAACGCGCCGCAGTGTCCTTGCTCGCATTGCCAGCGGTGGGAGAAGGTTAGGGAGCTTGCACCCTTGACCTTCACCTGGGGGGACCCGCACACTGGACACACCGGGCAGATGTTCCGGTAACGAGGGAGTGGGCCATGGAGGCCGGATTGCGACTTCGCCGTTCCCTTCGCTGAACGGAAAGCCTGAGCCCTAACAATCGACCGGAAGATCGGTACGCGACCGTCCCTTTGAATGATCAACCGCGCTCGCTGTCTCAGAGTCGAGTGCTGCGGGAATCTGCCTTGGCTAGAGTCGTGGCTCGAGACGAAGGGGTGCAGACCGGGTGCTGACGCGACGCGACTTGCTGAAGGGCGGCGGGGGTGCCGTCCTCGCCGGCCTGGCAGCGTCGTCGACCGGCGCTACGGCAGCCGGGGCCGCGACGACTCCCGATGACGCTGCAGACGCCCGGGCCGCGCTGGCACTGGCACCCACGACTGCACCCTCGTTCCGACCTGGTGGAGCAGGCCCCCTCTACTGGAGTACCTACGGTTACGAATTCTCCAAAAACACGTTGATACCCGAGGACGTCTGGAAGACCAACGTCGACTGGGTGGCGGCGACCTTCGGTGACTACGGCTACAAGATGGTGTGTACCGACGGCTGGATAGACAACACGCAACGAATCACATCGCACGGCTACATCCTGAGCCAGGCCGACGACTGGGTGCACGACTGGGCATGGTGGGCCGACTACCTGAAGTCCAAGGGTCTCGAGCTCGGCGTCTACTACAACCCCTTGTGGGTCACCCGGTCGGCAGTCACGAACCCGTCCGTGACCGTCGTCGGCCGACCCGACATCAAGGTGGCCGATATCGTCAATCCCGGCGACTGGTTCGACGGAGGTGGGCTCCTGCAGTGGGTGGACACCACCCGCGACGGCGCCGAGGAATATGTGAAGGGCTACGTCGCGCACTTCCGCCAACTCGGTGCCGTGTTCCTCCGGATCGACTTTCTGGCCTGGTACGAGGTGGGATTCGACCAGAGCGAGGGCACGACGGGGGTGGCCCACGGCCGAGACTCGTATCTGCGAGCGCTCAAGTGGATGCGGGAGGCGGCCGGCGATATGCAGCTGAGCCTCGTGATGCCCAACCTGTTCGACCACGGGTCTGGGGAACGTCAATACGGTGACCTGGTCCGGATCGACAACGACGTCAGCTACGGACTCTGGTACGACTTGAGTGAGGGCCGCCAGACTTGGCAGCCCGAGTGGTCACAGTGGAACAACCCGTTCCTTGGTTTTACCGGTTTCGCCGACATTTCCGGTCGGGGCCAGATGATTCTCGACGGCGATCCGTTGATCATCCACTCGTTCGCCAACGACGGCGAGCGCCAGAGCGCGATCAATCTCTTCACGATGGCGGGAGCTCCGATCGCCATCACCGACTATGTCGATACGATCGGGAACAACGCCCACATCTACCAGAACCCCGAGGTGCTGGCCCTGCGCAAGGCTGGACTCGTCGGTAAACCCGTCTTCAACAACAGCCACGGATTCGAATACGACCCTTCGAGCCGGGACCCCGAACGCTGGATCGGCCAGTTGCCCGACGGGACCTGGGCGGTGGCCTTGTTCAACCGGCAAGACGGCCCGGGCACGGCTACCAAGGCAATCGACTTCGCCGCCGTCCTCGGCTTCACCGATCCGGCAGCGGTACGCGACCTCTGGGCTCACAAGGACCTGGGGTCGATGACCAGCTACGAGGTGGCCCTGGCACCCCATGCCTCGGTGCTTCTGTCGGTGGTCCCCCCCGGTCCGGCCCATTTTCAGGCCGAGGTCGGAGCCTGGGCAGGATCGGCCCGGTTCGAGAACACCTTTGGCGGCCATGAAGGCGTGGGCTACGTCACCGGTCTCGATACCAAGGGCAGCAGTGTTGCCGTAGCCATCTCGGTGCCCCGTGCCGGCCGTCGCCGACTCCTGTGTCGTGTGGCCAACTCCACCGGCAGTCGGTCGACGCTGACAGTACGTGCGCTCGACCCGGACACCGGTAGCACGCACGGCACGGTCGCGCTCCACGTGCCGAGCACGCGGGCCTGGACATCGTGGCAGACCGTGCCGGTCACATTGACCATGGCGGCCGGAACGAACCTTGTGGTGTGCAGCGTCGAGGGGTCCGGTCAGGGTGCAGTCAATCTCGACTACCTCGCCCTGGCCTGAGGTCACCCCTGTCGGCCGGAGGGTACGAGGACTCGGTTGTCCCCTCAGAAGGCGACGGATGGAGTTTGCGGCGCTACAGAACGTCACCTTGGCAAAGTCCATTCCCCAATATCGACGATGTTGTCGAACAGCGACGCACCCTACGGTGAGCCGCACAAGGGCACTTACAGACCGGGGGGAACCATGCGGGTGGCAACCAGGGCAGTCGCCCTCACTGCTGTCGCCAGCCTGTCCCTCTTCGTTCTGTCCGGCGTGGCCTCGGCCTCGAACCCGGTCGGCTCGGCCAAGTGGTGCGCCAACCATCCCCACTCGAAACTGGCCGCCTGCCAGAAAGGTGGCGGTGGCACGGGGGGAGCGCCTCCGCCTCCTCCCACCATCACGGTGACGGTGTCGCCCAACGGATCGAGCTCGCTGGTAGAGACGGGGCAGTCCGAGATCCACGCCGTGGTCGAGGCGGAGACGTCCCCCGCCTTCGCCGACGACATCGTCGACATCAACTCCCAGCAGCTGGCCAACTCCTGCGGGGGCGCTGTCCTGTTCGGGTCTCTCCAGCCCACGGCCGTTTACACCTCCGACTCGGTCGACGTCACCCTGGACTCCGACGGCAACGCCACCGTCTCTCTCTACGGTCTCGACTGCGCGCCGGGCGCCGACCTCATCGAGGCCGACCTGGTGGCCGCCCCCTATTACACGGCCATCGGCACCATCACCGTCGGTCCCCCGAACGTCACCGCCCCCGGCATCACCGGCTTCCCCCCCGACGAGGTGGAGACGGGCAACACCGTCCCGAGCGGGACCTCGGACGTCTACGCCGTCTTCTACATCGAGACCGACCCCGTCTACGCCGAGCAGCCCGTGAACATCGACTCCCCCCAGCTCTTCAGCCGTTGCCTGGGGGGCATCACCTGGATCTCGGGAACGGCCTCCTCGTCCACCTTCTCCGACACCGGGATCCTCGACAACGACGGCAACGCCGTCTTCGCCTTCACCGGGGCGGAGTGTGCCCCGGGGACCTCCACCGTGATCGGCGACATCGACGCCGGCATCCACAGCAGCTACCCCACGACCTACACCATCGACGCCCCCACCCCCACCATCTGAGGCCGGAGAGACCATGCGCACATACGCAGAGCGTCGACGGAATCGTGTCCATCCGCGTCACCGGCCTGTCGATGCCCGGTCGGGTCTCCGGCTGACGGTGGCGGGATTCGTCGTCGCGTTGGCCACTCTCTCATTTGCCATCCCGCTCAGTTCACCTCAGTCGGCCGGGGCGTCGACCAACCCCGGTGGATCGACGAGCGTGGTGAGTCGCGCCGCTCAAGCCGGCCCCGGCGTCAGTGAACTCGGCCCGTCGCCGGCCAAGGCGCCCCTCCAGTTGGACGTGGGCCTCAAGCTGCCCGACCCGGCGGCCCTGTCCGCTTTCATCGCCTCGGTCTCCGACCCGACATCTCCCGAGTACCGCCAGTACCTGGCCCCGGGCCAGTTCGGCCCCATGTTCGGGCCGACGGCGACGACGGTGGACTCCGTCCGTGCCGCGCTCCGTCAAGCGGGGCTGAAGGTCGGCGCGCTGTACGACGGCATGCTCCTCCCTGTCACCACCACCGTCGCCGGTGCCCAGAAGGCGTTCGGGGTGACCATGCGGTCGTTCCGACTGCCCTCGGGCAAGGTGGTGAACGCCAATGTCACAGCCGCCCAACTGCCCAGCTCGATCGCCTCGTCCGTCTCGGGCGTGACCGGCCTCGACAACCTGGTCCAACTCACACCCCTGGGGCTGGCGGCGGCGAGTCCGTCCGGATCGGCGTCATCGGCCTCCTCCGGCGGCCTGGCCCCGGGTCAGCCGGCCGCCTGCAATGCCGGGTCCGGCAATTGGGACGCCGACGACATCGCCCAGGCCTACGACTTCGGACCGCTCTACGACGCCGGTGATTTCGGGCAGGGACAGACGGTCGCTCTCTTCGAAAACTCCGGATACTCGACCTCCAACGTGGCGACGTACCAGACGTGTTATGGCACGAGCGTCCCCATTCAGATCGAGCCCACCTCGGCGACGAACGGCACTCCGTCGAGCGAGGCCGATGACGACATCGAGGACGTCGTCGGCCTGGCCCCCGGTATCACGAAGGTGCTCGTCTACGAGGTTCAGAGCACCTACGTCGCCACCTACGCCGAAATCGCCAACGACGACCTCGCCCAGGCCGTGAGTTCCAGCTGGGGCACCTGCGAAGCGAACTCGGGCAGCAATCCGACGCTGGAGGAGCCGATCTTCGCCCAGATGGCCGCACAGGGTCAGAGCATGTTCGCGGCGTCCGGTGACGAAGGCTCCGAGGCCTGCAACGGCACAGGGTCGGAGCCACCGTTCAATGATTCTCTGGCTGTCGGCGACCCGGCCGGGCAGCCCTACGTCACCGGTGTGGGTGGTACGGCTCTGACGGCTCTCGGCGACCCGCCGACAACTCCCCCCACCGAGACCGTCTGGAACTCGACGATCGGCGAAGGCTCTGCTTTCGCCGGACCCCTTCACGGCCCCCCCACCGCCCCTGGCGCCGGTAACGGCGGTATCTCGTCGGACTGGGCCATGCCGGCCTACCAAAACGGTTCGGGCGTCATCAATGGGTACTCGTCGAGCACCCCATGTTCCGGAGCCTCGGCGCCAACGACGACCTACTCCCTCTCGTCCTCGGGTGACTGCCGCGAGGTGCCCGACGTGAGCGCCAACGCCGGCGAGGGCTACACCTTCTTCACCGGGAGCCCGGGTGCGTGGTCCGGGTGGCTGGGTACGTCTATCTCCAGCCCCGACTGGGCGGCCATGACCGCCCTCATCAACGCCTCGACGACGACGACGGAGTGCAACACACCTGCCCCCTCTGCCAGTTCGGCGGGCTTCCTCAACCCGGCGCTCTACCAGTTGGCCACCAGTACGCCGACCGACTTCAACGACATCACGGCGACAGGCAACAACGACATGACGGGGACCAACAGCGGGGCGTACCCCACGACCACCGGCTACGACATGGCTACAGGCCTCGGTTCCCCGGTGGCGGCCAACCTGGCCCAGTCGCTGTGCCCGCGTACGCCGATCCTGGTGACAGTGAGCGGCACCCAGGGCTACGGCTCGTCCTCACCCACATTCACCCCGACGGACACCGCGCCGGGAGGGGTCACGGTCTCGGGGACGCTGAGCTGCCCGTCGGTCAACGGCGGGACCGCCATCTCCGCCGCCCTGGCAGCCGGTTCCTACACGATCGACGCCGCCCAGTGCACGGGCATCACCGACTCGGAGCCGCTGAGCTACGTCATCGAGTACACGGGCAGCTCGGGAGACTTCAGCGTCGGGAAGGACTCGACCAACACCTCTCTGTCCGTCAACCCGGGGACCGAACCCTACGGTCAGGAGAGTTCCGCCTCCTTCACCGTGGCGGTGACCACAGGGAACGGCGAAGAGCTTCCCGAGACCGATGACGTCGATGTCGACGTGGGCGGTACGACCGTCTGCATCGCGCATGTCGCGCCCAAAGCCGGGGGCGGATCGGGATCGTGCAATCCGACGAGCGAGACCATCGTCTATGCCGGCAGCTACACGGCCACGGCAGATTACGCCGGGGACAGTGACTTGACGGGATCGGACTCTTCAACTGCGTTCGCGGTCACCCTGGTGCTGACGTCACCACCCCTGCCCAATCCCACCTGGGAGATGCCGTACTCCACCACCATCACCGCCACGGGAGCGGCTCCCGGTCCGGTCACGTTCTCCGAGCCCGGGGCCCTCCCGACCGGCCTGGGGCTGAGCTCGTCGGGGACTCTGAGCGGCATCCCGACCGGCAAGCCACAGATCGGCGAATCGTTCCCGTTCGTGGTGACGGCGAATGGGCCCAACGGCGCCACGGGTTCGCAGAGCTACAGCATCACGCTCGAATCGCCGTGTGGTGCCGGTCTCACGCCCTACTTCCTGACGGCTTCCTCGAACACAGGAGACTTCTTGGGGTTGTTCTGTACGAACAGTGCCGGCACCGGCGCGTACACCCAGTACTCCACGAGCTATGTGGTCCAGGTGAAGGGAACAGGCTCGGTCACGACCTCAGGCTCCACCACCAGGGTGTCCGCCTTCGGAACCGACCTCGGCCTTCTGGGAGACGTGAGCCCCTGGTCCAGCACGTTCACGGAGACGGCACCGGCTCCGGAAAAGGCGGGGACCTTCACGTTGGTCTGACCGGTTCCTCCCGGTTTGGTCGGGCGCGCGTGTAGACGTGGCTGACCCCGACATCGCTCGGATCGTCCGACGCGAGAGAGCCGGACCAGACCCTGAGGAACCCGGCCTTCTCGAGGGCGCGCCAGGAGCGGCGATTGTCAGGGGAGACGTTCACGATGATGGCGGCGATCTCGGGATACCGCGTCCACGTGTCCCCGACGAAACTCTCGATGATCCGAGGTCCGAGGCCCCGCCCGATCAGGGTGTCCACACCGATGAAGAAGTCGATGCCGGCTCCGTCTCTCGGGGTCCCGGCCACACTGAGCGATACCCGCCACTCGGGGTTGTCGGCGAGCAGGTAGCGCTGGACGAAGCCGATCGGCCGCTCGTCGCCCTCCACCACGAAACATTCCGTCGGATCGGCACCGTCGACCACAGGCCCATATCGCCTCTCGACCGACGTGGGAGCGAACTCCTCTCGCCACCAGGTCTGCACATGGGGTGCGGACAACCACTGCGAGAGAAGGGGGAAGTCCTCTCGACCGAGAGCCCGAAAGGACAAGTCCGGCCCGGTCATGGCCGGTCCGGCCGGTTCACGCGAGGTCGGTTCACCGGCCGAGGTCGGATTCTCGACGTTGCCAGCGCTTCACGTGGTGACGGTGGTCGGGGTCGAGGGGGTGCCGGTAGTCAGGGATCTCCTCGACCACCCGGAACCCGCCGTTCGTGGCGACGCGTTCGGATGCGACGTTCCCCATCATGGTCACCAACTCGAGTGTCCGGAGATCGAGCGTCTCGAACGCCCAGCCCGCGGCGATGCGTAGAGCCCGGCTGGCGACCCCGTGGCCCCTCTCGGAGGCAACCACCCAGTATCCGACCAACGATCTCCGCTCGTCCCAGTCGAATGAATGGAGGCCCAGGGATCCGAGCAGGCGACCGTCACCGGGGGCCGTCACGGCAAACTCAGCGGCTTCACCGCGCTGCCAGACCGTGTCGTGGCTGGAAATCCAGGTCCGAGCATCCTCCGCTTCGTACGGCCAGGGAATGCTGACCGTCCACCGACTGATCTCAGGGTCCTGGCAGGCGGCGGTGACGGAGTTCACGTCGTCCAAGGTGAAAGGCCGAAGTGCCACGTCACCGTCCGTGAGGGGCACCTCGAGTCGGGGCAGTGTCGACATCGTTCAAATTCTACGGCGTCGACGACGATGCTCTCAGCGGCTTTCGTCCGCCGATCGGTCACGAAGGCGCGCTGGTCACCTGGTGTTCGGGGTGCGGGCGGTGAAGGGTTCGGCGAGCTGTCTGATCAGCAAGGGCAGGTGCCGTCGAGGGTCGTACTGCTCGACGGCGAGGGGCCGACCGGTCAGGCCCGTCTCCGACGCCGGAGCACCGGCGCGGGGGAACACGGCTCGCGCCGCCAGCACGTCCCAGATCGTCAGCACGATGCCCAGGTTGGCACCGTCAGGCGCGTCGACGGCGTGGTGGATCCGGTGGTACGCCGGACTCACCACCAGCTTGCCGAGTGGACCGAACGTCCACCCGACGTTGGCATGGGGGAGGGTCCCGAGACAGACGTAGAGAGTGATCAGGTCCGGTGCCACGGCCCGGTCACCCATGAGTGTCATGACCGCGATGGTGGCCAAGAGGAAGCCCGTCGTATGGACGAGCGGGTGCGCTCGGAACGACGTGAGGACGTTCAGCTCCTCCTGGGAGTGGTGGACGGCGTGGAACCGCCAGAGAGCCGTGATCCGGTGATCGGCCCAGTGGGCGAGCCAGTTGGCGCCGTCCATGGCGACGAGGGTCACCGGTACCACCAACCACAGGGACCACGACGCCGTCCACGGGGCCTCGATCCAGCTGACGTGCGTGCCCAACAACTGGGCGAAAGCCACTCGCAGCAGTGTCATCACGGGCACCGCACAGCTGGCGTAGACGAGGAAGAAACACGCGTCCTGGACATGACCGGCGGCCAGGAGGCCCCGTCGTTGGAGCGGCCAGATCTGTTCACAGACCACGGCGGCCACGACGACGGCGATGAAGGTGGGTCCCGCCAGCTCGACCCATCCGCCCGTCAGGGTCGCCCCCAATTGGCCGCTACCCACCAGGGCCGCAGCCCCGACCCAGAGGAGCCAACCAGTCACCACGGCGATGGCGACGGACGGCAGACAGAGCCGTCGGATGCCGGCGCCGGTCGCGACCCGCGTGATGGCGGGGGTGTCGGATGCGATGAGGGTCATTTCACCCGAGGATACGGATCTCACCTCCGGGATGTTCGGGTACCGTCCCGACCCCGGCCCCTGCTTCGTCCTGTCCCGCCGACCAGGTTCTTCGCCGCCGGATCGGGTCGGGTCGGGTTGGTGGATCAGTCGACGAGGCAGTAGGAGTTTCTCAGCTCGTCCTGGAGGACAACGGCCTCCTCGGTCGTCGTCCTGACGTGCAACGGCTCGCTCAGCCGGCGGCTCCGGAACGTCCATCCGTCGGGCACGCCCAGGCGTTCGCCCAGCGCCACGAGATGGGGCTCGGTCAACCCCGTATCGACCGCAGTGCACCACGACTGCATGACGTAGACGCCGTCGGGACCCGTCAGCTCGTAGACGGTTGATCCGGCGGCGAACGAGAACACGGCGGCGCGGGCCACCCGCCGCCCCATGTACGGCGAGGGATCGAACCCGGCGCCCAGGTGCAGAACGGCGGCGCGGGCCATGAGGATGCCGCCGAAGTCCCGCACGTCCGGAGTGGAGGGACCCGTCTTCTCGATGGAGTCGACGAGCCAATAGCGCGGGCCATTGGCCAAGGCGACGAGCCCTCCCTCGGACTGGGCGATGGCGACGGGATCGAGGTTGTCCCACAGGTCCTGAGGACAATCGTTCAGGGTGAAGCTGTTGTACACCTCGGCGAAGAGCCCTCCCTCCCCGCTCTTGACGATGAGCATCTCGCCGTAACGCTGGCCGCGGACGTTCTGAAGGGTTCGTGTCACCTGAGCCGGAGCAGTCATACCGTCCTCCCTCTGTCGGTCACGGGGTCTGCCTCTGCACGCTCTGCCAATCCCGCGCCGCCAGGTACGGGGCGAATGCCGCAGCGATCGAGGCGAGATCGGCAGCCCGTTTCGGGCGTTGGAGCTCGTAGACGGTCGGGAATTCGAGCCAACCGGTGACAAGCTCCCACAGGCGCAACGCCGCGCCACCTCGAGGAGGGCTGATCAGGACGGGGCCGAAGAGCGCCTGACCGTCGTCGAACACGAGAGTCGGGACCCCGAACGCGCCCTTGTCCACCACGATCTCGTGTTCGGTTCGAACCTCGTCCCCCGTCGACGGATCGTCCAAGGCGGCCCTGACGATCCCGGGGTCGAGTCCGAGCTCCTCGAGCAGCGCGGCCGCCACCTCGCGACGGTGCGGCTTGCGGCCGTCGACATGCAGCGCCGTTCCCGCCGCCCAGTACCAACGGTCGAGCAGATCCATGTCGGTTCGTCGCAGGAACGCCCCGATGCGCATCATGGACCAGCCGTAGGACCAGTCCCTCTCCCACGGGTGTTTCTTGCCCTCGGCGCGGTTGATCTCCTCCAGGCTGAAGAACCGCCAGCGGACGTCGATCCCGGCGAGGTCCCGTACCTCGCGGATCCAGATCGACGTCTGGTAGGCGTACGGGCACATGATGTCGAAGTGGAAGTCAACTCCCTGCCGCTCACCTTCTGCCATCGATCGCTCCCCGGTCCGCGTCGTCGTAGACGCCGGCCACGGTAGTAGGAAGTTGACGTCGAGTAAATATCTTCCTAGCCTCGCCGCATGTCCAGGGCCGACAGTGGGCCCCGGCCCTATCTGCGGGCCGGGGAACGGCGCACCCAGCTGCTCGCGGCCGCTGCCGCCGTCATCGGCCGGGACGGCCTCGGCAGCCTCACCGTCGCCGGTGTGGCCGCCGAAGCCGGTGTCAGCCGTCAGTGGGTCTACGAACACTTCACCGATCTCGACGACCTCTACCGGGCTCTGATCCTGGACCGTTTTGCCGCGCTCGACGCCACCATCGACGCCGCTCGGCGTCGGTTGACCGGGATCGACCTGGCCACCTTCGCCGCCCGACAGGTGTTCGCGCTCGTTCCCGCCGACCGGCGGATCCTGCGTGCCCTCGTCGACGGCGCCGGTTGGAACCGTCCCGAACTGGCCGGCATCGAAGGGGACCTCCGGGAGCGCATCTTCGGGCGCTGGACCGGATTCGTCCGGAGCGTCGGCCGCGACGATCTCGAGGCGCGCACCATCGTGTGGGTCATCGTCAACGCCGTGTTCGGACTGGCCGACCAGATCGAACGCGAGGGTCTCGGTGTCGAGCAGGCGGTCGCCCTCCTCGAGGTGCTCGTCGGCACGTACGTCGAACCCCGAAGCTCCGGACACCGACCGCGTCGGCGCTCACCGGTGGCGGACGGCGTCCGCCCGCGAGCAACGGGAACGTCACATGCCCACTGAGCGCACCTTCGAGGGAGTCATCGGTCGGACTCTGGAGACGTCGACCCCGTGGTGGCCGCCCCTTCCCTCTGCCCCTGCCGGCGCCCCCAGTGTGGTGGTGGTCCTGCTCGACGACGTCGGGTACGCCCAGTTCGGCTGCTACGGCTCGGACATCGCCACACCCACCTTCGATCGGCTGGCGGCCGACGGGCTGCGGTACTCGAACTTCCACACCACCGCCCTGTGTTCCCCCACCCGGGCCGCCCTGTTGACCGGTCGCAACCATCACACCAACGGCATGGGCCGCATCGTCGAGACAGCGACCGGATTCCCCGGCTACGACGCCACCGTTCCCAAGGACAGCGGCTTCCTCTCGGAGATCCTCCTGCGTAACGCCTATGCCACGTTCGCCGTCGGCAAATGGCACCTGGCCCCGGCCGGGGAGATGGCCATGGGGGGACCGAAGGACAAATGGCCGCTCGGTCGCGGTTTCGAGCGCTTCTACGGATTCCTCGGTGGTGAGACGGACCAGTACCATCCCGACCTCGTCTACGACAACCATCAGGTCGATCCTCCGCGTAGCCCCGGCGAGGGCTATCACCTCACCGAGGATCTGGTCGACAAGGCCACCTTGTTCATCAAGGATCTCCGGGCCGTCGCCCCGGAGAAGCCCTTCTTCCTGTGGTTCGCCCCCGGGGCGTGCCACGCCCCCCACCACGCTCCGCCGGAGTTCATCGACCGCTACCGCCATCAGTTCGACATCGGGTGGGACGAATGGCGCGACCAGGTGTTCGCACGTCAGCTCTCCACCTCGTTGCTCCCCCCGGGGACGGAACTGAGCGATCGGCCGAGCTGGGTTCCGGCGTGGGCCTCGTTGACCGATGACGAGAAGCGGCTCTTCGCCCGCATGATGGAGGTGTACGCCGGTTTTCTCACCCACACCGATGCCCAGGTCGGTCGCCTCCTCGACTTCATCGACGAACTCGGCGAGCTCGACGACACCGTCGTCGTGGTGATGAGCGACAACGGGGCGTCGGCCGAGGGCGGGCCCCGGGGGTCGTTCAACGAGCTCTACTTCTTCAACTTCGAGCCCGAGAACATGGAAGAGAATCTGGCCCGGATCGACCAGCTCGGTGGGCCCGAGGCGTACAACCACTATCCCTGGGGCTGGGCCTGGGCCGGGAACACCCCGCTCAAGCGCTGGAAGCGCGAGACCCACGAAGGAGGCGTCTGCGACCCGTTGATCGTCCACTGGCCCCGCAAACTCGGCCGGCCGGGCCAGACGCGCCCGCAGTACGTCCACGCCATCGACCTCATGCCCACGTTGCTCGACGTGATCGGCCTCGAACCACCGCAGGAGATCAACGGGGTCGACCAGCGCCCGATCGAAGGGGTCAGCTTCGCCCCCACCCTCTGGGATCCCGAAGCACCGAGCCGTCACACGACCCAGTACTACGAGATGCTGGGATCACGGGCGCTCTACCACGAGGGCTGGAAAGCGGTCGTCTTCCGCCCGCTCGCCTTCGTCCGCTACACCGAGACCGACGATCCCTTCCGGTCGTTCGAGGACGACGACTGGGAGCTGTACCACGTCGCCGAAGACTTCTCCGAGACACGGAATCTGGCGGCGGAGCGTCCTGAGAAGTTGGCCGAGCTCGTCGACATCTGGTGGCGGGAGGCCGAGCGCTTCAACGTGCTCCCGGTGACCAACATGCCGATCACCGGCGCCGATCCCCGCTATCGCCGCCGTCGCTACGTCTTCTATCCGGGGATCGGCACCATTCCCCAACTCGTCGCGCCGAACATCAGCAACCGGGCCTGGTCGCTGCGCGCCGAGCTCATCGTGCCCACCACCGGTGCCGAGGGAGCCCTCGTCTGCCATGGCAGCCATGCCGGCGGGTATGTCGTGTTCCTCCACCACGGTCGTCTGCACCTCACCTACAACCACCTCGGGACCACCCTGACGACGATCGCCGCCGAGGTGGTGCTGCCCACGGGACCGGTCGAGGTGCGGATCGAGTTCACTCCGACGGGGGCGCACGCCGGTGACGTCGACCTGTTCTACGGCGACGTGCCCGTGGGGCAGGGCCATGTCCCCCGCACCACCCTCGTCACCGTCGGTGTCCACGGCTTTACCGTGGGCTATCAGCGGGGTTCGGCCATCGACCCCGCGTTCGCCGGCCGCCGCGACATCACTCCCGGCGCGTTCGGTCGTGTGGTGATCGAGACCTTCTCCGATCCTCACCGCACCCCGCCGGCCGAGGACCGTGCCGGCCTGGCCGGCCAGTGAGCCACCCCGGTCAGCGGTAGAGCCGGGACAACGACGTGGCCAGCGCCCGGGCCCCGACGGCGAAGGCGTGCTCCGGCGGCGTCGCGAATCCGACCACCAGGGCCGGCGCGGCCCCGTTGCCCGCCCGCTGGCGGTAGCTGCCCAGGCCGTGGACCGCCACCTCGTCGCGGGCCAGATGGTCGACGACCTCGTTCTCGTCGGGCCCGTCGGCCGGTAGCTCGATGAGGGTATGGAGTCCGGCGGCGATGCCGTGCGGCGTCACCGCCGGCACCTGATCGGCCAGCAACGTGAGCAGCAGGTCGCGGCGACGCCGATAGCGGATGCGGGAGTGACGCACGTGGCGGTCGAACGCCCCCGAGGTGATCATCTCGGCCAGCGCCAACTGGTCGAGCGCACCGGTGTGGCGGTCGAGAACGGTCCGGAGACCGGTGATCGGCTCCAGCCAGCGGGGAGGAAGCACCAGCCAGCCGAGACGCAGGCCCGGAGCCAGGGTCTTCGACGTCGTTCCGGCGTAGATGACGCCACCGGGGTCGAGCGCGGCCAGGGCGCCCACCGGTTGGCGGTCGTAGCGGAACTCACCGTCATAGTCGTCCTCGATCAGGAGGGCGTCGTGGGCCCGGGCCCAGCTGATCCAGGCGGCGCGCCGGTCGGCCGAGAGGGTGGCCCCCGTCGGATACTGATGGGCCGGGGTCAGCACCACGGCGCCGACCGAGCCCCGGCGCACCAGGCGGGCCGGGTCCGCTCCCTCGTGGTCGACGGGCACGGACACGACGCCCAGGCCCAGGCGACGGAGCATCGCCGAATTGCGGGCCATCGACGGGTCCTCCACGGCGACGCGGGTCACTCCCGCGGCGTGCAGCGCCTCGGCGATCATGGCGAAACCGTGGGCCCATCCGTTGCACACCATGAGGTGGTCGGGATCGACGGACAGGCCCCGGGCCCGGCCGATGTAATCGGACAGGGCCAGGCGTAGGACGCGAAGCCCCCGGGGGTCGCCGTAGTCGAGAACCGCATCGGGGGCATCGCGCAGCGCCCGCCGAAGTGCCCCCACCCACGGGCGACGCGGGAAGTTGGACAGGTCACCGCGCCCGGGACGGAAGTCGTGACGAGGCACCGGTCCGCCCTCGGGCTCGACCGGCGCGGTCGGGGCACCGGAGGGTCTCCGCCGCCATGGGCACCGACGCCACCCGTGTCCCCGAGCCCTGTCGGGCCACCAGCCAGCCCTCGGCCGCCAGCTGGTCGTAGGCGTCGGTCACGGTCCCCCGGGCCAGGCCGAGATCGGCGGCCAGGGCGCGCGGTCGACGGCAGACGGGTCTGCGCCGACAGCCGCCCCGTCCGGATGGCCTCGCGCAGCGCCTCCTCCAGCGACGAGCGTCGCCCGGTGGGGCCGTCGAGGTCGAGGTGGAGATCTCGGCCGACAAAAGTGGACCTCTCTGATTCCACTGAAATGGACCATAGTTCTGATCCACTTGTCGCGTACCATGGGCTCATGGAGAGTGTCGGCGCCCCGCCCTCTGAGTTCACGCGGGTCCGCCGCCTCCCGGCGCGCGCCGCCTACGACTCGGCCACCGTCGGCGCCGTCCTCGACGCCGCCATGATCGGTCACGTCGGCGTGCTCCGCGAGGGCCGGCCCGTCGTCATCCCGATGCTCTTCGGTCGCATCGACGACCACCTCTACCTCCACGGGTCCGTGGCCAGTCAGCTCCTGCGCGCCGCCGCCGACGGGATCGACGTCTGCTTCACGGCGACCGTGATCGACGGGCTCGTCTACGCCCGGTCGGCCTTCCACCACTCGATGAACTACCGCTCGGTCGTCATCGTCGGCAGGGCGTCGGCCGTCGAAGGGGACGACAAGATGCTCGGGTTACGGGCGATCGTCGAGCACATCACGCCGGGGCGGTGGGACGAAGCCCGCCCACCGAACGACCTCGAGCTGCGTCAGACGACCGTCCTGCGGATGTCCATCGAGGAGGCGTCGGCCAAGATCCGTGTCGGCGGACCGGCCGACGACGTCGAAGACCTCACCCTCCCGATCTGGGCCGGCCAGATGCCCGTCACCTCGCACTTCGCCACCCCGGTCGACGCCGACGACCTCGGGGACGGGATCGCCGTGTCCCGGGCTGTCACCCGACTGCGTGGTCGTCAGGGGCGCGACTAGCGCCGTCACGGTCAGGCCGGTGGGCGTTCCATCCACCGCTCGGGGACGGCGAGAGGCGCGAAGCCGAATCGTCGATACAGCTCGTGCGCGTCGCGGGTCCCGAGTACCTGACGAAGACCTCTCACGTCGTCATGGGCCGTGGCCGTGCCCACGAGGAAGGTGCCCAGCCCCGCCCCCCGCACCGCAGGGTCGACGAAGACGTCGCAGAGCCAGGCGAAGGTGGCGTAGTCCGTCACCCACCGGCAGACCCCCATCTGCGCGCCGTCGGGACCGTACAGGCCGAGGGTCAGGGACTCGGCGACGGAGCGGGCGACGACGTCGAACGACCTCCCGGTGGCCCAGTAGCTCTGGGCACTGAGCCACTGATGGACGCGCACCACGTCGACCAGGGAACGGTCGTCGCTGACCCAGAAGCCGTCGGGACCGGGCCATCTCATCCCCGTGCCGCCTCTCGGGGGAGAGTCCTCACACCGGGGAAGCGCCAGCGTTCGCCCTGTATCCGCGGGGCCATCGGCTGAACCTATAGGAATCTCTGATTCATCACGGCGTCGAGGAGGCAAGGACGATGATCGAGATCGAGAGGGCCGGAGCCGTCTGGATCATCCGGATGGAGAACGGCGAGAACCGGTTCAACCGGGACTCCGTCGACCGCCTCCATGGGCATCTGGACGAGATCGAGAGGCAACCGGAACCTCTGGCGGTGGTGACGACGGGACAGGGGAAGTTCTATTCCAACGGGCTCGATCTCGACTGGATGGCGCAGGCGGGCGACGACGCCGGGCCCATGGTCGCGGACGTCCAGCGCCTCTTCGGCCGGATGCTGCGGCTCCCCGCCCTGACGGTGGCGGCCGTGAACGGTCACGCCTTCGCCGCCGGCGCCATGTTCGCCTCGGCCCACGACTACATCGTCATGAGGGAGGACCGCGGCTACTGGTGTCTGCCCGAGGTGGATCTGGGCCTGCCCCTAACCACGGCGATGTACGCCGTCCTGGCGGCCAAGCTGCCGCACGCCACCCTGCACGACGCTCTTCTCACCGGCCGTCGCTACGACGCCGCCGACGCCCTGACGTCCGGCATCGTCCACCGCGCCGTCCCCGAAGAGGAGGTCGTCGACCGGGCCGTCGAGTGGGCCGGCACCCTGGCCGACAAGAACCGGGCCGTTCTCGCCGAGCACAAGCGGCTCATGTACGGCGCCGCCGCCGCCGTCTGCGGCGTGCCGTAACCGTCCCCGGCGGCGATCCGCATGTCCGAAACCCGCCAGAAGCGGTCGCGTCCGACTGGGATACTGCTCAGGTGACTCTGACGACGCCTCCCATCCTCACCGGCGACGAGGTGGCCGGTGAGGACGACCCCCGCTATCGGGCCATGCAGGCGCGCGACGTCCGCTTCGACGGTTGGTTCTTCGTGGCCGTCACCTCGACGGGCATCTACTGCCGCCCGAGTTGTCCCTCGGTCATGCCCCGCCGGGACCGGGTCCGGTTCTACCCGACGTCGGCGGCGGCCCAGCGCGGTGGCTTCCGGGCGTGCAAGCGCTGCCGACCCGACACCGCCCCGGGCTCCCCCGAGTGGAACCGTCGGGGCGACGTCGTCGGCCGGGCCATGCGGTCGATCACCGACGGCGTCGTCGACCGCGAAGGGGTCGCCGGCCTCGCCCGCCGACTCGGCTACAGCCCGCGCCAGTTGCAGCGCCTCCTCGTCGGGGAGGTCGGCGCCGGACCCCTCGAGCTGGCCCGGGCACAGCGGGCGGAGACGGCGCGCATACTCATCGAGACCACCGACCTGAAGGCGGCCGACGTGGCCTTCGCCGCCGGCTTCGGCAGCGTCCGGCAGTTCAACGACACCGTCCGGTCCGTCTTCGGCGAAGCGCCCACGGCCATGCGTGACCGGGCCCTGCGCTCGGCCCGCCGGCGTCCCGGATCGACGACGTCGGGCCCGTCCGACGAACCGGCGGCGCCGGCGTCGGTGACCCTGCGCCTCGCCTACCGCCACCCCCTCCCCTTATCGCGTGTGTTCGCCTTCCTGGCCGCACCGCGCCGTGCCGGGGGTGGAGGAGGGTGACGCCGCGTTCTACCGCCGGGCGCTCACCCTGCCGCACGGCGCCGCCGTCGCCGCCCTGTCCGACGGCGGCGACGGCGCCTTGCGTTGCGTCCTGCGCCTCGAGGATCTCCGGGACCTCACCGTGGCGGCCAAACGCCTGCGCTACCTCTTCGATCTCGACGCCGATCCCGCCGCCGTGGGCGACGTCCTCGGCGCCGACCCCCTCCTCGGGCCCGCCGTGGCGGCCGTCCCCGGGCTGCGGATCCCCGGCCATGTCGACGGCGACGAGCTCATCGTGCGCGCCGTCCTCGGCCAGCAGGTGACCGTCTCGGGCGCCCGCACCGTCGCCGGCCGCCTGGCCGCCGCCCACGGCCGCACCCTCCCGACGGCGGTCGGCACCGTCACCCGTACCTTCCCCACGGCCGCCGTCCTCGCCGGGCTCTCGCCCGCCGATCTGCCCATGCCCGCCGGGCGGGCCCGGGCCCTGCTGCGCATCACCGAGCTCCTTGCCATCGGCGCCATCGTCCTCGATCCCGGTGCCGACCGCGACGAGGTGTCGGCGAGACTGCTCGACGTCCCGGGGATCGGCCCCTGGACCGTGGCCTACGTGAGGATGCGCGCTCTCGGGGACCCCGACGCCTTCCTGGCCGGCGACCTCGGGGTGCGACGCGCCCTCGAGCACCTCGGCCTGCCGGGCGGAGAACGATCCGCTCTGGCTCTGGCGCAGAAGTGGCGTCCCTATCGGGCCTACGCCCTTCAGTACCTGTGGTCGGGTCTGGTCGGTCACGAGCCGAAGCAACAACAGAAGAAGCGACGACAGAAGGAGACGACATGCCCGTGACAGTCACGCCCACGTTGGGATCCACCGACGAGTGGACGGTGATCGACACTCCCGCGGGCGAGATGATGGTGGTCGGTGACGATGCCGCCGTGCACTTCGTGCACCTTCCCGGTTCGTTTCTGCGTACCGCTTTCGACCCCGAGCGGGCCGGGACGCCGGCCGCCGTCCGTGCCGCCGCCGAGCAGATCGCCGCCTACTTCGCCGGCGCCCTCACGTCGTTCTCCCTCCCCCTCGAACCGGCCGGGACGGACTTCCAGCGCCACGTCTGGTCGGCGCTGGCCGACATCGCCTACGGGACGACCGAGAGCTACGGAGAGCTCGCCACCCGCGTCGGGAACCCGAAGGCCTGCCGGGCCGTCGGGCTGGCCAACGGGCGCAACCCCATCCCCCTCGTCCTCCCCTGCCACCGCGTCATCGGGGCGAACGGGAGCCTCACCGGGTACGGCGGTGGCCTGGAGCTCAAGAAGCGCCTCCTCGACCACGAGCGCGCCGTCCTCGGCACCGACTCCGGTACCCGCCGCGCCTCGTAGGGTCCGTCCTCGCCCGATCGGCGAAGATGGGGTCCATGGCATGGGCGTGGGGCTACTTCGCCACCAGTCTGGTCGGCGCCGCTCTGGTGCTGAACGCCTTCCGGCCCCCCCGCTCCGAGTACCTCCTCGTTCCGAGCTTCTTCGCCGGTTGGTACACGGGGGAGATGCCGGTGTGGCACATCGTCTGGCAGGTGGCCGTCACCGGCGCCTTCGCTGTGACGGGGGCCTTCCGCTGGTGGCCCGGGTGGGTGGGCCTGGCCGTGGCCGTCGCCTCGTGGACCGGACTCGGTCTCCTGGCTCTGTTCGGCCACCGCGCCGGCCGCGTCTTCGACAGCATCGAGGCCGAGGGTGCCATCGCTCCGCCCCCCGGCGTCTCCCTGCCCCGGAGTGGACGCGACACCATGTGGCGCTTCCCCCGCCTCGCCTTTCCCCTACCCCGGCCGGCGCCGTCGATGGCGGTCGTCCATAACATCGACTACGTCGGCGACGCCGTCCGCGGTCACCGCCTGGACGTCATCCACCGCCGGGTCGATCCACCCACCTCCGCTCCCGTCCTCGTCTACATCCACGGCGGCGCCTGGGTCATCGGCGACAAACGGGAGCAGGGCCTCCCTCTGCTCTACGAGCTGGCCCGGCGGGGTTGGGTGACGGTGGCGATCAACTACCGGCTGAGCCCCGGTGCCACGTGGCCCGACCACCTCGTCGACTGCAAACGCGCCCTGGTCTGGGTGCGCGACCACGTCGCCGACTACGGAGGCGACCCCGGCTTCATCGCCGTCAGCGGCGGATCGGCCGGCGGCCATCTCTGCGCCATGGTGGCCCTCACACCCGGCGACCCCGTCTTCCAACCCGGCTTCGAGGATGCCCTGACGTCCGTCGACGCCTGCATCCCCTTCTACGGCGTCTACGACATGACGAGCGGGCGGGGGACGAGCCACTACGACAAGGGGCTTCTGACCCTGCTCGAGCGCCGGGTCTTCAAGCGCCGCTACGACGACGACCCTTCCGTCTTCGAGTCCGCCTCACCCCTGCGGCGGGTGAACGCCTCGGCGCCCCCGTTCTTCGTCGTCCACGGCACCCACGACACCCTCGTCCCCGTGGCCGAGGCCCGCCGGTTCGTCGAGGCCCTCCGGGCCGTTTCCGGGGCTCCTGTCCTTTACGCCGAGCTCCCCTACACGCAGCACGCCTTCGACGTCCTCCCCTCGGTCCGCAGCGCCCACGCCGTCGCCGCCGTGGTCCGGTTTCTGGAGGGGGCGCGGCACCAGACCCCCCACCAGGGACCCGGCCACCCCCCGACGGCGGGAGGCCAGGCGACCTCCGGCTTCCTGACGTAGCATCAGCTTCGGCTAGAACGTGTTCTGGCCCCGACTCCGGGAATTGCCCCCCGCCTGCGGGGGGACGGGGCCGGTGTGACAAGCTGACCGACCGCGGGGAGGGACCGGTGACAGGTGAGACCAGAGGGGGAACTGTGGACTCCGTGACAAGCACCCGATCGATCGCCAACCGCATGAGCCGGGGGACCCGGGTCCGAGGAGCCTCCGTCGTGGCGGTGGTGGCCGTCCTCGCCCTCGTGGCCAGCGCCTGCTCCTCGTCACCCAAAGCGACCCCGTCGACGTCGTCGACCACGGCCACCACGCCCGCCGGGACGACGCCGGCGGGCGAGGACTCGTCCCCCGGGGTCACCCCCACCTCGGTCACCGTGGGCCAGGTCGACGACCTGACGGCGCCGCTCCCGGGTCTCTTCAAAGGGGCTGAGGACGGCACCCGGGCCTACTTCGACTACGTCAACAGCACCGGCGGGGTGAACGGGCGGAAGATCGATCTCGACGCCCAGGACAGTGCCTACAACGACGGCACCGTGGCCAACGCCACCACCGCCCAGATCAAGAACGACTTCGCCCTCGTGGGCGGCTTCTCCCTGGACGACTCGGCCGAGGAGCCCCTCATCAAGGCGGCCGGGATGCCCGACATCGCCTACCCCCTCGACCCCGATCTCTCCAACCTGCCCACCGCCTACAGCCCCACCCCCAACACGGCCAACGACTATCCCCTGACCGCCTTCAAGGTCATCAAGCAGAAGTTCCCCCAGGACATCAAGCACATGGGCATCCTCTGGGCCAACGCCACCGCCTCCACCGCCTCGTCGGAGAAGGCCTTCGAGCGCGCGGCGGAGAGCCAGGGGTTCAAGATCGTCTATGACGCCGGCTTCACCCCCTCCCAGACGACCTTCCTCCCGAACGTCCTGACCATGAAGTCCGACGGCGTGAAACTGTTCTTCACCACCCAGATGCCCGACTCCTATTCGGCCACCCTGGCCGAGGAGATGCAGCAGCAGGACTTCAAGCCCGTCGTCATCCAGGGCGACGCCTATTCGGCCAACCTGGTGAAGGACGGCGGCTCAGCCGTCAACGGCATGTACCTCGATGTCGGCTACGTCCTCTACCTCGGCACCGACGCGAACCTGCCGGCAGCGGCGTTGTTCAACAAGTGGATGAAGATCGCCGACCCTGCCGCCAACTTCGAGCTCCAGTCGCTCTACGGGTGGGCTGCGGCCCAGCTCTTCGTCCAGGCCCTGCGCAATGCCGGGGCCAGTCCCACCCGAGCCAGTCTGTTGGAGGCGTTGGACAAGATCACGAACTTCGACGCCAGTGGTCTCCTCTCGCCCGGCGGGAATCCGGCCGCCAACGTTCCGGGGCAGTGTTTCGTGCTGGCCCAGGTCGTGAACGGCCAGATCGTCCGGGTCGCACCCACCCCGAAGACGGGGTTCATCTGCAGCCCGGGCGGCCTGTTGCCGGCGCCCGGGTTCAAGCCGGAGGTACGGCCGGCCCCCTCGTCGTAGGGTGCCGGCATGACGACGCGTCGGGTCGTTGTGCCACGGGTCGGTGATCGAGGGGACGACACGCCGTGAGCCTGTTCATCAGCCTCTTGATCGCCGGGGTCGTCACCGGGTCGATCTACGCCGTCAGCGCCAGCGGACTGGTGGTGACCTACAACACCACCGGCATCTTCAATTTCGCCCACGGCGCCGTCGGCATGGTCCTGGCCTATCTCTTCTGGCAGCTCTGGCAGGGCTGGCACTGGCCCGTGCTCGCCGCCCTGGCCGTGACCCTCTTCGTGGCGGCGCCCGTTCTCGGTGCCGTCATCGAGCGGGTCGTCATGCGCCCTCTCTACGGCGTGTCGACGAACATCCGGCTGGCCGTCACCCTCGGTCTCCTCCTGCTTCTCGAGGGTGGTGCGGCCAGCATCTGGAACCAGTCGAACGTCTACATCATGCCCGAGTTCTTCAGCGGCGATCAGGTCTCCATCGGTGGTGTCAATCTCTCCTACGAGCAGCTCATCACCATCGGTGTGGCCGTCGGCGCCGCGCTGTTCCTGCGGTTGTTCTTCAAGCGCACGCGGACGGGCGTGGCCATGCGGGCCGTCGTCGACGATCCCGCCCTCGCCTCCCTGGCCGGGGCGCCGTCGGGGCGCATCGCCTCGTACGCCTGGATGATCGGCGTCATGTTCGCCGGAGTGGCGGGGATCCTGATCGCCCCGTCGTCCAACATGTCCATCCTCCCGCTCATCGAGCTGGTCATCTTCGGCTACGCGGCGGCCGTCGTGGGCCGGTTGCGCAGCCTCCCGCTCACTTTCCTGGGCGCCATGATCCTGGGGATCGGCAATTCCATGGTGGTCGGCTACGGACCGGCCAGCGACGTCTCCGACATTCAGGCGGCGCTGCCCATGGTGATGCTCTTCGTCGTCCTCCTGCTCATCCCCGAGGTGCGCCTGACGGTCGGCCGGGTCGTCCGTGTCCGCGCCCCGCACGTGGCCAGCGCCACGACCACTCTCGTGGGTGGAGGCCTCGTGGTCGTAGCCGTCGCCATCCTCTGCGCCGTCCTCACCGGCAGCGATCTGCTGACGCTGGGCACGGGGCTGACCCTGGCCATGTTGGCCCTGTCGCTCACGTTGTTGTCGGGCTACGGCGGTCAGATCTCGTTGTGCCAGTACACCTTCCTCGGTCTCGGCGCCCTGTCCATGCACTGGGTCGACGGCGGCGGGTCGGTGCTCGGAGTTCTCCTGGCCGTGGGCCTCTGCGCCGCGGTCGGAGCAGTTCTCGCCCTTCCCGTCCTCCGTCTGCGGGGCATCTACCTGGCCCTGGCCACCTTGGCTTTCGCCGTCGTCATGGACGACGTCTTCTTCACCTCGAACTCCGTCTTCGGCAGCTCCGGTGCCGTCCAGGTGGGCCGCCCCGACATCTTCGGCCTCCGCTTCGTCACCAACAAGTCCTTCGACATCCTCATCGCCGTGGTCCTGGCCCTGTGCCTGATCGGGGTGGGGGCACTGCGGCGCGGACCCTTCGGACGACGTCTCGTCGGGATGAGCGACTCACCGGCGGCCTGCAGTACCGTCGGTCTCAGTCTCACGGTCACCAAGCTGGCCGTCTTCGCCCTCTCGGCCGCTCTGGCCGGGCTGGCCGGCGCCCTCTACGGAGGGCTCAACACCTCGGTCGGCGCGTCGCAATTCCAGTTCCTCGACAGCATCTTGATCTTCGCCGGCGTCACCCTCGGGGGCATGAGCGTGCTCACCGGGGCCGTGACGACGGGGCTCTTCGTCGCCGTCCTCCCCGTCATCGCCGCCCGCATCGGTTTTCTGAACCTCCCCCAGCTCCTCATCGGCGTCGGCATCGTCGCCGCCGGCCGCAACCCCAACGGGATCGGCACGCTCTACGTCGTGCTCTCCGACTACCGCCAGCGCCGCGCCGCCGCTGCCCGTTCCACCCTCGGCAGCGATCCCCCGTCGGCGCCGAGCGGGGCCATCGCACCCGAGGTGAGCTCCGTTGGCTGAGTCCGCGCAACTGGTGGCCGAGCAGATCACCGTCCGTTTCGGCGGTATCCAGGCTCTGAACGAGGTGGACGTCTCGGTCCGGGCCGGGAGCGTGCACGGCCTCATCGGGCCCAACGGGGCGGGCAAGACCACCTTGTTCAACGTGATCACCGGCCTCCAGCCCCCCACCCGGGGCCAGGTGCACTTCGGCGGTACCGACATCACCCGCACCTCTCCGCACGTCCGGGCCCGCCGGGGCATGGCCCGCACCTTCCAGCGGCTGGAGCTCTTCGACACCATGACGGTGCGGGAGAACGTCCAGATGGCGGCGGAGACACAACGACGCCGGTTGCCGGCCGGTGTGAACGCCGATCGCATCACCGAGCGTCTCCTCCAGCAGGTGGGCCTTCTCGAGCTGGCCGACGAGCCCACCGACTCACTGCCGACGGGTCTGGCCCGTCTGGTCGAATTGGCGCGAGCGATGGCCACCACCCCCTCGGTCCTTCTCCTCGACGAACCGAGCGCCGGGCTCAACCAGGAAGAGACCACGGCCCTCGGGCGGATCCTCCTCACCCTGGCCTCGGAAGGCATGGCCGTGCTCCTGGTGGAACACGACATGAGCCTCGTCATGAGCATCTGCGACGAGGTGACCGTGCTCCACTACGGCGAGATCATCACCTCGGGCGACCCGGCCACGGTCCGGGCCGACCCCGCGGTCCAGGCCGCCTATCTGGGCACCGACGATGTCGGTCCCGCGGCACCGCCGGCGCGTCCGGCCGCCCCGGGCCGTCGCCCCGACAGCGCTGACGCCCCCCGGGCGCAGCGGCCGGCACCGGGAGCTCACCGACTCTCGAGCTCGTCGATGTGCGCGCCGCCTACGGTCGCATCGAAGTGGTCCACGGCGTGTCGCTCGAGCTTCCCGGCGGCTCGTGCCTGGCTCTCCTCGGCCCCAACGGGGCGGGGAAGTCGACGCTCCTCAAGGTCATGAGCGGCCGCCTGACCCCGTCGGGCGGGAGCGTCCGTCTGAACGGTGAGCAGATCAACAGATTCTCAGCCGAACAGTTGGCCCGCCGCGGCGTCTGCTCCATCCCCGAGGGTCGCGCCGTCTTCCCCAACCTCACGGTGGCCGAGAACCTCCTCATGTACACCTTCCGGGGCAGAGGGGTGAAGATCGCCGACCTGGAGGAGAAGAGCTACGCCCGTTTCCCCGTCCTCGGTCAGCGCCGGCGCCAGCTGGCCGGCCGTCTCTCCGGTGGCGAGCAGCAGATGCTGGCCATCGCCCGGGCCCTCTACACCGACCCGCGGCTGCTCCTCCTCGACGAGATCTCCATGGGCCTGGCCCCGTTGGTGGTGGCCGAGCTCTACGAGCTGGTGGGCCAGCTGGTGGCGGCGGAGGACATCACCGTCGTCCTCGTCGAGCAGTTCGCCCAGACGGCTCTCACCGTCGCCGACCAGGTGGCGGTGATGGTCAACGGGAGGATCGTCCGCTCCGGGACCCCGGCCGAGGTCGGGGACAACCTGATGAGCGCCTACATGGGCAGCACCGAGGGATAGAGCTCTCCGCCGTGACGATGCCCAAAGACGTCGGGGCCGTCGATCTGATGATCGGCTTCCCCAGTGCCAGCGCCGGCCAGCGGTTCGATTTCCTGAAACCGCAACTGCGCGACGAGGAGAGCGCCACCATGGCGACCCCCATCGCCTACATGTTCAAGGACAACCCCGGTCAGATCGACGAGGACCTCGATCCCGTGGCCATCACCCTGGGCGAGATGGACCGCCACGGCGTCGCCGTCGGTCTCGTCGGCCTGGCCGGCGACGTCACCGACCGGGCGCTGGCCGACCATCCCGATCGTTTCAAGGCCAGTCTGGAGATCGACCCCAACAAGATCACCGGGGCCGTCCGCCGCATCCGCCGAGCCCACGCCGAGTACGGCATCAAGGCGGTCACCACCTTTCCCGCCGGTTGCAACCCCCAGGTCCCCGTGAGCGACCGGCGCTACTACCCCGTCTACCAGACCTGTATCGACCTCGACCTCCCCATTCTCGTCAATGCCGGGATCGCCGGGCCACGCGTCCCCTCGTCCTGCCAGGACGTCATGCATTTCGACCAGGTCTGCTACGACTTTCCCGATCTCCGCATCGTCATGCGCCACGGCGCCGAACCGTGGGAGGACCTCGCCGTCAAGCTGATGCTCAAGTGGCCCGGGCTCTATTACATGACGAGCGCCTTCGCCCCCAAGTACTACCCGAAGGCCATCATCGACTACGCCAACACCCGGGGCGCCGACAAGATCATGTACGCCGGTTACTTCCCCATGGCCCTGACCCTCGAGCGGATCTTCACCGAGCTGGCCGACGTCCCCTTCCGGGACCATGTCTGGCCCAAGTTCCTCCGCGACAACGCCGTGCAGGTGCTGAAGCTCTGACGTGCGGGCGGGGCCTCGCGCCGGGGCGGGACGGGCCCTGCTCCCGTCAACGGGCCTCCTCCTCGCCCAGCTCGACGAGGACATCGGGGTCGCCGGCTGTCGTCACCAGTTCGACGATCCCACCGGCGTCACGCAGATCGTTCTCGGCCTGGGCCAGGAGAGCGAGGCGGGCGGGGTCGTCGACGACCGTGAGCTTCGCCACCGGAGCGCGCATCGACCGCTTGGCTTCGGTCTTGGCCCGTCGCACCACGCCGAGCACGTCGGAGGCGACGCTCAGGACGGTGGCCCCCGGGTCCCCGTCCGGCACCGCCGGCATCAAACCAGCGGGCAGCTCGTCGGCGCCGGGCCACGGCGACCGGTGGATCGAACCCTCGTGCCACCACGACCAGACCTCCTCGGTGACGAAGGGCACGAAGGGGGCCAGCAGGCGCAGGAGCACGGACAGCGCCAGGGCCAACGACGCGCGCGCCGAGGCCGGCCCCGCCTCCGAGGGGTCCTCGTAGGCGCGACCCTTCACGAGCTCGAGGTAGTCGTCACAGAAGGACCAGAAGAACGCCTCGGTCCGCTCGAGGGCGCGGGCGTAGTCGTAGTCCTCGAAGGCGACGGTGGCCTCGTCCACCACACGGGCCAGGTCGCCGAGCATGGCCACGTCGATCGGCGCCGTCACCGCCTCCGGACCGGGCAGGTCGCCGCCGGCGATGCGGGACAAGGCGAAGCGCGAGGCGTTCAGGATCTTGATGGCGAGACGGCGGCCCACCTTCATCTGGCCCTCGTCGACGGCCGTGTCCACCCCTGGTCGACCGCTGGCGGCCCAGTAGCGCACGCCGTCGGACCCGTGCGTCTCGAGCAGGGGGAGGGGCGTCACGACGTTGCCCTTGGACTTCGAGATCTTCTTCCGGTCGGGGTCGAGCACCCATCCCGAGATGGCGGCGTCGGTCCACGGCAGGCGGCCGTGCTCGAGCTCCGACCGCACGATGGTGGAGAAGAGCCAGGTCCGGATGATCTCGTGGGCCTGCGGGCGCATGTCCATGGGAAAGACCCGGTCGAACAGGTCGGGGTCGTCCCCCCACCGTCCGGCGATCTGGGGGGTGAGCGACGACGTGGCCCACGTGTCCATGACATCGGGGTCGCCCACGAATCCGCCCGGTGCCCCGCGTTGCTCTTCACCGAACCCGTCGGGGACGTCGCTCGACGGGTCGACGGGGAGCCGGCTCTCGTCGGCCACCAGGGGGTGATCGTGGTCGATCTCGCCGTTGCCGTCGACGGGATACCAGACGGGGAACGGAACTCCGAAGAAGCGCTGGCGGCTGATGTTCCAGTCGCTGTTCAGGCCCTCGACCCAGGCTTCGTAGCGGTGGACCATGTACGGCGGGTGCCAGCGCAGTTGGCGGCCCCGCTCGAGCAGTCGCTCCCGCAGCGGCAGCGTCCGGACGTACCACTGGCGGCTGGAGACGATCTCGAGAGGCCGGGTGCCCTTTTCGTAGAACTTCACCGGGTGGACGATGGGCTTCGGCTCACCCACCATGGCACCCGACGCCACCAGCAGCTCGACGATCCTGGCCCGGGCCTGGGTGACGTTCTTCCCGGCGATCTCCCCGTAGGCGGCCGCGGCGGCGCCGTCGTCGGTGCTCTCCCAGCCCGCCTCGCCCCAGTCCACCGGTTGGAGACGGCCGTTGCGCCCCACGATCGTCCGCGTCGGCAACGCCAGGTCGCGCCACCAGGTGACGTCGGTCACGTCTCCGAAGGTGCAGATCATGGCCATCCCCGACCCCTTCTCGGGGTCGGCCAGCTCGTGCGCCAGCACCGGCACCCTCACCCCGAACAGCGGTGTGACGGCGTGGCTGCCGAACAGCGGTTGGTAGCGGGCGTCGTCGGGATGCGCCACGAGAGCCACGCAGGCGGCCAGGAGCTCGGGCCGCGTCGTCTCGATCTCGACCGCACCCGCCCCGTCGTCCCGGGCGAAGCGGAGACGGTGGTAGGCGCCGGGGATCTCCCTGTCCTCCATCTCGGCCTGCGACACCGCCGACTGGAAGTCGACGTCCCACTGGGTCGGGGCTTCGGCACTGTAGGCGTGACCGGAGGCCAGGAGGTGCAGGAACCCCCGCTGCGACACCCGCCGGGCGCCGGTGTCGACGGTGGCATAGGTGTGGTCCCAATCGACCGACAACCCCAACGTCCGCCACAGGTTCTCGAAGGCCTTCTCGTCCTCCGCCACCAGCCGGGCGCACAGTTCGACGAAGTCCGGACGCGAGATGGCCACCGGGTGCTTGCCCGGGGCGTCGGGGGGGGTGAACGACGGATCCTGTCTGAGCCCGGGGTCGCAGAGCACGCCGTAGTAGTTCTGCACCCGCCGTTCGGTCGGGAGCCCGTTGTCGTCGAACCCCATCGGGTAGAAGACCTCGAAGCCCCGCATCCGTCGGTAGCGGGCCACGGCATCGGTGTGGGTGTAGGAGAACACGTGCCCGATGTGCAGCTCCCCCGACACCGTCGGCGGCGGCGTGTCGATGGCGAAGACACGGGCCCGCTCGGCCGTCCGGTCGAAGCGGTAGGTCCCCGTCTCCTGCCACCGGGCCGACCATTTGGCCTCGAGCCCTTCGAGACCCGGTCGTTCGGGCACCACCGGAGGCCGGGGTCGCTCGAGCGGACGAGCCTGCCCGGCGGGCGTGGCCCCGGCGGTCGTCGCGGTCTCGTTCATGGTCGCGTTACCGTACCGGAGTGCTGCGCCTCCACGACACGGCCACGGGCACCGTCGAGCCGTTGTCCCTGCGGGACCCCGGCCACGTCTCGATGTACGTCTGCGGACCTACCGTGTACGACGTCCCCCACATCGGCCACGGCCGCTTCGCCCTGGCCTTCGACATCCTCCGTCGCTATCTCGAGTTCTCCGGCCTCGACGTCCGCTACGTCTCCAACATCACCGACATCGACGACAAGATCATCGCACGGGCCAAGGCAGAGGACCGCACCCTCACCGACGTGGCCCGGGAGTTCGAGGCCGCCTGGTTCGCCGCCCTCGACGGACTGGACGTCAAACGCCCCACCGTCTCCCCTCGGGCCACCGAGTACGTGGACGACATGGTGGCCCTGGTGGCCGATCTCCTGGCCCGGGGCATCGCCTACGAGACGTCCGACGGCGTCTACTTCTCGGTCGACCGGATCGACGACTACGGCCTCTTGGCCCGCCAGAGTCTCGACTCCCTCCGCTCGGGGGCCCGGGTGGAGCCGGGCGAGGAGAAGCGCTCACCTCTCGACTTCGTCCTCTGGAAGAAGGCCAAGCCCGGTGAACCGACCTGGCCCGCCCCTTGGGGCGACGGCCGTCCCGGTTGGCACACCGAATGCGTCGTCATGTCCCTCGATCTCCTGGGCGACGGCTTTGATCTCCACGGCGGTGGCATCGACCTGGCCTTCCCGCACCACGAGAACGAGCGGGCCCAGGCCGAAGCGGTCGACCGCCCCTTCGCCCACCGCTGGGTCCACAACGGCTTTCTCACCACGGGCGGAGAGAAGATGTCGAAGTCCCTGGGCAACTTCACCTCCCTCACCGACCTCCTCGATCGCACCGACGGGCGCGCCTACCGCCTCCTTCTCCTCCGCTCCCACTACCGCTCCCAGGTGGAGGTCTCCCCCGACACGGTGGCCGACGCCGAGGAGGCCCTGGTCGGCCTGGACGCCCTCGTCCGCCGCTTCCGACTCGAGGACGCCACCCTGGCCGCCACCGACGCCGAGGCCCTCGACCTGGGGGCCGACTCCGTGGCCATGGCCTCCTTCCGGGCCCACATGGACGACGACCTGGGCACCCCGGCCGCGGTGGCCGGCATCTTCGAGTTGGCCCGCCAGGCCAATCTGGCCGCCGACGCCGGTGACGACGAGGAGGGCCGCCGCCTGGCCCTGACCGCCGTCGTTCTCTGCGCCGCCCTGGGCCTCACCCTCCACGGCCGCCAGGAGCTGGACGAGGCCACCAGGGCCCGGGTGGTGGCCCGCGACGTGGCCCGGGCGGCCAAGGACTGGGCCCTGGCCGACGCCATCCGGGCCGAACTCGAGGCCGACGGCTGGCACGTGGAGGACGGACCCGACGGAGGCGAACTCCACCGCTGACCTGGACTCCCACAGGCACGGACGGCAGGAGCCACGGGGTGCTGGAAAATCGCCGATCCGTAGGTTACCGTTGGGTAACAAAGGACGAGGCGGGGCGATATCGATGCAAGGGGACAACGATGACTGACTTCTCCCTCGAGCTCAACGAGGACCAGGTGCAGCTCCAGAAATGGGTGCACGACTTCGCCGAGGACGTGATCCGCCCTGTCGCCCACGAATGGGACGAGCGCGAGGAGACACCCTGGCCCGTCATCGAGGAGGCGGCCCGGATCGGCCTCTATTCCTTCGACTTCTTCACGCAGTCGTTCCTGGACCCGACGGGCCTCACCCTGCCGGTGGCCAGCGAGGAGCTGGCGTGGGGCGACGCCGGGATCACCCTGGCCATCTTCGGCAGCTCCCTCGGTCTGGCCGGCATCGCCGCCAACGGCACCCCGGAGCAGCTGATGGAGTGGGGACCGCAGTGCTTCGGCTCACCCGACAAGCTCCAGACGGCCGCCTTCTGCGTCTCGGAGGCCGACGCCGGGTCCGACGTCTCCTCCCTGCGCACCCGGGCCGTCTACGACGAGGCCAAGGACGAATGGGTCATCAACGGCACCAAGACCTGGATCACGAACGGCGGGATCGCCGACGTGAACGTGGTCGTGGCCTCGGTGGAGCCCGAGCTCGGATCCCGGGGACAGGCGAGCTTCGTCGTCCCGCCGGGCACGCCCGGGCTGTCGGCCGGTCAGAAATTCCAGAAGATGGGGATCCGGGCGTCGCACACCGGAGAGGTCGTCTTCGACGACGTCCGCGTGCCCGGGAGCTGCCTCCTCGGGGGCAAGGACAAGTTCGACGAGAAGCTGGCCCGGGCCCGTGAGGGCAAGAGGTCGAAGTCCCAGGCGGCCATGGCCACCTTCGAGTCCACCCGCCCGGCGGTCGGTGCCCAGGCCCTCGGGATCGCCCGCGCCGCCTACGAGTACTCCCTGGACTACGCCAAGCAGCGCAAGGCCTTCGGCCGCCTCATCATCGAGAACCAGGGCATCGCCTTCAAGTTCGCCGACATGAAGACCCGGATCGACGCTTCCCGGCTCCTCATCTGGCGGGCCTCGTGGATGGGGGCCAGCCACAAGCCGTTCACGTCCGGCGAGGGGTCGATGTCGAAGCTCTACGCCGGGGAGACGGCCGTGTGGGTGACCGAGCAGGCCATCCAGATCATGGGCGGGTACGGCTACATCCGCGAGCATCCGGTCGAGCGGTGGCACCGCGACTCGAAGATCTACACGATCTTCGAGGGGACATCAGAGATCCAGCGTCTGATCATCGCCCGGGCCGTCTCGGGGGTCCACATCCGGTAGTTCCCGAGGCATGTCGCGTCGAGGGAGCCTGACTACGACGGCGCCGTCCAGCCCGACAAGTCCCTGTCGAGGAGCTTGCCCAACCGCACGACGTCGTCGGCGAACTCCAACTGCAGCGAACGGCGCAGCGCCGGCGCGATGGCGTCGCGTGAGCGGTTCTGGGCGTTCAGGGTCTGCAGGCGCCGACCGAGGGAGCGGCGGGCGGACTGGCTCGGGACCACGGCCCGTGCCAACCGGCGTACCGGCTGGGGAGGCCGCCGCAGCAACCGGACCGCCGTGGCGCTGCGGGCCACCTTGTTGGCGTTCACCACCGGAAATTCCGGACGGAAGTCGGGGTCGATGTCGAGGAACTGCAGCGTCCGGCGGTAGCTCGCCGCCACATCAGAGGTGAAGTCGTCGAAGATGATGACGTGCACCCGGTCCCGGCCGAACACGTCGAAGTACCGCTCGACCTGCTCGGCGTAGCGACCCACGTCACGGTAGAACAGCGACCACAGCTGGAACTGGCACATCGGCGGGATGCGCTCGCCGCGCTTGCGGTCGTCCTCGGCCGCCAGGGCCTCCTCGAAGTCGACGATGTCCTCGTCACCCTGGAAGAGCATCTCGCTGTGCAGGGAGTGGATCATGTCGACGGGGTTGCGGAGAATGGCCACGATGCGGCCGTCGGGCGAGAAGTCGTGGATCTCCCGGGCGGCGCGCGTCGAGCACAGGTAGCCGATGGAGGCCTCGCCCCGGTACCGCTCGTCGGTCGCCCGCGAGAAGAACCCCAGGTAGGTGTCGGCGGACACGTGCGCCCGTGTCTTATACACGAGGTCGCTGCCGAAGAAGTGGTACTCCTTGCCCCCCATGAAGATGTCGGGGTGGCTGCCGAGATAGGACCACAGCGCCGTCGTCCCCGATTTCGGCGCCCCTACGATGAACAGATTCGGCACCTTCGCCACGCCACAACCCCCCCTGCGAACCCCCGATTTTACCGGTTCATCCCTGCAACATCCCCCACCCGTGGAATCGCAGCGGTGTGCCTCTGGGACCGACAAGCCTGCTGACCAGGTGAAACGGCAACAACAACCCTGACGACCGACACACACTCCGAAGGACCCCGGAGACCCAAGCGCCGGATCCCCGCCCCGGCCAGGAAGAGCGGTGCCCGGGCGGCGACCGCACATGCACCGCCGTCGGCGGTACGATCTGGTGTTCGCTTCTCGTGGTCGTCTCCTTTCTCAGCGTATTTTCATCATCCGTGACGATGCCGGAGCGGGGCCCGGCGGTTCACAATGGGGCCCATGTCTGCAGCGAAGAGCGCTCGTTTAAACGTTCGTAGTAGTTTTGTGCGGTTCACGGCACTGACAGTCGTTGTTGCCCTGCCGCTTCTCGGCATGACAGGGGTGGCCTCGGCGGCTCCCAAGGGTTCCAAGGCCTGGTGTGCGCACCACACCGGCAAGGCCGCCAAGAAGGCCGGCTGCAGCACCACCAGTGGTGGTGGCGGCGGGACCGGCGGCCCTGCGCCCACGACCGAGATCCAGGTGACGGTCGAGCCCAACCCGGTGATCGAGACCGGTGTCTCCGAGATCCACGCCGTCGTCCAGGTCGAGGCGCAGCCGACCTTCGCCAACGACGACGTGTTCATCTACTCCCAGCAGCTCCTCAACTCCTGTGAGGGCGTGACCTTCAACGCCAACGAGGGCACCGAGCCGTCGGTGCCCCTGGGCAAGAGCGCCACGGTGGCCCTCGACAACGACGGCAACGCCACGGTGGAGCTCGACGCCACCGAGTGTGCCCCCGGACCCAGCCTGGTCGAGGCCGACCTGGTGGCGGCCCCGTACTACACCGCCACCACGACGCTCACGGCCGACCCGCCGAACGTGACCGCTGCTGGTCTCACGGCCTTCCCGAACCCCGAGGTCGAAACCGGTGACGGGACGACGACCGGGTCCAACGTCTACGCCGTCTTCTACTTCGAGGACGACCCCGTCTACGCCGAGACGCCGGTGTCGATCTCCTCGGCTCAGCTCCAGGACCGCTGCCTCGGCGGTGAGACCTGGACGGCCGGCAACGACGGGAGCGGCAACGGCCAAGGTGCCACCACCACGCTGGATAACGACGGCAACGCCGTGTTCATCTTCGAGGGCATCTCGTGCGCCCCCGGGACGTCGACCGTGATCGGTGAACTGGTCGGTGGGACACATGACACGTTCTCCACGGACTACACCATCACGGCTCCGACACCGACTCTGCCGCCGCCGGGTAACGGGAACGGGACCTGAGAACCTTGGCGGGCGGCGGCGGTGCCGCCCGCCCGTTTGACGAAAAACGGACGGCGCCGGCCGGTGTCAGCGGGCACGATGCACGAGGACGACGGGATTCACAATTAGGATTCCCTTTCCTATGACGGTGACGCGCCGCACGACGAAGAAGGTGTTTGCCTCTGTTGCACTGGCAGCGCTGACCGCCTGTGCGGCCTGCAGCTCGACATCGCCACCGTCCTCGACACCGACGGTGGCGATGCTGCGTCAGCAGTTCCTGGCCATCATCAGAAGCACCGATGCCACGTTGGCCAAGGACACCGTCCAGGCACACCTGGCCCAGAGCAACGCCAAGTACGCGGTGGCATTCAGCCGAGCCGGCAGTGAGATCGGTGCGCTCAAGTGGCCGGGAACGATGCAACCTCAGGTCAAGGCGCTCGTGAGCGATCTCGACGTCATGTCGACCGACGCCGTCAAGGTCTCCAAGGCGGCGGCCAAGAGCCAAACCGTCGAGAAGAACATCCTCGCCATGGCCACACTCAATCTGAAGTTGATGGAGGAGGAGACGGCCGAGAAGGCCGCCGCCAACGCCCTGCGACACGACATCGGGCTGCCCCCGGTCACCACGACCACAGCGGCGAACAATCCCTCGGTGCTCGGCCCGCAGGGATAGCCCCATGGACCGGGAGACGGCGGGTGACCGGCCCGTCGTGCTCGTCCTCTGCACCGGCAACGCCGCTCGCTCGGTGATGGCGGGTGTGATGCTCGAGGCGGCGGGGGCGCCCGTGCGGGTCGTCACGGCGGGCACCCACGTCGTCGAGCACCAACCCACCAGTCGGCGGACGCGCGACGCGCTGACGGTCGCCGGCCTCGACGCCTCCGCCCACCGGAGCCGTCAGCTCACCGATGCCGACCTCGCCACCGCCGACCTCGTCATCGCCATGGCGGCCGAACACGTCTGGTTCGTCCGGCGCCGGCATCCTCAGGCGACCGACCGCACCGCCACGTTGCGATACCTGGCCCGTCATCTGCCCGGGGGGGCGCAGTCCCTGGCCACCCGCGTCTTCGCCCTCGCCCTCGGCGACGTCGATCCGTCCGACCAGGGCGACGTCGACGATCCGGCCGGTGGCGACGAGGAGGCCTACGCCACCTGTGCCGCCCAGCTGTCCGACCTGGTGGCGGAACTGGCCGGGCGTCTCGGCTGAATCGCCGCGGCCCCGTTCAGCCGCCGGCCGGCTGGTGCCGGATCTCGGGGTGGCGCAGGCTGATGTCGGCGCAGGCGGCGCAGACGTCGTCGGGGATGAGCCCGAGGCGCATGAGACCGGCGAAGATGCGACACCCCACACACAGTCCGAAGGCCGACTCGGCCAGGGCGCCGGCGCCGAGCACGCCGACGACGACCCACGTCGCCGTGGGGTTGCCGACGCCGAACCAGAGGATCAGAGCGGCGGTGGAGAACAGGACCCCGATGCCTTGGGCGAACCGTTTCGGGGGACCGGCGACGAGGCGGGGGGATGCCGTCAGGCGGGGGGCCACCACGCGCGTCGCCAGCTGGCCCAGAGGGCTCAGTGTCGGGCCAGTCAACACCCGCGCCCAGAAGCCGTAGGCGAGGGGGACGAGCAGCCAGGGCTCACGGAATCCGATGGTGGTGGCACACAGGACGACCACGGCACCGGCCACGACGCGGGCGGCGACCTCGTTGACGGGATTGGGGAAGCTGAACAGTGACCGGAGCTGTGTACCCATGACCCACCTCGTGCCCGGCACCCCGGCGACCGGGGTGCGCCCTAAAGCCTACCGGGACGGTCAGGTTTTGTGAGCGGCGGGCCCGTCAGTCGGGGTGGACCGAGCGCAATCCGGCCCAGGCCAGATCGGCCAGCCGCCGCGCCAGGCGATTGGCCTCCGCCTCCTCTGTTCCCCGTTCGACCGGGTTCCGGGTGGCGACGAAGTGGTGGCTGGCCCCCTCGGCCATGCCGACCATGGCGTAGGCCAGCAGGCGCCGGTGGTCCTCGTCGAGCCCGGCGTCGATGAGCGGGTCGATGGCCTCGGCGATGGTGTCCTGGACCTTGCGGACCGCTCGCGAGAGCTCGGGGTCGTTCGGCACGTTGCTGCCGAAGAGAAGGTTGAAAGCGGCCGGATGCGTCACCACCAGATGGACGTAGGCGGCGAAGCCCCCCTCGACCTGCTGGCGCGGCCCCTCGGCGGCCGTCACGGCTTTGTCGATGGCGTCGAGCATGGTGGTGGCGACCGCATCGACGAGCTCGAGGTACAGGGCGCGTTTCGAATCGAAGTGCTGATAGAGGAGGGGTTTGGTGACGCCCGCCGCCTCGGCCGTGTCGTCCATCGTGGTGGCGTTGTAGCCCCGTTCGGCGAAGAGGGTGAGGGCCACGTCGAGCAGCTGCTGGCGCCGGCGGTCCGCCGGTAACCGTTTCGTCGTCGTCTCGGCGTCGTCGGACGCGCGCATGACCATCGTGGCAGCGTACCGGTCCGACGCCGGAGGTCACTTCGACCGGGACGACCATCCGGCGTCGGACAACAGGCGGGCGAGACGATCGGGAAGGTCGCGCCGGGAGAAGTGGCGTCGGGCCACGTCGTGATTGTTCTCCAGCAGCCCCCCTCCCGGTTGGTCGAGCCACGCGGCCAGAACGCCGGGAGCGTCGTGGGGGAACCAGCGGAAGCCGAAGGCCCGCAGCTCCCTCGCCACCGGGTAGGGCCCGATGGCGAGGGGCCGGTCATGGACGGCGGACTCGATGGCCGGGTTCCCGAAGCCCTCCCAGGTCGAGGGCAGTGCCACCGCGTCACAGGCGGCGTAGGCGTCGATCACGCGCCCACCGGCGTCACCGGCACCGTGACCGTGCACGACCGGGATCTCGGCCCCCGCCAGCAACCGCGCCAACTCGGGCCCGTAGCCGTCCTCGGCCGGTCCGAGGAGCCAGAAGGTGGCGCCGATGCCGGCCGCCAGAGCCAGGCCGCCACCGACGTTCTTGCGGGCGAGGGCACGCGTGGGCTGCAGGAGCAGGCGCTCGTCGTCACCGATACCGAGCTTCTCCCGGGTCGTCCGACGATCGCCGGCCGGAGGGTCGACGTCGAAGGTGTTGCGCACCACCGTGGCGCCGATCCCCCGGTCGGCCAGCTGGCGGCGGCTGAGATCGTTGACGGTGACGTGGACCCACGCCGGATCATCGGGCGGTGGCGGCGAGGTGGCGAAGCGCCCGCGTTGCCACGGCAGGTCGTGATGATGGAGGACGGCAGGCCGGGCGCGCAGGACCCGGGCCACGGCGGCGGCGGCCGGCGCGTTCAGGGGTAGGGAACAGAGGTTCTCCACCACGACGAGGTCGGCCGCGACGAGGGCGTCGTCGATCTCGGCGTCGGTGGGGGGTTCGGACACGTCGATGGCCAGTCCCGGGAGAAGGTGGTCGACCGGTCCCGAGCCCGCCACCGTGCGGACGTCGAAACCGAGGAGGCCGAGGGCCGCCCGCCATTTCTCCGCCTCCACCGACACCCCGTCGGAACCGCCGAGGCGGAAGGAGATGAGGGCGGCGCCCGGGTTGGCCACGAGGCGGTCACCCTAATGGCCCCGGCCCCGGTCCGGCCCACCCGGGACTTCCGTGACGGCCCACAACGGCGCTACCGTCGCAGGCGCATGCCCGAGAGCTCGCCGCCCGTCGCGCCAGCCGGCCCCACGGACGGCGAGGTCCTGTACGACCGTGCCGCTGGCGTGGCGCGGATCACCATCAACCGGGTCGAACGCCGCAACGCCATGTCATGGGGGGTCATGGCCGGGCTGCGGGACGCCCTGGCGGCGGCCAAGGCCGATCCCGGCGTCCGCGTGGTCGTGCTCACCGGCGCCGGCGACGAGGCGTTCTGTGCCGGAGCCGACCTGGGGGCCATGGGTGGCCACGACGGGGCCGGCGACGGCTTCCTCGAGCGCCACGAGTCCCGGGGTGTCCTGGCCGAGGTGTTCCAGGACCTCTGGCATCTGGGAAAGCCGACGATCGCCCGTGTCCAGGGATGGGCCATGGCCGGAGGCCTGGGCCTGGCCCTCGCCTGCGACCTGGTGGTGGCGTCCGACCGCGCTCGGTTCGGTGCTCCGGAGATCAACGTCGGCCTGTGGCCGTACATGATCACGGTGCCGCTGATGCGCTCGATGCCGCCCAAGAAGGCGCTCGAGCTCATGTTGACCGGGCGCGTGGTGACGGCCGAGGAGGCCGAGCGCATCGGGTTCGTGACCCGGGTGGCGCCCCACGACGGGCTCGACGCCGCCGTGGCCGAGTTGGCGGCCACGCTGGCAGCCAAATCACCGGCGGCGATGATGCTCGGCCGCGAAGCGTTCTACGGTGTGTGGGACATGGCGGCGACCGATGCCCTCACCCATCTCCATGCCATGCTCACCCTCACCAACCAGACCGAGGACGCGGCCGAGGGCATCGCCGCCTTCCTCGAGAAGCGTCCTGCGCAGTGGACAGGACGCTGACCAGGCGCACGATCGGAGTCGGGGGCCAGCGAAACGGCGAGCGACGGAGCGAACGACACCATGACTAAACGAGCACTGATCACGGGGATCACAGGGCAGGACGGTTCGTACCTGGCGGAATTCCTGCTGCAGCAGGGCTACGAGGTCGTGGGAATGGTGCGCCGCTCCTCCACCGTCACCTTCGAACGCATCAGCCACATCCAGGACGACCTCACCCTGGTGGCGGGTGACCTCCTCGACGAGGTGTCGCTCATCGGGATTCTCCGTGAGCACCGACCGGTGGAGGTGTACAACCTCGCCGCCCAGTCGTTCGTCCAGACATCGTGGGGCCAGCCCGTGCTGACAGGAGAGACGACCGCTCTCGGGGTCACCCGCCTCCTCGATGCCATCAGGATCGTGGACCCTGAGATCCGTTTCTACCAAGCATCGTCGTCGGAGATGTTCGGCAAGGTGCGCGAGGTCCCGCAGAAGGAGACGACGCCCTTCTATCCCCGCAGTCCGTACGGCGTGGCCAAGGTCTACGGCCACTGGATCACCGTCAACTACCGCGAGAGCTACGGACTGCACGCCTCGTCGGGGATGCTCTTCAATCACGAGAGCCCGCGTCGGGGACTGGAATTCGTGACGCGCAAGGTCACCCACGGCGTGGCCCGCATCGTCGCCGGCCTCGACGACAAGATCCCCCTGGGCAACACCGATTCCCAGCGGGACTGGGGCTTCGCCGGCGACTACGTCCGGGCCATGTGGCTGATGCTCCAACGTGACGAGCCCGATGATTTCGTGGTGGCCACCGGCACCACCCACTCGGTGCGGGAACTGTGCGAGGTGGCCTTCAGCCATGTGGGACTCGACTGGGCCGAGCACGTGATCATGGACGAGCGGTTCATCCGACCGGCCGAGGTCGACTTGCTCGTGGGCGATGCCTCCCGGGCCCGGACGGAGTTGGGCTGGGAACCGACGGTGTCTTTCGCCGAACTGGTGGCGATGATGGTGGACGCCGACGTCGAGCTCGTCCGCGCCACCGGTCGCTGACGGGACGACGCTGTGGTGCCGCCGTTCGCCGTGGTCGGCCAGTTCACGATCTCGGCTGACCCGCTCGGCCTTCTCGTTGCCTTCGGCGCCGGCATGTTGTCGTTTCTGTCGCCCTGTGTCCTGCCTCTCGTCCCCGCCTACGTCTCCATGGTCTCGGGCCTGTCGGCGGCCGAGATCGAAGCGGGCCATCGCCGCGACATCGGTGCGCTGCTGCGGGGCGTGCTCGGGTTCATCGCTGGGTTCACCATCGTGTTCACGGCCTACGGGGCGGCGGCGTCGGGTCTCGGACACCTGCTTCTCTCCCACCAGCGCGGTTTCGAAATCGGTGCCGGCGTGGTCATCGTTGTCCTCGGTTTGTGGCTCACTGGTGTGGGCACGCCGCGGCTGTTTATGCGCGAGCGCCGGTTCCACCCGCGGGCGTCGCGCCTCGGGGTGTGGGCCCCGCCGGTGATGGGCATGGCGTTCGCCTTCGGCTGGACACCCTGCATCGGCCCTGTCCTCGGCGGCGTGTTGGGTTTGGCGGCCAAGCGGGCCACGTTGTCCTCAGGCGTGATTCTGCTGGTGGCGTACTCGCTGGGCCTCGGCATCCCTTTCCTCGCCACCGGCGTGGCCTTCGGGCGCCTGACCGAGGTGATGGCACGGGTCCGCCGCCGGCTGGGGGTGGTCAATGCCGTGGCGGGCGTGATGTTGATGGCCTTTGGCGTCCTACTGGTCACCGACAATCTGTACTGGGTGACGTCGGCGGTGAGCCACGCGCTGTCTGCCGTCGGGCTCGGCCGGCTCACGGTGAGCTGAGGTAGGGCGCGACCGTCCCCAGGTGGGGGACCCGCTTGGATTCTCGGTCCGGGCCCCCCGTAGCATGGGCCGAGCCCATGGCCTCTGCCGTCTTCCTCCGTGCCGCTGTCGCTCTGTCCGGGCGATTCCCAGCCTTGGCCGGCATCGATCTCACCGTCGCCCCGGGCGAGATCCTCGTCCTCGAGGGACCCAACGGGGCGGGCAAGACGAGCCTGCTGCGCGCCTGTGCCGGCCTCCTGCCCGTCACGGGGGGCGAGGCGGTGGTTCTCGGTCATGACCTGCGCCGCGACCCCTCGGCCGTGCGCCGGCACGTGGGGATGCTGGGGCATGCGGCGGCCCTCTACGACGAGCTCAGCGTGGTGGAGAACGTCCGTTTCGCCGTCCGGGCGGCGGGGGCCGTCACCGACGGGATCGACGGGGCGCTCGAGCGCCTGGGCCTCGTCGGCCGCCTCCGGCGCACGGCGACGGGCCGGTTGTCCGCCGGTCAACGCCGACGGGTGGCGCTGGCCGTCCTCGTCGCCCGCCGCCCCGCGCTGTGGCTGCTGGACGAACCTCATGCCGCGCTCGACGCCGAGGCCCGGGCGCTGCTCGGGGACGTCGTCACCGGTGCCGTGGCCAACGGCGCCACCGTTCTGCTCGCCTCCCACGAACCCCAGGCGTCCCTGCCCCTGGCCGATCGTGTGGTCTCGCTGGCCGGTGGTCGCGTCGTCGACGAGCGTGCAGTGCCGCGCCCCGGGGTGGTCACCGCCGACGCCGAGACGGCACCGAGGCCCTTCGTCGTAGGCGACGTCCATGTGGCGTGACGCGCTGTTGGTGGCGGGAAAGGACCTCCGGATCGAGATGCGGTCGCGGGTGGTGCTCAACCAGGTGGCGCCGTTCGCCATCGTGGTCCTGGCGCTGTTCGCCTTCGCTCTCGGACCCGACCGCGCCCCCATGGTGCAGGGAGCAGCGGGCCTCTTCTGGGTGGCGGTCCTGTTCGCCGCCGTTCTCGCCGTCCAGCGGAGCTTCGCGTTGGAGATGAACGACGGCACCCGCGACGGTCTGCGTCTGTCGGGTCTCGATCCGGCCGGGATCTTCCTGGGCAAGGCGGCCGCCGTGGCGGCACAGCTGCTCGTCCTCGAGGTGCTCCTCACCGGCGGTGTCGTGCTCTTCTACGGCGCCCACGTGCGCTCGTACGGCGCCGTCGTCGCCGCCTGTGCCGCCGGGACGGCCGGACTGGCGGCCGTGGGTACCCTCTACGGCGCGCTGGCCGCCGGGGTGCGCGTGCGCGAGACGTTGCTTCCTTTCCTGCTGCTCCCGGTGGTGGCTCCGGTCCTGCTCGCCGGCACCCGCGCCTGGCAGGCGGCGCTCGGGACGGGCCCGGGTGGCGATGCGGCCGATCCTTGGCTGAGTCTGCTCCTCGTCTTCGCCGTCGTCTATGTGGCCCTCGGTGTCGTCATCTTCGGTTCGCTGCAGGAATCCGGGTGACGACTCCGGTGCCGACGTCGGATCAGGGCCGGCGTTGGCCGCTGCGCGTGCTCGGCGCCACCGCCCTGCTGTCGATGGTCGCCACCGTCTGGCTGGGTCTGTGGATCACGCCACCGGACAAGACACAAGGTCAGGTGGTCCGCCTGGTGTACATCCATCCGCCCATCGCCTGGGTGGCGCTCTACCTCGCCTTCGGGACGGCCGCGGTGGCCAGCGTGCTGTGGTTGTGGCCGCGCACGCGCAGCCGTTTCTGGGATCGGCTGGCGGCGGCGGCGATGGAGGTGGGGACCGTGTTCACGGCCCTCACCCTCGTGACCGGCTCGATCTGGGGTCGCCCCACCTGGGGCGTGTGGTGGGCCTGGGACGCCCGCCTCACCTCGACGGCCCTCTTGCTCGTGCTCCAGCTGGGCTACCTGGCGCTGCGACGGGTTCCCGGCGATCCCGACGCCCGCGCCCGGCGGTGCGCCGTGGGCGCCGTCATCGCCGGAGTGGACGTCCCCATCGTCCATTTCTCCGTCGACTGGTGGCGGACGCTGCACCAGGGTGCGACGGTCCTCAACCCGAACCTCTCGCCGACGATCCACGGCATCATGGCGTGGACGCTGCTTCTCGGCTTCGTGGCCATGACATTGGTGTTCGTCTGGATGCTCCTCGTGCGGTACCGCATCCAGGTGCTGTCGGAGCTCCTCGAAGGGTCCGAGCTCGAGATCGCCCTGCACGAACGGTGGGCGGAGGCGGGGGTGACCGACAGCCGGCGATCGACGACCGAAGGACAGGACCCCCTCGTCGACGAGCAGCCGGAGCACGTCGGGTCTCGCCCGATCGGTGACCAGCGGCCGGAGCTCGTGCCGTGAGCTACATCGACGCCGGCTACGGCATCGCCCTCAGCGTCCTCGCCGTCTACGCCGTACAGCTCTGGTGGCGCCGCCGGCGTCTCGAGCGGCTGGCCGAGCGCGTCGGCGCGGACGGAACCCGGTGAGCCGTCCTCCCTCCACCATCGCCGGGCCCGTCGAGGACGACAGCGACGACTCCGTTCCGCCGCCGCCGGCCGGGGATGCCCACCCGCCGGACCGCGCCGGCGCCGGTCCCGGTGTATCTACGCCCCGTCTCTCGCCAGGGGGGCGCAACCAGCGCCGACGCCTGCTCGTCGTCGGCGCCGTCCTCGTCGGCGCCTTCGCCTTCCTCCTCGTGAAGGGTCTCGGCAGTTCGCTCGACTACTTCGAGACGGTCGACCAGGCCGTCCACAGCAAGGCCATGCTCGGGACGAAGACGTTCCGTCTGGAAGGGGTAGTGGTGCCCGGGACGGTGCACAGGCATGACGGGGGGGTCGACTTCGTGGCCGCCGGCACCAAGGACCGTGTCGACGTCGTGAACACGGGCAACCCGCCGCAGCTGTTCCAGAACGACATTCCTGTGGTCGTGGTCGGCCACTTCTCCGGCGCCACCTTCGTGTCGAACCAGATCATCGTGGATCACACGGCGCAGTACGTGGCGAAGTACCCCAAGCGCGTCAGGGGCGCGCCCAAGGGGTCGACGCGGTGAACGCCACCCTGGGGCACTCCGGCGTCCTCCTCGGCCTGGTCGCCTCGATCGTCGGCGCCGCCGTCATCGCCACCGGCCTGGTCCGTCGACGTCCGGCGTCGGTACGCGCCGGGCAGATCTACGCCGGTCTGATCCTTCTCGGCGCCGTGGTCGCCACCGTGGCCATGGAGCGGGCCCTGATCACCCACGACTTCTCGCTCGCCTTCGTGGCCGAGAACAACAGCCGTTCCACTCCTCTGCTCTACACGATCACCGGAATGTGGTCGGCCCTCTCCGGCTCCATCCTCCTGTGGTGCCTGATCCTGTCCGGGTACATCGCCGCCATGGTGTGGCGGTTCCGCCGCCAGGCCGGCGACGCCCTGGTGGGTTGGGCGACGCTCGTGACCTACGTGGTGGCCGCGTTCTTCTTCGCGTTGATGGCAGGTCCGGCCGACCCCTTCCAGACGGTGTCGGGCGCGGCGCCGGTCAACGGACTCGGTCCCAACGTGCTGCTGCAGGACAACCCCCTGGTGGCCATCCACCCGCCGTTCCTGTACCTCGGCTTCGTCGGTTTCACCATCCCCTTCGCCTTCGCCATGGCGTCACTCGTCACCGGGCGGATCGGCGAGGGATGGCAGATCGCCACCCGTCGCTGGACCCTCTTCGCCTGGGGGTTCCTCACGGTGGGAGTCCTCCTCGGGGCCTGGTGGTCGTACCAGGTGCTCGGCTGGGGCGGCTTCTGGGGCTGGGACCCGGTGGAGAACGCGGCCGTGCTGCCGTGGTTGTGCGCCACGGCCTATCTCCATTCGGTGATGGTGCAGGAACGACGCGGCCTGCTGCGCGTCTGGAACCTGTCCCTCGTCATCTCGACGTTCAGCTTGACCATCCTGGCCACGTTCTTGACCCGGTCGGGGGTGATCGAGTCGGTCCACGCCTTCTCGGACTCCGACATCGGCGGGCTCCTTCTCGCCTTCTTCGGCGTCGTCGTCGTGAGCGGGGTCGGTCTCATCGCCTGGCGGGGCGACCGCTTGCGATCGCCCGGTGGGATCGACTCGCCATTCAGTCGCGAAGGAGCGTTCCTGCTCAACAACCTGCTCTTCGTCCTCCTGGCCGTCATCGTGCTCCTCGGGACCGTGTTCCCTCTCCTCTACGAGGCCCTCGAGCACCAGCAGGTGACGGTGGGCGCCCCCTATTTCGACAGCCTGATGCTCCCGATCGGGCTCGCCCTCCTGGTGCTCATGGCCATCGGACCGGCACTGCCGTGGCGCAAAGCGACCATCGAGACCCTGCGCCAACGTCTGGTGGTGCCCGCCTCCGTGGGCGTCCTCGTGGCCGTGGTGAGCGTGATCGCGGGCGTGCGGGGGATCGGTGCCGTCCTCGCCTTCTGCCTCGGTGGTTTCGCCGCCTCGTCGAACGTGCGGCAGCTCGTGCTGGCGGCGCGCGGCGCACGCCGGCACGGGGTCGGAGCGTGGCGGGGGCTCGTCGGCCGGGCCAACGGGGGCATGGTCGTCCACATCGGTGTGGTCGTCATCGCCGTGGCCCTGGCCGCCGCCACCTCACTGGCGTCGCGCGGTGAGGTGACGCTGCGTCCGGGCACGACGACGACGGTCGCCGGCCAGAGGATCACCTTCGAGCGGTTGGCCGATGTGAGCTCGCCGGCCCGCACCGCCACCGAGGCCCTCGTCCTCGTCGACGGTCACGGCCCGTACCGCCCGGCGGTGAGCCAGTTCGGCACCGGCACCGATCCGGTGGGGACGCCGGCCATCGATTCGAACATCGTGCACGACGTCTACCTCACCATCGACCGGTTGCCGGCGGCCTCCGACGGTCCCGTGAGCATCGGTGTGATCGTGCAGCCGTTGGTCGTCTGGCTCTGGGTGGGTGGAGCCATCCTCGTCCTCGGGTCCCTTCTGGCCATCGTCCCGGGCCGGCGCCGCCGCCCGACCGACCCCGTGTCGGCGCCCGTGCCGCTCGTGGCCGACGGCCACGGTCACGGCGGTGGGCGAGGGGGCACCGACGACGATGACGCGGACGATCCCTCGGTCCCGGTGGTTCGTCCCGTCACCGTGGCTGTCGGTGCCACGGGGGACGGGCGAGCCGACGAGCGCGTCCCCGCCGGATCGCCGTGACCGTCGAAGCGACACCGGACACCGCCCGGCGCGCCGCGCCGGCCTCGGTCGGCTCGGCGAGGGTCGCGGCCCGGCGCGGCCGGCACACGGCCAGGTGGATCGCCGCCATCGTCCTGTTGGTGCTCGCCGGCCTCGTGGCGCTGCTGGCCACCCGTCCGCCGGCCACGGCCACCGAGGTGGACAGCCCCCTCCTCGGTCACCGCGCCCCCGACATCACGGCGACGACGGTGTCAGGTCAGAGCTTCGATCTGGAGGCCTACCGCGGTCGTTGGGTCTTCGTGAATTTCTTCGCCAGTTGGTGCCCGCCGTGCCAGGCCGAGGAACCCGAGCTCGTCGCTTTCGCCTACCAGCACCGGGCTCCGGGCGCCGCCGCGCTGGTGGGCGTGGTGTATGACGACGACGCTTCGCGGGCCCGCGCCTTCGCCACGTCGTCGGGAGCCACGTGGCCGGCCGTCGTCGACCCCGGCGGACAGATCGCACTCCGCTACGGGGTGCGCGGTCCGCCCGAGACCTTTCTGATCTCGCCCACGGGCACGGTGGAGGCGCACATCGACGGGGCCATCCCGTCGCCCACCTACCTCGACCAGCAGCTGGCGGCGGCGCGCGCCGCGGCGGCGCCGTGAACGCCCGTCGGGGTGGGCGCGTCGCGCCCGGTCTAGTCTGGATGGCGCTGGCGGTGGCGCTGGCGGTGGCGCTGACGTTGAGTGTGGCGCACGGGGGAGGACCCCTCACCGCCGCGCAGCGGGCCAACGCCATCGACAACGATCTCAAGTGCCCGAGCTGTGACGCCATCTCGGTGGCCGATTCCTCGGCCTCGACCGCCGCCGCCGTCCGACAGGTCGTCCTGGCCCGCGTGCGGGAGGGGGAGAGCGACCAGCAGATCGAGCAGTACCTGGTGAGTGTGTACGGTCCGAGCATTCTCCTGCGCCCGCCCACGACCGGGCTCACCGCTGTGGTCTGGGTGGTGCCGTTGCTGGCGGCGGCGGGCGGCCTCGGGGGAGTGGGGGTGCTCTTCTGGCGCCGCCGCCGGCCGGTGGCGGCGCGGGTCTCGCCGGCGGACCGGGCACTGGTGGACCGGGCCCTGGTGGACCGGGCCATGGCCGAGGGCGGGCACCACGCAACCGGGACGCCGGGATCGCCGGAGCCATGACCCGTCACGAGCTCGAAGACGAACGCACCTTCTTGTTGCGCTCGCTCGAGGATCTCGACCGCGAGCACGACGCCGGCGACCTGTCCGACGAGGACCATGTCCTTCTGCGCGACGGGTACATCGCCCGCGCCGCCGATGTGCTGCGCTCGTTGGACGCCGGCGCACCGTCGGCCGTGGTGGCCACCGACGGTCCCGGGTCGGGCCTCCGCCGGCACGACCCGGCGTCCCGGTCAGCGGCGACGGGAACACCCCACCGCCGACGCCGCCGACGGATCCTCGTCGCCGCGGCCGTGGTGGTGGGAATCGGATGCGTCGTCTGGGCGGTGGCGTCCCACGTCTCCACCCGCCTTCCCGGCGAGTCGGCCACCGGCTCGGTGACGTTGACGGGATCCCAGCAGACGGATCGCACACTGGCCCAGGCGGAGACCCTCGAGAGCCAGGGTGACGTCGTCGAAGCCCTCGGCCTGTACGAGGCGGTCCTCCGACGGGACCCGACGCAGGAGCAGGCGTTGGCCGAGGTGGGATGGCTCGAGTACGAGGCGGGCGCTCAGGGAAAGAAGGCCAGCCTCCTCTCGCTGGGGGAGCGTCAGGAGCAGGAGGCCGAGCGTGCGGACGCCGGCGACTTCGCTCCCCATCTGTACCTGGGGTCGATGCTGCTCGCCCAGGGCGATCCCACCGCTGCGGTCGCCCAGTACCGGCAGTTCCTGGCCGACCGGCCCCCGAGGGCCACGGTGACGGCGGCCGTCCCCTTCATCACCAAGGCGTTCTCCGAGGCCCACCTGGTACCGCCGACCCTCCCGGTGGGCCGGGCCGGCGGCTGATCCGAGAGACCATTCCGGCGAGGTCCTACGAGGCCAGCTGGTCGAGCACCGTCGTCGGGACCACCACCAGACCGAGGGGCCGCCGCGTCGGCCAGTCGTCGAATGCGTCGAGGTGCTCGTGCGCGTCGTCGGGTCCGGTGAGGCCGACGCCCCCTGACGCCGGCACCCCGAGCACCTGCTCCAGGGTCAGGCCCTGTTGGCGGGCCTCGAAGAGGGCTCGGATCGCCCCCAGGGAGAAGCCGGTCCCCTGCAGCCGCAGGATGGCCCGCAGGCGGTCAAGATGCTCCTGGCCGTAGAGCCCCGTCCGTCCGTGCAGGACCGGACGAGGGAGCAGTCCCTGGGTCTGAAGAGCGCGGACATTGCGCGTCGTCGTCCCGGCCAGGCGCGCGACCTGGTCCACGGTCAGCTGGACATCCCTTGCGGCGATCTCGCCCGTCCCTGGCGCTGATTTCACATTTGTATTGTAACATAATCTGGTGTAACACTTCTAGAGAGAAAGCGCCACGGGAGCGCCAGAGGAGGAACCATGCCCATGAACCTCGATGCCGTCGGATCGAGCTCCGAACCCACAACACGTTCGTGGACGTCGACCGACTGCCTGCTCTACGCGCTGGGGGTCGGCGCCGGTGCGCTCGATCCCACCGGATACGAGCTCGAATACACCACCGAGAACTCGGCCGACGTGGTGCAGCGTGTTCTGCCGACGTTCGCCACCATCGTGGGCCTCGGGGGGGCGGGGAGGTCGTCGCTCGGGGACTTCGACCTGGCCATGCTCGTCCACGGCGAACAGTCGATCGAGATGCACGGCGCCATCGCACCCGACGGGGCCGTCACCACCACGAGCACGGTGACCGGGATCTACGACAAAGGGTCCGGTGCGTTGGCCGTGCTCGAGTCGGCATCGGTCGACGCCACCACCGGTGCCCCCTGCTTCACCTCGAGATCGGCCCTCTTCATCAGGGGCGAGGGCGGGTTCGGAGGCGACCGGGGCCCGGCGTCACCGGGCGCCGCCCCCGAAGGTGAGCCCGACGAGACCGTGAGCTACACCACGCGGACCGACCAGGCCCTGCTGTACCGCCTGTCGGGCGACCGGAACCCCTTGCACTCGGACCCCGTCTTCGCCAAGCGGGCCGGTTTCGACCGTCCCATCCTGCACGGACTCTGCACCTACGGATTCACGGGCCGGGCCCTTCTCCACACACTGTGCGGGTCCGATCCCCTGCGCTTCCGGTCCATGCACGCCCGCTTCTCGCGGCCCACCTTCCCGGGGGACACCCTCACCATCTCGATGTGGGTCGACGGCGGCGAGGCCGCCTTCCGCACCGAGAACCAGCGCGGCGAGACGGTCATCGATGGCGGGAGGTTCGTGTTTTCATAGGGTCCTGTGTTCGGTCACACCGCCCACGTCTACGACCTGATCTACGAGGCGTCGGGGAAGGACTACGCCCGCGAGGCCGCGGACATCCACGACCTCATCGGTTCCCGGTCGCCGTCGGCCCACAGCCTGCTCGACGTGGCCTGCGGGACCGGCGGGCACCTCCGTCACCTCCGTCGCTGGTACGACGTCACCGGTGTCGACCTCGATCGGGCCATGCTGCACGAAGCGCGGGCGCACCTCCCCGGCGTCACCCTCGTCGAAGCGGACATGCGGACGGTGGCGCTCGGCCGGACCTTCGATGCCGTGGTGTGCCTGTTCAGCTCGATCGGGTACATGCGGTCGACCGCCGAGTTGGCGGCCGCCGTGGGCGCCATGGTCGACCATCTGGACCCCGGTGGCGTCCTCGTCGTCGACGGGTGGGTCCGCCCCGACGCCTGGACGGACGGTGGGAAGACGACGGTGGAGACCGCGACCAGCGAGGAGGTCCTGGTCGTGCGCGTGGGCCGTTCCCAGCGCCAAGGTGACCGGACGTCGCTGGAGATGCACCACCTGGTGGCCACGGCCGACGGGATCGAGCACCTCGTCGACCACCACGACCTCACCTTGTTCGCTCCAGAGGACTACGAAGCCGCCTTCCGGGCGTCGGGGCTCAGCGTCGACACCGTCGACAGCCCTTTGCCGGGCCGTGACCGCTATGTCGGCGTCAAGGCGCCGTGACGCCGACACCGTCGGGTGAACCGGGCACGGTCAGGCGCGCAATCCCCTGAGCGCTGTCACCACGGAGCCGAACACGTCGACGAAGGCGTCGATGTCGTCGTCGGTCGTCGACCAACCCACCGACAGCCGGAGAGAGTGCTCGGCGTCGACCCCCATCGCCTCGAGGACAGGGGAGGGGGAGAGCGACTCCGAGGAGCACGACGATCCCGAGTGGGCGGCGATGCCGGCCTGGTCGAGGGCGAGCAGCACGGGCTCCGCTTCGACCCCGTCGATCGTCACGCAGACGATGTGCGGGACGCGCCCGTCGGGGTCGCCCACGACATGGACCCCGTCGACAGCCGCCGCCGCCCGCAACAGACGGTCGGAGCGCCGTCGCGCCGCGGTCGCCTCCGCCTCGAGCACGCCCGTCGGGGCCAGTGCTGCGGCGACGGCGCCGAAACCGATGATGGCGGGGACGTTCTCGAGACCGGCCCGTCGCGCCCGTTCCTGCTCACCGCCGACGAGCAGGGGATCGAGACGCAGGCCCCGCCGCACGATCAGGGCCCCTGTCCCCGGTGGACCGCCGAATTTGTGGGCGCTGACCGAGACGAGATCGGCGCCCAGATCGTCAAAGTCCAGCGGGAGCTGACCGGCCAGGGCGCACGCGTCCACATGCACCGTGACACCGTGACGGCGACAGGCGTCGACCACGTCGCTTACCGGCTGCAACGTGCCCACCTCGTGATTGGCCGCCTGGCAGTGGACGAGAGCGGGAGTGCCGCCGGTCAGCGAAGCGCGTCCCAATGCGTCGACCACGGCCGAAGGGTCGATACGGCCGAGGCGATCCACCCCGAGAAGCACCACCGGCGCCAGCCGGAGCGACGCATCGCGGACACAGGAATGCTCGACGCCGGCCAGCAGGACGCGTTTCCCCGGATGGGCCCGCGTGGCACCCCAGGTGGCGGCGTTGGCCGCTTCGGTCCCGCCGGACGTGAACACCACCTGGCTCGGCCGTGCCCCGAAGAGAGCGGCGACGCGGTCGCGGGCGTCCTCCACGACGGCCCGCACGATGCGGCCCTCGGTGTGGACACGTCCGGGGTCGGCGGCGACCACAGGCCCGGGGTCGGATGCCCCTTGCGTCTCGCCGGCGGGCGCGGACCCTCCGGCCGATCGGAGCCAGCCCACCATGGACCGCACCACCTCGGGGCGCGGGGGAGACGTCGACGCGTGGTCGAGGTAGTGACGCGTCACCGGTGACGGGTGTGGAGTGACCGGGTCAGACGAGAGCGGCGCACGCGTCGTCGCCGCGCGCCCGTGAGGACAGCACCACGGCGATGGGAGCGTCCGCCTCCTGACCGCAGAGCCCGGCCAGGAGTCCCCGCACCATGCCGCGGTCGACGGCACAGATGACGGGGTGCTGGGCGGCGACGTCACCGAACGGACAGTTCTCGGCCACGACGGCCGTGGACTCGCCACGGTCCTCGGCGTGAGCGGCGAAGCCGTGGGCGGTGAGGGCGTCGGCGATGGCGTGCATGGCACCGCGCAGCGAGCGTTGCCCTTCCCCCGGCTCCATCCTTCCGGCCAGGACGCGTCCGTGCTCCTCGCCGACCCGTTCGGCCATGCGTTCGGCCTCGGCCGGCCCGACGAGCTTGAGGGTCTCGACCAGAAGCGACACGAGCAGGTCGTCGAGGTGGGTGACGAGATCGATGGTGGGATCACCGTCGCTGCCGTCAGCAGCCCGGTAGCGCTTCGACGGGCGCCCCGCCCCCGCCGTCGGGGAGCGCTCCAGGCTCACCTCGACGTAACCGCCGGCCGACAGCCGGTCGAGGTGATGGCGGGCCACGTTGGGATGCAGCGAGAAGGCGGTCGCCACCTCCGATGCCGTCGATCCGGGGTGCGAGCGCACGTGGAGATAGATCTCGCGTCGCGTCGGATCTCCAAAGGCGGACGTCACGGCGACGACGGCGGCCGAGAACCGGCGGTCCGCCGGTGCTGTCTCCTCGGGGTCGGCGGCCGTTTCCACGGCACTAGTCTACCTGGTGGCGCGAGAAATCCCCTGGTGGCTGCGCCCGTATGTGATCGGAAGGACGTTTTCGGTGGCCCCGAGCGAAGCAGAGGTGCGCGCCGCGGTGGCGGCCGTCGAGGACCCCGACCTGCGGCGGGCCATCGGAGGGCTGGGCATGGTGCGCTCCGTCCGCGTCCAGCGCCGTTCCACCACCGTCGTCCTGGCCATGCCGGTGGCGAGATGGCCGGCGGCGGCGGCGGTGACCGAGGGCGTGGAGCGCGCACTCGACCTCGTCGCCCCGGACGCCGGCGCCCGGGTGGACGTCGTCGTGATGACCGACGACGAACGCGCCGCCCTGCACCGCCATCTGGCCGCGCCTTCGGCGGGGCACGAGAACGGCGACGCCGGTGGTGGGGCCGGCGACCACGGGCACTCCCATGTGCCCCCCAGGGCGCCGGGGGCGGCGCCGGGGCCTCTCGGTCACGAGGAGGGACGGCCCAATCGGTTCATGGTCCCCGGGACGCGCACGCGCGTCATCGGCATCTCCTCGGGCAAGGGAGGCGTGGGGAAGTCGTCAGTGACGGTCAACCTGGCCGTGGCGCTGGCCGCCCGTGGTCACGAGGTGGGGCTCCTCGACGCCGACGTGTACGGCTTCTCCATCCCCAAGATGCTCGGAGTCACGCAGGGTCCGGTGGCCATCGACGAACTCCTCGTGCCGCCGGTGGTCCACGGCGTCCGTTGCCTGTCCATGGGGTTCTTCGTCCCCGACGAGCAGCCCGTGATCTGGCGGGGCCCGATGCTGCACAAGGCACTCGAACAGTTCCTGGTGGACGCCTACTGGGGGGAGCCCGAGTTCCTTCTCATCGACATGCCACCGGGGACCGGGGACGTGGCGCTGTCGCTCGGTCAGTACCTTCCCCGGACGGAGGTACTGGTGGTGACCACACCGCAGCCCGCCGCCCAGCGCGTCGCCCAGCGCTCGGCCTACGCGGCGAAGCAGCTGTCGCTGCCCGTGCGCGGGGTGATCGAGAACATGTCGTGGTTCACCGGCGACGACGGCGTGCGCTACGAGCTCTTCGGCGCCGGCGGAGGCGATGCCCTCGCCGTCGCCCTCGACGTGCCGCTGCTGGGACGGATCCCGCTCGTGCCCGCTGTGCGCCGGGGGGGCGACAACGGGGTCCCTGTGCGGATCTCGGATCCCGACGGTGAGGCCGCTCGCGCCTTCGAAGCGCTGGCCGACCGGGTGGAGGCGATCGGTCCCGCCCGTATCTACCGACGCGAACTCACCCTTCACTGACGCCGGCGGCGTCACCCGTGCCCGATCTCCTCGATGCCACGGGGAAGGTTCCGGGGCTCCCACCCGAGATCGGCGACGGCACTCGCCATGGCGAAGCGGTCGGTCATCCCGGCGACGTAGGCGACGGCCGCCTCCAGGGCCTCGCCGCTTCCCCCGGCGAGCCCCCCCCGCTCGTTCACGCCCGGAATGCGGTTGGGGTGGTCGGCGAAGTGCTCGACGAGCCCGCGGAGCATGGCCACCACGGCCCGACCCTGGGCCACCGACGCCGGACGGAAGTAGATCTGCTCGTAGTTGCCCTGGCGGAACGCCTCCAGGGCATGGGCCAGGTCCTCGTCCATGCCCACCCGCCCCGACGCCAGCGTGGCGTTCGTCACGCCCTGGATGAAGGACCTGAGTTGGTGGGACCGGGTCTCTCCGCACCGTCGCCGCACGGCCTCGGGGAGCATGGCCGGCGTCACGATGCCGGCGGAGACGGCGTCCTCCCAGTCGTGACAGACATAGGCGATGCGGTCGGCCCAGCTCACGACTTCGCCCTCGGGGCTCGACGGCGCCGGACGCGACCACGAGTGGTTCCGGATCCCGTCGAGCGTCTCGTCGCAGAGGTTGAGCCCGGCCAGCGACACGTCCGCCCCCCAGACGGCATGGTCGAATCCCCGAGCGACGAAGACGCCGAGGGCGTCTTCGCTGGCGTGTCCCCCGGGGCCGTGGCCACAGTCATGGCCGAGGGCGATGGCTTCGGTGAGCGCCACGTTGAGTCGACAGGCGCGGGAGATGCCGGTGGCGACCTGGGCCACCTCGAGGGCGTGGGTCAGCCGCGTCCGTTGGTGGTCGGCCGGGAAGATGAACACCTGGGTCTTGCCCGCCAGCCGCCGGAACGACGAGGAGTGCAGGATGCGGTCCCGATCACGCTCGAAGCACGTCCGGTAGGGGTCTGGCTCCTCGGCCACCGCCCGCCGTCCGGCGCCGACGGCCCGGGTAGCGCCGTCGGCCAGGTCGTCCTGGGCGTGTTCACGATCGTCGCGGCCGAAGCCGGTCACGGGGGGCGACGAGCCGATGACGGCGGTCGAGTCGGCGTGAGCGGTACGCATACCGGGCCCGCGGTGACCGGCCATGGTGGCGGCCCACCGCCGGGTGCGGTCGCTCTCGACCACGCCTGGCGTCTCCCCTTCCACCGGTCCAGTGTGCTCCACGGCTGTATCGTCAGGGGCTGGCCCGCCCCCGGGTCGGTGGTGATCGGAGGAACGAAGCAGGTGGACGTGCGCATCGGGATCGTGCAGAGCGCCAAAGAGGTCGAGGTCGAACTGGCCGACGAGGTCGATCGGGACTCGGTCATCGCCGAGATCGAGACATCGCTTGGCAAGGCGGAGGGCGTCCTGTGGTTCACCGACCGCAGGGGAAGGCGCGTGGCCGTGCCGGTGGCCAGGGTCGCCTACGTCGAGGTGGGAGCTCCGGTGTCGGAGCGCCGGGTCGGTTTCGGCGCACCCTGAGCATTCGTCGGTCCCGCTGGTCCCCGTCTCCGACGACGGGCCCGGCGCCGTGACGGCCGGGCCGCGCCGGCCAGGGTCGTGAAGTCGAGCGAGTCAGGGAGGACGTGCACGATGGTCGGGCTCCTCGACCGGCGCCTCGTCTTCGTGACGGGCAAGGGTGGCGTCGGCAAGACGACGGTGGCCACCGCCCTGGCCCTGTTCGCCTCCGAACACGGACGCCGAACCCTGCTGTGCGAGGTCGACGCCAAGGGCGACGTGGCGTCGTTCCTCGAATCGGGTCCCACCGGCTTCACCGCCCGCGAGGTTCTCCCCGATCTGTCGGCCATGTCGATGGACACCGAAGCCTCGCTGCGTGAGTACCTCCGCCTGAACCTGCGGATCCCGGTCGTGGGCCGGATCGGTCCCTTGGCCAAGGCCTTCGACTTCGTGGCCACGGCCGCCCCCGGTGTCCGCGAGATTCTGACCGTGGGGAAGCTGTGCTTCGAGGTGCGCGAACAGCACTACGACCTGGTGGTGGTGGACGCGCCGGCCACCGGTCACATCATCGGTCAGTTGGCCGCCCCCCAGGCCATCAACGAACTGGTGAAGGTCGGACTCATCCGGTCGCAGACCGACTGGATGCTCCAGATCCTGTCCGACCCGGCGCAGACGGCGGTGGCCATCGTGACGACCCCCGAGGAGATGCCGGTCAACGAGACGATGGAACTGGCCGTCCGGATCAAAGAGGAAACCACGGTCGAGTTGGCCGCCGTCATCGTGAACAGGGTTCTGCCCGAACTGTTCGGTCGCAGCGAAGAGGAGGTCTTCGACCGACTGTGCCGTCCCGATGCCTCGGCCGCCCTGGCCCGACTGGCCGGTGACGACCCCACGGCGGTGCTCACCGCGGCCCGCCTGGCCGTCACGCTGCGGCGGACCCACGCCGGCCACCTGGAGCGGTTGCGGTCGGCCATCGACCCGGCCGTTCCCATGCTGTATCTGCCTTTCCTCTTCGCCCGCTTCTACGGTCTGCGCAGTATCCGACAGGTCGCCCATTCGTTGGGCGAGGAACTGGGGTTCTGATGACCCCCCGGCGAGGTGCGGCGACATCGACGGCCGCGGGATCGCTCGACGGTCTGCTGGCCTCGCGCGAGATCATCGTGGCCTGCGGGCCCGGCGGAGTGGGCAAGACGACCACGGCCGCCGCCGCCGCCGCCATGGCCGCGGCCCGGGACGGGGGGAAGGTCCTCGTCCTCACCATCGACCCGGCCCGCCGGCTGGCCAACGCCCTGGGGCTCGAGGGCATCGGGAACACCGAACGGCGGGTCTCCGACGAGGCCTTCGCCTCGGTCGGCGTCAAACCTCGGGGCGAGCTCTACGCCGCCATGCTCGACACCAAGGAGTCCTGGGACGCGCTGATCCGTCACCACGCCCCCGACGACCGCACCCGCGACGAGATCCTGGCCAACCCGCTCTACCGGAACATCTCGGGACGGTTCGTCCAGAGCCACGACTACATCGCCATGGAGCGGTTGTTCGAGATCCACTCCGAGGGCCTCTACGACCTGATCGTGGTGGACACCCCGCCCACCCGCAACGCTCTCGACTTTCTCGACGCCCCCGAGAGGATGGCCGACTTCTTCTCCAGCCGGTTGCTGCGGTGGTTGATCGTCCCCTACCGGTCCCGGCTGGTGAACTTCGCCTCGAAGCCGTTCTACCAAGTGGCCGACCGCATCCTGGGAACGCAGTTCCTGGCCGACATCGCCGAGTTCTTCATCCTGTTCCAGACCATGTACGACGGTTTCGTGGAACGGGCCCGAGCCGTCCAGCGGCTGTTGGCCGACCGTCGGACGTCGTTCATCGTGGTCTCGACGTTGGAGACGGTGCCGCTGCGCGAGGCCGAATATTTCGCCCAGGCCATCACCGAGCGCAAGCTGCATCTGGGGGCGATCGTCCTCAACAAGGTCCTGCCCGACTATCTGCGCGACACCCACGGGGCGGCCGTGGCCGAACGGTTGCGCGACGGGGCCGAGGAGATCTCCGAGGCCATCGCCCCCGAGATCGAGGTGCCCGACACGGCGCAGGTGCGACGGGTCCTGGCCGAGGTGGGCCAGAACTACATGGACTACCGGCTGGTGGCCCAGAGCGAAGCCGAGAAGCGGGCCGAACTGTCCACGGCGGCGGAGACACTGGTGAGCGTCCCCTACTTCGACACCGACGTCCACGATTTCGCCGGGCTGATGCGGCTGGGCGCCGGTCTGTGGGGCGAGTGAACGGGGACGGTCAGGTCGTCAGCGCGTGGGGGAGGCCGTCGCCGTGGACCTTGGCCGTGAACATGGCCGTGTCCGCCCGGATCAGGATCGACTCCGGCGTGTCGTCCGGATACGGATGGGCCAGGCCCACGCTGGCGCTGAGCGAGATGGAGCCGACGGAGAGCTCGGTGGGGTGCTCGATGGCGCGCACCAGACGTTGCGACAGCTTCTCCAAGTCGCCGTCGTTCTCGGTGCGGGCGACGACGACGAACTCGTCCTCCCCGTAGCGGGCGACGAAGTCGGCCCGCCGTACGGAGCGCTGGAGCCGATCGCCGAGCATGCGCAGCAACTCGTCGCCCACGTCCTGTCCGAACTCGTCGTTGACGTGCTTGAAGCCGTCGAGGTCGAGGAAGATCACCGCCGTCTTCGGGTCGTCGAGACAGCGCTCGAGGCGGCGGCACAGGGCATCACGGTTGGGTAGGTCGGTGAGCGGATCACGTGAACCGACGCCGTCGAGGGCTGCCTGCGTTTCACGCAACTGGCTGATGTCGTGGCCCGATACCACCAGTCCCCGGACGGTCGGGTCGTCGACCAGGTTCACGAAGCTCAGCTCGAAGGGAACCGACCCCGGACCGTTGCGCCTCACCATCTCGACTTCCACCGTGGTGGGGCCGGTGCCCCACGGCGGAGCATCGAGGGCGCGCGTCAGGGCAGACGAAAGCACTCGGTGGTCGCGTTCGACGACGAAGTCGTGGAGGGGTCGGCCCTCGACGAGCTCCTGGTCGTGGCCGAGCAGTCGGGTGATGGCGGCTGATACCGATTGGATCTCGCCCGTCGGTTCCACGAGCATGATGATGCTCGCCGCATTGTGCACGAGGGTACGGAAACGACCGACCTCGTTGTTGACGACCTCCCAGCGCCGTCGTTCGGTGAGGTCTCGGATGCACAGCACCAACCCGCCGACCGAGCTGTTCCCGAGGAGATTGGAGCCGATCACCTCGACGAGCTTCCAGTTCTCACCGGCACGCACCCGCAGCTCGAGAGGGGTGCCCACCGTCTTGCCCTGGATGCTCGTGAGCGCGACCCGGGCCAGTTCCTTGTCCTCACCGTGGACGAGGTCGAGAGCGTTGGTCCCCACCACCGTCTCCGTCGTCGGTCCGAACAGGCGCTCGGCGGCATCGTTGTGCCACAGGATGCCGCCTATCTGGTCGATGACCACGACGGCGTCCGGCAGCGACTGCATGACCGTGGCGAGACTCTCCTGGTCCATCTAGAACCGTGCCCCCGTGATCATCGAGTCTCCATCGGCTCCCCGGTGCCGTGGGTTGACCGGCGTGCGGGGACGTAAGGGTGGATAGCACCCGATTTGTGCGTCCGTTGCGCAGGTCAGGCGCCATTCGGGCCCTGCGGCGGGTGGGCAACGAAGGCGAGGATGCGGGCCCACGACGTCCTCGGCCGCCTCGGGCCGGTCGCCCGTGCGCGCCCACCGTTCTCTTCACGGCGGTTGAGGGAACTGTCCGGCGCGTCGGGGTGCTCCTTGATGTCGATGCGGATGCCGGCGTCGGTCAGGACTCTTTTCGAGTCGCCCTGCGTGGCCCGTTGTGACCCGTTGTGACCCGTTGTTCCACCTGTGTGCCGAACGACCGCTCGTTGCGGTCACGAGGGCCACGGTCTCCACAATGACACCGTTGGTGACGCCCGGTGGGTTCGGGTTGTGCTCCCTTGGTTGAAGAAAATGACCGCTATTGCCGACAAGAAAACGTGAGAAAGCAGTCAATGATCAGGAACGAAAAACACGTCGCCATGAGGACTTGCGGGTTCGCTTTCACGACCACCGGACGGCCGTGCGCCAACCACGTCTCCGAGGACGATCTCTTTTGTCGCGCCGGGCATCCGTGCACGGCGACGACCATGCACCGCGCCCACATCGGGAGGTGGGCGGCGCACCACGGTCATGTCCTCCCTCTCGGTAGCGGCTCATCGGCCCCGGCGGGGCCCGACCGCCGCCACCGGGCCTCGTTGCTGCTCGCCCGGGCCCTGTCCCACGAGGATGCCGAGGCCGACGGGGTCTGTGCCGACAGCCTCCTGGCCGATCCGGCCGTGGCCCTGGCCCTCCTCGGTTCACCGGACACCGCCCCTGAGGCGCGCGATGCGGTCGTCCAACGCTTCGGTCTCGTGGGCGCTCTGCTCGTGGTCGCTCACGAGGACCGGTGGCAGCGTCATCTCGCCGTCCTGTCGGGTGACGCCGACACGACGTCCGCCGCAGACGAAGTGGCGGCCCACCTCGAACGGCTGGTGAAGCACTTCCCCCACCTCGACGCCCTGGGCCTCGAGATGCTCCTGAACGACCTCGACCGGGCCGAGAGCGGCATGCCCACCGATCAGGTCGCCGCCGCCCGTCACCGGCTGCACGCGGCCTACGCCGTCGCCGCCCGTGACGGGAGCGAGGTGTCGCACCATGAGTACATGAACTCACTCAACGAGGTCCTGAAGATGACGCGTCCGGCCGTGGCCTCGTGATCGGGAGCCGCCACTAACGCCGACGTCGACAGGGCCGTCCCCATCACGGTCCGGCCACCGGTGCCGGCCGGTTCGGCCACGCTGCGGGAGACCGCCCTCCGCCGCCTACGATGCGGTCGGAGGTGTGAGCCCAATGACCGACATCGTCGATCCCACCCTGGAGACGTACGCCGAAAGCCACACGACCCCACCGCCCCCTCACCTGGTGGCGGTGGACAACGAGACCCGCGACACGCTGGATTTCCCGGGGATGATGGTGGGAACTCTCGAAGGTCGTTTCCTCGAGATGCTGGTGTTCGCCCGCCGTCCCCGCCTGGTGCTCGAGATCGGGACCTTCAGCGGGTACTCGTCCCTGGCCATGGCGTCGGGGCTGGCGCCCGGTGGGCGGATCATCACCTGCGAGCTCAGCCCCGTCCACGCCGCGGCCGCCCGTCGACACATCGCCGCCAGCCCCTACGCCGATCGCATCGAGGTCATCGAAGGACCGGCCATCGACACCGTGCACTCCCTCCCCGGCCCTTTCGATTTCGTCTTCATCGACGCCGACAAGGGCAGCTACCTGGCCTACTACGAGGCCGTCCTACCCAAACTGGCACCCGGCGGCCTCATCGTCGCCGACAACACCCTGTGGAGCGGGAACGTCGTGAACGACGGCGACCAGTCACCCGACACGCAGGCCATCCGCGCCTTCAACGATGCCGTCGTCGCCGACGGGCGGGTGGTGTGCGTGCAGCTCACGGTGCGCGACGGGGTCACGCTCATCCGCCGGGCCGGTGACACCGGCGCCGGCGTCGACGGCCCCGGCGCATAGCGCCGACCGAGACCGACGTCTCGAACGCCGCCGTGCTGGACTACCACCTCCATCTGTGGCCCCACGGGCAACGCGACACGGCCCCCACTCTCGACGAGGTGGCCGCCTACTGCGCACGGGCCCAGGCCCAGGGCGTCACCGAGATCGCGCTGACCGAGCACCTCTTCCGTTTCGGGCAGGCCGACCGCCTGTTGCGCGGCTTCTGGGACGACGAGCCGAATGCCGCCCTGCGCGCGTCGATGCGGACGTACTGGGAGGACCACGCCCACGCTGACCTCGACGCCTACGTCGGCTGTGTGCAGGAGGCGAAGGACGCCGGGCTCCCCGTCGTCCTCGGACTCGAGGTTGACTACTACCGTGGGCGGATGGAGGACGTCGCCGCCCTGCTCGCCGGCTATCCCTTCGACGTCCTGCTCGGCTCGGTCCACTGGATCGGCACGTGGCGCTTCGACGACCTCGCCGACCCCGCCTCCATGGCCGAGTGGCCGGCGCGGTCGGTCGACGCCGCATGGTCCGACTACGTGACCGCCGTCGAGGAGCTGGCCGCATCGGGGACCTGTGACGTCCTCGCCCACCCCGATCTCGTGAAGGTCGCCGGCCACCGTCCCGACGCACCCGAGGAGTGCTGGGACCGGCTCGTCGAGGCCGCCGTGTCGTCGGGGATGGCCGCCGAGCTCTCGTCGGCCGGCTGGCGCAAGCCGGCCGCCGAGGCGTATCCGTCGCGGCCGCTGTTGGAGCGGTTCGTCCGGCACGGGGTGCCGCTCACCACCGCCTCCGACGCCCACGGCCTGGCCGACGTGGCCGACAGGTCGGCCGACCTCGCCGGTCTCCTGGCCGCGCTGGACGTCGACACCCTCCGGGCCTTCCGCGCACGGCGGCCCGTCGACGTGCCGTCCGATGCGGGGGTGGCGCTCCGGTGATGACGCCGGCCGAGCTCGCCGCCTCGTTCACCGATCTCGACGAGGCCGACTTCGATCATCTGCAGCGGTTGCTCGGGTCGTGGGGGGTCCTGTCCGACCTGTCGTTCTCCGACCTCCTTCTGCTGGTGCCGGCCAAGGGGTCCGACGGTGAGAGCCTCCTCGTTCTCGGTCAGATCCGCCCGACCACGAGCGTGACGCTGCTGCGCGTCGACCTCGTCGGGCAGGTGGTGGCGGCCGACGACTGGCAGGTGGCGGCCGAAGCGGTACGCACCGGAAAAGTGGTCTCGGGAGTGGCCAACGTGCCGGCTCCCACTCCTCTGCCCGAGCCCCTGCTGTCGTGGCCCGTCCACGGGGACTCGTCGGACACGGGCGAGGTCCCCGCCGTTCCCGACACGGCCCAATTCGAATGTGTCCCCGTCCCGCTCGGCGGCGGCGCCGCCGCCGTCATGGTGCGGATCGGTCCGCTCGAGGACCGGCGCCGATCCTACCGTCTCGAGCGGGTCTACCGCGACCTCTACCAGCGCCTGGCCGCCATGGTGGCGGCCGGCGACTATCCCTTCGCCGGCGAAGACGTCACGACCGAGGACGCACCGCGGGTGGGCGACGGCCTCATCCTCGTCGACACCGAGGGCCGGATCGTCTACTCGTCGCCCAACGCCATGAGCGCGCTGCACCGCATGGGTGTGACCGATGCCGTCGAGAGTCGCCGGCTGCCCGACCTGGGTGTGGAGGAGACGGCCGTCGACCGGGCCCTGGCGGCGGGCTGTCCCGTCATCGAGGAGGTGGAGCGCCGACCCGATGTCATCGTGCTCGTGCACTGCACCCCTCTCCTCGTGGCCGGGACCGTCACCGGGGCCATGGTGCTCTTGCGCGACGTCACCGACCTCCGGCGCCTCGACCGTCTTCTGCTGTCGAAGGACGCCGCCATCCGCGAGGTGCACCACCGGGTGAAGAACAACCTGCAGACGATCTCGTCGCTGCTGCGCCTGCAGGCCCGGCGTCTCGCACCGGGTCAGGGACAGGAGGCGTTACGCGAAGCGGAACGGCGCGTCCGCTCCATCGCCGTCGTCCACGAGATCCTGTCGCGCGAACCGGGCGACGAGGTGCCCTTCGACGAGATCGTGGGATCGTTGGTGCGGATGGCGGAGGACTCGGCCGTGTCGGGTGCCAGCGTCGACATCCGGGTGACGGGGGACATCGGGGAGGTGGGCGCCGATGTCGCCACGCCGCTTGCCGTGGTCCTGGCCGAACTGCTCCAGAACGCCGTGGAGCATGCCTTTCCCCCCAACGGCGTCGACGGGCCCGGCGACGGCAGCGCCCCCGAGCCGTCGGGACGTGTCGATCTCGTCCTCGCCAACGACGGACGGCGTCTCACTCTGCAGGTGCGCGACGACGGCGTCGGGCTTCCCGAGGGTTTCGACATCGAGGCGACGACGAGCCTCGGTCTCTCGATCGTGCGGGACCTCGTGACCACGCAGCTCGAAGGGACGATCGTGATGGAGAGTCGGGAGGGCACCCTGGTGACGCTGGATATTCCCGCCCCCGTCCTCGACGCCGATCCGGCGTGGCGATGACCGGCGCCCGACGCGTCGGGATGTGGCGCCACACCCAATGTGGCGCCGCGGTGGTTCAGGCTTCGTCGGTCCCTGAGAACCGGTAGCCGATCCCGCGCACGGTGTGGAGCCAGCGGGGCTGGGCCGGGTCGGGCTCGAGCTTGAGGCGAAGCCGCCGGATGTGCTCGGTCACCGTGGCCGGGTCCTGCCACTCCTGGGTCGATCCCCACACGTGTTCGAGGAGCTCCTCGCGGCTGAAGACCTGCTCGGACGCGGTGGCCAGAAAGGCCAGGAGGTCGAATTCCTTCGGGGTCAGGTCCACCGACCGTCCGTCGACCTCGACGCGGTGTGCGGCCCGGTCGATGACGAGTCCGTCGTGCTCGACCTTGTTGGCGGCGTGGGCCGGATGCCCCCGGCGCAGCACGGCGCGGATACGGGCTTCGAGCTCGGGCAGCGAGCACGGCTTCACCACGTAGTCGTCGGCGCCGAGATCGAGGACCCGGATGCGCTCGGATTCCTCGGACCGGCCCGTCAACACGATCACAGGCAGGGCGCCGTCCCGGCGCAGTCGTGAGAGGACCTCGTCCCCGTCGATCCCGGGCAGGCCCAGGTCCAGCAGGACCAGGTCGTACTGCCCCAGGCTGGCCTCACGCAGCGTGGACGGCCCGTCGACGGCCTCGCCCACGTGGTAGCCGACGCGCTGGAGGAACAGCCGGGTGGCGGTGCGGCTGGCCTGGTCGTCCTCGGCGACGAGCACGGTGCGCTCGTCCTCCGTCATGGTCACGACAGTCACCCTTACACCTTCGTCGTCCGGCGCCCCAGGCTTGAGCCGCTGTTGTGAGGTCTTCGCACTCAGCCGGGGAGAATGGGAAGGACCGTGTCCACGAACAGATCGACCAGGTCGGGATCGAAGAACCGGCCCCGCTCGGCCACCAGCTCCTGAACGGCCTCCTCGACGCTCCAGGCCGCCTTGTAGGGCCGTTCGTGCGTGAGGGCGTCGAAGACGTCGCAGACGGCGACCACCCGCCCGGGGAGGGGAATGGCCTCGCCCTTCAGCCCGGCGGGGTAGCCCTCGCCGTTCCATCGTTCGTGATGGGTCTCGGCGATGACCCGGGCGAGGCCGAGTACCTCCGACGTCGTCTCCCCGATGATCCGGGCCCCGATGGTGGTGTGCGTGCGGACGAGGTCGAATTCCTCGGCACTGAGCTTGCCCGGTTTGAGCAGGACGGAGTCGGGGACACCGACCTTGCCCAGGTCGTGCAGCGGCGCCGCCCGGGCGATGAGATCGGCCAGTTCGTCGGTCACGCCGGCGGCGCGTCCGAGCATCGCCGCCATCATCCCCACCCGTTCGGTGTGCTCGCTCGTCTCGTCCCTGAACTCGTTGTGGAGTCGCTTGAGCGACTCGAGGTGCGAAATCTCCAACTCGGCCGTCCTCTGGAGGATGAGTTCGTCGAGCTCGCGCCGCTGCCCGTCGAGGCGCAGGTGGATGCGCCGGGTCTCGAGGTGGTTGAGCACCCGCAACCCGACCTCGGTCGTATCGAAGGGCTTGGTCAGGAAGTCGGTCGCCCCCGCCCCGAGGGCGTCACGGCGGGCCTTGGCGGTGACGTCCGCCGAGAGGACGAGGACGGGCAGGTACTCGTCGGGTCCGAGGAGGCCGCACACCTCACGGACGAGCTCGAGCCCGCCCACATGGGGCATGTGCAGGTCCAGCAGGACGATGTCGGGCCGCTTGTCGTCGAACATGGTCCGGAACAGCCGCGGGTCCGTCGTGCTGCGGATCCTGGTGAAGCCGTTGCGCTCCAGGATGGACTGGACGAGGGCGACGTTCGCCGGCTCGTCGTCGACGACGAGAACATCGGCTCCGCGCAGCAGGCCCTCATCGAGGTTCACCGGCGTCAATGTCGGTCGTCAGGACGGTCGTCTTGAGCGTGGCGACCTGGCGTTGCGGCGGCGGACGCCGCCGGCGGTGCGTCAGCTGGCGCGGCGGCGTGCCGCCAACCAGGCCTTTCGGAGCTTGCGCCGCTCCTCCTCGGAGGTCCCACCCCAGATCCCGGACTCCTGGTTGGTGGCCAGGGCGAACTCGAGGCACGGCTCGTTCGCCTCGCAGGCCTGGCAGACACGCTTGGCCGCCTCGATCTGCTCGATGGCCGGGCCCGTGGTGCCGACGGGGAAGAAGAGATCGGGCTCGGTATGCCGACACGAGGCCAGATTGCGCCAGTCGTCGGCGTCCCAATCGACCGACCGGTTCCACATGAGTGCCATGCTCTTCCTCCGGATGCCGTGCTCCCGCGGGGGGGTGCAGAACTTGTGACTCAGTTCACATGAGGGGCCACAGGGGTGGGGTGTTCCCGTGAATTGACCGTTAGTGAAACTAGTCCCAAGCTCCCGACGCTGCAAACGTCATAGGGACGGAAAACCAATGAAAGGGTAGGAAAGGGGCGCGACATGGTCGAGGAGGTAGTGCCCTGGCCCCGCCGTCGCGTCGACGGGCCCGTCACGGTCCTGGCCCACCGCGGGGGGAGCGGCCCCTGGCGGGAGAACACCCTGGAGGCGTTCGCCGCCGCCCTGGGCCTGGGAGCCGACGGTGTCGAGCTCGACGTCCGCCGCACGGCCGACGGGCGGCTGGTGGTCCATCACGACGCCGAGATCGATGGCACGGGGGCGATCCACGCCCTGCGGGCGGGCGAGCTCCCCCCCTGGGTCCCCGGGCTCGACGAGGCCCTCGAGACCTGTGCCGGGGCGGCGGTCAACGTCGAGGTGAAGAACGCCCCCGTGGAGGACGGTTTCGACCCCACCGAGACCGTCGCCGCCGAGGTGGTACGGACCCTGGCGGCGTTCTCGGCCACGCCCGGGCGGGGCCCGGGACGTGTCATCGTCTCGTCGTTCTGGCCCGCCACCCTGGTCGCCGTCCACAGCGACGACCCCCGGCTCGCCACCGGGCTTCTCGTCCATCCTGCGCTCGACGCCGTCGAGGCGGCCGAGCGGGCGGCGGCGATCGGGTGCGTGGCCCTCCACCCGTTCCACGCCCAGGTGAACCCTGCTCTCGTGGACCTGGTCCACGGTCTCGGTCTGGGCGTCGGCACGTGGACGGTGAACGAGCCCGAGGACGTCGCCGCCGTGGCCGTCGCCGGCGTGGACGTCGTGATCACGGACCGGGTCGCCGACACCCTGACCGCCCTCGGACGAGGGTGACCTCCGCCATGATCCCGGCGCCCCGTCGCGCCTGGGTGGGGACCGGATTGGTCCGACGCGCCCATCCTCGGGGACAATCGCGGCCATGAACGTCGTCGTCTGTGTCAAGCAGATCCCCGATCCGGCCGCACCGCAGGAGCTCGACCCCGAGACCCGGACCCTCGTCCGCAAGGGCAAGCTGATCCTCGACGACTCCGACGCCTACGGCGTCGAGATGGGCCTCCAATTGGCCGACCAGGCCGGCGGCGACGTGGTCACCCTGGTGTCGATGGCCCCCAACGGCGAGACGTCGGGCCTGCGCACGGCTCTGGCCATGGGAGCCGACCGGGCCATCTTGGTCAGTGACGACGCCCTGCAGGGCTCCGATGCCCTGTCGACGGCGAAGGTCCTGGCCAAGGCCGTCGCCCGGGCCGAACCCGACCTCATCATCGCCGCCACCGAATCGACCGACGGGTACACGGGCACGTTCCCGGTCCAGTTGGCCGAGCTGCTCGGCCTGCCCTCGATCACCTTCGCCAAGAAGGTGTCGGTGGGCGACGGCAAGGTCATGGTCGACCGCCAGACCGAAGCGGGCTACGACGAGGTGGAGTGCCCGCTCCCGGCAGTGGTCACCGTCACCGCCGGCGTGGTCGAGCCCCGCTACCCGTCCTTCAAGGGCATCATGGCGGCCAAGTCGAAGCCCCTCGAGCAACTGACGGTGGCCGACCTCGGCCTCGATGCGTCCCAGGTGGGTGCGCCCGGATCGCGCCAGCAGGTCACCGACGTCTCGGCCGCCGACGAGCGCAAGGCGGGGGAGATCGTCGAGGACGAGGGCGACGGTTTCGAGAGCATCATCCGGTTCCTGGAGCAGCTCAAGCTCATCTGATCACCGGACACCGCATCACCCGACTCCGGTCACCGGACACCCCCGTCCCCGGACCACAACGACTCTCAGGAGCACACACACGATGTCGATCGACAAGATCTGGGTCCTCGCCGAAGTGGTTGACGGATCTCCGACCAGCACCACCCTCGAACTGCTCACCGAGGCGCGGTCCATGGGGTCGACCGTGTCCGCCGTGACATGGGGCGGCGGCGCCGGTTCGGTGGCCGGAACGCTCGGTGACTTCGGTGCCTCCACGGTCTACGACGCCGGCGACCTCTCCGACGCGCTCCCCGGCGTCCCCGTCGCCGGCGCCATCGCCGCTCTCATCGCCAGCGGTGACCGACCGGACGTGATCCTCATCCCCGCCAGCTACGACGGGCGCGACATCGCCGGTCGGTTGTCGGCCAGGATCGACAGCCCAGTGATCACCAACGTGGTCGGGCTCACGGTCGAGGGCGACGAGGTCCTCTCCCAGCACGGCCTCTTCGGCGGGGCCCAGGTGGCCACGGCCCGCTTCACCGGCGAGCGCCCCTGGATCTTCGTGGTCCGGGCCAAATCGTTCACGGCCGAGTCGGCCGGCGGGGCCGCCGCCCAGGTGGTGGCGGCGCCGGTCCCCGATCTCGGGACCTCCAACACGGCCGTCGTGAAGGCCCGCCATGTCGAAGAGCGCACCGGCCCCAAGCTCGACGAGGCCGAGGTCGTGGTGTCGGGCGGTCGGGGCCTCGGGTCGGCCGAGAACTACGCCATGGTCGAGGAGCTGGCCAAGCTCCTGCACGGCGCCGCCGGGGCCAGCCGCGCCATCGTCGACGCCGGCTGGGTCCCCTACTCGCACCAGGTGGGCCAGACAGGCAAGACGGTGAAGCCGACCCTCTACATCGCCTGTGGCATCTCCGGAGCCACCCAACACCTGGTGGGGATGAAGGGTTCGAAGAACATCGTCGCCATCAACAAGGACCGCGACGCCCCCATCTTCTCGGTGGCCGATCTCGGTGTGGTCGGGGACGTCCACAAGGTCATGCCGAAGTTGATCGAGGCCCTCAAGGCGCGCGCCTGATCAGCGTCGCCCGCCGCCGACCCGGCCGCCGACGGTGAAGTACCTCTGGATCCTGCGCCACGCCAAGGCGGCGTCGAAGGGACCCGACGGCGACGACCACAGCCGGCCCCTCACCGGTCGGGGTCGCCGCCAGAGTGCCGACGTCGCCGCCTACCTCAGCGAGCAGGTCGCCGCCGGCGCTCCGACACCCGATCTCGTGCTCTCCTCGTCGGCCGCGCGTGCCCGCCGGACGGCGGAGGTCGCCCACGGTGGGCTTCCCGCCGGTGTCCCCCTCGAGATCGAACGCGCCCTCTACGGCGCCGACGCCGATGACGTCGTCGCCCGGCTGCGCCTCGTCCCCGACGAGGTCGGCGCCGTCATGGTCGTGGGTCACAACCCCACGTTCCACGATCTCGCCCTGCTTCTCGTCTCGACCGATGACACCGCCGGACGGGCGCGTCTCGAGGCCGGGTTCCCCACCGCCGCGTTGGCGCTCGTGGCCCTCGACGCCGCCGCCTGGACCGAGGTCGTCGCCGGCGGCGGCCGTCTCGAGGAGCTGTTCGTCCCCCCTCGATGAGACCGTCGGTCGCGTCCGTCGGTCCCCGACCGTCAGACGAGCGGCCAGGGATAGCAGTAGGAGTCGGGGTCGGGGACCGGGAAGCGCCCGTTCTTGACGAGGCGTCGCGCCCGCCGGCGCACGGCCTCGACCTCGGCCGGCGTCAACAGGTGGGCCAACGCCCCGGGCAGGGCGTCGTCGAGGGCGGTGAGATCGTCGACGAGGGCGTCGGGGAGCTCCTCGCCGGCGAACTCCCAGATGACGGTGCGCAGCTTGGGCTCGCGGTGGAAGCACAACCCGTGATCGATGGCCCAGATGGTGTCGTCCTCACCGAGGATGCAGTGGCCGCTCTTGCGGTCGGCGTTGTTGGCGACGACGTCGAAGGCGCAGATGGTCCGCAGGCGCTCGTGATGGCGCTCGTCCTCGACCAGGGTGAAGTGGTGCTGTGAGAAATCGGCGTCGACGAAACGCTGGAGCGATCCCTCGCCGAACGGGGCGTCGGCCCGGGCGATCGTCTCGGGGACGAGGTCCCACCCGAGTGCCCGCGACAGCTCGTAGGCGGCGATCTCGCGTTGGAAGATCCCCCCGGGGAAATCCCACAAATGGCGCTCGCCGCGCTCGGGCTTGTAGACGGCTCCGGTCTCGGCCTCCCCCGCGGTGCAGGTGACGAGGAAGGTCTGGTTGGAGCTCCACGGCATCCGGCCGACGACCTCGATCTCGCCCTCGCCGAGGAGGGTCACGACGTCGGTGGCCGGTGGCCGTTCGTCCTGGGGCACTGGTGTCCAGTCGGGTCGAGCGGCAGACCGCACAACGGGCAGGGGGGTCGCCCCGCCTCCACCAGCAGCGTGGCCCGCATGGCGAAGGCGGCCGCCTGCTCGCGGGTGACGGTGAAGCGCGCCACGTCCCCCTCTTCGTCCTCGGCCACGAGCTCCTCGGCCACGAGGACGATCCGGTCCATGTCGTCGTCGTAGCTCACTCCGAGGGTGCCGACGACCCAGTGGGGCTCCGACGGTTCCACCAGGTCGAGCTGGTCGGGGAGCTCGCCGGGGCGTTCGAGATCGGAGAGCAGCCGTCCCAGGTACTCGGCCAGCACCGACACCTGCTGCTTCTCCACCTTCAAGGTGAGGATGGTGGTCCCGCTGCGGCACTGCAGGAGAAAGACGCGCCGGCCGGTGGGGCCTTCGGTCCCGACCGTGAAGAGGTCGAGGTCACCGAGGTCGAGAGCGGGGCTCATGCCGGTGTCCTCATGCGGCCGGTGTCCTCATGAGATGGCCAGCTCCCCGAGCGACGTCGTGTTCACGCACAGCACGTGGTTGGCATTCTCGTCACGGACGAGGGCGGTCACCGAGCACGGCGCCACCACCAGCCGCTGGAACAGGTCCAGGGGCACGCCGGCGGTGGCCGCCACCGCCGCCTTGATGGGGTCGGCGTGGGACACGGCCACGAACGCCGCTCCCCGATGGCGTTCGCCCAGCCGATCGAGGGCGTCCACCATCCGCATCTGCATCTCGGCGAACGATTCCCCTCCGGGGAAGCGGAACGAGCCGGGGAGCAGCTGCACCGTCCTCCATTCGCGCCGGCGGGCCAGGAGGCGCAGGCTCTTCCCCGTCCAGTCGCCGAAGTCGCACTCGAGCAGACCCTTCTCGACCCGCACCCGCACCCCGAGCTTCGAGGCGATCGGCTTGGCCGTCTCCACCGCCCGCTCGAGGGGTGACGCGTAGACGGCGACGGGCGGCGTGGTCATCGCCGCGATCCGCTCGGCGGCCGCTTGGGCCTGGGCCCGGCCCTCGTCCGACAGGTGCAGACCGGGCGCCCGCCCGGGGAGGATCGTCCCGGTCGTGGGGGTGCGCCCGTGACGGACGAGGAGGGCAACGGCCGGGGGCGGACGACGTCGAGCGGGCACGCCGGGTCATCGTACGCTGTCGGCCGTGCACCCCCCGTCGCCTCCTGCCGGACCGGAGGCCGACGACAGCTCCGGGGAACTGGCCGCCCTGTCGGCCGAGATCGTGGCCTGCCGCCTCTGTCCGCGTCTGGTGGCCTGGCGTGAGCAGGTGGCCCGCGAGCGGCGGAAGGCGTATGCCGACCAGGAGTACTGGGGCCGCCCCGTCCCCGGGTTCGGCGATCCGTCGGCCCGCATCGCCGTCGTGGGACTGGCGCCGGGGGCCCACGGCGCCAACCGGACGGGCCGGGTCTTTACCGGCGACAGCTCGGGCGACTGGCTCTTCGCCGCCATGTACCGGGCCGGACTGGCCAATCAGCCGACGAGCGACTCGATCGACGACGGTCTCGAGCTGTCCGACGCCTACGTCTGCTCCGCCGTCCGTTGCGCGCCGCCGGAGAACATGCCGACCACTCGGGAGCGGATCACCTGTGCCCCCTTCCTCCGACGCGAGCTGGCCCTGCTGAGGGCCGTGAGGGTCGTCCTCGTCCTCGGGGAGTTCGCCTTCAAGGTGATGACGACCGAGCTCGGACTACGACCCCGGCCCCGGTTCGGCCACGGCGTCGAGGCGGTGGTTCCCGACGGCCGTGTCGTGCTGTGCTCGTTTCATCCGAGCCGGCAGAATACCAACACCAGGAAGCTGACCGAGCCGATGCTCGACGCCGTCTTCGCCCGGGCCCGCGCCTTGGCGGAATCCCGGTCAGCGCGGCCAGACGGTCCCGGTCCCTGTTCGTCAGGCGGGGGCCGGCAACCGGCGCGGCGCGTCGACGGCCGTGGCCGGCCACCGCCGCCGGCTCACGCGCGCCAGCTTGTGCAACAGCTCGATGGCGCCCGGGTCGTCGTCGCCCGGCCTCGTCTCGACCACGCCGTCGGCGATCATCCCGGCCATGATCTCCCGGCCCTGGTCGGTGCGGACGATGGTGAGCGTCCAGTCGGAGAAGGCCCCGATCCCGCCGGTGGAGATGTCGGCGTGCTCGGCGGCGAAGTCGGGGCACGCCTTGCACCCCTCGCGCGTCCAGGCGTGCCCCTCCTTCAACGACACCTCGTGGTACTCGCCGTCGCGGGTCCAGATCTGGAAGACGCCCTTGATGTTGATCTTCTTGATCGTCTCGCGCTTCAGTCCGTACTTGGCCTCGAAGAGGTCCTCGAAGATGGCGTCGTCGAACGTCTTCGAGCACAGCAGCCCGATCGACAGCGCCAGCCGCCGCGCCACCTTCCCCGCCTTGCGGGCCGACATCACCGACGGGATCGACGCCTGGCAGCTCATCCCCACCAGGGCGATCTTCTCGGCTCCGCCCTCGACGGCCTCGGCGTAGGCCAGCGGGTTGGCCGAGTACGTGTAGCGCGATCCGGCGGTGGCGAGCACCTCGTCGCGCGTCCGGGCCACCGCCGGCACCGCTTTCCACGAGGTTCCGTCGCCCTCGAGGGCGGAGACGAGGGCGGCGTCGATGACCTCGTGCTCGAGGGCCCAGATCAAGATGGCCGAGACCAGACCGCCGTCCTGTCCGTTGTCACGCACGTCGGGGTCCGTGGCGTGCACGAGGAGGATGTCGCCGGCGATCCCCGCCACCTCGTCGACCTCTCGCTCGCGCCCGAACATGAACGTGTCGATCTCCGTCTCCCACGTCCGGAACCGGGGGCACGCCCGCGTGCACATGGTGCAGCCCTTCACCCCGTGGGTGCAGTCGGTCGGGCCGCCGTCCTCCTCCACCTTCCAGGGCCGGTAGATCCCGTCGGCGTCGTTGTAGTGCAGGACGTCATGGGGGCAGACGATGATGCATGCGGCGCACCCGGTACACAGTCCGGACGTCACGACCTCTTTGTACAGGTCGGCCCAATGCGGCTTCTCGGGGGGCATGGCGCCCACAGTAGCGTCGTGCTCCGTGCCCGAATTGCCCGAGGTCGAGGCTTATCGTCGCCTGGCCGAGGGTGCTCTGCACCGATCGATCGCGTCGGTGACGGTGCCCGACCCCCGTTTCGTGCGCGGTGAGAGCTCCCCCCGACGGCTCCGCCACGTCCTCACCGGGGCGTCGTTCACCGATGCCCGTCGGATCGGCAAGCTCCTCGTCCTCGGTCTGGCCGGGACACCGGCGTCGACCGATCACCGTCTCGGCATCCGCTTCGGGATGACCGGCTCCCTTCTCGTCGACGGCCACGCCGCTGTCGACGAGCTCGTCTACTCCAGTCGTCGCACCGAGCGGCGTTGGATCCGCTTCTCCGTCGCCTTCACCGACGGCGGTTCCCTCGTCGTCCACGACCCCCGCCTTCTCGGCGGCGTCGCCCTCGACCCCGACGACGCGGCTCTCGGTCCCGACGCCCTGACCCTCACCGCAGCCGAGCTCCGTCACGCGCTGGAGGGGAGCGCGGCGCCTCTGAAGGCGCGGCTGATGGACCAGTCCCGCCTGGCCGGTGTGGGCAACCTCCTGGCCGACGAGATCCTCTGGCGCGCCTCTCTCGCACCGCACCGACGGGCCGGCTCACTGACGCCGGCGGAGATCCGTCGACTCCACCGCCATCTGCGCGTCACCCTCGACGAGCTCTCGGCCCGGGGCGGCTCGCACCTCGGTGATCTCATGCCCGCCCGCCAGCGCGGCGGCCGCTGCCCGCGCGACGGTGCCGCCCTCATGCGGTCGACGGTCGGCGGCCGGACGTCGTGGTGGTGTCCGCGGCATCAGACGTGAGGGACCGTCAGACGTGAGGCACGGGACCGGAGCCCTCGTCTAGCCCGTCACCTCGGCCAACACCTTCTCGGCGTGGCCGTCGGCGCGGACGTGGTGCCACGCCCGGGCGATCTTCCCGTCGGGGCCGACGAGGAAGGTCGACCGGATCACGCCCACCGTCTTCTTCCCGTAGAGGGTCTTCTCGCCCCAGGCGCCGTACTTCTCCATCACCGTGTGCCCCGGGTCCGACAAGAGGGGGAACTTGAGTCCGTACTTCGTCCTGAACTTCACGTGCTTCTCGGCTCCGTCGGGAGAGATCCCGATCACGGCCACGTCGGCCCGGGCGAAGGCCCGCAGGTTGTCGTTGAACTGGCACGCCTCCTTCGTGCAGCCGGGCGTGTCGTCGGCCGGGTAGAAGTAGACGACCACCGGGCGACCGGCGAAATCCTTCAACGAGACCTTGGTCCCGTCCTGGTCGGGCAGACTGAAAGCAGGCGCCTTGTCCCCGGCGTCGATCGTGGTCATGCTGTCCTCCCCGGTGGCTGTTTTCGGCCCCACGATGGCACATTGCCGCCGAAAAGACCCCGCTCGGCGGTGGGCCGAACTACACTGGTGGCGCGTGCCTGCAGCATGGTTGCGGCACCGGGGTCTTCCTCACCTGTTCTCTTCGTTCCCGCTCCCCGAGCGGGCGCTTTCGGAGCCACCCGAGGCGGACCCGCACCCTGCGGTCGATGGGCGGCCGTCGGACACGAAGAGCGAGTGAGAACGATGACGACCACGATCGAACGTCCCTCCGAGGAGGAGGACTCCTCCGAGCCTGAACCGGTTCTGGCCACCACCTTCGAGGAGCTGGGGGTGGCCCCCGAACTGGTGGCCGTCCTCTCCTCCCAGGGCATCAAGGCCCCCTTCCCCGTCCAGGCCATCACCATCCCCGACGCCATCGCCGGCCGTGACGTCTGCGGCAAGGCCAAGACGGGTTCGGGCAAGACACTGGCCTTCGGGCTCCCCCTCCTCATGCGCCTGGGCACCCCGGCGCCGCGTCGGCCCCGGGGCCTCGTCCTCGTTCCCACCCGCGAGCTGGCCATCCAGGTGGCCGAGGTCCTCGAGCCCCTGGCGCAGTCCATGGGACGGCGCGCCGTCGTCCTCTACGGCGGGGCCGACATCGAGCGCCAGATCAAGAAGCTCAACAAGGGCGTCGACGTCGTCATCGCCACCCCGGGACGCCTCATCGACCTCTCCGACCGCGGCGAGGTCTCGGTGGCCGACATCGAAGTGGCCGTTCTCGACGAGGCCGACCGGATGGCCGACATGGGCTTTCTCCCCCAGGTCGACTGGGTCCTGCGCCGGATCGAGAACCGGCACCAGACGATGCTCTTCTCGGCCACCCTCGACGGTGACGTCGACCGCCTCGTCCGTCGTCACCTCACCGACCCCGTCCGCCACGAGGTGGCCTCGGCCCGTCCCACCGTCGACTCCATGGAGCACCGCTTCCTCCAGGTCCATCAGATGGACAAGGTCAAGGTGGCCGCCTCCATCTGCCGGGGGGCGTCGAAGGTCCTCGTCTTCGTCCGCACCAAGCGCGGCGCCGACCGCCTCGTCGAGCAGCTCCAGCGCGAGCACGTCCGGGCCGCCGCCATCCACGGCGACCTCCGCCAGTCGAGCCGAGAGAAGGCTCTCCTCGATTTCACCTCGGCCAAGCTCCCCGTTCTCGTCGCTACCGACGTCGCCGCCCGTGGCCTCGACATCGAGGACGTCGACGTCGTCGTCCACTACGACCCGCCCGAGGACCACAAGGCCTACCTCCACCGCTCGGGGCGCACGGCGCGGGCCGGGGGCAAGGGCGTCGTCGCCACCCTCGTCCTCTGGGACCAGATCCTCGACGTCGAGCGCATCCAGAAGCGCCTCGGCCTCGTGGCCCCCATCGAGGAGATCTTCTCGAACGACCCCCGGCTGGCCGACCTCTCGGGCTGGCAGGCCGACGAGGGCGCTGCCTGATCGTCGGTGTGTGACACCCTCTGCCTCCTCGGCGACGGCGTCACCCTCTTCGCCAAGAACTCGGACCGCCCCCGGTCGGAGCCCCAGATCGTCCAGTCCTCGCCCGGACGCGGTCCCGGGGCGGTCGTGCGCACGCAGTACCTCGACATCCCCGACACCGGCGGCTCCGTCCACCCTGCTCTCCCGCCCTACCTGGCTGTGGGGCGCCGAGCACGGGATGAACGAGCACCGCGTCGCCATCGGCAACGAGATGGTCTTCACCGCCTACGATCCCCGGGAGGCGCCCCCGGCACTGATCGGCATGGACCTCGTCCGCCTCGGCCTCGAACGCGGGACGCACGGCCGAGGAGGCGCTCGAGGTCATGACGACCCTGCTCGACGCCCACGGCCAGGGCGGGGTGGGCGACCAGGTCCACCGGTTGTCCTACTGGTCGTCCTTCCTCCTCGCCGACCCCACCTCGGCCTGGATCCTCGAGACGTCGGGACGCTCCTGGGCGGCGCGCCCGGTGGTCGGCGGCGCCGCGCTCTCCAACCGCTTGACCCTCGCCGCGACTGGACCCGCGCCTCGGCCGACGTCCCTCCCGACGCCGACGTCGACAGCTGGCGCCATCGCGCCCTCCCCACCGCCTTCGCCGACGTCCGCCTGGCCGCCGGTCGCGCTTTCGTGGACGGCGCCTCGGGCCCGTCGACGTCGGGTGTCGCCGTCTGCGACCCGGGCGCGGCGGTCGCCGCGCTGCGTGATCACGGCACGGGCCCGTGGGGTCGTCCGGGCGGTCCGCCGGAGCCGACGGGGGCGCCACCGGCCCCTCGGTCGGTGGCGGCCGACGGCGACCGGCTGGACCCTCTGCCTCCATGCCGGTGAGACCGCCGTCACCAACGCGTCGATGGTGGCCCTGCTCCCCACCGACCCCGAGCGCCCGGCCCGCGCCTGGGTGGCCCTCGGCAGTCCGTGCGTGTCCGTCTACGTCCCGGTCCCCGTTCCCGCGGCATCGACGGCATCGACGGCGTCGTCGAGCCCGCCGCTGCCGGCGACCGTCGGTGACGCGCGGGTGTGGACGCGCTTCGCGGCACTGCGCGACGCCGTCGGCAGTGACGCCGGCGCCCTCACCACCGTCCGGGCCGAGCTGTCGGTACTCGAGGACGCGCTCTGGGACGAGGCCGACGGGCTCGGCACGGACCCCGGGGGATGGGAGAGTTTCGGTACCCGGGCCACGACGGCAGTCGCCGGTGCCCTCGACACGCTGGCCGCCGCCGGCCTCGGTGCGGCCGACGGGGCCTCGGAAGGCGACCGGTAGGCTCGCCCCCATGGCCGACCCCGCCCCGTCCGGCACGACGCTCCCGCTCGACGACCCGTCCGGTGTGGAGCGCATCCTGGTGGTGACGGCCCATCCTGACGACGTCGACTTCGGCGTGGCCGGCTCGGTGGCGACGTGGGTGAAGGCGGGGATCGGTGTCGCCTACTGCATCGTCACCGACGGCGACGCCGGCGGCTCCGACCGCACCATCTCGCGCTCCGAGATGGCCGTCATCCGCCGCGACGAGCAGCGGGCGGCGGCGGCCGAGGTGGGCGTGACCGACGTCACCTTCCTCGGGTACCCCGACGGACGCCTGGTCCCGAGCATCGAGCTGCGCCGTGACATCTCCCGCCAGATCCGGATCCACTCGCCGCAGCGCCTCGTCTGCCCGTCGCCCGAACGGATGTGGGACCGGATCGGGGCCAGCCATCCCGATCACCTGGCCGCCGGCGAGGCGGCCGTCTGCGCCGCCTATCCCGACGCCCGCAACCCGTTCGCCCACCCCGAGCTCCTCGAGGAGGGTCTCGAACCCTTCGCCGTGTCCGAGCTGTGGATGATGGCGGCGCCCGGGGCCAACTGCGTCGTCGACGTCACCGACACCTTCGACCGCAAGATCGCCGCCCTGCGTTGTCACCGCAGCCAGGTCGGAGACGGGGAGGGCCTCGACGACCGGCTGCGCGAATGGTTGTCGGCCGGGGCCCGGGCGGCCGGCCTGGCCGACGGGCGCCTGGCCGAGTCCTTCCGGGTCGTCGCCACCCCCTGAGCCCCTTCCCGTCCATGCCGTCGTCCCCCGCCGGCGGCCCGCCCTGGGTCGTCGTCCAGCACACCGCCACCGAGGGTGCGGGGCTCCTGGCCGGCGTCTTCGACGAGGCCGGGGTGGACTCCACCGTCGTCCGCCTCGACCTCGGTCACCGCCTCCCGGAGCCGGCGGCCGCCGCCGGCGTCGTGGTCATGGGCGGCCCCATGGGCGTCCACGACACGGCCGACTTCCCGTGGCTCGAACCCGAACAGCAGTGGTTGGCGCAGGCCGTCGACGCCGGGCTGCCCGTCCTCGGCGTCTGCCTCGGATCGCAGCTCCTGGCGGCCGCCCTGGGGGCGGAGGTCACCACCGGTGACGCGCCCGAGATCGGCATCGGCCGCGTCGTTCTCGACCCCGAAGGCCGTCTCGACCCCGTCCTCGGACCCGAGGGCGACAGCCTCCCCGTCGTCCACTGGCACGGCGACACCTTCGCTGTCCCGGCCGGCGCCGTGCGCCTGGCCTCGAGCGACCGCTACGAGAACCAGGCCTTCCGCTACGGCGACCGCGTCTACGGCCTGCAGTTCCACCTCGAGGTGGACGACGAGGTGGCGGCGGCCTGGGCCCCCGACCTCCCCGCCGGCATCACGCTCGACGGTCCCGAGCGCGGCGCCGTCGAGGTGACCGGTCGCCGCGTCTTCTCCCGCTTCCTCGAGCTCGGATCAGCGGTGACGCCGCCGGCGCTGACCGACCACCGCGCCGCTCCCTGACGTCCCGGCCCGAGGAGCCTCAGGGGAATAGAGTCGAAAGTCTCTACTATTTGAGAGTCACTGTCAGTTAGGGTGGTCGCCGGAACCCCCGACAGAGGTGCTGACGATGGCGATCACGGCAATGGGAGCACGAAGGTGGTGGGCGCTCGGCGCCGTCATGCTCGCGGTGCTGGCCGTCGGTATGGACCTCACGGTCCTCAGTGTCGCCCTCCCGACCCTCGCCGGTGCCCTCAAGGCGTCGGAGTCCGACCTCCAGTGGTTTTCATCGGGCTACGCCCTGGTGCTCGCCGCCGCGATGTTGCCGGCGGGACTCTTGGGCGACCGTTACGGCCGCAAGAAGGTCATGCTCTGCTCGCTGGCACTGTTCGCCGTCGGCTCGCTGGCGTGCGCCTACGCCCGCACGCCGGCGGAGTTCATCGGCGCTCGGATCCTCCTGGGCTTCGCCGGTGCGGGACTCGTCGTGATGGCCGTTTCCGCCCTTGCCGTGCTCTTCTCCGATGAGGAGCGACCGAAGGCGGTCGGCATCTGGGCGGCCGCCAACATGATCGCCTTCCCGATCGGTCCGATCCTCGGCGGCTGGCTGCTCTCGCACGACTGGTGGGGATGGGTGTTCCTGATGAACGTACCGGTCGCCACCCTCGGCTTCCTCGCCGTGGTCGTCCTCGTGCCGGAATCGGCCTCTGCGCAGCGCCCCGGCATCGATACGGTAGGGATCGTGAGCTCCAGTGGCGGCCTTGTGGGCGTGACCTACGGTTTCATCGAGGCCGGTCAGCACGGGTGGGGTTCGACGACTGCGGTCACTTTGATTCTCATCGGTCTGGCGCTGCTCGTGTCGTTCTTCTTCTGGGAGCGCTTCCTCGGGGGCCGTCCCGGTGGCCAGGCCCTCGTCGATCTGAGCCTCTTTCGCTCCGCTTCTTTCACCTGGGGGGTCATTCTCTTCGCGGTGCTCACGCTCGCCTTGATCGGCTTGCTCTTCACCATGCCCCAGTACTTCCAGGGTGTGATGGGCACCAGTCCCGAAGGATCAGGAGTCCGACTACTGCCGGTCGTGGGCGGAATGCTCGTCGGTTTGCTCCCCGCCGCGCGCATCGCCAAAGCGATCGGCGCCAAGCTTGCCGTCGCCGCCGGCTTTCTCGTGATCGGTATCGGTCTCGGGATAGGGTCCACCGCCACGCTGTCCTCGGGCGAGGGTTTCATGGCGACGTGGATGGTGATCGCCGGGGTCGGTACGGGACTCACCATGGCCACGGCCGCCTCCACCGCTTTGGCCGAACTCTCCAAAGAGCGGGCCGGAGTGGGCTCGGGGGTTCTCCAGGCGCTCAAGAACACCGGCGCGCCACTGGGGAGCGCCATTCTGGGGAGCGCGCTCATCTCGGCGTACGTGAGCCGGCTCCATCTCGCCGGGCTGGCGCCGGTCGCCGCGCACGCCGTGCGCCAGAGCATCTTCGGAGGTGTCTTCGTCGCGCAGGCCCTTCACTCGCCGACGCTGCTCCGCTCGGTGCGCGCCGCCTTCGTCCATGGAACCGACGTCGCCCTCCTGGTGTCGATGGGCTTCGCTCTCGTCGGTCTCGTCCTCTCGTTGATCTTCCTACCGGCGCGTGCCCGGGCTCCGATGGAAGTGGAGGAGGAACTGCCCGGAGGTGAACGCATTGCCGTCTGAGATCAGACCCGCTGTCGGCCTCAGAGAACGCAAGAAGGCCAAGACCCGCGCCGCCATCCAGCACGAGGCCCTCCGTCTGTTCCGCGAGCAGGGATATGTGGCCACCACCGTCGAACAGATCGCCGACGCCGTCGAGATCTCGCCCTCGACGTTCTTTCGGTACTTCGCGGCCAAGGAGGACCTCGTCCTCACCGACGACTACGACCCGCTCATCAACGAGGCCTTCCGTCGACAACCGGTCGAGTACGGACCGATCCAGGCCGTGCGCAGTGGCCTACGATCGGTCTTCGAAGGGCTCAGCGAAGAGGAGTTGGCCGACATGCGCGACCGGGCCGAATTGGCCCTCGCCGTGCCCGAGCTGCGTGCCGGGATGCTCGATCAGTTCGCCCAGATCATGCGCCAGATCACCGACGTGGTCGCGGCGCGGGTCGGGCGGGGCCCCGACGACTTTGCCGTGAGCACTCTGGCCGGGGCGATCCTGGGGGTGATGATCTCGGCGGAGTTCTACTGGGTCGAGCATCCGGGGGCCGACCTCGTGGCGTTGCTCGACGACGCACTCGCGCATCTCGAGTCCGGACTTGCGCTTTGACGGCCCCCCGGGGCGATATCCCGCGTCCACCCTTCGGTGCGACAGGCGGATCATGAGCGATTCCCGCCATGATGGGGCGCCGCTCGTTCGCCGGTGACGTCCTCCGGCGCAAAGGCCCGGGCGGCGTCGGAGGCCCCGGCCTGCGGCCCGGTCGACAGGAGGGTGGGATGCCAGTTCTGACGTGGGTCGGTCAGCACCGGCTGTGGGTGGTCGGTATCGGGGTCACCGTCTTCGTGGCGCTGGCCGCGGTGGGATTCTGGTTCTTCGTCGTGCGCACTCCCGCCACGTCGCTCGATCTCCGCCAGGCGCTGCGCCTGTACCGACAGAACCAGGGATCGGGGCGGGCGCGCGCCGGCCTTCCCCCGTCGGGGGTGTACCGGTACCGGACGTCGGGGGGCGAGCAGTTGAGCATGGGAGGCATCAGTCGGGCCTTCCCCGCTTCGACCCAAATGATCGTGACCGAGGCTCGGTGCGCCACCTTGCGATGGGAGCCGCTGCTCCAGCACATGGAGGGTCTGGTCGAGTGTCCACAGACCGACGGGGCGCTCACCATCACGTCCGCCCTGTCCTACGAGCAGATCGCCGGGACGACGACGACGAGCGTCATCCACTGCCCGGCCCGGACGTACTTCGTCCCGCCCCACCCGGCGATCGGCGAACGGTGGCGCACGACGTGCCACTCGCCGGGGCAGAACGTCGTCTTCTCCGGCCTGGTCGTCGCCGCGGCGTCGGTGGACGTCGGCGGACAGACGATTCCGGCGCTGCACACCCGCGTCACCCTCTCGTTCTCCGGCTCCGCCACCGGGACCAACCCCAACGACTACTGGGTGTCGCTCCGTGACGGGCTCATCCTCCGCCAGCGCGAGACGGTCGACGTCCGGCAGACGGCGGGCCCGCTCGGGTCGGTGCGCTACACGGAGCACATGGCGATCACCCTGGCGTCGACGGCGCCCGTCCGCTGACCGCGCCCCGGGTGTCGGCGCCGACGCGCCGCTGGCACATCCGGGTCCCGTTCCGCCATCCGTGGCAGGGCCTGACCCACCGCGAGGCCGTCATCATCGGTGGCCCCGTCGGCTTCGGGGAGGTGTCGCCCCTGCCCGGGTTCCCCTGCGACCCCGACCTGTGCGCGCGCAGCGCCGACGAGGCCGCCCGGATCGGGTGGCCGTCCCCCGTCCGCCATCGGGTTCCCGTCAACGCCGTCATCGCGCCGGTCTCGGCCGACGACGCCGTCGTCCTCGCCCTCGACGCCACCCGTCAGGGGATCACCTGCCTGAAGATCAAGGTCGGCGTGGGCGACGATCTCTCCCGGGTCTCCGCCGTCCGCAACGCCGTCGGCCCCGGCGTCAAGATCCGGGTCGACGCCAACGGCGCGTGGGACCTGGACACGGCCCGCCGCCGTCTCGAGGCCCTGGCCCGCTACGACGTGGAGCTGGCCGAGCAGCCGGTGGCGTCGCTCGAGGACCTGGCCCGTCTGCGCCGCCTCGTCGCCGTCCCGCTGGCGGCCGACGAGGCGGTGCGCGACCTCGCCGACGCGCGCCGTCTCGTCCGCCTGAAGGCGGCCGACGCGTTGGTGGTGAAGGTCCAACCGCTCGGCGGGGTGCGGGCGGCGATGGCCGTGGTCGAGGCGGTCGGACTCCCCGTCGTCGTGACCTCGATGCTCGAGACCTCGGTCGGTCTGGCCGCCGGTCTGGCCCTGGCGGCGGCGCTGCCCGATCTGCCCTTCGCCTGCGGACTGGCCACCGCCGCCCTGCTCGCCGCCGACGTGACGGTGGAGCCGCTCGTGGCGCGGGGCGGGGTGCTCGACGTCCGCCCCGTCGTCCCCGACGAGGCCCTCCTCGAGCGCTATTCGGTGTAACCGGACAGGCGGTGGCGGGCCAGCTTCCCGAGGGCGGTGCGCGGGAGCGCGGCGACCAACGTCAGTCGCCGGGGCGCGGCGTAGGACGGGAGTTGCCCGGCCACCCAGGCGCGGAGCGTCGCCAGCGTCGGCGGGCGCGACGCGTCGGCGGGGACCACCCACGCCACCACCCGCTGACCCCACTGCGGGTCCGGCTCCCCGGCGACGGCCACGTCGGCCACGTCGGGATGGGCGCCGAGGACCGACTCCACGGCATGGGGCCAGACGTTCTCGCCCCCGGTGATGATCATGTCGGCCCGCCGTCCCACGACGGTCAGTCGTCCGCCGGCGTCGACGGCGCCGGCGTCCCCCGTCGGGAGCCAGCCGTCGTCGGTCCTCGGGTCGTCGCCGTCGCGGTAGCAGCGCAGGAGCATGGGCCCGCGCACGTGCACCTCGCCGTCGACGATCCGCACCTCGACGCCGCCGAGGGGCACGCCGTCGTAGACGACCCCGCTGCCCGTCTCGGTCATGCCGTAGGTGGTGACGACGTTGGCCGCGACGACGTCGTCGGGGGGAGGACCGCCGCCGAGGAGGACGGTACGGAAGAGCGAGGGGTCGATCCGCTGCAGGGCGGTGGCGACGAGGGAGACGAGGGTCGCCCCCCGGCGCGCCTCGGATTCCACGGCGGCGGCGTCGAACCCGTCGTGGACGGTCAGGGCCGTGCCGGTGGCGAGGGCGCGGGTGACCACCGACAGCCCGCCGACGTGGGCCAGGGGCAGGCAGGCCAGCCAGCGGTCGGTGCCCCGGTCGACACCGAGGCGGGTCGAGGTGGCGACGGCCGAGGCCGCCACCGCCCCGTGGGTGAGGACCACACCCTTGGGCTCACCGGTCGAGCCGCTGCTGGCCACCACGAGGGCGTCGCCCGGTTCGACGGGCCGTCCCCCGGCCAGGCGGTGGCGCTCCCCGTCGGTGTCGACGAAGACGGCCGGGGCCAGACGGGCGAGGAGGCGGTCGATGGCGGGCCGGGGGAGGCGGGGATCCACGGGCAGGACGGCGTCGCCGGCGTCCCACGCTCCCTGCAGGCGGTCGGGGAAGCCGGGGTCGCCGTGGGCGGCGAGGGCGACGAGGCTGAGCACGCCCGCTACGGTACCCACCATGATGCGAGTGACCACTCTCGGAGTCATCGGTTGATGAACGACACGGGATCGACGAGCGACGCAGAGACAGGGCTTCCGGTCTGGCAGAGCTCGGGCGACTACGGCGACATCCGCTACGACTCGGCCGAGGGCATGGCCAAGATCACGATCTGCCGCCCCGAGGTGCGCAACGCCTTCCGCCCCAAGACGCTCTTCGAACTCTCCCACGCCTTCACACGGGCCCGCGACGACGCCTCGGTCGGCGTGATCATCCTCACCGGCGAGGGCCCCGACGCCTTCTGCTCGGGGGGCGACCAGAGGGTCAGGGGTGACGACGGCTACGTCGACGATGCCGGCGTCGGACGCCTGAACGTCCTCGACCTGCAGATCCAGATACGGCGGACACCCAAGCCGGTGGTCGCCATGGTGGCCGGCTACGCCATCGGGGGTGGCCACGTCCTGCACGTCGTCTGCGACCTCACCATCGCCGCCGACAACGCCCGCTTCGGCCAGACCGGTCCGCGGGTGGGCTCCTTCGACGCCGGCTACGGGTCGGGCCTCCTGGCCAGCATCGTGGGCCAGAAGAAGGCACGCGAGATCTGGTTCCTCTGTCGGCAGTACGACGCCGGCGAGGCCCTGGCCATGGGTCTCGTGAACACCGTGGTCCCCCTCGAGCGCCTGGAGGAGGAGACGGTGGCGTGGTGCCGGCAGATGCTCGGCCACTCGCCCCTGGCGTTACGCATGATCAAGGCCGGCTGCAACGCGGCGGACGACGGGCTGGCCGGCATCCAGCAGCTGGCCGGCGACGCCACCCTGCTCTACTACCAGTCGGCCGAGGCCCACGAAGGCCGTGAGGCGTATCTCGAGAAGCGCGTCCCCGACTTCGCCCAGTTCCCGCGCCGGCCCTAGGGCCGTGGGGTCGACCGCCAACCGCTGGGTGGTCGGGGCCCGTCCCCGGACCCTGCCGGCGGCGGTGGCCCCCGTCCTCGTGGGCACGGCGGTGGCCGGCGGTGCCGGCCCCGTCTGGGTGTGGCGGGCGGCCGCCGCGCTGGTGGTGGCCCTGGCCCTCCAGGTCGGGGTGAACTACGCCAATGACTACCAGGACGGGGTACGGGGCACCGACCGCGACCGGGTGGGGCCGATCCGGCTGGTGGCCACCGGCCTGGCCTCGCCCGTGGCCGTCAAGCGGGCGGCCATCGGCTGCCTGGCCCTGGCCGCCGTGGCAGGCCTGGCCCTCGCCGCCGCCGTGCAGCCGTGGCTGATCGCCGTCGGCGTCGCCTGCCTGACCGCCGCCTGGGCCTACACGGGCGGTCCCCGCCCCTACGGCTACGCCGGCTTCGGCGAGCTCTTCGTCTTCGTCTTCTTCGGTCTCGTCGCCGTCACCGGCTCCGCTTACGTCGAGGAGGGCCACCTGTCGGCCCTGGCCGTGGGCGCCGCCGTCCCCGTCGGCCTCCTCGCCACCGCGCTCCTCGTGGTCAACAACCTGCGGGACCGGACCGGGGACACCGCCGCCGGCAAGCGCACCCTGGCCGTCCGGCTGGGCGACCGCGCCACCCGTCTCCTCTACGCCACCCTGATCGTCGTGGCCCTGGCCTGGTCGGTGGGCCTGGCGGCGGTGACTCCATGGGCGCTCCTGGCTCTGGTGGCCGTGCCCCTGGCCGTTCGACCCCTGCGCCGGGTTCTCACCGGAGCAAACGGGCGGGACCTCATCGTCGTCCTCGGTGAGACCGGACGGCTCCAACTGGTGTTCGCCGCGGCGCTGTCGGCCGGATTGTGGGCCCGGTGAGCGCGTCAGAGAGCGTCGGTTCGTTCGAGAAAGGGTCGGACGGTGGCGAGAAAAGGACCGGGTGCTTCGAGATGGACGGCATGTCCGGCCCCGGGAACCACGGCCACCGACGCGTTCGTCCCGATCAGGTCCACCATCGCTCCGGCGCGACGGGTGAAGACCTCGTCGTGGGCGCCGGTCACCGCCAGCACCGGCATGTCCAGCTCCGCCAGGCGCGCCCACAGCGGCTCCTGGGCTCCGGTTCCGGCCCGTCGAAGACTGGTGGCCAGACCCGCCTCGGTGTTCTCCATGCGGGCCTGCACCCCGGCGTTGTCCTCGCTGAGTCCGGCGAAGAGGGGTTGCGTCAGCCAGTTCCGGACGAACTCGGCCACGCCGACCCTCTCCACCTTGGACGCCAGCCACTCGTCGTCGAGTTGTCGGGCCCGACGGGCGTCGGGGTCCTCGATGCCCGCCGTTCCACTGATCAGCACCAGCGCCCCCACCCGGTCGGGACGGGCCAGGGCCAGATGGAGACACAAACGGGCGCCCATCGAATAGCCGATGTAGGTGGCGTTGCCGCCGGCCTCACCGAGGAGCCGGGCCCCCTCGACCATGTCGGTGGCGAGCGCCGCCGAGCCACCGTGACCGGGGGCGTCCACCCGGACCACCTCGTGATCGGCGGCCAGGTCAGCGCCCGCCGGACCCCACGACCGACCGGTCTGGGTGAAGCCGTGGACGAGGACGAGCCGGGGGCCGGCACCCTCGACCTCGACATGGAGCACGGCACCATGGTGACACCGCCGTGGTGAAGGACGCGAACGTGAACACCAGGACGGCGGACGTGGCCGCCACCTTCTGCGCCACCGTGGTCGATGAGTGGACCCGGGCCGGAGTGACCGACGCCGTTCTCGCTCCCGGGTCACGCTCGACCCCGATGGCGCTGGCCCTGGCGGCCAACAGCCGGATCCGTCTCCACGTCTTCCTCGACGAACGGTCAGCGGGGTTCTTCGCGTTGGGGATCGCCCTGCGCAGCGGTGACCCCGCTCCTGTTCTCACCACGAGCGGGACGGCCGCCGCCGAGCTCCACGCCGCCGTGATCGAGTCCCACCACGCCGGCGTTGCCTTGATAGCCGTCACCGCCGACCGCCCGCCCGAATCCCAGGGCGTCGGCGCCCCCCAGACCATCGACCACGACGACCTTTACGGTCGGGTCCTGCGTTGGCGCGCCGCCCCCGGTGTCCCGGAGGAGGCGACGGCCGCCGGCTGGCGCTCGCTGGCGTCGCGGTCGGTGGCCGAAGCGCGCGGCTTCGGAGGTCGTCCCGGGCCTGTCCATCTCAATCTCGCTTTCCGTGAGCCCCTGGTCGGACACCCCGGCCTCCTTCCCCCCGGACGCGACTCCGGCGCCCCCTGGCATCGGGCCCTGGTCGCGTCCCGGGTCGGCCCGCGCCTGACGGAGCTGGCCGGGCGACTGTCGGGACGGTCGGGCGTCATCGTCGCCGGAGCCGGGACCGGCGATCCGGTCGCCGTCCACCACCTGGCCGGCCTCCTCGGATGGCCCGTCCTGGCCGACGCCTGTTCCACCGCCCGGACGCCGGACAGCGCCACAGTGGGCGCCTTCGACTCTTTGCTCCGTCACCGCTCCTACGCCGACCAGGGGCGGCCCGACGTCGTCCTACGGTTCGGCGCCGTCCCCGCCTCCCGGGTCCTGGCGCAGTGGCTGGCGTCGTCGGGAGCCGATCAGATCGTGGTGTCCCCGGGTGGCACCTGGCTCGACCCCGACCACTCGGCCGCCACGGTGGTGGTGGCGGACACGGCCGCCGTGTGCGGAGCCCTGGTCGACGAGGAACCCAAACCGGCGTCGGAGAGCTGGACCCGGCTCTGGGTCGGGGCCGAGAGGGCGGCCCAGGAGGCCATCGGTGAGGTTCTCGCCGGCCACGCCGAGCCCACCGAGCCGGGCCTGGCCCGTGCCCTGGTGGCCGGGCTCCGTCCCGGTGCCGGGCTGGTGGTGGCTTCGTCGATGCCCATCCGCGACGTCGAGTGGTACGCCTCACCGCGCTCCGATGTCCGCGTCATGGCCAACCGAGGGGCCAACGGCATCGACGGAACCGTGTCCACCATGCTCGGCGCCGCCGCCGGATCGAAAGGGAACCCCACGGTCGGTCTCCTGGGCGACCTCGCCTTCCTTCACGACTCTGGAGCCCTGGTGGGCGCAGCCGCCCGGGGGCTCGATGGGGTCCTGGTGGTGGTCGACAACAACGGCGGCGGCATCTTCTCGTTCCTGCCCCAGGCCACCTCGCTCCCCGCCCCCCTGGTCGAGAGGCTCTTCGCCACCCCCCACGACGTGGACCTGGTGGCGCTGGCCGGCGTCCACGGGCTCGCCACCGTCGAACTCGAGAGGACGGCGCAGCTGGCGCCCGCGGTGGACGCCGCTCTCGATGCGGGGGGGATCACCGTGATCGTGGCCCGCACCGACCGGACTGCCAACGTGACCGTCCACGACGAGATCCACGCCGCCGTGGCGGTCGCTCTCGACTCCGTCGTCGGCTGAAGCGCTCCGACCGACGCCCGGCGGAGCGTCCCGGGTCAGGGACGGACGATGGCGGCCAGCATGGGTTGGAGCTTCAGGTCGGTCTCCGCCAGCTCCGACTCCGGATCCGATCCGGCCACCACACCGACCCCGGCCATCAGACGGGCCCGGCGGCCTTCGATCTGGGCCGAGCGGATCCCGATGGCGAAGCAGCCGTCGCCGTTTCCGTCCACCCATCCGACCGGGCCGGCGTAGCGGCCCCGGTCGAGCTGTTCCACCTCGGCGATGTAGCGGAGGGCGGCCCCCGTCGGCGTTCCCCCCACGGCCGGGCTCGGATGGATGGCCCCCACCAGATCGAGGGCGGAGGGATGGGGTGGGCGGAGATGGCCCGTGACGAGGCTCCCGAGGTGGGCCAGCGTTCCGACGGGCACCAGGGACGGGACAGGGGGCGCGGTGAGCTCGTCACAGTAGGGGGCGAGGGCGGCGGTGACGGCGTCGACGACCAGACGGTGTTCCTGGCGCTCCTTGGCCGACGCGAGCATCCGGGGACCGAGGGTGTCGTCCCCACCGGCGGGCCCCGGTCGGGCCGTCGTCCCGGCCAGCGGCTGGGAGCGGACATGTTCGCCGGTCCGTTCCACCAACAGCTCGGGGCTGGCGCCGACGAAACCGGCCATCGAGAAGACCATGCAGGAGGGGTGGGAGAGTCGCAGGCGGCGGGCCACCAGGCTCGGGTGCAACGGCTCGTCGGCCGTCACCGTCACCTCGCGGGCGAGGACGACCTTCTCCAGCTGTCCGGCCGCCACGGCGTCGGCGGCGTCGGCCACCAGTCGACACCAGAGATGGCGGTCCATGGCTGACCGGACCTGGAACTCACCGGGCCCCCCTCCGGCTCGCTCGGTCAGGCGCCGACGGAGGGAGTCGAGGGCCGGCTCGGGGTCCGACGAGGTGACCGTCAACCAGGTCGAGCCGTCGGGCTCGCGACGGACGAGGACGGAGGGCACCACCATCTCGCCGCCTTCGGACTGGGCAAAGGGGAGCGCACCGATGGCCACCGGGGCCCGGGGTCCCTCCCACTCGATGGCCCCGAGTCCGGCGGCCACGTCCTCCCCGGCCGGGCTCCCGTCGAAGGGCACGGCCAGGCGGGCCGCCACTCCCCACCCGGCCAGGCTCATGCCCCTGGGCTGCTCCCACAGCACACCGTCGTCACCGGCGAGCCCGGCCAGATCGAGCCCCGCCAGATCGAGCCCCGCCAGATCGAGCCCGGCATCGAGAGCGACCGTCCTGGACTGCAGTCGGGTGCCGGTGACGGGTGAGACCGACGTCACGACCGTGTCCCGACGAGAAGCTGGACGATCCCACCCGAGAGCGTCCGGCGGTGGACGTCGGGGAACCCGGCGGCGGCCACGGCGCCGACGAGGGTGTCGACGGGCGGCAGGTAGACCACCGACCGCGGAAGATACCGGTAGGCGCGGCCGTCGGACAGGGCGGCGCCGATCCGGGGGACGACACGGGTGAAGTAGACGCGGTGGCCGAGGCGCAGAGCGCGGTGGGTCGGCTCGGCCACCTCGAGGAGGCCGAGCCGCCCGCCGGGACGGACGATCCGGGCCACCTCGGCCAGGAAGCCGCCCAGGTCGACGAAGTTGCGGAGGGCGAAGCCGCACACGACCCCGTCCACCGAACCCCCCGGCAGCGGTAGCGAGACGACGTCGGCCCGCACCAGCGGAGCCTTCGTGTGGGCGGCGGCCAGCATGCCGGCCGAGACGTCGAAGCCGACGGGGGCGAGACCGGCACCGGCCAGCTCCGCGCAGAGGTCGCCCGTCCCGCAGGCCAGGTCGGCCACGGTCGAGCCGTGAGCGAGGCCGAGCGCCGCCACCGTGACGCGCCGCCAGCGCCGGTCCAGCCCGAAGGTCATGACCCGGTTGACGAGGTCGTAGCGCGGGGCGACGGCGTCGAACATGGCCCGCACGGCCCGGGCCTTGTCGGCGCCCTCGGGCAGGGCCTCCTGCGACCGCTCGCCTCTCACCCGTCGGCCGCCATCGGCGGCTCGAGGCGCCTCGACGCCTCGGAGAGCACGGCGGCCCGTTCCTCGTCGTCGCCCACCGCCTCGATGTGCTCCTGGGCCACGGCCAGGAGGATGCGCCGGAAGTGGTGGGCCACGAGCGAGACCGTGGCCGGCAGCAGCGCGTGGAAGGCCTCGACGAGCTCGGCCGCCGCCTCGGCCCCGCCGTCGCCGCGGCGGACCTGGCGGACGTGACGGTCGAACAGGGTCACCGCCTGCTCGGCCACGGCGCGCGCCGCCTGCTGGTGCAGCCGGGCCAGGTCGAGGACCTCGCCGAGGGGCAGGCCGTAGTCGAGAAGCTTGAGGCCCGCCTGCAGGGCCACCAGGTCGGCCTCGGTGTAGCGGGCCCCGCCCTGGTGGTGGCGGGGGACGAGGACACCCTCGCGCTCGAGGGCCTCGAGCAGCGTCTCCGGCACCCCGGCGCGCCGGCCCAGTTCGGCCAGCGTCCAGAACTCCTCGTGTTCCCCTTGCGTCTTCTCGCTGCCGGTGGCCACCGCCTCGACCAGGGCCTCGTCGGCCTCGTCCAGCTCGCCGCGCAGGATGCGGCCGATCACCACCAGGCTGAAGCCGCGCTGCTGCAGGGCCTTCACCCGCCGCAGGCGCTCGAGATGCCCGTCGTCGTAGAGGGCGACGCGGCCCACGCGCCGGGGCAGATCGAGGAGCCCCCGCCCCTGGTAGAAGCGGACGGTGTCGACCGACACCCCGGCCGCCGCCGCCAATGCCTCGACCCGGTAGTCCACGCCCTCACTCTAGGAGTGATCACTCCCGAGGTCGACGGTCACGTCGTGGAGATGGTGGACGGGGTCGTGGATCATGTACCGCCCGAAGATCTCCACCGTGAAGGTGGCGCCGTCGCTGCGCGAGCCCCGGCGGTCCCAGGCCGCCCCCTCGACGGCGGCGAAGGCGGCGCCCAGGGTGCCGGCGGCGGCGGTGAGCTCGACGGAGACGGCCCGGGGGTCCTGGTCCCGGTACCCGTCGGCCACGGCGGTGCGGTCCTGATCCCAGTTCGGGTACGTCGGGTCGTCGGTGGTGAGCATCAGCCCGAGGCGCTCCTCGTAGAGGCGGAAGACGTCACGGACGTGACAGGCGTACTCGAGCGCCGACCACCGGTCGGGACGGACCCGGCAGCGCAAGGAGACGGGGGACCCGTCCAGGACGGTCGCCCACGCCCGGGAGGTCTCGGCGATGAGCGGCACGATCCGCTCCCGGGGGAGCGTGGAGGCGTCGAAACCGCACTCGGGACAGGGTCGCTCGAGGACCCAGGTCCAGTCCTTGCTGTCGGGAACGATGGAGCTGTCGGGAACGATGGAGCTGTCGGGAACGATGGAGCCGTCGGGGACGATCGGCGGGTCGGGGTCGACCGGCGGGTCGGGGTCGACCGGCATGGTCAGATCCAGCGGAGGTCGTCGTCGGTGTCCGCCACCCGCGCGCAGGTGGGGCAGAACCAGCGGGTCTCGAGGGCGGTCCCGCACGACTCGTGGTGGGGGCCCTCCACCTCGCCGCCCGACTCCCGCGATCCCCACCGGGCCAGGAGGCGCAGGGCTCCGGCCAGCTCACGGCCGGCCTCGGTGATCCGGTACTCGAGGCGGAGGGGCCGGTCGGAGTAGGGGACGGCCGTCACGAGGCCCTGACCCTCGAGGCGGCGCAGACGCGCCGTGAGGACGTTCGGGGCCACCCGGGGGATGTCCCCCTGGAGCTCCGAGAAGCGGCGGGGCCGCTCGAGCAGGGCGTCGACGACCAGGAGGGTCCACCGGTCGCCGACCCTGGCCATCGCCTCGTCGAGCCCGGAGGTCATCGCCTCATCCTTCCCCAGCCCCGCCCGTCCGTGCATTCCCGCTCCCTGCCCTGTGGTAGTAAATAGTAACTTGCAAGTGACTAGGGAGGTCGAGATGGGAAAGGTCCTGGAGGAGCTGTCGACGGCGGTGCGGAGCGTGGCGGAGAAGGTCGGGCCTTCAGTCGTCGGCGTGGGCGCCGGGGGAAGCGGTGCCGTGGTCTCCGCCGGGGTCGTGGTGACGAACGCCCACAACCTGCGGGGCGAGGAGACGGTGATCACCTTCGCCGACGGCCGCCGGGTGCCGGGCCGGGCCACGGGGGTCGACGTCGACGGTGACCTGGCGGTGGTGGCGGTCGACACCGGCGACGCCCCGGCCGTGGCGTGGGGCACGACGGCGGCGGGCATCGGCGACGCCGTCCTCGGCTGTGCCAACCCCGGTGGACGGGGCCTGCGGGTGAGCGTCGGCTTCGTCTCGGCCGTCGACGTGGCCTTCCGTGGCCCGGGCGGCCGGAAGGTGGGCGGGGCCATCGAGCACACCGCGCCCCTGGCGCGCGGGTCGTCGGGTGGCCCCCTCGTCGACAGCGCCGGCGGGCTCGTCGGGATCGACACCCACCGGATCGGCGACGGTTTCTACCTGGCCGTCCCGGCCGACGACGACCTGCGGCGACGCGTCGACGCCCTCGGGCGTGGCGAGGTGCCGCGCCGGCCGCGCCTCGGGATCGCCGTGGCCCCGTCGCACGTGGCCCGGCGTCTGCGCCGTTCCGTCGGGCTGCCCGACCGCGAGGGGATCCTCGTGCGCGCCGTCGAGGACGGCAGCGCCGCCGCCGCGGCCGGTGTCGCGCAGGGTGACCTGATCGTGGCTGTCGCCGGCACGCCGGTGAGCACCGTCGACGAACTGGCCACCGCTCTCGAAGGGGCCGGCGCCGGCTCGGCCGTCGAGGTCGCCGTGGTCCGCGGGGTGGAGGAGCTGACCGTGACCGTCACCGTCGCCTGACGGGCCGTGGCCGTTCGTGGACAGCGCCCCGTTCGTGGCAACCTCGGGTCCATGATCAAGCTCACCTGCCTCGTCCGGCGCAAGGACGGGATGTCCCCCGAGGACTTCCACGCCTACTGGCGCGATCATCACGGGCCCCTCGTGGCCTCGACGAAGAGCGGGAGTCACGTGGTGCGCTACGAGCAGCACCACCGCCCCCTCGACGATTACGGCGAGAGCGACGACGGCGGCTACGACGGCGTCACCGTGCAGCTCTTCGCCTCGATGGACGAGTACAAGGCGCACGTCGCCGAGAAGGACTTCGCCGACGTCTGGGCCGATCTGCCGAAGTTCCTCGACGTCGACCGCCTGGCCTTCGTCCTGACCGAGGAGCCGATCGTGATCGTCGAGGGCCCGGTGGCCTAGTGCGACGGCCGCCTAGAGCGCGAGCTGACGGAGCACGTAGGGGAGGATCCCGCCGTGGCGGAAGTACTCCGCCTCCATCGGGGTGTCGATCCGGACGCGGGCGCTGAACTCGACGGCACCGGCGCGCACGGTGATCTCCTTCGGCACCTCTCCGCTGCGGAAGGTGTCGAGGCCGACGATGTCGATGGTCTCCTCGCCGGTCAGCCCGAGGCTGGTCAGGGTCTCACCGTCGGCGAACTGCAGGGGGAGGATCCCCATCCCCACCAGGTTGGAGCGGTGGATCCGCTCGAAGCTCCGCGCCACGACGGCCCGGACACCGAGCAGCGCCGGGCCCTTGGCCGCCCAGTCGCGTGACGAGCCCGAGCCGTACTCGGCGCCGGCGAAGACCACCAGCGGGACACCGTCGGCGGCGTAGCGCATGGCGGCGTCGTAGATGCTCATCTCCTCCCCGTCGGGGAGATGGCGGGTGACGCCCCCCTCGGTCCCCGGGGCCAGCAGGTTGCGCAGGCGGACGTTGGCGAAGGTGCCCCGCATCATGACCTCGTGGTTCCCGCGCCGGGCGCCGTAGGAGTTGAACTGCGACGGCTCCACGCCGTGGGCGATCAGGTAGACGCCGGCGGGCGAACTCGGGCGGATGGAACCGGCGGGCGAGATGTGGTCGGTGGTGACGCTGTCGCCCAGGATGGCCAGCACCCGGGCTCCGACGACGTCGGCGACGGGTGCGGGGTCGGGTCCGATCCCGGCGAAGAAGGGCGCCTGGAGGACGTACGTCGATCCCTCTTTCCACGAGAAGGTGTCGCCACCGCCGATGGCCATGTCGCGCCAACGGTCGTCGCCGTCGAAGACCGAGGCGTAGCGGTCGCGGAACATCTGCGACGTCACGGCGCGGTGCAGCACGTCGGCGATCTCCTTCGACGACGGCCAGATGTCGCGCAGGAAGACGGGCGCACCGGTGGTGTCGGTCCCGAGGGGTTCGGTGGTGAGGTCGAGGTCCATCGTCCCCACCAACGCGTGGGCCACCACCAGTGGGGGGGAGGCGAGGTAATTGAGCCGGACGTCGGGATGGATCCGTCCCTCGAAGTTCCGATTCCCCGACAGCACGGCGGCCACCGACAGGTCCCCCTCACCGACGGCTTCGGAGACGCCGGGCAACAGTGGTCCCGAGTTGCCGATGCACGTGGTGCAGCCGAAGCCGACGAGCTCGAAGCCGAGGGTGGAGAGTGGCTCGACCAGTCCGGCGCGCTCGAAGTAGTCCATCACCACCCGCGACCCGGGGGCGAGCGACGTCTTCACCCAGGGCTTCGTCCGCAGACCCCGCGCCACGGCCTTCTGGGCCAGCAATCCGGCCGCCAACATGACCTGCGGGTTCGACGTGTTGGTGCAGCTCGTGATGGCGGCGATCACGACGTGGCCGTCGGCGATCTCCTGGGCGCTGCCGTCCTCCAGGGTGGCGGTGGCGGACCGCAGCCCGGGACCGTCGTCGCCCTTGTCGCGAGCGCCGTCCAGGGCGTGCCGGAAGCCGGCCCGGGCCCCGGCCAGCGAGACCCGGTCCTGGGGGCGGGCGGGTCCGGCCAGGCTGGGCTCGACGGTGGCCAGATCGAGCTCGACGGTCTCGGAGAAGACGGGGGCGTCGTCGCCCGGTCGGTGGAAGAGGCCCTGTTCCTTCGTGTAGGCCTCGACCAACGCCACGTGGTCGTCGTCGCGGCCGGTGAAGCGCAGATAGTCGAGGGTGACGTCGTCGACGGGGAAGATCACCGAGGTCGCCCCGTACTCGGGTGCCATGTTCCCGATGGTGGCGCGGCTCTCGAGGGGGAGATGGGCGAGCCCCGTCCCGTGGACCTCGACGAACTTCCCCACCACCCCGTGGTGGCGCAGGAGCTCGGCGATGGTGAGGACGAGATCGGTGGCCGTCGTCCCCTCGCGCAGGTCCCCGGTGAGCCGCAGCCCCACGACGGGGGGGACGAGCATGGTGAGGGGCTGGCCGAGCATGGCCGCCTCGGCCTCGATCCCGCCTACGCCCCACCCGAGGACGCCGAGGCCGTTGACCATCGTCGTGTGCGAGTCGGTCCCCACCAGGGTGTCGGGGAAGGCCTCGCCGTCGTCGGTGGCGAAGACGACCCGGGCCAGGTACTCGAGGTTCACCTGATGGCAGATCCCCGTGCCCGGGGGGACCACCCGGAATCCGTCGAAGGCCTGCTGCGCCCACCGCAGCAGCTCGTAGCGCTCGATGTTGCGCTGGTACTCGATGTCGACGTTGGTGGCGAACGACGAGGCCCGGCCCGAGGACTCGGCGATCACCGAGTGGTCGATCACCAGCTCCACCGGGACGAGCGGGTTGACCCGGGTGGCGTCGCCCCCCATGGACACGAGCGCGTCGCGCATGGCGGCCAGGTCGACGACGGCGGGGACCCCGGTGAAGTCCTGCAGGAGGATCCGCTCGGGGGTGAAGGCGATCTCGGTGGAGGCGTCGGCCCCCGCCGTCTGCCGCGACGCCCAGCCGGCCACCGCCTCGATGTCGGCGGCGTGGACGTGACGTCCGTCCTCGTGGCGCAGCAGGTTCTCGAGGACGACCTTCATCGAATAGGGGAGCCGGGCGATGTCGAAGCGTCCCTCGAGCGCGCCGAGGCGGCGGATGGAGACGGTCCGGTCGCCGACGGCGAGCGAGGACGGGTGGCGAAGCTGTCGAGGGGGGGCGATGCCGGGGGCCATGGGCCCATTCTGCCGCAGCCCGGGGTCGGGCGGACGGCCGCTCTGGCTATGGTCGGAGCGGTGGAGCCTTGCGCCGAGTGCGGGTACTCGTACACCGCTCTGTGCCGGCTCGACATCGCCCCGGGGCTGCGCCGGGAGCGATCCCCTACGACGAGCTCCTTCTCGGCACCGACGAGGGCGGGCTCCGGGCCCATTCCCGGGCCGACGTCTGGTCAGCCCTCGAGTACGCCTGCCATGTCCGTGACGTCGTGCTCGTCCAGGACGGTCGGGTCCACCAGGCTGTGCGCGAGGAGCAGCCGGAGTTCGCCTCCATGCGGCGGCGACGAGCGGGCCGTCGAGAGAGGCTACAACGCCCAGGAACCGGCCGTCGTGGCCCGGCAGCTCGGTCGACGCCGCCGGCACGCCTGGCGTCGACCCTGGACGGGCTGGACGCCGCCGGCTGGGAGCCGCACCGGCGTCTACCACTGGCCCACGACGGCGGTGCGGACCGTCGACTGGATCGGTCGCCACACCGTGCACGAGGTCGGTCCATCACCTCCGGGACATCCGCCTCCTCCTCGACGATCGACCCCGACCGACAGCAGTACGACCGACAGGGCTGAAAGGATCACGCGGATGAAAACTCGCACACTGGGCCAGGGGCTCGTCGTCTCGGCCGAGGGGCTCGGATGCATGGGGATGAGCCAGTCCTACGGACCGGCCGACGAGACCGAGTCGGTCGCCACCATCCACCGGGCCCTCGACCTCGGGGTCACCTTCCTCGACACGGCCGACATGTACGGGCCCTTCGTGAACGAGCAACTGGTCGGCCGGGCCATCGCCGCGCGCCGCGGCGAGGTGGTCCTCGCCACCAAGTTCGGCAACGAGCGCCGCGCCGACGGGACCTTCGTCGGTGTGAACGGTCACCCCGACTACGTGACGACGGCGTGCGACGCCTCGCTCGCCCGTCTCGGGGTCGACGTCATCGATCTCTACTACCAGCACCGGGTGGACACGACGCTTCCCGTGGAGGAGACCTGGGGGGCGATGAGCGAGCTCGTCGTCGCCGGCAAGGTCCGCCATCTCGGCATCTCCGAGGCGGCTCCGGCCACCATCCGCCGGGCCCACGCCGTCCACCCGGTGACGGCCCTTCAGTCCGAGTACTCGCTGTTCACCCGGGAACCGGAGGACGAGGTCCTGGCCACCGTGCGCGAGCTCGGGATCGGTTTCGTCCCCTACAGCCCGCTCGGTCGGGGATTTCTGTCCGGGACGATCACGAGCCCCGACCAGTTCGGCGAGACCGACTTCCGTCGGTTCTCCCCCCGGTTCCAGGGGGAGAACTTCGGTCGCAACCTCGCCGTGGTGGACAAGGTGGCCGAGCTGGCGGCGACGCTCGGTGTCACCTCGTCGCAGCTGGCCCTGGCCTGGGTCCTGGCCCAAGGTGACGACATCGTCCCCATCCCGGGGACGAAGAGGCGGACGTTCCTGGAGGAGAACGTCGCCGCCGCCGATGTCGTCCTGTCCGCCGCCGACCTCGCCGCCATCGACGAGGTCGCTCCCAAGGGCGTGGCCACCGGCAACCGCTACCCCGACGAGCACATGGCCCGGGTGAACGTATGACGCCGGAGGCCGACGTCGCCCTCACCGACCTCGCCCTCCGGGTCCGGGCCGCCCTGGAGGCGGCTGATCCGGCGGCGTTTCGCGACCTCCTCGATCCCGACGTCACCTGGGGTGCGCCCGGGGCACGGCGTCCGTCGTGCTCCAACCGCGACCAGGTCCTGGCCTGGTACGAGAAGGGACGGGCGGCGGGGACGAGCGCCCGGGTCTCCGACGTCACCGTCGTCGGGGACCGGCTCCTCGTGAGCCTCGTCGTGGGCGGTTCGCCGGCGGCCGAGGAGCGCGGTGGCGCGGCGCTGCGCTGGCAGGTCCTCAGTGTCCGCCACGGTCGCATCGTCGACATCGTCGGGTTCGACGACCGCATGGACGCCCTCGCCCACGCCGGGGTGCCGTCGGCGTAGTCGGAACCGGCGCCGGCCTCGGCGCCGCCGTGTCAGGAGGCCGGGCCCACCACCGTCACCAGGGTCCCGATCGGTGTCAGGGGCCAGACCTTGGCCGCCACCGCGATCGGCATCTCGACACAGCCGTTGCTCTGCGGGGACCCGTAGGTGGCGCGGACGAAACCGTGCAGAGCGTCCCCGCCGAGGAAGAAGCTGGCCCACGGGACGGCGGGATCGTCATAGGTGGTGCCGTCCGGATTCGTCCCTTGCATGCGCGAGCTCACGACGTGTTCGAAGACGGGATAGGTGCCGTCGGTCGTGTCGGCTCCCGGTGCCCCCGTGTTGACGGGAGTGTTGACCAGCACCGGAGTTCCGTTCTCGAAGAGGGTCAGCGCCTCCGGCAGCGCCTTGGACACGAAGACGTACGTATACGGATCGGCATCGACCTTTCCCGCCGCCAGGTCGGACAGCAACGCCGACCACACCTCGGTGCCGGCCAGGCCGTCCACCGTCAGACCGTTCTGATTCTCGAAGTCCATCACCGCCCCTTTGGTGATGACGTTCTCGTAGCCCTCCGACCACAGCGACGTGAGCGACGAGGGTGTCCCCGGCCACCGCCAGGCGAAAGTACCGGGCTGGGCGCTGGTGGCCGCCGTCGGCGAGGGCAGAGGACCGCTCGGGGTGAAGGAGAGAGGCAGATAGTCCAGTTGGGCCAGCAGCTGCTGCAGCCGTTCGGTGCTGGCCTGGGCCACGGTGAAGGTGATCGTCACCGGGGCGCGGAGCGTGACGCCGCCCGTGCTGTGGGGACCGGCGGCCCCGGCGGGAACCACGAGCGTCTCGGTGCTCGTCGGGATGAACGGTGCGGTGGCCCGGAACGACACCGACTTCGGTCCCACCTTCGACCAGGACCCGCTCACCGGCGGGCTGAACATCGGCATACCCGAGGCGCCGGCCACGGGCAGGGAGAGATCGACGGTGACCACCTGATCCGACGGCACGTTGGTGGCGCCCGTCCTCGGCGTGGTCGACGTCACGGCCAGCGCCCGGCGGGCGGTGACACCGGCGGCGCCCCCGTCGCGGGCCGACACGGCGTGCCGGTCGTCCTGCCTGTGCCGAATGGCGACGTAGGCGCCGACAGCACCGGCGGCGACGACGAGGGCGACGACCACGATCACCCGACCTGTTCGGCGGCGCCGTGGCGGAGGCACGAGGATCTTGTATTCGGGCATGGCTCCAGGGGCTCGGCCGGTGTGCGAGGACTCCGAGGTCGACAGTAGTCACCGGGCGCGCCGCGCCGTCTCGCGCCTACCCGTTCCGTGACCGGACGAAACCAACCACCCACCTCGGTGAGGGTCGTGGGCAGGCCCGGTCTACGACGGCGCGTCGGTGAAGGCCTCGACGGCCGAGGACCCGGCCACCACGATCGTGGTGCCGGCCACGCTGGGCGTGGCGAAATGCTCGGGGGTCCCGACGTGGAGGGGGAGGGTGAACCGGGTGGTGCCCGATGCCTCGTCGATGCCGTAGAGCAGCGAGGCCTTCAGGTCGATGCACCACACCACGTCCCCGGCGATCGTGGGTGAGCTCGCCCCCCCGGTGGGCGACGACCACGTCCATCCCCGTTGCATGGCATGCCCCGGTCCGATGTGGACCTGGGCGATCTCGCCGGCGTCGGGGCAGGCGACATAGACGTCGGGCGCCTCGTAGGCGTTGCCCCCGAGCGAGTCGCAGACGTCGAGGGACGCCAGCTGACCGCCGATCCCCCCGAGGGCGGTGGCGTCGAGGAGGTAGGCGGTCGTCTCCTTCCCCACCTCGAACACGTCGCCGTCGCCGAGAAGGACGGGAGACGTCGATCCGAGGTCTCCGTCGTCGGCGTTGTCCTGCGCCCAATTGGCGGGGGCGAAGTACGAGAGCTCGGTCAGGGCGGGGGAGAGCCGGATCACGGCGTCGCCGTGGTCGAAGGCCTGCCCGGCGGTGGCGCTGCCGTTGCCCGTGGCCACGAAGACGTCGCCGGCGGCGTCCACCGTGATGCCGGCCGGGGCCCAGATGGCGCCCTCGCGGGCTGTGGGCACCTGGTACACGAGGAGCGGACCGGTCCCCGTCTCGGGCACCCCGACCACCCAGCCGTGGTACTGGCCGCAGTCGCCGGCGTTGCCTCCGAAGCCCACGAGGACGTGGCCGTCGGACAGGCCCAGGGCAATGCGCTGGAGCTGGGCGGCGGCCGTCCATCCCGGTTGGTCGACATCGCGGCTCCATGTCACGTGGTGCGTCGCCAGGCTGATGGCGAACACTTCGTGGCCGACGGCACCGCCGGTCTCGGTCTCGGCCGAGGCGTAGACGGTGTCGGTGGCCGGATCGACGACCATGGTCGAGGTGATCCCCACGGTGGGGGTGATGTCGCCGCACGGCAGCGCCCCGGCTGACGCCGGGGTGGCCAGATGGTCCGACCACAGAACCGTCCCGGTGATGGCCGACAGGTCGTAGACGGTGTCATTCTCCGTGCCCACGAGCACCTGGTCGTCGAAGATCAGGGGCTCGCCGTAAACGCCGCCGTCGAGGGCGGGCGACGTCCACCGCGCCACCGGCGTCGTGGTCACGGCGGGCGACGCCTCGTCGAAGGACGTCCGGCTGACGTTCCCGCCGTAGGTCGTCCACGACGACGCCGCCGCCGCCGGAGCGCTGGTCGAGGTCGATGACGGTGGTGCGGTCGACGTGGCCGGGGCGGACGAGGGCGTGGTGGAGCCGTGGGTGGCTCCGCAGGCGGCGGTGAGAACGGCGAGGGCCAGGACGCAGCACCGGCGAACCATGGGGAGAGTCTGCCCCGCCGGGGTCGATCACAGGGCCGACGCGTTGTAGGTTGCCCGGCAGCACACCATCCGGCAGCACACCATCCGGCAGCACAACACGACGGTCGACCAGGAGGCGGTGGCGGTGGCTCACGAGGTTCGCGGTGTCGTCGCCAGGTCCAAGGGTGCGCCCGTCACCCTGGAGGCCGTGCTCGTCCCCGACCCGGGACCGGGCGAGGCCCTGGTGGCCGTCCGGGCCTGTGGCGTCTGCCACACCGACCTCCACTACCGCGAGGGCGGGATCAACGACGACTTCCCCTTCCTCCTCGGCCACGAAGCGGCCGGCGTCGTCGAAGCCGTCGGACCGGGCGTGACGTCGCCGGTGCCCGGCGACTTCGTGGTCCTCAACTGGCGGGCCGTCTGCGGGGAGTGCCGTGCCTGTCGACGCGGCCGACCCTGGTACTGCTTCGCCACCCACAACGCCACCCAGCCCATGACCCTCACCGACGGTACGGCGCTGTCGCCCGCCCTCGGCATCGGCGCCTTCGCCGAGAAGACGCTCGTGGCCGCCGGGCAGTGCACCAAGGTCGACAGCCGCGCCCGCCCCGAGGCCGTGGGCCTGCTCGGCTGCGGTGTGATGGCCGGCCTCGGCGCAGCCATGTTCACCGGTGGGGTCACGAACGGCGACTCCGTGGCCGTCTTCGGGTGCGGCGGGGTGGGGTGCGCGGCGGTGGCCGGGGCCCGCCTGGCCGGCGCGGCCAAGGTCATCGCCGTCGACCTCGATCCCCGCAAGCTCGAACTGGCCACCGGGTTCGGGGCCACCGACGTCGTCAACGCCGCCGACGCCGATCCCGTGGCGGCCGTCCGCGCCCTGACGGGCGGTTTCGGCGCCGACGTCTGCATCGAGGCGGTGGGCAACGCCAAGGTCATGCAGCAGGCCTTCGACGCCCGGGACCTCGCCGGGACCCTCGTCCAGGTCGGGGTGCCGACCCCGGACATGCGCATCGACATGCCCATGATCGAGTTCTTCGGCCACGGCGGCAGCCTCAAGCCCAGCTGGTACGGCGACTGCCTGCCGTCACGCGATTTCCCGATGCTCGTCGATCTCTATCTCCAGGGCCGACTCGATCTCGACCGCTTCGTCTCGGAGACGATCCCGCTCGACGGTGTCGAGGAGGCCTTCCACCGCATGGAGCGCGGCGAGGTGCTCCGTTCGGTCGTCGTCTCGGTTCCTGACGTCGTCACTCCGCCCCACCGGCGTTACTCAGAGGAGGGATGATGGCCAAGATCGTCTGTGTGCTCTATCAGGATCCCGTCGACGGTTACCCCGACACCTACCCCCGCGACGGGATCCCCGCCCTCGACTCGTACCCCGGGGGGCAGACCCTGCCCACTCCGCACGCCATCGACTTCGTCCCCGGGGCGCTCCTCGGCAGCGTCTCCGGCGAACTCGGTCTGCGCCGCTTCCTGGAGGACGCCGGTCACACCCTGGTCGTCACCGACGACAAGGACGGCGCCGACTCCGTCTTCGACCGCGAGCTGGCCGACGCCGACATCGTGATCTCGCAGCCGTTCTGGCCCGCCTACCTGACGGCCGAACGGATCAGCCGGGCGCCCAAGCTCAAGCTGGCCATCACCGCCGGCATCGGGTCGGACCACGTCGACCTCCAGGCCGCCATCGAGAACGGGATCACGGTGGCCGAGGTGACCTACTGCAACAGCATCAGCGTGGCCGAGCACGTCGTCATGATGATCCTCTCCCTCGTCCGCAACTACCTCCCGTCCTACGGTTGGGTCACCAGAGGCGGCTGGAACATCGCCGACTGCGTCGAGCGCTCCTACGACGTCGAAGGCATGACCGTCGGCACCGTGGCCGCCGGCCGGATCGGGTTGGCCGTGCTGCGCCGGCTGAAGCCGTTCGACATGAAGCTGCACTACACCGATCGCCACCGGCTCCCCGAGTCGGTCGAGGAGGAGCTGGGCCTCACCTTCCACCCGAACGCGGCGTCGCATGGTCCCCGTCTGCGACGTCGTCACCATCAACGCCCCACTGCACCCCGAGACCGAGGGCCTCTTCGACGACGGCCTCATCGGCACCATGAAGCGCGGCGCCTACCTGGTGAACACGGCCCGGGGGAAGATCTGCGACCGCGACGCCGTGGTCCGGGCCCTCGAGAGCGGGCAGCTGGCCGGCTACGCCGGGGACGTCTGGTTCCCCCAGCCGGCCCCGCAGCGATCACCCCTGGCGGACGATGCCCCACCACGGGATGACGCCGCACATCTCGGGATCCTCGCTCTCGGCCCAGGCCCGCTACGCGGCCGGGACCCGCGAGATCCTCGAGTGCTGGTTCGAGGACCGGCCCATCCGCGACGAGTACCTCATCGTGGCCGGAGGGCAGCTGGCCGGCGCCGGCGCCCACTCCTACAGCGCAGGCGACGCCACCGGCGGATCCGAGGACGCGGCGCGCTTCACGTCGTGACACGTGTTCCGGCATGAACAAGGTCCCGGCATGACCCAGGTCCCGGCATGAACCAGGTCCCGGTATGAACAAGGTGAAGGTGGGTTTCTTCTCCTTCACCGAGATCACCGATCCGTCGGAGCACCGTTCCTACAACGAGTGGCACCAGCTCGACCACATGCCCGAGCAGTATCCGCTGCCGGGGATGGCGTTCGGCCAGCGCTGGGTGTCCACCCCGGCCTGCCGTGCCGCCCGGGCGGTCGACGGGCCACTGTTGGCGCCCGTCCACTACGTCACCCTCTACCTCATGACCGAACCGGTCGAGCACGACGCTGGAGGAGTTCCGGGCCCTCGGCGGTGAGCTCCGCCGGCTCGGCCGGTTCCACGAACACCGACGGGCGTTGCTGTCAGGACCGTTCGACGTCGCCCACGTCGACGCCGCGCCCCGCGTGCTCGATCTCGGCCGCGGCCGTGCCCTACCGGCCCAACCGCGGCGCCTACATCGTGGTCGAGGACCTGCCCCCGGGCGGTCCCACCGACGACGGGGCCCCGTCGACGGGCCCAACGTCGATGCCCTGCTCGAGGAGCCCGGGGTGGCCGGGGTGTGGACGTTCGTCTCCGACGAGGAGCGCCGCACGACGTGGCACCCGGGGCGTCACCGGGTCACCGTCTGCTTCTTGGACGAGAACCCCCTCACCGTCTCGTCGTCACTGGGCGAGGTCGTCCGGCGGTGGCGACCCACTGCCGACACGGTCGTTCACGCCGGCCCTTGCGAGGCGATCACGCCGTGGCGGTGGGACTGGTTCGAGGCGACCGGCTCCTGAGGAACCGGAGCCGTCACTCCTCCTGTTCGGTGGGACGGATCAGGATCTCGTTGACGGCGACGTGGCGGGGCCGGGTGACGATGTAGGTGATGGCGTCGGCGATGTCCTGCGCCTTCATCCGTTCGATGCCGGCGAACCGCGTCCGCATCGTCTCGAGCACCTCGGGGCGGTTGTGACCGGCCAGCTCGGTCTCGGTGGCGCCCGGCTCGACGAGCGAGACGCGCACGTGCCGTCCGGTGACCTCCTGACGCAGCGACTCGCTGAAGGCGCCGACCCCGTGTTTGGTCAGGTTGTAGACGCCGCTGCCGTTGCGGGCCACCCGGCCGGCCACCGAGCTGATGTTGACCATGTCGGCCACCCGGCGCGGGCCGTCCTCGGCCGCCTGCAACAGGTGCGGCAACGCCGCATGGGCGCAGTAGAGCAGACCGAGCACGTTGAGCTCGACCATCCGTCGCCACTCCGACAGCGGCGCCCCGACCGCCGGTCCGAGGAGCATCACGCCGGCGTTGTTGACGAGCGTGTCGAGACGGCCGAGCTCGGCCACCGTCCGCTCGACGGCGGCGGTGGCTTGGTCTCGTCGGTCACGTCGGACTCGAGTACGAGCACGGTGCCGCCCCGTTGCCGGAGCTCGGCGGCCAGGCTCTCGAGCCGGTCCTTGCGCCGCGCCGCCACCGCCACGGCGGCTCCCTCGGCCACCAGACTGGTGGCGGCCGCCGCCCCGATCCCGCTCGAGGCTCCCGTCACCAGCGCGACGGTGCCGTCCAGTTCGTCTGCCATGTCCGCAGCCTACGGCCGCAGTGCGGGCCCGCGTCTATCCGACGCGGACGATCACCTTGCCCGTGTTCCCGCCGGTGAAGAGCAGGTTGAGGGCCTCGGGGGCACGCTCCAGTCCTTCGACGACATGTTCGGAGTGCTTGATCTTCCCCTCGGCCACCCACCCGGCCATGGCCATCTGCGCGTCGGGGAAGCGGTCGAGGTAGTCGAGGATGAGGAATCCCTCCATCCGACCGCGGATCACGATGAGATTCCGGTAGTTCCCCGGCCCCTTCGGGGGTCCCGCCTCGTTGTAGGTCGAGATGGCCCCGCACAGCACGACCCGGCCCTTCAGGGCCAGCTGGCCCAGGCAGGTGTCGAGGATGGCACCGCCGACGTTGTCGAAATAGAGGTCGATCCCCCCGGGGCACTCCTGGCGCAGACGGGCACCGACGTCCTGCGTCCGGTAGTTCACCGCCGCGTCGAAGCCGAGATCGTCGACGAGCCAGCGGCACTTCTCGTCGGTCCCGGCGATACCCACGACCGCGCCCCGCCCCTTTGATCCTGGCCAACTGGCCGACCACCGAACCCGTGGCACCGGCGGCGCCGGAGACGACCACGGTGTCGCCCTCCGCCACCCGGCCCACGTCGAGGAGACCGAAGTACGCCGTCATCCCCGTCACCCCGAAGACCGAGAGCGCCACCAGTGGATCGATCCCGGCCGGGATGACCTGCATGGCCCCGGCGCCCTCGTCGGCCACCGTGTAGTCCTGCCATCCCGTCATCCCGAAGACGAGGTCGCCCACGGCGTACCGCTCGCTCGTCGTCGTCACCACCTCGCCGATCCCCCCGCCGCGCACGACGTCGCCGATCTCGATGGCCGGCAGATAGCCCGGGGCGTCGTTCATCCACGTCCGGATGGTCGGATCGATCGACAGATAGCGCACCCGGACGAGGGCGCCGGCCGGACCCGGTGCGGGGACGGCCTCCTCGACGAGGCGGACGGTGGCCGCGTCGACCATGCCCGACGGTCGCTCGGCCAGGACGAGGCGACGGTTCCGATCGGGGCCGTCGGCCATCACACCCACTCCCGGAGCTGGCTCAACGTGGCCAGAGGGTCGTGTCCGACGGGCGTCACGTTGAGGACGGTGACCCCGGCCTCCCGGTAGGCGGCGATCCGCTCCTTCACGTAACCGGGGGGACCGATCAGAGACGTCTCCTCGAGCAGCTCGGTGGGAACGGCCGCCGCCGCCTCCTCCTTCTTGCCGTCGAGATAGAGATCCTGGATCAGCTCGGCCTCCTTCTCGTAGCCGTAGCGCCGGACGAGGGTGTTGTAGAAATTGCGGTCCCGCGCCCCCATCCCGCCGACGTAGAGCGCCGTCATTCCCCGGGCCAGCTCCCGCAGGTGCTCGAGCCCGTCGCCGATGGCCACCAGGCCCCCGGCGGCGACCTCGAGGGGACCGAGCTCGGCCGCCCGCCGGCCGCGTCCCGCGTCCAGAGCCTTTCCCCAGACGCCGGCCGCCTTCTCGGGGATGAAGAGGAACGGGAACCAACCGTCGGCCACCTCGGCCGTCATCTCCACGTTCTTCGGGCCCATCGAGGCGATCCAGATGGGGATGATGTCACGCTCGGGGTGGGTGATGAGCTTGAGAGCCTTGCCCAACCCGGTGCCGCGACCGGGGGGCAGCGGAATGGTGTAGATCCCCTCGTTGGTCAGGACCTCCCGACGCCAGACGCGCCGGCAGATCTCGATGATCTCGCGGGTCCGCTCCAATGGTTCCGTGTAGGGCACACCGTGCCAGCCCTCGATGACCTGGGGACCCGACGCGCCGAGGCCGAGGATGAAACGACCTCCGCTCACGGCGTCCAAACCGGCCGCCGTCTGGGCCAGCAGCGTCGGGGTCCGCGAGTAGATGGGGAGGATGGCGGAGCCGATCTCGATGGTCTGCGTCTTCGCCGCCAGGTAGCCCATCTGGCTGACCCCGTCATAGCCGTAGGCCTCGGCCACCCACACGATGTCGAGACCCGCCCGTTCGAGCTCGACGACGGCGTCGAGTGATCCCTTTATGCCCCGTGAGTAGTCGAGCATGGTGCTCAGCTTCATGGGGGCCTCCTTTCGTTTGCGTGCTATCCGACGGTGGCGATACCACCGTCGACAGGCAGGATCACTCCGGTGAGGTAGGCGCCGGCCCGCGAGGCGAGATAGATGGCGGCACCGGCCATGTCGTCGGGTCGGCCGATCCGCTTCATCGGCGCGCCGGCGGCGATCTGGGCGCCGAAGGCGTCGAGGGTGGCCGCCATCATCTTCGACTCGAAGGGCCCAGGCGCGATGGCGTTCACCGTGATCCGTGGGGCCAGCTTCCTGGCCAGGTGACGCGTCAGTTGGTGGACGGCCGCCTTCGACGCCGAGTACGAGTACGTCTCGAGCACGGGCACGTGGATCCCGTCGATCGAGCCGATGTTCACGACGCGGGCGGGATCGTCTTCGCCGACGGCCGCCTCGAGCATGGGCAGGAGGAATTTGGTCGTGTGGAACACGCCCTTCACGTTGAGCGAGAGGACGCGGTCCCAGGCGGCGTCGTCGAACTCCTCGAGCGGTGCTCCCCACGTGTTCCCGGCGTTGTTCACGAGCACGTGCAGGCGTTCCTCGCGACCGGTCAGCTCCCGGGCCAGCGCCCGGCATCCCGACTCGGTGGACAGGTCGGCCGGGATGGAGAAGCAGGGGCCCACCTCCGACAGCTCCGCCGCCACCGCCTCACACGCCTCGGCGTGGCGAGACGAGACGTAGACGCGGGAACCGGCGGCCACGAAGCCGCCGGCGATCATCCGACCGATCCCCCGTGACCCGCCCGTGACGAGGACGGTCTTCCCGGCGACGGAGAACAGGTCGGTCATGCCGGACGTTACCCCGGAGGGGCGCGGGGACGCCTACGATCCGCGGCGATGCCCGATTTCTTCGACGTCGTCCTGCGCCAGCGCGCCTGCCGGGCCTTCCGGCCCGATCCCCTCGACGACGATCTCGTCGAGCGCGTCCTCGAGGCGGCGACGTTCGCGCCCAGCGCCGAGAACCGCCAACCGTGGGTCTTCGTCGTCGTCCGCGATCCCGGTCGCCGGGCCGCCATCGGCGATCTCAATCGACGGGCCTGGGAGGGCGGGGGCCGGTCGCACTCCGAGGGGCGCCTGACGCCCTCTCTCCTCGACGATGTCGACCGGGGCGCCCAGGGCGGGGTGGCCGGCGCTCCCGTCGTCGTCGTCGTCGGGGGCGACACGCGCCTGGGTGACCGCCGGGTGCTCGCCGCCTCGATCTTCCCCGCCACCCAGAACATGCTCCTGGCCGCCGGCGCCCTCGGCCTGGGGGCGGCGCTCACCACCCTCCCCCTCGTCTTCGGCGACGAGTTGGCCGAGGTCGTCGGCTTCCCCCCCGAGGTCCAGCCCATGGCCGTCGTCCCTCTGGGCTGGCCGGCCCGCCCGCTCGGGCCGCCCCGTCGGCTCCCCGTCGCCGACAAGGCACACCGCGACACCTTCGGTTCGCCGTGGTGAGCCGCGCCGGGTAGACACTTCAGCGATGCAGCGACACGAGTACTCGGTGGACGTCGACGGTTCACCGCAGCGAGGTCTGGCAGCTCTTCTGGGGCTACCGCAAGAGCCGGCCCGAGCACGACGGTGTGAAGATCGACATCCTCCACCCCGGCGACGAGATCGGCGAGGGCCTCATCCGTCACTGTAAGTTCCGTGTCCCCCGGTACCTGATGACAGGTGGTGTCGGGTACTCGTGGGAGTGGCTGACGGAGGTGAAGCCGCACGAGTCGTGGAAGTACGACGCCATCGGCAAGCCGCTGTGGTCGGTGGCCGAGGGGCGGACCCGCTTCGAGGAGCTACCCGGCGAGCGGACCCGCATCCATTTCTCCGAGACCTACCACGCCTTCAACCCCGTCATACGACTTCTTCTGGAACGGCGTGTCCACCGCTTCATCTCCAAGGACAACGACCGCCTGATCACCGATTCGGTCAACGCCGGTATCCGCCGGCTGCGCGCCGCCAAGGACACCTGATGCGGGGCCTCGAGAACAAGGTGGCCGTCGTGGCCGGCGGGGCCGGAGGGATCGGGACGGCCACGTCGCTGCGTCTGGCCCAGGAAGGCGTCTCGGTCGTGGTCGGTGATCTGAACCACGATGCCGCCCTGGACGTGGCCGGTCAGATCACCGGCGCCGGCGGTCGGGCCGTGGGCGTGGGTGTCGACATCTCCGACGAGCGGTCGGTGGGGGAGATGGTGGCTCTGGCCGTCGACTCTTTCGGTGGGCTCGACATCCTGCACGCCAACGCCGCCGACCTCTCGGCCGGCACCCTGGCGCGCGACTCCAACGCCCTCGACGTCCCCCTCGACGCCTTCGACCGGACCATCGCCGTGAACCTGCGTGGTCATCTACTGTGCACCCGGGCCGCCATCCCCGAGATCTTGAAGCGCGGTGGTGGAGCCCTCGTCTACACGAGCTCGGGGGCCGCGTTCATGGGCGAGCCGGAACGCCCCTCGTACGCCATGTCGAAGAGTGGGCTGAACGCTCTCGTCCGTCACGTGGCGTCGAAGTGGGGTCGCAAGCACGTCCGGGCCAACGCGGTCGCACCGGGACTGATCCTCACCGACGGTCCCCGCTCGGTCCTGAGCGAGGAGTTCATGAAGATGGCCCTGCGGGGGACGCGCTCATGGCGCCTCGGCGAACCCGAGGACATCGCCGCCATGGTGGCCTTCCTCGCCTCGTCCGACGGCGAATGGATCAACGGCCAGGTCCTGTCGGTGGACGGCGGCGCGTCGCTGCGCTGAGCCCCCGCTTCCCTGACCCGTCGTCGGTGCCCCGACGCGGTCTCAGACGTCGTGGATACGCCGCACGGCGTCCACGACGTCGCCGCCCGGTCCCCCCGCCGACGACGCCTCGGGCCGATAGGGGCCGTCGAGGACGGCCGACAGCGTGGCGCCGACGCTGAGGCGCAGGGCCTCGAGGTCGTAGCCCCCCTCGAGGACGAGAACCGTCCGTCCCGGACGGGGGGCGAAGGCCCGGATCCGACCGACGAGGTCGGCGAAGTCCCCGGCGGTGAGCTCGAGCCGGGCCAGGGGATCGGCCCGATGGCCGTCGAAGCCGGCCGAGACGAGGACCCAGGTCGGGTCGAAGCGCTCGACGACGGGGGCCATGGCGTCGTCGGCCGTCTTCAGCAGGACGTCACCGGTGGCCCCCGCCGGCAACGGGATGTTCATCGTGAGGCCGGGGGCGCCGGGACCGCCGGTCTCCTCGGCCCGTCCCGTCCCGGGGTAGAGGGGCCATTCGTGGGTCGAGATGTAGAGCACGCGGGGATCGTCCCAGAAGATGGCCTGGGTCCCGTTGCCGTGGTGGACGTCGAAATCCACGATGAGCACCCGTTCCCCGCGCGCAGCCAGATGAGCGGCGCCGACGGCGATGTTGTTGATCATGCAGAACCCCATCGACTGCTCGGCCAGCGCGTGATGACCAGGAGGCCGGGCGGCGACGAAGGCGATGTCACCACCGCCGCCGGTCAGCCCGTCCACGGCGGCCAGGACGCCGCCGGCCGCCAGCAGGGCCGTGTCCCACGAACCCGGGCCCACGATCGTGTCGGGGTCGAGCGCACCTCCCCCGGCACGACAGAACTCCTCCACCAGGTCCAGGTACCGCGCCGGGTGGACCCGCACGAGTTCGTCGACGACGGCCCGGCGTGGGGCGAGCTCGACGACGGCGTCGCGCAGCCCGGCGGCGTCGATCCCACCGAGGGCGGCCAGGATGCGGGCGGGCCGTTCGGGATGACGCCCGCCCGTGTCATGGTGGTCGAGCTCGGGATTCGCCGACAGCAGGAGCACAACAGCCCTCAGCCCGTGGGCATGGGGAAGATGTGCGGCTCCGCCCCCACGGCACGGGCGGCCGAAGCCCGCCCGGCGTCGTCCATCGGCGTGAAGTTCTCCGCCGCGTCGAGCGCCAGGGCCAGGACGCCGGTGTCCCCCGGCGTGCAGAAGGCGTGGACACCGGGCACCGACAAGGCGAAGCGCACGCCCCGCGCCACCTCGTCCGCCGTCGTGTACGGCTCGTACCAGGTCCCGGCGGTGTGGGGTCGCGCCCCCCACGGCCGCGCCGCCGCCGCCTTGATGGCCATGACGCCGACGTCGCGCCCGGCCGCCTCCTCCAGCAGGACCTCGGCATCGCGCCGGTAGGCGGTGTCGCCCCACAGCCGGGGATTGACCGGGAACATCACGGTGTCGAGGTCGTAGCGGCGCAGAGCTTCGGCGTGGGTGGCCGGCGCCGTCAGGTCGTGGCCGGTGATCCCCACGAAGCGGCAGAGACCCTCGTCGCGTGCGGCCAGGATGGCGTCGACGGCCCCGGCACGGGCGTCGAGCTCGGCCATGTCGGTGACGGAGTGCATCTGGTAGAGGTCGAAGCGGTCGCAGCGCAAGAGCTCCAGTGACTCCTCCAGGTGGGCCCGCACCCCGCCGGGGTTGCGGCGTTGCGTCTTGCAGGCCACGAAGAGCCTGTCCCGCACAGCCGGGATGAGGGGTCCGAGCACCTCCTGGGCCCGCCCGTAGCGGGGGGCCACGTCGAGGTGGTTGACGCCCGCCTCGAGGGCCCCGGTGAACACCCGGGCAGCGGTCTCGGGGTCGGCATCCCACAGGGCGGCGGCACCGAAGACGGCCAGCGAGGACTGGTGTCCGGTGCGTCCGAGCCGTCGCCTCTCCACCCTCTGGACGGTACCGCCTCGGACCCGTCACCGCGGCTCCCGGCCCGCGGCCTACGCTGCTGGCATGGCAACGAAATCACGACCCACGGCCGAACCGAAGAAGCCCGGTCGGTCGCTCAAGGAGAAACGAGCGGCCAAGCACGAGAAGCAGGCCGCCCAGAAGCAGGCCCGTAGCGCCAAGTAGTCCCCGGCCCCTCGGGGCCGGGTGGGGTCGGTGGCGGGCACCGTGAGCCGCGGGCGCGATGATGGTCCATGGTCGACACGAAGACCGTGCTCGAGATCCGTCTGCAATCGGCCTTCGATGCCGTGGAGGCGGGGGCCGATCCCGTCCTGCGCCCGTCGGATCACGCCGACTTCCAGGCCAACGGTGCCCTGGCCCTGGCCAAGCGCCTGGGCCGTAACCCCCGCGAGGTGGCCGACGAGGTCGTGGCGGCGGCGTCACTCGACGATGTCTGCGAGAGCGTCGAGGTCTCGGGACCCGGGTTCATCAACCTGACGCTGGCGGCGTCGTTCATCGCCTCCCAGGTGGCCACCCTGTCGACCGACGCCCGGCTGGGCGTGCCGTTGGTGGAGACCGAGACCGTGGTGGTCGACTACTCGAGCCCCAATGTGGCCAAGGAGATGCACGTCGGCCATCTGCGCGGCACCGTCATCGGTGACGCGCTGTGCCGGCTCCTCACTTTCGCGGGCCACGACGTCAGACGGGAGAACCACGTCGGCGACTGGGGCACCCCCTTCGGGATGCTCATCGAGCACCTGATCGACGTGGGTGAGGAGAAAGCGGCCAAGGAGCTGTCGGTCGGTGACCTCGACACCTTCTACCGCCAGGCCCGGGCCTCCTTCGACACCGACGGGACCTTCGGCGAGCGCAGCCGTCGGCGTGTCGTGCTCCTGCAGTCGGGGGACCCCGAGACGCTGCGGCTGTGGAGGCTCCTGGTGGCCGAGAGCGTCCGCTATTTCGACGAGGTCTACTCCAAGCTCGGGGTCCTTCTCACCGACGACGACATCGTGGCCGAGAGCTTCTACAACCCTTTGCTACCCGGCGTCGTCGCCGACCTCGACGCCCTCGGGCTCCTGGTCGACAGCGACGGGGCCAAGTGCGTCTTTCCTCCCGGATTCACCAACAGACACGGCGACCCCCTGCCCCTCATCGTCCAGAAGTCAGACGGTGGTTTCGGCTACGCGGCCACCGACCTGGCCGCCATCCGGGACCGGGTCACGCGCCTCGGGGCCACGCAGATCCTCTACGTGGTGGGTGCTCCCCAGGCCCAGCACCTCGAGATGGTGTTCGCCGCCGCCACCATGGCGGGCTGGTTGCACGACGGGGTGCGCGCTGCGCACGTCTCGTTCGGCATGGTCCTCGACGCCGACCGCAAGATGTTCCGCACGCGCTCGGGCGAACGGGTCCAGCTCGTCGACCTCATCGACGAAGCCGTCGACCGGGCCGACGCGGCGGTAGCGGAGAAGAACCCCGACCTCGCTCCCGCGGCGCGGGCGGCGGTGGCGCAGATGCTCGGCGTCGGGGCGATCAAGTACGCCGACCTCTCCACCGACCGGACGCGTGACTACCTCTTCGACTGGGAGCGGATGCTGGCCTTCGAAGGGAACACCGCCCCCTACCTCCAGTACGCGCACGCGCGCATCCGCTCCATCTTCCGCAGGGGCAACATCGACGTCCCCGCGCCGGGCCACGTCCCGGTCCTGGCCGAGCCGGCCGAACGGGCGCTGGCCCTGGCGTTGCTCGGCTTCGCCGACGCGGTGGCGTCGTCGCTGTCCTCGTGGAGTCCGAGCCGCCTCTGCTCCTACCTCTACGAGCTGGCCACCACCTTCACCGGCTTCTACGAGACCTGCCCGGTGCTGAAGGCACCCACCGACGAGCTGCGGCACAGCCGCCTGGCGCTGTCGTACCTGACGGCCCGGGTGCTGGCCCACGGCCTCAGCCACCTCGGGATCGCCGCTCCCGACCAGATGTAGAGCGGGCCACGGGAAGAGCCGAGGGCCTCCGCGGCTACCCGGGGATGGCGCCGGGAGTGGCCAGGCGGGGGATCCCGCCCACGGCCGGCAGCTTGAGGATCCGCGAGATCACCCGGGCCCACGCCGTGGCCGGAGGCGCCGCCGCCTCCACCCACTCGGTCACGGGACCGACCGCCGGGTGGCCACCGGACACCACCGCCACCTGAGGGGCGGTCCGCGGGCTGCCGTGGATGCCGGGGACACCCCACGGGTACTCACCGAACGAGCTCCCGGGCCGTCCCCAGACGACCACGGTGTCGTCGGCCAGAGGCTCGACGCCGATGACGGCGTCGACGTCGTCGAGCCAGCGGGGATCGCGGCCCCCTTCGCCGGTGACGACGGCCGCCGACCCGTCGCGGATCGCCCTCGCCTCGATGCCCCTGGTCCTCATCACGGCGTCGAGGTCGATGGCCTCGTCGCCGGCCGCCTCCTGGCTGTGGTCGCTCACCACCAGCACGACCCAGTCCTCCCAGCGCGGTGCCAGGGCCTGGCGCACGGTGGCGATGGCGGCGTCGGTGTACCGGTACGCCTCGAGGGCCTCGTCGCTGTCGGGTCCGTACAGATGGGCGGCCGTGTCGGGTCCGTTCAGCTGGGCGACGACCAGATCGGGGCCCCGCCCGATGGCACCGGCGATCTGCTCGGCCGTGGCTGCGTCGTCGGCATAGTCGAGAGCGTCGCGGGCGACCTCGGCGCCGAATTCGCCGCCGGCGGGCCAGGTCGTCTCCGCCGCGCCGGCGCCCATGGCGCCCACCAGGTGGTGGTCGCCGAGTACCGCCGCGCACGACATCCCGGCCCGGGCGCACACGTCGAAGACGGTGGGCGACGCCGGCCCGACGTCCCAGGCCTCGACCAGGGGGTGGGGCGCCCCGCTGGCTCCCGATGCGTCGGCCGGAAGGGGACCGGGGATCATGCTCGACCACAGACCGTGGACCGCCGGCGGCACACCGGTCACGAAGGTGGCGTGGTTGGGGTAGGTCGACGCCGGCATCACGCCCACGCCCCCGCCCCGGTTCCAGCCTCCGGCCTCGGCCATGGCCGAGAGGGTGGGCGTCACGTCGGCCCGGACGTGACGCGGTGACAGACCGTCGAGGATGAGGAGCAGGACGTTCACGACGGGGGACCTCCGGGTCTGGTCAGGAGAGGACCAACCCGGAGAGGTCGGCCACACTGTCCAGAATATGCGTGTGGGGCACGGTCTCGAATTCGGGCCGACCGTGGGCCCCGGTGAGCACACCGGCCACGACGCCGGCTCCGGCCCGCCAGCCGGCCAGCAGGTCGCTGGTCGTGTCACCGGCCACCGCCACCTGGCGGACGTCCTCGATCTCCAGCCGTATGACGGCGGTGAGGATCATGTCCGGCCACGGCCGCCCGCGCCCGGCATCGGCCGGGGACAGAGCGAGGTCGACAGACCCGGTCCATCCCAGGGTGTCGAGGATCCGCTGGCGCGTGGCCGGGGCGAAACCGGTGGTGAGGCACACCCGTACGCCGGCGGCGCGCAGCTCGGCCATCGTCCGAGTGGCCCCGGGGAGGGGAGCGACCTGTCCCCGGTCCACGGCGTCGTCGTAGGCCGCCTCGAAGGCGGCGTTGGCGCGCCCGGCCTTCGAGGCGTCGCCGGCGAACAGCTCGGTGAAGACGGCGATCTTCGACTGGCCCATCGTCCGCCTCACGAAATCCTCCGGGTCACCCAGGGGACTGTCGCCGGCGCCGCCCACGTCGACCAACGCCCGGTGGAAGGCGCGCTCCACCACACCGTCGTCGGACACCGTCGTCCCCGCCATGTCGAGCGCGGCCAGGCGGATGGCCGGCGTCACCGGGTGAGCCCCGTCCACGTCTCCTCGGCGATGGCGGGGGCGAGCGTCATGCCTCGTCCGGCCAGACCGGTGACCACCACCACCCCGGGTTCGACCTCCTGGCGGAAGCAGACCCGGTCATCGGTGGCCGCCGAGTAGACACCGGCCCACCGGCGCACCACCGGCGGCAGCGTCCACCCGAGGATCTCCTCCGCTCGTTGGCGCAGACGGTCGTAGAGGAGCTCCTCGACGGCGAAGTCGAACGGCTCGTCGTAGACATGGGTATCGCCGATGGTGAGTCCCCCGGCGGCTCGCTGGACGAGCAGGAGCTGCATCCCGACGGCCTCGGTCTCAGCCGACGGAGGCGGCAGCCGCACCCGCCCGGGCAGGTCGAAGGCCGGGTAGTAGCGCATCGAGTCGCCATCGGCGATCGACGTGGTCAACGTGTGCTCCGGCGGTTCGGTCTGCATCATCTGCAGCCGGCACCGCCGCACCGGTGCCCGGGCCAGAGCAGCGCCGACCGTTCCCCCCAGACCGCTGTGGGCGTCGCCGGGACAGACGAGCACGAGCGAGGCACGGTGGGTGGTGCCGGCATGATCGACGACGGTTCCCGGGCCCACCTCGACGGCCCGCCGGCCGGGAAACCACCGGTAGCGGCCGCCGTCGAGAAGAAAGGTCCGCAGGGCACCGAGGACGGCTCCCGGCTCCACCACGGCGTCGCGCCGGCACAGCAGGCCTCCGAGCACCTTGCCGCGCACGGCCGCGTTGGCGGTCCGCACACCGTCGGCGTCCAGAACGGCCAGCTGGCGGGACGCGGCGTCGGGCCGCGCCGCCGCCTCTTCCATGAGCGCCAGCTCGGCCGGGTCGGTGGCCACCGTGAGCGAGCCGTTGGCCCGCAGGCCCACCCCGGGAGCCGCCGCCGCCGTGGTCTCCCACAGCTCCCGGGCGCGCAGCCCCAGTTCGAGCTCACGGCCCACGGCGCGTCCGCTCACCCAGACGAGTCCGAAGTTCCGGACCGACGCCCGGCGAGGACCGGCGTCGGTCTCGAGATGTAGCACCTCCCAGCCCCGGCGGACGGCTTCGAGGGCGTGCATGGTCCCGATCACCCCACCCCCGACGATGACCACCCGTTGCCGGTCCATGGGGGACGATGATCCCACGGGTGGTGAGCGCCCCGACCGCCGTCACGCCGTCGGTGGTCAGCCGAGGAGGGACACCGTGGGCCCATCACCGTGGGAGGAACAGGCGCTGCACACCCGGGGGGGCGATGCCGTGGTGATCGGGCCCCTGGCCGATGCCGACCACGAGACCCTGTTCTCGCTCTTCTCCGACATCGTCGACAGTGGTGCCGGCTATCCCCACGCCCCACCGCTGACGAGGGCCGTGTTCGACGCCACCTGGATCACCGCCGTGACCCTCACGGTGGTGGCCCGCCTCGACGGCGTCGTCGTCGGGGCGTACTACCTGAAACCGAACTTCCCCGGACGCGCCGCCCACATCGCCAACGCCGGCTATGCCGTCGCCGCCACCCACCGCCATCGCGGGGTTGGTCGCCTGCTCGTGGAAGATTCCGTGTGGCGGGCCCCTCTGCTCGGGTTCGACGCCATCCAGTTCAACCTGGTCTTCGCCGGCAACCCGGCCCGGGCCCTCTACGAGGAACTGGGCTGGCGCGAGATCGGCCGGCTCCCCGACGCCGTCGACGGCGAGGAGGCGGTCATCTACTGGCGGCGGGTCGGATGACCACTCAGACGCCGACGGGGAGTCGCCGGGGCGCCCTCGGCGTGATGGAGGTGTGGCGGACGGTGGCCCACTTGAGGCGCACCATGAGTCGGACCACCCACCAGGCCGGATCGATCTCACCCTTGGCCAGAGCGAGCCGGCTCGACGTGGTCGCCGCGTGGTGGTTGTTGTGTAGACCCTCGCCGGCCACGAGCCACGCCAGCCACTGGTTGTTGGTGGCCAGATTGTCGTACGGACGACTGCCCCAGTGGTGCCCGACGGCGTTGATGGCGCCGTTGCCCACCAGATAGAAGACCGTGTGGACCACCGAGGCGATGAGGGCGATCTCCCACCCGCCGACGACGACGAGGAGTCCGATCCCGAGGCCGAGGCCGAGCAGGCTGTGGTCGAACAGGATGCGGTCGACGCGGTCGGGCGGCAGGTCACGGGCGTACCGGGACACCTCGTCGGGATCACGCGCCACTTTCCGGTACAGGGCGACGTTCGTCCACTGCACCCGGGCGTAGCCGAGGAGCACGGGGGAGTGCGGGTCACCGATCTTGTCGGTGTGGGCGTGGTGCTTGCGGTGGACGGCGACCCACTGACGGGGCCGGATGCCGGTGAGCATCCAGGTCAGGACCCGGCACACGGCCGTGGTGACCGGCGAAAGGACCAGGGCCCGGTGCGAGAGAGCTCGGTGCAGGTAGATGGTGGTGAGGTAGAGCGCGACCTGGGAGACGAGCAGACCGATGACGACAGCGAGAAGAATCTTCAGCATCGGCGCCACGCTAACGCACCCCCGGAGGGGCATCGCCGCCTCTGCCGACAACAGTGACCCTGACCAGGCAGGGATGGCCGCCATCGGTCAGACTTGTAGCGGGAGGTGAGAGCCGTGCCGTACAACGTCGGACGCATCGCTCACGACGCCGACGCCCACGTCATGGAGACACCGACTTGGTTGGGCGACCATGCCGATCCCGGCATCCGGGAGCGGATCGCGCCCTTGCGGTACCCGGGCGGGAACGAGCTGCGCCAGACGGGTGATCCGGACGAGCAGAGCCGTGACCTCGGCGCCGCGTTCGACCGGCTCCGCACCCGGCACGGGTCGGACGACTACCGCCGGGTCGAGGCCGACGAGATCATGGCGCGCAAGAATTTTGCTGCCACTGGCTCGTTCATCGCCGAGGACCGCCCCCGTGCGCTCGATCTCCTGGGATTCTCGAGCCAGCTGGTGTTCAACACGTTCCACAACCGTCGATTGCGCAACTGGGAACACTCGGGCGACCTCGACCTCGCCTACGGGGCGGCGCGCGCCCACAATCGGGCCATGGTGGAGTTCTGCGAAGTCGATCCCCGTCTCCTGCCCACCTGCTACGTCCCCCTCGTCGACTTCGATCGTGCCGTGGCCATGACCGACGAGGCCATCGCCATGGGGGCGGCCGCTCTCCTGGTGGCGTCGGGCTGTCCTCCGACGCACTCCCCGAGTCACGTGGGCCTCGATCCGGTCTGGGCCCGGGCCCAGGGTGCGGGCATCCCCGTGGTCTTCCATGTCGGCGGGACCGGCGACCTCATCGATCCCCGCTACTTCGACAACGGCCTTCCCGTCCCACCCGACTTCCACGGGGGCGAGGAGAACTTCCGGTCGGTCGACTACATGGGTATCCCCGGCCCCCCGGCGCAGACGCTCGCCACCATGATCTTCGACGGTGTGTTCGAGCGCTTCCCCGACCTCCGCCTCGGGGTGATCGAGCAAGGGGCCGTCTGGGTCCCGTCGTGGCTCCGGCAGATGGAGGCGGCATTCGAGGCGTTCTCCCGTCACGAGCAGCGGCTCCGGGCTCTCAGTCTCCGACCCACCGAGTACGTGCGCCGTCAGGTGCGGTTCACGCCCTATCCCACCGAAGACGTCGGGTGGATCATCGAGCAGAGCGGTCCGGAGCTGTGCATGTTCTCCTCCGACTATCCCCATGTCGAAGGTGGACGGCGGCCGATCGAGCGATTCGAGGCCTCACTGGCCGGCATCGACGACGGTGCCAGGCAGCGCTTCTACTCCGCTAACTTCCTCGATCTGATGGGGACGGCCGTCGCCGCGCTCGTGTCCTGATTCCTGTCCTGATCGTCTTCGCCGATCGTCTTCGCCGATCGTCGGCGCCGATCGGGGACGCTCAAATGGCGGTGGCCTCGAGAATCGGGTTCGGTCCGGCGTTGACGAACGTGTCGATGGCACCGGGATCGATGGATCGGGCGAAGAGGAACCCCTGGGCACGGTCGCAGTCGAGGTCCTCGAGGATCCGGAGCTGGCGCTCGGTCTCCACACCCTCGGCGACGACCGTCAATTCGAGTGCGTGGGCCAGGGCGATGATGGCGGCCACGATGGCCAGGCTTCCTGCCACGTGGTCCATGTCGTCGATGAACGACTTGTCGATCTTGACGAAATCGAGGGGGAATTGGCGCAGATAGGCCAGGGACGAGTACCCGGTGCCGAAATCGTCCAGGCCCACCTGCACACCCACATCGCGCAGGCCCCGTAGACCCGTGATGGCCGAATTGGACGCCTCCATCAGAACCCTTTCGGTCACCTCCAGCTGGAGGTTGCTCGGATCCACTCCGTGGGCGCCGAGCTGATCGACGACGGATCGTTGGAAGCCGACGTCGGCCAGGTGGCGGGCGGTGACGTTGATCGCCACCTCGGCGAACTGGGTCCCGGCCAACCGGATGCGCCAGCCGCTCACCTGTTTTATGGCATCGGCGAGCACCCGCTCGTCCATGGCGATGAGCAGACCCGACTCCTCGGCCACCTCGAGGAACGTATCGGGCTGGAGCAATCCGTTCGTGTTGGGGTCGCGCATGCGGACCAGTGCCTCGGAGCCGACGGCACCACCGGTGCACAGGTCGATGATGGGCTGGTACTCGACCACCAGCCCACCCTCGTCCAGGGCGCGGCGCAGCATGCGTTCGGTCACGAGCCGGCCGACGGCCTTGGTCTGGAGCTCCTCGTCGAAGATCTCGGCCCTGTCCCGACCGCGGTCCTTGGCCCGATAAAGGGCGAGGTCGGCCTCCCGCAGGAGATCCTCGGCGGCCCGTTGGGAATCGGCGGTGGTCGCCACGCCGACGCTCAGTGTGCAGACGAATTCCTCCAACCCCACCCGGAAGGGATCCCTCCCCGCTTCGATGATGCGATTGGCCAGTTCCGTCGCCGTCCTCTCGTCGACCATGTTCTCGGCCACGATGACGAATTCGTCGCCACCGAGACGGGCCAGGGTGTCGGCCGGGCGGATGTGGTGGGTGAGTCGTTCGGCCATCTTCAGCAAGATGGCGTCCCCGACGCGGTGCCCGAGTGAATCGTTCACCACCTTGAAGCGGTCGAGATCGACGTACAGCACCGCCAGCACGCCGTTGCCCCGCTCCATCCGGCGTAGCCCCTGGCGAAGCCTGTCCATGAGCACGGTCCGGTTCGCCACCCCCGTCAGGGGATCGGTGGAGGCCTCGTGTTTCAGGGCCATGGTGATCTGATGGCGCTCGCTGACGTCGCGCAGGGCCGACAGGATCAGCCCGGAACCGCCCGCTTCGACGCGGCGTGACCGAGTCTCGGTCCATCGGTAGGACCCGTCCCGGCACAGGAATCGGAACGTCGCCGCTGCGTCGTCGGCTCCGTGCGCCAGGCTGTCACGGCTCTCGTGGAGTGAGGAGACGTCGTCGAGGTGGGTGAACTCGTCTTCATGGCGCCCGACGAGGTCGGACGGCTCCCAGCCGAAGACCTCGAGGCAACCGGGTGAGACGTAGCGGAAGACCCCGTACTCGCTGGTTACGACGTGGACGTCAGGTGACGCCAAGACGAGGGCCTCGTAGTCGACGGTGCCGTTCGGCGTCGACGCCAGCGGAACGGTGACGTTCGGTGACTCTTCCAATTCGCCATCTCCCGTGAGGAACGAAAGCTCCCGTTTTTCGGAGAACTCTGTTGTTCGCGGGGTCCCGACGAACGTTCGCGAGGTCTGGACGAACTGGCCAATAACGACTTTTTCAAGAATACCGGCTGGTAACGGGCCGAAACAAGGATATGCGGCGTAGATCACCGACAGTGGCCGCCACCGCGGCGGCGACCACATCGGTCACTCGTGCGGGTCCGCATCGGCTCCACCGGGGACGCCGGTCGCGCCCCCACGCCGTGTGCGAGCACGACGCATCGTGGGGTTCTGCGTGTTGGTCTACAATTCGCCTTAAGGGCTCAGTTCCCATCTGAGCCCGGGGTGCGTGCAATCCGGTCCCCGTTGACTCCTGCCCCTGTTCGAAGGAAGGCAGGCAGTGCGCGCCCACCACGCTGCATCCCGGGATCGGACGAGCGGTGCACGCTCCGAGTGGAAACTGACCAGTGGCCGGTGAGCGACTCCTTCGCATCCTGGCTCTGTTGTCAGCCGGAGGTGAGACCACACCGGGGACTGCCCGCTTGTGTGATGTCTGCGCCGAGGTCACGGCCATGAGCGGGGCCGGGATCATGCTCATGTCCGAGGACGTCGCCCTGGGATCGGTGTGCACCACCGACGAGGTCAGCGAGCTGATCGAGGATCTTCAGTTCGCGTTGGGCGAAGGACCCTGTGTCGACGCCCACCACGACGGCCGGCCCGTTCTCGAGCCTGACTTGGCCGACCCCGAAAGGCCGCGCTGGTTGGCCTTCTCGCCCCGGGCGCTGGCGGCGAACGCGCGGGCCGTGTTCGGCTTTCCCCTCCAGGTGGGCGCCGTCCGGCTCGGTGCCCTCAACCTGTACCGTGACCGGCCGGGGCCGCTCGGTGACGACCAGCACGCCGACGCGCTGGTCATGGCCGACGTTGCCGCCCAGTTCGTTCTCGCCACCCAGGCCGACGCCCCCCGGGACACCGTGTCCGAGGTGCTCGAGGCCGGTGCCAATTTCCACCTCGTCGAGCACGAGGCGTCGGGCATGATCTCGGCCCAACTCGGCGTCACCGTCGGTGAAGCCCTCATCCGCCTGCGGGCTCATGCCTTCGGTCACGACATGGCTCTGACCGACGTCGCCCGAGCCGTCGTCGACCGGCGGTTGCGCTTCGATTCGTCGTAGGGCTGCCGGCGAACGATGGCGAGCGCCGCTCGTAAGCGTCCTAAGGAGTAACATTCAGGGCCGAATCGGCCCTTCGAGCCCAGGGTACTTGGCAGGCCCCGGTACGGGAGGTCCCTCATGCAAGGATCCACGAAAGAAGCCCTACTGGCCCAGACCTTCGTCGATCTGGTCGACACCCTCGTCGACGACTTCGACGTCGTCGATCTCCTCACTCTGGTCGCCGACCGTTGTGTGGAGGTGCTCGACATCACCGCCGCCGGGTTGATGCTCGTTGCTCCCGAGGGGGACCTGCGGGTGGTCGCCTTCTCCAGCGAAGCGGTGCGTGTCGTCGAGCTCTTCGAGCTGCAGGCCGAAGAGGGTCCCTGTCTCGACTCCTTCCGCACCGGTCTGCCCATCGTGAACCAGGACCTCACGAAGGTCGACGGTCGTTGGCCGCACTTCGTCCCCGTTGCCATCGACGCCGGCTTCAAGTCCGTCCACGCCATGCCCATGCGCTTGCGTGGTGCGATCATCGGGGCGCTCAACCTGTTCCGCTCCGAGGCAGGCGACCTCGCGGAGTTCGATCTCATCGCCGCTCAGGCGCTGGCCGACGTGGCCACCATCGCCATCCTCCATCACCGCGCCGCCAGTGAGGCTCAATTGGTGAACGAGCAGCTGACATTGGCCCTCAACAGCCGCATCGTCATCGAACAGGCCAAGGGTGTCCTCGCCGAACGCTCCGGACTCGATATGGATCATGCCTTCGCACGCATGCGCAAGTACGCGCGCGACCACAATCTCCGCCTGGTCGAGGTCGCACATGGCGTCGTCGAGGGGACAGTGAAGATCGAAACCTTGATACCCCCGTCCGAAGGGCGGACCTGAGCCATCGTCGTTCTTTGTGCCGCCGGGCGGCGTGTTCCCACTGTCGAGCAACCAACCCCCGGTGACCGCTACCGTAAGTCTCGTGTCCGAGGTGCTACAGCGTTACGGCTTCGTGGCAGGGGGCTTCACCGTCTGCGTCGAAGGAGTGGGGCCCGACAGTTGGTCGTGTGCGACCCCGTGCTCGGACTGGACGGTGACCGATCTCGTCGCCCACGTCGTCATGACCCATCGGCGGGTGATCGCCACCCTGGACGGGACCGATCCCGTCGACATCGGTCCCGATGCCGACCTCGTCCCGCAGTGGCTCTCGGCCACGGCGGCGGTCACCGATGCTCTCGGTGACGAGGCCCGGGCATCGAAGCTCATGAAGGGGATGTTCGGAGAGCAGACCTTCGCATCCCTCGTCGGCCGCCTGGTGTGCTCGGACACTCTCATCCACACGTGGGACCTGGCCCGGGCGACGGGACAGGTCGAGACTCTCGATCCCGATGCGGTGTCGAAAGCGCGGGAATCGCTCATCCTCCTCGATGACGCCATCCGTCGTCCCGGTGGTTTCGGGGAGAGGATCACCCCGGCGCCGGGAGCCGACGCCCAGACACAGTTCCTGAATTTCTGCGGCCGGGCCCCGTAATTCCACTGCACTGCGTCGAGACAGCCCGTTGACACTGGTGACGCGAAGGGACTCGAACGATCATCGACCAGGCGGTCGTCGGGGACGACGAACCGGTGTCCGTGCGTGATCGTCCCGAAGTGGCGCCGCCCTCGGCCGAACCCGATCCCGAACGTAAGTTCCGCATCCATGCCGCTCACGAAGAACACGAGGACTGGTTGGCGGAGATGCTCATCGCCTCCCTGCTCCCAGCAGGTCCGCCATGCCTGACATTCGAACATCACGCCTTCAGCTGCATGCGATCGATGTCGTAGAGGCCGAACGTATCGTCGCTGGGAGCGCGGGACCAGGTGACATCTGGGCCGAAGACTTCCCGTTCGAGGGCGACGTTGGCGCGGTCGGGGGGTTCCTTCGCGCCACCGCCGACCAGGGAGAGCAACGACCGTTCGGTTACTACCGGATCACCCGTTTGGCCGACGGGCGGGCCATCGGGGGGCTCGGCTTCAAGGGCCGGCCCGATGGCGGCTGCGTCGAGATCGGCTACGGCCTGGCTCCCTCGGCCCGCGGCCACGGCTACGCCTCGGAGGCGGTCATCGCCCTGCTGACCATGGCCGCCGACCACGGAGTGTCCAGGGTGATCGCCGACACGACCCTGGACAACATCGCTTCGCAACGGACCCTCATCGGCGCTGGATTCCGCCTCGTGAGCACCGACGCCGAGCTCCACCACTACGAGGTACTCCTCGAACAGGGGGCGGCTAGGGGGCCCTGCGGAGCCTGACTGTGACGTGCTTGGTGCCCGGTACCAGCGTCACCGTGCCGGTGGCCTGGTCGATGGTGCCCGCCGTCGACGCCGAGATGTTTTCCACAAAGGAGGGGAGCTCGAAGCGCACCGGTCCGGACGTTGTCCCCGTCAACGCCAGCGTCACCGAGTCACCGCTCGAAGAGATCCGGATATCGAGCCGCCTGTTGTTGATGGTGGGGAAGTTCGTCACGGCGATCCGCTGGTGCCTACCCAGCCAACCGGGTGGCACGCCCCGTCCGACGATAAGGGCGCCGTCAGACTCCTCGGCTACCAGGGAGTCCAGCAGGACCTTGTTGGCCTGTGACATCCCCCAGGCGTGCGGGGAGGAGCCCTGTCCCGCCGCCGGGTGCTTGCCGATCCACGGCGTTGTCGCCGACGGGGCGGTCGAGCTCTCCCACCACGAGAACGGCCCGCTCTGGCTGTTGGCGATCATGAACTCATAGCTGAGGATCCCCTGGTCGCGATAGTCCCTACTGGCCAGCCCCGTCGCCCCGTCGCCCGCGTTGTACCCCGACGAGTAGTAGTCGTCCGGAAATCCGCCGAACGTGTCGGGTGGAAGCAGGCCCTTCAGCCGCTCGAACCCATAGGCATAGGTGGCGTCGATCATGGAAATCGCGGGGCCGGTCTGTGTCGCCCCGAAGAGGGAACCGTTCCAGGCCCACAGGCTGAGTGGCGAGGTCCAGTTGGCGTCTTTGGGGTGGACGCAACGGTCGGCCGTGTTGGGCTCGACCATGGAGCAGGGAAGGTAGTCGAGGTGGTAGCGGCTGATGGTGGCATCGAGGGTGTGATTCGTTGCTGCCAGGAGGCTCGAATACTCCTGCGCCGCCCAATCGGCTTCGGCCTGGTCGCCAATTCTCCTGGCCAAGTATTCATAGGCGACCAGGCCGAGCAGGGCCTCGAGGTTGTCGGAGGTCCAGTAACCCACGGTGTCGAGGTCGTTCGTCGACTCCATGATCCCCGATGGCCCCGTCCGGTCCGTCGCAATCTGGTGGGCCGCGTCCTCGATGCTGGGCTCGGTCGCACCCCCAGGGCCCTCGGTGTCGAAGTTCGACTTGACGAAGGTGACGTCTCCCGTTTTCATCAGGTAGACGGCCCAGGGCAGCGGATACGTCCAGATGCCGTCGTTGTACTGGCCCTGTGGTCCCATGACATTGCGGGCGGAGAGCAGGAGTGCATGGGCATCGGCGAACTCGCCCTGGGTGAACAGGTTGGTCAGGATCCCGACGACGTCGTGGTCGAATTCCATGTTGTACCCGTTGACACCGGTGTTGAGGTTGTCACCGCTGCGCGCGATCTGGGTGTAGATGAACCCGCTCTTGTAGGCGTCGTTGAGCGAGGCGTCGGGCGTTTCGACGTTGGCGATGCCGGCCAGCTGCCGGTTCCAGAACACCGCCATGTGCGCGAAGTGCTGGCCGAAGGTACCGGCGGAGGCCAACGCCGGGGCGCTGGGCCAGGGATAGGAGTTCCCGAAGCGGTCCACGGCCAGCACGTAGTCGTGGATGGCGGTCCCATGCGGGGGCACCGTGTCGGGGGCCGTCTTCAGCTCCACCATCCCCGCCGCAGCGTCGGGATCCGCCGCTATGGCATGGCCCGTCGGATTACGGACGTCGACCCGGCAGTACACGGCGACGTACGGATCGCCGCCGAGAGTCAACTTGTCGGCAAACTCGGTGATCGTGACCTCGGCGCCCGAGTGCCCGAACGACGTGACCTGTGCCGGCAGGTACCCGTCGGCGTCCGTCCAGGTGGTCGGAGTGCCGGTGTAGATGCCGAAGCCGAACTGCTTGTTGATGCCGCCCTGGACTTCGAAGCTCCCTCCCAGACAGGTCGTCACCCCGGACGCGTTGCCCTCCCATCCGATGGCCGACGCCGTGCCGTAGGCGCCCGTGAAGGCATCGGTGTTGGCGTTGAAGGAGCACTCGTACTTGGCTGACGGTCCCTCGCCGGTGGTCACCAGCGCCGGTTGGGTCACTCCCTGAGCCGCCGCCGTCGGGGCCGCGACGAGCACGGTGACCGCACCCGGGCCCATCAATGTGCCCGTCATCAACGCAGCCGCTCCCGCCCATTGGCGCACGCTTCGATTCTGCCTTGTCGTTGGACCAACCTCCCGGGAATACGATAGGGCCTTGATGTCCGACACCGTTGAATCTCTGGTCCTCGACCTTCTCGAATGGATAGGCCCCGGCTCACGCCCGTACGCGGAGGTACTCGACGCGTGGCGCACGTCTTGTCCGCGGTTGCCAGTGTGGGAGGACGCCATCGACCGTGGCTTTGTCACCTGTCGATACGAGGTCGGACCCGGTCGGCTCGTGTCGGTATCCGACGCTGGTCTGGACTTCCTGCGCCAACGACGTCCAACTTCGTCGGTGGCGATGACGTAGAGCCGCCCGTCCCTCCGGGAACCGCCGCTCGTCGCAACCGAGCTATGCCAGGGTGAGGCGGAGAAGGGCGGCGAACTCCCCGGCGTTGCCGGCGAAGCCGCCGTGGCCTCCGGGAAAGTCGACCAACGGCGTGCCGAGGCGTTCGGCCAGCGCCGCCGCCGTGCGCTGGGGGAACTCCCCTTTCGATGCGGTTCCCCCGGCGACCACCACCCGGGCCGGACCGGCCTGAAGGGCGGAGAAGTCCGGCTGGTAGAGCGCTATCGGGAGCAGGCCGTGACCGAAGAAGCGTTCGCTCGTTGCGTCCATCCCAGTCGGCGGCTCCGGCGCGGTACCACCGCTCAGTCGGGGCAAACTCATGCCGGTGAAGGCGAAGAACCTCGCCCACGCCGCGCCGGTGCCGTCGTTGCGGTAGGTGTCGTAGATGTCGTGCATCCCAGAGCGGGCATCATCGGCCTCGGGCAGGAGCCGGGCGAGCGGGGGCTCATGGGCCACGAGGGTATGCACGCGGCCTGGGTAGCGCGCCACCAAGGCGAGTCCGGTGACCGCACCACCGCTGCTGCCGAACACATGAGCGGGCCCGTCGCTGACCGCCTCCAGAACGCGGCGCACGTCGTCGGCCAGCAGGTCCGGCTCGCCGTCCTGGTCGTCGTCTTCGATTGTGCTGTGGGCGAAACCTCGGGGGTCGTAGGTCACCACGGTGTAGTCCTCGGCGAGCAGTGGTGCAATGGCGGCGAATCCCGAAACACCCATGGGATGGCCTATCAGCATGAGCGTTGGGCCCGAGCCTTGGACCTCGTAGTACAGACGCGCGCCCGGAACGTCCAAGGAGTGACTCGTCGGCAACGACATGTTCAGCACGTCCTCGGTCGAGATTCGGGAATAGATCAGCTGGAAGGCCAAAGGCTAACTCCGTAGGTACCTGCCGGCCTCTTCAACTCCAGCCTCGAAGGTCAAACCCGCCGCGCCATCGACATTCATGAGGATGAGAAGCTCAGTGAACGGGCATTCAAGGGGCTGATCCGAGAAGCCGTGGCGCTGAACCAGACCTCACGTCGCGCGTAGTCCGAGCGTCCTCGGGCTTGTGGCCAGAAAAATTTTGGCGCCCGCGCCAGAACTCGAACCTGCGCCACCGGCTCCGGAGGGCAGTCCGAGTCGTCCACACCGTCTTTCCGATATACGTCGCTGTGCCCCTGAACTGGACTTTTCGGTCCAGGCCGCGTGCACTGTGTGTAACCGAGCTCGCTGGTCGCGATGCCACCTCGATCGGCGAAGCCGGCCAAGCACCCCTCGCCGGGCCGAGGCTAGAACCTGAAGCGAGTCAGCCCGCCCGGATCGGTGCCCAGTACCACCGTCACCGAATGTGGTTTGACCCGAAACACTTTCCATGGCGGTGGTCCCTGCGACGGAGCGTTGAACGGAGCGGTGATACCGGCCCCGGTCTCATCCAGTTCGGCGGGCCACCCCTGATCCGCCCAGGCATTGGCGAGGCGCGTCAGCGTTGCCGGGTCGGTTTCCCGCTCTGCATCACCTTCGGCGACGACGTCTGCATCGCGAATCGAAACCGCGATCGAGCAGCGCCGATCGCGGGCGACGTTGCGGCACTTCCGGGTACCCGATCCAGTCTGGAACCAGAAGCTTCCGTCCAGCCAGAGCGCACCAACAGCGGTCACGTGCGGGCTTCCGTCCTCGTTCACCGTCGAGAGCCACGTCGTGCGAGCGTTGTGGGCATCGGGAGCCGGCGGCGATCCGGCATCGAGTTTCTCGACGACGTTCGCCCAGTTCACTGCCGGCAATCCGTCCGCCGCACCCAGGTTAATGATCTCCATGACCTCACTCTCCTTCCCGTAGTCCGGCGACATTGCTCAGACGCTTACCGGTCCGCAAAGTCATCGCGTATCGAGGGGTGGAAGTCCTCCCGACCTTGTAAGGCCGTCATATTCGGAGTCTGCCGCAGTAGATCGATACTGTCGTCAGGTGTGGATCTTGACCACCGGTTGAGCCAAATCATCCGAGACGGAGGAAATTTTTGCGCCCCCGGCAGGACTCGAACCTGCGCCACCGGCTCCGGAGGCCGGTGCTCTATCCGCTGAGCTACGGGGGCGGGGGTGTGGCGCGATGCGGGGACACGCCGCGGACGGCCAGACGATCGATCCGCGCCACGCACTGTAGTCGCCGAGTCCGGCGTCGCCGGGAGGCGCGGGAGCGGCCCGGTAACCTTCTGTCTCATGGCTGGCCCGTCCGAGCGTTCTCCCGGGGGTCGGCTCGGTCCGGACGAGGGTCCGGTGGACTCGATGCTGCTCCCGATGACGGCTCGACGAGAAACCGACGGTCGCCTTTCGGTCGGCGGTGTCGATCTCGTCGCTCTCGCTGACCGCATCGGAACACCTCTGTTCGTCTACGACGAGACCCACCTGCGGACGCGCTGCCGGGAGGCCGTGGCCGCCTGGGGCGAGGGCGTGGCCTACGCCACCAAGGCCTTTCTGTGCTCGGCCATGGCCCGCCTGGCCCACGAGGAAGGGATGTGGCTGGACGTATCGACCGCAGGTGAGTTGCACGTCGCCTTGTCGGCCGGGGTGCCGGCGTCCCGACTGGTCATGCACGGCAACAACAAGTCCACCGAGGAGCTCGTCCGGGCGCTCGAGGTGGGGGTGGGACGCGTCGTCGTCGATTCCTTCGACGAGATCGATCGATTGGCCGAATTGACCGGCGCCGATGTCTCTACCGGCGTCGTTGACGTGCTCGTACGCGTGACGCCCGGTGTCGAGGCGCACACCCACGAGTTCGTCCGGACCGGCCAGGAGGATTCGAAATTCGGTTTCGGGCTGGCCTCGGGTGCCGCCACCGAGGCGGTGACCCGGCTGCAGGCCCTTCCCGGGGTGAGGCTTCTCGGGGTCCATGCCCACATCGGAAGTCAGATCTTCCGGGTCGAATCCTTCGCCGACGAGGTGGGCGCCCTGGTGGGCTTCTTCGCGCCACTCGGGCTGGGCGAGCTGTGCGTGGGGGGTGGGCTGGGCGTGGCCTACGTGGCAGGAGAGAGCGCCCCGGGCCTCTCGGAGTGGGCCCGGATCGTGCGGGACGCCTGCCGCCAGGCCGGCCTCCCGACCGACGTCCGCGTGACAGCCGAGCCGGGCCGGTCCATCGTCGGCACCGCCGGGATGACCCTCTACCGGGTCGGCACCATCAAGGAGCTCCCCGGCCTGCGTACCTATGTGGCCGTGGACGGGGGGATGAGCGACAACCCCCGCCCGGTGCTCTACGACAGCGGGTACGAGGCCTTTCTGCCCCGGGCGCCGGGGGCTGTCCGCCCGCGGGCCGTCCGGGTGGTGGGCAAGCACTGCGAGTCGGGCGATGTGGTCGTGGCCGACGCCCGGGTCCCGGCCGACACCTCGGTGGGCGACATCCTGGCCACGCCGGTCACGGGCGCCTACGGCTACTCCATGGCCTCCAATTACAACAAGGTGCCCCGCCCGGCCGTGGTCTTCGTGGCCGATGGCGCCACCCGGGTCGTCGTTCGGCGGGAGACGGACGAGGATCTCGTGCGCCTGGACGGCTGAACCCCGTGGTCGTGGCCCGGAGTTCACCGGGCTCCGGCCGCGACGGGCGGTAGCGTGACCATGATGGTGCGGAGGACGCAGGAGACGGAGCCGCACGGTCACCCCGTTTCCACCGATCAGCCGGTTCGGGTGGCCGTTCTCGGCGCCGGAAACGTCGGGGGTGCCCTCGTCTCACTGCTCCTGAACGAGGGCGACGCCATCGCCGCCCGTTCCGGCGTCCGCTTCGAGCTGGTCGGCGTGGCCGTGGGTGACGCCACCCGGGCGCGCCCCGGAGTGCCTGCGGCCCTCCTCACCGGGGACGCCAAGGGTCTCGTCGCCAATCCCGACGTCGACGTGGTGGTGGAGCTGATCGGCGGCCTCGATCCGGCCCGGGACCTGGTCGAATCCGCCCTGGTCGCCGGGCGGCCGGTGGTGACGGCGAACAAGGAGCTGATCGCCGCTCACGGTCCGGCACTGGCCGACGCCGCCGCCGCCGCCGGGGTCGACCTCCTGTACGAGGCGGCGGTGGCCGGCGCCATTCCCCTCATCCGTCCCTTGCGGGAGTCGCTGGCGGGCGAGCGCATCCGGCGCGTGGTCGGCATCGTCAACGGGACCACCAATTTCATCCTGACGACCATGTCGGAGCAGGGTCTGACCTACGCCGAGGCCCTGGGCGAAGCGCAGCGCCTGGGTTTCGCCGAACGCGACCCGGCCGCCGACGTCGACGGTCACGACGCCGCCGCCAAAGCGGCCATCCTGGCCAGCCTGGCTTTCCGGTGCATCGTCACCGGTAACGACGTGCCGCGCGAGGGAATCGCTTCGGTCGACCCGGTCGATATCGCCTTCGCCGACCGGCTCGGCTACGTGGTGAAGCTGCTGGCCGTGGCCGAACGCTTCGACGACGACGGCGGTGCCGACGCCTCGCCCGAGATCTCGGTTCGTGTACACCCGGCCATGCTCCCCCGCACGCACCCTCTGGCCGCCGTCCGCGGCGCCTTCAATGCCGTCTTCATCGAAGGTGCCGCCGCCGGCGAGCTCATGCTCTACGGCCGGGGCGCCGGTGGCCTCCCCACGGCGTCGGCCGTTCTGGGTGACCTCATCGATGCCGCCCACCACCTGCGGGCCCGGTCGCCGGCTCGGTTGGCGCCCCGTGTCGACGCCCGCATCCGTCCCGACGACGACCTTCTCTGCGCGTGGTACCTGAGCATCGATGTCGCCGACCGCCCCGGCGTCCTGGCCGCCGTGGCCCGGGTCTTCGGCCTCCATGACGTGTCGATCCGTTCCATGGAACAGGTCGGTCTCGGTGACGAGGCGCGGCTCATCTTCCTGACCCACGTGGCACGGGCCGGGGATGTCCGTCTCACGATCGACGGCCTGCGCCAGCTCGACGTCGTCGACCGCGTGGGCGGAGTCCTGCGCATCGTGGGCGACCAGGACGGGGGCTAGGAGATGGACGTCTGGCCCGGGATCATCGAGACGTACCGCGATCTTCTGCCGGTGACCGCGACCACGCCGGTGGTCACCCTCTTGGAGGGCGGAACCCCGTTGCTCCCGGCGCCGAGGTTGTCCGATCGTCTGGGTGCCCGGGTGCTGTTGAAGATAGAGGGACTCAATCCCACCGGTTCCTTCAAGGACAGGGGGATGACCCTCGCCATCTCGAAGGCGCTGGAGGAGGGGGCCAAGGCCGTCGTCTGCGCATCGACGGGGAACACGTCGGCCTCGGCCGCCGCCTATGCCGTGCGCGCCGGTCTGACGTGCGCCGTGCTCATTCCCGAGGGTCACATCGCCCTGGGCAAGCTGGCGCAGGCCCTCGTGCACGGCGCCAGGGTGCTGCAGGTGCGCGGCAACTTCGACGAGGCCCTGGCCATCGTCCGCCGCCTCGGAGATCAGGCGCCTGTCACGGTGGTGAATTCGATCAACCCCTACCGGATCCAGGGACAGAAGACCGCTGCCTTCGAGATCGTCGACACACTCGGAGACGCCCCTGACGTTCACTGCATTCCCGTGGGCAACGCCGGAAACATCACCGCCTACTGGCGCGGGTACTGCGAATACCATCACGCCGGCCGGGCCACGAGACTCCCCCGGATGTTCGGGTTTCAGGCGGCCGGCGCCGCCCCCATCGTCGAGGGACACCCCATCGAGAATCCTGAGACGATCGCCACCGCCATCCGCATCGGGAACCCGGCCTCGTGGTACGGGGCGACGGCGGCGGCCAGCGAGTCGGGTGGTGCCATCGAGGCTGTCACCGACGAGGAGATCCTGGCCGCCTATCGGTTCCTCGCCTCCGAGGAGGGTGTGTTCTGCGAGGCGGCCTCGGCCGCGTCGGTGGCCGGTCTGCTCAAGGTCGGGGTGCCACCTTCCTCGACGGTGGTCTGCGTCCTGACCGGCAACGGGCTCAAGGATCCCGATCTGGCCATCAGCCAGATATCGGTTCCCACGCCCGTCGAACCCTCCTACGACGCCGTCCTGCAAGCGCTCGACCTCTGAGAGGCGCTCGCTGGACTTCCGACGCGGACCCCTTCCCGGCCCGGTCTCGGGAATGATCTGGAGACCCGAAGCGTTGCACCCTGAGAGGCGGTGACCGAGGAAGATCCCCGGTGTTGTTGCCGACAGGCCCCGGTGTCCGGTATCATGAGTTCACCGCCGCCGCTCAAGTAACTTCTGGAGTGTCGCGGGTGACTTGCCTCTTCAGGCGGTCCTCCACGAGCGAACCTTCAAGGGGGGCCTCGGCGGAACGTAGCGGAACCGGTATGCAACGATGCCGAACGCTTTACCCTCTGTCCGGTGTTCTCTGATGCCTGGGCTCACAAACCCGTCTTCGGGGACACAAACTAGCGAGGTGGTTGATGGCTGCAGAGCAACAGCTCGAGCGGTCCGTATTAGAACGCAAAGAGCGTGAGGAGCTTCGAGCGATAGCCGAGGCGATGGCGCTCGACACGAATTCCCGGAGCAAGAAGGCCGACATCATCGACCAGATCTTGCGAGCCGCCGGCGTGGACGCCACCGGCGCCGACAGCGCCAACGGCACCACTCCCGCCCGGCCCCGCACCCGGGCCAGCAGTGCGCGCACAGCGGCCAGCGTCGACACGGAGTTGACGTCGGCCGATACGCCGACCAACGGCGACAGCGCCGAGCACGGTCATGCCAACGGGACAGCCCCGGCGCCGACCGCCAGCAACGGGCGGACCGAGTCGTCCGAGGCGTCCGAGTCGTCCGATTCTGCGGTGGAGTCAGCAGACGGCTCCGACCAGACGGCGGTCACACAGGCCGACCGTCCCGCCCCTGCTCGTCAGGGTTCGCCGGGCCAGAGCAGTCCCGGTCAGAACCGCCAGCAGGTCCAGCAATCCCAGCACTCCCAGTCCGGGGGTAATCCCAACGATCCGGCCAACCGGCGGGGACGCCGGCGACGTGGTCGCGAACGCACCGGCCCCGGCGGCGGCCCCGGCGGCGGCGGCGGCGAACGCGAGCTGCAAGGTGGCGGGCAGGAGGCGCAGTACCAGGGTGAACTCGTCCCTGTCAGCGGTCTGCTCGATCTTCGCGACGAAGGCTACGGATTCGTGCGGGCCGAGGGATACCTTCCGAGCGCCCGCGACGTCTATGTCTCGATCAGCCAGGCGCGGCGCTTCGCTCTGCGCAAGGGGGACTACATCGAAGGGGCGAGCCGTCCCGCGGCGTCCAACGAGAAGTTCCCCGCTCTCATCCGCATCGACACGGTCTCAGGTCTGTCGCCTGACGATGCCCGCGGTCGTCCCCGGTTCGAGGACCTGACACCACTGTTCCCTGACTCGAAGCTCCGCCTCGAGACGCCGGGTTCAGCCGAGATCACGACACGGATCATCGACCTGCTCTCGCCGATCGGCAAAGGCCAACGCGGCATGATCGTCTCCCCGCCCAAGGCGGGAAAGACGACGGTCATGAAGCAGATCGCCCATTCGATCGAAGCGAACAATCCCGAGGTGCATCTCATCGTCCTGCTCGTCGACGAGCGGCCGGAGGAGGTCACCGACATGCGTCGCTCGGTCAAGGGCGAGGTCGTGGCCTCCACCTTCGACCGCCCGTCGGATGAGCACACGGCGATCGCCGAACTCACCATCGATCACGCCAAGCGGCTCGTCGAGGTCGGACGCGACGTCGTCATCATCCTGGACGGCATCACGCGCCTGGCCCGCGCCTACAACCTGGCCCAACCGGCCAGCGGCCGGATCATGTCGGGTGGTGTCGATTCGGGCGCCCTCTATCCGCCCAAGCGGTTCTTCGGAGCGGCCCGGAACATCGAGGAAGGCGGTTCTCTCACCATTCTCGCCACTGCCCTGGTGGAGACCGGCTCCAAGATGGACGAGGTCATCTTCGAGGAGTTCAAGGGCACCGGGAACATGGAGCTCCGTCTCGACCGTCGACTGGCCGAGAGGCGCCTGTATCCCTCCATCGACGTCAACGCCAGTTCCACCCGTCACGAAGAGCTCCTCTTCGAGAGGGGCCAGCTGCAGCAGGTGTGGAAGCTGCGTCGGGTGTTGAACGCCCTGGCCGCCGACGGCAACGCCGCCGCCGGCCTGGAACTGCTCATGGACAAGATCAGGACGACCAAGAGCAACGACGAGTTCCTGGCCGAGATCGCCAAGGGCCCGGCCACCTGAGCGACCGACGTTCCGGGCCCCGCACGAGCGGGTGTCTCGACCGGCGCCGCCAACCCTTACACTGGGGGCACTATGAAGTCCGACATCCACCCCTCCTACGTGGACGCCGCCGTGCGGTGCTCGTGCGGCAACACGTTCACGACCCGTTCGACCAAGGCCGACCTCCATGTCGAGCTGTGCAACGAATGCCACCCCTTCTTCACCGGCAAGCAGAAGCTCGTGGACTCCGGTGGTCGCGTCGAGCGTTTCCAGCGTCGGTACGGGACACGCAAGAGCAAGTGACCCGCTGACGGCCTGGTCCGTCGGCCCTCGTCGGCGTTTCCGGTCCCCTCCTCGCCGGCGGCGGCGAGCGACATCGATACCCTGGTGACGTGGATCCCGACCGTCTAGCCGCCTGGGAGGGCGAGTACGAATCGGTTCTGCGCGAGCTCTCCGAGGCGGCCGCCTCCGGCGACCATGCCCGCCTACGCGACCTGTCGCGACGCCACAACTCGCTCGAACAGCTCGTCTCCACCGGTCGTCGCCTGCAGCAGGCCGAGGCCGACTCCCAGACGGCGCGCGAGATGCTGGTCGAGGCATCCGCCGAGGACCGTGAGGTGCTGCGTCCGGAGCTTCTGCGGTCCGAGGCGGAGGCCGAGGAGCTGGAGCAGACGCTGAGACAGTTGCTCGTACCGACCGACCCGAACGACGGACGCAACGTCATCATCGAGATAAGGGGTGCCGAAGGAGGCGAGGAGGCGAACCTCTTCGCCCGTGACCTCTTCGAGATGTTCCGGCGCTATGCCGAGCGCCGCCACTGGAAGCTCGAGGTGCTCTCCTCGGACGCATCGGAACGCGACGGTCTGAACGAGATCACCTTCGTGGTGCGCGGTGACGATGCCTGGCGGCGCCTGAAACACGAGGGCGGCACCCATCGCGTGCAACGGGTGCCGGTGACGGAGTCGCAGGGCCGGATCCACACGTCGGCTGCCACCGTCACCGTCCTCCCCGAGGCCGAGGAGGTCGAGGTCACCATCGATCCGGCCGACCTGCGTGTCGATGTCTTTCGCTCGTCCGGTCCCGGTGGCCAGTCGGTGAACACGACCGATTCCGCCGTGCGGCTGACGCACATTCCCACCGGCATCGTCGTCTCGATGCAGGACGAGAAGAGCCAGATCCAGAATCGGGCCCGGGCCATGCAGGTGCTGCGGGCGCGACTGCTCAAGGCGGATCAGGACAGGCTGGCCTCGGAGCAGTCGGAGCAACGCCGGAACCAGGTCGGTGGCGGCGGGCGGTCGGAGAAGATCCGGACGTACAACTTCAAGGAGAACCGAGTGACCGACCATCGCGTCAAACTGACCCTCCACAAGCTCGACCGCGTGCTCGACGGTGAGCTCGACGAGCTCGTCGACGCGCTGCTTGCCGACGAGCGGGACCGCCAGATCGATGAAGGCGGCGCTGCTGCCGCGGGAGGGTGACCACGGCCGTCTCCGATGACGCCGGTTGCGATGAGACGGTGCCGGTGGACACCGTCGGCCGACTGGTGGCGTCGTTGTCGACCCGGTTGCCGTCGGAGTCGGAGGCGAGGTGGATCGTGGCGCATGTCGCCGGTATCGCCCCCCGGGATCTGCTGAGCGCCTTCCGGGCGCCCGTGTCGGAGGCGACGGTCGGAGCGGCACGCGCCATGGCCGAGCGGCGAGCAGCGGGCGAGCCGCTGCAGTATGTGCTCGGGTCGTGGTCGTTCCGTCGTCTCGAGGTGACCGTCGACCCCAGGGCGCTCGTGCCCCGTCCCGAGACGGAGCAGGTCGTGGGGGTGGCGCTCGAGGAGCTCCGACGACTTCGATGCGGAAACGACCGTGATCCGGTTGGTCCGGTGGTGGCGGTCGATCTCGGGACCGGGTCGGGGGTCATCGCCCTGTCGCTCGCCCTCGAGGGTTCCGGCCCCGAGGATGGCGGGTCGCCGATGGGCACCGCCGACGCCGCGAACGAGAGCGATGTCGAGGTGTGGGCGACCGACTCGTCGCCTCCGGCCTTGGCGTTGGCCCGGGTGAATCTGTCGAGACTGGCCGGACCGCATCCGGCCGCCGCGGCGCGAGTCCGGTTGGCCGAAGGATCGTGGTTCGACGCGCTGCCGCGCCGTCTCGTCGGCCGTCTGCACCTGGTGGTCTCGAACCCGCCCTATGTCTCGGCCGCCGAGTGGTCGGCCCTCGATCCGGAGGTCCGCGACCACGAGCCGCGTTCCGCCCTCGTCCCCGGGGAGACGGGTCTCGAGGCGCTGGCGGAGCTCATCGTCGAGGCTCGGCGGTGGTTGGTCCCGGGGGGCGGTCTCGTGCTCGAGCTGGCCCCCCATCAGTCCGCCTCGGTGACGGCGATGGCCGAGAAGGCGGGATATCTCGACGTCGGTGTCCGGCGCGATCTGGGCGGTCGCGCCCGCATCCTCGTGGCCCGGTGGCCCGGTGCCTGACGAGGATGAGCGGGCGGAGCCACCGTGGGCCGGCGACGGATCTGCATTGGCGGCCGCCGCCGCCTTGAAGGCCGGTGCCGTCGTGGCCGTCCCCACAGACACCGTCTACGGCTTGGCCGTCGATCCCCGCCGGCGGGGGGCCACCGATCTCCTGTTCGCGCTCAAGCTCCGCCCGACGACGCTGGAGCTGCCGGTGCTCGTGGCCGACGTCGCCCAGGCCGAGGCCCTGGCCGGTCCCGACGGATTGCCGCCGCCGGCGCGCCGACTGGTCGATCGTTTCTGGCCCGGGTCCCTGACCATCGTGGTGGCGCGGCGCGCCGGTCTCGATTGGGAGCTCGGCGGCGACGGCCGCACCATCGGCCTGCGCTGTCCGGCGCATCCGCTGGTCCGACTGCTGTGCCGGCAGGTCGGACCTCTGGCCACGACCAGCGCCAACCGGCACGGCCGGCCCCCCCTGACGACGGCGGCGGAGGTGACCCGGGAGTTCGGTGACGCACTGCGGATGGTCGTGGACGGGGGGAAGTGTGATGGCACGCCCTCGACCGTCGTCGATGCGACGGAGGCAGCGCTTCGGTGCCTCAGGGACGGCGCCGTGCCGTGGCGCGACGTCGAAGAGGTGTCCCGCTAGCGTCAGCGTCCGCCGCCGGACTCGGCGGCGGCCTTCAGTCGTTCGAGGGTCACGCGCATGGTCTCGGCGTTGTGGGTTCGCCGGTCGCTCACACCGCTGGCCGTGGATCCGAAAGCCCGGAAGAGCAAGCCGCGCCGGTCCTCGGTGGATTCCGTGACGACGGTGCCACCGTCACCGTCGGGTGCGAACCGGTAGCGCCAGACGGCCACCGGAAGCCTGAAGGCCCGCGCCTCCCACGCCAGCTCCCGCCCCGGTTCGGCGACGATGACCGTGCACACCGTCTGCCAGCGCTTGCCGCCGTTCTCGTTCCTGCCCCGGAAGCGGGCTCCGGGGCGCGGCTCCGTCGCCGGCCCGAGCCACTCGCCGCCGGCACACTCAGGGCTCCACTCGCCCATCCGCGGCAGGTCGGCCACCATCTCGTAGAGATGCTCCGGCGTCGCCGCCATCTTCTGCGAGACCTCGATGATGTCGGGCATGGTCATCCTCCGTGTGGTGGTCGTCTCATCGCAGCTCGGTCCGTCCGCCGGCGTCGACACGGGCCGGGCGTCCGCATCCCTCGTCCGTTTCCAGTTCCCCGAGGGACTCGACATCGGTCAGTGTCCCCCACACGCGTGCGCCCTCCTTCGTGAGCAGCGCCACGATGGCCCGCTCGGGCCCACCGTCGCGCCCGTGGATGACGGTGTAGGTCTCCACCGTCGCCTCACCCTCGAAGTCGGAGAGCGGTGTGCGCTGGGGGAGGGCGTCGACCTCGTCCTGGGGACTGTCGAAACGGAATCCGTCGGGTGGCGGCGTCGTCGACCACAGACCGACCGCATGTTTGGTCACATACCACCCGAGGCCGGTGACGAGACCGACGGAGCCCGGGTCCCGGCGGAGCGTGTCGGCCATGGTGGCGATGGAGTGGCTCACGTAGTTGTTCCCCGGTCCTCCGGCGAAGCCCAGGCCCCCCGTCACCGTCAGGGGCCGTGCCGGGTCTTCGATGGACAGACCGAGCGCGTTGGCCGCGATCTCGACCGCACAGGGGAAGCATGAGTAGAGATCGATGTGGGCGATGTCGTCGATGCCGACGCCGGCCAAGCGGAAAGCGCTGGCGCCCGCCAGCCTGATGGCCGGGGAGGAACGCAGATCGGCGCGGTGCGAGAGGAACCAGTGGTCGTGGGCATCGGCACCGGCGAGGGGAAACACCCATCGATCGACGGGTACCCCCGCGGCGCGGGCGGCCTCCACCGAGCACATGATCATCGCCGCCCCCTGGTCGACGCGATCATTGGCGTTGAAGAGCTTCGGGTAGGGAAACGACACCATCCGGTTGGTCGGACCGACCGTGCGGAGCTCCTCCGCCGTCCGCGCCCTCGGCGACCATGCGTAGGGGTTGCCGGCGGCGACCTCGGAGAAGCGGGCCCACATCTCCGAAACCGTGCGTTGATGGTCGGCGATGGCCTCACCGGCAGCGGCGCGCAACGCGTTCTCGAAGAGCGGGTACACGGTGATGGGCCGGTCGAGGCCGCGTGCCAGCTCCACCTCGGTCACCGCTGGTCGGTCGGCGCCCAGGTGGACGGGTTCGGGCGTGTCCGCCGGCTGCACGGTCCACGGCAGGACCGGTCGTCCGGGGTCGCGGCGGGCGGCGAGACGCGTGTAGATGCACTCGGCTCCCGCCAGAAGGGCCACATCCAGGTCACCGGCGGCGATGGCCAGCGCCGTCAGGTTCACCACCGTTTGCGGGTTGTTCCCCCCGATCGCCGTCAGAGCCAGCTCGGCCGGAGTGAGGCCGAGTCGTTGCGCCACCAGCAGACCGGGATTGACGTAACGCCAGCTCAAGGGGAGCATGATGCGCACCGACCCGGCTCGGGCGAGGAGCCGGTCTCCGGCGCCGCCTCCGGCACAATCCGACGCCGCCGCCCGCAGGGCGCGCGCCATGAGCTCGACGGGCTCGGCCCTCTCGATCACCGGGCGGGTCTCGTCGGGACGGTCGATCACCTGCCCCACCCCCACCAGCACGGGCGTACGGGGGTCGAGCGCCATGACGCCGGAGCGTACCCGGGTCGCCACCCCCGGCCCCGGGCGGGCGCGGGGCCCTCGGTATGCTTCGCCCATGCGCATCGCGGTCGGCTCCGACCACGCCGGGTACCGCCTGAAGCAGCTCCTGGCCGAACACCTCTCGAGCCTCGGCCACGACGTGGACGACCTGGGCACCCACTCCGAGGCAGAGGTCGACTACCCGGAGTTCGGAGCGGCCGTGGGTCGGGCCGTCGTCGGAGGTGGGGTGCAGCTGGGTGTGTGTGCCTGTGGAACCGGCATCGGCATCGCCATCGCCGCCAACAAGATCGACGGAGTGAGGGCGGCCGTCGTCCACGACGCCACCACCGCCCGGCTGGCCCGCGCCCACAACCATGCCAACGTGGTGTGCATGGGCGGCCGCATCGTCGGCGACGAGGTGGCCAGGGACGCCATCGACGTCTTCCTGACCACCGAGGCACTGGGTGGTCGTCACCAGAAACGGATCGAAGAGATTGCCGGGCTCGAGGCGCACTGAGATGCCTCGCAGGACGAGGGGACGAAGATGACCGACAGCAACGCCCCGGACGTGGCCGCCTCACCCTTCGACGCCTGGTTGGCGGACGACGTCGAGGTGGCGGATCTGCTGCGGGCCGAGGCGGGCCGTCAGTCGACGACGCTCCAATTGATCGCGTCGGAGAACTTCACCTCTCCGGCCGTGCTGGCGGCCACGGGGTCGGTTCTCACCAACAAGTATTCCGAGGGGTATCCGGGGCGGAGGTACTACGGCGGCAACAAGGTCATCGACGAGGTCGAGGAGCTCGCCCGCGAACGGGCCAAGGCGCTGTTCGGAGCCGAGCACGCCAACGTCCAGCCCCACGCCGGCGCCACCGCCAACCTGGCCGTCTACCAGGCGCTGATCGAACCGGGCGACACCGTTCTGGCCATGCGGCTCGATCAGGGCGGCCACCTGACGCACGGTTCACCGGCCAGTATCACGAGCAAGATCTGGCGCTTCGTGGCCTACGGGGTGACACCCGCCTCCGACGACCCGACGCACCCCGGCGAGGTCATCGACTTCGACGAGGTGGCGGACGTGGCCAAGCGCGAGCGGCCCAAGCTCATCGTGGCCGGCGCCACCGCCTATTCGCGCCTCATCGAACCCGAGCCGTTCCGCGAGATCGCCGACGCCGTCGGTGCCCGGCTCATGTTCGACATCGCCCATCCGGCCGGTCTCGTCGCCGGCGGGGTCCACCCGAATCCCGTCGGTGTGGCCGACGTGGTCACGTTCACCACCCACAAGACCCTGCGGGGACCGCGCGGCGGCGCCATCGTCTGCCGGGCCGACCTGGCCAAGGCCATCGATTCGGCCGTCTTCCCCGGCCTCCAGGGCGGACCGCTCGAGCACGTGATCGCCGCCAAGGCGGTGGCCTTTGGCGAGGCGGCCCAGCCGTCTTTCCGCCAATACGCCACGGCGGTGGTCGCCAACGCCCGTGCCTTGGCCGACGCCCTGGCCAGAGAAGGATTCCGGCTCGTCTCCGGCGGCACCGACAACCACCTCATCCTCATCGATCTGCGCCCCTTCGACGCTGCCCTCACCGGCAAGGAGGCCCAGGAGGTCCTGGACCGGTCGGGGATCACCTTGAATCGCAACACCATCCCCGACGACCCCCGCTCGGCCTTCGTGACCTCGGGCCTGCGCCTCGGCAGCGCGGCGGAGACGACGGCGGGAATGGGCGTGGCGGAGATGGCCGAGATCGCCGCGCTGATGGGCGTCGCCCTGCGGGAACGGAGCGACGAGGGCGTGCTGGACCACGTGAGGACATCGGTGCGCGACCTGTGCGACCGGTTCCCTCCCTACCCTTCGTTGTCCGGCCCGGTGGGCGGCACCGCCGCCGGCGGCGGTCGAGGGGACTGACGCCGTGCCCCCCTTGGGGGCGTACGCGGTCGTGGCCGCCGTGGCCGCCGTCGGTACGTACGTCGCCATGTTCCCCCTCCGGGGCCTGGCCGTCCGGATCGGCTTCGTCGCCGCTCCCGACGAGCGCCGGATCCACGCCCGGGTGACGCCCTACGGCGGCGGCGTGGCCATGTTCGTCGCCTTCCTGGTGGCGATGATGGTGGCGTCGCAGCTCCCCCAGCTCCGCAGCATCTTCCAAGGGTCGTCCGAACCGCTCGGCGTCGTTCTCGGTGCCGCGGTGATCTTCGCCGTGGGTCTGGCCGACGACATCAAGGACGTCTCCGCTCCGGCCAAGATGGCGGGCGAGGTGCTCGCCGCCATGGTCCTCGTCTACCTGGGCGTGACCATGCTGCAGTTCAAGATCCCGCTCGTCGGTTTCATCGTCCTGTCGTCGGGCAGCCAGTGGACGCCGCTGCTCACCGCCTTGTGGGTCATCGTGATCACGAATGCCGTCAACCTCATCGACGGCCTCGACGGCCTCGCCGCAGGCATCGTGGCCATCGCCTCCGGTGCCCTCGCCGTGTACGCCCTGCGCCTCGTCGACCTGGGCCAGCTCCCTCCCGACAATCTCGGCCCCCTGATCGCCGTGATCGCCTTCGGGGTCTGTATCGGCTTCCTTCCCCACAACTTCCATCCGGCGCGCGCCTTCATGGGCGACACCGGGGCGCTGTTCCTCGGGCTGCTCATGGCCGCCGCCACGATGGAGATCGGAGGGCGTCAGCCCGAGGCGAGCGGCCAGACCTTCTTCTTCTTCATCCCCCTGTTCATCCCCCTGTTCATCCTGGGTGTCCCCATCGCCGACATGGCGTTCGCCTTCGTGCGGCGCACGGCCAAGGGCACCGGGTTCCACACACCCGACAAGGACCACGTCCATCATCGTCTCCTGCGCCTCGGTCACGGGCCCCGCCGGACGGTCGTGATCCTGTGGGCGTGGACGGCGCTGCTGTCCGGCTTCGTGCTCTATCCGCTCTTCGTCAGCCGGGCCAACGCCGTCATCCCCTTCGGGGCCGTGGTCCTCGGCCTGGTCCTCTACACCTTGTTCCACCCAGGCCTGCGCAAGAACGCTCCACCGGTCGAAGGCGAGGCCACCGAGGAGCCCCCGGTCCTGGTGCCCGCACCGGAGGACGCGTCCGGCGCGGCACCCGACAGGGCCGCACCGACGGCGCCGGCCGTGGACCCCGCCGGATTCGGCCCGCCGGGGGCCAGGGCCGCGACCCCACGGGAAGGCAACGGCGCCTACGGTGTCCCGGTGGCGGCACCGGTGGTCGCCCCCGAGGCCGTTGCTGATAGCAACTAATCGGGGAGAACCCGTCGCTCGTTTTGCCGCGCACAAGGGTCGGATGGGAAGATTGCGCCTGTGCGGTACCCCTCCCTCGCTCTTGCTTGTCACCGGATCCTGGCTGCCCTCTCGGCCGGCACCGGCGCCGGGCACGACGAGTGACCCCAGGCAACGCGGGCCATGCGTCATACAGTCCCGCTGATTGACGCGCGCCGGGCGGGAGGACGTGGAGGAGAAGCCCTCACCCCGACCGTTCGACCTGATGGCCATGGGTCTCAGCTCGGCGCTCATGATCGGATTCGGTCTGGGCATCGGCGTGGGGATCGACGACTGGCTCCACTCGAGCCCCATCGCCACCCTCCTCGGGTTGGCGTTCGGGATCACGGCTGCCGTGAGCAGCACGGTGCACCAGGTCCGCAAATTCCTGTAGCCCGGTCCGGCTCCGGTCGGGCTCCGTGCTGATCGGGGAGACGACCGTGCTCGACCTCTTCTCACAGTTCTCTCTCCCGCAGATCTCCACCGTGGCCCGCCGCACCTCGCTCGCCGCCCTCGGCATCGGAGGCATCGCCGTCCTCGCCCTCGGGCTCGCCGGTCACGCCCTCGTCGGAATCGGCGTCTGCGTCGGCCTCGCCCTCGCCCTCGGGAACTTCCGTCTCATCTCGCTGGCCACGGTCAAGGCCAGCACTTCCGGCAACCCCGACACACGCCGGCCCCTGGCTCTGAACACCCTGGGCCGCCTGGGTCTGATCACGGTCATCGCCTTCGGCCTCGTGTTCCTGTCGCGACCCCTCGGCTTCGGGACACTGCTCGGGTTGGCCGCCTTCCAGTTCACCTTGTTGGCCAACGTCGTCGTGGCCATGCTGCACGAGCAGGGGCAGCCCAACATCGCTCCGGGCGGTACGGGGGAGAGCACCCCGTGACCTCGGCCCTTCCCTTCGGGGTTGTCCGCTTCCTGGCCGCCGACATCAACGTCGGCGAGCACGTCCAGCGCAAACTGTTCGGCCTCACCGTCGATCTCGACACCCTGTGGGCGACGGGGGCGGCCATGGCCGTGGTCATCGTCCTCGGCCTCTATCTGCGCTCGCGGGCGACGGCGGGGGTTCCCGGCAAGCTGCAGCTGGTCTGGGAGATGGGTGTGTCAGCGGTGAGCAAGCAGGTGCAGGGCTCCATCGGTCCCCGCGGCATGGCCGTCGTGCCCCTGGCCGTCACCCTCTTCGTCTTCATCCTGGTGGCGAACTGGTTCGAGGCTCTCGGCATCGGCTCGCCCATCGAATGGCTGCCCGCCCCGACGGGAGACATCAACCTCACCCTGGCTCTGGCCTTCATCGTGATCATCCCCGTGCATATCGCCTCCATTCGCATCCGGGGGCCGGTGGGGTACGTGAAGCACTATGTGGCACAGCCGTTCCCGAAATTCCTGTTCCCGCTGAACGCCTTCATCAACGGGGTCGAGGAGATCGCCAAGCCGATCACCCTGGCCCTGCGACTCTTCGGCAACCTGTTGTCGGGCGGCTTGATGCTGGCGCTCATCGCCGCGCTGGCCGTGTGGAACATCTCCCACATCCCCATCGGCGATGTCTTCACCCTGGCTCTCAATCCGCTGTGGAAGGTCTTCGACCTGGCCATCGGGGCCATCCAGGCCTTCATCTTCGCCTTGCTCACGATCCTGTACTTCGACACGGCCATGAGCGATGCGCACTGAGCGCCGTCACCACAGTGGCGACGCACCCCTAGTCACGACCGCACCCGAGACAGAGAAGGAGCTTTTCTGATGGCAGATCCGAAGCTGGACCAAGCGATTCAGTTGGCCGGCGCCATGATCGGCGGTGGCCTGCTGATGGGCGGCGGCGCCGTTGGCGCCGCCATCGGCGACGGCCTGGCCGGGAGCCAGACCATCGCCGGGGTAGCCCGACAGCCCGAGGCGCAAGGCCGACTGTTCACCATCATGTTCCTCACGGTGGGCCTGGTGGAGGCCATGTACTTCATCAACCTCGCCTTCACCGCGCTCTTCGTCTTCTCGTTGTACAAGAAGTAACGACGCCGGAAGCAACGACCATCGCCGTTCGACGCCTCCGTCAAGACGGATCGTCGGGCGGCTCACCGATCGAGGCAGAATCGTCATGCCCATAGCCAGCAGCAACTTCCTGGTCCCCAACGGGACGCTCATCATCGAGATCGTGGCCTTCCTCCTCGTGCTGGTCTTCATCGCACGCGTGGTGCTGCCCCCCCTGAACCGAACTCTCGAGCAGCGTCAGGAGGAGATCCGTACCTCTCTCGAGGCGGCCGAAACAGCACGCGTCGAGGCCGATGAGACCCGTGCCCAGCGCCAGGGGATCCTCGACGAGGCGCGCCAGCGGGCCCGTGAGATCGTCGCCCAGGCCAACCAGGTCGCCGAAACCGTCGCCGTCCAGTCCGAGGAGCGCGGCCAGCAGGAGTACGACCGCCTCGTCCGGGCAGCCGAGACGGACATCGCCCTGGCTCGCCAACGTGCCGTCGACGAGGTGAGCGCCCAACTCGGCGCCCTCGTGATGTCCGTGGCCCGTCAGGTCATCGGACGGGAGATCGACGCCACGAGCCATCGCGCCCTGATCGACGAAGCCGTGGCCGCCTTGCGGTCGTCCTCCGACACGACCGCAGCCCGATCCCAGAGCTGAGACGCGGCGAGACAGGGAGCGATCCGTGCATCCGGTACTTCGTGGCTATGCCACCGCCATTCTCGAATCGGCCCGGGTCGATGGCGAAGCCGCGGTCGTGGCCGACGAGCTCGGCCAGGTCGAGCGCCTGGTATCGGGCACGCCGGCTCTCGGGACCACCCTGACCGACACCTTCGTTCCGGCCGCCGCCCGACGGGCCGTGGTGACCGATCTCCTCAGTGCGCGCGTGACGAGCGCCACCCTGCGGTTGGTGGTGCGCGTCGTCGACACCGAATCGGCTCCCGAGATCACGGTGGGGCTCCACGACGTGTCCGAGCTGGCCCTTGTCATGCAGGGGCGCAGCGCCGAGGAAGCCGCCACCGACGACGAGCTGTTGCTGGGGAGAACGGCGGCCCGACAGATGATCGCCGGCTACGCCCGAGCCGTGTTCGAGGCTCTCCCGTCTGTCTCCGAGCTCGACGACATCGAGGACGAGCTGTTCCGCTTCGCCCGGGTGGTCGAAGCGACGCCGGCGCTGCGCAGCGCCCTCACCGATCGCAGCCTCCCTCTGCCACTGCGGCGGGACGTGGTGGACGATCTTCTCGGTACCCGCGCCCACGCCGCCACGGTGCGACTGGTGAAAGAGTCGCTACGCGGGCGTACAAGGGATCTCGTGGCCACCCTCGACTGGCTGGTGGTGCAGGCCGCCGCGGCCCGCGGCTGGCGGGTGGCTCGGGTCCGTGCCGCACGCCAGGTCGACGCGGGCGAGCGTGAGGAGCTCTCGCAGGCCCTCGAACGACTGGCCGGAGCGCCCGTGGAACTGCAGGTCTTCGTGGACGAGAACCTGCTCGGGGGTGCCACCGTGCAGATCGGCGATCTGCTGGTCGACGCCACCATCCGCCACCGACTCGAACAACTACAGGAGCACCTCCTCGGAGCCGAGGGGGAGACGCGAGGAGCACATCACTGATGGCAGAGCTGTCCATCAACGCCGACGAGATCACCGCCGCCCTACAGAGGCACGTGGTCGAGTACTCACCCGAAGTATCCACTGAGCAGGTGGGTCGCATCGTCGAGGTCGGGGACGGCATCGCCCGCGTCTCCGGACTTCCGAACGCAGCTGTGAACGAGCTGCTCGAATTCGAGGACGGCACGCTCGGCCTGGCCCTGAACCTCGACGAGGACACCATCGGGGCCGTCATCCTCGGAGGCGACACCCATCTCGACGAGGAGCAGCTCGTGCGCGCCACGGGTCGCATTCTGTCGGTGCCCGTCGGAGACGGTCTCCTCGGGCGTGTGGTGAACCCCCTGGGGGAGCCGATCGACGGCAAGGGTGCGATCGCCGGCACCGAGACGCGCCGTCTCGAGGTGCAGGCACCGGGCATCGTGGCCCGGAAGCCGGTGGGCGAGCCGATGCAGACCGGCATCAAGGCCATCGACTCCATGACGCCCATCGGCCGGGGTCAGCGCGAGCTCATCATCGGTGACCGCAAGACGGGCAAGACGACGGTGGCCATCGACACGATCATCAATCAGAAGGGCCAGGGCGTGAAATGCGTCTACGTGGCCATCGGCCAGAAGGGCTCGTCGGTGGCCCAGACCGTCGCCGTGCTGGCCCAGTACGGGGCGCTCGAGTACACGGTGGTGGTGGCGGCCCCGGCGTCGGAGCCGGCGCCGTTCAAGTACCTGGCCCCCTACGCCGGATGCGCCATGGGCCAGCACTGGATGGAGAACGGCGAGCACGCACTCATCGTCTATGACGACTTGTCCAAGCAGGCCGAGGCCTACCGGCAGTTGTCACTGCTCCTGCGCCGGCCGCCGGGGCGCGAGGCTTATCCGGGCGACGTCTTCTACCTGCACAGCCGTCTGCTCGAGAGGGCGGCCAAGCTGTCGGACGAGCGAGGTGGCGGCTCGCTCACGGCCCTGCCCATCATCGAGACCAAGGGCGGGGACGTCTCGGCCTATATCCCGACCAACGTCATCTCCATCACCGACGGTCAGATCTATCTCGAGTCCGATCTCTTCTACGCCGGCGTCCGGCCCGCCATCAACGTCGGTATCTCGGTGTCGCGGGTCGGCGGTGCCGCCCAGATCAAGGCCATGCGCTCGGCGGCCGGGACGCTCAAGATCGACCTGGCCCAGTTCCGCGAGCTCGAGGCCTTCGCCACCTTTGGATCGGAGCTCGACAAGGTGTCACAGGCGCAGCTCGACCGCGGCTACCGCCTCACCGAGCTCCTGAAGCAGCCGCAGAACGCGCCGATGCCCGTCGAGGAGCAGGTCGTCGTCATCTACGCCGGGTCCAACGGATGGATCGACGACGTACCCGTGAGTGAGGTCCGCCGTTTCGAGTCCGAGATGCTGGCCAATCTCCGTGCCAATCACCCCGATCTCCTGGAGAAGATCCGGGCCACGGGAGCAGCGCCCGACGAGGCCGACCTGAAGAAGGCCCTGCAGGAGTTCAAAGACGGCTTCGTGGTCATGGAAGGCGGCTGAGCCGTGCCCGGGGGCCAGGAGCAGATCCTCAGGCGTCGCATCCGGACCGTCCGGGCCACGCAGAAGATCACGCGCGCCATGGAGCTCATCGCCGCATCGCAGATCGTCCGGGCCCAGGGTCGCATCGCCGGCGCCGCCCCGTACCTGAACGGCATCGCCGAGGTGCTGGCCGAAGCGGCGGCCGACGCCGGTGACACCGCCGGGCGCGTCCTCGGTGTCCCCGAGTCCCCCGGCCGGGTCCTCGTTCTCGCCGTGGTCGCCGATCGGGGTCTGTGCGGCGGGTACAACGCCAACGTCCTGCGCCCCACCGAGCGCCTGGTGCGCTCCGGGGACGCTGCCGGCGTCGAGTACCGGCTCGTGAGCGTCGGCCGCAAGGCCCAGTCCTTCTTCCGCTTCCGCCACATCGAGGTGGAGACGTCGTTCTCCGGCTTCTCCGACCGCCCCACCTTCGAGGACGCCCGCGCCGTCGCCGCCGCCATCAGCCCACCGTTCCTCGACGAGCAGGTGGACCAGGTCCTCATCGTGTCCACCCGCTTCTTGTCGGCGGGGACGCAAGTGGTCGAGACCCGGCAGCTCCTGCCCCTGCCCGAGCCGGCCGGCGATGACGACCGACCGGCCGCGTCGGGCTATACGGAATTCGAGCCCGAGTCACCGGACCTGCTCGTCGAACTGGTGCCGCGCTACGTCGAAGCGGCTGTCTTCGGGGCCCTCCTCGAGGCGTCGGCCAGTGAGCACACGGCCCGCCAGCGGGCCATGGCGGCCGCCACCGACAACGCCGACGATCTGGTGAAGACCTTGACGATCGTGATGAACCGGGCCCGGCAGGAAGCCATCACCACCGAGATCATGGAGATCGTGGGTGGCGCCGAGGCTCTGCGCCAGTCCGCCGACTCCGACTAGGGCCGACAGCCGATGCCCCAAGACCCTGTGACCGAGAACCCCGTGACCGAGAACCCCGTGACCGAGAACCCCGTGACCGAGAACCCCGTGACCGAGAACCCTGTGAAAGTGAACGACGAGAAAGCAAAGGGCGCATGACCACCACAATCACCGAACCGGCGACAACCGACCGCTCCGACCACCCCGAAGGGCGCGTCGTGGCCATCGCCGGTCCCGTCGTCGACGTCGAGTTTCCGCCACACGCCCTTCCCGAGATCAACATGGCCGTGGAGATGGATCTGGAGCTCGACGGCACCAAGGTCACCGTCACCTCCGAGGTGGCCCAGCAGATCGGCGAAGGCCGCGTCCGGTGCATCTGCCTGAAGCCGACCGACGGGCTGCGACGGGGTACCCCCGTGCGCAACCTGGGACGTGGGTTGGCCGTCCCCGTGGGCGACGCCGTGCTCGGCCACGTGTTCAACGTCCTCGGTGAATCGCTCGACACCGATGACATCGGTGCCGTCGAGGACCGGTGGGACATCCACCGCGACGCTCCCGCCTTCGACAGCCTGGAGCCCCGGCGACAGATCTTCGAGACGGGCATCAAGGTCATCGACCTCCTGGAGCCTTACGTGCAAGGAGGCAAGATCGGCCTCTTCGGTGGGGCCGGGGTGGGCAAGACCGTCATCATCATGGAGATGATCAACCGGGTGGCGCTGAACCACGGCGGCGTCTCGGTCTTCGCCGGCGTGGGCGAGCGGACACGTGAAGGCACCGACCTGTGGATCGAGATGCAGGAGTCCGGTGTGATCGAGAAGGCCGCCCTCGTCTACGGCCAGATGGACGAGCCGCCCGGGGTGCGCCTGCGGGTGGGGCTGGCCGCCCTCACCATGGCCGAGTACTTCCGTGACGTGAAGAACCAGGACGTGCTGCTCTTCATCGACAACATCTTCCGCTTCGTCCAGGCCGGTTCCGAGGTGTCGACCCTGCTCGGCCGTATGCCCTCGGCCGTCGGGTACCAGCCCACCCTGGCCGACGAGATGGGGGAGCTCCAGGAGCGGATCACCTCGACGCGGGGCCACTCGATCACCTCCCTGCAGGCGGTGTACGTGCCGGCCGACGACTACACCGACCCGGCACCCTTCACGACCTTCACCCACTTGGACGCCACCACCGAGCTGTCCCGTCAGATCGCCTCCCTCGGGATCTACCCGGCCGTCGACCCCCTGGCGTCGACGTCGAACATCCTCGCTCCCGAGATCGTGGGGGAGCGCCATTACGCCGTGGCCGGGCGCGTCCAGGGAGTCCTCCAGCGCTACCGCGAGCTGCAGGACATCATCGCCATCCTCGGCCTCGACGAGCTGTCCGAGGAGGACCGCCTGACCGTCAACCGGGCCCGCAAGATCCAGCGCTTCCTGTCACAACCGTTCAACGTGGGCGAGGTGTTCACCGGTCTGAAGGGGGTCACGGTCCCCATCGAGGAGACGGTGGAGTCCTTCGAGGTTCTGCTCAACGGCGAGCTCGACGAGGTACCCGAGCAGGCTTTCTTGAACGTCGGTGGAGTGGACACGGTGCTGGCGAAGGCCAAGAAGCTCGAAGCGGGAGTCGAGTAGGAGTGCCCACCTTCGCCTCCACCCTGGTCACCCCCGAACACGTCGTGCTCGAGGGCGAGGTCGAGGCCGTTCTCCTGCGCACCGACCTGGGTGAGGCCACCTTCCTGGCCGGCCACACACCGCTCATCGGGGCCATCGTCCCCGGTCTCGTCCGGTTCCAGCACGAGGACGGAACCGTCGACCGCGTGGCCGTCCACGGCGGATTCGTCCACGTGCGCCACGAGGGCGTGACGGTGCTCGCTCCGGTGGCCGAACGGGAGCAGGACATCGATGTCGAGCGGGCCCGGCGGGCACTGGAGGCGGCCGAGCAACGGGTGGCCGAGGCCACCGGCCGGGTGGGGAGCGCGGGCGACGACGACCCGTCGGCCGCCCGCGAGCTGGCCGAGGCGGAGGCTGCCGTCCGGCGCGCCCAGGTCCGCCTCGAGGTGGCCGCGACCTGAGGTCGTCAGGCGGAGAGAAACGCCGTGATGGCGGGCCAGGCGGACCGGTCCTGGAGCAGGAAGAGGTGCCCGCCGTCGAACAGCTGCAGTGAGGCTTGCGGTATGGCCGACGCCAGGTGCTCGGCATTGGCCGGCGGTGCGATCCCGTCGCGGACACCACCGCAGACGAAGGTGGGGCACGAGATCTGCCCGAGTCGCTGCCCACGTGTCGTGGTGTCGGCGGGCGTCGAGTTGCCACGCCGCGCCCTCGGCCCGACCGGGTTCGTCGCTGCCGATGACGGCTCGGGCCCGGAACATCGACGCCAGAGACGTCCATTCGTCGGGGTTGGCGGCCCTCCACGCCGCGTCGTAGCGGGTGTCGGCCAGCTCGAGATGGCGGGCGATCCGGTCGTCGTCGGGCAGCTCCGCGAGCTCGTGCAGGGGATAGGAGGCGCCGCCCTCTCCGCCGCTCGAAGTGCAGGCCAGGACCAGGCGTCGAACGCGCGAGGGGTGGCGCAGGGCGAGCTCCTGCGCCACCATGCCGCCGAAGGAGATGCCCATCACGAGCGCGTGCTCCCACGCCAGGGTGTCGAGGAGGTGGGCGGCGTCGTCGGCGTAGTCGGCCATCGTGTACGGGCCCGGCGGAACCGTGGACTGCCCGAGGCCCCGCTGGTCGTAGGCGGCGATCTCGAAATTCTTGGTCAAGGGACCGTCGAACACACTGGGGGGAGCGCGCAGGTCACCACCGGTACCGGAGATGAGGAGCAGGCGCGGTCCCGTTCCCGCCGTCTCGTAGTACAGCTCCACGCCGTCGAGCGCCGCTCTGGTCACGACGCCGGTGTCGGGCGGGGGCCCGGCCGACGGCCCGAGACGTTGTGGCGCAGGGCGAAGGGCATCACGAAGTCGGGATCGTCGAGGAGGGCGAGCATGGCGTCGATGGTGGCGTCGTCCATGACGGTGCCGCCGGCGGCGGCCATCCTGTCGGGGTCGGTGAGAAAGACGCGGATGGACCGCAACGTGTGCTGCCAGAAAGCGCCGACCGGGGTCCCTCCTGCCAGCGGACCGTCGCGGGCGTCGTCGTGGACGTCCTCCAGGCCGAGGCGGGCGAGGAGCTCGGGCAGGTGCCGGGCCCACGTCCATCGCCGGGCCAAGGGCACCATCACCTCGACGAAGGGGGCCGGCGGGTGCGGGGCGGTGAGGGCCGGAGCCCCGTCGGCCTCCTCGAACAGGACCACCCCTCCGGGCCGTAACGCCGGCACCAGCTTGGCCACGACGTCGTCGGCCGTGTCCACGTGCATGAGGACCGATCGCGAGTGGATGACGTCGTACGACGCCTCGGCGAAGGCCATGGTGGTGAGGTCGTCCTCGACGACCGAGACGCCGGGTCTCTCGTTCAGCCCCCGGAGCTGGCCCGTGTCGCGGTCGACGGCGGTCACCGTCCCCGTCGGGCCGACGGCGTCGGCCATCCACGTGGCGATGGAACCGGCGCCCGCCCCCAGCTCCAGGCAGTGCCACCCCGGTCCGACCCCGAGGGTGCGCAGGCGCCGGACCGACGCGTCGTCGTGCAGACCCTGGAGCTTGCCCAAGCGGGCCGCTTCGTCGTCGGTGCTGTTCCACATCGGGTAGCGGCCGTCGTGGCCACCGCCGTGTGCCCCCGACACCGCCGCGACCTGCTTCAGCCGAATTCGATCTGGCTGAATTCGCGCAACTTGTCCAGTGGGTGGCGGGCGCTCACGAAGCGGACGGTTCCCGAGCGCGAACGCATGACGAGGGACTGGGTGGTGGCCCCGAAGTCGTGGTAGCGCACCCCCTGGAGCAGTTCACCATCGGTGATGCCGGTGGCGGCAAAAAAGCAGTTGTCGCCGCGCACCAGGTCTTCGGTCGTGAGCACGGCGTCGAAGTCGTAGCCCGCTTGTTGGGCAGAGGTACGTTCGTCGTCGTCCCGGGCCCACAGCCGGCCCTGGATCTCGCCCCCCATGCACTTCAGCGCGGCGGCGGCGAGCACTCCTTCGGGGGTGCCGCCCGTGCCGTAGAGGACGTCGACCCCCGAGTCGGGCCAAGCCGTGGACATCGCGCCGGCCACGTCCCCGTCGGTGATCAACTTGATCCGGGCCCCGCTCGACCGGACCTCGCTGATGAGGTCGGCGTGCCGGTCCCGTTCGAGGATCACGACCGTCACGTCGCGCATCGACTTGCCGAGGGCCTTGGCCACGGCTTCGAGGTTCTCGGTCGGCGTACGGCGTATGTCGACCGCCCCCACCGCCTTGGGCCCGACGGCCAGCTTCTCCATGTACACGCACGGTCCGGGATTGAACATCGTGCCCCGTTCGGAGACGGCGATGACGGCCAGGGCTCCACCGCGCCCGAGCGAGGTCGGCGTCGTCCCGTCGATCGGATCGACGGCGATATCGGTCGGCGGCGGTGACCCGTCGCCGATGCGCTCGCCGTTGAAGAGCATGGGGGCGTTGTCCTTCTCGCCTTCGCCGATGACGACCACCCCGTCCATCGAGACGGTCTGGAGAACGACGCGCATGGCCTGCACGGCGGCGCCGTCGGCGCCCTCCTTGTCGCCACGGCCCATCCAACGTCCGGCCGCCATGGCCGCCGCCTCGGTCACCCGGACGAGTTCCATGGCCAGGTTGCGGTCCGGTGCCCGGGGGTTAGGCGCCATGTCCCTGACCATAACGCGCTCCGTCGGAGCCCACCCGACGTTGGACGCCCGTTTCGGCGGGAATCCGCCGGTCCCGGGTGCGGTGTCGCGGTGTTCGTGGCGTCACAGGCTGTGGCAGACAAGACGCGCCGGCCCACCGTAGGCTGGCCTGGTGGATGACGACGCGGACGAAGGCCTCGAGGGTCACGCCGCCTGGCGCGCCGCTTTCGAGGCTTCTTCCCTGCGTGACGCCGATTTCGAAACGATGTCGGGGATCCCGCTGGAGCCTCTGTACGGACCGGAGGACTGGCCCGCCGGCCCCGACGTCGATGCGCCCGGTGACCGCGACAGGGCGGTGATCGATCGGCTCGGGCGGCCCGGACAAGCCCCGTTCACGCGGGGACCGTACGCATCGATGTACCGCTCGAAATTGTGGACCATGCGCATGTTCGCCGGCTTCGGCACGGCCGAGGACACGAACGTCCGGTTCCGGGAACTGCTGCGATCGGGAGGTGGTGGCCTCTCGGTCGCCTTCGACCTCCCCACCCTCATGGGCCGCGACTCCGACGACCCCCACAGCGAGGGCGAGGTCGGCCGCTGCGGCGTGGCCGTGGACACGCTGGCCGACGTCGAGGACCTGTTCGCCGATATCGACCTCGGTGCCATCACCACGTCGATGACCATCAACTCACCGGCCGCCATCCTCCTGGGCATGTACGTGCACGCGGGCGAGAGTGCCGGGACGGTGCGCCGTGCCCTCGGCGGGACCCTCCAGAACGACATGCTGAAGGAGTACCAGGCGCAGAAGGAGTACATCTTCCCGCCACGGCCCTCGATGCGGGTCGTGGTCGACGTGATCAGGTTCTGCGCGGCGGAGATGCCGCGCTTCCACCCCGTGTCGGTCTCGGGCTACCACATCCGGGAGGCGGGATCGACGGCCGCCCAGGAGCTGGCCTTCACCCTGGCCAACGGGTTCGCCTATGTCGAGGCCGCCGTCGCCTCGGGCCTGGCTGTGGACGAGTTCGCCCCCCGCCTGAGCTTCTTCTTCAACGCCCATCTCGATTTCTTCGAGGAGATCGCCAAGTACCGCGCCGCCCGTCGGATCTGGGCCCGGTGGATGGCCGGCCGCTACGGGGCGGTGGCCGAACGTTCGCTGCAGCTGCGCTTCCACACCCAGACGGCCGGTGTCTCGCTCACGGCCCAGCAGCCGGAGGTGAACATCGTCCGCACCGCCATCGAAGCGCTGGCCGGGGTCATGGGAGGAACACAGAGCCTGCACACCAACTCCATGGACGAGGTCTTCGCCCTGCCCACCGAGAAGGCGGCCCGGATCGCTCTGCGCACGCAGCAGGTGCTGGCGCACGAAACGGGCGTGACGTCGGTGGCCGATCCTCTGGGCGGATCGTGGTTCGTGGAGTCGTTGACCGACGAGATCGAGCGCCAGGCCGAGGCCGTCTTCGCCCGGCTCGACCAGTGGGGCGACGGTTCGATCCTGGCCGGAGTGCTGCACGGGATCGAGACCAACTGGTTCCAGGGCGAGATCGCCGACGCCGCCTACCTCTTCCAGCGCAAGGTGGCCACGGGGCGCCGTGTCGTCGTCGGCGTCAACGCCTTCACCGAAGGCAACGACGATCCGGCTCCGCCCACCTTGCAGATCGGTCCCGAAGTCGACGAGGCCCAACGCAAGCGACTGGCCACCGTCCGTCAGCGGCGCTCCCCGTCCGCCGTCGACGCCGCACTGGCCCGGGTGGCGGCCGACGCCGCGGTGGCCGAGGTCAACCTGATGCCCGCCGTCTTGGAGGCCGTCGGCGCCTACGCCACGGTCGGGGAGATCGTGGGCGCGCTGGCGTCGGTGTTCGGGCGTTGGGCCGAGGATCCGGTCGTCTGACCGGACCGGGCCACGATCGCTCACCGGGACTCCCGCCCCGGTCATACTGATCGCATGGACCAATTCGTCGTCCATCGCAGCGGCCCCCTCCACGGCTCCGTCCGCGCCGGCGGAGCCAAGAACTCGGCGCTCAAGCTCATGGCGGCCTGCCTGCTGGCCGAGGGCCGTCACGTGCTGTCGGGGGTGCCCCACATCGTCGACGTCGACATCATGGCCGACGTCCTGCGCTCGATCGGTGGTCGGGTGACGCGTGCCGAGGTCGGTGACGACGGGGGACCGGGGGACCTCCTCATCGACGTCCCGTCCGTTCTCGTCCCCGAAGCGCCCTACGAGTTGGTCGAGAAGATGCGCGCCTCGGTGGTCGTCCTCGGGCCGTTGCTGGCGCGCGCCGGCCGGGCCCGGGTGTCGATGCCCGGCGGCGACGACTTCGGCAACCGGCCCATCGACATCCACCTCCAGGGGTTGTCGACGCTGGGCGCGCACTTCGAGACGGTCCACGGCTATGTCGAAGGTGTCGTTCCCGACGCCGGAGCCGGCGGCCGGTTGGTCGGGAACAGGGTCGTCTTCGAGTACCCGAGTCACACGGCCACCGACAACGTCCTCATGGCGGCAGTGTTGGCCAAGGGGACCACCGTCCTCGAGAACGCGGCACGCGAGCCCGAGGTGGCGGACCTGGCCGCGTTCCTCACCGCCATGGGGGCGCGGATCACCGGAGCGGGAACGTCGCGGATCGAGGTGGAAGGGGTGGAGGAACTCCATCCCACCTCGCACACGGTGATCCCCGACCGGGTGGTGGCCGCCACCTTCTTCGCCGCCGTCGGCCTGGCCGGCGGGGATGTCGTAGTGGTCGACGCCCGGGCCAACCATATGGACATGCTCCTGCGGAAGCTGGGGGAGATGGGTGTGGAGGTCTCGCAGACGCCCGACGGGTTGCGGGCACAGAGCCACGGTCGGCTGCGTAGTGTCGACATCTCGACCCTCCCGTACCCGGGGGTGGCCACCGACTACAAGCCGTTCCTGGTGACGATGCTGAGTGTCGCCGACGGCGTGGGCATCGTCACGGAGAACCTGTTCTCGGGGCGGTTCCGTTACGTCGACGAGCTTCGACGGATGGGCGCCGACATCCGCAACGAAGGCCACCACGCCGTCGTCCGCGGCGTGTCCCAACTGTCGGGTGCACCCGTCCGGGCCCCCGACCTGCGGGCGGGGGCCGCCCTCGTCCTGGCCGGTCTGGTGGCCGAGGGCGAGACCGTGGTCACCGAAGCCGTCCACGTCGACCGGGGCTATGAGGACTTCGCCGGGAAGCTCACCTCGCTCGGGGCCGACGTGACCCGGACCTGAGCTCCGTCGGCCGCCGATCGGGACCGGATTTTCCGACCCCGGCGGGCTCTCCTACGCTCGGTCGACCCGTGATGAACCTCGGCCCGTCCCACTCCGCGTCCGACGATCCGGCTCCCGGTCGACGGTGACCACCCTCGACATCGGGAGACTGCTCGACGCGGCGACGAGAGGGGACCGTCGTGCCCTGGCCCGTCTCCTCACCGTGGCCGAGCGCGGCGGGGACGACGGTCGCGCCGCCGCCGCCTTGGCCTACCGCAGCGGGGCCGAGGCAGCCACGATCGGCATCACGGGGGCACCGGGCGCGGGCAAGTCCACCCTCGTCGACCGGCTGATCGCCGTGGCCCGCGGCGGAGGTGTCGCGCAGCTGGCCGTCCTCGCCGTCGATCCGACCTCACCGTTCTCCGGGGGGGCGATCCTGGGCGACCGCGTCCGCATGCAGGGACACGACCTCGACGCCGGGGTCTTCATCCGCTCGATGGCCTCGCGTGGGCATCTCGGAGGGCTGGCGGTGGCCGTGCCCGAAGCCATCCGCCTGTTCGCCGCCGCCGGGACGCCCGTCGTCATCGTCGAGACCGTCGGGGTCGGCCAGGTGGAGGTCGAGGTGGCCTCGGCCACCGACACCACGGTGGTCGTCGTCAATCCCAATTGGGGCGACGCGATCCAGGCCAACAAGGCCGGGCTCCTCGAGACGGCCGACATCTTCGTCATCAACAAGGCCGACATGCCCGGCGCCGAGCAGTCCCGCCGCGATCTCGAGCAGATGCTCGACCTGTCGACGCCCGGCGACTGGCGACCTCCGATCCTGGAGACGGTGGCGGCCACCGGCGAGGGCGTGGACACCCTGTGGGCCGAGATCGGGCGGCACCAGACCTACCTGGACGGCGCCGGGCTCCTGGAACGGAACCGGAGGGAGCGCCTGCGACGGGAGTTCCGACGGGTCCTGCGGGCCCGGATCGAGGCGGAGATCGATCGCCTGAGCTCTCTCGAGCGGTTCGCCGAGCTCGACGAGGCCGTCGTCGAGCACCGGCTCGATCCCTATACGGCCGCCGAGGAGCTGCTGGCCCACATGAGCGACGACGGCGCCGACCCGGACGCCCCCTGACCGGGCGTCGCGCCGGCCGACGAGGCACCGCGCCCGTCATCGTTCGGGGTACGGTGCGCGCATGACGGTCGAGGCCGATCGGCCGGTGGGGTCGGAGAGCGAGTTCGTCGCCGTCGAGCACCGCGATGACGGTGTGGCGCTGGTCCGGCTCGACCGGCCGAAGATGAACGCCCTGTCGACGGCCATGCTCGCCCAACTGCGGGCGCAGATGGCGCGGCTGGCCGAGGACCCGCCCGGCGCCGTCGTCCTGTGGGGTGGCCCGCGGGTGTTCGCCGCCGGTGCCGACGTCACCGAGTTCTCCGATGCCGGGGCCCCGGGTCTGGTGGCGTCGCGCTTCCACGCCGCCACCGAGGCGATCGCCGGGTTGGCCTGCGCCACCGTGGCCGCCGTCACCGGCTACGCCCTGGGCGGGGGGCTCGAGCTGGCCCTGGCCTGCGACCTGAGGGTGGTGGCCGACGACGCCCGGCTCGGCCAGCCCGAGATCCTTCTCGGGATCATCCCCGGCGGCGGTGCCACCCAGCGCCTGCCGCGTCTGGTGGGCCCGGCGCGGGCCAAGGACATCATCCTGACGGGACGACAGGTGAAGGCCGAGGAAGCCCTGCGGATCGGCCTGGCCGACCGGGTCGTCCCGGCCGCCGACGTGCTCGACGAGGCCGTCCACCTGGCGTCGGAGCTGGCCCGTGGCCCGCGCCTGGCCCAGCTCATGGCCAAGCGCCTGATCGAGGCCGCCCCCCAGACGCCGCTGGCGCAGGGCCTCGACCACGAGTCCCGGGCGTTCGTGTCCGTGTTCGACACCGCCGACGCCCGTGACGGGATCGCCTCCTTCCTCGAGCACGGTCCCGGTCGCGCCCGGTTCCACGGTCGTTGAACGGCGACGGCGGCGGTCTCTGACGGTGTCCCCCACCCCTCGGCCGTCCCGGTCCCGCCGCACCGCGGCGCCCACGCCCACGGCGCGGCGCGCCGGCGGCCCCCGCCTGCCCGGCATCCGCCCCGCCGCCCTGCCCGCCACCGGGCCCGCCGACTGGTACCGCCGGGCCGTCTTCTACGAGGTGCTCACCCGGGGCTTCTTCGACGCCAACGACGACGGGATCGGCGACCTCGCCGGCTTGCGGGCCAAGCTCGACTATCTCGAGTGGCTCGGGGTCGACTGCCTGTGGCTCCTGCCCTACTACCCGTCGCCCATGCGCGACGGCGGTTACGACATCAGCGACTTCTTCACCGTCCACCCCAATCTGGGCACACTCGACGACCTGGTGGCGTTTCTCGACGACGCCCACCGACGGGGGATCCGGGTGATCGCCGACCTGGTGATGAACCACACGAGCGAGGAGCACCCCTGGTTCGTGGAGTCGCGGTCGTCGAAGGACAACCCCAAGGCCGACTGGTACGTCTGGAACGACGACGACCAGAGATGGGCCGACGCCCGCGTCGTGTTCGTCGACGTCGAGTCGTCCAACTGGACGTGGGAGCCGGCGCGCCAGCAGTACTACTGGCACCGCTTCTTCTCGCACCAGCCCGACCTGAACTACGAGAACCCGGAAGTCGTGGAGGCGATGTTCGACGTCGTGCGCTTCTGGCTGGACCTCGGTCTCGACGGTTTCCGCCTCGACGCCGTCCCCTATCTCTTCCAACACGACGGGACCACCGGGGAGAACCTGCCCGAGACGCACGCCCTGCTCCGGCGGCTGCGCAAGGAGATGGACGCCGCCTATCCCGACCGGGTGCTGCTGGCCGAGGCCAACCAGTGGCCGGCCGACCTCATCGACTACTTCGGCGACGGCGACGAGTGCCACATGTGCTTCCACTTCCCGCTCATGCCCCGGCTGTTCATGGCCGTGCGGCGCGAGCAGCGCTTCCCCGTCACCGAGATCCTGGCCCAGACGCCGGAGATCCCCGCCTCGTGTCAGTGGGCCATCTTCCTCCGCAACCATGACGAGCTGACGCTGGAGAAGGTCTCCGAGGAGGAGCGCGACTACATGGTGGCCGAGTACGTGAAGGATCCCCGGATGCGCCGCCACATGGGCATCGGACGCCGTCTGGCGCCTCTGCTCGACGGTGACGGCCGGTTGGCCCAGCTCCTCTACGCCCTGTTGTTCTCGCTCCCCGGGAGCCCGGTCATCTACTACGGCGACGAGCTGCTGATGGGCGACAACCTCTACCTCGGGGACCGCGACTCGGTGCGCACCCCGATGCAATGGAGCCCCGACCGCAACGGCGGGTTCAGCCGGGCCGACTTCGCCCAGCTCTACCTGCCCCCGCTCATGGATCCCGTCTACGGCTACGAGGCGGTCAACGTCGAGGCCCAGCAGCGCAACCCGAGCTCCTTCCTCCACTGGATCAGGAGCATCCTGCAGACGCGCAAGCAGTTCCCCGTCTTCGGGACCGGCAGCTTCGAGGTCGTCCCCTGCGCCAACCCGTCGGTCCTCGCCTACGTCCGCAGTCCGGCGCCCCCCGACCCCGCCACCACCGCGGCCACGGCCGAGCGCAGCGGGCGAGCCGGGCGGCCGGGCCGCGCCGGGCGAGCGGGGCGGGGAGCAGCGGGGCGCGGCGGCGCCGTCGGCGGGAACAACCCGAATCCGGTCCTCTGCGTCCACAACCTGAGCCGGTTCGCCCAGCCGGCCGAGCTCGACCTGGCCCGGTGGGCGGAACGCACCCCCGTCGAACTGCTCGGACGGGTACCGTTCCCGTCCGTGGGCGGGGCGACATACGGAGTGACCCTCGGTCCCTACGGCTTCTACTGGTTCGAGCTGATGGACCACGATCCCATGGGCCGTGTGGTGGTCACCGAAGGGATGCCCCGGTGACGACGCCGGGTTCGGGTGTGGCCGACCTCACCGAGAGCACACGCCAGGCCCTGGCCGAGCTCGTCTCCACCCACCTGGCCCGCAGCGCCGGCGGCGAGACGGGCGTCGGACCGGTGGCGGTGGTCGAGGCCGAGGTCCTGGCCCGGGGTCGTCCCGGCATCGTCGACGTGGTCGCCCGCGTCGGGCCGCGGACCGTCCATCTCCCTCTGGGACTGCGCGAGCCGGGGGCCGAGACCAAGTTCCTGGCCGGTGACGAGGACGCCGTCCTCGGTGTCTTCGAGGACGGCGACGGCCTGGCCGTGGCCTTCGACGCCCTGCGCGACGCCGAGGTCGTGACCGCGCTCCTGCGGCACGTGGCCGCCCAGGACGCCGACCCCGCCCGCGTCCGCCAGATCGCCCACACGCCGGGGTCGGTGACCCTGGCCGTGGAGGACCGGCTGTCCTTCACCGTGTTCTCGGAACTGGTCGACGGGCCGCGGGCGGGCCTCGGTCTGCTCCTCGCCCTCGACGAGGTGGGGTTCAACCACATCGCCCCCCCGGTGGCGGTGTGGCGGCGCAGCGGACGTGATCTGGGGATCGTCCAGGAGTACCTGGCCGGCGCCTCCTCGGGCCAGGACCTGGCCGTCACCTCGGTGCGCGATCTCTACGCCTCGGGGGGGCCGCCCGAACTGGCCGGGGGCGACTTCGGGGCCGAGGCGCACCGGCTGGGCACGATGGCGGCCCGCATGCATCTCGGCCTCGAGCAGGCCTTCGGCCGGCGCCCGGGCGACGTGGGGGCCTGGGCCGATGCCATCGAGGCGGCCGTGCGGCCCGTCGGCCCCACCCTGCTCGACCGGCCCGAGGTGGGCGCCCTGCTCGACGAGCTCCGGGCCCTGGCCGTCCCCTGCTTCGGCATCCGCACCCACGGCGACTTCCACATCGGCCGGGTGGCCCGGACCGAGCAGGGGTGGTACGTCACCGACTTCTCACCGGGGGGGCAGCCCGTGACCGTCGCCGGCATCGTGGCCCCCGGGGGGCCGAAGGAGGGTGACGAGCCCGTCTACCGGTCCCCGCTGGCCGATGTGGCCGACCTGTTGTGGTCGCTCGGCGCGGTGGCGGACGACGCCGCCACCGAGCGCGACCCGAGCGGGCGCGAAGGTCTCGGCGAGCTGGCCCAGGCCTGGGAACAGCGCAACGGGCGGGCCTTCTTCGCCGGCTACCTGGGGGTGGCCGGGATCAGCGGGCTGGTTCCGCCCGGGCGCGAGGCTGTGCGTATCCTCGTGAACGCCTTCGAGCTCGAGCGGGTCGCCGCCCGTCAGGCCCGGCGATGACCGCCCGTCGGCGATGGGCGCCGTCGCCGGCCCCGGCGCCGCGCTAGGACGGCGTCGATGCGTCTCGGCATCCTCACCGGCGGCGGGGACTGCCCCGGCCTGAACGCCGTCATCCGCGCCGTCGTCCTCACCGGCAGTGTCCGCCACGGCGACGACGCCGTGGGCTTCGTCGACGGCTGGAAGGGGGTCCTCGACGACACCGCCGTCACGCTGTCCGCCGAGCGCTGCCGCGACATCCTGCCCGACGGCGGGACGATCCTCGGGACGTCACGGACGAACCCGTTCGCCGTGGAGGGGGGCCCCGAGCGGGTGGTGGCCACCCTGGCGGCGCGCCGGGTCGATGCGCTGGTGGCCATCGGCGGGGAGGACACCCTGGGGGTGGCGCACCGACTGGTCGGCCACGGGGTCCGGGTCGTGGGCGTGCCCAAGACGATCGACAACGACCTGGCCGGCACCGAGGTCACCTTCGGGTTCGACACCGCCGTGCAGATCGCCACCGACGCCATCGACCGGCTGCGGACGACGGCCGAATCCCATCACCGCGTCATCGTCTGCGAGGTGATGGGCCGCCACGCCGGGTGGATCGCCACCCATGCCGGGATCGCCGGAGGGGCGGCCGAGATCCTCGTCCCCGAGGTCCCGTTCGATCTCGACGACGTGTGCGAGAGGCTCCGACGGCGCCACGCCGGCGGTCAGTTCTCGTCGATCGTGGTCATCTCCGAAGGGGCCGTGCCTCTCGAGGGTCCCGACGCCGAGTCGGCCCGGGGAGCCACGTCGACCTCGTCGGTCGATCCCTTCGGCCACGCCCGCCTGGGCGGGATCGGGAGCTGGCTGGCCGACGAGGTCGAGCGCCGCACCGGCTTCGAGGCCCGCGTCACGACGCTCGGCCATGTGCAGCGGGGCGGCACCCCGACGGCCTTCGATCGCGTGCTCGCCACCCGCTTCGGCGTGGCCGCCGTGGCCGCCGTCCACGAGGGGGCCTTCGGGACGATGATGGCGCTGCAAGGGGGCGCCATCGTCCGGGTCCCGATCGATGTGGCCGTGGCCGAGGCCAAGACGGTGGACATGGCCCTGTACCGCGACGTGGCCGGGGTGTTCCTGGGCTGAGCCGGCGGGAGCGTGGCGGCGGGGGGAAGCGGCTAATGGGCGGGAACGGCGACGCGCAGCTCTTCGCTCGCCTGCTCGGGGGCGACGATGTTGATCAGGACCCCCGTGCCCAGCTCGAACCCGGCCTGGGTGGTGAGCTTGGGCCAGATGTGGACGTGCCAGTGGTAGGGCTCCGGTGCCCGGTAGGGGGCGGAGTGGAAGACGAGGTTGTAGGCGACGTCGCCGCAGCGCTCGCGTAGCTGGGCCAGGACGGTGCGCAGGGAGCGGCCCACGGCCACCAGGTCGGCAGGGTTGGCGCGGTGCAGGTGGGGACCGTGGTTCCGGGGGATGACGAGCATCTCGAAGGGCGTCCCGCTCCAGAAGGGACAGATGACGAGGACCCGGTCGTCGGCGAAGACGACGCGGTACCCGGCGTCCTCCTCGGCGTCCACCGTCGTGCACAGCAGGCAGCGACCGGCGAAGCGGGCGAACCCCGCCTGCTCCTCGGCCAGCTCACGGGGAACGAAGGACATGCCGAGGAGCTGGCCGTGGGGGTGCTCGATCGACGCCCCCGCTTCGCGGCCGGCGTTCACGATGGCCTGGCTGTAGCGCAGACCGGGGACGTTCGAGTGCTCCTCGATGCGGTCGCGGATGGCCGCCATGACCAGCCCCGACTGCTCGTCGGAGAGGCGGTCCCACCCGTTGGCGTGCTCGGGGGACAGGACGAGGACCTCGTGGATCCCGCCCGCCGTGGCCTGGGTGTAGACGGGCCCGCGGTGCTCGACCACGAAGGGGTGGTCGCCGGCGAAGGCGGGGTAGAGGTTGGGGACGACCCGCACCAGCCAGCTCCCGTTGGCGCCGTAGGTCTCGAGAGCGGGGGACGTCGACCCCTCGTTGCCGGCGCAGAAGGGACACGGCCCGGTCGTGTCGGCCTGGACGGGGGCGGTCCGGGGGGCGAAATTGTCGGGCCGTTCGGCCCGGTCGATGCTGACGACCACCCACCGTCCGGTGAGCGGGTCCAGGCGGAGCTGGTTCATGTTCCAGGCCCCCGCGAAGCGCCGTGTGCTGCTGTCTGTATGTGCCTCGTCGTGCCTCTATCGCTCATCAGTGGCTTTCCGGATCCTCCGTCGTGTCGAGTCCGCACCGCTCCACCTCCACGCTAGCCGTCGGACCACTGGAACCGACACATGTCTCTCCGTTGTGTCTCGGCGCCATCGTCCCCCCGTGGAAGGGGCGGCCTCCCTCGTTGTCACCGAGTTGTGGGAAGTGCAGCGGTGGGTGGTGGAACGGGGCCGGTCACAGCGCACGGTGGTCGGCCCCGTGACTGACCTGGCGCCGGAGACCGGTCGGGGCGACGATGGCGCCCGTGCTCTCTCCCGCGGTCCCGGCGGCGGTCCACTCCGTGCCCACCGGCGCTGTCTACAGCATCCTCCTCCTGGCCCATGTGGCCTTCGCCGTCGTCGGCTTCGGCGCGCTGGCGGTGACCGGGATCCAGGCCCGGCGGGCCCGCCGGGGACCGACGGCGGCCGGGTCCGACGGCGTCCGCCGGTACTTCCGGCCCGGCGTCAACTGGGCGGCGCGCGCCCTGTACGGCGTGCCCGTGTTCGGATTCGCCCTGATCTCGTCGAGCAGCGGCGCCTTCGCCGCCGGCGACGGCTTCGTGGTCGCCGGCCTCGGCCTGTGGGCGCTGGCCGCGGTGGTGGCCGAAGCGGTGGTCTGGCCGGGCGAGCGCCGCATCCAGGAGGTGGTCTCCACCCGGTGGGGGAACGGGGAGGAGCGCCGTCGGGCCCCGACCGTCGGTTCGACGACGACTGCCGCCGGGTGGCGGGGGCCGCCGCGCTGTTGTCGGTCGTCTTCCTCGGCGCCGTCGTCCTGATGGTGGCGCGACCGTGACGGCCGACCGTGATGAGAGTCGCACCGGCGTACCCTGAGGCGATGGGCACGTACCTCGACCACACCGCGTACCTCCACCACACCGCGTACCTCGACCACGCGGCGACGACGCCGATGCGCCCCGAGGCGGTGGCCGCCATGCTGCCCTACCTGACCGAGCGCTTCGGGAACCCGTCGGGGAGCCACGCCGTGGCCCGGGCCGCCCGCCAGGCCGTGGACGACGCCCGCGACGAGGTCGCCGCCGCGCTCGGGTGCGAGCCGGGCGAGGTCGTCTTCACCGCCGGGGGGACCGAAGCGGACAACCTGGCCGTCCTCGGCGCCCACGCCGTCGCCGGCGGCTCCGTCGTCTGCTCGGCCGTCGAGCACGACGCCGTCCTGCTGGCCTGCCGCGCCGTCGGCGGCACCACGATCGCCGTCGACGCCTCGGGGACCGTCGACCTGGACGCACTCTTCGACGCGCTGCACCCCGGCGTCGGGGTCGTCTCCGTGATGCTCGTGAACAACGAGGTGGGGACGATCCAACCGGTGGCCGAGGTGGCGGCCCTCGTCCGCGAGCGGGCGCCGGGGGCCGTGGTCCACACCGACGCCGTCGCCGCCGTGCCGTGGCTCGACGTCGCCGTCATGGCCCGAGCGGCCGACCTGGTGTCGGTGAGCGCCCACAAATTCGGCGGCCCCAAGGGGGTCGGGGTCCTCGTGGTCCGCGGCGGAACGCCGCCTCGGCCCCGTCCTCCACGGAGGTGCGCAGGAGCACGGCCGGCGTCCGGGGACCCACGACGTCGCCGGCATCGTCGGGACCGCGGCGGCGCTGACGGCGGCGGTGGCGGCCCGCCCCACCGAGATCCCCCGGGTGCGGGCGCTGCGCGACCGTCTGGCCGACGGGCTCGCCGCCGCCGTCGACGGCCTGGTGGAGACGGCGCCGTCGTCGGGCGTGCCGGGAGACCGCGCCGGCAAGGTGGCCGGGAGCTGCCACGTGCTCGTGCCCGGCGTGGACCAGGAGGAGCTGTTGCTCCTGGCCGACGACGCCGGCGTCTTCGCCTCGGCCGGGGCCGCCTGCGCCAGCGGTGCGGTCGAGCCGAGCCACGTCCTCCTGGCCCTCGGTCTCGGCGCGGCCGAGGCCCGCACGGCGCGTGCGCTTCTCGCTCGGGTCGACGACGTCGGACGCCGACATCGACGCCGCCCTGGCCGTGATCCCGAAAGCGGTCGAGCAGCTCCGGGCCTGACCGCCGGCGACCGCCGGCGCCGGAGACCTCGGGGCGCCCCCTACGCTGGTGGGCCGTGCGCGTTCTGGTGGCCATGTCGGGGGGAGTCGATTCGTCGGTGGCGGCGTCGCTGCTGGCCGACGCCGGCCACGACGTCGTGGGTGCCACCTTGAAGCTCTGGGGCGGCATGTCGGATTCGGGTTGCTGCTCGGTGGCCGATGCCGACGACGCCCGTCGCGTGGCCGACGCCCTCGGTATCGCCCATCACGTGTTCAACTTCACCGACGAGTTCGACGCGTCGGTGGTGGCCCCCTACGTCGCGGACCACACCGCCGGCCGGACGCCCAATCCCTGCATCGAGTGCAACCGCCACATCAAGTTCGGCACCCTCCTCGAGCGGGCGCGTCGCCTCGGGTTCGACGCCCTGGCCACCGGGCACCACGCCCGGGTCGACGGTGACGCCGGGCGCCGGCGCCTGCGGCGGGGGGCCGACGCGGCCAAGGACCAGTCCTACGTGCTCTCGATGCTGGCCCAGGCCGACCTGGAGCAGATCCTCCTGCCGGTCGGCGCCTTGACCAAGGCGCAGGTGCGCGCCCACGCCGCGCGCCGGGGGCTGCGGACGGCGCTCAAGCCCGACAGCCAGGACGTCTGTTTCATCCGGTCGGGCGAAGGGCGGCGGGGTTTCCTCGGTGAGCGGCTGCCCCTGCACGCCGGTGAGATCGTCGACGACGCCACCGGGGCCGTCGTCGGGACGGTCCCGGCCGTGGAGCTCGTGACCCTCGGGCAACGCCGGGGTCTCGGGGTGACCGTCGACGGTCGCCGCCGCTACGCGCTGGCCGTCGACGTCGACGCCCGGCGCGTCGTCGTCGGGGGGGCCGACGCCGCCGTCTCCGCTCACGTCCGGGTGTGCCGCCCCACGTGGGTGGACGGGCCCCTGGCCACGGGGGCCCGGGCCGTGGCCCAGACGAGCGCCCACGGTGCCGCCGCCCCCTGCACGTGGCTGGGCGACGCCGTCGTCTTCGACGTCCCCCACCCGCTGGTGGCGCCGGGACAGACGATCGCCCTCTACGACGCCGCCGACGACGCCGTGGCGGGCTCCGCCGTGGCGGCCTAGGCCGGGGCGCGGCGGCGGCCGTGAGCACCGACGGCCCTGCGCCCGAACCGGCCGAGCGCGTCGAGGAGCTGCGGGCCCAGATCGCCTATCACAACCAGCGGTACCACCAGCTCGACGCGCCGGAGATCTCGGACGGCGACTTCGACGCCCTGGTGCAGGAGCTGCGGGCCATCGAGGAGGAACACCCGGACCTCCTCACACCCGACTCGCCGACCCAGGGGGTGGGGTCCGCCCCTTCGGTGCTGTTCGCCCCCGTCGAGCACCGGGTGCCCATGATGAGCCTGGACAACGCCTTCGACCTCGACGAGCTCCAGGCCTGGGTGGACCGCATCGCCCGGATCGATCCCGACGTCGTCGGGGCCGACTTCGAGTGCGAGCTCAAGATCGACGGGCTGGCCATGTCGATCACGTACGAAGACGGCCACTTCGTCCGGGCCGCCACCCGCGGCGACGGGGTGACGGGCGAGGACGTCACCCACAACGTGGCCACCGTCCGCGCCGTCCCCCACGACCTCACGTGGCCGAAGAAACGGGGTCCGGTCCCGACGGTGATCGAGGTCCGGGGCGAGGTCTACATGCCCCTGTCGGCCTTCGAAGACCTGAACCGGCGGCAGATGGACGCCGGTCTCAAGACCTTCGCCAATCCCCGCAACTCGGCCGCCGGATCGCTGCGGCAGAAAGACGCCTCGATCACCGCCACGCCGCGAGCTGTCGTTGTGGGCCTACCAGGTCGGCGCCCTCGAGGGTGGGCCCGCACTGCACAGCCAGAGCGACGCCCTGTCGCTCCTGCGCGACTGCGGGCTCCCGGTCAATCCCGAGATCACGGTGGTCCACGGCGTCGACGAGGTCTTCGCCTTCTGCACCCACTGGCGCGACCACCGCCATGACCTCGACTACGAGATCGACGGCGTCGTCGTGAAGGTCGACGACCTCGCCCTGCAGCGCCGTCTCGGGGCGACGTCGCACGCGCCGCGCTGGGCCATCGCCTTCAAGTTCCCGCCCGAGGAGCGCACCACGACGCTGCTGCGCATCATGGTCTCGATCGGTCGTACCGGGAAGGCCACTCCGTTCGCCGTGTTGGAACCGGTGTTCGTCGGAGGGTCCACGGTGGGACTGGCCACGCTGCACAACGAGGACCAGGTCCGGCTGAAGGACGTCCGGCCCGGTGACACCGTCGTCGTCCGCAAGGCCGGCGACGTGATCCCCGAGGTCGTCGGCCCCGTCCGGTCGGCCCGGAAGAAGAGCTCGCGACCCTGGCACTTCCCGACGACGTGCCCGAGCTGCGGGGAACCGCTCCTCCGGCTGGAGGGGGAGAGCGACACCTTCTGCACCAACCTCGAGTGCCCGGCCCAGCGCGTCCAGCGCATCGTGCACTTCGCCTCGCGCGGGGCCATGGACATCGAAGGCCTCGGTGAGAAGCGGGTCGTCCAATTGGTGGACGCCGGTCTCGTGGCCGACGTCGGGGACATCTACGCGCTCGAAGCGACGACGCTCGTCGAGATCGAGCGGATGGGCACACTGTCGGTGGAGAACCTCTTGGGGGCCATCGAGACCTCGAAGGCCCGTCCCTTGAGCCGCGTCCTCGTCGGTCTCGGTGTCCGTCATCTCGGACAGGCGGGCAGCCGGGCCCTGGCCCGCACCTACGGCACCCTCGACGCCATCACCGCCGCCTCGGTGGACGAGCTCGCCGCCGTCGACGGGATCGGACACGTCATCGCCGAGAGCGTGGTCGAGTTCCTCGGATCGGCATCGAACGGTGTGGTGCTCGACAAGCTCCGGGCCGCCGGCCTGCACCTGCGGGAACCCGGTGGCGCCACGGTGTCCCCGGTCGGCGCGGGCGACGGTGGCGATCCCGGTGCGGGGGAGCGCGGACCCTCGAGGGGAAGTCGGTGGTGGTGACCGGAACCCTCGACAGCCACAGCCGCGAGGAGGCCGAGGAGGCCATCGTGGCGCAGGGCGGCAAGGCGCCGGGGAGCGTCTCGAAGAAGACGTGGGCCGTGGTGGTGGGGACCGAACCGGGCGCGGCCAAGCTGCGCAAGGCCGAGGAGCTCGGGATCCCCATCGTCGAGGGGTCGAGGTTCGTCGAGCTCCTTGCCCGCGGCGAGATCCCCGTCTGACCTGCACCGCGTCCTCACAGCGCGCTCGCTGCCATCACCATCGGTGGCCGTCCACCGGTGCCCTCCCCGGCGTCTGTAGCCTGGACGCCGGACCCATGTCGACCACCACCGACTCCATCGGGCGGGTCCTCGCGCGCCGCTACCGGATCGAATCCGCCCTCGGCAGCGGGACCTCCGCGACCGTGTACGCAGCCTGGGACGTCGTCCTGCAACGCCGGGTGGCCATCAAGGTGCTCCACCCGGGCCTGGCCGGCGACGGCGCTTTCCTGCGCCGCTTCCGGTACGAGGCCCAGTCGGCGGCGGCCCTGACCCATCCGCACATCCTCTCCGTCTACGACTGGGGCGAGGACGACGGGGGACCGTTCCTCGTCCTCGAGTACCTGGGGGGCGGTTCGCTGCGGGACCTGCTCGACAACGGCCGCCGGGTGTCGGTGGCCCAGGCGGCCGCCATCGGGGTCCAGGCGGCCGAGGCCCTCGCCTACGCGCACGGGCGCGGCTTCGTCCATCGTGACGTCAAGCCCGCCAACCTCGTCTTCGACGAGGACGGCCGGCTGCGGGTGGCCGACTTCGGTCTGGCCCGGGCCCTGGCCGAGGCGGCCATGACCGAACCGGCCGGCGCCACCGTGGGCACGGCCCGGTACGCGGCGCCGGAACAGGCCCTCGGACACCCCGTCGACGGACGGGCCGACGTCTACTCCCTCGGCCTCGTCCTCTACGAGGCGGTCACCGGCGTCGTGCCCTTCACCGCCGACACCACGGCCGCCACCCTCATGGCCCGGGTGGGGGCGCGCATCCCGGGCCACGACGGGCTCGGCCCCCTGGCCGACGTCCTCGACGCCGCCGCCGCGCCCGACCGCGACGGACGCATCGACGCCGCCGGTCTGGCCCGCCGCCTGACCGAGCTCGGGGCCACCCTGGCGTCCCCCGAACCCCTCCCGTTGGCCGGGGCCGGCGGGCGCGGTGTGGCCCAGGCGGGGGCGCGGGCCTTCGACCGCACCGAGCACGGGATGGCCCCCCGGGCGGGAGCCGAACCCGACCCCGACCCCCGTCGGGCCGACACCGACGCCATGGCCCTGGCCACGGCGGTGGGCGTGGCCACCGACGATCGCCCGGCCACCGCCCACGCCGCCGGCCCGCGGCGCCGCTGGCCGTGGATCGTCACCATCGTCGTCCTGGTGCTCGCCCTGGCCGCCGCCGGCGGCGCCTACGCGGCCTCGCGGACCAAGTTCTTCGTCCCCTCGCACCGGTTGCCTTCGCTCACCGGGCTGACCCCGACGGCGGCGACGGCGGCCGTCAGGGCCGACCGGTTCCACCTCCGCGTCCTGCGCCAGCGGGCGTCGACGACGGTGCCGAGCGGGCGGATCATCCGGCAGATCCCCGGTGCTGCAACGGAGCTGAAGCAGGACAGCACGGTGTCGGTGGTGGTCTCCTCGGGACCGCCGCCGGTGCCGGTCCCGTCGCTGGCCGCCATCACCGGGGACTGCGCGGCCGTCGTGGCCACGTTGAAGGCGGCCAACCTGCACGCGTCGTGCACGCATGCCAACTCGACCACGGTGAAGGCGGGCACGGTCATCTCGTGGACGCCCACCGGTCACGCCGTCGAGTTCTCCACCATCGACGTGACCGTCTCGTCGGGGCCGCCGACCGAGACCATCCCGTCGCTCACCGGGTCGACGTGCGCGGGGGCCACCACCGCCCTGCAGGCCGTGGGCCTGGTGGCCCAGTGCTCCAGTCAGTACAACAGCACGGTGACGAACGGGGAGGTCGTCTCCTGGAGCCCCACCGGCACCGCCCCCGAGGGCACGATCATCGCCATCGTCATCTCCGAAGGGCCCCAGCCCGTGGCCGTCCCCGACGTCGACGGCGACACCGTGGCGCAGGCCATCGCCGCCCTGGAGACCGCCGGTTTGGTCCCCGCCGCCGACGGGCCCCTCGTGGGCCGGGTCTTCGACAGCTCACCGACGGCGGGAACGCCGGTCCTCCCGGGGACGACGGTCACCCTGTACAGCAAGTAGCGACGTGGCCGGAACGAGACAGTCGCCGGGCGCGTCACCGCTCTGCGAGCTCTGCGAAGCGGCCCGCCTCACGACCTGGTACCACGAAGACGACGTCTGCTGGATCGCCGACTGCGAGATCTGCTCGGTCCCCATGGTCGTCTGGCGTCACCACGGCACCGAACCACCGGCCGCCGACCTCGATCACATGCGGGCCGAGCTCGGCCGCGTGGCCGACGACGTCCTCGGGCCGGGGGTGTGGTCCTTCGACGGGGTCATGCGCCAGATCCCCGACCACTTCCACTGCCATGCCCGCGATCCCAACTGGTGGGCGAGGCGCTTCACGCCTCGTCGGCCCTGACCGCTCCCGTCGTGCCGCCGCGCCCGGGTGACCTCCGGCTCGCCGTGAGAACAGGCCGACCGGGCGGCACCGTCTTCGCCGACCGGGCCGACGCCGGCCGCCGCTTGGCGGTGCTCCTCGCACCGCTGCGCACCTCCCGGCCCGTGGTGACGGGGATGGCGCGTGGCGGGGTCCCGGTGGCCTCCGAGGTGGCCCGGGTGCTCGCCGCCCCGCTCGACGTCGTCGTGGTGCGCAAGCTCGGCTGTCCCGGTCAACCCGAGCTCGGACTGGGGGCGCTGGGCGAGGAGGGGGTGTGCCTCGTGAACGAGGCGCTGGTGGCGCGCCTCGACGTCACTCGCCACGTCCTCGAGGAGGTGGTCGGGCGGGAGACGGTCGAGCTCGAGCGCCGGCGGCGCCTCTACCGGCGGGACCGGCCACCGGTGACGGTGACGGGCCGTCCCGTCGTGGTGGTGGACGACGGGCTGGCCACGGGGTTCACCGCCCGCGCCGCCGTCGAGGTCGTGCGCCGGCGCGGTGCGGCCCGTGTCGTCGTGGCCGTCCCCGTCGGCGCGCCCGGTGCGGTGGCTGCCCTGCGCGCCGTCGCCGACGACGTCGTCTGCATCGAGACGGCCGACCGCTTCTTCGGCATCAGCCAGTGGTACGGCGATTTCTCGCAGGTGAGCGACGACGAGGTGGTCCGTCTGCTGACCGGGCCGGCGACACCGTGACACCGGTGACACCGTGACACGGGAGACACCGTGACACCGGCGACATCGTGATCAAGTACCTCGGCTCCAAGCGCCGCCTCGTCCCCGTCCTCGGGCAGATGCTCGAACGGGCCCAGGCGCGCACCGCTCTCGACCTCTTCACGGGGACGACGCGCGTGGCCCAGGCCTTCAAGGCGGCCGGGGCCGAGGTCACCGCCGTCGACACCACCCGGTGTGCGTCGGTGCTGGCCGGGTGTTACGTCGCCACCGACGCCGACACCGTCGACCGCCCCGCCCTGGAGAAGGCGGTGGCCCACCTGGACGGCCTGCCCGGGCGCGCCGGGTACGTCACCGAGACCTTCTGCGTCCGGTCGCGTTTCTTCCAGCCGCACAACGGCGAGCGCATCGACGCCGTCCGCTCGGCCATCGACGCCGAGTACGGCGGTTCCGTGCTCGAACCGGTCCTTCTCACCGCCTTGTTGGAAGCGGCCGACCGGGTCGACTCCACCACCGGCGTGCAGATGGCCTACGTGAAGCAGTGGGCGGCCCGCTCGTTCCGGCCGCTCGAGCTGAGGGTGCCCGAGCTCCTGCCGGGACCGGGCCACGCCGTGCGGGGCGACGCCTGTGCGGTGGTGGCCGGGCTCGGGCCGTTCGACCTCGCCTACCTCGACCCGCCGTACAACCAGCACCGCTACGAGGCGAACTATCACATCTGGGAGACGCTGGTGGCCTGGGACGCCCCGGCCCACTACGGGGTGGCCTGCAAGCGGACCGAGATCCGCGAGGGGCCGCGCAGCGCCTTCAATTCGCGCCGGACGATGCTCGGATCGCTGGCCCAGGTGATCCGCGACGTCCGGGCCGGCGTGGTCGTCCTGTCCTACAACGACGAGTCGTGGATCGACCTCGACACCCTGATCGAGATGTGCCGGGTGCGCGGGCACGTGGAGGTCCTCGCCTTCCCCTCCACCCGCTACGTGGGTGCCCGCATCGGCATCCACAACCCGGCGGGGGAGCGGGTCGGCACCGTGGGCCGCTTGCGCAACCTCGAGTACGTCCTGGTGGCGGGTGCTCGGGCGCAGGTCCGCCATCTGGTGGCGCCGTGGCGGGACCTGTCGGCGGCGACGGCGGCGGCAAGTTGACCACCTGCGGTTGCCCTGTCAACGTGGGCGGCGCCCGGGATCGGTTCCGGACGGGACGGGCACCACGAGCAGGGAGGACTCGACATGGGAGCGCTCGACGGTCGGGTGGCGATCATCACGGGGGCCGGCCGCGGGATCGGCCGCGAGCACGCCCTGTTGTTCGCCGCCGAAGGGGCGAAGGTCGTCGTGAACGACCTGGGCGGGGCCGTCGACGGATCCGGTGACGACCGCACCCCGGCCCAGCAGGTGGTGGACGAGATCCGCGCCATGGGGGCCGAGGCCATGGCCAACGACGACGACGTGGCCGACTGGGAAGGTGGCCGGCGACTGGTGGCGGCCACGGTCGAGGCGTTCGGCGACCTGCACGTCCTCGTGAACAACGCCGGCATCCTGCGCGACAAGATGCTCGTCAACATGTCGACCGAGGAGTGGGACTCGGTCATCCACGTCCACCTGAAGGGCCACTTCGTCCCCACCCGCCATGCGGCGGGCTACTGGCGCGAGAAGGTCAAGGACGGACGCGAGGTACGCGCCGCCATCGTGAACACCTCGTCCACCTCAGGCCTGCTCGGGAACCCGGGGCAGACCAATTACGGTGCCGCCAAGGCCGGCATCGCCGCCTTCACCGTCATCGCCGCCCAGGAGCTCGCCCGCTACGGCGTGCGCGTCAACGCCATCGCCCCGGCGGCGCGGACGCGGATGACCGAACAGACACCGGGACTGGGTGACATCGTGAAGGCCCCGAACGACCCCGCCGCCTTCGACGTGTGGAACCCGGCCAACATCTCGCCGCTCGTGGCCTACCTCTCGACCGAGACGTGCCCCCTCACCGGCAAGGTCCTCTTCGTCCAGGGCGGGCAGGTCCGCCTCTTCCAGCCGTGGACGATGACCGACACCCTGGAGAAGCACGACCGGTGGACGGTGGCCGAGCTGGCCGAGCAGCTTCCCGGTGTGATCGGGGCGGACGCCCCCGGCTGAGCGGACCCGGCTGAACGACCCCGGGGCCCGGAACCGGCCCCCGGAGCCGGAAGTATCGTGGCGGCGTTGTGAGCCCGCCCCACGACCCCCCCGGAGACCGTGACGGGCCACGCCCCGGCTCGGGCGGCGAGGACGTGGCGTCGGGATCGGATCCCGACGAGCTGGCCTACGGCGCCGGCGGGGGCGAGGAGTTCGCCGTCGTCCCCTGGCCGCTGCTGCTGCGGGAGCGGGTGCACCGCCGCGCCCGGGAGAGCGACCGTTACCGCTGGTTGGTCCTGGCCGTCACCCTGAGCGGGCTGCTGTCGAGCAACATCTTGTTCACCGTCTTCGTGGTGGCGCTGCCCAAGGTGGCCCGTTCCCTGCACACCACCGTCCCCACCGTCACCTGGGTCGTCACCGGACCACTGCTCGCCGTCGCCGTCATGGCGCCGCTGGCGGGGAAGCTGTCGGACCGTTGGGGGCACCGACGCTTCTATCTCATCGGGATGGTCAATCTCCTCGTCGTGGCCACCTTGTCGGCAGCGGCGCCCAACGTCGGCGTCCTCATCTTCGCCCGCGTCCTCGGCGGAGCCGTCGGTGCCGGGCTCGGGGCCTCCTCCATGGCCCTCGTCCTCGGGGCCTTCGACCGCGGTGACCGGGTGAAGGCGATGGGGTGGTGGTCCCTCGTGGGCGCGGGCGGCCCCGTCCTCGGCGTGGCCATCGGCGGGCCCATCATCCAGACCATCGGCTGGCGCTGGATGTTCGTGCTCGAGGTCGTGATCGGTGCCGTCGCCCTCGTCCTCGCCCTCCTCGTCCTCCCCGAGCACGCCGCCGGCCGGGCCCGCACGCGGGCGGGGGGGCCGCCCCTCGACATCGGCGGTGCCGTCTTCGTCATCACCGCCGTCGGAAGCCTCCTCTTCGGCCTCAACCGTGGTCCCGTCCTCGGGTGGCGCAGCCCCTTCGTCATCGGCGCCTTCGTCCTGTCCGTCGTGGCCGGCATCGTGCTCGTCCTCGTCGAGCGCCGGGTCGAGGACCCGCTGGTGCCGCTGCACTACCTGCGACAGCGCAACTTCTCCTTTCCCATCGGTGCCCAGATGTTCTCCAACTTCGCCTACCTCGGCGGCTTCTTCCTCTCGCCGCTGCTGCTCGAAGAGGTCTACGGCCACGGCGAATCGGCGGCCGGCCTGCTCGTGATCCCCCGGCCCCTCACCTTCTCCCTGGTGGCGCCCATCGCCGGCTACGTCGCCGTCCGTATCGGCGAGCGGACCGCGGCGGTCACCGGGACCCTGTGCGTGGTGGCGTCGATGGGGGTCTTCGCCCTGACGGGCCGGAGCACGGGCATCGCGCTCGTCGAGGTCGCCCTCGTGCTGTCGGGCATCGGTCTCGGGGTGGCGTCGCCCTCCATCGCCTCGAGCATGGCCAACGTCTTCGACCAGAGCGCGTTGGGCACGGCGGCGGCCACCCAGCAGCTCATGACCCAGATCTCCACGGTGGCCGGGATCCAGGTCATCCAGACGGTGCAGTCGTCGCAGGCCCACGGACACGGGTTCGCGCTGCTGCCGTCGTTCCACGTCGCCTTCCTCGTCGGCGGCATCGTCGCCGTCGGGGGCGTGGTCTGTGCCGCTTTCGTCCGCTCGGCCGACCGCCCCGGCGGCCGCCCGGCGGTGAACGCCGCCACCGCCACCGGCGATCTGTCGGCGGTCGTCATCGATCCTGGGGACGCCGCCGCGGCCGCCGCCGGCTGACACGCTGTCGCGCACCGGGCGCAGAGCGGGAGCGCGGTCCCGGGCTGACGGGGTGTCACCCGAACGGGTGGTGCGCGGGATCGTAGAGGTGTGGCCCCGACCGACGGTGAGGTCTATCGGAAGTACGCCGACGACCTGACCCGCTTCGCCACGGGGTTGGTCGGCCCCAGCGATGCCGCTGACGTGGTTTCCGACGCCGTCCTCCACTGCCTCGACTCGCGGTCGTGGGTGACGGTGACGCAAAAGCGTGCCTACCTCTACCGCAGCGTCTACAACGAGGCCGCCAAGTTCCACCGTGCCACGAGACGCCGCAGGTCCCGGGAACGGCAGGCGGCACTGCTCGAGTCGGTCGACGCCCCCGAGGTCCGACCCGAGGTCCTCTCCCCCGTCGCCCGACTGAGCATCCGGCAACGCGCCGTCATCGTCCTCACCTACTGGGACGACCTCGATCCGGCCGCCATCGCCGCCCTCCTCGACATCAGTGATGGCTCGGTGAGGCGTCATCTCGCTCGTGGACGGTCCCGCCTGAAGGAGACTCTCGATGCCGACGACTGACACCTCCGATCTGCACATCCGATCGCTGATCGCCGAGCTGATCGGGTCCGCTCCCCAGGCGCCCTCTCTCCCCGAACTGGAGTGGAGGGATCCTCGTCGGTCCCGTCCCCGCCGCCTCCGACTCCGCCGCCCCGGGCGCCGCCGCCAACGGCCGGCGTTGCTCGGAGCAGGCCTGGTTCTCCTCCTGACGTCGGTGCTGGTGTTCGTGACCGCGGTCGGAGAAAGACAACCGGCGGCGGCGGCGCAGCTCCGGACGATCGCCGCCCATGCGGCCGACCAACCCGTTCTCCGCCTCGGACGAGACCAATGGCTCGTGACCACACAGGTGTATGTCACCTCTCTGGTCGTGACCTCGGCCCGCTCCCTACCGGGCAGCCGCGCACGGGCCACCGTCACCGTGACCGACACCCAGTGGTCCAACGACGTCGGGCAGGCCTGCATCTCGAGCTCGTCGAGCCCGGCTCGGTTCGCGTCGAATGCCGACAAGACAGCGTGGTTGTCGACCGGGTTGTCGGACGACCCGACGGAGCAGCCAGTCGCGAGCTGCCCCCTGTTCGTCAGTGCCGACGAAACCAACGGTTTCGCCGCCGGCATCGGGGCGGTCGATGACTCGAGTCTGCCCCGCAGTCCGCCCGCGCTCGCCCGTGAACTGCGGAGGGCGACGACCGGCGTCCAAGGCCTGGACCGATCCCAACGTGGGAGCGACCCCGGATTCGATCAGGCGGTCGCGCTCCTGATCGGGCCCCTGACGGGAACGACCAAGTCGTTCGATGCCGCCGTCTACCGGGCGCTGGCCCTTCGTCCCGGCATCCACCAACTCGGTCCGATGACGACGCAGTCAGGAGCGACCGGTCTCGGGTTCTCGGCCGGCTCCGGCCCGGAACGGCCGATCATCATCGTGGACCCCGGTACCGGAGCCCTGCTCGAGGCCCGAAACATCCGGACCCGCACCGCCCTGTACGACCTGGCCGGACTCGGGCGATCGTTCGGCTCGTCCGGATCCGTCGTCGTCTCCGACGCAGTAGGCGCCGATTTCGGGAAGGTCCGCTGGATCGACCCCGTTGGTTCACCGACCGTCGTCGCCACCGACGCGATTCCCTCCGACTTGAAACCGCCGCCACCGCCGACCGCACTGATAACGGCCACGGCCAGACGCGGTGTCGGCGCCGCCCCTCTCTCGGCGCTCCAGGAGCGCCTGGAAACGCTCTTCGGCACCCCCGGCGACGGATCGGGTTACAACCCGGCCCCCGGCGGGGGCATCCTCTCGTTCACCTTGAGCGGATCACGCAAACAGGCAGAGGAATGTGCCGACGCTCTGCGGCGCTCGGCCCTGATCGCCTCGGTGGCGGTCCGGTTCGGACAGTAACCACCCGCCGGCCTCTACAGGATGGCGGCGAAGCGCTGGGCGAAGGTGTGGACGTCACCGGGCCAACGGGCCGAGACGTAGGTGCCGTCCTCGACGACGAAGGCGGGACGCTCGTCGGTCATCGTGTCGCGCGCCCTCCCGCTGGCCTTGAGTCGCGCATCGGGTGACCCGGGAACGACGTCGAGGAAGTCGTCGGCGCGCGCCAGGGCCCGGCTGACCTCCTGTTGCACCGACATGTAGCCCGCCGGCTGGCCCCGCTCCTCGTCGTAGGTCCGGTAGTAGCCCGGATCCCAGAAGCGGCTGACGCGCGCCACGTTCATCGCCCGGTGCTCGAGCTCCCACGTGAGCGCCGTCGTTCGCCGGCCATAGAGGACGGAACGACCGCTCGACGGATCGATGCTGCGGGCAGCCAGCAAGACGCCGTGACAGATGGCGGCCACCGGCTTGGCGTCCCTGAAAGCGTCGACGACGACCTCCTGCAAAAGGGAGCTCTCGAGGTACGGGCGCATCCCCCTGGCCCGGTGGCCGCCGGGCTAACACGAGCGCGTCGAAGCCGTCACGGTCGATCCCGGCCCAGGCGACCGGGCTCGTGAAGGTCGGCGCCCGGAGCAGCTCGGCATAGGCGCTTCTCCCGCGGGCGTCGGCTCGCAGGAGCCGACCGATCCCGACGAGGTGGGAGAGGCCGGGAACGAATCCCCACGGATCGAGCCCCCGGCCCGTGACCATGATCCCGTCACCCTGTGCCGGCGTCCCCTGCGGGGTGGCGAATCGCACGACGTGGCCCAGATCGGAGAGAACCTTCCAACTCACCGCCACTTCTGTGGGGTCGAAGTCGAGCGCGGGAATCGGCATCAGGACGACGGCCACGATGACGAGCGCCGGGGCCGCCAGGGGCCGAGCGCTGGTCCCCGGACTACTCGGTGATGTCGCGCAGGCGGGTGGCCACCTCGGTCGCCGTCGGGTCCGGGGCGGCTCCCTGCAGGGCCATCAGCTTCGACATGTCCCCCTCGACGCGGATCCGCCCGGCCATGAACGCCTGCATCCCGGCCTGGGGGTTGCCCTCCACCAGGATGGCCTTGGCCGTGGTGTAGTCGAGGGTGACGCTGAGGTCGACCACCTCGATGTGGCCCAGTTCGAGCTTCACGGCGCCATCGCTCGTGTCCAGATGGGCATCGATCGCCCCGGCGCCGAAGGGCACGTCGGTGACGTTCAGGTTCATCTTCATCTGGTGGGGGACAACGGCGCCCTTCCCCTCGTACTCCTCGCGGATCTTGCGGGCCTCGCTCACCCACTCGTCACTGAGGAACGGGAATGTGGCCATCGTGGACGCGCTCCTTGTCTCGATCCGACTCTCGTCTCGCCCAGCGGCGCCGTGTCACGGAGCCCCGGGCGGGCTTCACCCTATCGGTCGGGTTCCGGCCCCGGAGACCGCCGGTAGCATGCCCCGGGTGACAGCCCCCGTCCTCCCCGGCGCCGAACCCTTCTCGCAGAGCGGTGGTCCGAGCGGCGTGCTCGTCCTCCACGGCTTCACCGGGAACCCGCAGTCCATGCGTCCTCTGGCCGTGGCCCTCGCCGCCGCCGGCTACACCGTCGATCTTCCCCTCCTGCCCGGCCACGGCACCGCCGTCGAGGACATGATCCCGACCCGGTGGGCGGACTGGTCGGGCGCGGCGGACTCCGCGTACGAGAAGCTGGCCACCGGCTGCGACGACGTGGCCGTCGTGGCCCTGTCGGTGGGCGGGACCCTCGCCTGCTGGCTGGCCGAGCATCATCCCGAGATCCGCGGCCTGGCCCTCGTGAACCCCTTTATCGACCCCCCGGCCGAGAGCTTTCGCGACGTGATGCGGGGGGTGCTCGAGACGGGCACCGACGTCGCCCCGGGGGTCGGCTCGGACATCAAGAAGGAGGGGGTGTCCGAGCTCGCCTACCTCGGCACACCGATCGCCGCCGCCCTCAGCCTGTTCGAAGGGATCGACGCCACCGCCGCCGAGCTCGGGCGCGTCTCGTGTCCGATCCTTCTGCTGTCGAGCCGCAACGACCACGTGGTGCCGTCCTCGTCGGGCGACGTCCTCGAAGCCGGCGTCGCCGGGACGGTCGAGCGGGTGTGGCTGGAGAACAGCTACCACGTGGCCACGCTCGACAACGACGCCGAGGAGGTCACGGCGCGCGTCCTCGCCTTCGTCGGAGGGATCCTCCCGTGACCGACGAGACGCTCACCCGCGACGACGCCGCCTATGTGGCCCGCCTGGCCCGGATCGACCTGACCGACGAGGAGCTCGATCTCTACGCCGGCCAGCTGGCCGCCGTCCTCGATCACGCCGCCCAGGTGGCGGCCCTCGACACCACCGGGATCGAGCCCACCGCCCACCCCCTCCCCCTGAAGAACGTGCTCCGCCCCGACGAGGTGCGTCCCTGCCTCGACCGCGACGAGGTGCTGGCCCAGGCGCCCGCCGTCGAGGACCACCGCTTCCGCGTGCCGAGGATCCTCGGAGATCCGCAGTGACGACGGCGCTGCAGCTGGCCGAACAGGTCCGCACCGGGGCGGTGTCGGCCGCCGACATCGTCGAGCGCCATCTGGCCGCCATCGACGAGTCCGACGGGGCCGTCCACGCCTTCCTGACCGTCCTCCACGACGCGGCGCGACGTTCTGCGGCCGAGATCGACGGCCGTGTCGCCGCCGGCGAGGATCCCGGGCCCCTGGCCGGCGTGCCGGTGGCGCTGAAGGACAACCTCTGCACGCGCGGGGTGCCCACGACCTGCTCGTCGCGGATCCTCGACGGGTGGTGCCCTCCCTACGACGCCACCGTGGTCGCGCGGGTGCGCCGGGCCGGTGCCGTGGTCATGGGCAAGACGAACCTCGACGAGTTCGCCATGGGCTCGTCGACGGAGAACTCGGCCTTCGGCCCCACCCGCAACCCCTACGCGGCCGACCGGGTCCCCGGCGGTTCCAGCGGGGGATCGGCGGCGGCGGTGGCCGCCGGTCTCGTGCCGCTGGCTCTCGGCTCCGACACGGGCGGCTCGATCCGACAGCCGGCGGCGCTGTGCGGTGTGGTCGGCATGAAGCCCACCTACGGGACGGTCTCGCGCTACGGGCTCGTCGCCTTCGCCAGCTCTCTCGACCAGATCGGCCCCTTCTCGGCCACCGTGGCCGACGCCGCCGCCCTCTTCGACGCCATCGCCGGGCACGATCCCCTCGACTCGACGTCGCTCGACCGGCCCGCACCGCGGCAGCGTCGAGAACCTGGACGAAGGGGTGGCGGGAATGCGGGTGGGCCTGCCCCGCGAACTCGTCGAGGGCGTCGCCCCCGAGGTGGCCGCCCAGGTCCGGCGGGCGGCCGAGGTGCTCTCCGCCGCCGGCGCCACCGTGACCGAATGCACGATCCCCGAGCTCTCCTACGGGTTGTCGGCCTATTACCTCCTGGCCCCGGCCGAGGCGTCGTCGAACCTCTCGCGCTACGACGGCGTCCGCTACGGGCTGCGGGTCGACGGCGACGACGTCGAGGCCATGATGCGCGCCACCCGGGCGGCCGGCTTCGGTCCCGAGGTGAAGCGACGGATCATGCTCGGGACCTACGCGCTGTCGGCCGGGTACTACGACGCCTACTACGGCCAGGCCCAAAAGGTCCGCACCCTGATCATCAACGCCTTCGACAACGCCTACCGCCACGCCGACGTCCTCCTGGGCGCCACCACGCCGACGACGGCCTTCCCCCTCGGGGACAAGGTGGACGATCCCATGGCCATGTACCTTTCCGATGTCTGCACCGTGCCGTCCAACCTGGCCGGGCACCCCGCCATCTCCGTCCCCTTCGGTGCCGACGGCGACGGGCTGCCCATCGGCGTCCAGGTGCTCGCCCCGGCGCTGTGCGAACCGCTCGTTTTCCGGGTCGCCGCCGTCCTCGAGCACGCCGCGCCGGCGCCGGCGGCCCCGGCGCTGGCCGCGGCCACGTGGACGGGCCGATGACCCCTCCGTCGACGACGGGGACGGGGGTAGGAGGCTGGGAGCCCGTCATCGGGCTCGAGGTCCACTGCGAACTGCGCACCGAGACCAAGCTCTTCTGCGGGTGCCGCAACGCCTTCGGCGACGAGCCCAACACGAACGTCTGTCCCGTCTGCCTGGGGCTCCCCGGTTCCTTGCCGGTGGTGAACGCCATGGCGGTCGACTTCGCCATGCGGATCGGCACGGCTCTGCATTGCGAGATCCGGCCCTCTCTGTTCCACCGGAAGAACTACTTCTATCCGGACATGCCGAAGGACTATCAGATCAGTCAGTACGACGAACCCATCAACACCAACGGCTTCCTCGAGCTCCCCGACGGCACCCGTGTCGGCGTCGAGCGGGCGCACATGGAGGAGGACACGGGCAAGACGACGCACGTGGGCGGCGGCGGGCGGATCCACGACGCCGAGCACTCCCTGGTCGACTACAACCGGGCCGGCGTCCCTCTCGTCGAGATCGTCTCGCGACCCGACATCCGCTCGGCCGCGCAGGCCCGCCTCTACGCGGCCGAGCTGCGGGGGATCCTCATCGCCACCGGCGCCTCCGACGGGCGGATGGAGGAGGGGTCGATGCGCGTCGACGCCAACGTCTCGGTCCGCCACCCCGGGGAGGAATACGGGACACGCTGCGAGATCAAGAACCTGAACTCGCTGCGGTCCCTCGTCCGCGCCATCGAGTACGAGATCACCCGGCAGATCGACGTGCTCGAATCGGGCGGCACCGTGGACCAGCAGACGCGCCACTGGGACGAGGACCAGGCGAAGACGGGGGCGCTGCGGTCGAAGGAAGAGGCCTTCGACTACCGCTACTTCCCCGAGCCCGATCTCGTCCGCCTGGCTCCCGATGCGGCCTGGCAGGCCGACGTGGCCGCCGCCGTGGGTGCGATGCCGGCCGAGCGCCGCGCCGCGCTGGTGGCGCTGCTCGGTCCCGACGGATCCTCCGAGGCCCGCACCGACCAGATCTCCACTGTCGTCGAGCACGGGCTCGACGACCTCATGAGGAGGGCGGTCGAGGGTGGCATCGGCGCCTCCCTGGCACTGGCCCGGACGGCCAACGAGGCCTCGGCCGCACCGGAGCGGGCCCGCGCCCTCGACACCGGCGCCTACACGACGCTGCTGCGCATGGAGCAGGACGGCACCCTGAGCGCCACCCAGGCCAAGGTTGTCCTGGGCGATCTCCTCGACCACGGCGGCGACCCGGCCGAGCTGGCGCGGCGGCGGGGCTTCGAGGCGATGGCGTCCGATTCGCTGTCCGCCGTGGTGGGCGAACTGATCGACGCCCACCCCAAGGAGTGGGCGCGCTACATCGACGGCGAGGAGCAACTGGCCGGCTTCTTCACCGGCTTGGCCATGAAGGCCACCAACAAGCAGGCCAACGGCAAGGCCGTCGTCGCCGAGCTGAAAGCCCGGCGTGGCTGAGGGCCGGCGCCGCCGGGCTTCAGGCGTGCGGTGGCGCCGGTGACCGAGATCGCCGAGATCGAGGTGGCGGCCGTGCCCGCCACGCTGGCCGCCGGAGGAGTTCTGCTCGACGTGCGCGAGCCCGAGGAGTGGGAGGCGGGGCACGCCCCCGGGGCGCGCCACGTCCCCCTCGGCCAGCTGCCCGACCGGATGGGCGAGCTCGAGCCCAGCGGGCGCATCGTCGTGGTCTGCCGGTCGGGGGGTCGCTCGGCCCTGGCCACCGAGTGGCTCGACGCCGCCGGCTTCGACGCCGCCAACCTGGTGGGGGGCATGCAGGAGTGGGCGCACGCCGGAATGGCCGTCGAGACCGACGACGGCGGCCCGGGCCGGGTGGCGTAGAGCACCACGTAACCTGGGCGCGATGACTGACGCCCTCGATCCGTCCGGCGCCACGCCGGGACCGCACGGCACGAAGATCCGCAGCTACGAGGTGACCGACGGTCCGACGCGGGCACCGGCGCGGGCCATGCTGCGGGCCATCGGCATGACCGACGACGACTGGGACAAGCCCCAGATCGGCGTGGCCTCGTCGTGGAACGAAGTGACCCCGTGCAACCTCACCCTCGACCGCCTGGCCAAGCGGTCCAAGGAAGGGGTGCGGACGGCCGGCGGCTTCCCCATCGAGTTCATGACGATCGCCGTCTCCGACGGGATCTCCATGGGTCACGAAGGGATGCGGGCGTCGCTCGTCTCGCGCGAGGTCATCGCCGACTCCATCGAGACGATGATGCACGCCGAGCGCTTCGACGGCATGGTGACGCTGGCCGGCTGCGACAAGTCGCTCCCCGGCATGCTCATGGCCGCGGCGCGCCTCAACCTGCCCGCCGTCTTCGTCTACGGGGGCTCCATCCTGCCCGGCCACGCCGGCGGCCAGGCCCTCGACATCGTCAGCGTCTTCGAAGCGGTGGGGGCTCATGCCAGCGGCGCCCTGAGCGACGCCGAGCTCTCGCTCATCGAGCACAACGCCTGTCCCACGGCCGGCTCGTGCGCCGGGATGTTCACGGCCAACACCATGGCCTCGGTGGCCGAGGCCATCGGCATGGCCCTGCCCGGCTCGGCCTCCCCCCCGGCCGTCGACCGCCGGCGCGACGACGGCGCCTTCGACGCCGGGCGCGCCGTGGTCGGCCTCCTCGAGCGCAACATCAGGCCCCGCCAGATCATGACGAAGGAGGCTTTCGAGAACGCCATCGCCGTCGTCATGGCCCTCGGTGGCTCCACCAACGCCGTGCTCCATCTTCTGGCCATCGCCAACGAGGCGCGCGTCGACCTCGTCCTCGACGACTTCAACCGGGTGGGCGCCCGTGTCCCCCACATCGCCGACACCAAGCCCCACGGGCGCTACCACATGGCGGACGTCGACCGCATCGGTGGCCTCCCCGTCGTCATGCGCGAGCTGCTCGAGGCCGGTCTCCTCCACGGCGAGTGCCTCACGGTGACGGGCCGGACGGTGGCCGAGAACCTGGCCGCCCTCGACCCGCCCGCCCCCGACGGGGACGTCATCCACCCGTTGTCGAACCCCATCCACGCCGACGGCGGCATCGCCGTGCTCTCCGGCTCCCTGGCCCCGCGGGGCTCGGTGGTCAAGGTGGCCGGCATCGACACCCCCGTCTTCTCCGGCCCCGCCCGCGTCTTCGACGGCGAGCAGGGCGCCCTCGACGCCATCCTGGCCGGGTCGATCGAGCCCGGCACCGTGGTGGTCATCCGTTACGAGGGTCCGAAGGGCGGCCCCGGCATGCGGGAGATGCTGGCTGTCACCGGGGCCATGAAGGGGGCGGGACGCGGAGGCGACTGCGCCCTCATCACCGACGGGCGGTTCTCGGGCGGAACGCACGGCTTCTGTGTCGGCCACGTCGCCCCCGAGGCGGTCGACGGCGGTCCCATCGCCTTCGTGGCCGACGGCGACCGGATCGACATCGACGTCCCCACCAAGCGGATCGACCTGGCCGTGGACGAGAGCGTCCTGGCCGAGCGCCGCGCCCAGTGGAAGGTGCCCGAGCCGCGCTACCGCACCGGTGTCCTGGCCAAGTACGCCCGCCTGGTCACCGGCGCCGAACGCGGGGCTGTCACCGAGCCATGACGGAGACGCCGACCGACAACTATTCCCCCCGCTGGGCCTCCGACACGAGATCGGCGCTGCCCCGGGTCGGGAGCGAGCGGGAGATCCTCACCGCCTACCTCGACTGGTACCGCCAGGCGTTCGAGCTCAAGTGCACGGGGGTCGCCCCGGCGCGTCTCTCCGAGAAGAGCGTCGCTCCGTCGACGTTGTCTCTGCACGGACTGGTCCGCCACCTGGCCGGGGTGGAGCGGTGGTGGTTCCGTCAGCAGTTCGCCGGCGAGGACGTCGCTCTGCTCTATTACTCCGACGACAACCCGAACGAGGACTTCGACGTCCTCGACGGCGACGTCAACGAGGCCTTCGCCGTCTGGAAGCAGGAGTGCGCCCGCTCGCGTCAGATCGTGGCCGAGACACTGTCGCTGGACGAGACCGGTCGGGAGATTCCGAGCGGCGAAGCGGTCTCCCTGCGCCGCATCCTAGTGGCCATGATCGGCGAGTACGCGCAACACGTGGGCCACGCCGACCTGCTGCGCGAGACGATCGACGGCGCCACCGGCTACTGAGGGCGCCGTCGCAGGCGGTACTGGCGGTGGTGCCAGGTCATCCGGCCCCACGCCGCGATCACGACGGCCACGACCGCTCCGCCCAGGGCGATCGTCACCGCCACGTACCGGACCGGTGTGGCGAAGACCAGCTCCATGCCGGTGGCGCCCAGAAGCCCGAAGGCGATGCCTGTCCCCAGCCACAGAGCCAACCCGAGCTCCCGGACATCCTCGGCCCCCGGGTGCTCGAGGGCGAGCTCGGCGCCCGCCGTGATCCACTGCGGTCTCTTGGCCAGGAGCTCGCGGTCGGACCCGTAACGCTCGAGGGAGAACTGGAGCCCGCTGTAGCGGCACATCCGACGGAGACCGTCCACCGACAGCTCCCACGTGTCGGAGACGTCGAGGCGTCCCACCGTCTCGCCCTGGCCGCCCAGTACGACCAGGAACTGGTCGGGATCGTCCACGTGGCCGCTGGCGCGGTGACGGGCGGAGACGTAGACGAGACCGCTCACCCGGTCACCGCTCGCGCCCGAGGTGGGAAGCGCATAGGTCTGGCGTTCGTGGGGCGTGTCGAGCACCAATTCCCCGTTGCCCATCAGCAGCTGCACGTGGCCGGGTCGGTGGGAGGGCATCTCCTTCACGACGTCGAGGGGATCGCCGGGCAGAAGTCGGAGGTACTGGCCGGGGACGAGAGAGCGCGGCTCGGGCGGCTCCGGGCCGCTGAACGGCGCCACGTCGGGATCGTCCTCGGGAGCCAAGGTCACGCGCCAGCGGCTGGGCTCGTCGACGCCGCGTCGTCGGCGGCGCACCCGGGCACCGTGTGTCGTGGCGACGGCGAGGGCGGCGAAGAGGAAGAGCGCGGCGAAGACGTCGTCGACCGTCGTCGCCCCGGTGCCGCCGTCGAAGGCGAACTCGCTCATCCGGACGGACCGGTCGCGGGGGTCGACGAGGAACGCCGTGCTCTCTCCCATGGGCAGATCGTCGCTGAAGTGCATCCCCCGGTAGACGTAGCTGACGCGGCAGTTGTACTCGAGGCACACCTGGCTCCGCGCCATGACCTTCACGTGGTGGGCGGCGAGGGCGTCGTAATTGTTCTGCGTCCGTACCGAGTCGATCAGGAAGGCGGCGGCGAGGCCGAGGAAGACCAGGACCATGACTACCACCGTTGCGTCGACGACGTGCCGACGTTCGATCCCCACCGGCGTCATCGTACGAGCGGCGTCACCGCGGCAAGGGAAAGGGCAACTGATTGCAGCCGACAATCAACACCACCGACCGCCGGCAGCGATCGCCGCCGGCGGCGATGAACCGGGTTACGGGCGGGGCGGAAAGCTACGGTGTGGCCGGCACGCCCATCGCCTGGAAGAGGTCCGGCCCGATCGAGAGGTAGGGAGATGATCTGTTCACAGTGTGGAACCAACGTTGCCGACGACGCCACCGTCTGCTCGCAGTGCGGGACTTCTCTTGCAGCCGCCACGGCCGCGCCCCCGGGGGGTGCCTCCCCCCTGCCGCCGTCGGCGTTCACTCCACCCCCGGGCCAGACCGCTGCCGTCCACCACACGGGGTCGAACGTGCCTCCGTTCAAGTTCGAGGCCAAGAAGTGGACGCGCGCCGAGCGCATCACCGGTATCGCCACCCTGCTTCTCTTCATCTCGCTGTTCCTGCCCTGGTTCACCTACAACTTCGGCCTGGGCACCGTCTCCGTCGACGGTCTGTGGCACGGCTGGATGTACATCGTCCTGCTGCTCTGCCTCGGGATCATGGTCTATCTCGTCGCCCGTGCCGGCTTCGCCGAGATGCCGTTCAAGATTCCGTTGGCGGAGGAGCAGCTGTTGCTGATCGCCACCGGGATCAACGCCGTCCTGAGCATCCTCGCCTTCGTCTTCAAACCGGGTGGCATCGGCTTCAGCGGCATCGGGTGGGGCTTCGGTGCCTTTCTCGGGCTCATCACCGCCGTCATCGCCGCCGCCCCCACCGCCGTCCCCGCCATCCAGGCCCGCCGCGCCGGTCACTGACCGGGCGCGGCCCTTCAGCCGTTCTGTGGTGGCACCGTCGTCTCGCTGACGAGCCGCAGGGGAACGGGTAGGGGTCCCGAGTTCAAGACGGCGGCCAGGCCCTGTGCCGAACGCGCCGTGAAGTTTCCGCTCAGCTCGATCCGGCCGGCGAACGACGTGAACCGCGCCTGGGTCGGCTCGATGAGGGGCGCCGTCACCACCCCGCCGTCGAGGTCGACGGCGATGATCTCGTGGAAGTTCCTCCGCGCCAGTGCGTCCCACCGGACCGATCCGTTGGCGGTGAGGTCGGCGTCCACGATCCACTGCGACGAGGTCCGGGACGCGATATGGGTCGTCGTGGCGGCGCTGACGGCGGCCCCGCTCAGCCCGGCCGGCCCGAGCAGCTCACGTTGTCCGCCACCGCCGACGAGCGGGACCAGGACGCTTCGGTCGGGATGCGACTCGTCGTAGGCCGGCGTCGACGTCGGGACGGCCGCCAATGCCGGGTCGAACGGAATGGAGGCCACGTTGGAGGTCCCCGTGGCCGTGCCCACGATGAGGCGCCCCGCCTGCAGTGAATACTCGGGGGGGCAACCGTTCGGGACGGCACCGCCGACGGCCGCCGACGCCGGTTCCGTGAAGGGGGCCGACCTGCACAGGACGGGACGCAACAGCACCGTTCCCGACGACGCCACCTCCGCGATGGGCAGGGAAGGACGTCGGCTTCCCCCGATCACGACCGACCGGCCCCGCACCACCGCCCTGTCGGTCCCGTCGCCGAAGTAGGCCAGGCGCCTGGTCACGATCCTGGCGTCCTCGGCGATCTGGCGGGTCGACGCCCGGCGCGTCGTGGCGAAGGTGGCGGCGAACCGGTCACGCGTTCCCGTCGCCGCCGGGGACGTCGGGGTTCCCGGCCCCGCGCTCCGGGGCCCGTAGACGAGCGCAACGGCGCCCACGCCGAGGACGAGGACGACCACGGCGGCGACCAGGAGGGCCGTCGGCCGACTCGACGTCGGCAGGCGGCGGCCGGGCCGGGGGGCGAGGCCCGGGGCCGCCCAGGGTGCGACGGGTTGGTCGGCGACGGCCTGGAAGGTCCGGCGCAGGCGTTGCTCGATCGTGTTCGTCTCGGTCATGACAATTCCTCACGCAGTTTCGACAGTCCCCTGCTCAGGCTCGACTTCACCGTTCCCGGCCGGCACCCGAGGACACGGGCGATCTCCGCTTCCGGCAGGTCCTCGTAGAAGCGCAGGGCCAGCGCGGCGCGTTGGCGGAACGGCAGGCGGCAGACCGCTTCCCACGTCTCGTCGATCTCGGGATCGTCGAACGTGGCGCGGCCGACGGGGGGGAGGCGCCGCTCCAGTCGGAGCCGCCGCAGGTGGCTCTTCGAGAGATTGGCCACCGTCGTGCGCAGATACCCGTCGGGGTTCAGCGGCGCCTCGCCCCGTTGGTGCATCTTCAGGAACGCTTCCTGGACGACCTCTTCGGCCACGGCGTTCGACCCGGTGAGCAGCCGGGCCAGCCGGACCATGGCCTCACCCTGCCGGCGGTACAGGCTGGTGAGCTCGCCGGGGGCCATCGGACCCGCCTCGGCCGTCTCCACCCCCTCGTCCCCCGCCGTTCGCCTCACACCTGCATGACGCCCGACGCGCCCAAAGGGTTCCGTGGCCGGCCTACAGCGCGGCCAGCACCCGGGCGGCGGCGGCCTCGCCCGAGCGGATGGCCCCCTCCATGTACCCGGGCCACTCGGGGGAGTAGTCGGCCCCGGCGAAATGGATGTTCCCGACCGGTCCCGCCACCGCCGCCCCGAGCGACGTGATCACCCCGGGCGGGTTGAACGACCCGTAGGCACCCCCCGTGTACTGCTCCCGGGCCCACACCATGTCGAGGTAGTGCGTCGGGTGCTCGGCCCGCGGACCGAAGTAGCGCGCCAGACTGGCCAGGACGGCGGCCCGTCGGGCGGCGTCGGACAGCGCGAACAGGGCGCGGCCCTGGTTGCCCTCGGCGAACGCCACCAGCACCCCGGGGTGCCCGTCGGGGGGCGAGTTGTCGTAGACCACCTCGACCGGTCCGGTGTCGGACACCACCGATCCGCTCAAACCCTCGGCCCGCCAGAACGGCGTCTCGTAGACGGCCTGGATCTTCACCGCCGACCCCGACGGCTGGCGCTGGAGGTACTGGGCGTAGGCGGCCGGCAGGGCGGGGGCGAAGCCGATGGCGGCGGTCACCGACTTCGGCACCGTCACGATCACCTGGCGGCCCCGGACACGCTGCGTCGCCGTGTGCACGGTGGCGGGCGTCCCGCGCTCGATGGCCAGCACCGGTGCGTTCAGGCGCACCGGCTCGTGCAGCTTGCGGGCCAGGCCCTTCGACAACTGCTGGGGACCGCCCACGAAGCGCGTGCTCTGGGCCGACCCGATCGAGGTGTTGAAGTCGCCACCCACCCCGGTGATCTCGGCCAGCAGGTCCATGAGTGAGATCTGCGACGCCTCCTCGCCGTAGACGCCGCGGATGGCCAGACCACCGAGGAAGGCGGCCTCCTCGGTGAAGTTCTGGGCGGCGATCCAGGTGGCGATGGTCTGGCTGTCCCAGGCGTCGGCCTGCGCCGCCTTCCACGGGGCGGCGGCGGCCACCGATGCGGCCATGGTGTTCAACGTCGTGATGATCTCGAGGAGCTGGCCCAACGACGTCCCGTCGGCCGGGGGGATGTCGCCGCTGTAGGTCTTCGTCACCCCGTCGCGGTAGTAGAGGTTGTTCCCCGTGGCGTAGGCGGGGAAGAGCCCGATCCCGAGCTCGTGCGCCAGAGCCTGCACCCGTGTCTGGCCAGGGCCCGTCCACTCGCCGCCCATCTCCACCAACACCCCGGGGGCGATCTCGACGTCGTAATTCCGCCCCCCGACGCGGTCGCGGGCCTCGACCACGACGACGGACCGGCCGGCTTTCTCGAGAGCGACGGCGGCGGTCAGTCCCGCCAGTCCGGCCCCGACGACGACCACGTCGACGGGCGGCACGTCCACGACGACGGCGGCCGAGACATCGCGGGGCCGCGCAGCCCCGGCGGCGGTGGGGCGGACGACGGCAGCCCCGGCCGCCGTCGCACCGGCCACCGCGGCACCGGTCAGCAGGCCGCGCCGGCTGATCCGACCGCGCTCGTCCCCGGCAGTCATATCGTCGGAGTCACCCGGACGAGCGCACCGGTGAAGTGCTCGACGTTCTCCGGTGGCTCGAGCAGGAACATCGATCCACCGACGAGCGCCGCCTCGATCCCGAATTCGCCCAGCGGCGAGTCCCACGACGGCCACGATCCGGCGCCCGGGGGGCCGGGGACCGAAGCCACCACCGTCTCGGCCCCGGTGTCGGGGTCGATACGCGCGACCTGGACGACGTCGTTCGAGGCCCGGAACGAGGCCGTCCACAACCCGTCGGTCCGGTCACCGATCACCGACGACGGCCCCAGACCGTCGGACGAGGGCGGGTCCCTCGAGAGGGGTCTCTCGGCCACCGGTCGCCGGGCGGGGCCGTCGAAGCGCCAGAACGTCTGCCGTTGGCACCTCTGATCGGCGTTGGTGGCGATCCCCGCCCACAGGCTCTCGCCGCTCCCCACCAGCCAGCACACCGCCAGGGCCGAGCCCGGGATCACGGTGGTGGGGGTATGCGCGCCGGGCGCCACGTCGTCGAGGGTGCTCGGCGGACCGGCGCCGCCGGGGCCCGTGGCACCGACTCCTTCGACCGAGGGCCCGATCCACAACCCGTCGTCGTCCGCCGCCAGGACGGGCCGGTAGATCCTGGGCATCGGCACGGTGTCGACGAGTTGCCCGGTCGACGCCGATACCTGAAGCACCTCGGCGCCGACCGTCGTGTCCACGTCGTAGATCCAGAGCCATCCGTCTCCGTAGGCGGTGAGTGGGCGTGTGTCGGAGAGGCTGGCGTAGGTCATCACGACGGGTCCGTCGGTGACCGCTCCCGTCCCAGGATCGAGCGTGGCGATGGAGATCGTGGCGTTGTTCGAGTCGGGGAGGTTCGTGGTGGCCACGCTCACGACCTCCCCCCAGACGGCGGGGTCATTGCAACCGGCCCGGGTGACCGCTCCCAGCGCCATCGTCTGCGGATCGACCGGCGCCCCTTTCTCCTCACAGCTCTGCGGCGGCGACCTCGGCGGCAGGATGCCGGGCTCGACGTCGCCGTTCAGGAGAAGCCCGTCGCCGGTGGCGGAGATCCGGGAGAACTCATTGCCCGGTGGCAGACCCACCGACGTGCTCACCGATGTCGTTGTGCTCAGCGATGACGTGGTGCTCAGCGATGACGTCGTGCCCAGCGATGACGACGTGCTCACCGACGCCGGAGCGGAGGTCACCGTCGTGGTGGGAACGGCCGAGGTTCCCTCGGGTCGTGTGGTCGGAGCCGTGGTGGCCCCGAGGACGGCTCCACCGATCGTGCCGACGACGACTGATCCGACCAGCAGATAGGGCACGACGCGATCTCGGATCACCGTTACGTCCGTCTCATCTCACCGCTCTCCGTGCCGTCGCGCCGCCCACGTCTCGTGATGTCTGCACGGAGCCCACGGTAGGCCGGGCGGGGGCGACGCGCTCGGGGGCCAAGGCCTTGCTCCGCGCCCCCCGTCCGTGCGAGACTGAACGGGTCATGAGCCGCATCCCCACGACCTTTCTTCTCGTAGTCCTGACCTGAGCGCACGCTGCCGCCGTCCGCGGCCCCGTGCGCTACACGACCTCCCCGACGGGAGGTCGTTTCAATTCCAGCCCCGATCCCTCCCGACTTCCCACTTCCCGAGTTCCCACTTCCCGAGTTCCCACTTCCCGAGTTTCCACCGATTCCGGCACCCTCACCGGGGCCACCAGACGAGCGAGGACATCCAGCCATGCAACTGACCGGGGCCCAGGCCCTCATCAAGAGCCTCGAGATGCAGGGAGTGGAGGTCATCTTCGGCCTCCCCGGCGGTGCCATCCTGCCCGTCTACGACCCCATCCTCGACTCGTCGATCCGCCACATCCTGGTCCGCCACGAGCAGGGGGCGGGGCACATGGCCGAGGGCTACGCCCACGTCACCGGCCGCCCCGGGGTGGCCATGGTGACGTCGGGGCCGGGGGCCACCAACATCGTCACCCCCCTGGCCGACGCCATGATGGACTCGATCCCCATCGTCGTCATCACCGGCCAGGTCGCCACCACGGCCATCGGCACCGACGCCTTCCAGGAGGTCCCCATCACCGGCGTCACGATGGACATCACCAAGCACAATTGGCTCATCACCGACGTCGACGACATTCCCCGGGTGGTGGCCGAGGCCTTCCACGTGGCCACCACCGGGCGTCCCGGTCCCGTCCTCGTCGACCTGCCCAAGGACATCTCGAACGCCACCATGGAGTGGTACTGGCCGTCGTCCCTCGACGACCTCGACCTCCCCGGCTACCACCCGCAGACCACCGGTGACCCCGTCGACGTCCGCCGGGCGGCCGAGCTGATCCTCTCGGCCGAGCGCCCCGTGCTCTACGCCGGCGGCGGGATCCTGAAGGCGCGCGGCGCCGAGGCGCTCTTCGCCCTGGCCACCCGGACGGGGATCCCCGTCGTCACCACCCTCATGGGCCGCGGTACCTTTCCCGACTCCCATCCCCTGTGTCTGGGGATGCCGGGGATGCACGGCAACTACACCGCCGTCACCGCCATGCAGAAGTCGGATCTCCTCATCGCCCTCGGGTCGCGCTTCGACGACCGGGTGACGGGAAAGGTCGCCGCCTTCGCCCCCGACGCCCGGATCATCCACGTCGACATCGACCCGGCCGAGCTCGGCAAGGTCCGCCGTCCCGACGTCGGCATCGTCGGTGACGCCCGTCTCGTCATCGAGCAGCTCCTCGAGGCCCTCGGTGCCCTCGGGCTCGGCGCCGCCGGGACGGCCCCGGCGACCGGGACACCGGCGGCGGCCCGTCCCGATCTCGCCCCCTGGCTGGCCCAGGTCCGCCGTTGGCAGGAGGAGTTTCCCCTCGCCTACAACCAGCTCGAGGGTGGGGCCTTGAAGCCCCAGTACGTCCTCGAGCAGCTCCGCGACATGTCGCCCGACGACACCATCGTGGCCTCGGGGGTGGGCCAGCACCAGATGTGGGCCTCGCAGTACTGGCGCTTCGACCACCCCTACACGTGGGTCAACTCGGGCGGGGCGGGCACCATGGGCTTCGCCGTCCCCGCCGCCATCGGCGCCAAGGTGGGCCGGCCCGACAAGACCGTCTGGGCTGTCGACGGCGACGGCTGCTTCCAGATGACGGCCCAGGAGCTCGTCACCGCCTCGGCCGAGCGCATCCCCGTGAAGATCGCCATCTTGAACAACGCCTACCTGGGCATGGTCCGCCAGTGGCAGGAGCTCTTCTACGCCGAGCGCTACTCGGAGGTCTACCTCTCGCCCGACCTCCCCGACTACGTCAAGTGGGCCGAGGCCATGGGCTGCGTCGGCCTCCGGGTGGAGTCGGCCGAAGAGGTCGCCCCCGCCATCGAGAAGGCCAACGGCATCGACGACCGCCCCGTCGTCATCGACTTCCGCACCGACGCCTTCGAGAAGGTCTACCCGATGGTCCCCGCCGGCGCCTCCAACGACGACATCATCGTCGGCCCCTCCGAAGGCGAAGGGGGTCGGTGATGGCCGGGACGGGCGCGGTGCGCCACCACATCGTCTCGGTCCTCGTCGAGAACAAGGCCGGGGTCCTGGCCCGGGTGGCCTCGCTCTTCTCGCGGCGCGGCTTCAACATCTACTCGCTGGCCGTCGCCCCCACCGACAACGAGCACCTCTCGCGCATCACCATCGTCGTCGACGTCGAGTCCGCCCCCCTCGAGCAGATCCTCCGTCAGCTCGACAAGCTCATCAACGTCGTCGACATCTTCGAGCTCGCCCCCGAGGACGCCACCGAACGCGAGATGCTCCTGGCCACTCTCTCGGCCACCCCGGCCGACCGCGGCCAGGTCATCGGTCTCGTCGGTGTCTTCGAGGGCAAGATCGTCGACGTCGGCCAGGACCGCATGACGGTCATGCTGGCCGGCACCCCCTCCAAGATCGACGACTTCGAGAACCTCATCCGGCCCTACGGCATCGTCGAGCTCCAGCGGACGGGCCGCGTGGCCCTGCCTAAGCTGGCCCGCCGGGCGGCCCGCCTCCATTCCATCGCCGGCGGCGCCCCCGACCCGACCCCATGAGCCCCATGCATCGCACGACCAGGGACCTCGGTCCCCACCACCGGGACTGCGGTCCCCCGACCCACGAGGCAGGCTGAGATGGCGAAGCTGTACTACGAGTCCGACGCCGACGCGTCGCTGATCCAGGGGCGCAAGGTCGCCGTCATCGGCTACGGGTCGCAGGGGCACGCCCACGCCCTCAACCTGGCCGAGTCGGGCGTCGACGTCCGCGTCGGCCTGCGGGCCGGTTCGTCCTCGACCCAGAAGGCGACCGAGGCGGGGCTGCGCGTCCTGTCGGTGGCCGACGCCTCGGCCGAGGCCGACCTGATCATGATCCTCCTCCCCGACACCGAGCAGAAGTCGGTCTACGACGCCGAGATCGCCCCCTCTCTGCGCCAGGGCGACGCCATCTTCTTCGCCCACGGCTTCAACATCCGCTTCGGCCAGATCGTCCCCCCCGCCGGTGTCGACGTGGCCATGGTGGCCCCGAAGGGCCCCGGTCACCTCGTCCGGCGCACCTACACCGAGGGCGGCGGGGTCCCGTCGCTCGTGGCCGTGGCCCAGGACGCCTCGGGCAAGGCCCACGACCTGGCCCTGTCCTACGCCCACGCCCTCGGGGCCACGCGCGCCGGGGTCCTCGACACCACCTTCGACGAGGAGACCGAGACCGACCTCTTCGGCGAGCAGGTCGTCCTCTGCGGTGGCCTCACCTCGCTCGTCCAGGCCGGCTTCGAGACGCTCGTCGCCGCCGGCTACCAGCCGGAGTCGGCCTACTTCGAGTGCCTCCACGAGCTCAAGCTCATCGTCGACCTCATGTACGAGCAGGGCATCGCCGGCATGCGCTTCTCCATCTCCGACACGGCCGAGTACGGGGACCTCACCCGCGGCCCCAAGGTGATCGACGCCCACGTCCGGGCCGAGATGCAACAGATCCTCGACGACATCCGTTCGGGGGCCTTCGCCGAGGAGTGGATCGCCGAGAACCGCTCGGGGCGCAAGAACTTCGAGGCCCTGCGGGCCGCCGGGGCCGCCCATCCCATCGAGAAGGTCGGGGCCGAGCTCCGGGCCATGATGCCCTTCATCTCCGCCGGCCGTCAGCGCATCCAGGACGTCTCGGGGGGCTGACCCCGCCGCCGGCCCTGCCTGGTCCGGGGGCCGGGCCGGCGCGGTCCCCGGCCGATTTCGTCATATCTGTCGATGCCCACGCATCGGCTCTGCCCGTACGCTTTGGGTGGTGAAGAGGACACTCGTCGCGTTCTCAGCCTGATCTCGAGGGGGGCGACCGTGGGGTCGAGGGGTTTCGGACGACGATTCCTGGAACTGATACCACCTTCGGTGACACCACGACGCCGTACCGCGGGTCGGTCGGTGCTGTCCGGGCGGGCGGCACGCCTTCTGCTGGCCACAGTGGCCACCCTCCTGGTCTCGGGCTCCCTGGCCGTCCTCCCGGCCCCCGTGGCCGGTGCCGCCACCCTGGCCGTCACCAACTGCAGCGGCTCGGGGAGCGGTTCCCTGCCCAACGCCGTGAGCACCGCCTCGCCCGGCGACACCATCGCCTTCTCCGTGTCGTGCCCGCCGGGCTCGCCCATCCTCCTCACGAGCGGCCCGATCACCATCTCCCAGAACCTGACCATCTCCGGGCCCGGGGCCGCCCAGCTGGCCGTGAGCGGTGGCAACACCTCCCAGGTCTTCCTCGTCGACGCCGGTGTCACCGCCACCATCTCCGGGATCACCGTCGAGGACGGCGCCGCCAACGCCTACTGCTTCGAGGGCTGCTCCAGCTCCGGGGGCGGCATCGACAACTCCGGCATCCTGACCCTCTCCGACGTCACCGTGACCGACAGCAACGCCAACGGCGGCTGCGTCGCATTCTGCGGTGCCGCCGGGGGCGGCATCGAGAACGAGAGCACCGGCACCCTGAAGCTCACCGACACCACCGTGTCGGGCAGCAGCGCCAACATCGGGTGTGGGGAGTACTGCGGCGCCGCCGGTGGCGGCATCGAGAACCTCGGCACACTGAACCTCTTCGAAAGCACCCTGTCGGGCAACACCGCCGATGCCGGTTGTGACTTCAGCTGCGGCGCCTCCGGTGGCGGTCTCGACAACCAGGACAGTGCCACCATCGCCGCCAGCACCGTCTCGGGGAACGAGGCCAACAACAGTTGCACCGCGGCGTGCGGCCCCACGGGCGGCGGCATCAACAACGGGAGTACCGCCGGTCTCTTGCTCGAGAACTCGACGGTGGCCGACAACTCGGCCAACACCGGCTGCGACACGAACTGCGGCGCCTTCGGCGGCGGTATCTACGCCGGTGGGGGGGTCGAGGTCACCAACAGCACACTGTGGGGCAACAGCGTCTCCGGAGGCTGCTCGTCGTCCTGCGGCAACGCCGGTGGGGGGATCGACGCCAACGGGATGGTCAACCTCGAGGCCACCATCGTGGCCAACAGCTCGGGCGCCACCGACTGCACCGGCGTCCTCAGCGATGGCGGCTACAACCTCGACGACGACGGGTCGTGCGGGTTCTCGGCCGCCAACCACAGCTACTCGGACACACCGTCGGGTCTCGACCCCGCCGGCCTCCAGGACAACGGAGGACCCACCCAGACCGTCGAGCTCGAGGCCACGAGCATCGCCGTCGACAAGGTGACCGCCGCCGACTGCCCGCCCACCGACCAGCGCGGCTTCCCCCGCATCGCGCCCTGCGACATCGGCGCCTACGACACCGACGGGTCCATCGCCTACGGCTCGCAGGTCCACGACGTCATCGAGGTCGAGACGAGCCCCGCCTACGCCGACGACCCCGTGAACATCGACTCCCAACAGCTCGAGAACAGCTGCCTCGGGGGCATCACCTTCGAGACCCTCCAGCAGGGGTCGACGCGCGCACCGCGCACGGGCCTCAACTCCATCACCACCTACCTCGACGACGACGGGAACGTCACCGTGGTCGTCGACGGCCAGGACTGCTCGGCGGGCACCGACCTCATCGAGGCCGACCTCATCGACGCGCCCTACCTGACGGCCACGACCGAGCTGACGGTGCTGCCTCCGAACGTCACCGCCCCAGGCGTGAGCGCGTACCCGTCGTCCGAGGTCGAGACGGGTAACAGCCCCGACAGTGGCAACTCGGACGTCTACACCGTCTTCTACGTGGAGACCGACCCCGTCTACGCCGACCAGCCCGTCGAGATCTCCTCGGCCCAGCTCGACAACCGCTGCGGCCAGGGCTGGCGGTGGGAGCCGGGGGTGGGCGCGCCCATCAACCAGGCCTCGGGCACCATCGACGCCACGGGCACCCTCGACAACGACGGCAACGCCGTCTTCGTCTTCAAGGGCGCCTCGTGCGCCCCCGGAACATCGACCGTGGTGGCCGACGTGGACGCGGGGACCCACCCGACCTACACCACGAGCTTCACCGTCGGTGCCCCGGCGGTGACGCTCCCGACCACCGGTGGGGGAGGAACAACCCCCACCACCAAGGGCGGTAAGACGGGGACGAAGAAGACGAAGAAAACCAAGAAGGGGAAGGGCACCAAGGGCGGCGGTACGACGCCGGCGCCCGATCCGCCGGCCATGATCGTGACGGCCAACCCCAATCCGCTCGTCGAGACCGGCCTCTCGGATGCCACGACGACGCCGACGGCCCAACTGAACATCACGAAGTCCGACGACGCCTACCCCGTCTCCGGCAGCTCGAACCCGCCCACCCTCGGTGAGGATCTCGACTGCGACCCGTACATCACATACACGATCACCGTGACCAACTCGGGGACGACGGCCGTGGACGGCGTCGTCGTGTCGGACAGCTTCTCGACGAACTCGTCGGAGTTCTCCAGCGACACCTATGACTCCTCCCCGTCGGGCGGGGCGACGGACACCAATCCCTCGGGCACCGGCCCCGACTACAACGACATCGATGACACGGTGGACATGCCGGCCGGTTCGTCGATCGTCTACACCGTCGACGCCGTCATCAGTGATTCTGCCGGCGATTCCCTTTCCAACACGGCCACCCTCACTCCACCCGCGGGTACCGTCCTCAGCATCCCGCCCTCGAACACGACAGCCACCGACCAGGACACTCTGGGCTATTCGGACTGCAGCGAATAGGGGCAAGATCTGACGCTGCCACTCTGACGCTGCCACTCTGAGGCAGCGGTCGGGATACTGTCGGGCGTGCCCGTCGACCCCTCCTTCGCCGCCCTGCCCCTCGAGGCGGTGAGGTCGGCCGCCCTGGAGAAGGCGCTGGCCCTCGGGTGCTCCCACGCCGAGGTGCGGATCGAGCGGATCCGGTCGCAGGTGGTCGTCGTCCGCGACGGCCGGGTGCAGACGACGGTGGACGACACCGAGATCGGGGTGGGCCTGCGCGTCGTCCGGGACCGGTCGATGGGCTTCGCCGCCACCGTCGAGCTCCACCCCGACGCCGCCGCCCACCTGGCCGAGGAGGCCGTCGAGATGGCGGTGTCGACGGCGCCGGCGCTGGCCGTCCCCGTCGACCTGGCCGCCGAACCGGGCCACGGGGCGGTGGAATGGTCCTCGCCCTACGAGATGGATCCCAGCACCGTGGCCGTGGCCGACAAGGCGGCGCTGCTCACCGAGTGGAGCGCCCGGCTGCTCGCCCACGGCGCCGTCGACCACGTCACGGCCATGGTGCTGGCGGTGGTGGAAGACAAGCAGTTCGCCGACCTCTCGGGGACGGTGACCACCCAGCGGCGCGTCCGCATGCACCCCGTCGTCGAGGCCTTCGCCGTCGAGTCGGCGACGGGCTCGTTCGAGTCGATGCGCACCCTGGCCCCACCCGCCGGCCGGGGATGGGAGTACGTGACCGGCGGGACCTGGGACTGGGACGGGGAGCTGGCCCGCCTCGGCGATCTGCTGGCCGAGAAGATCGCCGCCCCGTCGGTCGAGGCCGGGACCTACGACCTCGTGATCGACCCGAGCAATCTCTGGCTGACCATCCACGAGTCGGTCGGCCACGCCACCGAGCTCGACCGGGCCCTCGGCTACGAGGCCGCCTACGCGGGGACGTCGTTCGCCACCCTCGACCGGCTGGGGTCGCTGCGCTACGGGTCGCCGGCCATGCACGTGACGGGGGACCGGACCACGCCGCACGGGCTGGCGACGGTCGGCTACGACGACGAGGGGGTCGCGGCGCAGTCCTTCGACATCGTGAAGGAGGGGATCCTCGTCGGCTACCAGCTCGACCGGCGGATGGCGGCCGAGAACGACCTGGGCCGGTCCAACGGGTGCGCCTTCGCCGACTCCCCCCTGCACGCCCCCATCCAGCGGATGGCCAACGTCTCGCTGGCCCCGGCGCCGGGGGCGGGGCCGACCACCGACGAGCTGATCGCCGGCGTCGACAGCGGCGTCTACGTCGTCGGCGACAAGAGCTGGTCGATCGACATGCAGCGGTACAACTTCCAGTTCACCGGGCAGCGTTTCTACCGGATCGACCACGGCCGCCTGGCCGGGCAGCTGCGCGACGTCGCCTACCAGGCCACCACCACCGACTTCTGGGGATCCCTCGACGCCGTGGGGGGAAGCGCGACCTACGTCCTCGGCGGCGCCTTCAACTGCGGCAAGGGCCAGCCCCCCCAGGTGGCCCCGGTCAGCCACGGGTGCCCGTCGGCGCTGTTCCGCGGCGTGAACGTGCTGAACGCCCGGGCCGAGACGGGCCGATGAGCGACGGCGACCGGCTCCGGCCGGCGGCCGACGTCGTCGAGGAGGCGCTCTCTCTGGCGGAGGGCCGCGGGTGCGTGGTCGTCGTCACCGATGGCAGTGAGGCCGACGTGCGCTTCGCCAACAACACGACGACCACCAACGGTCTGCGCCGCGACCGGCGCGTGACCGTCGTGAGCTTCCTCGAACGTGCCGGCGCCGCCGGTGCCGGCGACGTGGCCGGCGCCGGCGGTGTGGCCGTCGGGGTGGCCAGCCGGGGCGGGGCCGTCGACGTCGCCGAGCTGGTGGCGGCGAGCGAGGCCGACGCCGCCGGCGCCCCGCCGGCCGACGACGCCATGCCCCTGGTGGACGAGACGGCGCACGATCCGGACTTCGGCGCCCCCCCGACCCTGACCGGTCAGAGTGCGATCGACGGCGTGGTGCGGTCCCTGGCCGACGCCTTCGCCCGGGCCCGGTCGGCCGGGCACGTCCTGGCCGGCTTCGCCTCGCACCGGGTGGAGACGACGTTCCTCGGTTCGTCCACCGGGCTCCGCCTGCGCCACGAACAGCCGGCCGGCACCCTCCAGCTGGTGGCCCGCAGTGCCGACGGGACGCGATCGACGTGGGCCGGGGCCGGGACGTCGTGGTTCGACGACGTCGAGGTCGACGTCCTGCACGACCGCCTGGTGCGCCGGCTGGCTTGGGCCGAGCGCACCGTCGAGCTCCCGGCCGGGCGCTACGAGACGCTCCTGCCCCCCGACGCCGCCGCCGACCTGATGGTGGTGCTGGCCCAGTCGCTGTCCGGGCGCGACGCCGAGGACGGGCGCAGCGCCTTCTCGGCCCCCGGCGGGGGGACGAAATTGGGGGAGACCCTGTCGTCGCTGCCGTTCACACTGCGCAGCGACCCGGCCGAGCCGGGCCTCGAGTGCGCGCCGTTCGTCGTGGCCACGGCGTCGGGCACCGACGTCTCGGTCTTCGACAACGGCCTGCCCGTGCGGCCGACGGGGTGGGTGGTCGACGGGAAGCTCGACGCCCTGCAGTACCACCGCGCCGCGGCGGCGCGCTCGGGCACCGTGGTCGCCCCCCCGGGCGACAACCTCGTCCTCGAGCTCCCCGGCGCCACCGATTCCCTCGACGACCTGGTGGCGCGGACCGAGCGGGGACTGCTCGTCACCTGCCTCTGGTACATCCGGGAGGTCGACCCCGTGACCCTTCTCCTCACCGGTCTCACCCGCGACGGCGTCTACCTGGTGGAGAGGGGCGAGGTGGTCGGGGCGGTCAACAACTTCCGCTTCAACGAGAGCCCCATCGACGTCCTGGCCCGGACGACGGAGGCGGGTCGGACCGTCCGGGCGCTGTCGCGCGAATGGGGCGACTGGCAGAGCCGGACGGCCATGCCGGCCCTGCGGGTGGCCGACTTCAACATGAGCTCGGTCAGCCCCGCCACCTGACCTGCCCCGCCACCTGACCTGCGTAGCCTGCGTCGATATGCCCGAGCCGACGGTCGACCATGTCGACGTGCTGATCGTCGGTGCCGGTCTGTCCGGCATCGGCGCCGCCTGCCATCTCCAAGACGAGTGCCCGGGCAAGACGTTCGCCATCGTGGAGGCACGAGGGCGCAGCGGCGGGACCTGGGACCTGTTCCGCTACCCGGGGGTGCGCTCCGACTCGGACATGTACACCCTGGCCTACTCCTTCCGGCCGTGGACGGGGACGAGGGCCATCGCCGACGGGCCCTCGATCCTCGGGTACATCCGGGAGACGGCGCGCCAACGCGGGATCGAGCCGAAGATCCGGTACCACTCCCGCGTCGTCGACGCCCGGTGGTCCTCGGTCGAGGCCCGGTGGACGGTGGCCATCGAACGGACCGACACCTCCGAGAGGCAGCACATGACGTGCTGCTTCCTCTTCGCCAACACGGGGTACTACCGGTACGACGCCGGTTACACCCCGCGTTTCGAGGGCCGTGCCCGTTTCGGGGGCCGGATCGTCCATCCCCAGGACTGGCCCGAGGACCTCGACTGCACCGGCCAGCGCGTGGTGGTGATCGGCAGCGGGGCCACGGCGGTGACGTTGGTCCCGGCCCTGGCCCGCCAGGCGCGCCACGTCACCATGCTGCAGCGCTCACCGAGCTACATCGCCTCGGTGCCCGACCGGGACCCGCTCGACGACCTCGTGCGCCGGGTCCTTCCCGCCGAGACCGCCGGTCGTCTCCTGCGGTGGAAGTACATGGCGCTGGCGTGGGTCGTCTTCCAGCTGAGCCGGCACGCCCCGAGGCGGATGAGCGGGTGGCTCCGTGGCGGCGTGGCCCGCCAGCTCCCCGAGGGGTACGACGTGGGCACCCACTTCACACCGGCCTACCAACCGTGGGACCAGCGCCTCTGCTTCGCCCCCGACGGCGACCTCTTCCGGGCCATCACCGACGGGAGCGTCTCGGTGGTGACCGACCGCATCACCTCGTTCACCGAGACCGGGCTCCTGCTCGAGTCGGGCCAGGTGCTCGAGGCCGATCTGGTCGTCACCGCCACCGGCATCACCCTGCTGATGCTCGGGGGGATGACGATCAGCGTGGACGGGCGCGGCGTCGACCTCTCCGAGGCGGTGACCTACAAGAGCCTCATGATCGGCGGCGTGCCCAATCTGGCCTTCACCTTCGGTTACACCAACTCGTCGTGGACGCTCAAGAGCGACCTGGCCGCCCGCTACCTGTGCCGGCTCCTCCACCACATGGACGAGCACGGATTCTCGGTGTGTATTCCGACGCCCCCCGATCCGTCGATGCCGACGGCGCCGTATCTCGACCTGTCGTCGGGCTACATCCGGCGCTCACCGGACGAGTTCCCGAAGCAGGGGACGACGGCACCGTGGCGGGTCCGTCACAACTATCCTTTCGATCTCGTCACGTTCCGCTACGGACGCGTGGACGACGGGGTCCTGTTGCGCTGATGGTTGCACCGGAGCCGGAGGCCGCTCGGTCACATAGACTGATCGGCTTTGCTCGCACGACTCCCACTCTCCGATCCCGGTGAACCGGACACCCGCTCGCCGGTGCGCTTCCTCCTCTGGTTGGCGCGCCGCCAGCTCCCCACCGTCATCGGCGGCGGCGTCTTCGGTGCCATCTGGATGGGGGCCCAGAGCCTGATCCCCGCCGCGCTGGGCGCCGCCATCGACGCCGTGGTCCGCCGCAATCGGACCGAGCTGTGGACGTGGGCCGCTGTCGTGCTCGGACTGGGCATCCTCCAGGCGGTGGCCGGCGTGATGCGCCACCGGCGCGCCGTGACCAACTTCCTGAGCGCGGCGGTGCGGGTACAACAGCTGGTGGCCCGCCAGGCCAGCACCCTGGGCGGCGACCTGACCCGGCACGTGGACGCCGGGGAGGTGGCGAGCATCGGGACGACCGACGTCCAGCGGATCGGACGCCTGCTCGACGTCAGCGCCCGCGCCACCGGGGCCGTGGTGTCGTACATCGCCGTGGCTCTGCTGCTGTTCTCCTCGTCGGTGCGCCTTGGCCTGGTGCTCGTGATCGGGGCGCCGGTCTTCGCGCTCCTGGTGCTGCCGGTCATGCGTCCGCTCGAGCGGCGGCAGAGCGCCGAGCGCACGGCCCGCGCCGGGGCGTCGTCCCTGGCCGCCGACACCGTGGTCGGCTTGCGGGTGCTGCGCGGGTTGGGCGGGGAGGAGGTCTTCGCCGACCGGTACGCCGACGCCTCGCAGGAGGTGCGTGCCGCCACTGTCCGCACGGCCCTCACCCAGTCCGTGCTCGACGCGCTCCAAGTCTTCGTGCCCGGCGCCATCCTCGTCGTCGTCACCTTCATCGGGGCCCATCTGGTGCTGTCGCGCACCGTCTCGCCGGGGCGGCTCGTGGCCTTCTACGCCTACGCCGCCTTCCTGACGCTGCCCGTCCAGACCCTGATCGAGGCGGCCACCCGCTGGTCGGCGGCCACGGTGGCGGCGGGGCGGGTGCTCACGGTGCTGCGGCGGTCGCCCGACCTCGTCCCCCCGGTGTCGCCGCGGGCCGAGCCACCGGTCGGTGCCCTCTCCGACGCGGAGACGGGGCTCGTCGTCGAGCCCGGCCGGCTCACCGTCGTGGTGGCCGTCGATCCCGAGGAGGCCAGCGCGCTGGCGGCCCGCCTGGGCCGGTATATCGACGGTCCCGGCCCCGTCGAGCTGGCCGGCACGGCGCTGTCCGATCTCCCGCTCGACGTCGTGCGGCGCCGGGTGCTGGTGGTCGACCGCGAACCGCAGCTCGTGGCCGGCACCCTGGGCGACGCCGTGGACGTGCCCGGGTCCCGTCCCGACGTCTCCGGCCCCTGTCGGCCGACGGTGGCCGAGGCCCTCGCCGCCGCCGCCGGCGGCGACATCGTCGAGGGACTGGCGCAGGGCCTCGAGACGGAGCTCCCCGAACGCGGGCGCACGCTCTCCGGCGGCCAGCGCCAGAGGGTCGTGCTCGCCGCCGCCCTGCGGGCCGACCCCGAGGTCCTCGTCCTCGACGAGCCGACGAGCGCCGTCGACGCCCACACCGAAGCCGATATCGCCGGCCGCCTGCACTCTCTGCGCGCGGGGCGGACGACGGTCGTGCTCTCGACCAGTCCGTTCCTCCTGGAGCACGCCGACACCGTCGTCTTCCTCGACGGTCACGTGCGCGCCCTGGGACGGCACGGCGATCTGCTGCTCTCCGAGCCCCGGTACCGCCGGCTGGTCACCAGGGGCGACGCGTGAGCGCGCCCACGGCGTCCTCCGACGACGGCGGGTCGATCGACGACACCGCGTCCTTCGACGCCTCCGGCATCCTGCCCGTGGCCTCCGGTCGGGCGTCGTGGCGGCACCTGCGCCGGCTGCTTCGCGAGCAGCGTCGCCCCGTCACCACCGTGCTCGTCCTGCAGGCCGTGGCCAGCGCGGCCGGACTGGTCGGTCCGCGGGTGCTCGAGGACGTCATCAACAACACGACCAGGAGCGGAGGAGCGGCCCGGATCGACACCGCCATCGTCATCTTCGCCGGGGCGCTCGTGGTGCAGACCGTGCTCACGGGGGTGAGCCGGGGGCTCGGCGCCGTTCTCGGCGAACGCGTGCTGGCCCGCCTGCGCGAGCAGTTCGTCACCCGGGTCCTCGACCTCCCTCTGGGGGTGGTGGAGCGGGCCGGCTCCGGTGACCTGCTCACCCGGGCGTCGACCGACGTCGACGACCTCTCCTACACGGTGCGGGCGGGGCTTCCGCAGCTCCTCGTGGCGAGCGTCACCGCCGTTCTGGCCATCGCCGCGTTGCTGTGGACGGCACCCGTTCTCGGGCTCGCCCTGGTGCCGAGCATCCCGATCCTGGCCATCGGGACGCGCTGGTACCTGCGCCGCGCCCGCAGTGCCTACCAGGGGGAGATGGCGGCCTACGCCCGGGTCAACAGCGACATCCAGGAGAGCGTGGCCGCCGGGCGCACCATCGAAGCCTTCCGCCTCGGACCGACGCGCATCGCCCAGACCGACCGGCACATCAAGGAGTGGATCGGCTGGGAGCGCACGACGCTCGGACTCCGGACGGTGTTCTTCGGGGCCAGCGAGATCGGCTATGTCATCCCGCTGGTGCTGACCGTCCTCCTCGGTGGCCTCCTGCACATCGACGGCAGTCTGTCGGTGGGGGCCGTCACCGCCGCCGCTCTGTATGCCCAACAGCTGATCGGTCCCGTCGACACGCTGTTGGCGTGGATGGACGAGGTCCAGGTGGCCTCGGCGTCGCTGTCGCGGGTCCTCGGGGTCCACGAGATCGATCCGGCGCCGACGACGACGGACGAGCCGAAGAACGACCGCGTGGTGGCGCGGGGCCTGCGCTACGCGTATCGCGAGGGCCACGACGTGCTGCGGGGCATCGACCTGGCGCCTCTGCCCGGTGCCCGCGTGGCCGTGGTGGGGCCGAGCGGGGCGGGCAAGAGCACCCTGGCCCTCCTCCTCGCCGGCATCTACGCCCCGCGCGGGCCGGGCCACGGTGGGCGGCGTCGACTCGCACCTGATCCCCCCGGGGCGGCTGCGTCGCGAGATCGCCCTCGTCACCCAGGAGCACCACCTCTTCGCCGCCTCCATCCGCGACAACCTGCGGCTCGTCGTCCCCGACGCCGACGACGACGAGCTCTACGCCGCCCTCGACGCCGTGGACGCCGGCGCCGCGGTCCGGGCGCTGCCCGACGGTCTCGACACGCGGATCGGCTCGGCCGGCTCGATCCTGGCCCCGGGGGTGGCCCAGCAGATCGCCATCGCCCGGTTGGTCCTGGCCGACCCCCACACCCTGGTACTCGACGAAGCGACCTCGCTGCTCAATCCCGGTGCCGCCCGCCACCTCGAGCGTTCCCTGGCCCGGCTGTTGCACGGCCGGACGGTGATCGCCATCTCCCACCGCCTGCACACGGCCAACGACGCCGACCTGGTGGCCGTGGTGGAGGACGGCCGGATCACCGAATTCGGCGGGCACGACGAGCTGCTGGCCGCCTCCGGCGCCTACGCCGCCCTGTGGGGATCCTGGCAAGGGGCGGGGACATGACCCCGACATGAACCGGAACACGAGCAGCCTCGACCCGCGCACCCCCGTCCTCGTCGGGGTGGGGACGGCCGACGCCGACGCCGAAGCGGTGGCCTTGATGGCGTCGGCTCTCGAAGCGGCCGCCGCCGACGCCGGATCCGTCTCGCTGCTCGGCGCCGTCGACCGCATCGCCGTCCCCCAGGGCACGTGGTCGTACTCCGATCCCGCCCGTCTGGTGGCGGCGCGGACCGGGGCCGGCGCCGTCCGGACGTTCCTGGGGCGGGTGGGTGTGCCCCAGCAGATGCTCGTGAACGACGCGCTCCGGGCCATCGTCGCCGGCCACTGCGACGTCGCCGTGGTGGTGGGAGGAGAGGCACGCGCCCGGGCCCGACGCGCGGAGAAGGCCGGCACCGTCGCCACCGAGACGGCGCAGTCGGCAGACGTGCCCGACGTCGTGCTCGACCGAGAGGACGACTTCATGGCCCGACCGGAGGTCACGGCCGGGTTGGTCCAGCCCGTGCTCCAGTACGCGCTCATCGAGAACGCGCTGGCGGCGGCCGAGGGCGAGGATCCCGACGACCACCGGGCGGCCGTGGCCGCGCTGTGGGAACGATTCAACGTCGTGGCCCGGTCGAACCCCCGGGCCGCCTTCGCCACCCCCCGGTCGGCCGCCGACCTGGCCACGCCGTCGCCCGCCAACCGGCCGCTGGCCTTCCCGTACAACAAGTGGCACGCCAGTCAGTGGACCGTCGACCAGGCCGCCGCCCTGGTGCTGTGCTCGGTGGAGGCGGCCCGCGCCCACCGCGTCCCCGTCGACCGGTGGGTGTTCCCGTTGGTCGGTGTGGATGCCGGTCACGCCCTCTCGCTCAGTCGCCGACGGGACCTCCATCGCTGGCCCGCCATGGGCGTGCTGGGACGAGCGGCCGCCGGGCGGATCGGTCGACCGCTCGACGCGGTCGAGCAGATCGAGCTCTACTCGTGCTTCCCCTCGGCCGTCCGCGTCCAACAGCGCGAGCTCGGGCTCCCCCCCGACGGCACGCCGACGGTGACGGGGGGGATGGCGTTCGCCGGTGGGCCGTTCAACAACTTCGTCTATCAAGCCACCGCCTCGATGGTGCCCCGCCTGCGCGACGATCCCGCCGCCCTCGGCCTCGTCACCACCGTCTGCGGGCTGCTGACCAAGCCCGGCCTGGCCGTGTGGTCGGCCACCCCCGACGGTCGGCCCCCGCTCCTGTCCGACCTGGCCGCCGAGGCGGCCGGCGTCACCGGGGCGGTCGACGTGGCCGAGGAACACCACGGGACGGCCCGGGTGGTCACGGCCACCGTCGGTTATTCGGGAATGGACACGGCCCGCACCTTCGTCCTGGCCGAGATCGACCCCCGGCGCCGGTGTCTGGCCTCGAGCGACGATCACGATCTCGCTGCCGCGGTCATCGCCGGGGGTGTGATCGGCACCGACGTCCGGATCGCCGGCACCCGGGTCGAGCCCTGACCGGGTCTTGACGTGGCTAACGATGTTAGCCATACTGGCTATCAGCGTTAGCCCCCAGTAGGGGCAGGAGGAGGAGACGAACGATGGACACAGCGGCCGGCTACCGACGACCAGGGTTTCTGACGCGGAGGATCATGAACCCCTTCGTCGTCGCCATGCTGCGGATCGGCGTCAGTGTCTGGGGGAGCCGGATCCTGGAGGTCCGGGGGCGTCGCAGCGCCGCCGCCCGGCGGACACCGGTGAACCTGCTCACCATCGACGGACGTCAGTACCTGGTGTCACCTCGCGGCGACACGCAATGGGTCCGCAACGTTCGCAGCGACGGGGGCCGCCTGGCCCTGATCCTCGGACGGCGACGCGACGAACGGGTCGCCCAGGAGCTGTCGGACAGCGAGAAGATCCCCGTCCTTCGGGCCTATCTCCGCAAATGGAAGATGGAGGTCGGGGTGTTTTTCGACGGTGTGAGCGCCGATTCGGACGAGGACGACGTGCAGCGCATCGCTGCCGATCACCCGGTCTTCGTCCTCTCCCCGCACAGCTGACGTGACGTCGGTGCGCGTGGCCGAGGGCGCCCTCGCCGGCGAGCTGCTCCCCGGTGAACTGCCGCGACCCGACGCGGGGTCCGCCCGCCCGGACCGCGTGCAGCAGACCGTGGCCATCGCCCGTCGCCTGTTGGAGGACGAAGGGCCGGGGGCGCTCACCATGCGCCGACTGGCCGACGAACAGGGGATCAGGGCGCCGTCGCTCTACAAGCACTTCTCGGGGAAGGCGGCGGTGGAGCTGGCCGTCATCGAGGATGCCCTGTTCGACATCGGCGACGTCACGCACAGGGCCATCCACGAACCGGCCTCCGTGAGTCCGTTGCTGAGCCTCGTCACCACCTACCGGACGCACTGCCTGGCGCACCCGAACCTCTACCGGCTCGCCGTCTCCGGGCCCCTTGCCCGCCAGAACCTGCCGCCCGGTCTGGAGGAGTGGGCCGGGAACCCCTGGTTCGTGGTCACCGGCGACCCCCGCCGGGCTCAAGCCCTGTGGTCCTTCGCCCACGGCATGGTGATCCTCGAGCTCGACGACCGGTACCCGCCGGGTTCCGACCTCGACGGCACGTGGCGAGCGGGAGCAGCCGCCTTCGAGCAAGCGGTCGGCCCGGGCTGAACGCCGGTCCGACCGGCGCCTTGACTATTACGATTTCCGTAATAGTATGCAGTCGAGACAGGGCGACGATCGGACCGTGATGGCGTCAAAGCGATTGGGGCGGACACAGGATCCGACGATCCTCGTCCTCACCAGCCTGTCGGGCGGTCCGAAGCACGGCTACGCCGTGATCAAGGACATCGAGGACATGAGCGGCGTCTCCTTCGGGCCCGGCACCCTCTACGGCGTTCTCGCCCGTCTGGAAGAGGAAGGACTGGTCGAGCCGCTGCCCGCCGAAGGGCACCGGCGCCCCTACCGCATCACCGCCCAGGGGGCGAGGGTGCTGCGAGAAAGACTCGAGACCAACGTGAAGGTGGCCACCATCGGATTCGGGCGCCTCGGAACGCTGGGCGCATGACCGGCGATCCCGTCGAGCTGGCCCTGCGGTGCTACCCGGCGTGGTGGCGCAGGCGCTACGCCGACGAGATCCGCGCGGTGGTGGCCGATCTCACCGAGGAGGGCCGGCCGCGCTGGAAGGTCACCCTCAACCTCCTCGGTGGCGCGCTGCGGGCCCGGACGCGGGCGACGGGGATGCCCCCCGTCTACGACCTCTGGTGCAGCCGGACCCGGGTGGCCATCGCCGCGGCGACGTTGCCGTGGGTGCTGATGGGCCCCCTGATACTCATGGCCATCGGTGGCCAGAGCCTCCATTCGACGGAGGGGAGGATCTTTCCCGGACAACTGTCGATCACCGGCGGAGCCAACCAGTTGGTGCAGGGCCGGGGGATGCCCACGGCGGCTCCACCGCTCAGCCTGGCCGGATCGGTGACCTGGTACGCCGACGTGGCCATGGTCGTGCTGTTCCTCATCACCCTGTTCGTCCTCTTCGCCGGGTGGTCGGGGCTCACCGGTGCCATCAAGCGCTCCACCGCCGGCCATCACCGCCGCCTGGTCCTCTTGGCCTGGGCACCGGGTTTCTCGGTCCTGGCCGACGTGGTGCTGGTCGTCATCAGTGACGTCCTCCTACCGCACTCCTACCGCGAGAGTGGCGGTCATCCGGCCGTTCCCCTGGGCGGACACCTGGCTGCCGCCCACGCCGTCGGGACGGCCGCGGGCATCGTGGCCGTCGTCGGATGGCTGGTGTCCATCGTCTGTGTGGCGGTGGCCGTCCGGCGCGCCGACATCTCACCCCTCGACCTCCGTTTCGGCAAGAGCGTCTCGGTGGTGGTGGCTACCCTCCTGACGCTGACGCTGGCGGCGTATGCGACGTGGGGGATCGGTCTCATCGTGCAGGCCCGCCAGGGCATCGGTGGGCGGTACACGACGATCGCGTACAGCCACCAGGACCTCTGGCCTCTGGTGCTCGTCGCCCTGCTTCTGACCGTGATCCTGTCGACGTCGTGCGCCTCGGTGGCTCGGCGATCCTGGAAGGTCATCGCCCTCGGGCCTTCGCGGTGAGGGAGCCGCCGCCGGCCAGAGCCGGCGACGTCAGGCTTCCCCGTCGTCGAACATCAGACCCCAGGGATTGCGGACCCTTCCCGTGCGCCGTGACCAGCGACGGGGGGTGGAGTCGATCAGACACCGCACCGGTAGGGCACGGGAGACGGATCGGACACGGTTCGTTCTCCGGCGATGGGAGCGCACGTGCGATCCGGACGGGCTCCACCAGTCAGCAAATGACCTACGGGGGCGGAGGGAACGATGGCGCAGGCACCGCCGTGGTTCTGACAAGACCGTTGCTCCCTTCCCTGGCCTCTGTCCGAGATGATCACTCGGCCCTCGGGTCGCCAAGGTCTGGGGCAACGATGTCGCCGGCCGAGACTCACCGAGCCTCAGCCACTGTTCACGCTACCACTGACATCTTGCGTCACTCGTGAGGCCACGCGTCACTCGTGTCCACAACGGGAGCCCCGGAGCGTCCGGGCCTCACTGCGTGGTCCTCGAATGATCAGCGCCGTCCTCGAATGAATTGGCTGAGTTTCAGAACATTGACTGATTCGGCAGCTACGATGATGGGGCAGAAGACGCCCAGACCCCGCTTCCTTCGCACCTGGCCCACGGCCGGGGCATCGAGATGGAGGCACAAGACATGGGTCTGACAGGAATGGTCTTCAGCACTATCGCAATTGCCGCTGGTGCCGTCATGTACTGGGCGGTGACGTCCACGCAGAGCCACGGATTCCGGCTCTCCACCGTGGGGGTCATCCTCATGATCGTCGGAGCCGTCGGCCTGGTCATCTCGTCGACCATCTTCGGCACGTCGCGTCGAACGCCGGGCCGCCGTTCTCACACGTACGATCGTGAAGTGGTCGACGCGCAGGGACGTACGGCGGCCGTGCACGAAGAGGTGCACTAGACCGATCGGACGACGGCGGCGACCGACGACAAAGGAAAGTGGTCATCACATGCGTAACGTGTGGAAAGGGCTCTTCGTGGGTGGTCTGACCGGCGTCACGGCCGGCGTCATCCTCGACTCCCTGGCCCGGGCATCGAAGACAGCCGTCGCCGTCGGTGGGCAGGTCCGTGACCATGCTCCCGACGCGGGGCGGTGGTTGCACTCGGCCACCGACAAGGCCGGTGAGTGGCTCCACGACGCCGACGTCCCCGAGCACGTCCGAAGCGCCGCTCGTCGCGACTGAAACGCTCGCTGGTCAGACGACGATCGACGACTCGCCCCGGCGATGGTCCCGAGCCACAGGCCGCCATCCTCTCACTAAGCCAGCGCGCCCACCACGTAGTTGATGCACGCGCACAGGGCAGCGACGTCCTCGGGATCGATGGCGGGGAACATGGCGATCCGCAGTTGGTTCCGGCCGAGCTTGCGGTACGGCTCGGTGTCCACGATGCCGTTGGCCCTGAGGACGGCGGCCACGGTGGCGGCATCGACGGCATCGACGAAGTCGATGGTGCCGACCACGTGACTGCGCTCGGATTCCTTCTCCACGAACGGGGTGGCGAAATCCGACTGCTCGGCCCAGGTATAGAGGATCTCGGCTGACCGGTCGCAGCGCCCCGCCGTCCATTCCAGACCCCCCCCGGCCAGCATCCATTCGACCTGTTCGGTCATCAGGAGCACGGTGGCCAGTGCCGGCGTGTTGTAGGTCTGGTCCAGCTTGGAGTTGTCGACGCACGTCTTCAGATCGAAGAAGGCGGGGACCCATCGGTCGGACGCCGCCAGTCTCTCGACACGATCGAGCGCGGCGGGCGAGAGCAGCGCCAACCACAGGCCGCCGTCGGCAGCGAAGCACTTCTGCGGCGCGAAGTAGTACGCGTCGAACTGCGTCGGATCGACCCGTATGCCGCCGGCCCCCGAGGTGGCATCCACGGCCACCAGGGCGCCACCGGCATCGGCCCCGGGCGCTCCGGCCGGCCTGGTGATCGGCATGGACACGCCCGTCGAGGTCTCGTTCTGGGTCAAGGCGTAGAGATCGATGTCGGCGTCGGCCACCGCCTCGGGGTGGGTGCCCGTCGGTGATTCGATGATCCAGGGGTCGTCCAGGTGGGGGGCGGCCGTGGCGGCGGCGGCGAACTTGGAGGAGAACTCGCCGAACGACAGGTGCTGGCTCCGCCGCTCGATGAGGCAGAACGTGGCGATGTCCCAGAAGCAGGTCGCGCCTCCGTTGCCGAGCACCACCTCGTAGCCGTCGGGCAGACCGAACAACTCGGCCAGGCCGGAGCGCAACCGGCCGACGACGGTCTTGACCGCCTTCTGGCGGTGGCTCGTACCGAGGTACGTCGGGGCGGCCCGGGCCAGGGCCTCCACCTGGGCCGGGCGGACCTTGGACGGCCCGCTGCCGAACCGCCCGTCCGCCGGTTTGAGGCCGTCGGGGATGCGGATATCGGAGGGGGCGGTGGTGTCGGGGGCGCGCGTCACGTGTGCAAGCATGGCAGCCATGTCGTCGCTCCACGAAACCACCCCCGGCGCCTCGACCGCCCGTAGGCGGATCTCGGCCCGGGTGGCCGCCGTCGCCCCGTCGGCCACGCTGGCCGTGGACGCCAGGGCGAAGGCGCTACGCGCCGCCGGCGAGGATGTGATCGGGTTCGGCGCCGGTGAACCGGACTTCCCCACGCCGCCGCACATCGTGGAGGCGGCCGTGGAGGCGTGCCGGGCGCCGGCCAACCACCACTACACCCCCACGGGGGGACTGCCCGCCCTGAAAGAGGCGGTCGCGGCCAAGACCTGGCGCGACTCCCGCTACGAGGTCTCGCCGTCCCAGGTGCTGGTGACGAACGGGGCCAAGCAGGCCGTCTACGAGGCCTTCGCCACCTTGTGCGATCCCGGCGACGAGGTCCTCGTGCCGGCGCCCTACTGGACGACGTACCCGGAAGTCATCGCCCTGGCCGGGGGAGTGCCGGTGGACGTTCCCACCAGCGAGGACACCGGATTCCACCTCACCGTGGACGCCCTCGAACAGGCCCGGACGAGCGCCACCAAGATCCTGCTGTTCGTGTCGCCCAACAACCCGACCGGGGCCGTCTCGCCGCCGGCGGACGTCGCCGCCATCGGACGCTGGGCGGCCGAGCACGACCTGTGGGTGGTGACCGACGAGATCTACGAGCACCTCGTCTACGGAGGCCGGACCTTTGCGTCCATCCCGGTGGAGGTGCCCGAGCTGACGGACCGTTGCGTCGTCATCAACGGCGTGGCCAAGACCTATGCCATGACAGGTTGGCGAGTGGGATGGATGATCGCGCCGCCCGACGTCACCGAGGCGGCGTCCAACCTGCAATCCCACGCCACGTCCAATGTGTCGAACGTCTCTCAGCACGCCGCCCTGGCCGCGCTGACCGGCGATCTGGAGGCGGCGATGGCCATGCGCGAGGTCTTCGACCGCCGGCGGCTGATGATCCACCGGATGCTGAACGAGTGCGAGGGTGTGACGTGTGTCGAACCGGAGGGGGCGTTCTATGCCTTCCCCTCGGTACGCGGCCTGTTCGGACGGCGGATCGCCGGGACGCTCGTCACCTCGTCGGACGAGGTGGCTCAGGTGGCGATCGACGAGGCCAAGGTGGCGGTGGTGTCCGGAGAGGCGTTCGGCGCGCCCGGGTACCTCCGTATGTCCTATGCACTCGGTGACGATGACATCGCCGAGGGCGTGTCGCGGCTGGCCAAGCTGTTCGCCACGGCGGAGTAGGGGTGGACGAGGACAGCGATGCGAGAGGACAGGTAACGAACTGATGGCACGGGTGCTGGTCACCGAGAAGCTGGCCGAGCGCGGCCTGACACTGCTCAAAGAGGCGGGGCACGACGTCGATGTCCAGCTGGAGCTCAGTCCCGAGTCCCTGCTCCAGGTGCTCCCCGGTGCCGACGCCCTCATCGTCCGCTCGGCCACCCGGGTGACGGCCGAGGCGCTCGAGGCGGGAACCGATCTGGCCGTGGTGGGCCGGGCCGGGATCGGACTCGACAACGTCGACGTGGAGGCGGCCACGCGGCGCGGTGTCATGGTGGTCAACGCCCCCCAGTCGAACATCCTGTCGGCCGCCGAGCACGCCATGGCGCTGATGATGGCCCAGGCCCGGAACATCCCCCAGGCCCACGCGGCGCTGATGGCGGGCAAGTGGGAGCGCTCGAAGTGGGAGGGCGTCGAGCTGCACGGCAAGACGCTCGGTGTGGTCGGTCTCGGTCGCATCGGTGCCCTGGTGGCGCAACGGGCCTTGGCTTTCGGGATGCGGCTGTGCGCCTACGACCCCTACGTCGCGCCCGACCGGGCCCGGCACATGGGTGTCGAGCTCATGGCACTCGACGAGTTGGTGGCCGAGGCCGATTTCATCACCATCCACCTGCCGAAGACGTCGGAGACAGCCGGGTTGTTCGGTCGCGACCTCCTGGCGAAGGCCAAGCCCGGCTTGCGGATCGTGAATGCCGCCCGTGGGGGCATCGTCGACGAGGAGGCGCTGGCCGAAGCCCTGCGCGACGGACGGCTGGGCGGGGCGGCATTCGATGTCTTCGCCACCGAGCCCTGTACGGACTCGCCGTTGTTCGGCCTCCCCAACGTGGTCGTCACCCCCCACCTGGGGGCATCGACGGCCGAGGCCCAGGACAAGGCGGGAGTGACCATCGCCGAACAGGTGATCCTGGCGTTGGCCGGCGACTTCGTCCCCTTCGCTGTGAACGTGGCCGCCACCGAGGTCTCCGAATCGGTGAGACCCTTCCTGCCCCTGGCCGAACAGCTGGGCCGCTGTTTCGCCTGCCTGAACGACGGTCTGCCCGACCGCCTCGAAGTGGAGTACCAGGGGGGCCTGGCCGGGGCCACGACGGCGATCTTGACCCTGGCTGTGTTGAAAGGCGTCTTCGCCGCGGGAACCGAGGAGCCCGTGTCCTATGTGAACGCTCCGCAATTGGCCGAGGAGAGGGGACTCGAGATCCGCGAAGTCTCGACATCGACCACGCGCGACTACGTCAATCTCATCACTCTCCGGTCCACGGACCACTCCCTTGCCGGCACCCTGTCTGGTCCGCGGTCCGAATCGAGGATCGTTCTCGTCGACGACCACACGGTCGAGGTGCCACCGTCCGAGCACATGCTGGTCGTGCGCAACGACGACCGTGCCGGCATGATCGGCGTGGTCGGTACCGTGCTCGGGGAGGCCGGGGTATCGATCTCGTCGATGGCCGTCGGTCCCTCTCGTGCGGCGAACACGGCGCTCATGGTCCTGTCGACCGACCGCTCCGTGCCCGACGACGCCTTTTCCCGGCTGCGGGCCGCCGACGGCATTCTCGACATCCACCGGATCACCTCGGTCTGACCGGCAGGCCGAACGGACGTTTAGCCTTTGGGGATCGGCAATGACCGCGTCCCCGTGCCACCCGATGACCCCGGCGTGCTCGACGCGGCGCGAGGGGGAGACCGCCGGGCGCTCGAGACCCTCCTCGTCGCGCACTACGACCGCGTGCATGCACTGTGTCGGCGCATGCTCGGGAACGAGGCCGATGCGGTCGACGCCACGCAGGATGCCCTGCTCTCGGCGGTCCGGGCCATCACCCGCTTCGACGGCCGCAGCTCGTTCGCCACGTGGCTCTACCGGATCGCCACCAACGCCTGTCTCGACGAGTTGCGCCGCCGGCGCCGGCGGCCGGTGGTCGGGCTGCCCGGTGAGGTCGACGAGGACTGGGACCGTTCCGGTCCCGTGCCGTCCGGACGCGCCGGCGCCGACGCCTACCAGCCGGCTTTCGGCACGACGGCCATGGACCCCGGCGACGAGGCAACCACTCACGTCGACGTGGACGCGGCGTTGCGCCTGTTGGCACCGGAACATCGCGTCGCCGTGGTGCTGCGCGACCTGTGTGACCTGCCCTACGACGAGATCGCCGTCATCCTGGACGTGCCCATCGGAACGGTGCGGTCCCGTATCGCCCGGGGGCGTGCCGCGCTGGCCGACCTGATCACCGGCGACCGGGAGGCCACCGGGCCGGAAGGTGCCGAAGCAGGGAACGCAACGGGTGTCCAGGTCGTCAAACCAGGCAAGAGCACCGAAGGCCGAACACCATGACCCACGCCCATGTGAACGACGAGCAGCTGTCCGCCCACCTTGACGGTGAGGGGCACAACGGGCCGCCCGACGACACTCCCGATGGGGGACTCGAGGCGCAGATCGCCAGCTGTGACGCGTGCCGTCGGCGCCTGGCCGCCTTGTCCGACGCCCGCGCCCTCGTGCGCCGCCCTGTCGTGGCCGTGCCGCCATCGGTGCGCGCGCAGGCGGTGGAGTCGGCCATCGCCGAGGTACTCGGGCCCGAGACCGGCGTCGGTTCGACGTCCGAGTTGGCGGCACACCGGGCCCGGAGGTCGGCCTGGCCGCCCCGGGCACTGGTCGGAGCCGCCGCCGCCGTTGCCGTCCTGGTCGTCGCCATCGGTATCTCTCGCACCGTGTCGCACAGCAGCTCCCCGACGGCGTCGTCCGCATCCGCCCCGGTGACAAGACATCGGGCGGCGACGTCGGGAGCTCCGCAGAAGGCGCTCCTTTCCCCGACGGCATCCATTCCCGATCTCGGCTCCGTCTCCTCTCCGCAGAACCTCAGATCACGGCTGGCGCCGGTGTTGGCGTCGGGGAACGATGTGCTCGGCACGCAGGGCAAGGCGGCGACCCAAGGTTCCCCGGGCATCAGCAGTGCCACCCCGTCGTCCACCTCATTCGAGGCCGCCGGCACCGTGCCGGCCCAGTTCAACTCATGCGTGGCGGCGGCGCAGCGAGTGCCGGGAACGTCAGGCGCTCTGGAGCTCGTGGCCGCCGTGACGTATCGCCACACGCCCGCACTCGTCGTGGTGACCTCTGGCACGGGTGACTCGTCGAGGGCGGCGCCGGGATCGACGGGGGTGTCGGGGCCCCTCGCCGTCGTGGTGGCCCGCTCGGATTGTCGAGTGCTGGCGCGCACGACGCCTTGACCCACCGCCGTCACGCCGGGGTGATCACGTGCCGGCGACGCCGGATCACCCAGAGGGCGATCGAGCCCACCAGGGCCATCACGAGGAGCACGGGCAGAGCCCAGCCGACACCCACCGCCAGTCCGTCCAGGACGGCCAGGGAGTTGTGACGCAGGTACCGCCAGGCCGTGGTGGCCGCGTTGGCGCTGGGGCGGGGCCTCGGGGCCGACACGATGGGCGCTCCCGGAGCGGTGAGGCCGACCGTCACCGTCGCCAGCTCGGCGGAGTTCTCGAGGACGGCCTCGGCGGCCTGGAGCCTTTGCAGCTGCTGCTGCACGGGGAGGAGCTGATTCTGAATCTGCAGGAAGGTGCCGGTATCGGTGGCCTCGGCCAGCTTCTTCTCGAGCAGGATGACCTCGTCCTGCAACACGGTGATGGACGCCGCGTTCTCCGCCACCTGGGCGGTGACGTCCTGGCCGTTGAGCTTCTGGTCCTCCACCGTGCCGAGGCTCGACACCTTGGCGATGGCGTCGGCGAAGTTCGCATCGAGGACACGAAACGTGATGGTGGCGGCGACCGGCGATGTTCTTGCCGTCCCCCCCGACACCGATGAGCTGTCGACGTAGCCACCGTCTGTTCCGGCCAGCACGGTGAGAGCCTGGAGTACCGAGGCCAACTTCCCCTTTCCCACCCGCATCTGGACGGTGGCCGTATGCACGACCAGGGGTGTCACGGCCGAGACGGCCACCGCCGGCAGCCTGGAGTCGGCACTCGACGCCGTACCCGGGGCCGAGGAGGACGCCACGGGCGCCCCCGCCGTGCCGAAGGCCGCCGCCCCCGACGTGGAGTGCTGAGGTCCGAGCTCGGCCGACTTGGAGGACGTTCCCGCGGACCGGGCCGAGGGGACCGACGCCGGGGCGCTGGCGGCGCCCGTCGGCGCCGTGCCCCCGGCGAGGAGGTGGCGACCTGTCACCACGCCAGCGACGAGGACCGCAACGGTGGCGATGACAGCGATGATCTTGGGACGGTTCCGGTGCATGAGGGCCTCCTCGGCGTCTCTCGCCTGGCGACCGGCATCGAGCCGGTCCCTGACTTCGACGTCGGGTGTGGCGTCCCGGTTCCCTTCAGGAGCTACCGGGTCAGCTACCGGGGCAGCTTCCGGGTCAGCTTCCGGGTCAGCTTCCGGGTCAGCTTCCGGGTCAGCTTCCGGGTCGATCCCGGCCGGGTGCCACCGGGACCGCCGGCCAGTTGTCGAAGCTACCGGTGCGGATGGGGTCACCGGCGCGGGATGACGACGGTTGCCCGAGGATCGTCCGCCCCACGCGGACCACGCCTCCGATCACGGCGGCGGTGAGTACCAGGCGGGCCGTTACCCGCACGACCCGTCGCACAGTCGACCCGTCCTCCTCCGCTCGTCCAACCCGAGTCTTCTCGAGGCTCCCGCAGGCACGCGTGAGCGACCCCGTCGGCATCCCAGGGGTGAGCGTAGCAACGTGGCGTCGGAGCTCGGCCGGCACGGATACCCGGCGTTGGCGATGGACGAGCCGCATTGCCTTGACCCGGAGGCCATTGTTTGCCAGCATTGGGGGATCATGACTGTGTACGTGTTCGTCACCGACCTGCTTCTTACCTGACGGCGAGCGCCACATCGCGCTCGCCGATACGCCCCCTGCGCCGCAAGGCCAGGGGGTTTCTTCTTGGGCCGACACCGATGCAAGTCGACCGGTTCGAGACGGCGATCACCATGAGTGGTGCCACGTCGAGGTGAGGCAGACCAGGTGACACGGGCAGAGGGACGACGAAGAGCGAGGACGGATGATGAAGGACAGCGCCGAGAACACACAGAGCACGTCGCCGGCCGCACACACCGGCCCGGGCGCCGGCGGGGGCCACCTCGTCGTCTTCGACACGACCCTGCGCGACGGCGAGCAGTCGCCGGGGATCTCGCTCGACGTCGCCGAGAAGCTCGAGATCGCCGAGCAGCTGGCCCGGGTCGGTGTCGACTACATCGAGGCGGGGTTCCCCGTGGCCAGTCAGGGGGACTTCGAGGCGGTGCAGGCGATCGCCCGATCCGTGGGTGTCAGCACCGACGCGCCCGCCATCTGCGGGCTGTCGCGCACCCAGCTGTCCGACGTCGACCGGTGCTGGGAGGCGTTGCGCGACGCTGATCGGGCGCGCATCCACGTGTTCATCTCCACCAGCCCCCAGCACATGGAGCACATGCTCAAGATGACCGAGGCGCAGGTCCTGGCCGAGACCCGCGGTGGCGTGGCCCGGGCGCGAGAGCACACCGACGACGTCGAGTTCAGCCCCCAGGACGCCACGAGGACACCCCTCGACTTCATGCTCGAGGTCCTGAGAGCGGCGGTCGAGGCGGGGGCGACCACATTGAACATCCCCGACACCGTGGGTTACGGCATCCCGTGGGACTTCGGGGCGCTCATCCAGCACGTCCGCAAGGAGGTGGCCGGCGACTACGTCATCTCCACTCACTGTCACAACGATCTCGGTCTGGCCACCGCGAACACCCTGGCCGGTGTCCAGGCCGGCGCCCGGCAGGTCGAGGTCTGCGTGAACGGTCTCGGTGAGCGGGCGGGGAACGCCGCCCTCGAAGAGGTGGTCATGGCCGTCCGGATCCGGCCCGATCAATTCCCCGACGTGTCCACCACCGTGCGAACCGAGGAGCTGGCCCGGGCGTCGCGGCTGGTCGCCCGCCTGACCGGGTACCCGGTGCAGTACAACAAGGCGATCGTGGGCCGCAACGCCTTCGCCCACGAGTCGGGTATCCACCAGCACGGCGTGCTGGCCGACCGCTCCACCTACGAGATCATCGAGGCGGCCAGCGTCGGACAGGTCGGTCGACAGATCGTCCTCGGCAAGCATTCGGGTCGCCATGCCTTCGCCGACACGCTGGAGAAAATGGGCATCCACGTGCAAGGTGACGGGCTGAACCAGGCCTTCACCCGGTTCAAGGAGTTCGCCGACCGCAAGGTCGAGATCACCGAAGCCGACCTCGAGGCCATCGTGGCCGAGGAGCTCGGCCAGGACGTCCTGGCGGGCTTCCAGCTCGAGAGCCTCGAAGTGTCGGGCGGGACGGTCGGTATGCCCCGCGCCAGCGTCGTCATCAGCCGTGCCGGTGACAAGCAGGAGGCTTCGGCCGAGGGCAACGGCATGATCGACGCCGCCTGCGGTGCCATCCGCAGCGCGACGGGATTCGAGTCACGCCTGATCGGGTTCAACGTGTCCTCGGTCACCGGTGGGATCGACGCCCTCGGAGATGTCGTCGTGCAGCTCGAGGCGGACGGAGTGAAGGTGTCGGGGCGTGGTGTTTCCACCGACGTGGTGGAAGCCTCGGCCCGGGCCTACCTGGCGGCCGTGAACCGGCTGGCCAGGATCCGTGCCCGCAACGAGGAACGACAGGTGGACATCGGACCGTAGTTCCGGTCTACCCGCGGTCTTGTGGCGCCTGGTCGGCCGCTACGGGTTCGCCGTGGTCACCGTCGCCGGACTTCCCGCGGGAACCGAGGGAGCGCCGGGGCGGACAGCTACTCCGTCGCGTCCCGCCCGCTTGACCTGATAGAGGGCAAAGTCGGCGGCGTCGAACATGTGCTCGATCGTGGGCGTGGACCGGTCGATGTCACTCACGCCGATGCTCAAGGTCACCGGTATCTCCAGGTCCGCCGACGCCGCCAGGCGTAGACGTTCGGCCAGCGCGGCGGCCGCGTGGGAGTCGGTGTCCGGCATGAGGACGGCGAACTCGTCGCCTCCCAGGCGTCCGACCAGGTCGAAACTCCGGGAGTGGGCACGCAGGGCGGCGCCGATGGCAGCCAGCACGTGGTCGCCGACCAGATGTCCGTAGGTGTCGTTGACGGCCTTGAAGGCATCGACGTCGATCAACATGAGGCTGAGAGGATGGTTGTGTCGCTGGGAGCGGGCCATCTCCTCCTCCAGACGTTCGTAGAAGACCCGACGAACCGCACAACCGGTGAGGCTGTCGGTGGCGGCCAAGGTGGCGACCTTTTCACTGAGGATCCGTTCGCGGCGCTCGCGCTCGATGCGGTTGAACGACGCCGCCACCGACAGCGCCGACACCCCGGCCAGGACTCCGAACAGCACCAGAGCCCCGTCCCCGGAGAACCTGCCGTCGGGGCCGACGCCCACCACGAACCCCGCTGACGCCAAGGTGGCGAGACCGCAGGCCGCCGCCACCCGGGGTTTGAAGGCCAGCGCCGCGTTGGCGATGGGGAGGAAGAGCAGGAAGACGATGGGACTTTCGATGCCACCATCGAGGGTGGCCACCCCGGCCACGGCGAAGGCCGAGAGGATGGTCCACGTCGCCGAGAAGTGAGCCCGCCAGTGCTGGGCGGCCAGATACGGAGCGAACAAGAGGCTGATCACGGCGAGGATGAGCCAGGTCGTGGTCACCATCCACAGGACGGCCCGGTGTGCTCCGTGGGGCGTGAGGCCCAGATACACCATGACGACGAACGTCTCACCCAGAAGGACACCGAAGCCGGTCCGGATGTGCCTGAGCCAGAAGTGCCGGTGAATGTCCGTCGTGGGATCGGCCCCGGAAGAGGAGGGTGTGGTGGCCGGTCGCCTCGACATGCATCAGTGATCGGCATGCGGCGCGATCCGCCGTAGGGACCATCGGAATCTTATTTTCCACAACTCACTCGGCGTGATGGTTCACCCTTCCCCGTTGCCCCGGCGACGGACGGCCACGATCACGCCGCTCGAGAACGCCAGCTCGGCGGCCACGAGCCGTCGGTCCCCGAGAAGTCGGTCACGGACGACGGCCAGGGCGTTGACGAGGCCGGCGTCATCGTGCCTGGTGACGTCCATATCGTCCACCACCACGATCCCGCCCGGCCTGAGCGCGTCGATGGTCCTTCCCAGGCCGGTCGTCTTGCCGCCGGGGGCATCGGCGAAGATGAGATCGAACGTGCCCAACCCCGGGACGATGGTGGCTCCGTCACCCAGCTCGAAGCGGACATAGTCGGGCCATGGGGACGACCGGGTGTGGTCCTGGAGGGTTCGGTCGGCGTCGACGGTGACGATCTCGACGTCGGTGCGGTCCCCGAGACCGTGGACCAGCCACGCCAGGCCGCAGCCGGCACCCGTCCCGAGCTCGAGGATGCGGCCGTGAGCGGGGACCGACGCCGCCAGACACGACAGCAGGGCTCCCACCTCCGGCTCGCTCGAGAAGCCGAATCCCGCCGCTTCGGCTCGCCGCTGGGCCTCCGTCACCCTGGCGGGGAGAGTCACGTTCCGGCCCTCGTCCGCCTCGGTCAGCCGGTGGCGACAGGGAGCCAGGAGGCGCGGTGCGTCTCGTACTCGGCGATGGAGTCGTCATGGCGCAGAGTCAGCCCGATGTCGTCCCAGCCGTTCAGGAGCCGCTCACGGGTGAACTCGTCGAGCGGGAACGTGCCCGTCAACCCCGCGGCGGGAGCTTCGATCGTTCCCCGGGCGACGTCGACGGTGAGCTCGAGGGACGCGTCCGCCAGCACGGCGTCGAGCAGGACGCGACCGAAGGCTGGATCCACCTGGGCCGGCAGCAGGCCCTGTTTGGTGCAGTTGTTCTGGAAGATGTCGCCGAACTTCGGCGAGATCACGACCTCGAAGCCGTAGTCCATGAGCGCCCACACGGCGTGTTCGCGCGACGAGCCCGTCCCGAAATTCGGCCCCGCCACCAAGATGGTGGCGCCGGCGAATTGGGGCTGATTGAGGACGAACTCGCGGTCGTCGCGCCACTCGGAGAAGAGACCGACACCGAAACCGGTGCGTTCGACCCGCTTGAGCCAGTCGGACGGGATGATCTGGTCGGTGTCGACGTCGCTCCGGTCGAGCGGGACGGCCCGGCCCGTGACGATCCGCAACGGCTTCACGACAACTCCTCGGGCGTGGAGAAGTGGCCGGCGACAGCGGTGGCGGCGGCGACGGCGGGCGATACGAGATGGGTGCGTCCCCCGCGGCCTTGCCGGCCCTCGAAATTGCGGTTCGACGTCGACGCGCATCGTTCACCGACGGCCAGCTTGTCCGGGTTCATGGCCAGGCACATCGAACAGCCGGGTTCGCGCCAGTCGAACCCGGCCGAGGTGAACACCTCGTCGAGGCCTTCGGCTTCGGCTTGAGCCTTCACCCGGTGCGATCCGGGGACGACCAGTGCCCGGAGCCCCGGCCGCACGTGCCGACCGCGCAGAACGGAGGCGGCGGACCGGAGATCCTCGATGCGCCCGTTCGTGCACGATCCGATGAAGACGGTGTCGACGCCGATATCGCGCAGCGGTGTGCCGGCTTCGAGGCCCATGTAGTGAAGGGCCCGCGCCGCCGCCTCCCGGACCCCCTGGTCGGCGAAGCTGTCGGGGTCGGGGACGTTCCCGTCGATGGGGATCACCTGGGCGGGATTCGTCCCCCACGTGACGTGGGGACGCAGAGACGAGGCATCGAGGGAGACGGTCCGACTGAACACGGCGCCCGTATCCGTCCGCAGCGTCCGCCAATCATCGAGCGCCTGCTCCCACAGCGCTCCCTTGGGCGCGTGGGGGCGACCCTCGACGTAGGCGAACGTGGTGTCGTCGGGAGCGACCATGCCGGCGCGTGCTCCGGCTTCGATCGACATGTTGCAGACCGTCATCCGACCCTCCATGCTCAGTGCGCGGATGGCCGAACCCCGGTACTCGATTACGTGGCCCGCGCCACCGGCGGTCCCGATGGTGCCGATGACGGCCAGGACGATGTCCTTGGCCGTCACGCCGGCGGGGAGCTCACCTTCGACCTCCACCGACATCGTGTCCGGCGGATTCTGAGGAAGAGTCTGGGTGGCCAGGACGTGCTCGACCTCGGACGTCCCGATGCCGAAGGCCAGCGCCCCGAAGGCGCCGTGGGTCGAGGTGTGGCTGTCGCCGCAGACGACGGTCATCCCTGGCAGTGTCAGGCCGAGCTCGGGGCCGATGATGTGGACGATCCCCTGGTTGGCGTCGCCCATCGGATAGCAGGTGATGCCGAATTCCTGGCAGTTGGCCGACAGCACGGCGAGTTGCGTGGCCGAGATCGGATCCGCGACGGGCTTGTCGATATCGGTGGTGGGGACGTTGTGGTCGGCCGTCGCCACCGTCAATTCGGGATGACGGACCGTCCGACCGGCCAGACGGAGCCCGTCGAAGGCCTGTGGCGACGTGACCTCGTGGATCAGGTGCAGGTCGATGAACAGGATGTCGGGCTCGCCAGGTGCGGCGTAGACGACATGTCGGTCCCAGACCTTCTCGATCAGGGTGCTCGGTTGCTTGGAGGCGTCGGCCGACACCGTCAGGATCCGATCCTCACGATCTCGACCCGCAGCGTCCCTCCGGGTGCCTCGTACTCGACGATCTCACCGGGAGAGCGGCCGAGCAGAGCCTGCCCGAGAGGTGACCCGGGGGAGACGACGCTCAGTTCCTCGTCGCGCTCCTCGATCGACCCGACCAGGAAGCGTTCGATCTCGTCGTCGCCCTCGTAGCGGATGGCGACGATCGACCCGGTGGCCACCGAGGTATCGGGGAGAGTGGTCCCGTCCACGATCTCGGCGTCGGCCAGGGTGGCGGCCAGCTGGCGGATGCGCGCCTCCATCTTCCCCTGGGTGTCCTTGGCCGCGTGGTAGTCGCCGTTCTCGGAGAGGTCCCCGAGCGCCCGGGCGGCCTCGATGGCCCGTGCCACCTCGACCCGTCCCCGGGTGGTCAGGTCCTCGTGCTCGGCTTTCAAACGCTCGTAGGTGGCGAGCGTCAGCTGTGTGGGCTCGTCGGTCACGGCTATGAGGCTACCTGTCCGCCCCGGGCCCTTCGCCAGCCACTTTGGGTGCGGCGGGAGGTTGACGTCCTGGTCACCGTGCGGGAGACTGAGAGGCGATGTTTACGCCCACCCCGACCGCCGTCATCATTATCGAATAGGCGCACACCCGCCGGTGTGCGCCTGACCGACCGTCCACCTGGTGGGCGGTTTTTCATTTTCCGGCCCACAACGGGCGACGATCGGGGAGTGGGCCAGGGGCACCTCCGGCCGGCCGGGCCAGGGGAGACGCAAAGTGACCTTCAGGTGAGACGACGGATGAGCGTGAGAAGATGTCAGCGACGGAGAGAGCCGAGGATCCGGTGAGCACGACCAGCAACCATCGCGTGGCAGTGATCGGTGGTGACGGCATCGGCCCGGAGGTCGTGGCCGAGGCGCTGAAGGTGGTCGCCGCCGCCGGAGTACAGCTCGACACCACCCCCTTCGATCTCGGAGCCGACCACTATCTGCGCACCGGAGAGGTCCTCCCCGACGCCACCCTCGACGAGCTGCGGGGATTCGACGCCGTGTTGCTCGGGGCGGTGGGACCACCGGTGGGGTCGACCGAGGTACCCAATGGGCTGCTCGAACGCGGCTTGCTGCTGCGACTGCGGTTCGAGCTCGACCTCTATGTGAACCTCCGGCCCTTCACGGGGACCCCGGGTGCGCTCGCACCCGATTGTGATTTCGTCGTCGTCCGAGAGAACACAGAAGGCACCTACGCGGGCGAGGGAGGATTCCTGCGCAAGGGAACTCCGTTCGAGGTCGCCACGCAGGGGTCGGTGAACACCCGCATGGGAGTCGAGCGGTGCGTGCGCTTCGCCTTCGAACTGGCGGCCAGTCGTCCGCGTCACCACCTCACCCTCGTCCACAAGACCAACGTCCTCACCTTCGCCGGTGATCTGTGGCAGCGTGCCACCCAGGACGTGGCCACCGAATACCCCGGGGTGAGCCGCGACTACAACCACGTCGACGCGGCCTGCATCTATCTCGTGGAGCAGCCCACCCGCTACGACGTGATCGTCACCGACAACCTGTTCGGAGACATCCTCACCGATCTCGCCGGCGCCGTCGCCGGCGGCATCGGGTTCGCGGCGTCGGCCAACCTGAATCCCGCCCGGACCGGCCCGTCGCTGTTCGAGCCTGTCCACGGCGCCGCCCACGACATCGCCGGCACGGGAGCGGCCAACCCGCTCGCCGCCATCCGGTCGGCCGCCCTCATGCTCGATCATCTCGGCCACGCCGCCGCCGCCGACAGGATCACCAAGGCGATCTCGACGTACGTGGCCGAGCACCCGATGGGCGCCCCTTTCCCCTCCACCGTCGCCGTGGGCGACGCCATCGCAGAAAGGCTGTAGGCCCGTGCCCCTCACCGCAGCGGACAAGATCTGGATCGACGGCGACTTCGTCGACTGGGACAAGGCGCAGGTCCACGTCCTCACCCACTCCCTTCACTACGGCTCCGGCGTGTTCGAAGGGATCCGCGCCTACCCCACGCGGGCCGGGGTGGCCGTGTTCCGGCTCACGGAGCACATTCAACGGCTCTTCATGTCGGCCAAGATCCTGATGATCGACGTCCCCTTCACTCCCGGGCAGCTGGTGGAAGCGACCAAGGAACTGGTCCGGGTGAACGCCCTGGACGACGGGTGCTACATCAGGCCCATCGTCTACCTGGGGTACGGCGAGATGGGCCTCAACCCGCTGCCGTGTCCCGTGAGCGTCGCCATCGCCGCCTGGCCCTGGGGCACCTACCTGGGGGACGAAGGCGTGGCCAACGGCATCAGGCTGAAGGTGTCATCGTGGCAGCGCCACGACCCGAACGCCGTCCCCACGGCGGCCAAGAGCACCGGTATGTACCTGAATTCGTCGCTGGCCAAGGTCGAGGCGCTGAAGGCCGGTTACGACGAAGCGGCCCTCCTGGCACCCGACGGCAAGGTCTCGGAGTGCACGGGAGAGAACCTTTTCATCGTCAGGGGCGATCGCATCTTCACTCCGCCCACCTCGGAGTCGGGGGCGCTGGCCGGGATCACCCAGGCCTCGGTCATCACGATCGCCACCGACCTCGGCTACGAGGTCACGAGCGAAGCCCTCGTCCGCACCGACCTCTATACGGCCGACGAAGCCTTCCTCACCGGTACGGCGGCCGAGGTCGTCCCCATCCGGGAGGTCGACGACCGCGCCGTGGGGACGGGCCGACCCGGGCCCATCACCAAGCAGATCCAGCAGACGTACTTCGCCGCCGTCCGCGGAGAGGCGGACCGGTACAAGACCTGGCTCGAGCATGTCCGGTAGCGGAAGGGGACCGGCTCGCCCCGGCCACGATCATCACACGACGAGTCACGACTTCGCCCTTCCGGTGCTGCCGGAAGCGGTGGACATCTTCGACACGACACTGCGTGACGGATCCCAGCAGGAGGGCCTGTCACTCACGGTCGACGACAAGCTGCGCGTGGCCGAGCAGCTCGATCACCTCGGTGTGACCTTCATCGAGGGGGGTTGGCCGGGAGCCAACCCCAAGGACGAGGAATTCTTCGCCCGAGCCCCGGCCGAGCTGCGCCTGTCGACGGCGACCCTCGTGGCTTTCGGGTCGACGCGCCGTCCCGGCGTGCGGCCCGAGGACGACGAGGTCCTTCGCCACCTCGTCAAGGCCAACACCGAGGCCGTCTGCATTGTGGCCAAGGCGTCCGAGATGCACGTGACCGACGCCCTGCGCACCACCTTGGACGAGGCTGTGTCCATGGCGGCCGAGTCGGTCACCTTCCTGCGCGAACACGGTCTCAGGGTGTTCTTCGATGCCGAGCACTTCTTCGACGGCTACCGCGACAATCCCGAGTTCAGTCTCAGGGTCCTGCGGGCGGCCGAGGAGGCCGGCGTCGAGGCGTTGGTGCTCTGCGACACGAATGGAGGCGCCATGCCCCACGACGTGGAGCGGATCGTCGCCGGGATCGTGTCCGATTTCGAATGTCAGGTGGGAGTGCACTTCCACAACGACTCGGGCTGTGCCGTGGCCAACTCGATCGCCGCCGTCCGGGCTGGTGCCACGCATGTCCAGGGCTGCATCAACGGCTACGGCGAGCGCACGGGCAACGCCGATCTCTCCGCCGCCATCCCCAATCTGTCGCTGAAGCTCAACATCCGCACCATCCCCGCCGAGCGCCTCGAGCGGCTCACCCCCGTCTCCCACCACATCGCCGAGCTGGTCAATGTGGCTCCGAATCCCCAACAGCCCTACGTCGGCGCCGCCGCCTTCGCCCACAAGGCCGGGCTCCATACGAGCGCCATCGCCCGCCGCAAGGATGCCTACGAGCACATCGCGCCGGACACGGTCGGCAACGGGACCCGCTTCGTGGTGTCGGAGATGGCCGGTCGCTCCACCCTGGCTCTCAAAGCGCAGGAGCTCGGACTCGAGCTCGATTCCGAGGTCCTGTCCGGCGTCCTCGACACCTTGAAGACGCTCGAACATCGCGGCTACCACTTCGAGGTGGCCGACGGGTCGCTCGAGCTCTTGCTGCGTCGAGCGGGGGGATGGGAGCCGGACTTCTTCACCGTCGAGTCGTTTCGTGTCATCGCCGATCACACGGACAACTCGGCCCACAACGGCCGGCACCTGACCGAAGCGACCGTGAAGGTGCGTGTCCACGATGCCCGGGTGGTGGCCACGGCCGAAGGCAACGGCCCGGTCAATGCCCTCGACTCAGCGCTCCGCCAGGCCATCGGCTCGTCGTATCCGGTGCTCGACGGCATGCATCTCGTCGACTACCGGGTCCGCGTCCTCGACACGGGCCGGGGAACCGGTGCCGTCACGCGTGTCCTCATCGATACCACCGACGGAGAGGTCGTCTGGACGACGATCGGTGTGTCGGAGAACATCATCGAGGCGTCGTGGCAGGCCCTCTTCGACTCGATCGTCTACGGTCTCGTCCGCGCCGGCGCACAGGGAGCGGGCCCGCAGGGAGCCGGATCGCAGCGAGCCGGATCGCAGCGATCCGGCACGGAGGAAAGATGACACAACCGAGCTACGTCCCCATCGGCGAAGCGGACCAGGTGCGTCCGGCCTACCGTTTGCAGACCCCGGCCGATTGGCGACAGGACCGAGTGGCTGAGCTGTTGTCACCGGTCCATCCCCGCGGCCGTGATCTGGGGATCCCGGGCCCTGACCAGGGGTACGCCCTCCTCGTGGCCCACGAATTGTTCGCCGATCGCCTCGAGCTGAGTCCGGGCATCACGGCGGAAGACGCTCTCGTCGGATGCGCGGCGGTGGCCAGCGCCCGTTCGGCTCTGTTCGGGCGGGCACCGGTGGGCAAGGACGTGGAGCTCGCCCTGATCCTGTTCGGATTCCTCGGCGGCGCCACGCCCGAGCTGGTCACCGGGCGGGCCCCGTTGTTCCAGGCGGCCAGTCACCACTACCGGCAGCAACGCCGTATCGTCGAGGCCGTCCCCGAATCGACATTGCGCCTCACCCCCGACCAGGTGCGGGCGCAGCTGTCGGACTGGCGCACCCTCGTCGTCATCGACTGAGTCCCACGACGGCGATGGAGCGCTTCGAGGTCGCCGCCAACGGCCTCACCTTCTCGGCCGTGGCCGACGGGCCGGCCGACGGTCGGCCCGTGCTCTTTCTCCACGGCTTCCCGCAGACATCGTGGTCGTGGCACCACCAGCTCACCTCGGTCGGCGCCGAAGGGTACCGGGCGCTGGCCTTCGACCAGCGGGGCTACTGCAAAGGGGCGCGGCCCGCCGCCGTTGACGATTACCGCATCGACGCCCTCGTGGCCGACGCCCTCGCCGTCGCCGACAGCCAGGGCATGGAGCGTTTCGATCTCGTCGGTCACGACTGGGGCGCCATGGTGGCCTGGGTGACGGCCGGCCGCCATCCCGACCGGGTACGCACGTTGACGGCCGTCTCGGTGCCCCATCCCGCTGCCTTCGCCGCTTCCCTCGGGGGAGGCGACCCGGACCAGGCGCAGCGCTCCTCCTACATCGACGTCTTCCGCCAGGTCGGTGTGGCCGAGCGCGCCCTCCTGGGTGAGGACGGGTCGGGAGATGGGCTGCGGGCCATGTTCGCGGCGTCGGGGCTGGCCCCCGGCGCCGAAGAGGTCGATGTCTTCGTCGCCGCCATGCTCGAGCCGGGGGCGCTCACCGCCGCCCTCAACTGGTACCGGGCCATGTCGGCCGAAGCGTTCTCCGACGTGGGGAAGATCTCGGTGCCCACCTTGTACGTGTGGTCCACCGAGGACATCGCCCTCGGCCGCCAGGCGGCTGAGGCCACCGCGGCGTGGGTCTCGGGGCCCTACCGCTTCGAGGTGCTGGCCGGTGTCAGCCACTGGATCCCCGAAGCAGCGCCGCAGGACCTGGGTCGGCTCCTCCTCGAGCATCTGCGCTCCACGGCGTAGAGAGATGGGAAACTGAGGACATGGATCCTCTGTCCTTCGCACTGACCGATACCCAAAATGAATTCCGTGCTTCGGTGCGGCAGCTGGCCGACGCCCGCATCGCCCCCCATGCCGCTGCCGTCGACCGCGATGCGGCTTATCCGTGGGACGGTTTCAAAGCATGCGTCGACCTGGAGCTCCCGGCGCTCGGCATCCCCGTCGCATACGGGGGGGCCGGCGCCGATCACGTCACGCAGGCCGTCATGGTCGAGGAGCTTGCTCGCGCCTGTGCATCGACGAGCGTCACCCTTCTGATCTCCAAGCTCAGCATGATCCCTCTCATGAACTGGGGATCGGACGAGCTGAAGGCGCGGTACCTCCCGCGCGTGGCGTCGGGGGAGGCGCAGGGGAGCTACTGCCTCTCGGAGGCGGACGCCGGCAGCGATGTGGCCGCCATGCGGTGCCGGGCGGTCCGCGACGGCGACCACTACGTCCTGTCGGGCACGAAGTACTGGATTACCAACGCCGGCGTCTCCGACACCTACACCGTCTTCGCCAAGACCGATCCCGACGCCGGCCACCGGGGCATCAGCTGCTTCGTCGTGGAGGCGGAATGGGGTGTCAAGGTGGCCAAGCTCGAACACAAGATGGGCTTGCGGGGGAGCCCGACCGGCGAGGTCGTCTTCGACGATGTGCGCGTGCCGGCCGCCAACCTCGTCGGCGCCGAAGGTCAGGGATTCACGATCGCCATGCACACGCTGGACCGCAGCCGACCGACGATCGGGGCCCAGGCCGTCGGCATCGCCCAGAGTGCCATCGATCAAGCCTCGACGTACATGAAGCAACGACAGGCGTTCGGCCAATCGATCGCCGATTTCCAGGGACTGCGGTTCATGCTGGCCGAGATGGCCATGCGCACCGAGGCGGCGCGCACCTTGGTCTATCGGGCCTGCTCGGTGGTCGACGCCGGAGATCCCGACGGCGAGCTCTCCATGATCGGAGCCATGGCGAAGTGCTTCGCTTCCGACACGGCCATGGCGGTGACCACGGACGCCGTGCAGCTCCTCGGCGGCTACGGCTACACCAACGACTTCCCCGTGGAACGACTCATGCGTGACGCCAAGATCACCCAGATTTACGAAGGTACCAACCAGATTCAAAGGGTCGTAATGGCAAAGAAGCTGCTTGGATAGAACATCCTCGATGGGTGGCGGGTGCGTACGATTCGGCGGATGGGTCCCTACTCCCCCTCCTATTTCAACACCTGTTGAGCCATGACCGGTCGGTGACCCGGTACCGACTTTGCCTGCACCAAGGCTCCAGGGGCGGGAACTCCTCGGTGCCGAGTTGATCAGGTGGACCAGTGCCTCGATGTCCCGCAGGGTGTGTGCGCCCAGACCAGTGACCGTGACACGAGCAGCGTCTCGGCCGCCGTCGGTGAGGGCGCATTGGCTTCGGTGGGCGACGGCCATTACCCGGGCCGAGAGCACCGGCCACGTTCCCCAATCCGCGGAACGAATGGGACTTTGGACTCTTCCTAGCCGACGTAGCGTTATGGCACACTGAAGTTACGGATGATGAATCCGGGTTTCGCCAAGTCAGCTGATTGGCGAAGGCGACGCCAGACTGGCGGGCCAGCCAGACTGAGCGTCCCTGGAAAGCGGCCCACTATGGGGGCCGCTTTTCTCGTTCGACCTGGTGACGCCATCTTCGCGCCCCACCGAGCGCTCGAACGGGCTTACGGGCCTGCGGCGTCCGAGTTCCTGACCTTGGACCCTGGGGAGGGGCTACCCAGGACGGTGATCTCCTCGCCCAGACGGGCGCCCTGAAGAAGCTCGAGGTGGTCGCCGCTCCAGAAGCGGCCGGGGTCGTACCAGTTGGCCGGTCGGTTGTCGGCGAGAAGGCCCATGGCCTTATAGGTGCCGGCGACAACCTCGGCGCAGTAGCTGGCCTCGACGTCGGCCGGGCGGCGAACGCGCCCCCGGGCCCAACTGCCGGCCAGGGCGAGCAAGGTCGGGAACGGGAAGCCGTCCTTACGGGCGATCTCCGTCAGCAGAGCGTCCTCCATCTCCGGAGTCACGTCGGCGTGCAGTTGACGGAGCCAGGTGCTCTGGTGGTAGCGCTCCATCCAGGTGGTTACCGCCCCCCGCAGGTCGTGCAGCTGCACGCCTCGGTGGTAGGTGCCGCTCCACACGTCAAGCAGCGAGTGGCCCAGTTCGGCATGCCACATCAGCGGCGGAAGGTCCTCGAGTACGACCGCCATGCCCACATGGTTGACAGGACTGTTGGTGAAAACTCGGATGGCGTGGTCGGCGGCGCTCGGGCCCCGGAACAGCCACAGGTCCCCGGTGCGCGTCAGTTCGACAGCGTCATCCAGGCTGAGCGGATCAGCCACGGCGCACCGACTTTCCGGCCAGGCGGCGCAGGCGGCGGAAACGCTCTGGGTGAGCGGTCGGGCGACTCACGACCGGCGCAACATCCGTGATCGCCGCGATGGCCGCCACCCGCTGATGCAGTCGGGCCCGCACGTCGTCGGGCGTGTAAGCCCTGCGTCGACGTTCCGATCGGACGACGGCCACGCCGGTGGCGGCGACACCGGCCAGGCCGGCAAGCCCGATGATCTTCCAGAAGGAACGTTTCCCCATCTTCCCGTCATACTAAAGACGCGGAGGCCAACAAACCGGCACTTGCACACCGTCTTGCCCAGCATTTCAGGCTCGCCTTGGGTGCCGCCTCAGAAGTCGCCGCAGGGGCTACCGCCTTTGATTTCGGCCAATGCTGTCGAGGGATCGCTTCCGAAGAACCCGAGGAACAGACGATCGCCCGTCGTCGTACCCTGTACGGTGATCGCTCCCCCCTGCTCATAGCTGAAGTCGTTTGGGGGATAGAAGCCTCGCACCTGACGAAGCGTCATTCCGAGGGTGGCTCCTGTCGAAGCCGTCAGATGTGGCTGGCCGAATGTTCGATTCGGTCGTTTCGATTTACCAATCGCGGGAAGGCCACCTGGTAGGTACCGATATCCCGTCAGTTTTCCAGAGGTGAACTCCAAAGAAAGGTCGCTCCACTGGACCTCAGCCGTATCCTTGCACACGCCGAAGCTGGTCGTTGTTGGAGAACCGAGGTAATGGGTCATGGTCAACACAGCAGCCCCTTGAGCGGCTCCTATTCCGACTACGCCAAGTCCGTCTGGGCCGAGGATGACATGGGTAGTGGAAACGGGCGTCGTGGTGCTGGAGGTGGACGAAGTGGGCCCGATAATTCCATTTCGTCCGAAGCCGCGTACGTAGTCGACAGCGAATACAGCCGACGCTCCCGTGCTTGAGCAGGTCGCAGGAGAGAAGCCAGAGGGTGAAATCGAGGTGCTGGGTACGTCGAGGGGAGATGACCAAGTCGAGAATTGCACCTGCACTTCGAGTTCATGAGGAATCGTTCCGCACCAAATCCAGTCGAGTTCGACTATGGCCTGCGGCAATGCCCCCGACCCTGAGAGCACGATCGAGTTGGATGGGGGTGGCCAGTCAGGCGCGCGGTGATAGGTCATTTCGGTTTGCAGGAGAGGAATCCCGTTGTCGCCCAGTAGGGTGACCCTCGGTCGACCCGATAGAGAGCACGGCTCGCTGGCTGAGTTCGAGAGCTTGATTGACCCAAGTTCCGATTGCGTTGCATTGAAGACGACGGTCCCCACGAGCTGATTCGGCACACAGAGAGGAGCGGAGGCCGCCGGTCCGGTCGTCGGCTGGGTTGCGGGAGTGATTGACCGGGGGACCGGGGACGAGCGCAGGCTGGCGAGAGGGACTGCGATCGCTGCGGCCACTACAGCCACGGCGACGAGCGAGACTGCCAGCCTCCTTTGGCGACGGCGGTGAACGAGAACCCGCACAGTGTTTGGCAAAGATTCGCCCAGGTCGAAGCCGGGAGCCTGTCGTTGAAATTCTTGTCTGAGTTGGGCTTCCAACGCGTCACGATCAGACATCATCGCCCACCTCCACCAACTGGGACCGCAATGTGTCAAGCGCTCGCGACAGACGAGACTTCACAGTCCCGGGGGCAATCCGGAGCAGCGTCGCGATCTCCTGCTCGCTCATGTCCTCCAGATACCGAAGGACGACGGCGACTCGTTGATTCCTGGGCAATGCGGCTAGCGCCTGAGCGAGATCAATACGTGGCCCGAGGCCCTCATCGGCACCCGGCACTTGCGGCTTCGGTGGCGGAAAGCGGGTTTCGTGCCGCATGACAACTCGCCAATGACGCCGATCCTTGAATGCCTGATTGACAACAATTCTCCGAAGGTAAGGGCCAAGTTCATCGATGCGTCCGGCAGACCATTTGGGCCACGCCGCAGCAAAGGCATCTGCAACCAGATCCTCAGCCTGGCTTCGGTTGCCGCAGAGGAAGAAGGCAATGCGGGCCAGCCGGTCACCGTGTTCTCGGATGGCGTTGCCAAACGCGTCCGCTGGGCGTTCGCGTGTGGAGCCACTCTGATCTGTCTGTTCGCCCACTCGCACGGTCCCCTTGCCCTCTTCGAGGGTCGTCCTATCCCTAATGATCCCTAGGCCCTCCGTTTGGTTCCACAGGTTCCCAGCACGGCTAAGAAAGCGCCTCGACCGTGTCTGGGCTCCCACCGCCTGTTGCCGCCGATTCCGTATCGGAAGTGGCGCATTTGAGGAGCCAAAGCGAGCGAGAGTGCAACTGCTCCGACTCGCCGGCGGGCCGATCGGAGATCACGACCATGTCGTTGATCCCTTTGCCGTTGGCTGCGGGCTCCCTTTGGACACGGCAGCGCCCGGCCCTGGCGCAGGCTGCGATAGAGCTCCTGGCGCAGCGCCCTTCGGCCCTGGACGAACAGCGACATGTCGATGCTCTGGATCCCTTGAGACCACCCGGTATCGCAGATGCTGAGGTCGGAGCTCTGAAGAAGCTGGCAAGAGGCACGTCGGGTCGGCGCAGGTTCAGACCGAGAGCGGGCGCAGTCCGATGCATGATGTAGCGCACATGATAAAGACGCGTCCATGAATGGAGAATCCATGAACATCGTGATGGCAACCGATGGATCCGAGCCTGCGATCGACGCGGCCCGCAGATCCATGGAGCTACTGCGCCCCGGAGGCCACATAGTGCTCGTCATGGTCATCCCCGAATATGAGGACCCCATGGAGGACGCTGGGGGCATCGAGGGCCCGGTTGTCAGCGAAAAGCAGGCGGAAAAAGATTGGCAAAAGGCAACCGCGAAAGGGCAGGCTGCACTCGAGCGCACCGCCTCGGTGCTCGGAACCGAGGCGGACGTTCGTCTGGTGCCGGACGACGAGACGACGGGGGCAGCCATTGTCCGAATCGCAAGCGAGGCGAAGGCAGACGTGCTCGTGATCGGCTCATCCAGCAAAGGGTGGTTGAGCCGACTCCTCAGCGGCTCGGTCAGCGACTATGTGGCCCACCACGCACCGTGTCCAATCATGCTGATCCGTCACGACCACTGAGTGCAGGGGACAGCGTGTTCCAATCCGAGCTCGTCTGCATGCAGATCTACGAGGCCCCAGTCAGGTCCAGCGGTGGCCATCGCAAAGAGGCTGCTCGGATAGGACCGGTCGCCCGACTCTGACATGACAAAGTCTCTTTCATTGTCCTACTGACGCCCTGTCGACTGGTTGTAATGTTCGGGACCGATGGCTGTGCCCGCAACGGGGCGACTGCGAAGACTCGCCGAGGAGCTCGAGGAGAGCGGACTGCGTCTGGGTGAAACCTCCGCTGTCCGGGACATGCTGATAGAGGAGATCGATCAGGCTCTCCGGCCACCTGTCCACGAACGCCGGACGGCGAGCAGCGGCACGATCCTCGAGCCCGAATCGGATCCCGCCACCTGGGCGTCAGAGACGCAACTCGACATCACCCGCACACCACTCGGTCAGCAACCTCTTCCGGCCGCGCGACGTTTTGCCGATGGGCTCTCGAGTTGGCTCCTGCGCCGTACCGACGGTCGGAACGAGTTGATCGTGTTCGACCGACCGGCTGGCTCGGAGCGCGACGTTGCCGTGCTTGCGCACGTCCTCGACGCCACGATTGTGCAAAGGCACCCGGCCGGCTCGGTGCGGGTGGTTGGAAGATTCGGCGTTCTGCGCTGGGAAGGGTTGAGCTGGCACCACGAACCACCGGTGAGTAGTTGGAGCCACGCCCTCACCGCCAGTCCGGCGCACGGCGATCCCGGGGTACTCCTGGCGATGCTCAGGTTTGCCATCCACGATCTCGGATCTCTGGGCGTCGGAGCGTTGCTCATCTATCGACCGGCGGCCGAACCGGGACCGTTCGTCGAGGAGAGGCTCCCGTCGCCGCCGCCCCTGCGGATTCGCCAGGCCTCTCATCTGGCGCCCATCCGCCACGCCCTGGCGCAGGTCGACGGCGCCGCGATCTTTGACGCCGACGGGGTGCTGCGTCTGATCGGCGTTCGCCTCGTGCCTAGCATTTCTTCCGAGGAGACGGTCGAGGCCCTGGGGGGTACCCGGCACACCTCGGGTCGGCGTTACAGCTATGACGACCCATTCTCCACCGTGATCGCCGTCAGCGACGACGGTCCCGTCTCCGTGCTCCGCAACGGCGCTGTTCTCGACCGCTCGTCGGACGGTTACTGACGATCGACGGACCTGGCCGCCGGAGAACCGGGTGCCTGGTCCGAGGAAATGAAAGGCGGCCGGTACGTGTTGCACCACGTACGACCGGACGGGCCTTGAGGACGAGCGGTACGGTGGGCTCTTCGGTGGAGAGCCGGCGCGGAGGAGGGACGACACGATGAGTGGCACGACAGAGAAGGCGATTCTGGCTGGAGGGTGTTTCTGGGGGATGCAGGATCTCATCCGCAAGCGCCCCGGTGTCCTGTCGACGCGGGTGGGATACAGCGGAGGCGTCGTGGCCAATGCGACGTACCGGAACCACGGAAACCACGCCGAGGCGATCGAGATCACCTTCGATCCACAGCTGACTTCGTACCGTGACCTGCTCGAGTTCTTCTTTCAGGTCCATGACCCGACCACGCTGAACCGCCAAGGGAACGACATCGGGGCGAGTTACCGGTCGGCGATCTTCTATCTCGACGACGAACAGAAGCGGGTGGCCGAGGACACCATCGCCGACGTCGAGGCGTCCGGATTGTGGCCCGGCAAAGTTGTGACCGAAGTGGCGCCGGCCGGTCCGTTCTGGGAGGCGGAGCCCGAGCACCAGGACTATCTGGAGAGATACCCGGACGGTTACACCTGCCATTTCCCGCGCCCGGGCTGGGTGTTGCCCCATCGAAGCGCAGATCAAACCGCGACCAGGAGCTAGGTCGGGACCGGCTTGGTGCCCACCGTGATCACGTCGCGGTAGGAGACGCTGAAATTCTCCGCCGTCTCCCCAACGGTCGACCTGCTCGTCGACCACGAGTCCCTGCTCGGCTGCCATCCGGGCGAAGCGTTTGGCCGACATGGGGGCCCGACCACCGGCCCGGCTCCAGCGGCCGACGGCCAGGAGGCGATGCTGGAGGAACTGTCCGGGACGACCGAAGAGGCGGGTCACCGGGGCGAGGCTCAGACTCCAGTCGCTCCAGCCGGCGTGGTGGACGACGAAATGTCCACCGGGGCGCAGCACACGCCGGCACTCGGCCAGGTAGGCGGCGATATCGGGCTCGTCGATGTGGACGAAGGTGGCGAAGGACCACACCAGGTCGAGCGACGAGTCCGGTACCGGCAGCGACCGGCCGTCGTTGACGATGAAGGCTTCCTCGGGCAGGTCGTCGCCGAAGCGCTTGTGGCAAGCCTCGATGCACGTCTCACTGACGTCGACCAGGGTGAGGGAGTGATTGCGGCCGACCATGAACTCGGTCCAGCGGCCGAAGCCCGGTCCCACCTCGAGGATGTCCACGTCGGGTCCCAGGAAGGGGTCGAGGAAGGTCTCCACCAACGAGCGCTTCCAGACCTCGTAGTCCTGGCCGCAGGCGTCGGCGTGAAACGTCCACGAGTCGCCGCGCCGGTTCCAGGTTCCGGGGTTGTTGTAGATGTTGCGGTTCGACGTGATCGATGCCATCAGTGCAGCCGGCTTCCGCTCACCCGGATCGCGCGGGACGATCGGAGAGTCCGGTCATGACGTTCCCTCGCGACACGGAGGCCTCGTTCGACACGGAGGCCTCGTTCGACACGGAGGCCTCGTTCGACAAGGAGGCCTCGTTCGACAAGGAGGCCTCGGCGACTCTGTTCGTGCGCATCGGCACCCCCTCGTGCAGTCCCGTGGCCTCGCTCACGGGGGTCGTCGGAGTGGGAGGTAACGCTACCGCCGATCGCATGGCACTGGTCAGGCGCCCCGGCGGGCACCATCGGGCGGAGAGAAGGGCGACCATTGACCGCGACGGGCGCGACCGCTACTACTCGCTGCGGCGCGACCGCCTGGACGAGCAGCCGGATGTGCCATCGTGATGGCCGACGACCTCCGGGACGGGTCCGGCACCGAGCGAGAGCCACGCCGTGGCGAGCGCTGAAGACGCAGAAGAGGCGAGCGCTGAAGACGCAGAAGAGAGGTGGGGTGTGACCTCGACGAGGGGCTGGCGATCCGACGCGGTGGCCGAATGGGAGCGCCGTGGTGTCTACCGGGTGCTCCACGGATGGGAGACGTTCACGATGGACGTCGCTCCGACCGGTGCCGAGGAGCACGAGCCTCTTCTGATCGTCCACGGGTTCCCCACCTGCTCGTTCGACTTCCGCCTCGTCCTGCCCGCCTTGACTACGGACCGGAGGGTTCTTCTGCTCGACCTGATCGGCTTCGGCCTGTCGGCCAAGCCCGACATCGCCTACACGATGGACATGCAGGCCGACGTCGTCCAGGCCTTCGTGGCCGAGACAGGGGTGACGCGGTTGGCCATGCTCACCCACGACATGGGGGACACGGTCGGTGGCGAGCTCCTCGCCCGTCAAGCCGAAGGAAGCTGGCCGGTCGAGATCAGTCGCCGGGTGATCACCAACGGCAGCATCTACATCGAGATGGCCCACCTGAGTGCCGGTCAGGAGATCCTGCTCAGCCTGCCCGACGAGCGTCTGCCCGACACGATTCCCAACGACGGCTCGACCATGAAGACGAGCCTGGCCGCCACCTTCAGCCCGCACTCCACCGTGGACGATGCCGAGCTGGCCGCGGACTGGGAGCTCATCGCCCACCACGACGGTCACCACCTCTTGGCGCGGACGATCCGTTACATCGAGGAGCGCCGACGGAACCAGGGGCGTTTCACCGGTGCCATCGAGACGCATCCGTCTCCGCTGGCCATCGTGTGGGGCGCGGACGACCCGATCGCCGTGGTCGACATGGCGACCAGGCTGAAAGGGGTCCGTCCCGACGCCCCCCTGGACATTCTCCGTGGCGTCGGGCACTTCCCGATGGTCGAGTCGCCCCGCCGCTTCGAGGAGGCGGTTCTTCGGGGCCTGGGCTGAGGCCTGAGACACGTCACTAGAACCGGTTCTATACTGCGGTTCCACGAGGTGACCGGTTCCGGCGAACGCATCGAGCGGCGTCGCCGACCGACCCGTCACGGGACCCTGTCCGGTCCGACGCATTCTCTGGGAGGTAGGGCAATGGCACAACCGGTGATCATCGAGGCGGTCCGGACGCCGATCGGGAAGCGCAACGGCTGGCTGTCGGGGTTCCACGCCGCCCAACTTCTCGGCGCCGCCCAGGTCGAACTGGTCAAGCGGGCCGGGATCGAGCCGTCCGAGGTCGAGCAGGTCGTCGGCGGCTGCGTGACCCAGGCCGGCGAGCAGGCGTCGAACGTGACCCGGACCGCCTGGTTGAGCGAGGGCCTGCCCTACGAGGTGGCGGCCACCACGGTCGACTGCCAGTGCGGCTCGGCCCAGCAGGCGAACCACTTCGTGGCCAACCTGATCAGCGCCGGAGCCATCGACGTCGGCATCGGGTGCGGCGTCGAGGCCATGAGCCGCGTCGGTCTCGGCGCCAACGCCTTCAACGGTCCGGGGAAATCCCGTCCCGACGACTTCCCCTGGGACATGCCCGACCAGTTCGGTGCGGCCGAGCGCATCGCCGAGAAGTACGGGATCACCCGCGAGGACGTCGACGAGCTCGGGCTCAGGTCACAGCGCAACGCCGCCCAGGCCTGGGCCGAAGGCCGTTTCGATCGCGAGGTCTTCTCCATCGAGGCCCCCGTCGTCGGAGCCGACGGTCCCACCGGCGAGCGCCAGGTGGTCAACAGGGACCAGGGTCTGCGCGAGACGACGGCCGAGGGACTGGCGCAACTCAAGCCCGTCCTTCCCGACGGGATGCACACCGCCGGCAACTCGTCGCAGATCTCCGACGGTGCCGCCGCCGTGCTGTGGATGTCGGAGGACCGGGCCAAGGCCGCAGGGACTGCGGCCCCGGGCCCGGATCGTGGCCCAGGTGCTCGTCGGGTCCGATCCCTACTACCACCTCGACGGGCCGATCGCCTCGACCACAAGGTTCTGGCCAAGGCGGGCATGACGATGGACGACATCGACATCTTCGAGGTGAACGAGGCCTTCGCTTCCGTCGTGTGTTCATGGGCCAAGGTCCACGGGGCCGACCCCGACAAGGTGAACGTGAACGGTGGGGCCATCGCCATCGGGCACCCGGTCGGCTCGACGGGGAGCCGACTGATCACGACGGCGCTGCACGAGCTCGAGCGTCGTGACGGCAACCTGGCTCTCGTGGCCATGTGCTGCGGTGGCGCTCTGGCCACCGGCACCATCATCGAACGCCTGTAGTCACCGGCACCGGTCGGAGGAGGAGAGTTCAGTTGATCGGCACCGAGAACCTGACGTTCGAACGTCAGGGAACGACCGCCATCGTGACGATGAATCGTCCCGAGGCGAAGAACGCGCTCAGCATGGCGATGCTCGTCGGCATGGTCGACGCCTGGACCGAGATCGACGCGAACGACGAGATCCGGTGCGCCATTCTCACCGGCGCCGGTGGCACCTTCTGTTCGGGAATGGACCTGAAGTCGATGTCGAGCCCGGAGGCGGAGAAGTACAAGGACCGCCGGGAGGCCGATCCCGATCTGCACTGGAAGGCGCTGCTGCGTCACTACCAGCTGCGCAAGCCCCTGATCGCCGCCGTCGAGGGGTGGGCGGTGGCCGGTGGGACCGAGATCCTCCAGGCGACAGACATCCGGGTGGCGGGTCAAGGAGCGAAGTTCGGGGTGTTCGAGGCCCGCCGTGGCCTGTTCCCGCTGGGGGGCTCCACCGTGCGCCTGCGGCGCCAGATCCCGTACACGGTGGCCATGGACCTGCTGCTGACGGCTCGTGAGGTGAGCGCCGAGGAGGCCCAGCGCATCGGGTTGATCGGCCGTGTCGTTCCCGACGGCGAGGCCCTGAACGAAGCGCTGAAGATCGCCGAGGTCATCGGGGCCAACGGTCCGCTGGCCGTCGAGGCCATCCTGCGATCGGTCAGGGAGACCGAGGGGCTCTCGGAGATCGAGGGACTGAAGGTCGAGCTCGAGATCGGCTGGCCCATCTTCGCCACCGAGGACGCCGCCGAGGGCCAGAAGGCGTTCGCCGAGAAACGTGTTCCCGAGTACAGGCGGCGATGACGCCTGAGGGGGAGCCCGGGGTCTCGGATTTCGGGATCTCCACGGGAGAGGTCGTCGTCCGTGGTCCGAAGGGGGGAGACGGGTCCGGTGGCGACGATCTGCGCTTCGGCCTCGCCGCCGAGGTGCGTCGGATCACCTCGGCCATGGTCGGGCTGCCACTGACCGACACCGACATCGCCGCCGCCACGGCGGCGGTGGCCGAGGTGGCGGACGGGTTGGAGAATGCCGCCGGTCCCGGGCGGCGCCCGCGGGCGCAGCCCGATCCCGTCGGAGAGCCTCAGGACTTCTTTCCCACCAGTCCGGTGATCGGATTCGCCAACCCGGTGGCGCCGCCTGTGGTGGTCGAGGCCGTCGACGGCGGGCTCGTCGGCTCGGCGTGGTTCGACTACCAGTACGAAGGACCGCCGACGTGCGTCCACGGCGGGGTGATCGCCATGGTCTTCGACGAGATGCTCGGGGCGGCCAACATCCTCGCCGGGAACCCGGGGATGACCGGCACCCTGACCATCCGCTACCGCAAGCCCACGCCGTTGCGCACGCCTCTGCGCCTCGAGGCACGGTTCACGAGTCGCCAAGGCCGCAAGATCCTCACCACGGGGGCCATCTACCACGGTGACGTGCTCACCGCCGAAGCCGAGGGCATCTTCATCGAGCTGGTACCGCAGAGATTCATGACGATCGTGGCCGAGAACTCCGATTCGCCCGAAGCGCTCGAACAGGTCCGGGCCGACGCCCAGAGGCTGGGCCTCGTCGGGGGTTCCCCCGACCGAGGCGACACCGCCGGCCCCTGACCGGCGTCGGCCCGGGAGCTGGCAAGCGTCACCGCTCGCGGTTTTCCGCTCAACACCGGCCCAACAAATGCCGATACCGAGGTCAGGCGCCCGCCTGGTGCGCCGGGACGCGAGGACACTCGGTTGGGCCCTGAACGACATGGTGTGGAGCGACCCTCCCCGGGCCCGGCTGCGGCCGTCCTGACCGACGACGACATCGCCGCCTTCCTCGGACTGTCCACCGAGATCTTCTGTGAGTTCGGTCCTGACGGCCAGCTCGTCTGGGCCAATGGCGCCACGGCGGCCGCGCTCGGATACGGGGAAGAGGAATTGGAGCAGATGCCGCTCGGCCACCTCGTCCACCCGGACGACAGGGACGGCGTCCGGGCGATGATCGCGGTGGGGCCGACCGATCCGGCGGCAACGGTGTCGGAGAGCCGGTGGCGGCGCAAGGACGGGACGTGGCGGTGGCTGGAGTGGACGGCGCGCCGATCGGTGAACACGGGCATGGCCTACGGGGCCGCCCGTGACGTCACCGATCGCCATCTGGCGCGCGCCGCCGTCCGATCCGGCCGTGCCCGCCTCGAGGCCATCGTGGACCACGTGCCGTCGGGGATCTTCGTGAAAGACCTCGAGGGACGCTACGTCCTGGTCAACGAGGCGTTCCTGGGACGTCTGGAGATGCGACGCGAGGACGTCCTCGGCCGGACGGCGGCGGAGATCTGGCCCGACTACTTCGCCGGACGCCGGGACGACGACCTGGCCGTGCTGCGGGGCAGCGAAGCCGAGACCCGGGACGTCGTCGTCGAGCTGGCCGACGGCCCCCACACGATGATGACGACACGGTTCTCCCTCCGTGACATCGACGGACGGATCGTGGGCATGGCCGGCATCGCCACCGACGTCACCGACCGGACGGAGGTCGAGGACGCCCTGTCCGAACGGGAACGTCTGCTCGAGACGATCGTGCAAGCCTCGCCGGACATCGTGACCATCCTGGACCGCGCCGGACAGGTGCGCGAGGTGAGCCAGGCGTCGTCCCGGATCCTCGGTTACGAGATCGATGATCCGGTGCACGACGAGCTCGAGGCCCTCGTGCACCCCGACGACATTCCCACCATCTACCGCGAGTACGCGCAGCTCCTGACCCTCGAGAGCACGTGTCTCGACCTCCGCTACCGGGTGCGCCACGCCAAGGGTCACTGGGTCACTCTCGATTCGCGTGGACAGTCGATCTTGGGGGAGGACGGGCGTGCCGTCGGTGCCCTGGTGATGTCACGCGACATCACCGAGGATCTGGTCTTCGAGGCCGAGCTCCTGACGGCCGTGGGGGTGGCCGAACGCGCCAGCCTGGCCAAGAGCGAGTTCCTGTCGCGGATGAGCCACGAGCTGCGGACGCCGCTCAATTCGGTGCTGGGATTCGCCCAGCTGCTCGAGATGGACGATCTGCCGGATCAACAGGATCAGGCCGTCGGGCACATTCTGCGGGCGGGGAAGCACCTTCTGAACCTGATCGACGAGGTGCTGGACATCGCCCGCATCGAGTCGGGGCACCTCGATCTGTCGGTCGAGCCCGTCCTCGTTCTCGACGTGCTCGGTGACGCCGTCGATCTCGCCCGCCCCCTGGCCGAGCACCGCGGTGTCGACGTCTCGGTACACACGACGTCGTGTGGTGCGGACACCTATGTCCTGGCCGATCGACAGCGGTTGCTCCAGGTCCTGCTCAACCTGCTCTCGAACGCCACGAAGTACAACACCCGGACGGGTCGGGTCGACATCTCGGTGACCCGGACCGGCGACGGGCGGGCCGAGATCTCCGTCACCGACACCGGTCCCGGGATCCGCCCCGAGGACATCGGCCGTGTCTTCGAACCGTTCGACCGGCTCGGCGCCGAGCACAGCGGTGTCGAGGGGACGGGCGTCGGCCTCACGTTGTCGAAGCATCTGGTGGAGGGCATGGGGGGGAGATCGTGGTGGAGTCGACGGTGGCCGTCGGTTCCACGTTCGTCGTGCGCCTGCCCCTCACCGAGGCGCCGGCCGGGTTCGAGTCGATCGTCCCCACCACGCAAGAGACGCCGGAGCTGCGGGGTTCGCTGCGGATCCTCCACGTCGAGGACAATCAGGCGAACCTGGCTCTCGTCGAGCAGATCCTGGCCCGTTACCAGGAGGTCGAACTGATGGCGGCCACGCTGGGCGGCCTGGCCCTGGAGCTGGCGCGGCGCCACAGGCCCGACATGATCCTTCTCGACCTCCATCTTCCCGACATGTCGGGGATCGACGTCCTCGGACGACTCCGTGCCGATCCGACGACCACGGCGATCCCCGTGGTGGTGGTGAGCGCCGATGCCACGGCGGAACGGATCGAACACCTCGAGGCGGCCCCCGTCGCCGCCTACCTGACCAAGCCGATCGACATCCGGGAGCTCCTGCGGGTGATCGAATCGGTGGCCAAGAACGGTGGATCGGAGCCATGACGACGACCCACGGTCAGATACACCGGACGGAGAGAGCCAGGCACATGGCGTCCCTGGTCGAGTTCTCCACGCAGATCCTGTGCATGCTCGACCTCGAAGGGACGATCGTCTGGTGCAACGAATCGATGACACGGGTGCTCGGATACGACACCGGGGATCTGACCGGGGTGCGTCTCCGCACGCTGGTCCATCCCGATGACTTGGTGATCGTGCAGGAAGCCCAGGAGGCGATGGCGTCGGGAGACGAGGTTTCGGGAATCCAGACGCGGTCCCGGTGCCGGGACGGGACTTGGCGGTCGTTGGAATGGACATTGAGGGCCGACGTGGCTCGTGGGTTGGTGTACAGCGCCGCCCGCGACGTCACCGGGGACCGGGAGACCGATGAAAGTCTGCGCGACGACGAGGCCAGGCTAAGGGCCATTCTCGAGTACTCACCGTCGTCGATCTTCGTCAAGGATCTCCAGGGTCGCTATCTGATCGTCAACCGACAGTGGTCGTGGATCACGGGGATCCCGGTCGAGGACGTCCTCGGAGCCACTGCCACCGTGAGCTGGCCGGACGAAGCGGCGGCGATCGCCGAGAAGGAACGGACGCTGCTGGAGACGGGCGTTCCCCAGGTCACCGACGAGCGAATGAACACCAGGGTGGGGGCGCGGGACTTCAGGGTCTCTCGCTTCCTGCTGTTCGACGGCGACGGAGCCCCCTACGGCATGGGGGGCATCGCCACCGATATCACGGCGCGCACGGAAGCCGAGAGGACCCTGGCCGGCCGCGAGCGCCTGTTGGCGACCGTGCTTCAGGCCAGCCCCGACATCATCACCCTCCTCGACGGCGACGGGACGGTCCGGCGGGTCAGCGCCGCCGATCACGACATCCTGGGGCGGCATTACGGGGATGCTCCTCAGCCCGATCTGGTGGCCCGTGTCCACCCGGACGACATCGAGCATGTCGTCGCCGCTTTCGCCCAGATGGCGAAGGGTGCGGTATCCAGAGTGCAGGTGCGGTTCCAGGTGCAGCACACCGACGGGCACTGGGTGACGCTCGACTGTCGTGGTCAGGCCCTGACCGACGAGAGCGGTGCCTTCGCCGGCGCCGTGATCGTGTCGCGCGACATGTCGGCCAGGATCATGTCCGAACAACGATTGCGCGATGCCCGCGAGGCAGCCGAACGCGCCAGCCGGACGAAGAGCGAGTTCCTGTCCCGGATGAGCCATGAGCTGCGGACACCACTGAATTCCATTCTCGGTTTTGCCCAGCTCCTGCAGATGGACGAGCTCCCCGACGGGCAGTCCGAAGCGGTCGACCACATCCTGCGGGCCGGTCGGCACCTGCTCGATCTCATCGACGAGGTCCTCGATATCGCCCGCATCGAGTCGGGTCATCTCGAGCTGACGATGACGGCGGTACCGGTCCCTGACATCGTGAACGACGCCGTGGAGCTGACCCGACACCTGGCCGACAGCGCCGACGTGACCGTACACGTGGCCATCGAGCCCGGCAGCGCCGTCCGGATCAAGGCCGACCGCCAGCGCCTCCTGCAGGTCCTGCTCAACCTGTTGTCGAACGCCGTGAAGTACAACCACCCCGGTGGTCGGGTGGACGTGTCCTACGAGGTCGGTTCCCCCGACCGGGTGCGCCTGGTGGTGGCCGACACCGGTCGGGGCATCGCCGCCGATGACGCTGATCGGGTCTTCATCGCCTTCGATCGCGTGGGTGCCGAGCAGTCGGACGTGGAAGGGACGGGGGTGGGTCTGGCGTTGTCGCAGCATCTGGTGCAGCGCATGGGCGGACGGATCGGCTTCGAGTCGGTTCCCGACGTGGGCAGCACCTTCTTCATCGAGCTGGCCACCGCCACCGAGGCACCCGACGTGCTTCCTGTTGCCGGCCTGGCCCGCGGGTGGTCCGAAGGTGACCGGGCCGCCGATGCCGGCGGGGCCTTCCGGGTCCTGCTCATGGAGGACGACGGGGCCAACCTCGACCTCGTCGAGCGCGTGCTGTCGCGGCGTCAGGGAGTGGAGCTCATGGCGGCCATGCACGGCGGGCTCGGCATCGAGTTGGCCCGGGAGCACCTGCCCGACCTGATCCTGGTGGACCTGCACCTGCCCGACATGCCGGGGACGGCCGTGCTCGACCGGCTCGGCGAGGACCCGGCCACAGCCGCCATCCCCGTGGCCGTCGTGGGGAGTGGTGCCGCTGCGCAGGAGGTCCGCCAGCTCCTCGGTCGCGGCGTGGTGGGGTTCCTCACCAAGCCGTTCGACGTGCGGGCGCTGTTGTCGCTCGTCGACGCCGTGCGGGCAGCCCGGGTCGGTTAGACGTTCTCGGTTGTGCGGTCCTCATGGCGACGGTGGCGACGGCGCCGGTTCCACGACGGGACGAACCGAGTGCCGAGCCCGAGCTTCCCGACGGACACCACGGGTTGGCCGGCACGCCGACACAGGGGTCGGGCATGGTGGGCAGGGCGCGCGGAACCTTGGCCAACGTCGTACCCGTCCGCTTCGGGTACACCTCGGTACTGGAGCACGTCAGGAAACCGGCGTCGCACTCGACCTGGGCCAGCAGGGGACCTCCGGTATTCGAGCTCGTGGTGAGCGCCCCACACTTCGCCTGGACCTGCTCCAGGTCGGCCGGAGCCGAACCGGCCGGATCCCGGTTGCCGGCGTAGCAGTTCTGCGGCTCGGCGGCGGACAAAGTGATCTGGCCGAAGTCGCTGTTGGACTGATTACCGAAGTACCCGTCGTGGGTGTACGTATTGTCGAGCAACGCATCGCCTTCGGGGTCGTAGACGCACCCCAGAGCTCCGTCGGGGTGGCCACCTGATCCCGTGCAGCTGACGCCCGGCGACGGTGTCCCCGTGTCGGGGTAGGGCACGAACAACGTGCCCCAGGCGCCGTTGTCGGCGAAGGTGTTGTCCATGACCGTGTCGTTGCGGCCTCCCGAGACGGTCATGCCCGTCCCGATGGGTCCCGCCGCGGCCGACCCCGCCGCCGGCGGGTCGGGGTTGTTGTTGTTGTGGACGTCGTTGTCCATGAAGACCCAGCACGAACGGGTGTGGGTGATGGGGCTGATGGCGTGTCCGGGGCAATCGCCGTTCTGGGGCGGTGGCGGATCGCCCGCCACCTGGGTGTTGGTGTCCACCCCGTCCTGGTTGCGGTCGAATTGCGAGTGCTCGATGACGACGGCCCCACCGGAGTTCGTCCCCGAGTACCCGAGGGCGTTGTTCTCCATCCATGCGTGGTCGATGGTGATGTCGCACACCTGATGACAGGCGCCCACGTACATGCCGGAGTCGTTCTCATTGTTGGCGTAGAGCTGGTTCCAGGTCGCCGGCCCGGCGGAGTTCGACGAGAACACCCCGTAGCCGCCCGCCGCATTCGGTGAGTAGTACGACGAGGTGGCGGTCAGGTACGTCCCGGTGTAACGCGTCAGCCCGATCTCCCCCGACCCGTCACCGCCGTTCCACCAGATCTGGTTCCCGGCGTCTCCAGCCCCGGTCAGAAAATTGCAGACCGTCAGGTTGTCGATCTCGACGTTGTCGGCCTTCCAGACGACGATGCCGTTGCGACCGTCAGCCTTGCCCGCCGGCTCGGACGTCCCGTAGGCATTGGTGCCCGTCGTCGTGCCGGAGGAATCGCTGCCCGGGGCCACGGGACCGAAGTCCTGGTCCGATGCGCTCGAGGAGCACGGCGGCGAGCCGGGCTTGGTGCCGTCGACGATCACGGTGTTGCGGTTCATGCCCCGGAGGTGGAGATCGGGGGTGGAGATGACCACACCACCCATGTCACCGTCGCCGGCCTGGGTGGTGGTCGGAGGGGAGCTCACGTCGTCCTGCTCGTGGTAATCGCCGGGTGCCACCAGGATCCAGTCGCCACGGTGGGCTGCGTTCACAGCCGCTTGGATCGACGAGTACTTTCCGGCCACTCCTTTGTAGGTGCCCACCAGCAGGACACGCCCGGATGCCGTGGGCGCCGGGGAGGACGAGCAGGACGACAGGACGGCCGCCACCAGCGCGAGCCCCACCAGCCCCGTGCCCCGGGGCGGCACCCTTGTTCCGCCACGGCCCATGACCAACCCCCGTCCTCGACCGTCGTTCGGCCCGTCGATCCTCGGCGGCACGTTATCTCGCGGACCACCGATGAGACGGAGGTGGTCGGTGGCTCGCCATCCGGGTGGGGATCTAAGGTGCGGACATGGCGACCGAGCTGATGCGCAGCCCCTTCTACGAGGCCGCCGCCGCCCGGGGTGCCAGCTTCATGGAGGAGGGGGGCTGGTACTGGACCGAGGGCTTCGGAGATGCCGATGCCGAGTATCACGGCGTGCGCGACGACCTCGGCGTCTGGGATGTCTCACCGCTCAACAAATGGGAGTTCCGCGGTCCCGGCGCACTCGCAGCGGTGCAACGACTGCACACGAGCAACGTCCTCGGGCTCGATGTCGGACAGGTCCGCTACGGCGCTTTCTGCGACGCCGACGGTCTGATGATCGACGACGGCACCGTGTACCGCCTGGCCGATCGTGTCTGGGTCATGACCAACGGTTCGGCCCATGGTGAGGACTTCGCCGAGGTCGCCAGCGGGCTCGAAGTCGCGGTGGAGGCGGTCACGCTCACCATGCCCCACCTGGGGTTGCAGGGACCGCGTGCCCGCCAGGCGCTCGGTCCGCTGTGCGAGGCCGACATCTCGACCCTTCCGTACTTCCGCTTCATCCCCGAGCCGACGAAGGTCGGGGGCGTCCCGTGCGTCGTCTCGCGCACCGGGTACGGCGGTGAGCTCGGCTACGAACTCTTCTGCCGTCCCGAGCACGCGGCCGACCTCTGGGACGTCGTGGTGTCCCAGATGTCCGCCCGTCCGTTCGGGGTGGGCGTCCTCGAGAGCCTGCGGGTCGAGGCTGGGCTCGTGGTCCTCGACTACGACTACAGCGCCCATGAGCGCACTCCCTACGATCTGTCCTTCGACCGATTCGTGGCCCTGGGCGCCGTGGAATTCCGCGGCAGCGACGCCCTCAGGGCCGTCAGTGCCGATCCACCCCGACGCCTCAAGACACTGCGGATGGAGGGTGACGAGCTTCCTGACTACGGGGTGCGGGTGACACGCGAGGGTGAGGCGGTCGGCACGCTCACCAGTCCAGCGGCGAGCCCCCGCTTCGGTCTGATCGCGCTGGCGATCCTCGATACCGCCGTGGCGCACGACGGCCAGCGGGTCGACGTGGAGCTCGGCGCCGGCACGGTGCCGGCCACCGTCGCTCCCCTGGCCATCTACGACCCCGAGAAGCGACGTCCACGCGCGTAGCCGGCCCGGTCGGCCGCCGCCGTTCCGGTACGTTGGGCCCAGTACGTTGGCCCCGTGGTCCTCTGGATCAATGGCACGTTCGGCGTGGGCAAGACGACAGCGGCGACCCTCATCCGAGAGCAGGCACCGGCGTGGCGTCTTTTCGATCCCGAGTGGGTCGGATACATGCTCCGGGCGAATCTCGGCGACGTGCCCTGTGACGACTTCCAGGACCTCCCACCGTGGCGCACACTGGTGCCGCGGGTGGCGCACGAGATGGCCCTCCTGACGGGCGACAACCTGCTCGCCATGCAGACGGTGCTCGTCGAACAGTACTGGGACGAGCTCCGGAGGGGATTCGCCGATCACGGGCTGGAGGTGTTCCACATCGTTCTCGACGCCGATGATGTCACTCTGCGCTCACGGATCATGGCCGACGGCGACCGTGGTGCCGTGCAATGGCGTCTCGATCACCTCGACACCTATACCTCGGCACGAGCCTGGATGACGACCAGCGCCGATCTGGTCATCGACACTACCGCGCTGACCGCGGCCGAGACCGCCTCGCTCGTCGTCGACGCGCTGACGTAGGAGACTCAGGGCGCTACATACATGGTGTGTGCATTGACATGCCCCATTCGTCATGGCAACGCGCTTGACGGGTCACGACGAAGGGTAAAGAATCCGGGGAGCTTGTCGGTGGTGCCGCGGGGAGACAACGAGGGGGAGTCACATGATGCGCAGAACCGTTGCGGTGATGGCGGCAGTGGTGGTGTCGCTTCTGGTGATCCCGGTCGGCGTTGCCAGCGCCCGTCTCCTCGCTCGTTCCGATCCGCTGGGCATCGGCGTCACAACCTGTGCAGGCCACTGGACCGGCAAACTGACGTTCCACCCCGCCCTGGTCAACGGCGGCGTGGCGACGTCCGAGCTGGTCACCCTCTCCGCCGTGGCCAAGACCTGCACCGGCGGAGCGCCCACACCGGCCAAGGGGATCGTCACGGGCAAGGGGGTCATCGCCGGGGCGGGAGCCAACAATTGCCTGACCGCCTTCGCCGGTGGCGGGACCTTCCCCTTCACGACGGCCGGGTTCGTCGAGGTCATCAAGTGGCATCCCACCAGCATCTCGGTCAGCCGGCCCAACTACCCGTCGCTGACAGAGAGCAACACGGCCGACCCGCCCTATGTCAACCTCCTGTTCAACGCCGGCACGGTCGCCGGTTCGTATTCCCCGTTTGCGACGACGCAGTCCATCACCACCATGAAGACGTTGGCCGTCATCACGGGCACCACCCCCGGCAATTGTGGGAACACCAGCGGAGTGACCAGTCTGGCCATCCGTGGCTCCATGACGACGGGGAGCTACTAGGGCGCTGTCTTTTGTAGCCTGACCCTCATGACCTTGTCCGGCGCTGCCGCGTGACCGCTGTCGAGCGCCACGGAGCCGTGGCGGTCCTGCGCCTCGACCACGGCAAGGTGCACGCCCTTGACGACGTCCTTCTGGGCGATCTCGTCGCCTGTCTCGACGCCATCGAGGAGTCCGATGCCCGGGCCGTCGTCCTGACGGCTGTCGGTCGGGTCTTCTCGGCCGGCGTGGACCTGCAGAAGGTGCTCGACGGTGGCGCCGAGTACCTCGAGACCATGATGCCGGCGTTGATCGCCGCCTTCGTGCGGCTGTTCTCCTTCCCGCTCCCGGTGGTCGCCGCCGTGAACGGTCCGGCCGTCGCCGGCGGGTGCATCCTGGCCTGTGCCGGCGATCGACGGATCCTGGTCGAGGGAGGGCGCATCGGTGCGTCGGAGCTCCTCGTCGGCGTGCCTTTCCCGGTGGCGGCCCTGGAGATCCTCCGCTGGGCGTGTGGCGACCGGACCGAGGAGGTGGTCCTGACCGGGAAACTCTACGGGTCGGACGAGGCCGTGTCCGTCGGGTTGGCGCACGAGATCACCGCCGCCGACGACCTGCTCGACCGGGCCCTGGAGATGGCGGGCGAGCTCGGCGCCGTGGCCCCGGCCGCCTTCCGGCTGGCCAAGGGCCAGTTGCGGCGCCCGTCTCTCGAGCGCATCGCCGCCGATGCGCCGACCGTCGATTCCGCGGTGGCGGCGATGTGGTCGTCGGCGGACACCACGGCGTCGATCCGCGCCCAGGTGGAACGGATGTCCGCCCGTCGGAACCCGTAGCGGCCGGCGGCGCGGCTAGACATTCGCCATCCGGTTGGGCGAGGGGAGGGTGACGGTGGCGGACGAACCGCTCGGCGATCGGGCTGGTCGGGTGCGGGATGATCGGGCAGGTCCACGCCGACGGACTGCGCAAGCTGGCCGAGGACGGCGAGATCGTCGCCGTCGCCGCCGCCGATCCCTCGGCCGACGCCCGCGACGCCGTCCAGCGCAATTGCCCGTTCGGCCGGATGAGCGTCGACGCCTTGGACGTGATCTCCGACCCCGCCGTCGATGCCATCATGATCACGTCGCCCACGGCCACCCATCTCGACCTGGTGCGCGCCGTCTTGGAGGTGGGGAAGCCCCTCTTCTGCGAGAAGCCGCTGGCACCGACCTTCGGCGACGTGCGGACCATGTGTGCGGCCGTGATGTCCTCGGGGGTGACGGCCCAGGTCGGATTCCATTCCCGGTTCCACCCGATCATGAATCGACTGCACCGGACGGTCGAGACGGGCGAGCTCGGCCGGCCCATGGGCTACACGCTGCGCGACGACCAGTACTGGCCGACGGGTGACGTCGTGCCCGGTCACAGCTCCTGGCGCTCGGACCGGGCGCAGGCGGGGGAGGGGCGCTGCTCGAGCATTCCATCCACAGCGCCGACATCGTCTCCTGGCTGTTCGGGCCGGCGGTGCGGGTCTACGCCCGCAGCCGGGCCGTCTTCGGTTACGACGTGGAGGACGTCGCCGCCGTGACGGTCGAGCACGAGTCGGGTGTCGTCGGGACCATCCTCACCATCTTCAACGGCGTGCGCGGACGCGAGGAACGCCGGTTCGAGGTCTTCTTCGAACGCGGCGCCGTGGAGGCGACGACCGACTTCATCGTCGGCGCCGCCGAGGACGGCTATCTCGTGCAGCAACCCGACACGGAAGCCCACCGCCTCGATCTGGCCGTGATGCGAGAGGAGCACTTCGCCGCTCTCGGTCTCGGCCGGCGTGATTTCGTCTTCTACACCTACCCGGCCGACCGCAACTGGGTGCGGCGCGGTCCGCCAGGGTGGGACGGCGGTGCCCGGCTTCGACGACGCCCTGCGCGCCCACAGCCTGGTGGAGGCGGCGTACCGGTCGGCCGCCACCGGTATGGCCGTCGAGATCGGCGACGAATCTCCGACATGAAGTCGCCCGACGACCGGTGAGCGAGCGCGCCTGCGACGTCGCCATCGTGGGCGGGGGCCTGGTGGGCACCGCCCTGGCCTACGAGCTCGCCACCTCGGGGGCCGATGTCGTCCTGGTCGACGGCCACCACCCCGGCCGGGCCAGCGACGCCGGGGCCGGCATCCTGTCACCCGAGACGACGTGGAAGCCCGACGACGGATGGTTCTCCTTCGGCCGGGCCGCCGCCGGCCACTACCGGACGCTCGTGAGTCGACTGGCCGAGGAGGGAGCGCCCGACACGGGCTTCGCCGAGTGCGGGCTGCTCCTGGTGGCCGTTGACGCGGACGTGGACGACTGGTTCGCCACATGTGCCGACCTGGCCCTCGGGCGGTCGCCCGCCACCGTCACCGAGGTGACCTCCGACGAGGCCCGCGCCCTGTTCCCCCCTCTCGGCGAGGTCCGCCGCGCGCTGCACAACCCTGCCGCCGCCCGGGTGGACGGACGCCAGATGACGGCGGCGTTGCTCCACGGGGCCGAACGGCGGGGAGTGCGCCGCATGGAGGCGAACGCCAGCGCACTCCGCGTGCGCGACGGTCGGGTCGTCGGGATCGACAGCGACGGTGGACCTCTCGTCGTGCGGAGCCGTGGCCATCGCCGCCGGGGCGTGGTCACAGATGTTCGGGAGCCAACTCGGCGTGCCGCTCCCGGTGCACCCGGTCAAGGGTCAGATCGTCCACATGCAGCTGCCGCCGACCGACGGTGCCGTCGCCGTCGCCAGCGGCCGGTGGCCGATCGTCGAACCGGTGTTCAACCACTATCTGGTGGCGTGGCCCGACGGCCGGGTGGTCTGTGGCGGGACCTACGAATTCGACGCCGGGTTCGACACCCGCCCGACGATCGCCGGCCTCGAGCAGCTGCTGCGCGCCTGCCTGGCCATCGCCCCCGGACTGGCCGACGCCAGCGTCGTGGACGTCCGGGTGGGTCTGCGGCCGGTGTCGGCCGATGATCTCCCCGTACTCGGCCCCGTGCCCGGGTGGGACAACGTGCACCTGGTGACGGGCCACGGGACGGACGGTCTCCTGCTCGGGCCCTACAGCGCCGCCCTGGTGGCGCGGACTCTCCTGGGTGGGTCGGTGGCCGATGAGCTCCGTCCGTTCAGCGTCGCCCGCTTCGGGGTCTGAACGTCACGGGCCGGCGTCGGAGCCGATGCCGCCGATCCCGCCGAGGAGCTGGCGGACGCACTGGGACTGCTGCGCCGGCGTGGGCGGATCGCCGTACGTCGAATCTCGACCTTCCGAACAGAGCTTGATCTGGGTCTCGGCCGAGGAGTGGCTGAGGATCGACGGTGTCGCCGATGTCCCGCCACCGCCGCTGGGACTCCCGCTCCCGCTGCTTCCACTACTCCCGCTGAAGCCGTTGAGGCTGAACACAAGCAGAAGAGCCACCAGGAACAGGCTCACGCCCATGGCCACCAGGCCGACGGCGGACGAGAACCCGCTTTGATCGGAGCCGTTTCGGTGATGCCGGCCGTTTCGGTGATGCCGGCCGTTTCGGTGATGGTGGCCGCCTCGGAACGTCTGTCTCACGGGGACCTCCCTTCCACCCGCCACCCACGGGATGTGTCGGCCACCGGAGGATGCGCCTGTAGCCCGGTGCCCCGGTGTTGTCGAACGAGGGAGGTTCGGTCAGAACCAGGTTGAGCACCAGGGGGTGACGGCCGAGCGGAACATGGCGTCGGCTCGCATGAGCGCCCCGCTGGCGTGCTCGTCGACGCGACCGGCGGCGGCCAGGGCGAGCACCGACATGCCTCCCAGGTAGACCGAGCCGAGGGCGTCGACGGGGAAGGTCAGATCGGCGCTGGCGCCGGTCGACACACAGGTGGCCCCCGTGGCTCCTCCTTCCAGGGCGAACCGGCCCCCGGCGATTCCCAAGGGGTCGATGACCTCGATCACGAGGCGACCGTCGGTGGCGTAGCGCCGCCCCGACAGGGCGGCGGCCACATCGAGCACGCGCACCCAGATGAAGTCGAAGCGCCCCGTCTGTCGCAGCGACCGGCCGTCGACGAGCAACCAGACGAGGGATTCGTCGATGGGCCTGTCCCCGGCCTGGACCCTTGTGGTCAGGTCGACCTCGCAGCAGTAGCGCCACAGCCGGAGGCACGCGTCCGGTGTGGCCGTGACGAGCTCGATGACGGAGACGGTGCCCTTGGGCCGCATGTGGTCCCACTCCTGCGTCGCCGTGTAACGCACGTAGCCCTCGATCTCGCCGTCCGGAGCCCGGTAGATCGCCTGGTAGCCCTTCACCGGTGTGGTGCCGGGCACCTCGACCTGGTGCAGGGTCCGGTCCCACCACCACGCGTCGCGTCCGATGGCGCCCGGTTGTGCGGCGCGGACGCGCTCGTAGACGGGGGGGGCGACGAGTCGGAGGGTGGCCAGATCGACGAGCTCGACGGAACCGGTACCGGGTCGGCGGAATCGCGCCGTGCGGGTGTCGACGGTGTAGGTGGCGGCGTCGACGGCGGCGCCGTACCCGAACTGGCCGTAGATGGGGTACTCCGAGGCGATGAGGATCCCCACCGGCTCGCCCCGCTCGGCCGACGCCCGGAGGTCGCCGGTGATCATCCGGGTGAGAAGGCCGCGGCGCCGGTGGGTGGGGGCCACGGTGACGTTGGTGAGGGCGGCCGACGGCACCTCGGCCGGCCCCGGCACGGTGAGGGGAGTGGCGAAGGACCGCAGTGTCCCCACCACGGTGGCGCCGTCGAAGGCCGCCCACGTGCGGCTCAGGTCCATGTCGCCCAGGCGGTACTCGCCCTCGCCGTCGGCCGGGTGCGAGAGAAAGCCGGTGGCCATGCACCGGATCCATCCGTCGATCTCGGTCGACTCGATGGTGCGGACCGACAGAGCTGCGTTCGGATCAGCTGTGTCGGTCGTCGGTCGGCCCACGGTCAGAGGGTACCAACCGCCGGGGACGGCGGCGGACGGGGAGCGTGTGCTCCCCGACGCTCAGACGGCGCGCTCGCGTCCTTCCCAGTAGGGGTCGCGGAGCTTGCGCTTGTAGAGCTTGCCGTTGGGGTCCCGGGGCATGTCGTGGGTGAAGTCGATCGTCTTGGGGGTCTTGAACTTGGCCAGACGGCCCTCGCACCAGGCCAGGATCTCGGCCGCCAACTCCGGTGAGCCCTCGACGCCGTCGACGGGCTCGACGACGGCCTTCACCTGCTCGCCCCAGTCGTCGTCGGGGATGCCGAAGACCGCGGCGTCGACCACCTTGGGGTGCGAGAGCAGGACGTTCTCGATCTCGGCCGGGTAGATGTTGGCGCCACCGGAGATGATCATGTCGATCTTGCGGTCGGAGAGGAACAGGAAACCGTCGTCGTCGAGGTAGCCGACGTCGCCGACGGTGAAGAACTTGCCGATCCGGTTCTTCTCGGTCTTCTCTTTGTCCTTGTGGTACTCGAAGTTCGCACCACCCGACATGGCCATGTAGACGGTGCCGATCTGGTTCGCCTCCAGGCGGTTGCCCTCGTCGTCGAAGATGGCGATCTCGGAGATGGGCCAGGGCTTTCCCACCGTCCCCGGCTTGGTCAGCCACTCCTCGGTGGTGACGATGGTGCCGCCGCCCTCGGAGGCGGCGTAGTACTCGTCGATGACGGGACCCCACCAGGCGATCATGGCGTGCTTGGTGTCGATGGGGCAGGGGGCCGCGGCGTGGATCATGTGGCGCAGCGACGACAGGTCGTACTTGGTGCGCGTCTCCTCGGGGAGGGCCAGGAGACGGTGGAATTGGGTGGGGACCATGTGGGAGTGGGTGACGCGGTAGCGCTCGATGAGCTCGAGCATGGCCTCGCCCGTCCACTTGTCCATGAGGACGACGGTGTGGCCCATGTGGATGGCCGCCCCCGAGAAGCGCAGGACGGCGGTGTGGTAGAGCGGGGAGCCGACGATGTGGACGTTGTCGTCGCGTGACTGGATACCGAAGAGCAGCAGGAGCCCGCCCAGGGTGACGGCCATCTCGTCGGGATCGGCCCCCGAGAGCGCCCGGCGGACCCCCTTGGGATTGCCGGTGGTGCCCGAGGTGTAGTTCATGGTGTCGCCCAGGCTGCGGTCGGCGGGAAGGTCCGTCTTCTGGTTGTCGCGCATCTCGGCGTAGGAGGCGAAGCCGCCGATCGACCCGACGGCCAGGCAGCGGCTGGCCGGGATCTCGGCCTCCTCGGCCGCCTGCAGGCACGCTTCGGCGAAGCGCTCGTGGCCGATGAAGACCTGGGCCTCGGAGTCGGTGAGGATGTAGGCGATCTCGGGCGCCACCAGGTGGTGGTTGATGGGCACGATGTACCAGCCCGCCTGGAGGGCGGCGAGGTAGATCTCGAAGACCTCGACCGAGTTGGGCAGGACCGTCGCGATGGTGTCGCCCGGTCGCAGTCCGAGGGCGCGCAGGCCGTGGACGACCTGGTTGGCCCGGCCCAGAAGCTCGCCCGCCTTGAGCTCGGTGCCGTCGGGGCCGACGAGGGCGAGGTGCTCCGGTTCCTCTTGCGCCATGGCCCAGAATCCGAAGTCGGCCACCTGTGTCTCCCCCTCGCGTGGCCGGGACCCGACGACGTCGCCCGACGGTCCGACCCGGCTCAGGAGCACCGGACTGGCGCTCGACTGCCGACCGACGCTAGAACGTGTTCTCGCAGGCGTCAAGCCGTCTGCCCCGCCCGACGCGTCGCGACAGGTGACGACGTCGCCGGCGTCCGGGCAGGCAGTTCCGAGCGAACACCGGAGGATGCAAGGTGGCAGGGTTCCTCGACGGCAAGGCCGTGGTCATCACCGGAGCGGGGGGCGGCATCGGCCGCGCCTGCGCGCTGGCGTGCGCGGCGGAGGGGGCCAAGGTCGTGGTGGCCGACATCGGCGTCGGCCTCGCCGGTGAGGACCCGACGAGCGCCGTGGCCGAGGCCGTCGTGAAGGAGATCGAGGCGGCCGGCGGCGAAGCCGTGGCCGTGGCCGAGGACGTGAGCACGATGGCCGGGGGCGAGCGGATCGTGAACACTGCCGTCGAGCGCTGGGGACGGATCGACGGCGTGGTGGCCGTGGCCGGGATCCTGCGTGAGCGGATGCTCTTCAACATGTCCGAGGACGAGTGGGACGCCGTGATCGCCACGCACCTGAAGGGGCACTTCACCGTCTTCCGTCACTCGGCGGCGATCATGCGCAAGCAGGAGTCGGGTTCGCTGATCGGGTTCACGTCGGGCGCCTACGTGGGCAGCGTGGCCCAGGCCAACTACTCCGCCGCCAAGGGCGGGATCGTGTCGTTGGTGCGGTCGGCCGCCGTGGGGCTGCACCGCTACGGGGTGCGGGCCAACGCCATCGCCCCCATCGCCCGCACGCGGATGTCGGCCAACGTGCCGTCGGGGCTGGCCGAGAACGGGGACCCCGAGGACATCGCTCCCCTGGTCGTCTACCTGCTCTCCGACCAGGCCAAGGATGTGACCGGCCAGGTGTACACGGCCGTCGGTCCGCGCATAGCCGTGTGGAACCAGCCGGTCGAGGTGCGGGAGATGACGACCGAGGGGCGTTGGACGCCGCAGGAGATCGCCGACCGCTTCGACGAGGTCGGGGTGGAGCGGATGGGGATGATCGACAGGATCGAGCAGATGCGCAAGGCGGCCGCCTCGGGCGAGACGCCGAACGCCTGAGCGCCGAAAGCGCTCGGGGGGAGGGACCGTGCGCTTCAGCTACGCCGAGTCGATGACCGACCCGTCGTTCTACCTGCCCCTGGCGCGCGCGGCGGAGGAGGCGGGCTACGACTCGTTCATCGTCCCCGACTCGATCGCCTACCCCGAGCACTCCGACGCCACCTACCCGTTCAATCCCGACGGGACACGCGCATTCCTGGAGGACAAGCCCTTCCTCGAGCCCTTCACCCTCATCCCCGCTCTGGGCGCGGTGACGAGCACCATCCGCTTCGTCACCTTCGTGATCAAGCTCCCGATCCGCCACCCCGTGCTGGTGGCCAAGCAGGTGGCGTCGGTCGCCGTGCTCACCGGCAACCGGCTCGGCCTGGGGGTGGGGACGAGCCCGTGGCCAGAGGACTACGCGCTGCTCGACGTGCCCTGGGAAGGGCGGGGCGGACGGATGGACGAGTCGATCGCCGTCATCCGGGGCCTCCTGGCCGGGGGCTACGCCGAGTTCCACGGGAAGGTCTACGACGTGCCCGCCGTGAAGATGGCGCCCGTCCCCACCGAGCCCGTCCCCATCCTGATCGGCGGCCACGGCGAGCCCGCATTGCGCCGTGCCGCCTACAGCGGGGACGGCTGGATGCACGGGGGCGGCGACCCCGAGGCGTTGCCGGGGCTGCTCGAGCGCCTGGGACAGCTGCGGGCCGAGGCCGGGCGCCAGGACGAGCCGTTCGAGGTACACGTGATCTCCCTCGACGCCTACAGCGTCGACGGGGTGCGCCGCCTCGAGGACCAGGGTGTCTCCGACGTGATCGTGGGGTTCCGCTGGCCCTACACAGTGGGGGCCGACGTCGAGCCCCTCGCGGCCAAGATCGATAACCTGCGGCGGTTCGCCGACACCGTCATCGCCGGGACCCGCGCCGCCGGGTGACGGCCCAGAAAGGGGACCCAAGATGGGTGCAGCCCGTGACGCCGCCAAGCAGTCGATGGCTCTGACCGAGGCCGGTGACCGCGACGGGTGGCTGGCGCTCTTCGCCGACGACGCCGTGGTCGAGGATCCCGTGGGCCCGTCGGCGTTCGATCCCGAGGCCAAGGGGCACCGCGGCAAGGAGGCCATCACCGCCTTCTACGACAACGTCATCGCCATGAGCGAGAAGATCGAGTTCACCATCCGCGACTCCTATGAGTGCGGGTCCGAGGTGGCCAACGTCGGTCAGATCCGGATCACGCTGCCCGGCAACCAGGTCGGGATCGTCCCGATCGTGAACATCTACAAGGTGAACGACGCCGGGAAGCTCCTGGCGCTGCGTTCGTTCTGGGAGGCCGACAAGCTGTCGTTCAGCCAGGGGTAGTCGGAGATGGTGATGGACACGTGGCAGGCGATCGACGAGGAGCGCACGGCACTGGCTGACGACCTGGCGACGCTCGACGACAGCCAGTGGGACACACAGTCGTTGTGCGACGAGTGGAAGGTTCGGCACGTCGTGGGCCACCTGGTTGGCGGGGCGGACGTGAAGGCGGGCCCTTTCCTGGTGGGGATGCTCAAGAACGGCATGAACTTCAACCGGACCATGGCCCGTGAAGGCCGGGCGCTCGGAGCGGCGCCCCCCGAGGAGCTTCTGGGGCAGTTCAGGAAGACGATCGGGACGCGACGGACGCCGCCGGGGGCGAAGCCCGAGGTGATGCTCACCGACCTCGTGTGCCATTGCGGGGACATCCGCCGCCCGACCGGGATGACGCGCAACGTGCCCGAGGCCACGTTGGTGGCGGTGGCGGACGCGGTGAAGGGTGTCGGGTTTCCGCTCGGCGCCAAGAAGCGCATTGCCGGTCTGCGCCTGTCGGCGACGGACTCCGACTGGTCGGCGGGGGACGGTCCTTCCGTCACGGGCCCGCTGGCATCGCTGATCTTCGTCATGGCGGGACGCCGAGCACCGCTCGCGGACCTGTCGGGTGAAGGAACGAACTTCCTCCAAGCCCGCATGTAGCCCGGGGTCGGAGCGCGCCGTCAAGACCGCGGTCGGGTCGAGTGGGTGCCGACTATGCGAGCAAATCCCGCACGTGACGAGCGATCTCGAGGTCCTCCCGGGCGTGAACGACGAGAACCGTGGGCGCCACCCCCGGCCCGGAGACGCTGCCGTCACCGTCGAGGTCGTGATTCGCGGCGTCCTCCAGGGTCAGTCCCAGGAAGCCGAGACCGGCGCAGACGTCGGTGCGCAGTCGGGCCGACGACTCGCCTGCCCCGCCGGTGAAGACGAGACCGTGAAGACCGCCGAGTGCCGCCGTCATGGCGGCCACGGACGTCTGGATGCGGTAGACGTAGACGTCGTAGGCGAGCTGCGAGGCCTCGTCGCCCCGGTCGGCGGCGTCGATCACCTGGCGCAGGTCTCCGGAACGCCCCGACAACCCGAGCAGTCCCGACTCGTGTTCCAGGGCCTGTTCGACGGCGGGGGCCGAGAGGCCGGCATTCTTCTGTATCCACAGGATGAGCCCGGGGTCGACAGTCCCCGAGCGTGTGGCCATGACGAGGCCCTCCATGGGGGTGAATCCCATGGTCGTGTCGACGGAGATCCCGCCGTCCACCGCCGCCAGCGAGGCGCCCGCCCCGAGGTGGGCCGTGACCAGCCGGAGCCGCGACGGCGCGATGCCCATGAGCTCCGCCGCCCGCCTCGTCGCCCAGGCGTGGCTGAGGCCGTGGAAGCCGTAGCGGCGGACGCCCCAGGTCTGGCGCCACGTCCGGGGGACGGCGTAGGTGGCCGCTTTGGCCGGCATGGCGGCGTGGAAGGTGGTGTCGAAACAGGCGACCTGAGGCAGATCGGGCAGCAACGAGCGGAGGGCGTCGATCGCCGCCAGGCTCGGGGGATTGTGCAGAGGGGCCAGCGCCGTCAGCCTCTCCAAGGACTCGTCGACCGCCGCGTCGAGGACGACCGGGTGCTGGAAGAGCGCCCCTCCGTGGACGACCCGGTGTCCGGCGGCGTCGGCCCCGGGGCTCTCGTCGAGGAAGGCGTCGAGCGCAGTGCCCAGCTCCGTCGCCCCCAGACTGGGAAGATCTCTCGACGCCAGAAGGCGATCAGCGTCGTCGAGCAGTCGGAGCTTCAGGCTGCTCGAACCGGCGTTGACCACCAGGACGCGCACGGGAACACACTGCCAGATCGAGGAGGTCGGACCGGGAGACCGGTGGGAGCCGGTCTCGGGACGCGGCGGAGGAGAGGCAGATGACCGACGGATCCAGGTCCCCGACCCAGCCGGGCCGGAGCGAGCTCGATGCACTCGACGCCTACGTCCGGGCCGCCAATTACCTGACGGCGGGACAGATCTACCTGATGGACAACGCGCTGCTGCGCCGACCCCTCGTGCCGGAGGACATCAAACCCCGCCTTCTCGGTCACTGGGGGACGAGTCCCGGGCTCAACTTCCTCTACGCGCATCTGAGCCGGGTCATCAAGGCGCGTGATCTGAACGCCATCTTCGTGTGCGGCCCCGGTCACGGAGGTCCCGCCGTCGTGGCCAACACCTGGCTCGAGGGCACGTACAGCGAGCGCTACCCCCATGTGTCGATGGACGGCGAAGGGATGGGTCGCCTCTTTCGCCAGTTCTCCTTTCCCGGTGGGATCCCGAGCCACTGCAGCCCGGAGACGCCCGGATCGATCCACGAAGGCGGCGAGCTCGGCTACTCGCTCTCCCACGCTTTCGGGGCCGTCTTCGACAACCCCGATCTGGTGGCCGCGTGCGTCGTCGGCGACGGTGAGGCCGAGACGGGTCCAGCTGCCACAGGGTGGCACTCGAACAAATTCCTCGACCCCCGGCGCGACGGTGTCGTCCTGCCTATCTTGCACCTGAACGGGTACAAGATCGCCGCGCCGACCGTGCTGGCCCGGATACCGACAACCGAGTTGCTGGCCCTGTTCACGGGCTACGGGTACCGGCCGGTGGTGGTGGAGGGCGGTTTCGACGGTGAGGCAATGGCGGAGGTCCACCCCCGCATGGCCGCCGCCCTCGACGACGTCTGTGCCGAGATCGCCGAGATCCAGGATTGGGCCCGATCCGGTCGGACGAACGAGCGCCCGCGGTGGCCGATGCTCATCCTGCGGACCCCGAAGGGATGGACGGGGCCGAAGACGGTGGACGGGATCGCGATCGAGGGGACGTTCCGGGCTCATCAGCTTCCGCTCGGAGAGGTGCGCACCAATCCCGCCCACCTGGCTCAGCTGGAGGGGTGGCTGCGGAGCTACCGCCCCGACGAGCTCTTCGACGAGGAGGGTCGGCCGGTGGACGAGGTCCGGCGCGCCGCCCCGTCGGGGGACAGGCGGATGAGCGCCAACCCGCATACCAACGGGGGGCTGCTCCGCGTCGATCTGGAGCTGCCCGAATTCCGTGACTACGCCGTCACCGTGACGAGCCCGGGGACGGTGATGCGGGAGGCGACCAAGGTCCTCGGCGGCTTCCTCCGGGACGTGATGGGGGCGAACATGTCCACCTTCCGTCTCTTCGGGCCGGACGAGACCGCCTCCAATCGCCTGCAGGACGTCTTCGAGGTCACCGACCGGACGTGGGACGCCGAGCTGCGCCCCGACGACGACCACCTGGCCCGCGAGGGCCGGGTGATGGAGACGCTCTCCGAGCACCAGTGCCAGGGGTGGCTCGAGGGATACCTGCTCACCGGGCGTCATGGCCTCTTCAACTGCTACGAGGCCTTCATCCACATCGTCGACTCGATGTTCAACCAGCACGCGAAGTGGCTGAAGGTGTGTGCCGAGATCCCCTGGCGCTGGCCGGTCGCATCGCTCAACTACCTCCTGTCGAGCCATGTCTGGCGCCAGGACCACAACGGGTTCTCCCACCAGGACCCCGGCTTCATCGACCACGTCGTCAACAAGAAGGCCGAGATCGTCCGGGTGTACTTCCCGCCCGACACCAATTGCCTTCTGTCGGTGGCCGACCACTGCCTGCGGAGCGTGGACTATGTCAACGTCATCGTGGCCGGCAAGCAGCCCCAGCACGACTGGCTGACCATGGACGAGGCAATCGACCATTGCACCCGCGGTCTCGGGATCTGGGCCTTCGCCTCGAGCGACGAGGGGGCGGTGCCCGAGGTGGTCATGGCCTGCTGCGGCGACGTCCCCACCCTCGAGACGCTGGCGGCGGTGAGGATCCTGCGCGAGAACCTGCCCGACCTGAAGGTGCGGGTGGTGAACGTCGTCGACCTGATGCGGCTCGAGCCCGAGACCGAGCATCCCCACGGTCTCTCCGATCGGGAGTTCGACAGTCTCTTCACGACCGACCGGCCCGTGATCTTCGCCTACCACGGCTATCCGCTTCTGATCCACCGCCTGACCTACCGTCGGAGGAATCACGACAACCTCCACGTCCGCGGCTTCAAGGAGGAAGGGACAACCACCACGCCCTTCGACATGGTGATGCTGAACGACCTCGACCGGTTCAGGCTCGTGATCGACGTGCTCGACCGGGTGCCGGGCCTGGAACCGGCGGCGGCCACCCTGCGGCAGAGGATGGTGGACGCCCGCCTGGAAGCCCGCCGCTACGGGCGCGAACACGGGGAGGACCCACCGGAGATCGCCGGGTGGCGGTGGACGGACTGAGAGGTGGAGGGCTGATCCGTGGGGACGAGCGCCATTCGTACCGAGCACCTCTCGAAGCGCTACGGCGCCCTGGAAGCGTTGGCCGATCTCGATCTGGAGGTGGACGCCGGCGAGGTCTTCGGATACCTGGGCCCGAACGGGTCGGGGAAGACGACGACGATCCGGTTGCTGCTCGGCCTGATCCGACCGACGGCGGGCCGAGGGGAGATCTTCGGGCTCGACTGCCAACGCCGCTGCGTCGAGGTGCACCGACGGCTGACGTACGTGGCCGGGGAGGCGAACCTGTGGCCGGGCTTGACCGGGCTGGAGACGCTGCACCTCCTCGGACGCGTCCAGGGTCGGGTCGACGGCGCGTACCGCGACGAGCTGATCGCCCGTTTCGAGCTCGACCCCTCCAAGAAGGTGCGGGCCTATTCGAAGGGGAACCGTCAGAAGGTCGTGCTCGTGGCCGCCCTCATGTCCCGACCCGAGCTGCTGATCCTCGACGAGCCGACGAGCGGGCTCGACCCGCTGATGGAGCAGGAGTTCCGTCACTGCATCCACGAGGCGAAGGGGAACGGTCAGACGGTCTTCCTCTCCTCGCACATCCTGGCAGAGGTCGAGGCGCTGTGTGATCGGGTGGGCATCCTGCGCGCCGGAAAGCTGGTGGAGATGGGGAGGCTGGCCGAGATGCGCCATCTCTCGGCCCTGACCGTCGAAGCCACCTTCACGGGTCCCGTTCCCGACCTCTCCGGCATTCCCGGGGTGAGCGCCGTGCACGCCGAGGGACGGGTCGTGCGATGTCAGGTGCGCGGCAGCATCGAACCACTGCTGAAGGTGCTGGCGGCGGCGGGCGTGGAGGAATTGCTCAGCCGGGAGCCGTCACTGGAGGAGCTCTTCCTCGCGCTCTACGGCGAGGCCGCTACCGGCGAGGACGCCTTGCAATGACGGAGGTTCGGTCCAGCCCGGCCCCGGAGGGAGCGTCGGGCTTCTCGTTCCGCTCGTCGCGCACGGTCGTCGCCGGACTGACAGCCCGGAAGGCGGTGCGGTCCGGAGTCCTGTGGGGGTACGTCTTCGGCGTGGCGGTGGTCTCGTCGGCCTACAGCTACAGCTCGATCTACAAGACGCAAGGACAACGGAACCGACTCGAGGCGGCCTTCGGGGCGAACAACGCCACGAACGCGCTTTTCGGTCCGGCGATACGGCTCCAGACGGTGGCCGGCTTCACCGTGTTCAAGACCTCGATGACGCTGATGATCCTCGGGGCGGTGTGGGGGTTGTTGACGAGCACCCGGCTGTTGCGCGGCGAGGAGGAGGCGGGGCGGTGGGAGATGCTTCTGACGGGTCAGACCACCCGGGGAGGAGCCACCGTGCAGGCGCTCGTGGGTCTCGGTGGGGGTGTGACCGTGATTTGGGCCGTCACCGCGCTGATCACCGCCGTGGCGGGGTTGTCGTCGAAGGTCGGGATCGGGGTCGGGCCCGCGGTGTTTCTCGCTCTCGCCCTGGTGGCGAGCGCGGTGATGTTCCTGGCCATCGGCGCGCTCACCAGCCAGCTGGCCGCCACCCGCCGGCAGGCGGCCGCCTACGCCGCCGTGGTCCTCGGCGCGAGCTACGCCCTGCGGATGGTGGCCGACTCGAGCGGCAGTCTCCACTGGATCCGTTGGCTCTCGCCGCTCGGATGGGTGGAGGTGCTCCAGCCCCTGACGGGGCCCCGCCCGCTGGCCCTGGTGCCCATCGCCGCCTTCACCGTGGTGGTGGCCGCGGTGGCCGTACGCCTGGCCGGGTCCCGTGATCTCGGTGCCAGCATCCTGCCCGACCGGTCGACGGCGGAGCCCCACCTGCGGCTGCTGACCGGCGCCACGGGACTGTCGACCCGCCTGGTCCGGCCGACGGTGATCGGTTGGGGGACGGCCATCGCCGTGACGGCGCTGCTCTTCGGGGTCGTGGCCAAGAGTGCGGGCGGGACCATCTCGGGGTCGTCGATCCATCAGCTGCTGGCACGGCTGGGCGCGCGCGGGACCGGTGTCGACGCCTACCTGGGCACGGCCTTCCTCATCCTCGCCGTCCTGATCGGTTTCGCCGCGGCCGGCCAGGTGACGGCGGCGCGCACAGAGGAAACGGGGGGCGGCTCGAGGAACTCCTCGTCCGGCCCGTGCCCCGGTGGTCGTGGTTCGGGGGTCGTTTCGCTATCGCCGCCGCGGCCGTGACGGTGGGAGCCGGGGTCGCCGGCGCCTTCACGTGGCTGGGGACGGCCAGTCAACACGCCGGGATGAGCCTGACGTCGTCGGTGACAGACGGGGTGAATCTCGTCCCCCCGACAATTTCGCATCCTCGGCATCGGCATGCTCGTGCTCGGCGTCTGGCCCCGGGCCGCCACCGCCGCCGCCTACGGCGTCCTCGGCTGGTCGCTCCTCGTCGAGATCATCGGCGGGATCGGAGCGCTGAGCCACTGGGTGTTGGACACGTCGGTCTTCCATCAGATGGCGGCCGCGCCGGCGGTGTCCCCCGACTGGCGGTCGGGAGGAGTGATGGTGGCCATCGGGATCGCCGGCGCCGTCGTGGGGATGGGCGCCTTCCGACGCCGGGACCTCGTCGGCGAGTGAGGGAACTTCGTGTCCTGGAAGGTAGGAGCGCCCAGGCGTTCGTGGGTCGGCCGGCCCGGTCGGCAGGAGGCCCCTAGATCGGCATCGATTGACCGGCCCCAGAGCCTCGACGACAATGTTCTCCAGGGGCTGGCTGCAGGGTGGTCGCGGCCGGAGGGAGGGCAGGGTTCGTGGAGCTTCCTCGAGGGACAACTGACGCGCGGCGCGGAGCCCGGACGATCGGCTTCCCCCTCGGTGGGGTGCGGACGCGCCACCTGATCGCATCGCTGTCGGTCGTGGCTCTCGGGGTGGCGACGATGCTCGCCCCTTCCCTGCCTGCGGTGGCGAAGACGAAGTCGAGCTGGGTGATCCAGCAGCAATACCCCGAGCCGCTCTACCACGCGACCGGTGTGTCGTGCCCCACGACTTCGGACTGCTGGGTGGTCGGCAGTAACGCTGACGGACAGCCAGACATCGAGGCCACAACCGACGGCGGCTCCGCGTGGACCGAGCAGTCGGTGCCGAAGGGCATCGAGGCGATCGACGGCGTGATGTGCCCGTCGATGACGCAATGCGTCGCCGTCGGTGAACGCACCGCCAACACCGGCGGCGTCCTGACTACCACGGACGGCGGACGGACGTGGCTCCTCAGAGCGCTGCCCAAGAAGACCGGGCCACTGGACGCGGTGTCGTGCCCGACGAGCGCGAGCTGCTGGGCGGTGGCATCGTCGAGCCAGGACAAACGGGCCGGCACGGGTCTCGTTGTCGCCACCACCGACGGCGGGACCGCCTGGTCGAGCGAGACAGTTCCCTCCACAGTCTTCGAGATCAACGGCGTGTCGTGCCCGACGGCCGACAGTTGTCTGGCCGTGGGGGAGAGCGACGGCAGCGATCCCTGGGAGGCCGCCGTCCTCTCCACCTCGGACGCCGGTACCCACTGGGCAACGACTGCCCTGTCGGGTGTGCCCTATCTGAACGGCATCTCGTGCCCATCCACCGCCGAGGCGGCCACCGCCTCGTGCTGGGCTGTCGGGTATGACGGGTTCACGAGCCAAGGGGAGGCGTCGGGCGACGTCATCGAGTCGACGACCGACGGCGGCGCCACCTGGACGATGCAGAGTCCCCCCGACGGGATCTCGTTCCTGGCGGTGTCGTGTCCGAGTACCACGGCGTGTGTGGCCGTCGGCGGCGGGACCGGAGGCGAGGTGGCATCGACGTCCGACAGCGGGGTCACGTGGACGGCCGACGCCGCCCCCGACGTGGCCACCGATCTGACGGCCGTGTCGTGTGTGACGGGATCGGCCACCTGCCTGGCCGTGGGCGGCGGTGAGGCACTGTCGTCCGAGGACGGAGGAGCCAGCTGGTCGGCGACCGACGTGTCGGCGATCGACCTGACCTCCCTCGACACGATCTCGTGTGTGGCGCCGGCGACGTGTGACGCCGTCGGGGGCACGATGTCAGCCGACGAGGCGGACCTCGTCACTACCACCGACGGAGGAGGCAGCTGGGCGGTCAGCTCTCTGCCGGCCGGGCTCTACAGCCCAGTCGGTCCCCGGGTCGTCGCCTGTGACGACCCCTCGGACTGCTGGGTAGCCGGCACCGATGAGAACGGTACGTCCGCCGTCGTGGACGCCACCACCGACGGTGGGAGCACCTGGACGGGCCAGTCGATCCCCAGCGGTGTCGCCGCCCTCCTGGCCATGTCGTGCCCGACGCCGTCGGAATGCGTGGCCGTCGGCCTGCAGTCGCAATCGGAGGGCGGGGTCGTCGTCATCGCCACCGCCGACGGGGGGACCACCTGGACGCAGTCCACCCTGCCGGGCGGTTCCTACACCCTCGACTCCGTCTCGTGCCCGGCGGCGGCCCCGACAGAGTGCTGGGCTGGCGGCACGATGAACGGCGGGGCGGGCCCGAACGGCGGGGTGGTGCTGGCGTCGACCGACGGCGGGGCCTCGTGGTCGGCCGAGTCGATCCCAAGCTCGGTCTGGAGCATCGATGGCGTCTCGTGTCCTTCGGCCGATGACTGCTGGGCTGTCGGGTGGGCGGGCGGCGCCAAGCAGCCGAAGGGGGCGGTTGTGGTCACGACCGACGGCGGTGCCACGTGGTCGGAGCAGTCCCTTCCGAGCACCGTGTCGACTCTCAGCGACGTGTCGTGCGGATCGACGTCGTCCTGTGTCGCCGTCGGGGCACACAGCGCCAAGAACAAGCCGTCGACCCCCGTGCTGGTGGCGACGTCGAACGGCGGGGTCGCATGGGCGGTCCAGAAGCTCTCCAGCAGTGTCGTCGGCCTGAATGACGCGACGTGCGTCGGTGCCGACTGTTGGGTGGCGGGTACCACGTACGTCGACGACGCGTCGGCTGCCGCCATCTTGTCGGGCGCGGCGTAGCGTCGCCATCGATCAGCCAGGCGTCGTCGGAGGTGGGGATGGACACGTGGCAGGCGATGGACGAGGAGCGCTCGGCGTTGGCGGACGCCCTGGCGACGTTTCCCCCTCGGCGCCAAGAAGCGGATCGCTCGATAATGATGGCCACCACCACCTTCGCCCTTCTTGACCCCCTTCGGCTGGCCTCGGGCGGACACCGCTAGTCCGAGCGGTGCCGGGAGATCCAGGGGACCCAAGGAAAGTTACCGCTCAGTACCGCCGAATTCGCCACCCGGGCGCGTCAAGATGGGGCGGGCTCGGCCGCGGTCGGCGCCGCCAGGGGTGACCGGTTGGGTCCTCCGGGACGAGACGGAGGTGCGATCGATGACGACGATTCCGATGACGGGCCGAGCGAAGGACAACGCCCCGACGGCGAGATCAGTCGAGGAGGACATCGCTGACGAGCTGTTCTCGTCCTCCCGGGAAGCCGGTGTCGCTTGCTTCGCCGTGGCCGACGACGGGTTCGACGAGGACGACGACTGACGGACGCTATGTGGCGGCCGCCACCGCCAACAGCTCGGGGCCGTCGTGGCGGGGATTGTTCACCTCGGTGGAGACGGGGTGTCGCAGCAGGGTGCCGCCGGGCGCCGGAAGGAGCAGGCCGCGTAGCGCATCGGTGTCGTGCTGGCGGCGATCGAGCCAGGTCTCGGTGGCGTTGCCGTCGAGGATGACGGGCATGCGGTTGTGGACCTCGACCATGTCGGGCCCGGCCGCGGTGGTGACGATGGTGCACGTCCGTAGAAGGGTCTCGGGATCGGGGTCGGGCGAGCGCGACTTGTCCCACCACGTCTCGTAGAGACCGGCGAAGGTGAGGGGTCGGCCGTCGGAACGGTGGAAGTAGTAGGGCACCTTCTTCTTCGGCTCGGCCGCGTCGGGGACCTGCCACTCGTAGAAGCCGTCGACGACGACGAGACAGCGGTGGGCGGCGAAGGCCGAGCGGTAGGCGGGGGCGGTGGCCACCGTCTCGGCCCGGGCGTTGATCATCTTGTTGCCCATGCGGACGTCCTTGGCCCAGTGGGGGACGAGGCCCCAGCGGAATTGGTCGAGGAGCCTGACGGTGTCCTCGTTGCGCCCGCCGTCGTCGGTGAGGGGACGCACCTCGATGACGGCGTAGAGACGGTGTGTGGGGGGGACGTTCCAGCTGGGTGCCCCCTCGGGGTCCACGCCGTGGGCCAGCTGGACGTCGAGAAGGCGGGCCAGCTGTGACGGGGGGGTATGGAGATCGACGCGGCCGCACATACGGCCGCGAGCCTACGGGCGCGAGCCGGCGACGCCGTCCGCCGGCGCCGAGCGGCGCAGGGCGGTGCGCAGCTCGTCGCTCAGGCGCCGGGCCTCGGTGACGTCGGCCTCGGTGCAGGGGTCGGGGGCGTAGCTGGCCCGGGCGGCCAGGGCGGCCAGCGCCCGGTAGGCCTCGAGGGCCCGTCGACCGGGGGCGTCGGTTCCCGGGGGTGCGCCCGGAGCGGCGGTGAACACAGAGGCGACCGTCGGTCGCGAGCCGCGGGTGACGAGGCGGGTGGCATGTTCCTCGAGGGTCTCCGAGTCGTGGCGGCCGAGTCCGGTGCGGGCCAGCACCGACGACGCCTGTTCCCAGCGGGCCAGGATCTCGGTCCCCGGGGGGATGGTGCGGGCGAAGCGTCGCCGCCGCAGGCGAGGGCGCCGGCGCCGCCACAGCCCGGGCCCGGCCACGGCGGCGGCCACGATCACAGCGGCGGCGGCGAGAGCGACGAGGACGACCGTGGCCCACGACCGGTGGCCCGGCGGTGTCGTCGGCCGGGCCGACGTGACCAGACCCTTGGCATCGGACCCCGGGCGGATGCCGGCGCCCTGGAGACGCTTGTCGGAGAGGGTCGTGGTGGGGACCGACGCCGGGTGCGACGTCGGTGTCGTCGTCGGCGCGCCGTTCTCGACGCCGGCACCGAGGACCTCGTCGGTCGTGGCCGGGGTGGGCTCGAACGAGACCCACCCGGCCGCCGGGCCCAGGTAGACCTCGGGCCACGAGTGGGCGTCGGCCCCGGTGACGGTGTAGGTGTCGCGCTGCTGGATCGAGCCCGTGGTGAAGCCGATGGCCAGGCGGGTGGGCAGACCGTCGAGACGGGCCAGGACGGCGAAGGCGCCGGCGAACTGCTGGCAGAAACCGGCCCGGGTGGTGAAGAGGAACGACGAGAGCGCATCGGCACCGAGCGGCGGCGGGGAGAGCGTGTAGCGGAAGCGCTTGCCCACGGTGAAGTAGCGGACGAGGGCGTTCGCCTCGGCCGCGGGTCCTCGGGCGCGGGCCACGATCTGATGGGCCAACGCCGCGACCGACGGCGCGATGGTCGGGGGCAGAGCGAGGTAGGGCGCCAGATCGGCGGCCGGGGCGGAGGCGTCGAGGGCGGCCACCGACGTCTCCGCCGTCGTGTCGACGCTGGCGGGGAGCAGCGCCGTGGCGTCGTAGGTGAGGTCGGCCGGATTGGCGAAGGGCTGGACGACGCCGATCCCCTGTTCCACCTGGACCGAGTTCGCTTGCCCGACCGAGACGGTGGTCGGCGGGACGGGCAGGAGGTTGCTGCGGAGGTCACCGATGAGGACGTTGACGGTGAAGGTCTTGGTGGGCGCCGGCTCGGCGAGAACGGGGAGGGCGATCGGCGCCAGTTGCGGTGCGTCCTCGGCGGCCGCCTGGGTGGCCGGGTCGGGCAGCCAGGCGTCGCCGCTGAAGCCGGTGAGGGTGGCCACCTGCCAGTAGGTGGGGAGGCGCGTGAAGGCCGTGAACATGGGCAGGTCGCTCTGCGAGGTGAGGACGGCCCGCATATTGTCGATGAGGTTCAGGGCGCCGACGCCGGGGACGTGGCCGGCGCCGTCGCCGCCGGTACCCGGCCCCGTCCCGCCGGAGGTGCCGTGGGAGAAGGGGATGGCGTCGAGTTGGAGGCCGGCGAGCCCGGGGCTGGCGGCGACGGGGACGACGACGGCGACGGCCGCCATGGCCAGGGCCGCCGATGTCCCCGACCGCCACGCCACGACGCGCCGGGCCGCGTCGGGACGGTCGGCGACGGCGAGGAAGAGGAGGGCCGTGATCAGGTAGAGCGCCGTGCCCGTGACGCGGTCGACGTCAGAGCTGAGCAGCGCCGTGTAGCAGAAGAGCCCGAAGGTGGGGAAGAGGGTGACGAGGGGCCGGCGGGCGCCGGCGGGCCGGAGCTCCTGCCAGCTCCAGAGGGTGCGGGCGAAGACGGCCGCCAGCCCGGCGCCGGCGGCCAGGCAGAGGACGACCCCCGGGGTGGCCGGGACGGGCGTGGGGTGGGAGCGGATGACCGTGCCGGCGGCGGCGAAGGTGTGGAGGAGGACCCGGACGGTGGTGGCGGTGGGGAGGCCGGCGCGTGTGGCCGACGGGAGGAGGGTCCAGACCGCCACCAGGGCGACGGCGACGATGCCGGCCAGCGACGGGACGGGGTCGGGCAGGCGCCGGGAGCCGACGAGGGAGACGACGAGGTGACCGGCGACGATGCAGGCGGCGATGGGGAGAAGGACATGGGCCGCACCCGGCGTCCGGGCCAGCCGGGCCGCACCGAGACCGGCGGCCAGCGCCACCGCCAGCAGGGTGACGTCGGGGACGAGATCACGGCGCCGCGCGCTCACCGGACCACCTCCACCGAGGCGCGTCGTTGGAGGACGTCGGGCAGGGCGCTCGGGGCACCGGCGTCGGTGGTGACGAGGACCATGCCCTCCTCGCCGACTCCGGCGGCCGCCCAGACGGCGCTGCCCGAGGTGCGACCTGTCCAGCGCAGGGCCGAGGAGGTGGGGGGGTTGGTGGGCCCGAGGAGGGCCAGGGCACGCACGAGGGCCTGGCGTCCGGCCGTGCCGGGGGGGAGTTCGAGGCGTTCACCGGCGGAGGTGCAGAGCTCGACGGAGACGCCGTCGGCCAGGGCCCGGGCCCCGAGCGCGGCGGTGCGGGCGATGGCCGCTTCGAACGAGGAGGCCCCGTGGGCCGACGGGCGGAGGTCGACGAGGAGGGCCAGGCGGCCCGATTCGGGGGCGGTGAAGTCGCGGACGACGAGCTCGCCGGTGCGGGCGAGCGCGGGCCAGTGCAGACGGGTGAGGCGGTCGCCGGGGACGTAGGGGCGGAGCGACGACAGGTCGTCACCGGCCACCGAGGCCGAGGGGGCGGCGCCGGGACGCGGGTCGGAGGGGCGCCCGGTGAGAACGGCGTGGGCCGGGAGGCGGGCCGCCTCGGCCATGTCGGGGACGGGGCAGACGATCATGTGGGCCGACGGTCCCATGGCCGCCCGCGAGGCGAAGAGGCGGAAGGGGTCCTCGCACCAGACGCCGACGGGGTGGAGGGTGAGGACACCGCGGACCGAGGTGGGGACGGGGATCCGCACGGTGGTGGACGCCCCGGGGGGGAGCTCGGCGAGGGGGACCGACCAGGCCAGGGAGTGGGCGAGGGCGACGAGGGGGTTGCTGTCGCCCGTCAGGGGAGCGGCCGGCGCGTCGGGCTGGCGGGCCCCGAGGCCGGGATAGGAGACGGTCCAGTGGCGGGCCGGTGCCTCGATCCGGACCGACGCCACGGCGTGGCCTCCGGAATTGGTGACATGAAGTTCCATTGTCGCCGGCTGGCCGACGGAGACCTCGAGGGCGGGGACGCGCAGCTCGAGGTGGAGCGACCGGCGCGCCGTGCGGGAACGCCAGGAGACCGAGGCGGCCCCCAGGGCCAGGAGCACACCGAGGGCGATGGCCACCATGATGAATTCCTCGACGCCGAAGCCGAGGCCGACGACGGCGAGGGCGCCGGCGCCGGTGGAGAGGATGAGTCCCCGGAACGAGACCACCGGACCGGATCGGCGACCGGGCTACCGGGAGGCGCCGACGGGGACGGGGAGCCGGGAGAGGATGTCGGCGATGGTGGCCGAGGCGGTGGCGCCGGCCAGCTCGGCGGCTGGGTGGGCCTGGAGGCGGTGGGCCAGGGCGGGCTCGGCCACGAGCTTGACGTCGTCGGGGGTCACGTAGGCGCGGCCCTGGGTGACGGCCACCGCCGAGGCGGCGCGGACGACGGAGAGCCCCGCCCGCGGCGAGGCACCGACGAGGAGATCGGGGTGGTGGCGCGTGGTGTCGACGATGTCGAGGACATAGCCCCGGACCTCGGGGGAGAGAAAGGTGGCGTCGACGGCGGCGGCGAAGGCGGCCAGGAACTCCGGGCTTCCGACCGGCGAGAGCTCCTCGGGAGAGGGACGCGTGCCGGTCGAGGAGAGGAGGAGGTCCTCGGTCTCGCGGTCGGGGTAGCCGAGGTCGAGGCGCAGGAGGAAGCGGTCGCGCTGGCTGTGGGGGATGGGGAAGGTGCCCGCCGCGTCGAAGGGGTTCTGGGTGGCGATGACCATGAAGGGCCGGGGCAGCGGATGGGAGATGCCGTCGGCCGAGACCTGGCGTTCCTCCATCGCTTCGAGGAGAGCGGACTGGGCCTTGGGGGAAGCACGGTTGAGCTCGTCGGCCAAGAGAACGTTCGTGAAGATCGGTCCGGGCCGGAAGGCGAGGACGCCGGTGTCGCGGTCGAAGACGACCGCTCCGGTGACGTCGGCGGGAAGAAGGTCGGCAGTGAGCTGGATGCGCCCGAAGCCGAGCCCGAGGGAACGGGCGAGGGCCTTGGCCAGCGTCGTCTTCCCCACGCCGGGATGGTCCTCGACGAGGAGGTGCCCTTCGGCCATGAGGCAGCAGAGCGAGAGCCGGACCGTGAGCTCTTTCCCGAGGTAGGCGGCGCGGACGTTGGCCACGACGGCGTCGAAGGTGCGAGCCAACTCGCCGGTCACCGCCGCGACACCCGGTCCCACGGAGTCAACAGCGATCGAGGAGTCGTGCACACCAGTCTCTACGTCAACGGCCGTCATTTGGTTCACTTGCAGCCCCCCCTCCCCACCGTCCCCCGGGTCCATGGCGCGAGCCTATGCGGTCCCGCCGACCCAGAGCAGGCGTGGGGCGAGCGATTCCCCTGACCCCGCGTCGATGACTTCCCAGGCGGCGAGGGTTCGCGAGGTTTCTGTCAGGAAACCGGCAAAGTCCCTGACGCACTGTTCCGGCGTGAACCGACCTCTCACAGCATCGGACGTCCCCACCTCGGTCGGCACGGGACACGGCACGGTCAACCACGGGGTTGCTCGTGCCGCGTTCCGTCCGACGCGTCCGATCGGTAAGGGGAACAAATCTTCCATTGAGCGAAACGCTCGGCATCCATATCGTCAGGCTCCGTGCGGTCCGGACAGTCGAAATGGCCATGGCAAAGCCGCACTCTCGGGCGTTGGTCTTGCGACAACCGCATGGGCCGCGGGGTGGCGCAGCACGCCGTCGAGACGAACACAAAGGGGATACATGCGAGCGGACATCGTGGCCTCCAAGGCGTCGGACAATGGCGATTCCGATGAACCGCGTGGCGGTCGGACGGGCGGGGGCGGGGACGGAGACACATGTCGAACCGCCTGAAAGTGGGGGGTGCCGTCGTGGTGGCCGTCGCCTTGGCGGCGTCGTCGGCGGCGGCATACACCGGGAATGCGACAGGATCCGACGGGGGAAACACGGCGACTGTCGGTGTCTCGAGTTCGTCATCATCGCCCGGACATTCGGGGGGAGTCGCCCCCCAAAGCAGCGGACGAGGAATCGGGCCTTCCTGCACCTATGTCCCGGTGGAACTGGCAGCGTCAGCCGGCTTTGATCTTTCACCTGGGGGTCCGAAGCCCGGCAACTGGTTCCTCGTGAAGTGTGCCGGTTCCGCAGGCGTCGAAGAGGTTCAGTGGATACCGACCGGAGCAAGTACGCCGGCGGTTGCTCCGGCGAACGCGTCCGGCCCCGGTGATGCCGCTGCACAAGCCGCAGCCTCGATTCACCTGGAATCGCCGTCAATTCAGGTCAATCCAGCAGAATTCAGTTTGGTCAACCTCCCCACGTGGCTCGCACTCGATCCCGATGAGTGGCATGCCGATCAGGCGAGCGCGACCGTGGGCGGGATCACGGCCACGGCGGTCGCGACGCCGGAGACGGTGAGTTGGTCGATGGGTGACGGCGGCGAGGAAAATTGCGTCGGGCCGGGAGCCGAATTCGACCCGAATCTCGCGGCAAGTGTGCAGTCCACGTCGTGCTCCTACACGTACAGGCGCTCATCGAGCGGTGAGCCGAGTAGCGACGGGAATCCGAACGACGGAGCATTTGCCGTCACAGCGACCGTGATGTGGAGGGTGACGTGGACCGCAGTCGGTGCCCCTGGCGGTGGGGCGCTGCCGCCATTGCACACGAGGTCTACGACGGCTATTCGTGTCGAGCAGGTCGAATCAGTCGGGGTTGCACCATGATCGCACCCGAAAGCCGCGGCTGATCGTGTCGACGACGCTCACCCGTCCGGTGGTCGAACCCGGAGGACACTCCGCTGGACTTCGGCTCGATCCAATGGGTCACCGGCGACGTCCCGCTCTCGCAGTCGGGTCCCTGGCCCTGGTAATCGCCTGCGTCGCCGTCTTCGCCAGTGTGTATCTCAAGGCAGGACATCAGGTCGAAGTCCTTGCCGTCGAACGGACGGTGCCACAAGGTCAGATTTTGGCATCCGGCGACTTGACCGTTGTCCGGCTGTCGATGGCCGCCGGTATCGACACGGTGCCTGCGTCGGAAGCCTCTGCCGTAATCGGCCATCGGGCGGCCGAGTCGCTCGACGCTGGCACCTTGCTCACGACGAACGATGTCGTCACCAACTACGCACCTCCCACCGGTGAGTCCATCGTCGGTGTCGCGGCAAAAGAGGGCCAACTCCCGGCGTCGGGTGTGGCGCCGGGGGAAACTGTCGATGTCATCCTGACCGGCTCACCGGGGGCAGAGGAGGCGTCAGGAGTTTCGGACCCGACAGCAGCACAGGGGAGCGACTCATCCCCGGTGACACCGGGAGAAGAGGCCAGTTCGGCAGCGATAGTCCTCGTGCCCGATGCCACTGTCCTCGAATCGACAACCTCTTCGGCTTCATCCGGTTCCGACGTCGTCGATGTGTCGCTACTCATGCCTGTCACGATGGCTCCCCTGGTCGCCAACGCATCGGCGGCAGGCCAGGTTGCTCTTGTCGTGGTGGCTCCGGGATCATGACTCGCGTCACGCTCTGTTCGGCGAAAGGATCGCCAGGCGTGACGACTCTGGCGTGCGTGTTAGGAGCCGTTTGGCCCTCCGACCGAGCAGTTGTGGTGGCCGAGTGCGACCCGTCGGGAGGAGATCTTGCCGGTCGGTTCGGCCTGTCGACCCGACACGGCGTGACCAGCCTGGTCCTGACCGACCGCCAGCAGATCGGTCAGCGACCGGACTATCGAGACCATGCGCAGCAGTTACCCGGCGGGCTGGATGTTCTTGTCGGGCCAACCGGGGCCGATTCCGCTATGGCCCTCGACCGTGAGCTCGGAATGTCGTCCTCCGATCTCATTCATGAGGACTGCGACCTCCTTGCCGATTGCGGAAGACTTCTACCTGGCGCAACTGGCCAGGGAAAAGTGATCCGGTCGTCCGATGGCGTCCTTCTTCTGGTTCAACCGGATGTATCGGGGATCGCTAATGCCCGTTGGGCAACGAGCAGAATCCGCGAGCTCTCGCATGCCCCTGTCTTCGCTGTGATCGTCGGCGCCGGTACCTTCAAATCGGCCGAGGTTAGCGACGAGCTCCACGTCAGCGTCCTCGGCACCATTCCGTTCGACCCCCGCGCTGCGCGGATGGCCTGTGGAGTGCCGGGGACGGCCAAGGAATTCGTCAGGTCAGGACTCGTCGCGTTTGCCCGGGAGATCGTGATCACTCTGATTGAAACGACGTCGGTCGGTTCGGGACTCGGTCATGGAAACGGAAGAAAGAGGAATCGAGACCGAGGAAACCGCCACAGGATCTTGCAGAGACGGAGCTCGGCCCCCGAGAGTCCGAAACCGCGCTCGATCCAACCAGATGATCGACCCCGAGCTGTCTTTCCGTAGCGTCCGTGGATAGCGACCCTCGATTCATGCTTGCCGCGCTGCGATCTGATGTGGCTGACGACCTGGCAACGTCCGGTTCGCGTGAGTTGGCACTCGAAGATCGCCGCGAGCTCGCCCGACAGCTGGCGCTGACCCGTCTTCGCAACGTCGCAGCGGAGCGAGTCGCCTTGGGCCAAGCGCCCATCGAGCCGATCGAGGAGCAGAGACTGACACAAGCCGTATTGGATGCTCTGTTCGGTCTCGGGCAGCTTCAATCGTTGGTGGACGACCCTGAGATAGAGAACATCGATGTCAATGGATGCGATCGAGTATGGGCGACCTACGCGAACGGTCAGAAGATTCGGCTCGATCCAATCGCCGATTCTGATGCTGAGTTAGTGGAGATCCTACGTTCGGCAGCGGCTCGATTCGGACTGTCAGAGCGACGTTTCGATACGGCGCACCCAGAGCTCGACTTGAGGCTTCCTGACGGCAGCAGGCTTTCGGCTCTGATGTCGGTCGTCTCACGGCCGGCCGTATCGATCCGACGACATCGCTACGTCGACCTGTCCCTTGGTGACCTCGAGGAACTCGGGACCGTTGACGAGTATCTCCACAGCTTCCTGGCCGCCGCCGTTCGATCGAGGAAGAACATCGTCGTCGGCGGTGCGATGAATTCTGGGAAGACGACCCTCATCCGTGCGCTGTCAGCCGAGATTCCAGCCCGTGAACGTGTCGTCACCATTGAGCAGGCGTTTGAACTCGGCCTTGACGACATGCCCGGTCGTCATCCCGATCTCGTAGCGCTGGAAGCGCGTAACGCAAATGCGGAAGGGGAGGGCGGTGTCAGCATGGCGCGCCTGGTCCGTCGAGCGCTCCGAATGAATGCCGACAGAGTCATCGTCGGCGAGGTACTCGGCGAGGAGGTGCTGCCGATGCTGAATGCCATGAGTCAAGGTCGTTCGGGGTCGATGTGCACCATCCATGCCGACTCCTCAGCAGGAGTCTTCCGGCGACTTGCGTCGTATGCAGTGCAGGCCCCGGAGCGGCTGCCACTCGAGTCCACGAACATCCTGATTGCCGGCTCTGTGCATTTCGTGGTGTTCGTCGATGTCGCTGATGAACTTCCCGGAAGAGATTCCCCGGACATGAGCTATTTGTCATGGCGTCGTCGTGAGTCGCACGAAGACCCGGCTGAACCCCCTTCCCGCTTCGAAGCTTTGCGACGTCGACGATATGTGTCGTCGGTCCGGGAAGTCATCGACGCGGAGGGACTTCAAGTCATCTCGAACGAGGTGTATCGCTCCCGTGGCACAGCGGGCCCCGCGTCGGGGGCGCCGTTTAGGTCCAGGACACTGGAGGAGCTCGTCGAGTGTGGATTTGAGCCGGCGTCGATACGAGCAGATTTGGCCACTTGGCGATGACCACGATTGTCATTATCTGTTCGGTCGGCATCGGCATCGGACTAACAGGTCTTGTCGGGGCGATTCGAGGACGACCGGCGACGAGGGCAGGCAGGATCGCCCCAACCAGCGACGTGGCGATCTTCAGAAGCCGTGACCAGGACCAACATTCGTCGACCCACAGCCCGCAGGGACTCGTGGCCAAGCTCGTCCTGTCTCTGCTGAGCGCGCTGGTTGTCGGGGCGATTACCCACTGGCCCATTGCGGCGATCCTCGCCGGTTTGGCGACGATGATGCTGCCCTCAGCGTTCAGGGCGACATCTTCACAGGAGGTGACACGAAGAGCAGAGGCGGTGGCCGTCTGGACCGAGCTGCTTCGGGACGCCTTGACGGGATCTGCCGGCCTGGCACAGGCGATCGTCACGACAGCGGGCGTTGCTCCTGAGGCGATCAGGGTCCCAGCGGCACATCTCGCCGATCGGATCATGAGCGGCGTGACCATGGACTCAGCGTTGCGCCTTTTTGCCGCCGAGGTCGATGATCCAAGCGCGGATGAAGTCGTTTGCGCCCTGCGCTTGGTGGCGACCTCCCGAGCTCAACGATTGGTCGATCTCCTAGGTTCATTGGCCGATTCAACGCGAGAGGTCGTGTCTATGCGTCTTCGTGTGGAGGCGAGTCGGTCGTCGGCGCGCAGCGGGGTCCGGATGGTGATGTGCTTCTCACTCGGATTTCTGGCGATTCTCACTGTTATCGCTCGGTCCTATCTGGCACCGTTTGGGTCGATCGACGGACAGCTCATCCTCGCCGTTGTCGGCGCCTGCTATGCCGCAGGTCTGGCGTTGATGGTGCGTCTCGTTCGTTCCCACTCTCGGCTGCGATCCCCTCAGGAGACCGTCCGGGTATGACTGCCGTTGTCGTAAGTGCTCTCGGCTCGGCGCTGGGTCTCGTCGGCCTCGTCCTGGCACTACGCCCTGCGCCTCCATCGCTGCGCGCCGCGCTCCTTGAACTGGAGGGTGAACCCGCAGGCCTGTCGGGAGGCGCCGATGATCGTTCTAAGCGGTCGAGCAAGCGAGTCGACGCCCTCCTTGCCGAAAGGCTTGCCGCTACCGCGTCGGCGCACGACTTCGTGCGTACGCGCGATTTGGCCGCTTCTCACAATCACAGATACCTCGATTGAAGAGTTCTGCGGTCAGGTCCTACTCGGAGCATCCGTAGGCGTGGTCCTACCCGGAGTGTGTTGGATGGTGATCAGCGCCGGTGGAGTGCACCTTCCCTTTGAGGTTCCGCTTTGGGCCGGGTTGGCGGTCGGGGGTTGTGGTGGGCTGCTGCCAGTGCTCGCCCTGCACTCAGAAGCGCGTCAGGCAAGACAGTCGGCGCGCAAGGTCGTAGGTTCGTTTCTCAACCTGGTCGTCTTGTGCCTATCCGGCGGCATGGGAATTGAGGGGGCCCTACATGCGTCCGCTCGTATTGGAGAGGATAAAGTCTCGGACAAGATCCTGAATGCGCTCGTCTTGGCTCAAGACGCCGGAGAACCACCGTGGGGTGCCCTCGACGATCTCGGACGCAATCTTGGCGTCGGTGAGTTGTGCGAGCTTGCTGCTGCCGTAGGTCTGGCCGGCGCGGAGGGCGCTCGAATCCGATCGACACTTGCGGCCAAGGCCAGCTCGATCCGACGCCACGATCTCGCCGACGCCGAGTCACAGGCAAATGCCGTGACAGAACGACTTTTTCTACCGGGCGTGTTCCTGCTGGTTGGATTCCTTCTGTTCATTGGCTATCCCGCTGTCGCCCGGATTTCAGCTGGGTTGTGACGAGATGAGTGCGGCGAACAGAGCTACCCACCGGAAAAGAGGAGAACAATGTTGCTTCAGACCCAAGCCCTTTGGATGTATCTGCGCTCCCGGTTCATCGACTCCATTACGGCGGATGAGCAGGGGAGCGTGGTCGAAACGGTCATCATTACCGCCGTCTTCGCGGCCTTGGCACTTGCCGTGGGAGCGATCATCGTGGCGAAGGTCATGTCGAAGGCCGGCTCCATCGAGCTCAACTGAGCTCGACCAAGTGGACTCGAAAACGGTTGGTCAACCGAGACGTCGGAGGGCTGGAGCCGAGGGCTCCGCCGTTGTCGAAGCAGTTGTGGTCGTGCCGGCAGCGATGATCGTGGTGGTCTTGGCAGTGCAAATCTGCCTTTGGGCGCATGCGGGAACTCTCGTTCAGGCGGCGGCGACCGATGGTGAGCAAGCGGCAACCGCTCTCGGAGGCTCGCCAAGGGCCGGTGAGCTCCAAGCACAAGCGGACCTGCAAGCGACTGCCCGAGAGGTTGTGGTGGACCCAACGGTCCAGACGCAGATCCTGGCCGGAGGCAGGATCGAGATCAGTGTGTCCGGACGTGCCGAAGCGATCATCCCGTGGCTGCACCTGCCCGTGTCGGCGACTCGCGTGGGCCTCAGCCAGGAATTCCGGGAGTCGGGGTGATGGCAGTTCGGAAGCAGATGTCTCGTCCTGCCGATGGTGGGAGCCTGACGGTCGAACTCGTCGTTCTGGCGCCGGTCGTCGTCATGTTCGCGCTCTTGGCATTGGCTCTCGGGCGATTCGAGTTGGCGCGTGAACAGGTTGTGGGTGCGGCACGAGCAGCGGCCGAGGCTGCCTCCGTCGTCCCGTCGGCCGTTGACGCACAGTCAGCGGCACTCACTGCGGCGACCCCGGCTGTGGCGAATCAGCTTCACTCGTGCACGCATATGAATGTCGTGACGGAGACCGAGAACTTCTACCCAGGTGGATCCGTGGAGGTGATCGTGTCCTGTCAGATCGACTTCAGCGATCTCCTGGTTCCCGGACTACCGGGTCATATCGAAGTCCGAGCGGTCATGAAAGCCCCGATCGACTCCTTTCGCTCGGTCCAGTGACCGAAAAGCAGACATGGACCTCAGGGTCCCCTGTGCCACGAGGTCCGCGGCCCTGGCCCTGGTTCGGTGAAGCAGGGTCGTTGTCGGCGTTTGTAGCGGTCCTCATGCTTTCCTTGTTCATTCTTGTGGGTCTGGTGGTCGATGCAGGACGGGCGATCGCGATCAGAGAGACGGCGGTGGCCGATGCTCAACAAGCCGCGTGGGCCGGGGCAGGACAGTTGTCAGTGGCTGCACTGCGTTCGGGTCAGATCGAGATCGATCCTGTCAGCGCGATTCAAGCGGCGGACGCATTTCTCGTGTCAGTCGGCCAGTCGGGGGAGACGTCCGTCGTCGGGCAGACGGTCACGGTGCACATTACCGGCAGTGAACCGACTGTGATCCTTGGGATCGTCGGGATCAAGTCGTTCGGAATCTCCGTGACGGCTAGCGCGACGAATGTCCATGGCGTCACGGAGGAGGACTGAGTGGCACCGACATGGAGCCATAGGCCAGCCGCCCAACAGACGACTGGCCTCCGCTGGCTGGGATCGCTTCTCGGATTGGTGTCCCTTGTTGCAGGGATACCGACGGCGCTCGTTGTCTGTCACGTGGTGCCACCATTAGCGCAGCTCGGCCGTCTGTTCGCCCACCCGAGTGTGGCCGCGCACTATTTGAATGGCTCCGTTACCGACGGTGTCGTGACAAAGAGCATCGCGGGTGCGGCCTGGATTGTGTGGCTGTGGTTGTTCGCCTGTGTTCTGGTCGAGACCGTCGCCGCAATCCGTGGACGGCCGGCACTCCACCTGCCCGCGAGTCGACATATACAGTCATTGACGACCGCGCTGGTCGGAGCATCTCTTGCCATCCTCCCTCTTGGCAGAGACGGGCTACCAATGAGACTCTATGCAGCCCCTGCAGCTATCCACGCCACGGCTGGTCCCGGTCGCGTGGAGAGTCGGGCCGATCGGAAGATGACCTTGTCGGGGCGTGCTGAGGAATTATCACGCAAGACGTCGCAAGATACGGTGGTCGCGCTCGTCGATGACCGAGTGGTCTCGGCGATGTCCGAACCTGTCTATGTCGTCCGATCGGGCGACACGCTGTGGTCGATTGCCGAGCACGAGCTGGGTTCGCCCTTGCGATGGTCGGCGATTGCCAACCTCAACTACGGCCGACTCCAGCCCGATGGTGGCCGATTGACGGACGCACACTGGATATATCCGGGCTGGGTGCTGGAACTTCCATCATCACCAACGGTGAGCCCTGCTTCAGCTGTGGTCAAACAGCTCCCGATATCTGCGGCCGACGTGCGCGATGCAACGGACATACATCACGGACCGAGTGCTCAACCCCTTGAGGCCGACTCGCGGGTCCATGAAGGAAGGAGTGGCGGCGACTCATCGAACGAGGAGAGTGTTAGGTCTTCGGGGTTGGAAAACGCAGGTTCGAAGACAGGCCAGCACCCGACCTCACCGGCCCCCGTCGGTGCAGTCGGATACGGAGTCCTTGGGGCAGGCGTTCTTGCCCTGCTCGAGGGAATGCGTCGGGTCCAACGTCGACACCGTCGAACTGGACTCCGGATCGCACTGCCAGCTGAAGACGTTATGGCGCTGGAGCGGCGCCTCCGGGTTAGCTCCGATCCCGAAGGAGCGACTTTCATCGACCTTGGGCTTCGGGCTCTGGTGATCAAATCCCTTCGGTGTGAGATGACGCCCCCGCAAGCCGCGCTCGTTCGACTTGGCGAGACGGCGTTGGAGATTGTCCTCGACCCAGGCTCGATATACCGTACGCCACCCGAACCATTCACATCCGATCCTGACGAGAGAAGCTGGTTTCTGTCCAGAGGGCACTCGACCGTTCAGGCACTGCAACAGGACTCCGAAGTCGTCCACATGGACGCACCATTTCCGGCTCTGGTCTCGATCGGCCGGGACGAGCGTGGTTTGGCCTTGGTCGATCTGGAACAGGCGGCCTGCGTCGATGTCACGGGGACGAACTCCGAGGGCATTCTTGGCGCGATCGCCATCGAACTGGCAACAGCCAAATGGGCGGATCAGGTTGAGCTGGTCCTCGTCGGTTTCGACCATGCTCTTGATGCGCTGGAGCGGATAAACCATGTTCCTGCAATCAGCGATGTCTTACCAAAGGCGCTGCGACGAGTGAGAGAGAGAACGGCCCTCTTGGCCAGCGTCGGGTGCCACGCCAACTGGGAGATTCGATGGGCTGAAGGCGGTGACTCCTGGGATCTGTGTGTCGTGATATGTGCCCGCAGTGCGGTTGAGGCTGATCGGGACGGCGCGACCTCGCTGGCTCGAATCGCCGGGAGCGGGGGATTCGGTCTCGCAGTCGTCCTGGGGGCAGACACTGGCGCCGCGCGATGGCATATCACGGCCGACGAAGGACGAGTCGCATTGAAGAACAAGGACGTGGACACCTCATTCAGTTCCCAGCCTGTCGACCCGCAGTTCTCGACCGGCGTGGCGTCCCTCGTCGAGGTTGCGGGCCAATTGGAGGGCGTTCTTCCGACCGATCCACCCTACGACAGGCTCTTGACGGTACCTCCCGATAGTGAGCCTCGAGGTGTTTGGGATCCCGAAGAGTCTCTGGTGAAGGGCGGTGACGAAGCGGATGGATCCGAGCCTTCGCCTCGGTCGAGAGACTGCCCTGAGGTCGAAGTCCGCGTTCTCGGTTCGATCGAGATCGTGGGTGCGGCTCGACCCTTTACGAGAGCATGGGCTGTTGAATTGATCGTATACCTGGTCATGCATCGAAGTGGTGCGACAAGTGAGCAGTGGGCCACGGCCCTCTGGCCGGACAGGGTTATGGCTGCGGCCAGCCTGCATTCGACAGCGTCTGCTGCTCGTCGATCATTGGGTGTTTCGGTCTCAGGCGACGATCACCTCCCTCGTGGTCACGGTCGGCTTCAACTCGGCCCAAGCGTCGGAAGCGATTGGATGGAGTTGGCCGAGTTGTCGGAACGACCGGATCCGGAGAGCTGGCGTCTGGCACTTGAGCTGATACGGGGGCGTCCGTTTGAAGGGCTGCGGGCACCTGATTGGGTCTTGCTCGAGGGAATCGCGGCAAGTGTCGAAGCCGTCGTAGTTGATCTTGCCAGTCGATACGCTGAGCATTGCCTCTCCGTTGGCGACCCAAGCGGAGCCGAATGGTCAGCCCGTCAAGGGCTTCGGGTGAGCGCCTACGACGAACGGCTCTACCGGATTCTCCTGCGCGGTCGGCGGACGCGGCGGGGAACCCGGCGGGGGTCGAGTCGGTTATGGCTGAACTCGTTCGACTCGTCGCCGAGGACATCGAGCCCTACGACGCCGTTCACCCGGAGACGCTCGAACTCTACCGATCTTTGTCTCGACGCTCGACGTCGACCGTGAATCGCTAGCTTCGTTTCTTGCTTTGCCATGTGCCGATGGCTTGTGTGAGGTAGTCGGCAAGTAGGACAGCGAGGTTGAGCTCGGAGAATCGTCTCGCCACCCCATCGGTGTGCGCAACACGAAGGAGAGCGAAACTCATGAGCAACACGACCACACTGTCCGGGAATCTCACTCGCGATCCGGAGATCCGCTACACGAGAGACGGTCAAGCAAACGCCACCTTCGGGTTGGCGGTGAATCGGCGATGGCAAGCAAGAGGAAGCGATACGTGGGAGGAGGCGACGTCATTCTTCGACGTTATCTGTTGGCGAGAACTCGCCGAGAACGTTGCCCTCAGTCTCGTGAAGGGGGCACGTGTCATCGTGTCGGGTCGCCTCGAGCAACACTCGTGGGAGACAGAGGCGGGCGAACGCCGCAGCCGAGTGGAAGTTACCGCCGACGAGGTAGGTCCGTCATTGAGATTTGCGACGGCGGAGATCTCCCGCGCTGAGAGACACACTCCGGACCACGCTGACCCTTCGGACTCCGACCAGTTGGCCGACACAGAGGTGGCCAAGACAAACGCCTGACCGACGCAGGGCCCGGGTCCGCGACGTCAGTTCCGTCGCGGACCCGGGCCCGGCGGTCATTCCTTCGCCAGAACTCACCCAAGGAGCGATGATGATTCTCATAGCGTTGCTTACGTTCGTTGGTACGTCATTCGGGTCACGAGGTGGACCACCTGGTTTGGGGTACTCCATCGTGAGGTCTCTCATGGTCATGCCGACATGGTGGCTGACGGCATCACTTGGTTGGCCGGCAGCTGTAGTTGGCGGCATCGGGTTCGTTGTCGTATGCGTCGTTGCGGCCTCGCGGCTCCCGATCGGCGAGTGTTCTGAAACCAGGCTGAATCCCGAAAGGCTCCATCGGCACACTCGACGAACGAGAGCACAATGACGGGTCAGCGCGAACCGTGTCACGCAACGGCGCGATTCGCAAGCGCGGTCGTCTTGAGCAAGCGCGAGGCTTTCGAAGCCTGCGAGATCTGTGCTGATGTCGAGCGCGCTCTGCTACGTGCCGGACATGTAGTGGGGGCAGCGCGTGCGGCAGCCTTGTTCGAACTTCTCGAGAGTCGACTGGTTGTTGAGTGATCTCGACGTTCGAATCGTGCGGGCATCCGCCTGGTCAGAGCCCGTCGAAGTCTGGCGGGGGATGCCACTCCCAGGCACCTGGGCGCCCACTAAGCGTCCACTTCTCGTAGGTGATGAGATCGTGATGCCACCGGCAGATCCGCACCAGATTATCCACGGAGGTCGGCCCACCCTCGGCGAAGGCGACGATGTGGTGGACCTCGAGGAGATGGTCGCTCTCGCACTTCGGCACGGCGCAAATCGGATCCCGTTCTTCGAGGGCGCTCACGAGATGGGCAGGTACCGTCCGGCCGAGATGGCAGACGGTGTGCACGTCGACGCCGTCGGCCACGACGATCTTTACGAAGGAGTCACCGAGCACGCGGGTGGCGGTGGCAAGGGAGACGGGGCCAACCCCGGGGATCTCGCAGACTTCGCCCAGGTCAGGGCCACTCTGTTCGAGTTCCCCCCGACGTAGGGCGGCTAAGTCGACCCGCAGAATCACATGGGGCCGGGCGATCCCAGTGCCGTTCCCGCAGACGGCGTCATCGGCCAGGGCGACGAGCCCGTCGGCCTTGTAGGCGCTCATCGACTCGAAGAGTCCCGACGTCCGAGCAAGATCGAAATAGTGAGCCGCTTTGGCCCGAACGGCCTCGAGGATCCTCGCCCCGTCGGCAGGGGTAAGTCGGGCCTCTATGCGTACAGCCCCATCGGGGTCGGTGTAGTGCCGGAAGAATCGGCTCTTGCGAATAGCGTTCTCGCGGCCCACCTCGTCGTTCTCCCACGAGGCCAGGGCTTTTATCCTGCGGCACCGGGTCCGAAGACCCTTGAGCCCCGACCGAGCAGCCGCCTCGAGCAGTTCCCCTTCGGCTCCGGGGTGGACGGTGGCGGCCGAAGCGATCTCCTTTACCTGCTCGGCTGAGAAGTGACCCCATTTGAGACAAGCTGCCGTTTCGGGAAGATCGCCCAATTGGCGGGCCGTCTCGAGCACGCCGATGGCCCCGCCCTCGGTCTTTCCCGTCTTCTCAGCCAGGAAAGTTGCGGCCGACCGGTGACCTTCCTGACGCCAGATGAAGGTGTCGTCGACCCTCGGAGCCACGACCATCTGCATGGCCACGGCTAGCCGTTCGAGTTTGGCACCGTACTCGAGAACCTCTGCAGCCTGGAAACCGGTCATTGCTTCGATATTGAGTCGGCTCAGCCAGTCTCGCTGGGCGTGCAGGTGGAGGCGCATGTCGTCGAGGGTTTCGGGCACCGGGGGCTCCCACACGGAGTCAGCATTCCATCAGGGTGTATCGGTAGCGCCGGTGTCATGGAATTCGGTGCGAGCGTGATGAAGCGGATGTCCCGGGACGGTTGGCTTTGCACGATCCGGTCCGATCAGCTCGAGGATGGGCACGGACGGCATTTGGCTATGACTAGCGGACTTCTCGGGGGTGAGACGCCTCGATAGAAGAAAGGAGTAGGTTCGCGACCTCGTGCAGGCTCCTTGCGGCGGCGGTTTGCCATGAACTACGTCCTCATTCACGGTGGCGGTGCCACGGCACGCTTCTGGGACCGGCTGCTTCCGCACCTCGATCGTCCCGCGTTGACGGTTGACCTACCCGGTCGGGCCGGGAAGGTCGCCGACCTTGCCACCTTGACGGTCGAGGACGAGGCAGCCTCGGTTGTGGCCGACATCGAGGCGGCGGCACTCGCGGAACCGATCATTCTGGTCGCGCACTCCTCAGCAGGTCTGGTCGTCCCCGGGGTGGCCGCCGCCCTCGAGGGTCATGTCAGTGCGATCGTGCTGAACGCCGCCCTCGTGCCCACCGAGGGTGGGTGCGGGATCGACTGCATGAAGGAGAGGCATCGCGAAGGCCTGCTTCGTACCGTGGCGGCGGCCGAGCGCGACGGCATCACGATCACACTCCCCGGACCACCTGCCGATCCCGAGTCTTTCCGCACCGCCTACGGGGGCGATCCGCTCGACGATGACACCTTGGCGTTCGTGGTCGATCCTCTTCGCTGCGTCGAAGACACCGTGCACCACTACTTCCAGCCTGTCCACTGGTCGAAGGTGACCGGAATCCCGATCACGTATGTCATCAACGAGCGTGACCGCCCCGTGCTGCCGGAGGCTCAGGAGGAGATGGCCCAGAGACTCCCGGAGCCTGTGACCGTCGTTCGGGTCGACTCGGGACACCTCCTCCCAGTCACGGCTCCAGCCACCTTCGCCAAGGTCCTGGCGGAGGTCTGTGTCTGAGGGCGGCGACCGTGGTGGCCGTCCTCGCCTCCTCTGTCATGCCTGTGGCAATGGTGCCCGTCCGGCGCAGATCCGGTAGCCAGGGTCGCGGCGGGTGAGGTTCGCCTCCTTCAGTAGCTCAGTGACGGATACCAGTCGCCGCGGCCGTTGGGTGTGAGATCGAGAAGATGCCAGACGGGGCTCAGCAGGTCGATGCCCCTCTCGCGTCGGTCGTCGGCTATCTGTGCGCCTTTGGAATAGAGATGGCGCACGGTGGAGTCGTCGGCGCGGGTGAACACCGAGATCCACTCGGTCTGCGTCCCGTCGGCCTCCTCGCTTCCGAGGTCGTACTTGAAGGTGCTGTCGCCGGCGCTGAGCAGGTGAAGATTGCTCCAGCCGCGTGATGCCGCGTGTGCCCGCAGGGCGGCGGGCTCGGCGGCGGCGATCACGGCGAAGTCGGCATTCTGCGTGAGGTGCGGAGCCGCGGCATCGTATCCGTCGATCCACATCGTGCACAACGGGCAAGGCTCCGACTGGGCCTTCCCGTACATGAGGTGATAGAGGATCAGCGCCCGGTCCGGCGAGCTGAAAAGCGCCGACAAGCGCACCCTCTCGCCGCTGGCAACGTCGACGAACTCATAGTCGTCGACGGGCGTGTCCTTCGGGAGCTGGCGCCGGAGTGCGGCGACCCGCTCGACATGGTCGATCAGGTCCAATTCGGCGACCCGCAGTTCCTCTCGCTGACGCCGATACTCGTCGGACTCTTCGAGTCGCGTAAAAGCCATGGCGTCACTCCTCGTTCCTCGATGCGTGCTGTGCTCTGGGGCCCGATGGTAGGAGAAAGTTGCCTCACCTGGACAGCCTGGCCTGGCAGAAACGGCCGTCCGCTCACTCGCAAGCGATTTCGAGACGACATGGCCCACCCCTCCCCATGACGGGAGGGGTGGGCGAGTGCCGTCGTCGTCGCGGCGCCATCCGAAGGCACCGTGCGGCGGGGGTTAGCTGACCGGGTTGGTCGCGACCGGGGCGTTGGTGTTGATCAAGGTCCCTGGCGACGAGCCGCTCGGCGTGTCGGCCTGAACCGGGGCGTTGGTGTTGATCAGCGATCCCGACCCCGAGCCGGAGCTCGAGGAACCGGACCCGCTCCCGGCATTCACCGGGGCGTTGGTGTCGATCAATGAACCCTGACCCGATCCCGAGGATCCGGCGGCGGTGGTCCCACCACCGTCGACCCCGACGGGGGCGTTGGTGTTGATCAGCGTCCCACCCTGGTTCGTTCCGGTCGGGGACGTCGTTGTTCCCGTACCCACCGGGCTGGTGGTCGTCGTGGAACCGGGAGTACCCGTCGTGGTGGAACCAGGAGTACCGGGGTTGGTCACCGTGTCCGGCGAAGAGCTGGTCGTTCCGGGCGTGCGGACTCCCGAACTCGTCGTCCCCGACGGGGCGTGACCGGCGACGGCCGGACCGCTGGCACAGCTGCCGAGTCCTTGTGCCGATGCGGTGGGCGTGGATGCGGAGGCTGCGAGCAGCCCGAAAGCAGTGGCACCGAGAACAGCCACGATGGCTACGGCGGCGCGCTTGTTGAAGGTCAACATTCTTTGTTCTCCTATTCGATCGGTTAGTTGTGTGTGTTCGTCAGCTGGACTTCAGATCGACAGCGACGACTAACCGGGAGGAGCGAACCTCGAACCGAAGAGAAGTTTGGGGGAGAGACGACGCCGGAGGAACACGCCACCGAGGCCGAGCGCGGCCAGCGCCACGATCGTCAGCGGGAGGGCGTTCCACGGGCCGGGTCCGTGTCCCGGCGAGGCGCTACCGGCGCCCGCAGGACCGAAGGGGAAGAGAGGGGCCGGAAGGTGCGGCCCGGGGGTGCGGACAGGAGATCCTGACGTCCCCGAGTGCGACGAGCCGCGAGACCCGTCGGTCGTCGAACGGGTGCGTCGGGGAGCGGGGCGCCGAGGCATGCCGGCGAAGGCCCGTGCCGGTCCTCCGGTCCCGGGCAGGAGTCCGGCGGCGGCACCGGGCGGGAGGGCAGGCGCCGTCGACGTATCCGTGACGGCCTGGGTGGCCGAGCGGAAGCTGCGGAAGCTGCGGAAGCTGCGGAAGCGGCGGAAGCGGCAGGTGGGTGACCCGCAGGGGAGAGAGGACGGGCACGGATGGCAGGGGAGGGGCGACCCCGGAGCCGGCCGCCGTCGTGCCCGAGATGACGTTCGACGGAAGTCCCGTGACGGTTCTGACGGTGCCCGAGACCGGGTCGGCAACGGTGGCGACAGCGGAGGTGACGCCGGGAGCAGGAAGGGTCGGCGCGTCGACGGCGGGCAGGGTGGCGGCGCCGGCGGCGTGGGCCATGGCCACCGAGAGGGCGACACCGAGGAAGGCGGCGAGGGCGCCGGCGGCGAAGAAGAGGACCACCCGTCGTCCCCCACTCATCTCCCACAGCCGCCGCTCCACGGCTTCAAGATAGCCACTACGAGTGAGATTTACCCCACGTCACGTAGTATCACCTACGCATTATTTTCACCGTGTCGCTCTGACCAGGCTGTTCTAACGTGGACGCTCATGGACGACACCCGAGAGACGACCGCCGCTTCCGCACCCGGTTCGGTGCTCGCGCCCGAGGACGATCTGGCGGCGCTGTGGGTGAAGGCGTACCAGGGGGAGGTCTCGGGCGAGGTCCTCTTCGGGGGCGTCGGGACCCGCTCCGAAGTCCCCGATCATCGACGGAAGATGGAGGTCCTCCGCCTCCTCGAGGCCCGGACCAAGGAGGCCTGCGTCCCGGCCATGCTCCGCAACGGCCTTTCGACGGACCCTGATCCTCAGACGATCAAGGACGCCGAAGCATTGGCGGAGGCGATCGCGCCGATGCCGTGGTCCGACTTCATGGGCGCCTTCGAGGCGATCACGACGGAGTTCCTCGCCGTCTACCGCCGGATCGGCGAGATCTCGGCCGCCGACCGGGCCGAGTCGGAGCTGCTGGTGGCCCACGAAGAGGCGCTTCGTGAGTTCGCCCGGCGGGAGGTCGCCGGGCGAACCGACGATTCACTGGCCCTCATCGAGGCGCTCCCCCACATGAGCTGATCGCCGACCGCCGACGACGACGCCGGCACAGGCACAAGCGGCCGGGTGCGCGACGCCCCGGATCACGTACCGGTGTGACGGTGTAGTCCCTCGTGCTCGTCGTGGTCGTGGGGCTCGACCCATGTCGCCTGCTTCATGAGGACCAGGCACTCCTTGCAGATGGCGCGCTTCTTGACCTTCTCGACGCGGTTCTCGATCTCGATCTTCGAGCCCTCGGGGCAGCCGAGAAACACATGGAAGACCGGCTGTTCCTCCGCCACCTTGTCGTAGTACACGGGCATCGTCCGCCCCCTCTCGTTCTTGGGGTTTCCGAACGCTACCGCCCCGCTCCCGGCGGATCGGGGACCGCCGGTGACGTGGAAATGTCGACGGAGTCAGTTCTGATGGGCGAGGACGCCCTCGACCGAGCCGAGCAGCGCCCGCCGGGTGACGGGGGTCGGCAGGACACGACTGCCTTCCATCAGGTCCGCCCAACGCTCGAACTCGCGGTGCGATGCCTGGACGACCACGGGCGTCTGCGGATGGAGGCGCTTGATCGCTCCGACGACCTCTCGCGCGCGCTCGTTGTCGATCCCGAGCGCCGAGACGACCACGTCGGCTTTGTCGAGGAGATCGCAGTGCCCGGATGCCACCAGAGGACACTTGCCGCCGAGGTGGCCTTCGGGCCCCGGGCACCACTGCGCCTCGTAGCCGTTGTCGGTCAGGACTTGCCAGTAGGCGTAGGCGTCGGCCCCGTCGGCATCCTCGATCAGGACACGTCTCCGGCGGGGTTCGGTCTCCGGTGTTCCGGCCCGGTGGTCCCAGTCGCGGGCGAGATCCCGTCCCAGCCTCTTGCGGCGCCACCTCATGGGGAGACCTCCTTCACAACCCGACGGGTCGTCTACCACCCACTGTGTGCCCTCGACCGCGCCCCTGCCAGAGGTCTTTGGTCCCTTTCGGCGGCGGTTCGCCCAACGCCGGCGCAACATGACCGAGCGAGCGGCCGAACCGCTCAGCTCCCGTCGCCCTTCTCGGGCTCGAATTCCAGGGAGAGGGAGTTCATGCAGTAGCGCTGGCCCGTCGGAGCGGGGCCGTCGGGGAAGACGTGGCCGAGGTGCGAACCGCAACGGGCGCAGGTGACCTCGGTCCGTCGCATCCCGAAGGTCCGGTCGTCGTGCTCCTCGACGACGCCGTCCTTCACGGCCCGGGTGAACGAGGGCCAGCCACTCCCCGACTCGAACTTGTCGTCGGTTCGGAAGAGCTCGGCCCCGCAGCCGGCGCACCGGAAGAGCCCGGGGTCGTGGACGTCGAGGAGGGCGCCCGACCAGGCCGGCTCGGTCCCCTTCTCCCGCAGGACGTGGTAGCGGTCGGTCCCGAGCTGGGCCCGCCACTCGTCTTCGGTCTTCACGATCTCTGGTGTCACGGCAGCCTCCTGGGTGCGGTGGGTGGTTCCGGATTGGGACTTTTTCAGTAGTCGCATGACTGAAAAACACCAGGCCCGGCGCGCCTGTTCCCGCCGGGAAGGCCAATTCAACCCCTTTGGTATCGTCGCCGCCGATGGACCTGCGCGACAGCCCCGAGGATGCGGCGTTCCGCCGTTCGGCCCGGGCCTGGTTGGAGCAGAACCTGGTCGGCCCCTTCGCCGACGCCCGGGGGGCGGGCCGCGCCGGCTCGGAGCACGAGGGCCGCGAGATCCGCCTGTCCTGGGAGCGCCGGCTCGGGGCCGACGGCTGGACCTGCGTCGGGTGGCCGACCGAGTGGGGGGGCCGCGGCACGTCGATGTCCCAGCAGGTGATCTGGAACGAGGAGTACTCCCGGGCCGACGCCCCCGCCCGGGTCGGGGTGATGGGGGAGGGCCTGATCGGGCCCACTCTGATCGCCTACGGCACCGAAGAGCAGAAGCGCCGGTTCCTCGAGCCGATCCGGACCGGGGCCGAGCTCTGGTGCCAGGGCTACTCCGAGCCCGACGCCGGCTCGGACCTGGCCAACGTCCAGACGAGAGCCGTCCGCGACGGCGACGAATGGGTGATCACCGGGCAGAAGGTCTGGACCTCCTACGCCCAATGGTCCGACTGGTGTTTCGTCGTGGCCCGCACCGACCCCGACCGGCCGCGTCACAAAGGCCTCTCCTATCTCCTCGTCCCGATGGACCAACCGGGCGTCGAGGTCCGGCCGATCCGGCAGATCACGGGGACGGCCGAGTTCAACGAGGTCTTCTTCGACGAGGCCCGGACCGGTGCCGACCTGGTCGTCGGCGAGGTCAACGACGGGTGGCGGGTGGCCCTGGCCACCCTGGCCTTCGAGCGCGGCGTCGGGCTCCTCGGCGAGATCGTCCACTTCCACAAGCAGCTCGACCGTGTCCTCGAGGGGGCGAAGAAGAACGGCCGGGCCGCCGATCCGGTCCTTCGCCAGCGGCTGGCCGACGCCTGGGTGCGCCTCTTCATCCTCCGCCTCAACACCCTCCGCTCCCTCACCGGGGTCGAGGGCCCGGTGGCCCCGCCGCAGGCCTCGATCTCGAAGCTCTTCTGGGCCACCTGGCACCGCGACCTCGGCGAACTGGCCATGGACGTCCTCGGAACCGAGGCCACGGTGGCCGACGCCCTTCCTTATGAATTGTCGGAGACCCAACGGATCTTCCTCTTCTCCCGGTCCGACACCATCTACGGGGGCTCGAACGAGATCCAGCACAACGTGATCGGCGAGCGCGTCCTCGGCCTGCCCCCCGAGCCCAAGGTCGCCGTATGAGAGCCCAAGGTCGCCGTATGAGAGCCCACGGTCGTCGTATGAGCCCGGTGGCGCCATGACGATCCCGACCCCGCCGGCGGGCCACGGGCTGCTCGAGGGGAAGGTCGTCGTCGTCACCGCCGCGGCGGGGACGGGGATCGGTTTCGCCACGGCCAAGCGCTGTGCCGAGGAGGGGGCGACGATCGTGATCTCCGACGCCCACGCCCGCCGCCTGGAGGAGGCGGCCGACGAGCTGGGCGGGGTCACCGGCACGCGCCCGCTGGCGGTCCCCTGCAACGTGACCGACGAGACCGATGTCCAGGGCCTCTACGACACCGCCATCGCCGAGCACGGTCGGATCGACGTGGCCGTGAACAACGCCGGCCTCGGGGGCTCGGTGCCGATCGTCGAGATGACCGACGAGCAGTGGTCGACCGTCCTCGACGTCACTCTGACGGGGACCTTCCGCTGTGTCCGCGCCGCGCTGCGCCACATGCTGGCCCGCCAGGACGGGGTGATCGTGAACAACGCCTCGGTCCTCGGGTGGCGGGCCCAGCCCGAACAGGCCCACTACGCGGCGGCCAAGGCCGGGGTGATGGCCCTGACCCGGACGGCCGCGGCCGAGGGCGCGGCGGCCGGCGTCCGCGTGAACGCCGTCTCGCCGTCGCTCGCCCTCCATCCCTTCTTGAACCGGGTGATGTCCGACGACGCCCTCGAGGACCTCCGGGCGCGCGAGCTCTTCGGCCGGGGGGCGGAGACGTGGGAGGTGGCCAACGTCATCGTCTTCCTGGCGTCGGACTACTCCTCCTACATGTCGGGCGAGGTCGTCTCCGTCTCCTCCCAACACCCGTGAGCGGGGCACCGATGAGCGAAGACCCGCGCGGCGACCTCGCCTTCACGTCGGTCCCCGGCCTCGTCGCCGGTGCCGCGGCGCGCTTCGGGGACGCCGAGGCCCTCGTCGACGGGGACCTCCGGTTGTCGTTCACCCAACTCGAGGCCGAGGCCCTGCGCGTCACCGGCGCAGCGCTGGCGGCGGGGATCGGCCCCGGTGACCGCGTGGCGATCTGGGCGCCGAACATGGCCGAGTGGGTCCTCGCCGCCCTCGGGCTCCTCGGCGCCGGGGCCGTTCTCGTCCCCCTGAACACACGCTTCAAGGGACCCGAGGCCGCCTACGTGCTGCGGCGGTCCGGCGCCAAGGCGTTGTTCACCGTGCGGGGCTTCCTCGGGATCGACTACCCGGCCCTCCTCGCCGACGAGGACGTCCCCGACCTCGCACGGATCGTCCTCCTGCGCGACGCCGACGTCGGGACCCTCTCCGAGCTGACGCGCACCGACGAGGTCCCCATCTTCGGCTGGTCCGAATTCCTGGCCGGCGCCGACGGCGTCGTCGAGGGCGAGGGGGCACTGGCGGGCCACCGGATCGAACCTCACGAGGTGATGGCGGCGTGGCGGGCCGTGAGGGCGGACGACCTCTCCGACATCATCTTCACCTCGGGGACGACAGGCCGTCCGAAGGGGGCGATGACGACGCACGCCCAGACGCTGCGGACGTTCGCCACGTGGGCGTCGGTGGTCGGTCTGGCCGAGGGCGACCGCTACCTGATCGTCAACCCCTTCTTCCACACCTTCGGCTACAAGGCGGGCATCATCGCCTGCCTCGTGGCCGGGGCCACGATCGTCCCCGAACCCGTCTTCGACGTCGACCGCGTCCTCGAGCGGGTGGCGGCCGAGCGGATCACCATGCTCCCGGGGCCCCCGACGCTCTACGCGGCGATCCTCGACCATCCCCGGCGGGCGGACTACGACCTCTCCTCGCTCCGCCTCGCCGTCACGGGGGCGGCGGCCGTCCCCGTCGAGCTGATCCTCCGGATGCGGTCCGAGCTCACCTTCGCCACCGTCCTCACCGCCTACGGGCTGACCGAGTCGACCGGCGTCGTCACCATGTGCCGCCGGGGGGACGACCCCGACGTGATCTCCCACACCTCGGGACGGGCCATCCCCGACCTCGAGGTCCGGATCGTCGACGCCGCCGGGGCCGAGCAGCCCCGGGGTGAAGCGGGGGAGATCGTCGTCCGCGGCTACACCGTCGTCGCCGGCTACTTCGAGGACCCCGAGGCGACGGCGGCGGCGATCGACTCCGAGGGGTGCCTGCACACCGGGGACGTCGGCGTGATGGACGAGGCCGGGAACGTCACGATCACCGACCGGTTGAAGGACATGTTCATCGTCGGCGGCTTCAACGCCTACCCGGCCGAGATCGAGGGGACGCTGCTGCGGCATCCCGGGGTCTCCCAGGTGGCCGTCGTCGGGGTCCCCGATCCGCGGATGGGCGAGGTCGGGTGCGCCTTCGTCGTCCCCCGTCCCGACACCGACGCCACGCAGCTCGCCCGTGACCTCCCCGTCTGGGCCCGCGACCAGATGGCCAATTACAAGGTGCCGCGGTCGGTCGAGATCGTCGACGCCCTCCCCCTGAACGCGTCGGGGAAGGTCTTGAAGACCGAGCTCCGGGCCCGCGTCGCCGGGAGGGGTGACCGGTGAGCGGCCCCGACGTCTGGAGCGCCGACGAGGGCGGGGCCGGGAATGCCTACGGACCCGACGGTCCCGGCCTCGGGATGCCTTCGGGTTTCTCCATCTCCATCGGGATGCACATGGAGGAGGTCTCCGGGAGCCGGGTCCGGGGGTGGGTCGATGTCGGCCCCTCCCATCTGCAGCCCGGTTCGATCGTCCACGGCGGTGTCTACGCCGCCATCGTCGAGGAGGCCGGTTCCTACGGCGCCTCCTTCGCCGTCCGCGACCGCGGGCAGCGGGTGGTGGGCGTGTCCAACACGACGAACTTCATCCGTTCCGTCTCCGACGGACGGATTCTGGTGGAGGCGCTCCCCGTCCAGCAGGGCCGCACCCAGCAGTTCTGGGAGGTCCGGATGACCCGGGCCTCCGACGGTGTCCTCGTCGCCCTCGGCCATCTCCGGCTCCAGAACCTCGAGCCACGACCCTGACCCAGGTCACTCAGGCGGGTCGTAACGCCGCCCACGAGCGGGCGACCCGCATCACGCCATAGCCGGCGACAAGGACAGAGGTCAGCATCAGCGCCAACGTCAGCGCGAGCTGAACAGTGAACGGCGAAGAGCTCGTCCCCGTGGGCGTTCCCTGGAGGAACCACGGCGCGTCACTTGCCATCGCTCCCCACCACAGCGCCGCCGCCGCCGTGATGCTCACCATCGTTCCGGCGACGGCAATCGCCAGGACCGCCTCCACGTGGAGGATCCGCCGTGGCAGATCGATCCGACGAGCGGCGACCACGCCGGCCGCTGTCCATTGCGCCAGGGTCCCGGCCACCAGGAGCGCCCAAACCACGAAAGCCCCCGCATAGAGACCGTCGCCTCCGTTGCGCTGAAACTCGTTCAGGTGATGGGCCCACACGCTGAGAGGTATGACCGCACCAACGGTCGTCACAGTGAGCACGCCGGCCCTGAGCACATGTCTCCGAACAGAAGACCATCCGCCGGCGTGGATGAACCGGAGAAAAGCGGGGACGGCGGCGATCGTCCCGAGCGCCACGAGGGTTGCCCCGATCACACCGAGGGCGGCCACAACGTCAAACGCGCCCTGCGGTATCGCCCGCGATCCGATCGGCAGGGCTCGAGCAAAGTGTTCGGATGCTTTGGAGAAACTGGCACCGGCCAGCACGAAGGCAGACCAGGCGCAAAGGACCAGCAGGGACCCGGCTCGTGCCCGCGCGGGAGGTGGAAGCTGGACGCCGACGAGACCGGACTGATGGGCACGCTCGCGCAACCCGGCGCGGACCAAGGAGAGCTTGACCTTGAACGTCGGCGGCTGCTCGCCCGCGTGGTCCTCCATCAGGACCACGAGCTCCTCTCCGTAGCGCTCGCGCCAGGCCCGTGGATACCACCGGAGCAACCCAGACATCGCATCCTTGCTCCCGCTCACGCCAGCGTCCCCCACGTGAGTCCGAGACGCGCGGCGCCCACATCGGCGATCTGGCGCATGTCGGCGACGACGTCCGCCAGCGCGGCGGAGCCTGCCGTCGTGATGCGATAGGGCCGCCGCCTGTCGTCGGTCTTCAACGGCTCGATCAATCCGCGCTCTTCGAGCCGGGTGATGGCTCCGTAGAGCGCCCCGGGACCAAGAGAAACCCCGGCGAACTCCTCGATGTCCTTGGCCAACGCGTGCCCGTGTTTCGGCCCTGCGGCCAGACTGGTCAGAATCAACACCGGCGGATCGTTCGGTCGTCGCAGTCCCGCCGCCTTTTGCTTCGGCATGCCCTGACACTACTACGTGGCACGTAGCTATACAAGACCGAACATGCAGCCGGCCTTGGGGGGGGTCGCCATGCGATCCGGTTACCCTTGGTCCGCTCGACACGACCGACGGAGAAGGGGAGCACGCCACCGATGAGAGGGATCGTCTACACCGGCGGGGACGCCATGGTCACCGACAAACTCGAGATCGCCGACCCGGGCCCGAAGGAAGTGAAGGTCAAGATCGTCGCCGCCGGCGTCTGTCACTCCGACCTCTCCGTCCTGAACGGGACCATCCCCTGGAAGGAGCCCTCGGTCCTCGGCCACGAGGGCGCCGGCATCGTCGAGGCCGTCGGCTCGGCCGTCACCTCGGTGAAACCCGGTGACCACGTCGTGGTGGCCACCCTCGCCTCCTGCGGGATGTGCCGCGCCTGCAACACGGGCCACCCCACCCTGTGCATCAAGACCCTCGGCAACGTCTCGACCCCGTTCACCTACGACGGGGAGCCGGCGTCGAACTTCGCCGCCGCCTCGGTCTTCGCCGAGTACACGATCATCTCCGAGGTCCAGGCCGTCCGGATCTCGAAGGACGTCCCCTTCACCTCGGCGTCGCTCATCGGTTGCGGCGTCCTCACCGGGATCGGGTCCGTCTTCAACCGGGCCACCGTCCTGCCGGGGGAGACCGCCGCCGTCTTCGGCGTGGGCGGGATCGGGCTGAACGTGATCCAGGCGCTGCGGGTGAAGGGCGCCTCCCGGATCATCGCCGTCGACACCCTGGCCTCGAAGGAGGCGTTGGCCCGCCAGTTCGGGGCCACCCACTTCGTCGACGCCTCGGTGACCGATTCCGTCGAGGAGATCCGCAAGATCGTCCCCCACGGCCCGCAGTCGGTGGCGCGGGCCCTCGGACCCGGCGGGGTGACATGGGCCTTCGAGTGCGTCGGTCACCCGGCCGTCCTGCGCAACGCCGTCGACGCGCTCGACTGGGGCGGCAACGCCATCGCCATCGGCGTCCCCCCGCGCGGCTCGGAGGTCTCGATCGACATCAACAACCTGGCCTACGTCGACCGCGGTCTCCTCGGCTGCCGCTACGGCTCGTCGCGCCCGCACCACGACATCCCGTTGATGGTGGAGATGTACCTCGACGGCCGCATCATGCTCGACGAGCTCGTGACCGAGACCCGTCCCCTCGAGGGGTTCCGGGAGATCATCGAGGACATGGAGGCGGGCCGGCTGGCGCGAGGTGTCCTCACCCTCTGATGGGGCCGACCACGAGGCGCCGGATCTCGGTCGTGTCGGCCGGTTCGGCCGCCGTCATGCTGGCCCTGCTCCTCCAGAGCTGTTCCAGCAGCCCCGGTCCGTCGGCCACGATCGCCGCCTATCTCTCGGCCTGGGCGCGCCGCGACTACAGCGCCATGGCCGCCCTCGTCGTCCGACCCCCGCGCGACTTCGTCACCTTCAACCGACAGGTGGCGGACGATCTCGATCTCGAGCGTGCCACCTATCGGCGCGGGGACGGCGACGACGAACGGGTCCGACGCCACCACGCCGGTGACCGCCCATCTCGTCCTCGTCCCCTTCGGGGCCCTCGCCGTGCACGCCACCCTGCACCTGAGCGACGCCGGGGGTCGGTGGCGCGTCGTCTGGTCGCCCCGGTCGATCCTTCCCGCCCTCGGGCCCGGCGACGCCGTCTCGACCACCGTCACGTGGCCGCGGCGCGCCGACATCGTGGGGGCGGCCGGCGCGCCCCTCACGGTGATGGCCCCCATGGTGACGGTGGGGATCGAAGGGAGCCGGATCACCGCCGCCGCGCCGCTCACGGCCGCCCTCGTCTCGGCCGGGGCCACCGCCGCCCAGGTGAGCGGGGCCATAGCCACCGCCACCGCTCACCCGCAGTGGTTCGTCCCCGTCATCGACCTCACCGAGGCCCGCTACGCACAGCTCAAACCGGTCATCTATCCCGTCCCCGGCACCGTCTTCCAGAACTTCTCGGCCCGCACCGCCGTCACGGCCGGACTGGCCGCCCATGTCGTCGGTGCCGTCGGTCCCATCACCGCCCAGGAGCTCACCACCCTGGGCCCGCCCTACCAGGCCGGCGACACCGTGGGACAGACGGGGATCGAACAGGCCGACGAGCGCCGACTGGCCGGGCGACCCGGCGGGCGCATCGCCGTCGTCGACGCCGCCGGCCAACCGGTGGCGACCGTGGCCCGTTTCCCGTCCCATCCCGGCTCGCCGGTGACGACGACGATCGACCCCACCGTGCAGCGGGCGGCCGAGACGGCGTTGAGCGGCGTGACCAAACCGGCGGCCCTGGTGGCCATCGAGCCCTCGACGGGTGACGTGCTGGCGTCGGTCTCGGTGCCCGCCTCCGACGCCTTCGACAACGCCCTGGCCGGTTCCTTCCCGCCCGGCTCGACGTTCAAGGTGGTGACGTCGGCCGATCTCGTCGAACACGGGTCGTCGCCCTCGAGCCCGGCCACCTGCCCGCCCACGATCACGGTGGGGGGCGAGACCTTCCACAACTTCGAGGGCGAGACCCAGCCGTCGCTCACTCTCGAACAGGCCTTCGCCGAGTCGTGCAACGCCGCCTTCATCGGGTTGGCCGAGTCCCTCCCCGATCCGAGCTTCGCCACCACCGCCGCCCAGTTCGGGATCGGCGCCACTCTCCACCTCGGTCTGTCGGCCTTCGGCGGGAACGTCCCCACCCCGACGTCCGACGCCCAACGGGCGGCCACGGCCATCGGCCAGGCCGACGTCCTCGTCTCCCCGCTGGCCATGGCCACGGCCGCCGCCGCCGTGGCCTCGGGGCGCCTCCACCTGCCCCGCCTGGTGGTGGGCGCCGGGGACGACACGGCACCGGCCACCGCGCTCGATCCCACCGTCGTTTCCGACCTGCGGACGATGATGGCGGCCGTCGTCGACTCACCCGAGGGCACGGCCGCCGGTGCTGGCCTACCCGCCGGCACCTACGGCAAGACGGGGACGGCCGAGTTCGGGACGGCCACCCCGCCGCAGACCCACGCCTGGTTCATCGGCTACCGGGGCAACCTCGCCTTCGCCGTCCTCGTCGTCGGCGGCGGCATCGGCGGGGCCGTGGCCGCGCCGCTGGCGGCCAAGTTCCTCGACGCCCTCCCGCCGTCGTGACCGACACCGAGCCGTCGACCACCACAGGGCCCGTCGCCTCCGAGGCGCTCCACCGCCGTCCCCCCGGCGCGCCGTCAAGCGCTGGTGGGTCTTCTGGGCGTCGCCCCACGACCAGCCCCGGTGGGCGCGGCCGGCCCTGCTGGCCGTGGCCGCCCTGGCCGCCCTGTCCTACGCGTGGGGACTCGACCACGCCGCCCTCGAACCCTTCTACGCGGCGGCCGCCCGCAGCATGTCGATGAGCTGGCACAACTTCTTCTTCGGCGCCTTCGACCCCGACGCCACCGTCAGCGTCGACAAGTTGCCGGGGGCGCTGTGGCTTCAGGCGCTGGCGCTGCGCGCCTTCGGCGTGAACACCTGGACCTTCGTCATGCCCCAGGTGGCCGAAGGGATCCTCACCGTCCTCGTCCTCTACCGGGCCGTGCACCGCCTGGCCGGTCCCGTCGCCGGCATCGTCGCCGCGCTCGTCCTGGCCGCCAGCCCCGTCACCGTCCTGTTGAACCGCGGGAACATCTCGGACTCGCTGTTGATCCTCCTCCTTGTCCTGGCCGCCGATGCCACCTCGCGGGCGCTCGTGACGGGACGGCTGCGGTCCCTGCTGCTGGCCGGCGTGTGGGTGGGGCTCGCCTTCCAGGCCAAGATGACGCAGGCGTGGTTGGTCCTGCCGGCGCTGTGGCTCGCCTACCTCATCGCCTCCCCGGCGCACCGCCGTCGGACGGTCCACGTGGTGGCGGCCACGGCCGTCACCGCCGTGGTGTCGCTGAGCTGGATGCTGGTGGTGTCGGCCGTCCCCGCCCACGACCGGCCTTACGTCGACGGCAGCCGCGACGACTCCGTCTTCAGCCAGGTCTTCGACTACAACGGCGTGTTCCGCTTCTCCCATCCGAGTACCTACGAGACGAGCGTCGGCCCCCTGGCCCCGTTCCTCCAGGTCGGCCTGGAGCAGCAGACGTTCCTGAACGCTTCGACGGCCTCCGTCGGCCGCAGCTGGCACCGCCTGCTGTCGGGACCGCTCGGCCGGGACACGGGCTGGCTCCTGCCGACGTCCCTGCTGGCGGGCGTGGCCGTGGTGGTGGCGCGCCGCCGACAACCCCGGACCGATCCGGTCCGCGCCTGTTGCATCCTGTGGGGCACGTGGTTGCTGTTCCATCTCGTCGCCTTCAGCGACGGGGTCTATCTGAACTCGTACTACGTGGCCGCCCTCTCGCCCGCCATCGCCGCGCTGTGCGGGGTGGGGGTGTCGGTCGCCTGGCGCGCCGGGCGGGTGGGGCGCCTGCTCGTGGCGGCGGCGGTGACGGCGTCGGCCGGGTACGCCGTCTACCTGATCCCCGGCGGGACCGGGGCCGAGCCGTGGCTCGTCCCCGCCGTCATCGCCGCCGCCGCCGTGGCCGACGTCGTCGTGCTCGTCCCGCGGTGGCGGACCCGGAGCATGGCCGGGCCGGGGCCGGGGGCGGTGGCCCTGGCGGTGGCGGTGATGGCCCTTCTCCTCGTGCCCTCGGTGGCCTCGGCCACCGTCGTCGTCGATGCCCGCGGACCGTTCGACACCCCGTTCGAGCCGACGTCGGTGGCCCTGGTGACGGGGGCCGACGCCCGCCGCGCCCAGGAGGCGGCGGCCGCCGAGATCCCGAAGTTGGAGCAGATCGCCCGCGCCTCGCACACCCCGATGCTCTTCGTCACCGACACCTCGGTGGTGGCCGCCGACTACATCGTCGCCAGTGGCCGGGAGGTCCTCCCCATCGGGGGGTTCACCGGGGCCATCCCGTCGCCTACCCTGAAACAGATCACCTACGACATCGCTGTCGGGCAGGTGCGCCTGGCCGTCGTCCCCGTCACCCCGCCGAGCCCCGACCCGCGCATCGTCTGGATCAGGACGCACTGCCTGCTGGTGCGCCTCGACCGGCCGGCGCCTATCCGGTTCGGCGTCTACGACTGCCACGGCCGGGCTTGAGTAGGTTTCCCGTATCCGTCCCCACCCGAACCGAGGGAGGTCCGATGCCGGTCACGTTCGATGAGGTCGTCGAGAAGGTCACCACCGCCGCGAACCAGGTCGAAGCGGACGACACCGCCTCACCGGTCCTGGTCGCCGTCGTCCACGAGTTCCAGGCCAAGCTGGCCAAGGCGCAGAAGCGTGCCACCGACGGCGTACCCGGGCGCGACTCCGTGATGGAGCTCGAGCAGGCCGGCGACAGCGCCAAGGTGGCGGCCGAAGCCGACCCCGGGGTGTCGGGCGATGCCCGTGACGCGGTGCTCGCCGCGCACCTGGCCATTTGCAAGCTGAAGGGGGGTGCCTGACGGATCAGCTCGCCGGGCGGGCGGCGTTGGTCAGGATGTCGTCGGCCAGGCTGAACGGTGGGGCGGCGAGGGACTCGCCGACGAGGGCCACGCACGGTCCCGACGTCGCGCACGAGAGCCCGTCGACGCTCCCACTGTCCGCACGCGCCGGTGCCGGCAGCACCTCCGACCGCCACACACGGCCGCCGTCACCCGTCGTCAGGACCATCGGGCCCGTGGCCCCGTTCCCGTTCGCTGCCAGCACGCAGTCGTCCGCCGATGTGCACCGCATCGACACCACCTGCTCCACCGAGGGCGCAGGAAGTCCCGTCGACTCCTGGCGCGTCCACCGACGTCCCCCGTCGTCACTGGCGAAGACCTCGTAGGGAAGGGTCTCACCCGGGCCCGGATTGGCGACCATCCGGCACGTCGAACCCCCGGCGCAGGCGATGCCGAGGCTGCCGGGGCCGAGGATATCGCTGCGGTGGGTGATGGTCCACGTCCGCCCCCCGTTCCCGCTCACCAGCGCCACCGACCGGGGGTCCCGCTGGACGTAGGAGCCGTCGGTGGTGACGATCTCCGCCTCGTCGCCGGTGGCGTCACAGGTCGTCACCGTGGGACACATCAACGAGCCCCCGTTGTCCGACGCCAACTCGTAGCGCACCGTCGGCGCGGACGCCGGCGGTAGGGCGGCCACCGACCACGTCCGGCCCCCGTCGTCGGTGGTGAGGACGGTGCTCGGGTAGAAGCGCTCGTAGCCCGCCAAAGGCATCTGCAGCGGGTCGCCACCGCGTCGCCAGGCGAAGACCACGCAGTGCGCCTCGGTCGGGCACGAGAGGTCGGTCACGAGGCCGAAGGCGGAGGGGAGGTCGTGGACGGTCCACCGCCGGCCGCCGTCGACGGTGGTGAGCACGGCGCCGCGGCCGGAGAAGTCCGGTGTCGTGTCGGCGCCGCGCCCGACGTTCGCTCCGACGGCGCAGATGTCGGGACCGGAACAGGAGAAGGCCGAGGAGAGCCACGTGTGGGCGGGGAAGGCGAGCCTCTTCCACGTCGAGCCCAAGTCGGTCGTCCGGTAGGCGGCCGAGATCAAGGTCGAGGGTTCGGGGTCCGAGATCGTGTTCACCGTCACGTCACACGTCGAGATCGATCCCGGTGCACAGGCGATCGTGTCTGGCGCGCCGAAGTTGGAGATGTTCGGAGGACCGAATTGACGCGGCCACCGGTCGGCTGCCACCACCCGCCACGTCGCCGACGTCGGCTGGGTGGCCACGCCGTTGTCGGTGACCGAGCCCCGGGGTCCGTAGACGACGGCGAGAACGACGGCGCCGGCCACGGCCACGGTGCCGACCGCGGCGGCGAGCCAATGGCGTTCCCCGTGTCGCCGACCTCGAAGTGGCGTCGGTCGCTCTGTGTCCGGCAACGGGGGCACCACGACCTGGTCGCTCACATGGCGGACGAAGTCCCCGAGGAGCCGGCTCGTCGGATCGGTCGTTCGGTCGTCAGCCACGGGGAGCCTCCTCGACGCCGAGCGACCGCTGCAGGGCCTCGCGCCCGCGGAAGAGCCACGACTTCACGGTGCCTTCGGGCGCGCCCATCTCCCGGGCCACGTCGGCCACGGGGAGACCCACCACGTGGTGAAGCAGCAGCGCGTGGCGCTGCTTGACCGGGAGGGCCCGCAGCGCGGCCTGCACGTCGAGGCGCGTCATGGGATCGTCCGCGGGGGCCACCGGGGGCCGGTCGTCGAGAGGCCGGAGCCGGCGCAGGCGCCGCCAGCGGCTGATGGCGACATTGATGGCCACGCGCCGAACCCACGCTTCGGGGCTCTCGTAGGCGCGGAGGGACTCCCACCGTTTCCAGAGGCGGCCGAACGCCTCCTGGACCGCATCCTCGGCCGCCCCGCGGTCGGCCGTGACCACCGTCACCTGCCCGACCAGGCGGGCGAAGGACGAGGTGTAGAGGTCGGTGAAGTCGGTCGTAGGCACCCCAGCGTCCCTCGATCTGCCACCCTGCGGCCATTCCGCATGGACAACACACGCCCGGGCGCCCCGCCCGGTTGCAATCATGACCGGGAAAGTTCCGGTCAACCGGTCCATGAGCACATCGACAGCACCGGCGTTAGCGTTCATGCGACGTTTGTCGATCGGGGGATGAGATGAACCACGGAAGGCGCTCGCGCCGGTTGTCCCGTGCCGCCGTGGCGGGGATGGTTGGGGTTCTCATGGCCGTGACCCTCGTGAGCGCCGGCGCCGGCGCCAGTGCCGCCGGCGCCCGGGCCGAGAAGCCGAAGGCACCGAAGGTGCTCTATGTCGGGATCTTCGACGGGATCACCACCCCGCCGGCATCCACCTTCACCACCATCCAGGGCGCGGTCGACGCCGCCAAAGAGGGGGACTGGATCCTCATCGCCCCGGGCGACTACCACGAGAACGACGACGCCGGCATCACCGGATCGAACCCGTGGGTCGGCAAGGGCTACTACGGCGGTGTGGTCATCACCACCCCCCAGCTTCACCTGCGCGGCATGGACCGGAGCTCGGTAATCGTCGACGGCACCCTGGCCACGGCCGAGACCCCCTGCAGCTCGGCGCCGGACGACCAGAACTTCCTCGGTGGGCTCGGACGCAACGGGATCGTCGTGTGGAAGACCGACGACGTGAGCATCGACAACCTGACCGTCTGCAACTTCGAGAACGGGTCGGGCAACGCCGGGAACGAGATCTGGTGGAACGGCGGCGACGGCTCGGGCAAGGTCGGCCTGTCGAAGTACGAGGGGAGCTACCTCACCGCCACCTCGACATACTTCGCCAACAGTGACGCGGACGACGCCGACATCTGTTCGACGTGCGCCCTGTACGGGATCTTCGCCTCGAACTCGCAGGACGGATCGTGGAACGAGGTGTACGCCAACAACTTCGCCGACTCCGGTGCCTATGTCGGTGCCTGTCACCGCGTGTGCAACATGACCATGGACAACGCCTGGATGGAGAACGACGCTCTCGGCTACTCGGGGACCAACTCTGGTGGCCGGATCGTGATCGAGAACTCCACCTTCGACGACAACAAGGAAGGCCTCGACACCAACACCGCTCTCACCGGCGATCCTCCCCCGCCCCAGGACGGGGAATGCCGGGCGAACCACCCCACGTCGACATCGGTGCCCATCCCCGGCGGCGTCAACGCCTGCTGGGTCTTCACCGGGAACCTGGTCGAGGACAACAACAACCCGAACGTCCCGGTGGAGGGAACGGCCGGTCTGGGGCCGACGGGGACGGGCATGACGATCTCCGGGGGGCGCGACGACGCCATCACCGATAACGAGTTCCTCGACAACGGCGCCTGGGGGATCCTCTTCGTCCCGTACCCCGACCCGAGCACCCGCTCCGACGGCAAGACCTGCACGGGGGCCGGGGGACTGAACGTCTCCTCCTACGGGATCGCCGGTGTGCGCTGCGTCTTCGACCCCGAGGGCGACGCCCTTCTCGACAACGAGTTCTCGGGCAACGGCACCTTCGGCAACCCGGGCAACGCCGACTTCGGCAACCTTCTCGGCGGTGGCCGCGAGCCCGAGAATTGCTTCGCCGGCAACACCGAGTGGAACGCCGGCTTCACCACCGAGACGGGTCCGGCCACCGACGCCGACACGATCGACGGCTACCCGGGGCTCACCACCTCGACGTGCGGATCGCCCACGGCCGCGTCCGCACCGCCATTGCTCGGACCCAACACCGACCAGACCCTGCTCACCCAGGCGGAGTGCGACGCCGGGGTGCTCACGGGCTCGAGCTGCTCGTCGGCCGTCTACCCCCAGGCCACCGCCGTGACCATGGCGCCGGTGCCCGGCCTGCCCTCGATGCCCAACCCCTGCGTCGGGGCCCCGACCAACCTCTGGTGCCCGGGAGGGGTTCCCGCCGTCAAGGCCCACTAGCCGAGGCTTCCCTCCGGGCGGTGCGAACGCTCGAGGCGCCGGCGCGCAATAGCAGGGTGGGAGCCACGACAGGGGGGCCGGTGACTGGAGCCAGGGAACGGGAACGGCGGCCGGAACCAACGGACCCCGGGGACTTCCTGGACGTGTTCTGGCGCCACGGTCCCGCCGTGCATGCCTACCTGGCCCGCCGCACCGGCCGGCAGCACGCCGACGATCTCCTGGGCGAGGTCTGGCTGCGCGCCTTTCGGAGCCGGGCGAACTACGACCACCGGTTCCCCGACGCCCTCCCGTGGCTCTACGGCATAGCCCGCAACGTCCTGCGTGCCCATTGGCGTCGTGCCGAGCGGTCCGATGGCACCGATGTCGAGGGCATTGCATCGGATCCATGGCCGGACACCGACCGGCGGCTCGACGCCGGAGCGCTGCGGGAGACGTTGCGACACATTCTGGCCACGCTCTCGGACGACGAGCGCGAGGTCCTGCTCCTCGTCACCTGGGAGCAGCTCACACCGGCCGAGGTGGCGGTGACCCTCGGTATCCCCCAGGGCACGGCTCGGAGCCGACTCCATCGCGCCCTGTCGGTGCTCAGAAACGAGATCGACGTGGATCCCGAGGGTCCCGCCCATGCGTACGGCAAGGAGAATTGACCGTGGAAGCCATCGACATCCTCGAGCGACTCGGTCGCGTCGAACCAGTGGATCCCGAGGTCCTCACCCGGACCGCCAGTGCCCTTCTGGTTGCGATGGCGAACGAAGCACCACACCGACGGAGCCGAGAAGAGGCGGACGAGATCGCACTTCTTCCGCCCGTGCCCACGTCGCCGCGCCGGCGGCGTGGCCGCGTCCGCGTCCTCCGTCGTGGTCGCCGCCGTCGCCGTCCTGCTCGTCGCCATTGTCTTCGTGCTGGTGAACTCGAGCAACTCCCGGGCACCCCGACCGGTGCGGCCTCCGGTCGGAGCCCCGTCATGGAGGCTCGTCAGTTCGGTGATCCCACCCTTCCATGCGTTGACGTCAGGGGGGCAAGCCGGTCTCCAATGCGTGACCGATGACGTGTGTTACTCACCGGGATCGGGGCGGCACGGCGACGAGCTCTACCGGACCGTGGACGGCGGCCGGAGCTGGCACGAGACGAGCCCGGTCCCCATGGTGCTGCAAGAGGGCGGCTACGCGTTCTCGTGTGCGGATGCCGAGACGTGCGCCGTGATCGACACCCCCGTCGACCAAACCCCCGGCCAACCGGCGAGGTGGGCGATCACGACCGATGGCGGCGCCCACTGGACTCGATCGACGGTACCGATGCCGGCGGGGATCCCCAACGCTTCCGTCGGACAATTCTCATGCGCCGACGCCGAGCACTGCGTGGTCAGCGTCAGCGGCGGTCCGACACCGGGCGGGGCCGGCGCGAGTTCAGTTCCGCAGCGGACAGGAACCTTCCTCAGCACGTCCGATGGTGGGAGGACCTGGACGCAGGCCACCGCGGTTCCCGCCATGCCCGCCGGCTTCGTGTGGACCATGACCTGTTCCTCGGGAGGGTCGTGCCTGGCCGTGTCGTTGGTCCCCGGAGACTCCAGCTCCGCGGTCGTCGGACTCAGCTCCCGCGACGGGGGCAAGACGTGGGTGGCCGGACCGACGGGACCGGGTGCCGGCCCCGGCATCGTGTACTCGTCGTGCGGGGACGCCACCCACTGCATGCTGGTATTCGTCTCGGGTCCGTCGACCGCCCCCTACGAGATCGTGACGACCTCCGACGCCGGGCTCACCTGGCAGACATCGGGTCCTCCCACCGGGTGGCTGAACATGCCCACGGCGGTGTCGTGCGCCACGGCTGATGACTGCTGGATCGCCATGTCGTACTACTCGGGTTCCAACCCGGCCGGGGCCTACAGCAAACCCCTCATCGAGGAGACCCACGACGGCGGCGCCAGCTGGTCTTCCATCCCTCTCCCGTCGTCGAAGCCGCCGATCGCCGATGTCCTGACGCTCAGTTGCCCGCCGGCCGGTGACGGCTGCATGGGGATCGGGAACCGGCAGGACCATTTCCTGTCTCCGCTCAATGGCAAGGGAAGGCCGCGGCGCCTGTCGGGTCCGCTCGTCATCTCGAATCTTCCGCCAGCCTCCTCCTGAGAGGCTTCAGGCCAGAGGCTCGTCGGACCCGAAGACCTCGTCGGGCAGGGAGGTCAGAGGAGCCGCGGGTCGTGGAAGACGCCGGCGGCGAGGAGACGGACGTAGAGGTCGGTGGCCATCACCGTGGGCAGGCTGAGCCAGGCGAACACCGGGTGGCGGGCATTCAGGGAGCTGACGGCCGACCACAGGCACCGCCGGACCGGATGACCCGACAGCGTGCGGAGCCCACCGCCGACCAGGTGACGACATGAGTGGCACGAGAGCATGTAGCCCCAGAAGAAGAGAGCGTTGGCGCTGAGGACGAGGCTGCCGAGGCCGATGCCCCAGCCGGTGGCGAAGTGGTAGGCGTGGACGGCGTCGAGGGTGAGGACGGCGGCCACGAGGACGCCGGCGTACCAGAAGTAGCGGTGGATGTTCTGCAGGAGCAGGGGGAAGCGGCTCTCCCCCGAGTAGCGGCGGTGCGGTTCGCCCACGGCGCATGCCGGGGGCGAGAGCCAGAAGGACCGGTAGTAAACCTTCCGGTAGTAGTAGCAGGTGGCCCGCAGGCCGATGGGGAAGCCGACGACGACGAGGGCCGGCGACAACCGCCACCACGACCCGAGCAGTACGACATCGGCGTGCCGGCCGCAGACGGCGGCCAGGCACGGGCTGAAGATGGGAGAGATATAGGGCCCGGCGACGTAGTCCCTGGTCTGCAGTGCGGCCCAGGCCGAGTAGCCGGCCACGACGGCGAGCACCGCGCCGGTCAGCGCCGGACGTAGCCACCAGCGGTCCCGGCGAAGAGTGCGCGGGCCCGGCCGAGGCCCGGGCCCCGAAGGACACGAGGCGCAGTCCGGCGCCACCGCCTCCACCGTGTGTCCGCCGACCGCCACGTCGTCAGGCTACGAATCGCTCGTTCAGACGTCCAAGACATGTTTCATATCATTTTGATAGTTTTTGGATCTGACGATGCGCCTCCAACAACTGACCTATGCGCTGGCGGTGGCCGAGGAGCGCCACTTCACCCGCGCCGCGGCCCGGCTCCACGTGGCCCAACCCTCACTGAGCCGCCAGGTGCGACTGCTCGAACGGGAGTTGGGCGTTTCCCTGTTCCACCGGGGCCCGGGCCAGAACGGCGTCGAGCTGACCGCCGAAGGCGAGATCCTCCTCCCCTTCGTCCGCCGGGTTCTGGCCGACGTGGAGGCGACGACGTCGGAGGCCCGGTCACTGTCCGGCCTGGACAGCGGACGGGTCAGCATCGGCGCCACCCCCAGTCTCGCCACCCGGTTCCTCCCGACTGCGCTGGCCCGGTTCCACGCCCGTCATCCCGGCGTCGAGCTGTCACTGGTCGAGGCCGGGTCGCGCCAGCTCGTGCCCCGTGTCGCCGACGGCGAGCTCGACCTGGCCCTCGTCGTGCTGCCCGTCGCCCACCCCCAGGTCGCCACCACCGAGATGTTCGAGGACCGCCTGGTGCTCGTCGTCGCTCCCGACCATCCCCTCGCCGCCCGCCGCCGGATCCGGGTGACCGATCTGGACGGCCTCCCTCTCGTGATGTTCCGCGAGGGATACGACCTGCGCGCCTCCACCCTCGCCGCTTGTCGCCAGGCGGGTGTCGAGCCGCGCCTGGTCACCCAGGGCGGGGAGATGGACGGGGTGCTGGCTATGGCGGCGGCCGGCATCGGTGCGGCCGTGGTCCCCGAGATCGTGGTCCCTACCGACGGCAGCCTCCGGTCGCTCCCCTTCGTGAGCCCGGGGATGAGCCGCACCATCGCCCTCGCCCGCCGCCGTGACCGTCCCCTGTCGCGCACGGCGCTCGCCCTCTCGGCCGTGCTGGCGGGCGACGAGGTGCCGCGGTCATGACGGTGGCATTGTGAAGGGGTGATCACCGGCTCCCACGCCATCATTTACGCCGACGACGCCGAGAAGGCGCGGGCCTTCTTCCGCGACGTCCTCGGGTGTCCCTTCGTCGACGCCCACGACGGTTGGCTCATCTTCAAGCTGCCACCGGCGGAGCTCGGCATCCATCCCGCCGGTCCGGCCGACGACCCGAACAGCGGGGCGCCGAGCGGACATCACGAGCTGTACCTGATGTGTGACGACGTCGAGGCGACGGTGACCGAGCTCACGGCCAAGGGTGTCGAGTTCACGACGCCGGTCCAGAACCAAGGCTTCGGGCTGCTCGTCCGGCTGCGCGTCCCCGGCGCCGGGGAGATCGGCCTCTACCAACCGAGACACGCCACCGCCTACGACCTCGAGGGGTGAGCCCCGTGCCCGCCGGATCAGCCACGCTGCGTTACGAGGGGATCAGCCCGAAGGCCTACGAGCACCCGGCCGACCGGGCCGCCACCGCCGCGCTGCGATCGATCCCGCTGATGGACCAACTGATCAAGCGGCTGTGCGACTTCGGGCACGAGCGGCGCCTGCGCCAGGTCCTCCTCGGCAACGCCGTCCGCATCGGGGACGACCAGCTGGCCGATCTCTGGGCCAGCTACCGGCACTGTGCCGACGTTCTCGACCTCGAGCTCATACCCGACCTGTACGTCACCCAGACGCCAATGGTGAACGCCATGACGGTGGGGGCGCGCAACCCCATGATCATCGTCTACTCGTCCCTCGTCGGCTCCTACGAATCCACCGAGACGCAGTCCGTCCTGGCCCACGAACTCGGCCACGTCCTGTCGGAGCACTACACGTACACGACGGCGCTGATCATCATCTCCCAGGTCATCCAAGGCGCCATCCCGCGCTCGTTGCTGGCCGGCCTGCCCATGCGGGCGCTCTACCTGGCGCTGCTCGAGTGGTCGAGGATGGCGGAGCTGTCGAGCGACCGGGCCGCGGCCCTGGTGCTCGGCGATCCGATCCCGGTCTGCCACATGTTGATGCGGATGGCCGGGGGAGCGTTGCCGGGGATGAACCTCGACGCCTTCATCCGGCAGGCCACCGAGTACGAAGAGGAGGACGATCTCTACGCCCGCCATGCCCGCTTCTGGGAGGAGCTGGGCCGGACGCATCCGTTCGCCGTCCGCCGGGTGCGTCAACTGGTGGCCTGGGTGAGCGAAGGCGACTTCGACCGGATCCGTTCGGGCCAGTACGTCCGCCGCGGTCAGGAGCCACCGCCTTCGGTCGAATTGGATGCCGCCGTCACGCACTACGGCGACCGCTTCGTGGCCATGGTCGACCGGATGGGTGGTGGGGTGCAACGGGTGGCCGACCAGATCAGCGACTGGCTCCGGGACCGCCAAGGCGCCAACGGGGGAACGGGGGAGCCCGAGGACGGCTGGGGTGACGACGACGACTGAGCGCACGACAGGTAGTCTCCGGACCGGGGATGCAAGCATCGGGGGATGAGCCATGGGAAGAACGAATCGCCGTCTGCGTTTTCCGGCCGTGGCCTTTGCGTTGGCCCTGGGGACGACGGCGGTGATGGTGGCCGGGTCGGGCTCCCCCGCCTGGGCCGGTATTCCCAAGCACGTCGGTTACCTCGGTGGGGTGTCGTGTGCCGCACCCTCTGACTGCGTGGCGGTGGGCACCAATCGGTCGCTGACGGCGGCCATCATCACCACCGCCTCCAGCGGCAAGCATTGGGCCAATCGAAGGGTCCCGAGCGGTTTCGGCCCCGTGGGGATCTCGTGTGTCGGGGCCTCAGACGTCTGCGTGGCCGTCGGACGAGATGGCTTCGAGGGAGCCATCAGCATCAGCTCCGACAGTGGAGCATCGTGGGGCAGCCTGACGATCCCGAGCGGCGTCTCCATTCTCAATGCAGTGTCGTGCGCGTCGACTTCGGACTGCGTAGCCGTGGGCCAGGTGGATGACGCTGATGGCGTGATCGTCTCCACCACCGACGGCGGGACATCATGGACCGCCGACACGGTCCCTGACGGCGTCTTCGATCTCAGCGGAGTGTCGTGTGCTTCGCCGTCGGATTGCGTCGCTGTCGGCTATGCCATCCCCGGAGGCGACAACACCCCAGGTGTGGAGATCGTCCTCACCACGGCCGACGGCGGGACGACGTGGACGAGCCAGCTTCCGCCCAGTGATGGTGGGATGCTCGAGGCCGTTTCCTGTGCGTCGACCACGAACTGCATAGCCGTCGGACAGACCACGGATGGGGCTGCCATACTCTCCTCCACCGACGGGGGCGCCACGTGGACGAGCCAAGTGGTCCCTGCCGGTGCGAACTCGCTCGGTGGGGTCTCGTGCCCGTCCGTCATGGACTGCGTCGCCGGAGGGACGACGAATCCCGGGTTCACCGGTTTGGTGCTGGCCACCACCGACGGCGGCACCTCGTGGGTCAGTCAGAGTGTCCCTGCCAAGGTCGCCAACGTCACCGGCGCCTCCTGCGCGTCGATATCGAGCTGCTACGCCGTCGGGTACAACGGCATCAGCCCGGCCAAGGGCTATGCATTCCAGACCCCCCTCATCGTGGCCTGCCGACAGGGAAAGCAGACGGCCACGGAGCCCCTGACGCTGTCGAAATGCAGCCCCGTGTCGAAGCTCGACACGTCATCGACGATGATGATCGATTCGGGAACGGAGACGGGATCGTTCACAGGGACCCTGACGTGGACGACGAGTGGCCAGACCACCCTCGTCTCGGCGTCGGCCACGTCGCCCGGTCAGGGAGCATGCGCGGCGGGGAACACCGAGTACGACTACACGGGTACGGTGACCGGCGGGACGTCGACCTACACCACCGACGGATCACCGGTGGCTTATTCGCTCTGCCAGACCCCCTCGAACAAGTGGAGCCTGGTCGCGAGCACCACTGCCACTCTCTGAGTCATCCACTCCCTGGGTCATCCTGCGCGGTTTCATCCGGCGCGGTTTCATCTTGCGCTGTGCCATGGTGTCGGCCATGGCCGTGCGCGCCAGGAATGACGCCGATCTCGACGCCTGTGTCGAGATGGCCCTCGTCGTCCACGAGCGCGATGGATATCCGGCGTTCCTCCCGACCGATCTCCGTGCGTTCCTCGCCTCGCCCGACGCATTGGGCGCGTGGGTCGTCGAGGAGGCCGACGAGGTCCTCGGTCACGTGGCGCTGCACCGGCGCACGTCCGCCGCCGCCCTCGCAGTGGCCGCCACCGCGCTGCAGCAGCCGGTCGATCGACTGGGTGTCGTGGCCCGCCTGCTCGTCGCCCCCTCGGCGCGCCGTCGCGGCGTCGGGCGGGCCCTTCTCGACGTGGCCTCGCGCCACGCCGTGGCCCGGGGGTTGTGGCCGATCCTCGACGTGGCCACGCACTACCACGGGGCGGTCCGCCTGTACGAGGAGTGCGGCTGGACCCGTGCCGGGGACATCACGCTCCGTTTCACCGACGAGGTCACCCTCGACGAGCACATCTACCTCGGACCCCTGCGTCCCGACGGGGATTCGCCGCCGTCGGCCTAGGGACGCCGTGGGGATGGGGCCCCTGGGACTTCCCACCTGGGACTACTGTAGATAGGACCATGCTGTCCGTCGCCATCGACAGATCGGAGCCGGTCGCCCTGCACGACCAGGTGGCCGCCGAGATCCGGCGGGCCATCGCCGAAGGGGAAGCCGGACCGGGCGAGCGACTGCCCCTCGTGAAGGACATCGCCGCCGTGCTCGAGGTGAACAAGAACACGGTCCTGCGGGCCATGCACATCCTGCGCGACGAGGGGCTGGTCGAGTTCCGCCGGGGGCGGGGGATCACCGTGACGGGGACGCCCGAACGCGGTGCGGTGCTGCGCCAGGTGCGCGACGTGGTGGAGTTCGCCCGCCGCCAGGGCTACCGACCCGAGGACGTGATCGCCATGATCGAGGGCCTGTCGTAAGAGCCCCGCGTGCTCAAGCGAGGTCGGGCGAGCGCGGCGGATTGACGCGGGGTCGGGTGATCTCGAAGAACCCGGGCTCCCGCGTGAGCACCTGGACGGCGTCCCACAGGTCGAGAGCGGCGGCGCCCGTGGGGGCGGGGGCCATGACGGGCCCCTTGAAGCCGTAAGGCGGATCGGCGTCGACGACGATCGTCGGCGTCTGTGTCTTGGGGCCGCCGAAGGCGTAGGCGACGTCCATGGCTTTGACGATCGGGGCGTCCCACGTGTCGTCGTCGGCGGCCGAGACGAGATCGGGATCGAGGCCGCACCGGGTCACGCAGGTCGACAGGAGGTTGTCGTCGTGCGCAGCGCGATCGACGAAGAACTGCCGGCCCCACTCGGAGTAGAGGGCGTCGACCGCCGCTTCGCCGTCGTCGGCCCGGGCCGCTTCGAGGATCCGGAGCATCCGGTGCGAGAGGGCGTGGGCGGCGATGACCATGGCGCGCATCTCCGCGGGAACGGTGGGGGCGACGCCGTAGTCGTCGCGGATCTCGAGGCAGTACGACCGCCAGGTGACGGCGAGCTCCCGTTGCGGAGCCACCTCCGTGACCCAGCGAGAGGTGATCCACGCCCAGGGGCAACTGGGATCCACGAAGACGTCGACATTGGTCATGCCCCCAGGCTAAGGCGGGGACCAGGGCCGATGGGAGGGGGTTGCGCCGGGGATGTTACGAACGTATGTTCGATCCATGGACCGTTTCTACGAGTTGGAGAACTGGCGGCGATCTCTGGTGATGCTGCCGCCGGGATCGCTGGCCCTCGACCGCGAGGACGCCGTGGCCCTGATCGCGGAGCTGCAGGAGGCCGAGGGACGGCTACGCGGTCTGCGCGACGCCCTGAGAATGTTGCTTCCGATGGATGGCGACTGACCGAATCATCGAGATGCCGGCCCACTCCGGGACGTCACGTGAGTTGCTGTCACCGAGCCTGGACGAGGGGGAAGAGGGTGTGGCGCCCCGACAGTCCCTTGAGCTCGGTGACGCGTTCGGGGCCGAATCGGAAACGTTCGACGCCCGCGACGAGTCCGGCCACGAGGTCGGAGACGAGCACCTCGCCGCCCAGGGCCTGGGCGGTGACGCGAGCGGCGATGATGACGGCACGGCCATAGAAGTCGTCGCGTTCACGGATGGCCTCACCGGTGTTGATCCCGACGCGAATGCGCACCGGACTGTCGTGATATCCGGGAGCCACACGAGTCTGAAAGGCGAGGGCGAAGTCCAGAGCTCGGGCCGCCGATGAAAAGGCGAGCATGAACCCGTCGCCTTGGGACTTGACGACGAATCCTCCGAATCGGGCCGCCTGCTCTCGGACGAGCGCGTCGTGCCAACGCAAGAGATCCATCCATCCGTCGTCGCCCATGCGCTCCGCCATCTCGGTGGATCCCTCGATGTCGGTGAACACGACGCTGACGGTGCCGTCGGGGGCTGCTGTGGCGGCCAGATCGGGACGTACCGCCTCGGCGTAGCTCACCAGCGACTCGATGGACGTCGTGAGGGTCCTGCCCAACAACTGCTCATTGCCGGCGCCTGATGACAGGTGCATCTGGACGAACCTCCAATGCCCTCGGACGAGGTGAAAGACGACTGTGATTCGGGTCGAGACCTCGTGACCGTCCGCCAACACCAGGACAGGCCGGTCGGCGACCCATCCGACCGGGCCGTGCACCCAAGCTTCGAGCGCTTCTGAGCGAAAGCGAAAATCGACCTCGTCGAACTGCGTGCGCCATACGGCGGCGATGGTCTGGCGCCCGACCCACCACTCACCAGGGTCGGTTCCGATCGAGAGAACACTGGCTTCGTCGCTGATCAGGTTCTCGATCGTGTCGAAATTGTGATCATTCATCGCCTCGTAGAGGCGGTGCATGACGGCGCGGAGTTCGTCTGACGCCTCGACGTCGGTCGGTGGTCCGCGCCCCTCGCTGGCCATGGGCCCATTCTCGCCGACGGCGGCGGGCAAGGACCCGGACGCGCCGAGAGGCGCCCCGGAAGGCGCCTCTCGGCGATCGATGTTGCTGGAAAAAGGCACTGAACGCTCCGTACAACGCCGGGTGGGACGATGTCCCGGCTAGATCGTCCAGCGGGTAACTGGCTGAGATTCGCCAGGTGGTCCAGCGAGCCGCCTCAGCGGCCAGCCACCTCCAGGGTCCCCGGTTTATGACTGCTCAGTTGGACCACCTCCTTTCTCTGGTGCACCTATGGTAATCACACGACGGATCCCTTCCGGTGCCGCCCGCGGGAGTCGGCCCCGGACCAGGGACGACGCCGGCGCGATGCCCGCACCGGAGCCGGGGGGTAATCGGCCGGTGACCCCGCCGTGTCCGGACCGGTCGATTCATTAGATAATCTAATAGTGTGAGCCCCGAACGACATCGCCGGACCAAGGCGGCCTCCCCGACGCCGATCCCGGCCTTGGGAGCCCCCACCGCCATCGGCCGCACGGCGGCCTGGCTGGCCAAACAGGTCGAACTGGCCCTGGTCTCGGCCGATCTGTCGCTGCCCCAGTACCGGATCCTCGGGCTCCTGACCGAGGGGTCGGCCGTGTCGTCGGCCCTGGCCGAGAGGTTGGCCGTGCGTCCGCCGAGCATCACGGCCGTCGTCGACGGGCTGGTGAGCCGGGGGCTCGTCGAGCGCCGGCACGCCGAGGACGACCGCCGGCGCGTGGCGCACGTGCTCACCGCCAAGGGTGAGAAACTGCTGGCCACCGCCAACGAGGCGGTCGACTCCCGGCTGGCCGGTATCGCCGGGAGCCTCGAGAACGCCGAGCTGACCGCACGCGCCCTCGAGGGACTGGCGTTGTGGCGCGATGCGATGGCCGCCTTTCACAACACGACCACTCCGACGACGACGGCGGTAGCAAAGTGAAGACAGTTCCCGACCTGACCGGTCACCGGCGGGACGTCCCCGGGTCCGACGACACCGACGCGCGCTTCGTTCCCGGCCCCGAACCGGCGCGCTACGAGGCGCCGCAGGCGACGATCGATCCGGACAAGAGCAAGACGTGGCTGCGACGGGCCCTGCCGATCCTGAAGTCGCACCGGAAGATCTTCATCGTGTCCCTGGTGCTGTCGTTCGTGGGCCTCGTCCTGCAGGTGCAGATCCCGAAGCTCCTGAGCGACGCCATCGACAACTCCATCGAGCCCGCGTTGAAGCACCACCAGAGCGTGCCGCTGCACTTCTACGTGCTGTGGATCGTGGGGTTGGCGGTGGCCGGCGTGGTGTCGGGCTACATCTCGCGGCTGTACCTGTTCCAGACGGCCTACCGGATCGAATTCGATCTCCGGAACATCATCTACGAGCACCTGACGAAGATGTCGTTCCCCTTCTACGACCGGGTCCAGTCGGGTCAGCTGATCAGCCGGGCCAACTCCGACATCCGCTCGGTGCAGATGTACATGACGTTCGCCCCGATGATCCTCGTGCAGTGCAGCATCGCCCTGGTGGCCTTCGGGTTCATGCTGTGGATCAACGTGCCGTTGGCCTTCGTGGCCATGATCACGATGCCGTTCGTCTACCTGACCGGCGTGAAGATGCGGAAGTCGATGTTCCCGGTGTCGTGGATCATCCAGGCCCGGCTGGCCGAGGTGGCCACCGTCGTCGACGAGAACATCAACGGCGTGCGGGTGGTGAAGTCCTTCGCCGCCGAGCAGCAGCAGCTGCGGTCGCTGGCCAAGGCGGCCGAGAAGGTGCGGTGGGGCTACGTGAAGGACGCCGACCTGCGGGCCCGGTGGACGCCGACCATCCAGAACCTGCCCCAGGTGGGACTGGCCCTGGTGCTGCTGGTCGGTGGCTACATGGTGATCCACGGCCACCTCCAGATCGGTTCGATCGTGGCCTTCTACTCCTACCTGCTGATGATGCAGGCGCCGTTCATGATGCTGGGGATGATCATCATGATGGGCCAGCGTGCCGCCGCCTCGGCCGGCCGGATCTACGAGATCCTCGACGAGCAGCCGACCATCGTGGACCGGCCCGGGGCCGTCGACCTCGTGCACTGCGAGGGGGACGTGAAGTTCGCCGCCGTCGATTTCGCCTACGGCGGTGACGACGCTCCGCTCGTGCTGTCCGACTTCGACCTGCACCTGCGCCCGGGGGAGACCGTGGCCCTGGTGGGCCGGACCGGGGTGGGGAAGTCCACCGTGGCCCGACTGCTCACCCGCTTCTACGACGTGACGGCCGGGGCGGTGGAGGTGGACGGGCACGACGTGCGGGACCTGACGCTGGCCAGCCTGCGCTCGCACATCGGGATCGTGCTCGACGAGCCCTTCCTCTTCTCGATCTCGATCCGGGACAACATCGCCTACGGGCGCCCGAAGGCGGCCATGGACGAAATCGAGGCCGCGGCGCGCGCGGCGGGGGCCGACGAGTTCATCGACGACCTGCCCGAGGGATACGAGACGGTGGTGGGTGAGCGCGGGTACACGCTGTCCGGGGGCCAGCGCCAGCGGATCGCCATCGCCCGGACGCTGCTCGTGAATCCGCCCATCCTGGTCCTCGACGACGCCACCAGCGCCATCGACGTCCAGGTCGAGCAGCAGATCCACGGGGCCCTGCGGGTCCTCATGGAGGGGCGGACGACGCTGATCATCGCCCACCGGTTGTCGACGATCAGCCTGGCCGACCGCGTCGTGCTGATGGACGGGGGCGCCATCGTGGCCGACGGGACCCACGCCGAGCTCCTGGCCAGTACGCCGCTGTACGCCGAGATCCTGGCCCAGGCCGAGGAGCTCGACACGGGCGGCGTCGGGGCCGAGATCGAGGGGTCGGACTGATGGCCTTCGGTGGCGGATGGGGTGGCGGTGTGGGGACGGGGCCTCCGGGCGCCCCCGTGGCGGGGCTCCCCTTCGGGGGGATCCCGTCGGAGCTGCAGGCCGGCGTCGATACCCTCCTGGCCGACGAGCCCGAGCAGAAAGAGCCCGACCTCGTCTTCACGCAGCAGCCGGGCGCCGACGACGGCCGTCAGTTGACCCTGTGGCGTCTGATGGCCCGCTATCCGCGCATGCTCGTGACCTCCGGCGTGCTCATCGTGGTGCTGAGCGTGGCCCTCCAGGTGGGCCCCAAGCTGACCGAGATCGCCATCAACGACGGGCTGAAGGGGGCGAACCCGGCGAAGGGCCACTTCCACTTCGCCATCGTGGTGTGGATGGCCATCGCCTACCTGGCCTGTACGACGCTCGGGGCGCTGTGCCAGCGGTCGCAGGTGAAGGTGACGGGCCGGCTGGCGGCCGGGGTGATGAACGACCTCCGGATCAAGATCTTCACCCACCTGCAACGCCTGTCACTCGACTTCTTCACGGCCGAGAAGGCCGGCGTGATCATGACGCGGATGACGAGCGACATCGAGAACCTGCAGCAGTTGCTCCAGGACGGGTTGGCCCAGTTCGCCATCCAGGGACTGACGATGGTCGTGATATCGGTCTTCCTGTTCACGACGAACGTGCGGCTGGCGATCATCACCCTGGTGCTCGTCGTCCCCATCCTGACGGTGATGTCGGTGTGGTTCCACCGCCGCTCGGAGGTGGGCTACGACAAGGTGCGCGACGGGATCGCCAACGTGATGGCCGACCTGTCCGAGAGCCTGCACGGGGTGCGGATCGTGACGGCGCACAACCGTCAGCGCCGCAACGTCGTCCACCACCGCAACGTCGTCGGCGAGTACCGGGACGCCAACAACTACACGGCCTTCATCAACTCCGTGTACGGCCCCGGAACGCAGCTGATCGGGGTGCTCGGCCAGGCCGTCCTGCTGGCCATCGGCGGCGACATGGTGCTGCACCACACCCTGACCATCGGCGCCCTGGTCGAGTTCTTCCTGTACCTGAACCGGTTCTTCGCCCCCATCCAGCTGCTGGTGCAGCAGTACAACACCTACCAGCAGGGCCAGGCGTCGGTGCTGAAGCTGCGGACCCTGCTCGAGACCGAGCCGGACGTGAACCGAGGCCCCCGACGCCACCGAGCTCCCGCCGATCACGGGGGAGATCGTGTTCGACAAGGTGGCCTTCGGCTACGACCCGGCCGTCCCCGTGATCCACGACGTGAGCCTGAAGATCGAACCGGGGGAGACGGTGGCCTTCGTCGGGCCCACGGGAGCGGGGAAGTCGACGCTGGCCAAGCTGATCGTGCGCTTCTACGACCCGACCGAGGGGCGCGTCCTCATCGACGGGCACGACCTCGAGTCGGTCACCCTGGGGTCGCTGCGGCGCCAGCTGGGGGTGGTGCCCCAGGAGCCGTTCCTCTTCGCCGGGACCATCCGCGACAACATCGCCTTCGCCCGGCCCGACGCCTCCGACGACGAGGTGGAGGAGGCGGTGCGGACGGTCGGACTGACCGATCTGATCGAGCGGATGCCGAACGGGGTCGACACGATCGTCCACGAGCGGGGCCAGTCGCTGTCGTCGGGGGAGCGGCAGCTCATCGCCCTGGCCCGGGCCTTCCTGGCCCATCCCCGGGTGCTCGTCCTCGACGAGGCCACCTCCAACCTCGACCTGCAGTCGGAGACGAAGATCGAGGCGGCGCTGGACATCCTCTTGGAGGAGCGGACGGCCGTGCTCATCGCCCACCGGCTGTCGACGGCCATGAAGGCCGACCGGATCGTGGTGGTCGACGAGGGGAAGATCGTCGAGGTGGGCACCCACGACGAGCTGGTGGCGCGCGGCGGCCGCTACGCCGAGATGTACGCCACCTGGTCGAGCCAGTCGCGAGGGCGGTGTGAGATGGGGATCGTGGGGAATCGTCGCCGAGCTCCAGGCCGCACACGATCGCTTCGTGGCCGTGGCCAACGAGTCGTCGGCCGAGGGCGACTGGCGGGCGTGGGCCGAGATGTTCACCGAGGACGCCGAGTACATCGAGCACCACTACGGCCGCTTCCACGGACGGGCCGAGATCCTGGCCTGGATCTCGACGACGATGGCCGAGTGGCCGAACAGCGAGATGACGATGTTCCCGCACGACTGGTGCGTGTGCGACGAGGACACGGGCCGGTGGATCTGCCAGATCGAGAACCGCTTCAACGACCCCGGCGACGGCCGCGTCTACCAGGCGTCGAACATCACCATCCTGACCTACGCCGGGGGGATGCAGTTCTCGTGCGAGGAGGACGTCTACAACCCGGCCACCTTCGCCCCCGTCGTGACGGCGTGGATGGCGGCGTCAAAGGCGCACAGGGCTGATTGAAGAACGGAGCCGGTTGAAGACGCCGACTCAACGGGCGTTGAGTGAACCGTCGGGATCGGCCTGCCAGCCCGAGAGCAGGAGGCGGCCGAGTCGGTCGCACGACCAGCGCAGCGGTCCGTCGTCGTCGAGGATGGCCTCGAGAACGGCCGCCGCCGCCGTGGCCGGGGGCGTGATGAACTCGTCGACACCCTTGCGGCCTTCGTGCATGGAGTCGGCCATGGCCTCGTAGCCGGGGCAGTCGGCCGCTTCGGGGCGGCGGTCGGAGTTGGCCAGCATGTCGGTGTCGACGGGGCCGGGCATGATCTCGACGACACGGATGCCGAACTGGCCGACCTCGGCGCGCAGCGATTCGCCCATCGTCTCGACGGCCGCCTTCGACGCCCGGTAGACGCTGTAGAAGGGGACCGACATGGCCAGGGACGCCGAGGTGATGTTGCAGATCACGCCGCCGCCGGCGTCCCGCATGAGGGGGATGGCCCGGCGGGTGACCTCGATGAGCCCGAAGACGTTCGTCTCGAAGACGTGACGCCAGTCCGCCATACGGATGGCCTCGACGGGGAGGTACTCGGTCTCGGTGGCGGCGTTGTTGACGAGGACGCGGAGCCCTTCGGGCAGGGCGATGGTCTCGGGCTCGGTGACGTCGAGGCGCATCACGGTGATGCTCCCGGCCCCGCCGGCGACCTCGTCGGGCAGGGTGGCGCCGGCGGCCGGATCCCGCATGGTGGCGTGGACGTCGAAGCCGGCCCGGGCCAGGGTGACGGCGATGGCCCGACCGAACCCCCGGCTGGCCCCGGTGACCACGGCGATCCCGCGAGCGTCCATCGGTGTCCCCTTCCGCGCTGACGTGGCCCGTCCGGGCCGTCCGTGGCCGAGACAGTATGCGGTACAGCGACCCCGCTCTCCCTCGAAAGCGGTGTCATACCCCCAATATGGACGATGTGCCGGGAACCCCGGTTCCCTTACGTTGAGTGGTGGAGAAAACTCCCACGGAACGAAGGGGCCCGCATGCGGCTCGCAACTCGGGCGGTGGCGCTCACCGCCGTCGTGAGCCTGTGTCTCATGGGTCTGTCCACGGTGGCCTCGGCTTCCAATCCCGTGGGTTCGGCCAAGTGGTGCAAGAACCACCCGAACTCCCAGCTGGCCGCCTGCAAGACCGGCGGGGGTGGCGGCACCGGCGGGGCCCCGCCGCCTCCGCCCACCATCACCGTGACGGTGTCCCCCAACACCACCGCTGATCCGCTGGTCGAGGTGGGCAACTCCGAGATCTACGCCGTCATCGAAGTGGAGACGAGCCCGTCGTTCGAGAACGACCCCGTGGTGATCGAATCGCAGCAGCTGGCCAACGCCTGTGGCGGAGCCGTGCTCTTCGGATCACTCCAGCCCGGCGCCGTCTACACGGCCGACTCGGTGACGGTGTTCCTGGATTCCGACGGCAACGCCACCGTCTCTCTCTACGGACTCGACTGTGCGCCGGGATCGGACCTGGTCGACGCCAGCCTGGTGGACGCCCCCTATTACACGGCCACCACCGTGGCCGATGTCCTGCCCCCGAACGTCACCCCGGCGGGGGTGACCGGCTTCCCGGCCAACGAGGTGGAAACGGGCAACACCACCCCGAGCGGGGAGTCCGACGTCTACGCCGTCTTCTACGTGGAGACCGACCCCGTCTACGCCGAGCAGACCGTCGACATCGACTCGGCCCAACTCTTCGGCCGCTGCCTGGGGCCCATCGCCCCGGTGTGGATCTCCAACCAGGGCTCGTTCGCCACCCCCGTGGCCTCGGCCACCTTGGACAACGACGGCAACGCCGTCTTTGCCTTCAGCGGCTCCTCCTGCGCTCCCGGCAATTCGACGGTGGTGGCCGACGTGGACGCCGGTATCCACAGCACCTACCCGACCACGTTCACCATCGTGGCCCCCACCCCGACGATCTGATGCTCCCGTCCCGACCGGCCACCCTGCGGCTCACCGCCGCCGCCCTCCTCATCGGTCTCGCCACCTTCGCCGTGACGGCGCTGCCGGCGCCGGTGGCCGGGGCCTCCACCTTTACCGTCACCAACTGCAACGACTCCGGGAGCGGCTCGCTCCGTCAGGCCGTGTTGGGCGCCAACCCCGGCGACACCATCGATTTCGCCGCCACCCTGTCGCCGTGCACGGGCAACACCATCACGCTCACCAGTGGAGACATCGCGATCGCCGAGAGCCTCACCATCGACGGGCCCGGACCGGGGGCACTGGCCGTGAGTGGGGGCGGCACATCACAGGTGTTCGTCATCGATTCGGGCGCCGTCGGCGTCGCCATCTCCGGACTCACCGTCGAGGACGGCACCGCCGCCGCCGGGTCCGCCCAGCCCCCCACCGGGAAAGAGGGCGGCTCTGGTGGCGCCGGTGGTAGCGGGGGCGGCATCGACAACAGCGGGGGCCTAACCCTCACCGACGTCATCGTCACCTCCAACACGGCCGGCGCCGGCGCCGCGGGTGGCGCCGGTGGCAGTGACAATGGCGCCAACGGGGCGCCCGGTACCGGCGACGCGGGCGGGGACGGCGGGACCGGCGGCGGCGGCGGATCCGGCGGGGACGGCGGCGACGGCGGCGGCATCTACAACAGCGGGACCCTCGTCGTCATGGACTGCAGCATCACCGACAACAGGGCCGGAGCCGGCGTCACGGGCGGGATCGGCGGCGCCGCCGAAGGCGGAGCGGGCGCGAGCGGAGCGATCGGCGCCGCTGGTGGCACCGGCGGGGCCGGCGGGACCGGCGGTGTCGGCGGAAACGGCGGGGCCGGCGGGGCCGGCGGTGGGATCTTCAACAGCGGCAGTCTCTCGGTCACCAACAGCACCGTCTCCGCCAACGCCGGCGGTACCGGCGGTACCGGCGGTGCCGGCGGCAGCGCCGACGCAGGCCATGGCGGTGATGGCGGCAGCGCCAGCGTCGGCGGGCCCGGTGGCAACGCTGGCACCGGTGGCACCGGAGGCGGCGGGGGTACAGGGGGTGCCGGGGGTGCCGGCGGCGGCATCGGCAACGGTAGCGGGGCCACCCTCACGGTCACCGACAGCACCGTCGCCGCCAACACGGCGGGCACCGGCGGGACCGGCGGGCTCGGGGGTCAGAGTGACGGCGGGGTGGGCGGAATGGGCGGCTTTAGCGTTACCGGCAACGGGCCCGACGGCGGCGACGGCGGCAACGGCGGCACCGGCGGTGTCGGCGGCAACGGCGGCCCGGGCGCCATCGGGGGCGGCATCGGCAACGTCGGGACGCTCACGGTGTCCGACAGCACCGTCTACGGCGACACGGCGGGCACCGGTGGTGTCGGCGGCACCGGCGGTCAGAGTGTCGGCGGGCACGGTGGCCTGGGGGGCGTGGCCTCCGCCAGCGATGGGCTGGGGGGCAACGGGGGCAACGGCGGCAACGGCGGCAACGGCGGCACCGGCGGCACCGGCGGCCCGGGCGGCGGCGGGGGCGGCATCGGCGACAGTGCCGGCTTCACGCTCACCAACAGCACCATCTCGGGTAACGGCGTCGTCGCCGGCGGGGTGGGCGGCGGCGGCGGCACGGCCGGCGCAGGTTCGTTCGGCGTCGGAAGTATCGGCGGCGCCGGTGTCGGCAACCCAGGCACCGACGGCACCCCCGGCACCGCCGGCACCGGCGGTCCGGCCGCCACGGCCGGGTCCGGTGGTGGACTCGACAGCACCGCCACCGTCACCATCGGAGCCAGCATCATCGCCGGCAACGGTCCCGGTGGCGACTGCGCTCTCGCTGCTCTCACCGATCTGGGCGACAACCTCGACGACGGCGGAAGTTGTGGATTCAGCCACGCCTCGCCTTACTTCGATCTCCCCGACGCCCTCGCCGGTCTCGAACCGGGCGGCCCCACTTCCAACGGGGGCCCGACGCTGACCATCGCCCTGACGACGGGCAGCCACGCCGTCGGCGCCGTCCACATCGCCACGCTGTGTGCCACCCCCGATCAGCGCGGCGTGACACGATCGACCCCCTGCGACATCGGCGCCTTCCAAACCGTCCACATCACCCTGACCCCGGCCACGCTGCCCGGCGCCACCTGGGAGGCCCCCTACGGTCCCGTCACCTTCGGTGCCACCGGCGGAGTGGGTCCCTATACGTTCTCGGTGCCCCCCGGCGCCCTGCCCACGGGACTCACCCTGAGCAGCGGCGGCGTCCTGAACGGCACGCCGACGGCCAAGAGCCAGATCGGCGACACCTTCCCCTTCACGGTGACGGCCACCGACTCGTTTCTGGACAGCGGCTCCAAGGCTTACAGCATCACCGTCCAGTCCCCCTGTGCCACCGGCCTCAACCCCTACTTCCTGTCGGCCACGTCGCACACGGGGAACTTCACCGGGCTCTTCTGCGTGAACGGCCTGGGGATCGGCACCTACGTCCAGAGTGGCGGGGCCCATGGGACGGGGACGGTGACCATCTCGGGCGGCACCACCCGCATCACCGCCTTCGGGACGGACCTGGCGCTGTTGGGCGATGTGAACGCCTGGTCGAGCACGTTCACCGAGACGGCGCCGGCTCCGGAGAAGGCGGGGACCTTCACGCTTTTGTAGGTCGATAGCACCGATCGTGCTGCCATCGCTACACCCTGTCACGACACGCTGGCCCGATCCCCAATATCGACGATGGTGCGGCACCCCTCGCCCTCCTACGGTGAGGGACAAGGAAGGCACTCGCGGCCCGGGGGGGATCTATGCGGCTCGCACGCAGGACGGTGGCGCTCACCGCTGTCGCGAGCCTGTCCCTCTTCGTTCTGTCCGGCGTGGCCTCGGCCTCGAACCCGGTCGGCTCGGCCAAGTGGTGCGCCAACCATCCCCACTCGAAGCTGGCCGCCTGCCAGAAGCGGTGGTGGCGGTGGCACCGGGGGAGCGCCTCCGCCTCCTCCCACCATCACGGTGACGGTGTCGCCCAACGGATCGAGCTCGCTGGTGGAGACGGGGCAGTCCGAGATCCACGCCGTGGTCGAGGCGGAGACGTCCCCCGCCTTCGCCGACGACATCGTCGACATCAACTCCCAGCAGCTGGCCAACTCCTGCGGGGGGGCCGTGTTGTTCGGGTCGCTCCAGCCCACGGCCTCCTACACGGCCGACTCCGTCGACGTCACCCTCGACGCCGACGGCAACGCCACCGTCTCGCTCTACGGCCTCGACTGCGCCCCGGGCGCCGACCTCATCGAGGCCGACCTGGTGGCCGCCCCCTATTACACGGCCATCGGCACCATCACCGTCGGTCCCCCGAACGTGACCGCCCCCGGGATCACCGGCTTCCCCGCCGACGAGGTGGAGACGGGCAACACCGTCCCGAGCGGGACCTCCGACGTCTACGCCGTCTTCTACGTCGAGACCGACCCCGTCTACGCCGAGCAGCCCGTGAACATCGACTCGCCCCAGCTCTTCAGCCGTTGCCTGGGGGGCATCACCTGGATCTCGGGAACGGCCTCCTCGTCCACCTTCTCCGACACCGGGATCCTCGACAACGACGGCAACGCCGTCTTCGCCTTCACCGGGGCCGGGTGCGCCCCGGGGACCTCCACCGTGATCGGCGACATCGACGCCGGCATCCACAGCTCCTACCCGACCACCTACACCATCGACGCCCCCACCCCCACCATCTAAGGCCGGAGAGACCATGACCACAGCAGCCGACCCGAGGACGTCGACCCGGCGCTTCCGGTTGCTGGCCGTCGCCACCCTCCTCCTCGGTGTCCTGGCGGTGGCCGGCACCACGGGGGCCACGGCCGGAGCGGCACCGTCGGCGGCGACTTCTGCCCTCACGGCCGAACCGGCGGCCCCCGGAGTGGCGTCGATCAGCGCCGGCTACAACTTCGCCTGCGGGATCGAGACGTCCGGTGACGTGGCCTGTTGGGGCTTCAACGGGTCAGGACAGGCCTCGCCGCCGTCGGGCACCTTCACCCAGGTGAGCGCCGGCTACAACTTCACCTGCGGGGTGGAGACGTCCGGGGCCGTGGCCTGTTGGGGCTTCAACGGCTCCGGCCAGGCCTCCCCGCCGTCGGGCACCTTCACCCAGGTGAGCGCCGGCTACAACTTCGCCTGCGGGATCGAGACGTCCGGGGCCGTGGCCTGTTGGGGCTTCAACGGGTCAGGACAGGCCTCGCCGCCGTCGGGCACCTTCACCCAGGTGAGCGCGAGCGGTGTCGGCGCCTTCACCTGCGGGGTGGAGACGTCCGGGGCCGTGGCTTGTTGGGGGGACAACGGCGCCGGCGAGTCCTCGCCGCCGTCGGGCACCTTCACCCAGGTGAGCGCCGGCTACAACTTCACCTGCGGGGTGGAGACCGACGGTGATGTGGCCTGCTGGGGGGACAACGGCGCCGGCGAGTCCTCGCCGCCGTCGGGCACCTTCACCCAGGTGAGCGCCGGCTACAACTTCACCTGCGGGGTGGAGACCGACGGGGACGTGGCCTGTTGGGGATTCAACGGCTCCGGCCAGTCCTCCCCGCCATCGGACACCTTCACCCAGATGAGCGCCGGCTACAACTTCTCCTGCGGGGTGGAGACCGACGGACTGGCAACGTGCTGGGGGGACAACGGCACCGGCGAGTCCTCGCCGCCATTGATCAACTTCGGGCACGCCCAGGTGAGCGCCGGCGACGACTTCGCCTGCGGGGTGGAGACCGACGGGGACCTGGCGTGCTGGGGGTTGGACGTCGACGGCTCAACCGCCCCGCCGGCGGGCACCTTCACGGGTGTGAGCGCCGGCGACGGCTTTGCCTGCGGGGTGAAAACAGACGGGACCTTGGCGTGCTGGGGGGTCAACACCGAAGGCCAGTCCTCTCCACCGTCGGGAACGTTCACCCAGGTGAGCGCTGGCAAGGATTACGCCTGCGGGATCCGGACCGACGGGACCCTGGCGTGCTGGGGCTTCAGCTTCGACGCAGAGACCACCCCGCCGGCGGGCACCTTCACCCAGATAAGCGCCGGCTTCGGCTTCCCGTGCGCGGTGGCAACCGACGGGACCCTGGCGTGTTGGGGCGATGACACATTCCTGGGCTCTCCCACGCCGTCGGGCACCTTCACGGATGTGAGCGCCGGCGACCAGTTCGGCTGTGCGCTCGAGACCGACGGGCAGCTGGTGTGCTGGGGGATCCCCTTCGGCGGTGACACCTCGCCGCCGTCAGGCACCTTCACGCAGGTGAGTGCCGCCCCCGACTTTGCCTGCGCGGTGGGGACCGACGGGACCCTGGCGTGCTGGGGGAACAACCCGCTCAATAATGACCGCCCGCCGTCAGGCACCTTCAGCCAGGTGAGCAGTGGCGGAGACCTTCACACAAGTCAGTACGGCTGCGCCGTGGAATCGGGCGGAGGCGTCGTGTGTTGGGGGGACGATGTGTTCAACCAGTCGTCCCCGTCCGACCTGGTTGCCCCCATCCCCATCACGGTGATGGTGTCGGGATCGCAGACCGACGGCACCGTGCCGGTGTTCACCGAGACCAACAACGCCCCGGCAGGGGTAACGGTGGGCCAAGGCACGCTCGCCTGCACGGAGGTGGAGCCGTCGACCACCATCTCGCCGGCGCTGGGTGTCGGTGACGACACGGTGGTCGGCACCACCTGCACGGGAGCCACCCTGTCGGACACCACCGACTATTACCTCCAGTACGAAGGGGTGACGAACGGCTACGTGGTGAGCGCGCCCACCATCACCCTGTCGCCCACATCGTTGCCGTCGGCCACGGCCGAATTCCTCTACAGCCAGAACCTCTCGGCCAGCGGAGGCCTCGGTCCCTACACCTTCACTGTCACCTCGGGACCGCTCCCGTCGTGGCTCACGTTGAGCACGGCAGGAAAGCTGTCGGGCACGCCGCCGACGACGTCGCCGGTGACGTTCACGGCCGAGGCCACCGACTCCGAGGGCTTCACCGGGAGCCAGGCGTACATCCTGTCGGTGGTGGCCCCCACCATCACCGTGTCGCCCAGTCCACCGCTGGCCAACGCCACCTGGGAGAGCCCCTATACCCCGGTGACGTTCTCGGCCACCGGCGGGGTCGGTCCCTACACGTTCTCGGTGCCGCCGAACAGCCTCCCCACCGGACTCTCCTTGAACCCCACCACCGGTGTCCTGAGCGGGACGCCGACGGCCAAGAGCCAGATCGGGACCACCTTCACCTTCATCGTCACGGCCACGGACTCGGGAAGCTTCATTGGCACGCGGCAGTACAGCATCAAGGTCGTCTCCCCTTGCGGGGCCGGGCTCACCCCCTACTTCCTGTCGGCCACCTCGCACACGGGGAACTTCACCGGCCTCTTCTGTGTGAACGGCTCGGGGACGGGCACCTACCTCCAGAGCGGCGGGGCCCACGGGACGGGGACGGTCACGACGTCGGCCGGCACCACCCGCATCACCGCCTTCGGCACCGACCTGGCCCTCATCGGCGATGTGAACGCCTGGTCGAGCACCTTCACCGAGACGGCGCCGGCTCCGGAGAAGGCGGGGACCTTCACGCTGTTGTAGGCATGCCGGTCGTTCATCGGTGGTCGAGAAGGACGCGGCGGCACCAACGCTGAAGCGTGGCGTCGTCGACGGCCACCGACCAGAAAGCGGCCAGCCAGCGACGGGCGGGTTCGAACCAATCGTCCAGTCCGGCCGCGCGTAGCCAGCTCATGGTCACGTCGACGTCCGACGGGCTGACCACGGGTGTGATCTCCGGGGATGTCAGGTAGACGGCGGCGGACAGGGGGTCGAGCCGTCGATCACCGGCCAGGCTCGTCGACCCGATGTCGATGACGGCGGTGATCCGGGAACCGTCGGTCAGCATGTTGCCGGCGAAGGCGTCGAGGTGGACGAACGAGGGCCCTGTCGGCCTCGGGGAGTCCGTCGGCCAGAGTTCCGGGGTCGATCGACCAGAAATCGTTCGTCGACCGGGCCAGGTTGGCGGCCGCCCGCTCGGCCAGATAGGCGCGCCAGGTCGAGGTGGTGATGGCCCCGTCCACGACGAGGTCACCGAAGGTCTGGCGCGGTGCGAGGGACAGGTCGCCCAATGCCGCCGCGGCGTCGAGGTAACGCTCGACCAGGTGCTTTCGCGCCGGCCCGTGCGAGGACCGCAGCTCGTGAAGGACGGACCGTCCGGGGAGGCGACGTTCGACGGCAAAGACCCGATCGGCCATCTCGCCGACCTCGAGGACCTCGGGCAGTGCGAACGGAGGTCGGGCGCGGCTCAGCTCGGCAACGAGACCCTGGCGCCGGACGATGTCGTCGATGCGCCCCCCGGGTTGGAGGATGCGCACCACCCGGTCGTCGCCCAGCGCGAACACCCAGGCTTCGCCGCCATGGCCGAGGAGATCGTCGGCCGTGACGGCGAACGTGCGCATGACGGAGAGGACGCCGGGATCCTCGGGGAAGGCCACCCGAACAGTCTGACCCGGACAGTCTGACCGAGCGTCCTCAGGAGGGCGCCGGATCTCGGCGCATGAACCATGTGGGAACGCCGAGAATGGTGGTGGTCTCGACGACCTCGAAACCGAGTCCGGTGTAGAAGCGGACGTTGCGCTCCTTGTCCGTCTCGAGCCATCCGATGCGTTGCTCACCATCCAGCGTTGTGCAGATGTCACGCATGATGGCCCCGCCGATGCCACGGTCCTGGAACCCTGGCTCCACGCCGACGGGACCGACATGCCAGTGTTCGTCAGCGAGGTCGTGCGTGGCCCAGTGGGCCCAGAAGACCTGGACGCGCGAGGGATCGCCCAGTCCCGGCGTCGGCTGGTCCAGGACCCCGGCCGCCTTGGCGGCGAAGAAGGAGCCGATGCATCCGCCCGGTGGTGACACGGCGGCCACGGCGATCAGACAGGCGCCGCAGAACGCTCCGACCTGCGGCGTGGGGAGGAACTCGAAGAGCATCGAGAACTCGGCATAGGGAAGGGCCAACCGGTCCATGGGGTCGTCGCCGTGGACGGCCAGCATCGTGGGTGCGTCGAGCAGGGCCCGCGCGGCAACTGCCGCCGCCGCCTGATGCTCGTCGGGCTCGAGATGACGGATCACGATGTCGGTCATGCCATCATCATGACCGGCGCGCGGCAGGCATGCCCCGCCGGAGCGAAAGGACAGCGCATGGCGACGGACCACGAAGCGACCATCCGTTCCTTCTTCGACGTGTGGGTGGAGAGGGATCCGGCCCGTCTGACGGCGTTCTTCGCCGACGACGGCTCGTGGAGCGAGGCCAACCGCCCTGCCGCCGTCGGCCACGAGGAGATCCGGGCCGTCTTCGAGATGCAGACCTCGTTCGGCTGCGAATTCTCCTTCGAGTTCCGCAACCTCGCCGTCGTGGGCGACACCGTGTTCACCGAACGGGTCGACCGCTTCTCGCTCAACGACACCCCCATGACCGTCGCCGTGTCCGGGGTGTTCGAATTCGGCCCCGACGGCCGCATCAGGGCGTGGCGTGACTACTACGACTGGGCCGATCTCGAGCGCCAGCTCCTGGCCGCCGGAGTGGACATGAGCGGCGCCTAGACCGCTTCGCCGGGGCCGCGGCGAGGGGCCGCCGACGGAGTCCCCCTGTTACCATCGGCGCTCGTATGACGGTGCGTCAGATCGGCGGGGGACCGTCCACCGTGGTCGACGTCCTGCGGACCGCCGCGGTCGAGAATGCCCAGGTCGAGGCCTATGTCGAGATGGCCGAACCCCGGTCGCCGGGCGTCGTGCGGGCCGGGGCCGACGGACGGCGGCGCCTGACTTTCGCCCAGTGGGACGCGGCGGCCGACGGCGTGGCGGCACTGCTCGCCACCGAAGGTGTGAGCAGGGGCGACGTCGTCTGCCTGCTGCTCCCGTCGTCGATCGACTACGCCGTCTGTTACCAGGCCGCGGCACGCCTCGGCGCCATCACGACCGGTGTGAACCTGAGACTGGGAGCCGACGAGCAGGCCTCGATCACGGCCCGCACGCGCCCGGCGGTGACCGTCGTGGACACCGCCCTCGTCCCCGACGCCGCCGTCCCCCCCGGCGCCGGGCGGATCGTGGCGCGTTCGACCCTGGCCGACGCGGCCGGCGCCGCCGCCGCCGCGCCTGCCCACCCTCGACGCCGAAGACCCGGTCACCATCGTCTGGACGAGCGGCTCCACCGGGGTGCCCAAAGGAGCCGTCTTCGACCATCGCAACCTGGCCGCCGTCGCCGCCGGGACCGACGTCCTGTCGCACCCCGGCGACCGCCGGCTGTCGCCGTTGCCCTTCGCCCACGTCGGTTACATGACACGTCCCTGGGACGAGATCGCCCACGGCGTCACCACCGTGATCACCCCCCAGCCGTGGTCGGCGGCCACCGCCATCGCCCTCCTCGTGGGCGAACGCGTCACCGTCGGCCAGGGCGTCCCCACCCAGTGGGCGCTGATGCTGGCCCATCCCGATCTCGAGAACGCCGACCTGTCGTCTCTGCGCATCGCCGGGACCGGTGCCTCACGGGTCCCGCCCGAGCTGGTGCGGGCCATGCGAGAACGCCTGGGCTGTCCCGTGGTGGTCCGCTACACGTCGACCGAGACGTCGCTCGGGACGGGCACCCGGCCCGGCGACCCCGACGAGGTCGTCGCCACCACCGTGGGGCGGCCGGTGCCAGGGGTCGAGCTCGAGATCGTCGACGACGACGGCCGGGCGGTGGCCGGCGGCGAGGTCGGCCGCGTGCGCCTGCGGTCGGGGGCGGTCATGCGCGGCTACGTCGGGAACCTGGCCGCCGGCCAGATCATCGACGCCGCCGCCACGGCCGAGGTCCGCGACGAGGCCGGGTGGATCACCACCGGCGACCTCGGCTGGGTGGGGACCGACGGCAACCTCCGCCTGGTGGGCCGGGTGGCGGAGATGTACATCCGCGGTGGCTACAACGTCTACCCGGCCGAGGTCGAGGCCGTCCTCGGCGGCCACCCTGGGGTGAGTGAGGTGGCTGTGGTGGGTGTGGCCGACCCCGTCCTGGGGGAGATCGGGGTCGCCGTCATCGTCCCCGTCCCCGGCGTGGCTCCTCCCGACCTGGCCGAGCTGCGGGCCCTGTGCACGTCTCGTTTGGCCGACTACAAGGCACCGGACCGGCTCGTCATCGTCGACCAATTGCCGTTGACGGCGATGGCCAAGGTAGACAAGCGGGCACTGAACGCAAAGGTGGGCTCATGACACAGAAGAAAGACGCCACGGCGCCGGAGGGCTCGGACACCACGAAGGCCGACCGGCCGCCGCGCCAGCACTGCATCGTGGCCGGGGCCGAGCCCATCAAGCTCGGATCGATGCTCTTCACACTGGTGGAGCCGCACCGGGGGCACGAGGTGGCCTACAACCGGTGGTACGAGCGGGACCATTTCTACGCCGGCTGCATGATCGGCCCCTACCAATTCGCGGGCAAACGGTTCGTGGCCACGGCGGCCATGAAGGAGCTGCGCGACCCGGACTCCTCCGAGGTCACCGGCGAGCCCCACCGGGGCAGCTACCTCGGCGTGTACTGGGTGCTCGACGGCTACCACGACACCTGGAACCGCTGGGCCGTCGACCAGGTGATGGCCCTGCACAAGGCGGGGCGGATGTTCACCGAGCGCGATCACATCCACACCCTGCTCTACCGCTACGCCTGGGAGCACCAGCGCGACGTCGACGGACTGCCCGCCGAGCTGGCCCTCGACCATCCGTCGGCCGGCCTGGTGGCCGTGTTCACCGAGCGGGCCGACGACCTGTCCATCGCCGACTTCGAGACGTGGCAGCGCCAGGAGCACCTGCCGGCACTGCTGCCGGGGACCGCGGCGCGCCTGGTGCTCGCCGCCGATCCGCTCCCGTTGCTCATGGACGCGCCGGGCGACGTCCCGCGCACGGAAGCCGACGACCGCCGTCAGATGACCCTGTGGTTCCTGGACACCGATCCGGCCGACGCCTGGTCCGTCATCGGTGCCCACCGGACGGCCATCGAGTCGTCGGGCCGGGGCCGGGTCGTGGCCGCCCTGCCCTTCATCCCCACCATCCCCGGCACCGACACCTACACCGACCTGCTGTGGACCGACACGAGGAGTTCATCGTGAGCACCCCCTACTACGGGCCGTCGGACGGGCGCTTCGACGGCCGGACGGTCATCGTCACCGGCGCCGGATCCGGCATCGGCCGCGCCACCGCCGTCCGCATCGCCGCCGAGGGGGGAGCGGTCGCCTGTCTCGACGTGGCCGAGGACGCCCTGAAGGAGACGGTGGAATCCATCGTCGCCGCCGGCGGGACGGCCGAGGCCTACCGCTGCGACGTCTCCGACGAGTCGGCCGTGACCGACACCGTGGACCGGGCCTCCGCCGCCCTCGGCCGGGTGAGCGTGTTGTGCAACGTGGCCGGCATCGGCGCCTTCTCCCACACGGCCGACATGCCCCTCGACCTGTGGCAGAAGATCCTGGCCGTGAACCTGACGGGGACCTTCCTCATGGCCCGGGCCGTGCTCCCCCCGATGCTCGAGGCCAAGGACGGGAGCATCGTCAACGTGGCCTCCAACGCCGGGCTCATGGGCTCGCCGTGGTCGGCGGCCTACTGCGCGTCGAAAGGCGGCGTGGTGCTCTTCACCAAGGCCCTGGCCGTCGAGTACGCCGGCCGCGGCGTGCGCGTCAACGCCGTCGCTCCCGGCGGCGTGGACACGCCGCTCGTCTCCAACTTCTCGGTCCCCGAAGGCGGCGACACCAAGCTGCTCCACCGGATCATGAGCCGCATGGGCTTCTCGACACCGGAGCAGATCGCCGCCGCCATCGCCTTCATCGGCTCCGACGAGTCCGCCTACACCACCGGGTCCATCCTGTCCGTGGACGGTGGCCTCACGGCCTAGACGAGCGCGCGGCGCCCGGTCGGCGTGGTCGAGGAGGAAAGGCACCGCCCGGGCCCAGCACGCCACCGCCTCCTCGATGGGACGCCGGTTCATGACCGTCCGCTCGGCCACCACGGCGCCGAGGAGGGCCGGTGCGATCCAGGCGTAGCGGGCGGCGATGGTGGCGTTCATCCCGATGTCGACGACCTCGTCGGGACCCGCCCAGCCGGCCCGGCGGAGCCCCTCGAGGTAGCCGCGCCGGACCACGGCGAACAGCTCGTCGAAGAGCTCGGGGGCGACGTGGAAGTCGAGGACGGAGTCGGTCACGAGGACCGCGGCGTCCTCACCGAGGGCTCCGATCCCGACGAAGGCCCAGTCGATCAGCACCGTCTCGTCCCCCACGGCGAAGAGGTTGGCCGGGTGGAGGTCGAAGTGGCAGACGGTCCGGGGGAGCGCATCGAGGGCGTCGAGGAACAGCGCCTGGTCGTCGCGCATCCGCCGGAGGGGAGCGGCCAGCTCGGGCGACAGGTTGTCCCGGACGAGGGGCCACGCCCAGGCGCCGTCGTCGGCCAGCAGCCCCATCTGTCCGTCGCGCTGGGACAGGTAGTCCCGCAACCAGTGCCGCGTGAACCACGGCTCGGACCGCAGCGGCTGCTCCCGCGCCATCGCTCCCTGGGCGTGCCCGAGGTGGCGGGCGGCGCGTTCGTAGGGTTCGACGGCCCACGACGTCCCCGCGCTCCCCACCCCGGCATCCTCGAGCCACAGGGCCACGACATCGTCGGCCCGTTCGAAGATGCCCAGGCACTCGGGCCCGCGCAGTCCCCCCACGAACGACGCGGGCAGGCCCGACCGGTAGGCCAGGACCTCGCGGCGCCAGTAGTACCAGTGGTCCGGATCGGTGCTCGAGATCCAGTTGGGATGACCGTCGCGGCCCGGGTGGACGAGCTTCAGCACGACCGACCATCCGTCGCCCGCCACCCGCCCTATCCCCGCCGTGGCCGACGCCACCGGGTCGTACAGCTTCTTCGTCCGCCACGGCCCCGGCGTCGCCGCGCCCGTCATCCGCTCGACCACTTCTGTCAGCTCGGCGAGCTCCACCGTCGGCGGGGAGCCCTTCGGGGACAGCGCTCCGTCGCCCGTCACACCCCGCGAGGCGAGGGCGACCGCGTCACGAGCCCGTCGAGCAGGGCCTGCGTGGCGCGCGCCACCTCACTGACGGCGTGGTCGAAGGTGGCCCGGTTGGCCTCCGACGGGGCCCGGTAGCCGCTGATCTTGCGCACGTACTGCAAGGCGGCCGCCGTCACCTGCTCGTCGGTGGTCGGCTCACCCCGGAGGGTCTGGATGCTTCGGCACATCCCCCAACTCTACGAATCGAGGAGAGCCAGTGCCGACTCGGCCAGCTCCGCCGGTGTCGTCCCCGCCGCCCGGGCTCCGCGTCCCATCAGGCCGTGGAGATAGACGGCCAGGGTGAGGACAGCCGTCCGCCGGTCGGATCCGACGAGGGGGACGGGCTCGCTGCGCTGGTCGAGCCCCGACACGGCCAGGAAGGCCGAACGCAGCTCGAGCAGGGCGTCACACGCCTCGTCCAACTCGACATCGCTGCGCACGAGCCAGGTGCTGACCCCGAGGGGGATGGTGAGGTTGCCCGGGTCGAAGTCCTCGGGGACCAGGCCGGCGACGCCGACGGCGGCCTCGCGCAGGAACGAGGTCGGATCCGCTCGGGGGTGGGCTCGGGCCTGGGCTCCTCTCACCGTTTCAGTGTCGCAAGGGGGTGTATCAGCATGGTGGATGTCCGCTCCGCCCCTGGTCAGAGCGTTGCCGGGTCAGGGGAGGGTGGCAAAGGCCTGGTTTGTGGGTAGTAGGGCTGATTGACTGGAGGGTCCCGGTCGACCCCAGGGTCCCGGCGAAAGGAGCATCCCGTGGCGAGGGCTATCTGGACCGGCTCGTTGAGCTTCGGCCTGGTCAGCATCCCCGTCGGCCTCTATTCGGCCACGGAGGACAAGGCGATCCGATTCCACCAGTTCCAGGAGGGCACGTCCGACCGGGTCCGTAACAAGCGCGTCAACGAGCGGACGGGCGAAGAGGTCGAGTACTCCCAGATCGTGAAGGGCTACGACATCGGCGGCGGCGAGTACGTCATCGTCACCCCCGAAGAGCTCGAGGCCGTCGAACCCGGACCCACGCGCACCATCGAGATCGTCGACTTCGTCGACCTCGAGGCCATCGACCCGATCTACTACAAGTCGACCTACTACCTCGCTCCCCAGGGCAACGACGCCCAGCGGGCTTACGAGCTGCTGCGCAACGCCATGGGCGCCACCAAGAAGATCGGCATCGCCACCTTCGTCATGCGCAGCAAGCAGCACCTGGTGGCTGTCCGGCCCGAGGAGAAGGTGCTCGCCCTCGAGACGATGTTCTTCCACGACGAGGTCCGCGACCCGACGACCGAGCTCGGCACGCTCCCCGGCGAGCTCACCTTCAAGCCCCGCGAAATGGATACGGCCAAGCTCCTCATCGACTCGATGTCGGCCGAATGGAACGCCGACAACTACGCCGACACCTACCGCCAGCGCGTCGAGGAGCTGATCGACCGCAAGCGCCAGGGCGAGATCGTGGTCACCGGCGGCGACACGCGCCCGGCGGCTCCTGTCGTCGATCTCATGGACGCGCTCCAGGCCAGCGTCGAAGCGGCCCGCAACCATCGTCCCGGCAACGCCGACGTCTCTCCGCTCGTCCCGGCCTCGGGGGGCAAGAAGGCGAAGGCGACCGTCACCAAGGCGGCGCCGGCGGCGAACCGCCGAGCCACCGCCGCTCGGAAGTCGGGCGAGGACCTGTCGGCGCTCAGCAAGACGGAGCTGGCCAAGAAGGCCGCCGCTCTCGGCATCGAGGGCCGGTCCAAGATGAGTCGGGAGGAACTGGAGTCGGCCGTGGCCGCCGCCACCACCGCTTCGTCGGCGCCGGCCCGGCGGCGCAAGGCCTCCTGAGGGCCACAGCTCCTCGAGGTGCACGGCACCTAAATTTTGACAATGGATGTCGTTTCAGCGCGGGTGCATCATGGTTTTCATGATGGATGCGCGGGTGGGCGAGAGGCGGTTCCGGACGTCGGTCCCGGGCCTCGCGCCGGGGTCCCGGGTCTGTCGGCTGTGCCTGCGCGTCATCGTCCTCGAACCCGAGTACATCGAGCCGACGGCCATGCACGTGTATCTCCGGTGCCCGCACTGCGGGGGCTCGTTCCCCATCCGCCACCGTGACGTCGACGAGTTGGCGCAGGCGGTGGCGGCGGGGCTCAGCACAGCCGAGGCCTCCGGCGACAGCCGTTAACCGGGCAGGGCGTTACCCGGGCAAGGCGTTACCCGGGCAGGGCGTTACCTGGGCAGGTCGTTACCCGGGCAGGGCGTTAACCGGGGAAGGGCTTTTCGGCGTACCGCTCGCGCAGCTTGTACTTGAGGATCTTGTTCAACGTCTCGTTGCGCGGGAGGGCGTCGACGAGCTCGAGCTGCTCGGGGACCTTCTGGGCCATCAACCCGGCCGACGCCAGGTGGGCGACCATCTCGTCGAACGTCAGGGGCTCGGACCCCTCGGCCAGCTGGACCACGGCGCACACGCGCTCGCCGCGCTGGCGGTCGGGCAATCCGATCACGGCCACGTCGCCCACCTTCGGGTGGGCGTAGAGGAGGTCCTCGATCTCCTTGGCCGAGATGTTCTCGCCCTTGCGGATGATGATGTCCTTCAGCCGACCGGTGAGCACCACGTGGCCGTCGGGTCGGACGTGGCCGACGTCGCCGGTGCGGAAGTAGCCGTCGGTGTCGAAGGCCTCGGCCGTCATGGCCGGGTCGGTGTAGCCCTTGCACACCATCGGACCCTTCACCCTCACCTCGCCGTCGACCCCGGAGGGGGCGACGTCGCCCTCGAGGGTCACGATCCGGATCTCGGCACCGAAGACCGGTTTGCCCACGGTGTTGGCCAACTGCTCGTCGGTGTCGGTCAGCGAGCCCATGCAGATCATCGGGATCTCGGTCATCCCGTACCCGTGGGCCACCGTCACGCCGATCTCGCGGCCGACCTCGTAGAAGATCTCGGGGGGCATCGGTGCCCCGCCCCCCGACAGGCACTTCAAGGTGGGGATGATCTTGGTGCCCGGCTGCTTGCGCTGCTCGTTCAGGTAGGCCTGGTAGAAGGCGGTGCTGCCGCCGGCCATGGTGACCCCGTGGCGTCCGAACACGTCGACGGCCACCGCCGGCACGAACGACTCGAGCAGCACGGCGGGGAAGCCCAGGGCGAGGACCATGACCAGGTAGTCGGGCCCGGCGATGTGGGCGAAGGGAAAGGCGATCGACCCGACGTCGTCGGCTGACATGGCGCAGGCGAGGGCCAGGCCCCGCCCGCCGGTGACGAGGGTCATGTCGGTGTGGCGCACGCCCTTCGGGTCCGAGGTCGTCCCCGACGTGTAGTAGATCCAGCGCTCGTCGTCGCCCGAGCCGGCTCCCGGCGGGGGCGGGAGGACGGAGGTGTCGCCCTCGGGCAGGGCGTCGTAGGCGACGACGACGGCCGGCGGTGCGGCGAGGTCCCCGCCGATCTTCTCGGCCATGGCCACGTAGTCGACGTCCTTCCACACCCCGGGCACGAAGAAGAACGACGCTTCGGTCTGTCGCAGGGCGAAGGCGACCTCGCGCTCGCGGTAGATGTGGATGATCGGGTTCTGCACCGCCCCCAGCCGGGCCAGCGCCATCGACAGCACGACCGTCTCGATCCGGCTGGGCAGCTGCCACGACACCACCGATCCGGGCCCGATCCCCAGCCCGACGAGGCCGGCGGCCACCGTCTCGCAGCGCGCCGCGAACTGGCCGAAGGTCATCGTCCGGTCGTTCTCGTCGATCAGCATCAGCCGGTCGGGTGACGCCGCCGCGCGCCGGGCCACGAGCTCCCACATCGACCCGACGTCGTAGATGGCCTCGCTCACCGGTACCCCCCTGGAAAGCCGCCGACCGGACTACGACAGCCGCTCGACGATCATGGCCATCCCCTGGCCGCCGCCGACGCACATCGACTCGAGACCCCAGGTCTTGCCCTCGTCCTCCAGGGCGTTCAGCAGGGTCGTCATGATGCGGGCGCCCGTCATCCCGAAGGGGTGGCCGAGGGCGATGGAACCGCCCTTCACGTTCAACTTGCTCCAGTCGATCCCGAGGTGCTTGGCCGACGGGACCACCTGGGCGGCGAAGGCCTCGTTGATCTCGACGAGGTCGATGTCGTCGATGGTCTTGCCGGCGCGGGCCAAGGTCTGGCGACAGGCCTCGATCGGCCCCAGTCCCATGATCTCGGGGTCGAGGGCCGACACCCCGCTGGCCACGATCCGGGCCAGGGGCGTGATCCCCAGCTGGCGGGCCCGGGTGTCGGACATGACGACCACGGCGGCGGCCCCGTCGTTCAGGGGACAGGCGTTCCCGGCCGTCACCGTCCCCCCCTCGCGGAAGACGGGCTTCAGCTGGGCCAGGCCCTCCACCGTGGTCCCCGCCCGCGGACCGTCGTCCTTGGCCACGACCGTCCCGTCCTCGAGCGTCACCGGGATGATCTCGCGTTCGAAGAAACCGTTTCCCTGGGAGGCGACGGCCCGCTGCTGGCTCAGCGCGGCGAACTCGTCCATCTCCTGGCGCGTCACCTTCTCGTACTCGGCCACGTTCTCGGCCGTCTGGCCCATGGCGATGTAGACGTCGGGCACTCCCGTGAGCGGCGTCCACGGATCGGTGACCTTGGGGGCACGGGCCTTCGTCCGCTCCTCGGCCTCGGCGAAGGCGGCGTTGTGGGGACCGGTGTCCGACGCCCCGTACTGGAAGCGGCTCACCGTCTCCACCCCGGCGGCCACGAAGACGTCGCCCTCGCCGGCGTTGATGGCGTGGGCGGCCATGCGGATGGTCTGCAGCGACGAGGAGCAGTAGCGGTTGACGGTGACGCCGGGCACGTCCAGGCCGGCCAGGAGGGCGGCCACCCGGCCGACGTTGTAGCCCGCCTCGCCCGCCGGCTGGCCGCAGCCCACGATGAGGTCCTCGATCTGGGCGGGGTCGAGCTCCGGGACCTTGGCCAGGACGGCCGTGACGACGTGGGCCGTCAGGTCGTCGGGCCGGCACGTCACCAGCGAGCCCTTGTTGGCACGACCGATCGGTGTGCGTCCGGTGGCGACGATGACGGCTTCGGGCATGAGGGGCTCCTTCTTCGGGTCCGTACGTTCTGCGGGTCCGCACGTTCTTCGGGTCACACGCTACGGGCGCACAGACTACGGGGACGGCGCTCCGCCCGGGACCGCCGCCCGCTCCGACGGCGCCACCGTGCGCCACATGACCTGGTGGGGTCCGATCTCGGGGAGCTCGAAGACCTCACCGCGGGGGGCGAACCCGGCCCGCTCGTAGAGGCCGAGCGCCGGGGTGCGGGCGTTGCACCACACGAGACCTCCGCCGGCGTCGGCCACATGGCCGACGAGCAGGTCGAGGACCCGGCGGCCGAGCCCCTGTCCCCGCATCCCGGCTTGGGTGGCCATGCCCCGGATCCGCCAGCCGTCGGGCCGGTCGGGATCCCAGGGGGGTGCCTCCGGCATGACCACCCCGACGGCGAGGACGACGAGGTCGCCGCCCGACGCATCGGCCCGGCGCAGGGCGGCGCCGTGGGCGGCGGTGGGGTCGTCCTCGCCCGGGTAGACGCAGTCGCGGACGGCCCGCCCTGGACGCAGCACCTCCTGGCGCAGCGGCCAGGTCGTCCACGGGGGCACGAGCTCGACGGTGATTGTCTCGTCCACGCCACCGAAATGTAACCTGTTCCAACGTTCGATCCGTGACCGAGGGGACGTCAATGGAGATCGGCTACACCGAGGAACAGCAGGACCTGCGCCGGGAACTGCGTGACTACTACACCGCTCTGCTCACGCCCGAGGTCGAGGAGGAGCTGTCCCAGAGCCACGGCATCGGCCCCGCGCCGCGGCGCATCACCAAACAGATGGCGAGCGACGGCTGGCTGGGGATCGGCTGGCCCAAGGAATGGGGGGGCCAGGGCCGCTCGGCCATCGAGCAGTTCATCTTCTTCGACGAGTCGATGCGCAGCGGGGCCCCCGTCCCCATGCTGACCATCAACACGGTCGGCCCCACCATCATGAACTTCGGCAGCGACGAGCAGAAGCAGTTCTTCCTGCCCAAGATCCTGGCCGGGGAGATCCACTTCTGCATCGGCTACTCCGAGCCGAACGCCGGCACCGACCTGGCCGCCCTGCAGACGAAGGCGGTGGTCGACGGCGACGAGCTCGTCATCAACGGGGCCAAGATCTTCACCAGCCTGGCCGGGGACGCCGACTACTGCTGGCTGGCCGTGCGCACCGATCCCGAGGCGGCCAAGCACAAGGGCATCTCCATGGTGATCGTCCCCATGGACACCCCCGGGGTGCGGGTGGTCCCCATGCACCTGCTCGGCGACCACAACATCAACTACACGTTCTGGGAGGACGTCCGGGTCCCGGTGACGAACATCGTCGGCGGGATCAACAACGGCTGGTCCCTCATCACCAACCAGCTGAACCACGAACGGGTGACGCTGTGCTCGCCCGGCATCATCGAGCGGGCCCTGGGCGACGTCCGCGCCTGGGCGCAGGAGACCAAGTTGGCCGACGGGCGCCGGGTCATCGACCAGGAATGGGTGCAGCTCCACCTGGCCCGGGTCTACGCCAAGCTCGAATTCCTGAAGCTGATCAACTGGAAGGTGGCCTGGCAGGGGACCCAGGGCCGCCTCGACGTGGCCGACGCCTCCAGCATCAAGGTCTTCGGCACCGAGTTCTACATGGAGGCGCTGCGGACGCTGTCCGAGGTCGTCGGCCAGGCCGGCTATCTCCGACGGGGCTCGTCGGGCGCCGAGCTGAAGGGCCGTCTCGAGTCGTACTCCCGCAGCCTCATCATCCTGACCTTCGGGGGCGGCACCAACGAGATCCAGCGCGACCTGATCGCCATCTTCGGCCTGGGCATGCCCCGGTCCCTGCGCTGACACCTCATCGCGCCCGGCCACCTGAGCAGACAAGGATCCTGACCATGGACTTCGCCTTCACCGAAGAGCAGGACGCCGTGCGCGAACTCGCCGTGCGCATCCTGAGCGACCTCTCCACCCCCGAACGGTTGAAGGAGGTCGAGGCGACCGAGGACCGGATCGACCGGAAGCTGTGGACCGAGCTCGGCTCCGCCGGTCTGCTCGGGGTGGCCCTGCCCGAATCCTGCGGCGGTGCCGGACTCGGTTTCCTGGCCGCCGCCATCGTGGCCGAAGAGGTGGGACGGGCACGCCGCCGCCGTCCCCTTCACGGCGTCGGTCGTCCTCGGCGCCGGGCCCATCGCCCGAGTTCGGTACCGCGGAACAGCAGCAGACGTGGTTGCCGGCGGCGGTGGCGGGCGACACCATCCTCACCGCCGCCCTCGTCGAGCCGGGCGGCGATCCCTGGGAACCGGCCTTGCAGCGCCGTCCGTCAGGGAGACGGCTGGCGCCTCGACGGGATGAAGGCCGAGGTTCCCGTGGGCATGATCGCCGACGGTGCCGTCGTCTCGGCCCGGACCGAGGACGGCGGCGTGGCGCTCTTCATCGTCGATCCGTCGTCCGCCGGGATCACACGCCACCGCCCAGGAGACGACGAGCTGGCAGATCGAGGCCGAGATGGAGTTCTCCGGGGTCACCGTCGGTCCCGAGGCGCTGCTGGTCGGCGGCGACGAGGGGGCGGCCGCCCTCGACGTGGCTGCTCGAGCATGCGGCCACGTCCTACTGCCTGGAGATCTCGGGCGCCTGCCAGGCGGCGGTGAAGCTGACGGCCGCGTACACGATCGAACGCGAGCAGTTCGGCAAGCCCATCGCCACCTTCCAGGCCGTGGGCCAGCGGGCCGCCGACGCCTACATCGACACCGAGGGCGTCCACCTCACCGCCTGGCAGGCGGCGTGGCGCCTGTCGGAGGGCCTCCCGGCGTCGACCGAGGTGGCCGTGGCCAAGTACTGGGCCGACGAGGGGGCGCAGCGCGCCGTCCACGGGGCCCAGCACCTCCACGGTGGTGTCGGGGTCGACCGCGACTACCCCCTGCACCGCCACTTCCTGCGGGTCAAGCACCTGGCCCTGACCCTCGGTGGGACGACGCCGAGCCTTCTGCGGCTGGGCCAGATCCTGGCCACCGAGCCCGCCTGAACAGCGAGCCCGCCTGAACGGTTAGACGGTGCCGCCGCTGAAGGGCGGGGGCGGCGGGGACGACGGGTAGTTGCCCGCCGGCGGGTAGCCACCGGCGGGGGGCGGGACGTAACCACCGGCGGGCGGGGCCGACCACGTGGGCACCCCGCCGGGCGGCTGGCCGTAGCCGCCGGGGGGCTGGCCGTACCCGCCACCCGTCTGACGCTGGCTGGGCCAGTCGGAGAAGGCGAACACGAGGAACATGACGAGGTTCACGAACGGGACCAGGCCGATCAGGACCCACCAGCCCGAGTACCCGGCCTTGTTGAGGATCTTCACCCAGGCGATGACCGAGACCACACCGATCGCCAGGTAGATGAGGAAGAGGATGCCGAAAGCGGCCCCCGCACTTGCCACCATCGTGGTGCTCCTTTCTGTATCGGCTTGCCCAGCTCTGTATCGGCTTGCCCAGCTCTGTATCGGCTTGCCCAGCTCTGTATCGGCTTGCCCAGCTCTGTATCGGCTTGCCCAGCTGCCCTGGACGGGCCTGTCCAGCTGTATCGGCTGATCGGCGGCTCCACCTGAAGCCGCTCTAGCTGAGGTTGTGCACCTCGGTCCCGTCGAGCTCCCGGACGAAGTCGGGGCCGAAGGCCTGTGACGGCGTGAGGGCGCCGGCCTCGACCTTCCCCTCGGCGAGGAGCTGGGCGATCCGGACCACGGTGTCGGCCGTCAGGTCGTAGCCGTTGAGGGTGGTGATGGTGCCTTGGACGCGCGTGCCGTTGCGGTCCGAGACCTGACCCCACAGCTGGCCGAGGCCCTCGGACCGGGCCTTGGCCGACGGGCCCGGGAGCCGGCTCACCAGTCGTTTGAGCGTTCCCTGGACGATGGCGCTGCGGGTGGCGGGGCCGGCCATCTGGGCCATGCCGCTGATGGCCCCGACGGCGGCGGGGAGCGCGGCGTAGACGACGATGTCGCCGATGCCCGTCGAGTGGTAGGCCGTGCTCACGTCGCCCCAGGCGATGGCGAAGACGGATGCCTCCCCGTCGGCGAAGGTGACCTGGCGGCGGCGCCGGTCCGACGGGATGGGACCGATGACACCGCCGATGCGGGCCCGCCCCGGGGTGCCGAGCGACTCCAGGGCCGTCTTGGCCGTGCCCGGGGAGACGCCGCCGCCCATCTTGATGGCGAGCTCGAGGCGCGTGGCCTCGGGAAGGGCGCGCGCCAGCATGGCGGCCAGGCAGTCGGAGGGGACCACGTCGAAGCCCGATCCGGGGAGGAGGGCGATCCCGGCGTGACGGGCCTCGTCCCCCCGGGCCAGGACGGCCTCGAAGACGTCGATCTCGCCGGTGATGTCGAGGTAGTGGGTGCCGGTGGCCAGGCAGCCGTCGACCATGGGCCGCGCCGTGGCCGAGAAGGGGCCGGCGCAGTGGGCCACGGCCTCGATCCCTTCGAGACCGCGTCGGACGGCCCCGGGGTCGGAGAGGTCGAAGGCGCGGTGCTCGAGCTCGAAGAGCTCGCCCAAGTCACGCAGGCGGCGTTCGTCGCGCCCGGCGAGGACCGGCAGCTCGCCCCGCTCGGTGGCCAGGGCGGCCACCAGGCGGCCCGTGTAGCCGTACGCGCCGTAGATCATCCACGTCATGTCGCCACCTCGAGGATCGGACGCCGCCCGCCACCCTACCCGGGGCACGGTGGCCGGCGATGAGACCCTCTTCCCCTGCTGCCGCTGCGGGGAGACGGGGGGCTAGAGCAGGAGCTCGGCCATCATCCGCAGCGTGGCGGCGTTGCCGGCGACCAGGAGGGAGGTGGCGATGGACTCCTGCCAGGCGGCCAGGTCGTCGACGATCTTGGCCCGGGGGCCGATGAGGGCGATCTTCTCCACCATGGCCGTGGGGACCGCCGCGGCGGCATCGTCCTTGTGGCCGTCGAGGTAGAGGTCCTGGATCTTGTGCGCCTCGCTCTCGAAACCCATCCGGACGAAGACGTCGAAGTGGAAGTTCATCTCGCGGGCCCCCATCCCGCCGATGTAGAGGGCGAGCATGGGCCGGTAAGCTGTCGGCCGCCTGCTCGATGTCGTCGTTCACCACCACGGGGCAGAAGGCGATGACCTCGAAGTCCGCCGCCGTCCGCCGGGCCGTGGGCCGGGCGAAGCCCTCGTCGAGGGCGTCTGTGAATTCACCCATGTGGTGGGGAGAGAAGAAGATGGGGAACCAGCCGTCGGCGATCTCGGCCGCCAGGGCCACGTTCTTCGGGCCCTCGGCGCCGAGGACGATGGGGATGTCGGCCCGCAGGGGGTGGACGATGGGCTTGAGCGGCTTGCCGAGACCCATCCCGCCGGGATAGGGCAGCGGGTAGTGGGGCCCGTCGTTGGTGACGGGGGCTTGGCGGGCGAGCACCTGGCGGACGATCGAGACGTACTCGCGCGTCCGGGCCAACGGCTTCGGGAAGGGCTGGCCGTACCAGCCCTCGACCACCTGGGGGCCCGACACGCCGAGGCCGAGCACGAAGCGGCCCTGCGAGAGATGGTCGAGGGTCAGCGCCGCCATGGCCATGGCCGTCGGGGTGCGGGCCGAGAGCTGGCACAGGGCGGTGCCCAGCCGGACCGCGGCTGGTGGCCGCTCCCCACCACGCCAACGGGGTCAGGGCGTCGGACCCGTAGGCCTCGGCCGTCCACACCGAGTCGTAGCCGAGGCGCTCGGCCTCGACGGCGAGGGCGGCGGCGTCCGGTGGCGGTTGCGCCCCCCAGTACCCCAACTGCAGGCCGAGCTTCAGCTTTCCCATGGCTCCTCCTTGGCGGAATGCCTCAACGGAATTTCTCCATCACGTCCTCGGCGAAGCGGGCCGAGGCGTCGATCCGGGTCCGCAGCTGCGCCTCGGGGGAGTCCGACGGATCGACCTCGGCCACCATGGCCGGGGCGCAGATCATGTCGGTGACCCCGTGGTCCTCCTCGAAGCTCCGGTACATGTCGACGTCGGGCTCGGCCCACAGCGAGAGGTAGACGGCGAAGGGCTCGCCGTCGCGACCGGCGCGCCGGCGCGCCTCGTGGAGCTCCCCGAGATAGCGGCGGGCGTCCTCGGGCGTGTAGGCCCCGGCCGCCACCCACCCGTCGCAGAGACCGGCGGCCCGGCGCATGGCCGGGGCCGAGTGGCCGCCGCAGATGATGGGGACGGCCTCGGTGGGCGACGGCTCCATGCGCAGCGGGGGCAGGTCGTAGTGCGGTCCGTGGTACTCGACCCACCCGCCGCTCCACAGCGCCCGAAGCGCCGGGATCATGTCGTCGAGGCGCTTGCCCCGGGTCGTGAAGTCCTGACCGGTGGCGTCGAACTCCTCCTTGCACCAGCCCACCCCGACCCCGAGAGTGACCCGGTTGGACGAGAGCACGGCCGCGGTGCCGACCTGCTTGGCCACGGTGATGATGTCGCGGGCGGGGGCCACGTAGACACCGGTGGTGAAACGGATCCGCGTCGTGAGGGCGGCCATGGCCGAGATCACGCACCAGACGTCGGGCCACTCGACGTCGGCCTCCCACCCGGGGGCACCGTCCTCGGCCGTCGAGTAGGTGTAGCGCGACTGACGCTGGCGGGGCGAGAACATGTGATCGGAGATGTAGATCCCGTCGTAGCCCTGCTCGTCGGCCGCCCGGGCCAGCGCCACCTGGTGGGAGGTGGGCAGGAAGGTCACCGCCTGATGGAAGCGCACGCCGTCTCCGGACCCCGTCCCTCGTCGACCGTGGCCGCGGCGGCGCGTCAGCGCCGGACGGGCGCGCCGGGCGAGAAGGCGACGGGCAGGTGCTTGGTGCCGTTGATGAACGACGACCGCAGGCGCTGGAGCTCCCCGTCCTGGTGGAGGTCGGGGATCCGGTCGAGGAGGTGCTCGAACATCACCCGGATCTCCATCCGGGCCAGGTTGGCCCCGAGACAGAAGTGCGGGCCGCCGCCGCCGAAGGCCATGTGGGGGTTGGGGGAGCGGGTGATGTCGAAGACATCGCTGTGCTCGAAGACGTCCTCGTCGCGGTTGCCCGAGGTGTGGAAGAAGACGACCTTCTCGTCGGCGCCGATCTTCTGCCCCCGCAGCTCGGTGGGCTTCGTGGTCTGGCGCCGGAAGTTCATCACGGGGGTGACGTAGCGCAGCATCTCCTCCACCGCCTTCGGCATGAGGGACCGGTCGTCGCGCAGCTTCTGCCACTGGTCGGGGTTCTGGAAGAAGGTGTCCATCGCTCCCGAGATGAGGTTCCTCGTCGTCTCGTTCCCGGCCACGGTGAGCAGCAGGAAGAACAATTCGAGCTCGAGCTCCGTGAGTTTGTCGCCCTCCACCTCGACCTGGGTGAGGACACTCATGAGGTCCTCGTGCGGATCGAGGCGCTTCTTCGCGTACAGATCGGCGGCGTAGGCGTAGAGCTCCATGGCCGCCTGGGAGGCGAACTCGGGATCGTCGAGCTCGGTCTGGCCGTCCTCGGCGTACTCGGAGTCGAGCCGGCCGATCATGCGGTTGGACCAGTCGAACATGTTGTGGCGGTCGTCCTGGGGGACACCGAGGAGGTCGGCGATGACGACGAGGGGGAGCTCGGCGGCGATGTCGGTGACGAAGTCGGCCTCGCCCTTCTCGATGACGGCGTCGATGATGTCGTCGGCCGTCCGGTGGATCTTCTCCTCGAGCTGGGCGATCGTCCGCGGGGTGAAGCCCTTGTTCACGAGGCGCCGGTAGCGCGTGTGCAGCGGCGGGTCCATGTTGAGCATCATGAGCCTCTGCTGCTCGATGGCCTCCTCGGGCATGTCCCAGATGAAGGTGGCCTTACGGGCCGACGAGAAGGTGTCGTAGTCCCGGTTGACGGTCACGCAGTCGTCGTACTTGGTGACGCACCAGAAACCGGGACCGTCGGTCTCCTCGTGCCACCAGACGGGGGCGTTGGCCCGGAGGTAGGCGAACCACTGGTGGGGGACGGCGTCGACGTACGACTCCGGATCGGTGAGATCGATGTCGCTGAGCTCCATGGTCCGTCCTCCTAGAACGTGTTCCACTCTCATGATAGGCGGGGTCCGCCACCGCCACCCATCTTGACGGACCGGCACCGACCGGTGGCACCGGTCGGTGGCGCACCCGGGACCGGTCTGCGATTGTCGGGGCCCCGGTGCCGACTGATAACGTCAAAAGTAGAACAAGTTATAGCGAGGCCGGGACCGGGCGGCACCGGCCCGGACCGGCGAACGGACGGCCGACCATGTTCCTGGAGGAGACCCCCGAGCAGCAGGCCCTGCGGCAGGAGCTGCGCGCCTATTACGCCCAGCTGATGACGCCCGAGGTCCGGGCCGGGATCGGCGAGGCCGGTGAGGGCGGCGAACGGTGGCGCGACACCGTCCGCAAGATCGGCGCCGACGGCTGGCTCGGCGTGGGGTGGCCGAAGGAGTACGGCGGCCAGGGCCGGCCGGCCACCGACCAGTTCATCTTCTTCGTCGAGACGCGCCGGGCCGACGCCCCCTTCCCCTTCGTCACCGTCAACACCGTCGGGCCCACCATCATGCGCTACGGCTCCGACGAGCAGAAGGCGTTCTTCCTCCCCGGCATCCTGGCCGGCGACATCAACTTCGCCATCGGCTACACCGAGCCCGAGGCCGGTACCGACCTGGCCTCGCTGCGCACGCGGGCCGTCCGCGACGGCGACGAGTACGTGGTCAACGGGGCCAAGATCTTCACCTCCGGGGCCGACATGGCCGACTACGTCTGGCTGGCCTGCCGGACCGACCCCGAGGCCCCGAAGCACAAGGGGATCTCCATCCTGTGCGTCCGCACCGACTCCCCCGGGTTCTCCTGGAGCCCCATCGTCACCGTGGCCGGGGCGAAGACGACCGCCACCTACTACGCCGATGTCCGCGTCCCCGTCTCGGCCCGGGTGGGGGAGGAGAACGAGGGGTGGCGGATGATCACCACCCAGCTGAACCACGAGCGGGTCGGGCTGGCCGCCTACAGCGGGTTCGCCTCGGCGCTGTGCGACGAGGTCATCGCCTGGGCGGCCGAGACCCCGACCGACGACGGCACCACCGTCCTCGACCAGCCCTGGGTGCAGGCCGACCTGGCCCACTGCCGGGCCGAGCTCGACGCCATGTACCTCCTCAACTGGCGGATGGCCACGGCGGTGGCGGCCGAGAAGCTGAACGCGGCCGACTCCTCGTCGGTGAAGATCTTCGGCGTCGAGCGCTCCATCGCCATCTACCGCCGCCTCCTCGGGATCATGGGGGCGTCGGGATACCTGGCCCCCCAGTCGACCGGCGCCACCCTGGCCGGACGCATCGAGCGGACGGCCCGGCACGCCCAGATCAACACCTTCGGCGGCGGGGTCAACGAGGTCCAGCGCGAGATCGTGGCCATGGCCGGGCTGGGGATGAAGCGGGGCGCCCGATGAGCACGGCGCCGGCGCCCGACGCCGCCGACGACGAGAGCTACCTGGCCCGCCTGAAGGCCTTCGAAGGGCGGACGGCCGGCGGCGCCGACCGAGGGGCCCGACGCCGTCAACCAGGCCATGATCCGGCACTGGGTCGAGGCCATGGGCGACGAGAACCCCGTCTACACCGACGAGGAGGCCGCCCGGGCCGCCGGTTTTCCCGGGGTCATCGCCCCGCCGACCATGCTCCAGGCGTGGATCATGCGCGGCTACAAGGCCACGGCCGAGCTGGCCGCCGCCCGCGCCGCGGGGCGGTCGGAGCCGGGGAGCAGCCCGGCCGACGAGCTCATGGCCGTCCTCGACGAGGGGGGTTTCACCTCGGTGGTGGCCACCAACTGCGAGCAGGAGTACGACCGTCCCGTCGTCCTCGGCGACCGCCTCAGCGTCTCCTCCTCCATCGAGTCGGTCTCCCCCGAGAAGCACACCGCCCTCGGGATCGGCCACTTCGTCACCACCCTCCTGAGCTTCACCGATCAGACCGGTGCGCCGGTGGCGAACATGCGCTTCCGGATCCTCAAGTTCCGGCCGGGCACGGGCAAGGCCCCGTCGTGAACAAGGCCCGGCCATGACCACGGACGCCGCCCCCCGCCCGTTGCGGCCCCGACCGGCGCTCACCGAGGACAACGCCTTCTTCTTCGAGGCAACGGCACAGAACCGGCTCCTCATCCAGCGCTGCGGATCCTGCGGCACCCTGCGGCACCCCCCGCGCCCGGCCTGCGCCGTCTGCCGCTCCTTCGAGTGGGACACAGTCACCTCCACCGGCCGCGGCCACGTCTACAGCTACGTCGTCGTCCACCACCCCCAGGTGCCGGCCTTCGACTACCCGCTACCCATCGCCGTGGTCGAGCTCGACGAGGGGACGCGGCTGGTGGCCGACCTCGTGGGCGTCGAGCCCGATGCGGTCCGCATCGGCATGCCGGTGGCCGTCGAGTTCGTGGCCGTCGACGACGAGTTGACCCTGCCCATGTTCCGACCGACCTGACGAGGATCTCCGTGGACTTCACCTTCACCGAAGAGCAGGAGGCCGTGGCCGAGGCGGCGGCCAGTGTCTTCGACGGCATGGTCACCCCGGCCCGGGTGGCCGAGATCGAGCGCACCGACGACCGGGTCGACGACGAGCTGTGGGCGGCGCTGGCCCGCTCCAACCTGCTCGGCCTGGCCGTCCCCGAGAGCGCCGGCGGGTCGGGGCTCGGTCTCACCGAGCTCTGCCTCGTCCTCGAGCAGCAGGGCCGGGCCGTCGCCCCCGTCCCGGTGTGGGCCACCACCGTCCTCGGGGCCCTGCCCCTGGCGCGGTGGGGGACACCGGCCCAGAAGCAGCAGTGGCTCCCCGGCGTCGTCGCCGGTGAGGTCCGCCTCACGGCGGCGCTGACCGAGGCGGCGGCCAGCGCCACCGGACGCCCGGCCGTCGGCGCCGTGGCCGACGGCACCGGCTGGCGTCTGCACGGCACGGCCCGGGCCGTCCCCCAGGCCCACGTGGCCGCCCGGGTCCTCGTCCCCGCCGCCACCGACGACGGCGTCCTCGTGGCCCTGGTCGACCCGACGGGGCCCGGCGCCACCCTGGAGCGGGTGACGACCACCGACCGCCAGGTCCATCCCCATCTCCATCTCGACGGTGCCGCCGTCGACGCCGCCGCTGTCATCGTCGGGCCGGGCGACGGCGCCGCGGCGGTGACGTGGATGCTCGAGCGGGCCCGGGTGGGGCTCTGCGCCCTGCAGCTGGGCGTGACCGAGGAAGCCATCCGCCGGGCCGCCGCCTACCTGAACGAACGCCACCAGTTCGGTCGCCCGCTCTCGTCGTTCCAGGGGACGATGCTGCGGGCCGCCGACGCCTACATCGACTCCGAGGCCATCCGGGTCACCCTGTGGCTGGCGGCGTGGCAGATCGACACCGGGCGCCCGGCCGCCGACGCCGTGGCCACGGCCAAGTGGTGGGCCTCGGAGGCGGGCCAGCGCGTCGTCCACGCCACCCAGCACCTCCACGGCGGCATGGGGGCCGACATCGAGTACCCGATCCACCGCTACTTCCTGTGGGGCAAGCAGATCGAGCTCATGCTCGGGGGTCCGAGCGCCCAGCTGGCCCGCATGGGGACGGCCCTGGCGGCGCGCTACCGCCGACCGGCTCCGGCGGCCCCGGGGACGGGCGGGGGGCGGTGAGCCCGGTGACACCGACGACCCCGGCCACGCGCCACATCGGTGACGTGAAGGTCGGGGACCAGTTGCCCGAGCTGGCCATCCCCCTCACCCGCACCGTCATCGTGGCCACGGCCATCGCCACCCGCGACTACCAGGACGTCCACCACGATCCCGGCCTGGCCGTCGAGCGCGGGTCGCAGGACATCTTCATGAACATCCTCTCCACCAACGGCTTCGTCGGCCGCTACATCACCGACTGGACCGGCCCCGCGGCGGTCATCGAGAAGGTGGCCATCCGCCTGGGCGCGCCCAACTACCCGGGCGACACCATGGTCTTCACCGGTCGGGTCACCGCTGTCGACACCCCCGAGGGGCGCAGCGACGGCCGCGGCGTGGTCGAGATCGCCGTCCGGGGTGCGAACAGCCGGGGCGACCACGTCACCGGGACCGTCACCGTGGCCCTGCCGCTCGTCTCCGACGCGAGCACCCTCACGGGACCGGCGTCGTGAGCGCCAGGGCACGGCACCATTCCTTCGCCGGCACCACCGCCATCAGCGGCATCGGGGCCACCGAATTCTCCAAGGAGTCGGGCCGCAGCGAACTGCGCCTGGCCACCGAGGCGGTGGCCGCCGCCCTCGACGACGCCGGCCTCACCCCGGCCGACGTCGACGGCATGGTGACCTTCTCGGCCGACACCAACCCCGAGATCGAGGTGGCCCGGACCCTCGGCGTCGGCGACCTCACCTTCTTCTCCCGCATCCACTACGGCGGCGGGGCCGCCTGCGCCATCGTCCACCAGGCGGCCATGGCCGTCTCCTCGGGGGTGGCCGACGTCGTCGTCTGCTACCGGGCCTTCAACGAACGCTCGGGTCACCGCTTCGGCACCGGCGTCCAGGGCCGGCCCCCGGCGCCCAACGCCGAGAACGCCCACTTCGCCTGGTACGCGCCCGAGGGCCTTCTCACCCCGGCGTCGTGGGTGGCCATGTTCGCCCAGCGCTATCTCCACGTCACCGGGGCCACCACCGAGGACTTCGGCCGGGTGGCCGTGGCCGACCGGGCCCACGCCGCCACCAACCCGCGGGCCTGGTTCTACGAGAAGCCGATCACCCTGGAGGACCACCAGGCGTCGCGCTGGATCGTCGAGCCCCTGCGCCTGCTCGACTGCTGCCAGGAGTCCGACGGCGGCCAGGCTCTCGTCGTCACGTCGCTCGAGCGGGCCCGCGACCTCCGCCAACCGCCGGCCGTCATCAACGCCGCCGCTCAGGGGGCGGGGGCCCAGCAGGACATGATGACCTCCTACTACCGCGACGACATGACCCGGCTCCCCGAGATGGGGGTGGTGGCCCGCCAGCTGTGGGAGACCTCGGGCCTCGGCCCCGACGACATCCAGGGGGCGATCCTCTACGACCACTTCACCCCCTTCGTCCTCTACCAACTGGAGGAGCTCGGCTTCTGCGCCTGGGGCGAGGCCAAGGAGTTCGTCCGCGACGGGAACCTCCTCATGGGCGGCCTCCTGCCCACCAACACCCACGGCGGCCAACTGGGCGAGGCCTACATCCACGGCACCAACGGCATCGCCGAAGGGGTCCGCCAGGTCCGGACCACCGCCGTCAACCAGATCTCCGGCCTCGAGCACATCGTGGTGACGGCGGGCACGGGCGTCCCCACGAGCGGGCTCATCCTCGGCGTCGACCGCTGACCGGCCGTGCCGGCACCCGACCCCGCTGCCGCGCGTCACGGCTGCGCCCCTGACGGCTGCGCCCCTCACGGCGGCGGTCTTCCACGAGCTCCTCGACGAGCTGGCCAATCTCGAGTCACGGCTGCACCTGCCCGAGGTCCCCCTCGACGAGACGAGCGTCCTCGAGGGCTACAAGTGGATCTTCTCCATCCTGGCCGTCGGGCTCGACGCCCAGGTGTGGGCGGACAAGGACCGGCCCCGCTTCGTCGACATCGTCGGTCCCTACCGGAAGTGGGGGGGCGACAACGCCGACGCCTTCTACCAGTACGCCCCGCTCGACCCCACCCGCACCTACCGCGTCCGGCGGCCGCATCGGCGACGCCGTCTACCTCTCCCTCACCGTCTACGGCGGCCCCGACGACGGTCGTTACTCCGAGCGCATCGTGGGGTCGGTCAACAACCGGGAACTCGACATCGCCGACGACGGCTCCTTCGAGATCGTCCTCAGTCCCCACCACCACGACGGGGCCTGGATCGAGCTCTCGTCCGACGCCGTCTGCGCCATCACCCGTGACTATCTCGTCGACCCCGTCGAGGGCCGACGGGTGCAGTGGCGCATCGACGCCGTCGACCCCCCAGCGACGCGGCGCGAGACCGACGCCGATCTGGCCCGCCGTTTCCGTTGTGCCCTGACGTGGCTGCGCGACCAGGCCGCCATCGTCCCCATCCCGCTGGGCGAGCCCAACACCGTCGACGAGCCCTACCCGGTCCCGAGCCAGACCTTCGGCTGGGCGGCGGGCGATGCCGCCTACGCCATGGGCAGCTACGAGCTGGCCGACGACGAGGTGCTCGTCCTCGAGGGCCGCTCGCCGGCGTGCGCCTTCTGGAACGTCTGCCTGTGGAACCAGTTCCTCCACACCTACGACTACGCCTACGAACGCGTCACCCTGAACGGCGGCCAGGTCGTCTACGAGCCCGACGGCTCCTGGCGTCTCGTCGTGGCTCCGCAGGACCCGGGCCACCCCAATTGGATCTCGACGGCCGGGCACCACCGGGGCCGCATCTGGTTCCGCTGGTTCCTGCCCGACGAGACGCCGCCGCGACCGGCGGCGCGGGTCACGACCCGTTCGGCGCTCGGCCGGTCGTGAACCACCCGGGCCGGTCGTGAGCCGTCCGGCCCCCGTCGTCCTCGACGACCTGGCCGCTCCCCGCTTCTCCCCCGAGATCACCGAGCTCCGCCGGGCCATGGCCGAGATGGCGCCGTCGTGCCCGATCGACGCCGAGGCCATCTGTGCCGCGGCGCGCGCCGCAGACCGCCCTCGACGACACCGGCGACGACGGCTACGTCGGGCGCCTCGAGGTCCTCTGCGCGGCGCTGCGGACCGAAGCGGACCTGAGCCCCCCGGGCGTCGTCTCCTGGTACAGCCAGCTCGTCCAGCTCATCAAGAACCGTCTGCTCATCGAGGACCTCCTCGCCCGCCATCCCGAGATCCACGACATCGAGATCACCCGCCCCATCATCATCGCCGGTCTCCCCCGGACGGGGACGACGCATCTCCACAACCTCTTGAGCGCCGACCCGGCGCTGCGGTCCCTGCCCTACTGGGAGAGCCTGGAGCCGGTCCTGGCTCCTTCCGAACGTCCCGCCACCGGCGCCGCCGACCCCCGGGTGGCGCGCACGGCCTTCGCCCTCGACGTGGCCAACCAGACGATGCCGTACTTCGCCCGCATGCACGAGATGACCGTCGACCACGTCCACGAGGAGATCGGGCTCCTGGCCATCGACGTCTCGACCATGCTCTTCGAGACCCTCTCGCTCGTCCCGACTTGGCGCGACCACTACCGCGCCAGCGACCAGACCCCGTCGTACCGGTACCTGAAGACGGTGCTGCAGGTCCTCCAATGGTTGCGCGGCGGGACCCGCTGGGTGCTCAAGTCGCCGCAGCACCTCGAGCAGTTCGGTCCCCTGCGGGCCACCTTCCCCGACGCCACCTTCGTCGTCACCCACCGCGACCCGGCGGCGGTGACGGTCTCCATGGCCACGATGATCGCCTACACGGCCCGCATGCACACCGCCCGTCCCGATCCCCCGGCCATCGGCCGCTACTGGTCGGCGCGGGCCGAGGATCTCTTCCGTGCCTGCGCCGCGGACCGTCACCTCCTTCCCGACGCGCAGACCATCGACGTCCGCTTCGACGAATTCATGGCCGACGATCTGGCCATGGTGGCGCGGATCTACGACCTCGCCGGCCAACCCTTCACCGAGACGGCCCGTGGCGCCATGACCACGTTCCTGTCCACCCATCAACGGGGGCGTCACGGGACCGTCGTCTACCAACCCGAGGTCCTCGGCATCGACCCGGCCGAACGTCGCCGGGCCCTGTCGTTCTACGCCGACCAATTCGCGGTGTCGGCGGCGCCCTGACCAGGGCCGTCACCGCGCCGAGGGGCGGAGGCGGGGACCGCGGAGGGCCCGCTCCATGTAGCGTGGAACGGTGATGGAGGCCGAGACCGACGCAACGTCGACGACCGCGACCGCCACCGCGCCGGAGCCGGCGGAGCCGGCACGCCCGAAGCGGGGCCGGATCAGGCCCTTCATGGGCTGGATCATCACCATCGCCGCCGCCCTTCTCATCAGCACCGGTACCCGTGCCTACGCCGTGCAGTCCTTCTTCATCCCCACGCCGTCGATGACCCCCACCCTGATGCCGGGCGACCGCATCCTGGTGGACAAGTTGAGCTCCACCATCCACCGGGGCGACATCGTCGTCTTCAAGAACCCGCCGGCCGACGTCGGCGGCCCCCCCACCCTCGTGAAGCGTGTCATCGGCCTCCCCGGGGAGCGGATCTCGTCGGTCGGCGCCACCGTCCTCATCAACGGCAAGCCCATCCCCGAACCGTGGCTGCCGAAGCTCGTCGGCGAGTGCATCGAGCCGAGCGAGCACATCACGCCCACCACGATCGCCCCCGGCCACTACTTCGTCATGGGCGACTGCCGCGGCGACTCCGACGACAGCCGCTACTGGGGGACCGTCCCCGCCGGCAACATCATCGGCAAGGTCGACGTCATCATCTGGCGCAACGGCCATCCCTGGATCCACTGGTTCTAGACCACGGGCGCTAGACCACGGGCGCGGTCAGCGGACATCGCCGCGGCGTTAGCGTGGCCCCGTGGTCATCGTGCGGCAGGCCCACCCCGGAGACCGGACGTCGGTGACGGCGTCGGCCGCCGCCGCCTTCGCCGACGACCCCGCCTGGTCCTTCCTCCACGGTGACGACTACGACCGCCTCGCCCCCCACTTCGCCGGCGCCCTCTTCGACCTGAGGGTCGGGGCCGGCGACGTCTGGGTGACCGGTGACCTGGCGGCGACAGCCATGTGGGAGCCTCCCGGCGGGCACCGGGTGTCGTCGGACCATGCCGACCAGGTGTGGGACGCGTACCGCGCCGTGGCCGGCAAAGCGGCGTGGGCGCGCCTGACGGAGTACGAGCGGGCCATCGACGCCGTCCGGCCCGACACGCCCTATTGGTACCTGGGCGTGCTCGCCACCCGGCCCGACCGCCAGGGCCAGGGCCTGGCCTCGGCCTTGCTGGCCCCCATCCTCGAGCGGGCCGACGGCGACGGGATCGACTGTTGCCTGGAGACGTCGACGGTCCGCAACCGCGCCTTCTACGAGCGCCGCGGCTTCACCGAGGCCACCGATCTCGACATCGCGTCGGGGCCGCCTACCTGGTGGTTGCGAAGACGAGCGTGATCGAACCGCCGTCGCCGAGCTCGTGCCACTGCCGGGCGAGATCGTGCAGACGTCGCCCGATCGAGGCTATCTCGGCCTCCGACACGCCTCGCGGGAGAGTGAACCCCGTCTCCCGTCCGAGGGAGCCGGTCGATCCGAACAGGGCCACCGCCTCCTCCGATCTGATGAGCCCGGAGAAGTCGACGCCGGGCTGTTCGGCGAGGGGCCGGCCATCGTGCACCAAGGTGGCCTGGTCGTCGACGAGCGCCACGGCCACGCCCCGGTCGACCATCCCCCAGAACCCGTCGGCGATGCCCAGTCCCTCCTCCACCACCAGATGGCACAGGTCGTGGGGCAGTCGGTCGCCATAGCTCGGGAAGTCCCAGGACGTCGCCGTCCCGTCGTCGCGTACGGCGTAGATGCGGTCGCGCCGCTCCCGGTGGCGCACGAACGTCACCGTCACGGACATGTTCGGTCCGCCGCACCTGAGGTGGTAGGCCCGGGTCCGTCGTGGTGGAGCCACGCCGAGAGGTCGGGGGGGACCATGACGTCGACACGGCGCCGGTAGTGGGCGAACTCGTCGGGTGAGAGGACCTCGCGCCCGGCGCCCGACGTCCCCCGGCGGAAGAACTGCGAGCGGTCCTTCAAGATGTCCGCCGGATCGGGGGCCACCGTCTGCGCCCCTGTCCGCATGGCGTCGAATCCGGCGGCCGGCACGATCCGGGGCCACGTGGCCTCATCCACGGCGACGTCGAGCCGCGCCGCCAGGGCGCGCATGGCGCCTTCGAGATCGGCGGCGAGCTCGTCGTAGTGGACGAGGACGACGTTCGGCGCGTGACGACGGGCCCAGGCGTCGGCCACGTGCCACACCACTCCGGGTAGCGAGTCCATCTGTTCGTGCCGGTCGGCGTCCGCGTCGATCCACGCGAGCAGCCAGTCGTGCAGCGCCGGCCGGGGCAGAGGCGGGCCGACGGGGTCCGGTTGACCGGTGAGCTGCCGGAGCCGCCCACGGTCGATGTTGTCGGCCTGGTGGTAGAGGGACACGGCCAGGTCGAGGGGGTGCCGGGCGACGACGATGTAGGTGGCGCGATCGTCGATGGGGATGCCGTCGAGCGGGGTGTGGGTCTTGATGAATCGCCGGTGCTCCTGGGCCGCCAGGCGTGCGTCGATCTCGTGGCGGGGAGTGCCGAGCCAGTCGAGCCAGGGTGAAAGGCGACCGAGCGGCTCCGGAAGCTCAGGCGTCTGGAACACGAGGAGGGCGCAGATCATCTGCATCCAGGTCGTGCCGCTCTTCGACCGCGTGCTGATGACGATGTCGCCTTGTCGGAAGGGGAAACCCTGCCACCGGCCACTGTCCTCGTCCCCCGAGCGGTACCGGACCGGTTCTCCCTCCGACACGCGGTGATCGTAGTCTCTGGCATGGCCGACGAAACCTTCCGCTCCCCGCTGTTCGCCTTCGCCGACGCCTTCATCGAGCGCAGCGCCTCGCTCAACCCGATCGCCGCCACCGACTACGGCATCGACCGCTACGACGACGAGCTCACCGACTTCTCGCTGGCCCACGCCAGCGAGACGGTCGCCTTCCTGCGGTCGTCGCTCGTCTCCCTCGACGCCATCACGCCCACCGACGAGATCGACCGCATCGGCAAGGAGGTGATGACGGAGCGGTTGACCGCCACCCTGGGCCTCGAGGAGTGGGGCGAGACGAGGCGCACCTTCTCGGTGCTGGCCTCTCCGGCGTCGCGGATCAGACAGGTGTTCGACCTGCAGCCGGCCGACCGTCCCGAGCATGCCGGGCCGATCAGGGCGCGTCTGGCGGCGGTGCGCCGGGCGCTCGCGAGTTGGCGCGGCGCGTTGGACGAGGATTCGGCCGGGGAGCTGGTGGCGGCGCGCCGCCAGGCGCTCGGTGTGGCCGATCAACTCGACACCTACGGGCGCGGTGCGTTCGGGGGTGTGGCCCGGCACCTGGCGGCGTCGTGCCAGGTGGACGTCGACTCGTCGGGGCTGGCGGCCGCCGCCGCCGACGCCGACCAGGCCTGCGGCGAGCTGGCCGGGTGGCTTCGCACCGTCTACGCGCGGCGGGCCGCCGAGGAAGACGCCGTCGGCGCCGACCGCTACCGGTCGTGGGCCACGTACTTCACCGGTGCCCGGCTCGACCTGGTCGAGATCTATCAGTGGGGATGGGCGGATCTGCAACGTATCAACGGCCGCATGTGGGAGATCGCGTCGGAGCTGTCCCCGGGGGCGCGCTCACTGACCGAGGTCGCCGCCGTCCTCGACGCCGACGAGGACGGCGCCGTCCACGGCGCCGACGTCCTGCTCGGGCGGCTCCGGGGCCTGACCGAGGGCGCCGTCGACATGCTGAACGGCGTCCACTTCGACATCGACGAGCGCATCCGCTTCTGCGACGCCCGGCTGGCCCCCGACGGCTCGGCGGCGGCGCCGTACTACATCGCGCCGAGCGAGGACCTGAGTCGCCCGGGGACCACCTGGTTCCCCACTCTGGGCCACGACCGGTTCCCCCTGTGGCGACTGGTCTCCACCTGGTTCCACGAGTCCGTTCCCGGCCATCACCTGCAGTGCGCCACCGCCATTCTCGAGCACCGCCGGCAGTCCCGGTTCCAGCGCCTCGAGGGCTTCATCTCGGGCTACGGCGAGGGATGGGCCCTCTACGCCGAGCGGCTCATGGAGGAGTTGGGAGCCTTCACCGACCCGGCCGACGAGATGGGCTTCCTCTCGTGCCAGGCCCTGCGGGCGGCCCGGATCGTGGTCGACATCGGCATGCACCTGGGTCTGCCGGCCCCGTCCGACATCGGCGTCCTCGCCCAACTGGGCGATGTCGGCGGGCGCACCTGGGACGCCGCCATGGCCGTCGCCCTCCTCGAGGAGCGCGCCATCGAGCCCCCCGACATGGCGCTGTCCGAGGTGGACCGGTACCTGGGCGTCCCCGGGCAGGCCATCTCCTACAAGGTGGGGGAGCGGGTGTGGCTCGATGCACGTGCCGACGCCCGCCGTCACCTCGGTCCCGCCTTCGACCTGAAGGCGTGGCATGCCCACGCCCTGGCCCTCGGCCCCATGGGCCTCGACCCGTTCCAGAAGGAGATGGCGTCCTTCGGGGCGTGACGGCTCACATGGTGACGGAGACAGGCACCGACGACGGAGAGCTCGAACGCGAGGGAGACAGGGCCATCGTCCGCTACACGCGGCGGTTCCCGTCCGCACCGCAGAAGGTGTGGCCGGCCCTGACCGACCCCGGCCACCTGGTGGCCTGGTTCCCGACGACCATCGACGGGAGACGGGAAGCGGGGGCCCCGCTGCATTTCGGCTTCCGGGACATGGAGGGGCCACCCTTCGAAGGTGAGATGGTGCACTTCGACCCGCCCACGGTCATGGAGTTGCGATGGGGAGACGAGACCCTGCGCTTCGAGCTGCGCCCCGAGGATGACGGAAGTGTGCTCGCTCTCACCGTCCGCTTCGACGAGATCGGCAAGGCCGCTCGCGACGGAGCCGGATGGCACTCCTGCCTCGACCTGCTGACCCATCAGGTCGCCGGCGCAACGGCGCCCTGGTCGGCGGCCGACCGATGGAAACAGGTTCGCCTGTCCTATGTCGAGCGTTTCGGCCCAGAGGCTTCGACCGTGGGTCCACCCGAGGGATGGGAGCGGGTCCACGGCTCGGGTCCGATCTAGAGCTCGTGGAGCATCCAGACGTTCGGCTCCCAGTACGAGCCCGTCCCGTCCCGGACGCGTAGAGGAGCCAGACCCGAGGGAAAGACGTAATCGCCGTCCTCGGGGAAGATCATCCCCGTCCACTTCTCCCAGTCAGTGACGGAGGCCTCGATCCGTAGCGACTCCGGTTCGGTCCGCAGAACAGTTGCGCCCATCCGGGCGTGGACCCGCAGCCACGGGTCGAAGGGCAGTCCGTCCGGTCGCCTCCAGGTGGCATAGCGGTCGATCGGGATGAGGGGGTAGAGCTCCTTCCGGCTCGGGCGGACCGGGGCCACGAGGGGCGCCAGACCGGCGTGGCGGGCCACCGTCGCCATGGCCTCGATCACGAGTCGACTGAGTCCCCGGCTCTGGTGGTCCACGGCCACCTCGGCGGCCAGCGCGCACAGTGCGTTGGCCCGACCGGTGTCCTCGACGGCGCGCCGCCCCGCCTCGTCGATCCCGGCCGGCAGATCGCCGAGCGACCCGTCCCACCGCAGCGGGATCGTCCGTCCCCGGGCGACGACCCGATCCACATCGGCGTCGTAGAGGAGCACCTGGACATGCGCGTGCCGGGGAAAGAGGGCGCCGAAGTACGCCGCCGTGTCGTTCCCGTGCCGGTTGTACTCCGGCCAGACATCCTCGAACAGGGTGCGCGCCCTTTCCCAGAGATCCGGCCGTTCGGCGGCGGTGACCACGTCGATCGACGACCGGGGCGGCACGGCGACGCCTTCCATGGGTTCCATCCTGCCCCCGAACGCGCGGGGGCGTCGGCGAGCGTCAGGACAGACCCATGGCGGTGGCGGCGTGCATCACGGCGGGCTGACTGCACCAGGAGTTGCCGTTGCGCCCCACCATCGAGCAGATGGCGGCCGTCAGATAGTTGGCCGTGCCCACGATGGCCCGCGTCACCGGGTCATCGGGGTTCGACAATTTGCCGGCGATGTCAGCCTGGTCGAGGCCGGCCAGGACAGTGGGGTCGTAGCTGGGGCTCGTGACGAACACCGAGTTCCCGATGTCGAGGAAGGGGAAGCCCTCGGGGTTGTCGTAGGTCTGCCACACGCTCGATTCGAGAGCGGTGGGCGGCTGCAGGATCGTCCGCGTCCCGAGGCCGGTGGTGTCGTTCGACTCGTCCTCGTCGGTGTCGAGGACGAGGATGGGACTGTAGTACTGCGCCCCGTAGAACGAGAACGTGGCCGTGTCGGGATCGGTGTCCCAGGGCGACGACGTCGTCTCCGACAGGTTGCTGAAGGTGCCGAACCGGCTGAAGGCCATGACGATGGCCCAGCGCTCGGCGGCACAGTAGGGACAGAACTCGCCCCCGATGAACACCGCCGCCGGCTTGCCCCCGTCCGCCAGGGGCGGTTGTCCCGTTCGCACCGTTGGTGGGCTCACCGACGAGGTGGGGGGGAGACCGACGGCGTTGGCCACCTGGGCCGTGACGCCGGTGACGGCGTTCACGACAGCGGCGGGGGCCGGGATCCTGACCGGTGCCGGCGTTCCCGTGCCCGACGTCGTCGGCGGCTGTCCGCCGACAGGGAGCTTGCCCCCGGACCCCCCGGAGGTGACGTCCACCACGACCAGGGCGATCACCACCGCCACGACCACGCCGACGCTGCCGAAGGCCATGGTCGTGGCCGAGAACCGGCGCGGGGGAGCGGGCGTGCCGAGGCCGGCCGGGCGCGGTACCCCGGCCCCGTGGCGCCGACCACCGATCGAGGCGAAGAGGAGCAGACGCCCGCCGCCGTCGCAGTTGGGCGCTGCGCTGCTTGGCCCGGTGCAACAGGCCCTCGACCGTGGCCGGGTCGATGGGCTCAAAGGCCGATGTGTCCAAGATCTTCCTCCTTGAAATCGCGTCCCATGAGGACGCGCAGCGCGGCCAGGCCGCGATGCAGATGGGTCTTCACCGTTCCCTGGCCGATGCCGAGCGCCAGGCCGACGTCTCTCTCGGACAGATCGGCCAGGTAGCGCAGGACGATGGCTTCGCGTTGGCGCGTCGGCAGCCGGCGCAGGGCGGCGACGAGCGCCTGTCGCAGAACCACCGAATCGGACTCGTCGTTCGCCGTCCCGGTGAGGGGCGGTGCCGCCCGTCGGGGGAGATGGCGCAGGGCCTCGTGGGTGGCCACCCGCAGGACCCAGGCGTCGCGCCACGGGAGGGCGCCGACGCGCGTCCAGTGGAGATGGGCGCGGGCCAGGGCTTCGACGGCCGCATCCTCGGCCGACGGCCGGTCACCGGTGACCCGCCGGGCGACGGCCGCGGCCCGGGGCAGGACCCGCCGGAAGAAGTCGTCGTAGTCGTCGTCGCCGGTCACCATCACCCTGTAAAGGGTGCGAGGGCGTCCATTGGTTGACACCGATCGAGAAAAACTCGAGCGTCAGACGTCGACGCGGTCATCTCCGGTCTCGAGGGCACGACGGTCCCAGGCGGCCAAATCGGCGGCCGCCTCGTACGTGCTCTGGAAGAAAGCCAGGAGCGTGCCGTCGGGGTCGTCGGCGGTGCGCACGACGGAGTAGGGGAGAATGAACTCACCGAGGCTCTTGTCGTAGTAGGCGGAGTCTGGGGCGACGTGCCACTCGGCGAACCCGCCCGGTTCGGGATAGGCGTAGGAGTAGAACGAGCCCTCGGTGCTCCCCCCGGGCCAGAACCCACAGCTGCTCACCTCGTGGCTGTACGCCATCTGCTGGACCCAGTCGGCGCAGTTCGGTACGCCACCAGGGTGCGTCGGCGCCCGGCGCCCCGAGAAGCGGGAGGCGGCGAGGTCGTCCGCCCCCCAGAAGAAGTGCACGGGACTGGCCTTGCCGACGAAGCGACCTCGAAAGACGGTCATGACCCGGTGGGCCTGCACCAGGGCCAGCCAGAAGCGGTGGGCGGCGGCAGGGTCGTAGGCCGCGTGCGTCGTGTCCCGGGCGAACGGGATCGCCTCGGGCAGCTCCACGGGACGGGCCAGGACGTGAACGTGCACGCCGAGGTCGTCGAGTGCCGCCATGGTCTCCTCGTAGAAGCTGGCGACCGAGCGCGGCTCGAGGGGTACGGCCCGGCTCTGGCCGTCCGATGTCCGCAGATCGAGCGTGTGACGGATGAAGTCGAACTCGATCTCGAGGCCGCGTGCCCCGGCGTGCATGAGCGACGTGGTGAGGCCGCGGGCCGAGACGTAGAGCGGTACCTGCCACCAGTGGTTCACCATCGGCTCGAGGGCCAGGCGGACCTTGCCGACGACCTGCGTCCACAGATGCAACGTCTGGCGGGTGCCGTCCCACTCCGTCAGCGTGAGCTCGGGCCACGTCACGAGAGCGCCGTCTCGCCGAGACGGTCCACGGTCGCTCACGGGCCGATGAACCGCTCGGCCGAGTGCTCGTCCTCGAAGAAGACGACGATCTCGACGATCTTGTCGTCGGTGTCGAAGCCCACGAGGAACACATGACGCGACTTGTACCTCTTGCCCTGTACCTGGATGTGGACGTCGGCCAGGGCGGCGACATGGTGCTCACCGACCATCCAGTCTTCCCATTTGACGGTGTCCAAGGACCCACCCGTCCGGTCGAAGAGAGCGCCCAGATGCGCCACGATCGACTCGCGACCGGAGAAGACCCCCGCCAGCGCGTGGTTTCCGGGAACCCGGTATGTCACATGGGGGGCGAGCAGCTCCATGTCCCGGTCCACCGGCGGGCGCCCCACGTGCATCAGGAACTCCTGCGCGATGGCCGTCCGCGTCGGCTGCGTCCCGTCCGCCATTCGTCCTCCTCGCGCGTCACCGCCCCCGCGTCCGAGAGCAGGCGCAATCCTACAAACTGTCCCGCGACCGCTCCCAGGCGGATCCCCACCGCCCGACGGCCGCCATTACCCCTGCTCATTGCCTCTGGATCGGGACGCGGCGCTGTCCTAGCGTCGCCGTCGGGGCACAGGAAGGACCGGCTGATGACGGACGCACTCATCCTCGGCGGCGTGCGCACGCCGGTCGGACGCTACGGCGGCTCGCTGTCGCACCTCCGCACCGACGACCTCCTCGGACGCACGATGGTCGCCGCCTGCGAGAAGGTGGGAGTGGCGCTCGAGCGTGTCGAGGACATCACGGCCGGGTGCGTCAATCCCGCCCACGAGGGCATGGGCGACATCGCCCGGTGGGGAGCGCTGGCCGCCGGATTCCCGGACTCGGTGCCGGCGGTGACCGTCAACCGGTTCTGCGCTTCGTCGCTCTCGGGGGCCATCTCGATCGCCCATGCCATCCGCAGCGACGAGCTCGGCGTCGGCCTCGCTGCCGGCGTGGAATCGATGTCCCGATCGGGTTGGGCCCTCATGAAGGGTGACGCGCCGTTCAGTCCCCGGGGCCCCGTCCTGCTCCTCGACACGATGTGGGCCGGCGCCGGCGGTCCTCCCAACCCGACGCTGCTGGCCGGCAACGCCTACGTCGAGATGATCAAGACGGCTCAGAACGTGGCCGACCGCTACCAGCTCACCCGCCAGGAGATCGACGCCTTCGCCCTGCGATCACACCGCCACGCCGCCGCCGCCCGGGACTCGGGCCGCCTGGCGTCGGAGATCTGGCCCGTCGAGATCGCCGCCACCCGCAAGGATCCCGCCCGTGTCTTCGAGCACGACGAGATGATCCGGGGTGACACGACGGCCGAGCAGCTCGCCGCCCTGCCGCCGCAGCCGAACACCACCCAGATGACGGCGGGGAACTCGTCCCCCTTGAGTGACGGGGCCAGCGCCGTGGTGCTGGCCAGCGCCGCCGCCGCCGAGGCGCTGGGCATCGAGCCCCTGGCGCGGGTGGTGGCGTCGGCCACCCACGCCCTCGATCCGCAGTTCATGGGGATCGCCCCGGCCTTCGCCCTGGCGACGGCGCTCGGTCGAGCCCGATTGGCGCCGACCGACATCGACGTCTGGGAGGTCCACGAGGCCTTCGCCGCCCAGGCGCTCGGGGTCCTGCGGGAGCTTCCCCACCAGCTCGGGGGCTTCGAGGTTCCCGACGAGCGCCTCAACCCCAATGGTGGGGCGGTCGCCATCGGACACCCCTTCGGCTCCTCGGGCACGCGCTACGTGCTCACCCTGTCCACCGAACTGCGGCTGCGGGGAGCCCGCTACGGCATTCTGGGAGTCTGTGTCGGGTCCGGCCAGGGAGTGGCCATGGTGCTCGAGAACACACAGGCGGCGTGAATGGGCGGTGACTGCGCCGAGCGGTCGTGAAGATGGCACGCTGATGCCCGCCGGTCGCCGACCGGGTGGCGGCCAAGACGGCGCTGTGGAAGAGGAGATCTCCGTGCGAGCACGTCCACCGGTGGCGAGGGTCTGACGGTGGGGCGCGTGGACGGCAAGGTGGCCATCGTGACCGGTGGTGCCGGAGGCATCGGCGAGGCGACGGCCCGGGCCCTGGCCCGCGAAGGCGCCTCCGTCGTCGTCGTCGACATCGACGGTGCCCGGGCGACAGCGGTGGCCGAGGCGATCGAAGCATCGGGCGGCGCTGCTCTCGCGGTGCGGGCCGATCTCTCCGAGGAGGCCGATGTCGTCACGGCAATCACGGCGGCCGTCGATCGGTTCGGGCGCCTCGACGTCCTCCACAACAACGCCGCCCTGACCGACTCCGACTTCCTGGCCCGCGACACCAAGGTGACCGAGCTGTCGCTGGAGGTCTGGGAGAAGACGTTGGCGGTGAACCTGCGCAGCCAGATGCTCACCTGCAAGCACGCCGTTCCCGAGATGGTGCGCGCCGGTGGGGGCTCGATCGTCAACATGTCCTCGGGGGCGTCGCTCAAAGGTGACCGGACGCGGACCTCGTACGGTGTCTCCAAGGCGGGGGTCAACGCGCTGACGATGTACGTGGCCACCAGCCACGGCAAACAGGGAGTCCGCGTCAACACGATCGTGCCCGGTCTCATCATCACCGACGCCGTCCGGGCCCATCTCACCGAGGGCATGCTGGCCGTGCTCGGCCGATCGACCCTCACGCCGTACCTGGGACAGCCGGACGACATCGCCGACCTCGTCGTCTTCCTGGCCTCCGACGAATCGCGTTACATCACCGGCCAGATGATCGCCATCGACGGCGGCATGTCGGCCCATGTCGGCCACTTCGGTCAGGACGAGAGCTGAGCCCCCGCCGACGGGCCGTCGGCGCCGGCGCCGGCGTCGGCGCCAGGGTCGGTCGGTTCAGGTCGGGCCGAGGACGTAGGCGTCCGACACGGGGTGGTGGTACCAGCCGCTCGAGGCCTGGGTCCCGCCGTCGACATGGATGGTCTGCCCCGTCACGTAGCTGGACAGGGTACCGGCGAGGAAGACGGCGGCCCCCGCCATCTCGTCGACGTGGCCGGGGCGGCCCATGGGGACGGTGTGGCCGAAGCGCTCCTCGGCGCCCGGCGGCGCGATCGAGGCCATGCCTTCGGTCAAGGTGATGTCGGGAGCCAGGGCGTTCACCCGGATGCCGTGGACGGCCAGCTCGAGCGCCGCCGTCTTGGTGAAGTTGATGACCCCCGCCTTCGCCGCCGCATAGGCCGCGTATCCCGGCGCCGCCCGGACCCCTTCGATCGAGGTCACGTTGATGATGCTGCCGCCCGTCCCGTTCGCCACCATCGTCCGGGCCACGCGCTGCGTGCAGAGGATGACGTGCTTGAGGTTGGCCCGGTAGAGCGCGTCCCACCCGTTCTCCGACGTCTCGAGGAGGGGTGAGATGAAGACACCGCCGGCGTTGTTCACCAGGATGCTCACCGGTCCGAGCTCCGCCGTGGTGCGGGCCAGGGCCTCGTCGACCTCGGCCGACTGGCGGACGTCGGTGGTGAGTCCGAGCCCACCGACCTCTTTCCCGGCGGCGGCGGCCGTCTCGGCGTCGCGCTCCCAGATGGCCACCGAGGCGCCGAAAGCGGCGAGGCCCCGGGCGATACCCCGGCCGATACCCGCTCCTCCGCCGGTCACCACGGCCACCCGGCCGGTGAGCAGCACCGATGTTGGGTCCATGGACATAACGGCGTCAGCCTAATGGGGGTCGATCGCATCGTCCTAAGACATGGGTGATGCTGGTGGCCGAGCCGCCAACAGGTGAGCACTGACGCAGCCAGGGCTTCGAGCCTTATGTCTAGATCGTGCCCCTGTTGGTCGGTGAGGTTCCCGTGATGGCTGGTGGGATGTCGTGTCTCGAGCACTGATCCATTAGGTGGCTGCTGGGGCCTCGGGCTCGTTGTGTGTTTCGGTCGAGCGAGAAGGGAGCCCAAAGTGATTTTTGTAGGGGTGGACTGGGCTGAGGCCCACCACGACATATATGTGCAGACCGAGGAGGGTAAGCGGCTCGGTGGCGGCCGACTTCCCGAGGGAGTCGAGGGCATCGCCCGGTTCCATGACCTGGTGGGCAACCATGTCGAAGAACCCGCCGATGTCGTCGTCGGGATCGAGACCGACCGGGGCTTGTTCGTCGCAGCACTGGTCGCCGCCGGCTACCAGGTCTTTGCGGTCAACCCGCTGTCGACTTCTCGCTATCGAGACCGGCACGCAACGTCAGGGGCTAAATCTGACCCCGGCGATGCCAAGGTACTGGCTGACATGGTCCGCACCGACCGCCACAACCATCGACCGGTGGCCGCCGACACGGAGACGGTGCAGGCGGTCAAGGTCCTGGCCCGAGCCCATCAGTCGATGGTCTGGTCGAGGAAGCGTCAGACGAACCTGTTGCGTTCGACCCTCCGCGAGTTCTACCCCGCCGCCCTGGTCGCTTTCGACGATCCGAGCAGCGCAGACGCCCTCGAGGTGCTCCGGTTAGCACCCACTCCGGAGTTGGGATGGACGCTCTCGCGCTCGAAGATCGCCGGTGCCTTGCGCCGCGGCGGACGACAGCGCCGTGTCGACGAACGGGCGGCCGAGATTCAGAGCGCCCTGCGTTCTGAGCAGCTCGCCGCTTCCACGGCGGTGTCCACGGCCATGGGGGCGTCGGTGGCGGCCATTGTGGCCGTGATCGCAACCATGGTTACTCAAATCGGCACTCTGGCCAAGGAGCTCGAAGCGGGTTTTGAGAAGCACCCGGACGCCGAGGTGATCCGTTCCCTGCCAGGACTGGGGATCATCCTCGGTGCCCGGGTGCTGGGTGAGTTCGGCGACGAGCCGAACCGCTACTGCACAGCCAAGTCTCGCAAGAACTACGCCGGGACGTCGCCCATCACCCGAGCCTCAGGAACGAAACGGATCGTGCTCGCCCGTCACGCACGGAACCACCGCCTGGCCGACGCCATCTACGTGTGGGCCTTCGCCTCGCTCATCCCGTCACCAGGTGCCCGATTGTTCTACGACACCCGCCGGAAAGCGGGCGACACCCACAATCAGGCTCTTCGAGCGCTGGGAAACCGTCTCGTGGGCATCCTCCACGGCTGTCTCGAACACCACTCCGAATACGACCAGGGGGTCGCCTGGGGCCACCGAACCCCGATGGCCGATGTCGCTTGACTTTTACGGCCGTGGGATATCTAGATAAGTTCGAGAGACGGAGACATTCGAGAGACAGAGACATTCGAGACAGAGACATTCGAGAGAACACGACCGAAGAACCCACGCCGGCCGAGAGTAGGTACGCATGCCCAGGATTGAACCCATCCCGTTGGACGAGCTGGCCGAGGAACCACGACGGATCATCGAGGAAGGAGTGGCCAACGGCACCTACGCCACCCCCGTTCCCCTCCAGATCTTCGCCTATAAGACGGCACAGATCCTGATGACCAACGCGGCGCGCGGTGCCTGGGGACAGAAGAGCCTTCTCGGGGGACGGATCCTCGAGCTCATCCGGATCCGGAGCGCGCAGCTGGGCGAGTGCCAGCCGTGCATGCAGTCGCGCAAGCACGACTCGATCACCGACGAGGACGTCGCCTGCCTGATCGCCCCCGGTCAGGGACAGCTCACGGAGCAGGAGCGCCTGGCCGTGCACTTCCTCGATCTCCTCTCGGCCGACCATCACGCCATCGACGACGAGGTCTACCGGGAGCTCGGCCAGGTGTTCACCGCCGCCCAGATCATCGAGCTCGGCTTCACCTGCGCCAACGCCATGGGCCTCCACCGCTTCATCCACACCCTCGACGTGTTCGGAAGCAGTGCTCCGGTGATCGCCTACGACCCCGGGCAGGTCGACACCGCCTACTCCGATGTCCCGGAGCAGGCGCCGGCGTGAGTGAGACCGTCTTCGTCACCGGCGCCACCGGCCTGGCCGGCGCCAACATCTGCAAACTGCTGATCGAGCGGGGCGACGCCGTCCGGGCCCTGGCGCGCGCCGGGGCCGACACCGATCCGCTCGTGGCCATGGGGGTCGAGGTCGTCACCGGCGACGTCACCGATGCCGCCGAGGTGCGGGCCGCCGCCACCGGCGCCCAGGCGGCGATCCACTGCGCCGCCCTCCTGGGCGGGGCCAGTCAGAACCTCCCCGACTTCCAGGCCGTGAACGTGGAAGGGACGAGACACGTCCTCGATGTGGCCGAGGCGCTCGGGATGCGCCGGGTCGTCGCCGTGAGCACCGGCACGTTCTTCGATGCCGCCGGAGGCCTCGATCGTGAGGACGCGCCGGTCATGAAGGAGCCGAGCTCGGATCCGTACACGATCACGAAGATGGCGGCCTTCCAGGACGCCATGGCCCGTGCCGCCGCCGGTCAGGACGTCGTCACCACCCACCCGGGGGCCATCTTCGGACCGTCGCCGGTGGCCAGCAACGCGCTGGGCCGGACCAGCTTCAACCGGGTCTTCCTGTCGGCCCTGCGCGGGCGCATCGAGCGCTATCTGCGCTTTCCGGTGAGCTGGGTCTTCGCCGAGGACATCGCCCGCGGCTGCATCCTGGCCCTCGATCGCGGCGTGTCGGGTGAGCGTTACATGCTCGACGGCCGTCCCGAGGACGTGGTGAGCACGGCCGAGGCGTGCAACCGGATCTGCCGGCAGGCCGGCCTCGACCACCGCGTAGAGGACGTCGAACCGTCGGACGAACCCGAGCTGGCCCGTGTCTTCGGCCCCACCCTGGTGGCCATCGCCCACAAGCTGGCGTCGGCCCGCCCGCCACGGCCCGACCTGACCGAATCGAAGACGTACAAGAGACTGGGGTACGACCCCATCAGCCTCGACAAGGGCCTCGAGATCACCACAGGGTGGCTGCGCCTGATCGGCAAGATCGATTAGTCGATCAGCGGGGGGCGCGGGCGACGGCCAGGAGGTGGGCGCTCAGCCCGAGAAGGGTGGGCTCGCGCTCGACCGCTCGTGCGGCGTCGAGGATGACCTCTCGGCCTTCACCGCTCTCCCACGCATCGGCGAGGTGTTCCAGCCAGCCGGCCAGTCCCTCGACTCCGACGAGATCGATTACCGAGAGACCGGCCTCCTCCAAATTCCCCCCGGAGCTCGTCGGGGTGGTGGAAGTAGGCCGTGGTGAACCAGTGCGGTCGCTCGTCGGGATTCCTGTGCTGACCATCGGCCAGATCCTGATCGACGATCCGTCGGAATGCAGGATCGAACAGGAAGCGGCGGGCGAGGCCGTCGAACAAGGAGGCGAACCGGCTGATGGCGGCCACGGCGACGAGGCCGCCGGGGCCGACGACACGGACGGCTTCCTGCAAGGCCTGGCGGCGCTCGGTGTGGCCGGTCAGGTGATAGAGGGGGCCGAAGAGCAGAACGACGTCGAACGAGTCGTCGGCGAGCTCGAGGTGCCGGGCATCGCCGACGTCTGCCGTGACCCCCCGGGATCCGAGTTCACCTCGCACCATCTCCACGTGACGTGGTGACAGATCGACGACATGGACGTGGTAGCCGTCCTCGGCCAGCCACGACGCATGGACCCCGGTCGCCCCTCCGACGTCGAGGATGCGGGCCGGGGGCGGCGGCAGGTGTCGGCGCAGGATCTCCTGGGTCCGTACCAATTCCAGTCGGCCCAGACCGACGGTGATGCGGTCGTCCTCCCGGATGGTGTCGTAGTGCCGAAGGATGGCCTCGCCATCGTCCACCGAGAAACGATACGACCGCGGCCCGGTCCTGTGGCGCGATAGAGAAGGAGCATGTTCCGCTGGTTGTCAGGCACCCGACCGGGGAACCCTCGCTCGTGGTCCACCTTCGGCGTGGCCGCCGTCACCGCCCTGGTGACGATCGGCGTGTTGCTCGTCGTCGTCTCGCACCACGATGCCCAGCTCCCGACGGCCCGGGACTGTCCGACGCCGTCACTGGTCGACATGGCTCTGGGAACGCACGTCTCCGCCCCCACGGCCGTGAGCGAGAGCGATCTGCTCGGCTGCTTCTACCCGCAGGGTTCCGACCACCAGGCGGTGTCGGTGAGCTTCGCCGTCCTCACGCCGTCCGACCGGCCGTGCCGCACCCGCCGCACCGTGGTGGTGTCCGGTCACGAGGGATGCGACGTCAACGGTACCCCGGGGACGAGCCGGACCGGGGCCTCGCTCGTGGTCGACACCGGCGAGCTTCAGGACCAGTTCAGCTCCGACCTTCGACAGGTCTCGCCGGCGCGTCTGGAAGGTCTGGCGGCGGCGGTCCTCGCTGCACCTCCGCCCCCCGTGCACGGCTGACCCCCACCACATAAGGATGCAGTGGTGAGGTCGTTGCCCATGCCCCGGAGGCTCGTCGAAGCACTCGAACGGACAGACGACGCGGACCGACGAGCCTGGATGATGTCCCTGTCTGCGACCGTCCACTACCTCGAGACACATTGGTCCCTCACGCTCGGCGAGCCGTACCAACCCGGCGGTCAGACAGCCTGGGTGGCACCGGCACGCACTGAGGCCGGGAAAGATCTGGTTCTCAAGGTCGGCTGGAGGCATCCGGAGGGGGAGCACGAAGGTGAGGGACTGCGTGCCTGGGCGGGGCAGGGCGCCGTCGTGGTGCACGCCACCCAAGAGTTCGAGGACACCATCGCCCTCCTCATCGAACGCTGTGTTCCGGGGACGACGCTGTCGTCGCGACCCGAGACCGAGCAGGATGCCGTCATCGCATCGCTACTCCCACGCATCTGGCGCCAGCCAAGGCCTGACCACCCGTTTCGCATGCTGGAGGAGATGTGTGAGACGTGGGCGGAAGAATGCGAGCGCAAGATGGCGACGAGACCGGTCGACCTCGACCCCGGTCTCGCCCGCGAAGGCATCGGCTTGTTTCGGACTCTGCCCGCCTCGGCCGAGCGGCGCCTCTTGCTGTGCACGGACCTCCACGCTGAGAACGTGCTCGCAGCCGAACGGGAACCATGGCTCATGATCGATCCGAAACCGTACGTCGGCGATCCCACCTACGACCCGCTCCAGCACCTCTTGAATTGTGGTGACCGATTGCGGGCGAACCCGAGCGGTCTCGCCCGACGGATGGCCGATCGGCTCGGACTCGACGGGGACCGACTCGTCCTCTGGCTCTTCGCTCGATGCGTGCAGGAATCCCCCGGTTGCCCGCAGTTGGCCTACATCGCCCGTCAGATCGCACCTACCTAGACATTGGGCCGAACGCTTCTCGCCGGCGACGAGTGCCGCCGTCGGACGATGCCGTCCTATGAGTACACGGCGCTCCACGTTCCGCTGTTCCCGTCGGTGTTCGACATCGTGCCCCAGAGCCCAGTCTTGGTCTTCTGGCCATGGTACGTCGCACTGATCACGAACTTAGTGAACCGCTTGTGATGATCCGTCCACGTCCCGATGGCACCGTTGCCGAAGGTAACGCTTCCACTGGCAGCGACATCCATGCTGGTCGTGTCGTTGATGACCGGATTGGTCCAGTGGATAGTGAAGGAGTAATCGCCGACAACGGGTTCGCCATCTTGGCGCGCTACTGAGGTTGCTAGCCCGAGTTTTAGCACGACCATGAACGCCACTGCGGCCAGAAACATCGAGCGCACAAGGGTACCCTCCCTCGCTAGGAGTTCGGCTCTCGGTTTCCTCTGAGGAGCTCTGCCGCAAATCAGGGTAACGCCGTCAGACCGTACGGCGCATCCGGAATCGCCGTCGCCGCGTGACTGCGCTTCAGGTCAGGGCACAGAGTTCAGGTGGGACGGGCGACGCTCCTCGGGAAAGTGTCGTCGCACCGTCATCGAACGAGATCAGGGACTGCGTCATCTCATCGTGTCACGCCGCCAACGCCGACCCAGATCAGAACTTGCAATGGGCTTCGATCTCGCTCGGGAGGTGCGCCCGCTTCATGTCACCCCGCCGAACGCCATCTACAGGTTCTGATCAAGGTTCGTTGCCGGGTATCGGGGGCCTGACATGCTCAACCTGGGACTGGCGATGAGCCGTATCACCCTGATCGGGATGAATGTCCAGTGGTGCTGCGGCGCCGTCCAGCGCTGGCTGTCTCCTGAGTGCTCCGTCCGGGATCACACAATTCGCGAATATGAGCGCCTGACCGCCGTTCGGCGGCAGTCGGTGAGACTACGTCCGACTGGGCTAGGCTGGAATCGCGGTAAGGGGAATCCTTGAAACCGCCCCGAATACGGCGCGCCCCGCCACCAGCCCCAACGCGCTCGTCGAGACGGATATCTGACTCCGGCTCATTCAAGGAAATGTGACTTTCGTCCCTGAACATGTCGGACGGGGGCGTCGATGCCGCGGGTATGCGCCACATTTCGCCACGAGGTTCCGGCTGGGCTTCTCTCAGGGCCGGGGCCTACTCGCCTCATCGCTCCCTCATCGCCCTCGGCACTGTGCTGATCACGGTGGCGGTGGCCGGTGGGGCCCTCGGTGTGGTCGAGTCGGCCCAGGCCGAGCGGTCGGCGGCGCTGTTGACCAACCGCTACCTCGTGCTGCAGACCCCCGTCAGGGCGGCCCGGGCCGCCTTGGCGGATTTCCAGGTCTTGGCCGCCCAAGCCTTCGCCGGCTCGGTGAGCACCGCCCTTCTCGATGAAGCCGTGGTCGAGACCAACGTCGTCGATCAGAGCTACCTCACCCTGCACCGCATGCTCTCCCTGCCCGTGAACGCCGGCCTCGCCCCCGGGCTGGGCCGGCTGGAGACCGCCTATGTCGCTTCCCGGACCGGGTTGGCCACGATTCTGGCCACGGGGACGCGATCGGCGCAGAGCGCCCAGGTGGCGGCGGCCGAAGAGGCCGCCGACGAGAACCTGGACAACGGTTTCGCCGCGCTGCAGGCCACCATCACTCGCCTTCTGATTCGGACCGCCGGTCAGGTCCAAGCCGACGCCACCGACGCCCGGAACGGCTTGCTTTTGTCCCTGGGATTCGGCATCCCCTTCGGGATCGCCGTCACCGCCCTCTCGGCCCGGAAGGCCCTGCGGCTCGAGCGCGACCAGACCCGGCGCGACACTGTCCAGGCCCGGACGACCCGGCGCAACGAATTCGAGGGCCAGCTGCAGCGGGCACTCGAAATGGCCAAGACCGAAGAGCCCGTCTTCAATCTGGTGACCCGGGCCCTCGGTGACGCCGCCCCCGGCCTGCGGGCCGAGCTGCTCCTGGCCGACTCGAGCAAGGCCCACTTCCGACAGGTGCTCGTCTCGCCGCCAACGGCGGAGGAGTGCGGATGCGCGGTGGTCTCTCCCGACGACTGCCCGGCCGCCAGTCGGGGGCAGTCGATGCTCTTCCCCGAGAGCAACGCCATCGACACCTGCCCCTATCTGATGGGACGGGTCCGCTCGGCCCTGTGTGTTCCCGTCAGCATCGGCGGGAACTCGGTCGGCGTGGTCCATGTCACCGCCACCGACGGTTCTCCTCCTTCCGATGAGATCAAGAGCGATGTCGAGGTGGTGGTCAGACGGGCATCGGAACGCCTGGCCATGCTCCGCGCCTTCCAGGTGTCGGAGACCGAGGCCAACAGCGACTCGCTCACCGGCCTCCTGACCCGGCGGAGTCTGGAGGGCCAGACACGCGACCTGCGCGAGAGCGGTCTCTCGTTCGCGGTGGCCTACGGAGACCTGGACCATTTCAAGCAGCTCAACGACGTGTTCGGCCACGATACCGGCGACCGGGCCCTGCGGACGTTCTCGCAGGTGCTGCGCGATGCGATGCGGCCGTCTGACATCGCCTGCCGCTACGGGGGCGAAGAGTTCGTCATCGTGCTGCCGGCGTGTGGCACGGACGAGGCCCTGGCCGTCCTTGAGCGGGTCAGGGAGCGGCTGGCGGGCCGACTCAAGTCCGGCAATCTTCCCGACTTCAGCGTGAGCTTCGGTGTGGCCTCATCAGACCAGGCCGTCGACCTCGAGGGGACGGTGGCCCTGGCCGACGAGGCCCTCCTCCAGGCCAAGGCGGCCGGACGGGACCGGATCGTCGTCGCCCAACAGGCGGGATCCGCCGACCGACCGGGCGCCGCCGGCAATGACCGGCCCAGACCATCCCTACCAGCGGACGTCCCCTCCGACGTGGGTCCTGCAGAGCCGGTCGCGCCGTTGGCATTGGTCACGCCACCCTAGAGTCACCCACGACGCTGGCCGCCAGGGTGCTGGAGGTCCCTGCTGCGCAGCTCAACTTCGCCGGTATGCTCGCCAGCCCGAGCCTCGATTCCCAGTCGCTTTATTCCGGACGGGATTCGCTGTAGCTTCCGCGGTCGGCCTACCCCCCGGATAGAGCGCTCTCTTTCGTTCCGCTTTGGCCATGCCGAGATTCTTGGTCGATCGTTGCCAGTGGTCGAGCACCTCTCTGCCCCAAAACACCCGGTCGACCTACGCGACAACGTCCACCACCTTGTCGGATGGCGGACGGTGGTCTTGACAATCTCAGCGCCTCGGAGGAATGACCGAATCCCCGGTTTAGGCTCAAGACGCCTAATCTTTGCGACTGGACCGACCAGTACCGGTCGATTGTCACCGGACGGCTCCGGGGTTCCCCAAGAGGCGCTCCGTACAGCCGAATCGGATCAGAAGCCTCACCTTCTCCACGGTGCGCGGTGTTCCGTCTGCGACAGCGCGACCTTGTTAACTAGGTCCCACAGGTCGAGGTTCGCAAACGGAACGAAGCCGACAGAAGCCTCCCGCGAGGACAAGCACAACTCAGACTCGATGTCGTCGATCTCCCCGCACTCTCCAGAACCGATGACGGTATCGACCATCGTGTCCTCCCCTCGCCGTCGGAGACTCTGTACCCTTCTTATTACTCCTCGACTCGGACGTTTACTAGGGCCGATTGGCCCAAGTGAACCCGACGAGGCTCCCGCAAATGGAGATTGGGCCGTTTGCCTCTGGATGGGCCTCTTCTTCGGTGCAATAAATGGCAACAGACCCGAGGAGGAAGCCATGGGGACGCCACTTGCCAGGCTCCGCCGATTCCCGCTCCCGAGCGTTTCTCACGCGTCCCTGGTCGCCATTCTCCACGCGCCCACGACCGTCCACACCACCAGCCAGGCGGCGATCACTGCGATGGCGATGGCAGTCGACTCCGGGATCAGATACGACGAGTCTCGAAGCCCAGCCGGTCCGTTCACGATCCCGTAGTTGATACCGATGCCGGCCGGTTCGAAATGGGCCACGGCCAGTTCGATGACCAGGAGTCGCTGAAGGTTGATCAGGTGGGGAATCGTGATCTTGGTCGAGATCAGGAGCGGTCGGAAGATGATCTCGTACACGATCATCAGGATGATCGGAACCATGCGCTGTCCCACGAGAGAGGCGAACCCGAGACCGAAGACGTAGGCGATGATCACCTCGAGCTCGAGCCACAGTCCCGCCCTGATCATCACGCCGTACGGCGGCGCGTTGTAGGTCACGGCGTAGGTCGGATAATTCTGCTCGGCCTGTCGCTCGGCCAGCGCCCTCGACAGCGGGGCGTTCGGCTCAGGTTCGTTCCCCGGGCATGGCCCGTTGTAGGGGAAGTCGCAGATGATCAGATTCGGATGGTCGGCGGCCCAGGTCTCGTATCCATGGAGGGAAAGGCCGAGGGGCACGGTGGTGCCCTGGAAGTCGAAACGCGACGGCGCCGAGAAGCTGCAGACCCCGCAGATGATGGTGAAGGCGACGGCCACCATGGGAATGATGATGGCCAAGCCGGCCGGGATGCGGGCCAGGTAGAGCGCCACTCTCGAGCGTCCGGTCACCACCTGCTGCGTGAACATCCCGTCGGCGAGGTCGGAGCAACCTGCGGTGGCTCCCAAGGTCATGGCGGCGATGAACCCGAAGATGTAGAGCACGCCGGCGATGAGGGAGGTGAAGACGGCGAACCCACCCGCCGGCCCGAAGGACTTCGGCACGAAGGTGTGCAGCAACAGCCGGATGACGAGGAAGAGCGTGGGGAACCCGATCGTCAACACGATGAGGACGATCATGAGGCCCCGGCGCTTGCGAAGCTCCATGCATCTGGCTGCGATCATCGCCCGGGTGGGGATCCATGATCCTCGGCTGTCGTCATCGGGCACGCCGCCAGGCTTCCACAGCGGTAAGCGATGGTCCCCGTCAGTGTGAATCAGGGCGCCTCGAGGATACGATGCACGGCTTCGGGGATGTCGTTGGCAACGATGTCGGGTGCATAGGCCGTGACGTTCCACGCCCGCCCTCGAGCCATCCAGATCGTTCGCAATCCGGCGGCGATCCCGCCCAGGATGTCGATGTCCGCCGTGTCTCCCACCATCCATCCCCCCAGGACGGTCCCGCAGCGCCTGGCCGCCTCTTCGAAGATGCGCCGTTCAGGCTTCGCCACCCCCTCGACCCCGGAAATGCACCAGGCATCGAGCACGCCATCGAGACCAGCCGATCGGATCTTGTTCGCCTGACTGGCCGGCCCGTTCGTGATCACCCCCGTCCCCCAACCGGCTGAGCGCAGTGCCTGTAGCCCAGCGAGGATCGCCGGCTCCGGTTGGTAGAACCCCGGTGCGTCGTCCCGGTAGGCGACGACGAGCGACTCTTCGCTCTCCGGGAGTTCGAATCGAGCCTTCAGGGCTCGGAAGAAGGCAGGACGAGAGGCCTTCCCGTCAGCGTCCACCGACACGAGCCACGGCAACTCCGCAGGATCGAGATTCCGCGTGGCCAGGAACTGCCGAGCCCATTGGTGAAAGGCACGATCACGGTCGATGAGCGTGTTGTCCAGGTCGAACAACACGATGCCGTTCATGGCCGTATCGCCGAGCCGGGTCAGCAGCCCACCTGTCCGTCGACGAGCTCGCGGATGAGATCGGCGTGGCCGTTGTGGCGGGCGTACTCCTCGACCATGTGGACGTAGATCCACCGCAGGGAGCACGGGTCGCCCTCTCGGAGGCCGGTGTCGTCCAGGTCGTGGTCGGCCGCCGTCCGGCGACTGGCATCGCACTCGGCCTCCCACGCGGCACGGTCCGCCTCCCAGTCGGCGTCGTCGAGGGGGACGAGCTCGCTGTCGTCGATGCCGGACTCGTACCAGATCCACGGTGTCTCCGGTTGCCGCAGCAGGACGCGGCGGAACCAGTTCCGCTCGACCTCGGCCATGTGGCGGACAAGGCCGTGGAGGGACAACTGGGAGGTCGGAACGGGTCGGCGCTTGCGTCCGGCGTCGTCGAGGCCCTCGCACTTGAGGAGCAGGGTGGTGCGGTGGAACTCGAGCCATGCCTCGAGCATGGGCCGCTCGACGAGGCCGAACGGGGGTTCCTGTCGTCGAGGGTCTTCGAGGTCAGCGACCACGGCCTCCTCCTCTCTCGGGCCACGTTTCCTCTTCGGGCCCGTGCGGCGACCTGACTATCACGACGGCGCCGCCGGAGTGCGTCCGGCGACGGCCTCGGTGAGCGCCGCCGCCTCGGCCGGCTCGAGCCGCCGGTACCGCGGACCCGGGGTCCGGTCGGGCCACCACCAGACGGGGTCGGCGCTGCGCCACTGCTCGGCCCGCAGGGTCCGGGTGAGCACCTTGGACGTCGCCGTGGTGGGGAGTGCCTCGGCCACGCGCACGAAACGGGGGATCCACTTCGTCCCCATGTCCGGTTGGGCGGCCAGGAAGGCGGCGAAGGCGTCGGGGTCGAAGACGGCCCCGGGCCGAAGTTGCAGGGCGGCCATGACCTGGTCACCGGTCACGGGATCGGGCACGGCGTAGACGACGGCGAGGACGACGTCGGGATGGCGGGAGAGGATGCGGCTCACGGGGGCGGCGGCGAAGTTCTCCCCGTCGACGCGCAACCAGTCGTCGGAACGACCGGCGAAGTAGAAGAAGCCCTGATCGTCGCGGTAGGCGAGGTCACCGGTCCAGTACCAGCCGTTGCGCAGGCGGGCCTGTTCGGCGTCGTCGTTGTCCCAGTAGCCCTCGAAGCCGGCCCCCCCGGACTTGGAGACGAGCTCCCCGATGGCATCGTCGGCATTGGTGAGCCGGCCGTCGGGATCGAAGCGGGCGATGGGACATTCGTCACCGGTGGTGGGGTCGATGACAGCGGTGTCGTCGGGGGCCCGTCCGAGCGCACCCCGGGGTGTGTCGGGCGTGCGTTGGACGACGGCACCGCCCTCGGTGGAGCCGTAGGAGTCGACGACGCGGCACCCGAAGCGCGTGGCGAAGCGGGCCAGGTCGTCCTCGGCCCCTTCGTTGCCGAAGACGCGGGACAGCGTGTTGTCGGCGTCGTCGGGCTTTTCGGGGGTGGCCAGGATGTGGGAGAGGGGTTTGCCGACGTAGTTGAAGTAGGTGACACCGTGGCGCCGGACGTCGGGCAGGAAGCCCGACGCCGAGAACCGGCCCCCGGTGGGCAGCGCCAACGTCGCCCCCGCCGAGAGCGTCGGACTCCAGCCCGCCATCAGGGCGTTGGAGTGGAAGAGGGGCATGGCCACGTAGCAGACGTCGTCGGGGGTGATCTCGTAGATCTGGGCCACGGCCGCGCCGATGCGGGCCAGGCGACCCTGGGTGCAGCGGCACGCCTTGGGGGCACCGGAGGTGCCCGAGGTGAAGATCAGGTAGCCGAGCGCGTCCTCCTCGACCTCGACCGCAGCCGGGTCGAAGAGGCCCGAGGAGCCGTCGAGCGGCTCGTGCTGGGCGGGGTCGTCGACGACGAGGACGCGGGCGTTGGCCGGCGAGACGGTGCCGAGGGCCGCCCCGAGATCGAGACCGTCGACGAGAGGAAGATGGGCGGAGTCGGTCACGAGGAGCTGGCAGCGGGTGTGGGCCAGGTCCCGGGCCAGGTCGGAGCCCCGGTGCGTGGGGTTGGCGCCGACGGTGACCGCTCCCGTCAGCGCGGCGGCGCCCAGCCAGAAGGCGAACTCGGGGACGTTGTCGAGGAGGACGGCCACGTGGAAGGGGCCCGGCCCCCGGTGGGCGACGAGCCAGGCGGCGCGGGCCCGGGAGGCCTCGACCACCTCGTTCCAGGTCCAGGACGCCTCGCCCACGACGAGACCCGGTCGGGCGTCCCCGGTGCGGGCGAGGAGCTTGGCGGCGATGGTGTCCATGGGACCCTCCGGCGTCGTCATCCCTGGTCAACGGCGCCTGGTGGGCCCGTCGGCTCCGGGATGCGGCGCTCCGGCAATAGTGGAACACGTTGCACTTTTTCCCTCGGAATGGTACCGTCCCGGGCAAGCGAGAGGAGCTGCCCCATGGAGTTCGGGATCTTCAACGCCGTGTGCCTGACGCCGAAATTCCGCGCCGTGCACGGTGCCAACGCTGAACACCGACGGATCATGGACGAGCTCGCCTACATCAGGGCCGCCGACAAGGCCGGGTTCAAGTACTCGTGGGCGTCGGAGCACCATTTCCTCACCGAATACTCGCACCTCTCGTCCAACGAGTCCTTCCTGGCCTTCGCCGCCGCCCAGACCAAGAACATCCACCTGGGGTCGGGCATCTTCAACCTCACGCCACCGGTGAACCACCCCGCCCGGATCGCCGAGAGGGTGGCCATGCTCGACCACCTGTCGGAGGGCCGCTTCGAGTTCGGGACCGGACGCGGCTCCTCCACCACCGAGCAGCGGGGCTTCGGGATCGAGGACCAGGAGCTGACGCGGGAGATGGTGGCCGAGACCCTTCCCCAGATCGTACGGATGTGGAAGGAGGAGGACTACTCCTACGACGGGCGGTTCTTCTCGATGCCCGAGCGGAACGTGCTGCCCAAGCCCTATACGAAGCCGCACCCGCCGCTGTGGGTGGCCGCCGGCAGTCCGGGGACGTTCGAGATCGCCGCCCGGCAGGGTCTCGGGGTGCTGTGCTTCGCCTTCGGCCCGCCCGAGGGGTTCATCCCCCTCATCGAGAAGTACAAGAAGGACATCAAGAACGCCGAGCCGATCGGCGACTACGTGAACGACAACGTGATGATCACCACGCAGATGCTGTGCCTGGAGGACGGTGGCCGGGCCCGGGACGCCTTCGCCCAGATGGACGGCGGGTACTACGTGAGCCTCGTCTTCCGGTACCTCGACACCTTCCCGCGACCCCCGGGCATCCCCGAGTGGCCGCAGACCATCCCCGACCAGACACCCGAGCAGATCAACAAGAGCATCGAGAGCCGGTCGATCGCCATCGGCGACCCCGACGAGGTGACGGCGACGGTCAAGCGCTTCGAGGAGACGGGGGCCGACCAGCTGAGCTTCGGGATGCTCTCGTCGGCCATGCCCATCGAGACGTGCGAGGAGGCGGTGGCCACGTTCGGCAAGCACGTGCTGCCGCAATTCGACAAGGATCCCGTGCACAGCACCACCCGCCAGCGAGAGGCGCAGATCGGCGCCTGAAAAGGGTGCCCGACCTGCTCGGGTCCCCGGCACAGGCGGTCGCAGCGCCCCGTTGGTCCCGGCATGTGACCGCCGCGTCACGTACCCTTTGCGACAGCCACACGCGCGATTTCGCGAGGTGGGCTCCGGCGTCGTTGCCACCGGCGGGTCCTCGCCAGTGCCGACGCTCGGTCGGGCCGCCGCCCCTGTGCCACCCTCGGCCCCCCCGGGGTCGGCGCAGCGGGCGGTGGTTCGCGTTCAGGGTCTGGGTTCGTTCAGGGTCTGGATTCGTTCAGGGTCCGAAGGCGGCGATGATGTCGTCGACCGTGGCCAGAGTGGCCACCAGCGCGACCGTGTGGCGCAGGACGTCGGCGGCAAAGGCGGCGGGGACGCCGGCGACGGCGTCGGTGGCCACCACGACCCGGTAGCCGAGGTTGACGGCCTCGACAGCCAGACCGACGATCCCGAGGTTGAGCGAGACACCGGTGGCCACCACCGTCGAGACGCCGAGGGCCCGCAGCGTCGGGTCGAGCGAGGTCCCGGCGAAGGGCGAGACGCCGTGACGGCGGTGCGAGACGAGGTCACCGGGCTGGGCCTCCAGGGCGGGGACGAGCTCGACGGCGGCGGTGCCGTCGAGAAGGTGCGCCGGTCGGTGGAGCAGGGTGGCGATGAGCGGGGCGTTCGACGGCGAGCCGGCCCGGTCGGCCCGGAAGCCGGCCGTGCAGTGGACCACGGGGATGCCCGTCCGGCGCGCCGCGGCGGTGAGCCGGGCCGTGCCGACGATGACGCCGACACGGCTGACTTCGTCGGCCAGAGCGGGGAAGCTCGAGAGGTCACCGACGACGCCGCGTTGGAGCTCCATGGTCACGACGGCCGCGTGTCCCGCGCCGACCAGGTCGGAGAGCTCGACGGGCACGTCCTCAGACGGCGCCGGACTCCGTGGTGACGATGGCGTTCGCCCACGGATAGTCGGGTTTTCCGCTCGGGGACCGCTCGATCTTGTCCACCACGTGGAGCTGGCGGGGCACCTTGTAGCCGGCGACGTGGTTGCGGCAGTGCTCCTGGATGGCGTCGAGCGACGGCGCCGCGTGCCCCGGACGGGGCTCGACGATGGCGGCGACGCGCTGGCCGAAGCGCTCGTCGGGGGCGCCGACGACGATGGCGTCCATGACGTCGGGGTGGGAGCGGACGACGGCCTCGACCTCCTCGGGGAAGATCTTCTCGCCGCCGGAGTTGATGCAGATCGAACCGCGGCCGAGGAGGGTGACGGACCCGTCCGCCTCGACGGTGGCGAAGTCCCCGGGCATGACGAAACGCTTGCCCTTGACGTTGATGAAGACCTCGGCCGTCTTCTTGGGGTCGTTGTAGTACCCGACGGGGATGTTGCCCGAGCGGGCGATCTTCCCGATCACGCCCGAGCCCGGCGTGACCAGGTTGAGATCCTCGTCGAAGACGACCGTCTCGCCCAACGACGTCACGGTCGGGCCGCTCCTCATGGCCGTCTCCCCCGGCTTCACGTGGGTGATCCCGTTGTTGCCGGACTCCGACGACCCCACGGCGTCGGTCATGATCAAGTTGGGGAAGTGGCGGAAGAATTCGTCCTTCACCGACGGTGAGAAGAGCGCTGCCGTCGAGGTGAAGCCGATGAGCGACGAGAGGTCGTAGGAGGAGCCCGGCTCGTCGAGAGCTTCGATGAGGGGCTTGCCCATGGCGTCGCCGGTGATCATGACCATGTTGACCTTCTCGCGCTCGACCAGGGACCACACCTCGTGGGGATCGAATTTGGCCACCAGGACGACCCGGTTGCCGGTGAAGCTCTGTCCCATGACGCCCCACTGGGTGGCGCCGTGCATCAGAGGGGCGATGGGGAGGAAGGTGAGGGGTCCGCCGGCGGCCAGGCCCTTCTCCACCATCTGCTCCGGTCGTTGCATGCGGGTCCCCGTCATGGCGTCGATCCCGCCGCCGAGGGCGAAGAAGACGTCCTCGTGGCGCCAGACGACACCTTTGGGCATGCCCGTGGTGCCGCCGGTGTAGAGGATGTAGATGTCGTCACCCGAGCGGCGGCCGAAATCGCGTTCGGGGGAGGCGCCCTCGAGGGCCGCTTCGAAATCGACGGCGTCGGGACAGGGATCGGGCTCCTGGCTGTCGTCGTCGATGACGATGACGTGGCGGAGCGCCGGTAGCTCGGGCAACAGGGCGGCGACCCGGGGTGAGAACTGCCGTTGGTGGACGAGGGCGACGAGATCGGCGTTGGTGAAGAGGTAGCGCAGCTCGTCGTGGACGTAGCGGTAGTTGATGTTCACCCAGACGGCCCGGAGCTTGAAGACGGCCCATGCCGTGGTGACCCACTCGGTGCTGTTCAGGGCGTAGATGCCGACGTGCTCACCCTTGCGCACCCCCTGGGCGGCCAGGTGGTGGGCGAGGCGGTTGGCCCGTTCCTCCAGCTGCGCGTAGGTGAGGCGCCGACCCTCGGCCACGAGGTACTCACGGTCGGGAAAGGCGTCGACGGCGGCCTCGAAGAGGTCGGCCAGGTTGAATTCCATCCCCGACAAACTAGAACAAGTTTCGATCCGGGTGAAAAAGGGGGGAACCTGTCACCAGGGATCCGTTCCGGGGTGGAGCGGTGGTCAGGACGGGTCGGACGAGGCCAGATGGATGCGCTCGCGCTCGTCGGCCAGCGCCGCCGACACCGTCGAGGCGATGCCGGGACCGTCGAGACCGAGCTCGGAGAGGATGAGATCGGGCTTGCCCTGGGCGACGTACGAGCGGGGGACCCCGAGGATGCGGACCGGGGGCAGGGGGTGGTCGATGCCGGGCAGCGAGCGCATGGCGTCGAGCAGGAACGTCCCCGCCCCGCCGACGCGGATGCCGTCCTCCACCGTCACCACCAGTCCGTGGGCGGCGGCGTCGCGCAGCATGTCGGGATCGGGCGGCGACACCACCCGGACGTCCCAGACGGTGGCGTCGGTGCCGTCGGCGGCGAGCTTGGCCGCCGCTTCCTCGGCCGCCTCCACCAGCTTGCCCACGGCCAGGAGGCACACGGTGCCGTCGCCCCGGTGGACGCGGCGCGCCGCCAGGCCGTGACCGACCGCACCGGGGGCGACGTGGCGTGACGGCGTCTTCGGGAAGCGCACGACGGAGGGGCCGTCGAGGGTCAGGGCCGTGTCGAGCATGGGCCCCACCTCGGCGGCCGAGGAGGGGGCGAAGACGGTCATGCCCGGGATGGCGAGCGCGAGGGAGAGGTCGAGGATGCCGTGGTGACTGGGACCGTCGTCACCGGTGATCCCGGCCCGGTCGAGGACGAAGACGACGGGGAGCCGGTGGAGTCCGACATCGAGGTTGGCCTGGTCGAAGGCACGGCTGAAGAACGTGGAGTAGACGGCCACGACGGGACGGAGTCCGGCCATGGCCATGCCGGCGGCGGCCGTCACGGCGTGCTGCTCGGCGATCCCGACGTCGAGGAAGCGCTCCGGGTACGTGGCCTCGAAGGGGAGGAGGCCGGTGGGACCGGCCATGGCCGCCGTGATGGCGAAGACCTCCTCGCTGCGCTCGGCGGCGGCCAGGATGGCGGCGGTGAAGGCGTCGCCGTAGGAGAGCGAGACGACGGAGCTCGAGGGCTGGACCTTGTAGTCGTGGAGACGCTGGACCTCGTCCTCCTCGGCCGGACCGTAGCCGCACCCCTTCTGGGTGAGGACGTGGACGACGATCGGTCCGTCCCACTCCGCCGCGTGGGCCAGGGCCTGCTCCATGCCGGCGATGTCGTGGCCGTCGATGGGTCCGGCGTAGCGGACGCCGAGGGCCTCGAAGAAACGGTGGGGGGTGACGACCTCGCGCACGGCGATGGCCAGTCCGTGGACGCCGGAGTAGGCGACGCCGCCGAGGCCCGGGATGCGGCGCAGGAGGTGGCGGAGCCGCTCACGGGCGTGGACGTAGGAGGGGTTGAGCCGGAGATGGGTCAGGCCCGAGGAGAGCTTCGAGACGGTGGGTGCGTACGACCGACCGTTGTCGTTCAGGACGATGACGACGCGACTGCCGGCGTGGCCGAGATTGTTGAGAGCCTCGTAGGCCATGCCGCCGGTGAGGGCGCCGTCGCCCAGGACGGCCACGACGCGTCGGTCGTCCTCACCTCGGAGATGGAAGCCGGTGGCGATCCCGTGGGCGTAGCTGAGCGCGGTGGAGGCGTGGCTGTTCTCCACGAAGTCGTGCACGGACTCGGCGCGCGACGGGTAGCCGGAGAGGCCGCCGGCCTGCTTGAGCGAGGCGAAGTCACCGCGGCGGCCGGTGACGAGCTTGTGGATGTAGGCCTGGTGGCCGGTGTCCCACAGGATGACGTCACGCGGCGAGTCGAAGACCCGGTGAAGCGCCAGGGTGAGCTCGACGACACCGAGGTTCGAGCCCAGGTGGCCGCCGGTGGTGGTGACGGTCTCGACGATGAACGAGCGGATCTCGGCCGACAATTGGCTCAGTTGCTCGGACGACAGGCTGCGCAGGTCAGCGGGGTCGTGGATGTCGTCGAGGAGCATGGGCGTGTGATGGGGTCGGGGGCGTGGGACCACCCCACTCGTCACGCTACCGCGGACGGACGAGCAGGGATCAGCGCCAGGATCACGGCGGCGGCGGCGGCCAGGCCGGCGAGGAGGAACAGCCCGGCGCTCAGCCCGGCGGCGTCGGCCACCCAGCCGACCACGGCGGGACCGGCCACCCACCCGACGTAGCCCGCCGCCGTGAGGGCGCCCACCAGGGCGGCGGGAGAGACGGCGTCGCCCTGGGCGCGGGCGGCACCGGGACCGGGTGAGGGCACCGGCTGCGAGGCCAGGGCCACGGTCGAGGCGACGGCCATGACGAGGGGCCAGCACAGGGAGATGCCTCCGGCAGCGATGGCCAACCCGAGGGCGGCGGCCGCCGCGTGATCGGCGCCCGCTTCGATGGCCAGGCCACTGGCGGCCACGGCGGCGCCGATGACGAGCCCCCACCGGGGTCCGATGCGCCCGATGTGCCCGCCGGCCCCGCCCCTGGTCGATACGGCGATGGCCTGGCCCATGCAGTAGGCGCCGGCCCCGAGGAGGACACCGGCGGCCAGATGGGTACGGAGGTACAGGACGCCCCAGGTGTCGATGCCCCCTTCGACCATGGCGGTGAGGGCGAACACGGTGGCCAGCACGACCAGGTGCTGCGACCGGATGGCGGCCACCGAGCGCAGCCAACCGGCGCGGGCTCGGGGCGCGTTCTCGTGTCCGGTGGCCCCGTGACCGACGGCGCCGTGGGCGACGGCCGCATCGTCGTCGACGGCCGAGTGGTCGACGGCCCCGGGCAGAGACGCCGTCCGGGTCCGGGCGGCCAGGACGAGACCACCGACGCCGACGGCCGCCCAGGCCCACCGCCACGACACCCCGGCGCGGCAGAAGGACGCCGGCCGTGGCCGCACCGAGGAGGGCGCCCGTGTTGAAGAGGGCATGGAAGCGCATCATCCGACCGGCGTCGCCGGCCACGCCGGCGGCCGCGGCGGCGTTCATGGCCATGTCCACCAACCCGGCCGTCATCATGCTGAGGACGAAAGTGATGACGAAGGCGGTGCCGCGGGCCACGCCGGCGGTGGCGAGAAGGACCACGCCCCAGCCCACCAACGTGCGGCTGAGGAAGCGGGCCGTGCCCCAGCGCTCGGCCAGGCCCCCGCTGCCGGCGGCGGCCAGCCCACCGGCGCCGATCGAGGCCGAGAGGAGCAGTCCGAGGCGTCCGGCCGACAGGTGGAGGCTGTGCTCGATGTTGGCCGCGGCCACGGCCCACGTGCCCCAGAAGATCCCGAAGGCGACGAACGTGGCGCGCACCGGTCGCAACGTCTGACCCATGGGTGGAGCTTCTCACGGCCCTCCGCCGAGAACCGCAGGTGTGGCAGTGCCGCCCGTCCCGATCGACGCGAACGGTGTGCGGGTATCGAGCGCGGCGGGCGGCTGATGCGCCAGAATGCGGTCGTCCAGACGGCCGCGGCGTGGTCCGGCCAGCGAGGGGGTGTGCGTGATGCAGGCGAACGTCAACGGCACGACGATGCCGGTGCTCGAAATGCTTCTCGACCCGGGCGAGGCGCTGATCTCGACCCACGGTGACCTGTCCTGGATGACGGCCAACATGCAGATGTCGCAGACGGCCAACACCGGCGGGGGTGGGGGCCTGATGGCCGGGTTGAAGCGCGCCGTGGGTGGTGGGGGGATCTTCCTGACCCGCTACGAGGCCGTCGGCGGCCAGGGCATGATCACCTTCGCCAGCAAGCTGCCGGGGCGGATCCTCCCCATCCAGATCGCCCCGGGCCAGGGCTACCTGGTGCACCGGCACGGTTGGATGTGCGGGACACCGGGGATCACACCCACGATCGGTCTCCAGCAGACGTTCAAGGGCGGGCTGTGGGGTGGGGACGGCTTCATCCTCCAGCGACTGGAGGGCGAGGGCCAGGCCTGGGTGGAGCTGTCGGGCGAGATCGTGACCTACGAGCTGGCGGCAGGGCAGACCCTGCTCGTCCATCCGGGCCACGTCGGGATGTTCCAGGACATCGTGAACTTCCAGGTGATCCGGCTGAAGGGGATCGCCAACCGCTACATGGGCGCCGACGGGCACCATCTCGTCTCGCTCACGGGACCGGGGAACATCTGGTTGCAGAGCATGCCCCTGCCCGTCCTCGCCCAGGCGCTGTCGGAGTACCTCGGTGGTGACGAACACCGCGCCGACGCCGTCGGCAGCGGCATGGTCGGCGGTGTCCTCGGCGGTGTCCTCGGCCGAGGGGTCTGACCGCCGCGTCTCCATCGGGCCCCGTGACGGTCAGCGGGCCTTGGCCAGGAAGCCCTCGATGTCGACGACCACCCGCGTGACGCGTCCGGCACCCACCAGTCCCGCCGCGTCGGTGGCGCTGACGGTGAAGGTGAGCCGGCGACCCTCCACCTTCTCGAGGACGGCCTCGGCGGTGACCTGAGAACCCACCCGCACCGGGGCGAGGTGGTCGAACTGGACGCGGACACCGACGCTCGTGCGACCGGCACCGAGGACGCCGGCGACGGCGACCACCGTCGCCTCCTCGCACAGCGAGATCAGGCGGGGCGTGGCCAGGACGTCCACGTCCCCCGAACCCAGGGCGACGGCGGTGTCCTGCTCACCGACCACCAGGGAGGCACGACCGCTGCGGCCGGGGTCGAGGGTCACGGCGGTACGATACGAAAGACGGGCGCCTCCGGCCAGAACGGTCGGCGCGACCTGGTGCCGGACGTGGCCGGCTCCGAGAAAGGAAGCAGCCGGTGAGCGAGGCAACGTCAGGGACGGCAGTGCTCGTCGACACGACCGTGGTCGAGCATGTGCTCGACGCCGCCCTCCGGCGTGGTGGGGAATTCGCCGAGGTCTTCGTCGAGGACCGCCGGGCCACATCGGCCTCGCTCGACGACGGTCGGGTGGAGGAGTTGTCGTCGGGGCGTGACCGGGGAGCAGGGGTGCGGGTCGTCGTGGGCGAGACCACGGGCTACGCCCACACCGCCGACCTGAGCGAAGCCGGACTGCTGGCGGCGGCCGAGGCGGCCGCGGCGGTGGCCCGCGACGCCAAGGGGACGCGGACGGTGGCGCTGACCCGTTCCGAGGCGCCGCGACCGTACGACGTCACCATCTTCCCCGAGGACGTGGCCAAGGGGCGCAAGATCGAACTGCTGGCACGCGCCGACCAGGCGGCGCGGTCGGCGGGGGCGGCGGTGACCCAGGTGTCCGCCGGCTACGGCGACAGCCGCCGGCGGATCCTGGTGGCCAACAGCGACGGGGTGCTGGCGACCGACGACCAGGTCCGGTCGCGCTTCTCCGTGTCGTGCGTGGCCGTGGGTGACACGGGCATGCAGACGGGGTTCGAGACGGCCGCCTTCACCGTCGGTTTCGAGCTGTTCGACACCGTCGACGTGGAAGAGGTGGCCGGCGCCGCCGCCCGGCGGGCCCTGGCCAAGTTGTCGGCGCGTCCGGCGCCGAGCGGAGAGGTGCCCATCGTGCTCGCCTCGGGCAGTGGCGGGATCCTGTTCCACGAGGCGTGCGGTCACGGCCTCGAAGCCGACCACATCGCCAAGGACGCCTCCGTCTACGTCGGCCAGGTCGGCTCCCAGGTGGCGAGCCCGCTGGTGACGTTGGTGGACGACGGGACCATCGGACGCGAGTGGGGCACCTTCTCCGTCGACGACGAGGGGCACGAGGCGCGCCGCAACGTCCTCATCGAGAACGGTGTCCTCACCGAGTACATGTGGGACTACCTCCGGGCCCGCCAGGAGGGCCGCCAGTCGTCGGGGAACGGGCGGCGGCAGAGCTACCGCGACCTGCCGATGGTGCGGATGACGAACACGTTCCTCATCGACGGTGACGCCGACCCCGACGAGCTGCTGGCCCAGACCCCGACGGGCGTCTACGTGGCCAAGCTCGGCGGGGGTCAGGTCAACACCACGACGGGCGATTTCGTCTTCGGCACCGTCGAGGCCTACCTGATCGAGAACGGCCGTCTCACCGAGCCGCTGCGTGACGCCAACCTGATCGGGAACGGTCCCGAAGTGCTGCGCCGCATCGACGCCGTGGCCAACGACTTCGCCACGTCGCCGGGGACGTGCGGCAAGGACGGACAGAGCGTGCCGGTGGGGACGGGGCAGCCGACGCTGCGCATCACCGGCGTGACCATCGGGGGCACGGCCGGTGACTGACACCTCGACACGCCACGACGAAGCATCGGTCGACGATCTGCTCACCCTGGTGTCGCGCATCGCCGACCAGGCCCGGCCGGGTGAGGAGCTCGAGGTGTACGCCTCGCGCGGGGTGGAGACCGACGTGCGCGCCTACGACGGTGAGATCGAGCAGCTGGCGTCGGCGGCGTCGGCCGGTGTGGGGATCCGGGTGGTGGCCGCCCAACGCCAGGGATTCGCCTACGCCGGCACCTTGGACGAAGACGTCATCGTCGAGACCCTGGCCGAGGCGCGCGACAACGCCACCTTCGCCACCGTCGACGAGAACCTGGGTCTGGCCCGGCCCGACGGGGTGGTGCCGGCCTCACTCGACCTGTGGGACGACGCCCTGAGCTCGCTGCCGACCAGCGCCAAGGTCGAGATGGCCCTCGACCTCGAGCGACGGGTGCGCGGCGGCGACCCCCGGGTGCGCCAGGTGGACGCGGCCGACTACGGGGACGTGGCGGCCGAGGCCGCCATCGCTACGTCGACGGGGATCACGGCGACGGCGCGGCGCACGATCTGCAGCCTGTCGGTCTCCGCCATCGCCGGCGACGGCACCGACAGCCAGACGGGGGTGGGGTTCACAGCCGGTCGGGGCCCGTCCGACATCGACGCCGACCGGGCGGCGACCGACGCCATCGTCCGGGCCACCCGCATGATGGGCGCGACGAAGGTGAAGTCCGGTCGTTGTGTGGTGGTGCTCGACTCCCGGGTCACGTCGACGTTGTTGTCGGTGATCTCCTCGGCCCTGTCGGGGGAGGCGGTGACCAAGGGGCGCTCGATCTTCGCCGACCGCATCGGTGAAGAGGTGGCGTGCTCGCTCGTGACCCTGGTGGACGACCCCACCGATCCCCGGGCCTTCGGCGCCTCCACCCACGACGCCGAGGGCCTCGCCTGCCGGCGCAACGTCCTCATCGACGGCGGGATCCTGCGTCGCTTCGTCTTCGATACGACCGCGGCGCGTCGGGCCGGAACGGCGTCGACGGCGTCGGCCGTACGTGGTGGCTACGCCACCACGCCGGTGGCCGGATGCCGCGCTCTCCTGCTCGCCCCGGGATCACTCGATGCCGACGGCATCCTCGCCGCCGTGGGGGAGGGGTTCTTCGTCCAATCGGTGACGGGGGTGCACTCCGGAGTCAATCCGGTGAGCGGCGACTTCTCGGTGGGGGCCGAGGGGCTGATGATCCGGGACGGGGTGTTGGCCGAGCCAGTGCGCGAAGGCACCATCGCATCGACGCTGCAGCGGATGTTGCAGTCGATCGTCCATGTCGGCGGCGACGTCGAGTGGCTGCCGGGACTGGCCGCCGGTCAGACCTTGGCCGTCGACGGAATGGTCCTGAGCGGCGAGTAGGAGCGGGCCGCTAGGACGCGGCGGCCGACGACTTCCCCGAGGACCCGTCGGACTTCCCCGACGAGGAGCCGCTCTTGGGGGAGCTCTTGTCTCCCGACGAGGAGCTTGACGACCCGTCAGAGGACGACGTCTTCTCCTTCGACGAACCCGATGCCTCCTTCGACGAGCCGGAGGCCTCGGACGCCGCCGGTTTCGCGTCCTTCGACGTCGCCGACTCCTTCGTCGCCGACTCCTTGGCGGCGGGACGGCTGTCGTTCTTGTAGAAGCCGCTGCCCTTGAAGACGACCCCGATCGACCCGAAGACCTTGCGGAGCGGACCACCGCACGCCGGACACGTCGTCAGAGGATCGTCGCGAAAGGACTGGACGACCTCGACGTGCTCGCCGCAGGACGTGCATGCGTATTCGTACGTCGGCATCCGTCCCGACCCTTTCCGTGACTGGCACTCTCGGCCTCTGAGTGCCAAGTCTACCGTCCGGGTTGTGGATCGGTCGCGCCAAACGGCCCACATGACGAATCCCTGGTCACGTAGAATGCCAAGGTGCACGACCGCGGCCTGACCCACCTCGACCCTCTCGGGGGGGCCCGGATGGTGGACGTCACACCCAAGGAACAGACCCACCGCCGGGCTCTGGCGCGGTGCCGGGTGATGATGGCGCCGGAGACCACGGCCAAGGTGGCCAGCAACGCCATCACCAAGGGTGACGTGCTCGGCACGGCTCGCATCGCCGGCATCCAGGCGGCCAAGAAGACCCCGGACCTGATCCCGATGTGCCACCCCCTGCTCGTGGGGTCGGTCCATGTGAACTTCACCATCGGCGACGACTTCGTGGAGGTCGAGGCCCAGGTCGAAACCGTCGATCGGACGGGTGTGGAGATGGAGGCGCTGACGGCGTGCGCCACCGCCGCCCTCACGATCTACGACATGTGCAAGTCGGCCGACCGTTCGATGAGCATCGGCGAGCTCGCCCTGTGGGAGAAGACGGGCGGCAGCACCGGAACCTGGCGGCGCCCGGCTCTGTAGGTCAGAGGCAGGTCAGCGCAGGCGGAAGCGCCGGCGACGGCCCTTGGCCATGATCGTGACGTCCTCGGCCAGCATCGTCGGTGCGGGCTCCGTCGGTTCGGCGGCCTCGGTGGTGGGCGCAGCCGAGAGAATCTCCGTGACCATGGATGCCGCCGAGTGCGCCCCCTTCGCCGGCGGGAGCAGACCGTCGGCTCCGGCCGCGAACGGTGCCGCCGTGCTCGACGACGGCGGTGCGTTTCCCGGCCCCGGATCGGGGGTCGACACGCCCGGAACCACGAACGGTGCCGGACTCGCGGTCACGGCGTCGAGCGGTGCCCGCCGTGGCTCGACGGGGGCCGGAGCACCGACGGACGAGTCCGGGGTGACCGGCCTGGCGCCCATCGAAGGATTGGCAGGGGGGTCGGGGATGCCGGGGACCGGTGGAGGACCCGGAGAGGCGAGCGGAGGCGGCACCAGAGGAGCGGGGCCGGCGGCGGGATTGGGCCGCGGCACGGCTGGTGGTGACGGCGGCGCGGTGGCGGCCGGTGGTGGCGATCCCACCGACCGACGGGGCTCGACCGTGGGTGTCGATGAGCCGGTCTCGGGTGGGGACACCGGAGGTCGTGACGAAGGTGGGACCAGGTTGGGGGTGGGTGGCATCTGACGCAGGCGGGGCTGCGGCGGCATCGATGGTGCCGTTGCGGGTGACGCGCCCGTCGGCGATAGAGGCCGTGTCGACGGCGGCGTCGGTGCCGGTGGACGAGTGGGCTGGGCCGTCGGGGTCGGCATCGGTGGACGTGCGGACTGCGGCGTCGGGGTCGGGGTCGGCATCGGTGGACGTGCGGACTGTGGCGGGGGCGAAGGTGGACGTGCGGACTGTGCCGTCGGGGACGGGGGAGGCGTCGGTTGAGACGGCGCCGGCCCCGGATGCGACGGGCTCGGCGGGGCGGTCGTCGGCGTCGGGGTGGGTGTCGGCGTGGTTGACGTCGTTTCGAATTCGGTGCCCAGCAGGGTGTTCAGCGCGGCACCACCTTCCGCCGCCGACACGATCCGGAGGGGCGGGTTCGGGGGTGCCGTGGGGGGCGGGTTCGGGGGTCCTGAGGGGGAATCGCCGAATTCGGCGGCCAAGAGAGCGTCGACGGCGGCCGGGGTGAGATCGGGGACGATCGCCGGAGCCGTCATCTTCGGCGCCTCGCGGGCGAGTCCCCGAGCCAGACGGCGACCACGGGGCCAAGATCCGCTCGAGACGCGTTCGTTCGGAACCTTGCGGCTCTCGTCGGGGACCGGCGCGACGTAGAAGCGTGGAGACGTGACCGAGCCGGTCGTAGCCATGTCGGGGGCCGGCGAGGCGGGTGTGAAGACGTCGGCGTCGAGAAGAGCGTCGATCTTGCGTTGCGTTGTTTCCGGATCGTCGGCCTCAGCGACGATGTGGTCGTCCTTCGGCTGGGTGGGCGGTCCGGCCGCCAGCGGGACGCGTGGCGCACTGCGCGCGAACGTCGCCGTCTCTCCGCCTCCCAGTGCCGCCTGAGGGTTGACCGTGAGCGCATCGCAGACGATCACGCCGAGGCTCTCGATGGCCCGTGCCAGCTTGAGCTGACCCTCCTGTACTTCGTTGAGGCGTTCGAGGATCTCGTGCCAGAGGTCGGCCGAAGACAGGGCCGCGGAACGAACGAGATCGGAGCCGGGCTCCGCCCCTTCCGGTTGGCGACTCTCCATCGTCATACCCGGCCCTCCATTCCGCCCCTGCGACCGGATTCTGCGCTGATCGCCGGAGCAGGCACGCGATCATGGACCGGGACCGGTTGCGAAGCACAGCCGGACAAGTCTTACATCGGTCCGTGGGGACGAAGTATTGAGAGAATCCGCCCGATCAGTTGATTTTTTGGCGCCCGGGCTCAGGCGCGGGCAGCGCTGCGGAGTTCGTCGAGCGAGAGCTCCCCTGTCGCCTCACCGCCGCACTGGGTGCAGTGCTCGACATGGCGCCACGATCGCAGCAGCCTGGTCCCCTCGGGGTTCAGCAAGACGACGAAGGACTCCGAGACGGGGTCGATGTCCAGGCCGAAGTACGGCCGCCACCCGGTCGAGGCGGGATGATTGTCCAGGTGGAGGCCCTTCAGGACCCGCCGGAAACGCATCCGATCGGTATCGAAGAGCCATGTGCTGTGGCAGGACTCCAGGACGAGGGGTTCCATGGGTGGATCTTTACCCCCAAAACTGACGAAAACGACTCAGCAGTGTTGCGATTCGATGACGATAGAAGACCCGGTGAGACTATCGCCACGAGGCGTCCCCTTCCGGATCTCGGAGTGCGGTGGGAGTGGTTTCCGCAGCACAATCCGTGTTTCGAGCGTCTGCCCTGGCGGATCCAGACCCTACCGGTACCCGCGCCGCAGGGGTGGCCGCCACGGGGGCCGGTCGGGGATCACCGTCCGGCCCCTGCCACGGCGGCCTCGGCGGGTCGTGCCGGGAGGGTCCTCCGTCGACGGTCGGCAGCGGTGACCGCTCGGGTGCCGGTCACGTTGCCGGATTCGAGAACGACGGAGCGCTCGCTGACCCGGGCTTCGTGATCGTAAGGGTGGAGGTTAAGACGAGGCGTCTTTGTGTCGAACACGACGGTGAGTCACGGCGCCCCGTCGGAGGTGCCGGGCATGCCGACGCGCCCCTTCACTCAGCACACGAGCGTCCACGGCAGCGTCACCGCGCCGTGGGTCGTGGTGCACCGAGCTCGTGCGTTCCCGTTCCCGTGCACGCGGTGTCTTCTTCACTCGGTCGCGTCGGCGCGCGGCCGAATTTGCCGCGTGCATTCAGTCACGAAAAACGGCTGTTTAACTTTTCCGGTGCCGTACACTGGGACGCCATGGACCTGGATGACTTCAACCGATTGCTGCAGGTTCTCTGCGATGTCGATGGTTCCGACCTTCACGTGAAAGCGGGCTCGACGCCCCGCGTGCGCGTGGACGGCCAGCTCCGCACGCTCGACGACGAACCCCGCCTCAATGCCGAGGAATCGCGTTCGCTGGCCGAGGCCATCATGCTTCCGAACATCTGCGAGATCTTCACCGAGAAGCACGAGGCCGACTTCGCCTACAGCGTGCCCGGCGTCGGCCGGTTCCGGATCAACGCCTTCTACCAGCGGGGTTCGGTGGCGCTGGCCGTACGACGTGTCCGCACCCACGCATCGACCATCGGGGAACTGGCGCTCCCCGATGTGGTGCGACGCCTGGCTGAGGAACAGCGTGGGCTCGTACTGGTGACGGGACCCACGGGCTCGGGCAAGACCACGACGCTGGCGGCGATGATCAACCACATCAACGACACGCGTTCGTGCCACATCATCACGGTCGAGGATCCCATCGAGTACCTCCACACCGACGCCAACGCCACCATCGACCAACGCGAGGTCGGGTTCGACACCGAGTCGTTCACGAGCGCCATGCGCGTGATCCTTCGCCAGGACCCCGATGTCATCCTGGTGGGGGAGATGCGGGACCCCGAAACGGTGTTCACGGCTTTGACGGCCGCCGAGACCGGGCACCTCGTCTTCTCGACGCTGCACACGACGACGGCCACGGAGACGGTCAACCGCATCGTCGACTTCTTCCCACCCCACCAGCACCGCCAGATCCGTTTGAGCTTGGCCGGCGCCTTGACGGGGACAATCTGCCAGAGGCTCATCCCCCGGGCGGACGGAAAGGGCAGGGTCCCCGCGCTCGAGGTGATGGTGGTGAACGGCCGTATCCAGCAGGCCATCGGCGACCCGCTGCTGACGTCGGAGATCGACCAGATCATCGCCGACGGCGAGTACTACGGCATGCAGACGTTCGACCAGGCCCTGGTGCAGCTCCTGGCCAACGGCGAAGTCGATCTCCGCGAGGCGATGAACGCCGCGTCCAACCCCCACGACCTGAAGGTGATGCTCGAGCGTCTGGGCATCGTTGCGACGGGCCACGGTTTCGTGCCCGCCGTCGCCCCCTGAGCCGACCCTCTCAGGCGCCGGCTCCCGCGCCGACCGCCGCGGCCACGGCCGTCGCCACCACCGCGCCGGCCGTGAAAGCGAGAACGAAAACGGCCCTGCCGGGGCGTGGCGAGCTGGTCGTGCTGGCCTTGCGGGCAGCTCGGATCACGAGGAGCACGACGACGGTGGTGGCTAGGCCCTCGGCGGCGTACGCCGCTCCCAGCCAGCCCAGTGCCGCTCCCACCGGGAGCAGAACGGGCGCGGCCGCCCGCCACGGTGCGGGGTCGACCGGGCGGCTGCCGCGCCGGCGGACGAGTCCGACGATGACACCGGCCACCACCGCCCCGATGACGACCCCGACGACATGGGGCCAACGGCGGTCGGCCACGCCGGCGGCGACGAGAAGGGCAGAGCCGATGGCGGTGCCGATCACAGCGACGGACAACGGGGGTGCCAACCCATCGCGCTCGACGGCGACCAGGGACACGAGGGTGGCGGCCAGCACGCAGTAGCCCGGCACCCCCCAGTGGGGGCCCAGACCCCACCCCACGGCGGCGAACAAGACGCCTGTGGCCAGCTCCACCAGGGGGTAGCGAATCGAGATCGGCTCCCGGCACTGCCGGCACCGACCGCGGAGCACGACCCAGGACACCACGGGGACGTTGTCGAACGGCCGCACACGGGTCTGGCAGTGGGGACAGAACGAGGGCGGAGCGACCACCGAGAGACCTCGGGGTACGCGGTAGACGACCACGTTCAGGAACGAGCCGACGACGATCCCGACCACGGCGACGTAGGCGGTCACCGTCCCCCGGCTCACCACCGTTGTGCCCAGGGCCACGACGCCAGTCCTCGTCAGCCCCGCGGCACCGGCCGTGACCAGGGAGAATGTCATTCCGTGCGCACAAGGCCCATTCGGGCGGCCACGGTACCACCACCACCCCCGGGGCTCGTGCCTCCCCAGGCACCGCCGTCGGGAGATCGCCGTTCAATCTCGACTCGGTTCCTGCCGATGGTGCGTGCATGGGCGACGCGGCAGCCGGTCGGCTCCTCGCGAGCGATCACAACTTGGAGTTCGTCGATCTGGATCGATACAACATCGATGCCGAGCGCGGCACGCCTGCTCCCCGTGGCCGTCGCCCGGCGCCATCACGTCGTCCCCATCGGTCGCAAGTTCGGAGCCCCGGTCGTGGCTATCGCCGATCCGACCGATGTCGTCGCCCTCGACACCCTGCGGGCCACCATGGGCCGGGAATTCGTCGCCGTCGTGGCCCGTGAAGACCAGATCGAGTCGTGCCTCGACCGGGTCTACCGGGTGGAGCCCGAGCTGGCGCCATCGGGATCGGCACCCACCATCACCCCCAGTACCGTCAGCGCGAACGCCGCCAACGGTTCCCCGTCGGTCACGAAGCCTCCCGCCGAGGACCTTCCCGATGCAGGTCTCCCGCCGGCCCAGGCTCCTCCGAACGACCTGGGTGAGGACCCCACAACGGATCTGTGGGAGCCGCCCTTCGACACGGTGTTCGAACCCGCCCCGGCCCTCCCGCGCCTGAACGCCGACCAAGGGCGAACGACAGCCGCCGGCGACACCGGTTCCGAGGAGACCCCGGGTGCCGGTGCGGCCCCTCTCGACGCCACCCAGGTCGAGCCGTTCGTGGCCCCGGTCGAGGGTACCGGGCGGGACGTCGGTACGTCCGAAGAGCTGATGCACTTCCCGCCCCTGGCACGCGTCCTCGTCGAAGGCGGGCGCGTGGATCTGGCGACGATCCGCGATGTCCTCGCCGAACGCGACCGTACGGGTCAGGCGGTGGCGCGCCTCCTCACCCTCAGAGGACTCGTCAACGAGTCCGACCTGATGTGGGGCATGGCCCAGGAGATGGGTCTGGAATTCGTCGACCTCGATCTTCAGAACACCGACTTCGCCGCCGCCTACCACCTGCCGGAGGCCACTGCCCGCCATCACAACGTCCTCGTCTTCGGCAACCGTGACGGGGTTCCCCTCGTCGCCGCCTCGAACCCGACCGACGTGTTCGCCATGGACGACCTGCGGACCATCATCGGGCGGAACTTCATCACCGTCGTCGCCACCAGATCCCAGATCAGCACGTACATCGATCGGGCGTACCACCAGGGCGGCGATGCCTCCGAGGTCGCCCAGTCGGTCGCGTCCGACTACGACGACACCGTCGATGATGAACTGGGCAACCTCCAAGCCGTGGTGGACGACGCCCCCATCGTCCGGTACGTGAACCTGTTGGTCCTGCAGGCGCTCAACGAACGGGCATCGGACATTCACGTCGAGCCCACGGGTGAGAACCTGCGCATCCGGTACCGGATAGACGGCGTTCTGCACGACATCTCCACCGCCCCCCGGGCCATCGCCGCGGCAGTGACCACCCGCCTGAAGGTGATGTCCGACATGAACATCGCCGAGCACCGTCTCCCTCAGGACGGCCGGATCTCGTTGACGGTCGGAAGCCGCTCTATCGATCTCCGGATCGCCACCCTCCCGACCATCTACGGCGAGAAGGTGGTCATGCGGGTCCTCGACAAGTCGAACATCGTTCTCGGCTTCGAGGATCTCGGCTTCGATGACGACCTGCTCGCCATCTACCGGGGGATCTACACCAAGCCCTACGGCACCATTCTCGTCACCGGACCGACCGGTTCAGGCAAGACGACAACTCTTTACGCCACCCTGGCGGCGCTCAATGCGCCCGAGAAGAACATCATCACCGTCGAGGACCCCGTCGAGCTGCGCCTGAAGGGCATCAACCAGGTCCAGCTCAACATCAAGGCGGGCCTCACCTTCGCTTCGGCTCTGAAGTCCATCTTGCGCTCGGACCCAGACATCGTGCTGGTGGGTGAAATCCGGGACAAGGAGACGGCCATGATCTCGATCGAGGCGGCCCTGACGGGCCACCTCGTCCTGGCCACCCTGCACACCAACGACTCGGCCAGCACGCCGATGCGATTGGTGGAGATGGGGATGGAGCCGTTCCTGGTGACATCAGCGTTGACGGCGGCCCTGGCCCAGCGTCTGGCCCGACGTCTGTGCGTGCACTGTCGAGAGGCGTACGAGCCGACGGAGGCCGAGATCGTGGCCGCCGGGTGGACCCCCGAAGAACTCTTCGCTGACCGACCGAACCCGGTGCTGTACAAGGCAATCGGGTGCTCGGCGTGTTCCACCACCGGGTATCTGGGCCGGAAGGCCCTGCTCGAACTGCTCGTCGTCTCCGAGGCGATCGAGCACCTGATCATTGAAGGAGGGACGGCCGATGACATCCACAGGCTCGCCGTCGAGCAGGGCATGGTGACGCTACGTCAGAGCGGGCTCCGCAAGGCGCTCGAGGGCGAAACGACCCTCGAGGAAGTCCTGCGAGTGGTGGCATGAGCCCCGTCGCGGCGACGCGGGTCGAATGGGCCCGAAAGCTCACCGAGGCGCTGGTGGCGGGGGGATACGTCCGTGAAGCCGACGTGACACCTCTCTTCGACGAGGCCACCACCGGAGGTTCCTCGTTCACGGCGCTCCTGATCGGCCGTGCCGTGGCGTCATCGGAGGTCACTCTGGGGGTGTTGTCACAGATCTCCCAGCTGCCTGTGGCCGACCTCGTCAACAACCCTCCAGAGCCCGAAGCCGTCCGGGCGCTGCTCACTGCCACCGGCCCTGACTACGGGGCTGTCGGTTACCGCATCGACGGGCGTCGTCTCATGGTGGCCTTCGCTGATCCACCGGACTCGGACGACATGAACTCCCTATCGGGAATCCTCGGTTACGAGATCGTGCCGGTGCTCGGTGACCCCCTGGCCATCGAGACGGTCCTGCGTGCCGCTCAGTCCGACACGGCCGAAATCTCCGACAACGGAAGCTCGCCGGGACCGTCAGTGCCCACCGATGATGCCGACGCGCCTGGGTCGACCGCCTCGGTCACGTCTGAGCCCACGATGCCCATGCACCTCGACGACCTGCTGCGCTACGCGTCGAACGTGGGAGCCTCGGACCTGCATCTGACGGCGGGAATGCCGGGATGCATCAGACTCCACGGTGCCATCCGGCCCATCGAAGGGTGTCCGCAACTGGACAACGAGACGATCCGGGAGATGATCTTCGGCGTCCTCACGCAGGCGTTGCGTGAGAGATTCGAGGCTGAGAAAGAGCTCGACACCTCCCACTCGATTCCCGGGGTGGGGAGGTTCCGGTTGAACGTGTTCCAGCAGCGCGGAACCGTCGCCGGTGTGCTTCGTGCCATTCCGCACGAGATCCCGGCCTTCGAGACCCTCGGGATCCCTGATTCCGTTCGCATCTTCACCGAACTCCGGCAGGGTCTGGTGCTCGTCACCGGTCCCACGGGGTCGGGTAAGTCGACGACTTTGGCGTCGCTCGTGGACATCATCAATCGGACAAAGCCCCTCCACATCGTGACCGTGGAGGATCCCATCGAGTTCCTCCACAACCACAAGCGCTCGATCGTCAACCAACGAGAGCTCGGTCAGGACACCATGTCCTTCGCCGAAGCGCTGCGCCGCGTCCTGCGTGAAGACCCCGATGTGATCCTCGTCGGTGAAATGCGTGACCTCGAGACGATCTCCATGGCGCTGACCGCGGCGGAGACCGGGCACCTGGTCTTCGGCACGTTGCACACCCAGGACGCGCCACAGACGATCGACCGCGTCATCGATGTCTTTCCGACCACCCAGCAGGAACAGATACGAACGATGCTGGCTGGGGCACTCGAAGGCGTCGTGACCCAGCAGCTGGTACCCGACGCCGCCGGTACCGGCCGCGCCGCGTGCTGCGAGGTGATGGTCTGCACGTCGGCCATCCGGAACCTGGTCCGAAGTGCCAAGACCCACCAGATCTATTCGCTGATGCAGACGGGTAGTCAATACGGGATGTCCACGATGGACCAGGGTCTCGCCAAGCTGGTGAAAGAAGGACGGATCACCGAAGGCGTCGCTCTCGACCGCTGTCGCAACGAAGAAGACCTCCGCAGTCACCTCAACTCGTAGGAGCTGGCCATGGCACTGACATTCGACTACAAGGTCCGGGACCGTACCGGCAACCTCGTGCAGGGACAACTCGAGGGCGACAGCCTCGCCCTCGTGGTGGGGAAGCTCCGCGAGATGGGGTACATGCCGGTGGCCGTCACCCCCAAGTCCGGTGTCAACGTGCACAGAGAGATCAAGATCCCGGGCTTCACCGACCGGGTCAAGTTGGCCGAAACGGCAGTGGCGACCCGCCAGCTCGCCACCATGGTCGACTCGGGTCTGTCTGTGGTGCGGGCACTAGGTCTTCTCGCCGTGCAGACACAGAACAAAGAACTCGCCCGCGTCCTGGGCGAGGTGCTTCAGGAGGTCGAGCGCGGCTCGTCGCTTTCGGCTGCCGTCGCCAAATTCCCCAAGATCTTCAGCGCCTTGTTCATCACCATGGTGCAGGCGGGTGAGGCCGGAGGAAACCTGGACTCCGTACTGCTCGACCTTTCCTCCACCATGGAGAAGCAAGCGGCCCTGAATCGAAAGATTCGATCAGCCATGACATACCCGGCCGTGGTGTTGTCCGTGATGGTCGTCATCTTCCTGGCGCTGCTTATCTTCATCGTTCCGGTCTTCTCGAAGCTCTTCAAGTCGCTGGGGGCGAAGCTTCCGCTTCCGACACAGATCATGATCGACACGTCGCATGTGGTCCTGAGTCCGTGGGCCGTTCTCCTTGCCGCCATGCTCATCGTGGGAGTGGTGTTGCTTCGCAAATGGATTCAGACCGACAAGGGTCGTCACAAGTGGGACGCGTTCAAGCTCCGTCCGCCCATCTTCGGTGAGCTCATCCACAATGTCTCCATTGCCCGCTTCTCGCACACCTTGGCGTCTCTCGTCCAGTCCGGTGTCCCCATCATGGCGTCGCTCGACATCGTGGCCGAGACCTCCGGCAACCGGATCGTCGGAGACGCGTTGTTGGACGCTAAGAACGGCGTCCGAGAAGGACGGGCTCTCGCCGACACCTTGCGCGAACACGAAGAGGTCATTCCCCCACTGGTGACACAGATGATCGAGGTGGGAGAACAGACCGGTGCCCTTGACAACATGCTCCGCAAAGTCGGGGAGTTCTTCGACCAAGAGGTGGAGGGTACCGTCAACAACCTGACCGCCATGCTCGAGCCCATTCTCACCGTCGTCATGGGCGCCATGGTCGGCCTCATGGTCGTGAGCATGTATCTGCCCATGTTCGACTACATCAAGCACGTCCCGACGCAATGAGCCGGGACCTTGCCGGGCGACGCAGTCCGGTACGAAGAGGGAGAGTGGCATGCAGCAAGTTGTAGGACTCGATATAGGAACCGAGCGCGGTACGGGCCGCCGAACTCGAGTTCGGAGCTGGACGTCCCAAGCTGGTCGCCTTCGGACAGGTCGGACTCCCTCCGGATGCGATCATCGACGGTGAGGTCAAGGACATCCGGGCGGTAGCCGACGCCATTCGCCGCCTGTGGACCAACGGGCGATTCGTCTCGGATTCTGTCGTCGTCGGGATAGCCGGGCTGCGCGTCATCACGCGTGAACTCGACCTCCCCTGGGTACCTGACAATGAAGTCGAGAGCGCCGTGCGATTCCAGTCGGAGGAGGTCATTCCCTTCCCGGTAGACAAGACGATCCTGTCCACTCAGGTCCTCGGTGACAACACTGCAGAGAACGGCACCGTTACCCGACGGGTGCTGGTGGCGGCGGCCCATCGGGAGCTTGTCGACGGTGTCGTTGCCGCCGTGGAGCAGGCGGGCCTCAACGTCCAGGGGGTTGACCTCGTCTCGTCCGCTCTCGTCCGGGCGCTGACCGACAGCGGCCAAGCGTCCAACGAGCCGGAGGCGATCGTCTCAGTCGGCGCTGGGCTCACCGTCGTCGTGGCCTACCAGGAGGGACGTCCTCAGTTCGTCCGGACGATCGGGACCGGCGGAAGCGAGGCGACGGCGGCCATCGCTGCCGCCCTCGATCTGCCGATCGCCGACGCAGAAGGCATCAAGCTCCGACTGGGAGACGGGTCGGCCCAGTCCCAAGCGGCAGAGCATGCCGTGCAAGAGAGCATCCAAGGGCTCGTGGGCGAGATCCGAAGCTCCATCCAGTATTTCGCATCGCTACAGGGCCGCGCCCCGATCGTCCGCGTTCTCGTCACCGGTGGCGGCTCCCTCCTGCGGGGATTCATCCCGCAGCTCCAGGCTCAGGTACGCATTCCGGTAACGGCGATCTCGCCGCTGGCCCGCCTGGATGTGTCGGCTCTCGACCTCCAGCCCGAGCAGGCGGCATCGATCGACCCTGTGTTGGCCTCTCCGATCGGCCTGGCTCTTCCCGAGCCCAATGCGTCGGTCCGGAACTTCAACTTAGTGCCCCCGGAAGTTCTGCAGCGGCTGTTCCTGCGCAAGGTCCAGCACTATGCCGTCGTGGCCGCCGTCGTTGTCGGTGCGGTCCTCGTTGCCTTCGGCGCCTGGAACTTTCTGCGGGTTCATAACGCTGAGAGCGGCATCAACGCCTTGACCACCAACGTGGCGGCACTCAATGCCCAGATACCGACCTACGACAAGGTGGTGGCGGCCAACGAAGAGCTGCTGACCTCCAAGGGGCAAGTGAGCCAGATCACGGTTTCCGCCGTCGACTGGGCCGCCGTGGTGGCCGAGTTGAGTAAAGCCACCCCGACGGGTTTGAGCCTGACCGCCTTCACCGGTACTGCCCAAACTCCGGCCTCGGCGGCGACCACTCCCGGTGCCTCGTCAACCGCCACGACGACGACCACGATTCCGACATCGACCTCGACACCGGCAGCGGGGGGGGCGGCGGCCGGTTCCATTCCGGCCGGCGCCATCGGGACCATCTCCGTGGACGTAGGCGGGACGTTCCCGGGTGTGGCCCACTTTTCGCCGGTGGCCGAGTGGATCGACGACATCACCTCTTCTGTCATGTTCGACCCACCCGGGGTGAGTGCCGTAACGAACGCTCCATCCGGAGCCGATACCGCAGTGAACTTCCAGTCCACGTTGTCGCTCACCAGTGGCGCCACTCTGGCCAAGAACGGAAAGTACTGATGGAACAGCTGAAGCGCTTCCGCGTCCCCGTGCTCACCGGAGTGGGCACTCTGATCGTCGCCCTCGTGCTCTACGCGGCCTGGATTTCTCCCGAGGGGAGCCATCTGTCGAAGCTTCAGGCCCAGAAGACGGAACTCCAGGCGCAGCAGACCTCTCTGCAGCTCAGGATCGCCAGTTTGAAGCGGGAGAAGACGCAGTTCGGCGCTAGCTGCCAGCAGCTCACGACCGACCTCAACGAAATTCCCGGTACCCCGAGCGTCGATGTCTTTCTGCAGCAGGTGACTCACCTGGCCGTCACGAGCGGCGACCCCAACACCCCGAGCATCGGTGTTACCGAGGCGACGGGAGCGGCGAAGGCCGGTGTGACGCCGATCGGTGTCTCATTGACCCTGTCGGGGACGTACGGGCAGATGACGTCGTTCCTGCAGGGTCTCGACACCTTCCCCCGGCTCTTCACCGTGACGGGGATCACAGTGACCGGTGGTGCCGTGGCCACTGGCGGTCAGGTGGTGGCGCCGTCGACGACCGGCTACGACCTGAACGTGAGCGGCGACATCTTCTACAGCACGGGCCAGAAGAATGTCTGCGCCTCCTCAGGAGCGGCCACCACGTAGCTGCCTGCGCCCCGTACGGCGGTGGCTGACCGGCGAGGCCGGTTCAGCTGGTCGCGCCCAGGAATTGCGGCGCAGAGCGGTGATCATGCCCGTCCTGCTCCGGTTGGGGCGAGTTGTGCCGGTTGTGGCTGACCAGGGCTCAAGCCGAACCGGGGTGGTGCCGATGGGTGAGGCGATAGCCATTGCCTATGTAGGAGGATGTCATGTTCCAGTCCGTGCTACGCCGTCTGCGCGACGCGCAGGACGCAGAGCTCGAGGGTGGGGGGACCGCTGAGGCTGGTTTCACCCTGATCGAGCTCATGGTGGTCCTGCTCATCATCGCCATCTTGCTCGCCATCGCCATTCCGACCTTCCTCGGCGTGACGGGTTCGGCCAACGACCGCGCTGCCCAGTCCAACCTGACGAACGGGCTGACCGAGGCGGCGGCCGTTTACCAGTCCAACAATCAGAGCTACTCGGGGATCCAGGCTGCCGTGACAACGGCAGCACCGGAGTTCTCGTGGCAGGCGGCCGGGACTGCTCCCACGGCCGGGTCGAACCAGCTCAGCATTGGCTCCTTCGACGTCGCCGCTTCGACCGACCAGCAGGGCGTGGTCATCGCCGCATTGAGTAAGACCAACACGTGCTGGTGGGTGGCCCAGTTGTCGGCCTCGCCTGCCACCGTGGCGGGCACCGGCTTCATCCGTGCGGCCGCTGGTAACGCCGGTGCTCAGGAAGTCGGTGGCGTCAACATCTCCACAGCGGGGACGTACTACGCCAAGTCGACGACGCCTGATGCGGCTCACTGCTATGCGAGCTACATCGAAACCCCGGGTGCTGGATTCAACTGGGGTTCCAGCTACGCCGCCGCACCGGCGAACGCCTAACCGTAACCATCTCGGCCCGACGTGTCGGGCGAGTTGAACCTGAGTCTCGCGGCCCCCGCTTTGCGGGGGCCGCGAGGCGCGTCATGGCCCATCTCCGCGACGACCGTGTGAAGGGGATCCATAGAGTCTGGGCCGCTTCCAGCGGGGGCCAGAACCACCTCATCTTAGAGAGGGCCACCGTCGTGCTTGCGACCCGGCAGTTTCTCCGTGCGGGTGGCCAACATCGTCAGGGCCCGATAGACGCTGGCCCGGCTGTCGGCGGGATCGATGACCTCGTCGACGAAGCCCCGTTCGGCCGCCACCCACGGCGTGAGGAACTCCTCGGCGTAGGCCGTCTCCAGGCGTCGGAGCTCCTCGTCCCCCGCGCCGCGATGGAGGATCTGGACAGCACCGCGTTCGCCCATGACGGCGATCTGGGCCGAGGGCCAGGCCAGGCAGGTGTCGTTCCCGATGCCTTTCGAATCCATCACGATGTAGGCCCCGCCGTAGGCCTTGCGCAGAATGAGACAGACCCGGGGCACCGTGGCCTCGGCGTAGGCGAAGGCCAGTTCGGCCCCGTGGCGGATCATCCCCCGCCATTCGAGGTCCTTTCCGGGCAGAAAGCCGGGGGTGTCCACCAACGTGACGATGGGGAGGTTGAAGGCGTCGCAGAAGCGCACGAAGCGCGCCCCCTTCTGGGAGGCGGGGATGTCGAGCGTTCCGGCCAGGGAACGCGGTTGATTGGCCACGACCCCCACCGGCATCCCTCCCACGCTCGTCAGTGCCGTCACCAGCTGGGGCGCCCACATGGGGCGTACTTCGAGGATCTCACCGTCGTCGGCCACGGCGCGCGACGATGTCGCGGACGTCGTAGGAGGCGGTGCTCGACCCCGGGATCATCTCGCGTAGCTCGGGTACCGAGCGCTCCGGTGGGTCGTCGGTCGATCGCGCCGGCGGTTCGCAGTCGGTGTGATCAGGCAGGTAGGACAGCAATGCGCCGACCAGTTCGAGCACGTCGGAATCATCGGGGGCGAGCAGCGCGCAGAGTCCGCTGGCGGTGGCGTGCATGGCCGAGCCGCCGAGATCGTGCAGGGACACGCGGATCCCGGTGAACCCCTCCACCGCATCCGGTCCCGACAGAAAGGCGAAGGCGTCGAGCGTCATCACCGACAGATCGGCCAGGCCGAGGAGCAGTGCCGGTCCGGAGATGGCCGGGCCGGTGGCGGCGGCGAGGACGGGGACCCGGCCCGAGCAGGCCACCAGGGCCGCCGCCGCCTCTCCCCAGCCGTGGAGGGCGCCGATGCCGTCGCTCACGTCGGAACCCGAGGACGACATGACCACGACGAGGGGCAGACACAGGTCGAGGGCCATGCGGGCGGCCCCGGCGATCGTCACGCCGTCGGCCCCCGTGAGCGCCCCCCGATGGTGGCCCGAGACCGATTGGGCCACGACGACCGTCCGCCCGCCGAGCTCGCGCACACCGCTTCTCACGGTGCCCGGCACGCGGGCCCTCAGAGGGACGGTCGACGAGATCTCCGACGCCGCCGAGGGGACCCGCGGGCGTCGGCCTCCGTCGGGTCCGGGTGGCGGCGGGTGGACGTCGCCGGTGACGGGGGCGTAGGGCACTGCCTGCCATGGTAGGGATGGCGGCGGTCGGTGTGCCACGATCTGTCGCGACGAAGGAGGGGACGCCATGCGAGCGTGCGTCATGCGGGAGCACCGGCTGGTCACCGACGACGTCGCCGACCCGCGCCCTGAGCTGGGTCAGGTTCTCGTGCAGCATCGAGGCGTGCGGGATCTGTGGGTCGGATCTTCACTTCCTGCGCCACGCCGAGACGATGGCGGCCATGACCGACGAGCTGCTGCCGTCGATGGGGGAGCTCGGTGGCCTGGCCACCATGCAGATCGACCTGACGCGCGACATCATCATGGGCCACGAATTCTGCGGGGAGGTCCTGGAGATGGGTCCCGACACCGTCGGGCCACCGGCCGGTACCCGGGTGGTATCGGTCCCCGTGCTCCTGTCGGCGGGAGGCGTGCACCAGCTCGCCTACAACAACGACTATCCCGGAGGCTTCGCCGAGTGCATGCTCCTCGCCGCCCCGCTGGTTCTCGAGGTCCCGAACGGCCTCGACTCCCGGCGCGCGGCGCTGACCGAGCCCCTGGCCGTCGGCATGCACGCGGTGGCCAAGTCGGGGGCGACGACGGCCGACGCCGCCGTGGTGGTGGGTTGCGGTCCCGTCGGACTGGCCGTGATCGCCGGGCTCCGACTGGCCGGAGTGGAGATGATCGTGGCCGCCGACCTCTCGCCTGTCCGTAGGGACCTGGCGGTGACGATGGGCGCGACCGAGGCTGTCGACCCCCGGCGCGAACCGGTGATGGAGGCGTGGCGCCGACTCGACGGTCGTCGCCCTCTCGTCGCCTTCGAGGCGGTCGGCGTTCCCGGCATGATCCAACAGCTGCTGCGCGACGTGCCCCCGGGCACGCGGATCACGGTGGTCGGTGTCTGCATGGAGGCCGACGAGGTCGTGCCCTTCTTCGCCATCGCCAAGGAGCTGTCCATCCAGTTCGCACTGGCCTATTCGACCGACGAGTTCGCCGGGGCGCTGCGGGCCATCGCCGAAGGGGACGTCGACGTGGCCCCCATGGTGACGGGGACGGTCGGGCTGGACGGTGTCGCCGGTGCTTTCGAGTCGCTGGCCCGACCCGACGAGCAGGTGAAGATCCTCGTGGAGCCGGCTTCGACGTGACGCGAGCGTTCCCGGCACCGCCGCCCGTTCGGGCGCGCCTGGCCGTGGATCAAATTCGTCGGCGGGATCGCCCTGGCCGCGGTGGCGCTGTGGGCGGTGGCCGGCCGGCGCGGCGAGTTGTCGGGGGCGTCGCACTACCTGGCCCACCTCCGATGGCAGTGGCTGGTGGTCGCCTCGGCGCTGGAGCTCGGTTCCTTTGTCGCCTTCGCCGTCGTCCAGCGTCGTCTGCTTCTGGCCGGGGGTGTGGACATGTCCGTCGGTCGCGCTCACCTCCATCACCCTGGCCTCCACCGCCATCGCCAACTCCATTCCCGCCGGCCCCCTTGTCTCGCTCGTCTACGGCTTCCGCCAGTACCGGCGGCGCGGGGCCGACGCCGCCCTGGCCGGTTGGACGCTCGGTGCCGTCTTCGTATCGGCCGCCGTCACCTTGGCGGTGGTGGCGGCGGCCGGTGTGGCCATCGCCGGCGCCGAAGGCGCAGGCCTCGACCTGATCGGCGTCACCGTGGGTGTCCTGGTGGCAGCGTTGGCGTTGGGGGTGCTCTTCGTCCAGCGCCGGGCCATCGTGTGGGTGGTGACCGGTCTGGTCCAGACGAGCAGCCGCTGGTTGCGACTGGCCCGGCGGCGACGTCGAGGCGAGGATCGACGGAATCATCGTCCGGTTGACGACAGTCGTCCTGACGGCGTGGGGTCTGGCGGCGGTGGGCGGCTGGGGCATGGCCAACTGGATCCTGGACTGTGGCTGCCTGGCCCTGTCCTTCGTGGCCCTGGGGGTAGGGGTGCCGTGGAAGGGCCTGCTCCTCGCCTACGGCGCCGCCCAGCTGGCCGCCAATCTGCCCATCACGCCGGGAGGGCTCGGGGTGGTCGAGGGCAGCCTCACCATCGCCCTGGCGGCGTTCGGTGGGTCGGAGACCTCGACGGTCGCCGTCGTCCTGCTCTACCGGATCCTGAGCTTCTGGATCGTGCTTCCCGTGGGCTGGGCGACGTGGGCCGCCCTGGCCTGGTCCGATCGTCGTGCCGGGTCGCCGGCCGAGGTCGTGACCGACCCCGTCACGGTGGAGGTGACGTCGTGACCCGGCGTGATCGGACGGGGAGGTGGGGCGCCGTCAGACGACGGGGCGCCCCTGTCGTGCTGATTCTCTGTTCGCTGATGGCGGCCACCGCGGCCGGATGCACGTCGGCGCGCGCCACTCTGGGAACGAACGCCAGCCCGTGCTTCGAAGCCCTGGCCGTCGGCGAGGACGCCGTTCACGACCGTGGATCGTTCGCCGGGGTGCGCCCGGTGTCGCTCACGACCATGGCGGCCGACGTCAACCTGCGGGCCGAGCTGTCCGGGCGCTTCGGCGCCACGGTGCACGGCGTGTGTGCGGTGTCGTACAAGGGAACGTTCCGGTTGGACCAGGTGCAGCGACCCCTCGGCCCCGCGCCGCCCGGCGGTGTCGGCCATTACGCCATCGTCATCGTGTCCAAGCCGCAGAACCGTCTCCTGGGCACCGTCGTCCGCCTGACCCAGCCCCTGCGCTTCGGCCATCCCTTCTGACCACTTCGGCTACGGACCCGGAGGCTCCCCGGGGAGGTCGGAGGTCGGCGGTCGCGGCGTCGTCCCGGGTCCGTCCCTCCCCGGGGCGACGCCGGGACGGGGGATGGCGGGGACGCGTCCTGCCCGCCGCCCCGGTCCGCGCTTCTCGCGTCGCTCGGCCCGCAGGAGCTGACGTTCGACCTCGGCCCAGGTGAGGACGGTGGTGTCGGCACCGGCCGTGTCCTGACGGGCGGCGCGCGCAAGAGCGACCTAGGCCACGCTCCACAGCACCGGCAACGTCGCCACCTTGGCCATCACCCCGGCCAACTGCTGGTCGCCCACGGCCGACAGCCCGATGGCGGCGTGGGCGTGGGCGAAGGCGGGGTACAGCGGGTGGTGGGCGAAGACGTAGATGACCGACGGGAAGCCGGGGACGACGGATTGCACGAACAGGTAGACGGCCAGTCCGACGGCGGACGGTCGGCTGGCGCCGGGGATGTGGCGCAGAACCGGTCCCCACAACACCACGCCCCCGAAGAGCAGGACGACGTCGACCACACCGCGCACGACCCCGGACGACGCCTGGGCGGCGACGACCGGCGTGAGGAGGGTGCTCACGGCGATGACGCTGAACACGACCACGGCCACGACCGGGCGCGTCAGGACCTCGAGGGCGCGGTCGACGGGTTCCGGTCGGGTGAGGGCGGCGAGGAGCGGAGACGGCAACGCCAACAGCAGCAGGGGCGCCACGGCGAGGATCAGGAGCAGGCGTTGGACAAGCAGCGCGGTGAGCGACCAGTGGGCGGCGAGGTCGGCCACGGGCCACGTGAGCGCCACGGCCAGGGCGAGCAGGCCTCCGGCGAGGCACCACCACTGGCGGCGCGTCGGCGTGGTGCTCGCCTGCGACGTCGACGGCACCCGACGGACGGCGACGAAGTAGGTGACGCCCACGGCGGCGACGGCGATCCAGCCCACGACGTGAAGATGGAAGGCGTAGGGGCCGGTCACGGCGCCGCCGCCTGACGGTGGGCACACTCAGGACGCCTACGCTGGCGCCGATGGTGGACCGCCTCGAGCGTCTCACGGACCTGGTGCTCGTGCTGCTGCGCGACGACCGTCCCAAGCCACTGCGCGAGATCGCCGCCGAGGTCCCGGGGTACCCGGCCGAAGGCGAGGCCCGCCGACAGGCGTTCGAGCGTGACAAGCGGACACTGCGCGACGGCGGCGTCGATGTGAGCGCGGTGCCCATCGAAGGCCGAGAGCAGGTCGGCTACGTCATCCGACCGGAGGACTTCTACCTGCCCGACCTGGACCTGACACCGGACGAGCAGGCGGCGCTGAACCTTGCCGTAGCCGGGGTCCACCTCGGCGATCCTAGTGGCCGTGATGCCTTGTGGCGTCTGGGATTGCCGGCCTCGGCCGGGGTCCAACCGTTCGCCGATCTGACGGCGTTGCCGGCATTGCCGGTGCTCTACGACGCCGTTCGCCGACGGGCCACCGTGACCTTCGACTACCGCGGCGACGCCCGTCACGTTGCCCCCGCCTTGCTGCGCTTCCGCGGCGGCTGGTGGTACGTCGTCGGCTTCGATCTCGACAAGGAAGCCTCCCGGACCTTTCGGGTGGACCGGATGGAAGGTCAACCGAGCGTCGGTCCGCCGGGCTCGGCCGTGGTGCCCGACGACTTCGACCCCGAAGCGGCTCTCCCCGAGGAACCGTGGCGCATGGGGGGGGAGGAGGAGGACGTCGGCGTCGACGTCCTCGTCGACGCCGGTCTGGCCCCGTTGGTCGTGGCCGAGGTGGGTGAAGCGACCGTGCACAGCCGGCGCGACGACGGCGCCGTGGTGGTGCGACTCGAGGTGACGAACGTCGCCGCCCTGCGATCATGGGTCCTCGAACTGGGCGAGCACGCCGAGGTGCTCGCTCCCGACAGCGTCCGCGCCGGCATGATCTCGTGGCTCGAGGCCACCGCCGCCGGCTCGAGAGAAGCGGTCGACTAGATGCCGGCGCGGGCCGACGCCGGCTACCGGCTGCACCGTCTCCTCGCCGTTCTCACCTGGTTGGCGCGCCAGGGGCGGGCGCCGGTGGCGGAGCTGGCCGAGCGCTTCGGCATCGGTCCCGATGAGCTGATCGCCGACCTGGAGCTGGCCGCCTGTTGCGGCCTGCCCCCGTACACGCCGGACCAATTGATGGAGATCATGGTCGACGAGGAAGAGGTGGTGGCCAACCTCGGTCCCGAGCTGGCCCGGTCCCGGCGGCTCACCGCCGCCGAGGGCTTCGCCTTGGCCACCGCCGCGCGCGCCATCGAGGCCGTCCCCGGCGCCGATCCCGACGGGTCGCTGGCCCGCGGGCTCGAGAAGCTCGAGGCCGTCCTCGGTCAACCGGACCGGTTGCGGATCGATCTCGGAGAGCCGCCGCACCTGGCCGAGTTGCGCCGGGCGGTGGAGGCGGCCGAGCAGATCGAGCTCGGCTACTACTCGGTGTCGAGCGACGAGGAGTCCCTGCGCGTGGTCGACCCCGTGAGCGTCGTGGCCCTCGACGGGCGCTGGTACCTCGACGGGTACTGCCATCGTGCCGGCGACATGCGCCGCTTTCGCGTCGACCGTGTCCTGTCGGTACGACCCACCGGAAAGACGACGCCACGACGCGCACCGGGCGAGGACGGGGGAGCGGTGTCGGACCACCGCGCCGGCGAGGTCGGTGAGGCGGCCTTCGTCCCCGGGCCCGACGCCACCGTGGCCCGGGTGGCCGTCGACGACGCCGGCCTCTGGCTGACCGACGCCGTTCCCACCTTGGGTCTCGAGCCTCTCCCCGACGGGCGCACCGTCGTGCGCCTGGCCGTGGCCAGCACGGTGTGGTTCGACCGGCTCCTCCTGCGACTCGGTCCGCACGGGGAGGTCCTCGGCCCCCCGGAGCTGGCGGACTCCGGTCGCCGGGCGGCGGAGCGACTCCTCGCCCGGTACCGGACGCCGGCGGCCGGGAGGTCCTGACCGGCGAGGTTTCCGGCAACGTCCCCGGCAGGTCGTCCCCCCATGGTGGTCGGGGTGCTGCGGGTGTCGAAGGTCCGGTCCGGGGGCGGTGCCTACTACCTCGAGGTGGCGGCCGGCGGCGCGGGCACCGGGATCGAGGCGGCGGGCCGTTGGATGGGCTCGGGCCCGCCGGAGCTACGGCTCTCCGGACTGGTGGCGGCGGCCGACCTCGACGCCGTCCTGGCCGGCGAGAGGCCCGGGAGCGGGCAGGTCCTCGGGACGGCCCGGCACCGGGTCACGGTGGCCGGCTTCGACATGACCTTCTCGGCGCCCAAGTCGGTCAGCCTGCTCCACGCTCTCGGCGACGGCGAGGTGGCCGCCGCCGTCACGGCCGGACACGAGAGCGCCGTGGAGGCGGCGATGTCCTATGTGGAGCGTCACGCGCTAGCCGTACGCCGCCGCCAAGGCGTCAGCGGTCGACCGGTGCCGACGGTGGTCGACGGCGTGGCCGCCGCCGCCTTCGTGCACCGCGTGAGTCGGGCCCTCGATCCCCATCTCCACACCCACGTCGTCGTGGCCAACCTGGGCCGGGGTCCCGAGGGAGGCTGGAGCGCCCTCGACGGCCGCGGCGTCTACGCCCATGCCTCGGCCACCGACGCCCTCTACCACTCCCATCTCCGCCACGAGTTGACGCGCCGGTTGGGCCTCGCCTGGGACCGCGCCGACCGGGGGCGGGCCGACGTCGCCGGGATCGCGCCCGAGGCGCGCCGGGAGTTCTCCCGGCGCGCCACCCAGATCGCCGAGCACCTCGACGAACGGGGATTGACGAGTGGGCGGGCCCGGACGGTGGCGGGTTTCGCCACCCGCGCCGACAAGGATCCGCACCTCGGGGCCGACGACCTACGCCCCGAGTGGCGGGACCGCGCCCGCGCCGTCGGCCTCGGCCCCCGGAGCCTCGAGGCGGTGCTCGACCGCGTCCCGCGCCGGACCCTGTCGTCGATGCCGGCCGCCCTCGAGCGGAGCGCGGCTCTCGACGGCCGTCGGCCACGCGCTCGACGACCTGCACCGGCCGGTGACGCGGCGCGACGTCGTCCGCGCCTGGTGCCGCTCTCTTCCCGGTGGCGCGCCGGGAAGGGCCGTCGAGGAGGCGGCCGACCGCTTCCTCGAGGAGCTGACACCGGAACCGGGCCGCGGCGCTCGGCGCCACCGTCCCGGCGTGGCCGAACGCCGGCACGAGGTGCCGTCGCGCCTCCTCGATCGGGGCCGTCATCCCGAACGGCGCACCGACGGCGACGGGCGACGGTCGGCCGTCGAGCGCACCGAGCTGTCGGTTCTCCTGGCCGGCCGCGGCATCGGGCTCGACCGGTCGGGGCACCGGGAACCGGATCTCGGAATCGGTCTCGGTTAGAGCTTGGGTGTCCCGATGGGGCCGGCGTCCTCGTATCCCTGCCGCACGCCCTGGCCGGCGCGACGGGTGAGCTGGTCGGGCTCGTAGAGCATCCAGTAGGCGTTGCGGGCGTGCTTGCGGCTCCGGTCCACGCAGACCGCCGCCAGCCGCTCCGGATCGTCCTCCTCGTTCTCGTGGACGAAGACCTCGAGCACGTGGGTGGTGGTCAGCAGCTGGGCCAGCATGATCCCCTGGGACGCCTCGTGGGCGCAGACCTGGTCGATGGCGGCCCGGCCCGGCATGGCCAGAGCCACGACGATGGCACAGCCCTCCTCGGTGATGAGCTTCTTGCACGCCACCCCGAGGTCCTTGAAGCCCGGGACCGTCCGGCGCCGGATCTCGAAGCGCTCGCCGTACAGCGGGCACTGCTTCAGCTCGTCGACGGCCTCGGCGCCCATGTCGTAGCGGGCGAACATGGTGTCGGCCACGCCGATACGGTCCACGCGAAGATTGTGACATGCTCGGGGTCACCCTGCGCGCCGCTCGGGGCGCCGACGCCCCCGCCATCACCGCCGTCTTCCTGGCCGCCCGCCGCGGCATGACCTATCTCCCCGTCCTCCACACCGACGACGAGACGGCCCGCTTCGTGGCCGACCTGGTGGCGACGGCCCGTGTGCAGGTGGCCGAGCGCGACGGGGCCGTCATCGGCTTCGCCGTCGTCCGGGGGTCGTGGCTCGAGCACCTGAACGTCCACCCCGACGCCCAGGGCGCCGGTGTGGGCGGCCGGTTGATCGCATGGGCCAAGGACGTGGTCCCGACGGGGCTCGACCTCTGGGTGTTCCAGCGCAACACCCGGGCCCGGGCCCTCTACGCCTCCCACGGATGGCGCGACCTCATCCTCACCGACGGCGCCGACAACGAGGAGGGGCAACCCGACGTCCACATGCGTTGGGACCCGCCCCGCTGACACACGAACTCACTGGCTCAACAGAGGGTGACTGGTCCGTGATCGCGGCACCGGGCCGAGTACCCCCCCGGCGTTACCGCCACCGTCATCCGCCGCCCGCAGGAGGGACAGAACCGGGGAGGGTCGAGCTCGCGCCCGCATCCGGCGCAGTCCGACGTCGGACGCCCGCAGCCGCAACAGAACGAGCCGGGCGCCATGGCGGCCTCAGCCCACCGGGACCCGCACCCTCAGAGGGCGCCGGTGAGCGCCCCCACCGGCATCTTGAGGTCGGCCAGCATCCGCAGGTCCTCGTCGGTCGACCGCCCGAGGGTGGTGAGGTAGTTCCCGACGATCAGGGCGTTGATCCCCGACGTCATCCCCATGGCCTGCAGGTCGCGCAGCGTCACCTCGCGCCCGCCGGCGTAGCGGAGGATCACCCCGGGAAGGGCCAGACGGAACAGGGCGATCCAGCGGATCGCCTCCCAGGCATCGACGACGGGGAGGTCGGAGAACGGGGTCCCGGGACGGGGGTTCAGGAAGTTGACGGGGACCTCGGTGGGGGCGAGGTCGCGCAGCTGCAGGAGCAGCTCGACGCGTTGGGCCGCGCTCTCGCCCATCCCCACCAGTGCACCGCAGCACAGCTCCATTCCGTGGGCCGACACCAGCCTGCACGTCTCGGCCCGCTCCTCCCACGTGTGGGTGGTGACGACGCGCCGGAAGAAGGACCGGGCCGTCTCGACGTTGTGGTTGTAGCGATGGACGCCGCCGGCGGCGAGCTGTCGGGCCTGGTCGTCGGTGAGGATCCCGGCCGACACGGCCACGTTCAGGCCGGTCGTCTGGCGCACGAGGGGAACGAGCTCGAGGATCCGGTCGAGCGTGCGCCGGTCGGGACCGCGCACGGCGAGGACGATGCAGAACTCCGTCGCCCCCACCGCCTGCACCTCGGCCGCGGCGGCCAGGACCTCGGCCGTGTCGAGGAAGGGCGTCGCCTTCACCGGCGTCTCGAAGCGCGACGACTGGGCGCAGAAGTGGCAGTCCTCGGGGCAGCCCCCCGTCTTGGCCGAGAGGATCCCCTCCACCTCGACTTCGGGCCCGCACCAGGCCAGGCGCACCTCGTGGGCGAGCGAAGCCAGTGCCGTCACCGATTCGTCGGGGACCACGGCCAGGGCCCCCAATTCCTCGGCCCCGAGAGGGCGGTGCTCGTCGAGCAGGGCCCCGGCGGCGGCGGCGATGAGACGGCGCGCCGCGCGCCGATCGGGCGGAGCGGGGAGGACGACGGGACAGGTGTCGACGGGCGCCCGCAGGGAGACGGTGCTACGCGTGGGGGTCAGAGGCGCGTCGCCGGGCATCGGCCCACGGTAGCGGGCGTCGGCCGCGAGGAGGCAATCGCATGGGCTGGGACTTCGAGACGGAGCCGGAGTACGAGGCCAAGCTTCTGTGGGCGCGGGCCTTCGTCGACGAGGAGGTCCTCCCCCTCGAGACCCTGGATCTCGGCACCGGCGATCTGGCCTGGGTCATGCGACCGCTCCAGGAGGAGGTGAAGCGCCAGGGGATGTGGGCCGCCCACCTCCCGCCGGCGCTCGGGGGGATGGGCTTCGGCCAGGTGAAGCTGGGCCTGCTCCACGAGATCCTGGGGCGTTCGTTCCTGGGCCCGCTCGTCTTCGGCAACAACGCGCCGGACTCGGGCAACGCCGAGCTCCTGGCCATCGGGATCGAGCAGTCCGGTCGTCAGGACCATCGCGAGAAGTGGTTGCAGCCGCTGCTCGACGGGACCCTGCGCAGCGCCTTCTCCATGACCGAGCCCGGAGCCGGGGCCGATCCCACCCTCATCCGGACGACGGCCGTGCGCGACGGCGAGGAGTGGGTGATCAACGGCCACAAGTGGTTCACCTCCAACGGGAGCGTGGCCGACTTCCTCATCGTCATGTGCGTGACCAACCCGGATGTCCATCCCTACCAGGGGTGCTCGATGATCGTCGTCCCGACCGGCGTGCCCGGGGTCGACGTCGTGCGCGACGTCCCCACCATGGAGGACCCGACCCCTCATTTCGGGAAGATCGGCGCCCACTCCGAGATCGTCTACCGCGACGTCCGCGTCCCGGTCGACAACCTCGTCGGCCACGAGGGGGAGGGGTTCCGCCTGGCCCAGATGCGGCTGGGGCCGGGACGCATCCATCACTGCATGCGCTGGTTGGGCCAGTCCCGGCGCGCCTTCGACATGCTCTGCGAGCGCGCCGTCTCGCGCTATCTCCACGGGTCGTTGCTGGCCGACAAGCAGATGGTCCAGTCCTGGGTGGCCGACTCGATGGCCGAGATGACCGCGGCGCGTCTCATGACGCTGCAGGCGGCGTGGAAGATGGACCGCGACGGACCGGCCGCGGCGCGGGTCGAGATCGCCATGATCAAGTACTACGGCGCCGGAGTCCTCTACAATGTCATCGACCGGGCCATCCAGGCCCACGGCTCGCTCGGCTTCTCCACCGACCTGCCCTTGGAGCACATGTACCGCGCCGCGCACGCGGCGCGCATCTACGACGGCCCCGACGAGGTCCACAAGGTGACGGTGGCCCGTCAGGTGCTGAAGGGCTACGCCCCGGTCGACGTCCCCACCGAGCACGTCCCCACCCGACGGGCGGCGGCTCGGGAGAAGTTCGCCGAACTCCTCGTCGAGACCACGGCCGACGACTGACACGTCTCAGGGTGCACTGAAACTCAGGCAGCGGCGAAGGCGAGCTGGGCCCGCCGCACGCCGGCGATCACCGACGACCCGGAGCGCTCGACGGCGCCGGCGATCTCGACGGCGCCGAAGCGATCGAGGAGCTCCTCGAGCACGATCCGCCCCTCCAGCCGGGCCAGGGCCGCGCCCAGGCAGAAATGGGGACCGTTGCCGAAGGCGATGTGCGGGTTGGGGTGGCGGGCGACGTCGAAGGCGCCGCTCGTCGGCCCGAAGACGTCCTCGTCGCGGTTGGCCGAGGCGTAGACCATGAGGACGGGCTCGCCCTCGGCGATGGGGACGCCGGACAGCTCGGTGTCGCGGGTGGCCGTCCGCATGAACGAGACCACCGGGGTCGTCCAGCGCAGCATCTCCTCGACGGCGCCGGCGACGAGGGCCCGGTCGCCGGCCATCCGCTCCCACTGGCCCGGCGTCTCGGCGAAAGCCACGAGACCGCCCGAGATCAGGTTCCGCGTCGTCTCGTTCCCGGCCACGAGGAGCTGGACGAGGAACATGGCCAGCTCGGCGTCGGAGAGCCGGTCCCCGTCGATCTCGGCCCGGGCCAGCTCGGTGAGGACGTCGTGGCGCGGACGGGCCCGCCGCTCTTCGGTCAGGTCGACGAGGAAGGTGATCATCTCGCCCTGGAGCCGGTTGCGGCGCTCCTCGGGCCAGTCGGTGGCGCCGGGGATCACGGCCTCGGACCACTCGTAGAAGCGCTCCCAGTCCTCCACCGGCAGGCCCATGATCTCGCTGATCACCTGCAGGGGCAGGGGGACCGACAGGTCCTGGACGACGTCGACGGGCGCCCCGGCGTCGAGGCGGGCGACGAGGTCACGGGCGCGGGCGCGGATGGCCGGTTCGAGGGCCCGGACGACCGACGGCTTGAAGCCCGGTTGCACGAGGCGGCGGTAGCGCGTGTGGGCCGGGGGATCGGTGTGCATCATCGTCGGCGGCGACTCGTAGGTGACACCGATCTCGTCGACCAGGATCCCCCGGCGGGCGCAGAACGTCTCGTGGTCGAAGCCGATAGCACTCACGTCGGCGTGGGTGGTGACGGCCCAGAAGCGGCGTTCCTCGTTCCACGCCACCGGGGCCTCGGCCCGCAGACGGGTGAAGAGCGGGTGCGGATCGGTGGCGTAGAGCCCGGCCTCGACCACGCCGGCGGCCAGCTCCGTCCCCGGGCGGCGGCGAGCGGTCTCCATCGGTTTCACCATACGGGCAGTCTCACCATCCGGGCCTCGCCCTACGGGGACGACGGCCCCGGAGGCGGATCGCCGAAGTGCGGGACCCGGCGCTCGGTCAGGGCGGCCACGCCCTCGCCGAAGTCGGGGCCCGTCATCATGACGGCGAGGCGATCGGCGGCGTCCTCCACGGCGGTGGCGGCGTCACGGTGCAGGTCGAGGTACATCTGGACCTTGGTGGCGGCCATCGACGCCGGGGAGACCCCCGTGGCCAGCGTGCGGGCGTAGGTGTAGGTGGCGGCCAGGAGATCCTCCGGCTCCTCCACGGCGTTCACGAGCCCGAGGGCGGCCGCCTCTTCGGCCAGGACGACCCGGCTCGACAGCAGCAGGTCGGCCGCCCGGGTGAGCCCGATGAGGCGGGGTAAGAGCCACGACAGGCCGTACTCGGCCGGCAGGCCGAGGCGGCCGTGGGCGGTGGTGAGCTTGGCCCCCGAGGCGGCGAAGCGCAGGTCGCAGTAGCAGGCGAGGGCAAAGCCGACCCCGGCGGCCGGTCCGTTGACCGCCGCGATGACCGGTTTCGGGATCCCGAAGTGGTAGGCGAAGTCGGCGTCGAACTCGGGACGGACCCCGTACCCGGGCCGGGCCAGGTCGGGCCCGGTGCCGGCGTCGTAGCCGCCCCGTTCGACGTGGCCCTCGAGGGCACGGGTGTCGGCGCCGGCACAGAACCCCCGCCCCGCCCCCGTGACGACGATGACGCGGACGGCGGGATCGCCCGCCGCGCACGCCAGGAGGGCCCGGTACTCGGTGTGCATCCGCCCCGTCCAGGCGTTCAAGCGCTCGGGGCGGACGAGGGTGATGGTGGCCACGGCGTCGGCCACCTCGTAGCGGGTGACCTTGAGGGCGTCGAGTTCCACGCACCCTTCCTACTCCCCGTCGCGGTGCCCCGTTCCGGCTCGCCATTGTGGGGGTGTTGTGCCCGGGGGGCTCAAGTCCGGGGGCCCGATGCCGATCGTCTACTCGGACAGCCTCTGTCCCAAACCCCAGACTCCATAATCCCCAGAGTCCGAGCAGCCCCCACCCCTGGGTGGGGGCTTCTCGCGTCTGTGGCTTAGGCTCGCCGGCGGTGGAGGCGCACCCTGGGGACCCGGCTCCGAGGACACCGGTGGTGGTGACGGCCACCGGCGCCGATCTCCCCGCCCTGACCGAGGCCCTGGCCGACGCCTTCTGGGACGACCCCGTGATGTCGTGGATCCTGCGCGACGAGGACAGCCGGGCGCGTCGCCTGGCCCGGCTCTTCAGCGTCCAGCTCCGGGCCCACTATCTCCGGCTCGCCACCGTCTGGACCACGTCCGACCGGGCCGGCGGCGCCCTGTGGGCCCCCCCGGGTCACGCCATCATCCCGCCCACCACCATTCTCCGGTACCTCCCCGACATGTTCCGGGCCCTCGGCCGCCACTCGATCCGGGCCGTGCGGACCCTCGATCACGTCGAGCGTCTGCACCCGAAGGAGCCGCACTGGTATCTCGGGGTGCTCGGGACGCGCACGGCCGCCCAGGGCCGGGGGATCGGTTCGGCGCTGCTCGCCCCCGTCCTCGACCGGTGCGACTCGGAAGGGGTCCCGGCGTACCTCGAGTCCTCGAAGCACGCCAACATCGCCTTCTACGGTCGGCACGGCTTCGAGGTGACGGGGGAGATCCCCCTGCCCTTCGGCGGCCCCACGGTGTGGCCCATGTGGAGGAACCCCCGGGCGCGTTGAGGACGGTGCCGACATGACCTCGAGCGCTTCACCGGGGTCAGCCGGTCACCCGTCGCTCGGGAGCCTCGACCCGATGGCGGTGACCCCCCTCGGGCGCGACAGCATGCTGCGGCGGGTGGTGGCCGAGCCCGTCACCGCCCTCATGATCCAGCGCGCGCTGGTGATGGACGTGGCCCACCCCAAGGTGGCCGCCGGCGTGGAGGACCACAGCCAGTTCCGCAGCCGACCCTGGCGGCGCGCCTGGGTCACCGTCGACACCGGCCTCCGCCTGGTCTTCGGACCCACCCCGACGGCGCGCGCGGCGGCGCGTCAGATCTACGCCACCCACGATCACATCAACGGGACCGTGGCCGGCGGCGCTGACACCTACACCGCCCACGACACGGCGCTGCTGCTGTGGGTCTGGGCCACGCTGGTCGATTCGGCCGCCGTGGCCTACGAGCGTTGGGTGCGGCCGCTGTCGGGGGCCGACGGCGACGCCTACTACGCCGACATGGTGGCATTCGCCCGCTTCCTCGGCATCCCGGCCGAGATCCTCCCGGCCGACCGACCGGCGTTCGCCGACTATCTCGGGGCCATGATGGACAGCGGCCTGCTCGGCGTCGGCGAGACGGGCCGCACCCTGGCCCGGCACATCCTGTGGTTCGAGCACCGCAGCGTCCCGGCGCCGGTCGTGCGCGTCGGTCGCGTCCTGGCTGTCACCACCCTCGACCGGCGCCTCCGCGACAGTCTCGGTCTCCGACTCGATGCCGACGACGAACGCTTCGGGAGACGCCTCGACGAGATCCTGCGCACGCACTACCGCCGTCTCCCGCGGGCGCGCGCCGGGCTCCCGATGCTGTACGTCCTCCTGCGCCGACCGACGATCGGCCTGGTCCCCCGCACCCGCTCATTGCTCCATCGCCGGTGATCTGACAGGGTCGCGGCCCGCTCCAGGGGGCCGGCGCCGCCGGGGAATGACCGTGAGCACGCCGACGGTGGCGGCGATGAGGACGCAGAGGTGTACCTCGGCCAGACCCTCCACCGTGTGCCGCGCCACTTCCTCGCCGTCGCCGTTCCAGGCGACGAGGATGGTGACGACCCCCACGAGGCCGAGCACGATGACCGCCCGCCAGCTGTTCTCGCGCCACGCGCCGGTGACGGCGGCGGCACCGACGGCCACCACCGTCATGGGCAGCATCCACCACCACGCCGGCCAGAGCAGGTCGGACAGGGGTGAATCGACGCGCGTCGGGGCCGCGTAGAAGGTGAGACTGCCGTTGGCGAAGTTGAAGGCGCGCTCGGGGCGGGCGAGGGGCTCGGTGACGACGAACAGGGGATGGGTGACGAGCCACAGCAGATAAGCGGACTCTCCCTTGGTCACCATCCAGTGCTCGAGGGAGGTGAACCGGGGTCCGACGAGCTGCTCGGACCCCACCACGGTGGCGGCGCCGGGGCTCGGGGGGGCGGTGCGGGCGGCCACGGTGTCGATCCACCGGGCATCGGGCATGCCGTGGGCGGCGAACCAGGCGACGCGCCGGGGGAAGGGAAAGACACGGACGTACAGGACGTGCTCCAGGTTCTGCTCCGATCGACCGGTGTGGACGACGTCCCACCCCGTTGCTCCGGCGGCGGCCAGCAGGCTCAGGGCGAGGACGCCCATCCGCCGCGGGAAACGGCGCCGGCGGACGGCGCCGACGAGAGCGGCGGCGCCGGTGGCGAGGCCGAGCATGGCCACCGTCCACACCTGGGTGTCGCGGGTGGCGGCGAAGGCCAGGGCGGTGAGGGCCACGGCGGCCACCCGTGGCCAGGTGAGCCGGCGCGCCGCCCAGATGACGGCGGCCACGAGAAGGGCGAGGAGGCTGAGCGACAGCGACTCGGAGAGCACGGAGCGGTTCCACAGGACGATCGGTGTCGACGTGGCGAAGGCCAGGACGGTCCAGACGGCGATGAGGCGCCGCCACCCCGGGGAGACCATCCGCCCGACGGTGAAGGCGAGAAACCCCCAGGCGGCCACGGCGATCAGCGACTGCAGATCGGTGAAGGCGTAGCTCGAGTTCACCATCTTGAGGAGCAAGGGAACGACGGGCGGGCGCTGGCCGGCCCAGAAGCCCGTGCTCAGCAGGGGGTGCCCGGCGACGATGGCGTAGGACGTCGTGTCCGTCCAGATGAGCGGGGGGCCGGTGCCCTGCCAGAGGACGTAGCCGGCGAAACCGATCCAGCCGGCCCCCGCCGCCACCGGTGCAGCGAGGTCCCGACGGTCAGCGAAGGCGAGCCCCACCCGTGTCCCCGTGACCCACCACGGAGGACGAGGCTACGGCAGCGGCTGTTAGTGCAGCCTCCATACGTCGGAGAAGACGTATCCCGAGTTCTTCAGGGGCGAGACCTCGGCCAGGGCCTGCGCCGGGCCGGCCTTCCTCTCGATGCCCGAGTCCTCCCAGTATCCGTCGGAGATCGGACCCGAGCTCTGGGCGTTGGCCGCCGTTGCCTCGGTGAACAGGATCTTCGTGTAGTTGGCCAGCGGGAAATAGGTGTGGGTGCCGAAGTGCGACGGTGACTCGGCGATCCATTCCGCCGACGTGCGGCCGCAGGCGAAGCCGGTGGGGCAGGACTCCACCTCGGTCTCGCTGTTGGCGTGACCCGTCGTCAGGTCGGTGACGGTGATGAGGAACTGATCGGTGGTGGCCGAGTAGACGACGTCGGCGTAGATCTGGTCGCCGGCGCTGATGGAGAACATCGGCTGGACGGCATCGGACGGGAACATCTCGTAGAAGGCGCTGTAGTGGGGGACCCCGTTCACGCACTGGGCCGACGACCCCCCCTGCTCGACCGACTGGTCGACGGCGGGCTCAGTGGAGGGCCACCCGTCGAACCCGACCCAGAACAGCGTCCAGGCATCGGCCTTCGGGCAGGTGACGGCGGGCTCGGTCCACTCGGCACTGACCTGGGTGAAGGCGCCGTTGTCGCCGTATTCGGGGTAGGCGACATAGCCCGACCAGTTGGGCGAGGTGATCACGCCGGGCGCCACCTGGCCGGCGCGGGCGGCGCGGCCGACGGCGGTCTTCCGGTCGGCGTGGGCGCGGCCCGGCGCGGCGCCGGCCGTGAGGGGTCTCGCCACCACGACGACGACGGCGGTGAGGAGAATGGCGACGCAGAGAACGACGGTGGGGCCCCAACCCCGTTCCGTCATCGGTGTGCTGTCGCCTCGTGTCGTCATCGTCTCGAACCACACGTGGCGTTCTGCTCCCCCGGAGAGTGGATGTTCCGTGCCTGGCGACAGACCGGACCCTGCCCAACACAGACTGCGGGAGCGGCGCCAATGCCTCCCCTCCGCCCGGTCAACACTCGGCCAAATCAGGCACGGCGGCGTCTACCGTGGGTCGATGGCGGCCCGGAGCGAATGGGAGGAGGAAGCGGGCAACTGGATCCGGTGGGCCCGGACCGAGGGCCACGACGCCTACTGGTCCTACCGTCGCCCCTTCCTGGAGGCGATCGTCCCGCCGCCCGGCATCAGGACCGTCGAGGTGGGCTGCGGGGAGGGTCGGGTCACGCGCGACCTGCGTGACCGCGGCCATCGGACCGTGGCCCTCGACCTGTCACCGACGCTGCTCGGGCACGCCCGGCAGTCTGATCCCGGCGGGTCCTATCTGCGGGCCGACGCCGCCGCCCTGCCCCTGGCCGCCGCCAGCTGCGACCTCGTCGTCGCCTACAACTCGCTCATGGACATCGACGCCATGGAGGCGGCGGTGGCCGAAGCGTCGCGCATCCTCGTGAGCGGCGGGCGTTTCTGTCTCTGCGTCACCCATCCGATGGCCAACACCGGTCACTTCGACGGTCCCGCACCGGACGCCCCCTTCGTGGCCACGGGCACCTACTTCGGCCGCCGGCGTTTCGAAGCCGTCGAGGCGCGCGCCGGCCTCACCATGACGTTCCGCGGCTGGAGTTACGCCCTCGAGGACTACTCCCGGGCGCTCGAGCGGGCCGGCCTCGTGATCGAGTGCATCCGCGAGCCGGTACCCGAGGCGCCGACGCCGCCGCTCGAGCGCTGGCGGCGCGTGCCGATGTTCCTCCACATCAGAGCGGTGAAGCCGTGAGTCGCCCCCTGACCACCGAATCGGTGGCACCGACGGCGACGACGTGGGTAAGGTGTCGCCGGCGGCGCAAAATCGTCGCCCGCTGTCGATCAGGGGAAGTCCGGTCAAAGTCCGGCGCTGGCCCGCAACCGTAGACGGGGACACTGTCCTCGTAAGCCGGGATACCTGCCGATGGTGGCTCCTAATCAACCGTCGAGAGGCACGGTGACTGGGACCCGTCTGGGCGCCAGTTTGCGCCTCCCGGGCCTCCGGTACCCGGGAGAGGAAGCATCATGTCGTCATTCGTTCGGCGGGCATCCGCCGCCGGTCTCCTGATCCTGGCAGCAGCAGTGGGCACGACCGTGCCAGCGTCGGCGTCGCCGGCCCGAGCGTCGGTTGCGCCGGCGGGATCAGCTGGTGCGGCGCAGGTCGGCGCCGGCTGGATCGGACGTCAGTTGAGCCCCGGGGGGGACATCATCACCGCCGGTAAGGCCGATCCGAGCGCGACGGTGCAGGCCGTGCTCGCTTTCGCGGCCTCGGGCGTCGGCGGCCACAAGGCCGATGCCGCCATCACGTGGCTGAAGAAGCATTTCGAGTCGTACGTCAGTCCCGGTGGCGTCGACGACGCCGGATCGCTGGCCTACGTCATCCTGGCGGCGCAGGCCATGGGCGACAATCCGAAGGAGTTCGGGGGGACGGGCGCGTCGAACAACCTGGTGCAGCGTCTGGTGAACACGCAACGGACGACGGGGTCCGACGCCGGACTGTTCGGCGCCCAGGATCCAACCTACGACGGAGCCTTCCGCCAGGGCCTGTCGCTGATGGCCCTGGCCAATGCGGGGATGTCCAACGCGGCCGGCGTGACGTGGCTCCAGGATCAGCAGTGCAGCGATGGCGGGTGGGAGTCGTACCGATCGGATCTGGGGACACCGTGCCCTGCGCCCGACCCCGGTACCTTCACCGGGCCCGACACCAACTCGACGTCGCTGGCCACCGAGGGCCTGGTGGCCCAGGGTGCGGTGGATACCACCGAGAACCATGCCATCACCACCTTCTTCGAGTCGGCCCAGAACACCGACGGGGGCTTCGGGCTCATCGGTGCCTCCAGCCAGTCACCCGATCCGGACTCCACCGGCGAGGTCATCCAGGCGCTGGTGGCCCTGGGCCAGCTCACCAACCCGGCCTTCACCCAGAGCGGGGGGACGCCCCCGACGGCCCTCGAGACGTTCCAGCTCGGGTGTTCGGCCAAGGCGAGCCACCGGGGCGCGTACATCTTCCCGGGGGAGAAGGGACCGAACATGCTCGCCTCCGTGCAGGCCGTTCCCGGTGCGGCCGAAGTGGCGTTCCCCCTCGAGGCGCAGACACTGCGGCCCGGTCTGCCCAGGCTGACGTGCCCGTCGAGCTGAGGGCCCGGCTCGCCGTCGCCGTGTCGGTGGTGGCGGTGACGGCGGCCGGTCTGGTCGTGTCGATGGGCTCGGCCACCGTGGCGAGCGCCAACCCCATCGGCGATTGCAGCACCACGACAGGGGTGATCGTCGTCGTCGATTTCACCCATTGGGGCGGCGACATCGAACGCGGGTGCGACGCCACCATCACCAACGGGTACCACGCCCTCCATGCGGCCGGGTATACGACAGCGGGTGACACGCAGGACGGACCGGGCTTCGTCTGTCGCATCGACGACGACCCGCCGCCGGCCGACGAATCCTGCATCACGACCCCTCCGCCGGATGCCTACTGGGCGTACTGGCACGCCGACGTCGGCCAGGACACATGGACCTACAGCCAGCAGGGTGCGATGAGTTACCGACCCCCACCGGGCAGCGTCGACGCGTGGACGTTCGGATCGACCGACATCGGCCCCGACGGGCAGCCGACGTTCTCACCGAGCTCGGTACGGGCCACCAACACCTCGGGGTCGGGCACCACCACGAGCACGGCACCCACGACCACGGCACCGACGACCACGGTGCCGACGAGTACCGCCCCCCAAGGTTCTCCGGGCCCGTCCTCGCCGAGCCCCGGCGCAGGACCGTCCCCGGCGTCGGGCGCGTCCTCGTCGTCGAGGACGGACGTGGGCACGACGGGCCCAGGCTCACACGCGGTCTCGTCCACCACCACACCGCGTCCGACGACACCCACGACGTCGGCCACCAGCTCGGCGCCCCGGGGGCAGGGTCGATCATCGACGTCGAGGATCGTCGATGCCGCGCCGGTGGCGAGCGAGGGGCAGACAGCGGGATCGCCCGCACCCGTTCTCGCTGGTGCCGGCGTCGTCCTGGCTCTGGCCGCGGCCGCCTGTGTCGTGGCGTGGCGTCGGCGCCGAGCCGGCTGACCGGTGTCCGCCGTCTCAACTCTTCGCGAGACGTTGGAGGACGGCCACCGGGTGCCACGCACCCTTCATCCCGTGGCCTGGTGGATCTGGGCCGTCGGGTTGGCGGCGGCCGTCAGTCACACCACCAATCCCATCCTGCTGTTCCTGGTCCTCGGGGTGCTGGCGCTGGTGGTGGCCAACCGTCGCACCGACGCGCCGTGGGCCCGGGCCTTCAAGTACTACCTGTTCCTCGCCCTCACCGTCGTGGCCATCCGTGTCGTCTTCCGATCGGTCTTCGGCGGTGACGTCGAGACCCACGGTGTGACGGTGCTCTTCACCTTGCCCCACGTCCCCCTGCCGTCGTGGGCCAGCGGGGTGCAACTCGGCGGCCCCGTCACCCTCGAAGGCACGGTCGGGGCATTGGATGATGGTCTGCGACTGGCAACACTGCTGTGCTGTCTCGGTGCCGCCAACACATTGGCCAATCCGAAGCGGGCGCTGCGTGTCCTGCCCGGGGCCCTCTACGAGCTCGGAGTGGCGGTGGTGGTGTCGTTGAGTGTGGCCCCGCAACTGGTGGAGAGTGTGCAGAGGGTCCGCCGGGCCCGCAAACTCCGGGGAGGGGCGTCGGGTGGCTTCCACGCCCTGCGGAGCATCGCCATCCCGGTGCTCGAGGACTCGCTGGAGCGTTCCCTGCGGCTGGCGGCGGCGATGGACTCGCGCGGCTACGGCCGCACCGGGCGGGCGTCACCGCGAACCCGGCGGACCACCGGCGTGCTCATGATCACGGGCATGTGCGGCCTCTGTGTGGGCGCCTACGGCCTCCTCGACGGCTCGTCTCTGGGCGTGGGTGCGATCCCCGCCTTCGCCGGAGGCACCGTGCTGTGCTGCCTCGGTCTGCTCCTCGGGGGCCGCCAGGTGCGCCGCAGTCGGTACCGACCGGATCCGTGGGAGGCGCCGGAATGGACGGTGGCGCTGTGCGGGATGTGTCCGGCCCTGATCCTGGTGGCCGGAATCGGCGTCAGCGCCACGGGCCTCTCCCCGTCGACCGATCCCCTCGCCTGGCCGACGTTCCCCCTCGTTCCCGCCCTGGCCATTCTCGTGGCCGCCGTCGCCGGTTTCGCCGCCCCGCCGGTGCTTCGTTCGCAGGCGCCGCCCACCCCGTCGGCCGGTGCCCGGGCCCCCGCGACGACCGATGCGCCGACCGGTGCGCCGACCGGTGCGCTCACCGAGCCTGTCGCTGTCTCTCTGGGCCCACGGTCATCGCGCCGAGCCGGAGTGACGCCGTGATCGAGTTCGACCACGTGAGCATCACCTACGCCGACGCCACCGTTCCTGTCGTGCGAGACGTCGATCTCCGGATCGACGAAGGAGAATTGGCCCTGGTGGTGGGACGGACCGGAGTCGGCAAGTCGACGCTTCTCGGTGCGATCAACGGCCTCGTCCCGCACTTCACCGGCGGGACCCTATCGGGTCGGGTCGCCGTCGACGGCCGCGACACGAGGACGTATCCACCGCGCGAGCTGGCCGATGCCGTCGGCGTGGTGGGCCAGGATCCGCTCGCCGGCTTCGTCACGGACACGGTGGAAGAGGAGCTCGCCTACGCCATGGAGCAGTTGGCCGTCCCGCCGGACATCATGCGCAAGCGGGTGGAGGAGACGCTCGACCTTCTCGGCATCGCCGACCTGCGCCGTCGAGCCCTGCACGAGCTGTCGGGGGGTCAGCAACAGAGGGTGGCTATCGGCTCGGTGCTGACCGCCCATCCGCGCGCGTCCTGGTCCTCGACGAACCGACGTCGGCTCTCGACCCGACCGCGGCCGAGGAGGTCCTGGCCGCCATCACCCGGCTGGTCCATGATCTCGGGGTCACCGTCGTCCTGGCCGAGCACCGGCTCGAGCGGGTGATCCAGTACGCCGACACCGTCATCGAGGTGCGCGGCGACGGATCGGTGCGCTCCGGGCTCCCGGCCGAGATGCTCGCCTCCACCGAGGTCGCCCCCCCCGTGGTCGAGCTCGGCCGACTGGCCGACTGGCATCCGCTGCCCATGTCGGTGCGCGACGCCCGTCGTCGGGCCGGCCCTCTGCGCGCCGCGGTCACCGGTCGCATCATCGTCGCGCCTCCTCGCTCCGTGGCCCGACGTCGGAGCGGGACGCTGCTCTCGGCCCGCAAGATCGTCGTGCGCTACGGGCCGGTCGTGGCCGTGTGTCAGGTGGACCTCGAACTCTGGGGCGGGGAGGTGACGGCGCTCATGGGGCGCAACGGCTCGGGGAAGTCCTCACTGCTGTGGGCGCTTCAGGGGTCGGGCGAGCGCCAAGCGGGCACCGTCGACGTCGGTGGGCTCGATCCCGGGTCGGTCCCGCCGGCCAAGGCGCGTCGGCTCGTCGGCCTCGTGCCCCAGACCCCGGCCGACCTCCTCTACCTCGACACCGTGGCCCAGGAGTGCGCCCAGGCTGACCGGGAGTCGGCGGACGCCACCCATGAGAGTGCCCGGGCCCTGCTCGACCGCCTGGCACCGGGGATCCCCGACACGACGCACCCCCGTGACCTCTCCGAAGGTCAACGCCTGTCGCTCGTCCTCGCCCTCCAGCTGGCCGCCGCCCCCCGAGTCGTCCTGTTGGACGAGCCCACCCGCGGCCTCGACTATCGAGCCAAACGGACCCTCATCGAGATCATCGACGTCCTGGCGTCGGAGGGGCGGGCCATCGTGATCTCCACCCACGACGTCGAATTCGTGGCCGCCGCCGCCGACCGGGTCGTCGTGATGGCCGAGGGCGACATCGTCGCCGACGGCCCGACGGAAGAGGTGGTGGGGTCGTCACCGGCGTTCGCTCCTCAAGTGGCGAAGATCATGGCTCCCCTGCGCTACCTCACGATGGACCAGCTCAGAAGCGCCGTCGCCGAGGCGTCGTGATGGTGACGGACGTGGCCCCATGGTGAGGGGGGCCGTCGCCATCCGGGTCGGGATGCGGTCACGAGTGACCATCGTGATGGCGTCGTTCATCGGGTTCGTGGCCTTTCTGTGGCCGTTCGTGGTCGCGCCGGGGACGTTCGGCGACAACGCCATGGCCCCGCTCATGTTCGGGGTCCTTCTCGTCCTCGTCCTGGTCGTCGTCTTCGCCGAGATCGCCGACGGCGGCATCGACGCCAAGGCGATCGCCATGCTCGGGGTCTTGTCGGCCATCGGCGCGGCGCTGCGCCCGTTGGGCGCGGGTACGGCGGGTATCGAGACCGTCTTCTTCACGCTCGTGATCGCCGGACGCGTCTTCGGCCCCGGCTTCGGCTTCACGCTGGGGTGCACCACCCTCTTCGCCTCGGCCCTCATCACCGGAGGGGTGGGGCCGTGGATGCCGTACCAGATGTTCGGGTGCGCCTGGGTAGGGCTGTTCGCCGGGCTTCTCCCACCGGCGAGGGGACGACGTGAGGTCCTGATGCTGGCTCTCTACGGCGCGGTGGCGGCCTACTTCTTCGGATTCATGCTGAACCTCTCGTTCTGGCCGTTCGCCCTGGACCCGCAGAGCACGGTGGCCTATCTCCCCGGTGCGGCCCTTGCCACCAACGTGCACCGCTATCTGGTGTTCGACGCCACGACATCGTTCGGGTGGGACACGGGACGGGCCATCACCAACTTCGTCGGCGTCCTTCTCGTCGGTCCCGCCATGCTGGCGACGTTCCGGCGTGCCTCGCGCCGGGCAGCGTTCGAGGCACCCGTCGTGTTCGAGGAGGCCGACATCGGTTGACGACGCCCGCTGACGAGACGGCGGGAGCGGACCTACGTGACGGGGCCGGTCCCGAGGACGCCTTGAACGGCGCTCAGAAGCTGTTGGGGTGAGACGGGCTTGTGCAGATAGCGGACCACCTTGTCGCCGAGCCGCGCACGCTCACTGACGCTCACCATGAAGGCCGAGTGGACGACGACCGGGGGCAGGTCGGTCAACGCCTCGATGAGGGCCACGCCGTCGAGCTTGGGCATCCGAATGTCGAGCAGGACCAGGCCGTACAGGTAGTCCCGGAGAAGGCCGAAGGCGACGGCGCCGTCCTCGGCTTCGACCACGCTGAATCCCGACGTCCGCAGGATGTCGCACACCGATTGGCGCACGTCCGCTTCGTCGTCGACGATGAGGACGTCGGCATGCCGCGTGCGGGCGGGCAACGATCCGCCCTCGGGGCGTGCCCCGGTCACCGGGTGTCCTGTCGTCCCGGGGTGACGCCCACCCTTCTCATCGACGGGCCATCTCGGAACTGGCCTCGACGGGGAGCCGGACGGTGACGACCGCCCCACCGGCCGAGCCGTTGCACAACGAGACGTCCCCCCCGTGAGCCTCGACGATACGTGACACGATGGCCAGGCCGAGCCCGGTCCCGCTGGCCTTGGTGGTGAAGAACGGGTCGAAGACCCGCTCCAGCGTGGTGGTGTCGACGCCGGCGCCGGAGTCGGCGACAGTGAGCACGACGTGGCCGTCGCGCCTCGAGGCCTCGATGCGCAGGGTGCCCCCCTCGGGCATGGCCTGGAAGCCGTTCACAACCAGGTTGGCGAGCACCTGGGTGAACTGATCACTGTCGGCTCGGAGCGTGAGCGGTGGAACGTCGACCGTCACCTCGATACCGGGGGGCGGGGGAGTGGTCTCCAGCACCTCGTGCACGATCACGCCGAGGTCGATCGGGACCAGGTCGGGCTCGCGTTGCCGGACGAAGGCGGTCAGGTTGTCGGCCAGGGTGGAGGCTCTGGTCGTCTGGCGCTCGGCCATCACCAGGAGCCGGTCGACGTCAGGCGTGATCGTCGAGCCGAGGGTGTGGCGGACCATGAAGTGGGCGTTGATGACGGCCGCCAGCGGATTGCGCAGTTCGTGGCCGATGGTGGATGCCATCTCCCCGAGAGCCGACAGCCTCTCGCTGCGGACGAGGGCGGCATGGGAGGCGTCGAGCTCGGCCGTGCGCTCGGCCACCAGGTCGGTGGCGTAGCGCTGACGCCGGACGAGGGCCTCGACGGTGGTGCCGATGGCCAGGGCCAGAAGCAGGCCGACACCGAGGATGATGAAGGGGGCGGCGTTGGCGAAACCACCGGCGAGGGGACTGCGGGCCAGGGCCACGATCCACCACTTGGTCGATCCGACGGTGACCGAGGCTTCGGCCGTCGGACCGACGAGGGGCAGCGAATGGGTGTTGGCCAGGATGAGTTGATCCCTCGTCGGCACCTCTGATGCGTACACGGCGGCCCGCAGGACGTGAAAGGGCGCTGCTTGCGTGGCCGTGATGGCCAGGAACGGGCTGAGCTCCAGCTGCTCGAAGACGGCCATGCCGGTGGGGACCAGAGGTGGGCCGAGCGCGAACCCCAGCGTCGTGGTCTTCCCGTCGTAGTGCACGGGCCCCGGGGTGAGGTCGGTGCCCGCCTTCTCGAGGGTCCGCACCACCGCCGGCCCGGGTGACCGTCCCACGACGAATCCTCCTCCGACGGCGGCGACGACGACGAACCCCGTGCTCGTCTTGCGGGCCAGGATCACCGAGGCCGGGGTCTGCGCCACCTCCTTCGCCTGCGCGTCGAAGGCGGCCGGCGACCCGTTCGTCAACGTGACGCTCGAAGCCAGCGCCTGGAGCGGTGCGCCGACGGTGGAGACGATCGACGAGACGTATTCGGCGGCCTGGGTTGTCTCGCTCTTGAGAAGAGCTTGGTTCTGGCTGGTCACGCTGCGGTTCGTCAGCACGAACCCCAACACGGTGGCCGCCGCCACGACGAGCGTGACAGCCACCGTGAGAGGCGAGGGCCGCCAGCCACCTCGCGTCATCGTGCCTTCCCGCACATCATGGGACCCCGTTCGCCTGTGGCGGCAATTCTCTACCGGGGCAGCGGGTACGTCAACGAATGCGGGCGAAAAGGCGAGGGTTGATGGGCCTTCTGGAGACCTGAATGGGCTGCGCAGGTGGAATCACCTGTCTCGACATACGTGGAATCACCCTCGTCCCGGCGAGTCGTTTGTGTGTCGTTGGTGGATCCGGACCCGGGAGTCATCCCTCGCGAGAGCGTTGTATTCCCGCCGGGAGGCCGTTGGTCAACACGTAGCGGACAAGTTCCGTTCGTGACTCGAGGTCGAGCTTCGTGAAGACGTGATTGACGTGGCCTTCCACCGTGCGCGTGCTCACACCCAGGCGGACGGCGATGGCCTTGTTGGACAAACCTTCGGCGACAAGGGAGACGACCTCTTGCTCTCTGAGCGTGAGCCGGGGCATACCGGCGGGCTCCGTCAGCGTGTTCGTCCCTGCCAGGCGCGTCGACACGGCGGGGTCGAGCACAGTCGTCCCCAGGCCGACAGCACGCACGGCGTTGATGAGCTCGTCGCGGGGCATGGTCTTCAACAGGTATCCGGCCACACCCGCTTCGAAGGCGCGTCGGACGAAGGCGTCGTCGTCATAGGCGGAGAGGATCACCACGCGCGTCTCCGGGTGATCGACGGACAGCTGGCGGGCAAGATCGATCCCGTTGTGTCCGGCGAGCTGGATATCGACGAGGGCGACGTCAGGACGCGATTCGTCGATCAGGGCCAGGGCCGCATCCCAGGTGTCCGCCTCGCCGACCACCACGATGTCGTCGGTGGTCTCGAGCACCTGCCTCGTCCCGGCGCGCAGAACCTCGTGATCGTCGATCACGACGACGTGCAGGGGCCGGTCCGAGCCCTTTTCGTCGAATCCCCCCGTATCACCGGACACGTAGAGATGCTACCAAGCATGTTCTTTTCGACCGGTCGCCCGCCGTCGCCGGGCCGAGCGCCAGGCTGGGCCGACCCGACCGGCGCCCTTCGCCGGCCGCCAACCCTCGGCAACGCCCGTATTGGCCCAATATTGGCTCGACGGAGAGCCGCCGTTGGTGGTGGACACGCACGCTGTCTTGAGGTCGAGGAGACCAACGGATCCATCACGGGGTCACGGGGGGACAGCAATGAGACGATTTGTGCCGGGGGTCGATTCCTACCTGGGAGCGGGAGCCCCCTCGTCGCTCATGCGCTTCTCCGACCCCGAATCGAACGAGCCCTCCGGTGTCGGCGATGTCGAACTGACCACCGAGAAGACAACGACTCTGAGCGAGAAGTACCGGCAACTTTGCTACTGGCGGCAGATCGTGAACGCTGAGCACAACTGAGGCTCGAAGGCAACCTCAGCGGCGCCTGTGTCGTGAAGGAAGCATGCAGTGGCGCCACACGTCCCGTTCTGGTGTGTCGTCCGGTCCTGAGCCCCGACTCCCGCCGCACCTGGTGCCTGTCGCCGGCGCGGTCGTCGTCGCTCTCGCTGTGGCCGTTGTGGTGTGGGCCCCGGGGGGTCGCCCCCTGTCCGCTGACCTGGGTGCCGCCGCTCGTCGCACTCATGCGTCCGCGTACCACGCCAATGCGACGACAACCGCCGCTCCCGACCCTGAGGTTCGGCCGCTCCTGCCCACGGTGACGTCGCCGCTGCGGGTCCTCGAGATCGGTGATTCCCTCGGGATCGACCTCGGGGACCAGCTCCAGTCTCAGCTCGACGCCACGGGACTGGCCCGCACGACGATGGCGTCGATGGGTGACTCGGGTCTGGTGAACGCGACGTTCTACGACTGGCCCGCCGCCCTCGCCACCCTTCTCGCCACTGAACACCCGCAGGTCGTCGTGGTGTTCATCGGGGCCAATGACGACCAGGGCCTCGACATCGACGGTGCCGTCGCCGTCCCCGGCACCCCGGCCTGGGACGCCGCCTACGCCCAGCGGGTCGATGCCGTGCTGAGCGAGGCGACGAATGCGGGGGCGCGGGTGGTGTGGGTCGGCATGCCCCCGATGGCCGATCCCGGACTCAACGCGGCCATGCAGCATGAGGACACGATCTTCCAGCGCCAGACGGAGACGTTCCCCGGGACCCTGTACGTCTCCTCCACCTCCGTGCTCGGCAACGTCTCAGGACAGTTCGTGGCGTCCGGAGTCGATGTGTCGGGGCAACCGGTCGCGCTACGGACGCCGGACGGGGTACATCTCACCCCGGCAGGGGCCTCCGCGCTCGCCGGCATCGTGATCGACACCCTTGACACGCGGTGGCATCTCCCGTTCCAGACGCCGGCGGTAGCGGGACCCTCCAAGCCACGGTCGTCTCCCATCATGACCCGGCCGTGGCCCTGGCTTCTGCGGCCTCGATAGGCAGAGGCACTGCTGCGCTAGCGTTTGGAGGTCACGTCAGTCGTCAAGGGGTTGCGTTGGATCGGCCACGAGGAACATCGTCGACAGCGACGAAAGAGGGCTGGTACATCGATCCCGTGGGTCGGCACGCTGAGCGATGGTTCTCGGGGGGGACGCCGACGTCGCTCGTCCGAGACGGGACGGTCGAAGGTCACGACGCCCTGGACGCCGCTGATCTCGAGCGAGCGGCGTCGGTCGACGCCATACCGGCCCCGACCGGGGACGTCCGGGCAAGGGCGGTGGACGCCGACAAGTCCGACTGGCGACCACGGTCGAGGAGCGGATCGACAGCGGGCAGTGCGCATACCCCGGAGAAGACGACTGGCGCCATCCCCTGAGCGTTTTGCAGGAGCTGGTGCGTCATCAGTCCGACGAATTGAGCGGATGGCCACGAAAGAACCTCCACATCTCGGCGTCGGCCGATATCTCGAAGGTGGTGGGGCCGACGACGGAGGCGATGTCCGCCGACTCCTGGCTGCCCGGCCACGTGTGTCCGCCCCCCGTTATCCGGAACAGCTCCACATCGGCGTGGTGGGGGCACGACCAGGAAAGCAGAGCGACGTGGCTGGCGATCGGCGTGGTCCTCATCCTGGTCGAGCAGCCGTTGCGTCGCGCCCATGCTGCCGCCTGCTCGGGAATGGAACGTCCCTTCTGGAAGACGCCCTTGACCCCGAATTGTTTGGCCTCCTGGGCCTCGGTCTCGCCCGAGCCGTTGGGGGCGGGCAGATCCTCGGCCTGCTTCGACGGCGTCCCGTTGTAGTGGACGAGGGGGTCGGCCGTGCCATGGAAGGCGACGACGGGGACGGGCCGGGTCGTCTTGCAGGGTGAATCGGCCTGGATACCCGCCACCGGGGCCACGGCGGCGACACGTGAGGAGTACTGACAGGCAACGGCCGAGGACATGAAGGCGCCGTTGGAGTAGCCCGTCACGAAGACCCGGTTCTCGTCGACGCACGCCGTCGCTTCGACGTGGGTGAGCAGGCGGCCGAACCAGGCCAAGTCCCTGCTTCCGACGCTCGAGAGCCACTGGGGAATGTGCTGGCCGTCGATCCAGGGCGTGATCGTCACGAAACCGTGCGTCTGCCCATAGGTACCGAGGCCCGAGAGCGTCACCTGGAATTGGCCTGGCTCCTCGTAGGCGTGGAGGTCGAAGATGACGGGGAGAGCCTTGCCCGACACCGCCGTGGTCGGGACCTGCTCGGCATAGGAGCCGTTGTCGTTGTCGGCGTCGAATGTGAGTGTCTGCCTGCCGGTGACGGGCGCCGTGCCGGTACAACCGGGGGAGGGCCGGATCGCCACGCGAGGCGTGGCCGAGGCGTCGGCCGACGCCGTGGCGACGAGGGCGGATACGACCGAGCCGAGGGCAAGGCCGACGGCGAGTGCCACCGGCCGCTTGCGGGCGCTCGACCAGCCCGAGCGGTGCCCGTGGCCACTGCGCCTGCCCATCGACTCACGGTACTCTCCCGCCGTGACCGGAGTTCCGTGCCGTTCCGGGGTGCTCGACGGTATGGTCGGCCCAGCCGTCCAGGTCGATCCAGAGGTAGGAGAAGGTATCGAGTGTGGCGCAGCACACCACCATCGAACCGATGACCACGATCTTCTTGCAGATCTCTGTTCTGAGCCCCTGCCGCGTGGCCGGTTCGCGCCCGGTGGACCGGTGCCGGCGCGTTAGCAGCGGTGCCCGGTGGAAGCGCCGGTGCCGGTAAGCGGGCGCCAAGGCTGTCGAGACCGATCGAAGACCGCACGACAGCAACGGAGACCCTTTGAATTCTTGACAATCGTCTAAGGACTCCGGCCTTCTTGCGACTCAAATGGGTGTTACATCGTTGCATCCATTGGAGAGGAGTGCAGTGGGCTTGCCAGGGCGTCCCGTCTCGGGGGTACCGGACTTCGAGTCGTGGTACCGCGAAGAAGGTACCCGGCTAGTCAACGTCCTCACGCTGGCACTGGTAGAGCCAGACCTGGCCAAGGACGCAGCTGACGAGGCATTCGCTCGTGCGTACGAGCGGTGGCCCCGTGTGAGCGCCATGGAGTCACCGACGGGTTGGACCTACAAAGTTGCCCTCAACTATGGGCGGCGCCGCCTTCTGAGGCGTCGGATTGAGCAAGGACTTCTCTTACGGCAAGTGCGAGACAGATCCGCTACCGAGAAATCAGGCGGAGGTCGCGACGAAGATCTCTGGTCGATCGTCTCCAGTCTTCCCCTCCGTCAGAGAACGGCGATCGTCCTTCGCTACCTCGGTGACTTCTCCGAACGGGAGGTAGCACAACTCATGGGCGTTTCCGCCGGCGCCGCATCATCGAGTCTCTCGGCGGCGAGACGTCGCCTAGCCCAGCTGTTGAATCAAGAAGTTGAGGATCTCGGACTGATCCGGAGGACGATCCATGGATAAGCAGGCAGGAGACGGGATGGACATCAAAGCTGTTTTGTCGGCAGCGTTGCTCCAGCGAACGGTCACGAGCTTGTCCACGGTTGAAGAACTGAAAGAGCGGATCGCCCGGAAGCGTCGCCACCGGCACTCGACTATCGGGATGCTCGGCGTCGTCGTGCTGGCGCTTCTGCTGGTACTGGTCCTCGTCCCGTTCAGCTTGTCGCATCGTCCGCCCGTTCGAGTAGGAGAAGGGAGAGCTCATGCGGTCACACCGACCTCCTCCACGGCAAGTCTCATACCGGTCGCGCTGCCCGGTCCCTTTACCGGCTATCTGGCTTCATCCGGCCCCTTGGCGATCGACCCCAACGGCAGAGTCGCCTACGTCGGGGATCCGTATACGGGACTGGTCACTCCTATTGATCTGCCTAGCGGTCGAGCGCACCAGCCCATCGAGTTGGGCCGGTGGGGGATCAATGCCATCGCCATCTCTCCTGATGGGCGAACGGCGTATGCGGTGGAGGGAGGCATTGCCGACGCCATCATTCCCATCGACCTCGCCACCAGGACAGCCGGTCCAGCCATTCGCGTTGCGGGGCCGAGAGCGTTGGGGTCATCTATCGCGATCACCCCAGATGGATCAATGGCCTACGTCGATACCCTGAGCGAGGATCAGGAGCGACCAGGGACGGTGACCATCACCAACTCGACTCCCAGCTACGTCGTACCTGTTGACCTCACGACCAAGAGGGCGCTGCGTCCCATATCTCTCGAACCCTTGAGCACGGGTGGCCACATCGTTCGGTCAGAAGAACCCCAGTGCCTCACGAACTGTGCCTTCGACGAGACCATCGGGGGTATCGCCATCACCGCCAACGGTCGCACGGCCTATGTATCAGAATCGGAACCCCAATCGAGTGGGATCTTTTCCATCGATCTGAAGACGGATCGAGTCGGCTCACACGTTGATACCGGTGGAGCCGCGGGTCCCATCGCCATTGCTCCGGGCGCGCAGACGGCCTATGTCGCCGGTAATGAATCGGTTACATCGGTGGACCTTTCCTCCAACTCGGTACGGCGAACCTTTCAGGTCGTCTCGGTTGGGGAGTTATTCAGTTCAATGGCCATCACACCCGATGGCCGCACCCTGGTCGTCGCTGGATACCCCGAGATCGGTGTGATCGACTTGGAGAACGGAGCAGTCGAATCCCCTATCCACAATCCAGCCGGGGGAGCCGATATCGCAATAGCACCGCCTTCGAAGCCGGCGGCGGTCACAACGATCCCCCGAACGACGACGTCGACACCACATACCGGCACCATCGTCGTTCCCAACGTGATGGGCGTGTCCCTTCTCGACGCCGTTGGCGAACTTCAGGCTGTTGGCCTGACCAACTCGATCGACGACCTGAACTGCCACGGTTCATTGGGACCGGCCCACGTCATAGGGCAGTCCCCGAAGGCGGGATTTCGCGCCGCCGCCGACAGTCGGATCAACCTTCGGGTCTCGTGCGGCAACACCTCAAGTACGACCCCGTAACCGCCCTCGAGGTGCAGGACGACCCCTCGACCGATGGGGCTTCACCGGCGGACCCGCGGTTGTCGCCTGTGACACACTCGACCACGGCGACAAAATAGGCCGTTAACCTGCGGTTTCCGGTGGAGGCGATGGGACTCGAACCCACGAACCTCTTGACTGCCAGTCAAGCGCTCTACCAGCTGAGCTACGCCCCCGGGCAAGCTGGAACGATATCAGTCCCGTCGTGTCCGTCCGAGCGAACACCGTGAGGGGGCTGCCACGATTCACGGTTCTGGTTGCGCTCCATGGCCGGGACGATCAACGTCCGGGTACCGCGCGGAACAACGACCTCATATCGGTGAGCCGGTGTTCGGCTCTCGGGCGTCCCAGGCGGGACCAGGCCGTTGTGGCCCGGTCCCGGCGTGGACCCCGACGGCGTCGGCGACCGAGAGATGCCGGGGAAGTCGCCCAGGCTCCGTAGAATCACAATCCATGGCCCGGGCCTTTGACGTTCAGCGAGATCGAGAAGAAATGGCAGCGGCGCTGGGCCGAAGAGGGCTCCTACCAGATCGACGCCGACGACCCGCGTCCGCCCCAGTACGTCCTCTGCATGTACCCGTACCCGAGCGGGCCGGCCCATCAGGGCCACATTCGGAACTACACCTTCGGCGATCTGCTGGTCCGGCACCGGACGATGCAGGGGTTCGGCGTCCTCTCGCCCTTCGGCTTCGACTCGTTCGGCCTCCCGGCCGAGAACGCGGCGATCCGGACGGGGACCCACCCGCGCGTCTTCACCGAGGAGCGCATCGCCGAGCTGAAGGCCAGCGTCGTCTCCCTGGGAGCGGTCTACGACTGGCGCCGTGAGATCCGCAGTCACGACCCGTCGTACATGAGGTGGAACCAGGTCATCTTCCTGCGGTTGCTCGAGGCGGGCCTGGCCTACCGGGCCCTGGCCCCCGTGAACTGGTGCCCGGGATGCCAGACGGTCCTCGCCAACGAGCAGGTTCTCGCCGACGGTACCTGCGAGCGGTCCGGCGACGTCGTGATCCAGCGCGACCTCGAGCAGTGGTTCTTCCGGATCACCTCCTACGCCGACGAGCTCCTGGCCGCCCTCGACACCCTCGACTGGCCCGAGCGGGTGAAGACGATGCAACGCAACTGGGTGGGGCGATCCGAAGGTGTGGAGTTCGAACTGCCGGTGGTCGGACAGGAATCGGACGGCGGCACATTGAGGGTGTTCACCACCAGACCCGACACCAGCTTCGGCATGACGTACGCCGTGGTGGCACCCGAGCACCCCCTGGTGGACGTGATCACCACCGACGCCCAACGTGGCGCCGTCGAAGAGGTGCGCGCCGCCGCCGCCCACGTCACCGAATTCGAGCGTACGTCGTTCGAGGGCGAAGGGCGGGCCCTGGCCAAGCGTGGGGCCTTCACCGGAGGGTACGTCGTCAACCCGTTCACCCGCGAAGAGATACCCGTCTATGTCGCCGACTACGTCCTCATGCGCTACGGCACCGGTGCCATCATGGCCGTCCCGGCCGAGGACGAGCGCGACTGGGACTTCGCCCACGCCCACGGCCTTCCCGTGGTGCGGACCACACGGCCACCCGACGGATTCGACGGCGGGGCGTGGACAGGGGACGGGATCAAGGAGAACTCAGGCTTCCTCGACGGCCTCGACGTCGCCCCGGCCAAGGAGCGCGCCATCGAGTGGCTCGAGACGGAAGGGATCGGGCGACGGACAGTCAACTACCGCCTCCGTGACTGGCTGGTCTCCCGCCAGCGCTTCTGGGGATGCCCCATCCCCATCGTCTACTGCCCCGAGCACGGAGCCGTCGGTGTCCCGGAGGACGAACTGCCGGTCCTGGCACCGGACGATGTCGAGTTCCTCCCCACGGGGGAGTCGCCGCTCACCCGGCACCCGACGTTCCGTTTCACGACGTGCCCGATCTGTGGTGGACCGGCCGAACGCGAGACGGACACGATGGACACCTTCGTCGACTCGTCGTGGTACTTCCTGCGGTTCTGTGACCCTTGGTCGGAGGACCGACCCTTCGACCCTGCGATCGCCGCCCACTTCATGCCCGTCGACCAGTACATCGGCGGCATCGAGCACGCCATCCTCCACCTTCTCTACGCCCGCTTCTACACGCGGGCCCTGATCGACGTGGGCCTGGCCCCGGGCATTCCCCGGGAGCCGTTCCGCAGGCTGTTCACCCAGGGGATGATCCGACTGGACCACAAGAAGATGTCCAAGTCCAAGGGAAATCTCATCGCTCCGACCAAGTACTTCGACACTGTCGGCGCCGACGCTCTGCGCCTGTTCCATCTCTTCGCCGGCCCCCCGGGCGACGACATGGACTGGAGCGGGCAGACGGACGAGATCATCGACGGCTGCGCCCGGTTCCTCGATCGCGTGTGGCGGCTGACGGTGGAGGCGGCCGACGACCCGTCGTGGCGTCAAGGTGCACCGACAGCCAGCCGACACGGCGGTGACCCGGTCCGTCCACCGATTGATCGCCAAGGTCAGTGACGACATGGAGCGATGGTCGTTCAACACCTCGGTCGCCGCCTGCATGGAGTTCACGAACGAACTGCAGCGCTACCGGCGTGAGGAGTCCGGCTGCCACCGCCCCACCTACGACGCCGCCGCCGATGCCCTGCTCCTGATGTTGGCACCGATGACCCCACACGTGACGGCCGAGGCGTGGGAGCGACGCCACGGCCCCGACGCCCGCCTGCACGCCCAGCCGTGGCCCTCGTACGACCCTGATCTGGCCCGGGCCGAGCAGGTGACCATGGTGGTCCAGGTCAACGGCAAGCTGCGGGACCGTATCGACGTGACGCCCGACATCTCGGAGACCGATGCCGTCGCCCTGGCGCTGGCATCGCTCAAGGTGATCGAGGAACTCGACAGCAAGGAACCGTCGAGGATCATCGCCCGTCCTCCCCGCCTGGTCAACGTCGTCACCTAAGACTGTTCCGACACCCGACCGACCACGGATCGGTCGACCGGGCGCGGCTCCTATGACGCCCGAAAGCCGGCCAGCATCTCCTGCACGCGCCGGTGGTCCATGCGGTACGGGGCGTAGAAGCTGATCCTGGTGACCATGTCGCCGTAGCGCGCCAGAAGCTTGGCCGGGATCTCCGCCGGCTCACCGACCACGGCGAAGGCGTCGACGATATCGTCGCTGATCAGTCCGGCCATCTGCACCCATTCGCCTCTCTTGGACAAGACGTTGAGCTCCGAGTGGAGGTCGCCCCATCCGTGGAGAGCCAGGACAGGTTTGTAGGCGGGGGTCGAGCCGTAGAAGGCGAGTTGGGCCTTGACACCTTCGACCGCCGCCGCCATCTCGGCGTCGTTGGTTCCGGTGACGATCATGGCCGGGTAGGAGATCTCGAACCCTTCTCGCGTTCGGCCCGACTTGGCCAGACCCCGTTCGAGAGCGGGGAGGGTGATCTCGCGCATGTAGCGCTCGGTGGTGAACCCGTGGGCGAGGAGGCCGTCGGCCACCTCACCGGCCACCTCGGTCATCATCTCGCCGACAGCGGCGAGGAAGACCGGCGGTGTCCCATAGGGATTCGGCCCGGCGTTGAAGAACGGGGTCATGAGCGTGTGCGTGTAAAAGTCGCCCCGGAAGGCCAACTTGGTGCCCTCGTGCCATGCCGACCAGATGGCCCGCATGGCTTCGATGAACTCACGCATGCGTGCCGCCGGGTGCGACCACGGCATCGAGTACCGCTTGGTGATGTGCGGCTTGATCTGGGAGCCGAGGCCGAGCAGGAATCTCCCCTTCGAGTAGGTCTGCAGGTCGTTGGCCAAGACGGCCGTCGTCATCGGGTTCCGTGCAAAGGCCACGGCGATGGCGGTGCCCAGCTCGATGCGCTCGCGTGTGCTCGGCGGCGAGAAGCAACGGGAGGAACGGATCGTGCGCCGTCTCCGCGCACCACAGCCCGTCGAATCCGTCCTCCTCGGCCCGGGTGGCCGATGTGATGGCGTCACTGGGATCGAAACTGATGCCACCGTCGATGCGCATCACGGCACCCTACCCGACGACGCCGGCGGAGAGCGCAGGCTCAGTCGTCCTCCGGCGCCGCTCCATCGCCCCGCTCGCCGCGCTCGTCACGCAGGTAGCGCTCGAGCTCAGCCGCCAATTCGTCCCCCGTCGGGAGCTGTCCGACGTCGAGAGGATTGCCTTCGGCCGTGTCCACGCTGTGTTCCAGTTGGCGCACCATGGCCGTGTGCTCGCTGCTCTTGGAGATGAGGTCGTCCACCTGACGCAACGACGCGTCGGCGGCGGTGTGCAGGGGAGAGGCGTCGACCGACAGCCCCGCCACCGAAGCCAGGCCGTCGAGGAGGGCGGCGCTGGCAGAGGGAAAGGCCATCCCCGAGACGTAGTGCGGGACACGGGCCCACAGGCCGACGGCGGCGATATCGGCCTCACCCAGGGCCAATTCGAGGGCCCCCCACACGCCGGACGGCACGTCGATCTCGCCCTGGACGATGCCGATCTCGGCCACGAGGTCAGCGGACGACGGCGGTGCCGTGGCCGCCAGGCGCACGGGGCGGGTGTGCGGGGCCGGGGCGGGAAAGGCGCCCAGCCCGACCACCATCCGGACCCGGAGGTCGCGGCACAGTCCGACGACGGAGCTGACGAACGAGGGCCAACGGAAGTCGGGTTCGGGTCCCACCAGGAAGCAGACGTCGGCGCCCAGGAGATCCTGTCCCAGCCGCATCTGGATGACGGGCCAGGTGAGCCCCTCGTTGACCCCGCGGGCGATATGGACGACGGGACGACGGGCGCGTTGGTCGATGAGGGACTCGCCGTCGAAGGTGGCGATCAATTCGGTGGGCCCCGCCGACAACAGGGCCGAGATGGCACCGTCGGCGCCGAGTCCGGCATCCACCCAACCCTCGAGGGCGACGACGAGCACGGGTCGATCGAGCACCCGGTCCATGTGGCGTTCGTAGAGGGTCATGAACGACGACTCCGGATCACGATGCCTCCAACGTCCGTTGTGCCATCTCGGCCAACCGTACGATGCTGGTGGCGAACCCTTCGACGCTGGTGCGATCTCCGGCGGCCGCACCGCCGACGTATCGGGCGTAGACGCCCTGCAGGATGCAGGCCAGCTTCCAGTAGCCGAAGGCGACGTAGAAATCGAGGCGCTCCAGATCTCGTCCCGAAGCGTCCTGATAGCGCTGGCGCATCTCGGCGCGATCGGGGAATCCGGGCACCGTGGTCGGCGTCACCCCCAGCAGCGCCGCTTCGTCGCCCGCCTCGGTCCAATAGACCATCAGCAAGCCGAGATCGGCCAGGGGGTCGCCGAGCGTGCAGATCTCCCAGTCGAGCACAGCCCTCACGGCTCCGTCGGGACCGAGCACGGTGTTGTCGAGCCGGTAGTCGCCGTGGACGATGGCCGTCCCCACCTGTGGAGGGATGTCGGCAGCCAGACGGTCGTGGATGAGACTGATGATGGTGGTCGTGTCGACGCCCTCCACGGGGGAGTTCCGGAACTGCTCGTACCAGCGCCGCAGTTGCCGTTCGATGTATCCGTCGCGCTTGGCGAAGTCGCCCAGTCCGACATCGTCGACGTCCACGGCGTGGAGGGCGGCGAGGGTGTCGGCGATCGACTCCCCGGCCCGACGCCGGGCCCCGAGGTCAAGCTCACGCTCGGCCGTCTCTGCGTCGCGGACGATGTGACCCTCGACGAACTCCATGACATAGAAGGGGCGTCCGTTCACGGCGTCGTCCTCGCACAGGCCGAAGGTGACGGGAACGGGCACGACGGTCGAGCCGAGGGCGCTGATCACCTTGTACTCACGGGACATGTCGTGGGCGGTCGGGAGGACGTGACTGAGCGGGGGTCGACGCAGCGCAAAGTGACGGCCGGTGGCGTCGGTCACCCGGTATGTCAGGTTCGAGCGGCCTCCGGCGATGAGCTCGAAGCGAAGGGGGAGCTCGGTCTCGGGAATGTTCTCGGCGAACCATCTGCCGACCCGGTCAGCATCGATTCCCTCGACCTCGTCGTGCCCGAGGATGGGCGAAGCGGCCATGGGATGCACGCTATCTCCCGCGTCCGGGCGCGGCCGCGGGTCAGGAGGATCCGCACCCGATGCGGCCGGCACCGACATGGGATCCGATCGTCTTCCGGTATCGTCGAGAGTGTGACCACTGTGACCGATGTCACCGACGCCAGCTTCGAACAGGACGTCCTCGACCGCTCGGTCGCCGTCCCCGTGATCGTCGACCTGTGGGCCCCGTGGTGTGGTCCGTGCCGCACGCTCGGGCCCATTCTCGAGAAGGCGGTCGAAGCGTCCAATGGGGCCGTCGAGCTCGTCAAGGTCAACGTCGACGACAACCCCCGGGTGTCGACGGCCTTCCAGGTGCAGTCGATCCCTGCCGTTTTCGCCGTGCGCGACCGACAGATCGTCGACCACTTCGTCGGGGCCCTTCCCGAGAAACAAGTGGCGGAATTCATCGCCCGGCTGGCCCCGGCGCCGTCGGAGGCCGACGAGCTGGTCGCCCGGGGCGACGAGGCGTCGTTGCGCCGGGCCCTGGAACTCGAACCCGATCACCCCGACGGGGTGGTGACCCTGGCCCGGCTGCTCGTCGGCGACGGCAAGCCGTCCGAGGCCCTCGAGCTCCTGGCCCGCATCCCCGAGACGGCCGCGTCCCGCGTCGTCGCCGCCGAAGCGCGCCTGGCCGCCCAGCAGGTCGAAGTGCCTGCTGACGGCGTCGACGTCCTGCTCGACGCCCTGCTGCCCCGCGTGAAGGACGACGGCGACGCTCGCCAGGAGTTCATCGATCTGCTCGAGACGCTCGGTCCCGACGATCCACGCACGGCGCGCTACCGCAAGGCTCTGTCGGCGCAGCTCTTCTGATCGTCGCTCCCCCGGCCGCTCCGAGCAGCATGGTTGGTAGCCTCGCCGGTCGTGCGTCTGATGCTCGGGGACCGTTGTCACGACCTGAGCGCCCGGGCGCTCGTCATGGGCATCGTCAACCGCACCCCCGACTCCTTCTACGACCGCGGGGCAACCTACGCCCTCGACGCGTTGCTCACCCGGGCTTCGACGCTGGTGGCTGACGGGGCCGACCTCATCGACGTCGGCGGTGTGAAGGCCGGTCCCGGCCCGGAAGTCACCGAGGCCGAGGAGATCGACCGGATCATCCCGGCCATCGAAGCCCTCCACGCCCGGATCGACATCCCGATCTCGGTCGATACCTGGCGGGCGCCGGTGGCCCGCGCCGCCTACAGAGCAGGGGCGGTCGTGGGCAACGACATCAGTGGATTCGCCGACCCCGAATACCTGGCGGCCGCGGCCGCGGCCGACGCCACGGTGGTGGCCACCCACATTCGTCTCGCCCCCCGCGTGCGTGATCCCGAACCGGTCTACGACGACGTCGTGGCGGTGGTGCGGTCGTTCCTGGCCGATCGGGCCGCGCGCGCCGCCGCCGCCGGCATCGCCCCCGACCGGGTGATCCTCGACGCCGGCCTCGATCTGGGCAAGACGGCCGAGCAGTCCCTGACCCTCCTGCGGGCGTCGGGCTCTCTGGCCGCTCTCGGGCATCCCCTCTTGCTGTCGGCGTCGAACAAGACCTTTCTGGGTGCGGTCCTGGACCTCGACATCGACTCGCGGGGAGAAGCGTCCCTGGCCGCCGCCGCCATCGGGGTGTCCCTCGGGTGCCGGATCGTCCGCGTCCACGACGTCGCCCGCACCCGCCTCGTCTGCGACAGCCTCGCCGCCGTCCTCGAGGCGGCCTGATCATGGCCCCGCCACCCGCTCCGGCGGCGAAGGGGGAAAAAGGGGAGGTCGGTGCCTACCTGGTGAAGGGGGACGATCCGTCCCTGGTGGGACAGGCTGTGCACGATCTGCTCGGTGTCCTCGTCGGCGAGCGGGAGGCGGCCGCCGTGACCGAGGAGCACGGCGGCCCCGGCGCTCCTGATCTCGACGTCGGGATCATCGTGGACGCCCTCACGACGCCACCGTTCATCACCGACCGCCGGGTGGTGGTGGTGCGCGATGCCGGTCGCCTGGTCGCCGCCGACGCCGGTCGCCTCGTCGCCTGCCTCGACGACCCCGTCGCCGACGTCGTTCTCGTCCTCGTGGCCGGTGGCGGGACCGTCCCCGCCGCCCTCGTGAAGGCGGTCGACCGGGTGGGCCGAGTGATCGACACCGCCGTCGGTACCGGTCGGGCCCGGACCCAGTGGCTGGTCGATCACCTCCGTGACGCGCCCGTCCGCCTCGACGTCCGGGCCGCCACCCGCCTGGGCGATCACCTGGGAGGCGACCTGAGCCGCCTCCAGGGGCTCCTCGACACCCTCGCGTCCGCCTACGGCCCCGGGGCCGCCGTCGACTCGGACCAGCTCGAGCCGTTCCTCGGTGAGGCGGGACGGGTCGCTCCCTGGGACCTGACCGACGCCATCGACGCCGGCGACACGGCGGCGGCGCTCGTCGCCCTCGGGCGCCTGCTCGGGCCGGGCGGGTCCCATCCCCTCGTCGTCCTCTCGATCCTGCACCGCCACTACCAGGCCATGCTGCGCCTCGACGGGGCCGGGGTGACGTCGGGCGAGCAGGCCGCCGCCCTTCTCGGTGCCCGCAGCGTGTTCCCCGCCCGCAAGGCGCTCGAGCAGGGCCGCCGGCTTGGCGCGGCCCGTCTGGGCCGGGCCATGACGCTGCTGGCCGACACCGATCTCGACGTCCGGGGCCGCAGCGCGCTCCCCGATGTCACGCTGCTCGAGGTCCTGGTGGGGCGCCTCAGCCGACTGGGCGGCGGGCGGGAAGCCGGGTCGGGCCGCGGGGGAGGGCGGACCACGTCGCGGCGACGGGCGTCGTCGTGAGATCCGCCGCCGCTGCGACGATCACTTCTTGGCGGCGGCCGCCTTCTTGGTGGCGCCGGACTTGGTCGCCGCCGATTTCGAGGCCGCCGGCTTCGTGCTCACCGGCTCCTCGGACCCGGCCCGGGCGGCGCGCCGCATGAGGCGCGACTTCCGATTCGCCGCCTGGTTCTTGTGGATCACGCCCTGAGCGGCAGCCCTGTCGATCCGTCGCACGGCGGCCCGGATGGCCTCGGCCGAGTCGTCGGTCCCCGTCTCGATCGCGCCCACCGCCGTCTTCGTGCGCGTGCGCATCTCCGAACGGACAGCCTTGTTCTTGAGGCGCCGACGCTCGTTCTGACGGTTCCGCTTGATCTGGCTCTTGATGTTGGCCACGTGAGAGTCTCGCTGTTCGAGGGACGGAGAGCCGGCGCCCAGTGCGCTCGGCGGTTCAGGCGGTCGGGCGACGCCATCGGCGTCACCGCGGGGAACCAAGGGTAGCAGGCACCCGCCGTCCGGTCCTCCCCGGACCCGGCCCCGGTCCCGGTCCGTCGGGGGTCCGTGCATCTCGCCGCCGCCGGTACGCTCCGGGGGCCGTGCTTGAGACCGACCGGATCCGCAATTTCTCCATCGTCAGCCATGTCGACCACGGCAAGTCGACGCTGTCGGACCGGATCCTCGAGCTCACCAACACCGTCGACCCCCGGCTCATGCGTGAGCAGTACCTCGATTCCATGGACATCGAGCGGGAGCGCGGCATCACCATCAAGGCCCAGAACGTCCGGGTCCGCTGGAAGGAGAACGTCCTTCACCTCATCGACACGCCGGGCCACGTCGACTTCGGGTACGAGGTCAGCCGCTCGCTGGCGGCGTGCGAGGGGGCCGTCCTCCTCGTCGACGCCTCCCAGGGAATCCAGGCCCAGACCCTGGCCACGTGTTACCAGGCGATCGAGAACAACCTCGAGATCGTGGCCGCCCTCAACAAGATCGACCTCCCGGCCGCTGATCCCGAGAGGTACGCGGGCGAGATCGAGCGGGTCCTCGGCATCGACGCCGCCACCATCCTCCGCATCTCGGCCAAGACCGGTGACGGGGTCGACGCTCTCCTCGACGCCATCGTGGAGCGCGTGCCCCCGCCCTCGGGGGATCCCGACGTGGCCCTGCGGGCCCTCATCTTCGACTCGGCCTACGACCAGTACCGCGGCGTGGTCAGCTCGGTGCGGGTCATGGAGGGAGTCCTCCGCACACGGTCGCGCATCCGCTACATGCAGGCGGGGACCGTCCAGGAGATCGAGGAGATCGGTGTCCGCACTCCCGACCCCGCACCGGTCGACGAGCTCGGCCCCGGTGAGGTGGGCTACCTGATCTCGGGGATCAAGGACGTCGGTCAGGCGCGGTCGGGGGAGACGGTGACCGATGCCGTCCACCCCGCCGCCGAGGCCCTCCACGGCTATCGCGACCCCAAGCCCATGGTGTTCTGCGGGCTCTACCCCGTCGACGGCGACGAGCTGACCGAGCTGCGCGAGGCGCTCGACAAGCTGCGGCTGAACGACTCGAGTTTCACCTTCGAGCCGGAGTCATCGGGAGCGCTCGGCTTCGGCTTCCGCTGTGGATTCCTCGGGCTCCTGCACATGGAGATCGTCCGCGAACGGCTCGAGCGCGAGTTCAACCTGTCCCTCATCGCCACGGCCCCGTCGGTGGCCTACGTGGCCCACTGCACCGACGGGACCGAGATCCGCTTCGACAATCCGAGTGAGATGCCCGAGGCGAGCAAGCTCGATCACATCGACGAGCCGATGCTCCGGGCCACCCTCATCGTGCCCACCGACTTCATCGGCACGGTCATGGATCTGTGCCAGACGCGCCGCGGCGAGCTCGACCGCATGGAGTACATCTCCTCCGAACGCGTCGAGCTGCTCTACCGGATCCCCCTCGGGGAGGTCGTCATCGACTTCTTCGACCAGTTGAAGTCCCGCACCAAGGGCTACGCCAGCCTCGACTACGAGGCCGACGGGTACAAGACGGCCACCCTCGTGAAGGTCGACCTCCTCATCAACCAAGTCCCGGTGGACGCTTTCTCGACCGTCGTCCACAAGTCGCAGGCCGACATCTACGGGCGGAAGATGACGGAGAAGCTGCGCACCCTCATCCCCCGCCAGCTCTTCGACGTCCCCATCCAGGCCGCCATCGGCGGACGGGTCATCGCCCGCGAGACGGTCAAGGCCCGGCGCAAGGACGTGCTGGCCAAGTGCTACGGCGGAGACATCACCCGCAAGCGCAAGCTCCTCGAGAAGCAGAAGGAAGGCAAGAAGAAGATGAAGTCCATCGGGCGCGTCGAGGTGCCCCAAGAAGCCTTCGTGGCCGCCCTGCGCTTGGAGGACTGAGCAGCGAGCAGCCTGGGGTGACCGATCAGCCCACCGGTGTCTCCCCCGGTGTGGGGATCACCGTGGTGGGGAAGTCGTCGGGGAACGCCCCCAGGGCCACCGCGATCTTGGAGAACCCCATGAAGAGGGCGAGGCCGGCGGTCAGCTCCACCGTCCCCGCCGATCCGTAGTGGGCCAGCATCGCGTCCCGGGTGGTTCGGTCGGGCCCGCCCCGGGGGTCACCGAGGAAGACGTCGGTCAGGGCGATCACGGTCTTGTGGGCGTCGGTCAGCACGGTCGCCTCGTAGCCGTCGGTCACCAGGTCGACAAGGTCCTCGGTCAGTCCGTCCCGGCGGGCGCGGGCGAAGCGGACGTTGCGGCAGAACCTGCAGCCCGTCACCCGGGCGTTGCGCAGCCGCGCCACCTCCTTCGACGGATGGTCGACCACGCCGCCCGACCACAGCACCCCGTAGAGGCGCTCGAACGAGGCGAACAGGCTCGGCTGGGCGGCCGAGAACCCACGGGCGGGGTCGCCGGGATCGACATCGGCGTCGACCACGGTGTCATCGGTGTCATCGGGCTCTCCGACGTCGACCACGGCGACGTCCGGCGAGGAGACGGCATCGGGACCGATCCCGAGCACCACGCGGAAGCGGGCGAACCCGTCGAAGGCGGCGACGGCCTGCGCCAGTCCGACCAGCCGCGGGAAGCCCACGGCGGCGCGCAGCCGGGCCCGGTCGTCGGCCCCTATCCCCGAGGGATCGATCACGAACTGTTCGGCGAAAGCGAGACAGGCGCGCGTGGTGTCGTCGAAGGATGCCGCCGTCGGCCACGAGCGCAGCGCCGCCACCGTCTCCTCGGACAGCCCCCCGTCCACCGCCGGACGGGAGCGCACACCCAACTCGGCGTCGCACCCGACGAGCTGGGCCACACGCAGGCGGCACAACTCGACGATCACGGGCTCCATCACCGTCTGCTCCCACAGGCGGGCGTAGAAGTCGCGGTAGTGGGCGAAGAGGTTCTCCCTCAGGCCGAAGACGCGGGCGAATTCGGTCTCGCTCACGACGGCGGTGGGGACCCAGCTGGCCATCAGCCGATGACCGTGTGCTCCTCGGCCACGAACAGCGGGGACCGCCCGTGGTCGATGAAGCGCGCCTCGTCGCGCCCGAGCTCGGCCGCGGCGGCCCGTCCCTCGTCGGTCCCGGCGCTGCGGGCCAACGCGTCGGCGTCGTCGAACCACAACTCGGCCACGCCGTCGTAGGCCTCCGGTGATCCGCGGGTGGCGGCCAGCAGGGAGTTCACCGGTCCCGCCACGGTGTGCACCTGGACGTAGCGGCGGATCCCGAGGGCCGGCGCGTGGCGGGCCACGAGGGGCCCGTGCTCGTCCCGCCAGTAACGGTGGAATTCCTCTTCGCTGATGTCGTCGCGGCGGCGGAGGCAGAAGATCAGTTTCACCCTGTCAGTTTCATCATGTCCGGGGCGACGGTACCAGCCACCTGCGGCGCCACCGGGGGGACCGGTACCGTGGTCCCGCGCCCGGCGCCGACCGGGGGGACGAGGTGGAGATGACCGTTCGCGACTGTGAAGCGCTCGTCATCGGGGCGGGCTACGCCGGCCTCTCCGCCGCCCGCGAGCTGACGCGGGCCGGGGTCGACGTGCTCGTGGTCGAAGCCCGTGACCGCGTCGGCGGTCGTGTCTGGACGCAGTCGACGGCCACCGGCGCACTGATCGACCACGGCGGGCAGTGGATCGGCCCCGGGCAGGACCGGCTGCAGAAGTTGGCCGACGAGTGCGGCGCCGACACCTTCCCCACCTTCACCACGGGCGACGGCGTCGAATGGCGCGACGGGACCCGGGCCACCTACGCCGGTCTCGTCCCCACCTCGGATCCCGCCGCCGCCGCCGACGGCATCGAGGCCATCTTCGAGCTCGACCTGGCGGCGCGCGACGTCCCTCTCGACGCCCCGTGGGAGGCGCCCGACGCCCGGGCGCGCGACGAGCAGACCCTCGGGTCGTGGCTGGCCGCCTCCGTCGCCTCCGTCGGGGCGCGAGCCATCATCACCGCCGCCGTCAAGAGCATCTTCGGAACCGAACCGGGCGAGCTCTCCCTGCTCTTCACCCTCTTCTACCTCCATGCCGGCGGCGGCCTCATGAACCTGGCCCGCACCACCAACGGGGCCCAGGAACGCCGCTTCACGGCCGGGGCCCAGCACTGCGCGCTGTGGATGGCCGAGGAGCTCGGCCCCCGCGTCCTGCTCTCCTCTCCGGTGGTCGGCGTCGACCATGGCCCCGACGGCGTCGTCGCCACGGTGGCGTCGACGACTGCGGGCGGCGACGCCACGGCCCTGCGCCTGCGGGCCCGGCGGGCCATCGTGGCCATGCCGCCGGCCCTCTCGGTCCGCCTCTCCTGGTCGCCCCCCCTGCCCGGTCTCCGTGACCAGCTCTCCATGCGGGCCCCGATGGGATCGGTCACCAAGATCCACGCCATCTACGACCGCCCCTTCTGGCGCGACGACGGGCTGAACGGCCAGGTCGTCTCCGACGACGGGGCCGTCCGGGTCACCTTCGACGACTCCCCGCCCGACGCCTCGCACGGGATCCTCCTCGGGTTCGTGGCCGGGTCCGAATGCCGTGCCCTCGACGGCTGCACGCCGGCGGAGCGCGCCGAGGCTGCCATCACCGACCTCGTCCGGTACTTCGGCCCCCGCGCCGCGACCCCCCTGGAAGTGGTGGAGCGGCACTGGCCGGCCGAGCCGTACACCCGCGGGGGTCCGGTGACGGTGTTCTCCCCGGGTCTTCTCACCGATTTCGGACCGGCCCTGCGCGACCCGGTGGGGCCGGTCCACTGGGCGGGCACGGAGACGGCCACCGAGTGGTGCGGGTACATCGACGGGGCCCTCTCGTCCGGTGTCCGGGCCGCCGGCGAGGTCCTCGTCGCCCTGGGCCACTGACCGGTGGCCGATCGGGACGAGATCGCCGAGGCCTATGCCGACTGGCGTGCCCGGTGCAACGACAACGAGCGCCTCCGCCGGATGCTGCGCGGCTGGGACCGGGTCGTCCATCTCGTGGCCATCGACACCGGTGACCGCTTCACCGTCGTCGTCCGCGACCAGTCGCTGGCCGCGCTGGCCGCCGGCGCCGACGAGGTGGCCGATCTCGTCGTCACCGCCACCAGCGAGGATTTCGCCGATCTCTTCTGGGGCGACCTCAACCCGTCGGAGAAGTACATGTCGGGCGAGATCACCCTGGCCGGTGCCCAGGAGGACGTCATGCGCCTCGACGCCATGTCGATGGTGGCGTTCCTCGACCAGTGACCGGTGCCGGTGACGCCCCGTCCGGCGTCCCCGGCGGCGGGGCGGTGTTGCGGCGGGCCCTCGGCCTGCGGACGGTCGTCTCCACCTCCGCCGGCCTCGCCTTCGCCGCTCTCGAGTATCTGGCGGCGGCCGGGCTGGTGGCCTATGTGGCCGGCGACTCGGCCTGGATCGCCGTCGGGACCGCCGGGCTCCTGGCCCTTCTCGCCTGGGGGTGCTTCAGCGAGCTGAACGGGATGTTCCCCACGGCGGCCGCCATCCGCCTCTACATGAAGCGGTCGATGGACGACCGCGTCGCCCTCACCATCACCTTCACCTACCTCACGACCATCGTCCTCGTCATCGCCGCCGACGCCTTCATCGTCGGCTCCGCCCTGGCCCACGTGCTCGGCCAGTCCTCGGCGGTGGCCGGGCTCATCATCGCCGCCCTCCTCGGGGCGGCCGTGGCCTCCAACCTCCGCGGCGTCAAGGTGGCGGGCGGCGTCCAGGACATCGCCACCTACTCGGTCCTCGCCGTCACGGCCGTGGTGGCCGTCACGGCCCTTCTCCGCAGCCACCGGGGTCTGCGCTTCCCCCTGTCGCCCCTCCACGGTCACCACCCCGGTGACCTCCTCGAGGCCGTCGCCCTCGGGGTCTTCCTCTTCAGCGCCTTCGAGTGGGTGACGACGAGCGCCGAGGAGGTCCGGCGTCCCCGCGACATCCACCGGGGCATGCTCATCGCCCTGGCCGTCCTCGTCGTCGTCTGCAGCCTCATCACGGTGGCCATGAGCCACGTCCTCGGTCACCACCAACTGGTCTCCGCCTTCCCGCAGCTCTTCCTCGGCCGCGCCGCCTTCGGCCCGGCCGGCCTGTGGCTCATGGCCGGTGTCACGGCGGCGACGGCGGTGAACACCTTCAACGGGGGCTTCATCACGGCCTCGCGCTTCATCTACGCCACCGCCCGCGAGGGGAGCCTGCCGCCGGCCCTGGCCTCGTTGAACGACCGGGCCGTGCCCTGGGTGCCCGTCGTCGTCCTCGGCCTTGCCTCTCTCGTCGTCTCCCTCGTCGTCGCCGCCACCGGATCGTGGTCGGTCCTGGTGGCCGTCGGCGCCGCCCTCGAAGCCCTGATCTACGCCACCGCCGCCTTCTGCGTCATCCGCCTGCGTACCCGCCTGCCGGGCGAGCCCCGGCCCTTCCGCCTGCCCGCCGCCCGTCTCCTCGGCGGCGCCGGCATCGCCGTCTTCGCCGTCCTCGCCGCCGTGGCCAGCGTCTCGGTGGCCAACCATCTCGACCTCGTCCCCCTGATCGTCCTGGCCGCCACCGGGGGTGCCTCGGCCCTCTACGTCGTGGGCGTCCTCCCCCGGGTGCGGGCGGCCCACGAGGCCCGCCAGGCGGCCCGGGGCCGCCGCCGCCCGCCGCGCCCGTCGGGGGCGGCCCGACCGGCGGGCCCCCCCGGTGACACCGCCGCCCGGTGAGATCCCGGACGGCCCGATGGGGTCCCGGAGGACGGAGACCTGCTCAAGGGCCTGGTCAGTAGCACCGAGATAGCACTCGGTAGAATCGAGTGCCAGAACCTCCGATGGTCCCCCACCGCACAGCGCGCCCGGCGCGCCCAGCCCCCGGAGTCGCCGGCTCCCGCCCGGCCGAGGAACCGGTCCATGCCGCCTCCGGAGCGGAGGAGGAGCTCGACCCCCGCAAGGCGGCCATCTTGAACGCGGTGGTCTCGGAGTACATCGAGACGGCCGAGCCGGTCGGCTCCGCCCATATCACCGGCACCCCCGGGGTGGAGGTCTCGTCGGCCACCGTCCGCAGCGACATGGCGGCCCTCGAGCGCGACGGCTACCTGACCCAGCCCCACACGAGCGCCGGCCGGATCCCCACCGACAAGGGCTACCGGTTCTTCGTCGACACCCTGGGGACGCCGGGGAGCCTCGGGCCCGTCCAGCGCCAGGAGGTCCGCCGCTTCTTCGCCCACGTCCACGGGGCCGTCGAGGACCTTCTCGGGCACACCAGCGGCCTCCTGGCCAACCTGACCGACTACGCCGCCGTCGTCGTCGGCCCGACCCACGACACCGCCACCATCCGTTCCGTCCAGCTCGTCGACCTCGGCCCCCACCTGGCCCTCCTGGTGGTCGTGCTCTCCGACGGGGCCGTCGAGAAGCGCGCCATCGAACTGCCCGGGGACATCGACGACACCGTCCTGGCCGCCGCCGCCGCCCACCTCACCGTCCACCTCCGCGGCCGGACCCTGGCCGATCCGGGGGCCGTCCCCGACAGCGGGGACAGCGCCTTCGACGCCGCTGTCCGCCTGGGGGTCCACGCCCTCGGGGAGCTGTCGGCGGCCGGCGAGCCCGAGCACGTCTTCGTCGGGGGTTCGTCGCGCATGGCCTCGGCCTTCGACGCCGTCGAGACGGTCCGGTCGGTCCTCTCCATCCTCGAGCAGCAGCTCGTCGTGGTCGAGCTCGTCGAGCACATCCTCGACCGGGGTCTCTCGGTGGCCATCGGCTCCGAGCACGGTTTCGAGCCGCTCGCCTCGTGCGCCCTCGTGCTCGCCCCCGTCTCGGTCGACGGGGAGACGGCCGGCACCATCGGCGTCGTCGGCCCGACGCGGATGAACTATCCCCGGGCCCTGGCGGCGGTCCAGGTCGTGGGCGAGCGGTTGGGGGAGCGCCTCGGTACGTCCCCGTCCGGCGACGCCGGGCGCGACGCCCGGGGCACCGGGACGCGGACGGGCGGGAGCGACCATGGCCGCTGACTACTACGCCCTCCTCGGCGTGACCAAGACGGCCTCGGACGACGAGATCAAGCGCGCCTACCGCACCATGGCGCGGGAGCTCCACCCCGACACCACCGGCGGTGACGCCGCCGCCGAGGCGCAGTTCAAGGAGGTCACGCGCGCCTACGAGACCCTGCGCGACCCCGAACGCCGGGCCCGCTACGACCGCTACGGGCCCGAGGGCCTCGACGGGCGCGCCACCGCCACCGGCGACTTCTTCGGCGGTGGGCTGGGCGACATCTTCGACGCCTTCTTCGGCGGTGGGGTGCGCGGTGCCTCGGGGGCCGGCGGTCCCGTGCGGGGCGCCGATGCCGAGGTCGTCCTCGAGCTCAGTTTCCGCGAGGCCGTCTTCGGCTCGCGTCACGACGTGCTTCTCGACGGGCTCGTCTCCTGTGCCACCTGCGAGGGCAGCGGGGCCCGGCCCGGGACCACGGCCGTGCGCTGTCCCGACTGCCAGGGCACCGGCGAGCTGCGGCGGGTGCGCCAGTCGATCCTGGGCCAGGTCGTCACCGCCGCTCCGTGCCGTCGCTGCCAGGGCCTCGGCGAAGCCATCTCGAGCCCCTGCTCCGACTGCGCCGGCGACGGCCGCCGGGTCGAGACGCGCACGTACTCGGTGGACGTCCCCGCCGGCGTCGACCACGGGTCGACCCTGCGCCTGACCGGACGCGGTCCCGCCGGCCCCCGCGGCGGCCCCCCCGGCGACCTCTACGTGCACCTCGCGGTGCGCCCCGACGAGCGCTTCCGGCGCGACGGCACCGACGTCCACGCCGACCTCCATGTCTCCATGACACAGGCGGCGCTCGGGTCCACCGTCATCTGCGAGACCCTCGACGGTGACGAGTCGCTCCCCATTCCCGCCGGGACCCAGAGCGGCCGGCTCATCAAGCTCCGGGCCCGGGGCGTCCCCCACGTCCGGGGCCGGGGTCGGGGCGACCTGCTCGTCCACGTCGTCGTCGACACGCCGACGGAGCTGAGCAAGACCCAGGAGGAGCTGCTGCGCCGCCTGGCGGCCGAGCGGTCGGAGGAGATCTCGCCACCCGACGAAGGCCTCATGGCTCGCTTGCGCTCCGCCTTCGGCTGATCCGGGCCCGTGGTGCCCGAGCAGGCCCGTCATCCGGGGTCGGTCAGCGCCGCCGCCATGGTCTACGTCGCCGATCTCGAGCGGCCCGTCCCCTCCGCCTCCGACGCCCACCACCTGGGCCACGTCCTGCGCCTGCGGCCCGGCGAGCCGGTGGTGGCGGGCGACGGGCAGGGGCGCTGGCGGCTGTCCCACTACCGGGGGGGTCGCCGCGGGTCGGGGGGCGACCAGGAGGTGCTCGAGGTGGACGGGCCCGTCGTCCTCGTGCCCCGGTCCGCCCCGCCGGTCACCGTCGGGTTCGTCCCGGTGAAGGGGGACCGGCCCGAGTGGGTGGTCCAGAAATTGACCGAGGCCGGCGTCGACCGCATCGCCGTCCTGCGTTCGGCCCGGGCCGTCGTGCACTGGGAGGGCGACCGTGCGGCCAAGGCCCTCGACCGCCTGCGGCGCGTGGCCCGGGAGGCCGGCGCCCAGAGCCGGACCCCGTGGCTGCCCGACGTGGTCGGGGTTCTCGACCTGGCCGGACTGGCCGCGGTGGTGGCACCGGCGCCCCTGGCCCTGGCCCACCCCGGGGGCGATCCACCGAGCGTGGCCATGCCCGCCATGGCCGTCGGGCCCGAGGGTGGGTGGGACGATTCCGAGCTGACCCCGGGGGGCTTCCCGGTGGTGGGCCTCGGCCCCGGGATCCTGCGGGCCGAGACGGCCGCCGTGGCCAGCGGCCTGCTGTTATGTGCCCTGCGCAACGGCCTCGTGGGGGAGGCCCCGGGGCCGCCCCCAGGGCCCGGGAGGGACCCGTAGCAGGTCGGCAAAGCAATCACAACACGAGCGCAACGCGAAACGGTCCTTGCAATCACCACGCTGAGTGAGCAACACTGGCGGAGGTAGCAGTTTGCGGGCACACCCCGTGCACCCGCTGGTCGCCCCTTGGGGTCCAGTGATGCGCGGGGGCTGTCGGGGGGTTGTCGTCGGGAGACAATTAGCAGCGCACGAACGCAAGCAGCGAGGATTCGATGGTCATGGTCAACCAGACGGTGGTACCCGACGAGGACGAGCAGGAGGAGACTGCACGCGCCGCATATGCGCGAGCGGTTGGGTCGCGCCTGCCGCGCCGTGCGCAAACAGATGCGCCTCTCCCTGCAGGCCGTCGAGGCCATGTCGGATCAGGAGTTCAAGGCGTCGGTCCTGGGCGCCTATGAACGCGGTGAGCGCGCCATCTCGGTGCCGAGACTGCAACGCCTGGCAAAACTCTATGACGTTCCTGTGGATCAGCTCCTGCCACAGGACGACGACGCCAACCGTTGGGGTCCCGCCGGCGAGCGCGGCGAGGGCAACGGCCAGACCGAGAGCCCGGCGCGCGCACGACGCCAGCTCCGGCCGTGGGACGGTCACGAGAAGGTGACGATCGACCTCACCAAGCTGAACTCGGTGAGCGGCCCCGAACGTGACCTGCTGCGCCGCTTCCTCAGCATGATCCAGGTGCAGCGCCAGGACTTCAACGGTCGCATGATCACGATCCGCGCCGAGGACCTCCGGGCCATCGCCTGCCTCTTCGGCGTCACGCCCGACGCCATGAGTCGTCGCCTCGACGAATTGGGTCTCCGCGTCACCTCCTGATCACACCGGGCGTCCATCTGCTGTGTCGCCCTCTCGCTCGGTCGCGTCCGGGCGGCGGTCGCCCCTGCCGGCCGGGAGGAGCGTCGCAGCTGCGAGATATCATCGGAAGGCACAGATGGGCATGGTGCCCTCGGTGGGCGACGATCCCGGGAGCCCGGTGAACGAACAGATCCGTTGGATGAGTACCAAAGAGGCGGCCGAGCACCTCGGGGTGACCCTCAGAAGCCTCTACCGGTTCATCGACGAGGGGATGGTGACGGCCTACAAGTTCGGCCGCGTCATCCGGTTGCAACAAGGCGACGTCGAGCGCTTCATCGAGTCGTGCCGGATCGCCCCCGGCAGCCTCGAGCACCTCTACCCCGAATTGAAGGGGTCCCGGGCCGGCGCCGGCGCCGGCGGCGGGCCAGAGTGACCCGGTGAACGACACCGACGCCGTCGGGGACTGCATCTTCTGTCGCATCGTCGCCGGTGATCTCCCCGCCGATATCGTCGACCGGTCGGACCACGCCGTCGCCTTCCGCGACCTGAACCCGCAGGCGCCCGTGCACGTCCTCGTCATCCCCCGACGTCACATCGAGAACGCGGCGACCGTCGTTCCCGCCGACGCCGAGGTGGTGGCCGACATGGTGGTCATGGCCCGACGTCTCGCCGAGGACGAGGGGATCGCCGAGCGCGGCTACCGCCTCGTCTTCAACGTCGGTGATGACGCCACCAACACCGTCCCCCATCTCCATCTCCACGTTCTCGGGGGACGTGGCATGACCTGGCCCCCCGGGTGAGCGCCACTCCGGTCAAGATCCTCGTCCCCGGGAACCACCTCATGGTGGGACTGCTCGGCGAGCGCGACGAGCTGTTGCGGCTGATCGAGGACGCCTTCCCCGACGTCCGCATCGTGGCCCGCGGCAACGAGATCAGCATCGGTGGCGAGGACGCCGAACGCGTCGGTCGCCTCTTCGACGAGCTCGTCGTCCTGCTCGAACAGGGTCAGCGTCTCGACGCCTCCGACGTCAGCCGCACCATCGTCATGGTGAAGGACGACGTCAGTCCGGCCGAGGTGCTCACCACCGAGGTCCTGCGCTCGGCCCGGGGCCGCACGGTGCGGCCCAAGACGGCGGGACAGAAGCGCTACACCGACGCCATCGCCCACAACGTCGTCACCTTCGGCATCGGGCCGGCGGGCACGGGTAAGTCGTACCTGGCCGTGGCCCTCGGGGTGCAGGCGCTCCAGGCCCACGAGGTCGACCGGATCATCCTCACCCGGCCGGCGGTCGAGGCCGGGGAGCGACTCGGCTTCCTCCCCGGCGACATCATGGCCAAGGTCGATCCTTACCTGCGTCCGCTCTACGACGCGCTCTACGACCTGCTCGGGCCCGAGGGCTCCCAGCGCCTCCTCGAGCGGGGCACCATCGAGGTCGCCCCTCTGGCCTTCATGCGGGGCCGCACCCTCAATCGCAGTTTCATCATCCTCGACGAGGCCCAGAACACGACCCCCGAGCAGATGAAGATGTTCCTCACCCGGATCGGCTTCGGCTCGAAGGTCGTCGTCACCGGCGACGTCACCCAGATCGACGTCCCCGGCGGCCGGTCGGGGCTCCCCGGGCTCGAGCACGTCCTCGGCGGCGTCCCCGAGGTGGCGTTCATCAACCTGACCCAGCGCGACGTGGTCCGGGCCCGCATCGTGGCCGACATCGTCGCCGCCTACGAGCGGGCGACGGACGTGGTCCCCAAGCGTGGGAGCCGCGCCGATGGCCGCTGACGTCTTCGTGGCCGACGAGCAGTCGGAGCTGGCCGTCGACATCGGGCGCTTCGCCGAGCTGGCCCGCAACGTGCTCGGCGCCCAGGGGGTGAAGGACGACATCGAGGTGTCGCTCCTCTTCGTCGACGAGCCCACCATCGCCGAGTTGCGCCAGAGGTTCCTGGGCCAGGCCGGGCCCACCGACGTCCTCGCCTTCCCCATCGACGAGGAACCCGAACCCGGCGGGCGCTCTCCCGACGAAGGGGGGACGGGCCCCGGTGCCGGCGCACCGGACGAGGAGGACATGCCCGTCCTCCTCGGCGACGTCGTCGTCTGCCCGTCGGTGGCCGCCCGCAACGCCGGCGACCACGGGGTGTCGGTGGACGACGAGCTGGCCCTCCTCGTCGTCCACGGCCTGCTCCACCTGTTGGGCATGGACCACGACGTCGACGAGGAAGCCGAGCGCATGGAGCGACGCGAGCGTGAGCTGCTGGCCCGCTTCCATCGGGCGGTGGGGTAGACGGTCGCCATGACCGTGGTGGCCGCCGCCTCGCGCTTTCGCTCCACCGACTGGATCCTGATCGCCGTCGTCCTGCTCCTGCTCGTGGTCTCCGCCGGTCTGGCCCTGGCCGAGACGAGCCTGGTGCGGATGAGCCGGACGAAGGCCATGGCCCTGCAGGACGACGGCCGGCGCGGGGCGGGATCCCTGATGCGCCTGGTCCAGGATCCCGAGGGGTTCCTGAACCCGGTCCTGCTCCTGGTCCTCATCTCCCAGCTGGTGACGGCCACGCTCGTCGGCATCCTGGCCGAGCGCTGGTTCGGACCCGTCGGCGTGATCGTCGCCACCGTGTTCGAGGTGGTGGTGATCTTCGTCCTGGCCGAGGCCCTGCCCAAGAACTGGGCCGTCCAGAACCCCGAACGCTCGGCCCTGCTGTTGGCTCCGATCGTCTCGGCCGTCGTGCGCTTCCCGCCCATCCGCCTCGTCTCCCGGGGACTGATCGCACTGGCCAACCTGCTCCTCGGGCCCAAGGCCCGGCGCGTCGGGGTGAGCGAATCGGAGCTGCTGGCCATGGCCGACGTGGCCCACGAGGAGGACGTGATCGAGGGTCACGAACGCGAGCTCATCCATTCGATCATCGAGTTCGGCGACACCGTCGTCCGCGAGGTCATGGTGCCGCGTCCCGACATGCGCACCCTGGACGGCGATCTCTCGGTCTCCGAAGCCCTGGGCGTGGCCATCGAGGCGGGGCTCTCGCGCCTGCCCGTCCACGCCGGCAACGTCGACGACATCGTCGGCGTGGCCCATGCCAAGGACCTGATCCGCGCCGAACGCGAGGGCCACGGGGCCGAGCCCGTGCGCGACTTCGTCCGCCCCGCCCACTTCGTCCCCGAGACCAAACGGGTGGCCCGCCTCATGCGCGAGATGCAGGATCTCAAGTACCACCTGGCCATCGTCGTCGACGAGTACGGGGGAACGGCCGGGGTGGTCACGCTGGAGGACCTGATCGAGGAGCTCGTCGGGGAGATCGTCGACGAGTACGACGTCGAGGAGCCTCCCGTCCAGCCCCTCGACAACGGCGCCTTCTCCGTCTCGGCGCGTCTGGCCGTCGACGAGTTGAGCGAGCTCGTCGACGCCCAACTGCCCACCGGCGACTGGGACACCGTCGGGGGGTTGCTCTTCAACGAGCTCGGCCGGGTCCCCGTCGAAGGGGAATCGGTCGAGGTCGACGGCCTCACCATGGTGGCCGAGCGGGTGGAGGGCAACCGCGTCGGCCGGATCCGCATCGTCCCCCGGCCGAAGACCCATCCGGCCCAGCCGGCCGACCACGACGCCCCGGAGCGCCGGGCGTGAGCACGAGGTGACAGACGACACCCTGCACTCGGGCTTCGTCACCGTCGTCGGGCGACCGAACGTCGGCAAGTCCACGTTGATCAATCAGGTGCTCGGCACCAAGGTCACCATCACCTCGCCGCGACCGAACACCACCAGGCGTTCGGTCCGCGGCGTTCTCCACCGTCCCGGGTACCAGGCCGTGTTCGTCGACACCCCCGGCCTCCACCGCCCCCGGACGGCCCTCGGCCGCCGTCTCAACGAACAGATCGGCGAGGCCCTCGACGACGTCGACGTGGTCGTCCCCGTCCTCGACGCCACGGCCTCGATCGGACCCGGTGACCGGCTCGTTCTGCAACGGGCGGCGGCCTCGTCGCGCGCCGTCACGGCCACCGGGGCGGGACCCGGCGATCTGTCGCGCCTGCTGCTCGTCGTGAACAAGACGGACAAGGCCTCGGCGGCCCAGGTCCTCCGCCAGTTGACCGAGGCGCAACGCATCCTCGACGGCGACGATGCGTCCGTCGAGGCGACGGTGAGGGCGACAGCGACGGCGAGGACGGCGGTCCAGATCTCCGACGACCGACGCCGACGAGATGCCGATGCCGACGGTGCCGATGCCGACGACAGGGCCGACGCCGACGACACCGGGGACGATGCCGGTGCCGGTCACCGACTCGGGAGCGCAGTACTTCCCCGTGTCGGCCGCCACCGGGCGGGGTGTCGACGCCCTCGTGACGGCCGTCCTCGACCTGCTGCCGGTGGGGCCGCCGTACTTCCCCGAGGAGATGACGAGCGATGTCTCCGAGGGGTTCTGGGTCGGCGAACTCGTGCGCGAGCAGCTCCTGGCCACGGTGCGCGACGAACTCCCGCATTCCATCGCCTGCCGCGTCACCGAATGGGAGTGGCCCCGGATCCGGGTCGAGATCCTGGTGGAGAGGGAATCGCAGAAGGGCATCGTCATCGGGCAGGGCGGCCTGGTGCTGAAGGCGGTGGGCAGCGCCGTGCGCGCCCAGCTCCCCCCGGGTGCTTTCGTCGAGCTCTTCGTGCGCGTCGAGAAGCGGTGGCAGCAGCGGCCCGAGACGATCGAGCGCCTGGGTTACTGAGTGGCGATCGACCGCAGGAAAGCGACGGCCTCGTCGTGCCTGGTGGTGAAGCGCATCGGAGGGAGGGCCTCGATCATCGTCCGCCGGTAGCCGGCCGTGGCCAGCCGGCGGTCGAGGACGGCGACCACGCCGGTGTCGGTCGACGACCGGATGAGGCGGCCGGCGCCCTGGGCCAGGAGGGTGGTGGCCCGGGGGAGATCGACGACCCGGAAGGCGCTCTCCCCGGCGCGTTCACGGCGTGCCTCGAGAAGGGGATCGTCGGGACGGGGGAACGGCAGACGGTCGATGGCCACCAAGCTCAACGTGGCCCCGGGGACGTCCACCCCCTGCCAGAACGACATGGTGGCGAACAGGCACGACGACTCCTCGGAGGTGAAGGCCTCGAGCAGTTTGGCCTTCGGCCACTCGTTCTGGGCCAGGACCCGGAAGGGGAGCGCCGGGCGCAGCGCCTCGACGGCCGCCGTCATGGCCCGCCAACTGGTGAAGAGGGCGAGCGCCCGTCCACCGGCGGCCGAGATCAGGGCCCACAGCTCGTGGTGCAAGGCTTTCGTCGCCTCGGGGTCCCGGCGGTCGGGGAGATGGGCGGCGCAGTACAGCAGCGCCGACTCCCGGTAGGGGAAGGGGCTGCCCACGTCGAGCCGCCGTGTCGTGGCCCGCGGCAGTCCGAGGCGGTCCTCGACGAGGGGCGGCACGGTGGCCGAGGTGAGGACGGCGGTGACGTTGGGCCACAACGCCTCGGCCAGGACGGGACCGATCTCGATCGGGGCGCGGCGAAGAGTCACGAAACGCCCACCCGAGCCCGATGACTCCACCCAGGACACATGATCGGCGTCGGGCGCCTGCAGGGCGGTGAGGTCGTCGACGAGATGGCCGGCGGCCAGAAGCATCCGGGTCCGCCGAGCGGTGCTGTCGGAGCCGTCGCCCGCGTGCCGCTCCCCCCGCACCCTGGTCGAGCGTGCCCTGTTCCGCCTTCTGGCGCTGCGACGGCCCCGCTCAGCGCCACGACCCGCCCCCGGGCCAGGTCGAGGACGCGTCCGAGCTCGGCCGTGGCGGCCGTGCCCGTGCCGCGTCGGCCCGAGCGCCGGTCGCGGTCCCGTGTCCCGTCGGATCCCCGTCGCCGGCGAGGAGGATCCGACGACCGGCCAGGGGGCGCAGGGCACGCTCGAGGCCGTCGGCGGCATCGGTGACGGCGTCAGCCAGGGAGCTGTCGGGGAGCGCCAGCAGAGTCCGGGCGGCCACGGCCAGGGCCCTCAGCCGTCCCGCCGTCAGCTCGATCCCGAGACCGGCGGTCATGATGTCCTCCACGGCGTGGGCCTCGTCGAGGACGAGAACGTCGTGCTCGGGGAGGACGGCCCCCCCGCTCGCCACGTGCGTGGCGTAGAGATGGGTGTTCACCACCACCACGTCGGCCGTCGCCGCCCGCGTCCGGGCCCACTCGGCGAAACACGTCGTCCCCGACGGGCACCGGAAGGCACCGGGACACTCGCGTGCCGACACCGACACGGCCGCCCACGCCCGCGGATGGGGCTCGAAGTCGAGCTCGGCGCGGTCGCCCGTCGCCGACGTGGTGGCCCAGGCGATGAGGTCTCGAATCTGCGTGCCCAGGCGGCCGAGCTCGTCGGGCCGCGACTCGCCGTCGGCCATGGTCGCCGTCTCGCCGGCGTCGCCGGCGTCGCCGCTCACGGCGTCGGGCTCGGCGGCGAAGAGGGCGACGTCGGTGGCCGCCGATCCCTCGCCGCCGACACCGGCCACCTCGGACGCCCGCTGGCGACAGAGGTAGTTGGACCGACCCTTCAACACGGCGAACGAGAAGGGTGGACGGCCGAGGTGGGCGGCGAGAAAGGGCAGCTCCTTCGTGGCCAACTGGTCCTGCAGCGCCTTGGTGGCCGTCGCCACCACGACCCGGCGCCCCGACCGCACGGCCGGGAGGAGGTAGGCGAGCGACTTCCCCGTTCCCGTCCCGGCCTGGACGACGAGGTGCCGGCCGTCGTCGATGGCCCCGGCCACGGCGTCGGCCATGTCCCGTTGACCGGGTCGGTCCTCGCCACCGCCGGGCAGGGCGCGGGCCACGGCGGCCAGAACATCGGCGAGGTCGGTCGACGGTGGCACCGGCTCGACGGTAGCGCCGTTCGTGATCGCGGCTCGACGGCGCTCCATGCGTCTCGGCTACTCTTCCCGCCAGCGTTCGGAGGGTCACGCAGGCCGGGCGCCGTTGTCGGTTGACGTTGTGTCTCCCGCAAGTGCGACGTGCGTGGAGAAACGGGGGCGATGTCATGGCCGAAGGCACGGTGAAGTGGTTCAACGCCACGAAGGGCTACGGATTCATCACGCCCGAGGACGGTACGCCTGACGTGTTCGTGCACTTCTCCGCCATCGACGGAACCGGATACCGCGAGCTCACCGAAGGCGAGCGGGTCGACTTCGAGTCGACCGCCGGGGCCAAGGGCCCGCAGGCCACCAAGGTCCGCAAGCTCTAGGCGGGCGGCGCGTGGCGCCGCCGACGAGTCAGCCGGTGGCCCCTGGCCGGCGCGGTGCCGTTGCCGCTCGCTCCCGATCCACCGGCTTCGGGGACGGCGCCGAGGACCGAACGCAGGGCCTGCGCCGCCCCGAGGAGCCCGGCCGTCTCCACCGGTACCACCAGCTTGCTGTTGTCGCTGGTGGCGATGGACCTGAGGCCGTCGAGCTGGAGCACGGCCAGCAGCTCGGGGGTGGGATTGCCCTGGTGGATGGCGGCATAGACGGCGGCGATGGCGCCGGCGTGGCCCTCTCCGAGGCGGACCTCGGCTTCCTTGTTGCCTTCGGCCCGCAGCACGACGGACTGCTTCTCGCCTTCGGCGGCCAGGATGACCGACTGCTTCTCGCCCTCGGCCCGCAGCACGTTGGCCTGCTTCTGGCCCTGGGCGGTGTTGATGGCCGCCTGCTGCTGACCCTCGGACTGCAAGATGGCGGCGCGCTTCTGCTGATCGGCCTCCTTCTGCAGGGCCATGGCGTCGACGATGTTCTGGGGCGGGACGATGTCGACGATCTCTATCCGGTTCAGCCGCACCCCCCATTTCTCGGTGGCCGACGCCATGTGCGCCTGCAGCTCGGCGTTGATCCGCTGGCGCTCGCTCAGGGCCTCATCCAGGGTCATCCCGCCGAAGACGGCCCGCAGGGCGGTGCGGGCCAACTGGTCGACGGCCACGTGGTACTCGCTGATCTCGTAGAGGGCGAGGCGGACGTCGACCACCTGGCTGAAGATGGTGGCGTTCACGAGGACGCTCACATTGTCCTTGGTGATCACGGCCTGGAGGTCGCCCAGCCGGGGCTCCTCCCGCATGTCGACGCGGACGATCGTGTCGACGAAGGGCACGAGGAAGGTCACGCCCGGATTGCGGATCGAGTTGAACTGTCCGAGCCGCTTCACCACGCCGACGAAACCCTGTTGCACGAGCCGCACCGAACGCGACAGCACGAGGACGACGAGGACGATGACAATGATGCCGACGACGATCCCGGTGACCGCACCACCACTGCTGGCGAACATGGAGGCTCCTTCTGTTGGGACGGCGGCTGCCTCCGAGGACGGCCCGGCGCCGGAGGCTACGAGGCGGTGACCACGAGTCGGGTCTTTTCGATGTCGATGACCTCGACCACCTGGCCCGGCTCGCAGGGTTGGTCGTCGTAGGTGATGGCGGGCCAGTCCTCGCCCCGGGCGTGGACCCGGCCGGCCACGTCGGTCCGGTCGATGCGGTCGACACGGTCGACAACGGTGGCGCGTTGACCGACGAGAGCGGCCACCCCGGACTTGAGAGCACCCTGGCGGCGGTGGCCGAAGGCGCTCAGGAGCGGCCGGCGCAGGACGACCAGGCCGCCCAGGGCCACCACGGCGAACACGACGATCTGGAGGACGGCCGGGCCGCCGGCGGCCGAGACGACGGCGGCGCCCACGGCCCCGGCGGCGGCGAAGAGGGCGAAGAAGGCGAGGTTCGTGACCTCGATCACGACGAAGACGACGGCGGCCAGGAGCCAGAACCAGGCGCTCATGGCCGGGGCCCGGGCGCCGGCGGGTGCGGCCCGCGTCCACGGAGGGGGTGTGTCGCCACCGTCCCTACCGTCGCTCCGCTCATGATGCCGAGCTCACCTACCTCGTCGTGAATCTCCAGGTCCGACGCTATCCCACGGCGTCGACGTCGCGGGCTCGGGGAAGGAGGCCGGGCGCCAGGAAGTAGGTTCAGGACGTGGTCCCCGACCCCTCGCCGCCGCCCGACGGCGTCGATCTCACCGGTGTGCCGGCCCACGTGGCCTGCGTCATGGACGGCAACGGACGGTGGGCCAGCCAGCGTGGGCTCCCCCGGACGGCCGGCCATGCCGCCGGCGAGGAGGCGCTGCTCGACACCATCGAGGGGGCCCTGGACATCGGGATCCGGTGGCTCACCGTCTTCGCCTTCTCGACCGAGAACTGGCGCCGTCCCCGCGACGAGGTCCGCTACCTGATGGGCTTCAACGAGTCCCTCCTCGTCCGTCGGCGCGACGAGCTCCACGACAAGGGCGTCAGGATCCGCTTCGCCGGTCGGCGCGATTGGCGGGTGCCGCGCCGGGTTCTGCGACGGATGGACGAGTCGACCGAGCTCACCCGGTCGAACCGGGTCATGACGCTCACGATGGCCTTCAACTACGGAGGCCGGGCCGAGATCGTCGACGCCGTGCGGGCCCTGGTGACCGAGGGCACCCCGGCGCAGCGCATCGACGAGAAGGCCATCCGGGCGCACCTCTACTACCCCGACCAGCCCGATCCCGACCTGGTGGTGCGCACATCGGGGGAGTACCGGATCTCCAATTTCCTCCTCTGGGAGCTGGCCTACTCGGAGCTGGTCTTCACCGACGTCCTGTGGCCCGATTTCCGTCGGCAGCATCTCTTCGATGCCGTCTCCGAGTTCCAACGACGCGAGCGCCGCTACGGAGGGGTGCGGGGGTGAAGACCTTCGCCTGGGTGGGCGGCGTGGTCATCGTCGCCGGACTCGTCGTCCTGGCCGTGGCCGGGACCACGGGCGCCACCGCCGTCCTCGTCACCGGGGTGGCCCTGGTGGCCATGATCGCCCTGGGGGGCTCCCTGGGTGGACGCCACACCCCCGATGCTCCTCCGGCGGCCGTCGGACCCGAGAGCGGGGGAGGGCCTGCGACCGGTGCCGTCGAGGAGGACGGTGCCGACGGCGGAACCACGACGCGGTGAGCCTCTACCGCGAGGACGGGATCGTCCTGCGGACCTTCCGTCTGGGGGAAGCGGACCGGATCGTGACGCTCATGACGCGTGGCCGGGGCAAGGTGAGGGCCGTGGCCAAAGGGGTGCGCCGGACCCATTCGAAGTTCGGGGCCCGGTTGGAGCCGCTCAGCCACGTGACGATGATGTGCTGGCAGGGCCGGGAGCTCGACATCGTCAACCAGGCCGAGGTGCTCGAGTCGTTCCGGGCCGTGCGCGAGGACCTGGGCCGGGTGGCCAAGGCGTACACGTTGCTCGAGGTCGTCGACCAGCTGGCCCAGGAGCGTCACGCCAATCCGCGGCTGTACGAGATGGTGGTGGGCGCGCTGCGCGTTCTCGAGGAGCGCGACGCCCCCCTCCTCGTCCCCGCCTTCCTGCTGAAGGTGTTGGCCCTCGAGGGGTCGGCGCCCACCGTCGACGTGTGCGTGTCCTGCGGTGCGGCCGACGATCTCGTCGCCTTCGACCTCAACGAGGGCGGCGTGCTGTGCCGGTCGTGCCGGCGCGGACGCTCGCTGTCGCCCGAGGCGCTGGAGGTCCTGCGCCGGATCCTCGGCGGGGGGCTGGCCTCGGCGTTGCGCGAACCGGCCGGGGCCCTGGCCGACGAGCTCACCGAGCTGGCCACCGAGGCGACCGAGGTCCATCTCGACCGGCGCCTGCGCAGCGTCCGTTCGAGCCCCGCGGAATAGAGCCGGCGTGGAGCGGGCCGAGAGCGAGGCGTTCGGCGTCTACGTCCACGTGCCGTTCTGCTCGTCGCGCTGTGACTACTGCGCCTTCGCCACCTGGACCGATCGCGACCATCTGATGGCCAGGTATGCCGACGCCTGTGTCACCGAGATCGGACGGGCCGTCGACGACGAGGGTCTGCCGCCGGCCACCAGCGTCTTCGTCGGAGGGGGAACGCCGTCGCGGCTCCCCGCCGATCTTCTGGCCGAGATCCTCGGTGCCATCCCCCGGCGTCGCGGCGCCGAGGTCACCGTCGAGTGCAACCCCGAGGACGCCTCGGCACCCCTGTTCGCCGTGTGGCGATCGGCGGGGGTGGACCGGGTCTCGTTCGGCGTGCAGTCGATGGTGCCCCACGTCCTGGCCGGCCTGGGACGGCGCCATGACCCCGACGCCGTGGCTCGTGCCGTGGCCCTGGCCGGCGGGGCCGGCTTCTCCTCGGTCAACGTCGACCTCATCTTCGGCGGCGCGGGGGAGAGCGACGACGACTTCCGCCACAGCCTGGAGGCGGTGCTCGGCCTCGATCCAGCGCCGGACCACGTGAGTGCCTACGCCCTCACCGTGGAGCCCGGCACCCCGCTGGCCGCCGACACCGCCCGTCACCCCGACGACGATGTCCAGGCCCACCGCTACGCGTTGGCCGACGAGGTCCTGACCGGAGCGGGCTTCGCGTGGTACGAGGTCTCGAACTGGGCCCGCCCCGGCCACAGCTGCCGTCACAACCGCCTCTACTGGGAGCAGGGGGACTACCGCGGCATCGGAGCAGCCGCCCACTCTCACCGGCGCGGGCGGCGGTGGTGGAACATCCGGACGCCCGAGCGCTACATCGACGCCGTCGACGCCGGACGTCCGACGACGGCCGGGGAGGAGGTGCTGTCAGCCGAGCAACGACTCTTCGAGGGCCTGGCGCTGGCCCTGCGGACGTCGGCCGGGGTGCCGGCATCGATGGTGCCGGACGACCCCGACCTCGCTGGGCTGATCGACCGTCACGGCGCGAGAGCCGTGCTGACGGTGCGGGGGCGGTTGCTGGCCAACGAGGTGACGACACGACTCGTCCTTCCGGGACGATCGGATCGAACCGGTATCCTGCGCCCATGACCGAGGAGACCGGAGGACAGCAGCCCGACGACCTCGTGGAGCGGGTCGTCAACCTGTGCAAGCGCCGGGGCTTCATCTTCCCCTCGGCCGAGATCTACGGCGGCTTCCGCTCCACCTACGACTACGGACCCCTCGGTGCGCTGCTCCTGCGCAACGTCAAGGACGCCTGGTGGCGGGCCATGGTGCAACGGCGTGACGACGTCGTCGCCCTCGACGCCGCCATCCTCTCGGCGCCGAAGATCTGGGAAGCGTCGGGACATCTGAGCAACTTCACCGACCCCCTGGTCGACTGCCGCAACTGCCACGAGCGGTGGCGGGCCGACAAGATCGAGGGCCAGTGCCCCAACTGCGGGTCGACCGATCTCACCGAGGCACGGGCGTTCAACCTGATGTTCAAGACCTTCGCCGGTCCCGTGGAGGAGGATGCCACCGTCGCCTACCTCCGCCCCGAGACGGCGCAGGGAATGTTCGTCAACTTCGTGAACGTCCTGCAGACGACCAGGAAGAAGCCACCGTTCGGCATCGCCCAGGTGGGGAAGTCGTTCCGCAACGAGATCACGCCGCAGAATTTCGTCTTCCGGACCCGCGAGTTCGAGCAGATGGAGATGGAGTACTTCGTCCCGCCCGCCGACGCCCAGAAATGGTTCGACTACTGGCTGGACGAGCGGTTCCGGTGGTACCTCGACCTGGGGATCCCAGCCGACAAGCTGCGGCTGCGCCATCACGAGGCCGACGAGCTGTCGCACTACTCGGCGGCGACGGCCGATGTCGAGTTCCTGTTCCCGTGGGGGTGGGACGAGCTCGAAGGGATCGCCAACCGGACCGACTTCGACCTGAAGGCCCACAGCGCCGCCTCGGGGGAGAAGCTCGAGTACTTCGACCAGGCCTCGGGCGAGCGGTACGTGCCCTACGTGATCGAGCCGGCCGCCGGTGCCACCCGGACCATGATGGCCTTCCTCCTCGCCGCCTACGACGAGGACGAGGTGGGGGGCGAGAAGAGGACCGTCCTTCGCCTCGATCCGCGCCTGGCCCCCTATCAGGTGGCCGTGCTGCCGTTGTCGAAGAACGACGCCCTGGTGCCTCTGTCCCGGGAGGTGCTCGGCCAGCTCCAGCCGATCTGCATGTGCGACTTCGACGTCACCCAGTCGATCGGGAAGCGGTACCGGCGCCAGGACGAGGTGGGCACCCCGTTCTGCGTGACCGTCGATTTCGAGTCGCTCGAAGACGGGGCCGTGACCGTGCGCGAGCGCGACACGACCGCGCAGGTCCGGGTCCCGATCGACACACTGGCCGCCGAGATCGGCGGGCGTCTCGGCCGCTGACGCCACGCCGCCGCCGACCAACCCTCGAGGTGGCGGCCGGTAGGCTCGGGGGGTCCCGCTCCACCCCTCAGGAGACTCCCCATGCCGTTCGTCTACGACTTCGACCACAAGCACCGTCGGCCGCCCATGGAGATGAAGGACCTCCTCGGGGGCAAGGGCGCCAACCTGGCCGAGATGACGTCGGTCCTGGGCCTGCCCGTGCCCCACGGCTTCACCATCACCACCGACGCCTGCCGCGCCTACATGGACGGGGGCTGGCCCGACGGTCTGTCGGCCGAGGTGGCCCGGGCCCGGACCCGGCTCGAGAAGAAGATGGGGAAGTCTCTGGGCGACAGCGGCGACCCCCTGCTCGTGAGCGTCCGCTCGGGGGCCAAGTTCTCGATGCCCGGCATGATGGACACGGTCTTGAACCTGGGGCTGAACGACGAGTCGGTGGCCGGGTTGGCCAAGCAGACACGACGAGCGCTTCGCCTTCGACTCCTACCGCCGCTTCGTGGCCATGTACGGCCGCATCGTGCTCGGGATCGACGGCGAGGAGTTCGACGCCCTGCTCGAGGCGGCCAAGGAGCTGGCCGGGACGAGCTCCGATGCGGCCGTCCCCACCGAGCTGCTGCGCTACCTGGTCGACTCCTACAAGACCATCGTCGAGCGCGCCACCGGCGCCCCGTTCCCCCAGGATCCCGACGCCCAGCTGCGGGGCGCCATCGAAGCCGTGTTCCAGTCCTGGAACGGTCCCCGGGCCATCGCCTACCGCGACCACGAAGGCATCGCCCACGATCTCGGCACGGCCGTGAACATCCAGGCCATGGTGTTCGGCAACCGCGACGACCGCTCGGGCACCGGAGTCGGGTTCACCCGCGACCCGGCCACCGGCGCGAAGGGCGAGTACGGCGACTTCCTGATCAACGCCCAGGGCGAGGACGTGGTGGCCGGCATCCGCAACACCGAGCCCCTCTCGGCGCTGAAGAGGACGTTCCCGAAGATCCACACCGAATTGCTCGCCATCTTCGCCCGCCTCGAAGGTCACTACCGCGACATGTGCGACACCGAGTTCACCATCGAGCAGGACAAGCTGTGGATGCTGCAGACGCGGGTGGGCAAGCGCACCGGGAACGCCGCCCTGCGCATGGCCGTGGACATGACGAAGGACGCCGCCATCAAGCTCACCAGGGCCGAGGCCGTGCAGCGGGTGACGGCCGAGCACCTCGAGCACGTCCTGCATCCCCGCTTCGCCGGCAGCGGGCAGACGGTGCTCACGACCGGTCTGGGCGCCTCGCCCGGTGCGGCTGTCGGTCGGGCCTATTTCACCGCCGACGACGCCGCCGCGGCGGCCGAGGCGGGCGAGAAGGTCATCCTGGTGCGCAGCGAGACCTCGCCCGAGGACGTCCACGGCATGCTGGCGTCCGAGGGGATCCTGACCGCCCGTGGCGGACTCGTGTCCCACGCCGCCGTGGTGGCCCGGGGATGGGGGAAGCCGGCGGTGGTGGGGGCCGAGAAGGTCCGCATCGACGGGGCGTCGTTCAAGGTGGGCGTGGTCACGGTGGCCGAGGGTGACTGGCTCTCCATCGACGGCACCGCCGGTGACGTGATCCTCGGCCAGGTGCCCCTGTCGGCTCCCGAACCGAGCAAGGAATTCGCCGTCGTCCTCGGGTGGGCCGACGAGATCAGGGCCGGACGGCTCGGCGTGCGGGCCAACGCCGACACCGGCCCCGACGCCGCCAACGCCCGCCGGCTCGGGGCCGAGGGGATCGGCCTGTGCCGGACGGAACACATGTTCATCGCCGAGGACCGGCTGCCCATCGTGCGGCGGATGATCCTGGCCTCGACGCCGGACGAGGAGGACGCCGCCCTGGAGGAGTTCCGCGTCGCCCAGCGCGCCGACTTCGTCGAGATCCTCGAGGCCATGGACGGGCTCCCGGTGACGGTGCGGCTCCTCGACCCCCCGCTGCACGAATTCCTGCCCCAGACGGGGGACCTGGCCATCAAGGAGGCCACCGTCGGACTGACCGACGAGGAACGTGCCCTGTACGAGGCGGCCCAGGACTGGCACGAGTTCAACCCGATGCTCGGGACCCGGGGGGTGCGCCTCGGCGTGCTCAAGCCCGGCCTCTACGCCATGCAGGTCCGGGCCCTCATGGAGGCGGCCCTCGACCGGGTGGCCGCCGGCGGTCGGCCCATCATCGAGATCATGATCCCGCTGACCGTCGGCCGCGAGGAGATGGCCCTGGCCCGGTCCTGGGTGGAGGAGGCGGTGAGCGCCGCCTCCGGCCCCCGCCGTCCGGTCGGCCAAGTCGGCCAAGACGGCGACACGCGGGCGCGGCGGCGCGGGCAAGGTCGAGGTCCTCATCGGCACCATGATCGAGACGCCGCGCGCGGCGCTGCGGGCGGGCGAGATCGCCGAGGACGCCGAGTTCTTCTCCTTCGGCACCAACGACCTCACCCAGATGACTTTCGGGTTCAGCCGTGACGACGTCGAAGGGCGGATGATGGCCGCCTATCTCGAGAAGGGACTGCTGCCCCACAACCCGTTCGAGACGATCGACGCCGCCGGCGTCGGTGAGCTCGTCCGGATGGGTGTCGAGCGGGGACGGGCGACGCGTCCGAGCTCAAGATCGGGGTGTGCGGCGAGCACGGGGGAGATCCCGAGTCGATCTCGTCTTCGCCGCCGCCGGCCTCGACTACGTGAGCTGCTCGCCGTTCCGTGTCCCCATCGCCCGCCTGTCGGCCGCCCAGGCCGTCCTGGCCGGGAGCGACACGCCGTCTACCAGGAAGGCTGTCACCTCCCGGAAGGCCGGAACGCTCGTAGGACCCGCTCCCGGTAGCGTCCTGGCCGTGGCCATACCGGAGGAGGACGTGGCCCGGGTCCGGGCCGCCACCGACATCGTCGCTCTCATCGGCGAGCACGCCGCGCTCAAGCGGCAGGGCACCCGGTGGGTCGGACTCTGCCCGTTCCACCAGGAGAAATCCCCGTCGTTCAGCGTCAACGCCGAGGAAGGTCTCTACTACTGCTTCGGCTGCCAGAAGTCGGGCGACGCCATCAGCTTCGTCCGCGACGTCGAGCACCTGGACTTCGTCGAGGCCGTGCGTCGCCTGGCCGACCGGGCCGGCGTCACCATCACCGAGGATGCGGCGGTGACGGCCGAGCGCCAGCGGCGCAACCCCCTCTACGACGCCATGACCAAGGCCGTCGACTTCTACCACGAGAGACTCCTCGCCGCCCCCGACGGGGGTCCGGCGCGGGACTACCTCCGGTCGCGCGGCTACGACGGCGACGTCGTCCGGGCGTTCAAGCTCGGCTGGGCCCCCGAGGGCTGGGACGCCCTGGCCAGCCACCTGAAGGTGTCCGAGAAGGTGCTCACCGACTCCGGCCTCGGCTTCGTGAACCGCCGCGGCCGGCGCCAGGACGCCTTCCGGGGCCGGGTGATCTTCCCCATCTTCGATCCCTCGGGCAAGGCCATCGCCCTGGGTGGGCGGATCCTGCCGTCTCCGGCCGGGCGGCGGCTCCCGACGGGCCCAAGTACAAGAACTCCCAGGACGGCCCCATCTACTCCAAGCGCCGCACGCTGTACGGGCTCAACTGGGCCAAGGCCGACGTGGTGGCCAGCGGCGAGGTGATCGTGTGCGAGGGATACACCGACGTCATCGCCTTCTTCGAGGTCGGCCTGCCGCGGGCCGTGGCCACCTGCGGCACGGCCCTGGGCGAGGAGCACTTCCGGGTCCTCGGCAACTTCGCCACCCGGGTCGTCCTCGCCTATGACGCCGACGCCGCCGGCGAGGCGGGGGCCACCCGTGTCTACGAATGGGAGCGCCACCACTCGGTCGACGTGGCCGTGGCCGCCCTCCCGGCCGGGGCCGATCCGGCCGATCTGGCCCGCACCGATCCCGACGCGCTGCGCCGCGCCGTGGCCGAGGCGCAACCCTTTCTGCGCTTCCGGATCGAGCGCGTCCTGCAGGCGGCCGATCTGCGCACCAACGAAGGCCGGGCCAAGGCGGCCGAAGCCGCCCTGGCCGTGGTGGCCGACCATCCCAACGGCCTCGTCCGCGACCAGTACCTGATGGTGGTGGCCGACCGGTGCCGGCTGGAGGCGGCGTCACTGCGGGGCCTGCTCGACGACCTCGTCCGCCGGCGGCGGCCGGGCCCCCCGCCGCCGAGCCCCGGCCCGACGCGACCGTCGGCGCGGCGGTCCGACGTCGCCACCGACGACCGCCGACCGACGGACGCGGCCCCGGCCGACCGGCGGCCGGCCCGGTCATCGCCGCCCGGGTCACGACGGCGAGCCGCAGGGCCCGGGTCTCGAGGCCTTGAAACTCGTCGTGCACCAGCGCGACGCGGTGGCCGACAGACTTGATGCATTGTTGTTCAACGACGAACGCCAACGTGTCGCCTTCCAGACTCTGCGCCGCCGGGGATCTGCACGAGGCCATTCGCTCGTGCCGAGGACGACTCTCCCGAGGTGGCGGTCCTTTTGCGGCGCCTGGCGGTTGAGGAACCGGCGCTTGAGTGCCGATGGCGTCGTGATGCAACTGGTGCGGACGGCGTCGCGGCGGGCCCTGGCCGACCTCGACGCCGAGGGCCGGTTGTCTCCCGACGCCTTTGCGCAGCTGGCGCGGGTGACGGCGCAAGTTCATTGCGATATCGAGGAATTGGACTCAGAAGACGGGGAAGGGGCCATCAAAGCCGCGGACCGGTTGGTAGCCTGGCTTGTTGAAAGGGGCGAGGAGAACGCATGAGTGAGGTTCACCCGCCGGCCGGTTCGGTGCGGCCGGCACCTGAAGGTGTCGCTCTCGACGGCTTCGAGCAATTGCTCGCCGTCGGGCGTCAGCGCGGGTACCTCACCCAGGACGATCTGATCCTCGTCCTCCAAGCGGTGGAGTTGTCGCACGACATCATCGAGGACGTCGTGGCGCGCGTCCGGGCCGAAGGCATCGAATACCTCGAGCAGACCCGGGCGGGCGCCGCTCCGGTGGCTCTGGCCGAAGCGGTGGCCGTGGCCGTGGCCGAAGTCGTGGTCGACGCCCTGCCCGACGACGGTGGCACGCGTGACCGTCGACGTCGACACTCGACCGACGCCTCCCCGACGATGAGGGCATCGTCGTCGTCGTCGAAGAGGACGAGAGCGGGGCGGACGGCGGCGGGACCGCTCCAGAGGCTCAAGCGCAAGGCCTTCAAGCGCGAGCCGGCCGACGAGGTGATGGACAGGCAGCAGCCCCGTCCCGGTCGGGCCCGCGTCAGTTCGTACTCGTCACCCGATCACGGCGGCGGGGCCGGCGCCGATCCCGTCCACACCTATCTGAAGGAGATCGGCAAGGTCCCCCTGCTCACCGGCGAGCTCGAGGTCGAGCTGGCCAAACGGATCGAAGCGGGGACGGCGGCGGCCGAGGAGTTGGCCGCCCACGAAGAGGGGCAGCGTCGGTTGGCCCCCGACGAGCGGACCAAGGTGCAACGGCAGGTACGCCGGGGTCAGCAGGCCAAGGAGGCCCTCATCGAGGCCAACCTCCGACTGGTGGTGTCCATCGCCAAGCGGTACCGCAACCGGGGCCTGGCCTTCCTCGATCTCATCCAGGAAGGCAACCTCGGTCTGATGCGGGCCGTCGAGAAGTTCGACTACACCAAGGGCTTCAAGTTCTCGACCTACGCCACCTGGTGGATCCGCCAGGCCATCACCCGGGCCCTGGCCGACCAGGGCCGCACCATCCGCATCCCCGTCCACATGGTGGAGACGATCAACAAGGTGGTGCGGGTCCAGCGCCAGCTCCTGCAGGAGCTCGGCCGCGAGCCGACCGTGGAGGAGATCGCCAGCCGCGTGGAGTTCCCCATCGAACGGGTCCGCGAGATCCAGCGCATCAACCAGGACACCGTGTCGCTCGAGCAGCCCATGGGTGACGAGGAGGACTTCAGCCTCTCCGACCTGATCGAGGACCAGGGGGCCGAGGTCCCCGACGACGCCGCCACCCGCTCCATGCTCCACGAGGCCGTCCGCGACGCCCTGGCCGGGCTGCCCCGGCGCGAGCGCGAGGTGATGGAGCTTGCGCTTCGGTCTCGAGGACGGCCGGGTGCGGACGCTCGAGGAGGTGGGCAAGGCGTTCGGCGTCACCCGTGAGCGGATCCGCCAGATCGAGGCCAAGACCCTGGCCAAGCTCCGCCATCCGAACTCGGCCCAGCCCCTCCGGGACTTTCTCGACGAAGCCTGAGCCTCCGCGCCATCCCGGCTCGCCGCGACGGCGCTGCTATCTTCGCGAGGCCGTCGCGGCGGCATGATCCGGGGTAGCTCAATTGGCAGAGCGAGCGGCTGTTAACCGCTAGGTTGAGAGTTCGAGTCTCTCCCCCGGAGCGGGCCCGATCCGACGGGCCGTGCAACCGGGTCTGTCGCCCACGCCGGCGCCGAAGCGCCCGGTGAGGGGCCGTAGCTCAGTGGTCAGAGCAGGGGACTCATAATCCCTGGGTCGCAGGTTCGATCCCTGCCGGCCCCACGGACGGGAGTGGTGATGGACATCGAGGAGTTCTACGAGGCCGACGAACGCCGTCGGCGCTCGGAGGAAGTCGAGATCGGCACCGACTGGCACGATGCCGACGGCGTCCGCTACGAGCTGTCCTGGGTGGCCGACACCGGCGAGCTCTACGTCATGCGTGAGCCCAACGCCCCCATGAGCGTGGATCTCTTCGGTGACGTCTACGAATCATCGGTGCCCACCGAGCGCCGTGACCGTGGCCGTGGTGGGCTGGATCGCCGACCGGGCCCGTATGGAGCAGGTCCTCGACGGCTGGCAGGCGGCCATGGGCACCGGCAACAGCGTCTCGTGGCTGGCCGAGCGCCTGCGCCAGCAATCGGTCCCCCGCCAGGCCCCGGCCTGAGCCGGTCGGCGCGGGTCGGTCCCCGTCGTCCTCCAGGACTAACATCGGAGAAAATCGAAACGAGTTCTACTCGGAGGAGGGGCCGTGAAGTCTTACGACCGATTGTTCATCGGCGGCGAGTGGGTGTCCCCGGCGGGGACGGGGACGATCGACGTGATCAACCCCACCACCGAAGAAGTCATGGCCTCGGGTCCCGACGCCACCACCGCCGACATCGACAAGGCCGTCGCCGCCGCCCGGACCGCCTTCGACGAGGGCCCCTGGCCCCGGATGGCCCCCGTCGAGCGGGCCGCCATCCTGACCAAGGTCTCGGCCGCCCTGCAGGCCGAGATGCAGCCCATGGCCGAGCTGATCACCACCGAGATGGGTTCGCCGGTGGCCTGGGGAGCGATGGCCCAGGTCTTCGCCCCCACCATGATCTTCGACTACTACGTGGGCCTGGCCTCCACCTTCCAGTTCGACGAGGTCCGCCAGGGCCTCATGGGCGAGGTGCTGGTGGCCAAGGAGCCGGTCGGTGTGGTCGGGGCCATCAGCCCCTGGAACGTCCCGCTGTTCATCGCCGCCGCCAAGCTCGGTCCGTCGCTCGTGGCCGGGTGCACGGTGGTGTTCAAGCCCGCGCCCGAGACGCCCCTCGACGCCCTGCGCCTGGCCGAGATGTTCGAAGAGGCCGGTCTGCCCCACGGTGTGCTCAGCGTGGTGCCCGCCGGCCGCGAGGTGGGCGAGCACCTGGTCAGCCACCCCGGCGTCGACAAGGTCTCGTTCACCGGTTCCACCGTGGCCGGCAAGAAGATCGGAGGCATCTGCGGCGGGCAGCTCAAGCGCTTCAGCCTGGAGCTGGGGGGCAAGTCGGCCGCCATCCTGCTCGACGACGTGAACCTGGCCGAGGCGCTGCCCATGCTCCTGCCCAACGCCATCATGAACAACGGCGAGGCCTGCATCGCCCAGACCCGGATCCTCGCCCCCCGTGACCGTTACCAGGAGGTCGTCGACGCCGTGGTCGAGAAGGTGGCGGCCATGAAGGTGGGTGACCCTCTCGACCCCACTGTCGAGGTCGGCCCGCTGGTGGCCGAGCGCCAGCGGGACCGGGTCGAGGGGTACTTCAAGATCGGTCAGGACGAGGGGGCCAAGATCGCCCTCGGCGGGGGCCGCCCTCGGCCATGGGCAAGGGCTGGTTCGTCGACCCCACGGTCTTCGTGGACGTGGACAACTCGATGCGGATCGCCCAGGAGGAGATCTTCGGTCCCGTCCTCGCCATCATCCCCTACGACGGCAGCGACGATGAGGCCGTCGCCATCGCCAACGACTCCCACTACGGCCTGTGCGGGTCGGTGTGGACGGGCGATTCGGAGCGTGGCCTCAAGGTGGCCCGTGGCGTGCGGACCGGGACCTATATGCTGAACTCCCCGATCCCCGTCGACTTCTCCACCCCCTTCGGGGGCTACAAGGAGTCGGGCATGGGCCGGGAGTTCGGTCCCGACGGCCTCGAGCTCTTCCTCGAGAAGAAGTCGATCAACCTCCCGGCCGGGTTCTCCCCTCAGGTCTGAGTCCCGCTCCGGGCCCGCCGCCGGCGGCATCGGCCGGGACCCGGGCCCGGGCGCCGCCGGGCGAGGCCGGGGGGGCGGCAGGGTGGTCCGCCGGTCTGGCGGGCGGGGACGGGCCGTGGCCCCGCCGCGGGCCACAGCACACTGGGCCTGAAAAGCCGGGATGACGTTGGCTTCGGGCAGTCGGGAGGTCTCGGCCAAGGTGGCCATGAGCGCCTGCCACTGGGGCGCCTGACCGGCCGCCTGGGCCGCCAAGGGAGATGCCGCCTGGAGCTCGTCCTGGGCCTGGGCGAGGTCGTCGGCGGCCACCGTGGCGTTCGTTTCCCGCTCCG
>CAWKDG010000013.1:0-21157 GCA_963848355.1 uncultured Acidimicrobiaceae bacterium
TGCGGACGCTGAAGGCCTTCAGGGCCCGGCCCCGGGTGGCGGCCACGCCGGCCGTCACGAAGGCCACGGGGTCGGCCCATGGTGAGGCCCGCCGATGGCGGTGGCGTGTCGGGGACCCGGCGAGGACGGCGTCGGCGACGAGCAGCATGCCGCCGGGCCGGCACACCGTCTGCTTGGAGTCGATGAACCACTTCGATCGCTGCCCCGACTTCAACACGAAGTCGCCGGTCGCACCGAGTGCTCGAGCAGGTGCCGGCGCAGCGCCTCGAGCGTCACGGCTCGGGCCTCCGACGTCCGACCTGTGGACCGTCCCGGTCCCGTCGACGACGTCCCCGCTCACCACCGCCGGGGACCCGGCGCGCACCCAGGGCGCTCGACAGTGGCGGTCGGCCGCGGCGCGTCGACCACGAGGACCATGCCGATGCCCGAGGTTGAACACGCTCGCCATCTCGGCCTCGTCGACGTCGCCGAGGCGGCGGATCTCCCCGAAGATCCGCGGCTCGTCCCACGCGCCCCGGTCGACCACGGCGTCGAGCCGGCGGGAGGACACGTGCCGAGGTTGCCGGGGATGCCCGCCCCCGGTGACGTGGGCGATGGCGTGCACGTCGACCGGCGCCGAGCGACGCGCGCGGCACGGCCGGGGCGTAGACGACCGACGGCCGCAGCAGCTCGTCGGCCAGAGCTGTGGTCGGCGCCGTCCCAGGCCGGGTCGTCGAGGCCGAGCCCGGCCCGCTCGAGCAGCACGTGGCGCGCCAGGGTGTAGCCGTTGCACCGCAGCCCCGGGGACAGCAGTCCCACGAGGGCGTCACCGACCTCGACACGGCCCGCGCCCAGCATGGCGTCGCGCTCCACCACGCCGACGGTGAACCCGGCCAGGTCGAACTCGCCGGGGGGCAGCGCGCCGGGGTGCTCGGCCATCTCGCCGCCGAGCAGGGCGCAGCCCGCCTGCGCGGCAGCCGTCGGCCACGCCGGCCACGAGCTGCTCCATCTGGTCGGGGTCGATCTTGCCCGTCGTGATGTAGTCGAGGAGGAACAGGGGCTCGGCCCCCACGCACACGATGTCGTCGACGCACATGGCCACGAGGTCGATGCCGATGGTGTCGTAGCGGCCGGCGGCGGCGGCGACGTAGCGACTTGGTCCCCACCCCGTCGGTGGAGGACACGAGCACGGGCTGGCGGTAGCGGGCGGGGTCGAAGGCGAAGCTCCCCCCGAACCCGCCGATGCCGCCGAGCACCTCGGGCCGGGCGGTGGAGGCGACCAGGTCGCGGATGCGGGCCACGGCGGCGTCCCCCGCCGCGATGTCGACGCCGGCGCCGGCGTAGGTGGCGCCTCGGCGCGGGCTCGCCGCGCCCACGTCAGGACGGGGCCCGCGTGGCGGCGGCCGGCCGGGCGTCCGTGCCCGCCGCAGCGAGTCGCACGGGGACCGGCACCGGGTAGTCGCCGGTGAGACAGGCGGTGCAGAAGCCCGCCGCCGGGGCGTCGATGGCGGCCACGAGGTTGTCGAGCGACAGGTACTCGAGCGAGTCGACGTTCAGGTACTCGGCGATCTCGGCGACGGTGTGCTGCGGCCGCGGCCAGCTGGTCGCGGTCGGGGATGTCGATGCCGTAGAAGCACGGCCACGCCAGCGGCGGCGACGAGATGCGCAGGTGCACCTCGAGCGCGCCCGGCCTCGCGCAGCATGCGCACCACGGCGCGCTGGGTGGTGCCGCGCACGATGGAGTCGTCGACGACGATGATGCGCTTGCCCGACGATGTTCTCGCGCAGCGGGTTGAGCTTGCGCCGGACCCCGGCGTCACGCGCGTCGACTGGCCCGGCGTGATGAACGTGCGGCCGATGTAGCGGTTCTTCACGAGGCGCCTGGCCGTGGGGGATGCCGCTGGCGCGGGCGTACCCCTCGGCGGCGGGCACGCCGGACTCGGGCACGCCCATGACGAGGTCGGCGTCGACCGGCGCCTGGGCGGCGAGCAGCTCGCCCATGCGCCGCCGGGCGCTGTGCACCTCGCGCCCGTAGAGGCGGCTGTCGGGCCGGGCGAAGTACACGAACTCGAAGATGCACAGGTGGGGGTCGATGCGCTCGGCCGCGAAGAGCTGCTCGGACCGCACGCCCTTGGAGTCGACCACCACCATCTCGCCGGGCTCGATCTCGCGCACGAAGGTGGCCCCGACGATGTCGAGGGCGGGGGTCTCGGACCCGAGCACCCAGCCCTCGGGGGCCTCGGCGGGACCGAGCCGGCCCAGGCACAGCGGCCGCAGGCCGGCCGGGTCGCGCACGCCCACCAGGTGGGTGGCGTCGACGAGGACGAAGGAGAAGGCCCCTTCGAGCAGGGGCAGGACCTGGCGCAGGGCGTCCTCGAGCGCGTCGTCGGGGGCGTCGAGCCCCGCACCGACGCCGGCGGCGACGTCGAGGTCCCCGTCGCCGTCGGGTGCCGGCGGCGATCGCCGTCCCACGGCGGCGGCGGCCGGGAACGCAGGGCCAAGAGCTCGGCCACGAGATCGCTGTCGGACGCGACCACGCCGGGGAACATGCCGGCCTGCTCGGCCAGGGCGGCGGTGTTGGTGAGGTTGCCGTTGTGGCCGAGGGCGAACCCGGCCCGCCCCACGGCCCGGAACACGGGCTGGGCGTTGCGCCATTCCGAGGCGCCGGTGGTCGAGTAGCGGGTGTGGCCGATGGCGAGGGCGCCGGGCAGGCACGAGATGGTGCGCTCGTCGAAGACGGTGGTGACGAGGCCCATGTCCTTCACGACGGTGATGGTCTCGCCGTCGCTCACCGCCATGCCGGCCGACTCCTGGCCCCGGTGCTGCAGGGCGAACATGCCGTCGAAGGTGAGCTGGGCGACGGCCTTGCCCGGCGCGTACACGCCGAAGACACCGCAGGCTTCTTTCACTGGGCCCTCATCGCGTTGCCCTCACTGCGCCGGACGTTCAGGGGGCTCCCGTTCCCCCGGCGCATCCTCTCGCCGCGTTGACGAGCCTACCTTCCCACGTCGGCGCACGGTGCTCCGCGTCGGTCAGGGCGGTCCCGGCAGGCCGGGTCACGCCCGGGCCCCGGGTAGCCTCCGGCGTGATCGACCTGCACACCCACTCCAGGGTGTCCGACGGCTCGGAGTCGCCCCGCCGGGTGGTCGAGCTGGCGGCCGAGGCGGGCTGCTCGGCGGTGGCGCTCACCGACCACGACAGCCTGGCCGGGCTGCCCGAGGCGGCCGAGGCGGCCCGCGAGCTCGGGGTGCGGCTCGTGCCGGGGTGCGAGGTGTCGTGCCGCAAGCCGGCCCCGCCGGCGGGCGCGCCCCGCATCGAGGGGTCGGTGCACGTGCTCGTGTACTTCGTGGAGCCCGGGCGCGGGCCCCTGCAGGACGAGCTCGTGAAGCTCCGGGGCGACCGGGCGGTGCGCAACCGGGAGCTGGCCGTCCGTCTCGGAGAGCTGGGGACGGGGGTGACCTACGAGGACGTCCTGGCCGAGGCGGGCGACGAGGGGGGCATGGGCCGGCCCCACTTCGCCCGGGCCCTGGTGAAGGCGGGCGCGGCCGAGGACATCGACGACGCCTTCGACCGCTACCTGGCCGACGGCCGCCCCGGGTACGTGCCCAAGGCGCGGCTCGACCCCCCCGACGTGGCCCGCCTGGCCCACGCGTCGGGTGGCGTGGCCGTCCTGGCCCATCCCCTCTCGACCGGGCTCAACCCGCAGCACCTCGAGCGGCTGGTGGCGCAGCTGGCCGAGGGAGGGCTCGACGGGATCGAGGCCATCTACTCCTCCTACAACCCCGACCAGCGCTCGGTGCTGCGCCGGATGGCGAGCCCGGACCGGGCGTCGTGGCCACGGGCGGATCGGACTTCCATGGCTCGTTCAAGCCCGGCCTGCACATGGGGACCGGGCGCGGCGATCTGCGTGTCCCCGAGGATCTCCTGGACGCGTTGGAGGCGCGTCGAGGCTAAACCGTCGACCCAAGTCCCCGCCGTCAGGAGAAATACCGCTGGCGTGGGCCAGCGGCTTGCAGCCAGACCGTCGCATATGGCGCTTGTCAGGAGATCCCTGACTTTGTAAGGTAGCTCCTGACAACAGGATGCGTCAGGGCAGGAGGAGGCGAATGGCCGTCACCGAGAAGCGGTTCACCGCCTTCTGTTCGTTCTGTCTGAAACCGAACGACGAAGTTGCGAAGTTGGTCGCAGGTCCGGGGGTTTACATCTGCAACGAATGCGTCGAGCTGTGTCGCCAGATCATCGGCAGCCCACCCTCTTTGCCGCCAGGGCTGAGATCGTGGGACGAAGACCTTGACCTCGATGGAGTACTTGCGAGCCTGCCTCGGATGGCGGCTGCAGGGACCCAGGCCGAAAGCAATCTCTCCCGCTTCGTAAAGAGGGCGAGAGTACTTGGCGCTACGTGGGCAGCCATTGGAACCTCCCTGGGGATGACTCGTCAGTCGGCGTGGGAGCGATTCTCTGGCGAGGAATAGCGGCCGGGCGGCCGCTATTCGTCGGTCTAGAGACATTTACGAACGCTGGCGTGGGCCGGCGGAATCTTGCCCGACCGAGAACGGCAGCGAAGCGAGCTTGGGAGGTCGCGGATGGTGCCTCTTGCCGGCTCTTTAGATGCGGAGCTCCAACCGCGCTGCCATCTCGCGGTATCGAGAAACGGGAATCAGGTGCACACCGTCGAATGCGCCTGAATCGCGAATCGCAGTGATCAAGTCGCAGGCAATCTCGACGCCGGCCATGCGGTCTCGGTCGATGCGGTCGATGACGGAGGCAGGCACGGCGAGTTGTGCGATCTCCGCCGACAATCTCCTGGCCATTGGGGCGCTGGCGATCACCATCACTCCGGCATAGACCGGGCCGTCGAATCGAACCGAGGCGCGCCACTCCAAGAGGTCGTCAATGGAGAATGTCACCTGGGTCAGCAGAAAGTCGGCGTCCGCCTTCCATGCGGGCAGGCGTTTGAGTCCCGAGGCCACGCCAAGCCGGATCGAGCCCGCCGCAGCCTCACGATCCTGGGAGAATCGTCGTGCCTCGGCCAACATCGACCGAACACTGAGATCATCCGATCGAGCACCGGTCTCGGGGCGGTCCCCGTACACGAAGAGGAACTCGCTGACTCCATAGGCAGCTGCCGTGAGCAGGTCTCTGCGAAACCCCAAGACGTTTCGGTCACGGGCATTGAGACAGGCGATGGACCGACCTCCCATGAGAGCCACCTCGTGTGCGACGGCGATGCTCGACACCGTCGCCCGACCTATGTGGTTGTCCGGGATCAAATAGGCGGAAGCAATCCGGCTCATCACCCCGATCTGGTGGCGCACATGCATGAGGTCTGGACGGGTAGCCGGCTCAATCTCGCATATCAGCTCGAAGTTGGGTGCCGCCATGGAGGGACACAATACGAGGCAGCCCAAAGAATCCGAGTCGTGTCCGGCATATCCGCTTGCCAGGAGCCAACCGGCGGCAAACTCGGAATTCGGGCATATGACCCTCGTTCTCGCGACATTCCCGCACGCTGCCCTGCGCCTCCGACACCGACCCCGAGCGAGCACGCCCGCCGTCCTACCGGCAGCGCCCCCCACTGTCGACCTGCCAAGTCTTGTCCGGGCCCTCGACCGCACGAACCTGATAGCCGTCTGATCGTAGGGATGCCTCGCCGCTCCCCCTGCTGACTTCCTGCCAACCGCTCTTGGGAAGAGCGAACCCCGGTACTCGAGCATGCGCGGCAGCGTCCTCGGGAGTCGCTTGGCCACCTGTCCCCGAACGCAGATCCAGTTCGAAAGAACGACCTTGCCGACACGGTCCGAACGCATGCCTGGGACCAGCCGTTGGACACCCGGCCAGAATCGTCGACGCAACGACGATCGCCCAGGCGCCGGCAACCCGCCTCATGGCAGCGACGCTATCTGAGGATGACGTCGTCGCCAGCCACAGGCTCGTGCGGCTCTCAGGTTCGGCCTCTGGCCTTCAAGCCACATTCCCGGACACTGGCATGCGCCAACGAGATCCCCGTCGACGGCAGGCCGCGACTCCTGTCGCGTGTACTAGCAATGGGGGCGCTTTCGCGCAGTCACCCCCATGAAGGGACGGTAAACCCGTGTTTGTGACAGTCATCCACCGAATTCACGACCCGGAAGGCTTTCAGGCCGCCGAGGCCAAGGCACTCGAAGCTGGGCTTCCTTCCCACGTTGCGTTGCCAATGCAGCTACCAACGATCACGGCATCTGGGAAGGCGAATCGGTCGATGCCGTGCGTGACGTCGTTGAAGGCGCGGTAGGTCCTTGGGCGAAAAACGAGTACTACGAGATGCACGTGGATGGTCTGACGCCGCAGCTCGCAAAGTAACGGGCTGATCGCCCGGGCCTCGTTCCTGCGGCCCGGGGCTCTGGCGGGAGCACGGCGATCACCCGCGACGCGCCCACCATCAGATGTCGACCAATTGCGCCGCAGAACATTAGCGGGAGGGGGTCAGGCCCCCCTCCCGGCCACCCCCCAACGCAGCCGTTGAGCGCCTGAGGTTGTCGGACCGGCAAAGCCGGCCCTCGTGCGCTATCACGTCGGCCATGACGAGCGTGGTGAACATCAACGACGTCCTGGACGGGCATGTCGGCCTGGACCTGGCCTGCATCGATCGCCTCTATCTGAACGCCTACGTCCCCAACCTGCAGGTGGGCGGTCAGGTGCAAGCGTTTCTGCCGCCACCTCGGCCAGCCGATCGCCTCACCGGCGGTGATCGAGAAGATCGGGAACCGCTTCCGCCGGGAGGTCGACGCCTTCGCCACGGAGCACGACGTCCCCATCCTGCATCTGAAGAAGCCCGACCGCAGCCGCTGGGACGACCGCAAGCTCGACCACGTCCGTCCCTATCATGGACAGAGCGGCACAAGCCGGGCGCTACGGCGTGGTGGCCATCGTCTCGGCCCAGGAGTTCCAGTACGTCTTCAGCGCCACCAAGAAGACCAAGGGCAAGGCGGTGTGGTTCGACTGGAACAAGACCGAGCGCCGGGTGAGCTGCTTCTACTTCTACATCCACGACCGTGAGTTCGGGCCCGAGCTTCATCAAGATCTGCACGTACTTCCCCTATCCGACCAAGGTGTGGCTCAACGGCCACGAGTGGGCCAAGCGCCAGGCCCGCCGGGCCCGGATCTCCTTCAGCGAGCTGGCCAACGGCTTCGCCACCTGCGACGAGTCCCGACCGCCTCCAGGCCATCTGCGACCGCTTCGGGCCCGCCGATGTCCAGGGGTTCTTCGACCGCTGGATCGGCCGCATCCCCACCCCGCTCACCGCCGACGACCGAGAGGCCGGCTACTTCTGGGACCTGTCGATGCGCCAGGTCGAGGTGAGCCGCACCCTGGTCTTCGACGACCCCCGCCGGGCCCGGGGCTTCTTCGAGTCCCTGGTGTCCGACAACGTCGGCATCGGCCGGCCCGAGCGAGATGTCCATGGTCTTCGCCCGCCAGGTCAGAAAGACCACCAAGGAGCCCTTCCGCACCCGGATCTTCGGAACAGGGACCGAGGTGAAGATGGACTTCGCCTACAAGCACAGCCGGGTCAAGCAGTACCTGAAAGAAGGGAGAGCGCTACGCATCGAGACCGTCATCAACAAGCCGTGGGACCTCACCATCCGCTCCCGCCTGGAGCACCTGCCCGAGCTGGTGGCAAAGGCCCGGCAGGTCAACGACCGTCTGCTTATGATCGAACGTGCCGGTCAGGGCTGTGCCATCGGCTCTGCGCTCTTTGAGCGCATCCACCAGCCCTACGTACGAGAGGGCCAACGAACCGGAGCGTTCCGGTTCGGTGATTCACGCGCCATGGCCCTGGCCGGCGCACTGTGCGTCATGGTTCACGCCGTCAACGGCTTCACCAACAAAAGCCTTCGCGGGCTCGTCGCCGGACTGCTCGGCAGTGACTACAGCACCAACCAGATGACCTACGACCTGCGCCGCCTTCGCCTCCACGGCCTCATCTCCCGGGTCCCGCACACCAACACCTACGTCGTCACCTCCGAAGGGCTGCGGGTGGCGGTCTTCTACACCAAGCTCCACGATCGCCTCCTGCGACCCCTGCTCGTCGCCGACAGTCCGCCGGCACCCGTCGAGCTTCGTCGCGCCCTGCGCCACGATCGACCGTGCCGTCGAGGACTACGTCACGAACGCGCGCCTCGGCAGGGTGGCATGAAACTTGTCACAATGTCACGAGTTGGGGCCCCTGAGTAGAACTAGTTGGGCCACGGGTTTTCGAGGACCCCCAGCTGAATGAACATGCCGAGTTTGTCCGCCCCGATCCATTCCCTGACGACCTTGTCGCCCTCGAAGTGCATGATGGTGACCGCCCATTCCTCCACGGGCCGACCCGTCGGGGCCCGTCCCACGTATCCCCCCGTGTCGGTGCCGCGGAACGTCACCCTGAGGACGGCCGTGTCGCCGGCCAAGATCAGTTCCTCGACGTCCAGGTGGAGATCCGGAAACGCCTGGTGGTAGAAGCGGATGGGCTCGACTCTGGCCGAGGGACCGGTCCCGAGGGCGTTGACGTAGTTCTCGCCGTAGAGGTCAGCGGCCGCTTCATAGTTTCGGCCGTTCCAGACCTCCTCGACGAACCTCCGCACCTGCCACTCGCGCTCGGCAACGTCCACCATGCACTCCGTTCTCTCGTCGTTGAGATTCCACAAGATCGCCGGAGTTCATGCAACCCTCCGGGTTTCCCCACCGCGAGCCCACCGCCCGGTATGGCCGGATGCGACCGAAACACCCATAGAGTCATGTACGAACGCTGCCGTGACTCAGCTCGATCTTCCCGACCGGGAACGACGCTACGAGGGCGGGGCCCCGCTCCCTATGACAACATGTCGGGGTCCGGGCTTCGGGGCCCTGAGCAAAAGGTCTCCATGACCGTCTTGAAGCAGCACCACGCGCCCGGCATGCCCGCCGACGTCTACGACCAAGTCGCCGCGGGAGTTATGCCATCTCAAAGTAGGGCTGATGGCTTTGTGGCTCACTACGCCATCGTGGAAGACGGCGGCATCACGGTGATCGAGATTTGGGACTCGATCGATCAGCACGACGCCTGGTTCAACGAGGTCGTCAAGCCGCACCTCCCTCCCGACACGCCTGAGCCCAAGTTCACGGAGTTGCACAACAGCAACACTAAGTAGCAACCGCTTCGACGAACCCGGCTGTCCGCGTCGCCGCCGAAATGGTCACGGCAGGACTCCCACACCGGATCCCGGGCAGGGACTTCCAGCCTCTTGAGACGTTGCCGCACGCTGTCGGACGCCAACGACCTACTCGCAACGACGAACCCGGGTGGACCTGGAAGGGAGCGCCCGGTGGGGTGTGGACGCCTGCGGGTCGTCGTGCCAGCACCGAGTCGTGAGAGCATCGAAGTGACGAGGGCGCTGAATTAGGGCCGAAAGACCTCTTTGGTATGGGTACGGGCGGGCCGATTACAAGTAGGTGTGGAGCGGGTTGTCGCGGAGGTGGACCCTGACGTGGTCGTCGCACTCTCTGCGCGAGCTGCCTCTGCAGAGGCACGAGAACCCTCGGCAACGGGCCACCAGCGCCGGGTTGCGGATATTGCGGCGGCAATCGCCCACGAACTCGACCTCGACGAAAGTGTTGTGGCCGGTATTCGGATCGCCGGACGGCTCCACGACATCGGCAAGGCATCGATTCCCGCGAACATCCTGAACCACACGGGCACAATGGACTTCTCCGACTGGGAACTTCTGAAGACCCACTGCCAAGCCGGGTACGAGATCGTTGCCGGGGTTTCGTTCGAATGGCCCGTCGCCGAAATGGTCCTCCAGCATCACGAACGCTTGGACGGCAGTGGATATCCGGCAGGCCTTCGGGGTAAAGAGATTCTCCTTGGAGCCCGGATCATCGCAGTCGCTGACACCGTCGAGGAACAAATGTCGCTGTGCCCCAATGATCCCGAGACCGGCGTGAATGCGGCACTCGAAATAATTACAGCGGGCCGGGGACAGCTGTTCGACCTGCACGTCGTCGATGCATGTCGACACCTGTTCCGAGAAGATTCACAATTTGGACGATAACCGGACCTCCCTGGGGCCCATCGCGGCTGGATCGGGTGTCGACATCCGGATCAGTGCCAAGTGGTGAGACAGAGCCCACCATTCTCCTTTCGGCTCGTTCACTCTTCGACCCACGTAGCCCCGCCCCATCGCCTCCGTGTCGTCCACGCCTCTCCGTTCCAGTACACCTGCTCGCTGACACTGCCGCCGACCGAGTACCAGCCGGGCTCCCGTCCCATGCTTGCCGGCGGTATTGCTTCATCTGCCCTTATACCTGCAGAACCCTGGAAGCCACGCCGCCACATCTCCACGGGGGCGCCGTACATTGCTTGTGGCGTTCGGGCCTGTTGCGTTCGGGCCTGTCGCTGAACCGGCCATTCCGCAAAGGCGAATACCAAGAAGAACACCCAAGCGAGCAGGCCGCATACGGCATCGAGGACCAAGAGTCCCGCAATGCTCGTCGTGTTGAAATTGGACACGCCCCCGGTGAGCGACGTCCTCACCTCGTAGATGAAGACCGCGAACGTGATGATGGACATCACGATCGGTGACATCGGCACCAGGATCCACCAGCCCGAGTACCCCGCCTTGGTGATGATCTTCACAGTGGCGGCCAGGTTGAGGACGGCCAGACCGATGAACACCGACACTTCCAGGACCCCGGGGAGTCCGAACGAGCCCGCAAGAATTCCCATGAACTCAACCTTCGCCGCGTTCCTCTTCTGGACCCGGCTGTCCTCGGATTCGGTGCGAACCGAGTAGTCCGAACCTGGCAACGACCACCTTCGGTTCAATCATGGCAGCCGCGCCGCCGCCGCCGGCGGGGCCTACGACGAGGGACGCACGACCGGCCTGTAGTCACGCTCCTTGAAGAACCCGGGGTTCCCGCAGTAGAACCCCGTGGGCGGGGTCGGGGCAACCCGCTTGATGACACCGCGCTGTACCTGGGCCAGGAGAAAACAGCCCGAGGGCACGCCGGCCGCAGGGTCGCTCGGTGGGATCAATCCCCCGGCGTTGAACAAGGTCACCTTGTTCAACGCCCGTATGAGGCCGGCTCGGGTGGGGGGATTTCCCGCTTGGGCGAGTGCCTGGGCGAAGAGCTCGGCTGCGGCCCAGCCGAAGACCGACTCGATCTCGAAGTTGGGGTCGGAGGAGACCTTCTTCATCCACGTGTCGAACAGCGCCACGGCGGGAACGGTCTTGGCATCCTGCCCGAGGTAGAGGGCATCGCCCTGCTCGATGTACATGTTGTTGGCGGAGCTCCCCGCCAGTTTCAGGAGTTGGGCCGAGTACGCGGCCGACTCGACGTTCATGGCCTTGAAATCCTGCTGCTGGAACTGCTTGGCCAGCGTCGCGGCATAGTTGTCGGGCAGCTCGGTCGAAAAGAACAACTTCACACCTTTGTTCTTCATCGAGATGATGTCGGGCAGGAAGTTGGTGTCGAAGGGTCCCACGCCGTGGTCGTAGACGATCTTCCATCCCGCCGCCTTCATGCCCGATTCCACGGCGTCTTCGTTCGCCTTGGTAGAAGCGGTGGCGTTCTCCCAGATGATGCCGACCTTCTTCACCGCCTGCGGGTACTTGCCGGCGAAGTACTTGAAGAAGTTGAGAGGGTAATCGCCGATCGGGCTGGGAACCGGGCTGTAGAGGTTGGGGTCGGTGACCAGACCCGGGTTGAGCGAGATGCCCACGTCGGGCATGCGGGCCAGATCGATGATGGGTTGCTCCGCCTCGTCCAACAGGGAGAACCCACCCACCAAAGCGAAATCACTCTTGGTCTGGGCGGCAGTCGCCGTCGCCACCTGGCCGCCTTGGAAGGTGCTGTCCTGGGCGTCGAGGTGGATCTTCCTTCCGTTCACACCGCCTTTGGAGTTGATGTAGGCGAAATACGCCTCGGTCCCGTCCTCGGCTCCTTTGAACAGTCCCGGGATGGGAGAGGAGAGATCGTCGACCTGGCCCACGGTGATCGAGTGGGTCGTGACGCCCGGCGAGGGTCCGGTGCCACCGGCACGGTTCGGGGTCGATGTGGCCGGAGCGGTCCCGGAGCTGCCCGACGACGTGGATGTCGAGCTCGACCCGGAGGAGCACGAGGCGAGGCCCAACACGAGCACGCACAGACCGGCCAGGAGCGCACCCCGTGGCGCGACACCCCCGACCGGCGCGTTTGCCCCGGGCGAGCGGACAAGACCTCGGTTCACATCCACTCCGCCGCCTCCGCGTCCCCATCCCCGGGGGAACTATCCCCCGATGGGCACCGTCAGCTTGGCATGTCCGCTTGTTCTTGTTCGATCCCACGGTCGACCGACGGAGACGCCCCCTCTCGAGCCTCTCCCCGATTCCCGACGTGTCTGCCCCGGCGACTCAGACGACCGAGCGCAACTCGACGAGCTCGTCGAGTGTCCGGATGTCGTGGTGTGCATGGCGGCGTCGGCACTCCTGGTACGGGTCGAAGTGGATAGGTAGCAGGCCGGCGCTCTCGGACCCCACCACGTCATAGCGAACGCTGTCTCCCACGAAGGCGACGTCACCCGCCGGGAGACCGAGGGCGGCGAGGGCAGGGGCGAAGGTGAGCGGATCGGGTTTCGCCACCCCGACAACCGACGAATCGATGATCACGAGAACCTGGACGCCGTCGCCCGTTCCCACCTGACAAATCCCTTGTCTCCGCAGGTTCTCCTCCACCGTCCCGTCCGAGTTGCTCACGATCCCGAGGGGAAGGTCGTGCTCGGCGAGCTTGCGGAATCCGTGAACGGACGCGGGGATGGGCTCGCTCCACAGATCCACGCTTGGCGCGTCCCACAACGCGTGCAGGGCACCGAGGGCACGGGGCTGATCCGTGGCCGAGACGCCAAGTGCCTCTACGTATCCCTGAAGGTATCGAAGCGTGTCGCCCGCTCCTCCGACTCCGAGGTCGACGGTGGCAATGCCACGGAAGTGTGCTCGCTCGAAATCGGAACTCGCGATCCCTACTCCCACCTCGGCGAGTGCTTCGGTGACAAGCGTTCCACGAGGAACCAGGAAGACTCCCCCGACATCGAGCAGAACCGCCTCAAAGGTCACTGGACCATCGTGGCATGTGGATCCGACGAGTACCGATGCTGACTATTGGCGATCCGCCTACTGGAGATCTGCCCGAGCGAACGACCATGCATCATGTGCATGTCGAACGAGGCGCCTGGCCGACATCCGGGTTGTAGCCGATGGCCTCCGTGGGACTGATCGCTTCCAACTGATCGTCAGGTTCGAGCGCCATCCACACAAAGATGGCCGGGAGGTTCGTAGGGGAAGGCAAGGTCGAGTACCACAACCGGCCGTCGAAGTGAATCGGATCGCCAGCACAGTCCTGGGGCTGCGTATAGGCGTAGTAGGTACCGACGACGACTCCCGTCCCACACGGTGGGTATGTCTCCTTGCCGTCGCATTCCCCCCGGGGACCGAGGCCGTTGCCGGCACTCGGACTCGGGCCGCAATAGGTCCCGGTTGCCATCGACGGTGTGTCGGAGTTCGTTGGGCACGGCGCAGGGAGTGGTGCGGCACCCTGAGACGCCGCGCTGATACCGGTGGGAGACGTCGGAAATGTAGTGCTCGTGGTCGTCACCGTCGATGCACTGGTGGCGCGAGCGGTGCCACTACCGGCGCAGGCCGAGAGCGCCGCAACTGAGAAGGCGAGGACCATGCCCACAGCTCTTCGACCGGGCCCATGACGCAGCCGCACCGCTACAGCCTGCCCCAAGGCGGCGCTTCAGTCCTGATCGAGCCCCAGATCCGATGTCCCGAAGGATCAGCTCTCGCTCAGCTCGATCAGGCGGAGATCGGGCCGGCCCGGGAAGGTGGAGAAACGATCGTGGTGGCAAGACCGATGACCGACCTTGCGGAAATCGCACCGAAGAAGCGGGAATCGGCAGAGTCCGCCCGGTTGTCCCCCAGCACGAAGTAGTGACCGGCTGGGATCCTCTGCGTGACGATTGGAGTTCCGAGTGGCTGTCCAGGGGAGAGATAGGGCTCCGACAGGGGCTTGTCGTTGATGAATACCGTGTCACCGGACGAGGAGATCGTCTCGCCCGGGAGACCGACGATCCGCTTTATGAGGGGACCCACAGGAGGGCCCCGGAAGGCGCCGGCCGGGGGATTGAAGACCACGACGTCTCCTCTGTGCAGGATCGCAAACCGGGTGACGACACTGATCCGATCGCCGGGGTGAAGGGTCGGTTCCATGGCGGCCGACACCTCGACAAAGAGACGGACGTGTCCGGAGGAAGCTCCGCTGACGGGAGGTCGTACGTTCGCCCCCGCCGGGCTGTGGCCGTAGAGGGCGCGACCTCCGAAGACAGCCACGACCACGAGTGCTCCAGCCGCAACGATGGCGGCGAAGAGCCACCGGCGACGGCGCCGACGCCGACGTGCCTCGGTGAAGAGGGCTTCAGCCTCGATGCCTCGGAAGGAGGGACCTGCCGTCGCAACAGGAGTGGGAGCGAACTCGAGAAACGTTGTTGAGCCCACCTTCATGGCACTACTATGACTAGTACCATGCTCCTTGTCAACGTCGACCGGTCGGAGCCGATACCGCTCCACGACCAGGTGGCAGCCGAGATTCGCCGCGCCATTGCCGACGGAGAGGCCGCTCCCGGCGAACGCCTCCCCCTCGTCAAGGACATCGCCGCGGTGTTGGGGGTGAACAAGAACACGGTGCTGAGAGCGATGCACATTCTGCGAGATGAGGGACTCCTGGAATTCCGCCGGGGCCGTGGGATCACCGTGGTCGGCGCTCCTGAACAAAGTGCATTACTCGCCCAGGTGCGCGATCTCCTCGGAACGGCACGACACCTCGGATACCGCCGAGAGGACTTGATCCGAATGATCGAAGATCTTCCCTAGGGTGCAGTGGTCTCGTCGGCTCCTCGGTCGTCTCAGGGGTTATCTCGACTTCTTCTCGGTTGCGGGGCCCTGTTTGGCCCGTCCCCTCTTGCTCACCGTCGTGCCGGTCACCTTCTTCGGCGCCTGGGTGTAGCGGGCCAGCCTCTCGGTGACCTGACGCTCGATGGACTGCTGGCTGAGGCCGGCGTCTTCCAGGATGTCCGCGGCGGAACCCTCGCCCCGGGCCAGTCCGAGGAGCAGATGCTCGGTGCCGATGTAGTTGTGGCCCATCTCCAGGGCTGAGGCGAGCGCTCCTGAGAACACGACGATGGCCTTGGGGGTGAAGGGCAGCTTTTCTTCCGGTGCTCCCGGACCGCGCTCGGTGCGAGCGCCCACCGCAGCTTCGGCCTTCTCCGCCGCCAGGTTGGATTCGTTGAGGATCTGGGCCGCCAGTCCTTCGGGCTGCCGGTAGAGGGCGAGAAGAAGGTGCTCGGTGCCTATGTACCCGTGGCCCCATTCCCGGGCGATGGGCTCGGCCTCGCTCAGGACGCTGCGGGCCCGAGGGGTGAAGCGTTCGAAGGTCGGAGCGTTGAGACCGAGCGAAAGTCTCACCGTGTGCTTCTGCTGAGCCGCCTGCTTGGACACGCCCAGGGCCTCTCCGATCTCGGACCAGGAATGGCCGGCGTGACGCGCTTGATCGACGAAATAGCCCAGTGCAGCATCGCCGACTTCGGCCAGGTTCTGAACCAGGACCGACGCCACCCCCAATCGGCTCAGGGGCTGCTCGTCGTGGGTGTCGGCCTCGACGAGCTGGATGACGTCCTGCAGGGATGGGGTGGGGGTCATTCGTCAAGCGTATCTTGACGAATGACCCGTCGTCAAGAGCATCTTGACGGCCCGGATCCCGACGAGTCGCGACCGGTGATCCCCGGTCGCCTTATCTAGAGGAGGCGGAGCGTCAACGTTCGTGTCGCGGTCCGTTTTGGATTGCCCTTGGCCCTATGCGTCGTGGCCTGCACGATGAAGGTGTAGTCGGTCGGGGTGTCGCGCGTCTTGGGCGTTCCAGACAGCAAGCCATTGGCGTGGAGCCTGAGACCTCTGGGAAGCCTCCCGGACCCCGGAGCAAGTTTCCATCGGTACGGGGTGGCTCCTCCGCTTGCTCCGAGTTGGGCGCTGTACCCCTCCCCCCGTGTCGCGTCGAGCAGTGAGCCGGTTGTGATCTGGAATCCCGGCGGAGGCAGACCGGCGGGCCCGTCGAAGGCGTGGATCTGGTTCGTCGACGGCGCAAGAAGCAAGCCGTCAGCCACGGCCGGGGTCGGGAAGTGGTTGGCTTCGGAACCGAGGGTGAAGGTCTGGGACGCGCTTCCCGTCGAGGGGTCGAGTCCATAGAGCTTTCCGTTGTTGGGGTTGATCGTCCACACCAGACCCCCCGCCACGATGGGCGGGCCACCTGCTCCTGTCGAGGTCTGCCATGTCGAGGCGATGGTGGGAGGGCTCCCTGGTGTGACTTGTGTCCGTACCACTCCACGCTGGCAGGGCGTATAGACGACGTTGCCAACTACGGCACTGCCCCCGTCCACATCGGCTCCGCAGTACGAGCCGGCCAAGGCGAGCTGCCCGCCGATCCCCCCGAGCGACGAGCTCGACATGACGTAGGCGGTCTTTGATTTTCCGGCTTGGAAGACCAGGCCGCTGCCCAGAAGCACGGGGGAGGAGGAACCCAGATCGAAGTCCGACCCGTTGTCGCTGTACCAGGTCGACGGTGCGAAGAATTGTTGCCTTACCAGCCCGGGATCGAGCTCGACGACGGCGTCACTGTTGTCATAGGTGTCACCCGATGACGTGAAGGCGCTGTTGCCGGTTGCAAACCAAATATTGCCCGACGAGTCCACGATGGGCGCAGCACCGCCCATCCAGACGGCGCCCTGGCTGTCCCCCGTCGCCGAGGCCACTTGGAAACTCAGCTGGGGCCCACCGCCCTCAGGAATGGAGACGATCCAGCCGTGATAGTTCCCGCAGTCGCCGGCGTTGCCTCCAAAGCCTTCCACCACGTTGCCGTCGTCGAGGGCGAGGCCGGTCCGCTGCAGCTGGGCGAGCTGGTCGGATCCAGGAAGTGAAATGGCCTGGTGGAGAAGGACCGCCCCCGTGTAGAGGTCCACGCCCACCAGGTAATGCTGGGCGGAGGAACCCACGAGCTCATCAGTGACGGCGAAACACCTCGCCGCGCGTCGGGTCGATGACGGGCGTGCCCGTGATGCCGACAGAGGGCGAGATGTCGGTGCACGGGAGGTCCCCCGATGGCACGGCCGTACCGACATGGGTCGACCAGATCACCGCACCGCTGTCGGGGGACAGCGCGTAGACGGTGTCGTTCTCCGTGGCGACGACCACGCGTCCCGCCTCCACGAGGGGCTCGCCGAAGATCTGCCCGTCGAGTGGGGGCGACGTCCAGGCGGCCGAGGCCGGACTGAGGTCGGTTCCTGCCGGGTCCGTGCCACCTCCCAGGCCGTCGTGGTGATAGACGGGCCAGTCCGAGGTGAACACATCGGGACCGGAGGTGCGGGGCTGAGCAGCCCCAACGACATGACCCGGCATCATCACCACGGTTCCTGCCACCATCGCCATGCCGGCCACGGCCAGAGCCCGGACACCTGGTCTCACGGGCCACACCCTATGTTGCGCTCGGTCGTCTGTCTTCAGCACGTGACCAAAATCCCGGCCTGCGTAGGGCCAATGCACGGGTGCTGTGAACCGAGACTTGACCGATGAGATCACCTTCGGGCCGGCTTCTCAAATGAGGGAGACCACCATTCGGGGACCCTGTGGGGAGAAGCGGACGGTGCGGCTCGAAGCACGGATTACCGACTGATCGGCGAGGCCGTCTAGGCGCCGTCAGGTGAGGGGTCACCCCATTTTCGGCTGATGGCTCCCCACGGGTCTGCGTAGATGCCGGGCCCGATGGCGGTAGGCGATCTCGACCGAAGGTATGCGTGCGCGAACGGTGCGGCCGCCCTGAGCGGCCATCGCCACCAGCCGACTGCTTTCCCGGGTCTCGGCGAATATGTCCGGCAGGGAATGGTGTTGGAACGACAGCAACTCCTGGGCGCGAGCGGTGTCCATCCAGTCGGTGGCGAACCAGTTGAGGTCGCTGTCGGGGTCACCGGGCCTACCAAGCGGCAGCACGCCGACAAGTCCCATGGCTCCGGTCATGGCGGAGCGGAGCGCTCCCTGGACCACCCGATGGGATTCGTCTCCACCGATGAGGAGCACTCCCCGGTGGCGTCGACGGTGGTGGCGCCACGAAGGCACATCGCGACGTCGCGGACATCGACCGTCTGGATGCGCCCGTCAACGGGTAAGAGGCCCTCGAAATACACCAGGTCCGGTCCCACGTCGGAACCGGGGTCCGGGGTCACCACACCGCCGAGGCGCAGGATCACCCAATCCAGTTCAGAGGCCCTCACCGCCTGTTCTGCCTCCACTTTGTGGGCGCCGTAGAGGTCGCAGGGGTCGACCGGGGTAGCGTGACATCAACAGTCAGTGCCGCGGTGCGGATTGCGTGCGCCGTAAACGGCGACGCTGGACGCCAGGACGAAGCGCGGTTTGATCGGCAGTGAGGACGCGGCGCGAACAAGAGATGCGGTGGCATCCACGTTGACCCTGCGCGCGAGATTACGGCTGGAATAGCAAAGCGGGGGTATCACCGCAGCGAGATGCACGATCGCCTCTGGGTCGACCCCTGTGACGAGACGTCGACGGCGCCCAGTCGGTCAGGTCCGCCCAGCGGACCTCGACGCGGCCAGGACGAAGAAGCTTGCGTCGCTTTCTTTCGGTTATCCGGGACGTCCAGATCGGTGGCCACGACATGGCGACCGTCTTCGACGAGTTGACGAACGACGGCCGATCCGACGAGACCGAATGCTCCGGTTACGAGGATCGCATCGGTGGTCACAACTCACGCTGACACTTTCGTGGCGTCCGGTCATTGAGCGTCCTCCCCGTCAGTCCCACAGACCTTACGGCACCTCGTGCGTACCGGCTGCACTCGGCGCGCGGGGGACGAAACGCTATCGGTGTGTCAATCCTCCGCGGCGAGGGGCTGTCGGGGGATGCCATGGAGCGCATCGCTCATGGGGCTCTCGGCAGTGAGCGGTTTGCCCGACCCTCCGACCGTGCTACGCACAGAGACCCTGACCGCCCATCGTGACAGCCCTCCGACGATGAGGACGGCGGCGGTGAGCAATGCAACAAACGAGCCCCATGCGGGTCTCACCGAGAGCACGGCCCAGATGCGATAGTACGGATCGGTGTTGTGGACGTTCGCAAGGTGTGCTGCAACGAATGCGCCCACCGCATTGAGGACTACGGTCATGCCACCGAGGAACAGAGCAATCCGCTTGATCTTGGGCAAAAAGATCAGGGCGGCACCGGCAGCTCCAATGGCGATGACCAACTCCGTGGCGGGCAATGCCTTCCAGCTGTCCACAGCGAAGAACGTGTACGTGAAGCCGGAGATCCTGCACCAGGGAAGGAACGCGGAGATACAGATGGCAGCGGAGCCGAGAATGACGACGGCCCTGAACCTCTTGGCCGCCCGGGTGGGTTCGGATGGACCTCCCATGGACTCTCTATCGGCGCTATCGAGGAATTGGTTCAGCCGGAGGCGTTCCAATCGTTCGTGCCCGAGCCGTGATGGTCGAGCCGGGACTCGGGCGGGATCGGCGATCTCCCGTTGCCCGGGCGTGTGCGGCCCTTGCCGAGCAACGGCCATCACCACCTGAGCGACGAACTCCATGGCTCGCCTAATCTTTCGCAAAGGCGGGAAGAGGGAGGGTCCGTGGCTTCTACTGAGAACGTCACGGTGCTCTTCACCGACCTCGTCGGCTCCACTGAATTCGCCTCTGCACTCACGGTGGAGGCCGGGGGCGAGCTGCGCCGGAAACACTTCTCGATGCTTCGTCAGGCCATCGCCGCGTCGGGGGGGACCGAGGTGAAGAGCCTGGGTGACGGGGTCATGGTCGTGTTCCCCGTAGCCTCCGCTGCCCTGTCGTGCGCCGTGGCCATGCAGCAGGTTGTAGACCGGGACAACGGCAGCGCGCCGCAACCTTTGGGACTGCGTATCGGGGTGAGCGCAGGGGAGGTGCTCAGGGAGACAGACGACTACTTCGGCGACCCGGTCATCGAGGCGGCGCGCCTGTGCGCGCAGGCAAACGGAGGCCAGATCCTGGCCGCTGACCTCGTGCGGGCGATGGCTGGTAGACGTAGTCCGCACGACTTTTCCCGTCTGGGAGAAATCGAGCTCAAGGGCTTGCCCGGTCCCATCGAGACAATCGAGATCGGCTGGGAGCGGCTCGGCGAGGTCGAAGGGGCCGCACAGCGATGCCACCGCCGTCCCGCCTCGGTATCGGACCGGTGATCGGGGTGATCGGACGTGACACCGAGACAGTCTTGTTGGCCGACGCCTTCAAACGCGTGGCAGCGGGGGAGGGACGAGAGATCGTCCTGATCTCCGGTGAAGCGGGCATCGGCAAGACCACTCTTGCCACGCAGGCGGCGCGTGCGGCGTTCGAAGCGGGGGCAATCGTGCTGCTGGGCCGCTGCGACGAGGACCTCGGTGCCCCTTACGGGCCGTTCGTCGAGGCCCTGTCCCACTACGTCACACACGCATCCGAAGAAGCCTTGCGCGCACATGTGCAGTCCTTCGGTGGCGAGCTGGCCAAGATGGTCCCCGCCCTCCAACAACGGCTCGGGGAACTGCCCGCGCCCCAGAGCGCCGACCCCGACACCGAGCGTTACCTCCTCTTCAACGCGGTAGTGGGTCTGCTCGGCCAGGTGTCTGAGGACAAGCCACTCGTCCTTGTGCTCGACGACCTCCAGTGGGCCGACAAGCCCAGCCTCCAGCTACTGCGGCACGTGGTGGCAACACGACGTCCCTGCGCCTGCTCATCGTGGGCACATATCGCCACTCGGAGCTCTCGAGCCCCCATCCATTGACCGAGGCCCTGGCCGCGCTACGGCGCGAGATCCGGAGTGAGCCGCATCGCGCTCTCCGGCCTGGATGACAACGGCGTGCTCGCCTTCATGGAGGCGACTGCCGGTCACGATCTCGACACCGACGGGGTGGAGTTGGCCCATGCTCTGTATCGCGAGACGGACGGCAACCCATTCTTTGTCGGTGAAGTGTTGCGTCACCTAGCAGAGACCGGGGCCATCTACCAGGACGACAGCGGCCGGTGGACGGCCGCCGCTGACCTCGAAGCGATAGCGATGCCTGACAGCGTGCGCTTGGTGATGG
>CAWKDG010000014.1:0-81858 GCA_963848355.1 uncultured Acidimicrobiaceae bacterium
GGCGACGGCGCCGATCCCTTGACCCGTCACGAGGGCAGAGGTGGCGCCGGCCCCCCGGTGCAGACCTTCGATGGCCTCAGCGGGGACGAGGCCGATGAACGGCGAGCCGATCAGGGCCACGATGGCGATCAGCAGGATGGCGCTGCGACACCCCGGCTCGCCGGCCGCCACCCGGACACCGGCCACGATCCGGCGGGCGATGCGCTCCACCGGCGCTGTCGGTGCCTTCCCGACCGGCAGGCGTACGAAGACGAGAGCCACGACCACGGCCCCGAAGGAGGCGGCGTTCACGGCGAACGCCCACGCGTCGGAGCCGGCCACGAGCACGACTCCGGCCAGGGCCGGTCCGATGACCCGGCCCAGATTGAATTGGGCCGAGGACAGTGACACGGCCCCCAGCAGGTCCTCGTGGGGAACGAGATCGGGAAGCATGGCCTGATAGGTGGGAAACCCGATCGCCGCCGCCACCCCGCCGAGGAAGGCCACGCCGACCAGGGCCGCCGGCGGGGCGTGACCGGCGGCGGCCAGCACGGCGAGGACGACGGCGAAGCAGGCCTCGGCCACCGTGGTGACGATCAGCCACCGCCTCCGGTCGAGCCGGTCGGCCAGCGCGCCTCCCACCGGGGCGAGCAACCCCATGGGGAGAAAGGCGGCGGCGGCCACCAGACCGGTCCACAACGGCTGATGGGTGCGCGCCGTGACGACGTATCCCAGGGCGACCGTCTGCATCCACGAGCCCACGTTGGAGACCAGGGCCGCCGACCACACCAGGGCGAAGTTGCGCGAACGCAGCGGCCGGAACGAGGACAGGGCCACCGCCGGAGGCTATCGCCCGTAGCCGGGGGCGCCTTCGAAGGGGCGCCCCGGATGGAACACTGTGACCGTGGATCTGCGCACCGCGGTGGACCGGGCCGGCGCCATCGTCGGCGCCAGCCGGCGCATCGTCGTCCTCACCGGTGCCGGGATCTCGACCGACTCGGGGATCCCCGACTTCCGAGGCCCCTCGGGGATCTGGACCAAGAATCCCGAAGCCGAGAAGATGGCGACGATCCAGGCCTACGTGGACGACGCCGACGTCCGGCGCCGCGCCTGGCGCAGCCGCCTCGATTCACCGACCTGGGACGCCGAGCCCAACGCCGGACACACCGCTCTCGTCACCCTCGAACGACGCGGCACCCTCGACACACTGGTGACCCAGAACGTCGACGGACTCCACCAGGCGGCGGGAAGCGACCCCGACAAGGTGGTCGAGATCCACGGGACCATGCGCTTCGTCGTCTGCCTCTCGTGCGGCACCCGCACACCCATGCCCGACGTCCTGGCCCGGGTGCGGGCCGGCGAAGACGATCCGGCGTGCACCGAGACGACGAGCCGAGGCGTGTGCGCGGGAATCCTCAAGTCGGCCACCATCAGCTTCGGCCAGAACCTGGTGGCCGACGATCTCGTCCGCAGCGAAGAGGCGGCTCGTCGCTGCGATCTCCTTCTGGCCGTGGGTTCCACCCTGTCCGTCTACCCGGCGGCCGGCCTCGTTCCCGCCGCTCATCTGGCCGGAGCACGCATCGTCATCGTCAACGCCGAGCCCACCGACTATGACGCTCTCGCCGACGTCGTCGTGCGTGGTCCGATCGGAGAGGTCCTTCCCCTCATCGTCTCGGCCTCCTGACCGCCGGCCATCAGAGCGCCAGGCCGGTCGGTCGACCTCGGAGCCCTATTCCGGCTTGGCCCGGTTGCGGCGGGGCTTCAGGGCGAACCACCAGATGCTGGCGATGGTGCCGAGGAGACCGAGTCCCGCCAGCGCTGGCTTCACGAGCTTCCGACGACGAGTCACGAGGCAGACCCTAATGGAGGGACTGGACCATGACTTGCAGGTGGTGGCGCTCGCCCCGGGGCGAGCGGAGCCCGGGCGCCGGTATCGGTCGGCGCCGCTTCTCGAATCCCATCGCCTCGAAGAAGGCGACGGCGCCGGTGTTCTCGGCGATCGTCTCCAGGTGGCACCCGGGGACGTCGGCCTGACGGAGCCGCTCGAGCCACCGTCGCATGAGCGCAGCCCCCACGCCGCGTCCTCTGGCGTCGCGCAGGAGGTCGATGTGGAGATGGGCCGGCCACCGGGGATCGGAGAACGGTGCCGGAGGCAGACGTTTGTGGGCGGCGTCGACGATCACGTCGCCCATCGACCGCCAGACGAACCGGGCCGTGCCGGGACGGAAGGCAATGCCCCGCCTGGTGATCTGGCGGCCGACGACGGTGGCGGGGTTCCAGGCCCGGGCGCTGTCGACACAGCCGAGGAGGTAACCCCTGACCTCGCCGTCGACCTCGGCCACGAGCGCCGATTCGGGCTCGGCGTCGGTGTAGTAGCTGGTGAAGATGTTGGAGAAGCTCTCGGCATCGCGCCACTGCCATTCCACCGGGTCCCCGATGTACCCCGTCACGAAGCAGATGTGCCGGACGCGGGCCCGGTCGCTCGGTTCGTAGGGGCGGACGAGGACGTCACTCATGGCTGTCAACCCTCGGTGGAGAGAAAGACGTTCTTGATCTCGGAATAGGCGTCGAGGGCTTCGAGGCCGAGCTCACGACCGAACCCGGACTGCTTCATGCCACCGAAGGGGGTGTTGATGCGGACGGACGTGTTCGAGTTCACCGACAACACACCGGCGTTCACGGCGCGGGCCATACGCAGGGCCCGGGCGCCGTCGCGGGTCCAGATCGAGCCCGACAGCCCGTAGGGCGTGTCGTTGGCCAGGGAGACGGCGTGGTCCTCGTGGTCGAATGGCGTGATGGCCACCACCGGGCCGAAGACCTCGTCGCGCCACAGACGCGTTCCCGGTGCGGCCGGCGCCACCACTGTGGGGGCGAACCACCATCCCGGTCCGGCGTGCTCCGCACCGCGGTAGGCCACCGGGAGCTCCTCGGGCGGCGCCTCGAGGAACGAGGCGACGTCGGCCCGGTGGCCCTCCGAGACGAGCGGTCCCATCTCGGTGGCGGGGTCCTCGGGATCGCCGATCACCATGGCATCGGTGGCGGCGACGAACAGCTCGACGAACCGGTCGAAGGCGGAGCGCTCGACGAGGATCCGGCTCCGGGCACAGCAATCCTGTCCGGCGTTGCCGAACACGGCCGACGGGGCGGCGGCGGCGGCGCGCTCGAGGTCGGCGTCGGCGAACACGACGTTGGCCGACTTCCCACCGAGCTCCAGCGTCACCCGCTTGATCGTTCCTGCCGCTCGCGCCATGACGTCGCGTCCGGCCTCGGTGGAACCGGTGAACGCCACTTTGGCCACGTCCTGGTGTTCGACCAGGAACGATCCCACCGACGATCCCGGGCCCACCACCACCTGGAGGACTCCTTCGGGGATCCCCGCCTCGAGGGCGAGCTCGGCGAAACGCAGGGCGGTGAGCGGGGTCAGCTGCGCCGGCTTCACCACCACCGTGTTCCCGCAGGCCAGGGCGGGTCCCACCTTCCATGACGTGATGGCGAGGGGGAAATTCCACGGAACGATGGCCACGACGACACCGAGGGCGTCGTGCAGCGTCAGGTCGATGCCCCCCGACACGGGGATGGTGGCGCCGCGGTGCTTGTCGACGGCGCCGGCGTAGAAGTGCAGGACCTCGGCCACCATGGCCACCTCGGCCCGACTGTCGGCGATGGGCTTCCCCACATTGCGCGTCTCGAGCAGGGCCAGCTCGTCGGCCTGCTCTTGGACCCGGACGGCGAACCGCCGCAGGATCCGGGCACGGTCAGAAGCGGAGACGGCGCGCCACGAGGGGAAGGCGGAGACGGCCCGGCGCACGACGGCGTCGGCCTCGTCGGCGTCTTGGCGCCTCACGTCGGCCACCGGTCGCTCGGTCGCCGGATTCACCACGGTCATGGTGGAGTCGGACGTCGGCATCCCTGCAGTCAACCACGGACCGGATCGCGAGCGGTCACCGGGCGGAGCGCACCAGGGCCTCGAACAGGGACACGTCTCCGTCCTGTTCGGGGTGCCATTCCACACCGACGACGAACGCGGCCGATGACAGCTCGACGCCCTCGACCACGCCGTCGGGAGCCCACGCCGTTGCCACCAACCCGCGGCCGAGACGATCCACGGCCTGATGATGCGAGCACCGGACCGTGACCGAGTCGGGCAGGGTCTTGGCCAGCCGCGACCCCGGTTCGATCCGGACCTCGATCGTCCCGAAGCAACCGACCTCCGGCTGGTGCCCGGCGTGGCCGACGCTGTCGGGGACGTGCTGGACGAGGGTGCCCCCGAGATGGACGTTCAGCACCTGCATGCCGCGACAGATGGCGAGCACGGGTATCCCGGCGTCGAGCGCCGCCCCCAGAAGGGCGAACTCGTTGTCGTCGCGCCGACGGTTCACTCCCGACGTGACGGGGTGGGGAACGGCTCCGTAGCGGCCGGGGTCCACGTCCCCTCCGCCGACGAGCACGAGGGCGTCGAGGACGGCCACCACGTCGGCGGCCGACGCGTCGTCACCGCCGGGACCCTCGCTCGGAGGCAGGAGCAGTGGGCGCCCGCCGACCTCAGCCACGCAATCCACGTACGACACCGGGAGCACCGCCGCCGGTCGTTGCCACGGCCCCCATGACGCATCCTGCCGGTACGTCGTCACCCCCACGAGCGGCGTCGTGCCCTTCGTCATGGCGGCCAGTATCGCACCGCCGAAGAGACGGGCCGAACCGGTAGTGTCGGCGCGATGGCAGAGCGGCTCTCGGGCAAAGTGGCGCTCATCACCGGCGCCGGAAGCGGAATCGGACGCGTGGCGGCCGAACTGTTCGCGTCGGAGGGTGCAGCCGTCGTCGTGGCCGATGTGGCCGCCGACGCCGCTCACGCCACCGTCGACACCATCGCGGCGACGGGCGGCCGGGCCCTGGCCGTGGCGGCCGACGTCGCCGACGAGCGACAGGTCGTCGACATGGTCGGCGCCGCTGTCGACGCCTTCGGTGCCCTGCACGTCCTCTTCAACAACGCCGGGATCTTTCCCGGCGACGACGGCGGAGTCCTCGACACCCCGCCGGCGACATGGGACCGGGTCATGCAGGTGAACCTGAAAGGGGTGTGGCTCGGGTGCCGCGCCGCGGTCCCGGCCATGATCGACTCGGGCGGCGGTTCCATCGTCAACGTGGCCTCGTTCGTCGCCCTCATGGGTGCGGCGACGGCCCAAGTCGCCTACACGGCGTCAAAGGGAGGGGTGCTCGCCTTCACCCGGGAGCTGGCCGTCGAATACGCCCGGTCCGGCATCCGGGCCAACTCGCTGTGTCCCGGACCGATCGACACCCCTCTGCTCGCCGAATTGCTGGCCGATCCCGTCCGGCGGCAACGCCGACTGGTCCACGTCCCCATGGGCCGACTCGGCCGTCCCGAGGAGATCGCCCGCGCCGCTCTGTTCCTGGCCTCGGATGATTCGTCGTTCATGACGGGCTCGGCCCTCGTCGTCGACGGGGGCATCACCGCCGCCTACGTCACACCCGAGTAGCGCTTCGCCACCGAACAGGGCGCCGCCACCGAACAGGGCGCGGCGGCGGGCCCGCGGTGCTGGACGGCATCTCCGGCCCGTGCAATCGTGCGTGGATGCTCACCGACAGCGCACTGCGGCAACTGATCGCCGACGGGTCCATCGACACCGTCGTCGTCTGCTTCCCCGACATGCAGGGCCGACCGGTCGGCAAGCGGGTCACGGCGCCGTTCTTCCTCGAGCACGTCCTGGAGCACGGCATCGAGGCGTGCGACTACCTCCTCGCTCTCGACGTCGACATGGAGCCCCTTCCCGGCTACCGATTCGCCAACTGGGAGGGGGGCTACGGCGACATGGTCGCCCTACCCGACCTCTCGACGCTGCGGCGGGTGCCCTGGCTCGAGGGCACGGCCATGGTGGTCTGTGATCTCGTGGGGACCGACGGTGCCCCTGTCGAGGTGTCCCCCCGGCGGGTCTTGTCCCGGCAGATCGAACGCGCCGCTGCCGCCGGCTTCGACGTCAAGTGCGCGACCGAGCTCGAGTTCTTCCTCTTCCGCGAATCCTTCGAGGAGGCGGCGGCCAAAGGTTGGCGCGACATGCATCCCCACACCTCCACGATCGAGGACTACCAACTCCTCCAGACATCGCGTGAGGAGTACGTCATCCGACGGATCCGCAACGAGATGATCGAAGCCGGGGTGCCCATCGAGTTCTCCAAGGGTGAGGCCGGTCGGGGCCAGCACGAGATCAACGTCACCTACGGTCGCGCCCTCGAGGTCGCCGACCGACACCTCGTCTTCAAGAACGGCGTCAAGGAGATCGCCGATCAGTGCGGACGGGCGGCCACGTTCATGGCCAAGTGGTCGATGGCCGAGGTGGGATCGTCCTGCCACGTCCACGCCAGCCTGTGGGACGTCTCCACCGGGGCGCCTCTCATGGCCGATCCCGTCCGGCCCTCCGATCTGTCGGACGTCGGGCGCCAGTTCGTGGCGGGCCTGCTCCTGGGGGCCCGGCAGCTCACCTGGATGTGGGCGCCCTACGTCAATTCGTATCGTCGCTACATGCCCGGGATCGTGGGCACCGACGGCGGTGGTGTGGGGAGTGGACAACCGCACGTGCGGATTCCGGATCGTGGGCCACGGCGACGGTTGCCGCGTCGAGTGTCGGGTCCCGGGAGCGGACGCCAACCCCTATCTGGCGCTGGCCGCCGTCATCGCCGCCGGACTCTGGGGCATCGAGCACGAGCTCGAGCTACCGGCTCCCTATTCCGGCAACGCCTACCAGGCCGCCGACGTCGCCCGGATCCCGTCCACCCTGGTCGAGGCGATCGGCGAACTCGAGTCGAGCACCATCGCAGCCGCCGCCTTCGGCGACGACGTGCACTACCACCTGGTCAACACCGCCCGTCAGGAGTGGGTCCGGGCGAACCAGGTCGTCACCGACTGGGAGCTGGCTCGCAATTTCGAGCGAATCTGAAACCGACACGAGCGTCCGAAGACGCCGCCGGTGGTGACGCCTCGGTGGTCAGGCCTTGAACTGAAGGTCGCCGTAGCGGGCCAACAACTCCTCGACCGTACCCCGCGTCTTCACGGCCCCCGTCATGCCGTAGATCGGGGCCATGGCTCCCTGGGCCCCGGGCAGCGCCCGCACGGCGTCGACCGACGATGCGAGGTCGGCGACGAAACGATCGGCGATGCCGGGCTGCGCGTGGCGCAGCGTCACACAGATGTGGGCGGCCGGGGGCTGCTGCAGACCGTTGAGGCTCCATCCGCGCTGCGACATCTGGTCCATGACGGCATAGACATCGACCGCGTCCGACGCAAAGGCGATGACCCACAGGGGGTCGCCCAGCACGAACAGGTCCGGGATGGCGTCGATGCCGCGGCGGATGACGGCGGCGGCCTCGAGAATGGCCTTGGCCGCCACCAGGTACCCCTCCTCGCCGAAGGCCAGCATGGCCGCCCAGCACTCGGCCGATATGGCTCCGGGTCGGCTGCCGGCGAACGTCGGAGAGTAGTAGAGGCCGCCCATCCAGGTGGCCGTCCGGTAGTACTGATGCCGTCGGAGCTCCTTGTCCCGGTAGAGGATGACCGACGTCCCCTTGGCCGCGAATCCGAACTTGTGGGTATCGGCCGAGATCGACGTCACCCCGGGAAGGCGAAAGTCGAAGGGCGGTACCCGATACCCGAGCTTCTCGGCCCAGGGCAGGACGAAACCGCCGAGGCAACAATCGGCGTGGAACCCGATCCCGTGCTCGAGAGCCAGCTCCGACAGCTCTTCGATGGGATCGATCACTCCGTGGGGAAATCCCGGCGCCGAACCTACGATGACGATCGTGTTGTCGGTGACGCGTGCACGCGCCGCCTCGACATCGGCGCGCCAATCAGCGCCCAGGGGGATGGGGACCGTCCGGATGCCGAAGTAGTGCGACGCCTTGTCGAAGGCGGCGTGGGCGCTCAGGGGGACCAGCATCTCGGGATCGGTGATCCCCCGCTCGGCGACCGCCCGGTCGCGGTACGTCCTCATGGCCAGGAGGATGCTCTCGGTCCCACCCGACGACACGGTGCCGCACACGCCGGCCACCCCGTTCTCCCCACCCCCGAGCATGGAACCCGTCATGGCCACGATCTCGGCTTCGTACTTGACGGCGCTCGGCCACAGCTCGGGGTGCAGCGGGTTGGCCTGTGAATTGATGGCGTAGACCTCGTTCAGGAACCCGATGTGCTCAGATCCGCCGTGGTAGACGGCGCCCGAGGCGAATCCGTCCTGCCACTTCGGTCGCTCGCGCTCGGCCAGTTCCCGCATCTCGGTCAGGATCTCGGCGCGGGGGCGGCCCGTGGCCGGGAGCTGCCGGTAGGTGTGGTGCGATTCGCGGTACGGGCGCAGCTCGGCTTCGAGAACGTCGACGACGAAGTCGAGATCCGATGATTCCATCGTGTGCTCCTTGGCTCGTAGCCCTGAGATCAGTGGTGGTTCAGGCGCTTGTGGATCTGCTTGGTGCTCTTGTACAGATTGACGAATTCCGGATAGATCTTGTCGTAGACCTTGGCCTGGGCACGATCCGGCTCGAACGTGGCCTGGACGTCGACCATGCCCTCGATGTCCTCGACCGTCATCCGCCCCAGGGCCAGAAAGGTCAGGAGCGCGGCGCCGCGGACATTGGCGAGAACGGGCTCGGCCATCTGGCGGATGCGTCGACCGGTGACGTCGGCGTGGATCTGCGCCCAGACGTCGGAGTTGGCTCCCCCACCGATGAAGGCCAGAGGGTCGAGGCGGCGATCGACGAACCGCTCGACGGCACCGAGGAGCCACCTCGTGTTGAGCGCCACTCCCTCGTAGACGGCGCGCACGAGGTCGGGTCGGGACGTCGCCAGCGAGAGATTGTGAAAGCCTCCCCTGATGGTGTGGTCGTCCACCGGGGAGCGTTCGCCGTTCAGCCACGGGGTGAAGAGCGTGCCGTTGGCGCCCGCCGGCACCGAGGCCGCCACCTCGTCGAGCAGCTGGTAGACGTTGCCTTCGGGCACAGCCGAGCCCAGGGCGTCGTCACCCCACAGCACGTTGCGGGCCAGGAAGGTCAGACAGGCACCGGCGGTCTCGTGTTCGTCGGCCACCAGGTACTTGCCCGGCAGCGCCGCCGGGATGGAGGCGACGTTGCGCAAGGCATCGGTCTTCTTGAACGGCACGTGGCACGAGATCCACGAGGACGTCCCGATGTACAGGTGGGGCGCAAAGTCGGCCACGGCCCCCGACCCGACGGCGGCCGAATGGACGTCTCCGGTACCGGTGGCCACGGGGAGCCCGGCGGGAAGCCCCAACTCGTCGGCCGCCTCGGGATGGAGGCGGCCCATGATGGTGGCCGACGGCACGAGGTCGGGGAGCTTGGAACGCTCCAGTCCGGCCATCCGGAGCAGGGTCCGGTCGTAATCGATGGCACCGATCCGTCGGTTGTCGGTCACCCAGTGCACGACGATCGAGTCGTGCGAGGCCGCGAAGCGGCCCGAGAGCCGTTGGTTCAGCCAGTCCACCGGCTCCAGGAACTTGAAGGTGGCCCGATAGACGTCGGGCTCCGTTTCGCGTATCCACAGGATGTGCGCCAGCGGGTCCTTGCCCGACTGGCCCGGTGCCCCGCCGGTCAGGCGGATCCACCGCTGGAGCTTGTGGACGTCGTAGCCGAGGACGTTCACGACACCGCTGGCCTGCCGCCTGATGGCGGCGCTGCCCCGGGAGTCCATCCAGATCACCGCCGGACGCAGCGGGGTCCCGTCCTCGGCGGCGGCCACCGTGCCCGACCATTGGGCCGTGCAGCCGATACCCACGATCCGCTCGACGGGGACGGCACCGTCGACGACCACGCGCCGGGTGGCCGAGACCACCGCGCTCCACCAAGCGTGGGGATCCTGCTCGGCTCCCCCGCCGGGCAGGAGACGCAGGGCGACGGGCTCGAAGGCGCTGGCCGAGATGCGCCCCGTGGCCGAGACGATCGCCACCTTGGGGCCGCCGGTGCCGAGATCGACGGCCAGGACGTGGGCGTCGTCGAGCCGAGCCATTCCCCTCTGGGCCGCGCCTGGTGGGGTCGGCCGGCATGGGGTGGCAGCCTACCGTCGTCGCCAGAGGCCAGACTGTGCCGTGCCCTGCGCCCGACCGTCGTTCGCGCCACCGCTGCCCTCGTCTGCGCCGGCGTCCTCGCCGCGTGCGGCGTGACGGGTTCGGCGACTCCGGCGTCTCCCGGAGCGCCGTCCATCACCGCCGTGGTGAGCGCCCGGTACGCCAGCCCCGTCGACTTGGACCATGGTGACTTTCTCGTCACCCCACCGCCGGCGGGGGCGGCCGCCACGGCCACCGTGACCGAGCGAGAAGCCGACGCCATGTTCGAGGCCACCGACGCCGTGGAGGGCCCTCACGAATTCGCCATCCTCGGGCTCGGGCTCGTCACCGTGGCGCCGCGAGCGGAGGTTCCGGCGACCACGACGACGACCACGTCTGCCCCGCCAGCGACGACGGCGCCCCCGACTTCGGCTCCGCCGTCGACTGCTCCCCCGCCTCCGACGACTGCGACCACCACGACGACTGCGACCACCACGACGACGGCGCCCGGTTCGGGCGCCGTCCCGTCCACCACGGTGGCCGGCGTCGTCAGCCCCCAACCGCCGGCCCTGCCGAGCTATCACCACCGCCTGGCCTGGGTGGGGATCGCCTGGGGCGCCACGACGACGTGCCCGGGCATGACGACGACACTGCCGGCGTCGGACGGCACCACCACGTACGTCGCCGTCGTCATCGACGCCCGCACCGCTCAGCGGGTCATCGCCTACCGAAGTGGCAGCTCCTCACCGTGCACCGGCGCCGCCCAGGCCCCGTCGGTCACCGAGCCCAACGAACTGCTGTCGGTGCCCTGGCAGCCGGTGGGTCCGACCAGCACCGCCGTGCAGATCGAGGTACCGGCATGCGGCCACTACTACGGCTGGACCCAGGTGCCGACGGCCGGCGGCGGGTTCGCCGACCAGGTGGTGGTGTCAGTTCCCTTCGATCCGGCCTGTGGCTCATCGACGCCCCAGAGCCAGGCGGTGGATCAGGTCGTCCCGCTCGGAGCCGGTCAGGTCTTCGTGGCCCATGCCGACGTCGGTCCGGTCCAGGCCCTCGAGGCGCTCCCGGGCGGCTGACGGCCGAGTCGGGCGCCGTCGCTCTAGGCCGGGAGGGATTTGGTGAAGCGGTACTCGCGCGTCGCCGACAGGTCGTGGAGCTCCCGCACGTCGGGGCCTTGCTCGTAGCCGAGCGACCGGTACAGCCGGTGAGCATCGGCGAAGCGGGTATCGGACCACAGCTCCACGACAGTGCGGCCCCGGCGCCGCGTCTCGTCTTCGACGACGGCCACCAATCGGGAGCCCAGTCCCCGGCGGCGCCACGGTGCCAGCACGTAAAGCATCTGAAGCTCGAGACCCGCCGCGTCCTGCGCCGGCCGGCAGGCCACCGAGCCCACCACCGAACCCCGGGCCATGGCCACCCACGCACACCCTCCGACGGCGGCGAAGTGGGTGGCCACCCGGAGGAGGTGTGGCATCTCGTGTTCGGTGTCGAGAACGCAGCCCTCGTACTCGGAGAAGCACGAGTCGATCAGGGCGACCAGGTCGTCGGCGTCGCTGTCGACGGCCGTCCTCACCGACGGCGAAGCGTCAGGGGACCCGCTCATACCGCCGTCGACGGGTGCCTCGGGCCCTCGACCAGCTCGATCTCCGGAGGGAGACCCGTCACCTGGACGTCGTCGCCTTCCACCTCGACCGTCACCCGCGCTCCGGCGAGGGGGATCCCTTGCACCTTCAGGTAGTGCATGCCCGTCGGGAGCCGGGGCGCCAACCACGTCTGGCCGTAGGGCACCCACGGGTCGAGGCGCAGGATCGTCCGCAGGCACAGGAGCGGGGACGCCGCCGCCCAGGCCTGGGGCGAACACGACGTCGGGTAGCCGACGGGGGCCGAGAGCTCGTGGCGGTCCAACCCGCTGAAGAGCTCGGGCAACCGTCCACCGAGCTTGGCGGCGGCGTCGAAGAGGGCGTTGATCAGACGCTCGGCGTGATCGAAATACCCGTAGCGCGATAATCCGGCGGCCACGATGGCCGTGTCGTGGGGCCAGACCGATCCACAGTGGTAGCTGATCGGGTTGTAACCGCCCATGGACGTGGCCAGGGTGCGGACACCCCATCCGCTGAACAACTCGGGCGCCAGAAGCTTGTCGGCGATGATGCGGGCCTTGTCGTCGTCGACGATGCCGGCCCACAGGCAATGACCCATGTTGGAGGTGAGCGAGTCGATCGGACGCTTGTCGTGATCGAGGCCCACGGCGAACCAGCCGCTCTCCTCCAACCAGAAGTCACGGTTGAAGTCCGTCTTGAGCTGTGTCGCCTTGGCCCGGTAACGGTCGTAGGTGGCCTGGTCCCCGGCCTCCTGGGCGAAGTGTGCCCTCGCCAGATAAGCGCTGTACACGTACGCCTGTACCTCGCACAGGGCGATGGGAGCGGTGGCGATGGTCCCGTCGGCGTAGCGGATACCGTCCCATGAGTCCTTCCACCCCTGGTTGACGAGACCCCGGTCGGTGGCCCTGTGGTACTCCACGTAACCGTCCCCGTCGACGTCTCCGAATCTCTCGATCCACTCGAGCGCCCGTTCGGCGTTGGGCAGCAACTCCTCCACCGCTTCGCGGGCCAGACCCCAACGCCTCAGCTCACCGAGCAACATCACGAACAGGGGCGTGGCGTCGGCCGTCCCGTAGTAGATGCTCCCGCCTCCGAGCGAGAGGGACGGTGCCTCGCCGAAACGCATCTCGTGCAGGATCCTCCCCGGCTGTTCGTCGCTTCGGGGGTCGATGTCCTTGCCCTGGAATCGAGCGAGCGTCTGCAGCACACCGAGGGCGAGATCGGGATCGACGAGCAGTGCCATCCACGACGTGATGATGGAGTCACGACCGAAGACGGTCATGAACCACGGGGCGCCGGCGGCCACCACGACACGCTCGGGGAAGTCCGGATCGAAGATCCGCAGCGCCCCGAGGTCCTCGGCGCTGCGCGCCAGGACGTGGCCGAGGTCCTCATGATCGGTCTCGACCTGGGGCACCTGGCGCCGCCACCGGGCCAGGCGCTCGGCCGGGGCGGCCCGGTCGACCGGCTGCCCGCACAGGTAGCGGGGGTCGATGGTCTTGCCCTCGATCACGGGGTGGACCTCGATGCACGCCTGCCACTCACCATGGGCGGGCACGATGACCTCGAAGGTCACGATGTCGTCGGCCACCGTCGACGGGGTGGGCGAGAACTCGAGAGCCATGCCCCGGTTCACCGTCCCCCTCCGGTAGGAGAGCGACATCCCGGTGGCGTGCTTCTCGCGTGTGATCTCGCCGTCGGGGTCACCCGCCCGACCTTCCTTCACGGCGAAGAGATCGGCGAAGTCCGAGTCGATGAACATCTCGACGGAGCAGAAGGTCGGCTCATCGCCGAAATTGCGGATGATCAGGTCCTCTCGCATGCCCTGGCCCACGTAGCGGGCCCGGAACACCATCAGGGTGGAGTCGGCCAACCCCGGTCGGGGCCGGCACCGAGACACGAACGTGGCCGAGAAGGGATCGTCGGTCACGGCTGCCAACGCCTCGGTACGGATCCCGTTCACGCGGAGCTCCATGCGGGACAGGATCCTGGTGTCCCGCACGAACAGGCCCTGGGCCGAGCCCACCACCATGTCCCCCGCCAGGCCGCTGATGGCGAAGGTGGACTCGTCGACCAGGGTCACCACCCCGCTCGCCTGGTCGAGGACGGTCACCTTGCCCGAGTACGTCCACGGATCGCTCATCGGAGCAGGACGCTACCGGACCGCCATCACGGCCCCCGACCACCCGGTTCGGATTCTCACTATGGCCGTAGTGCTAATCATCGCCCGGCGATAGACTCCGGCTATGGCTCCGTTGCTCGAGGTCGAGCACCTGCACGTGACGGTGGAGGAGACCGAAATTCTGCGTGGCGTCGACCTGGCCGTGCCTGAGGGCGAGATCCACGCGCTCATGGGGCCCAACGGCTCGGGCAAGTCCACTCTGGCCAGCACCCTCCTCGGGAACCCGGCCTACCGGGTGACCGAAGGCGCCATCCGGTTCCGGGGCGAGGACGTCACCGCCTGGCCGACCGACGTCCGGGCCAAGGCCGGGATGTTCCTCGCCTTTCAGTACCCGGAGGAGATCGCGGGCGTCTCCGTGATCCAGTTCCTGCGCCAGGCCGTCTCCGCCCGCGTCGGGGAGGACCGGTCCGTTCTCGAGGTACGACTGTCGATGCTCGAGTGGATGAAGCGGCTGGGTATGGACCCCGTCTTCGCCGAGCGCTACCTGAACGAGGGATTCTCCGGGGGGGAGAAGAAGCGCAACGAGATCCTCCAGATGGCGTTGCTCGATCCCGAGCTCGCCGTCCTCGACGAGACCGACTCCGGACTCGACATCGACGCGTTGCGCATCGTCGCCGACGGCGTCCAGACCGTGAGGCGGGAGCGTCCGGCGCTGGGGGTGCTCCTGGTGACGCACTACACCAAGATCCTCGAGCTCCTGCATCCCGACGCCGTCCACGTCCTCGTCGACGGCCGGGTGGTGGAGTCGGGCGGCTCCGAACTGGCCGACCGCCTCGAGCTCGAAGGCTACGACTCGTGGCGGAGGTGACCATGGACATCGCGTCGTGCAAGGGCGATTTCCCCCTGTTGGACCAGACGGTGCACGGGCGGCGGCTCGTCTACCTCGACTCGGCCTCCTCGTCGCAGCGCCCTCGTGTGGTGCTGGAGGCGATGGACAACTACTACGAGACCACGCACGCCAACGTCCACCGCGGCGTCTACTCCATCGCCGAGGAGGCCGATCGGCGCTACGACGCCGCCCGGGTCGCCGTGGGCCGGTTCATCGGCGCCCCCGATCCCGAGCACGAGGTGATCTTCACCAAGAACGCCACTGAGAGCATCAACCTCGTCGCCGCCACCTGGGGTCGCCGTCATCTGGGACCGGGCGACGTCATCCTGCTCAACGACATGGAGCACCACTCCAATCTGGTGCCGTGGTTGATGCTGGCCGAGGAACGCGGCGTCGAACTCCGTTGGATTCCCCTGGGCGACGACTACCGGTTGGACCTCTCCGATCTCGACCGCCTGCTCGACGGGGTGAAGCTCGTGGCCTGCACCACCATGTCGAACGTCCTCGGGACGATCCCCCCCTTCGCCCGCATCGCCGAGGCCGCCCACCGCGCCGGCGCCCTCGTGCTGGCCGACGGTGCCCAGTCGGTCCCTCACCTCCCCACCGACGTCCGGGTTCTCGGATGTGACTTCCTGGCCTTCAGCGCCCACAAGATGCTCGGCCCCACCGGGATCGGGGTGCTGTGGGCCCACCGGGCCCTGCTCGAGGAGATGCCCCCTTTCCTCGGGGGCGGGAGCATGATCGGCGACGTCCGCCACGACGGCTTCACCACCAACGAGCTGCCGATGAAGTTCGAGGCGGGTACGCCGCCGATCGCCGAGGCCGTCGGACTCGGCGCCGCCGTGGCCTACCTCGACGCCCTGGGCATGGAGGCGATCCACAAGCACGAGGTGGCCCTGACCGCGTATGCCCTCGATACCCTGGGTGACCGCTTCGGCGACGATCTTCGATTCCTGGGACCGGCGACCACCGACGACCGTGGCGGGGTGTTGTCCCTCGCCTACCGCGACATCCATCCCCACGACCTGGCCCAGGTCCTCGACCAGAGGGGCGTGTGCGTCCGGGCCGGCCACCACTGCGCCAAGCCGCTCATGCGCCGTCTGGGTGTCACGGCCACGGCCAGGGCGTCGCTCTACGTCTACAACGACGAATCGGACGTCGACACCCTGGCCGATGCGCTGGCTGAGGCCGGTACCCTCTTCGGGTAGCGGCACGCCGGCCTGGTCGAAGACGCACACCATCGGCGAGAACCATCTGACGAGCACCACCTGAGGAGCCCATGCCCGGACTGGAAGACCTCTATCGCGAGATCATCCTCGACCACTACCGCAGCCCCCGGAACCGGGGCGAGCTGCCGAGCCCGCCGGCGCGGCGAGCCGAGGGGTTCAATCCCCTGTGCGGCGACGAGGTCGTCGTCTACGTCGACGTCAAAGGCGACACGCTCGACGACATCCGCATATCCGGTCAGGGATGTTCGATCAGCCAGTCCTCGGCGTCGCTCATGTCGGGCGCCGTGAAGGGCAAGTCGTTGCCCGAGGTACGCGATCTCATCCGCACCTTCAAGGCCATGATGTCGATCCACGAGGCCCGTCTGGGCGATGGCGAAGGCGACGACCCGGTGGCCCTGGATCCCGATTCCCTGGGCGAATTGGCCGCCCTCCAGGGGGTCGTCAAGTTCCCCGTCCGCATCAAGTGCGCCACCTTGTCGTGGAACACACTGGCCCAGAGCCTGGACCAGGACGAGGCTGGAGCACCGACCGGGGAATGACGAGCGGGCGGGGTCGGTCCCCGGTCCGTCGCCGACCGGTCAGCAGGGCGTCGGATTGAAGGGCCCGGTCCCCGGCACCGCCGTCGTGGGCGGGGACTGCGTGGTCCCCGAGGGCGACGACGGTGTCACCGGGGCCGTGGTGGTGGGCGGAATGGTCACCGGATTTCCATAGACGTCGAGGGGGGCGGTCACCACCTCGCTGGGCTGGACGCCCAGGAACTGGGCGATCACCTGCTCGGCGGCCGGTTCCTGCACCACCTCCACGTCCCCCCCGGCCGGGGAGTACTCCCCCGTCGTCGGCAGCGTCGCCGTCTGGAGGTTGGAACCGGAGAAGGCGTGGTACTTCTGGGCCAGGGAGAGCAGATCGCCGCCCGACATGTCCTGGTCGACGGTCACGTCGTGCACGGCCGACCCGAGAAAGGCGTTGATCGTCAGCGGGTTGTAGCTCGAGCGCGCCTTGTCGATGGTCGCCTCGATGATGGCGTTCTGGCGCTGGATCCGACCGAGGTCGCCGCTGCCGTCGGCCACCCAGTATCCGGGACTCACCTCGTACTGGTAGAAGCGCGACCTCGCGAGGGCCAGTGCCGTGTTGCCGTTGAGCGTCTGACAACCGGCCCGGGGGATGAAAAGCCCTGAATTGTTGTTCCCGTCGTCGTCATCCCGGACGGGGTAGTCGAAGTTCAGGTTGATCCCGTTCACGGCGTTCACCAGGTTGATCAGGCCGGTGAAGTCGATGATCACGAAGTGGGAGATGGGGATGCCGAAGGTGTTCTCGATGGTGCGGATGAGCGGGTCGGGCCCGTAGTTGTAGGCCGCGTTGATCTTGCTTTCCCGAGCCAGAGGCGAATTCGCCGGCAGCCCCGACAGCTCGACGTAGGTGTCCCGGGGGATGGACAGCAGCCGGGCCGTGCCCGAAGCCGGGTCGACGTGGAGGACCTTGATGGTGTCACTGCGTTGGCCGCCGACGAGCGAGGCGCTGCCGAAGGCCCGGGACGCCCCGCCCGTGTTCCCGGCCCTTGAGTCCGAGCCCACGATGAGCACGTTGTAGGGGGTGCCGTCGGCCACGGCGGCACACGCTTTGCACTTGATCGAGTGGATCTCGCCCAGACGGAACTGGAGGTAGCCGTACACACTCCCGGCACCGACGAGGGTGACGGCCACGAAGATGACGGCCACCCGCAGGATCCGTTCCGCCGTCCGGCGGCGCCTCTTGCGCCTCGGTGCCACGGGCGTTGCTCCGGCAGTGGCGCCCGCTGGTGTACCCCCGTGACGCTTCCGGCCAGCGGCGACATGCCGTCCGCGCCGGGGCGCATCAGGACCGGTTTCGACACGGCGCGCCATAGGGCCAGAACGGTACCAGCGCCCCTCGCTCCGTCCCGAGCGCGCGTCGTCGTCCTCGGGGGCCCGCGCCCTCAGCCTTGGAGGTGGCCCAACACCAGGTCGGCGACGGCGGCGGGGCGCTCGAGAGTGGCCATGTGCGCGGCACCGTCGAGGTCGACGAGCCGGGCGTCGGGGATGCCGGCCACGTACGCCTCGGCGTGGGCGCGGGGCACGATGCCGTCGTGACGCCCGTGCACGACGAGCGCCGGCGCGCTGATCCGGCCCAGCCGACCCCGGAGCTTGGGGTTGTGCAGGTAGGGATTCCACCCGAGCTTGGCCGTCGCCGCCTGGGCCTGGATCACGGGCCGGATGAGGTCGAACGGAATCTGCTCCGCAGATCCCTCGGCCAGGGCCAGAGCCCGCATCATCTGAGCCACCGGGTGGTCGGGATCGGCGTACAGATCGGCCGCCAGCTGGTCGAGAGGACGCCCGAATATCTCCTTGATGGGCTCGCCGTCGACGTAGAGCCCGACGGCGTTGACGAGGACGACGCGTCTGACCCGTTCGGGCCACCGCGTCGCCAGTTCGGCGACCAACCATCCGCCGAGGGACAGGCCGACAAGGTCCACCCGGGCGATGTCGAGCCGGTCGAGGACATCGAGCAGGTGGAAGCTGGCGTCCTCGATGTCGTCAATGGCCTCGAGGCCCTCCGAGGCACCGAAGCCGGGAAAGACCGGAGCCACGACACGGCAGTTGTCGGCCAGGCCCTCGAGGAAGGCCATGGCCGCACCCTCTCCCTGCGCCGAATGGAGGTAGACGACGGGCACCGGTCCCCCGCTGCCCCCCTGCCGGATCTCGACCACGCCCACCGCCGTCGCCAAGGTGGTGTCCTCGAGGACGGTCATGGGTGCGCCTCTCCGGTCCTGTCGCCGGCGGCCCCGAAGCGTTGGCGCAAACGTGGCATCACCTCGGTGGCGAACAGGGTGAGGTTCCTGTGGGTGTCCTCTGCCGGCAGGGTACCGAGTTGGAAGAGACCGAGGAGGTTCCCCACGCCCAGGCGCTCGATGTTGGCCCCGAGCTGTTCGGCCACCGTGTCGGGTGACCCGACCATGGCGTACTGGCCGTCCACCACCTCCTGCCACGTCTTCAGGTTGAGGGCGAACGTCCCTGCTCCCTTCAGGACGTTCTCGACCGATCTCACCGACGTGTAGCCCGGCGGCGAGATGTTGATCCCCGGCAGCAGCCGTCGGACGAAGTACCAGAAGTGGTCTTCGTACCGTCGGCGGGCCTCGGCATCGGTATCGGCCACGAAGATGGGGACCAGCCAACCCAGTTGCGAAGGATCGGCCTCGTAGCCCTCGGCCCGGCAGGCGTCGCGCATCAACGAGAACATCCGCTCGAACACGCTGATGTGGAAGTACGGGATACCCATGTAGGCGTAGCGGTGCTTGGCCACGAACTCCAACGTCTCGAGCGATCCGACCCCCGGGATCCAGACCTCGGGATGTGGCTGCTGCACGGGGCGGGGCCAGGTGTTCACGTAGCGGAGCTTGTAGTGCTTGCCTATGTATTCGAAAGGACCCGGTTCCGTCCACGCCTTGATGATCAGGTCGTGCGCCTCGGCGAACCGCTCACGGGCGTGCGCCGGGTTCATCGAGAAGGAGTAGTACTCGGGGCCGCCGCCGACGACCATGCCGGCGATGAGACGCCCGCCGCTGATGCAGTCGATCATGGCGAATTCCTCGGCCACGCGGGTAGGGGGATCGTAGAGAGGTAGGGCGTTGCCGACGACGGCGATACGGACCCTCGTCGTCTGCCGGGCCAGGATCGAGGCGATCAGATTGGGTGACGGCATGATGCCGTAGGCGTTCTGATGGTGCTCGTTGACGCACACCCCGTCGAAGCCGACCTCCTCGGCGTACAACAGCTCGTCGATGTAGCGGTTGTAGATCTGGCCCCCGAGGGCCGGGTCGTAGAGCTCGTTCGGGCACGTGATCCACGCCGGTCCGTCATAGTCCGGCGGCAGCCCGGGATAGGGCATGAGATGGAAGCTGAAGAAACGCACGGCAGCGGCCCCTTCGTCACCGGTCGACCGACGGTGCCGGCCATCGTACCGCCAGGACGCCGCCGACGAAGGGCTGATCGGATCAGGTCGTGAGCAATGGACCCAGATAGCGGTCCGGCATTCGAGGAAACGACCGGTTGGGAGAACGGCGTCCCGAACCACCGCATAAGGGTGCGTCTTACCGTTTGAGCGGTTCACACCTCGCCCGACCTGGATCACGGTTCGGAATGAAGTGGCCCAGGTCTGACGAGCCCCGGCAGTCTGGTCGCAGTATTGCTTTTACTCGACGAGAGCCCGAGACAAGGGTTCTCGATCCCTGCGGATAGGGTCGAATGAATCCGCTACCCAAGGATTCGTGGCGCTCTATCGTGGCGTAATGGTTCCATTGGTTTCGACATCAATGGTTCCCTATCTACTTCGACCTGAAAAAGTCGATGTGAAAGTCGCCCGTGACCAGCGTGTTTGTGTTGGGAGGGTGCTCGCGTTCCGGCCCGAATGAAGCAACGATGGCTCCAGTCCCCTTGCGAAGAGATTGGAGCCACCGTTGCTGCGCACCAAAGTAGACGCCCAACAGACGCTATGGGAGGCAATCCTCCCGCCCGAGCTTTTGCGCCTCCCACCAGGGCTGGAGCAGGTGGACCGCCTGCTCGATGACCCGGTGTTCTTCGAACCGTTCGTCCCCTTCTTCCATCCGGTGATCGGCCGGCCGTCCATCCCCATGGAGACGTACCTGCGCATGATGTTCATGCGCTTTCGGTATCGGCTCGGCTTCGAGACCCTGTGTGCCGAGGTGACTGACAGCCTGGCCTGGCGGCGCTTCTGCCGCATCGGCATCACCGACGCCGTGCCGCACCCCACCACTCTCATGAAGATCACCACCCGCTGCGGCGAGCAGGCGGTGGACCAGTTGAACGAGGCGCTACTCAAAAAGGCCGATGGCGGCCCACGTGGTGAAGCTCGACCGGGTCCGGGCCGACACCACCGTCGTTCCGGCCAACGTCTCGTATCCGACCGACTCGGGCCTCTTGTCGAAGGGCGTGGCCAAGCTGACCAAGACGGTGCGGGCCATCCAGGCGCTCGGTCTGGCCCGCCGGACACGCTTTCGGGACCGGACGCGCTCGGTGCGCCGCCGGGCCCATCAGATCGCCGCGTGGCTGCGCCGGCGCAGCGGCGACGCCAAAGACGAGGTGCTCGCACTCACCGGGGAGCTGGCCCGGATCGCCGACGCCGCCATCAAAGACGCCCAGTTCGTGGCGACAAACGCCCGGCGAGCGCTCCTGCGGGCCGGCGACGCCGCGTCGGGCAAGGCCACGGCTCTGGTGAACGAACTAGAGCGCACCATCTGGGCGGTGGAGCAGATCGTGGCCCAGACCCGCACCCGTCTGGCCGGCGAAGTCCCCGCCGGTGCCGACCGAGTGGTGTCACTGCACGACACCGATGCCCGCCCCATCCCAAGGGACGACTCGGGCGTCCCGTCGAGTTCGGATACAAGGCGCAGGTCACCGACAACGTCCAGGGCATCGTCCTCGACCATATGGTGGAGAAGGGCAACCCGCCCGATGCCCCCATGCTCGCTCCGGCCATCACCCGGGTCACGAAGCTCTTCGGCAAGGTGCCCAAGGCGGTCACCGCCGATCGCGGCTATGGCGAAGCGAAGGTGGAGACCGAGCTCGAGTCCATGGGTGTCAAGCACGTCGCCATCCCGCGACGGGGCCGGCCCGGCCCCAAGCGTCAGGAGGTCGAGTTCTCGCCGCGCTTTCGCAAGCTCGATCAAGTGGCGTACCGGTTCGGAAGGTCGGATCGCACACTTGAAGCGATCCTGGGGGTGGGAACGGACCGTGCTCGACGGCATCGACGGTGCGCGCACGTGGTGCGGATGGGGCGTGCTCGCCCACAACGCCACCAAGATCTCCGTTCTCATAGAAGAACGAGAAACGAAGACCGGTTCAACGCCAACCGGCCGACCAACAGCCACCGGACCACCGGGCCGTCATCCACCACCACCGAAGACATTGTGCCGCCTGATCCGTCCCCGTCCTCTCCCGTCGCGCCCCCGGTCCGGAAACGACCAGAAACTGGGGGCGAAAGTGACCGGAGAGGTCGGGACCGGGCCTCACGCGGGCACTCAGAGGTCCGTCACGCCGAAGGCGCGTCCATGCCTGCATCGGCTTTGGTGAGTGGCGGGAGGGAACCTCCCCCTCCCGCTCTCGCAGAACCGTACGTGACAGTCTCCCGTCATACGGCTCCCACAGACCGGCGTCGGGTGATCGAGACGAGCTGCCAGTGAGCAAAGAGCGTGGGCTGGCGCTGTTTACAGCGTGCGAGCCATAGCCCACGCCTTGGCTGGTTTACCTCGTCAGTCGCTTGAACTTCTGCATGGCCCACCGGACGAGGTGCTCGTCGATGCGCCGCAGCGAGGGAGAACAACTCGGAGTGGTAGAAGACCCCGTAATAGTTGATCCAGCCTCGCACCTGAGGGTTGATGGCCCCGGCGAGGCCGGACAGGTCCGTGCCACTGCGACGTTTGAGGTGCCAGGCCCTGATCTGCTGGCCTTTCGCCTTCTTCGCCGCGGTGCTCATGGCCGGCAAGAAGCTCACGAAGAAGCCCCTGTCGACCACGAGCGAGGCGCCCCCGAAAGGTGTAGCCGAGGAAGTCGAAGCTGGTGTGCTCGTAGTCTCCTCGGCGGTTCGTGTCTTTGCAGTACACGATCTTCGTCTTGTCGGGGTGCAGCTCGAGACCCAAGGCCCCGAGCCGGTCGGCAATGGCGGCCCGCAAGTGCCGGGCCTGTTCCTCGGTGTCGCAGTGGGCGACAACGTCATCCGCATAGCGCTCGAACGGACAGCCCGGGAACTCCCGGTCCATCCAACGGTCGAACGCATAGTGCATGAACAGATTGGCCAACAACGGTGAGATCGGGGACCCCTGTGGGGTCCCCTTCTCTCGTGCGACAAGGGTCCCGTCCGGCATCTGCATCGGGGCTTTAAGCCACCGTTCGATGTAGAGCAGGACCCAGCGCTCGTCGGTGTGGTGAGCAACCGCTTTGAGCAACAGATCATGGGGAACGCTGTCGAAGAAGGCCCGGACGTCAAGATCGAGCACCCAGTCCTGTCTCCAGCAGCGCTTTCGAGCCACGGCCAGCGCGTCGTGGGCAGAACGCCCAGGACGGTAGCCGTAGCTGTCACGGTGGAAGATCGGCTCCAGCTTCTCTTCCAGCAGCATCGCTGCTGCGGTCTGGGCCACCCGATCGGCCGTATTCGGCACCCCGAGCGTCCTGACCCCTGCCCCATGGTCCTTCGGTATCTCCACCGCCCGCACCGGCCCCGGCATGTAGCTCCCCGAGGACATCCGGTTCCACAACTTGTAGAGGTTGTTCCTCTCGTCGTTGCCGAACTCGGTGATGCTGACGGCGTCCACGCCCGGTGCCCCGTTGTTGGCCCGGACCTTCTCCCACGCCTCGAAAACGAGGCGCTTGGGAATCTCAAACGACTTCACCTTCTGCTTCGGTGCCTCCGTCGGCTCCTCCCCCGATAGGGTTGGCCTCGGCGTCACCCTGGTCTGCCCGGCCCCTTCGCTCCAGCCCCATTACAGGGCCTTCATCGCTACTACGGGCCGGCCCGCCCCTGTGCCCCGCATCGGTACTCTGCCCCTTGCGGAATCTGCCGCTTGGGGTCCTCCCTCTCGCGGCCAGGGTGGCTGAACCTCAGCCCATTTGAACGGCCGATCGGTATCGGGACGACAGGTTCTCCTGTTCCATGCCAGCGCCTGCGACGAGCTCACGCCACCTATACACCGGGCACCGCCAGGGCAGCACACAGGCAGCCCCCTGACTCCGAGCACGCCAGATGGCGTGCCCTTCTCCCGAGGATCCTGAACGCCCTCGGTTTCTGATGCCATCGTTCTATTCTTTCGATGCGTCAGCAGTGGTTCACACATGTTCGTCTTCTCGTCACTCACCTGACCCGCTACTGTCGGGCCTTTTCCGCAACGCTCACCACCCCGGCTCTTGACCGACGCAGCTTGCGGTGGTTTGGACTCTCCGCCTGCACGGCGAGCCCGGAGGGCCAACCTCCATCACTGGCACAGCACGGTTCATGCTGACGACCTACTACATCGTCATCACTCTCACTTTCAGGACACACTTCAGGTCGAAGTAACTAGCCGATAGCGTCTCCGCCCGTGACGGGTTGCCATGCGTTCCAGCTCCCGCCCACAACGCTCTGCCACGTTTCATAAAGGATGCCATCGTTCCCCATGGCGAATGCGCCGCCCATGTATGCGTAAGGGCCGCTGGCGTTAATTAGGACCGAGATCGACCCCTCAAGTGCTCCGCCGGGGAACGCGCTCGTAACGGGATCCCAGGCACTCCAGCTTCCGCCGACCACGCTCTGGAACGTGTCGTAGAAAGTGCCGTTGCTGCCCATGGCGAACGCTATGCCCATGTTCGCGTACGGGCTACCGCTGGGGTTTATCAGGACCGTGGGCGAGCCCTGGAGCGTGCCGCCTGGGAAGGCGCCGGTGACGGGCTCCCAGGCACTCCAGCTTCCGCCGACCACGCTCTGGAACGTGTCGTAGAAAGTGCCGTTGCTGCCCATGGCGAACGCTATGCCCATGTTCGCGTACGGGCTACCGCTGGGGTTTATCAGGACCGTGGGCGAGCCCTGGAGCGTGCCGCCTGGGAAGGCGCCGGTGACGGGCTCCCAGGCGCTCCAGCTTCCGCCGACCACGCTCTGGAACGTGTCGTAGAAAGTGCCGTTGCTGCCCATGGCGAACGCTATGCCCATGTTCGCGTACGGGCTACCGCTGGGGTTTATCAGGACCGTGGGCGAGCCCTGGAGCGTGCCGCCTGGGAAGGCGCCGGTGACGGGCTCCCAGGCGCTCCAGCTTCCGCCGACCACGCTCTGGAACGTGTCATAGAAAGTGCCGTTGCTGCCCATGGCGAACGCTATGCCCATGTTCGCGTACGGGCTACCGCTGGGGTTTATCAGGACCGTGGGCGAGCCCTGGAGCGTGCCGCCTGGGAAGGCGCCGGTGACGGGCTCCCAGGCGCTCCAGCTTCCGCCGACCACGCTCTGGAACGTGTCATAGAAAGTGCCGTTGCTGCCCATGGCGAACGCTATGCCCATGTTCGCGTACGGGCTGCCGCTGGGGTTTATCAGGACCGTGAGCGATCCCTGGAGCGATCCGCCAGGGAACACGTCCGTGACTGGTTGCCAGGTGTTCCAGCTTCCGCCCACCGAGCTCTGCCACATCGAGTAGAGCGTCAAGTTCCCAGGGGTGCCGGCCATCACATACGCAGAGGCAGTACCGGCGTAGGGTCCTGAATTGTTAGGGACTATGACGGCCTGTTGGGTGGCCGGACAGTCTGACGCATCAACACCCAACGGCAAACACGCTATCTGCCAATTGGTGTAGTAGGAAGAACAGGTTGAGACGCCATTGAGAATGCCAATCGGAGTGGCAACGCCGTTGTTGTATGTATAAAGCGGGCTACCAGAGTCACCAAAGGACGCACAGTTGCTGGTGGCGAGTGCATTAGAGATCGTTTCACACGGAGATCCGCTTGACTCACAGATACTTTGACTAGTTGTCACCGAGGTTACCGTTCCACTCGTATCACCGGTAGTAGAACCGCTGTCAAAGACAGCCGCACCTTGAACCAAGGGGAGGCTGTTGAACTCGATCGGCAACAAGCTATTCGCCGGGATGGCACCGGGAACGCCGTTGGTAGTCACAATCCCCGAACGCTCAGAACCCGTCGTATTGCTGATGACAGCCGCGTCGATTCCGCTTCCGTCAAACGCATGGCTAACCAGCGTTTTGCCAATCTTTTCAATCTTTGGCTTCGTATCGTCCGCTAGATAGGTGGCCACGCTTGTTCCGTAGGTGCAGTGGCCCGCTGTGACGATGCTCGCGACACCTCCTCTCGTCACGGGAAAAGAGGACGTGCACTCATTCGTATCTGTCTGGATCGACTCAGCGCCAGCGATTGGTGTCGAATCACGCTCGGTGTTGTTTCCCCAAACCCCACCATCGGCTGTCTCAATTGGTTTGATTACCTTGACTGCAATAAATCTCAAGCGGCCAGCAAGAGCGGCCGCGACTCGGCTCGCGTCTTTATTCACCTCCACGACCACGCGACCCGCCATGTCGTCCCGTGCTACCCCGAGGATACGTGAGTCCCCTATCCGCGTCCCGACTAGTTTGGCTGCCTGTTGGTATTCCGCGTCAAAACTCGCGCCTGAAGGTTGATCTTCCACGATGCGAACGTGTCCGCCGTCGGTCTCTAGGTCTGCGAGAGCGGTGCTCCGGACTGATGCCGCATCCCCGGTTACTCGCACAACCAGGACATTTCCAGCAACAGGGTCAATGGCGGCGGATACAAACGTAGAGCCGAGTTGCTGTTCTACCTTTGCCAACAGATTGTCGACGTGAGCCGTGAATACCAGGGCTCGTCGAGTCGTCGGATGAGATCCCTGGGCCAGAGTCGAACCAAGCAACGGCGAGGCACTTGTAGCCTCGTTTTGCGTCCAGGTGGGGAACTGACTTGTACTCGACGGAGCTGCACCAGCCGCTGCCGTTGTTAAGACTCCCATGGGCACAGAGACAACAAGCGCCATTGGTAAAGCGAACCAGATCCGCCTCACGGCAACCCCCCTAGGTTCGACTCAATCCCGCTTTTACGGTTCTTAACACGGTCACCATCCAGAATCAAGCAAACAGCCTGCGTCCTCGAACCACGTAAGCGTTTAGCAGCCCGAACTCCCAAGCGATGCGTAGATAACGCCGCCGAACGTGTCACGGCACGTATTGCGCGTACCCCGTGCGCTCGAGCTCCTCGGCCATCTCGGCCCCGCCGCTGGCCACGATGCGCCCGCCGACGAGCACGTGCACGACGTCGGGTTGCAGAACGGAGAGCAGGCGTCGGTAGTGGGTGATGGCCAGGACACCGAGACCCCAGTCGTCCACGGCGGCACGGACACGGTGAGCGACGTCCCGCAGGCCGTCGACGTCGAGACCGGAGTCGAGCTCGTCGAGGATGGCGATGTGAGGGTGCAGAACGGCCAGCTGCAACGTCTCACTTCGCTTGCGCTCACCGCCCGACAGGTCGACGTTGAGCGGGCGGTCGAGAAGCTTCGTCTCGAGACCGACCCGGACGGCCTCCAGGGCGGCCCTTTCCGTCGTCGAACCGGCCCCGGACCCTGCGTCCCGGCGCCCCCGGTCCTCCGCTCCGCCGCCCGATGCCGGATCCGTTCCGGCCAGGGCCTCGGCCAGCATCTGCTGGAGGCGGACGCCGGGGATCTCGGTCGGGTACTGCGGGGCCAGGAACAACCCCAGGCGGGCCCGACGCCACGCCGGCAGGGCCAGGAGATCCTCCCCGTCGAGGGTGACGCTGCCCCCGAGCACCTGGTACCCGGGCCTCCCCATGAGGACGTGGGCCAGCGTGCTCTTGCCCGAGCCGTTCGGGCCCATCACGGCGTGGACCTCACCACTGCGCACCACCAGGTCGATACCGGCGAGCACCTCGCGGCTCGTCACGCCGGCGCGCAGGCCCTGGACGACGAGTTGGTGGGCACCACCGTTCGTCGGCGTCACGGGAGCTCCACCATCACGTCGTCACCTTGGAGGAGCACGACGTACACCGGCACCGCCTTGGTGGCCGGCAGCGTCTGTGGCTCACCGGTCCGCAGGTCGAAGGTGGAGCCGTGTTTCCAACACTCGATCTCGCACTCCTCGGTGAGAACCTCACCTTCCGACAGCGAGTAGTCCTCGTGGCTGCAGGTATCGCCGATGGCGAAGACGTCGTCGTCGATACGCACGACGGCGATCCGGTGCGGCCCGACGTCGAACCGACGTGCCGTCCCCGGGTCGAGCTCGGAGCGGTGGCAGATACGCACGATCTCACCCATCTCCCCCGCCTCGCTCCTCCGTCTCGACGTCGTTCGACGGCGGGCGTTCCGACGGCAGGCGGCCCGACAACCGGCGGGAGACGGCACCGTCGACCCAGGCACCGACGCCGGCAAACGGGGCGCGGCCGGCGAGATCGGAGAAGAAGCCGAGCACGATGAGCCGTTCGGCCACGGCCGGACTGATTCCCCGGGACTCGAGGTAGTAGCGCTGGTCCTCGTCGATGGGGCCCACCGTCGACGCATGGCTGCAGCGCACGTCGTTCTCCTCGATGTCGAGATTCGGCACCGAGTCGGCGTGCGCCCCCTCGGACAGGACGAGGTTGTGGTTCGTCTGGAAGGCGCGGGCACCGTGGGCCCCGTTGCGGATGTGGATGAGCCCGCTGTAGACGGACCGGGACTCGTCGGCCACCGCCCCCTTGAACAGCAACTCGCTCTCGGTCCGCGGCGCGTGGTGGTCCTGCAGCGTCCGGAAGTCGTGTACCTGCCGGTCAGTCCCCAGATAGGCCGCCAACAACGAGGTGTGGCCCCCCTGTCCGACGAGGTCCGAGTCGGTCCGCACGCGGGCGTAGCCGCCCCCCAGGCTGACCGTGAACGAACGCAGGGTGGCGTTGCGCCCGACGCGACTGGACTGCACGGCCAGCTGGGTGCACGCCTGATCGAGCACCTGCAGGTTGACGTAGGCCAGATGGGCGTCGTCCTCGACCTCGAGTTCGGTGACGGGGACCACGAGCACCGGCGTAGCCGGAGGACCGGCGGCCTCGGCGTCACCGACCGGTACGGCCTCGGCCCCGGCGCGGCGGCCGGCGCCGGACGTCGGGTCCATGCTGGCGAACAGCTCGATGACACCGGCCTCGGCCGACGTCCCGACGTGCACCAGGCTCCGGGGGAAAGCCGACAGGGAGCCCGACGGCGTCACCCGGTCGACGAGATGAACGACCACGACGGGATCACGAAGGACGGCCTTGCCGGCCACGGCGATGTGGACCACGTCGGCCAGAAAGGCGTTGTGCAGCTCCCCGAAGGCATCGTGCGCCGGGGCCAGGTCACCCAACCCGGGCGGGACGTCGGCGTCGGAGAGAACGGAGGAAACCGACAGCTGGTCCTCGGCCACCGTGGCCGTCTCCACCCCGACGACGGCACCGTTGACCGTGACCACCAGGGCGGCCCGCCGTCCGAAGGGCTCGGCCAGGGCCCGCCCGACGGCGAGGTCCGACCGCCCGGCGGGGAGGGCCGGCGGCGCCGGAGCAAAGACGTCGAGATCGAAGCGGTCGATCCCGCTGTAGCGCCAGACCTCCTCGGCCTCGTGGGGCAAGGTGCCGGCGGCGAAACGCTCCCAGGCGTTGGCCCGCCTGGCCGCCAACCAGCCAGGGCCGGGCAGGGCTGAGGACGCATCGGCGGTGAAGGCGTTCAGGGTCATACCTCGATCGAATGGACGTGGGCGACCACGCGGACCACCGGAGTGGGCCCCGCTCGCATGCTACCGGTCACGACCAGCCCCGCCGGCCGGGAGGATCGAGGTCCTAAGCTGCGGTTGTGCCCGATCTTCAGGTAATCAGCATCGAACGCGACGGCCACATCGCCACCGTATGGCTCGACCGACCCGAGGCCCGCAACGCCATGGGTCCGGCATTCTGGGACGACCTCGTCACGGCCATGACCGATGTCTCCACCGACGTCGAGGTCCGCGCCGTGGTGGTGGCCGCCCGCGGTCCGCACTTCAGCGTCGGACTCGACCTGAAGGCGATGGCCGGTCTCCTCACCGGTGGCGACGGTCGAGGGGAGAACCCGGAGTCGCCCAACGGGGACGGTCCCCCCTCCATGGCCGTGCGGGCGCTTGCCGCCCGGGCCGGAGTCAAGCGCCTTCAGAGGGCCATCTCGTCGGTGGCCGACTGTCCGAAACCGGTGCTCGCCGCCATCCACGGCTACTGCATCGGCGGGGGCGTCGATCTGGCCAGTGCCTGCGACATGCGCATGGCCAGCGCCGACGCCCTGTTCTCGGTACGTGAGACGAAGGTGGCCATCGTGGCCGACCTCGGGAGCCTGCAGCGGCTCCCCCAGATCATCGGCAAGGGCCACGTGGCCGAACTGGCGTACACGGGCAAGGACATCACCGCCGCCCGGGCCAAGGAGATCGGTCTCGTGAACGAGGTTTTCGCCGACGCCGACGCCGTGGTCGACGCCACCCGGGCCGTGGCGGCGGAGATCGCCGCCAACTCGCCTCTGGCCGTCCAAGGGACAAAGGCCGTCCTCACCGCCGGAGAGGGTCGGTCGGTGGCCGACGGTCTCGATTATGTGGCGGCGTGGAACGCCGGATTCCTGCAGTCCGACGATCTCGTCGAGGCCATGGCCGCCTTCATGGCCAAGCGCCCTCCCCAGTTCCGAGGGCGCTGACCGTCGGTCTTCACCGACGGCGCCAGGGCCACCGCCGACCGGTCCTCGACGCCTTGCTCTCGTCCCTCTTGACCTCGGACAGGGTCTCGGGCACGACGGCGTCGATGATGTCTTCGGCTTGTTCGAGCAGCTGGACGACGTCGGGGCCACCGGGGCCGGGCTCGTCCTCGATGGCCGGCTCCACCAGGTTGCCGTGGACCCAACCGACATCTGCCATCCGGCGTTCGTAGGACCCGCAGTCGTCGGGACAGCGCCACGGCGCTTCGGGCGCCAGTTCGAGCTCACAGAACCGGACGACCTCGCCGGTGGCGTAGGTCCGGCTCTGAAAGTGCTTGCACTCCTCCCGCATCGGCACGGCGGAATCCTCCTGCCCTCGGCCGGCTCACGTCGTCAGCCGACGGAACCCTCCATCTGCAGTTCGATGAGGCGGCTCCACTCGACGGCATACTCCATGGGCAGCGTGCGGGTGATCGGCTCGATGAAGCCGTTCACGATCATGCTCATGGCCTGGCTCTCCGACAGCCCGCGGCTCATCAGATAGAAGAGTTGGTCGTCCCCCACCTTCGAGACGGTGGCCTCGTGGCCGATCTGGGCGTCGCGCTCCTCGACCTCCATATAGGGCTTGGTCTCCGACGTCGACAGCTCGTCGAGGATCAGTGCGTCGCACCGGACGAAGCTCTTGGCGTGCTTCGCCCCCTCGTTCACGTGCACGAGGCCGCGGTACGTCGAGAGTCCCCCGTCCTTCGAGATCGACTTCGACACGATCGTCGATGTCGTCTCCGGAGCGGCATGGACCATCTTGGCCCCGGCGTCCTGGTGCTGGCCGGCGCCGGCGTAGGCCACCGAGAGCACCTCTCCCGACGCCTTCGGACCCATCAGATAGACCGAGGGGTACTTCATGGTGAGCCGCGATCCGATGTTCCCGTCGATCCACTCCACGCGCGCCTCGGCCTCGGCGCGGGCCCGCTTCGTGACCAGGTTGTAGACGTTGTTGGACCAGTTCTGGATGGTCGTGTAGGTGATGCGCGATCCGGGCAGGGCCACCAGCTCCACCACGGCCGAGTGCAGTGAGTCCGTCGAGTAGACGGGCGCCGAACAGCCCTCGACGTAGTGCACCTGGGATCCCTCGTCGGCGATGATCAGGGTGCGCTCGAACTGGCCCATGTTCTCGGCGTTGATCCGGAAGTACGCCTGGAGCGGCATCTCGACCTGGACACCGGGAGGGACGTAGATGAACGACCCGCCCGACCACACCGCCGAATTCAGCGCCGCGAACTTGTTGTCGTTGGGAGGGATGATCGTCCCGAACCAGCGACGGACCATGTCCGGGTAGTCGCGGACGGCGGTATCCATGTCGCAGAACAGCACGCCCTGGGCTTCGAGGTCGGCCCGGTTGCGGTGGAAGACCACCTCGGACTCGTACTGGGCCGTGACGCCCGACAGGTACTTGCGTTCCGCTTCGGGGATGCCCAGCTTCTCGTACGTGTCCTTGATGGAGTCGGGAAGATCGTCCCAGGAGTTGACCTGACCCTCGGTGGGCTTGATGTAGTAGTAGATGTTGTCGAAGTCGAGGTCGGGCATGTTGACGGCGAACCACGGTGCCATGGGCTTCGAGAAGAACCGCTCCAGAGCCTTCAGGCGGAACTTGAGCATCCACTCCGGCTCGTGCTTCATGGCCGACATCTCGCGGACGATCTCGACCGAGAGTCCCTTCTTCGGCTTGAAGACGTAGTCCTCGGCATCGCTCCAACCCAGCTTGTACTTACCGAGGTCGAGGTCTGTGGTGGTCATGCGCTACCTCTGACCATGGACGGCGGGCGCCCGTGCGCTCGCCCCCACGATCGATCGGGGGATTTCTCCTACCTAGATAGTAACAACGGTGGGGACCTGGGGGGAGCGCTCCGAGCCCCCGGGGCTGTGGGACCCTTCTAGGCATGACCGCCTCCGTCCCCCACGCCTCGGCCAACGGCGCCTCCCGGCTGCCCGGAGCTGCCTCCTGGGCCCCCCCGAGCGACCCCGCTGCCCCGGGGGCGCCCCCGGACACCGCCGGACCGGGGGCCATCGGGCCCCCGCAGGCCCCCCGGCGCCCGGCCGTTCTCGAGACCCACGGCGACCGCCGTGTGGACGACTGGCTGTGGCTGCGCGACCGGGACGATCCCGAGGTCCTCGAGCTGCTCACGTCCGAGAACGCCTATACGGCGACGGCGACCGCCGCACCTGGCCCCCTTCCGGGAGCACCTCTTCGGCGAGATCAGGTCGCGCATCGTCGAGACCGACCTGTCGGTGCCGGTGCGCAAGGACGTCTGGTGGTACTACACCCGTACCGTCGAAGGGCGCGACTACGCCATCCATTGCCGCCTCCCCGTCCACGGCGAGGGACGCGACCGCGATACTCCCCCCGGGACGTCGGCCGACAGCGGGTCCGGGCCCGGGAGTTGGCCCGATGAGGAGGTCCTCCTCGACGAGAACATGATGGCCGGTGACGGTGCCTACTTCGACGTCGCCAACCTGGCGGTGAGCCCCGGACACACCCGCCTGGCCTACGCCGTCGACACGACCGGTGACGAGCGGTTCACCCTGCGGATACGTGACCTGACCACGGGCACCGACCTGCCCGGCGAGATCGAGGGGACCTCGTACGGGGTGGCCTGGGCCAACGACGACGAGACGGTCTTCTACACGCGGCCCGACGCCGCCAACCGGACCTATCAGCTCTGGCGGCACCGAACCGGTACACCCGCCGCCCCGGACACCCTTGTCCACGAGGAGTCCGACGAGCGCTTACCACCTCGGTGTGGAGCGGACCAAGGACGGCACGTTCATCCTTCTCGAGCTGAGCTCCAAGATCACGAGCGAGGTCCATGTCATCCCCGCCGACCGACCCGATGCCGCTCCCCGCGTCGTCGAGGCACGGCGACAGGGTATCGAGTACCAGGTCGAGCACCACGGGGCCACGTTCCTCCTCCTCACCAACGACTCGGCCGAGAATTTCCGGGTCGTCGCCACACCGGCATCGGATCCCGGTCGGGACCGTTGGACAGAGGTCATCCCTCATCGTGACGATGTCCGCCTCGAAGGGATCGACGTCTTCGCCCGCCATCTCGTCAGCTACGAGCGGATCGACGCCAACCCCCGCATTCGGGTCATCGCGCTCCCCGACGACCGACCCCCGTGGGAACGACCCCTGGTCGGCGGCACCTTCGTCCCCATCGCCGAGACACCGTCAGCCTCGTGGGGAGGGCCGAACCCGGAGTTCGACGGCACCATGCTCCGCTACGACTACTCGTCCCTCGTCACGCCGCGCTCGGTCTACGACCTCGACATGGTCGACGGTCGGACGGTGCTCCGCAAGCAACAGCCCGTTCTCGGCGGCTACGACCCCGCCGCCTACGTGACCGAGCGCCTGTGGGCGACGGCGCCCGATGGCACCCGGGTCCCCGTGTCGGTGGTGTACCGCCGCGACACCCCGCTCGACGGGACCGCCCCCTGTCTCCTCTACGGGTACGGCGCCTACGAGCACAGCATCGACCCCGTCTTCTCGACGTTCCGGCTGAGCCTCCTGGAACGGGGCTTCGTCTTCGCCATCGCCCACGTCCGCGGCGGAGGCGAGCTGGGACGGAAGTGGTACGAAGGCGGGAAGCTCCTGGCCAAGCCGAACACGTTCACCGACTTCGTCGCCTGTGCCCGGCATCTGGTCGACGCCCGGCTTCACCAGTGCCGAGCGCCTGGTGGCCCGAGGGGGCTCGGCCGGGGGCCTGCTCATCGGCGCCGCCGCCAACCTGGCCCCCGAGGCCTTCCGGGCCATGGTGGCCGAGGTGCCTTTCGTCGACTGCCTCACCACGATTCTCGACGACACCCTCCCTCTGACGGTCATCGAATGGGACGAGTGGGGGAACCCGGGCGCCGACCCCGAGGTCTACGCCGTGATGAAGTCGTACAGCCCCTACGACAACGTGCGTCCGGTGCACTACCCGGCCATGTTGGTGACCGCCGGCCTGGAGGACCCCCGTGTCGGGTACTGGGAGCCGACCAAGTGGGTGCAGAAGCTTCGGGCCGCCGATCCGTCGAACCGCGTGCTGTTCAAGGTCGAGCTGAGCGCCGGCCACGCCGGGCCCTCGGGTCGCTACGACGCATGGCGCGACGAGGCTTTCGTCCTGGCCTTCGTCCTCGACGCCGTCGGCCTGGCCCGGTGACCGCGCCCGAATCTCCTCAGGTCGAGTCGCGGCTCAGGTCGAGTCGAAGCTCATGTCGAACGGCGAATGGAATCCCACCGGCATGATCACCGGCTCGCCGTTCAGGGTGACGCTGACATCATCGGCCGCTCCGAGCCGCAGAAGAAGACTCCCGGTGGCGGGGATGGAGCGGGACTGACCCGAGGCCAGGGTGCCCGTCCACACGACGTCTCCGGTAGAGGTGGCCGTGGCTTCCACCCAACACGGACCGGTGGCCTGGAGCTCGACGGTATAGCCGGTCGAAGGAACACCGTACGTCGCCGAGACGGCGGTGGCGGCGGTCGGCCGCACGTCGGGCGGCGCCGTGACCGTGGTGTGGGAATGCCTCCGGTGGGTCGACGTCTTTCGTGGCGGAGAGGACCGGTGTTGCGCCGTGGTGTTCGGATGTGACGGGGCCAGGACCAGAGCCACCGCCACCACCACGGCGAGAACCACGGCGGCGCCGACGACGGGGAGCAGGCGCGTCCGGGACCGACCCCGCGGAGCCCAGCGGCGACGGTATCCACCCCTCGCACGCGGCAATCCTCCCGCCAACCGAAGCGTCGAGGACCGGGGCGCCTCGTCGGGTCGCGGTCCGGCCGCCCCAGCGCCGTCGTCGACGAAGACGAGCTCATCGTGGCCGTGGCCGTTCGACGTCGGCGACATCGGCGCTCGCGCCGAGCCGGCCCGCACCTGACCTGGCCGCGACCGGGGTCGGTGGCCGGCTCGGCGAGGCGCCAGCCCGAGCCCTGGCGGTCCGGGGCGCCGCAGACCCACGGGAGTCAGGGCCGGGGCCGGGAGCCGCGTCGCGCAGACCGCCCGTTCGACGGTCGGCCATCGATCGCAACGTCTCCAGGGTCTGCTGGTGGCTCTGGATCGAGTGGCGTTCGTCGCCGGGACGTCGCCAGGTCACCCGAGCCACGACGGCTCCGACCACGGCGATTGCACCGACCACGAGGACAGCGATCATCCCCCCCATTCAAGCCAAAGAGGCGCCCGAGGGGTATCGCGGGTGCAACGAGCACTTTCCGGGGGGAGCGGTCCTGGTCAGAACGCCGGCGTGGCCGGAAATGCGTAGTCGGCCGGCACCGGGCGGGGAGGATCACGACGGGCCAGGGCCGCCTCGATCGCCGGGGCCATCCGCCGGGCCTTGATGGCCTCGGTGGCCTCCACCCGGTCCCTGAATTCGGGCATCACCTCACGGGCGAAGAGGTCGAGGGACTCGCAGACGTCCTCGTGGCGGTTGCGTCCGGCCTGGCTCACGAAGATCAACTGGTCGACCCCGGCCTCTTCGTACGCCCGCACCAGCTCCCGGATCTGCGCCGGCGTACCGACGGCTCCCCGAAGGGAACCGAGCCCCTGTTCCATGAGCTGGGCACCGAGGACCTGCCCGGTCCGGGCGGCGATGTCGCGGCTGAAGCCGAACCGTTCGCGGTTCTCCTCGAACTCCTCCCAGACGTTCGTCACGCCCGGCTTGTGCTGACCGAAGACGTAGTAGTGGGCCAGGGAGTACCCGAAGAAGTGACTGCCGTCGATACCCCGGTCAATGGCGGTCGCCTCGTCCGAGTGGCACATCAGGGGCAGGACGCAGGCCAGATTGCCGTTGACGGCGAAACCGGCGGGGACGCACTCAGGGGAGTCGATGGTGGCGTAGTAGTCGTCCACCCACGCCTTGGCCTCGGCCGCCTCGATGAACGAGAACGTCAGCGCTCCGATGCCCTTGGTGGCCGCCAGGTGAATGGAGTCGCGGCGGCTGCAGGCGACCCACAGGGGAGGGTGGGGGCGCTGGAGGGACTTGGGGACGAGGTTGCGCGGAGGCATGTGGACGAAATCGCCGTCGTAACCGGCGAACGGCTCCTCGACCAGTAGCCGGGTGACCACGTCGAGCGCCTCGTGCCACTGGGCCCGCTTGGTGGCCCGATCGACACCGAAGCCGACGAGTTCCGCCTCGGAGCTCGACTCACCGGTGCCGAACTCGACCCGACCGTCCGACACCAGGTCGAGCGTGGCGATCCTCTCCGCCACCCGGGCCGGGTGGTTGAACCCGACGGGGAGCTGGACGATGCCGTGACCGAGCCGGATACGACGGGTCCGTTGGCTGGCGGCGGCCAGGAACACCTCGGGCGCCGACGAATGGGAGTACTCCTCGAGGAAATGGTGCTCGACGGCCCAGACGAAGTCGAAGCCCAGGGTGTCGGCCAGCTCCACCTGGTCGAGTGCGTTCTTGAGGAGGATGTGCTCGTCGTCCGGACCCCACGGCCGCGGCAACTGGTGCTCGTAGAAGATGCCGAAGCGCACGGAGGACCTGCTATCGATCCTCGTGCTCGAGCATGGCGTCGACCAGGCGCTCGAGGAGGTTCCGGTCGCGATCGGACAGGCGCCTCAGCTTGATCGACAGCAGCGAGCCGTCGTCGTCGACCTTGGGTGCGTCGGCCGGAGTGACCCGCCGTCGCGCCGAGGTGGCCCTCCCCACCCGGGCCAGTACGTCCTCGACCGGGAGGTCGAGGGCGCTCGCCACCCTCTCCAGGACGTCCTGGCTGGGGTTGGGGAGCAGTCTGATGCCACCGATGGCCTCCTTGCGACCGGTCTCGAGGTCGCGCCACAGGGCTTCGGAGATCTTGGCCCGGCGCGCCGCGTCACGCCGGCGGAGGCCGCGTTCCTCGCGTTGCTCGACCAGCCATCGTCCGAACTCGACCCATTGGCGCGATTCGTCCACCTGGCCAGCGTGCCGGTTCCCGCCACCCGAGTCCAGCCGGGGTGCGCCGCCGGCCCACGATCGTTCCACGGACACCTGGCCGACTCAGGTGCGCAAGCCGTAGCGCGGCCGGAGGGCGGGGTCGATCTCGACACGGCGGGGGTTCGCCTGGTCGCGGGCCGAGAGCACGGGTTCGGTCACTCCCCAGTCGGCCCCGACGGCAGGGTCGTCCCACGCCACACCGAGCTCGTCCTCCGGGTTGTAGTAGCCGTCGACCAGATACCACATGAGCAGATCGGTGTGGGAGGCGAACCCGTGGGCCACTCCGGGAGGAATGAACACACCCCGGTCGACCTCGCCGTCGAGATCGATGGCCAAGGTGGCGCCGTCGGTGGGTGACCCCGCCCGCAGGTCGTGCAGGACGACGCGGGCCCGGCCACGCAGGACGTACCAGTAGTCGGCCTGGTGCAGGTGGTAGTGGAGACCGACAATGGCACCGGCCTGCTTCTCCGTGCGGTTGCCCTGAATCATCTCGCGGCCGAGGCCGAACCAGGAGCGCCGGTACGTCTCGACGAAGCGACCACGCTCGTCACCGTGCGAATCGGGCTCGACGATGACGACGTCGGTGATCACGGCGGAAGGCTTGATGTCGGGCACGGCGCCACAGGCTAGTGCCGCGGTTTCACCCTGCGGTCACCAGGCAAACGGGAGCGCGACACGAGCGTGGTTCAGGGCTCGAACCGACCGAACCCCCCGCGGTAGTACAGGAGAGGGCGGCCACGGGTCACGCCCATGTCGTGCACCGCACCGATGACGAGCTCGTGGTCGCCGGCGTCATGGGTGACCACCAGGGTGCACTCCAACCAGGCGAGCACGCCGTCGAGCAGAGGGGCGCCGTTCCCGGCGATCCGCCAACCGACGCCGGCGAACTTGTCCCCACCGGAGACGGCGAAGTCGCGGCACAGCGCCTCCTGGTCCTCGGCCAGGACGTTGACGCAGAAGGATCCGGCCTGGGCGATGCGGGGCCAACTGGTGGAGCTCTTGCCCGGTGCCAGGGCCACGAGTGGAGGGTCCAACGACAACGAGGCGAACGCCTGGCAGGTGAAACCGACGGGCCCGTCGTCCTCCATGGCGGTGATGATGGTCACCCCGGTGGCGAAATGGCCCATGACTTCGCGGAAGCGTCCGCTGTCGAAAACCCGCCCGTCAGCACCGGCCTGGTCCCGTCGGTCAGAGTCGCCCAGGCCCTGTCCGGCCGCCTCGTCCATCTCGGTCAGCGATGACCGAGATGGACCGTCGATGCCTTCAGCGGCCGCTGACACCAACTCGAGACGCGACGCCCCGGGGGCCTTCCCGGCGTCGTCGACGATGCGATCGAGGATCTCGTCGGTGTGATCGGGGTCGTGGTGGAACAGAGCCAGGCGGCGCGCTCCGGCCTCGGCCGCCACATGAACGGCGTACCCGACCGTCGAGTGGCCCCAATTCGACTTGGTCTCGAACTCGGCGTCGGTGTACTGGGCATCGTGGATGAGGAGATCGGCGCCGTCGCACAAGTCGAGAACACTCGGGTCCACCGTCCGATGGTCGGCCGGAGTCTGGTGGTCGCTCACGAAAGCCAGACTGGCGCCGTCGGCCTCGATGCGGAATCCGAGAGTGGTGCCTACGTGGGGGACGCTCCGGACACGGATCTTGGCCGACCCGATGGCGAAGTCGTCCTCTTCCACCTCGTGGAAGTCGATGGATCCGTGAAGCTCCTTGACCTGCACAGGGAAGAAGGGGGGGATGACGACCCGGTCGATCACGTCGTGAAGGGTGCCACCGATCTGAGGCGGGCCGAAGACCTCGATCCGGGTACCGGACCGGAGCAGGGGCGCGCAGAAGGGGAGCCCGATGATGTGGTCCCAGTGCAGGTGGGTGAGGAGGGCCGTCATGACGATGGGCACCTCGGTGCCGTAACGATCCTCGAGCTCCCGCCCGAGGGGCCGCAGACCCGTGCCCAGGTCGAGAACGATCGGGGGCTCGTTCCCCACGGTGACCGCCACACACGAGGTGTTGCCCCCGTAGCGGAGGTATCCCGCCCCCGAACATGGGCACGACCCCCGCACGCCGAAGAATGTGACTTGCAGCGTACGACCCCCTTCCGCTTTCGCCTTCCCCCCGTCCGACCTGTCATCGCCGAGGGCGGTGCTGCCTGTTGACGCGGACCGAGGAGGTCCCCAACCCCTCCGACACTACTCTGCCCCCATGCAGCAACGAACAGTGAAAGCCAATGACGTGGAGTTCTCCTATCTCGAAGCGGGGCCCGACCGCGGGCCCCTCGCCCTCTGTCTGCACGGCTTCCCCGATTCGGCCCACACCTGGCGGCACCTGCTGCCGGTCCTGGGTGAGGCCGGGTACCACGCGGTGGCTCCCTGGATGCGTGGCTACGCACCGACCCAGGTCCCCGCCGACGGCCGGTACCAGACGGGGGCGCTCGCCGCCGATGCCTGTGCGTTGCACGAGGGGTTGGGCGGCGACGAAAGGGCCGTGCTCATCGGACACGACTGGGGGGCGGCGGCCGCCACCGGTGCAGCGGTGCATGCACCGGCCCGCTGGAGCCGGGTGGTGACGATGGCGGTGCCGCCATTGGCGGCACTGGCGACATCGTTCCTCACCTATCCACAGCTCAAGAGGAGCTTCTACATCTTCGTGTTCCAGACCCCCCTGGCCGAGACGGCCGTGTCTCTCGACGGCTACGCCTTCATCGATGGCCTGTGGGCCGACTGGTCGCCCGGATACGACGCCACCTTCGACGTGGCCCGGGTGAAGGAGGCGATCGGCGCCCCGGACAACCTGACGGCGGCCATCGGCTACTACCGCGCCATGTTCGACCCCACCCTGCACGACGCCGCCTACGCCGACGCTCAGACCGCCACGGCGGGGATGCCGCCGCAACCCACGCTGTACCTGCACGGCGCCGACGACGGGTGTCTGGCCCGGGACGCCGTGGGTGACGTTCTGCCCTTCCTGTCACCGGGTTCGGAGCAGGTGACGGTGGACGGGGCCGGACACTTCCTCCAGGTCGAGCAACCCGACACCGTCAACGACCACGTCCTGCGCTTCATCGGCTCCCCCTGAGCGCCTCGACGGGAGCGGTGGCTCGACGGGAACCGTGGCGCTGAGGGAGCAGTGGCTACGGGAGCGTGAGCACCCCTCGCGGGTCCCGGCGGGCCAGGCCCTCCGAGACGAGGGCCTCGGCCACCCGCCGGGCGCGACCGGGGTCGTCCGGCCAGCCGCAGGCGGCCGCAAGCCGCCGTGGTGGGACCGGGCCGGTGCGGAGGGCGGCCACCAGTCGGCCCCGGCCCTGGCGATCCGAACCGGCGAACACGCTCTGCCGGGGGCGGGGCCCGGCGGGATCGGGCGCGGGCCGGCCGGCCGCTGACCATGCGCACGACCGGGCCAACGGACAGCGGTCGCACGCCGGCGCTCGGGCACCGCAGACCACGGCGCCGATCTCCATGAGGGACTGGTTCCACAGCCAGCCCCGGCCCCGGGGCACGAGACCGTCGGCCACAGCCTGCGTCCGGCTCGCCGGGAGCGCCTCGCCGACGACGGCACGGGCGATGACCCGGGCCACGTTCACGTCCACGACGGCGTGGTCCGTCTCGAAGGCGAAGGCAAGGACGGCACGAGCCGTGTAGGGACCGACCCCCGGCAGCGCCCAGAGCGCGGCGAGGTCGGCGGGGACGCGTCCACTGTGGTGCTCGAGCATGACGGTGGCGGCGCCGTGGAGGTTCCGGGCCCGGCGGTTGTACCCCAGGCCGGCCCAGGCCCGCAGGACATCTCCGAGGGGGGCCGAGGCGCAGGCCCGCACCGTCGGGAAGCGCCCGAGGAAGGCCCGGTAGGGCTCGAGGACGCGTGCCGGCGACGTCTGCTGGAGCATGACCTCGCTCACGAGGACGGCCCAGGGATCCCGGGTGGCCCGCCAGGGAAGCGGCCGCAAGCCCGACCGGCCGAAACGGAGCACGGCCCGACGGAGGGCGTCCTCCCGGACGGGGACCGGCGTCACCGGGGCGGGGGCTCGGAGCCGCTCAATCCCAGACGTCGTCTCCATAGGGTCGGCGACGGGCGGGAGCGGAGTCGCGCATCCACACCATGAGCTTGCGGCGGAAGTAACAGACCTCTTCACCGCGTTGGTTGAACCCCTTGGATTCGACGGTGACGACACCACGGTCCGGTTTGGACGACGACGGCGCCTTGTCCAGGACGCGGGTCTCGGCGTAGATGGTGTCCCCGTGGAAGGTCGGGTACCGGTGGACGAGGGACTCCACCTCCAGGTTGGCGATGCAGGAGCCGCTCACGTCGGGGACGCTCATCCCGAGCACGAGGGAGTACACCAGGTTTCCGACCACCACGTTCTTGTGGTGGACGGTCTCGTTCTCGGCGAACCACTCGTTGATGTGAAGCGGGTGGTGGTTCATCGTCACCAGGCAGAAGAGGTGGTCGTCGTATTCGGTGACGGTCTTCCCCGGCCAGTGCCGATAGACGTCACCGATCTCGAAGTCCTCGAAGGACCGGCCGAAGGGGCGTTCGTACGTCGTCATGGCGCTGGTCGTGTCACTCGACGGGACTCGGGCGGGTGGTGAAGCCGAGGGCCCAGTCCTCGTTGGTCTCGCCGTCGATGGTGAGCCGCCAGGTGTAGCGGTTGCCCGTCTCCAGGGGGAGCGGACCGAGGTTCACCGCCAGGGCCACGTCGATCGGAGTCCCTTCGGGCACCGTCTCCGGGCGCGCCACGTTGAACTCGTTACGGACCTCGATGGGATGGGTGCCCTCGGGCGTGTCGACCAGGACGGGGCGGCCGTCGGCATCCTCGAGGTAGAGCTCCCAATGGTGGGTCTGCTCGGCTTCGTGCCAACCGACGTCGATCTTCATGGCGATGGCCGACGGCATCGGATCGGGGCCGGTGAGCGACCACCCGCCACCGAGCACGAAGAGCTTGCCGTCGGCTACCTGGGCCCCGTCGCAGAGGAGCATCGTCACTTTCACGGCATTGTCACTTTCACTCCGGGGAGGCTACAGCGACGATCGGGGCGGTAGCGTCTGCCACCAGTGCCCAACGCCCTGCGTGACGACGTCTACCGGCGGCCGCTCGCCACTGCCTTGGAACGGCTGGGGATCGGCCCGGGGTGGCGTTGCGTCGACGTCGGCGCCGGCGGCGGCGACGTGTCGGTGGCGCTGGCGGAGATCGTCGGCCTCGACGGACGTGTCTATGCCGTCGACAGCGACCCGGCGGCACGGGACGTGGCGGCGGCGGCCGCGGCCGCCTTCAGCCAGGTGCTCGCCATCACCCAGGCGGGCGAGGACCTGCTCCTGCCCGAGCCGGTCGACCTGGCGTTCTGCCGTTTCCTGCTCATGCACGTGGTCGATCCCGCCGTCGTCGTGGCCCGGATGAAGCAGGCCGTCCGGCCCGGTGGCTGGGTGGTGGCGCAGGAACCGGTCACGTCGGCCGGCCGTGTCGGAGGGCTGCCCCTCTCGATGCCCGACGCCCGTCATCCCGACGTCGGGGCCCTCCTGCCCGGCCTGGTGCGCAGCGCCGGTCTGGTCATCGTGGACGCCTGGGCGGAGGCGCCCGCCGGCGTCGGACCCGGTCCGGTGGCCGATTACCTCGGCGATCTGACGGGGGTCTCCCCCGGTGACGACTCGGTCGTCCTGCCCCCGCTCGTCACCGTCGTCGGCCGCGTGCCCGAGGCCGGATCGAACCCCCGGTAGCCTCCGGGACCGTGACCGATCCGATGCCGGCCGACCTCGGTCGCGCCGACGACGCCGTCGAGCTCGCCGCCTCGGTCGTGTCGGGAGCGGCGAGGCGGCTGGCCGCCACCGGTGACATCGAGGTGGAGCAGGTGCTGGCCTACGACCTGGCCCACGCGGCGGCGGGGGTGAGGACCGCCCGGTCCGCCGTGGGGTACGGCGGCACGGGCGACGACGAGGCCCGGATCGCCTGCGCATTCGTGGCCGACGTGCTCGCCGACCTGACGACGCGCACGGTGGGACGGGAAGCGGCGTGGGGGACGACGCGGGACTGGCTCGACCCGGCGGCGTCGTTCGTGACCGACTACCGCGATCCGACGTTCCTCGCCGCTCTGTGCGGGGTACAGGGCGACCGACGACTCGATGCCGACTTCGCCCTCGTGCGCGAGACCTTCCACCGGTTCGCCGAGGAGCAGCTGCGGCCCCGGGCGGAGGAGATCCACCGCAGCAACAGCGACATCCCCGAGGAGATCATCGGCGGCCTGGCCGAGATGGGGGCGTTCGGGTTGTCGATCCCCGACCAGTACGGGGGCTTCGCCAGCGGCGGCGAAAGCGACTACATGGGCATGGTGGTGGCCACCGAGGAGCTGTCGTGGGGTTCGCTCGGTGCCGGCGGTTCGCTCATCACCCGCCCCGAGATCCTGTCACGGGCCCTGGTGGCGGGAGGAACAGAAGCCCAGAAGCAACGGTGGCTGCCCGATCTGGCATCGGGTGTCGTCATGAACGCGGTGGCCGTCACCGAACCCGACTTCGGCTCCGACGTGGCCAACGTGGTGACATCGGCCACACCCACCGACGGCGGCTGGCTCGTGAACGGCACGAAGACGTGGTGCACGTTCGCGGCGCGCGCCGATGTGATCATGCTGCTGGCCCGGACCGATCCGGACCGGTCGAAGGCCCACCGGGGACTGTCCCTCTTCATCGTCGAGAAGCCCAGGGGCGACGGCCACGGTTTCACCTTCACCCAGGAGCCCGGCACCCAGCTGCCGCGGCACCCAGCAGCCCGGCACCCGAGAGCCCGGCACCCAGGAGCCCGGCCCCCGAGAGCGGGGGGAGCGCTCCGAGGGGGCGGGCCGCATGGAGGGAAGGCCGATCGACACCCTCGGCTACCGGGGGATGCACTCCTACGAGATCGCCTTCGAGAATTGGTTCGTCCCCGGAGACAACCTGATCGGAGCCGACGGCGGGATCGGTCGCGGCTTCTACCTCCAGATGGCCGGCTTCGAGAACGGGCGCCTGCAGACCGCGGCGCGCGCCCTCGGCGTGATGCAGGCGGCGTACGAGGCGGCCTACGACTATGCCGCCGGCAGGGTCGTGTTCGGCCGTCCCATCCTCGACTACGAGCTCACCAGGGCGAAGCTGGCCCGGATGACGGTCATCATCCAGTCGGCGCGACAGTTCTCCTACGAAGTGGCCCGGCTGATGGCCAAGGGCGAGGGGACCCTCGAGGCGTCGATGCTCAAGGCCTACGTGTGCCGGGCGGCGGAGTGGGTGACCCGTGAGGCCATGCAGATCCACGGGGGCATGGGGTACGCCGAGGAGTACGCCGTGAGCCGCTACTTCGTCGACGCCCGGGTGCTGTCGATCTTCGAAGGGGCGGACGAGACCCTGGCCCTGAAGGTGGTGGCCCGGCGCCTCGTCGAACAAGCCCGCTGACAGAGGCGTCCCCGGGCGCTGTCCCTCAGCCCTTCGAACGGGTCAGCCCGGCGCGCGTCCCCCGGGTGACGAACTTGGTGGCCATCTTGCGACTGGCCTCGTCGATCATCTCGTCGCCGAACATCACGGCACCCTTGCGGTCGTTCTCGGTGGCCTGCTGGTAGGCGTCGAGGATGTCCCAGGCCCGGTCGAACTGCTCCTGGGTGGGCGAGTACAGCTCGTTGAGCACGGTCACCTGGTCGGGCGTGAGTGCCCACTTCCCGTCGTACCCGAGGATCCGCGTGCGCTGGGAGAAGTCACGGAGACCTTCCATGTCCTTCACCTTGAGGTAGGGGCCGTCGATGACCTGCAGTCCGTTGGCCCGGCCCGCCATCAAGATGCGCGAGAAGACATAGTTGAAGTGGTCACCCGGATACTCGGGGATCTGGACGCCGCCGGTCAGGACGGGCATCTCCATGGAGGCGGCGAAGTCGGCCGGTCCGAAGATGATCGTCTCGAGCCGGGGCGACGCCGCACAGATGTCGTCGACGTTGATGAGGCCGCGGGTGGTCTCGATCTGGGCTTCGATCCCGATGTGCCCCACGGGAAGTCCGCTTCGCTTCTCCACCTGGGTGAGCAGCAGGTCGAGTGCGACGACCTCGGCCGCCGACTGCACCTTGGGGAGCATGAGCTCGTCGAGACGCTCGCCGGCGTTACCCACCACCTCGATGACGTCCCCGTACGTCCACTCGGTGTCCCAGGCGTTGATCCGGACGCAGAGGACCCGGTCGTCCCAGGACTGCTTGCGAACGGCCTCGACGACCTTGGCCCGGGCCGCCTCTTTCTCGAGCGGGGCCACGGAGTCCTCGAGGTCGAGGAACGACATGTCGGCCGGCACCGTCGGTGCCTTCTCCAGGAAGCGCTCGTTCGAGCCCGGTGTGGAGAAGCACGAGCGGCGGGGCAGGTTCCGGCTGCGGTCGGACATGGGACGATGCTACGCGGCGACCAGGTCGGCGGGGACCAGTTGCTCGGTGAGGAGGCGGGCGAACCGGGTGGGGTCGCCGCCCACGAAGCGCCGGCACAACGGCAGTCCCTCGACGTAGCACGAGATGTAGGCGCGCCAGGTGGGGTGGAGGAGGAACTCGACGGCCTTGGCCGCCCGAGCCGGGGGCAGAAGGGCCCACCGGGCCACCTCGCCCACCACCACGTCGGGATCGGCGCCGTCGACATAGAGACGCCAGGCGGCGTTGCCCCGGACGGCCCCGAGCGCCTCGCCCGCCTCGGCGACCGCGGCGACGACCTCGGCGTCGTACCGGATCCCGAGCGGATGGAGGTGGGCGGCGACGATGCTCTCCGGTCGGGGGCCGAGAACGACCTCCAGGCCGAGATCGGCCAGACCCTCGGCGAGGAGGCACTGCGGGGTGCCCACCAGGAAGATGGACTCCTCCATCCACCGGCGGCGGCGGACGAGCCCGACCTCCTTGCGGGTGTGCTCGGTGTGGTGACCGGGATAGGCCTCGTGGGCCACCAGATGGGCGAGCGAGATCGACAGGACGGGGAGGTCGGTGTTCACGGCCACCCGCGAGTGGAGATCACCGAGATAGGTGTTGAAACCCGACCACGGCTTGTTCTCGACCAGCTCGAAGTCGATGTGCTCACCGGCGGGCAGTCCGAAGAGACGATCGGTGCGTTCGCGCAGCTCCTCGGCCAGCGAGGTGATGGCGTCGGGCAGTCGGTGGGGGGTGACGACATGGGCCTCGCGCCAGGCGATCAGGCGCTCGGCGACGGGGCCCGTCCCCGGGAGGGCCTCGGACAGCCGACGATGGGCGGCGGCGAGCTCCTCTTCGGGGACCGGCGCCGGGCGGACGCCGTAGCAGGCCTCGACCTCCTCGACGTAGCCCACCGCTTCTCCCGCTTGACGTCGCGCCGTGGTGAGCAGACCGACGACCTGGGCCCGTAACCACCGCCGTCGGGCCGGGAGGCCGGGATCGCCGTCGGTGGCGTCGTCGTCGTCGAGGGGGGCACCGGCGTCGAGGGAGGCCAACAGGGCGCGGGCGTCGGCCACCAGCCTCTCGGGCGGCAGCGGCTCCGACGCCGCTGCTCGTCGCGCCAGATCCGGTGGGCCGTAGTAGGCGTCGACCAGGCCGTCGACGTGGCGTCCGAGAGCCAGGCCGAGCTCGAGGTAGCGCCCGACCTCGCCGGCCGGCCTTTCGGTCCCGGGGCTCACCCGAGGTGGGCGTGGAGGAAGTCGATCGTGCGCTGCCAGGCCAAGGCCGACGCCGCGTCGTCGTAGACCTCCGGCCGGGTGTCGTTGAAGAAGGCGTGATCGACTCCCGGGTAGACGTGGAAGGTGACGTCCTTACCGAGGCCCTTGAGCTGCGATTCGAGGGTGGCGGCGGCGGCGGGACCGAAGAATCCGTCGAGTTCGGCGATGTGGGCCAGGACGGCGGCGTTCATCGGTGCGTAGTCGGGCTGCGCTTCGGGCCAGGGAATCACGCCGTAGAAAGACACGCAGACGGAGACGGCGTCGGGCCGCTGGGTGGCGAGCACGAGGGCCAGTCCGCCGCCCATGCAGAACCCGACGACCCCGACGCTGTCACCGGCGCTGCGGCGACGCACCTCGTCGACTGCGCCCGACATGTCGCGCCCGGCCCGGTCGAGCTCGAGGGCCATCATCGCCTTCCCCGCTTCGTCCGGTTCGGAGATCTGCTGGCCCCGGTAGAGATCGGGCGCCAGGGTCACGAAGCCGGCGGCGGCGAACCGGTCGCAGACGTCGACGATGTGGGGGACGAGGCCCCACCACTCCTGGATGACCACCACGCCCGGTCCGGATCCGGACGGGGGAACGGCCAGGTAACCCTGACCGGGAGAACCGTTGCTCGGGAATTCGATCATCTCGCCCATGCACGCCGACGCTACTGGCGGGCGCGGCTCCCTACCAAGGCGCCAGCAGCTCCGGCGGCTCGGGACAGTCGGTGCCGGCCAGGGCGAGACGTGGCGGCTGCGCTCCCGATGGCCCGACGACGCGTTCGACTCCGGCCAGATCGACCACGACACCGCTACGGGATCCGACCGCCGACTCCAGCTTGCGCGTCGAGCGCGTCCCACAGGCGCGGCGGCAGGATCCGGCCCACACCCGCCTGAGCCCACACCGGGACCTCGACGACCCGGGCCGCCTCGAGGAGGCCGAGGACGTCGGCGTCCACCACCATGCCGCCGGCGCCGAGAGCATCCACCTCGATGACGACGATGTCGGCGCTGGCGACATCACCGACGCCGCCGCGCCGGACGACGCGGGCACCGGCGGGGAGCGCGTCGTCGAGGATCTCGTCCGTCTGGTCGTCCTCGAGGGCGTCGGCGCAACGCTCCCCCTCGGCGACGGGGTCGCCGGCGGTGACGATGCGGGCCGCCACCCACCACATCGGGCCGCAGCCGGGGTGCCGGTCGAGCAGGCGACGGCACGCGGGAAGTACGGCCGGTGCTTCACGGACGGCGAGATCGGCGAGCGCCCACGCCGCTTCCGCCGCCAGGACGTCCGGCGCGCCCCAACCGGCGCGGGCTACGTAGCGAAGACGCTCGATCGGGTGCACCGAGGCGACGCTACCTGCCTGGGCGTGACGCTCTTCCGGGCCCGGGGCGATCGACCCCGGCACTGCTGGGCCGACCGGTGCTCCTCCGATAAACTTCCTGGTCAGAGGTTTAGAGAAGCCCAAGTGCTTGCTATAGGAAGCTGTCCTTGCTAGACATAGCTTCCGTTGTGACTCGCCCTGGGAACCCCCCGACGGCGCGACTTCGGCGGGGGACGAGTCGTCCCTTGGGTGTCGTGCTGCTCTCCTGCACGACTCTCACGTTGATCGCCGGAGCGGTTCTCCCGGCGGTCCGGTCGGCATCGGCCGACTCCGTCTCGAGCGACCGGGCCGAAGCGACCCAGCTGACGCAGCAGATCCAGGCCGAAGGCCAGCAGCTCGACGCGTTGAACGAGCAGTACGACGAGGCCCAGATCCGCGTCGGGCAGCTCGACCAGCAGGTCGCCCAGACGCGTAGCCAGATCAGCCAGACGAAAGACCACGTGGCGTCGGCCCAGGCCAACCTGCGCACCCAGGCTCTCCAGGACTACATGTCGGGCGGATCGGACAACGGGCTCGAGCAACTGTTCACGTCGGGCGGGCAGCAGTCCTCGGTGACAGCTGAGTACCAGAGCGTGGCCAGTGGCAACGTCTCGAATGCCATCGACCGTCTCAACCGGGCCGAGGCGGCGCTCACGGCCCAGGAGAACCAGCTGCAGACCACGCAGAGCCAGGCGCAGGCGGCTCTGGGCCAGGCGGCGGCGGCGCAACGGAGCGCCCAGACCGAGCTCACCGCCCAGCAGGCCACTCTGTCGCAGGTGAAGGGCCGGATCGCCACGCTGGTGCAACAGCAGCAGGCGGCGGAGGCGGCGGCCCAGGCGGCGGCCTTCCAACGGAAGGTGGCGGCCCAGGAGGCTGCGGCGGCGGCAGCCGCGACCCAGAGCTCGTCGTCATCAGGGGCATCGGGCGACAACTCTCCCCCGCCGCCGTCCGCCGGTGGATCGGCCGCCGTTGCCGTGGCGGCGGCGATGAGCCAGAGAGGCGTCCCCTACGTGTGGGGCGGTGACACGCCCGGGGTGGGCTTCGACTGTTCCGGTCTGACCATGTGGGCATGGGGTCAGGCGGGGGTCAGCCTGCCGCACTCGGCGGCGGCGCAGTACGACGACACCGAGCACGTGCCGCTGGGCGACATGGAGCCCGGAGACCTGATCTTCTACGACGAGGGTGGTGTCATCGGCCACGTCACGATGTACATCGGCGGCGGCCAGATGGTCCAGGCCCCGGAGACCGGCGAGGACGTTCAGGTCACCGGGATCTGGTCGCAGGGCCTCGTCGGCGCCGGCCGTCCGTAGGGACATTCCGCCGTCTCGTCGGCCCCCCGGGGGCGCCACGAGGCTCAGGGGTCGAGCGGCGCGGCGAGAAGTCCGGGCGGGACCCGTCCTTCGGCTCCAGGCTGGCGTGGCCCCGGCGGCCGTGCGAAACGGAACGGTGTGGGCTCACGTCCCGCCTGGACGACGACGGCCTGACCGGTGCCGTCGCCCAGCATGCAACCGAGGACAGCGTCCACCACGGCCTCAGGGGAGATGAGAGGGAATCGCGCCGCCGCCAGCGCGTCGCGGACGTCGTCGACGAGCGGGGTGTCGACCAGTCCGGGGCAGACGGCATTCACCGTGATGCCGTGGTCGGCCAAGGTCAGGGCGAGACCGCGCACGAGACCTACCACCGCATGCTTCGTCAACGCGTAGATCGGATCGGCGGCAAACGCCACCAGGCCGGCCAGTGACGCCGTCGCCACCAGGGCCCCGCCGCCCCGGGCGATCAACTCGGGAACGAGGGCCCGGGCACCGAAGACGACGCCGTCGACGTTGACGGCGAGGATCCGGCGGTACTGGTCGTCGGTGAGGGCGGTGATGTCGCCTTCTCCGGTGGTCACCCCGGCGTTGAGATAGACGAAGTCCACGCCACCGAGGCTCCGGACCGAGTCGACCACCGCCCCCCAGTCGCTCCGGACGGCTGACGTCGGCAGCGACGGCCACCGCATGCAACTCCGCGGCCACGCGGGCACCTTCGTCGGCGGCGATGTCGACGGCCACGACGGTGGCCCCCTCGGCCGCCAAACGGGTGGCGCAGGCCAGCCCGATCCCCGATGCGGCGCCGGTGACGACGGCAACCTTCCCGATCGAGTGCTCCCATGAGATCTCCTTCCGGCGGTGACCCTGGCAGCGTACGGTGGCTCGCGGCCGACGTGCCGCGCCACGGACGACGGGCAGGTGGCCCGGACGACGTCATCGCCGGCGGTCTTGACGGTACGCTGAAGGTCGCCGGGTGCCCGCCCGGGACCACCCGAGGATCATCGTGAAGCCGATACCCGTCGCATTCCACATCGGACCCCTGGAGGTCCACACCTACGGCATCGGGCTCGCCATCACCTTCTGGTTCGCCTACCGCTACTTCGAGCGCCGGCTCCGCAACGCCGGCTATCCGTGGCAGTGGCTCACCGGCGCCTTCATCTGGATCGTCGTCGCCTCGATCGTCGGCGCCCGCCTCCTGCACGTGCTGGCCAACTACTCGTCGTACTACGAGCACAACCCGGGCCAGATCCTGGACGTGTGGCACGGGGGCCTGTCGTCGTTCGGCGGCCTGTTGTTCGGCATCCCCGTCGGCGTCATCCTCGCCCGCCGGCGCTGCCCGGAGTTGCCGTCCCTGCGGGCTCTGGACATCGTCAGCCCGGTCCTCATGGCGGCGTGGGGCGTAGGGCGGCTTCTCGGTCCGCAACTGATGGTGGCGGGGGGTGGCCGCCCGACGACGGCGTGGTGGGGGATGTACTACGCCGGTGAAGCGGGCAAGCGGGTGCCGGTCCCGCTCATCCAGGCCTTCGACAGCTTCGTCATCTTCGCCATCCTCATCCTCATCGAGCACTACGTCCGCAAACGTCCGGTCGGCTTCATCCTGGCCGCCACCGCCGCGCTGTGGGGACTGGCCCGTTTCTTCGAGGAGAACGTCTTTCTCCGCCAGAACGACCACAACGGCGCTCCGCTGGTCCAGGGGGCGGGGCTCGCTCTCTTCGTGGCGGGGTCCGTGGCCATGGCCGTGCTGTGGCGGCGCCGTCGGCCAGAGCCGGGAGATCGAGGTCGATCCGAGCGACGGCGACGATCCCGTCGTCGACGAGATGGCGGTCCCGAAGGACGCGCCGATCGAAGTCTGACCGGGTACCGGTGACGCGCCCTACCGACGGACCGACGGGCGGGGCGGCCGGGACCGGGGGGACCGGCGAAGGCCTGGGCGATCGACATCCACTCGGTGGCGGCGTCACCTTCGACGACGAGGCCGGTGTCAGCCAGGTGGCGGCGCTGGGTGACGACCAGGCAGAAGTCGAGCGCCGTGCCCTGGACGCTGTCGGACTCGGCGGCGGTCCTCCCACTCCCACACCTCGCCCGCCGGAGCCGGACAGAGCCACGCGCACGGGCACGGGTGGCGGTTCCATGCCCCGGACGGCGTAGGAGAAGGGGCGGGTGCGGACACCCAGATGGGCGATGTGGCGTAGCCGGGCCGTGGGGACACGTCGTGCGTCGAGCGCGTCGGCAACGTCCTGCCCGTGCGCCCATGTCTCCATGAGCCGGGCCGAGACGAAAGACAGCGCCCCCATGGGAGGACCGAACCACGGCACCCGTGCACCGTCGGGCAGGGCGCGCGCCGCCGTGACCATGGCGCGCGCGGCTGGTGCGCCACCAGCGCAGGAGCTCGGCGCCCGTCATGGCCCGCCCGCGACGCAGATGCTCCTCCATGGGGTCGCCCCCGGCCAGAGCGACGGCCGACCATGTCGGAAAAGGCAGCCGGGTCTGTCATGGCCGAGACAGCGGCATCGTCGAAATACGCCAGATGGCTCACCTGGTCCCGGACGGCCCACCCCGGGGCCGGCGTCGGGCGCCCCCAGCCGGACTCGTCGAGGGCGGCCACGAGAGCGTCGAGATCGAGGTGCTCGGCCTCGCAGATCATCGAGGAGGTCCGACAGCGAAGTGGGGCGAGGGGCCACGGAGGTCAAGCTAAGGCCCCGCCGATTGCCGGTGCAATGAAAACCCTCTCCGGTACGCTGGGGGTATGACCACCGTGTGCTGGCTCGACGATCTTGAGATGCAGGCGTGGCGGTCACTGCTGAGCGCCCATTCCCGCCTGATGTCACGCCTGGATGCCGAGCTTCAGGCGTCACAGGGGATGTCGGTGTCGGATTACGGCGTGCTCGTCCAGCTTTCGGAAGCCGAGGGCGGACACATGCGGATGAGCGAGCTCGCCGATCGCCTCCTGCTCTCGCCGAGCGGCCTCACGCGGCGCCTGGACGGCCTCGTCCGGGCCGGGCTGGTCGACCGGGCCCGCTGTCCCACCGACCGCCGGGGCGCCTTCGCCGTGCTCACCGATGCCGGGCGTGCCCGGCTCGAGGAGGCGGCACCCGATCACGTCGAGCAGGTCCGACGCCATTTCGTCGACCGGCTCGAGCCGCGCCAGCTGGAGGCCCTGGTCGATGCTCTCGACAAGGTGGCTGCTCCGATTCCTTGCCACGAAAAGCCGAACGGCGGCTAACTTTCGGACGGGTTCACCGGCACCCGAAATCGTCGGTTCCGGGGTCACAAGATGAACCGTGAACCCATACTGGAATTCGTTTAGAGTCTTCGGACGTGACGGACGCACAGCTTGAAGCACCTCACTACCAGAGCCTGTCTGTCATCGTCCCCGTCTACAACGAGCAAAGGACCGTCGCCGAGATCATCAGGCGCATCCGTTCCATGACGGTACCCCTTGACTTGCAGGTGATCGTCGTCAACGACGGCTCGTCTGACGGAACCGACAAGGTCCTGGCTGCTTGGAGGACTCAACGGTTTTCGTCCTCAACCACGACGTGAACCAGGGAAAGGGTGCCGCCATCCGGACAGGTCTGGCGGTCGGCACGCGGGGACCTGATCATCATTCAAGATGCCGACCTCGAATACGACCCCGACGACTGGCCAAAACTATTCGAACCTTTGTTCAAAGGAAGGGCGCGAGTCGTTTATGGGAGCCGATTCACCGGTGAGCGCAAGAACATGCTCCCATCGCACTGGATGGGCAACCGCATACTGACCCTTGCCACCAATCTCCTGTACCGATCGACCCTCTCCGACATGGAGACGTGCTACAAGGTCTTCGACAGACGGGTCCTCGAAGGGATCACCATTAAGTCCAACCGTTTCGATTTCGAGCCCGAAATCACCGCCAAGGTGCTGCGCCGGGGTCACCGTATCTACGAGGTACCGATCTCATATGCTGGACGCGAACCTTCGGAGGGCAAGAAGATCTCATGGCGCGACGGCTTTGGTGCCCTCTTCGCCTTGCTTCGCTTCCGCTTCACACAACTCGACTGAGCTCAGAGGTCTCGGGGGTCGTGGCGACTCGGCTCCGTTTCGGGGAGCCGTCATTCCCCAGCCACAGGATGAACTGGTCATGGAACCACCCTCCACCGACGAAGCTCTCCGGGTCATTGGGATCTCCGAGCGACAACTCCGCCCGAGACTAGGATCATCGTGGCCGGTCCCGGAAGGCTGGGCGGAGGAGCTCTACGATGAGGTTTGAGCGCGACGTCGTCGTCGTCGGCGGATGCGGTCACGTCGGGCTCCCCTCGGGCTGGCGTTCGCCGAGCGGGGCCTTGACGTAGGCCTCTTCGACGTCAACAAGCAGGCAGTTGCCGGAGTGATGTCGGGCAAATGCCCTTTCAGGAAGCGGGAGCAAAGGACGTCCTCACCCGACGTCGTCGGCAATCGCCTCACCGCCACCACCGACCCCCGAATCGTGGGGTCGGCCGAAAACGTCATCATCGTCATCGGCACGCCCAGTGGACGAACATCTCAATCCCGATCCGAATGTCGTGTCGAGCGCGGTCACGTCGACCTCGGCCCATATCTCACGAGACGGCCAGCTTCTGGTGTTGCGGTCGACTCTGTTCCCCGGCACGACTGCTCTGGTCGAACGGGCAGTGGCCAGCCTGGGCAAGCAGCTGGAGGTCACCTTCTGCCCGGAGCGGATCGCCGAGGGTCAAGGCGATGACGGAGCTGTTCGAACTTCCTCAGATCGTGTCCGGTCGTTCCGAAGCGGTTCTGGAACGAGCGGAGAAGCTCTTCCGTAACCTGACGACGCAGATGGTGCGGCTCACGCCTGAAGAAGCCGAGCTGGCCAAACTCTTCACGAACACATGGCGGTATATCAAGTTCGCCACCGCAAATCAGCTGTTCATGATGGCCAACGACTTCGATCTCGACTACGAGCGCATCCGTTCAGCTCTGGCGTTCGAATATCCAAGGGCGGCCGATCTTCCGGGAGCAGGATTTGCTGCCGGGCCTTGCCTGTTGAAAGATACCATGCAGCTCGCGGCGTTCAACAACAACAATTTCGTCCTGGGCCATGCGGCCATGATGGTCAATGAAGGACTTCCTTTGTACATGGTGTCGAGATTGGAGCGAGCGATTCGCCCTCGAAGATCTCGCTGTCGGCATCCTCGGTATGGCATTCAAAGGTGAGTCAGACGACACTCGCTCAAGCCTGAGCTACAAGCTCAAGCGGATCCTGCGATTTAAAGCACGCGAGGTTCTGTGCACGGATCCCTTCGTGTCCAGCGATCCGGATCTGCTTCCGCTCGATGATGTGATCGCCGGTCCGATCTGCTCATCATCGCTGCACCACACTCGCCTACCGGAACCTGACGACGGCGGTACCAGTCATCGACATATGGGGGGCCGACGAGAGAGGGACGCAGATTGTGAAACCCAGGGTCTCGATCATCGTCACCGCTGTACAACGAAGGGGAAGAGCATCGTTCCGTACCTCGATCGGCTCCTCGAATCGGTCACGCTGCCATGCGAGGTTCTCGTCGTCTACGACTCTCCCGATGACACCACCGCCCCTTGGGTGCGAGAAGTACGCACGAGCTGATGCCAGGGTCGTTCCCACCCTCAACACCTACGGTCGGGGTCCGGCTCGAGCAATCCGTTTCGGATTTGACCATGCACAGGCTGATGTGGTCGTCGTGACCATGGCGGACGGATGCGACGACCCGATGCAGATCGATGCCCTCTGGTGCGACTCGTCGAACGTGGTGTGGTGGTTGCCGCAGCCTCGCGGTACATGCGCGGTGGCCAGCAGATCGGCGGTCCGGTCCTCAAGAGCACGTCTGTCGCGTCTGGCCGGTCTTTCATTGCACATGCTCACCCGGGTGGGAACACTGCGACGCCACCAACTCGTTCAAGGCCTACTCCGGCCGCCTTCGTCCGCGAGGTCGGAATCGAGTCCGACCACGGATTCGAGGTGGGTCTCGAGCTCGTCGCCAAGGCCCGCCGGCGCCGGCTGAGAGTGGCGGAGATCCCGACCATCTGGCTGGAGCGCAGCTTTGGTCAGTCCGAACTTCCGTCTGGCGCGATGGATCCCCAGCTATCTCCGGTGGTATCTCTACGCCTTCGGTCCAAAGTGGGATTCGATGAACTAGACTCTCACCGAGCGGACCGTCGATGAGTCCTTCGAGCAGCGATAGCAACCGCCGGGCGGCAGCCCTGAGGAACGGAAAAGGCGTGGGATAGATGAGCAAGGTTCTGGTCAGCGGCTCCGCCGGTTTCATCGGTGGCTATGTCGTCGAGGAGCTGCTCGGACGCGGGCACGAGTGTGGTCGGGCGTCGACAACCTGTCCAAGTACGGCCGCGTGGCGAAATCTTACGACGACAGCCCCGCTACAGGTTCGTGGAGGGAGACTGCCGGGACGTCGGACCTGTTGACCAGGCTGGCCAGCGAATGTGATCACTTCATCGCCGGCGCCGCCATGATCGGCGGCATCTCGTATTTCCACACTTACGCCTACGACCTGCTGGCAACCAACGAGCGGATCATCGCCGCGTCCTGCGATGCCGCCATTGCGGCACATAACGCCGGCTCCCTCGAGAAGGTCACCTTCCTCTCGTCGTCGATGGTCTTCGAATCGACCGACGAATGGCCCTCACTACGAAGGCCAGGAACGCCGGATTCCTCCGCCCCTGTCCTCATACGGATTTCAGAAGCTTGCCGTCGAGTACTTCGCCCGGGCGGCCAACGACCAGTATGGCCTTCCCTACACCCTCGTCCGGCCCTTCAACTGCGTCGGTATCGGAGAGAGCCGTGCCCTCGGACGATGTCGAGATCCTGTCAGGAAACGTCAAGCTGGCGATGAGCCATGTCGTGCCCGATCTGGTGCAGAAGGTACTTAAAGGCCAGGATCCTCTCCACATCCTCGGCGACGGCACTCAGGTTCGCCACTACACCTACGGCGGCGACGTGGCACGCGGCATCGTCGACGCCATGGAGCACAGCTCAGCTCGCAATGAAGATTTCAATATTTCGACGTCCGGATTCGACAAGCGGTGCTCGAGCTTGCTGAGTTGATTTGGCGTAAGATCAAGGGGCCGGATGTGCCGTTTCCGCCATGTGTCCGACCCGGGATTTGAACACGACGTCGCACGACGGATTCCGTCGACCGAGAAGGCAGAGCGCATGTTAGGATTTCGAGGCAACGACGACCCTCGATGAAATGCTCGACGAGGTGATTCCCTGGATCGCCAACGCGATCCAGGAGGGATCGATCTGACTCAGGATGAAGGTGACGCCCTCTCCGCCGACAGCGGAGCCCATGAGCGGTAGCGTTAGTATCTCCCCTGCAGAAGCTGCCCCTTCTGCGGGTAACCGAAGGGCCCTCCTATCCAACGGCGACCTGATCGGGGATGCACCGTCGGTGGGGTCGTGGTCGGGGCTGTTGTGATGGCCCTCTATCTCCTCTTTGTGATCCATTACTCGATTGACGCGATCTACTGGGACGAGTGGGGCGACGTACCGATCATTCACGCCGCGTTGCACTCGCAACTGACGTTTAGAGCTCTCTGGACGCAGCACAACGAGAACCGCATGCTCCTTCCCAATCTCGTCGTGATCGCCTCTGCCCTCGTACACAGCTACAATTCCAAGGCAATCATCCTCCTCGGTGCGCTGATCTTCGTTGCGAGTTACATAGTCTTCCTGGCTGTCGTGCGGATCTATCTGCGTCGACCACTCACGGCGATGCATGTTCTCTCGCTCGGCATTGTCTGGTTCAGCTTGGAGGACACCGAGAACTCGCTGTGGGCCTTTTAGCTTGCCTGGTACATGATCATTTTCTTCCTTGTCATTTTGATTCTCCTTTTGGTTAGACAGTGGGGACACCATCACCTCGTTCTCGCACTTGCAGTTCTCACCGCGGTTGCTGCCTCGTTCTCATCGTTGCAAGGCCTCATCTTGTGGCCGATAGGCCTGGTCTGCCTGCTGTGGGAACTCCCCAGGAGCCGCCGACGCTACTTTGAGTGCATCGTCTGGATCATATTCTGCGCATTGACAACAACTGCCGCATATTTCTGGGGATACAACTATCGGGTCAATGGAGGTGGTGGCTCACCGGGATTCGCCTTGCGCCATCCAGTCGGAATGGTCAAATCTTTTCTTGCGGCTCTTGGCAATATCGTTCCCACTATGAATTCCGATCTCCCGGCACATGAACTGCTCGGCACTCTGCTCCTCATGGTCGCCATATTTTCCGTCGACGGTTCTCTTTCGCGACCGAACCTCACAGGCCGGCAACGTGCTCCCGGTAGCGCTGATCATGTTCGGCGTGCTCTTCGACGGCTCAATCGTATTGGGCCGTCTCGGATTCGGAATCGTGGATGCGTTGTCGTCGCGCTATACGATGGCAAACCTCCTCGTGTTAACCGGCATCGTCACTTTCGCCTGGGGACACATTCGATCGTCGAGACGTCAACGGGACCGCACAAGACGTCTCACAGCCGCTCGACGGATCAGTTTCGCCATGCTGGCCGCATTCCTCGTGGTGCAGCTTGGCGCTGCGACCCGGTTTGGCATCGACAAAGGACGCACCACCCGTCAGAGCCGAATCATGGATGCTCGAATTGTCGTGAATCTGGACAGGATCCCAACCATCGATAGCCAGCGATTCGTGGCTGCCTACGTCTATCCGAACCTCGCCGCGCTACGTCCATTCCTTCAGGAGGCAGAGATGGACCACCTGAGCGTCTTCGCTCCCGAGCCATATCGCTTCTACCGTTCGGTCGGACCTCCTGCATCCGATCTAATTCCCTGAATTAGGGCCGGCTCACACAGCCATCAGGTCCGGTCGGGCCAGCCCTGACCGACACCGTCGACATGGTCGAGCGGAGTTCGATCCCGAGAGTCCCGAGCTCGCTGGATCCTTAGCCGCGGTACAGCGGCTTGAGCTCGGATGTCGTTCTGGTCTCATCTTCCTCGTCGACCTCGACTACGAGCACATCGCTCAGCAACGGCGAACTTTGGTGCAGGGCCCTGGCTGCTGAAAGGTACGATGCAGCTCACCGCATTCAGTAACCTCGTCTTGGCTCTGCGGCCATGACGATCAATGAAAGGGCCCCCTCTGTATATGATCGCCGAAGATCTCACGGTCGGCATTCTCGACGCTATGGAACACCCTCCCGCTCGCAACGAGACATTCAATGCCATGACGCCGAACTCGAAGAGCAGGCTCGAACTTGCTCCGTTGATCTGGGACAAGGTCAAAGGACTGATTGGTCCATTTCCTACGTCACGAAGCCGGGTTCAAGCACTACGTCGCTTGGCGTACCCCGTCGACTGCCAAGGCGGAACGAGTCTTGGGATTCAGAGCAACGATGACCCTTGATGAAATGCGCGACGAGGTGATCCCCTGGATCACCAACGCGATCGAGGAGGGATTGACCTGATCATTCGTGAGCTCGCCCAGCGGATCGGTTGGTCGCCAGTCACTGATGGTGGTCGTCTCACGATAGCGGGAACCTCGATGAGGTCTGCAATTCAGCCATGACCCTCACCTACGATTCGCGTCATCCATCCGGGTCGTCTTCCACGATCTCGGCCCGAAATAGACGACTTCGGGCATTTCGTCCCGACATCGAAGGTCTACGCGCCATTGCTGTCGTCGCCGTCGTGCTCGACCATTCGGGGCTTGCAGTCCACGGTGGCTACATCGGGGTGGACGTCTTCTACGTCATCTCCGGATTCCTCATCACCAGCCACCTCTACGGCGAGCTTTCCAGTTCCGGGCACATTTCCATCACCCGCTTCTATGCCCGTCGGGTTCGTCGTATCCTCCCTGCGGCTACCGTCGTCATCGTTGCGACACTATTAGCTGCGTGGCGGTGGGTCGCGCCTCTTGACATTCGCTCAGTGGGCTTTGATGCCATCACGGCTGCGCTCTTTGGTATCAACTACCGGATTGCCGAGATGGGGACCAACTACTTTGCCGGGACCTCACCCTCTCCATTCCAACAGTACTGGTCCCTCGCGATTGAAGAACAGTTCTACGCGCTATGGCCGCTCATGCTTGTCGCGGTTACATCACTGACTCGGCGTCTGCTTTCGAGTCGACGCTCGATCTCGGTATTCCTCGTCATCGTGATAGCCGCATCGCTCTTCTTCTCGATCACATTGACAAAGACATCACCATCGTGGGCGTACTTCGGTCTCCAAACCCGCGCCTGGGAGCTGGCCCTGGGAGCCTTCGTTGCCATCAACACGGAGGGTCTTGCCCGCGCTCTGCGACCGGTGGCACGACCCTTATCGTGGTTGGGTCTCGTCGGGATTATCGTCGCCGCGTTCTCTTTCAACGGATCCACACCTTATCCGGGCATAGCAGTCACGCTTCCGGTTTTAGGGGCCGCCCTCCTGATCGCCGCTGGCTGTGCGGCGCCTCGCCGAGGCGCAGAGGCCGTTCTGAGAATCCGGCCACTGCAATATATCGGAAGGATCTCGTACTCCTGGTATCTATGGCATTGGCCGGTACTCATCTTCCTACCCGCCTTCCTCGGCCACGCCGCCACTACGGGAGAGATCGTGCTCGCGCTTGCCGTTTCCTTCGCATTGGCGTCAGCCAGCTACGTCGTGGTTGAACAACCATTTCGTCGGAACCAGCTTCTTGTGACCGAGCCCAAGCGTGGACTGTTCCTCGGGGCAGGCCTTATCAGCATTTCGACGATCAGCGCCGTCTTGTTGATGCTCATGGTTGTGTCACCTGCAGGGACCGGTGCATCGGCAAGTCCGACAGCGTCGGTCACTCACAACGTGGCGCTCGCCACACGACTCCGCCTCCTCCCAGCAGATCTCTCACCACCCCTAGCCGCAGTGCCGAGTGCCTCCCCCTATAAGTGCATAGCCCCTCTATCGGGTGATTCGTTCGTGGCTGAAGGGGGGTGGACCCCGGTATGCACGCTCGGTGATCGCAGATCCACGCACACCGTTGTCCTGTTCGGTGACTCTCACAGCGTGGCGGTGGACGCGACCTCTTGCTGCCATCGCGGCCGAGCGCGGCTGGAAGCTCATGACCCTCTCGAAGGCGGCGTGTCCGATCGATACCAACAACTTTGCGGCCAACAACAAGCTCTACGCGCCGGACATTACTCATTGCGCCCCATGGCGCTCTGCCGCCTTCGCCCGTCTATCCAAGGTCAAACCAGCACTCGTCGTCGTGTCGTCCCGGACCTACACCTTCGCTACACCAAGGGTATTGACGCGGACGATTGCCAAGCTGAAGGATGACGGGTCGCAGGTTGTCTGGCTGGAGGACACACCGATACCGGGCTCCGATATCCCTTCCTGCTTATCGGAACATCCCAACGACGTGCAGCGCTGCAGCTTCAGCCGGGCGGCCGGTCTCGACGACCCAAAGCTTCGAAGCGCTCTCAATAACACGGCGGCCCGAGATGGGGCCACCGTCATCGACACAACACCGTGGTTGTGCACTCTCAGAGTTTGCCCGTCAGTTATCTCCAACACCGCTGTCTACTTCGATGACAGCCACCTCGCGAACGCTTACGCACTCAAGCTCACGCCCGAGCTCGCCGCAGCCCTGGCCGCTGTAATGCCAAACGAGCGGCCCTCGCATTGAAGACTGCGACCGCGTAGATTGTCTTCGAATGCGCGATGACATGCTCGCTTGAAGCTACGGAAAGTCGGGCAATCGCGTCATCTCCGAATCGCCATGCACCACCTTCACGCCGTTATCCAGATCCTGGACCTCAACGGGTTCCCTCCTCGACCTCTTTCGGAAGAGATCCATCCCCGGAGGCAGCCAGAATGCGAAGTTAGGACTATCGGTCTCCGCAGTGACAAGGAGCAACAGGACACTCACCGTAACGATGGGATAGACCACCGTCGGCCATTGACCGAGCGGGGGCGACGACAATGACAATCCCCCGGCCAGGAACGCAAAACCGGCACTGCGTCGTGTTGACCGCAAGACCGCCCACACGATCAGTGGCAAGAAGGTCAGGAGGAGTACATCCATGCGATGGGCAACGTAGCCACCACCGCCCATCCGACTGGCCCAGAACAGATCCCGCCGGGCGATAGCAACCAGACAGATAATCACTCCGATGATGGCAAGCATGGCGATGTCGGGAAGGCCCCAAGACCAGCCCAGATCAGGAGGGACGCATTGTCCCCCCGGTTCGCGTCGCATTTACGGCGGCGACTCCCGCTTTGAAGTAGTGATTCCAGACGTGGTGATCGAAGGCCACGGGGACGAGCGCGGTGAGGCCATACCACAGAGCCGTCCATCCGACGGCACGTCGACGTCCGGACAGCACAAAAGGCACAACGAGAAGGAGCCCCGACGCCTTCGGGACCGCCGCCAACGAGATACCGATTCCGGCGATGATCGGACTGTTGCGCCAGCGGTAGCTAATAGCGATGCCCAGGCCGACGATCGGGACGACATTCCCGATGCCGTATGCACCCGGAAAAGTCAGTCCGGATCGCGATCCCGAGCGGGATTGCGTACGAGAGCCGCATACCGGCACGCGGGCGGTGCCAATAAGCACGAAGATCATCGCAAGTTCCATGCCGCCGAGCACGACGGGATAGCTGAACAACACGGTCGGAAGTACCAGGGTGAGAACGGTCGGAGGGTGAGGATTTGCTGTCTCAACTGGCCAGCTGAGGCCGATCGTGTGGAGGAGTTGGGCGGTTATGCCATAGGGATCGCCGCCATGGATTAGGGCGTGTGCGCTTACATAATCGATCAGTAGGTCACCGGGATCGCCACGCCCGATAAGCTCACGAAAAACCGCATTGAGTCCGCCGGAACTCGGGGTGTTCTGTTGCGCTTCGTTCAGCAACGTGACGTGGTGGCCGACGAATAGCAGCACCATCAGGACTACGACATAGATGATCACGACCGTAATAGCACCGAGAGCTGCCGACGATCCGGGATGACGAAGCCGAAACTCTCGCGCCGTGCCGTTCGCTTCGGAGCCAGCGATGCTTCGGGCGCCACTGGAGTACGCCCGCGTCGGGCCCGCTGTCTTCGCCACGCTGTGACGCTAGCTTTCTTTCTTGCCCTTGTCCGGGGATAGGGCCCGGCAGGACAGCAGTCGGTTCGACCCCTTCGGCCGGATCACGGGTTCACTTTTCCCTCTTGGCCAACCAGGACGATCGAGCTCCTGGCTCCACTTAAACTAATAGTGCAGGACGACCGACGGTGACACCGCGTACACCTCGACCGACGCATTCGAAATACCAACGGATCGTCCCGAGGAACGGGAGTGTTCGTCTGCTCGACGGCTATTCTCCAGCGATCCCTCGCCTCTGCTGGTGAGCAAATGTACTGACTGGTGACCACAAATTGCCAGGCGGCATTGGCAATGCAGGGTTGGTAATCCTCCCTGGAAGCGGCTATGAGAATCCCCACGGCGTCCGGCCAATCCGCAACGACCGCTCCATCGTTGCCCAAAGACAATGCAACTCCCCTGCCGTCGCGAAGGGGGGAGTCGTGAATGGCGGCGGCAATACGAGGAAGGGAGGGTTCGCCCCAGTATGTATTAAGAGTACTGGTCTGAGTTGCAAATACCGCAAGTCCCACGCCAGCACAAAGAATGAAAGCGGCCAGACTTGCCCGTTGCATCCCGCGACGCGCGGTTCGGCTGCCCCGCAGATCGCTGAGCCGACCGAGCGCTTCCATGAGGACAGTTGTCACGATCGCGGCAGGAATGGAGTAATAAAAATATCCCGTGTAGGCGAGATTGAGCAGATCGACGCCCTTATACGCATAGAGCGCGACCTCCAGAGTCATCACAATGACGCTCACAAGCACGCCAAAGACGAACAACCGCCGAGTTCGATTTGAATCTGTTACTGCCAGCGCAGTTCCGCCCAACCCGGCCAGCATGACCAGTGCGATCCCGACGCTACCTCCTGGCCAGAAGCCCTTGACATAAGAAACCACCTGTCTTAGGGAATGTTCATTCTCATTGGAGTTCGAATGGAGATAATGCCAGTACAGGCCGAACTGTCCAGGCCAGTGCAGGATGAGGTTCACTGCAATTGGCACGGCGAACAAGAACACGATGACGGCACTGGCGAGGAATAATTTCTTTGCAGATCGCAATTGAGCAGCGTAACTATGCCATGGCCGATGAAGTAGCAACCAGGCCATCGCGACCAAGACAACGTAGATACCCGTGATCCCGATGAATGCGACGTGGCCGTGAACGAGTAGAACGACGGCAAAGGTGAAGATCGGGAGGTCCTGAAACGCACCCAGGGCAACCGAGACGCCGGACAGCGTCACCAAGAGAAACGGAGCGGCATAGATGTACGGCATCCACGCCGATGTCCACGACAAGGTGCCACCAGTCATGAGCACGATTACCGCAACAGCTAACACGGCGATCGACCACGACTGCGTGTGCCGCGCGATCACGCGGGCGGTCAACGCGAGGATCGCGCAGTTCAGCAGAAAGACTGCAATCAGTTGTCCGTTGAAGGGGGCAGGAACGGCGTGAAGAAAGGAGTAGAACACCTCCTGGCCAAAGGACAGGATGTAAAGAAATGCTGGTCCCGGATGGTTGAACCCTTCACGAGAGTAGTTTCCGACTAGGAGCTGAAAGTGAACCGCTTGGTTGACCAGTATCGAGTTGGCAGCCTCATCGCCCTGTTCGCGAATCGGAACCGAGAAGACTGCATGGTTCCGAATGCAGAGGATGGCCATGGCTAAAGCGATCACGCCGAAGAGCTTGAGCCCGGACCGAGATCCAAGCTCGTATTTGCTGATAGCCGCGCAAGAGGGTCCAGCGGGCTTTGGACCATCGAAATCGTGGAGCGAACCCATTTCGACCAGATCGACCGCGTCAGTCATGGCGAAATCGAGCTACTCGATGGTCACGTCGTGTGGATGAACGCTGCTCTCGAGGGTGGGATGACCGTTTCGTCTGAAAGCCCCGCCCACCCTTCCACCAAAACATGGTCCGACGCTGTACCTTCCCTGAGGTCAACGGGCTTTTGACGGGAAATCGAAACGGGTCACCCATTCTCCCGTTCATCACGTCGGCGAGTTTACCGAATTCTGCGAACGAGCCCGGGAGCTGGAGCCACCACGAGACCGGAACCAAGCGTTAGTCTCGGCTGGTCTGAACCCCTCCATTGCTCTTCGGCCTCGTTACCGTTCAGGCGCTATGACCGGGTCCCGTGGACAAGGAACTCCCAGGTTTCTTTGGCGTAGTCGTCCCATGTTCGCCACCGCGTTTCCACTGCTCGCGAGCCAGACGGTCGCGGAGGGGTTTGTCCTGCAGGAGCCGCCGAAGGGCATCCGCGACGGCACCGTCGTCAGCGGGATTCACAAGAAGACCGCCGCCTTGACCGGCGATCTCGAGCATGCTTCCAAAGTTGGAGGTGACGACGGGAGTACCGCTCGCCAGCGATTCGGCCACGGGAAGTCCGAATCCCTCGTGGACGGAAACGAAGACCGTACAGTAGGCAACCCTGTAGGCGGCCCACAGGAGGTCGTCCGGCAGTCCACGTATCGCCTGGACTGGCCTGTGCGCCGATTCAAGGACCTTCACCTGCTCTGTAAAGGCAGTGCTCTTCCAAGAGTGTCCGCCGATGAAGGTGAGGCTGAACTCGACCCCTTCGCGCCACAGGATCTCTGCTGAGTGGAGCAGGGCCAAATGATTCTTGCGTGGTTCGTGACTGCCGACGGCCAGAACAACAGGAAGCGACCCGATGGTTATCAGGTCGCGAGCAGCTTGCATCGACGTGTCCGAGGGAACGTTGGCTTCGACCGTGAGGGGAATCGCCATGATCTCCGGTCCAGCACGCGCTGAGCCGGCCAACATGGCCCGCCATCCGTTGTACTCGGTTGCCGCCGCCTCTGATATGGCCGCCAGTCGATCAAAATGCGCCGCTGCCGCAAGATACAGGGCGAAACCCTCTGCCATGCCGTCGGCGCTGGTCTCCGAGCACGTGAGCGGCACGCAGTCATATCCGATAACACCTGTAGTCGACCCTGAGTACGCCGCAAGGCAGTGATACCGACGTGCTTGTGGTGACTCTGCAGGCAGTTCTGGCACCAGCACAGTGCAGTGCCAGGGGACAATCGTGTTTTCACCGGCTATCGAGTCGGCCGTCGCATCTTCGGCGGCCATCGCCGCTTTTGCCATCTTCTCCGAAACGGTGAGAGTCGCGGTCCGTTCAGGACCCACTGGGCCTGATCTGGCGTAAGGCGGCGCAAACCGCGGTAGCGCCGCGTCCAGCCGACATGTAACACATCATGATCGCGACTCCAGCGACGGGCCGTCTCACGAGCCACCCGTTGTATCCCCGTCGTCACTTCGGTCTGACTGGTGTGATGTAGGTCGACAACGACGCGTCCTGTAACGACTTCCACGTCCGGCCAGTTCTCAGCCTCGATCTGGCCCGACCACGCGAGGGCCTGAGAGAGAGCTGGCAACGGACCGTCGAGACGGGTTGTGCGGAGCGCTTGTAACACCTCGGTAGCCTCCGGCAACGTACCGGTAAGCACGGCCAGTGCCAGCCACACCTCGGAGGGTCCCGCTGCTTTCAATGCCGACGCGAGCGAACTAAGAAGGGCCTCATGATCTCCCGGTGCTGCGCAGCCGAGAGCGCCGAGGAGCGTTTGGATCCTCCGGCTCAAGCCGGCGCGGCATCTCGGGAGCCGCCACCTTCATGACGTCAGCCAGAGAGGTGGGTTTTAGCTCGAGGTCATCGATCGGCTGGTCTGATCGCAGCGACCGAGCCATCAGACGCATGGTCCCTGACTCCCTTGAGCGGCGGAGTGACCGAGGCCTGAAGAGACGATGTTGTCCCAGAGCTCGGTCGCGTCTTCGTCCCAGCTCCGTGTCGGACGGGCACGAATATCCCGCCGTAGTTGTCGCAAGAGGTCGTCGTCAGTCAGCAGCGTGCGCATCGCCGCGACCAGCTCCTCATCATCATAAGGATCTACGAGAACGGCACCGCCATCGCTGGCTATCTCCCGGGTGCTTCCGAAGTTGGTGGTTATCACCGGCGTCCCGTGTTCCAGCGACTCGGCTACGGGCAAACCAAAACCCTCGTGCAAGGAGGCAAATACCGTGAAGCGCGCATGGTCATAGGCATCGTGCAGCTTGGCACCGGTGACCTTCGTCATGGTCGAGACGCGCCTGCCACTTCGCTGAAGCCGGCCGACCGTGCTGGGCACTGAGTCTCCCCATCCAGAACCCCCGATGAGGAGCAACTCGAAGTTCAGGCCTTCTCGCCATAGGCGTTCGGCGGCGTAGAGAAGAGCCATGTGATTTTTCCTCGGTTCGAACGTACCCACGCTCAGGACCAAAGGCAGCCGGTCGCTTTCCGACATTTCCACTTCTCCATGGCTGATCTTCGATCGAGCTGCCACTGGTAGCCGCACCTCCGACACGACGGGACCCTTGAGACCTTGGACGGAGAGAGCGCTGACGAAGCCGCGGAACTCGCAGGTAGCAGTGGCGCCGATGCAAGCTACCCTTCGGGCATGCTTGATGACGGGCAGGTAATGGGAAAAACGGTTCGTCTCGCCCACCGGCATCATGTGGGGGCTAAGCGCGGGGATGCAGTCGTAGCCGACGGCCACGACTTCATTGCCCGAGAACTGAGCGAGAGCGGCCAGTCGGTCACATGCGGCGGGAGACGGAACCTCGGGGAGCACGACCACGCTATGCCACGGCACAACCAGTGCGGGTGGATCGAAATCCGGATCCTTCTTTTGATGGTCCTGCTCCCAATGCAGTGTGCGGCTGCGCTCCACAGACGAGAGGGTTCGCATCGCTTGGGTGGGATCGGTCCAGGCTACTGGGACGATCTCATGATCGCGTGCCCACACCGGAACGATCTGGCGCACCACCTGCTGTATGCCGGTGTGTAGATCGTGACACGCCGTATGGTCGACGTCGACGACCACACCATGTGAGACGACAGTCATATTCATGTGCGCGACACGGGTGCTCGTTGCCGTCTCAAGGGCGTAGTCGAGGAGCCACAACGTCGCCTCGATAGAGGGTGCGAAGCGAAAGAATCGTGAGCCGATCACGACGTCGTCGGGCCACGGCAAGGAGCCCGAGACAGCCGTGCACAGGAGCCACGTACGCGCAGGAGTGGGGTCGTCCCTGACCGAGTTAACGAGGACATCGAGAAGGTTGCCGGCATCGAGAGCAGCATGCCCATCAGGTGGCGGGGCAGGTTCCTCCAAGAGCAGGGAACTCACCGCCATCAGGCGCTGAGCGAGCGCGACCTCGATTTTGTTTGGGGTAATGACATCGTTCACCGCCGACGCCGCGCCCTCTTCATCAGTCCGCCAAGGAGGCGCAGCGGTCTCGTCACCCGCCATGAGGACGAGTGGTGGAGGTCTGCTAACTCCTGGTGAAGGCCGATTCGCTCCTCATGTTGGTTATGAAGTGTTACATGAAGTTGGTGAAGAGTGCTCTGAAGCTCCGTCATCTCCGCTCGCACTCGGTCGAGCTCGGTTTCGGTAGCTATGGCGGTGGCCCAGCGGGTCACTGCTTGCGCACGCCAGCGTGTTACCTGTTCGATGAGATTGGGAATGTCCTGCACCCGCTCGGCCAGCTCATGAATCTGCTCAACGGCCTCCTGGTACCTCGTAGTCATCTCCCGGTACTCTCTCGTCGTATGGTCGTCGAGCACGGATGACGGGTAGCTCGGGCGCGACCGAGCAATGCGGCCCTTTCCTCCGCCACGTAGTAGCACGACAGGCCGTCGAAAAGGCAGAAGCGGTAACCCGCGTCGAGAACCAACTTCTCCCAGAATTCTCTGGTGGACTGCGTCGTGAGAGGGGCCGTAGCCTCTACAACCAGCACCCACGGTCGCCACACCGTTAGGTCGACACTTTCGAGGACGTCCTTTTCAGCGCCTTCGGTGTCAACGGACATGAAGTGGATGTCGAGGCCGGCCCAGTTCGCCTCCTCTAGGATGGAGTCGATCGTCCGGGTGGTCACCTCGACCTCATGTGTCTCGAATCCAGCACGGGCGTGGGCTTGAGCGAGACTTGGATCGAGAGTCGAAAGCCCGGTCCCGTCTACGACGTGGAAGGTGATTGTGTCACCGTCCTTGGCAGTTATGGCCGCCTCCACCATCACGTCACGGGGCCGCTCGGCACGTTGCATCTCAGCGAAGGCGGGGTCCGGCTCCACCGTGATGCCGCTCCACCCGCGATTGTAGAATCCCATGCTCACCGAGTAGATCTGCGGGTGATTGGCGCCAACGTCGATGTAGCGCCCATCGCGCACCTCGTGGAGTGCTCGCCACAGCACGACGTCTTCGCCGTTCTGGCTGTAGGACTCAAAGGTCGACGAACCCACCGGCCGATCATAACGAACTCCCATCACACTCGGAGGGACGGACGCGACTATGGCCTAGTCAACCGGGGCACCCTAGGAGGGTTCCCGCGCCTACACGGCGAGCTCGAGTGACGAACTCGCCTCGTCAGGACGGCGCCGGCGAACCCGTCCGGTCAGGTCGACGACCAGCAGGACACTCGCTACCGAGAGGATCAACCGAGCAACCAGGGCGTCGCCGCCACCTTGGGAGGCTGCAGCCTGGAGCACAATGGGATGTATCCGCCACATCACCTGCTGGGCACAGTGATAGTAGCGGCTGAGACTGTTCTGGAGAATGAGATGGGTGAGCGAGGGACATCCCCCTCCAGGCTGGATTAGACGCACCACGGCCGGCCAATATGACCAGGGGGCACCGGACTGGGCCCAGCCGCCGGCAACGACGGCGGCGGCGGCGATGATCACGCCCGGAGTCCGAAGAAGCAGTCGACGCATCGGATCCGCCAAGAGGGGTCCCCCCGTGTAGAGGATCACAAGGAGAGAAGCGGGAAAGAGGGGCACTAGGAGGCGGGGGCCGTACGTGATCCAACCGAATGGCGTATACCAGTCCGTCAATCCGATGCTGAAGGCGACGAGGGTGGTCACCGCGAGAAGCGGCGGCAGCCAGGCGGAGGCGTTCCCGGGGGCTCGCCCGAGGCGCACCAGGGCCATAACGGCCACCGCCACTATGACGAGGACAGCGAGCGTCCAGTACCACAGTGCTCCGTTGGAGGGTGCCAACCACAAAGCTGCCAGAAAGCTGCCCTTGCGCTCAAGCCCCGGCGTCCGGAGTATGGCCTGGAGATAGGTGAGATTCTTGTCGGCGGCAAAGCGGAACTCGTTGAAACCCACGTTCAAAAACTCACCAATCCCGATACCTGCGAGCAAGGGAAGGCACACCCGCAGGGGTGGCAGAAGCCGGTCCTCCTCCCGTCGTCCAGCCAGTAGTCCGAGGAGCAACAGAAAGGGAAAGAGCGTCTCCTTTCCGACCGTGGCCAAAGTCATCGCCACGACGATTAGCACCGGACGTCGCCAGAGAACGGCGGCCACCGCCAACAACGCGGAGAATGCAGCGAGCATCTCTCCAAATCCGGCCGTGCTCTGGTAGGTCAGTGAGCTTCCGATGAGCGCCATCACCAATACGGGACCCCAGAACGCGGGCCTAAGCCGTTTGGCAACGACGACTACCAGGACCAGTGACGCAATAAACGCAGCGAGGTTGATGCTCCCGAGAGCGTGAACCACTTGGTTGTTGTTGAGACCGACCTTGATAAGCGCCATCGATGGCAGATACTGAAGCAGAGGGAAAGGACCGACCTGGCTCAGCAGCGACCCCGGGGAATGACCGCATCCCACCAACTTGCCCCGGCTCAAGCACCGGAGCGTCTGACGCGCACCCTGAACCAGAATGTCTGTATCCCCCGTGTGAAGGTTGCCAATAGGCGCAGCCTTCACGGTCACGAAGATCAGGTAACCAACGATGAGAAGCGTGGCGACTCGTGCACTGACGCTCGCTCTCTGACACAGTTGCCAAATCAGAGAAGGGAACAATCGGGCTTGGCCCGTTCGCCTGCTCGCCGATGGCACCGACTCCGGTGCCGGATCACGGGTCGCTTGCGTGACGTCAACGTTCATAACGGAAGCCGTCCGTGCCGAACACTCTGCTCGGCGGGCCGTCGTCGTCGAACAACAGGGTCGAACGCATTCGCACCAACCTGACTATTACACGATTAGACCACGCAGAGCAGTAACGAAGCGGACCGCCGTCACGACTTTCATCGCGCATTTCTCTCCCCACGAGCACTAGTAGTACGGGACGATTCTGCTTTCTGGCCAGCTGCGATAGAGAAAGCTTGGAAGGCCCTCTCGCGGTGGCCTGGTGGCTCTCGCCCTAACGAAGAGATATTGGCCGAGATCTTCTCGTCGAAAATCGACGAGCGATTCCACATCTTCGTGGTGGGGCCAGTTACCCACCAGCCAAGCATGGCCATCCGCCGTGAAGGATACGTCTATGTCGTACCCGGCATATTCGAGCAGCCGGTGCAACTCGTGGCGATTGTACTCCCGGTTATGCCGGCCGTAGGGTCCGAAGCCAGAGTACGGATCGTAGATATTGGCGCCGTTGACGATGGCTAGAACGTTGGCCAAGCGACACACGTTCGGCGTGGTGACAACGAGGACGCCGTTCGGCTTGAGAACGCGGTGGATCTCACCGAGAGCGGCAAGAGGATCCATCAATAGGTGCTCGATCATCTCGCAGAAGAGCACGACGTCAAAGGAGTTCGTCTCGAACGGAAACGGGTCTCCTCAACGTTGAACATCAGGCTCTTACGACCGACCTCGATCCGCTCAGAGGTCTCAGGTGAGTTGAAGACCACCGTCTCCATGGTCTCACCATTGTGGCCGTAGAAGTTGCTGAACGTTAATTCAAGCCCCGTGTAGTTCTCCAATAAGTAGCTGGTGAAATAAGGGTTGGCCCCTAGCTCTAGGCACCTCCCCCTGCAATCTCCGAGAAGTCCCCAGGTGTGCAGAAATCTGGAGAACGAGTCGTCGAGATAGCCGTCAAGATGCCCCACCTTTTCAGCCGTTCTCCACCAGGATGAACGTTGATTCGAGCGAAGTGAGCGACAGACCTTCAGGAAGCGGCACCTTTGGCGATTGCCAGGGTCCGGCCGAAGGAACTCTCCAGCCGCGGACGACAGCCAACCGATCGTGACCTCCCCGCAGGACATTCCGGATCGATGATGGGCTGGTTCGGATGACCCCGCGCCACACACCGCGAACCTTCGACTTGAGGTGACGGTAGTTCCTCGAAGCTAGGTCCATGGACAATTTATCTTGAGACGGTCGGCCGGATCGTGGACTTGGACCCGGCGGCGGGTCTCCGGCAGGTACTCAAATGCCTGAACCGTCGACACCAAGGCGGGCGTCTATCTTCGACAGCCGATGTGTGACAGCCGCCACGGCGGTTTGGGCGCTGTGGTGTCCGTCGGATGGTGGCCTGGGCCGCTCGCCGATCCTGCTCCGCAAGGCGGGATCGGCGGCGAGCAATCGCATCCACCGCGCCGCCTGGTCGACATCCGGGTCAGCCCACACGGCCCCGCGCTCATAGACCTCAGAAATGCCTTCGTTGAAGACATGGTCGTCACTCGTGATTTCTCGTAGGCGGTAGCTGACCTGACAGCTGTTGGCAGACGTGGCGAAATCCAGATTTCCCGAATAGGCAGTGGCAATCACTGGCTTGCCGAGAGCCATTGCTTCGGCGATGCCGAAACCAAATCCCTCAGACCGATGCAGCGATACATAGACGTCAGCGCACGCAAAGAGATCGACCAGCTCCTCGTGTTCGAGGTCTTCGGCGATCAGCACCCCGTTTACGGCGGCCACTGCGGGTTCGAGCCACTTGGCCACATCAGGGTGGCGGTCGAGGTTGAGGACCTTGATGACCAGTCGGCTTAGAGCGGCGACGACAACGGGAAGGCGCGAGCAAAGGCTTCGATCACGGCCGCGGGATTCTTTCGTGCCACGACCGAATTGACATCGAAACTGAAAAGGAAGACGACTTCGTCGTCCATGAGACCGAAGTCGCGGCGGCGTCTGCCCGAACCGGTCAGATCCGGAACTATGGCCGGCACCACGTGAACGGGGCGCCGTGTCGCCCTCTGAAAACTTGCCTGAACGAACTTGGTGGCGACCCAGATCTCATCGACCCGGTCCATTTGGGTGATGAGTCTCTGCGGGAAAGGTGGGCAGCTCCCAGTACCAGAGGCCGATCGCATAGGTGTCTCGTCCCGGGGGTCGGAGCAGTTCGTCACTGACGAGCGGGGAACTCGTTTACATTCAGCATCCAAAGATCGATGGCATGGGGCCGATCATCAGGGAGATGTCGAAGGACCACGGGGAACCCGCTCGCTCGTCGAGAGGTGCCCCGCTGTGGACGGTTCCGAGGCTGAGGTCGAAGCCCGCCTCGACAAGCCGACCGCGAGCCGTCGCGCCGCTTGGCGAGGCCAGTGGTGGCAGCCCAGTCACCGAAGAGATTGACACCCAGCCCGGCCGGTACGCTCTTCCGACGTTCGAGATTCGATCTTTGGTTCACGAATACGGGGCCTTTCGGTCACGTCGAGTGGGGCGCCTGCCTCCGGCGGGGCCAAGTGTGCGGTTGGCCAGTTGTAACTCGATCAGTTGCTGTTGGACCTCCACCAAATCGAAACGGATCGACGAAATCTCCTCCTGCCGTTCGATATACGCTTGCGTCGAGCTGTCAACCACCATCTGGTCGGCCCGGACAGCCAGATCTTCGAGGGCGACGAGAACGGCCCGATTGAAGGCCACTTGGTGATGGGTAAACACCCGGGAGGCCCGCAGAACGGCCTTCTTGAAGAGCCGCATCCGGGTACCCGGGGGCAGCGGTTCACCAAGATCGGCGTGCACGGCGGCTGGGCGCAGGTCGAGGCGCCGGGAACTGGTGCGATCCATCAAATGCCCCTGGCGTTCAGAAGGGAGCCGGTGGCCCAATCGAGGTCATATCACCGTGGCGTGACGGACTCACGGCCCACGGTCGTCTCACGAAAGCCACGCCCATGCCGGCGTGAAGGACATTCTTGCAGGACCTGAGGGACCTGTCGATCGCGTCATGCGAGGACAAACGAGGAAGGGTATGCCAGCCGAGATTCCGTCAATCCGACTTCCTCAATGAGGACGTGATGTCACCATTGGTCGGGCGTCATGAGACGTCGTCTCGTGTGCACCCGACATCCGTCCATCGGAGCCATTTGACCGGTCGGCGGCCACGACAGCATGGAGGTCTCTTGGTGGGCCCCACGGCTTCGCTCGGTGTCGTGGGCGTTGCACAGGGAGCGGGCCGGTATATGACAACGTTTACGGAAACCTCGTCAGCTGTGAGCCGATTGGGCACACCCGACGAGTCTGATCGCCTCGGACCCGTTGTGGCTGATTGTGAAATGTGCCGTTGGTTGGTGGGGGTGGAGGGGCTCGAACCCTCACTGTGGGCGTTTTAAGCGCCCTGCCTCTGCCGATTGGGCTACACCCCCGTCGACGATCCGCGTCCCCACCGCGGCCGATGGTCGATCGCGGTGCGGGCCACGTCGTCACGCGGTATTCTCTGACGGTCGGGTCGTCAGGCCCAGGCACGACGTCACCCGCGGTGGTCCTCGGATCGATCTGAACACTCACGCTCGGAGCGGCCCACCGGCGGAGCCTCCCGCCACTCGAAGGCTCGACCGCTGGGGGCGCCTCAGGCGAGAAGGCTGCATCAGCGCCCTTTTCTTGGCCACGCTCGGTGGCTACTGTTGTCAAAGTGGCTCATGTGACTGGCGGGAGGACCGCCGTGAGTGGGCGTCGGTCCACTCGGCGGTTGTCTGCGGCGGCCACCGCGGTCGGCCGCCATCCTCGATCTCGGCCCGTCGGCGGCCGCTTCGCCCGGGACGGCATCCTCCCAGCTCAGCCCGCGGCCACCAGCACGCGACGGTGGCGGGCCACCAGGCCCAGGTGGCCGCACTCGAAGCCCAGATCGCCCAGGAACAACAGCAGGTGACCGCGCTCTCCGAGCAGTTCGACCAGTCGACGGTCCATCTCGACCAGGTCCAGGCTCGACTGGCCCAGATCCGCAGCCGACTGGCGGCCGACAAGGAGCGATATCGCACTGCCCACCACCAGCTCCAGCAGGACGCCGTCAACGCCTACGTCGACGACGCACCGGCCACCGCAACTGAGCACGATGTTCTCGTCGACGTCGGACACCGGCGACTCTGCACGACGAGTACCAGAACACCGCCATCGGCAATGTCGATGCCGCCGTGGCCGCCGTGCGGTCCGACGAGCACCAGCTGGACGGCGACCGAGGGCACGCTTGCGCGCCGAGGCCGAGCAGGCGGAATCCGGGACGGTGGCCGTCCAGCAGTCAGAACAAGCGGCCCAGAGTGCGACGACGGCGGCCGAGACGACGCTCTCTGCGGTCAAAGGACAACTGGCCCAGATGATCGCCCAACAGGCGGCCCAGCAGGCGGCCCAACAGGCGGCGGCGGCCGCCGCGGCCGCCAACGCCGCCGCCCGCCGGAGAGCGGCCCAGAAAGCAGCCGAGGACGCCCAGGTGGCCCAGACCGTCGGTGGAGGATCGGCGGCCGCCACGGCGGCCACCGACTCCGCCAATCAGGCGGCCGGGTGCGGCCGGGTCCACCGGCGTGGTCGGGAGCGGCAACCCTGAGCGGCCCAGGGCGACGGAGCCGTGGCCCTGACCGCGGCCGAGAGCTACCTCGGGGTGCCCTACGAGTACGGCGGGGCCAGCATGAGCGGCGTGGACTGCTCGGGGCTGACCATGCTCGCCTGGCAGGCGGCCGGGGTCTCTCTGCTCCATTCGGCCGCCGCTCCAGCGCAGCGAATCCACCCCCGTGCCGCTCGGCCGAGGTCCAGCCCGGCGATCTGCTCTTCTACGACCTCGGCGGCGATGGCATCGACCACGTCGTGATGTACGTGGGATCGGGCCCCTACGGAGCCGACACGATCATCCAGGCCGCCCACACCGGCACCGTGGTCGAGTTCGACCCCATCTGGTACTTCGGGCTGGTCGGCGCCGGGCGGCCCTGAGCGACGCCGGCGGGCTCCTGGTCCGCTCGTCGGGCCGTCGGCGGAAGGGCCCTGTCGTCGATCCGGGGGAGCCGACGGGTACCATGACCCCAATGGCCACCGGTAGGGAGACAGCGCAGCGCGAGCACCGTGCCGCTCTCGTTCCCCTTCCCCGACCCGACGACGAGACGATCGCCGGCCAGCGTCTTTCGGACGTCGACGAATGGGGCCGTTCCGAGCACATGCGGAGCTTGGCTCGAAAGGTGTACGCACCTCTCTACAAGCACTGGTTCCGGGTCGAATGGGAAGGGCTCGAGAAGATCCCGAAGACCGGTGGGGCGCTCTTGGTGGCCAACCACGCCGGCGCCATCCCGTCCGACGCCCCAGTGATCATGCACGGCATCGAGGAGGAGCTCGGCCGCCCTGTCTACGGTTTGGCCGACTACTTCTTCCGCGAGGCACCCTGGGTGGGAACGATGTGGGCCCGCGTCGGCGGTGTTCCCGCTCATCCCGACAACGCCGTCCGGATCCTGCGTGATCAGGGACAGCTCGTCCTCGTCTTCCCCGAAGGGACGAAGGGGCCATCGAAGACCTACACCGACCGATACCGCCTCAGGCGCTTCGGTCGCGGCGGCTTCGTCGAGATCGCCATGCGGGCAGGTGTCCCCGTCATTCCCATCGCCGTGGTCGGCGCCGAGGAATCAATGCCCATTCTGTTCCGTGCCCCGCGGCTGGCCAAGATTGCTCGGCGTGCCCTACTTCCCGGTCACGGCCAACATGATGGCGTTCGGACCTCTCGGGCTCGGACTCTACTTCCCTGCCAAGTTCAAACTCCGGGTCCTCGACCCCGTGACCTTCAATGTGCCGGCCGCCCAGGAGCGCTACTCCAAGAGCCGGGTCATGGAGGAGGCGGAGACGATCCGCATGCACCTCCAGGAGACCCTCTACGAGATGTTGCGCGAACGGCGCAGCGTCTGGTTCGGCTGACACGTGGGGCGGCGCGTCCTCATCACCGGGCTCGACAGCTTCTGGGGAGGCCGCATGGCGCAGGCCCTCGAGTCGGATCCCGAAGTCGAGATGATTCTCGGCATGGGCACCCGCGAACCGTCGGTCTCCCTGGAGCGCACCGAGTTCGTCCGAGCCGACCAGACCTACTCGATCTTGTCCCGCATCGTCCGTGCCACCCAGGTGGACACCATCGTCCACACCTTCCTGGTGGTCGATTCCACCCGTGTCTCGGGACGGGCACTCCACGAGATCAACGTCATCGGGAGCATGAACCTCCTGGCCGCCGCCGGACAGACCGGCTCACCGGTGCGCCAGGTCGTGGTGAAGTCCTCCACGTTGGTCTACGGATCAGCGTCGACCGACCCGATGTGGTTCCGGGAAGAGATGTCACGCACCTCTCCGGCTCGCACCCGGGTGGAGAGGTCGCTCCTCGAGGTCGAGGGTCTCGTCCGCGACTTCGCCGAGGACAATCCGGCCACGGTTGTGACCGTTCTCCGGTTCGCCAACGTCCTCGGCACCGACATCGTGACCCCGATCAGCGCCAACCTGTCACGGTCGCTGTGCCCGTCGGTGGCGGGATACAACCCGCTCGTCCAATTCGTCGAGGAGGACGACGTGATCCGCTGCCTCGAGCACGTCACCCGTCACCGCATCCCCGGTCTTTACAACGTGGCCGGCGACGGCAGGCTCCCCTGGAGCGAGGTGGCAGAGATGTGCGGCACCCGCCTCCTGCCCTTCCCCCCATGGGCACCCAGAGCATGGCGGCACCGATGGTGCGCCTCGGTCTCATCGATTTTCCGCCGGAGCTCGGCGGATCTTCTGCGCTACGGAAGGGGCGTCGACACATCCCGTGTGACGAAGACGGGCTTCACCTGTCGCTACACCTCCGCCGGAACCGTCGACAACTTCATCCGTGCCCTGCGCCTACGCCGCAGTGTGGGTAAGCCACCGGCCTCTTACACCTACGAGCAGGACATCGAGCAGTTTTTCCGCCACTCGTCGGCTGTGGTGCACGTCTCCAGCGACAAGTGACCTGACGCGATTCGGTCAGGAAGACACGCCCGACGGTAGGAGCAATACGAAGATCGGTGCGTTATATGGCTTTGCCTGAGGCCCTTGTATCTGTCGTAGAGTCGCGGGGTTCCGGATTGCGGCGCTGGGCGAGCTTGTCAACCAGCCACCGTCCGAATCCAACGGCACCGTAAGCGTCATGCAGGATCCTGGCCAAGCGGTACGTCCCCGGGTCATCCAGTTGGTCGATACGCGAGCGGTTGGGGATGAACACGGCGTCGGCCCACAAAAGTCGCTCCGGGTGCTGGCTCGCCCCTCCGTAGCTGTAACGGACCAATCGGGGAAGGTCGAACAGCTCAAATCCTCGCTCGGCGAGGAAACCGAAGATATCGTCGAAAAGAGGCTGCGCCTTGTAGATGGGGAAGAATTCCACTTCCGCGTGAACGACCAGGATATCCTCGAGCAGTCGCTCGGCGCCCCTCAGGACGTCCAACTCGGCTCCCTGTACGTCGAGCTTCAGCATGTCGACACGTTCGTGAACCACGTCATCGAGTCGGGTCGTTTGGACCTCCACCAACTCGACGACGGTGACAATCTCGGCCAGGCCCTCGAAGTCGCCGAGCCGGTCTAGGTTCGGTTCGTAGAGCGACGAAGAGGAGCTGGGTTCGGTCCGATGGAACGTCCGGCGACTGCCGTCTCCGGCGAAGTGCGGAAGTAGGGTCCAGCTCGGATCGCGCCTGAGACGCTCGCCGTGAGTGTCTTCCAGGGGCTCCACGCCGATCACCTTGCACCCACCACCGTCGAGGAGCGGGCGAAAGACATCGTCCTCGCCTTCGAGCGCCTGGGCTCCGATGTCGAGGATGGTCAGTGCCGGGCCGTCGGGGAGGGGCGGCGGGAGCGGCCTCGTCAGTCGTGCCGTTAGCTGAGCGCGCTCCGTTGACCAGGCGAATTCCCTCACGATCATCTCCAGAGACATACCCTGCTCAAGCGCATGACTCCATTGGTCGACTTCGTCAGCGCTCGGCTTCCGCTCCAGCAACCCGCGGTACAGGCTCTGCACGATCTCGGCCACCCCCATGTTCGACTCGAGGCGGCCGTTCACCGTGCTGTTACGCTTTGACGGGCCACGACATCATCCTTTCCGACGTCAGACCTGGCTGATCCAGGTCGGAATGAGCTCACTGCGACGCTCCACCCACTCCTCGGACGTGAGGGCGTAGCGGACATGGTCCTCCCACCGCCCGTCGATCTCCAGGTAGCGCACGGCCACCCCTTCCTCGCGCAGCTCAGCTTCTCGACCACGCGCCGGCTGGGGCGGTTGCGGGGCACGATGGCGATCTCGACCCGGTGCAGGGCGAGCTCCTCGAAGGCAAAGCGCAGGACCACCACGGTGGCCTCGGGGGCCAGACCCTTCCCGGCCATGGCCTCGTCCACCCAGTACCCGACGAAGGCGTTCTGGAACGGCCCACGTTGGATCGACGACAACGTGATCTCGCCGGCCAGACGGTCCCCCACGAAGATGCCGAAGCCGTAGCCGCTGCCGAGCTGACGCTCCCGCTCGCGGGCCGCGCACCGTGCCACGAAGCTGGCCCGGTCCTCGGGGGTGGGCGGGGCCCCGGTGGGCCGTGGCTCCCACGGCACGAGCCAGTGGCGGCAACGGGCCCGCACCTCGAACCAGGCGTCGTAGTCGGCCTCACCGAGCGTCCGCAGGAGTATCCGGGCCCCTGCAGCTCGAGCGGTGTCACCCGCGTGGCCCGGCCGATCACCGTCCGAGCACCTCCCCCAACGCCCCGAGCAGCAGGTCGACGTTGCGCCGCCGCGCCGTGTGGCCCATGCAGCCGATGCGCCACACCCGGCCGGCCATGGGCCCCACCCCGGCCCCGATCTCGATGCCGTAGCGCCCGAGCAGCGCCCGGCGCACGGCCGCCTCGCCGTCGCCGGACAAGGCGTCGGGGACCCACACCGTGGTGAGCTGGGGCAGGCGGTGGTCGGAGGGGGCGACGAGCCGGAGGCCGAGCTTCTCGAGCCCGGCCTGCAGGGTGCGACCACAGGTGCGGTGGCGCGCGCAGGCCGCCTCGAGGCCCTCCTCGAGCACGACACCGAGCCCCGCGTGCAGGGCCATCACCATCGAGACCGGCGCCGTGTGGTGGTACGTGCGGCCGCCCTCGCCCTCGACGTACCGGGCGATGAGACCGAGATCGAGGTACCACGACGGCGGCCGCTCCGGAACCGCCCGCGGGCACGGGCCGCGCGGTGAGGGGGGCCAGGCCCGGCGGGACACCGAGGCACTTCTGCGTGGCGCTGTAGGCGATGTCGATGCCCCAGCCGTCCACGTCGAGCGGGATGCCGCCGAGCGAGGTCACGGTGTCGGCGATCAGGAGCGCGTCGCCCTTGCCGCGCCCCACCTCGTCCACGTCGTTGCGCACGCCCGTCGACGTCTCGGCGTGCACCATGGCGATGACCTTCGGTGCCGGGTGGGCGGCACCACCGCCTCGGGGTCGAGGGGCTCGCCCCAGGGGGCGTCCACCCGCACCACGTCGGCGCCCAGCCGGCGCGCCACCTCGCACATGCGCTCCCCGAACAGCCCGTTCACGCCCACGACGACGACGTCGCCGGGACTCACGAAGTTGACGAAGGCCGCCTCCATGCCCGCCGAGCCGGTCCCGCTCACCGGCAGCGTCAGGGCATTCGACGTCCGGAACACGGCCGGAGGCGGTCGCAGGTGTCGTCCAGCAGGGCCAGGAATTCGGGGTCGAGGTGCCCGAGCAGCGGGTGGGTGAGCGCCGAGGTGACCTCGGGATAGAGGTTCGACGGCCCTGGGCCCATGAGGACACGATCGGTGAGCGCCACTCCTCGATGCTAGGCATGAATGGACGACTCATGGCCAGCCGTGTGGTTGAGGGATCCGCTTCTGACACCTCCGACCCCTGAGCCGTCCCCTCCGGCTGGGGCCGGAGCCGCCGGATTCTGCGCCCCCCCAACCCTCGGTCGGGTCGTCCGACAGAGCAGGCGAGGTGCTCCGCTTTCCCCCGACGTCCCCTTTCCGATTCGGGCGTCGATGCTATTGTCCTTCCGTGCCCCAGGGCTGCACACGGTACGCAGCATGACGCACACAATCATCGGGAGCCGTTCTCTCGAAGATGGCGGATTCCCGCACCACTCCTCTCTTTGCGGGACGACGACGCGACCCTGATGCCTGCAGAGAGTGGCCAGCCCGATGAGATGGCCGACCGCCGCGAGTCCGAGCTCGACGGCGCGTACGAGCGGAAATCTGCCGGCGAGATCGAAAACGACCGCCTCCTGCTCGCACTCAAGCAACGGAACGCCGAGATCGAGGCGATCTATCGGACGAAGACGTTCCGTTATACGGCGTTCCTGCGTCGGATTTACGGACTCGCTCGACGCCGCATAAGCATGATCCCATCTCAAGGAGATCATCCCGCGACGGAGGACCGGAGTTACTCCCGATGGGTGGCGACGTTCGACACCATCGACGACTCTGTTCGAGAGGCGATCCGCAAACGTCTGGAACTGCTGCCCGAGCAACCTCTCGTATCGATCATCCTCCCCGTCTACAACACCCCAGCGCCCTACCTGAAGGCGGCGATCGATTCGGTCATCGCCCAGATCTACACCAATTGGGAGCTGTGCGTCGCCGACGACTGCTCGACCGAACCACAGTCGGTGGGATGCTCGCCGACTATGCCGATCGCGACCCGCGAATCAAGGTCACTACCAGATCGGAGAACGGTCACATCTCGGCCGCCTCCAATACCGCTCTCGATATGGCCACCGGAACGTGGGTCGCCCCATTCGATCACGACGATCTGCTGGCCGAGCACGCTCTGGCCTTGGGGATGCTCGCCGCCCAGATCTCCCGGACGCCGGGCTCATCTACAGCGACGAGGACAAGATCGACGAGCGGGTCGCCGGTCGCCTCCCCTACTTCAAGCCCGATTTCGACCCCTACTATTGCTGGCTCAGAACTACCTCACCCATCTTCTGTTCCTCAGCGACCTGGTCACCGCGGCCGGAGGATACCGGCTGGGCTACGAGGGGAGCCAGGACTGGGATCTGATCCTACGGGTGACAGAGCGCCTCGAACCTTCGCAGTCGCCCACGTTCCTCATGTGCTCTACCACTGGCGGGTGCACGACGACCTCGACCGCTTCGCTGGTGTCGGACAAGCCCTATGCCCTGGACGCCGGCCAACGAGCCGTCACCGACCATCTGGGGCGACGTGGCCTCAGCGCAGACGTGTACCGCATCCCGTGGCTGGGCCACAACTGGGTGAAGTGGCAACTGCCGGCCTCTCCTCCGATGGTGAGCATCATCATCCCCACGAGAGATGGCACCCTGCTGAACAGGTGTATCAACAGCATCCTGGCCTTCACGACGTATCCCAACTTCGAGATCGTTGTCATCGACAACGGGAGCCAAGAATTGGCGACATTCGAGTACCTCCATCAGAATGGACAGCACCTAACAATTTTCGTGACGAACGATCCTTCAACTTTTCGGCGCTCAACAATGCCG
>CAWKDG010000015.1:0-8304 GCA_963848355.1 uncultured Acidimicrobiaceae bacterium
TTCTCCCGGAGCTTGGGGTAACGCTTCAGGAACTCGTCCCACGCCTGGGCGCACGGCCCCGCCTGGGCCTGGAGGACCCCGGCCAGGTGCACGAACCCCCGACTGTTGGCGAGGGCCGCTCCCAGGTGGTACGGCATCTCGAGTTGTGCCCGGACGTTGGGCATGCCCGAGGACTTCGGCGGGGCCTTCGCTTTGGGGGCCGCCTTCTTGGCCGTCTGGCGGGGCCGGGGCGCCTCGTCGGTCGAGAACTCGGGATCGGGGCTCATCGCCTCTCTGTACTCTCTGTGCGCATCGTCGCGCGAGTTGCTCAGGTGCAGATTCCGCCGTTGCTCGGCCGACCCCGGCACATCGGTCGGCCGGTTCTGGGGATCTTCGAACTCCCGTTCACAGACGGGACACTCGGCAACGCTCACCGCTTATCGAAAAAGCCGCGCCCGCCGCCCGACGCACGCTTGCGCGGGCGCTCCTCGTCCTCCTCGTCCTCGTCGTCGTCGGAGGCGGCCCCGAACGTCTTGAGCCAGTCCGCTACCGCGTCGGGGCCTTCCAGCACGGTGATCCGGGAATCGGAGTGACGGCGGCGGGCAGCGGGACGCTTCCGAGGAGCTTCCTCTTCGTCCTCGTCCTCGTACTCTTCCTCGTCACGCCTTCTTCTTGGCTGTGGTGGCACTGGCCCTCCTCGGGACGTTGGCCCTCATCTTGTAGGACGGCTGGTTATCGGGCTTGACCTTACTGCGCGGTGCACCCTTCCCGCTCTCATCGACCATGTAGACGTGGTGACCGCCCCGGGACCCGCCGTAGAGCATGAGGTCGGCCTTGCGGTTCACCCGGTCGTACTCGGATTTGGTCAGGTTGCCCTTCCGGTACTCCTCGGACGCCCGGGCCTTGGCATTCCGGGCGTGGGCCTTGTCAGGCACCGGGTACTTGCGCTGGGCTGGGAGGGCGTAGACGTTCGACGGCAGGCGCTTGCGCTGGGTGGATGTCAGCGGAGCCATATGGCCGGAGGCTACCATCCCCGATTGTGGCGAAGTCTCTGTTCAAGGTGGGCGCCGAGATCGACTTTCTGACCTCGGACGAGCTCTCGGATCGGCTCGACCGGGCGGAGCAATACTTCCGGGACATCCTCCAGGCCCAGGAGGGTGAGACCATCGTCCGCTCGGCGGGGTCGTTCAAGACCGACGCTACCGGCGGGACGTCGACCCTCGGCTACGGCGGTGCCGACGTGTACCGGGTCCCGGAAGGTTTCGACGCCTTCTTGCTCCGGCTCTCGGTCGACTACGAGGGGTCGAACGCGGCCAGCCCGGTCTCCTGCGACATCCGAATCTGCGCCGACCAGAACACCCCGGCCGCGTTGCGGGCCATCTACAACGTGGTCCCGGCGGTGTTCGACGCCAGCCGCAGTCACGCCCCCCTGTTCCGGGGCGGCCAGCGGGTCGTGGTCTCGATCACCGGCGGCCCGGCGACGACCACCTTCTACCCGACCGTCCAGGTGCTCCTCACCCGGCGCAAGGCGTTGTCGAGCGACCCCCGAATTTCGGCCGACACGACCCAGCGCGAGACGGCACCGCTGGATAGACCATGAGCGAGTGGGATCCGCCGGCACCGGCGACCCCGTCGGGTGTCGGAATCTCGGCAACGGTCATTCTCGCCAACAACTCCACTTGGCCCATTCCGGCTGGTGCTCGAACTCTCGAAGTCACTTGCATCGGCGGCGGCGGGGGTGGTGGCGGATCGGCCGGTGGTGGGACCGCACAGGCGGGAGCGTCAGGAGCTGGTGGCGGTGCTGGTGCTGTAGTCACTGCCATCATGCCGGTTGGAGCTGCAACCACTCTTGCTGTTGTTGTTGGTGCCTCGGCGAACGGTGGTACTGCGGGAGGGATCAACCAAGGGTCCGCGGCGGGCGCAGGCACCAATGGCAACCTCTCGTCGGTTACCAATGCCTCGACTTCTCAGGTCGTCTCGGCAACTGGCGGTGGTGGTGGTGGGCCGGGTGTCAATGGTGGTCAGGCTCTTGCTAGCTGGTGGTCTTGCTGGTCAGCATGGCTCCAACACATCAAGCAATATTCCCATCGGTTCAGGCGGTAATACCGGTTCAGGTAACAACACCGGCGGTGTTCTTGGTGGAGCGACCATCGCTCCCTATGGTGGATCTGGTGGTGGCGGGGGTGGTCAAGCCAACGGAGCCACTAAAGACGGAGGTCCGGGTGTCCAGGGAACTCTTGGTGGTGTTGGTGGTGCTGGTGGTGGTGGTGGTGATGGTGCGGGGACTGGTACCCCAGCTCAGGGGGGCGATGCGGCGGCAAACTCTGGAGCTGGTGGCGGTGGTGCGGCCGGATGCGCATCGGTGGCCGTCGACCGGAGCTGCCGGTGCTCGTGGTGGCAATGGTGGATCCGGTTACGTCGTCATCAAAGTTGTCGGGTAAGTGAACGCAGGCTAAAGGAGGCCACCATGGCAACACCGACCGAGCAGTCCCTTCTCCAGCGGGCGTGGTCCGTTTTCCGGCAGATCGCCGGCTACGCCTCCATCGTGGTCGGGGCCATCCCAGCCACCGGGTTATCGGCGGCCGAGCGGGCGCCCCTGATCGCCTTCGGCGGCCTCATCCATGTGATCGAGCACTACGTGGCCGACCCCTCGACCGGGAACCCTTCGACACCGCCTAGCTAAAGCGGTTCGGTAGAAACAGTGCAGTTCACCGTCCCGCTGTCGACGCCGGGGTCGGTCCAGGTCGCTCAGGTCACCGAGACCATCGGTCCCGAGTTCTGCCAGGACGTGTCGGTCCCGGCCTCGACGACGGCGTTACAGCTCTACGCCGGGTTCGTGTCGGGCACCGGCCAAGCCTCCGTCCAGGTGAAGGGCGTCCAGTCGGGGACCAACTACTCCGACGGCTTCGAGGTTGTGCCCAACGGCGGGCTCACGGTGCCGGTCAACACCGGGATCGACACCGAGTACCAGGTGTGCTGGAACGACTTCAGCGGGACGGGCACGTTCGTGCTCACAGTGGCGGCCAGCCTGTCGATGACGCAGGGACCGGCCGCCATCAACGTGACCTGTAACTGCACCGGAGGAGGAGGCGGGATGCTCGCCTATGGGATCTACGGGTGCTCCACACGGCACCAGCGGCACGATGACCTGGACGGCCATCTCCGAGGTCGGGGCAGTCATGCTTCAGAGCGATGCCATGACCTTCGATTTCCCAGCCAACTCGGTCGTCGTCGCCAGCCTCAACGCCGGTCCGGAACTCCCCGCCGGGGCCTCCTACGGGGTAGCCGACACCGCGACCGGCAACATGGCCGCCATCGCCGACAACACTTCGGGAGTCCTCACCGTTGGCATCCCGATAGCAGCCAACTATGACTTTGACAGCGCCCTCGATGCCTCGACGGAGTTCACCGCCACCGTGGTCGGAGGACCGGCCTTCAATAACAACACCGATCCTAACCCTCTCGGCCTTCACCCGCCCATGACCTCCCCGGCCGCTCAGACCCGACAGTTCGTCAGCCCCCCGGCCACCGCCATCTTCGGGGCCGACGGCACCGCCTCGGTCTCCTTCACCACGCCGGTCGGGCTGGGCTGGATCGTGACCCGGATCGCAGTGTCCTCCACCAGCTCGTTCCCGACCGACGCCTACGTGTACGTGAACGGCGTCTTTCAGCTGGGCACCGGGGCCGGCAACGGCGACTCGGCCACCGGCAACCCGATGCCGATCCAGGAAGGCTCCGAGGTGATGGTCTCCTGGACCGGCGGCCAACCCGGAGCGGTCGCTACGGCGACGCTTACCTATTACTTCGCATGACTTGACAGACCCTTGACAATGTGCAAGGCTGGGAGGTATGCACTTCACAGCCACGATGCACGAAGAGGACGATCCCCGGGCACAGGTCATCGAGGACAGTAACGGCATCCCGTTCCTGGTCATCGGTGCCCCGGGATCACTCGGGGGCCTGACGGTCGAGCTGACCGCGGACCTAGTCGGCGACCTCACCAAGATCTTGAAGGACATCGAGGAGGAGGCCGATGCCGCGGGTCGGGCCGACGACGGGACTCCGTACAACCCCGGACGGTCAGAATGAGCTCTCCCGTGGAACTGCAACGGTTCTGGCGCACCGTCTTCGGTCAGGACCCGCCCGACATCAACGAACGGGCGTGGCTCATCCTGTCCCGCCGGACCGAGGGCCACACCCTGGATCAGGTCGGGAAACTGTTCAACGTCACCCGGGAACGTATCCGTCAAATCGAAACGTCAACACTCCGGGATCTCCGACAAGCAGCTGCACAAAGGAGTCAGACATGATCTATCAACCGACCCATTACCTGCGATTCAGCGAGTGGATGGAGAGCGCCCTGCTGCACTGGTGGGCACAGGGACCGGGATACCAAACGGTCCAGGAACGGCTGGGGCTGAAGTGAAAAAGGAGTGCGACGCCCTGGTGGCCGAGCTGGACCGGTTACGGGAGGCCATTCAGACAGCGGTAGACCGAAACAAGGTATGGGAACTGGACCATGCCGAGGAGATCCTTCGTGCCGCATTAATAAGCATGGACGGATCGGCCGCGACCATCCCTGCCATCGGCACCGAGGTCGAGGTCAACGGCGTCCGGGGACTGGTCGTGGCCCGGCGAGAGTTGTCGATCCTGGTCCAGTTCAGCGATCGACGATGCGAGGTCGCCTACAAGTGGACGGTGGTCTAGATGTCCACAAGTATCGAGCAACGGTTCTACGTCTTGGTCAGTCGGAGCCAGTACGCATACGTCGAGGTCAAGGCTGAATCAAAGCGTGCCGCTGACGAGCTCGTGAGCGCCATGTCGACTGAGCAGATTTTCGAATCCGCTGACGACTGGGACTGGCACCGTGAGCCTCCGTTCGTGATCGGTCCGGTGCTTACCGAGAATGAATTGCTGGCCGAGCCGGTAGTTCCACAGGAGCAGAGCGATGGCTGACCCGCCCACTATTTCGCACGCCGAGGCGGTGCAGAAGATCGTGGCCAGCTATGGCTACGACACCCCAGCGGGACGACGAACCCGACAACTGCACGCCAGGAGAGGCACAGAGTGACCCGACTCCGCGTCGCGAGCGCGGCCCTGGGCCTGTACGTCGGCGCCATCGTGCTCGCCAACTACCTGATCGTTCACGGGATGCCCGGGGCGACGGCGACCCCGTTCCACACCTACACGCTGCCGACCCTGTTCGGCCTGGTCTGTCCCGCAGGTACCTACATGGCCGCTGTGACCTTCCCCTTGCGCGACGTGGTGCAGCGAGGCGGTGGGCGGCTGCTGGGCATCGTGGCTATCCTCCTGGCGGCGCTGGTGAGCTGGTGGGTGAGCAACCCGACCATCGCTGTCGCTTCGGGCGGGACGTTCCTGATCTCGGAGTCGCTGGACTTCGCTGTCTACACGCCTCTGCAACGTCGGTGGTTCGTACCTGCTGTGGTCGCCTCAGGGATCGTAGCGGCGGTCGTGGATTCCCTGGTGTTCTTGAAGTGGGCAGGCATCCCCTACGGCCACGGAGCGCTGGCTGGCCTGATCGTCGCGAAACTGCTCGTCGTCCTGGTGGTCGGTGGGCCGCTCGCCTATGGATTGCGCCGGGTGCTCCCACTGAGAGTGGCAACGGCGTGAAGGCGCGCGTGTGGTGCCTCAAGCAGAGCGACAGTTCCTCTCGGGTGGAGGTGAAGCGAGAGTTCGACCTCGCCTTCGTCCGGTTCCTTGAGAACGGTGCGCTCCAGGTCGCGGTGTTGCAGGGTCCCACGGTGACCTACGCGGCTGGGTTCTGGCTCTCGGTGGAGGAGACCAAGTGACCTACCTCTCGGGTTGCACGAGTCCGTCCTACGAGCAGGCGATCATCGACCTGGGGGTGGGTCTTTTGATCCAGCCTGGCTCATACAAGGTTGAGCGCGTTCGACCCTTCGACGTTTGGGCGATGGACAACGGGTGCGCGAAGGTCAGGAAAGGCGAAGTGATCTTCAACCCCACCTGGACCTGCGCGAAGTGGGCCAGGATGCTCGGCGCTGCCTCCGATGTTGGTGCTACTGCGGAGGCCCCGCTGTTCGCGCTTGTTCCTGACGTTCCCTGTAATCATGGGCTCACCCTAAAGATGTTCCACGCTTATGCGCCCATTGTGCGTGCATTCGATTTCCCTGTCGCCTTCGCTATCCAAAACGGGGCGACAGTCGAGACGGTCCCCTGGGACGACTTCGATGTGGCATTTCTCGGCGGCGACACCGAGTGGAAGTGCGGCCAACCAGCGTGGGACATGGCGATGGCGGCTCGCAGGCGGGGCAAGGGGATTCACATGGGTCGAGTGAACTCCTGGAAGCGCCTCGATTGGGCGTCCACGATGGGTTGCGACAGCTCAGATGGCACCTTTATCAAGCATGGCAAGCCGGAAGACATGGTCGCTCGGATCAAGGACTGGCTCGATAACGACAGCCCCCGGCTCACTCAGAAAGCGGCGAGCTATGCCTGACGAGGCGAAGTTGTCCACAAGTAGCCCAGTGGTCGAAATGGAACGGGCGATCGTGTACTTGGCACTGGAGTTACCCGCCGAAGTGTGGGAGGACGTGAGAGACAAGTGGCACGCCGCTCGGGAGGCCCTGGTGGCCGAGCGGGACCGGCTTCAAGAGCGGTTCCAGAAGGAGACGTTGCGAACGTCGGCGCTACTCAGGGCCATCCGTCACTTCGGCCTTCACTTCCAGCCGTGTCCTGCCGTCACGTTGACGGGGGCGAACGGCTGCACCTGCGGGCTGACATTGCTAGCCGAAGGCCGGGTTGATGAGTTCATCGTCATAGAGCACATTGGCTGGCAATCGGCTCGTCACACGTCAGACATGCTCAGTCCGAACGTCCATAAGCACTATTTCGATAGTTGGGACGACGAAGTGGTTGCCGCTCACGTTGACTGTCTCCCAGTTTTTGTGCATCGTGGCGAACTTCCACAGAAAGACCTCTCCGATGGATGACTGGGTAGACATGTCGTACCGCTCTTATGCCCAGGATGCGGAGCTACAGGCCATCGACGTGATCCGTCAAGTGCTCGCAGACGGGCGTCTGTCGAATGGTCAACGGTGGCGGATTTTGGACTATTCGGTGGCCCGCTTTGGTCGCCCATTAGTTCCTCTCTGTTTCGCAAAGGACGACGATGACTGAGGCTCAGGACGACCTCCAATCGTGGGTGAAGTCGGCCTTTCCGATCGACCTGGGAGAAGGCCACCGCTGCTCATGGCTCATGTCCGAGACGTGACCTACTACTGCCCCCACTGTGGCCGCTACCTGATCCTGCGGGGCCGGACCTACTTCTGTTACTTCTGCCTGGGCCGTTCCGAGGTCGATCCTGATGCCGTCGGTGAGTGGGACCGGACGATCATCGAGAACCTAGTCCGATGAGATGTCTCGGGGGCTGTCTGCTGGCCGTGGTCCTCAGCGGGCTCCTCTGGGCCGGCATCATCTTCGTGATCATCGAAGACGTGAGAAGGGGTTGGTAACTATTCTTCCCTTTATCCTTCCATAATCGCTCCCATTATGGTAAAACAATGGGAACACCAACCAGAAGGAGAACCATCATGGCGACATTTGCCGATCCCACCGAAGCCACCGCCCCGATTTCGAGGACCTCCGGGACTACGTCGGGGACGTGCTCGTCTTCGAGCCCACGTCCTTCGAGGAGGGCTTCAAGACGTCCAAAAGGCCCCGTCAACGTCATGCACGCCGCGGTGGGCGTCTACAGCGTCGAGAAGAACGAAATCACCGGCCTGGGCGCCCAGATCATCTTCTGGGTGAAGGTCATCGAGCAGCTCCGGGACTCGCTCGAGCACGGCACCATCGTGATCGCCCGGCTAGTCCGGGAGGGCAAGGCTTACACCCTCGACGCGGTCGATTCGACCACGCGGGCCAAGGTGGAGAAGGCGTACTCTTGGGACTGATCTTCAACTGAGCCCCGCCCATTCCTGACATGGAAAGGCCCCCGGTTGTTGGCCGGGGGCCTCTCCTTTCCACCAGAAAGAGGCCGCTCGAGTTGCCTCGACAACGAGACTACCAGGCCGAATACAAGGCTCGGCGCAAAAGGTTCCGGGATCTTCCTACCGGGTTGCTACCGGCCACGGGGAGCTGCCCCCGTACATCGCCAGGAAGGCCGAAGCAGGCACGCTCAGCGCCCGGGAACGGAAGCTCTACCGCAAACAGTGGCCGGCCTACACGGCCCGCTACAGCCCACCAGCTCCAAGAAGCGGCCGGGGACCAAGCACCGAATTCCGACCCGTATCGGACCGAAGCAGGACGCTGAGAGGGCCGCCGATCGGATGGGGATCTCCGAAGGCT
>CAWKDG010000016.1:0-18326 GCA_963848355.1 uncultured Acidimicrobiaceae bacterium
GCCGCGCCCTACGCCAGGGACGGCACCGGCAATTGTCGATGATCCTGGCGACGCCACGGCCCCTCACCGTGGATCCGCTCGTGCTCGGGCAGGCCGACTGGGTCTATGTGTTCAAGCTCCCGAACCCCAACGACCGCAAGCGGGTGGCCGAGAGCATTGGGTGGGACCCGAAGACCTTCGACGAGGGCGTGTTCGGTCTCGGCCCCTACGAGTACCTGCGCTTCGACTCGGCCCACGACGACCTCGTCCACCTCCCCGCCCTTCCCCCCGACCTGATCAAGCACCACCGCGCCGCCTAAACCGAAAGGACCCCACACCCATGGCTCCCAAAATCACCGAGAAGGTCACCAACGAGATCAGCGTGACCATCGACCGGGACTACTGCTTGGCCCAAGCCGCCCTCTGTCTCCTGGGACGTTCCAGCGTCGGGTTCTCCCCCTATCTCGTGCCGGGAAGCGACGGGCGCATCGTGGGACCGCTCGAGGGCGCCGAGGCCTGGCGGTTGCTCGCCGCCGAATTCGGATGACCATCATGCTCCTCGGCTATTTCGTCGGCTGGGCGCTGGGTGGCCTGACGACGTGGGCCGTGTGCGTCGTTCTCTGGCGACGCGAGCCGGCCAAGCGAAGCGGATTGCCCCGAAAAGCCCCCTGACTTCGCGAGGTCAGAGTGCTTTCGCCCCTCGAGGGGGCAGACCGTGGACCTTTCCGACCCAACCAGGGAGAGGCCACCAATGCCCAGGGGCAACCACATCCTCGTCATGGCCCTCGTCGCCGTCGTCGTGGTCGTCGGCTACGAGAAGTTCGTCAAGAAGAGCTCGTGAAGCACCGGGCTGTGCGCCGGGGGGCCTTCTGGCTCGGCGTCGCCGGCGTCGCCGTGCTCGCCAACTTCGGCCTTGAGCTCGTGAGCGACAAGTTCCCGCAGCTCGGCCTCGCTCGATTCACCGCCTACACCCACAAGGGGACGACCTGACAATGGCCAACGCCACGGCGACCCAGCCGCCGCCCAACCTGACTTTCCAGGGGATCGTCGTCCCCGGCTCGAGCCTCAACCCCAAGGCCTTCTTCGCCGGCACGCGGCGCCAGTACGTGCTGCAGAAGACGCTCGCCACCTTTGCCGGCCTCGGCAACACCGACGTCGTCGACACCCTCCGTTCGGGGATCCTCTCCGGCTACTACGTGAAGGTCTCGGGGAACCTGGTCATCACGCTCGCCGGCGGCACCTGCGCCACCACGGCCCGCTGGCCGTACTACCTGCTCCGCGCTGCTCGGTTCCAGGCCAACGGCCAGTCGAACCTGTGCAACGCCGACGGGTGGTCGCTGCGGGCCCGTGAGCTCATGTCCAACCCCGACCTCCAGGACGCCGGCGTCTCCCAGGGGATCGGCGGCACCGGCGCCGCCGGCACGGCCCGCACCCAGGGCACGATGGCGCTCCGGTCCGAGAGCTGGGGCGTGGCCTCGAACTCGACGGGCATCGCCGCGGGCACCTACGACGTGGAGCTCAGTTTCTACGTCCCGGTTTCTTACGAGACCAAGATGCTCACCGGGGCCGTGTTCTGCCAGACACTCTCCACCACGCTCGAGCTGGACCTCGACTGGGCCAACCTGACCGACCTGTTCGTGCTCACCGGGTCGGCCTCCATCGCCTTCACGCCGACGGTCACCGTCGAGGCCGAGATGTTCACCATTCCCTCCGACGGCAAGGGCGGCATGTACCTCCCGAACCTGTCGGCCTTCCACAGCTACATCCAGAGCAAGGCCCCGAACTCCATCTCGAATGGCAACAACGAGATCACCTTGTCGGGCCAGGGCGTCGGTCGCCAGCTCATGCGGATCTTGTGGCGCACGCAGAACGGCACCGGCACGAGCTCCACGCCCGTGCCCGTGGCGCCGGGGGGCGGGGCTCCGACCTACAACATCACGAGCCCTTACTGGCGTTACGGCACCAACACCACGCCCGAGACGTGGCTCGACGGCCAGGACCTGCGCTACGTCAACGAGCGCAGCTACGGGTCCGACATGGCCGCCTTCGCCGGCTACGAGTGCATCGACTTCGACCGGACGTGGGCCTTCCGTGACTCGGTCGACGAGGGCTCGGCCACCGAGCTCCGTTTCGGCTACACCATCGCCAACGGGGTGACCTTGACCACGCCGACGTGTGAATACACCCAGGACGTGATCCTCGCCGGCGCCGCCGCGTAGCCATGGACTCGACCTGGGCAGGTATCAACCCCGGCAGCGTGACCGGCTTCGGCGCCGGTCAGGCCGACTCGGGATCCGGGGGCGTGACCGCCGGCGTTGAGTCGGCCGTGAGCACCCGGGCGAGCGCCAACGCCCCGCTCTACAGCCCCGACAATCCCCTGTTCTGGCTGGGGCTGCTGCTGCTCGCCACCGTCGGGCTCGTCCAGGTCTCCACCCACGTGAAAGCCGGGCCCCTCAAGGGCGCGGCCTCGATCTAAGGAGCATCATGCCTCTCGTCCTCCCCAGCGGTGTCACCCTCTCCGACGAGGACCTCGCCGCCCTCGAGGCCGGCCGCGCGCCCCACGTGGCCCCGGCGGCCGCCCCCGAGCCCGTAGCGCCGCAGGCCAACGCCTTCGCCGTCGGCCAGGCCGTCAGCTACACGTGGACCGACTCCTACGACGGCCAGCAGACCCGCGACGGCCTCGTCGTGGAGCTCGTCGCCGACACCGGCGACGGCACCGGCCCCAAGGCCGTCCTGGCCCTCTTCAACGAGCGCACGGGCAACATCCCCGAGTCGCAGATCACGGCGGTCTGACCGTGGCGGGCCCCAACAGGCCCCCGATGACGGGCACCTTCCCCCGCGACGCGGACCCGAGCGACATCCCGACAGAGGGTTTCCGGAGCCACGCCGACTATCAGCGGGCCAGGCGCGCCGCCCAGGCGGATCCGGCCAATATGAACCCGGAGCGGACCACCCCGCTCCCCGTCGACCGTCCCTCGCCGCGGAGCCCGTCTCCGCGGCGAGGGGGGCGTCGGTCGGTGGTGCGCCGTCCCATCGGGCGCCGCTCGAGCTCCCGGCCGACAAGCCCGAGCCTTACCAACCCCACCGGCGGCCGCAGCCTCGTCGAGGTGAGCCACTCGGCCTCGGGAATCGTCCTCGGCGCCGTCGTCTACGCGCTCGTCCTCTCCCTCGTCAACTACGGGGCCTCGGGACCAAAGCTCTGGTTCAAGGCCAAGTTCCTGAACGAAGCCGCTGGCATAGGCACGGGACCCGCCGGCGGGCCCTCCTCGCCTTACGGCGCCGGCACGGGGGGGCAGCTCAAACTGTGAAGGACTTCATCGTTCTCGTGGGCATCGGGCTGTGGGTCATCCTGCAGACCACCAAGGGCCCCCTCGCGTCGAAGCTCGGTCTGTAGTCGTGGACTCCTGGACCGACATCCTCATCGGGGCCATCGGGCTCGCCCTTCTCGACGCCGTCGTGTCGTCGACGAGCGCCTCGTCGAACGTGGGCGGCTTCCTGGGCGGCCTCGGTAACGCCGTGCAGTGGTTCATTTCGCCTGCCATCCCCGCCTTCAAGCCCGCCTCGTCGGGCTCGAGCCAGCAGGGGAGCGCGACCACGAGCTCGGGAACGCCCGTGGAGGCCGCCAACACCGTGCCCGCTCTCAGTCCAAGCGCCGCCACCGCCCTCGGCGGCGGCGCACCCGTCTTCGCGTAGGAGGTCGTCGTGGGAAGGAAAGCCCTCGTGATCGGGGGAGGTCTGATCGCTCTCTACCTCGGCGTCGTGTACGCCACGGGGTCGGGGGTGCTCATCACCGACTCCACCAACGGCGCCGTCGGCGTGGTGAGGGCCTTCCAGGGCCGATGAGAAGCCGCTTCGCGCCGCTCGTGGCCATCGTGAAAGAGCGGATCTACGGGCCCGAGCCCGTGGGTCTGGCCCAGGCGCGGATCCTGCAGCTCCAGACGGCCGCCGAATTGAACGGCCAGATGGGCACCGTCCACTACGGCATGAAGGGCTCGCCGTACGAGGGGAGCTACACGGGGCTCGTGGCGAGCCCTCAGAGCTTCGTCGGCGCGGCCCAGATGGGGGCGAGCCGGAACCTGTCGGTGCAGGAGTACCCGGCGCTGCCCGCCGAGCAGGCGCCCCCGGCCCTCCCCACCTGGCTGCAGGACTGGGACGCCGGTCTGGGAGACACGCCGTAGTGCCCGGGAAGGCGAGCGCCTGGCTGAAGGGCCATAAGACCGAGACGCTCCTCGGTGCCGGCGGCATCGTCGTCACCATCGCGCTCTACGTCCGGTCCAAGAACGCGGCCGCCAGCACCTCGGGCGAGACGGTGTCGACCGAGGAGCCTTCGGGCACCGCCGATACGACCGACTCCGACCTCTACAACGGCCTCGAGGGCCAGATCGGCCAGCTCCAGCAGGCGGTCACCCTCCTCGGGACCACCGCCGGGACGGCCAGCGCGGCGCCGGCGACCCCGGCCACGCCCGCGGCCGCCGCCGGCCAGGCCACGCAGGCGAGCTCGTCGCTCCCGTGGATCGGGCCCAACTCCCTCCCCGACAACATCACCACCGGCATGGTGTCCGAGTACGGGCCCTTTGAGCAGGTCGGATCCGAGACCAACGGCGTCTACTCGGGCGACGAGGTCGCCGGCGGGGTCCCCCTCTTCGGCGCATTCGGCACCGGGTTTTTCCAGAACTTCGGCCTCGCCGGCGGGCCCTCCCCTGACTACACCGGGCCCGTCTTCGCACCCGAAAGCGACCAGGCCTACGTCAACTATACGGGCGAGATCACCGGCGCCCCGGCGCCCAAGTGAGCCCCACCCCCGACATCCCGGCCTGGGAATGGACCGACCTGCAGACGCTGTCGCAGGACGGAGACCTCTCGGGCATCAACCCCGTCGTCCTCGGGTCCATCGACCAGGCCGAGAGCTCCGGCAGCGGCGGGGGGATCAACCCCGAGGGTTTCGGCGGGTGGTTCGGTCTCAGTGAAAGCGGTACCTACCCCGGGGGCCAGGTGACGCCGCAGCTCCTCCAGGGGACGGACGCCACATCGTTCGAACAGCAGGCCGAGATCGCCGCCAGTGCCTACAACAGCTATCTGACGGAGGCCGGGGGGAACCCCATCGCCGCCGAGGAGATCTACCAGACGGGGGCGGCCGGAGGCCCCACCGAGGGCTCCCAGATCCTCCAGTCGAACCTAGGCACGGCCTCGGCCGGGGGAGGGGCCACGACGACGTCGGCCACCACCACGGGCCTCAACGCCAACCCCTTCGACCTCTTCGGGATCACCTCGAGCGCCACCGGGGGCATCGAATCGTTCATCGTCGACTCGCTCCTCGTGCTGGCCGGCCTCGGCATCATCGTGCTCGGCGTCTACCGCCTGGCCGCTCCCCACGTCGAGAACGCCGTCAAGGACCTCGGGCCCGCCGCGGCGGCGGTGGCGGCATGAGGCGCGAGCGCCCGACGCGGCGCCTGCGGGTCCCAGCCGTCGTCCCCTCCCTCATCTCGACCGACGTCTCGAGCACGCGTCCCCCGGTCGCCCCCAAGCGGCCGCCGCGCCCGTGGGAGCTCAAGGCCGAGGCGCAGCAGGAGCAGGCCACCGAGGCCATGGCCATCTTCCACCAGATCGTCACGTCCCTCGGCGGCATCCTGAACTTCGAGAAGGCCAGCGCCGCGGGCGACGTCATGGGCCAGATCGCCGTAACCATCGGCTCGAGCGGGATGTGGAACCACCAGTGGGCCAACTCCTACGCCGCGCTCACGGTGGCCAACCTCTCGCCGGCACTCCTGACCGTCACCTCGCTCGTGCCCATGACCCAGGCCCCCACCGTGGGGACCGGCGTCACTCGGGTGCGCGGGGGCGTCCAGCGCACCTTCGCCTCCAGGGCCAACGTCGTCACCGTCTACGGAGCTCCCGGCGCCCAGTTCGACATCACCGTCTACGGGCGTCCCCGGGATCCCCAGACGTCGCGCTGTGTCTCGGGGGTCTTCACCCGTCTCCTCGAGAGCCAGAAGGCGCTGGCGGCCAACGCCACCTTCAACGGCGCCACGCTCGACTGCGGCGCCGGCGTCACCCGCTTCCGTGGCTTCGCCTCGAGCGACCAGGCGGGGACCCTCAACATGCAGCAGAGCCCCGACGGCGTCACCTGGTTCACCACCCAGACCGAGCCCGTGGCGGCCGGCTACACGGTCGGCACCGTGGTCGAGTCGATCACGGCCATGCGCTATGTCCGGGTCCAGTACGTGAACGGCGCCACCCTCCAGACCGAATTCACGCTGGCCAGCTCCGCGGTGGAGGACTGATGTGCCCGAGTACCCCTCCTACGGCGGTGGCGGCGGTGCCGGGGGCAAGACCTTCGACTTCCCCACGCTCACCCTCAACCAGGTCTCGGACCCGTTCATCGCCCCGGCCGCCATCTCTTTCTCCACCTACGGGATCGGCGCCGGCACGGCGGGATCCACGGCCACCACCATCGCCCTGCAGAAGAACGGCACCACCGTGGTGACGCTCACCCTGGCCTCTGGCGTCTCCACCCCCGGGACCACCGGGCCCGCGGTCATCTCGCTCGACGCCGGCGACGCGCTGGTGGCCAAGGTCACCGGCGTCGGCACGAGCGCCGCCGGCGTGACGGTGAACGTCCAATGACCCGCATTTTTCGGGGGGGAGTCCCCATCCTGGAGGGCGCCGAGCGGTGGTGGGGGTGCGCGTCGTGCGGGGCCAGGGCCGTCCACCCCGCCAACGAAACGAGGACGCCGGCGCACCCGTGCCCGAAGCTCGGGGGCCTCCATGTCTCCTTCGTGCCCGTGGCCGATCCTGACGACCGGATCGACGCTCGCCACATCGTCGTCCCCCGGGAGGACGGAGGGGTGTCGCAGATCGTCACCGAGCACGGCGACGGCCACACCGACGTCGATGTGTACGTCCAGACCGGTATCGCGCAGTCAAAGGGGTTGATGGGATGACCTGGTCCGACTCGGCCATGTTCGAATTCGCCGTCCTGCAGTTGATGAAGAAGGCCGGCCAGAACCTAAGCGCCGACAACTACGCCGCCGCGCTCTTCCTGGCCGCGGCCACGCCCGACAACACCCCCACCACCGTCACCAACACCGAGTACGGCAACGGCCAGTGGGTATCGGCCAACGAGGTGCCCACCTCCGGGTCGTACACGAACGGCGCCGGCGGCCTGGCCATCCCCGCCGCCGACCTCTCGCTCTCTCAGATCACCGGCACCGGGCTCGTGCTCGTGTGCTCGATCCAGCCTCAGTGGACCGGCGTCACGTGGCTCACCACCAACGCCCCCAACGGCTTGCTGTTCTTCGACACCAGTGCTTCCAACGCCGGGCTGTCCTTCCACTGGTTCGGGGCCCCGGCGCCGGTCAACGGCGGCAACTTCACCGTGCAGTGGAGCTCCAGCCCCGTGGCCGGCTCCGTCGACTTAATCGCCTGCTGAGGAGATCTCCGTGACCCTCGTCATCCCCAACTACCAGAGCATCACCTCCGGCTTCTACGGCCAGTCCATCGCCGACTCGACCGACTATGCCGCGCTGGCGGCGGCCGCCGACGACACCGGTGTGGTGGCGGGCTGCACCGTCACCCAGGACACCGGCGCCGACATGAAGGTCGCCGTGGCCGCCGGCACCGTGAAATTCCAGGGCACGCAGTACACGGTGGCCGCTACCGGCGGATCTCCGCTCACCGTCGGCGCCGCCTCGGCCGGGGGTGACCGCCGCGACATCGTCGTCTACACCGTGGGCACCGGGCTCCAGGTCATCGCCGGCGCCGCCAGCGGGGTGGGCAACTACCCGGTCAAGCCGGCCATTCCGGCGAGCTCGGTCCTCCTGGGCGAGGTCTATGTCGGGGAAGCCACCACCGCCATCACCACGGCCACCAACATCGTCGACAAGACGACGCCGGTGCCCGGCACCACCACGTTCTACGTCGACCTGGCGGCCACCGACAAGAACATCACGGCCAGCGGTGACACCGTCGTCTTCACCTCTCCGAGCCTGGGGATCGGCACCTGGGACCTGTCGGTCGTCCTCTCGATCGACGCCGGCACCGCCAGCTCGATCAAGATGAACTGCTACGTGGTGCCGACCGCCTCGGGCGGGGCGACGGTCACCAACCCCTCGGCGACGGGCGCACCCGGCGTCGTCATCTCGTCGCCGTCGTCGGCCGCCCTGCCGTCGGACCGCACCAACGCATCGTTCGTGGTAAAGGGGCTGGTCGTCACCGCCGCGGGGACGCTCGACGTCCGTATCACCGCTGGCGCCACCGTCGCCGCCGTCGTCACCTCTCAGCAGGCCGGGATCGGCGCCGGCTCCATCACCCTGCAGGTCTCGTCCTTCTCCGGCGTGCGTCTCCCGTAAGCGCATGGCAGGGTTCGCGGGCCAGGGCCAGACCGGGAAGGCCTTCACCGGCGCCCACACGTATCCGCTCGAGACGGGCCACGCCTTCACCGGCGAGTCCTTCACCGGGGCCAAATCCGGCACGAAGTTCGCCGTCATCGCCACGGCCGGCCTGGCGATGGCCACGGCCATGGCCATGGGCCCGACGGCGTCGGTCCCGGCCGCGCCCCCCACGCCGGCGCCCCAAGGCCAGACGGGCGTCGCTTTCACCGGTCTGAGCTTTACCGGGGGCAGCCCGGCACCGGTGCCCACCGGACTCGCCTTCGTCGGCCTCTCGCCCACCGGCGGCATCAACGTCCCCCTGGCGACGAACGTCACCGTCACGGCGGGCCTGGCGCAGGCCACGGCCATCGCCGAGGGCGCCACCGTCCCGATCATCGCCGGCGACCTCGGCTTTTTCTGGGGCGTGTACGGGGCCAGCGGGGGCGTCTACGCCCAATTCAACGCGCCCAACCAGGTCCCGGACGTGGGTTCGGTCGGGACCCCGACGCCGCTCGGGGCCGTCCAGCAGCTCATCGCCGAGAACGGCTGGGCGGGCTTCATCATCGGGGGCGTCCCCTACGGGATCGGGGCCAACGCCAACGCGGCCGGGTTCACCCACGTCATCTCCCAGGGGACGACCGGCACCGACGACTACTACACCACCCCGCTCGCGCTCACCGCCGCCAGCGGCTCGAGCGCCACCGCCGACGGCCTCATCGCCGCCGGTGCCGTCTTTCCCATCCTCCAGGTCGACGGGGGCGACGGGTGGGCGTGGTGCATCGACTCCTCCAACCCCGGAGGGCCCGGTACGAGCTATGTCTACGCGTGGGGCAATAACACCGTTCCGAGCGGCGGCTCGAACTTCGGCGTGATGGGGAACGCCACCCCGACCTCGGCGCAGAACCCGATCCAGCCCACGCCCGTGCAGGTGCTCGGTGTCGGTGGCGTCGGCCTCCTCGAGCTCGCTTCCTTCTACGGAGCCATCTCCGGGGGCGCCGGCCACTGTGTGGGCATCACCCCCGCGGGCAAGGTGGTGGCCTGCGGCCTCGACACCTACGGCGAGTGCGGGGTGGGCGTCACGGGGACCACGCACCCGCTCCCGGTGCAGGTCCTTACCGGAGTGCAGGGAGACTCGAGCGGCTTCCTCTCCGACATCGTCTACGTGAGCGTCGGGGACTACCACTCGCTCGCCCTCGACAACAGCGTCCCGGCCAAGGTTTACGCCTGGGGCCGCGACTTCTGGGGCCAGCTGGGCGACCAGGCCTCCGGCGTGAACCCGGTGAGCGGGGGAGGGCCGAACCGCACGACACCGGTCCTCGTGGACTTCGCCGGCGTGGCCGGCTTCGTGGGGCCCGTGAGCGCCATCTGCGGGGGCGGGGGCACGACGTCGGACGGCCACAGCCTGTTTCTCGACCAGGGGAGCGGGAACGTCTTCTCCTCCGGCAACAACACCTTCGGCCAACTTGGCCTCGGGGTGACGGGCACGCCGAACACAAACTCGACGTCGACGCCGTCGCTCGTGCAGCTCGCCGCGGCGGGCGCCGTCCTCCCCATTCTGAAGATCGCCGCCGGCGGCCGCCACTCTCTCGCCCTCGACTCGGCCAACCAGGTCTGGGCCTGGGGGGACAACCACCTCGGGACCCTCGGCCTCGGCGGCACTCCCGGATCAGGTGGCATCCCCCTCACCACGTCGATCCCCCACCGTGTCATCAACCTCCCCGCCGGGACGGTCAACCTGCTCTTTGCCGGCAACGGCACGTCCATCGTCGACGCCGAGAACGGGACCTCGCCGGTGAACATCACCGTCATTGCCGGCCTGGCGCAGGCCACGACCACGGCCGAGGGGGCGCAGGCGTCGACCAACATCACGGCCACGGCCGGACTGGCCATGGCCACGGCGGAGGCCCAGGGGGCGACGGCCAAGACGACCACCAACGCCACCGCGACGGCCGGCCTCGCCACCGCCTACGCCCAGGCCCTTTCCCCCCAAGCCGCGATCCCGGCCACCAACGCGGGGCCCTTCGTGGGCCGGATCGTGTGATGTGGACGCCGGCCTGCAGCTCCTCGAGAACCTCGCCCTCGTCGGCGGTGGGGGAGTGATGACCGTGCTGACCCAGACCTTCGCCGATAAACGGCGCACGGCCGCGGCGAAGCGGGAGGCCCACGACAAGGCCGTGGCCGCCGAGCTCGAGCGGCTCCGTCAGGAGATCCGAGAGACGCAGAACAACCAGGCCGAGCTGCGCGGCTTCGTCGAAGGGAAGGCGGCCACCCGGGCCGTCTTCACCAACAGAGAAAGGGAATGAAAACCATGTTCACCGGAACCCCCGAGAAGCCCGCGTGGCTCATCGCTGCAATTGCCATCATCTTCGGAACCATCCTCGTCGGCCTGCACCTCCCGGTGCCCACCGTGCTGCAGGGGATCGCCCTGGCCGGCCTGGTCGCGGCCGTAGCCCTGGCCGACGCCGGCACGTCCAACGTCTTCGCCTGGGGCCTCGTGGCGCTCTCGCTCATCGGCATCGGCGTGCTCGCCCTACTCTCCGATCCGCTCCCGACGTGGCTCGAGGCCGTCACCGCTCTCGGTGTCACCGGTGGCGCCAGCTTGTCCGTGCCGACGTCAGTCCCGCATGTCTTCCCGGTAGCGGGGACGGGCGTGACGTCCGAAGCGGTCGAATCGGCGCCGGGAGCCGCGGTGACGGCGCACCGGCACATTGTGGGGCCCTCGTGAGGCGCCTGGGGCGCTTCCTCTGGGCCAAGGCCCGCGATGACCGTCTGTGGGACGCCATGGCCCTCGGAATGGCCGTCTACGGCACGAAGCACCTGTGGGAGCGGACAATGTCCCGCCTCGACGACCTGGAGGCCGCTACGGCCAACGGGACGGTCCCCCTCGACGACGTGGCCACCATGGCCGACGTCGACCGGGCGAAGCGCGAGGTGCTGGCGCAACTGCGCCCGGACACCCTGTAGATGTCCTGGCAGGTCCTCGACTACCAGGTCTACCGAAACTCGCAGCCCTTCGTCGAGATCGACGCCGAGACCCAGGGAGCCGTCATCACGCTCCCGGCCGTGGCGGGGAGCCAGGTCTGGCGCGTGGAACGCACGAGCGTGTGGGTGGCCAACAACCCGAACCCAGAGAGCGTCGGAGGAGGGCTGGCGGTCCCCGTCATGGTGCAGATCTTCGACCAGGTGCCGATCCAGCCCAACGCGGCGCCGTGCGACCAGACCTACGCCGGCGTGTTCGACGTGGCCGACAACTCGCAGCCGATCACCTTGCGCGAGGGAGACCAGATGAGCTTCGTCTTCGTCTGCAGCACCCCTCTCGACATGTCGTCGGCGGCGGCGTGTGTGCGGGCGCAGTACGCCATCCTGGGGGGCGGCGCCGCGGCGGCCCCGACACCCGTCGCCGGCGCCAGCCCGGCGCCGGCGATCCCGACGGATATCTGATGGCCTTCCGCAACAACCCCGTCGCCGTCCCGGCCATCACCCAATACCAGGTCGACGGGGACGGCTTCGCCACGAGCCTCCCTCTCGACGTTGTCACCCTCGGGGGCCTCTCCTACGTCACCGGAGTCATCGCTGCGCAAGGGGACCCGAACCAGGAGCTCCTGGCCGCCCCGGGCGCCCCAGGAGTCCCGGCCGCGTGGCGGCTTCACCTGGTGACGTGGACGAACCTGGCCCCGACCGGCACCGCAAATTTGATCGACTCCTCCGGCGTCATCGGATTCGGCAACGGGACCTACGACACCCCGAACGTCCTCCTCGGGGGCCTGCTCTGGACGGCCCAACTCTGGTTCGGATCGGGCAACGGCTCGAGCTTCGTGCGCGTTGTCCTGTTCTACGACCTGGTCGCTGTCCCCATCGTCGACTGAGGGAGGTGACACATGGCACGACGTCGAGACAAGAGGGGCCGCTTCGTGAAGGGCGGCTCCAAGAAGCGCCGCGGTCGCAAGCGGCGCCGTAAGTAGCATTCTCCCCCTCAGCGAGCTCGTGGTCGGTCACTGGCAATGGCGCCGGCCTCGAGCTCGCTGCGCGCCCGGTCCCACACGTACTGCACGACGACGGCGGCCGCCTGGACCTCGTCGCGGGTCGACCATTCGCCGACGCGTCGACGAAACTCCTCAATTGCCGCTGGCTGGTAAGTGCCCTGACCGGGATGATCTTGTCGGTAGTGCTCGAGGAGGTCGTCGACCGTCTCGGCCGGCGCCTCGCAATCGGGGCACCGTGCGCTCACGTCTCGCTCCCACCGACGTCACCGGGGTTCTCGTTTACCGATGGATGGTTGGCCGGCGGCGCCGGTGGGAGGAGATCTCCGAGCCTCTTGGGCTCGTCTGACATTGGCGGGGGCCCGGTGCCGTTCACGGGCCCCCGCTGTCTCATCGGAACCGCAGGACGTCGGGCATTTCCCAACGCGTGGCGGGCCCAAGAGATCTCGGCTTTCATGGGTGACGCCCCCTCGCACCGCTCCCCGCACCCGCACGGTACGACGTAGAAGCCCTGCAGGCCAGTGATGGTGCCGTGCGTGTGCTCGAGGACGTCGACCACTACCGGAGCGGCTTCCCGTCCAGGCCGTAACGACGGCCTTTCCAGACGAGATGAGCTTCGGGACCGCGACCGATGGTGATAGCGCCGTCGGAATTCTGGTGATGCATCCTCTGGTGGATCGACGGAACACCGTCGCCGACGCGAAGACACCGCTCGCAGGCGCGATCGTCGTGCCACCAGCGGTGCTTTTTCACCGATCGACTCGACTGTGCCAAGCGAGGTGATGACGCTGCCATCCGAGCACGTCGTAAGTTTTGCCCGTTGCCCAATCGGGACCACCGATCGGCACGACAGCGCCGCAGCGGATGCAACGATCACCTGAAGCGAACTGATCTCTCACGTACTGCGGCGGCAGACGTTCCACGATGTCACTTCCTGTAGTTGCGCCCTTCACCGTTTCGCCTTTTTCGATTTCTTCGGCCGGGGGAGGGGCTCGGCCAGCATCATCTCGAGGAGGCGGACCCGGGCGAGCGACGAGCGCGCGATGCGGACCGCGCACCACAACTCGAACACGGCGCTGTCCATGGCGCTGTCGTCGAGATCGTCGGGGACCTCGACGTCGGGCCCGAGGCGACCCTGGACGGCCGCCAGGGCGACGTCGAGGGATTCCTCGGCAACGTCGAGGTATGTCACGACCGAAGTCTTCATAGCACCGTCGAGGTGGGGGCTTCGTGGAAAAACCGCAGCCGGCGGATTAGCTCCTCCACGTGTTGGGAGCATCCGACTATGCGAACGTTTGCGTTGCCGATGCGGACGAAGTATTGCGGCGGTTGAGGCGTCTCCGCGCCGTCGGTGGCCTCGTCGCACGCTCGGCAACTCATACGGCCAACCCGTTGCGCCAGCCGACGTGGCCGTGCCCAGGTGCGGTCGTCGTCGAAACGCTCGACGAGGTCCTCGAGGAAGCCGACGTCGCACGTGAGCAGGAACCGGAAGACCTCGGTCTCCCGGAGTTTCGTCAGACGGTCCGTCATGGCCAGGGCGACCTTGATCTTGCGCTGCACCGCCTCGTCTCGACCATCCACCAAACCCACCCTAACGTAGCGTTAGCTATCTGTCCATGATCACCGCCCTGGACATAGCCCAACACTGGCCCTACGTGGCCGAACACCTGCTCCTCGAGCGCGAGCCGGCCGCCGACCGCGTGCTCTGGACGCTGGCCGAGCTGCAGGCTGCCAACGAAGGCGGCCCCGTCGCCGTGAGCCGCTCTCGGCTGCAGGGACTCGGCCTGACGGCGGGGGAGGCGGGCCGGGCCTGGCGCCGTCTCGTCGACCTCGAGGACGCGAAGGTGGTTACCCGCTACCGCGGGGGAGGTGGGCGCCGGGCCGACCTGTGGACCTTCACCCTCGACGTCCGGCACTGGCGGATGCCGTGGCGCCGGTCGGGCTACAGCGTGGCCCACGCAATCGAGTTTTGCTCGTGCTCTAGCCGCGCGCGGTTTGCGCTAGCCGCGCGATCCCCAGGTCTGAGGCTTGTCCAGCCGCGCGAGGAGCCCGAATTCCGTCTCCCCCCGGGAGCCCACCTGGACTTCTATGTCGACTTTCGCGCGGCTGGACGCAAACCGCGCGCGGCTAACGATTCAGCGACCTGGGAAAACACCGACGAGCCGCGCGGCATGGCGCACGACGACGAGGTCCCCTATACCTTGCCTTTAGAAGCTAAAGCTTCTCTCTTAGGCCCAGAGAGCAAAAAAGCTCTGATCGACAAAGCCGAACTCGTAGATCGTCACACGCGGTTGTGTCAGTCGGTCGCCGTCGCCTCGGGAGTCCAGGCTGTCTTCGGCGGCTCCGAATTCTCGAAGCGGCTGCGGCGCGTGGTGGAAGACCTGCAGGACGTCGAGCCCCTAATCACGGAGCTCCGCTCCCTGGGCAGGCTGGCCGGCCTCGAGGAGTCGGTCGCCTGGGTCGAGGGGCGGGCGGCCGGTTACGCCCCCGAACGCCCCCAGGCGCCCGTCGACGAGCTCGCCGTGCGCCGGCGGATCGCTTACCTCGAGCGCCTGGTGGGAGAGGTCGCCGAAGACGATCCCTCCCGGAAAGACCTTCTCGCTGAATTGGCGGCGTGCCAGAATGAACTTGACCGACTGGAGGCGTGAGGCATGGCCACGAAGGTGAACCCCCGCAGCATCGGCGTCGAGGGCCCGTTCATCCCATCGGACCCCGTCGCTGCCCGCCGGATGGGCCGGCTCCTCGAGGCCCTCGAGACCGAGGGCTATGCGTGGCGCCAAATCGCCGGCATCAGAGCATGGCTCGAGGCGAAAGCCGCGGGGCGCCCCGACCCGACCAGCGCGCCGACGCGGTCCCGGTATCGCAAGATCATCGGAGAGCTCAAGCTCGACCCGGGGCCGAAGCGCCGGCAGTCTACGAACGTAGACAGAGAGGCCGTCGAGCTGGCCCTGGTCCGAAACGGCCATCCTCGAAGCCGAGCCCGGGCCGCGGCGAAGGAAGCAATTCGGGCCTTAGCGCCGATAATGTATCTGCCATCTAGTTCACCGGTGGCGGCTTCGACCGACCCGTTGGCGGCCGTCGCGTGATCACGCGTGGCGTGTGGGCGAGCGGGTTCGCCTCTTTCGCCGGTGAGAAACGTATCGCGTTCACCGCGACCAACCAATTAGGTCTGGCCGGCTGGGCCGCCGGCGAATTCTCCCCCGACATCGCCCTCGAGGGGCCCCGTAACAATCCCCTGTGCTGCACGCTTCGCGTTCCCGGCTCGACCGACTTCAACGACCTGGGCAACGGCGAAGGCGTCCAGAACTACGAGACGGTCGAGATCGGCTGGCACGCCACGCTGGCCGTGCTCCTGCAGCCGACGGAGGGGGGGTTCGGGCCGATCCGAGAGTGGCTGGCCGACGGCGGTTGCATGTGCGAGACCTTCTATGCCGTCGCCAACAGCGAGTGGGGAACGTTCCGTGGGAGGTCCCAGAGCTCGCTCGACGGCTTCGTCGACCAGATCCTCCGCGTGCCCGGGCTCTATCTGGGGGCTCTCGTCCCGGGGTCCTAGTGGCCGCGTGCGTCTTCTGCGCGTGCCCGGCGCTCACGTCGCCGGCCGGGGAGAACCCCGACCTCGGCGACCCCGTGATCTGCGGGGGGTGCGGGTCCCTTATGGTGATCGACTTCACCCTCGACGACGAAGGGGCCCCCGTGGGCATCGTGCGCCGGCCGACCCGGGAAGAGTCGGTGGAGCTCCGTCAGCGGCCGGAGGTGGCCGAGATGCTCAAGCTCTTCAACGTGGCCATCATCGAAGACGCCGCTCGCCCGAAGCCGAAGCAGGTGATCCGACCCGGGCGCCTCGAGGCTTTCGGTCCAGACCATCCCAGGAGCCGGCGGTGAGATGGTGAAGGAGATCTGCCACCCGGGGTAGTCGCACCCGGTCGGGGGCCTTAGAGCATGTCACGACGTGTACCCGGAACGCCGTGGCGCGCTCGGCTGCCCCGTCGAGCCCCTCCTCGCACCAGGGGCAGCGGGGCGCCTTCGCCCTCCACCCGCTCACTGTTCGGCCGCCCGTCGGGCCACGATCTGCGTGACCCGGGTCCGTGACACCCCGGCCCACCGGGCCACGTCGGTGCGCTGCTCGGCCCCCCGGTCGAGCGCCTCGAGGATGATGGCGTCGCGCTCTTCGACGTTGTCCTCCCACACGTCGAGCGACGCCTGGACGGCATCGGCGGCCTTGACCAGGCGCGCCTCGTAATCGGAGCTCTCCCCAGAGGTCACACCTCTGATTCGACCGGTCGGGACGATTTCTTGACCACCGGAAAGTGCCCTGACCGGGACGATTCGGCGATTTGGTCAGTTCCCTGACCTGGCCTCTGACGTGCAGGGTTACCCCGTGACGCCGCCGAGAGGGGTGAAAGTCCGCGCCGAGTGCCGGTGCGGGCAGGTGCTCGACACCGAGGCCCCCTCCGGCCGGACGACCTGGCGGGGACCGTGCCCCAAGTGCGGCCGGAGCCTGGTGGCCAGGCGGGTGCAGTCGGAACCGCCGGCCGGGGCCACGCCGGCGCCCACTCGCCCGCCGGGTCGCCCCGGCCGGACCATACGAAAGGTGAAGGGCTATGCCACAGCCAAGCCAAGCGGCGGGGCGGCCGGAGGACGACGGCCTCGAAGCGGTCCCCGGGTTCCGGACCCTGAGCCCGACCGACCCGTCACGCAACCCGACCCCGCGCGACCTCGACCCGGCCGCGACCCTGGACCCATCGACGACGTCGCCCCCGAGCCCGTCATCCCCGACGTCGCCGACCCGCCCTATCCCTCCGTCGGCTTCGACGTCGTCGACGACATCTACTGACGCCGACGGCGACGACGGCGGCCGACAACCGCCCGAGATCTCGGAGGAGCTCGACGAGGCCCTCGCCGGTCTCGGCGCCGGCGCCTTCCACGTCGCCGGCGTGTTGGTGAACAAGGCGGCGCAGCGACGGAGCCACACCAACACGCGGCTCTGGCTCGCCACCGAGGACGAGGCCCAGGCCTTCGGCGACGCCATGGGGCGCATCGCGGCGCGCAGAGTGCCCGAGGAGCTCGCCGGCGACACCGACGGCGCCGACATCCTCGTCATGGGTGCCACGGCCCTCGGCTACGTGGTGCGCAACGGGATGGGTGTCGACCTCGACGAGGCCGAGCGCATCGCCGCCGGCATCCCCGCCGACCATTCGTCGCCGGCTCCGGTACCGCACTCTTCCGAGCCGGAGCCGGTGGCGACACCCCCGCGGACAATGGTGCAGCCGGCCGGCCAGGGGCCCCCGCCGTTGGCCCACTACGACACAGAACCAGCCGCTCCGGCTCCCCCCGATTTCCTGTCGCCGGACATCTGATCGGTGGGGATCTGCCAGTACGCCCTCCTAGCCCAGACTGACGTCGGGGCCCTTCTCTTCCCGTGCGAGCTCGGGGACGGCCACCTCGAGGACGGCAGCCAGCACCAGGCCCACCACCCCTCTCGGAGCGACGCCCGTTTCTACGACCTGGACCCCGACGACGAGGACCCGCCGGCGTCGGTGGAGCTAATAGTGCGGTGGCGCCGGTCGTACCCCGACCTCGAGCGGGATCTCGATGGCGACTGAGGAGGACGAGCCGGGGGAGCTCGACCCTCACAAACCCACGCAGATCGCCGTGGTGGGCAAGAAGGGGAGCGGGAAAACGGAGCTCGCCTACCTGCTTTTCGAGTCGTACCCGTTCGACCGGGTGCTCGTCGACCCGAACCACGACATCAAGGCCCCCGAGGACACCATCGACCTCGAGGAGCCGGTCCCGAGCCGGTGGCCCGGGCAGAGTTTCGAGTCCCTCGAGGAGAAGCACAAGCCGAAGACGTTCCGCTACATCCCCGACTTCGGTTCCCCCGACTACCTCGACGAGCTCGACCGGGTCGTCGGCCTCGCCTACTCCCACCCCCGCACCATGCTCTTCGTCGACGAGGCCCATGAGGCCTTCCCGGCCGGCCGCACGCCGCCGCACGGCC